>NZ_JAXLSA010000002.1:0-881507 GCF_046330795.1 Mycobacterium sp. | reverse complement strand
CGCTACTTCGACCGGGTATGGCGGCCCGAACAACTGCCGGCGGCGCTGCTGGGCGCCATGCGGGTGCTGACCGACCCCGTCGAGACGGGAACAGCGACCGTGTCGATTCCGCAGGACGTCCAGGCGGAGGCCCATGACTGGCCGGTGTCGCTGTTCGCCGAGCGGACCTGGCACGTCGCACGCCCCCTGCCCGAGCGATCGGTGATCGCCCGGGCGGCCGAGGTGATCGCATCGGCAGCCAAGCCGCTGATCATCGCCGGCGGTGGTGTGCACTACTCCGTTGCCGAAGAAGCCCTGGCCGCGCTGGCCACCCGGACCGGCATCCCGGTCGGCGAGAGTCAGGCCGGCAAGGGCTCGCTGCCCTACGACCACCCGCAGTCGGTGGGCGCCATCGGTTCCACGGGCACCACGGCGGCCAACACCCTGGCGGCCGAGGCCGATGTCGTGATCGGGATCGGTACCCGCTACAGCGATTTCACCTCGGCGTCGCGGACCGCGTTCAACAACCCCGACGTCCGGTTCGTCAACATCAACGTCGCGTCGCTGGACTCGGTCAAGCAGGGTGGCATCAGCGTCGTCGCCGACGCCCGCGAGGCCTTGGAAGCTCTGGACGTCACTCTGGGCGGGTACGCGGTCAGCGACGAATACCGTTCTCGGGTTGGCGAACTGGCTACGGAGTGGGACGATACCGTCACTCGCGCCTATCAGGTCGACGCCACCGAAGACGGCACCCAGCTGAATCAGAACCAGGTGATCGGACTGGTGAACACCCTGTCGGATCCCCGCGACGTGGTGGTGTGCGCAGCCGGGTCCATGCCCGGTGATCTGCACAAGATGTGGCGCACCCGCGACCGCAAGGGCTATCACGTCGAATACGGCTACTCGTGCATGGGATACGAGATCGCCGGCGGCATCGGCGTGCGGATGGCCGCACCCGATCGCGACGTGTTCATCATGGTCGGCGACGGCTCGTACCTGATGATGGCCACCGAACTGGTGACCGCCGTCCAGGAGGGCGTCAAGGTGATTCCCGTTCTGGTGCAGAATCATGGATTCGCTTCCATCGGCGGGCTTTCCGAGTCCCTGGGCTCGCAGCGCTTTGGCACGTCGTACCGGTACCGCGGCGCCGACGGCCGACTCGACGGGGACAAGCTGCCGATCGACCTGGCGGCCAACGCGGCCAGCCTGGGCGCCGACGTCATCAAGGTGGCCACCGCCGCCGAGTTCGCCGATGCGGTCAAGGTGGCCAAGGCCTCCGACCGCACCACCGTGATCCACGTGGAGACCGATCCGCTGATCTACGCCCCCGACAGCCACTCCTGGTGGGACGTACCGGTGAGCCAGGAATCCACGTTGGACTCCACCCAGCAGGCCCACCAGCGCTACGCGGACTGGAAGAAGGTCCAGCGTCCCCTGATCAATCCGTCCGACCGCTAGTAGAGGAGCACCATGCCGTCAATTCTCGTTGGGTCCGCCCCCGACTCGTGGGGCGTGTGGTTTCCCGACGACCCGAATCAGACGCCCTACACCCGCTTCCTCGACGAGGTGGCCGCCTCCGGCTATCAGTGGATCGAGCTCGGCCCGTACGGCTATCTGCCCACCGACCCCGAGAAGCTGCTCGACGAACTCGGCTCCCGCAACCTGAAGCTCTCGGCCGGCACGGTGTTCGAGCACCTGCACCAGTCCGGGACGCGTGGGGATGACGCGTGGAACTCGGTGTGGAAGCAGATCGAGGATGTCGCGAAACTGACTGCGGCCGTTGGCGGTAAGCACGTGGTGGTCATCCCGGAGATGTGGCGCGACCCCTCCACCGGCGCGGTGCTCGAGGACCGCAACCTCACCGCCGAACAGTGGCGCCAGAAGACGCAGGGCATGAACGAACTGGGCCGGGCCATGTACGAGAAGTACGGCGTGCGTGCGCAATACCATCCGCACGCCGACAGCCACGTCGACACCGAGGAGAACGTCTACCGGTTCCTGGACGGCACCGATGGCGAATTCGTGAACCTGTGCCTGGACACCGGCCACATCTCCTACTGCGGCGGCGACAACATCGCGATCATTCGTCGGGCGCCCGAGCGCATCGGCTATCTGCACCTCAAGCAGGTCGACCCCGAGGTGCGGGCCAAGGTCGAGGCCGAGGACCTGCCGTTCGGCGAGGCCGTCAAGCTGGGTGCCATGATCGAACCCCCGCTCGGCATCCCGGAGATGCCGCCACTGCTCGCCGAGATCGAGAAGCTCGGTATCGATGTGTTCGCGATCGTCGAGCAGGACATGTACCCGTGCGAGGTCGATGCCCCCCTGCCCATCGCCAAGCGCACCCGCAGCTATCTGGGTTCGTGTGGCATCCCGGCAGTCACGTTCTGACGAATCAGAGGAGCTGAACACAATGTCCGATTTGCGTATCGCCGTCCTGGGCGTCGGCATGATGGGCGCCGATCACGTCGCACGCATCAATTCACGCATCTCCGGGGCCCGGGTGGCCGTCGTCAACGACTACCTCGCCGAGAAGGCCGAGCAGATCGCCGCAGGCATTCCCGGGTGCCGGGCGATCGCGGACCCGCTGGACGCCATCGCCGACCCCGACGTCGATGCGGTGCTGTTGGCCACCCCCGGCCCCACGCACGAGAAGCAACTGCTGGCCTGCCTCGAGCACGGCAAACCGGTGCTGTGCGAGAAGCCGCTGACCACCGACGTGGAGACCTCCCTCGAGGTGGTGCGCCGCGAGGCCGAACTCGGAAAGCGGTTGATCCAGGTGGGTTTCATGCGCCGGTTCGATCACGAGTACGCCCAACTGAAGTCGTTGATCGACAGCGGCGAGCTTGGCCATCCGCTGGTGCTGCACTGTGTGCACCGCAATCCGTCGGTCCCGCCGCACTTCGACAGCGCGATGACGGTGAAGGACTCGCTGGTGCACGAGGTCGACGTCACCCGGTTCCTCCTCGGCGAGGAGATCACCTCGATCCAGGTCATCACCCCGACACCGAACTCGCTTGCCGCCGAAGGCCTTTCCGACCCACAGATCGCCATTTTCAAGACCGCTTCGGGCCGGCACGTCGATGTCGAGCTGTTCGTCACCACCGGGGTGGCCTACGAGGTGCGCACCGAACTGGTGGCCGAGCGGGGGTCGGCGTTCATCGGTCTGGACGTCGGGCTGGTCGCCAAGCGCGCCCCGGGCGTGTGGGGCGGCACCATCACCCCGAGCTTCAAGGAGCGGTTCGGCCAGGCCTACGACACCGAGATCCAGTGCTGGGTCGACGCGATAGCAACTGGTGCCGGCAAGGGCGATTACACAGACGGTCCGACGGCCTGGGACGGCTATGCCGCGGCCGCGGTCTGCGAGGCCGGCGTGCAATCGCTGCACTCGGGCCTGCCGGTCGAGGTGTCCATGGCCGCGCGCGACTCGATCCAGGGAGCGTGACCATGAAGATCGCGCTGGATCCCACACCGTTCCACCACGACTACGAGTTGCTCGAATTCCCGCAACTGGTGGCCGATCTGGGCTACGAGTACCTGCAACTCACCCCGCACCGCGACTTCATCCCGTTCTTCAACCATCCCCGCGCCGACGACGATCTGGTGGCCAGGTTCCGCAAGGCCTGCGCCGACGCGGGGGTCGGGATCGCCTCGGTGCTGCCGGTGCTGCGCTGGTCGGGTCCCGACGAGGACGCCCGCGAGGCCGCGGTGCGCTACTGGAAGCGCGTCATCCAGATCACCGTGGACCTGGGCGTCAACGTCATCAACACCGAGTTCTCGGGGCGACCCGAACGCGCCGAGGAGTCCGAACGGTGCTTCTTCCGGTCCATGGAGGAACTCGTGCCGATCTTCGAGCGTGAAGGCATCGACGTCCGGATCGACCCGCACCCAGACGACTTCGTCGAGGACGGACTGGAAGCCGTCCGCATCATCCGCGGCGTGAACTCGCCCAACATCGGCATGGTGTACGTCGCCTGCCACACGTTCCATATGGGCGCCAACACGGGAACTGACATGCTGGACATCATGCGGGCCGCCGGGGACAAACTGCGCCTGGTGCACGTCGCCGACACCATGGACCACCACCGCAGCCACGGCCTGCGCTACATCACCAACCCGCCGGGCAACCCCGTGCGCGTCCACCAGCACCTCAAGATCGGCGACGGCGACGTCGACTGGGACCAGTTCTTCTCCGGCCTTGCCGAGATCGGCTTCTACGACCGCCCCGACACCGTGATGGTCTCGAGCGTGTTCGCCGAGGATGAGAACGCCCACGAAGTCTCCCGCTACCAATTGGCCACCATGTCCGACTACGTCAAGAAATATGGAAAGTGAAATGACGAACACCATCAGCCACTGGCTCAACAACACTGCCTTCCAAGGGGATTCGGGTGTCACGGCACCGGTGACCAACCCGGCCACCGGACAGGTCACCGGCCAGGTCGCCCTGGCCTCGGTCGAGGACGCCCGCACCGTGATCGACGCGGCGGCCGCAGCGTTCCCGGCCTGGCGGGACACCTCGCTGACCAAGCGGACCCAGATACTGTTCCGGTTCCGTGAGCTGCTCAACGAACGCAAGGGCGAACTGGCCGAGATCATCACCAGCGAGCACGGCAAGGTGGTGTCCGACGCCCTCGGCGAGGTCAGCCGCGGCCAGGAGGTCGTCGAATTCGCCTGCGGCATACCGCATCTGCTCAAGGGTGGCTTCACCGAGAACGCCTCGACCAACGTCGACGTCTACTCCATCCGCCAGCCCCTCGGCGTCGTCGGCATCATCTCCCCGTTCAATTTCCCCGCCATGGTCCCGATGTGGTTCTTCCCCATCGCCATCGCGACCGGCAACACCGTGGTGCTCAAGCCCTCGGAGAAGGACCCGTCGGCCTCGCTGTGGCTGGCCGACCTGTGGGCCGAGGCGGGCCTGCCCGCCGGCGTGTTCAACGTCCTGCAGGGCGACAAGACCGCGGTCGACGAACTGCTGGTCAACCCGAAGGTGAAGTCGGTATCCTTCGTCGGCTCCACCCCGATCGCGCAGTACGTCTACGCCACCGGCACCGCCCACGACAAGCGTGTCCAGGCCCTCGGCGGCGCCAAGAACCACGCTGTGATCCTGCCGGATGCCGACCTCGACCTGGCCGCCGACGCCATGATCAACGCCGGCTTCGGATCCGCGGGCGAACGCTGCATGGCCATCAGCGCGGCCGTGGCCGTCGGCCCCATCGCCGACGAGCTGGTAGCCAAAATCAGCGACCGGGCGCGCGCCATCCGCACCGGCGACGGCACCAAGGACGCCGACATGGGCCCGCTGGTCACCAAGGCCCACCGCGACAAGGTCGCCGCCTACATCGACGCCGGTGAGTCCGACGGGGCGAAGGTCGTGGTCGACGGGCGCGCTGTGCAGGCGGACGGTGGCCAGGATGGCTTCTGGCTGGGCCCGACCCTGCTCGACAACGTCACGCCGGAGATGAGCGTCTACACCGACGAGATCTTCGGGCCCGTCCTGTCGGTGGTCCGCGTCGAAACCTATGACGAGGCAATGGAACTGATCAACGCCAACCCCTACGGCAACGGGACCGCCATCTTCACCAACGACGGCGGCGCCGCCCGACGGTTCCAGAACGAGGTCCAGGTCGGAATGGTCGGCATCAACGTGCCCATCCCGGTCCCGATGGCGTACTACAGCTTCGGCGGCTGGAAGGCCTCGCTGTTCGGCGACAGCCACGCCCACGGCATGGACGGTGTGCAGTTCTTCACCCGCCAGAAGGCCATCACCGCGCGCTGGCTGGATCCATCGCACGGCGGCATCAACCTCGGCTTCCCGCAGAACGGCTGACGCCTGAATCCGTCCGCGAGCGGGCGTGTCGGCCCGCCGACACGCCGCTGCGGTCGGACTTCTGTGCACGCTCGCCGCAGGGATCAGAGCAGCGCCCGCAGCGCGACGTCGGCCGCCCCGGCAGGTGGATCGTCGAGATCGGCGATGAACGCCGCCACCTTCGTCCCTGGCGCGCCGACGAGTTTCCGCCACGCCTCGAGGTTCGCGTGCCGGATGCCAGGTGTTTCCTCGGCGGGCGCCAGCCGGGCGATCGCATCGGCCAGCTGATCGTCGGTCATCATGAATTCTGCTGTGCCAGAGGAATATCCGAGCGCCTCCGCCAGCAGGACCGCCGAGAGTCCATGACTGCCACCCGGTTTGTTCACATGCGGGAACACCCACGAGCCGTCCACCAGGTGCCCGACGGCGAACGCGACCGGCGCCCGCCATCCGTCGATGCGTTCACCGCGAGTGCGCGCGATCTCCTTCAGACCCGCCGTGGTGGTCCAGTCGTCCGTCATGAGCAAGGATGCTAGCCATGTCGAACGCGGCCCTGAGCCTGGTGATCCTCGCGGTGACGGTCGTGTTGTTCATCTGGAACCGGTTGCCCGTCGAGGTTGTCGCGCTGGGCTGCGCGCTGACCCTGCTGTTCACCGGCCTGATCGACACCAGCACGGTGTTCAGTGGTTTCGGCGACTCCGTCATCGTGTTCATCGCGGCGCTGTTCGTGGTGAGCGAAGGGCTGGACGCCACCGGGGTGACCGCGTGGATCAGCACCCGGCTGTCGCGCCTCAGCGGCACCACGTATCGGCGCGCCCTGCCGACCGTGATGGCGCTCGGGGCCGTCGTCAGCGCCGTGATCACCGTCAACGGGGCCGCGGCGGCGCTGCTGCCGGTGACCATCGCCGTCGCCCGCCGCGCCGGGCTGGCACCGTCGCGGGTGTTGATCCCCCTGGCGTTCGCGTGCAGCGCCGGCGCGCTGCTGACCCTGACCGGCAGCCCGGTCAACGTCATCATCAACGACGCCTCCAAGACGGCAGGCGCCGGCGGCTTCGGTTTCTTCGAGTTCGCACTCATCGGCATCCCTCTGACCATCGCGACCGTCGGCATCTGCGCGCTGCTCGGCGAACGGCTGTTGCCCCGGCGCACCCCGACGGACGCCCCAGCCGATCTGACCGACTATCGACGGACCCTGGCCGACCACTGGACCACCGACTACCTGCTCTGGCGCGTGACAGTGCCGGACGACTCGTCGTCGAGCGGCGCCCCGGCCGGCGAGCTGGTCGCCGAAGCCGGCCTGATACTCGTCGCGGGACAAACCGACTCGGGCCGGGTGACGTCGTCGACCCACGCTCTGAACCCCGGCGACAGCCTCGTCGTCGAGGGCGCCGAGCCGCAGGTGCGGGCGTTCGCGGAAGCAAATCTCCTGTCGGCCAGCAGGATCACCCGGATCGGTCACGACAACCTCATCAACCGGGGATCAGGTGCCGCCGAGGTCGTCATACCGCCCAGGTCGGAATGGGTGGGCAGGCGCGTCTTCCCGGGGATGCTCTCCCCCGGCGGCATCTCCGTGCTGTCGGTCCGCCGGCACAACGCCGACCGTGGCGCGCGGACCACCGACCTCGAACCCGGTGACATGCTGCTCGTCCAGGGCCCGTGGGCGGCCATCGACGGACTCGACCAGCACGACCTGCTGGTGGTCGAGTCGACCGAGGCCGTGCGCCGCCAGACCGTCGCGCTGGGCCCGAAGGCTCTGTGGGCCATCGGCATTCTGGTCGCGATGGTGACCGTGCTCGCGTCCGGCCTCGTGGTCCCGGCCGTGGCCGCAATCCTGGCCGCCGGCGCGATGGTAGTGACGGGTGCGGTCAGTCTGGAACGCTGCTACCGGGCCATCCCCTGGCAGACCCTCATCCTGATCGCCGGCCTGATCCCGCTGTCGTCGGCAATCACGTCCACCGGGGCCGCCGAACTGGTCGCCCGCCCGATCGTCGACGTCGCCCATGGTTCCCATCCGGTGGTGATCCTGGTCATCCTGTTCGTCCTGACGGCCGCGCTGGGACAGTTCATCTCGAACGTCGCCACGGTTCTCGTCGTCATCCCGATCGCCCTCACCATCGCCGCCGACACCGGCATCTCGGTGCAGCCGGTGCTGATGACGGTGTGCGTGGCCGGGGCGGCCGCGCTGCTCACACCGATCGCCACTCCGGCGAACCTGATCGTGATGAACCCCGGCGGGTACCGGTTCGGCGACTACTGGCGGCTCGGCCTGGTTGTCATGATCTGCTGGATGATGTTGGCGCTGTTGTTGATTCCGCTCTTCTGGCCGCTGCACGGGTGAGCATCCCGGCTTCCGTCTCGAGGCGACGGTAACCCACGCGCCAAGCAGGACCGTGACGGCGACGGCATCGCGTGCGAGTGGTAACCCACCAGTGGCCCGCGAGCGTGCGCATTGGTACGGCGGACACCGGGGTGTCGCGTACCGACGCGCACGCTCGCGACAAAGGGTGCGCCGGCCTCAGAGGATGTAGAGCATCTCCTGGTAGGTCGGCAACGGCCAAAGGTCATCGGCCACAACACCTTCCAGGGTGTCGGCGGCCATCCGCACCGCCTCCATAGCGGGCAGCAGCACGTCGCGGGAATGGAACGCCTCGTCGGAGGCCGATTCCAGATGCGTGCTCAGACCCACCCGCAACGATGTCAGCGCCTTGGTCAGCGCCGCGATCGGGTCCGAAACCATCTCCAGCAGCGAGGTGTCCGGCTCCACCCCGGCCGCCTTGAGGGTGGCGACGTTCTGCGCCAGCTCGGTCTGGTAGCGCACCGCCGCCGGCAGGATGACCGTCGACCCGATCTCGAGGGCCAGCTTGGCCTCGACCGCGATGGTCAGCGCGTACTGCTCCATCCGGACCTCGTAGCGGCTCTCCAGCTCACGCTCGTTGAACACCCCGTACTTCTCGAACAAGGCGATGGACTCCGGCGCGATCAGTGCCGGCAGCGCGTCCAGGGTGGTCTTGAAGTTCGGCAGTCCCCGGGAGGCCGCCTCGATCTGCCAGTTGTCGGAGTATCCGTCGCCGTTGAACACCACCGCGCCGTGCTCGGTGATGATGTCGGTGAGCAGCTGCTGCACGGCCGCGTCGAAATCGGTGCCATCCTCGACCGCCTTCTCCAGGATGTTGGCCATGTAGTCCAGGGAGTCGGCCATGATCGTGTTGAGGACGATCATCGGCACGTTGATCGTCTGTCCCGAACCGGGCGCACGGAACTCGAACCTATTGCCGGTGAACGCGAACGGGCTGGTGCGGTTGCGGTCGCCCGGGTCGGTCGGCAGCACCGGCAGGGTATCGACGCCGATGATCATCGACCCCTTGCCCTTCGACGACGTCGCCGCGCCCTTGGCGATCTGCTCGAATACGTCGGCGAGCTGGTCGCCCAGGAAGATCGAGATGATGGCCGGCGGAGCCTCGTTGGCACCCAGGCGATGGTCGTTGGTGGCAGAGGCCACCGACACCCGCAGCAGGCCGGCGAACTTGTGCACGGCGCGGATGACCGCCGCGCAGAACACCAGGAACTGTGCATTCTCGTGCGGGGTGTCACCGGGCACCAGCAGCGAACCCAGATCGGCGTTGCCCACCGAGAAGTTGACGTGCTTGCCCGACCCGTTGACCCCGGCGAACGGCTTCTCGTGGAACAGGCACTCCATGCCGTGCTTCTTGGCGATCGTCCGGAACACCGTCATCAGCAGCTGCTGATGGTCCGCGGCGATATTGGCCCGCTCGAACATCGGGGCGATCTCGAACTGGCCCGGCGCAACCTCGTTGTGCCGCGTCTTGGCCGGGATGCCGAGCTTGAACAGCTCGCGCTCGGTGTCCATCATGAAGCCCAGCACCCGTTCGGGCACCGCGCCGAAGTAGTGGTCGTCGAACTCCTGGCCCTTGGGTGGCTTGGCGCCGAACAGCGTGCGACCGGCGTTGATCAGGTCCGGGCGTGCCAGGAAGAAGTGCCGGTCGACCAGGAAGTACTCCTGCTCGGGCCCGCAGAACGACACGACCTTCGCCAGATCGGTATGGCCGAACAGCTTCAGGATGCGCTCGGCATGGGCGCCCATGGCCTGCTGGCTGCGCAGCAGCGGGGTCTTGTAGTCCAGCGCCTCACCGGTCATCGACACGAAAACCGTTGGGATGCAGAGCGTGTTGCCGTTGGGGTTCTCCAGGATGTACGCCGGGCTGGTGACATCCCATCCGGTGTAGCCGCGCGCCTCGAAGGTGCTGCGCAGACCGCCCGACGGGAAGCTGGAGGCGTCCGGTTCACCCTGGATCAGGGTCTTGCCGGCGAACTCCGCCAGGGTCTGGCCATCCGACACCGGCTCGAGGAAGCTGTCGTGCTTCTCGGCGGTCAGCCCGGTCATCGGGTAGAACACGTGCGCGTAGTGGGTGGCGCCCTTGGACAACGCCCAGTCCTTCATCGCCGAGGCGACGGCGTCGGCGACCGCGGGGTCCAGCTTGGCGCCCTTCTCGATGGTCGCGACGACGGACTTGTACACCGATTTCGGCAGCCGCAGCTGCATCTCGGCCTTGGTGAAGACGTTGGATCCGAAGATCTCGCCAGGTGCCTCCCCCGGCACGAAACTGATCGCCGGCGGGACGTATCCCTCGACGTTGTTGATCGCCTGCAGCCTGACGGCGTTTCCACTCATGGGGTTCCTCGATTTTCGGTTCATGGCCTGACTTCGACCGGCCAACGGTAGAGAGCTTCGATTCCGAGAGTGTTACGTGCGCGTCACCAGCAGGAGTCGCCGCGGCCGACGGCACGCGCGAATCCGACAGCAAACTTTCGTGAGGCATCGCCAGCGCATTCGGACCGTCGGATATCGCGTGGATCACAGTTGATGCGGCGGTGTGACGGCACCTGCTGACCATGAGTGCAAAGCCCGGCAGTCGATGCGCCGCACCCGCATTTCGGTCCCTGCGTACCTCGCTCACCGGCAGGGAGGGCGCGGGGCTACGCAACTCTGTTATATGGTCTAATCTATCTGCTGGAGTCGGCTGATTGCACGGCTGGGCGAGACGGAGTCACAGACCAACGGTGCGGAGAGTGCGATGTTCAAAGTCTTGAAGAAGCTCTGGATTCCGCTCGTCATCCTCGTCGTGTTCGGCGTCGCGACGTTCCTGGTGGTCCGTGTCCGGGGGTATTTCGGCCACGACTTCAATTCGGGCACCACCTACGCGGCCAACGATGACGTCAAGCCGTTCAACCCCAAGGTCGTCACGTACGAGATCTTCGGTGTTCCCGGCGCCACCGCCGACATCAACTACCTGGATCTGGACGCCAAGCCCCAGCGCGTCGACGGCGCCACTCTGCCGTGGTCGCTGACACTGTCGACCACCGCCCCCGGCGTCATGCCCAACATCGTCGCGCAGGGTGACGGCGACACCATCAGCTGTCGCATCACCGTCGACGACGTGGTCAAGAACGAGAACAGCACCTCCGGTGTGAACGCCCAGACCTTCTGTCTGGTGAAGAACGCATGACCAACGCCGGCGACGCCGGCTCGGCGCACTCCGCAGCAGTCCTCGAACCCGTCGGGCATCGGCGCGGCGAGGGTATCCCCCGCTGGATCCGTCACCTGGCGCTCCCGATCATCCTGGGCTGGATCGCGCTCACCGTCGTGCTCAACGTGACGATCCCCCAGCTCGAGGTCGTCGGCCAGCAGCGCACCGTGTCGCAGAGTCCGCAGGACGCACCGTCGGTGATCGCGATGAAACGCATCGGCCACGTGTTCGACGAGTTCCACTCCGACAGCTCGGTCATGATCGTCCTGGAGGGTGAGCAACCGCTGGGCGACGAGGCGCACCAGTACTACGCCGAGATCGTCAAGAACCTGCTCGCCGACACCAAACACGTTGAGCACGTTCAGGATTTCTGGAGCGACCCGCTCACCGCCGCCGGCTCCCAGAGCAACGACGGAAAGGCCGCCTACGTCCAGGTGTATCTGAGCGGCAACCAGGGCGAGTCGCTGGCCAACGAATCCGTGGAAGCTGCGCAGAAGATCGTCGCCGACGTCCCGGCACCGCCCGGCGTGCGGGCCTACGTCACGGGTCCGGCCGCACTGCAGGCCGATATGCACATCGCCGGTGACCGCAGCCTCAAGCTGATCACCGCCATCACCTTCGGCGTCATCATGCTGATGCTGCTGCTGATCTACCGGTCCATCGTCACCACCCTCCTGGCCATCGCGATGGTGGGCATCGAGCTCGCGGTGGCCCGCGGCGTGGTCGCCGCGCTGGCGCACTTCGAGATCATCGGCCTGTCGACCTTCGCGGTGAACCTGCTCACGATGGTCGCGATCGCGGCCTCGACGGACTACGTCATCTTCCTGTTCGGTCGTTACCAGGAAGCCCGTGAACACGGCGAGGACCGGAATTCCGCCTACTACACGATGTTCCACGGCACCGCGCACGTCGTGCTCGGCTCGGGCCTGACCATCGCCGGCGCCACCTTCTGCCTGCACTTCACCCGGCTGCCGTATTTCCAGACCCTCGGCATCCCGATGGCCATCGGCATGCTCGTCATCATCCTCGCCGCGCTGACCCTCGGCCCGGCCGTCGTCACCGTCGCCAGCAGGCTCGGTGCCCTGGACCCGAAACGGAAGATGCGCACCCGAGGCTGGCGGCGCGTCGGCACCGTCGTGGTGCGCTGGCCCGGCCCGATCCTGATCGGAACCATCGCCCTGGCCCTCGTCGGCCTCCTGGCCATCCCGGGGTACCGGACCGACTACAACGAACGGCACTACCTGCCCGACGACATCCCGGCCAATATCGGCTACGCGGCGGCCGACCGGCACTTCTCGTCGGCGCGGCTCAACCCCGAGCTGCTGATGATCGAGACCGATCACGATATGCGTAACCCGGCCGACTTCCTCGTCATCGACAAGATCGCCAAGTCCATCTTCCGGGTGCCCGGCGTGTCCCGGGTGCAGGCCATCACCCGGCCGCTGGGGACCCCGATCGAGCACACCTCGATCCCCTTCCAGATCAGCATGCAGGGTGTCACCCAGCAGATGAACCAGAAGTACATGGACAACTCGATGGCCAACATGCTGAAGCAGGCCGACCAGATGCAGGCCACCATCGACACGATGAACAAGATGAACGGCATCACCGAGGAGATGGCCGCCACCACGCACAGCATGGTGACCAAGATGAAGAGCATGACGCTCGACATCGCCGAATTGCGGGACCACATCGCCGATTTCGACGACTTCTTCCGGCCGATGCGCAACTACTTCTACTGGGAACCGCACTGCTTCGACATCCCGGCCTGCTGGGCGATCCGGTCGATCTTCGACACCCTGGACGGCATCGACACGATGACCGATGACATCCAGCAGCTGCTCCCGGACATGGAGCGCCTGGACACCCTGATGCCGCAGATGGTCAAGCTCATGCCCCAGATGGTCGACACCATGAAGACCATGAAGACCATGATGCTGACGATGTACCAGACGCAGAACGGTATGCAGCAGCAGCTGAAAGCCATGCAGGACAATTCATCTGCCATGGGTGAGGCGTTCGACGCGTCGAAGAACGACGACTCGTTCTACCTGCCGCCCGAGGCGTTCGAGAACCCCGAATTCAAGAACGGGATGAAGCAGTTCTTGTCCCCGGACGGCAAGGCCGTGCGGTTCATCATCAGCCACGAGGGCGACCCGATGTCGCCCGAGGGCGTCGCGCTGATCGAGCCGATCCTGCACGCGGCCAAGGAAGCCATGAAGGGCACCCCACTCGAGGGCGGCAAGATCTACCTCGGCGGCACCGCGGCCACCTTCAAGGACATGCAGGAAGGCTCGAACTGGGACCTGCTGATCGCCGGAATCGCGGCCCTGGCACTGATTTTCGTCATCATGCTGATCATCACCCGGGCGGTGATCGCCTCGGCGGTGATCGTGGGCACGGTGGTCCTGTCGCTGGGGACGTCGTTCGGTCTGTCGGTGCTGTTGTGGCAGCACCTGCTGGGCCATCCACTGCACTGGATGGTGCTGGCCATGTCGGTCATCATCCTGCTGGCGGTCGGATCCGACTACAACCTGCTGTTGGTGGCGCGGTTCAAGGAGGAGATCCACGCCGGGCTCAAGACGGGCATCATCCGCGCGATGGGCGGCTCGGGCTCGGTGGTGACGTCGGCGGGCCTGGTGTTCGCGTTCACCATGGCCACCATGGCGATCAGTGATCTGCGGGTCATCGCGCAGGTCGGCACCACGATCGCGATCGGTCTGCTGTTCGACACGCTGGTGATCCGGTCGTTCATGACGCCGTCGATCGCGGCGCTGCTGGGGCGGTGGTTCTGGTGGCCGCAGTTGGTCAGTACGCACGCGGCGCAGCCGGCCCGACCGGAAGCCGAACCCGTCACCACCTGATCTGCGTCACCAGTTGTTGCTCTGCGTCACCACTTGATCTGTTCAGCGTTCTGTGCGACCGCTACTCGCACTTCTTCGCACGGATCACTGAACAGATCTGAGAGAGCAGCACTGACCGCTGAACAGATCGGAGGGTGAAGTCAGATCACCAATTCCAGATGTTCTGATCGTCCGGGTAGTTCTGGCACACGTCGGTGGTGTGCGCGGCGACGCCCTTGTTGTTGAAGAACAGCTTCGCCCAGTTGGGCCAGCGCCACGCCATGGACTCGAAGAACGCATTGGTGGCGGTGTTCTCGGAGTACTGCCGGCGGCCGGCGTAATCCAGCGAGAAGAACCAGTTGATGCGGTCGCGGGCGGCCTGCTGATCGGCGGCCGGCTTGTTCTTGTAGTCGGTCATGTAGCGCTCGAAGTAGATGGGCTCCACATCGCGGGCGGCCAGCATGATCTGCTGCGCGGTGCACGGCGTCTTGAGGATCCGGTTCGGGATCGGGTAGTCGTCGGTGGCGTCGGCGGACGCGACCCCGGGGACGGCCAGGACGCTGGCGCCGACGGCCACGGCGGCGATCGTCATCCTCATGCGCTTGCGGACCATGTTGTCACTCCTAGTTGGGAATCTCGGCGGACCCGGAATTGACGGATGCGCGTTGCAGGACCGGCAGCTGATCCGGGCAGTATGTGGCGATCGCGAGGCCGAGGAACTGCCACGTCTGCGCCTCGGTCGAATGCCGGTCGAGCTGGTTGGCGACGAAATGCTGCGACGCGTAGGCGTCGTGGTCGACCCCGCGGTTCAGGCGTTCACAGGTCAGCTTGCCGATCCACGCGTTGAAGTCGCGCTGGCCGTAGATGCCGAAGGTGTGCAGCGTGTTCTGGAAATCGGTGTCGACGTCGGCGTGCGCGGTGGCGGGGGTGATGACGGACAGTGCCAGGACGGCAGTCAGCGCAGACAACGATCGCTTCATGGAGAAGATCTTAGCTTGTCTAAGGCTGCCGTGGTGCCTCAGGCCCAGTATCGGGGCATACCCTTGATCACATGGGCCGTCGCCGCCACCCCGACCAGGACATCGACGCCGACTTCGACGAGCGTGCCGTAGCCGCTACGGGCGCCGAACGCGACGCCGCCGGCGTCACCGCCGTCATGGTGGCGTTGCAGCGCGGAGTCACCGAGATGGGGCCGGTGCGCACCGTGGCGGCGCTGTCCCGGCTGAACCAGCGGCACGGCTTCGACTGCCCGGGCTGCGCGTGGCCGGAGGAGCCCGGTGGCCGCAAGCTCGCCGAGTTCTGCGAGAACGGCGCGAAGGCAGTTGCCGAGGAGGCGACCAAACGCACCGTGACGCCCGAGTTCTTCGCCCGCCATTCGGTGGCCGAACTCGCCGCCAAGCCCGAGTACTGGTTGTCCCAGCAGGGCCGGCTGACCCATCCGATGGTGCTCGAGTCCGGCGATACGCACTACCGCCCCGTCGACTGGGACCGCGCCTACGATCTGATCGCCGAGCATCTGCAGGCGCTGGCCTCCCCGGACGAGGCGTGCTTCTACACCTCCGGACGCACCAGCAACGAGGCTGCGTTCCTGTATCAGTTGTTCGTCCGCAGCTACGGCACCAACAACCTGCCGGACTGCTCGAACATGTGTCACGAATCCTCGGGTACCGCGCTGACGGAGTCGATCGGCATCGGCAAGGGCTCGGTGACGGTGCTCGACCTCGAACATGCCGACTGCATCGTCATCGCCGGGCAGAACCCCGGCACCAACCACCCCCGAATGCTGTCGGTGCTGGAGAAGGCAAAGGCCAACGGCGCCAAGATCATTGCCGTCAATCCTCTGCCCGAGGCCGGCCTGATCCGGTTCAAGGACCCGCAGAAGGTGCACGGCGTGGTCGGCCACGGCGTGCCGATTGCCGACGAGTTCGTCCAGATCCGCATCGGCGGCGACATGGCACTGTTCGCCGGGCTGGGCCGCCTGCTGCTCGAGGCCGACGACGCCGCCCCGGGCACGGTGGTCGACCGCGCCTTCATCGACGCGCACTGCGCCGGATTCGACGAATACGAGAAACAGACGCGCGCAGTCGATCTGGACATTGTCGCGACGGCCACGGGCATCACGCGCGAACAGCTGGGCCGGGTGGCCGACATGCTGATCACCTCGCAGCGCACGGTGATGTGCTGGGCGATGGGCCTGACCCAGCAACGCCATGCCGTGGCCACCATCGGCGAAGCGACCAACCTGTTGCTGATGCGCGGCATGATCGGCAAGCCGGGCGCCGGTGTCTGCCCGGTTCGCGGGCACTCCAACGTCCAGGGCGACCGCACCATGGGCATCTGGGAGAAGATGCCCGAGCGGTTCCATGCGGCCCTCGACGCCCGCTTCGATATCCAGACACCCCGCAAGCACGGCTACGACACGGTTGACGCGATCCGCGCGATGCGCGACGGGCGGGCGTCGGTGTTCGTCGGCATGGGTGGCAACTTCGTCTCGGCGACCCCCGACACCGAAGTGACCGAGGCCGCACTGCGCAGTTGCGCGTTGACGGTGCAGATCTCCACCAAGCTCAACCGCAGCCATCTGGTGCACGGTCGCACCGCGCTCATCCTGCCGACGCTGGGTCGCACCGACCGGGACATCCAAGCCGGCGGTAAACAGCTTGTCTCCGTTGAGGATTCGATGTCGATGGTGCACCTGTCGCGCGGCCGGCTGCACCCCCCGAGCGATCAGCTGCGCAGCGAGGTCGCCATCGTGTGCCAGCTGGCCCGGCGAGTGCTCGGCACTGCCCATCCGGTGCCGTGGGAGCGGTTCTGCGCCGACTACGACGCGATCCGCGACGCCATCGCCGACGTGGTGCCGGGCTGCGCCGACTACAACAGCCGGGTCCGCCACCCCGACGGGTTCCAGCTGCCGCACCCGCCGCGCGATGCGCGCGAATTCCCCACCCACACCGGCCGGGCCAACTTCTCCGTCGAACCACTGAGCTGGGTTCCGGTGCCGCCGGGCCGGCTGGTGCTGCAGACGCTGCGCAGCCATGATCAGTACAACACCACCATCTACGGCCTCGATGACCGCTACCGCGGCGTCAAGGGCGGCCGGCGGGTGGTGTTCGTCAACCCCGACGACATCGGCGCCCTGGGGCTGGCTGCCGGCGACCGGGTGGACCTGATCTCGGAGTTCCCTGGCCCCGACGGTGACGTCGAGGAGCGGCGCGCGAAAGACTTTCTGGTGGTGCCGTATTCGACGCCGGTCGGCAACGCGGCGGCCTACTACCCCGAAACCAACCCGCTGATCCCACTGGACCACACCGCCGAAAGATCGAATACCCCGGTGTCCAAGGCGGTGGTGATCAGATTGGATCACGCATGGGCCGGGTGACCGCACGGCGGCGGGCGACGCGTCTCACCGCGGACACCGCCACCAAGCGGGCCGAGACCCTGGCCGTCGAGGAGCCCCTCGAGATCCGGCTCAACGGCACGCCGCTGACCGTCACCATGCGCACGCCGGGCGCCGATGTCGAACTGGCCCAGGGCTTCCTGCTGACCGAGGGAGTGATCGGCGACCGTGACGACGTGGCCGCCGCGCGCTACTGTTCCAGCGGCGGCGCGGACGGCTCGGGCCTCTTGCAAAACACCTACAACGTGCTCGACGTGACGCTGGCGCCCGGTGTGCCGATGCCCGAGGAGGATGTGCGGCGCAATTTCTACACCACGTCGTCGTGCGGGATCTGCGGGAAGGCATCGTTGGATGCCGTGACGACCATCAGCCGGCACTGTCCCGGAGACGACCCGACGGTCGTCGCGGCCGACACCCTGGTGGCCCTGCCCGCGCGCCTGCGCGACGCGCAGAAGGTGTTCGCCAGCACCGGCGGCCTGCACGCCGCGGGTCTGTTCACCGTCGGCGGCGACCTCATGGTGGCGCGCGAGGACATCGGGCGGCACAACGCCGTGGACAAGGTCATCGGCTGGGCGCTGGAACGCGGCCGGATCCCGCTGTCGGGGTCGGTGCTGATGGTCAGCGGACGGGCGTCGTTCGAACTGACCCAGAAGGCGGTGATGGCCGGCATCGCGATCATGGCGGCGGTGTCTGCGCCGTCGTCACTCGCGGTGGATCTGGCCACGCAGTCCGGGCTGACGTTGGTCGGCTTCTTGCGCGGGGACTCGATGAACATCTACAGCCGCAGCGACCGGGTCAAGCAATAACCGGATCTGTTCTGCGCTGGGTGCGGTAGTTACTCGAACTTCGTCGCAGCGACCGCAGAACAGATGACCCGGGGACGATCCCGAGGGGGCTACGCGCTCTTGTCCCTGCGCTCGGACCGCGAGGGCTTGCGCGGCACGATCGTCGGCAGCACATTGTCCTGCACGGTCTCCTTGGTGACGACCACCTTGGCGACGTCGTCGCGGCTGGGGATGTCGTACATCACCGGCAGCAGGACTTCCTCCATGATGGCGCGCAGCCCGCGGGCCCCGGTGCCGCGATGGATGGCCTGGTCGGCGATGGCCTCGAGCGCGTCGTCGGTGAACTCCAGTTCCACGCCGTCCATCTCGAACAGCCGGGTGTACTGCTTCACCAGAGCGTTCTTCGGCGTGGACAGGATCTGCACCAGCGATTCCTTGTCCAGGTTGGTCACCGACGCCACGACCGGCAAGCGGCCGATGAACTCCGGGATCAGCCCGAACTTGATCAGGTCCTCCGGCATGACCTCCGCGAAGTGATCAGCGGTGTCGATGTCGGCCTTCGAGTGCACCTCGGCGCCGAAGCCCAGACCGCGCTTGCCGATCCGGTCGGAGACGATCTTCTCCAGCCCCGCGAACGCACCCGCAACGATGAACAGCACGTTGGTGGTGTCGATCTGGATGAACTCCTGGTGCGGATGCTTGCGGCCACCCTGCGGCGGCACCGAGGCCTGCGTGCCCTCCAGGATCTTCAGCAGCGCCTGCTGCACACCCTCACCGGAGACGTCGCGGGTGATCGACGGGTTCTCGCTCTTGCGGGCGATCTTGTCGACCTCGTCGATGTAGATGATGCCCGTCTCGGCGCGCTTGACGTCGTAGTCGGCGGCCTGGATCAGCTTGAGCAGAATGTTCTCGACGTCCTCGCCGACGTAGCCGGCCTCGGTCAGAGCCGTGGCGTCCGCGATGGCGAACGGGACGTTGAGCATCTTGGCCAGCGTCTGGGCCAGGTAGGTCTTGCCGCAGCCGGTGGGGCCCAGCATCAGGATGTTGGACTTGGCCAGCTCCACGGGCTCCGCGGAGCGCGATTCGCGGCCCTTCTCGCCGGCCTGGATGCGCTTGTAGTGGTTGTAGACGGCGACGGCCAGCGTGCGCTTGGCGGTGTCCTGGCCGATGACGTAGCTCTCCAGGAACTCGCGGATCTCGGCCGGCTTGGGCAGCTCGTCGAGCTTGACGTCGTCGGCGTCAGCGAGCTCCTCTTCGATGATTTCGTTGCACAGGTCGATGCACTCGTCGCAGATGTACACGCCGGGGCCGGCGATGAGCTTCTTGACCTGCTTCTGACTCTTGCCACAGAACGAGCATTTCAGCAGGTCACCGCCGTCTCCGATACGCGCCATGGTGGTGAGGTCCCTACTTCCCTGTGCCGGTGCGCCGACCGGTCTTCTGGTGTGCCTGGTTGATATTCGAAGTTGCTCTTCTCGACGCTACCTGCTTATTGCGCGAACGGGCGAGCGATAAGGGGAATAGCGTCCGTGGTATTCGGCTGTCGCCAAAACATAGCCCCTGAGCCCCTCAACGGCTTGCACGACGCGCAGCTGTGGCCCGAGTGTGTCGTCGGCGTTATTCGGATATCGCAGGACGTCGACGCCACGGGCCGACATACGGACGGCAGGTCCGGGCAGAGCGTCGGAACACCTGAGATCAACGAGCGTCAGACCCGCTGGGCGGACAGCTTCCGGTACTCGAGGACCGTGTCGATGATGCCGTAGTCCTTGGCTTCCTCGGCCGTCAGGATCTTGTCGCGGTCGGTGTCCTTGCGGATGATCGCGGCGTCCTTGCCGGTGTGGCGGGCCAGGGTGCTGTCCATCAGCGTGCGCATGCGCTCGATCTCGGCGGCCTGGATCTCCAGATCGGAGACCTGGCCCTGGATCGCACCGCCGACGGCCGGCTGGTGGATCAGCACGCGCGCGTTGGGCAGCGCCATCCGCTTGCCGGGCGTACCCGCGGCCAGCAGTACCGCCGCGGCCGATGCGGCCTGCCCGAGGCACACGGTCTGGATGTCGGCGCGGACGTACTGCATGGTGTCGTAGATCGCCATCAGCGACGTGAACGAACCGCCCGGCGAGTTGATGTACATGGTGATGTCGCGGTCGGGATCCAGCGACTCGAGCACCAGCAGCTGCGCCATGATGTCGTTGGCCGAGGCGTCGTCCACCTGCACGCCGAGGAAGATGATGCGCTCCTCGAACAGCTTGTTGTACGGGTTGGACTCCTTGACACCGAAGCTGGAGTGCTCGATGAACGACGGCAGGATGTAGCGCGCTTGCGGATTCATGCTCATGAGGCACTCCCGTTGAGGTGGGCACGGGTGATGATGTGGTCGACGAAGCCGTACTCGAGAGCCTCCGGCGCGGTGAACCACCGGTCCCGGTCGGCGTCCGCCTCGATGCGCTCCAAGGTCTGACCGGTGAACTCGGCGTTGAGCCGGTTCATCTCCTTCTTGGTCAGGGCGTACTGCTCGGCCTGGATGGCGATGTCGGCCGCGCTGCCGCCGATGCCGGCCGACGGCTGATGCATCATGATCCGCGCGTGCGGCAGGGCGAACCGCTTGCCCTTGGTGCCGGCGGCGAGCAGGAACTCACCCATCGACGCGGCCATCCCCATCGCGTAGGTCGCGACATCGCACGGCGCGAGCACCATGGTGTCGTAGATGGCCATGCCGGCGCTGACCGAGCCGCCCGGCGAGTTGATGTAGAGGTTGATGTCCTTGGTGGGATCCTCGGCGGCCAGCAGGAGGATCTGGGCGCACAGCCGATTGGCGATGTCGTCGTCCACCTGGGTGCCCAGGAAGATGATCCGCTCGGCCAGCAACCGCTCGTAGACCGAGTCGGTGAGGTTCAGGCCCATGGACCCGGAACGCATTTCAGCCACGACGGGGTACCTGCTTTCTCGTGTGTGTTGCCACCGACACTAACCAACGCTCAGCGAGGCGCACGCGCTAGACATGCGCTTTCGCTCACAGCTCACTCGTCGTCGGCTGCGTCACCCTCGGCGGAGGCGTCTTCGGCGTCGGCGGACTCCGCCACCTCGGTGTCGAGCTCGATGTCGGAGACCAGCTCATCGGCATCGCTCGGCGACCCGAAGAACTCGGTGGTGTCGATCGCGGTGCCGTCGGTGTCCGTGACCGTGGCGGCCTCGACGACGGCGGCCACGGCCAGGCCGCGACGCACGTCGGCGAACATCGCCGGCAGCTGATTGTTCTGCTGCAGCAGCTGGATCAGCTGCTGGGGCTCGATGCCGTACTGCCGCGACATCAGCATCAGCCGGTCGCTGATGTCGTTCTGGCCCACCTCGATGGCCAGGTCATCGGCCACGGCGTCCATCAGCAGCTGGGTCTTGACGGCCTTCTCGGCGTTGGTGCGGGCATCAGCGTCGAACTCCTCGCGCGAGCTGCCCTGCTCCTTCAGCACTTCGGCGAAGCGGTCCTCGTTGTGGTCCAGCCCGTGAATGGCCTGATGCACGGTCTCGTCCACCTGCGCCTGCACGATCTTCTCCGGCAGCGGAACCTCGGTCTGCTCGAGCAGCGTCTCGATGGCGGCGTCGCGGATCTGCTCGGCCTGCTGAATGCTCTTGTAGCGCTTGACCTGTTCGGTCAGGTTCTCCTTGAGCTCGTCGATGGTGTCGAACTCGCTGGCCAGCTGGGCGAACTCGTCGTCGGCCTCGGGCAGCTCACGCACCTTGACCGAACCGACCGTCACGGTGACCTCGGCGTCCTGGCCCGCGTGCGGACCGGCGACCAGCTTGGTGGTGAAGGTCTTGGTCTCCCCGGAGCCCATGCCGGTCAGCGCGTCATCCAGGCCGTCGATGAGCTGGCCGGAGCCGACCTCGTGCGACAGGCCCTCGGTCTTGGCCTCGGGCACGTCGTTGCCGTCGACGGTGGCCGACAGATCGATGGACACGAAGTCGCCGCTCTCGACCGGACGCTCGACGCCGGTGAGCGTCCCGAACCGGGCGCGCAGCGTCTCGAGCTCCTTGGCGACGTCCTCGTCCTCGACCACGACGGGGTCGACGCTGATCTTCAGCGAGCTCAGGTCCGGCAGCGTGATCTCGGGGCGGACGTCGACCTCGGCGGTGAACACCAGCTCCTGACCGTCCTCGATCTTGGTGATGTCGATGTCGGGCTGGCCCAGCGGCTTGACGTCGGTCTCGCTGACGGCCTGGCTGTAGCGGCCGGGCAGCGCGTCGTTGACGACCTGCTCCAGCACGGCACCGCGGCCGACCCGGGCCTCGAGCAGCTTGCGCGGCGCCTTGCCGGGCCGGAAGCCGGGGAGCCGGATCTGCTTGGCCAGCTGCTTGAACGCACGGTCGAAGTCGGGTTCGAGCTCCTCGAAGGGAACCTCGACATTGAGGCGCACCCGGGTGGGGCTCAGCTGCTCGACGGTGCTCTTCACTGCGGTACTCCTATGTATGTGTTACTCGGCATGTTTGGGGGTGGTGTCGCTCAGTCGGGGTGACAGGATTTGAACCTGCGGCCTTCCGCTCCCAAAGCGGATGCGCTACCAAGCTGCGCTACACCCCGAATGCCTACGAGCTAGGGAATGTTCCGAAGCCCCCGGCATCCTACGGCCCGCAGGCAGGCTCGAGCCAAGTCAGTCAGCGGACACACGGTCGATCTGAGTTGGATTTGCTCTCGGCCGGGCCGTACAGTTCTGGCTCGAAGCAGTGCATGCGGGCGTAGCTCAATGGTAGAGCCCTAGTCTTCCAAACTAGCTACGCGGGTTCGATTCCCGTCGCCCGCTCCGAATGACCGCTGGTAGCGGCGATCAGGCGTTTTGCGGTCACCTCACAGGTCATCCCGGCGGCGGATCGACGGGTGTCATCGAGATCGGCACCGTGTGGGTGCCCGGCCCCTCGCCGGGGCATCCGGCACCGTCGATCGTCAGGGTGCGCATCCCGGCGAAGCTGCCGTCCGGATTCGGGATCCAGTAATCGGAGCGGTACGCGGTAACCATGCTGCCCGGGTCGTTGCGATCACAGAAGTAGGGATACTCACCGCTGGTCTCCCAGCGGTCGTTGGTCCATCGGTATTCGTAGGCCGCCGGGGCACCCGGGTTGCGCGCGTGGTCGCCGCTGTTGTCCATGTGCATGACACAGCCGTGCACGTCGCACTGCGTGGAGAATTCGACGGGGAACGTCATCGACGTCATCGGGGTCGGCGTGCCGTTGAAGGTCTGCTGCGCGAAGTCGATGGTCACGTCGTAGTACCCGTACACCGGTGGCGGTTCGGCCCGATCGGCGTGCGCGACGGGCGACGCGATACTCGCGGCCACGGCGACCAGCGCCGCGAATCTCATCATCGTGCCTGATTAACACATCGGGACGGCGGCCGGCAGCAATTGACCTCGAATCCCCTCCACCTGCACGGAGCGGTACTACCGTGTGACGCAGGCGGGGAATCCTGGCCGGCCGGGAGCGTGAACCATGGCACCACTACGAAGGTTGATCACCGCGATGGTTCTCGCCGCGGCCACATTGGCCACCGCGGGTTTCAGCCCCCCAGCTGCGCCGGTTCGGGCGCCGTTCGTCGAACAAGGCCCGATCCCGTGCTGGGACGGCACCTCCGTCGAACTGGGCCAGTTCTGTCCGCTCCCGAAATTCCAGTGCGCCGACGGCAGCTCCGTCCCCCTCGGCCAGTTCTGTTCCCGCGCACCCGCGGTGGCAACACCTCTGCCGCAACCGACGCCGACGCCCCTACCGGCCCCGTTACCGACACCAACGGCAATGCCATTGCCGACACCGCAGCCACTTCCGTTGCCCACCCCCGCGGCACTTCCGCAGCCGACGCCGCAACCACTTCCGCTACCCACACCGACAGCTCTGCCGCTGCCGACGCCCTCGCCCTAGCGGGGGGTTCAGACCGCGATGGTCGATGCCGTCGCCGCGGCCGTGATCCCCACCGAATCGAATGCCGCCGCCATGGCCGCCTGCTGCGCGGCGGTGAAGCCCAACGCATTCGCCGCGTTGAGCACCGCGGCCCGTCCGTCGACGAATTTCGCCGACGCGCTCAGGCGGTAGATCGTGCGGTAGAACAGTTCTGACCACTGCGCCGAGGTGACCGCGCTGGTTGCCGGATCGGTCATCATCTTGTAGGCGGCGTAGCTGAAGATGGTGCTGTTGACGTGCTCGCCGCCGTCGTCGCCGGTGCCCGTGTAGCGGTTGGCGTAGTTGGTGCGGTACGCGCCGTAGGCCGTCGTCACCGCGGACGGGTTGGACAGGTTGCGCACCACGCCGCCCGGGAATGTCGAATCCTCGCCGAGCAGCCAGCGGCCGGAATCGGTCTTGCCCTCGGCCAAGTTGCCGAGGATGTCGGCCAGGGCCTCGTTGAGGGAGCCGGACTCCCCCGTGCTCAGGGCCGAGCCGCCCAGGATGGAGCTGACGACCGCGTGGGTGTACTCGTGGCCGAGCACATCCTCGGCGTTCCCGAGGGTTCCGCCGTTGCCGATGACGAACTGCTTGATGCTGGGGTCCCAGTACGCGTTGTTGTACACGGGGGTGAAGAGCAGCGCGGTGGGGTTGTAGTTGATGCTGACCTTCACGGCGGCGCCCTTCCCGTCGAACGACGTCAGGCCCAGCGTGTTCTTGTAGAAGTCGTAGACGGCCTCGGTGTTGGCGAACGCCGAGATCGCCGAGGTGTCCCACCCGCTCGAGCCCTTCTGGACCACCGAACCGGGCAGCGACGGCCCGCCGAAACCGAACCATGAGTATGTGGTCTGGTACGTCGTGATGTTGCGGACGTCGTCGATGAGCGAGTAGCTGTTGAAGAAGAAAAAGAAGGTCGTCGTCCGGTAAGTGATGGTGCGCTGCTTGCCGAGCGCGTCGGCCACCGTGTCGGTGGTTGCCACGGCCTCCAGGTTGGCCACCTGCACGATGACCTGACCCGCCTTGGATCCGTTGGCGTACAGGTACACCGTGGCTCCGGAGTCGACGCCCGTATCCGACTCGGCCCCAAGGGGTTTCGTCACGATCACCTTCACCCGCCAGGCCAGGGTGGGTGCGACGTCGGAGTCCAGCGCATAGACCACCAGGTCGTCCTGGAACGTCGATCCGGCGATGAACCCGGCCAGCGTCTGCGGGTCGGGGGCCGCGGCGGCGGTCTCGGTCAGATACGCCGCGCTCGCGTACAGCCGCGCCTCGGCCTCCTCGTCGACCACGGCGTCGGCGGTCAGGTCAACCCCGTCGGGCAGGGTGACGTAATGGCTGAAAAGTCCTGTGACAGCACCGTTCTCACCGACCACCAGGATGACGTCCCCACCCAGGACGGCCAGGCCGTCCACACTCTCGGAGAGCCGGTAGAAGGTTTCGGCGGCCGCCGTGGCGGTGGCCGCCGCGGCCTGGGTGACGATGGCGTCCTGGGTGGCAAAATCCGTTGGAGCACCGAGCATTCGGGCTGCCGCATTCAGCACGGCGGCGGCATCGGCGGCATTGAAGACCAACGCGTTGGTGAACGTTCCGTCGATGTTGGTGACGGTGCCGCCAGCGCTGGTGCCGACGGACAGGTCGCTGCGGGCCTGCAGATCGGTGAGGTTCAGCGCGGCCGGGCCGGTTCCCTGGGTGGCGGCGACGCCGGCGGGGCTGACCGACACCGTGATGGTCTTGGTGACCGGACCCGCCAGGCCGAGCAGGCCGAGCAACCCGTGGACGTGCGCCGGGTTCCCGGCGTTGTCGTCGACGGAGATGGTGAACGTGTCGGTGCCGCCGCCGGCCGCGACCGCGGCGTTGGGGGTATAGGTGAAGTTGCCCTGCGCGTCGACGGTCAGGGTGCCGCGCTTGGGCCCGGACACCACGTTGTAGGTCAGCGTGGCGTCGTCGTAGTCGGTGGCGTTCAGGCCGCCGGCGATGGTCCCGCCCAGGCCCTGCCCGCTCAGGGTGGGCGCGGCGGTGGGGCGCTGATTGTTGAAGTAGTACTGGAGTTCCCGCACACCGAGCCACAGCGACTGGATCATCGCCGACACGGGCGTCTCCGGAATCGGGAGGTCGGTGGCCAGCGGCGCCAGGCCGATCCAGGTCAGGACATCGGTGACCATGCTCTTGACGGTCACGCGCGGCGCGGCGGGGGCCGCGCTCAGGGTTGCCACCGACGTGGCCGAAGCCTCGGGGCTGCGGACGGCAACGGTTTCCGCCACTTCCGGTGCGACCGCCGAGGTCGTCGCGGCCACCGAAACGGTGCGCGTGCCGGCAGCCGGTTGCGTCGTGTCCGCGTCCGCCGACGCCGTTTCCGTGGGCCGCGCGGTGGCAGCCGACGGGGTGGCCGCGGGCGTGTGCCCGGTGTGCTGAACCGCTTCGCTATCCTGCCCGGCGCCGTCCGGAGCGACCTGCTCGGAATCCGCGGCCGTGGGTTCCGTGGACGCCTCGGACTTGTCCTCGGTCGTCGGCTCGGCGGTCGCCGTGGGGTCTGCGGCGGCCGACCCGAGTTCGTCGGCGTCGTCCGCATCGTCGGCAGCCCCGGGCGTGGCGGTCGCGGCCGCCGACGGCTGGCCGGTTTCCGGGTCGGTGCTCTTTCCGGTGTCCGCGGTCTGGGCGGCGCCGGCGCCGGTGGCCGAAGATGAAGCGGTTCCGGCGGATTCGGCACCGCTGCTGGAACTCCCCGCGGTGTCGGCCGGATCGGACGGCGTCGCGGCGGCGGTTCCCTGACCGAGTGCGATGACGGCAGCGACGCCGGCAGTGGCGACACCGATGCGCATGAGCGGCGCCGACGGCGCGCAAAGATCGCGAAGTGCCAAGCGCACCCCCTGGGGCTTGTGCGTGGCGTCGCGAGTGCGTGTTTGCACGGTGACGTCGGCCGCGGTTTGACCGTGCGTCAATTTAGCAGACCGGTTTGCCGAAAAGGGCCGACTTGGTTCCTGTGGGTACGCTGGGCGCCATGAATACCGGCCTGTTGATCTTGATCCTGTTGGTCGTGGTTGGTCTCGGGTTCGTCATGTTCAGCTCCTCGCGCGCCACGGGCCGTCGCAACGAGTCCTCGTTGGCCGACGCGAAGGCCGACGCCCGCCGAGTGATCGAGCGGCTCGGTGGGCAGGTCCTCAACATTTCCGGTACCGACGACGCCTCCAAGCAGGCGATGGCCGACGCGTCGGAGCGCTACACCGCGGCGTCCGCCCAGATCGAGCAGGCCACCACCGCCAAGCAGGCGCTGCTGGCCAAGGAAAGCGCTCTCGAGGGCCTCTATTACGTCCGCGCCGCGCGTACCGCGATGGGGATGGATCCCGGGCCGGAACTCGAAGGCCTGCATGGCCAGAAGTCGGCCGGGTCGGTGACCGAGGATCGCCGCGTGAATTTCGAGGGCCGCGAGATCGAGGCCTCGCCGGTGCCGTCGCAGCGCACCCCGAACTACTACCCCGGCGGTCGGGTCGCCGGCCGGCCGGTGCCCGCCGGCTGGTACTCCGAGCCGTGGTGGAAGCCGGCGTTGGTGGCCGGCGCCTGGGGCCTGGGCTCGGTGATGCTCTTCGATGCGATGTTCTCCGGCATGCACGGAGTCGGCTATGACTCGAACGCCTTCGAGAGCGGTTACGGTTCCGGATTCGACCAGGGCTATGACGCGGGCCTCGACGCGGGACAGGGCGACTTCGACGCCGGCGCCGATGGCGGTGGGTTCGACGGCGGCGGCTGGGATTCCGGCGGTGGCGCCGATGGCGGCGGATGGTTCGGCGACTCGGGCGGCGGCGATTTCGGCGGCGGGGACTTCGGGGGCTTCGACTTCTGACCCTCGGGTTCGGCGAAAGTCAGAAGCGGCTCTCCAGCCGCGCGGACACGCCGGCCTCCTGCAGATCCAGGCGTTCGAGCATGGCCCGAACCGCCTCCTCGTCGATGTCGCCGGCGTCGCGCCGGACGATCAGCGCGCCGCGCTGCGCGGACAGCACCTCGCGGTAGAGCGCGGAGAACACCTCGGCGCGCAGCGTGTGCGCCTCGGGGTCGGGCATCTCGTCGGCATCCTGGGCATGCCGCGAGATGACGCTGACCATCTCACCGACCACTCGGGGCGACAGGCCGGCCGGCGGGTTCGCCTCGAACTCGGCGAGCACCGTCCCCGCGGCGTCGCGCACCAGCCGCTCGGCCTTCTCGGTCTCCCGATGGCCGTATGCCAGCTCGTCGTCGGCGGACAGGTCCAGCCGGCGGATCAGCAACGGCAATGTCCACCCCTGCAGCAGCAGCGTGCCGACGCTGACCACGAACGCGATGGCCTGGATGGTCGCCCGCTCCGGGAACGGTTCCCCGGCAGCGGTGACGGTCGGGATCGCCGCGGCGGCGGCCAGCGTGACCACGCCGCGCATCCCGGTCCACGACACGACGACGTTCTCGGCCCAGCTCAGCGCCCGGTTGTCGATCCGGGACCGCCACTTGCCCGGCGGCCGGGACCGTTTGCGGGTCCCCAACGCCCCGCGGCCGCCACCATCCGGGATGGGCACGCTCAGCCGCCGGTCCACCTGCCGGGACAGCACGCCGCGACCGAACATCGCGAACACCGACAGTGGCCGGATGACGAGCACGATCGCCAGTACCACGGCGGAGGCCACCGCGACCTCGGTCAGGGACTCGTGCGCTTCGCGCAGATCCTCGAGCACGAACCGCAGATGCAGACCGATGTAGGCGAAGACGAACGCCTCGAGCAGCACGTCCACGGAATTCCACACGTAGCGCTCCTGCAAGCGCGTCTGATAGCCGGCGTCCAGGGTTCCCGCGCCGACGACGAATCCGGCCACGACGACGGCCAGCACCCCGGAGGCGTGCAGGTGCTCCGCGGCGATGAACGCGGCGAACGGCACCAGCAGGCCCTGCACGGTCTCGAGGCCGGGGTTGGCCAGCCGTCGCCGGATCCACAACGTGAGGTAGCCGAGCGTCGCACCGACCACCGGACCGATCAATGCGGAGTAACCGAACAGCAGGACCGGGTTCTCGATGAAGGTGTGGCTACCGGCGACGTGCGCAACGGCGATGGAGAACAACGTCAGCGCGGCGGCGTCGTTGATGAGGCTCTCGCCCGTCAGGATCGCCATCACGCGTTTGGGCAGGCCGAGTTTGCGCCCGACCGCCACCGCGGTGACCGCGTCGGGCGGGGCGACGATCGCACCGAGCACCAGGGCGGTCGCGAACGCCAGCGGCACGACCACCAGCCATGCCGAGATCGCGGCGACGGTGAATGCGGTGACGACGACGAGTCCCACCCCCAGGCCGAGGATGGGTTTGATGTTGCGCAGGAAGGTCGGGAACGAGAAGGCCAGCGCCGCGGAGTACAGCAGCGGCGGCAGCACCACCGTCAGCAGGATCCCCGAATCCAGTTCGGGTGCCTCGAAACCGGGCAGGAACGATGCGGCGATGCCGATCACCACAATGATCAACGCCGGCTCGAGCCCGCGGCGGTGTGCGATGGCGGTGACGACGATGGCGCCGACGACGACCAGGATCAGTTCCACGCCGAAGTTTCCCCCACCACGCCCGAACGTTCAAACGGGCGGAAAAGTCCGAGAAGAATCCGCAATTTCGTCGGGTTCGGCGAGCGGTGCAGTTCCGCGAGCAAGAGGCCCGGCGACAACTGAATCGTCGGGTTCGGCGAGCGGTGCAGTTCCGCGAGCAAGAGGCCCGGCGACAACTGAATCGTCGGGTTCGGCGATCAGCACTGACAGGTCGGGCACCAGAACAGGTTGCGGCCCTCGAGCACGACCGTGCGTACGTCGCTGCCACAGACCCGGCACGGTTCGCCGGCGCGACGATAGACGTAGGTCCGCGGGCGACCGGGTCCGTACGACGGCGCGCCGTGGTCGTCCTCGGGCCGCATCACGATGATCTTCCCGCGCCGCACGCCCACCTTCATCAGCGCCACCAGGTCGGTCCACATCGCGTCGAACTCGGCGGCAGTGATGGTGGTGCCGGGCCGGAACGGGTCGATGCGATTCCGGTACAGCAGTTCACTGCGGTACACGTTACCGACCCCGGCGAGCACCGACTGGTCCATCAGTAGCACACCGATTGCCTTGCGGGACTTGGTGATTCGCCGCCAGGCCCGGGCCGGGTCCGCGTCGGCGCGCAGCGGGTCGGGACCCAGTCCGGCGACCACGTCAGCGACCTGGGCCTCGTCGATCACCTCACACCGCGTCGGCCCGCGCAGGTCGGTGCCGTACTCGGCGCCGACCATGCGCATCCGGACCTGCCCCACCGGATCGGGGATGTCGGAGGTGTCGAACTCACTGAAGGTGCCGTACAGCCCGAGATGGATGTGCACCACATGCTCCCCGCCGCCGGGACGTGAGTAGTGGTGGAACAGGTGCTTGCCGTAGGCCTCGGCGGTGCGCAGGACATGGCCGTCGACCAGCGCGGCCCCGTCGGTGAACCTGCCCTGCGGGCTGCCGACGCGTACCGGTGCCCGGCCGTAGCGGCGTTGATGCAGCCGGGCCAGCCGGTGCAGCGTGTGGCCCTCGGGCACCGGGGACTATTCGGGGTCGCCGGGGACCGCGGGCGGAACGTGTGTCTTCTCGTAGTCCGCCAGGATGTCGATGCGACGCTGGTGGCGCGGCGCCTCCGACCATGCCGTGCTCAGGAAGGCGTCGACGATCGCCAGTGCCTCCTCGGTGGAGTGCATGCGCCCGCCGATGCCGATCAGCTGGGCGTTGTTGTGCTCGCGGGCCAGTTTCGCGGTCTCGACGCTCCAGGCCAGCGCGCACCGCGCGCCCGGCACCTTGTTGGCCGCGATCTGCTCACCATTGCCCGAACCGCCGAGGACGATGCCCAGGCTGCCCGGGTCAGCGACGGTCCGGACGGCCGCGGCGATGCAGAACGCCGGGTAGTCGTCCTCGGCGTCGTAATCGAAGGCGCCGCAGTCGACGGGCTCGTGCCCGGTGGCCGTCAGGTGTTCGATAATGGCCTGCTTGAGTTCGTATCCGGCATGGTCGCCGCCGAGGTAGACGCGCATGGCTGGTAACCCTACTGCGCGGTGCACCACCACCGCCGAGGGTGCACATGACTTCGCCGGAACGCGCGGCGTGGCGGACCGGCATCGGGCGGTGCGCATCGCCTACGGAGCCACGCAGCGCCGCGGCACCGCTGGAGGATCAGCTCGCGGGGATGACGGCGCTCCTATCCGACCGTGATGGCGTCGAGGCGTTCCTTGATGAAGGCGCTCGAGGTCACCGGCTCCAGGCCCGATACCTTGCCCAGCGGCGGTTCCAGCGGTGTGACCACCGCGTCGTGGTTGGCCTCATAGAAGTAGATCAGCGACACCAGATCCTCTTCCGGCGCCTCCGGCTGCGGCGGCAGCACCCGGTGCCGGCCCGACGGCCAGCGCCGTCCGCTCCAGTACTCGAGCAGGTCACCGATATTGACCGTCAACGAGCCGGGTTCCCACGGTGCGTCCTCCCAGCCCGCCTGTTCGGAATACACCTGCAGGCCACCGGCACCGGGCTCGCGGTCCAGGACCGTCACGGTGCCGAAGTCGGTGTGCGGGCCGATGCGGAACTGCCCGGGCTCGGGTTCGCCGACGACGCTGACGGGCGGGTAGTGGTTGATGTTCATGGTCCAGGTAGGCCGGCTGGCCATCGCGGCGAATGGGTTCTCCGGCAGATCCAGCGCGCGGGCGAACAGTGCCAGCAGGTCGTCGGACACCCGGCGCATCGCCGCGGTGTACTCGTTGACCAGTGCCTCGAGTTCGGGCACCTCGGTGGGCCAGACGTTGGGCGCGAACCAGATTCGGTCCACATCGGGATCACCGGTGGCGGTTTCCGCACCCAGGCTGTAGCTCTCCTTGAGATCCGGCGGGGTCTCGGTGCCCTCGGCGTAGGCGTTGGCCTCGGCACCCGGCCCGATCCAGCCGTGCCCACCCACCGGTACCGAGTACCGCCCCTTGACGTCGTCGGGCAGCGCGAAGAACTTCCGGCTGGCGCCCCGCACCCGGGCCGGCAGGTCGGGGTCCACGCCGTGGCCGGTGACCACGATGAACCCGGCCCGCTGCAGGCCCTCGTCGACCTCCACGGCCAGTGCATCGGCCTCGGCCCCGCCGGATCGCCAGCGCGAAATATCCACTGTGGCAATGGCACTCATCAGCACCTCATTCGCTAACCCCGATATCCTCGTTCCACAGCGCCGGATTGGCCGCGATGAAGTCCGTCATCATGGATACGCAGCGCTGGTCGTCCAGCAGCGTAATCCGCACACCGTGCTCGGCCAACCAGTCATGACCGCCGGAAAACGTGCGCGCCTCACCGATGATCACCGCGCCGATGTTGAACTGCCGGACGAGTCCGCTGCAGTACCAGCAGGGCGACAGCGTGGTCACCATGATCGTCGAGCGGTAGTCACGCTGCCGGCCCGCGTTGCGGAATGCGTCGGTCTCGCCGTGCACTGACGGATCGTCGTTCTGCACCCGCCGGTTGTGGCCGCTGCCCAGCAGGGTGCCGTCCGCGTGGAACAACGCGGCACCGATCGGAATACCGCCCTCCGACAGGCCTTTTCGGGCCTCGGCGACGGCGACGTCGAGCATCTCCTCCGGTGTCATACCAGGGCGCGCTCGGCGTCGATCTTGGACCGGCACAGCAGTAGGTAGCAGCCGCCGGCCAGCAGGAAGCCGACGAAGAACGTCACGTCACCGAGTTGCGGCACCGCGCGCACCAGATAGCCGACGAACTTCGCCTGGTTGCAGAAGAAGAGCACCGACACCACCAGTCCGATGACGAAGCTCAGCAGTCCCGGCCAGTTGGCGTAGGACCGGTCGTAGAGGAACCCATCGATGTCCTGGCCGCGGCGCAGGTACTGGTCGGCGAACACCACACCGAGCCATGGTCCGATCCAGTACGCGATCAACAACAGGAACGCCTCATAGCTGGCGGCGGCGTCGGCCAGCGCCCACTTCGCGATCAGGAAACCGACCACGCCGAAGAACACGGTCACCAGGGCGCGGGCGATGTGGTGGGGCAGTTTGATGCCGATCGTGACGAACGCCATCGCTCCCGAGTAGACGTTGATGGCGTTGGCGGCGACGGCCCCGATCGCGATGGCCAGCAGCGTAAGTTTGGCCAGCCATGAGCCGAGTTCGGCGGTGAATGCCTCGGTCGGATTGTCCGAGGCCGCCGGCCCGATGGTGACGGACGCCGCCCCCACCGCCTCGAGGATCACGCATGACACGAAAAGCCCTGCCGCAGCGAAGAATCCGGTTGCCCGACCGGCCATCGCCTTGGGCAGGTACCGCGTGTAGTCGGCGGCGTACGGCGTCCAGCCGGCGGCATAGCCGAACGCGGTGCCCACGGTCAGCAGGAATCCGCCCATGCCGCCGACCCCGCCCTCGGCCACCGGCGCCCCAGGGTGCGACTTGGACAGGATCACCACCGAGGTGATCGCGAAGATCACCGCCAGAACCGGGAACGCCCAGCGCTCGAAGGCCTGCACCAGGTTGTGCCCGAAGAACGCCAGCCCGGTCTGCAGCAGCACGATCAGCACGAGCGCCAGCAGCGGGCCGATGTGCAACAGCGTCGACAGGGCGAACGCACCGCTGACACTGTTGGTGGCGAACCAGCCCAGCCCGGCCGTTACCGACATCAGCACCGCGGGTACAGCGTTGCCCTTGAACCCGAACGGCAGCCGGCCGAGCACCATTTGGGGAACCCCGTGCAGCGGACCGCGGGCGGACAGGACGTAGTGCGCGATCGCGCCCAGCCCCGTCCCGACGACGATGCCCAGCACGGCCTGCCAGAACGTCATGCCGTAGTACGTCACCGCGAGCACGCCGACGAAGATCGTCGCGAACTCGAGGTTCGGCGACGCCCACGTCCAGAACAGCTGGCTCGGCCTGCCGTGCCGGTCCGCTTCGGCGATGTACTCGTTGCCGCCGGGCTCGACGGCGACGATGCGGTCGCGGTAGCTGCCGTCGGTGGTGGGTTCAGCTGTCATGCGAAGACTGTGGCCCCGCGCCGACCGTCCCGCAACCGAAACGCCGCCTTCGGCGTCGCACGGACGCTCCGGGCGAGCGTGCGCAGAAGTACGCCAGGACCGGCGTGTCGGCGCACCAACACGCACGTTCGCGGCAAATGCCGCGTGGGTTCAGTCGAATTCGGGCGCCTCGGTGCGCGACCGCTTCAGCTCCCAGAAGTGCGGGAACGACGCGAACGTCACCGAGGCGTCCCACAGCTTGCCGGCCTCCTCGCCGCGCGGGATGCGGGAGAGCACGGGCCCGAAGAACGCCACCCCGTTGACGTGGATGGTAGGAGTCCCGACGTCCTCGCCGACGGCGTCCATGCCCGCGTGGTGACTCTTGCGCAGCGCCTCGTCGTACTTGTCGGAGGTGGCCGCCTGCGCCAACTCGGCGGGCAGCCCGACCTCGTCCAGCGCCTTGGCGATGACATCGGGGAGATCCTTGTTGTCCTTGTTGTGAATCTCGGTGCCCATCGCGGTGTACAGCGCCGCCAGGATCTCCGGGCCCTTCAGCTGTTCGGCGGCAATGGCCACCCGCACCGGTCCCCACGCGGTCTTCATCATCGCCTGGTAACGCTCGGGCAGGTTGTCCCGGCCCTCATTGAGCACCGCGAGGCTCATGACATGGAAATTCACGTCGATGTCGCGAACCTTCTCCACCTCGAGGATCCACCGCGAGGTGATCCAGCACCACGGACACAGGGGGTCGAACCAGAAATCGGCGCGGGACTTCTCGGACATGGGCAGCCTTTCGAGTGCGGGCGGGTTCCGGGTAGCACAACCGCCTCCAGCCAACCCGTGTTCCCGGTCGGCGTCCAGAGCCAACCAACCCCTGCGTGAGCGCCGAAGCCGACTACTGTTGGCGACCGTGGCACTTCCCAACTTGACCCAGGACCAGGCCGCCGAGCGCGCCGCGCTGGTGACCGTCGACAGCTACCGCATCGACCTCGACCTGACCGACGGGGCCGGCAAGCCCGGCGAGAAGACGTTCCGTTCGGTGACCACCGTGGAGTTCGACGCGACGCCGGGTGCCGACACCTACCTCGACCTGGCCGCGGATGCCATCCGCAGTGCCACGCTCAACGGCCAGGACATCGACGTGTCGGCCTACGACGAATCCACCGGTGTCGCGCTGCGCGGCCTGGCCGCCCACAACGTCGTCGTCATCGACGCGGACTGTCGCTATACCAACACCGGCGAGGGCCTGCACCGCTTCGTCGACCCCGCCGACGGCGAGGTCTACCTGTACTCGCAGTTCGAGACCGCCGACGCCAAGCGGATGTTCGCCTGCTTCGACCAGCCCGATCTCAAGGCCGCCTTCGACATCACCGTCACCGCGCCGGCGCACTGGGAGGTGATCTCCAACGGGGCCACCGTTTCCGCCGAGCGCGATGGGGACGTCGCGGTGCACACCTTCGCGACCACTCCCCGGATGAGCACCTACCTGGTGGCCCTGATCGCCGGGCCCTACGCCGTGTGGCGCGACGTCTACACCGACGAGCACGGCGAGATCCCGCTGGGCATCTTCTGCCGCAAGTCGCTGGCCGAATACATGGACGACGAGCGGCTGTTCACCGAGACCAAACAGGGATTCGGCTTCTACCACAACAACTTCGGCACGCCGTACGCGTTCGGCAAGTACGACCAGCTGTTCGTGCCCGAGTTCAACGCCGGCGCAATGGAGAACGCCGGCGCGGTCACGTTCCTCGAGGACTACGTCTTCCGGTCCAAGGTCACCCGGTACTCCTACGAGCGGCGGGCCGAGACCGTGCTGCACGAGATGGCGCACATGTGGTTCGGCGACCTGGTCACCATGCGGTGGTGGGACGACCTGTGGCTCAACGAGTCCTTCGCCACCTTCGCCTCGGTCCTGTGCCAGGCCGAGGCCACCGAATACGACACCGCCTGGACCACGTTCGCGAACGTCGAGAAGTCCTGGGCGTACCGGCAGGACCAGTTGCCGTCGACGCATCCGGTTGCCGCCGAGATTCCCGATCTGCACGCCGTCGAGGTGAACTTCGACGGCATCACCTACGCCAAGGGCGCCAGTGTCCTCAAGCAACTGGTGGCCTACGTCGGGCTGGACGCATTCCTGTCGGGGTTGCGGGACTACTTCCGCGACCACGCCTTCGACAACGCCACCTTCGGGGATCTGCTGGGCGCCCTGGAGAAGTCGTCCGGGCGCGACCTGTCGCACTGGGGCCGCCAGTGGCTCAAGACCACCGGGCTGAACACGCTGCGGCCGGACTTCGACGTCGACAGCGACGGCAGGTTCACCCGATTCGCCATCGAGCAGGGCGGGGCCGCCCCGGGCGCCGGGGAGACCCGGGTGCACCGGCTGGCCGTCGGCATCTACGACGACGACGGCGGCAAGCTGGTGCGCGTGCACCGGGAGGAACTCGACGTCGATGGTCCGACGACGGATGTTCCTGCCCTGCAGGGAGTTTCACGCGGGAAGTTGATCCTGGTCAACGACGACGACCTGACGTACTGCTCGCTACGGCTGGATCCCGCATCGCTCGAGACCCTGCTGACCCGGATCGCCGACATCGCCGACTCGCTCCCCCGTACGCTGGCCTGGTCGGCGGCCTGGGAGATGACCCGCGACGCTGAGCTCAAGGCCCGCGACTTCGTCGCGCTGGTCAACGAGGGAATCCACGCCGAGACCGAAGTCGGTGTGGCCCAACGCCTCCTGCTGCAGGCGCAGACCGCGCTGGGCTCCTACGCCGAGCCCGGGTGGGCGATCAACGAAGGCTGGCCGGCATTCGCCGACCGGCTCCTGGAATTGGCGCGCGCCGCGGAGCCGGGATCGGATCACCAGCTGGCGTTCGTCAACGCACTGTGCACGTCGGTGCTGTCGACCCGGCACGTGGTGGTCCTGGCCGACCTGCTCGGCAACGATCCCGCGCGGGAAGGTCTGTCCGGCCTGGACCTCGACCGCGACCCGACACCCCACGGCCTACCCGGCCTCCAGGTGGACACCGATCTGCGCTGGCGCATCGTGACCGCACTGGCCCGGTCGGGTCATCTCGACGCCGACGGCACCGCCACACCGTTCATCGACGCCGAGGCAGCACGGGACAACACCGCAGCCGGCAAGCGCAATGCCGCCGCCGCGTCGGCGTCCCGGCCACAACCGGCGGTCAAGGAAGCCGCGTGGCAGCAGGTGATCGAGGACGACACCCTGGCCAACATCACCGCGCGTTCGATCATCACCGGGTTCAACTCCCCCGGTCAGGGTGAGGTGCTTGCGCCGTTCACAGCGCGCTACTTCGCGTCGATCAACGGTGTCTGGGAGCGGCGGTCCAGCGAGGTCGCGCAGACCGTCGTGATCGGGTTGTACCCGTCGTGGGACATCAGCCCGGCCGCGATCAGCGCCGCGGACGCGTTCCTGGCCGACCCGGAGGTACCGCCCGCGCTGCGCCGGCTGGTGGTCGAGGGCCGCGCCGGCATCGAACGGTCACTGAAGGCGCGCGCCTTCGACAACGGGTAACTTCTCCCGGCGAGGGTGCACGGATGTGCATTTCGGCGGCCCGCAAATGCGTACAGCTGCCCGCTCGCGGAGAGAAAAGCCGACCGCTACGGGCGGGAGATCCCCGCGCTCAGCACCCGGATGGCACTGACCAGACCGTCGATCAGATTGCCGTCCTGGAAGGCCGAAGCCGCGGCCGCAACACCCAACGGTGCCGCCGACTCCGCGCCGCGACCCTGCAGGGCCGAGCCGTAGACGACCTCGATGGCGCGCTGGTTGGGGGACACCGCCAACAGCACCGCGTCGTTCGGCGTCGGTACGCGGCCGAGGATCTGACGGGCCGACGCGGCCGTGTCCGCGCCGAGGTCGCCGATGAACACGGCGAAGCGCGCCTTGGAGGCACGCGAACCGTACTTCAGCGCCTCGTCGAGGGCGACCCGGTCGCTGATCGAGAACGGGTAGCTCTCCGAGAACTCACCGGGCTCGGTGACACCCGAGACCCGCCCGGAGGACGTGACCACGAATCCGCGGGGCAGCGACGCCGGATCGACCGTCGCTACCGCATGTTCACCACCGGCCACTTGCGCCACCTCCAACTTCGAATCCGTGTCCGTGCGCGTCGCCGACGTTCTCGTCGGTGGCCGCCCACAGGATGGGGCCGTACGTCCACTGCTCGGACAGCGCGTACGCCTTGGGATGCGGGCTCTTCTTCGTCAGGGTCAGCAGGGCAAACACCGCCGCAATCAGCAGCGGGACTCCCCCGATGAGGGAGTGCGTCATCGCGGTACTCACGCCGGTAAACCTAGCGCACGCCTGCCCGGGGAGTGCGGCAACGGTCGCCGTGCCGTCAGGCGGCGCCTTCGCCCAGATAGCGCACCCACGCGGGGTCCAGTTCCTTGACCGTCGACAGCAGCCGCCAGTGCTGCCCCTTCGGCGGCATCGGCGAGGACCGCAGTGCCCAGCCCAGCTCGGAGAGCAGCTTGTCGGCCTTGCGGTGATTGCAGGCCGAACAGCACGCCACGCAGTTCTCCCAGCTGTGCTGCCCGCCGCGGCTCCGGGGGACGACGTGGTCGACGGTGTCGGCCTTGCCACCGCAGTACGCACACCGGAACCGGTCGCGGTGCATCAGCGCGGCCCTGGTCATCGGGATGCGGGCCCGGTAGGGCACCCGCACGAAGACCCGCAGCCGGATCACCGAGGGCACCGAGATGGACCGGGTGGCCGAGTGGATCACGGGTCCGGTGGGGTCGTCGTGGACGACCTCGGCCTTACCGCACAGCAGCATGATGATCGCCCGTCGCATCGGCAGCGCGGTGAGCGGTTCGTAGGTCGAGTTGAGCAGCAGTACCCGGCGGCGTCCCCACACCGATCCACCGTCGGGTGGCGTGTCGACGCTGTGCAGGGAAAGCGAGGTTCCCGCCGCGACCAGACCTGTCGCGGCGCGATGGCTGCTGATATTCGTAGGGTTCCGCTTGCGCTGCGCCATTCGCCCTCCAGCGGACAGTCCACCACGGATCGGCGGCAATCGCACGGCAATTTGGTCCGTGTTCGCTGGTCAATCCCGTGAACAACGGGTGACGACGGCCCCGGATCACCGATCCGCTTCAATGGAGGTGATGACCTACGGCGAACACGGCCCGCAATACCCCGGCGGCTACCCCTATGCACCGCCCCCACCGGGCGGCTACGCGCCCTACCCCGGGGCGCCCTACCCGGGTGGTCCCTATCCGCCGGGCTACTACCCGCCCCCCACTGGCCCCACGCCGCCGGCGCGGCCCCAGTGGCTGGCCATCCTCTCCATCGCGTTCGCGTTCGTGTTCGCTCCCCTGGGCGCGGTGTTCGGCCATCTTGCGCTCAGCCAGATCAAGCAGGGCCTGCAGCGTGGGCGTGACCTCGCACTGATCGGCCTGACGCTGTCGTACGCGTTCATCGTCCTGACGGTGGCGGCGCTGGCCGTGTGGATCGTCACCGACGCCGACTCCCGGGACACCATGGTCGCCAGTTCGCCCGGCGGCACGGTCGCCGACCCTGCTCATCCCGAAACACCTTCTGCCCCAGGCATTTCCGGCGATCTTTCCGGCGTACTGCTCGGTGCGGACGAGCTCGGGGCCATCCTGCACACCCCCGGTTTGACCGAGACGAAGTCCAGCAAGGGCGAGTCGAGCAGTTCCAAGGACGCCAAGGCCGACCCGGCCGAGTGCGCAACCGCGGTGGCCGCGGGCCTCAACACCGTCTATGACCACAGTGGCGCCACCGACTACGCCCGCGCCGGTTACAGCGACCCGACCACCGCGACGCTGGTCGACGAGGTTGCGGCCTCGTTCCCGACCGCCACCGACGCCAAGAAGTTCGTCGCCGAGAACGCCGAGTTGTGGGCCCGGTGCGCCGGCAAGACGTTCACCCTGTCCTCGTCGGACAGCCCCGCGCTGACCTGGGACCTCGGCACGCCCGTCACGTCCGGGAACCGGGTGACGCTGCACAACACCCTGACCGCGCACCAGGGTCTGCCCCAGCACCGCATCCTCGCCGCCAGGGGCAACATCGTCATCGATATCAGCGTGCTGGCAAAGCAGCTCGGCGACGAACCCGCCACCATCGCCGACCGGATGCTGGACCGGATCCCGGGATGACCGAGCCGCAGTCCTTCTACGACGCCGTCGGCGGCGCGCCCACGTTCCGCCGGATCGTGGCGCGATTCTACGAGCAGGTGGCCGATGACGAGATTCTGCGCCCGCTGTATCCCGAAGAGGATCTGACCGGAGCCGAGGACCGGCTACGGATGTTCCTGGAGCAGTACTGGGGCGGGCCGCGCACCTACTCCGATCAGCGTGGACATCCGCGCCTGCGGATGCGGCACGTGCCGTACCGCATCGGTCCGATCGAGCGCGACGCGTGGCTGCGCTGCATGCACACCGCGATCGCCGAGATCGACGCCACCACGCTCGACGACGCGCACCGGCGGGCGCTGCTCGATTACCTCGAGATGGCCGCCGACTCGATGATGAACTCCCCGTTCTGACGTAGCCGAGTTCGACCGGGTCAGCGCAGGACGACGGCGGGGTTGCCGCGGCGGCGGTAGAGCGAGCCGAACCGGGCGTCGATGCGCAGCCAGGTCGGTGTCGCCCGGACCCGCACCACTTCGTCGACGGGCACGGAACCGGGCGAGAAGTCGTCGGCGGCGTCGGTCCGCTGGGGCAGGAAACCCATTGCGGTCAAGGCGAATACGCATCGCATCGGGACGCCGACCGCATGGCCGCCGGCGGTGACCTCGACCACCTCCTGATCCAGCAGCGACACCGGCGGTCCCTGCGCACTTCCGTGCTCGCCGGCCAGTGCCTTACCCCGCTCGGCAAGGTCGAGCATCACCCGCGCCGGCACGTCGTCCAGGTGGACGAAGCCGGTCCGGGGCGGCAGCACTCCGCGCCAGGCCGAATCCATCGCGTATCCCGGATCGACATACCCGGAGCGCTCACCGGCGGCCAGACCCTGGAGCAGGGCGTCGGCGCCGGCCGACAGATCGTCCGGACGCAGCCGGCCGCGCACCACCCGGCACGCAAGCACGTCGAATCCCGTTGCGAACCAAGCGACCACGGTTTCCTCGTCACGGGCCCGCAGTCGAAGGACCGCCGCATCGTCGAGTCGGCGCGCCCGCACGGCGAATGTCGTGAGGTCGGCGCGGTCGGCCTCGTCAGGCAGCCAGAGGCCCCGCTCGGCTATCTCAACCACCGCTCGAGGTACTCACGGTGGGCCGGGGACAACCGCACCAGCTTCTGCTCGTCGATGTCGAAGGCCGCCAACTGCGTCTCGGCGATCACCGCGGGCCGGGAGTCGGGATCCGCGTTCACCCCACGAACCTCGTAGCCCAGAGTGAAGTCGACCGCCCGTAGCCGATTGACCCAGATGGTCACCCGCAACGGCGAATCAATAAGGCGCAGTTGGCCTTTGTAGCCCACTTTGACCTCGGCTATCAGCAGGCCGACCGTGGTGATCGTCGGGCCGAACGCATCGGCCAGGAACGGGACCCGCGCCTCTTCGAGAATGGTGACCATGGTCGCGTGGTTCACATGCTGGTACATATCGATGTCCGACCAGCGCACCGGCACGGGGGTGACGAACCCGGGCTTGCTCAAGTGTTGCTCCCTGTCCTGGTCCGGGTCATGTTGCGGATCTGGCGTGCGGCCACCGACAGTGTCGCCAGATCGCGTTCCTCGTCAGCGTAGATCTCTTCGAGCGTGCGACGGGCCCGGTCCAGCCGCGAGGCGTTGGTCTGCTGCCATTCGGCGATCTTCTGCTCCCCCGTCTCGTCGGGCTCACCGACCGCCAGCACATCGAGGGTCAACGTCCGTACCGAACTGTAGATGTCGTCGCGAAGCGCCAGACGCGCCAACGAATGCCAACGATCATCTCGCGGCAGCCCGGACACGGCCGTCAGCAGGCCCTCGGTACCCAGATGATCCATCAGCGCGAAATAGGTGTCGGCCACCTCGGCGGGCTCCCGCTCGAGAATGTCGGCGATGTCGATGATGTCGAGCAGACTGAACTGGTTCAGCCCGGTGGCCACCGCGTACGCCAACTCCTCGGTGGCCCCGTTGTCGGTGAAGTGAGTTGCGTCCTGCCTGGTGATGGCGAGCTCGTCGCCGCGCAGCCAGTCCATCATCCGGGGGGTCAGCGCGGCGACGTCGGTGGCGAACCGGTTGATCTCGGCGCCGACCGCCAGCGGCTGCGGGCGGTTGTTCAGCAGCCACCGGCCGGCGCGGTCGATCAGGCGGCGCAGATCCAGCGTCATGCGGTCGGAGATGTCGACCCGAATGTCGTTGGCCAGACCCGCTTCCCGGACCCGGCGCCACAGCCGGCCAACACCGAAGATCGCATCGGTGGCTACATACGTGCGTACCGCGTCCACGTAGCCGACGCCGACGTCCTCGCAGATCCGGTAGGCGAACGAGATTCCCGCCGTGTCGACGAGATCGTTGACCAGCATGGTGGTGACAATCTCGCGACGAAGTTGGTGGCCCCGGATCTCGGGCCCGAACCGTTCGCGCAACTGGGCCGGGAAGTACGACGGCAGCCGGGCGGCGAACACCTCCTGGTCCGGCAGATCGCTGGCAAGCACCTCGTCCTTGAGCGCGAGTTTGACGTGCGCCATCAGCGTGGCCAGTTCGGGCGACGTCAGACCGAGGCCCAGGTCGGTGCGGCGGCGAATCTCCTTGTCGCTGGGCAGCGCTTCGAGTTCACGGTTGAGCCCGCGGGTGGATTCGAGCTCCCGGATCTGCCGGGCGTGCACATTGAGCAGGCTGGCCGCATTGGCGCGGCTGGTTCCCATCAGATCGTTCTGGGCAATGTTGTCGGCGAGCACCAGGCTGCCGACCTCGTCGGTCATCGACTCGAGCAATGCGATGCGTTCCTTGCGCCCGATACGTCCGTGCGTCACCAGCGAATCCACCAGGATCTTGATGTTCACCTCGTGGTCGGAACAGTCGACGCCGGCGGAGTTGTCGAGCGCATCGGTGTTGATCCGTCCACCGGCCAGATCGAATTCGACCCGCCCCAGGGACGTCACGCCGAGGTTGCCACCTTCGCCGATCACCTTGGCGCGCAGTTGGTTTCCGTTCACACGAACCAGGTCGTTGGCACGGTCGCCGACAGCGGCGTCGGACTCGATTTCCGCCTTGACGTACGTGCCGATGCCGCCGTTCCACAGCAGGTCGACGGGCGCCATCAGGATCGCCTTGACCAGAGCGGGCGGGGTGAGCTCGGTGACGCCGTCGCCGAGACCGAGGGCGGCCCGGATCTCGGGGCTGATCGGGATCGACTTCTGCTCGCGGCTGAACACCCCGCCGCCGGCAGAGATGAGCGACTTGTCGTAGTCGTCCCAGGTCGAGCGTGGCAGGTCGAACATGCGCCGGCGTTCGGCGAAGCTGGCTGCCGGATCCGGGTCGGGGTCCAAGAAGATGTGCATGTGGTTGAAGGCGGCGATCAACCGGATGTGCTCCGACAGCAGCATGCCGTTGCCGAACACATCGCCGGCCATGTCGCCGATGCCGACCGCGGTGAAGTCCTGGGTCTGGGTGTCGACCCCCATCTCCCGGAAGTGGCGCTTGACACTCTCCCAGGCGCCCTTGGCGGTGATGCCCATCGCCTTGTGGTCATAGCCGACGGAGCCGCCCGAGGCGAAGGCGTCACCGAGCCAGAAGCCGTACGAGTCGGCCACACCGTTGGCGATGTCGGAGAACGTCGCCGTGCCCTTGTCGGCGGCCACCACCAGGTAAGCGTCGTCGCCGTCGCGGCGAATCACCTGTGCCGGCGGCTGTATGGCGCCCGAGGCCTTCTCGACGTTGTCGGTGACATCGAGCAGGCCGGCGATGAACAGCCGGTAGCAGGCCACCCCCTCCTCGCGGGCAGCGTCGCGGTCGGCGGCGGGGTCGCCCGTGGGCAACGGCGGATTCTTCACCACGAAGCCGCCCTTGGCGCCGACGGGCACGATGACGGCGTTCTTGACGGCCTGCGCCTTCACCAGGCCGAGGATCTCGGTGCGGAAGTCCTCGCGGCGATCCGACCAACGCAGCCCACCACGGGCCACCGCCCCGAACCTCAGGTGGACGCCCTCGACCCGCGGTGAGTACACGAAGATCTCGAACCGCGGCCGCGGCAGCGGCAGTTCGTCGATCAGTCCGGGATTGAGCTTCATCGAGACGGCGCCGAGCGCACGGGCCGAATTGGTCTTGGTGACAAAGTAATTGGTGCGCAAAGTGGCCTGGACCATGGAGGCGAAGGCACGCAGCACGCGGTCGGTGTCCAGACTCACCAGCGCGTCGATATCAGCGGCGACGGCGGCGGCAGCGGCCTGCGCGCGCTGGAGTCTGTGAGACTCGTCCATGGCCGGGTCGAACACGGCCTCGAACAACTCGACCAACGACGCGGCAGTGCCCGCGTGACCGTTGAGAACCGACTCGATGTGGGCCTGGCTGTACGGAAAACCCGCCTGCCGCAGGTACTTCGCATAACACCGCAGGATCACCACCTGCTGCCAGGTCAACCCGGCGCGCAGCACCAGCTCGTTGAACCGGTCGACCTCGACCCAGCCCTGCCAGATCGCGGTCACCGCATCGGCGAATCGTCTTGCGACGTCATCGAGTTCACCGTCGGACGCGGCGGCGATCGTAGGCAGCCGCGCCACCCGGAACTGGTAGATCCAGACGGGCAGACCATCGGGCTTGGTGACGGTGAACGGACGTTCGTCGAGCACCACCACACCCATGCACTGCAACATCGGGAGCAGTTCGGACAGCGATGCCGAGCGCCCGCCCAGGTACCACGTCAGCCGGGCGTCCTCGCCGTCGCGGCCGTCGGAGAACACGAGCCTGACCGAATCCCCGTGCAGCTCTTGGATGATGGCGATGTCGTCGATCGCCTCGAGCGGGCTGACCACCTGCTTGTAGGCCTCGGAGAAAGCCGTGGCGTAGTGCTCGGCGAAAACCGGGTCGATCGAGCCCGAGGGTACCGCTCCGAGCAGCCGGTCACCCCAGGTCCGGGCTGCCGCGGTGAGCAGTTCCTGGATCCGGTCCTCGTTGGCCATCGAGACGTCGACGTCCTGCCGCAACGTGCCGTCGGGCAGCTTCACCGTGAAATGAACCAGCGCCCAAGGCGATTCGCTGACTCGGGCCGCGTATTCGATGCTGACGCCACCGAACTCGCGGACCAGGATGTCCTGCATCTCGAGTCGGACCGCCGTGGTGTAGCGGTCGCGGGGAAGGTACACCAGGCAGGACACGAAGTGCCCGAACTGGTCGGCGCGCGTGAACAGCAGCGTGCGGCGGCGCGATCCGAGGTCGGCGACCGTAATCGCCATGTCGTGCAGCTGCTGTGCGCTCAGCGCGAAGAGCTCCGAACGGGGAACGGTCTGCAGCACGTCGAGCAACAACTGCCCGGGCTGGCTGGGGTCCTTGTCGGCCATCGCCAGGGCGTCGTACACGCGCCGGGAGATCAGCGGGATCTCGAGGACGTTGGCATTCATCGCAGCCACGGTGAACAGCCCGACGAAGCGGTGCTCGGTGGTCAGGGTCCCGCCGTTGCCGGCCCGCTCCTCACGCACGACCACGATGTAGGGGTAGGCGCCGTAGCGCAGGTCGCTGGAAATCGTTGCCTGCGCCAGGACCAGCAACTCGTCATTGTCGGTGAGCTGGGGCAGGTCCTCGTCGCGCAACTTCAGGACGCCCAGTCGGCTGTCCTGCTCGACCGACGACCGGCCCTCACGCACCGGGCAGGACTGGTAACCGAGAAGCACGAAGTGCCCGTCGGCCAGCCAGCGCAACAGGTCGGCAACGTCGCGTCGGTCAGGGCCCGGGAAGTGGGTGCCGGAGTCGGCGTCGAGCGCGTCGGCCAAGCCGATCAGCCGGGCGTTCATGGCCGCTGAGTCGACCGTCACCTGATGGCTGTCGGCCAGGACGTCGGGGAGTATCCGCTGGGCCTCGGCGAGCGCACGCCGCCCGACGGTGGGTGCCAGCTGGATGTGGATCCACGACTCGGTTGCATCGTCGGCGCTGGGGGTGATGTCGAGCAGTTCACCGGCCGCGCCGCGGCGGACGATGAATCGGGGATTCATGATGGCCTCGTACGGCACGCCGAGCCGGTGCAGCAGCATGGTGACCGAGTCCATCAGCGCTTCACCGGCGTCGGCGACGATCTGCAGGGCCGGGCCGAAGCCACCCGCGTGATCGCCGTCGTACACCGCGATCGGCGTTTCACCCGGCAGACGCCGGCCGGCCAGTTCGAACTGCGCGCGCAGCAGAGCCGCCAGCTCCCCGTCGATACCCGGTGGCAGTGTCCCGGTGGCGCTGTCTCCGTTCGGGTTCTCGCGATGAGCGCCGCGGTATGTGCCCAGGTAGGCCTGCCGCAGCTTGTCGACCTGATCCGGTGACAAGCTCGTCCAGTCGATAGGAGAGGGCGCACCGGAATTCACCGTCATCGGATCGACTCCTGGGTCAGCTGTACGCCAGGCGCCGTTGGCCGGGCACAGCCGACAACATTAGTCCCGTGTGAGCTTTCGGTGGGTGACCCTGTGCGGACGCGCTGCCTCGGCGCCGAGACGCTCGACCTTGTTCTCCTCGTAGGCCCCGAAGTTGCCCTCGAACCAGAACCACTTGGCCTCGTTGTCGTCGTCACCCTCCCACGCCAGGATGTGCGTGCAGGTGCGGTCCAGGAACCACCGATCATGGCTGATCACGACCGCGCAACCCGGGAACTGTTCCAGCGCGTTCTCGAGCGAGCCGAGCGTTTCGACGTCGAGGTCGTTGGTGGGCTCGTCGAGCAGGATCAGGTTGCCGCCCTGCTTGAGGGTCAGCGCCAGGTTGAGCCGGTTGCGTTCACCGCCCGAGAGCACCCCGGCCGGCTTCTGCTGGTCGGGTCCCTTGAAACCGAAGGCCGAGACGTAGGCCCGCGACGGGATCTCGTTCTGTCCGACCTCGATGTAGTCCAGCCCGTCCGAGACGACCTCCCAGACGTTCTTCTTGGGGTCGATGCCGGCGCGGTTCTGGTCGACGTAGCTCAGCTTGACGGTCTCACCGACCTTGACGGTGCCACTGTCGGGCTCCTCGAGGCCGACGATCGTCTTGAACAACGTGGTCTTGCCGACGCCGTTGGGGCCGATGACACCGACGATTCCGTTGCGCGGCAACGTGAATGACAGATCCTTGATCAGCGGACGGCCGCCGAACCCCTTGTCGAGGTGCTCGACCTCGACCACCGTGTTGCCCAGCCGGGGACCGACCGGGATCTGGATCTCCTCGAAGTCGAGCTTGCGTGTCTTCTCGGCCTCGGCGACCATCTCGTCGTAGCGCTGCAGGCGGGCCTTGTTCTTGGCCTGTCGAGCCTTGGCGCCCGAGCGCACCCACGCCAGCTCGTCCTTGAGGCGCTTCTGCAGCTTCTGGTCCTTCTTGCCCTGGACCTCGAGACGCTCGGCCTTCTTCTCCAAGTACGTCGAGTAGTTGCCCTCGTACGGGTAGGCACGGCCGCGGTCGAGTTCGAGGATCCACTCGGCGACGTTGTCCAGGAAGTAGCGGTCGTGGGTGACGGCCAGGATGGCACCCGGGTAGGACGCCAGGTGCTGTTCGAGCCAGAGCACGCTCTCGGCGTCGAGGTGGTTGGTGGGTTCGTCGAGCAGCAGCAGGTCCGGCTTGGACAGCAGCAGCTTGCACAGCGCAACCCGGCGCTTCTCACCGCCGGACAGATGCGTCACCGGCTCGTCGGGCGGCGGGCAGCGCAGGGCGTCCATCGCCTGTTCGAGCTGCGAGTCGATGTCCCAGGCATCGGCGGCGTCGAGCTCCTCCTGCAGCTTGCCCATCTCTTCCATGAGCTCATCGGAGTAGTCGGTGGCCATCAACTCGGCGACCTCGTTGTACCGGTTGAGCTTGCCCTTGATCGGGACGCCCTCTTCGACGTTCTCGCGGACCGTCTTGGTCTCGTCGAGCACCGGCTCCTGCATGAGGATGCCGACGGTGGCGCCGGTGGCCAGGAAGGCCTCGCCGTTGTTGGCCTTGTCCAGGCCGGCCATGATCCGCAGGACGCTGGACTTACCGGCGCCGTTGGGGCCGACCACGCCGATCTTGGCGCCCGGCAGGAAGTTCAGGGTGACGTCATCGAGGATGACCTTGTCGCCGTGGGCCTTGCGGACCTTCTTCATCGTGTAGATGAACTCAGCCATGCGGCAGCACTCTTTTCTGGTCGCTATCGGAATTACTCGCGCCCCATCTTAGGGAGGGCGACGATCCGCCGGAGATCCGGCGGTGAGGAGCCCGACAATTCGGCCGGGCAGGGCGACGATCCGCCGGAGATCCGGCGGTGAGGAGCCCGACAATTCGGCCGGGCAGGGCGACGATCCGCCGGAGAGCTGCTCGGTCAGGACGGCCAGTGACCGACCACGCCGCCATCGAACTCGAGGTCGGTATGCGCGAAGTCGTTTCCGATCGCCAGCAGCGGTTCGCCGGCCACCGCCGCCACCGCGTAGGCCATGCAGTCGCCGAAGTTCAGGGCAGCGCGGTGCCGGCCCTTGCCGTAACGGGCAAATGCGCGCTGCGCTGCGATCGCGTGCTCAGCAGTGAAATCGACTGTTCCCAACCCGATTTCACTTCGCAGCCGCTCGAACACCGTCCGACCGGCCGGACCATGCCGCGCCGTGAGGACGATCAAGCATTCCGCGATGCTCGGCGCACCCATCCGGACCGCTCGGTGCGCAGCAATGGCGTTGATCACCGCCGGCGAATACGGCTCCTCGTCCTCGATGAGCGCGATCAAGGCCGATGCATCCACGATCACCGGTGTCACACCCCGGCGCCGGGCGAATAGCCGAGAATTTTCTCGCGTTCGCCCTTCGACACGGGCCGACGATCGTCGAGCAGGGGCCAGATCTCGGTGCGCAACACCTCCTGCAGCGCGTCCTCCTGGTCGGTCCGTCGAGTCTGCATCGACGACAGCTGAAGGTTCAGCGCGCGCCGGATCGCGTCGGTCTTCGTGGTGTCCCATCGCGCAGCCAACTCCGCGGCAAGTCGGTCGACCTCAGGATCCTTGATGTTCAGGGCCATGGTTGAATGGTACCTATCCAAGGTACTTTCTACCCTGGGGATCGAATGAGCGTGACAACGCCGCCGGTTGCGTTCGGGCGGCCCGGCAACCCGGCACGGTAGGCCGGGGCCGCCCGAACCCGTCAGGCCGACAACGGCAGTGGGCCGTCCTCGGTGGCATCGGCATCACCCGTCTCGGCGGCGACCGCGGTGGACGGCGACTCGGTATCGCGCAGAGCCTCGAGCCGCTGCAGCTTGACGATGTAGCGCGACAGGTCCGGGCCGACGGCCTGTGCGCGCATTTCCAGCGACTGACGCCGATTTCCGTCGCGGTCGTCGTACTCGTTGGTGTAGATGTTGCCGACGACGATCACCGCGTCGCCCTTGCGGAGGCTGGCGACGACACCGGTCACGAGCCGGCCCCAGCAGTTGACGTTGACGAACAGCGTGTCGCCCGACTCCCAGGAGCCGTCGGCCGTGCGCCGCCGCGCGGTACTGGCCAATCGGAACTTGACGACGTCGTGCTCCCCGGCGGCGCGGCGGGTCGGATCGTTGGCCAGATGCCCAACGACGGTGATCGGTGTCTCGAACATGGTGCTTCCTTTCGGGTGGGTGTTCTGCTGACACCACCTCGCCGGAAGGCACCGACAAACGGGCCCCGGGGCGCCGCCGGACGGCCGTCGCTGTGGATGGCCACGGAACTGTGGATAGTGGGCGCGCCTCGCCGAACCCGACCGACCCATGCTCGCCGGGCCTCGCGCTCGCAGAACCACACCGCTCGCCGAACCCGACCGACCTATGCTCGCCGGGCCTCGCGCTCGCAGAACCACACCGCTCGCCGAACCCGACCGACCCATGCTCGCCGGGCCTCGCGCTCGCAGAACCACACCGCTCGCCGAACCCGACGTTTGGGCGGCGTCTACTCGCCTCTTCTCGCCGAAACGTCCGTTTCGGCGTGGGTTCGATCGCCGCGCGCGAGTTGGGCGAGCATGTTGTTGTAGGCGGCCAGATCGGCATCGTGGTCGCGCTCGGCGGCCCGGTCCAACCGTTTGGCGGTGCGTCGATCGCTGCGCGACCACTGAACCAGCAGCGCGATCATCACCACCACCAGCGGCACCTCGCCGGCCGACCACGCAATTCCGCCGCCGAGCTGTTGATCACCCAGAAGATCTGTGTGCCAGGGCAATTGGAGCGACCTGTAGAAGCCCTCCCCCAGTACCTCACGGGTGCCCATCAGCACCACTCCGAAGAACGCGTGCAGCGGCAGTGAGGCGAACACCATCCCGAGCTTGCCCAGCGGCGGGATCGGCCGCGGCGTCGGGTCAACCCCGATGACCACCCAATAGAACAGATACCCCGACATCAGGAAGTGGATGTTCATCGCGACGTGACCGGCGTGGCTGCCGACCGCGGCGTCGAACAGGCCACCGAAATAGAGCCCGTAGAAACCCGCGACGAACATGATGGTCGCGACCACCGGATTGGTGAAGAACACCGACCAGCGGCTGTGCAGCGCCGCCAACACCCATTCGCGCATTCCCGGCGGATCGTCGCGGCCGGCCGCCGGCAGGGCGCGCAGCGCCAGGGTTGTCGGCGCCCCCAACGCCAGCAGGATCGGCACGAGCATCGACAACAGCATGTGCGCGGCCATGTGCATGCTGAACATGGCCGGCATGTACCGGCCGATGCCCGACGACGTCGCGAACAGCAGCGCCGCACACCCCAGCAGCCAGGCCACCAGGCGCCCGGTGGGCCAGTCGTCACCGCGCCGGCGCAGGCGCAGCACTGCAGCGACGTACACCGCGGCGAACAGCAGTGCCAGCGTCCCGAACAGCAGATCGAATCGCCAGTCGAAGAACACCCTGGCCACCGTCGGCGGGCCGGCCAGGTCGTACCCGATGGCCACCTCGACGGCCGACGGATCGGTCAGCCGGGGCGGCGGTGGCGGCGTGCGCCCCAGCGCGACGGCGACGCCGAAGGTCAGCCCGAAGATCAGGGCCTCGCCCAGCGCCAGGCGGATCAGTGGGGCACCGTTGGATGGATCGGCTTGCAGCGCAATCACTCCCATCCGTCGCTGCCGCCAGCCGAGAAGACCGAGCGCACACAGGGCCGCCAATTTCGCGAGCACCAGCCAGCCGTACCGGGTGTCGAACAGATCGCTGACCCGCATCCGCACCAATGCGTTGGCAACACCGGAACAGGCCATTGCCACGAAGCACCACAATGCGACCGCGGAGAACCGGCGTGCCGCCAGCGCCGCGTGTTCGGACCCGCGCAGCGCGTGGGCCAGCAGGGCCAGCAGACCACCGGCCCACACCGCGGCGGCGAACAGGTGGATCAGCAGGCTGTTGGTTCCCAGATCGTGCGCACCGCCCGCCGACGAGTGCCCCGTCAACCCCAGGGGGATCAGCGTCGCCAAGGACGCGCCGAACAAGGCCGGCGTCCACGACCAGCGCAGCACCGGGATGCTCGCGATCACGACGACGGCGGCCAGGAACGCGGTCCAGCGCCACGCCCCGGCGACGTCGACCAGACCCGCCGCCGACCAGATCGCCCGCGGACTCAGATGCTCTCCCAGCGGTTGGCCGGACACATCGGACACCGTCAGCGGAACCAGCATTGCCGCGCATACCGCCCACACCCCGGCGGCCAGCGTTCCGGTCCGCAGCGCGCGATAGCCGGGGGCGTCGAGCACGCCGTTCTGCTGAGGGGGGACGAAGAAGGCCGCGCACAGGAACGAACCCACCGCGACGGCGGCGGCGATCTCACCGGCCGCCCGCACGAACGGCAGGCCCAACGTCGTGACCGGCCCCGGGTCCGGCAGGCCCGTGGCCGTCAGCGCATCCGCGAGTGAGAGCGCAGCCAGTCCGGCGGCGGTGCATCCGGCCAGCAGGGCGACCCCGAGCAGCACGGGCCACACCGCCGAACGGCGCACCGGCACGGAGACTGTCACGGCTCCAGCGTATTGCGGGCCCTACGACGCCTCACGGCCGGACGCACGGGCGGAGGTCTCACGCTCGCGGAACTGCCGCGTCGACACCAGTCCCATCCGGTCAATGTCGGCGAGAATCGTGCGCAGCTCGTCCATGAAGGCCTGCCGGCGCTCGGCCAGGTCGGGCGCGGGCTCCAACAGACCCTGATCGGCCACCACCTGACGCGCGGTGGCGAACAACAGCGCCGACACCGATTCGGCGTTGCGCACCCGGTGCTGGGCGGCGTACTGCCGGCCGACGCCGAGCGCACGGGCGGTGAGCTCCTTCTCGTCGACCTCGGCGGGCAGATCGCGCAGCACGTCGGCGACGATCTCGTAGGCCTCGAAGAACGGCCGCAGCATGGCATGCGACATCAACGGGCGCTTGGTCTGCAACATCGCGTCGATCTCGGACCCGCCGGCGGCCAGCCGCGCTTCCCAGTCCGGGATCTGCGCCAGCATGCCCACCAGGTGCTCACGGAAGGCCGCCGAGTCGGCGAAGTAGAAGTCGAACTTCAGCAGATCGCGCAGCCGCATCGCCTGCCACCAGAACGCTTCGACCCGGTCACCGTCGACGCGGTCGGCATAGGCCAGTGACAGTTCGAGGATCGAACTCTCCAGGAACGCGTGGATGATGCTGTTGCGGTAGAACGCGGCCTCGTGCTCGTCCTGTTCGGCGATGTTCCACACCGGCTCGCGGCCGCTGTCGATCCGGGTCACCGGGTGACCGCCCGACAGCGCGTCCAGCGCCGCGCGGGTGCCCTCCAGCGTGCGCAGCCGCCGCGCACTCTCGCTCATCGGAATCCCGTTGCGCTCGAGGAAATCCAGCGAGTCCTGCAGGGTGTGATGCACCTGGTCGAGGGTCAGCGCCAACCCGTTGGTCACCAGCAGCAGCGCCGAGACCAGACCGGTGGCGTTGATCGGGGTCGCCTGCAGGATGCGCCACGCCACCTCGAACGCCATCTTCTGCAGGGCGAGTTTCTCGGCGGGCTCGTCGGGCGCTCGGCCGCCGTGCGGGGAACCCAGGTACTGCTTCATCGAAACCGCTTGCGGGAAGCGGACATAGATCTTGCCGAAGTTGCGTTCGCCCTGGGCCTTGATGAACTTGTAGAGCCAGCTGACGCCCTCGGGGGTCTTCTCCCCACCCCGGGCGTACGCCGCGTACTCGCGGGTCTCGTGCAACTGGTCGAAGCTGATGGACACCGGCTGCAACAGGATGTCGTCGCTGCGCCCGTCGAGGTAGGCGTCGGCGACGTACTTGAGCAGACCGAGCTTGGGCGGCAACATTTTTCCGGTCCGCGAGCGGGTGCCCTCGATCGACCACGTCAGGTTGAATCGTTTCTGCACGATGAAGCCGACAAACTGCCGGAGCACGTACTTGTAGAGCGGATCATCGAGCTTGCGACGGATGAAGATCACCCCGGAGCGCCGCATCAACGGGCCCATCGCTCCGAACGACAGATTGATCCCGGCGAAGGTGTGCACCGGCGGCAGGTGATTCTCCTGCATCGCCACCGGAACGATGACGCCGTCCAGATACGACCGGTGCGAGAACAGCAGCACCGCCGGATGGGTCTCGAGCGCGCGCCGCATCGTCTCGACCTCGGTGTGGTCGTAGTCGATGTTCGGGTCGAATCCGCGGCTGAACACCGAGCGGCCGAGGTTGGGCAGCAGGTCGACGGAGAACCTGCTCCAGCCCGTCGCAAGTTCGTCCAGCATCTCGCCGGCCTTTTCCGGGGTAGCACCCGGGATCTGGGCGAGGCCCTCGACGAACCGGGACGATGCGAGCATCTCGTCCTTGATCAGGTGGGGCGACTTGTATTCGGGCCCCAGTAGCCGCAATTCGATCCGTTCGATCGCGAGCCGCGCCCGGCGCAGGACGAACCGCGCGAATTCCCGCGAGTTCTCGCCGGTGGTGTGCTCCAACCACTGCTGGCGCAGTTCGGACACCTTGGCCGGCTCGCCGGCAACCACCCGCGCGCGGCTGGGGTCGCGGCGCAGTATCCGCCGCTGGATCAGCTCCGGCGGCCGATACGAATCCCGGCCGGAGATCAGGCCGACGACCTTGACGCGGGTGGGCAGGCCACCGGGCACCCAGTAGACGCGCACCGGGATCACGGAGCGGTCCTCGCCGCCGGCTTCGAGCTGCTGGACCAACTGTGCGACCACACCGGACGGCGGTTCGTCGCCGCGCGGAAGCTGCAGCACCTCGATCTCCGCCTCGGGGTGAGCGCGGCGCTGTGCGGACACCCACTCGGCCAGCAGACTCTCCTCGGCCGGCGAGGACACCGAGGCGAGCACCAGCGAATCGCCGGTGACCTCGTAGGCCTCTAGGTTCGCCGGGTCCTTCACTGCCTGCCCCGCGGGGTTTCCCTGGTCGGTGCCTTCTTGGCGGGCGTCTTCGCGACAGCCTTCTTCGCGGCGGCCTTTCGTGCCGGGGCCTTCTTGGCAGCGGCCTTCTTGGCCGGGGCCTTTTTGGTGGTGGCCGTCTTGGCCGGGGCCGTCGCATCGGGTTGCAGATACTTCGCGATGTCCGGCAGTGTGTCGGCCGGCCAGTTCTTCAGGGTGTCCAGATAGAGCTGCCGGATGCCGGCGATGCGCTCGACCAGGTCGTCGACCGTCCAGTCGGCGACCGAGACCGGCGGAAATACCGCGACGTCCACGGTGCCCGGATTCATCAGCGACGAGTCCCGCGAACCGATGACCTCCGCATTGCGGATGACGATCGGCACGATCGGGATACCCGCGGCCATCGCGATCCGGAACGGCCCCTTCTTGAACGGCCCCACCTCGGTGGTGTCCAGCCGCGTGCCCTCGGGGGCGATGACCACCGAAAGACCCTTGCGGGCAAGGTCTTCCACCCTACCGAGCTCCGCGACCGCCGATTTCGCGTCGTCGCGATCGATGAACACCGCATCCAACAGTTTGCCCAGGGTGCCCACCACCGGGTCACTCTCGAGCTCTTTCTTACCGACGCCGGTGAAGTTGTCGCGGACCAGGACACTGGTGATGATCGGGTCGAAGTTGTTGCGGTGGTTGAAGATGAACACCGCGGGACGCTGCGCGGTCAGGTTCTCCCGGCCCAGTACATTCAGCTTGACTCCGCTGGCGGCCAGCAACGCAGGCCCCCAGTTGCCGGTGAAGAAGTTGACACCGCGGCGACGATTGCGGGTCAGCATCCCCCAGCCGATGGCGCCGGCGGCGATCGGGAACATCGACCCGACACCGGCCAGGGTGCGCACGGTACTGGTGATCCCGGTACCGCCACGGCTGCTGAATCTTGTTATCGGCCAACCTCGTTGGCGGGCCACCGCGGCCATCTTGCCCTCGGGGTTGGTCGGTCTCGGATTACCCACCAGATACATCAGCGCGACGTCCTCGTCGCCGTCGGCGTAGAAGTAGCTGTCGGCCAGGTCGATGTCGCGCTCGGCGGCGAACTTCTGCACGGCGTTGGCCTTGCCCGAGCCCCACAGGATCGGCTCGACGATCGCGCCGTTGACCGTGCCGTGCTCGTCCACCACGAAGCGGTTGGTCAACATGTTGGTGATGCCCAGATGCCGTGCGACGGGCTCGACCTGGATGGTCAGTGCCGACGAGCTCAGGCACACCGTGTGGCCGCGATCCATGTGCGCGCGCACCAGGTCTCGCATCTCGGGGTAGATCTTGGCTTCGATCTTCTGCCGGAACAGCCGCTCCCCCATCTCGTCGAGGTCGCTGAGCGAACGGCCCCGCATCGCCCTGGCCGCCGTGCCGATGAGGTCCTCGAACTCCGCGCGCCCGAGTTGATGATTGAGGCCGGCCTGGATCATCGCGATGAAGTCGCCGATCCCCATCTGCCGCGCCAGGAACTGCTCCTGGGTCAGGATCACCCCGGTGAACCCGGCCACCAGGGTGCCGTCCAGGTCGAAGAAGGCACCGATGTGCGGCCCGGGCGGGCTGGCCATCACCTCGGCCACCGTTCCCGGCAACCGCATCTTGTCCGTCATGACCGTTCCGGCCCGTCAGCGACGTCGTCGCCCGCGGTGAATGACGCCGGAATCACATGCGGCACAGGGTCTTCTGCCAACGCGAGCACCTCGTCGAAACCTTCCTGCAGGCATTGTGCGAACAGCGATACGTCGGTGATCGCGGCCCGGTCATAGCGCGCCGTGACGGTACACCACCCGCTGCGCGAAACGAGCACGACCATCATCGCGACCCCTGGGAGCGGGCCAAGTCCGTACTGGCGCAGCACTTTGGCCCCGGCGATGAAGGTGTCCTCCTGATACACCGGTACATTGCTGGCCTGCACATCCGAGGACACCACACTGCCCGTCATCGCCTCGAGCAGCGCATCGGGCAGTACCGACAGCAAGGGGGCAACCACCCCGATGACGTCGATGGCGGCCTCGCCACGGCGCTGCGTCATCTGCGCGCGAATCTTCTTGATTCGCAACGTCGGATCGACGGTTCCGATCGGTGCCGCGAGGTTGATCCCGGCGAATCGGTTTCCGCCCGCCGGATCCGAATCGTGACGCAGGTTCACCGGGACCGCCATCGGCAGCGTCGCGATCGGTATCCCCAACGCATCGTGATAGCGCCGCAGCGCCCCGCACAAGCCGGCCAGGTAGGCGTCGTTGATGGAGCCACCCGCCGCCTTGGCGGCGCGGTGCAGATCCGCCAGCCGGATGTCGATCGCTTCGGTCCGACTGGACAGGCTGCGCATGCTCAGCAGCGGCGACGGGGTGGCCGCGCGACGCATCATCCGCGCACTGGAGGTGGCGTACTCCATCGCGCCGGCAACGATCGAGCCGGGCTGGGAGACCGCCCGTCCCACCGCGCCGACCGCCCCGTTGACGATGTGGCGGACTCCGCCGGCCACCGCACCGGGGATGGCGTTGAGGCCGTCGCGCATGAGGTCGTTGGGCGACAGGGTCTCGGGAATCGGCAGTGGCGGCACGGATCCCGGCTCCGGATCGCGTTCCAGGTCGTAGATCTGCGCGAACATCTCGACGAAGCCCAGGCCGTCGGCGACGGCGTGGCTCATGTGCAGCAGCTGGGCCGCCTGCCCATCGCGCAGGCCCTCGATCAGGGTGGCGCTCCACAGCGGCCGGGAGATGTCCAGCGGAGACTGCAGGATGACCTCGGCCAGGTCGAAAACCTCACGCAGCGTGCCGGGTTCGGGCACCCGCACCCGGCGGACGTGGAAGTCGAGATTGAAATCCGGATCGACCACCCACCGCGGCGACGCGGTGGGCAAGGTGGGGGTGACGACCTTCTGCCGCAGCCGGGCGACCCGGCGCGAGGCGTATTCGTAATTGGTCCGGAATCGCTCCCAGTCCGGCGCCGTGTCGAGCACCTCGAGCGCCATGATCCCCGATCGGGTGCGCGGGTTCGCCTCGCCGCGGTGCAGCAGATGGTCCACCGCACCCAACTGGTCGGGTAGCCGCCGATCTGCGGTCTCGCTCGTCACACCGTCCTCCACTGCGGGCCCGTCCCACCGATTACCGGCAACCACGCTAGTCCGCTCGCCGGGTCGGCGGGGACGATTCGCGGCGCGTGCGTCAGCCGGTGCGGGCCGTCGAGAAGGACAGGTGGTGTCGCTGACCGTAGGCGATGCCCAGGAAGTCGGCGACCGCATCGGCCGCGATCTGAGCACGTACCGTGGCCAGCGCGTCGAACGCGTGGTGGGCGTTGGGGAGTTCGGCGTAGCCGACGGTGCGCGCGCCGGCGGTGCGCAGCGCGTCGACGAAGCCGCGGGCCTGCCCGCGCGGGATGATCGCGTCGTTGCGGCCGTGCAGGACGAAGAACGGCGGCGCGTCGCGGTGCACGTAGGTCATCGGCGACGCGGCCGCGAACAGCTCGGGCCGGTCGGCCAGTGACGCGCGCATCACGAATCGCTCCAGGAACGGCATCATCAGGTCGCACATGTGCGTCGGATCGGTCAGGTCGTAGGCGCCGTAGTACGGCACGGCGGCCTGCACGGTGGTGTCGGCGTTCTCGAATCCCGGTTGCAGCGCGGGATCGTTGGCGGTCAGCGCCGCCAGCGACCCGATGTGGGCACCGGCCGAGCCGCCGGTGACGGCGATGAAGTCCGGGTCGCCGCCGTATTCGGCGATGTTGGCGCGGATCCAGGCGATCGCCCGCTTGACGTCGATGATGTGCGCCGGCCAGGGGCTGGCGGGCACGCGGCTGTAGTTGATCCGCACGCAGACCCAGCCCAGCTGGGCCATCCGGCTCAGCAGTGGCACGGCCTGACCGCGCTTCTCGCTCAGGGCCCAGGCGCCCCCGGGCACCTGCAGCAGTACCGGCGCGGGGCCACCGATATCGGCTCCCGGCCGGCGCCAGATGTCGAGCAGATGGTCTCGGCCGGCCGGGCCGTAGGACACGTCCGTGGCCACCGCGTACCGGCGGTTGTGTTGCGTGGCGTGCCAGAGGCCGGCGATGCTGCGGCGCGGGGTCGCCACGTCGGACCCGGGATGGTGCACCTGCAAGGCGTAGTCCTCGCCGTGGGCTTCCACCAGGGCGTCGCGCAGCACCCGGTCAGCCCGCTGCGCGGCCAATCCGAAGGTGAATCCGTTGACGACGGGAGCATTGACGGCACTGAGAACATGCCCGGCGAGCACGTGCAGCGGGAGTTCGGTGAACGCCCAGCCCACGAGCCAGATCGCCAGCGACGGGCAGGTGCGCAGCAGCATGGCCGCGGCGCGCACCGTGTCGGCCGGGTCGGCGGCCAGACGTAGTGCCTGGGCGCCCACCGTCGAGCAGCGCTCGGTCAGGTCGCTCGCCATGCTCATCGCAATTCGCACCTTTGCAGGTCATCGGGCACCGTTGCCCCACACCGCGACGGCTCTCGGGCTGTGTCGCGGGTCACACGATAGCCAAAATTCGGTTGGGAGTGCAGCATCCTGCGTGCGCGTGTGGCGAGTACCGGTCGCCCCCATGGACTGGGCTGGTGCTGTGGGAGAAGGAGGCCAACCACATGTAAATTACGTGGCTGACAACTGGTCATTGCCTGTGATCATGCGTCGCGGTTTTTCTTGCCCCCGTGGCGCAACGGATAGCGCAGCGGATTTCTACTCCGTAGGTTGCAGGTTCGAATCCTGCCGGGGGCGCCATGTGATGTCTCAGGACATCGGCGACAGCACTGGCTCAGCGTGATCGCCCGTTCAGCCTCGCCGTCCGGCCCGCTCGGCGAAAGCATCCCCGTAATCGGCGGCGCGCGCCGCACTCCCGGCCTGCGCCTCGTGGCCGAGGTCCTGAAGTGTGTGGCACGGGCGAGGCGTTGCTGTTGGCAATGACAGGGAGGCATGCGGCAGTCGCCGATGAACTGGACGGACCAGGGCTGCATCTACTGCGCTGATGACCGCGTTCGCACAGGCCCGAAGCCGCTGAGCGGAGAGATACCTACCGCTACGGTTACGCCATGTCTGCCGTGCAGCCCTTCCGCATCGCGATCCCCGACGCCGACCTGACCGATCTGCGCGAGCGCCTGCACCGGACCCGCTGGCCCGAACGTGAATGCGTCGACGACTGGAGCCAGGGCATCCCGCTGGATTACACCAAGGACCTCGCCACCTACTGGGCCGATACCTACGACTGGCGAGCCCGCGAACGGGCACTGAACCGCTTCGATCAATTCACCACCGAGATCGACGGTCTGCCAATTCATTTCATCCACCAACGGTCTCCGCACGACGATGCCTTCCCGTTGATCATCACCCATGGCTGGCCGGGGTCGATCGTCGAGTTCCACAAGGTCATCGAGCCGCTGACCGACCCCACCCGCTTCGGTGGCCGTGCCGACGACGCCTTCCACGTGGTGTGCCCCGCACTGCCCGGCTACGGCTTCTCCGGCAAGCCGGCCGAAACCGGCTGGGGCGTGGAGAAGGTCGCCGGGGCATGGGAAACGCTGATGACCCGACTCGGCTATCAGCGCTACGGCGCCCAGGGCGGCGACTGGGGTGCGGCGGTCACCACGGCGATCGGCATCAACGGCGGGCACTGCGCGGCCATTCACCTCAACATGCCGCTGGGCCGGCCGGGCGCGCTGGACAATCCGACCGATGCCGAACGGGACGCCCTGGCCGCTGCCGTGCACTACGACAAATGGGACTCCGGCTACTCCAAGCAACAGGCCACCCGGCCGCAGACGCTGGGATACGGACTGACCGACTCCCCCGCCGGTCAGTTGGCGTGGATCGTCGAGAAGTTCTGGGCCTGGACCGACTGCGACGGGCATCCCGAGAACGTCCTGACCCGCGACGAGATGCTCGACAACGTGATGCTGTACTGGCTGACCGCGTCGGCCACCTCCTCCGCGCGGATGTACTGGCAGAGCTTCCGCCGCAGTTCGGTGCTCGAGGACGGCCGCGTCGAATTACCCACCGGTGTGGCGTCTTTCCCCAAGGAGATCCTGCGCGTTCCGCGCAACTGGTGCGAGTCCCGCTATCACATCACGCACTGGACCGATATGCCCCGCGGTGGGCACTTCGCCGCCTTCGAACAGCCCGACTTGTTCGTCGACGACGTCCGCGCGTTCTTCGCCACCATCCGCTGACCATCGCGGGATTTCCACCGATCGGGGGACACCCGATTCCTCCGACGCATCCCCCGTTCACCCGATCCCGATCCTCCCTGTGCCGCGGCATTGTTGAGTCATCGCCGAAGAACACCGGCGGACAGACCAGAAACACACTCACACAAGGAGATTCACATGAACACCATCGCCCGCCGCATCGCCGCCGCCGCCACCGTGACCATTGCGCCCGCCCTGATCGCCATCGGCGTCGCCGGCACCAGTCACGCCGAGACCACCGTCACCAACAATGGCAACTACGTCACCGTCCCCACCAACACGAAGCTGCCCACCGAGCCCGGCACGCCGCACTTCCGGAAGCCCAACCGCCACCATGCCCAGGGCCAGTACCGCTGATCGACCAGGTGCGCGGAGTAGCCTGCCAGCCATGTCCAACGACCTCGTCCGCTACTCCGTCACCGACCGGGTTGCCTTGATCACGGTCAACGACCCCGACCGCCGCAACGCGGTCACCGACGAAATGTCCGCGCTGCTGCGGGCCGCGGTGCAGCACGCCGAGGCCGACCAGGACGTGCACGCCGTCGTGATCACCGGTGCCGGGAAGGCGTTCTGCGCGGGAGCGGATCTGAGCGCTCTCGGCGCGGCCGCCGAGGAGGGCCTGCTGCGGATCTACGACGGCTTCATGGCGGTCGCGAACTGCGTCCTGCCCACCATCGCCGCGGTCAACGGCGCAGCGGTGGGCGCCGGCCTGAATCTGGCGCTGGCCGCCGACGTCCGCATCGCGGGCCCGCACGCACTGTTCGATCCCCGCTTCCAGAAACTGGGCATCCACCCCGGCGGCGGCGCGACGTGGATGCTGCAGCGCGGGGTCGGACCTCAGGTCGCCCGAGCCGCACTGCTGTTCGGTATGCGCTTCGACGCCGACACCGCCGTGGCACACGGGCTGGCGCTGAGCAAGGCCGACGACCCGGTCGCCGTGGCGCTGGAGCTGGCGGCCGGCCCGGCGTCCGCACCCCGCGAGGTGGTCCTGGCCACCAAGGCGAGCATGCGGGCCACCTATGCACCCGGTTCCGTCGACGCCGATCTGCATTACAACGCCATGCGCATCGAGCTGGGCCCGCAGGCAACGTCGATCCAGTCGCCGGAGTTCCAGGAACGTCTGCGGGCCGCCCAGCAGCGCTGACACGTTACCTGTCGGGGGCCGCGCTTAGCATCCCGGCATGGGTGGGTCCAGATCAGGTGCAAAGCCTCAGAGCGTCGGCGCGACGTTGGGGTGGCTCTTCCTCCTCATACTGGTTCTCCGCGGAGTGTCCGGGTCCTGGTGGATCCCGGTGGCCATCGTCGTACTGGTGGGTGCGCTGTTGATCGGCCTGGCGGCCTCCCGCACGAAACCAGTCGAACCAGTCGAATTGCCGCCGTGGGACTGGCCGCAGGACTACTTCGACGCCGTCGGACGGCTCGGCCGCCGGATCGATCCGATGCCCGCACGGCTCCTGCCGATCCACGACAACCCCGATATCGCCCACATCGCATCGACCGCCGCGGACATCGCGGAGCTTCGCACGGACAAACCCCAATTCTGGCAGTGGGCGTTGTTCACCTCGGTGCTGTTGCAGCGTCGGGAAAAAGTTCGAGATCGCCTGCGGACGTGCTCCCTGGGATATCAGCCGACCGGCGACCCGATGCGTGCGCGGGCCTATGCGATGTTGATCAGCCAACTGCTGCTGGACCGTTTCGAGTTGCTCCGGCAGATGGAGCGGTTCATGTCCAGCCCGGGCTTCCGGGCGGCCTTCGGGTACGACGGCGATCGGGATGACGCGGATCCGGACGCGATCGTGCAGATGGCCAATCGGCTGATGGACCATCACGATGACCTGTTGGAGCAAACGGAGGTCTGCATCACGCTGGGCGTCGAGACCGAGGCCGTCAGCCTTGCCCACGACGCCTGGGCGTACTTCCTGCACCCGCTCGTCGACATGGACACCTTCATGGTGACATTGCGTGATCGGGTCGCGCAGGCGCAGGAGCTGCTGCCCTATCTGAAGGGCGACATCGAACTGGAACCGGCCGTGCTCGACCTGGACCCGCCCGACGGATTGCTGGACGCCGTCAGCGCGCAGACCCGAAGGCTCCTGCAGCCCACCACCGGTCCGTCGGCGCTATAGATCCAGCAGCGCGGACTCCGGCGTCTCGATCAGATCGCGCAACTGCGTCAGGAATCCGGCGACCTGCGCCCCATCGGCCACCCGGTGGTCGAACGCGCACGTCAGCTTCATCGTCGAGCGCACCGCCAGTGCACCGTCGACCACCACCGCTCGCGGCCGCAACGATCCGATGCCCAGGATGGCCGCCTCCGGGTGGTTGATCACCGGCACGCCCTCGTCCAGCCCGAGCGCACCGAAGTTGGATACCGTGAACGTCGAACCGGCCAACTCCGTGGGACGGAGCGTGCCCTCACGCGCCGCGTCGATCACCCGAGTCAGCTCATCGGCCAGCTGTCGCGTGGTCATCTCCTGCGTATCGCGGAGCACCGGAACCAGCAGACCGCGCGGAGCGGCCACCGCGACACCGAGGTGGATCGCGTGCCGGGTGTGCACCTGCGGTCCGTCGGGTCCGTCGACCCACGTGGAGTTGAGGATCCGGTGGTTGGCCAGCGCCAGCACCAGCAACCGCATCGTCAACGCGAACGGAGTCACGCCCAACGCGTCCCGCAACTCGACCAGCCGGGTGCCGTCGACGTCGACGACGGCGTGTGCATCCGGAATCTGATTGCGTGACAACGTCATCCGCTTGGCCATCTCGGCGTGGACACCGCGGACCGGCAGGACGTCATGGCTGATGCCGGGCCGCTGCCCACCATGGACACCGGCCGCGGCCAGTACGGCCTCGCGGGTGACGATCCCGTCGGGTCCGGGTGGCACGTCGGCCAGGTCGACCAGCAGTTCGGCCGCCAGCTTGCGCACCGCGGGCTTGGCACGGGGTCCGCGGGGTCCCCGGCGGCGGCTCGAGTCGGCGGTGGCGTCGGTGCCGTAGCCCACGAGAACGGGATTGCGTTGCGTCCCATTGGTATTGACCGGTGCCGGCGCTCCTGACTCCGCCGTCGCCGTCGGCGCCATGTCGAAACGCACGAGCACCGACCCGACCGGGAGAACATCGCCGACCGCACCGCCGAGTTCGCTCACCCGCCCGGCGTACGGGCTGGGAATCTCGACCTCGGCCTTGGCCGTTTCCAGCGTGCACAGCGTCTGGTTGAGTTCCACCGTGTCGCCCACCGCGACGCACCAGCTCGACACCGTGGCATCCTCGAGGCCCTCGCCGAGGTCGGGCACCAGGAACTCGTTCATGGCATGTCCATTGCGCGTTCGACGCAATCGAGTAGCCGGTCGACCCCGGGCAGCCACAGCTTCTCCAGCCGCGCCGGCGGGTACGGGGTGTCGAATCCGGTGGCGCGCAGCACGGGTGACTCGAGATCGTAGAACAGCTCTTCGGAGATCCGGGCCGCCAACTCCGCACCGAACCCCAGGGTCCGCGGACCTTCGTGCATCACCACGCACCGCCCGGTTCTGCGGACCGAATCGGCGATGGTGTCGAAGTCGAGCGGGTTCAGCGAGCGCAGGTCGATCACCTCGAGGTCCCACCCGTGATGTTCGGCTGCCACCTGCGCCGCGTTCAGCGCCGTCGTGACCAGTCCGCCGTAGGTGATGACGCTGACGTCGGCACCCGGCCGCACGACTGCCGCCTGCCCCATCGGCGGGGCGGCGACCGTGGTGTCGACGTCACCGCGGGTCCAGTACCGCCGCTTCGGCTCGAGGTAGATCACCGGATCACGGCTGGCGATCGCCTCCCGCAGCAGCCAATAGGCATCCGAGGGATTCGACGGCACAACGACTTTGAGACCAGCGGTGTGCGCCCAATAGGTCTCGGTGGATTCCGAATGATGCTCGACGGCGCCGATGCCGCCGAAGGACGGGATGCGGACGGTCACCGGCATGTCGATGTCGCCGTGGGTGCGCATCCGGTACTTGGCCAGATGCGACACCATTTGGTCGAATGCCGGATAGCTGAACCCGTCGAACTGGATCTCCGGCACTGGCACCAGGCCCCGCACCGCCATCCCGATCGCGATGCCGATGATGGCAGATTCGGCCAGCGGGGTGTCGAAACACCGTGATTCACCGAAGGTTTCGCTCAACCCGTCGGTCACCCGGAACACCCCGCCGAGGCGCGCGACGTCTTCCCCGAAAACCAGCACCCGGTCATCGGTGGCCATCGAATCGTGCAGGGCCCGGTTGATCGCCTGCACCATCGTGAGGTTGGTGGCGGTGGGCACCGGCGTCAGCAGGGGCGGCCGCTCGAATATCTGCGTCATGTCACGCCTCCCTCGTCAGTTCGGTGCGCAGCCGTTCTCGTTGGGCCGCCAGTTCCGGCGTGATGTCGGCGTAGACGGTGTCGAACATCTCGAGCACGTCGGGATCAGGGGCACCGAAGATGTTGTCCCGCAATTCGGTACGCAATCGGGCACCATGGGCGCCGACGCGTTGTTCGACGCGTTCGGTCCACACCCCGACGCTCTGCAGGTAGATCCGGTAGCGCGAGATCGGGTCGCGGGCGGCCCACTCGGCGAGTTCGTCGGCATCGCGGTAACGGGTGGGGTCATCGGACGTGGTGTGCGGCCCCATGCGATAGGTGACCGCTTCGATCAGGGTGGGGCCGGCACCGGAACGCGCCCGCTCGGCCGCCTCGGACATCGCGGCATAACAGGCCAGCACGTCGTTGCCGTCCACCCGGATGCCGGGCATGCCGTAGGCGTCGGCGCGCTGGGCGATCGACGGCCCGGCCACCTGCCGGTCGACCGGAACGGAGATGGCCCACTGGTTGTTCTGGACGTAGAACACGCACGGTGCCGAGAACACCGCTGCCAGATTGAGCGCTTCGTGGACGTCGCCCTCGCTGGTGGCCCCGTCGCCCAGGAACGCCACCGTGACGGAATCTTCGCCGAGCCGCTGCGCGGCCATCGCGGCACCGACGGCATGCAATTGCTGGGTGCCGATCGGGATGGAGATCGGCGCGACGCATTTGGCGGTGAAGCCCAGGCCGCCGTGCCAGCTGCCCCGCCACACGGCACCCATCTGGGCGGGCGTGATGCCTCGGATCAGGAAGGCCCCGATCTCCCGGTACTGCGGGAAGAGCCAGTCCGTCTTGCGCAGGCAGGCCACGGCGCCGATCTGCGCGGCCTCCTGGCCACGGCACGACGCGTACAGGGCGAGTTCACCTTGACGCTGAAGATTTACGAACTCGATATCGAGTTCACGGGTGACGACCATCATTTCGTAGAGCCACGCCAGTGTCTCGGGCGGCAGCTCACGATCGAATCGCGTCTCGGAAGTCGGGGTTCCGTCGGGGGCGACGAGTTGCACCGGACCGGCAGCGGACACACCCATGGCAGCCTCCTCGAGGTCGCTGTCCGGCATGTTTCGCCGTCAGACCTGTAGGTCAGCTCCAGAGCCGGGCCAGCGGAGCAGCCCCGCTTGTGGCGGTCGGCAGCGGCGTCCCGGGGTCAGGGCGCGAGTTGCACGATTCGCTCTGCTCGCCGTAGCACTGGCGCATCCACCATTATGCCCTCGAAGGCGAACGCACCCCGGTGATCAGCGGCGGCGGCCAGAACGTGTCGCGCCCAGTCCACCTGCTCCGGCGACGGTGCGTAACCCTCGCGGATGACGGTCACCTGCGTGGGGTGCAGCGCCACCTTGATGTCGAATCCGACGGCCACCGCGTCGTCCACCTCGGCCCGCAGACCGTCGAGGTTCTTGATGTCGATGTAGACCGAGTCCAGGGCGAGCTTGCCATAGGCCTTGGCGGCCAACAGCGACCGGGAACGCACATACGTCGCCACGTCGCGGTAGCTGCCGTCGGCGAACCGATTCGCGGTTCCACCCAGGAATCCGAACAGATCCTCGGCGCCCCACATCACCCCCAGGGTGTTTGCGGCCGCCGCGGTCTGATCCACCTTCAGCGCGCCCAGCGGCGTTTCGACGATCAGCACGACATCCAGCGGTGCCAACGCGGTAACTTGGTCGACTGCTTCGCATTTGGGCAACATCACGGTCGTGTACGCGGTCTTGGCGAGCGCGGCGAGATCCGCCTGCTGCTCGCCGGAATCGGCGGCGTTGATCCGGATGACGGTGCGCGCCGGATCCAGCGGGGTATCGACAATGGCTGATCGCGCCCTGGGCTTGTCGCCCGCCCCGTCCTCGAGGTCGAGGATGACGGTATCGGCTGCGGCAGCGGCCTTCTCGAAGCGTTCCGGGCGGTCGGCCGGGCAGAAGATCCACGCCGGACCGGCGTTGTCGAGCGCCACTAGTTGGTGTCCTCCATCGGCTTCTTGCGCATCATCGCCTTCCGGGTGGCGGTCGCCACGATGTCGCCGTGCTGATTGCGGCCGGTGTGCACGAAGGTCACGATGCCCTCGCCGGGCCGGCTCTTGGATTCCCGTTTGTCGATGACCGTCGTCTCCGCGTAGAGCGTGTCGCCGTGGAACATCGGCTTGGGGAACGCGATGTCGGAGAAACCGAGGTTGCCGACGGTGGTGCCCTGGGTCATCTGGGTGACCGACAGACCGACCAGGGTGGCCAGCGTGAACATCGAGTTGACCAACCGCTGGTTGAACGGTGGCTGCTCGTCGGACCACGCCGCGTCCAGGTGCAGCGCCTGGGTGTTCATCGTGACGGTGGTGAACAGGACGTTGTCCGCCTCGGTGATGGTCCGTCCGGGTGCGTGCACGTAGCGCACGCCCGCTTCGAGTTCCTCGAACCACAGCCCGCGCTGGCGCACGACCTTCTCGTCGGACTCCTCAGGCACCGACCGCCCCTTTCCGCCGAGCGGCCGTGTTTGTACGGTGACACGCTGCGTCACGCGGACAAACGCGGACGCTCGCCGGCATCGTCACAGCCCCCACTGCCGGGCGATGATCATCAGCTGCACTTCGGATGTCCCTTCGCCGATCTCGAGGATCTTGCTGTCGCGGTAGTGCCGGGCCACGGCGTACTCGTTCATGAAACCGTAGCCGCCGTGGATCTGGGTGGCGTCGCGGGCGTTGTCCATTGCGGCCTCGCTGGAGACCAGCTTGGCGACCGCCGCCTGCGTCTTGAACGGCTTGCCCGCCAGCATGAGTGCCGCCGCGTCGTAGTAGGCCGCCCGGGCCGCCTGCGCCCGTGCCTCCATCCGGGCCAGCTTGAATTCGATCGCCTGGTACCTGCCGATCGGCTGCCCGAACGCCTGGCGCTCCTTGGCGTACTTGACGCTCTCGTCGACGCAGCCCTGCGCAGCGCCCACCGACAGCGCGGCGATCGCGATGCGGCCCTCGTCCAGGATCCGCAGGAAGTTGGCGTACCCGCGACCGCGCTCTCCGAGCAGGTTCTCCGCGGGCACCCGGACGTCGTCGAAGCTCAGCGGATGGGTGTCCGACGCATTCCAGCCGACCTTGTCGTAGGCGGGTTCGGCCGTGAAGCCCGCGATCGGAACGGGCACCAGGATGGTGCTGATCTCGGGCTTGTCCGGCGAGCCCGCCGTGACCGCTGTGACGGTGACCAGGCGGGTGATGTCGGTGCCCGAGTTGGTGATGAACTGCTTGGAGCCATTGATCACCCACTCGCCCCCGTCGAGCTTCGCGGTGGTCTTGGTGGCGCCGGCGTCGCTGCCGCCGCCCGCCTCGGTCAGACCGAATGCGCCCAGCGCCTTGCCGGAGGTCAGCAGCGGCAGCCACTCCTGCTTCTGCGCATCGTTGCCGAACCGGTAGACCGGCATCGCCCCCAGGGAGACACCGGCCTCGAGCGTGATGGCCACGCTCTGGTCGACCTTGCCCAGCTCCTCGAGGGCCAGGCACAGCGCGAAGTAGTCGCCGCCCATGCCGCCGTACTCCTCGGGGAACGGCAGTCCGAACAGGCCCATGTCGGCCATTCCGGCGACAACCTCGTACGGAAAGCTGTGTTCGGCATCGTGTTTGGCCGATACCGGCGCGACCACGCTCTGCGCGAATTCACGGACCGTCTTCGCCAGTTGGGCATACTCATCGGGCAGATTGCCCGTCGATAGGTAGTCAGTCATCTGTGGTCTTCCCGTCGGTTGCTCTGATACGGGCCAGCGCCTGACCCACCTTGACCTGATCGCCCACGGCGACAAGTAGTTCCACCACACCGTCGACCGGTGATTTCAGCGAGTGCTCCATCTTCATCGCCTCGACCGCGACGACAACGGCCCCGGCGGTCACCTCGGCGCCGTCGGTGACGTTCACCGCGACGACGGCTCCGGGCATCGGGCTGACCAGTTCGGCGTCCCCGGCGTGCTCGTCGTCGGGCCGCACGGGCGCCTCGCGTACCTCATCGACCACCGCGACACCGTGGGGCCCGGCCAGCCAGATCTGATGGCCGGCGTCGGCGACGCGGTACTCCGTGCGCAGACCGTCCACCACGACGGTCAGCAGGTCACCGCCGAGTGTTGCTGTCAGCGAACGCATTTCGCCGTCCTCGATGCGCGCGTGGGCCGTCGTCGGGGTACCGGTGATGCCGACATGATCGGTCCGGTCCCCACAGCACAGCCGGATCAGCGTCGGTGCGTGCGCACCCATCCGCCAGCCCGTCGGCCTGGTCCACAGGTCATCGGCGGCTCCGGCCCACCGCTGCACCCAGCGGTAGGCGGCCGCGGCGATGAGGTCGGTGTCGGTCCCGGCGACGGCCCGATAATCGCCGACCCGGCGGTCCAGCAGCCCGGTGTCCAGTCGCCCGGCGGCGACGTCGGCGTCGGCGAGCAGGAAGCGCAGGAAGTCGACGTTGGTGACGACGCCGAGTACCGCGGTATCCGCCAGCGCCCGGTCCAGTCCGCGCAGCGCCTGATCGCGGTCGTCGCCGTGGGCGATCACCTTGGCCAGCATCGGGTCGTACTCGCTGCCGACGACGGTCCCGGTGTAGATGCCGGAATCAACCCGAACGCCTTCTGGCTCAATAAGTTCCAGCACCGTGCCGCCGGTGGGCAGGAATCCGTTGGCCGGGTCCTCGGCGTACACCCGCGCCTCGATGGCGTGGCCGGTCAGTTCGATGTCGCCCTGGGTGGCGGTCAGCGGTTCGCCTGCGGCGATGCGCACCTGCCACTCGACCAGGTCCCATCCCGTCACCATCTCGGTGACGGGATGCTCGACCTGCAGGCGGGTGTTCATCTCCATGAAGAAGAACTCGTCGGGTTGGTCGGCCGACACGATGAATTCGACGGTGCCGGCGCCGACGTAGTCCACGCTGCGGGCGGTGTCGCAGGCCGCCCGGCCGATCCGATCCCGGGTGAGCGCGTCCAGCAGGGCCGACGGCGCCTCTTCGATCACCTTCTGATGGCGGCGCTGCAGGCTGCATTCGCGCTCACCGAGGTGGATCACGCTGCCGTGCGTGTCGGCGAGGACCTGCACCTCGATATGCCTGGGCCGCAACACGAATCGTTCGAGGAACAATGTGTCGTCACCGAAGGCCGCCGCGGATTCGCGGCGCGAGGAGGCGAGGGCGGCCGCTAGCTCACCGGGCTCGGTGACCATCCGCATGCCCTTGCCGCCACCACCGGCCGACGGTTTCACCAGGACCGGGTAGCCGACCTCAGCCGCCCCCGCGATCAGGTCGTCGTCGCTCAGTCCGGGCCGCGAGATACCGGGCACCACCGGAACACCGAAGCGGGTGACGGTGTCCTTGGCGGTGATCTTGTCGCCCATCGTGGCGATGGCCGACGCCGGCGGGCCGATGAAAACGATGCCGGCCCGTGCCAGCGCGGCCGCGAACTCGGCGTTCTCCGAGAGGAATCCGTAGCCGGGGTGCACGGCCTGGGCGCCGGTGCGCACAGCGGCCTCGACCACCGCCGGGATGTTCAGGTAGCTCTGCCGGGCCGGCGCGGGCCCCACCAGGACGGCCATATCGGCCTCTGCGACGTGGCGGGCACCGGTATCGGCCTCGCTGTACACCGCGACGGAACGGATGCCCATGCGGCGCAGGGTGCGGATGACCCGCACGGCGATCTCGCCGCGGTTGGCGATCAATACTGTGTCGAACACGCCACTCACATCCTGAAGACGCCGTAGGACACCGGTTCCACCGGTGCGTTGCCGACCGCCGAGAGCGCCAGCCCCAGAACGGTTCTGGTGTCCGCGGGATCGATCACGCCGTCATCCCACAACCGAGCCGTCGAATAATAGGGGTTCCCCTGATCCTCGTACTGGGCCCGGATCGGCGCCTTGAAGGCCTCCTCCTCCTCGGGGGTCATGTCGCCGCGGACCGTCGCGAGCACCGACGCGGCCTGTTCGCCGCCCATGACCGAGATCCGCGCATTGGGCCACATCCACAGGAAGCGCGGCGAATACGCCCGCCCGCACATCGAATAGTTTCCCGCGCCGTAGGATCCGCCGATCACGACGGTGAGTTTGGGCACCCGGGCGCAGGCCACGGCAGTGACCATCTTGGCACCGTGCTTGGCGATCCCGCTTGCCTCGTAATCGCGCCCCACCATGAAGCCGGTGATGTTCTGCAGGAACAGCAGCGGGACGGTGCGCTTGTCGCACAGCTCGATGAAATGCGCTCCCTTGAGGGCGGATTCGCCGAACAGGACGCCATTGTTGGCGACGATGCCGACCGGATGGCCGTGGATCCGGGCGAACCCGGTGATCAGGGTGGTGCCGTACTCGGCCTTGAACTCGGAGAATTCGCCCCCGTCGACGATGCGGGTGATGACGTCGTGGACGTCGTAGGGCACCCGGGCGTCAACCGGCACCACGTCATAGAGCTCGCGCTGGTCGGCGACCGGCTCGACCGTCGCGGCCACCTCCCACGGCCGCGGTGTGCGCGGCCCCAGCGTGGCCACGATCCGCCGCACGATGCGCAGGGCGTCCCGGTCGTCGTGGGCCAGGTGATCGGTCACGCCCGAGACCTTCGAGTGCAGGTCCCCGCCGCCGAGGTCCTCGGCCGTGACGATCTCACCCGTGGCGGCCTTCACCAGGGGCGGGCCGCCGAGGAAAATGGTGCCCTGGTTGCGCACGATGACGGCTTCGTCACTCATGGCCGGCACGTAGGCGCCGCCGGCGGTACACGAGCCGAGCACCGCGGCAATCTGCGGAATTCCCTTGGCGCTCATGGTCGCTTGGTTGAAGAAGATGCGGCCGAAGTGTTCGCGGTCGGGGAACACCTCATCCTGCTTGGGCAGGAAAGCGCCGCCCGAGTCCACCAGATAGATGCAGGGCAGCTGGTTCTGCAGCGCGATCTCCTGCGCGCGCAGGTGCTTCTTCACGGTGACCGGGTAGTACGTGCCCCCTTTGACGGTGGCGTCGTTGGCGACGATCATGCATTCGCGCCCGGACACCCGGCCGATGCCGACGATCATTCCCGCGCCGGGACATTCGTCGTCGTACATGCCGTCGGCGGCCAGCGGGGCGACCTCGAGCAGTGGACTGCCCGGGTCGAGCAGTCCGTCCACCCGGTCGCGCGGCAGCAACTTGCCCCGGGCGACGTGGCGCTCACGGGCCCGTTCGGGGCCGCCGAGCGCGGCGACGGCGAGCTTGGCGCGCAGTTGCTCCACCAACGCCAGGTGCGCCTGCCGGTTCGAGGTCATCGGACCGCCCATCAGATCAGTTAATGACGGCTAACTCGTGGTATGTTAATCACCATTAACTCGATTGTCCACACCCGATCGTCGATGTCGGCAGGAGGAGGTCACCCAGTGGTCGCCGCCGAACCCGAACCGACCAGGCGCAGCCTGCTGAAGTCCGACCGCCGATCCCGGCTGCTCGCCGCGGCCGCCCGCCAGTTCGCCGAGCGCGGATTCGCCGCCGTCCGCCTCGAGGACATCGGTGCGGCGGTCGACGTCAGCGGCCCGGCGATCTACCGGCACTTCCCCAACAAGGAGGCGCTGCTCGTCGAACTGCTGGTGGAGATCAGCACGCGACTGCTGGCCGGAGGACGTGACGTCCTCGAGCGGGCGGCCGACCCGGCCTCGGCGCTGCAGGACCTGATCGACTTTCACCTCGACTTCACGCTCAACGAGCCCGAACTGATCCGCATCCAGGACCGTGACCTGACGCAACTGCCCCCCGCTGCCCTGCGGCAGGTGCGCACCAGCCAGCGTCAGTACGTCGAGATCTGGGTGCGGGTGCTACGCGAGATCAACTGCCACCTGGCGGAGTCCGACGCCCGGCTCATGGCGCATGCGGCATTCGGGTTGCTCAACTCGACCCCGTACAGCACGAAGCCGGCCGGTGGAAAGCCGGCCGGCGTGCGCTCACGCGCGGTGCTGCGGTCGATGGCGCTGGCCGCACTGACCGCGCGCGACTAGTACCAGACTTTTCGGCCGCCGACGGGACGGCCGACGGCGCCCAGGATCCACAGCACCGCGCCGATGACCAGCAGGACAACGCCGATGGTCCACAGGATGCTGATGTGCAGGACGTAGCCGAGGATGAGCAGAATAGCTCCCAGGACAATCATGTCGACTCCATTTCCAAGAGTGAGTTACCGCGAATAACCGAGCAGATCCCTAGGGATCACGGACTGGGCTGGGGCAGGTTGCACGCCTCCACTTTCGGATTGACCCCCGCGTAGTTCAACGGCCCGGCCAGGACGGTCAGGGCAATCGAACCCGAAGTGGCACAATTTGTTTCGGTGTTGCTGAAGTAACCGCGTTGATAGGTGGCAAAGACTCCGATCAGGAGCCAGACCACCGCGATGATGCCGATCAGACGCATGGCACCCTCCGTTCTTCCGCACCGCTGGCGGACAGAGATTTACCCCGCGGCAAAATTTCCAAACATCCCGGCCCGGTCAGCGCTGCTCGGAGAATGCGGCCAGCAACCAGTCCCGGATCGCCGCCGCCATCACGGTCCTGTTCTCACGTTTGGCGATGTCGTGTCCGTCGTCGGGAAACAGCAGGTATTCCACCGGACGCTCCCGGCGCTGGAGCGCCCGCAGCATCTGTTCGGATTCGCCGACCGGGACATTGGTGTCATGCCCGCCGTGGATCAACAACAGCGGCGCCCTCACGGCATCCACCCGGGACAGCGGCGAGAGTTCGTCCAGCAGGTCCTGATCGGAGATCGGGTGCCCGTACTTCGGGTAGGCCGCCGCGGCGATCCACGCCTCGGTATTGCGGTAGAACGTGTTCAGGTCGCTCATCCCGCAGATGCTCACCCCGGCGGCGAACAACCGTGGGTGGAACGTCAACGCGGCCAACGTCAGGTAGCCGCCGTAGGACCAGCCGGCACACGCGATCCGCTCCCGCTCGGCGTACCCGTTCTCGATCAGGTGCTGCACACAGTCGGCGACGTCATCGATTGCCGCGAAACGCTTCTCGCGATCATCGGCGTGCATGAACGTGCGCCCGAACCCGCCCGACCCGCGCACGTTGGGTGCCAGGACCGTGATGCCTGCGTCGAGCAGGCGCGGGAACACCTCGCTGTAGCCGGGCCTGGACTGCCCCTCCGGTCCGCCGTGCAGGTAGATCATGGCGCCCACTTCGGCCACCCCGGGTGGCGGCGGATAGCGCCACCCCGAGAACGTCATGCCATCCCGGGCGGTGATGATCTCCAGCACCGGAGATCCGGCGCGCGGACCGCGCATCGGTTCGCGGTCGACCCGCTCCCATTCGCAGGTGCGGGTGTCGACGAGCTCGACGTTGCGGGGTTGCGCCGGGCCCTCCACCGTCAACGCGACCATCGAGCCGCCGGCGCTGATGGAGAGCTCACCGGCGACCAGCCCGGGCAGCGGAATGGGCGGCTGCAGGGTGTTGTCGCCGTACTGCAGGACCTGAAGTTCACTGCAGCCATGGTTGTTCCACAACATCGCGACCGTTGACAGATCGTCGCTGACGACGAACTCGTCGAGTTCGAAGCCGGGACGCTCGGCCACGACGTGGTAGGAAACGCCGTCGGCGGTGACCGTCACCTCGAGCAGCCGGGCGTGGTCGGTACCGTTGTCGCTGCGGATTAGCGCGCGCACGAAGCCCTCGGAACTGCCGGGCCCGTGCATGTACGACGGGTTGTACAGCCTGGTGGCCTCGCCCTCCGTCCCGTGCCGCAGCCGCCGTGGCACGTGGTCGTCGAGGATCACCCCGAAGTCGGTGGTGGAGCCCGGATCGTAAGGGAGCAGCGCGATTTCGGTCCCACCGTGCAGCATGAGCAAGTCCCGGTAGCCCCGCGGCCCGACGCGGATCAGTGCCGATCCCGCCCACGCGTCGACCAGACGTCCGGCCGACCGGCGGTCCAGCACGGTCTGTTCGCCGGTCGCCGGATCGATCAGGCATGAAATCCCGACGCCGTCGTCACCGGTGAGGATGGCGGCCACCAGGGTGCCGTCCCAGGCGATCAGCTCGGCGGTGCTGTGGTCCGCGGAATGCCCGCCGCCGGAATCGATCCGCCGGGCCGCGCGGTCGTCGGGGTCCGTGGTGACCACCCACAGCTGGGTGCGTGAGCCACCATCGGGTGCGACCTCGCAGGCCAGCCAGTGGCCGTCGGCCGAATGCAGCACCTTGGTCACCGGCCCCACGACCGGCAGATCGACGTCCCGCCATGAGCTGGCCCGCCAGCCGCGCAGGAAGCGTTGTACCGCACGGGGATAGCCGCCGTCGTCGACGAGGTGGGCGACGGCGGTGGCATCCGGGGCCAGCGACGCCCCGTAGATCGCCCTGACCTGCGGTGCGCGCGGCGGCGCCGCTGCGTCCATGGTGGGAACCTCCTCGGTCACGACCGTAACGACAAGACGCGACGGCCGCTTCCAGGAACCCCTGACCTGCGGGTTCGCCGACCGGCCTCCAGTTCGAGCGGATCCGCAGGTAGCGTGCAGGGCATGAGGTGGGCATGAGCGATCCACGGAGCAGCTTTGGCCCCGGGGGCCCCGACCCCAACCAGCCGCAATGGTCACAACCGACCGAGCAGATGGGTGTCCCCTACCCACCCGTCGACCCGGCCTACGGCGGCCAGTACACCTACCCCAGCTATCCGCCGCCCGCGTCCGGCCCGACGGGAACCTTCCCGCCCGACCCAACGGGAACCTTCCCGCCCGACCCAACCCAGGTCCTGCCGCCCTACTGGACCCAGACGCAGTACCAACCGCCGCCTCCGCCGCCCACCGATGAGCCGCCCGAGCCGCCGAGGTCGCCCCGTTGGCTGTGGCTGGTCGCCGGCGGCGCCGTCGCGCTCGTCATCGGCCTGGTGATCGCGCTGGTGGTCGCCTACAGCTCCACCCGCGACGACACGGCCATCGCGCCGTTGCCTCCGATGCCCGAGCCCAGCACCACCGTTCCGCAGACCACGACAACCCGGACCACGACGCCGCGACCCACCACGACGCCGCCGACCACCGAACCATCGGCCACCGAACCCACAACGGCGCCCGGCGTACCGGGAACAACCACCACCGACGAAGCCGCCACCGAGTCCGTCGTCTACAACGTCACCGGTGAGGGCCGGGCCATCAGCATCACCTACGTCGACACCGGCGGGATCCTGCAGATGGAATTCAACGTGGCCCTGCCGTGGACCCGCGAAGTGTCGCTGACGCCGTCCTCCGTCAAGGCCGCAAGCGTCACCGTCATCAACGTGGGGCGTGAAATCAGTTGCAGCATAACGCTGAACGGTGCCCAGACCCAGCAGCGCTCGGGTAGCGGACTGACCATCTGCTCATCGATCGGCGGGTAGCCGAGCGGGCGAACGTACCCACAGCACCGCGATCAGTCCGGTGCCCAGCACCACCAGCAGCCCCGCCAGGCCCGCCCGGTCGGTACCGAAGGCGTCGACGAAGGTGAAGAACATCCAGGGCGCCAGGAATGTGGCCGCCCGCCCGGTCATCGTGTACAGACCGAACGCCACCCCCTCGCGGCCGTGGGCGCACATTCGCAGCAGCATCGTGCGGGCTGCCGAATGGGTGGGGCCGACGAACAGGCACAGCAACAGCCCGCACACCCAGAACGCGATCGAACCCGACAGTGTCAGCAGAATCAGACCGATGACCATCATCGAGATCAGCGACGTCACGATGACCGGCTTGGAGCCGACGCGGTCGTCGACGTGGCCGCCCACCACCGCACCGGCGGCCGCCACCACGCACGCCGCGACGCCGAAGAGCAGCACATCGGCTTGCGACAGTCCGTACACACTCACGCCCAGGACCGCCCCGAAGGCGAAGACGCCGGTGAGGCCGTCGCGGAAGATGGCGCTGGACATCAGGTAGTAGACGAGGTTGCGGTCACGCCGCCACTCGGCGATCAGGTCGGCCCACACCTTCCGATAGGCGCCCATCAGCCCGATTCGTTCGGCCGGAACGGCATCCGGAGTGCCGATGCGGTGCGCGGTGAACATCAGCGGCGTCGCGAATATCAGCAGCCACGCGGCCGTCAGGAGCATCGCGGCCCGGACGTTCTGGCCGTCGTCAGCCGCGATTCCCAGGAGCCCGCGGTGCGGACCGGAGCCGACGACGAATCCGAAGTACACCACCAGCAACAGCAGAACGCTGCCGAAATAGCCTGCCGCTGCACCGAATCCGGATATCCGGCCGGATGTCAGCGGCGTCGAGAGCTGGCGCAGCATCGCGTTGTAGGGCACGGTCGCCAGATCGAGGCAGGCAGCCGTGGCCGCCAGCAGCGCCAGCCCGGCGAACAGATACGACGGGTGCGGCCGGATCAGGCTCATCGCGGCGGTGAGCGTGGCGGCCGAGAGGGTCAGCAGGGTCAGGGCGGTGCGGCGCCGCGATGCGGCCTGCACCAGGACGCCGGTAACGGGTGCCAGCACGGCGACGACGAACCCGGCCAACGCCAGCGCCCGGCCCAGCCAACTGGCCGGCGACGGCTGGCCGGGCACGTGTACGCCGACCGACCCGGTGAGGTAGACCGAGAACACGAATGTCGTGACGATGGCCGACATGCCGGTGGCGCCGCAGTCCCATGACGCCCACGCCGCGATCCGGGACCTGGTGGGACTGCTCATGCCGGTTGTCTACCATGACCGCATGCCCGTACCCTCACCCAGCCCGGACGCGCGCGCGGTCGTCACCGGGGCCTCGCAAGGTATCGGCGAAGCGCTCGCCAACGAGCTCGCTGCCCGCGGACATCATCTGATCATCACCGCGCGCCGCGGCGACGTGCTGCAGACGGTGGCCGATCGCATCACCGCGCGTTACGGCGTCACCGTCGAGATCCGTCCCGTCGACCTGACCGACCCCAACGCCCGGCGCGACCTCGGCAACGAACTGGCCGAACGCAATATCTCGATCCTGTGCAACAACGCCGGCACCGCCACCTTCGGCCCCGTGGCCGCCCTGGACCCCGAGGGCGAACGAGATCAGGTGGCGCTCAACGTCAATGCCGTGCACGACCTGACCCTGGCGGTGCTGCCGGGGATGATCGGCCGGGCCGGCGGTGGCATCCTGATCTCGGGATCGGCGGCCGGAAACTCACCGATCCCGAACAACGCCACCTACGCCGCCAGCAAGGCGTTCGCCAACACCTTCAGCGAATCGCTGCGCGGAGAGGTGAAGAAGGACGGCGTGCACGTGACGTTGCTCGCGCCGGGTCCGGTCCGCACCGAACTGCCCGACGCCTCGGAGCGTTCGCTGGTCGAGAAGCTCATCCCGGAGTTCCTCTGGATCGACACCGAGTACACCGCCCGGGTGTCGCTGGATGCCCTGGAGCACAACAGGATGCGGGTGGTACCCGGCCTGACGTCCAAGGCCATGTCGGTCGCCAGCGGCTACGCGCCGCGCGCGGTGGTGGCACCCATCGTCGGCGCGGTCTACAAGAAGCTCGGCGGAGACTGAGGGCTCAGCGCCGCCGGCCGGTGCCGAAGATGCTGCGGGTGATCTCCCGGCCCAACACCGTGCCCGCCGAGCGCATCGCGCTCTTGAAAGCCGGGCTGTCCACCATCTTGTCGAAGAAGCCGGGTTGCGGCGGAGCGGCCGGTGGCGGCATCGGCGGAACGTCGACCGGCGCCGGCGCCGGCGGCAGATCGGGCGCGGGCGCAGGCGCGGCCGCGGGCGGCGGGGCTAGTTTGGCGGCCAGCATCTCGTAGGCCGATTCGCGGTCGATCGTCTGGCCGTAGATCGCTTGCAGCGGACTGGCTTTCGCCGCGGCCGCGATGGCGTCCGGTCCGATGGTGTCCATCAGTGACCGCGGTGCACGCAGCCGGGTCCAGGCCACCGGCGTCGGCGCGCCGCGCTCGGAGAGCACCGTCACGATCGCCTCACCGATGCCCAGCGAGGTCAACGCCGACTCCAGGTCGTACACATCGGTCTTCGGGTAGGTCCGCACCGTCCTCGACAGGGCCTTCTGGTCGTCGGGGGTGAACGCCCGCAGTGCGTGCTGGATGCGGGCACCGAGCTGGGAGAGCACCTCGTTGGGCACGTCGGTGGGCAACTGGGTGCAGAAGAAGACGCCGACGCCCTTGGAGCGGATCAGCTTGACGGTCTGCTCCACCTGCTCCAGGAACGCCTTGGATGCGTCGGTGAACAGTAGGTGGGCCTCGTCGAAGAAGAACACCAATTTGGGCTTGTCGAGGTCGCCGACCTCGGGCAGGAACGTGAACAGATCGGCCAGCACCCACATCAGGAATGTCGAGAACATCACCGGACGGGAGGCCTGATCCCCGATCTCGAGCAGGGTGATCACCCCTCGGCCACCGGCGACTCGCATGATGTCCTCGGGCCGCAGCTCGGGTTCGCCGAAGAACGTGTCGCCGCCGTCGGCCTCGAGGTTGACCAGCGCGCGCAGGATCACCCCGGCCGTCGTCGCCGACACCGCACCGAGGTTCTTCAGTTCCGGCTTGCCCTCGTCACTGGTGAGGAACTGGATGACCGAACGCAGATCCTTCAGATCCAGCAGCGCCAGACCCTTCTGGTCGGCCCAATGGAAAATCAGGCCGAGCGTCGATTCCTGGGTCTGGTTGAGCCCCAGCACTTTTGACAGCAGGATCGGGCCGAAGCTGCTGATCGTCGCGCGCACCGGCACGCCGCGCCCGGTGGTGCCCAGCGACAGGAACTCGACCGGGAACGCCGACGGCGCCCACGAATCACCGGTGTCGGCAGCGCGCTGGGTCACCTTGTCGTTGGACTCCCCCGGCCGGGACAGCCCCGACAGGTCGCCCTTGACGTCGGCCATCAGCACCGGCACGCCGGCCGCGGAGAGCTGCTCGGCCATCACCTGGAGTGTCTTGGTCTTGCCCGTGCCGGTGGCGCCGGCCACCAGGCCGTGCCTGTTCACCGTCGCCAGCGGGATGCGGATCTGGGCGCTCGGGTCGACGGTGCCGTCGACGACCACACTGCCGAGGTCCAATGCCTGACCTTCCACCGCGTACCCGGCGGCAATGGTCTGGGCAGCGCTGGCGGAAGGAGTCCCGGCCGATTCTGTGCTCACGGTGCCTGACCTTACTTGCCCGCCCTGGGGGTGCGACGGACCATCCTGCAGGCCAGGGCACTAACGTGGGCATACTGTGAGCGCTGTGCGGGACGAACTGGTGTGGATCGACTGCGAGATGACCGGGCTGGACCTCGCCTCGGACAAGTTGATCGAGATCGCGGTGCTGGTCACCGACGCCGAGCTCAACATTCTCGGCGAGGGCGTCGACGTCGTCATCCACGCCGACGACGCCGCGCTCGGCGGCATGATCGACGTGGTCACCCGCATGCACACCCGCTCCGGGCTGATCGACGAGGTCAAGGCCTCCACCATCGACGTCCCGACCGCCGAGGCCATGGTCCTCGACTACATCCGCACCCACGTCAAACAGCCCAAGACCGCACCGCTGGCCGGCAATTCCATCGCCACCGACCGCGGCTTCATCGCGCGCGACATGCCCGCACTCGACGACTTCCTGCACTACCGGATGATCGACGTCAGCTCCATCAAGGAGCTGTGCCGGCGGTGGTATCCGCGGATCTACTTCGGTCAGCCCGAGAAGGGCCTGGCGCACCGCGCCCTGGCCGACATCCACGAATCGATCCGCGAGCTGCAGTACTACCGGCGTACCGCCTTCGTGCCGCAGCCCGGGCCGTCGTCGGCCGATATCGCCGCGGTCGCCGCGGAGCTGGGGCCGCCCGGACCAAACGATTCGGCCGCGGAGCCATCGACCGGTTAAGATCGTCAACGCCGCTCATCGGGTGGCAATGGTGGCTGTAGTTCAGTTGGTAGAGCACCAGGTTGTGATCCTGGCTGTCGCGGGTTCGAGTCCCGTCAGCCACCCAGCAGGTCAGGGGCCCTTTCGAGGGCCCCTGACTTTTTTCTTCTCCGTCACTCGTCGTCGTCGACGTAGTCGCGGATGTACGCCGCGAGCCCCGGAGCGGTGAACCGCATCTTGCCGTGTGACGTCGCTTCGATCAGTCCCTTGTCCATGAGGGACTGCCGCGCCATGCTGATGGCCGTCGACGTGACGCCCATCGCCTCGGCAACCTCCTTGCGTTTGACATCCCCGTCGCTCAGGGACGCCATGGCGATGATCAATTTCTGTTCGGCGGTGGTCGCCTGCGCCCAGCGCGAGCGAAACAGGGTGTTCCGCGCGACCTCGAATTCGGCCAGTGCGGCGTCGTAGTGTTGCATCGCCAGCACCCCGCCGGGGCCCGGGTATCCAGCGGCTTCCCACATCTTGTCGCCGAACTCCTGGATGAAGTACGGATACCCCTGGGTGTCACGGAGCACCGATTCGAGCGCACTCGGCTGCCATCCCACACCGGCGTCCTGCGCGGGGGCCGTCAGCGCCATCGCCGCGTCGTCGCTGGACAAGTTGTTGAGGTGTCGGTATTCGAACCTCTCACCGAAGCTGACCGCGGTTGCCACCGTGTCCTGGGTGTGGCTCAGGCCGGCGGCGAACACGGCGGCGGGAAGTTCGGGCGCTTCGGCTTGCATGTGCTGCCAGGCATACGCGAGGGCACGGATCCCCACGGGGTCAGCGGCTTGGAGTTCGTCGACGAAAATGACGAGGCCCGCGCTGCCTGCCTCGACAACCCCTTCCGCCGCCGCGGTGATGGCCTGCTGGAGGGCACGGGCGGCGCCGACGAACTCGGGACTGTCCTTGTGCTCGTCCTTGTCCTTGCCCGCCGCGAGTTGGAGCGAGGCCACCCCGAAATTGAGCCGGACGGTCTTCAACGTCTCGGTGAGGGCGGCTGTCGCGGTGGCCGTCCACTTCGCGGTGATCAGCTTGTGGAATTCGTTGGCGAGGTCGACCGACAACGAGACCGAATCCCCGCCCGTCGCCCATACCGTGGTGAAGGTCCGATTCTGGGCGTCGCGCTGCGCGGCGCGCAGGAGGCTGGTCTTACCCACGCCGCGTGGCCCGACGAACACATGAACGCGACCATCGAGCTGTCGGTAAATGCTGAGATTGGTCAGATGTACATTGACGCGCTCCAGGTGAACGTCGCGGCCCGGCAGTCTGTGCGCAATGGAACCGGGCGTATACGGACTGCGCTGCTGAGCGTTGGCCAACTTTATGCTTCCTTATAGATCACCGACTTTTTCGGCGGATTTATAAAGAAGTATAAAGGGCGGAGAGGGAAACCCGCTGCCTGCCCTCACGCCGTCGCGTTACCGGCCTCCCACTGCTCCCAGGGGATGTTCCAGTCGCCCAGGCCGTCGACACCCGGCAACGTCGCGCCCACCGTGTTCTGCACCTCGACGATGTCGCCGCGTTTGGTGTTGTTGTAGAACCACTGCGCGTTGGCCGTGCTGACGTTGAGGCAACCATGGCTGACGTTGTCGTAGCCCTGGCTGCCCACCGACCACGGTGCGGCGTGGACGTAGATACCGCTGTAGGACATCTGGGTGGCGAAGTCGACCTCGGTGCGGTACCCGTTCGGCGAGTTCACCGGCACCCCGTAGGTCGACGAATCCATCACCAGGTGTGAGTACCGATCGCCGATGATGTATGTGCCGTTGTAGGTGGGCGTCCTGTCCTTGCCCATCGAGATGGGCATCGTCCGGACCACAGCACCGTTGACCCGAACGGTCAGCGTCTTGGTGTCGTCGTCGGCCGTCGCGATCACCGCGTCGCCGATGGTGAAGCGTGATCGGGCGTTGTCCTGGCCGAACAACCCGCCGCCCAGGTCCACGCCGTAGGTGTTCACCTCGACGGTCACCGTCGTGCCTGGTGCCCAGTAATCCTTTGGGCGCCAACGCACTTCGCGATCACTCAGCCAGTAGAACGCGCCCTCAACGGCCGGTTCGGTGGTGACGGTGACGGCCTTCTCCGCTGCTCGGCGATCGCCGATGTTCTCGTCGAACCGGACCGCGATGGGCTGTCCGATGCCCACCGTCTGCCCGTCGCCGGGCAGCAGATAGGGCATGGTCAGGTTGGCCGGCGAATGCGTCTCGAAGGCGAACCTGCGCGTGGTCTGCCCACCGAGGCCCATCGACTGTGCGTCGACGGTGTAGTGCTTGTTGTAGCCGAGCGGCTCGTTGGTGGTCCAGGTCAGCCCGTCCGGACTCAGCCGGCCCGCAACAGCCGTCCCGTTCTGGCTCGTCATGGTCACCGCACCCAGGACGCCGCCCTCGGCGGTGACGGTGATGGGCCGGTCGACAGGGACGCCGACGGCGCCGTCCGTGACCGACGAGGTGAGTTTGGGCAGCAGCAGATCGCGGTAGGGCGTGCCCTTCTCGGCGATGCGTTGCATGTCGGGCCGCGTCGGCCCGGTTGTGCAGCCGGTCAGGCCGGCCAGCAGGGCCATGATCAGGACCACCGCCACCTTTCGGCGCAACCCGACCGTCGAACCGACGCGCATCACCTGCACCGCCCTTCCTGTCCGATGGCTTGTGACTTCCTGTGAATCCACTCCAGTCTATGGGCCGATTTTCGGGACCGCTGCCGCCGATTCCCCGCACCCCGTCGGCGACGTGCGGATTTCACTCACCGGCCGCGAGCCTGTTAAAGTCGCCTTCGCAGTTCACCCGCGCCGTTAGCTCAGTTGGTAGAGCAGCTGACTCTTAATCAGCGGGTCCGGGGTTCGAAACCCTGACGGCGCACCACCACAAAAACCCTGCTCAGGCGGGGTTTTTGTCATTTCGGAGCCAACGCTGCGCCGTGTCCTCGGGTTTGGCGCACGACCGTGCCGGGTATCGGTTCCAAGTATGTTTCGCTGGACCGATCGTGGAGCCGGGAGGCCGAGCCGAACCACCTGCGTAAAATTGTTAACGGTACAGTGGTTGCGATGACCGAAGTTAGCGGGATATGCTGGGGAAACTTGATCTACTGAGATTGCTACTGATTAGCTGAAAAGATCACAGCCAGGAAATTGATCGGAACGGACGGGGAAGCGAGGAGTTTGCCAATGCCGATGTTCGATGGACGCCATGACGACCGTCGTTTCCAGGATCGCTCCACCGGGTCCGCCGACGACACCGACGGCCGCGCCGCCCGCGGCGGCATGGTCGCCGTTTACGGGTGCAGCCGCATCGGGATGCAGGCCAACCCGCCGCGTTCCGCCCTCAGCGGCTGGCTGCGGCGGCGCTAGTAGCGCCGCTGCCGCACCCGTCGGATCACCACCAGCACCACCAGGACAACCACGCCGATGAGCGGGTACTTGACCTTGGGCTGATCGACGAAAGCCAACGCCTTCGACTTGGCGTCATCGGCGATCCGCTGCGGGTTGGCCCGCTCGGCCAGTGAATCGACCGTTGCCGCCAACCGCTCACGGGCTTCGTCGATCTCAGCCTTGATGACCTCGGGGTCCCGATCCGCCACGGTATCGCCTCCATGTGCTGCGCATGCTCGGCCTACTACCCTAGTTCAGTCGATGCGCCACCCGGCGCACCGGTGCGACCACAGGACGACAGGAAGAAGTAAATTGACCGCCACAGCGCGCCTGGCCGTCGGAGCCAAGGCCCCCGCGTTCAGCCTTCCCGATGCCGACGGCCAGACCGTCAAGCTGTCCGACTTCGCGGGCCGGAAGGTGATCGTGTACTTCTACCCCGCAGCGTCGACCCCGGGCTGCACCAAGCAGGCCTGCGACTTCCGCGACAGTCTCACCGAGCTCAACGAGGCGGGCGTCGACGTCATCGGCATCTCCCCCGACAAGCCGGAGAAGCTCGCCAAGTTCCGCGACAACGAGGGACTGACCTTCCCCCTGCTGTCCGATCCGGACAAGAAGGTGCTCGCCGCGTGGGGCGCGTTCGGCGAGAAGACGATGTACGGCAAGACGGTTCAGGGCGTCATCCGTTCGACGTTCCTGGTCGACGAAGCCGGCAAGATCGCCGTCGCACAGTACAACGTCAAGGCCACCGGGCACGTCGCCAAGCTCCGCCGCGACCTATCCGTCTAGGAGTTCGGGACCAGGCCCGCCAGTAGCAGCGCCTCCGCGACCGCGGCCTTCTCCAGCACGTCCAGATTCAGGCTCTCGTTGATGCTGTGCGCCTGCGTGTCGGGATCCCCCAGACCGGTGACCAGGATCGTCGCCGCCGGGAAGGCCCGGGCGAACTCGGCGATGAACGGGATCGACCCACCCATGCCCATGTCGACCGGCTCGCGGCCCCACGCCGTGCGGAAGGCGGCCCGAGCGGCGTCATAGACCGGACCGGTGGCGTGGATCGCGTAGGGCTGGCCGACGTCGCCCGGCGTGACGGTGACCTGTGCACCCCACGGGGCGTGGTTCTCCAGATGGGCGCGCAGCGCGTCGAGGTGGGCCGCCGCGTCGCCGCCGGGAGCCACCCTGAGGCTGACCTTGGCGCGGGCCCGCGGGATGAGCGTGTTGGACGAAGCGGCGATCGGGGTCGTGTCGATGCCGATGACGGTCACCGCCGGCTTGGCCCAAAGTCGTTGCACCACAGAGCCATCACCGATTTCTCGTACTCCGTCGAGCAGACCCGACTCGGTGCGCACCCGATCAGCCGGATACTCCACATCGGCGGCCGTACCCTCGTGCAGTCCGGCGACCGCCACATTGCCGTCGTCGTCGTGCAAGGTTGCCAGAAGACGGATCAGCGCCGAGAGCGCGTCGGGCACCACCCCTCCCCACAGTCCCGAATGCAAGCCGTGATCCAGGGTGGCCACCTCGACCACGCAGTCCGCCAGCCCGCGCAGCGACACTGTCAGGCCGGGCACCTCGGCGCTCCAGTTGTCGGAGTCGGCGATGACGATGACGTCGGCGGCCAGTTCGTCCTTGTGGGCGGCCAGCAGCCGGCTCAACGACGGCGAACCCGACTCCTCCTCGCCCTCGACGAACACCGTCACCCCGACCGGCAGCTCGTCGCCGAAGGCCCGGATGGCCGCCAGGTGTGTGGCGATACCGGCCTTGTCGTCGGTGGCACCGCGACCGTAGAGCCGGCCGTCACGCTCGGTGGGTTCGAACGGCGGCGAATTCCACTGGCTGTGATCACCTTCGGGCTGCACGTCGTGGTGGGCGTAGAGCAGAACCGTCGGCGCCCCCGGCGGGGCGGGGCGGCGGGCGATGACGGCCGGCGCACCCCCTTCGCTGACGATGCGCACGTGGGCGAAACCCGCGCCGGTCAACAGATCGGCGACGGCCCGGGCGCTTCGATCCACCTCGTCCCGGCGGGGCGGATCGGCCCAGACCGACGGGATGCGCACCAGATCCTCGAGGTCGGCGCGGACCGACGGCAGCACGGCACGGACCTTCTCGATCAGCTCAGTCATGCCGTCCATCTTGCGTGAGCGTCCGGGTTTGTACGCATCCAACGGCGTGTCACCGTACAAACACGGCCGCTCGCGGGAAGGAAACTCAGGTCTCGAGGATCGCGACGGCGGCCGCGGTGTCACCCTCATGGGTCAGCGACACGTGGATGGTGACCTCGGCCAGGTGTGTAGCGATATCACCGGTCAACCGGACCTTCGGCCGGCCCCACATATCGGTGACCACCTCGATATCACGGTGGATCCCCTCGGGCAGCACCGGCTTCTGCGCGAACCGCGAACCCGACCACGCCTTGATCACGGCCTCCTTGGCCGCCCATCGCGCGGCGAGGTGACGCGCCGCCACCGAACTCTTGTCGGCGGCGTCGCGCCGCTCACCCGGGGTGAACGTCTCGGCGAACACCGTGCCCGGCTGATCGACCTGGGCCGCGAAGTCGGGGATCGACACCACGTCGATCCCGACCCCGACTATCGCCATAGCGCGAACCCTAGCCCACCGGTCACCGGTTGTAGTTGCCGTCGTCACCGAGCCGCGACGCCGCGTCCAGGAGCATGGCGGCCTCCGCCGCCTTCTCCGGCTGGTCGTGATCGAACCGCCGGTCGGCGGGCCGCTCGTACATCGGGGTGCCGCCGGCGATCGCCGAGGCCAGCTTGCGCTGACCCGCCAGCTCACGCTCCTGGGCACTGGCCAGGTAGGCGGCCCGCTGCTCGGGATCGAGGGCGGCGACGAACGCCTGCGGGTGCACCACCGCGATCAGACCCGACACGTGACCGAACCCGAGGCTGGTCACCAGACCGGCCTTGAGCGGGAACTTGTCGCCCATCCGTAGCGTCTCCCGGACCCACACCAGGTGACCGGCGTTGTCCAGCTCGTCGTCGACACAGTCCAGGCTGCGGTTCGGCGGGATGACGCCGTTGCGCAGCACCTGGCACAGGCCGACCGTCTGGAACACCGCGGCGCCACCCTTGGCGTGACCGGTCAGCGACTTCTGGCTGATCACGAACAGCGGGTTGCCCGGCGAACGGCCGATCGCATCGGCCAGTCGCTCGTGCAGTTCGGTCTCGTTGGGATCGTTGGCCAGTGTCGAGGTGTCGTGCTTGGACACCACCGCGACGTCATCGGCGGTCACCCCGAGGCGGTTCAGCGCCCGCGCCAGGTTCGACGACTTGCCGCCGCGGCCCGCGCCGAGAGCACCGATACCCGGGGCCGGGATCGAGGTGTGTACGCCGTCGGCGAAGCTCTCGACGTACGCGAGCACACCCAGCACCGGCAGACCCATCTTGGCGGCCAGGTCACCACGAGCCAGCAGAACCGTTCCGCCACCCTGTGATTCGACGAAGCCGAGCCGGCGGCGGTCATTGGCGCGGGAGAACCGCTGATCGCTGATGCCCTTGGCGCGCATGACCTCGGTGTCGGCGGTGGCCGACATGTCACCGAAGCCGATGATCGACTCCAGGGTCATGTCGTCCAGACCACCCGCGACCACCAGTTCGGCCTTGCCGAGGCGGATCTTGTCGACGCCCTCCTCGATCGAAACCGCCGCGGTGGCGCAGGCGCCGACCGGGTGGACCATCGCACCGTAGGACCCGATGAAGCTCTGAACCACGTGTCCGGCAACGACGTTCGGCAGAACCTCCTGCAGGATGTCGTTCGGCTTGGCCTGACCCAGCAGGTTGCCGTGGAACATCGTCTGCATCGAGGACAGGCCGCCGATACCGGTGCCCTGCGTGCAGGCCACCATCGTCGGGTGCACCCAGCGCATCACCTCGGCCGGCGTGAAGCCCGACGACAGGAATGCATCAACGGTGGCCACCAGGTTCCACAACGCGAGGCGGTCGATCGAGCTCACCATGTCCGGGCTGATGCCCCACACCGTCGGATCGAAACCAGTGGGAATCTGTCCGCCGACGATCCGGGAGAGCTTGGCCTGACGCGGCACCCGAATCTCGGTGCCGGCCTTGCGGATGACCTCCCAGTCGCCCGACTCCGGAACCGGCCGGATGACGGTGTGCTCCGGATCGAACTCCACGAACGCCCGCGCGTCGGCCTCGCTGGACACCACGAAGCTGAAATCCTTGTCCAGGAACACACTGACCAGCAGTGGCGCGGCATGCGACGCATCCAGGGCGCCGTCGTCGACGAATTCCCGGATGCCGCAACGCTCGATCACGGCGTCGTGATAGCGCTCCACGATCTCCGACTCGTCGACCAGATCGCCCGAGTCGCTGTCGTACCAGCCCGGCTTGGGATCCTGCTCCCATTTCACCAGCCCGGTGGTCCAGGCCAGCTCGAGCACGCCGGCGGCCGACAGTTCGTTGTCGACCTCCATCTCGAACCGGGTCCGCGACGAGCCGTACGGGCCGAGTTCGGCACCACCGACGATGACGACCAGATCAGCCGGGTCGACGTCGAGGTCGTCCCACTCCGGAATCGGCCTGGAATCGTCCACCCGCGGCGGCGACGGCAGCGCCGAGATGGTGCCCGCATCGGCCGAATCCTCTTCGGCTGCAGCACCTTCGGCGAGCATTTCCTCGCGGGCCTCGGCGGCCAGGGCCGCCATGTCCAGCTCGATGTCACCCAGGCCGCCGGTGAAGTCCACCTGGATCGGCTTCTCGGCAGCGGCGGCCTTCGCGTCGACGGTGCACAGGCTCAGCAGCATGGCCGCCATTTCCGCCGTCGTGTAGGTGGTCACGCCGGCTTCCTCGACCGCGTCGACGATGGCATCGTTGTGACCCATCAGGCCGGTGCCCTTGGTCCAGCCGATCAGCGCGTGCGCCAGCGAAACCCTGGACGCCCAGGATGATTCGGCACTCCATCTGGAAACCACCGCGTCCAGCGCGGACTTGGACTCGCCGTAGGCGCCGTCGCCGCCGAACATTCCGCGGTTCGGCGAACCGGGCAGCACGGCATGCAGCCGGGCCGAGATATCCCGGTCGGCGCCGATCGACGACAGCCCGCCGATGAGTCGCTGAACGGCCCACAGCAGGACCTTCATCTCCATCTCGGACCGCGAGCCGGCCTCGGACAGGTCGCCGGCCACCCGCGGGGCGGCGAACGGGAACAGCAGGGTCGGGGTCATCGCATCCTTGACGTGGATCGACTTGGGCCCCAGGCTCTCCGACTGCTCGTTGCCCACCCATGCGACCAGATCGTCGATGTCGGCGTAGGACGCCATGTTGGCCGGGACCACCCACAGCGTCGCGCCGAAGCGCGCGTGGTCGCGGTACAGCGCCTTGTAGAACGCCAACCGCTCGTCATCGAGCCGCGAGGTGGTCGCGATGACCGTTGCGCCGCCGTCGAGCAACTGGGCCACCACCGAAGCGGCGATGGAGCCCTTCGACGCGCCGGTGACCACCGCGATCTCGCCGGAATATCGACCGGTTCCCGGATTTTCACTACCGGCGGCGATCCGGCCGTACAGCGAAGCGTGCACATTGCGGCCAGCGGCCAGCGCCTTGCCCTGCCACCAATTCGCCTGTGTGGCAACAACATGGCCGGCGCCCTCGAACCGTTCGGACAGCCGCAGCCAGTCCGCGTCCACGTCATCCTCGTCGGTCAGCCACAACCGGGCGAGATCCTCACGGGCACTGGCCCAGCGGTCGTCGAGCACCACGGCCTTGCGGCTGTCGAACGCCGGGGCCACCAATCGCGGCCAGTCCGAACCGAGTTCGGCGCTGACCAGTTCCACCAGTTCGGAATCGCTGGCGGTCTCGGTGACGCCGACCTGGTTGTCCAGGCCGAGCTCGCCGAGCACCAGTCGCGCCGCGTTGGCCAGCACACCGGCGGGCCCGGTGACCTTCTCGGCGAACTCGTTGAGGGCCGCGGAATCCACCACCCCACCGCCGGCGCCACCGCTGGACGGCAGTGCGACCGCGATGCCGCGGCGTGCCGCGACGGCGGCGACACCGGCGTCGATGGCCTTGTCGACCGCGGTGGCGTCGGCCAGTGCGCCGTCGTTCAGGCCACCCAGGTCACCACCGCGGACACTGGATCCCTCGCGGGTGCCCAGGGCGACCTCGACGGTGACGTGCTTGGCCCAGCCGGCGCCGAGCTCCCAGGTCTTGGAAACCCGCTCGGTGATGTAGGCCGGCCGCTTCCCGGACGGGCCCAGGATGGTGCGCAGCTGATCGTTGATGGCGTCGGTGAGCACCGGGCCGAACGGCTTGTACGTCCGGGCCAGCTTGCTGACCTGTCCCTTCAGTGCGGCCAGATCCGCCTCGGCGGCACCGTCGATGGCACCCAGGTTCAGCTCGGAGCCCAGGTCGACCAGCATCTGATTGCGCCGCGAGGACGCACCGTCGGTGATGGTCTCGATGGAGTCCAGCGTCTCGATCTGGTCGATGCGCATCTTGGCGCTCAACGCGATCAGCGCGACCGTGGCGTCGGCCGCGTCGAACGAAATGTCATCGGGTCGCGGAGCGCCGGCAGGCGCGACATTGGGAGGAGGCCCGCCAACCGGCGCGGCAGGAGCCGCGTCGGTATTCGCAACGGGCGCTTCGGAACTCGCCGGAGCCTCTTCGATCTCCTCGGGCTCGGGATCGGTGTCCGTCGCGAACAGCACCGCGGCGTCACGTTCGGTGTTGAGCACCTCGACCGTGCTGTGCGAGTACTCCGGCAGCTTCAGCGTGTTGGTGGCCAGCCCGGCGACCGTCGGCGCGGACTTCACCCCGACCTCGACGAAGCGCTCGACACCCATGCCGCCGGCGGCTTCCTCGATGAACAGCAGGTCCTGCGTCTCGATCCAGCGGACCGGGCTGGCGAACTGCCACGCCAGCAGTTCGATGACGACCTTGCGGCACAACTCTTCTGGCTTGTCGTTCCGCCAGGTGTCGTAGTCGGCCAGGATCTCGTCGAGCGGCTCGGCCGGCACCAGGTCCCGGATCTCCTGGATGAAATCGCGGTCCAGGGTGAACGTCCGGGGCACCAGGTTCGGGATGTAGCGGCCGACCACCAGGGCCGGGTCCTTGCCGGTGGGCAGGATCCGCTCGAGAGCGCGGCGGAAGTCGTCGACGCCGACGCGCAGCACGCTCGAGTGGAACGGCACGTCGATGCCGGGCACCAGGATGAAGGACCGCTTGCCGCCGCTGATCTCGCGACGACGCTCGACCTCTTCCTCGAGCGCCTCGAGGCCGCGGACGGTGCCGGCGATGGCATACTGCGCGCCCCGCAGGTTGAAGTTCACGATCTCCAGAAACTCACCGGTGCGCTCGGCGACCTCGGCGACGAAGGCCGGGACGTCCGCATCGTCCAGGTCGATCTGGGACGGCCGGATGGCCGCCATCCGGTAGTTGGAGCGGCCCCGCTCGTCGCGGGGAACGATGTCGTGCATGTTGGAGCCGCGATGGAACACGGCCTCCAGCAGGCCCTCCAGTTCGATGACCTGGCTGACACACGCCAGAGCGGTGTACTCGCCCACCGAGTGGCCGCACGCGATGGCCCCTTCGACGAAGGCGCCCTGCTCGCGCATCTCGGCAACCTGTGCGGCCGCCGTGGTCGCCATGGCCACCTGGGTGAACTGCGTCAGGTACAGCACACCCTCGGGGTGCTGGTAGTGCACGCCGTTGGCGATCAGGCTGGTCGGGTTGTCCTTGACGACGTGCAGCACCGAGAAGCCCAGGGCCTCGCGGGTGAACTTGTCGGCCCGGTCCCAGATCTTGCGGGCGGCCTTGGACCGTCCGCGGACCTCCATGCCCATGCCCTTGGACTGGATGCCCTGGCCGGGGAATGCGTAGACGGTCTTGGGTGCGGCCAGCCGTGCGGTGGCCGACATCTTCAGATCCGATCCGACCCGGGCAGAGATCTCGAGAACCTCGGCGCCCCGGTCGATCCCGACGCGGTCGACGCGGAACTCCACCTCGTCACCGGGCAGCACCATGCCCAGGAAACGGGCGGTCCAGCCCACCAGCTTGGCGGGTGCCGCGGGCTTGCCGTCGGTGGCGGTGGCCACGTGCTGCGCCGCGGCCGACAGCCACATGCCGTGCACGATGGGCGATTCCAGCCCGGCCAACAGGGCGGCCGCCCGATCGGTGTGGATCGGGTTGTGGTCGCCGGACACCATCGCGAACGGGTGCATGTCGATCGGGGCCGTCATGACGGCGTCCCGACGGCGCCGGCGCGGGGTGTCGGTGGCGTTGTCGGAGACGGCACCGCCGGCGCGAACCGGGTCACTCAGTTCGGCGTCACCATTGCGGCCGCGAATCGCGAAGCGCTCCTGGAGGGTCGCCAACAACTCGCCGTCCGGGGTGGTGATGCGCACGTTGACCGGCACCACGCGACCCACCTCGGTGTCATGGGCGGCGGAAGCCGTTGCGGTGACGGTCAATTCGACCGGTTCCTTGGGCAGCGAGGAGAGCAGGTGCGCGGCGTGGTCCAGGTGCACCAGGCTCAGCAGACCCTCGACGACGGGGAAGCCGGTCTCGGTGACGGCCGAACCGATGGTCGCGAACACCGCCGGCCAGCACAGGCCGACCACGGCGTCCGGGATCACGGTCAGCGTCGGCCACAGGGTGTCGCCGAACGTCGCGGTCACGCCGGTGTGGTCGGCGACGCGCTCGGGGTCCCATTCGGCGGTGACGGTGGCGACCCGGAGGTCCCCGTCGGCCACCACCGTGGGCAGCTGCTCGGGTATGTCGCTGCCCGCGGCGATCGCCAGCACCGAACGCATGGCGGTGGCGGCGTCCTCGGTGGACACGACGGGCGCACCGCCGTTGACGCACGATGACGGGATGGTGAAGCGGATCTCGATCCAGATGTCGGAGAGCGGCACGCTGAGCACCACCTGCTCACCGGCCAGCTCGAGCCGCGCCCCGGTGGACGGGTTGGTGGCGCTGACGGTGTCCTGCCCGGGGTTGGGGTGGACCTGCCAATCCGACGGCGGCGCGATGCGGTGCACCGGGTTGGTGCTGATTCGGCCCGCCCACAACACATCCGGGGCATCGAGCACCACGGCGAGCGGACCGCTGGCACCGGTGTCGCCGTGCCGGCGCGCCATCACGCGCGGTGGCTGGGAGTCCCGGCCCTGCGTCGCGAGCACATCGTCGATCGCCGCCTGCTCGAAGCGGTCGAGCAACTCGCCCACCGGCTCGTCCACGCGGGTGATCCCGGCGACGGCAGCCGTACCCGGGATGATGCACACCTGGTCGGCGGAGTACCGCGCATCGTGGGCCTGCCACAGCGAGTCGCTGCGCCACCAGCGGCGCACGTCCTTGTCGATGACGGGCACGAAGTTGACGGGCTTGCCCAGGGTCTTGCACAGGTCGATGAAGAACGGCACATCGGCGGGGTGCAGCTGGACCTGATCGGCGTCCGGGTACCGCGCCAGCAGCGCGGCAATGGCACCGGCCGGATCCTCGAGCAACGCTTCGCCCGCACTGTCGGCGGCGTCGTACATCGTCTCGATGGGCCCGGAATCCCTGGGGTGCAAACGTGCTTCGGCGCGCTGCAGCATCGAGGACCAGCGGTCGCGCCAGGTGATGTCCAGCCACGGCGAGTCGCCCTTGCGGGTGTCCGCGGTCGAGTCGCCGGCGCCGATCGCGAGCTCCACGTAGCGCCGCAGCAATTGTGCGTACGTCATCTCACCGACGTCACCGAAGTACGGCTTGGCGGTGCCCGCCATGGCCGCGATGATCTCGTCGCGGCGCTCGGCCACCGCGTCGGCGTCGCCGGCCACATCGTCGAGCAGGCGTCCGCAGCGCGAGGCCGCGTTGTCGATCTCGTGGATGTCCGCCCCGAGCTGGCTACGCCCGGATGCCATGCCGCCCTGCGCCTTTCCGGCACCGACCCATCGATCGGTACCGGTGGTGTCGACCAGCAGCTGCTTGACCTGGGGCGAGGTGGTCGCCTCCAGGGTTGCCATCGCCGCGGTGCCCACCAGGATGCCGTCGACCGGCATCAGCGGGTAGTCGTAGGCGACCGCCCAGCGGCCCGACAGGTATTCGGCGGCACGTTCGGGGGTCCCGATGCCGCCACCCACGCAGATCGTCAGGTTTGCCTGACGGCGCAGATCGGAATAGGTGGCCAGCAGCAGGTCATCGAGGTCCTCCCAGGAATGGTGGCCACCGGCGCGACCGCCCTCGATGTGGACGATGATCGGGGTCTGCGGCACCTCGGCAGCGATCTTGATGACCGCCTTGATCTGGTCGATGGTTCCCGGCTTGAACACCACGTGGCTGATGCCGACGCTGTTGAGTTCCTCGATGAGGGCAACGGCCTCTTCGAGTTCGGGGATACCGGCGGTGACGATGACGCCGTCGATCGGCGCACCGGCCTGACGGGCCTTCTGCACCAAGCGCTTTCCGCCGAGTTGCAGCTTCCACAGATACGGGTCCAGGAACAGCGAGTTGAACTGGATCTCGCGACCCGGTTCCAGCAACTCCACCAACTCGTCGATCCGGTTGTCGAAGATCTCCTCGGTGACCTGTCCGCCGCCGGCGAGTTCGGCCCAGTGCCCGGCGTTGGCGGCTGCTGCCACGATCTTGGCGTCGACGGTCGTGGGGGTCATACCGGCCAGCAGGATGGGTGAGCGTCCGGTGAGGCGGGTGAACCGGGTCGACAGTTTCACCTCGCCGTTGGGCAGGGTCTCGACGGTGGGGGCGAACGTCGACCACGCGGGGTCCACGCTGGGGATGGCGCCCGGGGTGAACAGGCTGCGGTGACCGGTCCGCGTCGCGGCCGGAACGATCCCGATGCCCAGGCCGCGGATCACCGGTGCGGTGACACGGGTGGCGACGTCGCCGGGCCCGAGGTCGACGAGCCACTTGGCGCCCGCTTGGTGCAGTTCCTCCACCTGGGCGACCCAGTCAACCGGGTCGACGAAGATCTTGTGCGCGGCCCAGCGCCCCAACTCGGGGTCGATACCGGGGCAGCGGGCCACCCACTCCTCGACCAGGTCGATCGCGCCCGAGAGCCGTGGGGTGTGGAATCCGACCTCGGTGAGGATGCGGTTGAACACCGGCCGGAACACCGCGCCGCCGCGCACCTTGGCCTTGCGGTCGGCTTCTTCCTTCTCGGTGATCTTCTCGCAGTACAGCTCGAACCTGTTGAGCTGTTCGGGGGTGCCGGTGATGACCACCGAGCGCCGGCCGTTGCGGATCGAGAGCACCGGGGCCTGCACGGTGCGGACGTCCTGGCTGAATTCTTCGAGCAGTTCGGCGATGCGGTCGGGATCGGCGTTGGTCACCGAGAGCATGGGCGACTTGTCGCCGCGGCCGACCATGCCGCGGCGGCGCGAGATCAGCGATCCGGCGGCCCCGATGATCTGACTCATTGCCAGCAGTTCGGCATCGCGGGCGCCGCCGGCCTTCAGGGATTCCACGCCGAGCATGCCCTGCGAGTGTCCGGCCACGGCCACCGGCGGCGAGGCCGCCAGATCCAGGCCCTGCCGGGTCAGCGCGCGGATGGCGGCCATCTGGGTCAGCGCGATGCCGGGGCCGGAGATTGCCACGGAGGTCAGCTGGTTCTGGCTGGGGGCCGGCTCTCCGGCGGCCAGGGCGCGCACCCACTGCACCGGCTCGAAGCCGATCGGACGGACCACGACGAGCTCGCGGGCAACCGGTTCCAGCAGTAGTTCGGCCTCGCCGACGATTTCGCTCAGTTCCGACTCGATTCCGGCCATGTTGACCAGTTCCTCGAGGTTCTCCAACCAGGTGCCGCCCTGACCGCCGAAGATCACCGCGTACGGTTCACCCGCGCTCAGCAGATCGACCAGGGCCTGGGACGACGCGCCGGAGGCCTCCTGACGCTCTTCGCGGCCGGTGGACACTTGGTCGTGTTCGAAGATCGTCACTTGTTGTATCTCCCTGTGCTTCGTCATGCGTGGTCTGTGGTCGTCGTTCGGCGCGCGGGCGCGGTGGAGCCGGACTGGGCGCCGTCTCGCCCCGGGGCCAGCTCTGGGGCGTATCGGCGGGCTCGTCGTCGAACCCCGATCGGAGGTCGGCCCGGGCGCGGACCGTCGGTGCGCCGCCGGCTGGGTCACGTATCGGATGAATCGCTTCGGCGGTGCCGCCGGCAATAAGCGTGGCATAAGAAACTGGCACCATCAGGGCACGTCGGGGGTTACTGGTGAGTTCTACGCGCGAGTAACCGTGGTGGAGCTAACAGCCCGGTGAATCGACCCGACGGCCCAAACGGACAAACGTCCTGCATGCAGGTGGTTACGGTTGAGTAGCTATAACTTGGCTGATCAAGACAGTTTTGTTATCGAATCGTTACCTTAAAATTTTCACCCACGCGGTGGCGCCGCACACCCTCCCAACGGCCGAGAATCTCCGGCCCTGGTTATCAAGAGTTTGCTGGCGGCGTGTGGCCCGGCCGCCATCCGAACGCCGCGGCCACAGCCACAGAACGTGCCGGGGGCATCGATGGCCCCTGCAACCCCACGGACCACATCCGCACTTCCCGGGGCGTCGAGCCGTCGGAATCCATAGGATTTGCTCCATGCCGGTGGCCGAACCCCAGATCGAGCTGATCGGCGTTCGCAAGGTGTTCGGCGCCACCGACAGTGTGGTCGCCGTCGACGGGGCGGATCTCACCGTGGCCGACGGCGAACTGTTCGCCATCCTTGGCCCGTCGGGATCGGGAAAGACGACCATCCTGCGATTGATCGCCGGCTTCGAACAGCCGACCGCGGGCGTCATCCACCTCGGCGGCCGGGACGTGACCGCACTCCCCCCGGCCCGCCGGGACACCAACACCGTGTTCCAGCAGTACGCCCTGTTCCCGCACATGACGGTCGCGCAGAACGTCGAATACGGGCTCAGGGTGCGCGGGGTCGGCCGGGCCGAACGCCAGCGCCGGGCCGGCGAAGCACTGGAGCTCGTGCGCCTGACCGGGTATGCCAACCGGAAGCCCGCCCAGCTCTCGGGTGGCCAGCAGCAGCGGGTCGCCCTGGCCCGAGCGCTGGTCGGCCAGCCCAAGGTGCTGCTGCTCGACGAACCCCTGGGCGCGCTGGACCTCAAACTGCGCGAACAGATGCAGCTGGAGCTGCGCGGCATTCAGCGCGAGCTGGGCATCACCTTCGTGATCGTGACCCATGACCAGGACGAGGCCTTGACCCTGTGCGACCGGCTCGCGGTGTTCAACACCGGCCGCATCGAACAGATCGGCGCGGCCCGTGAGGTCTACGAGAATCCCGCCAACCGCTTCGTCGCGGATTTCGTCGGGACGTCCAATGTTCTCGACGGGGACGACGCCGAACGCATGCTGGGACGTCGTGGTGCCTACGCGGTGCGCCCGGAACGCATCCAGGTGCTCCTCGACGGCGACGCTCCGCCGGCCGGCATGCGCACCGCCGAGGCCACCGTCGATGAGGTCGTGTATGCCGGACCGATCACCCGTGTCGCCGCCCGCGACCGTGGGGGCTTCGAGCTGACGGCCACGCTGCTCAGCGCCGACGCCTCCGCCGAGCTGCGGCACGGCACCGCGGTGACATTGGCCTGGCCCGACAATGCCGTTAGAACCATCAGGGATTTCGACGCCAAAACCGAGGAGTGACAATGCATTTGAACGCGTTGCGGCCGATGGGCATCGCACTGGCCGTATGCACACTGGCGCTGGGCGGGTGTTCGAACGATTCCGGGGGGTCCGGTGGTCAATCGGTCCCCAAGATGACCCCGGCCGCGTCCGTCGGGGCCGGGGAGGGCCAGCTCAACCTGATCGCCTGGGCCGGGTACGCCGAGAACGGTTCCAACGACCCGAAGGTCGACTGGGTGACCCCGTTCGAGAAGAACACCGGCTGCAAGGTCAACGTCAAGATCGGCAACACCTCCGACGAGATGGTGCAACTGATGCGCAGCGGTCAGTACGACGGGGTCTCGGCCTCCGGGGATGCCACCTTGCGGCTGATCTACGCGGGCGACGTGGCACCGGTCAACACCGATCTGGTGCCCAACTACGCCACCATCTCCTCGTTCCTCAAGGACCGGGCGTGGAACTCGGTGGACGGCCAGATGTACGGCATCCCGCACGGCTGGGGCGCAAACCTGTTGATGTACAACACCGACGTCGTCAAGGGTGCGCCGGACTCCTGGGGCGCGGTGTTCCCGGGCAGTGACTACAAGGGCAAGGTCACCGCCTACGACTCGCCGATCTACATCGCCGACGCCGCCCTGTACCTGATGAAGACCAAGCCCGAGCTGGGCATCCAGGACCCCTATTCGCTGACGTCCGAACAACTCGATGCCGCAATGGAATTGCTGAAGGCACAGAAGGAGAACATCGGCGAGTACTGGTCGGACTACACCAAGCAGGTGCAGGCATTCGAGTCCGGGACGTCGGTGATCGGCACCACCTGGCAGGTCATCGCCAACACCATCGGCGCGGACAACAAGGTCCAGGTGAACACCGTGCTGCCCAAGGAGGGTTCGACGGGATGGTCCGACACCTGGATGCTGGCATCGAAGGCCGCACATCCCAACTGCATGTACAAGTGGATGGACTGGATCACCTCGCCCGAGGTCAACGCCCAGGTCGCCGAGTACTTCGGCGAGGCCCCGGCCCAGACCAAGGCCTGCGATCACACCACCGACAAGGCGTTCTGCGACATCTTCAAGGCCACCGACGAGAAGTTTGCCGAGCAGATCCACTACTGGACCACGCCGCAGCAGAAGTGCGTCGACGGCAGCGGGAACAACTGCACGTCCTACCAGGATTGGGTCGACAAGTGGCAGCAGCTCAAGGGGTGAGAGTGGGCGGGCCGCCCCCGCCCTCGCCCCCCTCCGCGAGCGGCCGTGTCTGTACGCGAATCTCCGCAGGTAACCGTACGAACGCGGACGCTCGCGAGAGCTCGGGGTGACCACCCGCGCGGGTCAGCGCCGGACCGGGCTGGCCGTCCTGCTGCTGCCGCCGATGGCCTGGCTGGTCATCGCCTACCTGGGATCGCTTGCCGTCCTGCTGGTTTCGGCGTTCTGGAGCACCAATTCCTTCACCGGCGCGGTGGTGCGGAGCTTCACCACCGACAACATCGTGCGGGTGCTGACCGACCCGGTGTTCCGGACCGCGACGGTGCGCACCGTCGCGGTCGCGTTGACCGTCACCGTGATCTGCGCCGCGCTGGCCGTCCCGCTCGCGCTGTACATGGCCAAGATCGCCTCCCCGGCGGTCCGGCTGGCGCTCGTCGTCGCGGTCACCACGCCCCTGTGGGCCAGCTATCTGGTGAAGGCCTACGCGTGGCGGATGATGTTCTCCCCCGAGGGTCCGCTGTCCTGGGCAACGGGCTTTACACCGGGCTACGGACTTGCCGCCACCATCGTGACGCTCACGTATCTCTGGTTGCCCTACATGGTGATTCCGGTGTTCGCCGCGTTCGACCGGGTGCCCGATGCGCTGATCGACGCCAGCGCGGATCTCGGCGCGTCGAGCTGGACCACGCTGCGCTCGGTACTGGCCCCGATGGTGTTCCCGGGCGTCGTGGCCGGATCCATCTTCACGTTCTCGCTGTCGCTCGGCGACTACATCGCCGTGCAGATCGTCGGCGGTAAGACCCAGCTGCTCGGCAACATCATCTACGGGCAGCTGGTCACGGCCAACAACCAACCGCTGGCCGCGGCGCTGTCGTTGATCCCGCTGTTCGCCATCGTCGCCTACCTGCTGGCCATGCGCCGCACCGGGGCATTGGAGAGTCTGTGATGTTCTCCCGGGGATTGCGCCGCGGCGCCCGCATCTGGGTGGCGCTGGTGCTCGTGTTCCTCTACGCGCCACTGCTTCTGGTGATCGTCAACGCGTTCAACTCGTCGAGAACGTTCGCCTTCCCGCCGACGGGATTCACCTGGCAATGGTGGCGCGCGGCCGTGCACAGCCAGGGCATGTGGCACTCCCTGGCGAACTCGGTGGTCATCGGGCTCGCGGCCACCGGCATCGCGCTGATCCTGGGCACCATGGCCGCGCTGGCCGTGCAGCGGTACGACTTCTTCGGCAAGAACGCGGTCAATCTCCTTGTGGTGCTGCCCATCACACTGCCGGGCATCGTCACCGGCATTGCGCTCAACGCCACCTTCACGTCAGCCCTCGGCCTGACCCTCGGTCTGGCGACGGTGGTGATCGGACATGCCACTTTCTGCATCGTGATCGTGTTCAACAACATTCAGGCCCGGCTCCGGCGCCTGGGGACCACCCTCGAGGACGCCTCCGCCGACCTGGGCGCCTCGTCCTGGCAGACTTTCCGGTTCGTCACCTTCCCCATGCTGCGCGGGGCGCTGGTGGCCGGCGCCATCCTGGCGTTCGCCCTGAGTTTCGACGAGATCGTCGTGACCACGTTCACCGCCGGGCCGACGGTGCAGACCCTGCCGATCTGGATATTCGGCAACCTGTTCCGGCCCAACCAGGCGCCGGTGATCAACGTGGTCGCCGCGGCCCTGACGCTGATCGCCGTCGTGCCGGTGTGGCTGGCCCAGCGGGTCGGTAGCGACCCGGCGGGCACCCGGGTCTGATCGTTTACGGTTTCGCCGGCTGGCGCCCGGCTGGCATCATTTCCCTCTGGATCTGCTCAGCGCCGGCTGCGAGGTCCACTCGGGCGTCGTGTCCATGGACGCTGAACAGATGGAAGGAAGGGCGTGGAGAGGTGAGCGGCGTGCGGCCCTGGATCGTCTGGTCCGTCGGACTGCTGGCCTACGTCGTCGCCGTCCTGGACCGCACCACTCTGGGCGTCTCGGGCCTGGACGCCGCCGACAGGTTCCACGCCAGCCCCGGGGTGCTGTCGTCGTTCGTCGTCCTCCAGGTGAGCATGTACGCCGTCGCGCAGATCCCGGCCGGCCTGTTGCTCGACCGCTTCGGTTCCCGCGTGATGATCGTCATCGGCGGGTTCCTGATGGCGGCCGGACAGCTGACCCTGGCGTTCAGCGAGTCGTTGCCGATGGCCATCGCCGCCCGGGCGGTGCTCGGGGTCGGTGACGCCTTCACGTTCATCTCGGTGCTGCGACTGGTCCCCCACTGGTTCGACGAGCGCCGGATACCCCTGATCAGCCAGCTGACCGGCATCTGTGGGCAATTCGGTCAGGTGCTGTCGGCGGTGCCGTTCGTGGCGCTGCTCGGCGGCGCCGGCTGGAGCACCGCCTATCTGTCGGCGGCCGGCTTCGGCGTGCTGGCGGCGGTGCTCGCGATCGTCCTGATCCAGGACACGCCGCACGGCCGTGCGGTTCCCGAGCATTCCGTCGCGGTGCACGAGATCTGGTCGCATCTGAAGACCGTGTGGCTGCGCCCCGGGACCCGACTGGGCTTCTTCACCCACATGGGTACGCAGTTCTCGGTGACCACCTTCGCGCTGATGTGGGGTGTGCCGTATCTGACCGAGGCGCAAGGACTTTCGCATTCGGTCGCGGGCGCGCTGCTAACGGTGTCGGTCGGCGCGGCGGTCGCGTCGGGCATCCTGATCGGCATCTTCACCGGACGGCACCCGCACCGACGCACCCGCGTCGTCCTGGGCATCATCATCAGCAATGCCGCGATCTGGGCAGTGGTGCTGGCGCTCCCGACCCGCGCACCGCTGTGGCTGCTGCTGGTGCTGGTCGTGATCATCTCGGTGGGTGGACCGGGGTCGATGGTCGGGTTCGATTTCGCCCGCACGTTCAACCCGCGGCCCACGCTGGGGACGGCCACCGGGGTGGTCAACATGGGCGGCTTCATCGCCTCGCTGCTGGTGATGCAGGCGATGGGACTGATCATCGGGGCCACGGGCGGTTATTCGTTCGAGTCGTTCCGGCTGGCCTGGTCGGTCCAGTACGTCATCTGGGCGGTGGCCGCCGTAGCGATCCTGATCACCCGCCGGAAGGCCCGGCGCACCATCGGGGACATCGAGGAGAGCAAGTACCTGCTCGAATTCTTCGACGAACACCAGCTGGTGCGCTGACCCGCCGAACAGGTACCGCACTACTCGCGCCGTCGGCGCACCCGATTCGTAGCGTTCCTCTCATCAGACCAACCCCGAGGAGAGAACGATGTCCGAAGACAACTCCACCGTCGAATCACTGGCCACCGGACGTGGCGGCTGGGCCCGGGTCAGCGGACGGATCACCGCGGCGCGCCGGCGCGCCCCCGGCAACGGCTATCTCGAGTCCGGCCTGATGGGCCGCGAGGCCTACCGGCTCTGAGTTCCGTGGCCCTGATAGGCCCGGGCGACCCGCGTGACGAATTGGTACACGCCGTCCTCCCCGTCGCGAGCGTGCAGCCACGTACGAAATCCGGCGGCCAGAACGGACGCAACCGCGCGCTCGCCGGATCCTGGTCACACCTCGATCGGCGGATGTAGTCGCTCCATGGTGTAGAGCCGATTGCGTCTGGCGGCCCATGAACTGAGTGCCAGCGATCCTGCGAGAACTCCGGTCAGCACGGCGATGGCGATCCACAGCCGTGCGTCGACGCCACCCACCGTCAGTTGTCGTAAACCGTTGACCGCGTAGGTCATCGGATCAAACGGGTGGATCACCTGGAAGGGCTTCGCGGTGGTCTCGACGGGGTAAATTCCGCCGGCCGACACCAGTTGGAACATCAGGAAGGCCAGTGTCACGACGCGGCCCACGGCCACGCCGAACACGGCGTTGAACATCTGGATGAGTGCCAGGAAGGCGGCGGCCACCAGGATCAGGAATCCGACGGTGGCCAATGGGTATTTCGCCTGCAGGCCGACCCCGAAGTGCACCACCGCATACATCACGACGACCTGGCAGAAAACGATGAGCAGCGCGGGCCAGTAAGACGCCAGGACCACCCGCAGCGCACCCAGACCGTTGACGATCGGCCGGGACTGCAAGGGCGTCAACAACATCCACACGATCAGCGTTCCGATGAACAGCGCCAGCGGCAGGAAGAACGGCGCGAAGCCGGTTCCGAACGTGGCCACTTCGTTGTGGTAGTCCATGTCCAGCTCGACCGGCGCCGCGATGGTCCTGGCCACCGCGGTGCGCTGGTGCGGGGTCCAGGACGGCACCTGGGTCGAGCCTTCCTTCAGCTTGGCGGCAAGTTCGGCGCCGCCGGCCCGTAGTTTCGGCGTACCGGCGGCCAGTTGCCCTGCACCGCGGGCCAATTCACTGCCACCGTCGCTGAGTTTCACCAGCCCGCCCGAGAGCTGGTGGGCCCCGGTGTTGAGCTGGTTCACCCCATCCCGCAGCTTGACCACGTCGGCGCGCAGTCCCCCATTGAGAGCCTTGGTCAGCAGAACCCGCAGCCGGCTGTCGGGGTTGCCGAGGTCGTTCTCCAACGAGGCGGCGCTGTCCCGCAGCTTCACCAGGCCCGCGTCGGTGGTCGGATCGATGTTCTGTGCGCGCAGCAGCCGCTGCGCCCCCGCCAGGAACTCGCCGGCGTCTCGCACCGCCGGATCCGGGTTGTCGCGCAGGACGGCGACCGCCTGATCGACGAACGTCGCGGCCTGGGCGGTGTTGATGTTCAACGCCGAGATCCGGTCGGTGGTGGAACGCACTGCGCCGCTCAGGTGTTCGGCCGCGCGGCCGACCTCCTCGGGATCCAGACCCAGGTTGCTGACCCGGCCCAGTGCGTCGATCAACGGATCAACGGTGGTGTCGACCTTGTTCGCCAACTCCTGGGTACCGGCGGCCAGTTGGGCCGACCCGTCCCGCGCGGTCACCAGACCGGCAGCCAGCTGGTTGGCTCCCGCCGAGAGTCGCTGGGCGCCGGCGTCGGCGGTGTCGAGGCCGTCGGACAGCTGTTGGGCGCCGTCGGCCGCCTTCACCAGTCCCGCGCCGGCGTCGGTCAGTCCGGTCAGCACGGTGGTGACGGTCTGCTGCCCGATGCGCGCGTTGACCTGGCTGATCACCTCGCGGGCGGCGTTCTGTCCAATGATCGTCGCCAGGTAGTTGTTCGCGCCGTTGAACGTGAACCGGAGCTTGGCCGGTCGGGGGTCGCCCCCCGAGGGTGAGACCACGTCGGCGCTGAAGTCCTCCGGCAATGTCACCGAGAAGTAGAAGGTACCGTCGGCGACCCCGTCGGCCGCCTCCTGTGCCGACACCTCATGCAGGTCGAGCTGCCCCGACATCAACAGCGCCGCCGCGACCTGGTCACCGGCGCGCACCTGCTTCCCGTCGGCAACCGCACCCCGGTCGACGTTCACCAACGCCACCGGCACCTTGTTGACCTCGGCGAACGGATTCCAGAATGCCCACAGATACATCGCTCCATAGAGCAGTGGCAGCAGCACCACGGTGATGATCGCGACCCGCGGCAGCGTTCCGCGCGAGTACCGCTTGAGATCGGTTCCCAGGGACATGCCGGCGAGCACCGCCCTCACCTGCCTTTCTGGGTCGCGGCCAGGTCGGCCCGGGCGGTGTTCGAAACCGCCAGTTGGGCACGCACTCCCGGGTGCGCGACGCCGTTGACGGTGGCGGTGACCACCGTCTGGGACCGCCCCAATTCGATGAGACGCTCCACCAGCAGGACCCTGTTGACATCGCTGGTGACGTAGTCGAGGTTGCCGACCACCAGCAACTCGGGACGCGCGGTGTTGGCCAGCGCGATGCGCAACAGCAGCCGGTCGAGTTCGGTGAGTTCCTCGACGTATTCGTTCAGGGGCGGCAACGGGAGTTCGCCGAACACCGGCGCGCATACCGCCTCGAGGTCGGCGGGCCGGGCCCGCGGCACCAACCGGTACCAGGACGCGTCCCAGCGCAACTGCTCGGTGATCGCGTCGCGCACCGTCACCGACTCCGATACGGAGTCCAGATCGTCGATACCCGCCAGCGCCGCGTGGTCGAAGATCTCGCGGGGGCGCCGCCGCCCGAACACCGTCAGCTCCCCCGACACCGGGGCCATCCGGCCGGCGAGCGTCATCAACAACGCGGTGCGTCCCGAGCCGGCCGGGCAGACCAGCACGGTCAGGCCGCCATCCTCGATCTCGAGATCGACCGGACCATAGACCGGCCCCCAGGGACCGCGCATCCGGATGCCGCGGGCGATCACCGCCGGCACCGCAGAATCATCGGGCTCTGACACCAACCCACTCCGTTCGGTTGCACGGTTCTCCTCGGCGTCCCGCCGTACCCCGAGATCAGATCATTTCTGCGGCTCACGCGCACCCAACTCGTTAGCGTTGGGCCCGCCGGGCGTGGCAAGGTGGTCGCCATGACTTCTGTCTCCGATGTGACCGGCACCGAACTGCTGCCCAACGGCCAGAACCTCGACGCCGCCATCGCCGAGGGCAAACGAGCCCACCAACTCGACCGGGCACACGTCTTCCATTCCTGGTCGGCCCAGGCCAAGCTCGCGCCGATGACCGTGATCGCCGCGCAGGGCTCCTACCTGTGGGACGGCGACGGTAACCGGTTACTGGACTTCTCGTCCCAGATGGTCAATACCAACATCGGCCATCAGCACCCGAAGGTGGTCGCCGCCATCGCCGAGCAGGCCGCCAAGCTGTGCACCATCGCCCCCGCGCACGTGAACTCGGCCCGGTCGGAAGCCGCCCGGCTGATCGCCGAGCTCACCCCCGGGGACCTCAACCGCGTGTTCTTCACCAATGCCGGCGCCGACGCCGTCGAGCACGCCGTCCGGATGGCGCGCCTGCACACCGGCCGCCGCAAGGTGCTCGCACGGTACCGCTCCTACCACGGGGGCACCGACCTGGCGATCAACCTGACCGGCGACACCCGCCGCTGGCCGAACGACTACGGCGACAGCGGCGTGGTGCACTTCCACGGCCCGTTCCTGTATCGCTCGGCGTTCCACGCCGAGACCGAGGAGCAGGAGAGCCAGCGCGCGCTCGAGCATCTCGAGGCCGTCATCGCGATGGAGGGCCCCGACGCGTTCGCCGCGATCATCCTGGAGTCGGTGCCCGGCACCGCCGGCATCATGGCGCCCCCGCCGGGCTACCTGAAGGGTGTGCGGGAGATCTGCGACAAGTACGGGATCGTGTACATCGCCGACGAGGTGATGGCCGGCTTCGGCCGGACCGGGTCATGGTTCGCCATCGAGCATTTCGACGTGGTTCCCGATCTGATCACCTTCGCCAAGGGCAGCACCTCCGGCTACGTCCCGCTGGGCGGCGTGGCGATCAACGACGCGATCTACGCGACGTTCGCCGACCGGCCGTATCCGGGTGGGCTGACCTACTCCGGGCACCCGCTGGCGACGGCGTGTGCGGTGGCGACCATCAACGCGATGACCGACGAGAAGATGGTCGAGAACGCCGCGCGCATCGGCCGCGACGTGCTGGGGCCCGGACTGCGCGAGCTGGCGGACAAGCATCCGTCGGTCGGTGAGGTCCGCGGACTGGGCGTGTTCTGGGCCATCGAGCTGGTGGCCAACCCGCAGACCCGCGCACCGCTGGCACCCTACGGCGGGTCCAGCCCGGCGATGGCGGCGACGCTGGCGGCGTGCAAATCCGGTGGGCTGCTTCCGTTTTCGAACTACAACCGGATCCATGCGTGCCCGCCATGCAATATCAGCGACGCCGAGGTGGCCGAGGGCCTGCAGATCCTCGATGCGGCGCTGACGGTGGCCGACGGCTACGTGGCCTGATCCGTTCTCTTTCGGCGAGCGTGCGCGTTGGTACGCGACACGCCGCAATAATGGGTACCGCTATGCACGCTCGCTCGCGCAGGTTCAGTCCGGCACGGCCATGAAGTCGAATGGTTCGGCCACCGCGAAGTGCCCGCTGGCGTCGCCGGCGAATACACTTTTCTCACCCTGACCGAGATCGAGCTTGCTGCACTTGGTGAAGTCGAAATTCTTCAGATCGACCCAGAAGGTGTTGGGCGCCAATGCCGATTCGAAGACGTACCGAAGGCTCTTGTGGTCCACCACTGTGCGCCACCGCGTCGAGGAGATGTTCGGCTCGTCGGCGGTCGAAATCCCGTACGGCACAGAGGCATTGCGCACCACGCTGAGCACCTCGGCGACCGCGAGCAGCGGATCGTCGGTCTTCGGGATGGCGTTGATGTAGAACGACGCCCGGACGAACCGGTCGGCGGCCCGGTTGGTGCCCGGCAGCATCACCGTGCCGCCGATCCCCTTCCAATACTCCTCGACGGCCAGCTGCTTCTCGAAGATCGGCGAATTGGTCATCACCTGGTAGTCCCGACTGTGGTGGATGACCTGTTGGCCATCGATGTACTCGACGATCGCGCTGTCGCCGGTCTTGTCCGACATCGACAGGTGCAGGGTCGCCAGCCGGTCCTGGCCCGGCACCCCGGCGGTCTGCACCGCCAGCGGCGTGGCGGTCAGTGCCGTCACCGCCTCGGCCACGCTGCCGAAGCTGTCGAGCACGTACTGCGCCCACAGCGCCAACGAGATGCCGGGCCCGTCGGCACCCGGCTTCGGGTACTGCGATTCGGCCAACCACAAGAGGTTCGCCGCGAGGCCGGCCTCGTTGACCCCGTCGGTGGAGCAGATGTCATAGCCGGATGCGATGACGCTGCCGTACTTCGACGTCCACTGCAAGGAGTTCGGACCGGCCGCGCCGCTACGCTCGACCCCGCGCGGCATCACCCACAGGTTGGTGCCGATCTCGAACTTCCAGTCCATCGAACGTCCGGTTACGACGCGATCATTGTTGCCGAGATAAACCACACGGGTACACATGCATCACACGGTAGCCATCGAAGCCACTGTCGCGGTGAGCAACTCGCGGCAACCGGCCCACATCTCACCGATGATCTGCGCGGCCGGACGGATGTCGGCGATCCGACCGGCCACGTGTCCGGTGTTGGCCACGCTGGCCGTCATGTCACCGTCGAAGTAGAGCGTGTGGACCCGGGTCAGTGCCGCACCGTCCGGCGACCCGCCGGTGTCGATCTGCTCGGCGGCCGCGGTGCGGATCACCCGCATCATTCGCGCCCCGCTGCCACCGCCCAGCGGCAACAGCACGGTGCCGGTCTCGTCGGCGGCGAGGACCGCCTGTTTGAGGTTGTCGTGCACCGGCGACTCGGCGCAGGCCAGCAGCCGCGTACCCATCTGCACGCCCACCGCGCCCAGCACGAACGCGGCCGCCATCGTACGGGCATCGCAGATGCCGCCGGCCGCGATCAATGGCAGGTCGACATGCTCGGCGACCAGCGGCAGCAGCACCATGCTCGAGGCGCCGAACCGGTTCTTGAAGCCGCCTCCCTCGACGCCCTCCACCACCAGGCCGTCGACGCCGGCATCGGCGGCCTTGCGTGCGGCGGCCAGGGTGCCCACCACGTGGAAGACCGTGATCCCGGCGTCCCGCAGGCGTCCGGTGAACAACCGCGGACCACCGGCCGAGGTGGTGACGAACCGGATGCCGAGCTCCACCAGTTCGTCGACGAACGCGGGGTCGCGTTCGACGAACAACGAGATGTTGGCGCCGACGGGGCGGTCGGTGAGGTCGCGGATCCGACGCAGGTCGGCGCGGCCCTGCTCAGAGGTCGTCTCGATGATGCCCAGGCCGCCCGCATTGGACACCGCGGCGGCCAGCTGCGCCCCCGCGATGAAGGTCATGGGCGCGCCGATGACCGGGACGTCCACGCCGGCCAGCTCGCAGAACCGGTTGCTCATGAGTGGCGACCCTACTCGGCGGACGGGCTCAATTCCCCGGCGAACGTGCGCAGAAGTCCGCCCGCACCGGCGTGTCGGCGAACCAACACGCACCCTCGCCGTGGGTAGGTCGCCGGTCAGGAACGGATGCGGGCGTTGGCGGGATCGTAGAGGGGCCGCAGCGATACCTCGATCGGATACTGCCGCCCGCCGACGTTGACGTCGTAGGTGCCCATGCGGATCCAGTCCGCGGTGATCGCCGCAGGCGCGCGCACATACGCCAGACCCACACAGGCGCCGGTGGTTTCGCCCCAGGCCGCCGAAGTCACCTGGCCGCACGGCGCACCGTCGCGCAGGATCAGCTCGCCGCCCCACAGCATGGGCTCGGGCGAGCTCACGGCGAAGCCGACCAGCCGGCGGCGCACCCCTGTGGCGCGCGCCTGTTCGACGGCATCGCGCCCGAGGAATCCGATGTCGGTGCCGAGCTTGCAGGCGAACAGCAGGCCGGCCTCCACGGGGTTCTCCCCCGGGGTCAGTTCGCGGCCGAACGCCCGGTAGCCCTTCTCCAGCCGTAGCGATTCGATCGCATAGTAACCACCTTGTGCCACATCGAATTCCACACCGGCACTCATCAGGTCTTCGTACACGCCCACAGCGAATTCCGCAGGAACGTAGAGTTCCCAACCCAATTCGCCCACATAGGTGATGCGCGTGGCGCGGACGGTCGCACGACCCAGCGGGATGCTGCGGCTGGTGGCGAACGGGAAAGCCTCGTCGCGCAGGTCGGCGGTGGTCAGCGTCGAGAGCAGGGCCCGCGAGGTGGGCCCCATCACCCCGAATACCGCCAGCCCCGAGGTCACGTCCACCACGCTGGCGTGCAGACCGCGGGGGATGTTCCTGCGGATGTGGTCCTTGTCGCGTTCGGTGCTGGCCGCACTGGAGACGATCAGATATTCGTCGGCGGCCAGACGCGTTGCGGTGACATCGGATTCGTAGGTTCCGCGCGCGTTGAGCATTCCGGTGTACACGGTGCGCCCCGGCGCGACGGCGACGTCGGCGGTGCACAGCCACTGCAGCGCGGCTTCGGCGTCGGCGCCCACCATCAGGTACTTCGAGAACGAGGTTTGGTCGAACACCGCGACGGCGGTGCGCGCCGCCGTCTGCTCGGCCGCCGACCAGGGTAGCCAGTTCGGCTTGCCCCAGGTGTACTCGATCTGCGGTGACGCACCGGCGGGTGCGAAGAAGTTGGGCCGCTCCCAACCCATCCGGCTGCCGAAGTTGGCGTTGGCCGCGGTCAGCAGGTGATGTACCGGTGAGCGCCGAAACGGCCTGGCGGTCGCCATTTCCCGGTTGGGCCAGGGGATTTCGTAGTGGAGGCCCAGAATCTCGGCCACCCGGTCGTGCAGCCAGGCGACGTTCCCGTTGAACCCGCCAAACCGTCGGATGTCCACGCCGGTCAGGTCCGAGCCGGGTGCGCCGGCCACGATCCATTCCGCCAGTGCGCGCCCGGCTCCCCCGGCCGATGCGATGCCGACGGAGTTGAATCCGGCGGCCACGAAGAAGTTCGTCAGCTCGGGCGCCTCACCGAGGATGAATTGGTTGTCCGGTGTGAAGCTCTCCGGCCCGTTGTAGAACTTCTTGATGCCGGTGTGCTCGAGCGCCGGGATCCGCCACATCGCGTTGTCCATCAGGATCTGGAAGTGCTCCCAGTCCTCGTCGAGGAGAGCGAATTCAAACGGGTACGGGATGGCGTCGGGGGGCACCCATGGTTTGGCCTCCGGCTCGAAGCCACCGACCACCAGGCCGCCGACCTCTTCCTTGAAGTAGGTGTATCCGTCGGGGTCGCGCAGGATCGGCAGATCGGGGTGCACGCCGTCGATCGTCTCGGTCACCACGTAGAAGTGTTCGGCCGAATGCAGGGGCACGTTCACGCCGCCCAGCAGCCCCACCTGCAGGGCCCACTGCCCCGCGCAGTTGACCACGACCTCGGCCTCGACGTCGCCCGCGTCGGTCCGTACGCCCGTGACGCGACCGTCGTGCGTGACCACTCCCGTGACGCGGGTGCGTTCGACGATCCGGGCACCGCGCAGCCGGGCGCCCTTGGCCAGCGCCTGGGTGAGGTCGGCGGGGTTGGCCTTGCCGTCCGCGGGCAGCCAGATCGCACCCACCAGGTCGTCGATCCGGATGACCGGATAGCGCTCGAGGGCCTGCTCGGGGGTCAGCAGTTCGCAATCCAAGTCGTAGGCGGCCGCGTTCGCCGCGGTGCGGCGCAACTGAACCATGCGGTCCTCGGTCCGGGCGACCGTCACCCCACCGCACTGCTTGTAGCCCGCGCTCAGGCCGGTCTCTGTCTCCAGCTCGGCATACAGCTGGGTGGAGTACTGCACCAGCCGCGTACCGCTCTCGGATGCCCGCAACTGGCCGACCAGGCCCGCGGCGTGCCAGGTGGTGCCCGAGGAGAGCCGACCCTGTTCGATCAGCAGCACATCGGTCCAGCCCAGTTTGGTCAGGTGGTAGGCCACGCTGGTACCGATGACCCCGCCGCCGACGATGACGACGCGGGCGCGGTCGGGAAGGGTGGCCACCGGTTGTTCTCCTTCAGTCCTCGCGCAGGGCATCGTCGAGCAGTTGGGCGAACTCGGGTCCGGTGAACTCGGCCACCGCGTTTTCATAGCGCTCCATCGCCCAGCTCCAGAAGTCGAAATCCATTGCGCTGGAGCCATTCTGGATGCATCCCCACAGGGTCCACCCGTACTGCGACACGGTGCCCTGGAGCCGCGCACGCGCCAGTTCGCGTCGCGACAGCGCACCGTGGTAGGCGGTGACGAGTTCCGCGAGCTGGTCGACGGACAGCCCGCACTCGCGCCAGATGTTGCCGAGCTCGAAGCTCGGATCGTTGTTGCCCGAGTACTCGTAGTCGATCAGCCAGACCCGGTCGCCGTCCTCGATGAAGTTGGCCGCCAGCAGGTCGTTGTGGCACGGCACGCTGGCCATGCCGCCGGCCGCCAGCACCTGCTGGATGCGCCCGAAGGACTCGGCGAAGTCCAGGTAGCCGGCGGGCAGCCGGAAACCGTTGTCCAGGACCACCCGTAGATACTGCGGTTGCAGCGCGAACATGTCGAAGTCCCCGTGGAATCGTGGGCCGTGGTGCAGCGCCCGGCAGCCGGCGGCCACTCTTGCGATCACGCCCGGTCGGCCGAAGTCGTCGTTGGTCAGCGTCACGCCGTCGAGGAAGCCGACCAGCAGGATGCCCAGATCGGGCCGGTAACCGACCACCGGTGCGCCGACGCCGGCCGCTTCGGCGGCCCGGCTGTTGTGATACTCGGCTTCCCGGTCGATGCCGAGCAGGTTCTCGGGGTCCGCGCAGCGGGCGACGTAGTTTCCGTCCTCGGTGCTCACCTTGACGTTGCGGTTGGTCAGGCCGCCGGGCAGATCCTCGAGCCGACGACGCCGGCCGGTCAGCACCGGGAACTGGTCGAGCAATGCGTTCAACTCGGCGTCGGTGAGCGCGGGCGGCACGCCGAACACGCTAACCGCCGGGTTCGGCGAGCGGCGCAGTTCCGCGAGCACGAGGCCCGGCGCATCGGCGGAGCCGGGTTCGGCGAGCGGCGCAGTTCCGCGAGCACGAGGCCCGGCGCATCGGCGGAGCCGGGTTCGGCGAGCGGCGCAGTTCCGCGAGCACGAGGCCCGGCGCATGGGCGGAGCCGGGTTCGGCGAGCGGCGCAGTTCCGCGAGCACGAGGCCCGGCGCAGCGTTGGCCGGACAACCTGCGGAAACCTCATTTCCGCTGATAGATGCGTATTTCTGGATCCATTTCGTCATGCGATAGGCTGGATCCTCGAACGCGACGAGTAACGTCATTCTCGGTGCGCCCCGTAAGACGGCGAGGCGCCAGCGCGAGGGATTGACGTCCGGAGATCGAGGCCTGAGTACTACATGAGTTCCACCGACGACGCGCTGTCGCTCGCCGAGCAGGCCGAGGCGGAAGCAGCCGAGGCCGAAGCGCAGGCCGTTGCCGCACGCGAGCGTGCCACCGCGCTGCGAACGAGCCTCGCGGCCGAGCAGGACATCGCAGACGACACCGACGCTGCGCTCGACGATGCCGACGCTCCGCTCGACGATGCCCCGGAACCGGATGACCTCGAGAGTGCCGAAGATGCGGACGAATCGGTGGCCGGTCGCCGGCTCCCCTGGGTGACCGTGGCGCTGAGCGCGCTGGCCGGCCTGCTGGTGTGCGGACTGGTAGCGGCCAGTGTCATCCTGCTCGTTCTGCACCACCAGACCACCCAGCGGCAGAACCGTGCGGCGGCGTTCGCGGCGGCGGCCCGGCAGGGGGTCATCAATCTGATGTCGTTGGATTTCAACAACGGCGACGCCGACATCAAGCGCTTGCTCGACAGCACCACCGGCCAGTTCCGCGCCGACTTCGAGAAGAGCAAGAACGACTTCCTCACCGTGATGAAGGACTCGAAGGTGGTCACCAGGGCCGACGTGAAGGCCACTGCCGTGCAGTCGATGACCGACGATTCGGCCGTGGTGCTGGTCGCCGCGGCCTCGGAGGTGTCCAACTCTGCGGCCAACAAACAGCCGCCCCGCGGTTGGCGCCTCAGCGTCACCCTCCAGCAGGACAACGGTCAGCCCAAGATGTCGAAAGTCGAGTTCGTGCCATGAGTTCCGAAGACACCAAGCTGGACATCGACGAGTCCGGAGAGCCCGGGGAGCCCGCCGCTGCGGACCTCACCGATGCCGAGACCGGAGCGACCGACGGCGAAAATGATTCCGACGCGACCGATGTCACCGCGACGGACGCCGACGTTGATGGCGAGGCCGACGATGTTGTCGACATCGACGATGTTGTCGACAACGAGGCCGATGCCGCGCCGGTCCGCAGCCGGCGGTGGGGCCGAATTGTGGCGGGTGTGCTCGCGGTCCTGTTGATCGCGTCGGCCGGGTCGACGGCGTGGCTGTACTTCCACACCTACCGCAACGACCGCGCCGTCGGCCAGGCAGCCTCGGATGCCGTCCTGCAACAGGCCAAGGATGCGACCATCGCGGTGCTCTCGTACTCACCGGACAATCTCGACAAGGACCTCGACGCGGCGAAGTCACATCTGACCGGCGACTTCCTCACCTATTACACGCAGTTCACCGATCAGGTGGTCCGTCCGGCCGTCAAGACCAAGAAGGTGTCCACGTCCGCCAACGTGGTCCAGGCCGCGGTCTCGGAGATGCAACCGGATCAGGCCAAGGTCCTCGTGTTCGTCAACCAGGTCACCACCAGCGCCGAGCGCACGGAGCCCTCGCTGACGTCCAGCAGTGTGGTGGTCACGATGAAGAAGATCGACGGCAGGTGGCTGATCTCGGCGTTCGATCCGGTCTGATCGGTTCAGTCATCCCGGCCGCGGCACGAACCGCCGCCGTTCGCCTCGATGATCGCCCGGACGGTGCGCCGGCACCGACCGCACTCCGCGCCCGCCCAGCACGCCTCGGCCACCTGTTTGGATGTCGCCGCACCCGCGGCGACGGCCTGGGTCACGGCGTGACTGGTGACCCCGTGACACAGGCAGACGTACATCAGCGCGGCCCGGGCAGATCGGCGTCGCCGACGCGCAACAGATCCAGGAACTCCCCGACGAACAACGACGGGTAGACCCCCACCCCGGTGCGTTCCATCCACTCCGTGGCGGCGTCGTGGCGCCGGGTCCAGCTCCATGCGTGTTCCTCGGTATCGAGTTCCTGGACGATCATCACCTCGCGGGGGTCGTCGAAGGCCTGGAACACCCATACCTTGCGTACGCCGGCACTCTTGAATGTGCTTGCCTGCTGGCGGAATTCGGTCAACAGCCAGTCGATGTCGTCGACCAGGAGGAACGCGGAGACCAGCACCCCGGGTGCCTCCTCCACCCCGGCGTCGGCGTGGTCGAAGCGGCCGGCGATCTCACCGGCGAACACGGCCGGGATGTCCTCGACGCCGGCGGCGTCGAACCAGTTGAAGAACACCCGCGAACTCAGCAGTTCGACAACGGGTTCCTTGCTGTGCACACCGATCATCACCAGGACGCGGCCGGGATCCCGTAGCGCGCGGTACACCAGGACGTGGTGTGCGCCCATCGCAATCAGCTCGTCGGTGCGCCGGCGCAGCAGCGGACCGACCTTGTCCGGGTCGGGGATGCGGTAGTCCGATGCGATGACCATCGAGTGGCGATACACATCGGAGAGTCTCATCCGAGCCGGTCCTTCATCACTTTTCCGGTGGCACCCAACGGCAGTGCCTCGAGGAACACGATAGACCGCGGCACCTTGTAACCGGCCATTCTCTGCTTGCACCAGCTGATCAGATCGGACTCGGCGAGGTCGGCAGCGCCGTCGTCGAGCACCACGAACGCCTTGCCGACCTGACCCATCCTCTCGTCGGGCGTCCCGATGACGGCGGCCTGGGCCACCGCGGGGTGCTCGACGAGGAAGCCCTCGATCTCGGCGGGATAGGCGTTGAAGCCACCGACGATGAACATGTCCTTCTTGCGGCCGACGATCCGCACCCGCGCATTCTCGTCGATGGTGGCCAGATCACCGGTGTGCAGCCAGCCGTCGGGGTCGATGACCGCGGCGGTCGCATCCGGGTCGTCGAGGTAGCCCTGCATCACGTTGTATCCGCGCACCAGCAGCTCACCGTCCTCGGCGATGCGCAGTTCCTGTTCGGCACAGGCGATTCCGACGGTGGTGGCGATGTCCTCGAAGGAGTCGCCGCGCCGCGAGGCCGTCACGGTACCGGCTTCGGTCAGCCCGTATCCGGTCATGATGGTCTCGAACGGCAGCTCGTCGTGCACGCGGCGGATCAGCTCGACGGGAATGTCCGCGGACCCGGTGACGGCCGCGCGCAGGGTGGCCAACCGGGCCCTGGCGCCGTCGCGCCGGGCGACGTCCAACAGCGAGTGGTACAGCGTCGGCGGGCCCGGGAGCATCGTGATGCGTTCGGCCTCGACGATGTCCACCAGCCGGTCCATCTCGAGAACCGGCATCGGCAATACGGTGGCGCCACGGATCATCGACGCGATACAGCCGGCCTTGTACCCGAAGGTGTGGAAGAACGGGTTGACGATCAAATAGCGGTCGCCTTGTCGCAGGTCGGCCAGATCGCACCATTCGGCGTACAGCCGCAGGTTCTGCCGATGTCCGGTCATGACGCCCTTCGGGCGGCCAGTGGTGCCGGACGTGTAGATGATGTCGGCGACATCATCGCCGGAGACCCGCCGTTCGAAGGGCGAACCGGACTGCAGGAAGTCGGATTTCAGGTCGATACCGGTGACCCCGGGCGGTGTCGAATAGTCCAGGCCGAGGAAGCCCTCCTGGACCAGGACGGCCTTTGCGCCGCTGCGGGTGATGACGTCGGCGGCCTCGTCCGGCTTGAACCGGGTGTTGACCGGAACCACCACTCCGCCGGCGGTCAGCAGGCCGAAGGCGGCGATCATCCATTCCGCGGAGTTGGGCGCCCAGATGGCGACCCGGTCGCCCCGGTCCACCCCCAATTCCGCGAAAGCACCTGCGGCGCAACGGACTCGGTCCACCAGCTGGGCGAAGGTCAATCGCAGTGAACCGTCGACGACCGCCTCGGAATCTCCGAAGCGGTCGCCGACGCTCAGGACCATCTCGGGGATGGTCGACCAATTCTGTTGTGTCACACCGTCACAAGGCGGCCCAGGTTGCCACCCATGATCTTGGCCTGATCCTCGACCGACAGATGATCCAGTGCGGTCACATAGTGGGTCGGCTCGGCCAGGCCCTCCGGGTGCGGCCAGTCGGACCCGTAGAGCACCTGGTCCACGCCGACCAGGTTGATCAGATCGTCGATGCCCTCTTCGTAGAACGGGCTGACGTAGATCCGGTTCTTGATCTCCTCCATCGGGTTGCCCAGGAAAGCCTCCGGGGCCTTCTTGTACACCTCGGCCATCGAGTCCAGCAGCGGGAACATCCACTTCGAACCGGCCTCGACGATGCCGACCTTCAACTTCGGGTGGCGGAACAGCGCACCGTGGATGACCCACGAGGCGACCGCGTCCTGGATCGGGCGCCATTCGTTGAGGATGGACATGGCGTTGGTCTGGAACGGCAGCATCTCCTGAGCGCCACCGTCCCACTCCGAGGTGTAGCGCGAGTAGCCACTGTCGCTCGAGTGCATCCCGACGAACACGTCGTGGTGAACGCAGCGCTCCCAGAAGGGATCGAACTCGGGCAGCGCGAACGACCGCGGGCCACGGAACCCGGGCACCGGCGCCGGGCGGACCAGGATGGCGCGGGCGCCGCGCTTGACGGCCCACTCCAGTTCCTCGATGGCCTTCTCGACGATCGGCAGGGTGATGACCGGCGTGGTGAAGATCCGGTTCTGGTAGTTGAAGCCCCAGACCTCGTCGAGCCACTGGTTGAGCGAGTGAACGATGACGTGGATGGCGACCGGATCGTCGCGCAGCCGCTCCTCGATCAGGCTGGCCAGCGTCGGGAACATCAGCGTGCGGTCCAGGCCGAGCTCGTCCATCAGCGCCAACCGCGGAGCCGGCTCGAAGAACGCGGGGATGGACTTCATCGGCTCGCCGAACAGCTCACGCTTGCTCTTGCCGTCGGGGTTGCCGAACTTGAAGTACTCCTCCCAGGCGCCGGGCTTGGCGACCACGGAGAACGTGGGGTTCGGGATGTATTCGCTGATCTGGCCGCGGATCGCGATCTTGGTACGACCGTTGATCTCGACGTACTGGATGATGTCCTTGTACTCCTTGGGGAGGTACTTGGTCATCGCCTCCGGCGGCTCGTAGAGGTGGTTGTCCGCGTCGAAGAGCGGAAACGGAATGTCGACCTTGTGCGACAGCTGCCCCATGAAATGCTCCTTTCCAGTTCGTGAGAATCATATTCTCATAGCGCCGCGGCCGCAATGTCCTCCCGCCGCCGCGGGGCCACCGGCATCGAGCCGACCGTAGGCGGCGTGGCGTGCGGTACCGCGGATTAACGCCGCGGGCCGATGTTATTCTCTGTTTTGGAGAATGCCGATATCAAGTCTGGAGAATGCCTACATGGTCGAGCTAGAGCTGACCGACGGTCTGGCCGTCATCACCATCGACCGCCCGCAGGCCCGTAATGCGATCGCCCCCGAGACCATGGACCAACTCGACGCCGCGCTGGATCGCGCCGAGGGCGCACTGGCGCTCGTGATCCGCGGGGGCGGCGACCGCGCGTTCGTGTCCGGCGGGGATCTCAAGGAACTCGCCAAACTGCGGACCGAGGAGCAGGCCGCCGACATGGCCCGGCAGATGCGCACGATCTGCGATCGCATCGCCGCCTTCCCGGCGCCCGTGGTCGCCGCCCTCAACGGGCATGCGCTCGGTGGCGGCGCCGAGGTGGCCGTGGCCGCCGACATCCGGATCGCGGCCGACGACATCCGGATCGGCTTCAATCAGGTGACGTTGGAGATCATGCCGGCTTGGGGTGGTGCCGAGCGGCTGGCCGCCCTGGTCGGCAAGGGTCGCGCACTGATGCTGGCCGGCAGCGGACGCATCCTCGACGCCGCGGAGGCGGAGCGCCTCGGCCTGGTCGACCAGGTCTTCCCCCGGGCCGCCTTCGAGGAGGGCTGGCGAGGCATCGCGCGGTCGCTGACCCATCGCGCCGCGGGCGACATCAAGAAGGTGATGGGCGGAGTGTCCGCCGAGGAGGCCATCGCGGCCTTCGCGGGACTCTGGGTGTCCGACGAGCATTGGGCCGCGGCCGACAAGGTGATGTCCCGCGCGAAGTAATCCCCACCTGCCCGCGAGCGGCCGTGTCTGTACGGCTCCCGTCGGCGTGCCGCGTACCAAGTCGGACGCTCGCGGCAGAGACAACTGAGAAATCAGCCGTTGCGCCAGTTGGGGTCGAGCTGGCGCGGGCCCTCCAGGAAGGTCAGCCACTTCTCGGCGAACCGGAGCGTCTCGTCGTGCCCGGCCGTCACCCCCAGCAGCTGCTCCTGCACCAGCACCTGGGTGGCACCGGTCATCAGCACCATCAACACCGTCGGACTGAACTCGTCGAACGGCACGTCGTACCGGGCCATCGCCGCGGTGATGGTCTTGATCTGCTCGGTGCGATGGATCTCGGCGTAACGGGCGATCTCGGCGCGGAGCGTCTTGCGGTGGTTGGCGAGCGCGACGAACTCCATCGTCATCCCCGTGCCCTGCGGGTCGGTGTTGAGTTCCCACAGCGCCCACAACGGCTGCGGAGCCTGCAGCGCGAGCTGGTGGTAGTGCAGCATCTGCTCGGCGCGGCGTCCGAACAGTTCGAGGAACAGCTCGTCCATCGTGCGGAAGTAGTAGTGCACGAGCTGGGGCTTCAGGCCGGCCTGCTCGGCGACCCGGCGCGACGTCACCGCCGCGTATCCCTCTTCGGCCATCAAACGTTCGGCCGCGTCCAGCAGGACGGTGCGATTCTTGGCGTCCGGCGCACCCAGTCTGCGTGCACTGGTCTGCGGATCTCCGACCGCACCAGCGGGGTGAGCCATGGTTACCTCTCCGTCCGGGGCCTGGTTCCGTCGCCGTGCCCGATTCCGAGTCATCGTAAACGCGCAGCTCACGCCGCGGTGATCTTGACCGTGTGCCAGCTCACATGCTAAGCAAGTGCTCAGCACCTGTCAGCCCTTTGATGGAGATCCGCGTTGCCCGAATCCCCGGCGGAAGCCACGTCCGACTACGACTCGATCGACTTCTTCACCGACCAGAGCCTGGTCCCCGACCCTTATCCGTACTTCGACCACCTCCGCGCCCAGTGCCCCGTGCTGAAGACGGACAACTACGGGGTCTACGCGGTCACCGGCTACGACGAGGCCTCGGTGGTCTACAAGGACGCCGACCTGTTCTCGTCGTGCATCGCCGTCGGCGGTCCCTTCCCGCCGCTGCCGTTCACCCCTGAGGGTTCCGACATCACCGGGCAGATCGAGGCCCACCGTGACGAGTTCCTGATGAGCGAGCACATGGTCACCATGGACCCGCCGCAGCACTCGCGGGCCCGGTCACTGCTCAACCGCCTCCTGACGCCCAAACGGCTCAAGGAGAACGAGGCCTTCATGTGGCCGCTGGCCGACAAGTTCATCGACGACATCATCGACAACGGCAAGTGCGAGTTCCTCGAGGAATACGCCAAGCCGTTCTCGATGCTGGTGATCGCCGATCTGCTCGGCGTGCCCGAGGAGGACCACGAGGAGTTCCGGCAGATGCTGGCGCCGCGGCCCGGCAACACCGTCGGCTCGCTGCAGGGCGACGTGATGGAGCACAACCCGCTGCAGTGGCTCGAGGACAAGTTCTGCGCCTACCTCGAGGACCGCCGCGCCAATCCGCGCGACGACATCCTGACCGCGCTGGCCACCGCCAAGTATCCCGAGGGTGACACCCCGGAAATCATCGACGTGGTCAAGAGCGCGACGTTCCTGTTCGCCGCCGGCCAGGAGACCACCACCAAGCTGCTGTCCGCGTCCATGCGTGTGCTCGCCGAACATCCCGAGGTGGTCGAGCGCCTGCGCTCCGACCGCACCCGGATCCCGGCGTTCGTCGAGGAGATGCTGCGGATGGAGAGTCCGGTGAAGTCCGCGTTCCGGCTGGCGAAGAAGGACACCGAGCTGGCTGGCGTCGACATTCCGGCCGGCACCGTCCTGATGATCAATCCCGGTGCCATCAACCGTGATCCGCGGCACTTCGACGACCCGCACACCTTCGATCTGGACCGGCCGAACGTGCGTGAGCACCTGGCGTTCAGCCGCGGGGCGCACTCGTGTCCCGGCGGCCCACTGGCCCGCGTCGAGGGTCGCGTGTCGCTGGAACGCATCCTGGACCGGATGACCGACATCAAACTCGACGAGGAGTTCCACGGCCCGGCGGAGGCACGCCGGTTCAGCTACGAACCGACCTTCATCCTGCGCGGACTCACCGATATCCACATCACCTTCAGCAAGCTGGCTCCGACGGTGGAGCGCTGAAATGACCGTTACCACACCTGATTCCACCGAGGCCGGGCTGTACTACGATCCGTACAGCGTCGAGCTGAACATGAACCCCTACGCGGTGTTCGCCCGCATCCGGGAAGAGGCGCCGCTCTACTACAACGAGCAGCACGACTTCTACGCGCTCAGCCGGTTCGAGGACGTCAACAAGGCGGTCATCGACCACGAGACCTTCATCTCCGGTCGCGGCGCACTGCTCGAGATCATCAAGTCCGGTATGGAGATCCCGCCCGGCACGCTGATCTTCGAGGATCCGCCGATCCACAACATCCACCGCAACCTCCTGTCGCGCGTTTTCACCCCGCGCAAGGTGCTCGCACTGGAACCCCAGATCCGGGAGTTCACGGCACGGTGCCTGGATCCGGTGGTCGGGACGGGCAAGTTCGACTTCGTCAACGACCTCGGCGAGCAGATGCCGATGCGGGTCATCGGCATGCTGCTGGGCATTCCCGAGGAGCATCAACGCCGGGTGACCGACCACGGCGAGGCCACGCTGCAGGGCGATCAGGTCGATTTCCTGGCCACGGGCGAGGTGTTCGGCGAGTTCATCGACTACCGCACCGAGCATCCGTCGGACGACATCATGACCGATCTGCTGAACGCCGAGTTCACCGATGAGACCGGCACGGTCCGCAAGCTGACCCGCGATGAGCTGCTGATGTACCTGATCGTGGTGGCCACCGCCGGAGCGGAAACCACCACCCGGCTGATCGGCTGGGCCGGAAAGACGCTGGCCGAGAACCCGGACCAGCGCGCCCAGCTGGCAGCCGACCCGAGCCTGATCCCCCAGGCCATCGAGGAGATCCTGCGCTGGGAGCCGCCCGCGCTGCAGATCGCCCGGTACGTCGCCCGCGATGTCGAGTACTACGGCCGCACCGTGCCCGAGGGTTCGGCGATGCTGATGCTGGTCGGTGCCGCCAACCGGGACCACCGCCGGTTCCCGCCGAACGGCGACGTATTCGATATCCACCGGGAACAGCACTCGCACATGACCTTTGGTGCGGGCACCCATTTCTGCATGGGCAATGCCCTGGCACGACTGGAGGGCCGTATCGCGCTGGAGGAGATCCTGAAGCGCTTCCCCGAGTGGGAGGTCGATTGGGACAACGCCAAGCCGTCGCAGACCACCGCGGTGCGCGGCTGGGAATCGATGCCCACCTTCATCCCCTGAATCACCTGAAACCCAAACCACGACAAAAGGATTCGAAGACATGGCAGGACGTGTAGAAGGCAAGGTCGCGTTCATCACCGGTGCGGCCCGCGGCCAGGGCCGCAGCCACGCGGTGCGACTGGCCGAAGAAGGCGCCGACATCATCGCGATCGACATCTGTGGACCGATCCGCCCGGGCACCGAGACGGCGATCCCGGCCTCGACGCCGGAGGATCTGGCCGAGACGGCGGATCTGGTGAAGAACCTCGGCCGCCGCATCGTCACCGCCGAGGTCGACGTGCGCGACTTCCCCGGCGTCAAGGAAGCGGTCGACAGCGGCGTCGAGCAGCTGGGCCGACTCGACATCGTGGTGGCCAACGCCGGTATCGGCAACGGCGGCGACGTGCTGCACGAGACCAGTCAGCTCGACTGGGACGAGATGATCGACACCAATCTCTCGGGTGTCTGGAAGTCCGTCAAAGCGGCCGTCCCCCATATCATCTCGGGCGGTAACGGCGGCTCGATCGTGCTCACCAGCTCGGTGGGCGGGCTGAAGGCCTACCCGCACTGCGGTAACTATGTCGCCGCCAAGCACGGCGTCGTCGGCCTGATGCGGGCGTTCGGCGTGGAGCTGGGCCAGCACATGATCCGGGTCAACAGCGTGCACCCGACGCACGTCGCCACCGACATGCTGCACAACGAGGGCACGTTCAAGATGTTCCGGCCCGACCTGGAGAACCCGGGCCCCGACGACATGGCGCCCATCTGCCAGCTGTTCCACACGCTGCCGATCCCGTGGGTGGAAGCCCGCGACATCAGCAACGCCGTGCTGTTCTTCGCGTCCGACGAGTCGCGCTACGTCACCGGTGTGACGCTGCCCGTCGACGCCGGCAGCTGCCTGAAGTAGCCCCCCGAGAGGTCCTCTCCCAAGTCCCAAGCGCGAGCGTGCGTGTTGGTACGCGACACACCGGTGTCGGACGTACCGATGCGCACGCTCGTCGGCGTACCGGGTGCCGCCATCCCCCGCCAGGTTCACTCGGTACCCTCACCGCACGCGAACCACACCGCGCTGAGGAGATCTTGAATTGAACGCGATCGATCCCGCCGCCACCGCCTGGCTGCTGGCCAGCACCGCACTGGTGCTGCTCATGACCCCCGGCCTGGCGATCTTCTACGGCGGCATGGTGCGCAGCACCGGCGTGCTCAACATGATCATGATGAGCTTCATCGCCATTCCGCTGGTCACGGTGACCTGGCTGCTCCTGGGTTACAGCATCAGCTTCTCCGGCGACGCCGGCGGCGGTCTGCTCGGCGACCTCGAGCACTTCGGCATGCTCGGCATCGGTCCAACCACCGTCCACGGCACCGTCCCGGAATTGCTGTTCGCGACGTTCCAGTTGACCTTCGCGATCATCACCGCCGCGCTCATCAGCGGGGCGATCGCCGATCGCGCCCGGTTCGCGGCCTGGGTGGTGTTCGTCCCCATCTGGACGATCGTGGTCTATTCGGTGGTGGCGCACTGGGTCTGGTCCCCGCAGGGGTGGCTCGCGCGGCTGGGCGTCCTCGACTACGCGGGTGGCCTGGTGGTCGAAACCGTGTCGGGCGCTTCCGCGTTGGCCCTGGCACTGGTTCTTGGCCCCCGGATCGGCTTCAAACAGGACGCGATGCGGCCGCACAATCTGCCTTTCGTGTTGCTCGGCGTCGGGCTGCTGTGGTTCGGCTGGTTCGGCTTCAACGCCGGCTCGGCGCTGGCCGCGAACGGGACGGCAGCCGCCATCTTCCTCAACACCCTCGTGGCCGGCTGCCTGGGCATGTTGGGTTGGCTCACCGTCGAACAGGTCCGCGACGGCAAGCCGACGACGTTCGGCGCCGCCTCGGGTGTCGTCGCCGGCCTGGTCGCGATCACCCCGTCGTGCGGCACGGTGAACACCCTCGGTGCCGTGGTGGTCGGTCTGGCCGCCGGCGTGGCCTGCTCCTTCGCGATCGGCGCGAAATTCCGGTTCGGCTACGACGATTCACTCGATGTCGTGGGCGTTCACTTCGTCGGCGGGGTCGTCGGCGTCCTGCTGATCGGGCTACTCGCCACCGCCGCGATGACGGGGGGCGCCCAGGGCCTGTTCTTCGGCGGAGGTCTGGCCCAACTGGGCAGGCAACTCGTCTCGGTGGTCGCGGTCGCCGTCTACGCATTTGCGGTGTCGTTCGTCCTCGCCAAGTTGATCGACCGGACGATAGGATTCCGGGTCAGCGCCGAGGACGAGACATCCGGCATCGACCTGAGCCAGCACGCCGAAACCGCTTACGCCGAAGGTGTTCACGGGCACGCGCCCGGCCGGCGACCGGGACCGCCCGGCCCGTTCGGCCCGTTCGGCCATCGCGACGCCGACGACGAGTAGCCGGGACCATTTCCCGATCTGCTCAGCGGTCCCTGCGACATCCACTCGAACAACGTCGCAACCACCGCTGAACAGATTGGAGCCAGCGCCTAACGCTTCGCCTTGCGCCCGCCCATCGCCGGCTCGGTTCCGATCACCCCGTCGGCGTCCAGTTGCGCGATCTCGGCATCCGAACACCCCAGCCCACGAAGGATTTCCGCGGTGTGTTCACCGAGCAACGGCGCGGGAGCGCGATGGTACTGCGCCGGCTCCTGCGTGAGCCGTACCGGCACCGTGCTGTGCGGCGCCGTCACGTTGACGGGATGGGCGACCTGCTCGAAGAAACCCCGGGCAGCCAGCTGCACGAGTTCGGTCTGCCGGTGCGGCTGCATCACCTTTGCCACGGGAACACCTGCCGGCCAGAGGTTTTCGACGATCTCGTCGCCGGTACGGTACGCGCACCAGGCTCCCAGTGCGGTGTCGATCTCGTCGTGATGCGCCCGCCGGCCGGCTACCGTGCTCAGTTGCGGGTCGACCGCCCACTCCGGCCCGCCCAGCGCGGCCACCAGTGCCGCCCACTGCGCATCGGTCGTGACCGCGATCGCGACCCAGTTGTCCTCCCGGCCGAACTCGTCGACACCGGCGCACCGGTAGATGTTCTGCGGTGCGGCCGCGGGGCCGCGGTTACCGTCCCGTTGCAGCACCGCGCCGTAGGCCGAGTACTCGATGACCTGTTCGGCGGCCACGTTGAGCGCCGCGTCGACCATCGCGGCCTCCACCAGCGCACCGTGGCCGGTACGGCGACGGTTCTCCAGCGCCAGCTGCAACCCGATCAGTGCGTGGATGCCGGCGTTGGGGTCGCCGATCGAGTAGGGCTCGTAGGGAGTGCGGTCCGGATAGCCGGTGAGCCAACTCAACCCGGACGCGTCCTCGATGATGTAGGCGAACGCCGGATTGTCGCGCCATGGTCCGTCGAGCCCGAAGCCGGGCATCCGGACCATGATGATGTCCTCACGCAGAGCGCGGACGCTGTCGTAGTCCAGACCGATCTGCTCGATCACCCGTGGGGTGAAGTTCTCGATGATCACGTCGCAGGTGGGGATCAAGCGGCGCAACAGGTCTCGGCCCTGCTCGGTCTGGAAGTCGAGGGTCAGGCCGAGCTTGTTGGTGTTCAGGCCCGAGAAGATCGGTGAGCGCTCCCACCACTGCGGCTCGGTCACCGGGATGCCCGCGATCAACCGCGTGCCGTCGGGACGAGGCGTGGACTCGAGGTGGATGACCTCGGCGCCGAGCATCCCCAGCAGATGGGTGCACGACGGGCCGGCCCAGAACGCCGTCATGTCGAGCACGCGCAGACCCTCGAACGGCAGGGTCGACCCGTTTCCGGCCGGCACCCGGATGTGCGGTTCGGGCATCGGTTCATTCGTGTGCTCACCGAGCCGCGGCGCCGGTCCCGGTGCCGGCAACTCGACACCGGTGAACCGGAACGCCCGGTCCGGTTGGAGGAAGCCGTCGCGCGGATTGCGGACGAAACTGTTCCGAGCGACGTAATGATCCATCTCGGCGACGTTCTCACCATTGGCCACCGGCGAGTTCGGGATCCGGAAGGCCGACGCCAGTTCCCGTACGGCATCAACGTTCTCGCCGCGCAACCAGTCGTACAGCTCGTCGGCGTGGAGGTTGGCCTGTTCGGTGATCGACAACGGTGACGCCTCGTCGATCCACTCCACATGCCCCGACATGGCGCACAGGTCCCACCACTGCTGTGCGGTGCCGCAGCCCAGTGCCACCAGCCCGTCGGCGGCCTGCGCCACACCGGGCACGGTCGGTTTGCGTTCGCTGCGCCACGGCCGCCCGAGCATTTCGAAGTAGGTCACGGGATAGTAGGTGAGTCCGAGGATCTGGACCTCCAGCGCTGAGAGGTCCACCAGCTCGCCGCCGCCGCGAGCCCGGGCGGCCAGGGTGAACGCCGCCGCGTACGCGCCGGCCAGCCACTCCCCCGGCTGTCCACCGACGTGCGCCGGCGCCCGGGACTGCTCACCGCGCCCGATGCCCAGCGCCCCACCGGACCACGCCTGGAGCGTGAACTCGGTGGCGGGTCGCTCGTGCCAGGGACCGGCAAGTCCGAACGGCGTGATCGACGTGACGACCAGGTGCGGATGACGCTCGTAGATCCGTTGGGGTTGCAGCGAATCCAGTGCGGCCAGCCGCGAACCCGGCGACCACACCACCGCGTCGGCGCCGGCCAGCAGACCCTCGACCGCCTGCAGATCGCCGGCCGGGTCGACGACCACACTCCGTTTCGAACAGGCCAGGAAGCTGAACAACGCACCACCGGCGGCCACATCGACGGGTGCACCCGACGCCGACCACGCCCGCAACGGATCACCTTCGGGCGCTTCGACCTTGATGACGCTGGCACCGCCGTCGGCGAACATCTTGGTGCAGTAACCGCCGGCGATGCCGGCGGACAGATCGACGACGACGAAGCCGTCCAGTGGTGCGTTCACGCCTTCTTCTTTTTCTTCTTCTTGGGCTTCTTGGGCTTGTCGAGTTTGTCGGGTGCCATCGCCGTCTCGCGGTTGGCGGCCCTGCTCAACCCCCACTCCGGTGGGAACTTGGCATCGTTGTCCTTCACCGAACCCGACAGGCCGCGATCCATCGCGTCGCCGAGTCGCAGATCTCCCGAATCATGCTGCGCCCCACCGGTGATCGACTCGAAGACACCGGCGAGCATGCTGCCCAGGTACTCGCCCTGGAACTGTTTCATGATCTCGAAGAACGTCTTCTGCATGAAGACGGTGTCGGTCGGCCGGTTGCGCGCGCAGGCCAACGCGTACTTCGCCACCTCGGCCTCGAGGTCCGCACGCGGCACCACGGCGTTCAGGAAATTGCAATCGAACATCTCCGCCGCGGTGAACGGCCGTCCGGTGAAGACCATTTCCTGGAACTTTCGGATGCCCATGGTCTGGGCCCACCACCACATGCGTGGACCCCAGCCGTGGTATCGGAAGGACGGATGGCCGAACACCGCGTCGTCCGAGGAGATCACCAGATCGGCGTCGGCGGCCTGATAGAAGTGCCAGCCGTAGCAGTACCCCTTGACCTCGAGTATCGAGATCTTCTTGAAATCCTGAAGGCCGCGAATCCCGGAGTTCGGGTTGGCATACCACTGCCCGATGTTCGCGCCGCGGCGCAGCGACCCCTTCGGGGGGACAGTGACCTCCCCGAGCGCCACCCGGTACTCGGCGAGCCGGGCGGCGTCGGCCTCCGGGCCCTCGGCGTCCTGCACCGCCATGTATTCGGGAAGGTCGGCGCCGCTGCCCAGATCGTCGCCGGCGCCACGGATCACCAGCACCTTGACGTCGTCGTCGATGCTGGCCCGGTGCAACAGGTCGGCGTAGCGGACCCGCGCCGCGATGGTGGGTGCGTTCAGCCGTTCGGGACGGTCGAAGGTGATGGTCGCGATCCGAGTGGCCGGGTCCTTCTCGTATCGGATGATTTCCTCGGCGGCGGGTTCGGCGAGCGGGGCAGTTCCGCGAGCACGAGGCCCGTCGACATCCGGACCGGCGGGTTCGGCGAGCGGTGCAGTTCCGCGAGCACGAGGCCCGTCATCCGGACCGGCGGGTTCGGCGAGCGGTGCAGTTCCGCGAGCACGAGGCCCGTCGACATCCGGACCGGCGGGTTCAGACACGGACGTCTCGCCACGACGGACCGGTGGACAGCACCTCTGCCCCGTCCGAGGTGACGTGGACGGCATCGCGGGTGAACACCGCACCCACCCCGGGCTCCCAGACGTAGCCGGTGAGGGCCAGGACCATTCCCTCCTCGAGGGTTTCCGCGGCTGCCGTCTCCGGCAGTCGGGGGGTCACGACCGGCGGGTCGAAGCCGAGTCCCAGACCGTGCGCGACGGGCATCGCCGGCAGTGGCTCACCGGAGTCCTCGTAGGCAGCCAGCAGGGCGGCCGCGGGCCGACCTGGCCGGCATGCGTCGATCATCCTGTCCCACAGGTCATCCCGGCGCCGATACAGCGCACGAGCCGCATCGCTGAGCTCTCCGACCGGCAGGGTGCGGGCGACCTCGGCGACATACCCGTCGGCGAGCACACCGGCCGCCAGCGCCACCAGGTCGCCCTCCCGGACCCGGCCATCACCGGCACTGCGGCGCCAAGGATGTTCCTTGGAGGTGATCCAGGCGGCGTCCTGCGTGGCCGGGGTGCTGACGCCGCCTGCGGCCTCGGCCTCGAGCAGGGCACCCGCCAGCGACTTCTCGGTGGTACCCGGCGCCAGCTCGGCAACCGCCCGGGCCAATCCGGCCTCGGCGACGCGCAGGGCGCGGCGCAGGGCCTCGACCTCCTCCGGTGTCTTGATCCGTCGGGCGGCCCGCATCGCCTGCTCGCCGTCGACGAGCTCGGCCTGCGGGAAGGCCATCGGCAGCAGCTTGGCGAATGTCGGTGTCAGGGCATCGGTTCCGACCCGGCGCGCCGTGTCGGATCCCTTGATGCTACGCAGCACGCCGATCAATGTCATCGGATTCCAGGCCAGCCCGTAGAGATTCTCGTGCGGAATCTCCTCGGGCATGCCCTCGTCCCACGTGCTGTTCAGGTGGATCTCACCGGTTGCCCGCACATAGGTACAGATCGGCCCGAAGGGCCGGGTCCCCACGACCCACAACTGCGGGGCGCCGGAGATGTAGCGGACGTTGGCCTGCCGGCCCAGCACCAGCACGTCGAGGTCGTAGGCCTCCATCTGCGCCAGGGCACGTTCGCGACGGCCGATCCGCAGCGCGCGGTCATCGGCCTCGACCTCAGTTGCCGACATTGGCCACCTCGTACGGGTCATAGGGATAGTCGGTCAGCGGCATCCAGCCGTCCTCGGTGACCACCACGATCTCCTCGCCGCGGTAGCCTCCGGTGCCGTCCTCCCACACCACCGGCTCGAACACCAGCAGCATGCCGGCCGGGAAGACGAAGTTGTCGTCCCAGTCCTGACCGAGATCCGTTCCGATCATGGGCATCTCGGCGGCGTTGGCGCCGATCCCGTGGCCCAGGTAGAAGTGCGGCAGCCACGGCTTCTGGCCGCCGGCTGCGTCGATGGCCGCACGCCCCAGGTCGCCGCAACTGGCGCCGGCCCGGGTGACCCCGAGGACCGCCGCGACGACCGCGGTCCACTTGTCGAACTGCTCCTGCTGGCGTGGCGTCGGATCCTGTCCGACGATCCAGGTCCGGCCGTGGTCGGAGCAGTAGCCGCGATACGCGATGGAAACATCGGTCCACAGCACGTCACCCTGCTGCAACTCCCGCTCGGTGGTCAGCAGTGGCAGGGCGAGGTCGCCGTGAATGGTCCAGGTGCCCTCGGTGCGCGACGACGGCATGACCTGCCAGACCGAGTCGAACATGTTGGTGGTGGCTCCGAGTTCGAAAGTGCGGCGGACGAATTCGGCCGACAGGTCGATCTGGCGCACCCCGGGAACCACGGATTTCTGCATCTCGGAGATGGCCTGCTCGGTGATCTGGCAGGCCCGGCGCACGCAGGCGATCTGGTCGATGGTCTTGACCAGTTTCGCCGCGCCCACCACCGCGGCGGCGTCCACCGGCGCACCACCGGGGAACAGTGCGGCGCCGGCCCGTCGCATTGCTCCGGTCAACTCGTCGACGGCGACGGTGGCACCGGCAGGCACGAGGCCGGCCAAGATCTTCGCGAATTCCGCTACACCCTCGTCGAATTCGAGGTAGACGGGTCCGTGGAGGTGGTCGTCGGGGAGATCCGACTCCATCGCGGCGCCCTCGCGGAAGGGCAGGAAGAGGTGCGGGTGTTCGTCGTCGGCCAGGACGACGGCGATCGGCCGCTCGACATGTGAGAGGCCGGCGTCGGCCAGCGGCCAGCTGATCCCGGTGGTGTACATGACGTTGCCGTTGCCCAGCAGGACCAGCGCATCCACACCGGCGTCGCGCATGGCCGCGTGCAGCCGCACACTGATCTCGCGGCGCATCCGGGCGAGGTCGGGCTCCTCCGGAATGTCCAGCCAGGTCAACCCGGTTCGGGTGATCTGGGTGACACCCGAATGGGTCGACATTGTCATTGGGTGAGTCCCAGGAACTTCTGCACGTTGGTGGAGACGATCTTCGCGGCGTTCTCCGACCCCACCGCCTCGACGACGGTGGCCAGCGACTTCTCGGAGTAACCCCACGTGCTCTCGTTGTGCGGGTAGTCGCTGGACCACATCACCTTGTCGACGCCGATGTCGTCGATCAACCGCAGTCCCAGCGGGTCCACCATGAACGAGGCGCTCATGTGGTGGTCCCAGTAGTGCCGGATGTCGTGCTGGAGCTCATGGTTGAACATGTGCTGATACGACGCCAGCAGGTGTTCGGCGTCCTGCAATGCCGTTGGTACCCAAGCGATTCCACCCTCGAACCAGCCAACCTGCAGCTTCGGGTGCCGATCCAGGATGCCCGAGAACAGATACTTGGCGAACTGCTCGCGGAACGAGTCGACGTTGACCATCATGCCGACCACCACGCTGTTGTGCTCGCACGGCGTCTTCGGCGGCGTCTCGCCGATGTGGTGACTGACCGGCAGGCCCGCGTCCTCGATCTCGTCCCAGACCGCGTCCATCGACCGGCTGCCGAAGTCGTAGATATTGCCCTCGTCGTCCTTGCCGGGATTCAGGGGCAACAGGAATGTCTTGAGTCCCAACGCCTTCAGCTCGGCCAGCGTGCTGCGGGTACCCTTGGGATCCCACCAGTTGATGAGCCCGACGCCGTAGAAGTGACCGTTGGAACGCTCCTGCAGATCGGCGATGTGCTCGTTGTAGATGCGGAACACCCGCTCGCGAATCGCCTTGTCGGGGTAGTGGAACAGCGCCAGGACCGCGTTCGGGAAGGCGAGTTCCTTCTCGATGCCGTCCTCCTTGAGTTCACGGACCCGGGCCTCGATGTTGTTCGACGCGGCTCCGGCGAGATCGTCGTACTGCATGAGCACGCGGCCGAAGTCCCCGGCGACCCAGGACTTGCCCTTCATGCCGACCATGTAGGCGCCGTCCTCGTACCAGATGCGCGGCGCGGCGCCCTTGAGGTCATCGGGGAAGCGTTCGTAGAAGATGTCTTCGGCCACCGAGATGTGGTTGTCCGCGGAGAAGACGACGGTGCCGGGCGGCAGCCCGAAGTCTCCGGAGGCATGACCGCGGCGATCCTTGGGTGCACCCAATCCGCCGGGCGGGTAGAGCGTGGCAGTACTGGACTCAGTGGACATCATCGACCTTCCGTTCCGGCCCGCGCGTTACCGCGGCAACTTCGAAGCCCGGGCGCAGATGCGTCCTCCCGCGGGACAGCGCGGTGCCTCGTCATTGGAAATGACGTTATCAGCTGATACTGGAAACATACAGATAGAGACATCAAATTTGCCGCTCGCTGGCTACTTTTACTGCGGAAATGAAATTCTCTTTTTCCAAGAATGCGTTCTCGGGATCTAGTGCTCCGAGCAAATCAACGTGCTGTATCTGCACCACCGCAGGCAAGCATGGCGGCCCGTGGGCTCAACTGTCCGGCGAGCACTGGCCGCGCGCTGCGAAACTCTTGGTTTCTACCTGGAGACTGCTATTCTCCATTTCGAGAGCAAGGAGTGCAGCCGATGCCCGCAGACACTGGAACGGTCCCCGACACCGACGTCCTCGGCCGTTGGCTCGATACGAAGAGCGCCCCCGGCCAGGGTGAAGAGCCGCGCCTGGAATTACTGACCGGGGGCTCCCAGAACACGCTCTACCTCGTACATCGCGGCGACCAGCGGATGGTCCTGCGCATGCCGGGCCCGCGCGCCGACGCCGCTCGCCTCGACGGCCTGCTGCGCGAGATCCGCCTGGTCCGCGGACTTGCGGGCACCGACGTCCCGCATGCCGAGCTGATTGCCGCCGACGACACCGGCGACGTGTTGGGCAAGCCCTTCTACGTGATGGCCGAGATCGACGGGTGGAGTCCGATGAACGGCGGCTGGCAGGCCCCGTTCGACACCGATCTGACCGCCCGGCGGGGGCTGGCCTTCGAGTTGATCGAGGGCGCTGCCAAGCTCGGCCGGGTGGACTGGCGTGCGCACGGCCTCGAGGGCTTCGGCCGACCCGACGGATTCCACGAGCGCCAGGTCGACCGCTGGCTCAGCTTCCTGTCGGCCTACCAGGTGCGCGAATTGCCCGGGCTGGACGTGGCGGCCGACTGGTTGCGCCGAAATCGCCCGGCCCACTTCACGCCCGGCATCATGCACGGCGACTACCAGTTCGCCAACGTGATGTACGCCCCCGGCGCACCGGCCCGGCTGGCTGCCATCGTCGACTGGGAGATGACCACCATCGGCGATCCGCTGCTGGATGTCGGCTGGTGCCTATTGGGTTACGACGGAGAGGAACCCAGCCCCGACGGCTTCTACCTCGACATGACCGGCATGCCGCGGCGCAGTGAACTGCTCGCGCGCTACGAGGAGGTCAGCGGGTTGTCGACGGAGAACATCGACTACTACCTGGTGCTGGCCAACTGGAAGCTCGGCATCATGCTGGAGAAGACCTACGCGGCCTCGTTGGCACCGAACAGCAAGGTGGCTCCCGAGGTGGCTGCGGCGATGGGCCCGATGGTCCTGAAGCTGATGACCACGGCCGCCTCACTCAGCCGGAAGGCGGCTTGAAATGACCTATCCTGCACCGCTTTTCGACTTGACCGACCGCGTGGTTCTCATCACCGGCGGCAGCCGGGGGCTCGGACGCGAGATGGCGTTCGCGGCCGCCCGCTGCGGGGCCGACGTGGTGATCGCCAGCCGAAAGTTCGACAGCTGTCAGGACACCGCCGCTGCGATCGAAGCCGAGACCGGCCGCACCGCAATGCCGTACGCGGTGCACGTCGGGCACTGGGACGAACTCGACGGCCTGGTCGACGCCGTCCACGAACGCTTCGGCCGACTCGACGTGCTGGTCAACAATGCGGGCATGTCGCCGGTCTACGACAAGCAGACCGACGTGACCGAGAAGCTGTTCGACGCGGTGGTCAGCCTGAATCTCAAGGGCCCCTTCCGGCTCTCGGCACTGGTCGGCGAACGCATGGTGGCCGCCGGCGGCGGGGTCATCATCAACGTCAGCACGCATGGGTCGCTGCGGCCACACCCGTCGTTCATCCCCTACGCCGCGTCCAAGGCCGGGCTCAACGCGATGACAGAGGGCCTGGCGATGGCCTTCGGCCCGACGGTGCGCGTCAACACGCTGATGCCCGGACCCTTCCTCACCGACATCAGCAAGGCGTGGAGTTTCGAGGGTACGCAGAACCCGTTCGGGCACTTCGCATTACAGCGGGCCGGGAATCCCGACGAGATCGTCGGCGCCGCGCTGTTCCTGATGTCGGATGCCTCCAGCTACACCACCGGTTCGATCCTGCGGGCCGACGGCGGCATCCCCTGATCCCCACATTCCCCCGCGAACAAGAAGGAGCACTGAGATGGACTTCTCGGTCGAACCGGAATTCGAGAAGAAGCTGGACTGGATCCGGGAGTTCGTGCGCGAGGAGGTCGAACCGCTCGAGGTGCTCTTCCCCGGGTGCGAGTTCCTGCCACTGGACGACGAACGCCGCGCCATCGTCGACCCGCTCAAACAACAGGTCCGCGATCAGGGGCTCTGGGCCCCACACCTCGGGCCGGACCTGGGCGGTCAGGGATTCGGTGCCGTCAAGCTCACCCTGATCAACGAGATCCTGGGTCGCAGCAGCTGGGCGCCCATCGTGTTCGGCACCCAGGCGCCCGACACCGGCAACGCCGAGATACTGGCCCGCTTCGGCACCGCCGAGCAGAAGGCGGACTACCTGGACGGGCTGCTGTCGGGTGAGATCTTCTCCTGCTTCTCGATGACCGAACCGCAGGGCGGTTCGGATCCCCGGGTGTTCACCACTCGCGCGGTTCCCGACGGCGATAACTGGGTTATCAGTGGCCGCAAGTATTTTTCCTCGAATGCATCGGTGGCCTCGTTCTTCATCGTCGTCGCGATCACCGATCCCGACGTGCCGGTGCACCGGGGCGCGTCGACGTTCCTCATCCCGGCCGGCACGCGGGGACTGAACGTCGAGGCCACCCACCACCTCGTCGGCTCGCTGCCGCACGAGGCCGGGCATTCGCTGATCCACTACGACAACGTGCGAGTGCCTGCCTCAGCCATGCTCGGCGAACCCGGCCGCGGCTTCGAGATCCTGCAGGCCCGGCTGGCCGGCGGCCGGATCCATCACGCGATGCGTTCGCTCGGCGTGGCACAGCGTGCCCTGGACATGATGGCCCACCGGGCGAAGAGCAGGTTCACCCAAGGCAGCTTGCTCGCCGACAAGCAACTGGTGCAGGAGTTCATTGCGGACTCGTACGCCGAACTGCTGCAGTTCCGGCTGACCGTCCTGCACGCCGCGTGGTTGATCGACACCGCCGGCGAACACGCCGCGCGCAAGGAGATCGGCGTGTGCAAGATCCTGGCCTCGTCGGTGCTCAAGTCGATCGGCCTGCGGGCCATTCAGGTGCACGGCGCGCTGGGGATGACCGAGCAGATGCCGTTGATCAACGTGCTGCTCGGCGGTGTCGCGCTGGGATTGGCCGACGGACCCACCGAGGCCCACAAGGTCAACCTGGCCCGGATGTTCCTCAAGGACTACCAGGCCCAGGATCCGGAATGGCCGAGCGAATTCGCCGATGTCCGGATCGCCGCCGCGAAGGCCAAGTACGGCGACCGCATCGACCGGATCCCGGCACTCCCCCGGTGACGAGCACCCGGGCCACGGCAGCCGTCGACCGCGCGCTCGACGAGCGCCACCGCGAGGCCAGCGAAGAGGTCGAACGCATCCTGGCCGCGGCGGTGCGGGTGATGCAACGCCTGGCACCCGAGCCGCCCCGCGTCGACGACATCGTCGCCGAGGCCGGGTCGTCGAAGAAGGCGTTCTACCGGTACTTCGCCGGCAAGGACGACCTGCTGCTGGCCGTCATGGAGCGCGGCATCGGCATCGTCACGTCCTATCTGGAACATCAGATGGCGAAAGCTGCAGGGCCACAGGCCAAGATCGCGTCCTGGATCGAGGGCGCGCTGGCGCAGGTGTCCGATCCACATCTGATCAGCATGAGCCGGGCGGTGGTGCAGCAGATGACCCGGACCGATCCGATCGAGGACATCATGGCCCCCCTCCGCGACCTCTTGGTCGCGCCCGTGACCGAGGCGGGCAGTGCCGACCCTCAGCGCGACGCCGAGGCCATCTTCGAACTCACCATCGCCACCATGCGACGCTACGTCGGTTCCCACCGCCAACCCGACCCGGCGGATCGCGCGCACCTGGTGCGCTTCTGCCTGAACGGCCTGTCCGGCAAGGAGATTCCAGCATGAGGTTCGTCTTCGTACACGGCGGTTTCCATGCCGCGTGGTGCTGGGAGCGCACCATCGGCGAACTGGTGACGTTGGGCCACGGCGCGGTTGCCGTCGACCTCCCCGGCCACGGTACCCGGCTGAACGAGGAGTCCACGCTGGGCAACCGGCGTCAGGCGATCCTGGACGTGCTGCAACCCGGCGATGTGCTGGTGGGGCATTCCGGCGGCGGGTTCGATGCCACACTGGCCGCCGACGCGGCGCCCGACAAGGTCGGCCACATCGTGTATCTGGCCGCGGCGCTGCCCCGGGAAGGGCGCACGTACCCCGAGGCGATGGCGATGCGCGACAGCGAGGACGGCGAGTTCGACGCGGACACCGGAGAGATGCTGGGCTATCTGCATTTCGACGACGACGGTGCGATGACGTTCGCCGACTTCGAAGGCGCCCGGAAGTACTTCTACCACGACTGTGACGAGGCCACGGCGCGTTGGGCATTCGACCGGCTGGGACCCGAACGCTTCGGCGACACCACGGTGACGCCGGTGTCGGTCCCGCAGTTCTGGGCGGCCGATCTGCCCCGCAGTTTCATCGTGTGCGAGCAGGACCGGTCGATGCCGCGCTGGCTGGCCGACACCGTGGCGCGGCGCCTCGGGGTGCAGCAGTTGAGCATCGACTCCTCGCACTCACCCTTCCTGAGCCGGCCACGTGAACTGGCCGAGCTGTTGGTGCACGCAACCACGACCACACCGGTCGGACCGTTGCTCCCGAACTGAACGGAGATCTCGAGTGAGAGCAATGCTGTGTCGCGAATACGGGCCGCCCGAGTTACTCGAACTCACCGAATTGCCCGACCCCACAGCGGGTCCCGGCGAAGCGGTGGTTCGCGTCCGCGCGGCCGCGGTGAACTTTCCCGACGTGCTGTTCATGTCGGGCGGATATCAGGTGAAGGTGCCGCCACCGTTCGCGCCGGGCAGCGAGTTCGCCGGGGAGGTCACCGCCGTCGGCGACGGCGTCGATCTGCCGGTCGGGGCACGGGTCGCCGGCTCGGTGATGGTGGGTGCCTTCGCCGAACAGATCGCGGTCCCGGCGAGCACCCTGGTGCCGATGGCGCCCGGAGTGGACTTCGCCGATGCCGCGGCGTTCGGCGTCACCTACCGGACGGCGTACTACACCCTGCGCACGGTGGCGCCGATCCGTCCCGAGGACTGGGTGGTGGTGCTGGGCGCGGCCGGTGGAGTCGGGTTGGCCGCCGTCGACATCGCGGTCGCCATGGGCGCCAAGGTGATCGCCGCGGCGTCGAGCCCCGACAAGCTGGCCGTCTGCGCGCAGCGCGGTGCGCTGGCCGGCGTCGACTATGCGACCGAGAACCTGCGCGACCGGATCAAGGAGATCACCGGCGGTGCGGGTGCCCGGGTGGTCCTGGACCCGGTGGGCGGCCCGTATTCCGAACCCGCCCTGCGGGCCCTGGGCCGAGGCGGCACCTTCGTCACGCTCGGCTACGCCGCCGGCGAGATCTCGTCCATCCCACTGAACCTGGTGCTGCTCAAGGGAATCACGCTGCGCGGCATGGAGATCCGCACCTTCTTCACCGACCATCCCGACGAGGCACTGCGCGACACCGCCGAGCTGCAGCAGATGTTCGACGAGGGCCGGGTGCGTCCCTATATCGGTGCCCGGTTCCCGCTGGACCAGGCCGCCGTCGCGCTCCGCCACGTCGCCGACCGCCGGGCACTCGGCAAGGTCGTCATCGACATCCCCTGACCCCAACCACGCCCAAACGTACGTTTGGGCGCGAAAAGCCGAGACCAGCGCACCATTTCGTCCAATTCGGCAGTGACCGAAGTTCTTCACGGCATCTGCCGGCCATCCTGTGCCCCGCCGAGTCCGACGAAATGGTGGAAGCTACTCGAACAACTTCGCCCAAACGTACGTTTCGGCGTGGTTGGGCTACCAGGTGCAGGGCAGGCTGTAGACGCCGTAGGCCAGCCGGTCGTGCTTGAACGGCACCTCGTCGAACGGGATCGCCAGCTTCAGCGTCGGGATCCGGCGCAGCAGGGTGTGGAACACGATCTGCATCTCGGCCCGGGCAAGCTGCTGACCCACGCACTGGTGACGTCCGTAGCCGAATCCCAGTTGCTGGCCGGCATTCTCGCGGGCCAGGTCCAGCTTGTCCGGCTGCGGGAACATCGCGGGATCCCAGTTCTCCGGGGCGAGGTCCAGGATGATGCCCTCGCCGGCCTTGATGGTCTCACCGGCGATCTCGATGTCGTCCAACGCAATCCGGCGCTGTCCGTTCTGGATGATGGACAGGTATCGCATCAGTTCCTCGACCGCGTTGGCGATCACCTTCGGGTCGTCGGTGTTGCGCAGCAGATCGGCCTGCTCCGGGTTCTCCAGCAGCGCCAGGATGCCGATGCCGATCATGTTGGCCGTCGTCTCATGCCCGGCGATCAGCAGGCCGGTACCCAGTTGGGCGGCCTCCTTGACGCTGATCTCCCCCGCCGTCACCCGTTCGGCCAGATCGGACACCGCGTCCTCGGCCGGGTTGGCCTGCTTCTGCTTGACCAGATCGATCAGATACTGGTGCAGGCTCATCGCACCCTTCTGCATGGCGTCCGCGGCGGCGTAGCGGGCGAGACCGGCGTTGGCCGTCTCCTGGAAGAATTCGTGATCCTCATACGGCACACCGAGCATTTCGCTGATCACCACGGTGGGCACCGGCAGGGCCAGCGCGGTCACCAGGTCGGCCGGCTGCGGGCCGGCCAGCACAGCGTCGATGCACTCGTCGGTGACCTTCTGGATGGCCGACCGCAGGCCCTCGACCCGCTTGAACGTGAACGGCTTGGACAGCATCCGGCGGAACCGCGTGTGCTCCTCGGCATCGGAGGTGAACACCGAACGCGGCCGCTTGTCCACGGTGGACAGCATGTGCTCGTTCCAGTGCGGGAAGCCGGTCTTGCGGTCGTCGACGCTGACCCGGGAATCCGCGAAGAGCTCCCGGCCCGTCTCGTAGCCGGTGATCAACCACGGGGTGCTGCCGTCCCAGATCCGCACCCGGGACAGCGGTTTGACCTCGGTGAGTTCGAGTTCGGCCGGCGGCGGCGAGAACGGGCAGGCCGCCGAACGTTCCATCGGGTACTCGGGGACGACGGTGTCGGTGAGTGTCTCGGTCACGGGTGAGCTCCTAATCCTGGACGAAGATTGCGTGGGCTGGGCAGGCCGCTTCGGCCTGCCGGACGTTATCGGCACGATCGGGCGACGGATTCGGGTCGAGGAGGATGACGCTGCCGTCGTCCTCGTCCTGGTCGAAGACGTCGGGCGCATTCGCGACGCAGTTGCCCGCAGATACGCATTTCCCTTGGTCCACAGTCACTTTCATGACTCTTCAACCCCTGCCTCGGTAATCGGTGCGAGCATGAGTCCGGTGATCGCGTCGACCAGGCTGGTGGCCATCGCGGCCCAGCTCGGATGGGGGGTCGGCGCACTGTCGGCAAGTGCGCGTTCCCGTTCGGCGAACATGTGCACGATCAGCTGCCGGGCCATCGCATTGCGTTCCACCCGCACCTGCTCGGGCAGACCCGGCAGACAGCGCTTCAGGCCCTCGATGATGTGCAGCACCGACGACGATCCCAGCGACTCCTCGGACACCAGGTCGCGGTGGCTCGGGTCGGGCATCAGCTGCGCGGAGAACCGCGCGTAGGTGGTCGGGGTGCCGAGTTCGGTCAGGTGCACGGCCAGCGGCCGGACGAGACATTCGACCCAGTCGCCGAGGGTGGCCGGCTCGCCGGCATCCGCCAGGCGGTCGATCATCTGCTGGCAGATCCGCTCCACCTGTTCGTTGTGCTTGCGGACGATCGCGCGGATCAGGTCGGCCTTGGTGCCGAAGTGGTAGCCCACCGCGGCGTTGTTGCCCTGTCCGGCGGCCTCGCTGACCTGGCGGTTCGACACGGCGAAGACCCCGTGCTCGGCGAACAGCCGCTCGGCCGCGGTGAGGATCACCTCGCGTGTCCCGTCGGACCGCTCGGCACGCGCCGTTTTGCGCACCGTCGATCGTGCTGGCCGGGTCATGCGGTCAGTCAACCAACCGGACATCTTTAAGTCAAGTGATTGATTTAATCGGACGCGGTTGCCATTGTGGAGGCCACGTCGGCGCTGACAGACTCGGTGCGCGCCGGCAGCATGCCACCACCGAAGACGGGAGATCGCCATGGACCACGACTACGAGGAGATGAAGAAGGCCGCCGAGCCGTTCATCCGCTTCGAGAAGGACACCGCGAACCGGATCGCCTACATCACCTTCGACCGGCCCGACGATCTCAACTGCACCACCATGGGGATGCGGCAGAACTACGCGGACCTCATCCACAAGTGCAACGTCGACGACGACGTCAAGGTCGTGGTGATCCGCGGCGAGGGCGAGGACTTCGGCAGCGGCGGCGACCTGCCCGAGCAACGCGACATGCTGGAGAACCCGGGAATGCCGCTTCTGCATGAGCTTTCGATCAACGACGAGAACGTCAAGTACCCGCCCGGCGACTCCTACCGCTACCTGTACACCCTGACCGATCACTACGCCAAGGCCCGCGCCGGCAACCGGCCGCTGCAGGAATGCAAGAAGGTCACCATCGTCGAGGCCAAGGGGTACTGCTACGGCTGGCACTTCTACCAGGCCGGCGACGCCGACCTGGTGGTGTCGTCCGACGACGCGCTGTTCGGCCATCCGGCGTTCCGTTACGTCGGCTGGGGTCCCCGGCTGTGGTGGTGGGCCGAGACCATGGGCCTGCGCAAGTTCTCCGAAATGCTCTTCACCGGAAGGCCTTTCACGGCGCAGGAGATGTACGAGTGTGGGTTCCTCAACAGCGTGGTGCCCCGGGAGAAGCTGGAGGCCGAAACACTGAAGTACGCGATGGCGTGTTCGAAGACGCGCCCCACCGACACCGTCGTGGTGCAGAAGACGTTCCTCGAACTCTACAAGCAGCACAAGGGCGAGTACTTCGGCAGCCTGCTCACCGGCGTCGTCGAGGGCATGCTGCCGATGATGACCAACGACCGCGCGAACGAGGTCGACCTCACCGAGGGCACGTTCGAGAAGGGGCTCAACAACGTCGTCAAGGACAACGACATGAACTTCCCGCCGGAGTGGCGGCTGAGCCGGTCCGGCCGCAAGAAGCCGTGACAGAAATGGTCGTCGGTCGACACGGGATCGACTTCCCCGCGGACATCGACGGCCTGCGCGCAGCCGGGACCGGCTTCCTGACAACGGCTTTCCGAACTTCGGGGGCCCTGTCCCCCGATAACGCCGTCACACGGATCGAGGAACTCACCGAGGTCGGCGGTGGCAGCACCGGGCGCAAGGCGCTGCTGACGGTCGGCTACGCCCGGCCCGAGCCGGCGCTGCACACCCGGCTGTTCGTGAAGTTCTCCCGGGACTTCGGTGACCCGGTGCGAGACGGCGGCCGGTTCCAGATGGAATCCGAGGTACGCCTGGCCAACCTCGCGCTCAGCCCGGCCTTTCCGATCGCGGTGCCGCGCACCCAGTTCGCCGACTACCATGCCGATTCGGGCACCGGGATACTCATCACCGAGCGAATAGAATTCGGCTGCAACGGAATCGAACCGCAATACCACAAGGCGCGGGACCACCGGATGCCGGACCAGTTCGGCCACTACCGTGCACTGCTGTCCGCGGTGGCGGCGCTCGCCGGCACCCAGCAGTCCGGCGTCCTGCCGAAGGACGTCGTCGAGCGGTTCCCGCTGGACCTTCGCGGCGCGACGGTGGGCGACCCGCGACCGATGACGCCAAACAAGCTGTCGCGCCGGCTCGATCAGCTCGCCGAGTTCGCCGCCGCGCAACCCGATCTGCTACCCGAGCGAGCCCGCGACCCGGCGTTCCTGCGCCGACTGGCCGCTGAGGCGCCTCTGCTGCTGGCCCGCGAAGAGGACGTCTGGGCCGACCTGGCCGCGCGGCCGGACTACATCGCGCTGTGCCACTGGAACGCCAACGTCGACAACGCGTGGTTCTACCGCGCGGCCGACGGTGAACTTGCCTGCGGCCTGATGGACTGGGGCTGTGTCGGCCGGATGAACGTCGCGATGGCGATCTGGGGTGCACTGTGCGCCGCCGAAACAACGCTGTGGGACGCGCATTTCGACGATCTACTCGAGGTGTTCGCCGACGGGGTCCGCCGCCACGGCGGTGCCGATCTGGACCCGGCCGTACTCGGCCGGCTCGTGCTGCGCTACGCCGCGGTGATGGGGATGGCCTGGCTGCTGGACGTGCCGGCCCGGCTGCGGACCCGCCTCGGCCCGGATCCCGGTGTCCTGACGCGTCCCGATCCGCGGATCGCCGACGACGAAGGCCTGCGGGCGCCGCTGCAGATGCTGGCCAACCTGCTCAACCTCTGGGCCGGCCGGCCGCCCGGTGAGGTGCTCGATGCCGCCGTCAGGGGACGTCCCGGCGGCGGAACCCCGCGAATCCGATGACCAGGAATGCGAGGGTGAACAGGCTGATCCACAGCAGCCCGCGCCAGTCCTGTGTTCCGGCCGCGACGTGTGGGACGTGGTAGTAGGGGCTGATGCCCAGCGCCCAGCCCGGGAGTTTGAAACTCGGCCCGAACAAGGTCAGCCCGAACGACACCAGAACGCCCGCCCACGAGGCGATTTGGACCCGGGGACGGGCGCCGATCACCGCGACCGCGAGAGCGACCACCGTCCAGACCGCGGGAATGGTGGCGACAGCCTGCAACGGGGAGTAGCCGAAGTTGAGGCCGATGTGCGCAGCGGCAGCCAGGGCCCCGATGACCACACCGGCGATCAGGATGAACAGCGCCGGTGCGGCGAAGGCGAGCAGCACGCTCGGCGCAAGGTAGCGGCTCCGACTGACCGCCGTGGCCAGCACGGGCTCGGCCCGGTCCTCGAGTTCCTCGGTGCGGACCCGGTTGACGATCTGCACGCCGGCGATCGCCGCCACGATGCCGATCAGTGTGAGGATGGTGGCGAGAAACCCGGCGAGCAGTTCGGCCGGCAGCGTCGCGCCCTTGGCGAAAATCTCGGCCAGCGCCGGGTTCACGCTGAACAGGTCCCGCACGGTTCTGATGAAGTAGCCGAAGATCACCCCGAGTCCGACGAATGCCACGGACCAGGAGACCACGGGCCCCCGGTTGATCCTGATCGCCAACGCCAGTGGGGTGCGGGCGGTTCCGCGCGCCGGGCCCGGCCGTGACGCGATCAGACCCTGGCCGAAATCCCGCGACACCTGCAGGGCGAACCCGATGGCGACGAATACCGCTGCGAACGCGAGTCCCAACAGCAGCGGCCACCAGTGGTTCCCGGTGGCGGGCCGCGTCTCGGTGATCCAGCCCAGCGGGTTGGCCCAGGCCGTCCATCTCGGCGCGCTGACCGAGTACAGGAAGCCGCGCAGCACGAACAGCACTCCGAGCACAGCCACCGCGATCGATGTGGCGGTGCGCGCATCGGAGGCGATCTGCGCGGTGACCGCGGCGACCGCGGCGAACATCAAACCGGTGACGGTGAACCCGGCGGACAGCAGCAGCGACGACTCCCATGCTCCGCCGCACAGCACGGTGAACGCGAAGGACACCACGCCGACGGCGAGGGCGCAGACGCCCGCCATCAGCAGCGCGGTCAGCAGCCGAGCCTCGCGGCCCAGCACACCGGAGGCCAGCAGCTCGGCCTGCCCGGAATCCTCTTGGCCGCGACTCGCTTTCACGACGATGAAGATGACGCCGAGCGCGGTGAGGAACCCGCCGATCGATAGGCTGCGCCAGGCGTTGAATCCGTCGACGGTGGACAGGTCGTAGGCGGGGCCGAAGATCAGGCCGAGCGCCGGATTGGCTCCCACGGTCGCGGCGAACCGGCGCCGCTCGACCGCCTCCGGGAACAGCCATGGGTAGACGATCACCGACGACACGGACAGTGCCGTGGCGATCCCGATCCACGGTGCGAACGAGCGGGCCTCGTGTTTGAGCGACGCCCGCAGCAACGGCGGGGTGCCGGCGATGGCAGAGGGAGCCGACATCAGCGGCGGTCCGGCGTCTGTTCGTCTTCGTACAACCGCAGGAACAGGCTCTCCAGTGACGGCGGCTCGACCGTCAACGCCGTCAGGCCGAACGGCAGCAGCCCCTCCATCGCCTGACCGATCCGGTCGGAGTCGACCGTCGCCGTCAACCGATGACCGCGCAGTTCCACGTCGTACAGCATCGACAGTTGTTCATGCGCAGGCAAAGTCGCCAGATCGGCATGCACCGTGGTGCGGGCCTGTCCGCGCAGTTCGGTCAGCGTGCCGGACTCGACGATGACACCGTCGCGGATGATGCTCAGCCGGTCGGCCAGTGTCTCCAACTCGGCCATGATGTGGCTGGACAGCAGCACGGTGGCGCCGCGGCCGACCGCCTCTTCCAGCACCTCCTGAAAGACGTTCTCCATCAAGGGGTCCAGACCCGAGGTCGGTTCGTCGAGAATCAGCAGTTCCACGTCGGAGGCGAGCGCCGCGACGATGGCGACCTTCTGCCGGTTGCCCTTGGAATACTGCCGGCCGCGCTTGCTCGGGTCCAGTTCGAACCGCTGCAGCAGGTCCGCCCGGCGGCCCTCGTCGAGGCCGCCCCGCATCGACCCCAGCAGGTCGATCGCTTCACCGCCGGTCATCGAGGGCCACAGCGACACATCGCCCGGCACGTAGGCCAGCCGACGGTGCAGTGCGACCACATCGCGCCACGGGTCTCCGCCCAACAGTCGGACCCGGCCGGCATCGGCGCGCAACAGACCCAGCAGTACCCGGATGGTTGTCGATTTGCCCGCGCCATTGGGACCGAGGAAGCCGTGCACCTGGCCACGCTCGACCCGCAGGTCCAAGCCCCGGAGTGCCTCGAAGTCGCCGAACGACTTGTGCAAGCCGGCAATGTCGATGACCAGTTCCGCGTCGGTGGTTCTTTCGGTCATCGAACTACTCTCTCATCCCTTCTTCGAAATGATGACCTTGCCCGCGACCGTGCCGCCGTCGATCGGCAGCACCGTGCCGGTGACATACCGCGACCGGTCCCCCGCGAAGTACAGCGCGGCCTCCGCGACGTCCTCGACCGTGCCCTCGCGTTTGAGCGGGCGGTCGCGGCGCATCTGCGCGCGGATGTTCTCCTCGAACTCCTCGAGGCGCTGACGGTCCTCGGCGTTCGCCGACTTCGAGACGATGGCGGTGCGGATGTTGCCCGGCGCGATCGCGTTGACCCGAATGTCGTAATACGCCAACTCAATCGCCGCCGACTTGGTGAACTGGATGACGGCGGCCTTGGACGCGCGGTAGGTCTGCACACCGCCGCCGGCCTGGATGCCGCCGATCGAGGTGAGGTTGAGGATCGACCCGCCGCCGTGCTCGGCCATGTGGCGCGCGGCGTCGCGGGTGCCCGCCATCACTCCGAGCAGGTTGACACCCATGACCTGATGGAAGTCGGCCAGGTCGTCGTCGAGGAATCGCCGGTGCATCGTGCCGGACACCCCGGCGTTGTTGACCATGATGTCCAGCCCGCCGAAGCTGTCGATCGCGGTCGACACCAGCGCGCTCACCTGATCGAGGTCGGCGACGTCGGTGGGCCGGAACAGGGAGTCGCCGCCCAGGGGTTCGCCTTCGGCGAGATCGCCGACGACGACCTTGGCCCCCTCGGCGAGAAAACGTTCGGCGATGCCGCGCCCGAGTCCGCCGGCGCCGCCGGTGACGACGGCGACCTTGCCGGCGAGTTCTCCGCTCATGCGCACTCCTCGAAAAAGTCCAGCAACAGGGTGTTGACGACGTCGGCCTGTTCCAGTTGCGGGCAGTGCCCGGCGTTTTCGACAACGGTCGATCGCGCACCGGCGATCTGTCCGGCGATCTCGGCCGCCCACCCGGCCGGCAGCAGTTTGTCCGCGCCGCCCTCGACGACGAGCACGGGGACGTCGATCCGGTCGTACCGGCGCGCACTCGGCGCCGCGGCCGGCGGCTGGGAACCGGGCCGGCGGAAGCGCGCGGCGGCGATAGCCTCCCAGGCGCCGGGCAACGTCGCCGACTCGTGGCGGCGCATCACATAAGCGTCGTCGGCCGGATAGGCCGGATCGGCGAACAGCGCGGTGACGATGCGCCGCATCGCCTCCGGCGTGGCGTCGTAGTCGTACAGCGCGGCCATGTGCTCATTGGCCTGGATCTCGCCGCCGCCGCAGATGGTGACCATGGCACGCACCGGCAGGACCGGTGCATCCGACGTGGTGTCCACGAACAGGTTGATCGCGCCCATCGAGTTCCCGACGAAGATCGCCGAATCGACACCCAGTTGCTCGCACAGTGCGGCGACATGGCGGATCCGCATCCCGCGGCCGTCGACGAAGTCCAGGACTTTGGCGGTGAGCCCGTAACCCAGCATGTCCGGTGCGATCACCCGGTAGTGCTCGGCGAGTACCGGAATCGTTTTCTCCCAACCGATTTCGGCGCTGGCACCGAACTCGCCGCCGTGCAGCAGGACGACCGGAGCACCCGAGCCGGCCTCCAGGTACCCGGTGGCCAGCCCGTCGACGGTGGTGGTCGTGTAGGTGACGTCCATGCCTCAGTCCGGGATCAGCGGGCCGACGGGACGGGTGGTGGTGGCGTGCACCAGCAGCTCGGCGAGTTCGTGCGGCCGGCTCAGGAACGGCGAGTGCGACGTGTCGATGGACAGCTGCTCGACACCGAGCCGGCGGGCGACGGTGTCGGCCAGCCAGCGGGGCATGGACCGATCCTGTTCGCAGACAATGAAACTGCGCGGCAGATCAGCTTGCCAGAACCGCGGCACCGATACCGGGGTGACGGTGGTGTCGCCGAACCGCTCCGGTCCCAGCCGATTGAACGCCCAGCGGGCGGTCGCCTCGTCGCAGTCGTGGTAGAAGTACTTGCGCGCGCCCTCGAAGTCGGCGAACCACATCGCGCCGTCGTCGTCGAACCTCAGATACCCGAGCATCTCACCGGTGTCGGCGTCGAACTCGCCGTCCTCGTGGTCGCGCATCGCCATCGCCTCCGGATACGTCCGGCCCTCCCGCGGCAACGCTGCCGCGACATAGACGAGATGGCTCACCAGTTCCGGTGCGGCGTCGGCGGCCAGCGTCATGTCGAAGCCGCCACCAGAATGTCCCACCAATACGTCATCGGGTTGCAACACATCGACGATCGCCTGCCGGCGGTTGGCCAGGGTGGACTCCTCGTCGACGCGGGCACCGTGCCCGGGCAGGTCGACGGCCACCCCGTCATGGCCGAGTTCCCTCAGTTCGCCGATGGTGCGCTCCCAGCACCAGGCGGCATGAAAACCGCCGTGCACGAAGACGAACCGCATCACTTGATCGCAATCGGGTTGACCGGCGAACCCACCGCGCCCACCACGCTCAGCGGTGGCGCGACGAGCTGGAACTCGAAGACACCGTCGGCCGCGCAGTCCGCCGACAGCGGCCCGAGGTTCCAGTACTCCCCCAGCATCAGGCCCATGTCGCGCAGGCACAGCATGTGCATCGGCAGGAAGGTGCCGGCCACCCCGTTGGCCGGATCGGGATCCTCCACCATCAGATTGTCCGCGGCGATCGCCGCGATCTCGTGGTCGTGCATCCACGAGGCGCACGTCCAGTCCAGTCCCGCACCGGGTTCCGCACCGACGCCGTTCTGCTGGAACCGGGTCCACCAGCCGGTGTGCACCAACACCACATCCCCGCGCCGCACCTCGACGCCCTGCGCCTTGGCGACGTCGTCGAGTTCGGCCGGGGTGATCGGCGTGCCCGGTTCGCAGAACACCTCGGCGCCGCGGTGACGCACCACGTCGAGCAGCACCCCGCGCGAGGTGATGCCCTTGCCGTCGACCTTGTCGATACCGCAGTGGTAGGCGCCGAAACTGGTCACCGAGCCGGCCGGAAAGCCGTTGTACAGCTTGTCCTCGTAGTACACGTGGCTCAGCGCATCCCACTGGGTGGCGGCCTGCAACGGCATCACGATCATGTCGTCGTTGAACCGGAACGGGTTGTCGACGAAGAACCCGCTCACCTCTGCGGCGACCGAATTGCGCAACCACTGCGGGCCGTACCGCGCCAGCGTCTCGGCGTCCCCGCCGTCGACGGTCATGACGTGAATCGGGTTGTGCCGGAACTCGAATGCGCCCTGCGGGCCGGACGAGCCGAAGTCCACCCCGAGCGCGAACACCTTGCCCTGTCTGGCCAGGGTGGCGGCCTCGGCGATCTTCTCGGGCGTGATGAAGTTGAGGGTGCCCAGTTCGTCGGCGTCTCCCCAGCGGCCCCAGTTGCGGACGTCGTCGGCGACCTTGCGGAACTGCGCCATCGTGCCGGCCATGTCTCAACTCCCCTGATTCGTGTCGACGAGTTCACCGGCGACCCGCTGCGCGACGGTGCCGCCGTCCACCCAGATCACCTGACCGGTAATGTAACTGGCCGCGCGGCTGCCCAGATAGACCAGGACCGCCGCCTGCTCGTCGGGGCCGGCGACCCGCCCCAGCGGAGTGGTGAACGAATCCAGAAATCCCTGCCCGTAGGCCGAGCGCAGCTGGTCGAGAATGGGCGTCTCGGTGACACCCGGTCCCGTGCAGTTGATCCGGATGCCGCGGGCGCCGAGTTCGCTGACACGGCGCATGCCGTAGAGGATGATCGCCTCCTTGGACAACCGGTAGCCCCCGTCGGCGATGGCCTCGGGATGGGCCTCGCACCAGGCCAGCCCCTCGGCCATCGACGTGGTTTCCAGCAGCCCGGCGGTCGTCCGGGCGTTCTCCCGATAGGACGCCGCGGCCAGTGACGACACATTAGTGATCGACGAACCGGCCGGCATGCGATCCTCCAGCGCCTCGGTGAACCGGCGGGTGCCGAGAAAATTGATGCGCACCACCAGCATCGGGTCACCGATACCCGACGACACCCCGGCGACGTTGAACAGCGCATCCACCGGGGCCTGGATCTCCCCGACCGCGGCGTCGATCGAGCTCTCCTGCGACAGGTCGATCTCGACGAACCGGTCTAGATGGCTGCGGTCGTCGGGTGCGCGCAGATCCAGACCGGTCACGCGGCCGCCGAGTTCGGCGACCTGGCGGGCGACCTGGGCTCCGATGCCCGACGCGCAACCGGTGACCACGACGTGCCTGCCGTCGTAGCGCAGCAGTTCTCCGACCGTGCTCACCGGTCCGATCCTCCAGCGCGAGCGGTCACGCGCTGCCTTCGCGCGCTTCCTTCTCGGCCTGGGCCGCCTGGACCCGTCCCTCGTTGATCTCGGCCCATGCCTCGGGGATCTCGGATGCGGTGAACTTACCGCCGCGGCCGGTCGGCAGCCCGCCGAACGCATAGGTTTCGTCGAACATCGGCGCGTCCGACGGCCGGCGCCGGGCCTCGACCTTCTCGATGACGGCCTCCAGCCGCTTCGCCTTTGCCGCAACGGCCTTTTCGTCGCGTTCGATGAACTCGGGCAGGATCTCCTTGCCCATGATCTCGATCGACTCCATGATGCCCTCGTGGGCGCGCGGGTTGAGCAGCAGGATGATCTCGTCGACCCCACTGGACTCGTAGTCCCGCAGGAACTGACGCACCGTGTCCGGTGAGCCGATCGCGCCGCGGCCGGGGCCGTAGGCCAGCGTCGGGTCTTCCTTGACGGCTTCCTGATACAGCTCCCACACCTTGGTCCGGCCCGGGGTATGCATGCCGGTGAGGTAGTAGTGCATGATGCCGAACGAGAAGAAGCCGCCGCCGACGCCCAGACGCTTGATCGCCTCGTCGTCGGTGCGGGCCACCATCATCGACAGGTCGCCGCCGATGGCCAGGATGTTGGGGTTGATCGCCGGCGTCACCGGGGTCCCCTTCTCCTCGAAGTCCCGGTAGTAGGTGTCCACCCGGTCCTTGAGCGGGCCCGGTCCGGTGTAGGCGAAACTCAGTGCGCCGATGGCCTTTTCGGCCGCCATGTTGACCGACGACGGGCGGGTGCAGGCCACCCACACCGGGGGGTGCGGCTTCTGCAGGGGCTTGGGGATGACGTTTCGGGCCGGCATCTCGACGTGCTCGCCCTTGAACCCGCTGAACGGATCTTCGACCATGCAGCGGATCGAGACCTCGAGGGCCTCCTCCCACATCCCGCGCTTGTCGGCGGGGTCGATGTTGAACCCGCCCAGCTCGGCGATCGACGACCCTTCGCCGGTGCCGAACTCGACACGGCCGTTGGACAGGTGATCCAGCGTGGCGACCCGCTCGGCGATGCGGGCCGGATGGTTGATCGGCGGCGGCAGGTGCATCACACCGAAGCCGAGCCGAATGTTCTTGGTGCGCTGACTCGCGGCGGCCAGGAACATCTCCGGCGCCGTCGAGTGGCAGTACTCCTCGAGGAAGTGGTGCTCGGTGAGCCACACCGTGGAGAAGCCGGCCTTGTCGGCGGCCTCGACCTCCACCAGGCCGTCCTGGAACAGCTTGTGCTCGTCGTCCTCGGCCCACGGCCGGGGCAGCGGGAACTCGTAGAACAGGGAAATCTTCATTCGTTACCTCCTGTGGGAACTGCTGGGAGTTGGTGTGGTGCTGGCTTTCTCGGCGATGTGACGCGCCGCCACATAGCCGAAGGTCATGGCCGGTCCGATGGTGGCGCCGGCGCCGGCGTAGCTGCGGCCCATCATCGCGGCCGACGTGTTTCCGACGGCGTAGAGGCCGTCGATGACGCGGTCGTCACCGTCGAGGACGCGGGCGTGCTCGTCGGTGCGCAACCCGCCCGAGGTGCCGAGGTCGCCCAGGATGATCTGGAACGCGAGATACGGCGGCCGGGAGATCGGGTGCAGGTTCGGGTTGGGCAGGGTCGGGTCGCCGTAGTAGTTGTCGTAGGCGCTGTCTCCTCGATTGAAGTCGTCGTCGTGGCCGGTGCGGGCGAGCTCGTTGAACCGGGTTGCCGTCTGCCGCAACGCATCCGCGGGCACCCCGATCTGCGCCGCGAGCGCTTCCCAGCTGTCGGCCTGCTTGACGATGCCGGACTCCAGCCAGGCCTTGGGCAGCTTCCCGCCCGTCGGCACCGGCGCGAAGGGGATCTTCGGGATCGGCAGGTGTCCGCCGACGACGTAGCGGTGGAAGGACCGCATGTCGGTGATCAGCCAGCACGGGATGTGCGTCACGCCGGTGCGCTGACCGTCGATCATCGCGTGCGCGAAATCCATGTACGGCGCGGCCTCGTTGACGAATCGGACACCGGCGCCGTTGACCACGAACTGCGACGGCATCATCCGCTCGTTGAGCATGAACTGCAGCCGGCCATCCGGCCAGCACATGGCGGGGAACCACCACGCCTCGTCGAGTAGGTCGGTCCCGGCTCCCACCTTCTCGCCGGCCCGGATCCCATCGCCCATGGCCGCGGGATTGCCGAAACTCCAGTCCTTCTCGAGCTCGGGCAGGTATTCGCGGCGCCAGGCCAGGTCATGGTCGAAGCCACCCGTGGCGAGGATGACACCGCGGCGCCCACCGATGCGCTGCACCCCGCCGCCCCGCTCGACGACGGCTCCGGTGACCTTCCCGTTCACATCGGTGATCAACTCGGTCATCGGGGCATTCAGCCACAGCGGGATGTTCTGGTCCTTGAGCGCCAGGCGCATCCGTGCCATCAGCGACTGCCCGATGGCGGCCATCCGGTCGCCGAACACCCGGGCGCGGAACATCCGGTAGATCAGCTTGATCAGCACGGCCTTGCCGCGCCAGTTCTGCCGGAACTGATAGAACAGCCGAAGATCCTTGGGCGCGAACCAGATTCCCTTCGGGGCCAGCGCCAGCGGCTGCAACAGGTGCTGTTCCTCGTCACCCAGCTTGCGCAGGTCGATCGCCGGGACGTTGATGGTGCTGCCCAGCGCCGAGCCGCCCGGCAGTTCGGGGTAGTAGTCGGCGTAGCCGGGCTTCCAGACGAACTCCAGCCAGTTGCTGCGCTTCTCCAGGAACTCCATCATCAGCGGTGCGGCGTCGACGTAGGCGCGCAGCCGAGTATCGCTGACCAGACCCTCGGTGATCCGTTTCAGGTAGGCGAACGTCTCGTCCGGATCGGGTGCGTAGCCCTCCCGGCGTTGCGACGGCGCACCCGGCACCCAGATGCCGCCGCCGGACAGCGCGGTGGACCCGCCGAAGTGGGCGGACTTCTCCACCACCAGGGTGTCCAAGCCGGCCGCCTGCGCGGTCAGTGCCGCGGTCATGCCTCCGCCGCCGCTGCCGATCACCAGGACGTCGACCATCTGGTCGAAGTTGTTGTCGCTCATCGAATCCGACGGCGCGGCTCCTCCTCGCGCTCCTCCGTCGCGCGCATTGTCGCTCACGCGGCCACCGCCGTTCGGACGGCGAAGCCGGCGATCAGATCCGGTGCGGGCCGGTAGTACCGCTGCACCGTCTGGTACGGGCCGGCCGCGGCCATCGCCGCGAAGGCGGCAACCCAGGTGCGGACCTCGTGCGCGGAGTTGCCGGCCTGTTCGGCGATCCAGCGGTTGTCCCAGGCGTCGACCTCGGCGAGGCGGTCGGTGTCCAGCAGATCCAGGAAGGCCCGGTCCCAGTCGGGGTTCAGCGGCTGCAGGGGGCTCTCGCCGTGGGCGAAGTCGTGGGCGGCGGCCATCACCGCGTTCTGCCGCGCCGTCCGCTGATCGGGAGTCATCGGGACACCGCGCACGATGCGGTCCAGCGCCGCCGGCGGCGCGGTGGCCAAAGTGGGGATCGGCGGGTCGTGGGACAGGCCGCCGGACCCGATGAGGAGCACCCTCTTGTCCAGTGCCGCAACGAATTCGCCGACCGCGGCGCCGAGCGCACGGGACCGGCGGATCGGCCCCAGCGGGGTGGCGACCGAGTTGATGAACACCGGGATGACCGGGACGGTGGTGATATCGCCGAACAGGGTCTGCAGCGGTTGGACGGTGCCGTGGTCGACGTCCATCGCGGCCGAGATCGCCACGTCGACACCGGCGTCCAGAACCGCTGCGGCGCAGGCGTTCGCGAGGTCGGCGACGTTCAGCGGCCCGGCGTACGAACCGTAGTCGCCCACGCCAGTTGCGGCGGTGCCGATGCAGAACGCCGGCATGCAGCGGTAGAAGAACCCGTTGTAGTGGTCCGGCGAGAAGATCACCACCAGTTCCGGGTCATAGTCGGCCACGAAGTCCCGGGCCGCCGAGAGCGCACCGCCGATGTCGTCGAGCAGGTCAGCCGACGGACCCGGAAGGTTCAGCAGTGGGCTGTGCGACATGCAACACAGAGCCGGTTTCGCCATGGGATTCACCGCCTTCCGTACTGAGCGCGAGCGCACGCGCGAGGTCGGCGCTCAACTCCGGTGCGCGCTGTGCGATGCAGGCGCCGGCAACGCACCGGTCGGGCCGCAGGAACAGCACGGAGTCGGTCTGGGTGTCGAAGAACTTCTTGAGCGCGCCGGTGCGGTCGCCGACGACGGTGACGTCGGGATCGGGACCGCCCTGAGCGTCCCAGTGCAGCTGGGTCTGGGACCGCAGTGCGATGAACTTGGCGCCCAAGGCTTTCCAGCGGGTGAACTCGGCGCCGCCGAGCAGCCGGCGCGGGTCGTTGTTCCAGCACAGCACCGCGAACCCGGGCCCGATGACATCGTCGAGCAGGACGTTCTGCTGTTCACGGGTGTCCACCCGGGGCTGGATGAACAGGGTGCCGACCACCGATCCCGGCGCGGGCGGGGTCTGCGCGTGTACCACCGCGCCGCGCTCGTAGCGCGGCATCGGTTTGAACCGCATCTCGAGTACGTAGCTCTTCAGCGTCGGCACGACCGACGCGGCCCGGATCACCTTGTCCCGCAGGCTCGCAACACGACGGTTGGTCGGCGAGATGACGCGACCCACCATGGTGGACAGGTCGATCATCGCCCGGGCGTGCTTGCGCCGCTCGACGTCGTACGTGTCCAGCAGGCTGTCGCCGGCCTGACCGTTGACCACCGCGGCGAGCTTCCAACCGAGATTGAAGGCGTCCCGGATGCCACTGTTGTAGCCCTGCCCCTGCCACACCGGCATCAGGTGTGCGGCGTCGCCGGCGATCATCAGCCGGCCCTTGCGGAAGGCGCCGGCGATGCGCGAGTGGTGGGTGTACACCCGGTACCGGATGATGTCCGCCTTCTCCGGATGGGGCAGGAAGCGCGACAGCAGTTTGGCGACGAACGCGGGATCGGTGGCCTGCTCGTCGGATTCGTCGGCATGGATCATGAACTCGAAGCGCCGGATTCCGTGTGCGATCGAGATCGAGACGTAGGGCCGCCGCGGGTCGGCGCCGACCTCGCTGTTCGGGTGGCCGAGCGGATCGTTGGCCACGTCGATGACCAGCCATCGGGTCGGCGACGTCGTCCCGTCGAAGGACACGCCCATCAGCCGGCGGGTGGCGCTTCGGCCGCCGTCGCACCCCACCAGATAGCGGGCCCGAACCGAGTCGCCGGTCGACAACTCGGCGGTCACGCCGTCGGCGTCCTCGGTGCAGGTCGTCATCTGGGCGCCCCAGCGAACGCCGACGTGCTCGAAACGGTCAAGGCCCGCAAGCAGTTCGGCGTCGACCATGGGCTGGACGAAGCCGTTGCGCTTGGGCCAGCCGAACCGCGCGTCGGGCGGGGCCATTTCGACGAGCAGTCGGCGGTTGGCGTCGAAGAAGCGCAGGATCTGGTTGGGCACGGTGTGCGGCAGGACGGCGTCGACCAGCCCGATCGACTGGAAGGCGCGCAGCGCTTCGTCGTCGAGGCCGACGCCGCGCGGGTAGTCGATCAGGCTGTCCCGCTCGTCGACCACCACCGTGTTGACCCCTTGCAGGCCAAGCACATTGGCCAGGGTCAGGCCCACCGGCCCGGCCCCCACGACGAGCACGTCCGCGTCGATGGTCATGAGCGGCCCAGCAGGAAGTCCAGATGCAGCCGGTTGAACGTCTTGGGGTCCTCGTACTGCGGCCAGTGCCCGCAGCCCGCCATCACCTCGAACCGGGCGCCCGGGATCATCGTGGCGATCCGTTGTCCCTCGCTGACGTCGGCGGTCGGATCGTCGCTGGTCCACAGCACCAGGGTGGGCGCGGTGATGGAACCGTAGTCGTTGGGGCTCATCAGGTTTCGGGCTCGGATCTCCGGATCCTGCAGCGCCATGATGTCCCGCATCGCCGCGACGAACCCGGGCTGGCGGTAGATGCGCTGCCGACTGGCGACGACGTCGTCGTAGTCCTTGGACTTGTCGGCCATCAGCCACTTGATGCGGGCCTGGACGGTTTCCCAGGTCGGGTCCTCCACGGCGGCCATCGACAGGGTGATGATCCGCTTCATCACCTCGGGATCGGCCTGCGAGCCGCCGGCCGTGTTGAGCACCAGCCGGGTGATGCGGTCGGGGTGGTCCGCGGCGACGCGGGAGGCTACCCAGCCGCCCAGTGACTCTCCGGACAGGCTGAACGTCGCCGCCCCGATGGCGTCGGCCACGGCGAGCAGATGGTCGACGTAGTGCGGGATCTCCAGCGGATGACCCGGCTTGTCGGTGTAGCCGTGGCCGAGCATGTCGATCGACCAGGTGTCGAAGTGCTCGGAGTGCGATTCGAGATTGCGGATGTAGGCCTCGGCGTGTCCGCCGGAGCCGTGCAGCAGAATCAGGACCGGCTTCCCCGCCTCGCCGGCATGCAGGTAACGGGTGCGCACACCACCCGCGGTCAGGTATCCCTGCGAGAACGGGACGCCCTGGAGATCACTCCAAATGCTCTCGAACTCAGCCACAAAGTGCCTCTCTGCCTGCGATTATGCCATTCTCTTTTTTTGACGACATTGTGTGCTACTATCGCTCATCAATGTGCACTATCTATAGAGCATCACTCTCGCGGTGACGTCTGTCAAGGGACCACGTCGTCAGGGCACCGGGACCACCGGCGCCGGATCCGGCGGCGCGGGGTCGGCGACGCTGCCGGGTTCCCAGACGCTGGCCCGCGGCCTCACCGCGCTGCAGTCGGTGTCCGCCACCCCGGGCGGCCTGACCGTCCAGCAGGTCGCCGACCAGATCGGCGTCCACCGCACCATCGCCTATCGACTGTTGGCGACGCTGGCGCAGTTCAATCTCGTCGCCCGAAACGAGGACGGCCGGTACCGGCCGGCGTCCGGATTGGCCACTCTGGGCGCGGCGTTCGACAACAACCTGCGCCAGTTGTGCCTGCCGCGGTTACGTGCCCTGGCCGACGAGCTGGGCACCACGGTGTCCCTGTTGATCGCCGAAGGCGACCAACAGGTGGCCGTCGCGGTGATCGTGCCAACCCATGTGTCCTACCAACTGTCGTTCCATGAGGGCAGCCGCTACTCCCTGGACCGCGGCGCCGCCGGTATCGCCCTGCTGGCCAGCATGCCGCCGAAACCCGGCGAACGCGACCTGGTCACCTTGACCCGCGAACGCGGCTGGGTGATCACCCACGGCGAGATCGAACCGAACACCTACGGTCTCGCCGTCGCGGTGCATCGGCTGCCGCCGTCGCCACCGACATGTATCAACCTGATCTCGCATCGTCAGGACGTGGTGGAGCGTGGCCGTGACGCCGCGCTCACCGCGGCCGAGGATCTGTCGAAACTTCTCAACTGAGCTTGCTGTCCGAATCGGAAAGGGTTGGCGCGATGAGCAATTCAGCACAACGCGAGATCGAGGTCGACGTCGTCGTGCTCGGCACCGGAGCGGCGGGACTGACCGCCGCCCTGTCCGCGGCGGTGGGCGGGGCCCCGGACATCACCGTCGCCGTGTTCGAGAAGTCCGACAAGATCGGCGGCACCACCGCGGTCTCCGGTGGCATCGCCTGGATCCCGTCGCATGACAAGGCGCCCGACCTGACCGTCGCCGACGCCATGGCCTACCTGCGGGCCCAATCCTTCGGCGCGATGGACGAAGAACTGGTGGAAACCTTCGTGCGCAGCGGCCAGCCGATGATCGACTTCGTCGAGGCGCACAGTGACATGCGTTTCCAGATCGCCACCGGCTTCCCGGATTACAAGCCGGAGCTGCCGGGCGGGCGGCCCGGCGGCGGACGTTCGCTGGGCCCGGTGCCCTACGACGTCAGCCGCGTCCCGGGCTGGGGTGAGCGCATCACGTCGTTCCCCGCCGACTTCAGCAACGTCGGCCTGGACGCCGAAACCCGGGCCCGGCTGCACGCCGACTACGGTGACGACTCCGGCGACCTGGTGATCGCCGGCTCCGCGATGATCGCCGGGCTGCTTCGCGGCCTACTCGATCTCGGCGTCGAGCCGCAGACCGATTCCCGTGCCGTCGAACTGCTGGCCACCGACGGCCGGATCACCGGCGTCCGAATCGTCAGCGGCGACAACACCTTCGACGTCCGGGCCCGCCGCGGGGTGATCCTTGCCAACGGCGGTTTCGAATGGGATCCCAAGCTGGTGGCAGCCTTCCTGCGCGGCCCGATGCACGGCCCGGTGTCACCACCGAACAACACCGGCGACGCGCTGCGAATGGCCATGGCCCACGGCGCCGACCTGGCCAACATGGGCGAGGCGTGGTGGGTGCCGGTCATTCAGATCCCCGGCGACACCCTGGGCGGACAGCCGCGCAGCCGCAGCGTGCGCCTGGAGCGCACCCGCCCGCGCAGCATCATCGTCAACAAGTCCGGCAACCGGTTCATCAACGAGGCCTCCGACTACAACTCGATGGCCGGCGCCTTCCAGTACCTGCACCCGCGGGACGGCTACGTCAACGATCCGGCCTGGATCGTGTTCGACGACCAGCACCTCAAGCGGTACGGATTCCTGGGCGTCGAGCCCGGCGGCGAGGTTCCGGACTGGTTCAACAAGTCCCGCGATCTGACCGAACTCGCCGAGAAGACCGGTATCGACGCCGACGGCCTGACCCGCACCGTGGCGGCCTGGAACGAGAACGTCGCGGATCCGGCCGACCCCCGCGACCCCGAATTCGGCCGTGGCGCAAGCGCTTACGACGGATACTGGGGCGATCCGAACGCGTCGACCCCGGCCGGCCAGACGCTGGGCCCGCTGGACACCGGCCCGTTCTACGCGGTGCCGGTGGCCCTCGGCGCGATGGGCACCAAGGGCGGTCCGCGCACCGACCGGGACGGCCGGGTGATGCACGTGTCGGGCGCGATGATCGAGGGACTCTACGCGGCCGGCAACGCGATGGCCGGGGTGACCGGCCGCGCCTACGGCGGGGCGGGTGGAACGATCGGCCCGGCAATGGTTTTCGGCTACCGGGCCGGCCATCACGCCGCGACCGGACGCAGCGCACCCACGCGTTGAGTGAGGAATCCCGCAGCGGAAGTTCGAGTGGCCCTCTGCGAGGTTCCTCACTCAACGGCCGATGCAGGGGACCGCTAGCGCGCGAGGAAGAAATCGACCTCACGGGCCAGCGAGGCCTCGACGGGCTCGGGCTTCCAGCCGAGTTCGCGCTCGGCCTTGCTGTGGTCCAACGGCGACATCTGATCGCTGATCCTGGTGCCGGCCATCGCCATCGGAAAGTCGCGGCGCAGCAGCCGGGCGGCCAGATCGTTGAGAAAGGACACCGGGTACATCAGCCACACCGGGACGACCAAGCGTGGTGGCCGGACGCCGGCCGCCGCGGCGGCGATCTCGACCACCTCGCGCGTGCTCATGTAGCGGTCCGAGATGATGTAGCGCTCGCCGACCCGGCCGCGCTCGGCCGCGAGCACCATGGCCCGGGCGGCATCCTCGATACCGACCACCTCCAGGGAGAAGCCCGGAACCACCGCGAGCTTGCCCTTGGCCACCAGCGAGATCATCAACCCGTGCGGTGTGGGCTGCCAGTCGCCGGGACCGAATGTGGTGGAGACGCACATCGCCACCCCGGGCAGCCCCCTGTCGCGGACGTAGGAGAACAGCAGTTCCTCGGCCGCCACCCGCGACTCGATGTACGGCCCGCCACCGTCCCAGTTGTGCGGGTCGTCTTCGGTGACCGGGCGTGAGTCGTTAATCGCCAGTGTCCCGATCGTGCTGGTGAACACGAACTTTCGCAAACCGGGGAACTCGCAGGCGATGTCGAGCACGTTGCGCAGACCCTCGACATTGGTCTGGAAAAGCGGGGCCGGGTCACGCAGCCAGTACCTGGCGTCGACCACGCAGTAGTAGACGACGTCGCAGCCCGTCATCGCCGCGCGCAACGCGTCGTCGTCGAACAAGCCGCCGTAGTGGCGTTCGATGTCGAGGTCTTCGATGGCCTTGGTGGAACTGGTCTTTCGCAGCAGAACCCGGACGTCCTGGCCGTCCTCGACCAGCTGTCGCGTCACGTGCGAGCCCAGGAACCCGCTGGCGCCGAGGACGAGCGCGGTCATCGTTCGGTCACCATCGCCCGGACCTTGAACTTCTGCACCTTGCCGCTGGCGGTGCGCGGGAAGTCGTCGACCTCGAGCAGTTCCTCGGGCCACTTCTGCCGCGCCATCTCGGCGGCCTCGAAGTGCTCCTGCACCTCGGGCAGGGTGGGCAGGTCGTAACCGGGCAGCATGCGCAGCACCGCGGTGGCGTGCTCGCCGTACTTGGGATCGGGGGCGGCGACGACGACCGCCTCGGCGACCCCGGGCATCGCCAGCAGCGTCTCCTCCACCTCGACCGCGCTGATGTTCTCGCCGCCGCGGATGATGACGTCGGACTTGCGGTCGGTGATCGTCAGGTAGCCGTCCTCGTCCAGGACCCCGACATCACCGGTGTGATACCAGCCGTCGTCGTCAAAGGCCTTGGCGGTCAACGCATCATCGGTGTAGCCCAGGCACAGGTCCGGCCCGCGGGACAGGATCTCGCCGTCCTCGGCCAGTCGCACCTCCACACCCGACAGCGCGCAGCCGTCGGTGTAGAGCCGCTTGGCCTCGGGCGCGTCGTAACGGGATCCCGTGATGGACGGGTGTTCGGTGCTTCCGTAGGACCGAAACGCCGTGATCCCCAGATCCTTCAGGCGCGTGGTGACCGCGACCGGAACCGTCGAGCCGCCGAGGCCGACGGTGCGCACGCCGTCGAGATGTTCGGGGGTGAAGTCCGGATGATCCAGCAGACTCGTGACGAAATACGGTGGGCCACCGCCGATCGCGAGTCCGTCGCTCTTCATCAGGGCCAGTGCCGTACCCGGGTTCCAGGTGTCGATGAGGTTGATCGGCATCCCGTGCAGCACCGGCATCAGCAGGGCGCCAACCATACCGATGAAGTGTCCGACCGGCGCCGCGGTCAACTGTTTGCCGGTGTCCGGACGGTTCTGCCCGACCAGCTGATAGGTCTCGTGCACCAGCGTGTGGTGACTGTGGATGACACCCTTCGGGGCGCTGGTGGTCCCGGAGGTGTAGGCGATCAGCGTCGGGCCGGCCGGATCGGTCCGCAGCACACCGGCCATCGGCTCGTCGGCGAGCAGGTCCTCGAACGCCGGTTCTCCACCCACCACCGCTGGATCTTTCCCACCCACCACCCCGACGATGGGGATCTCGGTGACCACCGACGGGTCGAACTTCAGGTGCCCGAACGACGCGGCGGTGATGAACACCTTGGGCTTGGCGTCACCCAGGATGTAGGCCAGTTCCTTGTGCCCGTAGAAGTGCACGATCGGCACGACGACCGCGCCCAGCAACGCCGCGGCCCAGAAGCTGGCGGCCGCCTCCATCCAGTTCGGCAGCTGCATCGCCACCACGTCGCCGGGTCCGACCCCGCGCTCGCGCAGACCCGCGGCCAGCCGCCGCGCGGTCCGTTCGACATCGGCATAGGTGCCGGTGTACGGCCGCACCTCCGAGTGCACCCGGAACTCGGCGCCGGGCGCGGCGGCAAGTCCGCGCGCCAGCAGATCACCGAGGGTATCCGGCGTCCACCAGCCCTCTTCTTCGTACCGTTTTGCCAGTTCGACGGGGATCTTCCGCATAAGCTAACTCCACCTCCGGCTTCGGGCGGAAATGTTATTCTCTCCAGCGAGAAATACCAATCTCGCAAGTGCAGCGGATCGAGGCATCAGATGACGGAAGTTCAACCGGGAGGACAGCCGGGATCCGTCCGCCGCCTCGCCACCCGCGCCGCGGCGGTGTTGACGTCGGCGCTCGCGGTGGTGGCGCCGATGCTGTCGGCACCGGCGAACGCCAATCCGGTCATTGCGTACGGCAACTTCAGCCTCGCCATCCCGGACCGCTTCGACTTCCACACCTGGACCTTCAATGTCGGCGCGTGCGAGAACGGTTGCCAGCCGTGTCCCGGCGAATGCCGCCGGATATCGGCCATCGCCCAGCCGATCGCGCGGGCGTACCAGTGGGTTGCGCCGGGCCGGTTTGTCGACGGCAACTGGGTGGTGACCGTCGATGATCCGTTCGGCCTGCGGTGCGGCAACGTGTACTACGGTGCGACGTTCCCCACCCGCGACGTATACACCTGGAACGACGTCACTCTGGCCGGCAACATGGTGTCCACCTTCGACGTGGGATGCGACGGTCGCCCGGGCACTCTGAACTACCCGATCTGGCTGACCCGGCTGTGACCGCCCGCCCAGTGGGCGATATCGGCTCAATCCACGACATCGAAGTTCTAAGGTAGGCACATGCAGCTAGCGCGGTCGTTGTTCGGAGTCGCGGTGTCATGCGCACTGGCCGCGCCGGCCTTGGCCGTGGCGCCGGCGGCGACTGCGGATGACGTTCCGCTGCACCATGTTCGGTACACCGTCAGCAGTGATACCCCGGTCGCCGCCCATATCTACTACCGGCAGGCCGATCCCCCCGATTGGGGCGTCTACAGCCACGATCCCTACGTCTGGAGTCCGCGGGCCGACGCCCAACTGGGCCCGGACCAGCCGCCGTGGGTGTTCGACACCATGCTGGCCAACCCCAACGAATGGGCCATGGTCGTCGTACAGGCGAACAACAACGCGACCAGCGTGCTGCACACCACCCAACCGGGGTTCCGCTGCACCCTCGAGGTCGACGGCACGGTCGTGCAGACGAACGAGGGCGGCCGCGGGGCACTGTGCTCGATCAGGACGTGGTGAGAGGAGTGCTCCGAATGGTCGCCAAACGCAGGGCCGCGCTGGCGCTCTCCGGTCTGGGCGTCGCCGCCTTTCTGGTCGCGGCGCCCGCGAATGCCGACGATCCGCTGCCACGGCCGCCCGCCCCGCCCAACCCGAACCCCGCGATCTCGGACGTGTGCAACGACGCGTTCTGCACGCCCGGGATCACACCGAACGTCGTCCTCGGCGCGCCGTGCGGCGACACCTCCTACTACGTGTTCGGGACCGCCGTCGCCGGGCCCTCGATCCAGCCCGGCCGGCTCGTGTTCTGCGGGTCCCCACGCCGTTATGCGCCGAGATACTTCCGCACCATGCCGATGGTGGGCATCAAGGAACTCGGCACCTGGTGCACGGGGCAGGAGAACTACATGGCTCAGGCCCCGGACGGACTGTTCCTGACCTGTGCCCTGCAGGACGGCAACACGGTGTGGGTGCGCGGGGACGCCTGATGACGGCCGAGGACGGAGAAGCCTCGGCCGGCTCGGCCGACATCGCCGCCGCCGAGGCCGAGGCCGCCGAGGCCGACGCCCGCGCCGCGGAGGCGCGCGCCAGGGCCGCACGCGCCAGAGCCACCGAAGCGCGGCTACGGGCAGCCGAGCCACCACTTGACAGCACACCCGCACCGGCAACCGGCCGAGCAGCGCCGGTCCGGTACGTGCGGCGGATGGCTGGGCCGGTGGCCGCGGTCCTGGGCGCGGCGGCCGTGCTCGGCCTGCTCGGCATCAGCACGTACATCCTTCGCAGTCACCGCGCCGTGGAAGCGGACCGGCAGCACGCCGCACAGTACTCGGCGGCCGCCCGCCAGGGTGTGGTCAACATGATGGCGATCAACTACAACACCGCGCAGGCCGACGTCCAGCGGGTGCTGGACAGCGCCACCGGCCGATTCAAGGAGGACTTCGAGTCGACGTCCAAGGATCTGGTCAAGGCCCTGCAGGAGGGCAAGATCCTGACCGAAGTCGACGTGAAAAGCGTTGCCGTCCAGTCGATGACGAACGAATCGGCGGTGGTGCTGGTCTCGGCGGTCTCCCAGCGCGGCGACCCCAAGGCGACCGATCGAGACCCCAGGACCTGGCGCGCCGTGGTCACCGTGAACCGCGAGGGCGACCAGATCAAGGTCTCGAATCTGGAGTTCGTATGACGACGTCGTTCGCCGGAATCGCTGCTACGACGGCTGATACTCTCGGCGTGCAGAACACTTTTCGAACAGATGGCGGGAATCGATGATGCGATCAGTCGGTGTGATGGCCGGCGTTGTCGCGTGTGCGGCGACCGTGCTGACCGGCCAGGCTCCGGTCGCGTCGGCCTCCGACTACGGTTTCGAGCTCAACGGCACGTATTCCGCTGTCTCCAATGGCGAATGGGCCAAGCACAACGACAGCTTCACACCGGAAGGGGTGAAGCGCGACGTCTGGCGGATGTCGTCGTCGTGTGAGAGCACCAACCGTTGCGACGGCACCATCACCAGCCTGAACGAGGGCTGGACAATTCCGTTGCGCTTCCTCAACGACCACTGGGTCGCCCCCCGCACCATCCCGAACTGGGCGCCCTGCGAGACCGGCGGTGCCGCAACCGGCCACCAGCTGTACTGGTTCTACGGCGTGGACCAAACCGGGATGAACAACCGCAGCACCACCGAGCTGGCGGGCAAGGACACCACCTTCACCGACAGCGGTTCGTGCGGCCGCAACCGGGGACTCACGATCGAACTCCCGCTGCACCTCACCCGCATCTCCTGATCGCCTGCTGCCGCCGGACATCTATTCAGCGTGTACTGCGAGATCCACTCGCTGAACGTGTCGGTGCACGCTGAACAGATTGTCGGCGGGTCGGGTCGCGCGGCGCGAAATCAGCTGGGCAGCATGTCCTTCCACGTCTGCGTCTGACCGCCCGTAACGAGGTTGGTCTGCCGAACCATCTGACCGTCCGGCCCCAGATAGCTGCCGGTCTTGGGGTCATAGGGCGCGAACGCCACCTTGGGCGCTCCCCCGCGATTCGCACTCGGCGCCACGAGCGGCGCACCGGGGTCGCCGGCTGCCGGCGGGACCACGGCGGGCCCGGGGGCCGGACCGGTGCCCTGCGGCACCGCCGCGGGAGCCTCCGCCGGAGCGGCAGGTCCCGGGAGTGGACCCGCGGCCGGCGCGACCGGTGCCACGTCCGGCGCGGCGGGTGGTGGTACCCCGACCGCCGGCGGCCTGGGGGTCCCCTCCATCGGGCCGAAGAGGTTGTCGCTGCCCGTGTTGATCCGATCGTCCGGCGGCACACCCTGCGCGATGGCATTGGGGTCGAACGGATAGGTGCCCAGTGCGTGCTGACGGATCGCGATCGGCTCGAAAGGCTTGTCACTGTCGCAGATTTCGACGGTGGGCGCCCGCTTGCCCGGCTGCTTGATGCACGGGAAGTTACGCGCGCCGCGCACGTCGAGCGGTGAGTCCTGCGGCAGCTTGCAGTACAGGCCGTCGGGTGTGTCGACGTCGGTCTGGTCCTGCGGGCTGCGCCACTGCGACGGCGGTAGGAAGCCCACCGTGCACGGTGGCGGATCGCTGGACTCGAGGGCGAACTCGCCCAACGGCAAGCCGGACGCGTTGCTGGTCGCGAGGCCGTAGGCCTGCTGAGCCGCGATGTACGGCGGCAACAACACCAGCAGCTGTTCGACTGAGGCGTTATAGGTGACGAGCATCTGCCCGACCGTCGTCAGATTGGCCAGCAGCACCGGCAGCGTCGGCTTGACGTCGTTCAGCAGGTGCGAAACCTCTTGTGCCGTACCGGGTGCCTGCTGGAGCAGATTCCGGAAGTCTGCGGTCCGGTTGGTCATCGTGGTCGTGATGCCGGCCAGGCTCCGCGACCACTGCCGGATCGCGTCGGTCGTCTGCACCTGCGAATCCAGCAGCGGCGCACTGTCGTCGATCAGCGCACGGGTCTGGTCGGAAATCGCGTTCGCGTCACCGGTGATCTTCGACGCCGAGTCCAGCAACGACTGCAGGTCGTAACCGGCGCCGTTGAACGCCTTGAACGATTCGCCGAGCAGATCGGAGATCCGGTCCCCCGGGATGCTCTCGACGAGCTTGCTCGCCTTGTCCAGCATCGGTCCGACGGCCTGCGGAATCGACGTGACATCGGCGGGGATCACCGAGCCGTTCTGCAGATACGGCGCCGAATCGGTTTGCGGGCGCAGGTCGACGAACTGCTCGCCGACCGCCGAGACGCTCTTCACCTCGGCCTTCAGGTTCGTCGGCACCTTGGGCGACCGGTCGAGCATGAGCGTCGCCTCGGCACCCGCCGGAGTCAGCTTGATGTCGGTGACCTTGCCGATCTGCACGCCGTTGTAGGTCACGTTGCTGAAGCGGTACAGGCCGCCGGTGGCGGGCAACTGCAGCTTGACGTTGATCTTGCCGATGCCCAGCAGCGTCGGCACCTGCATGTAGGTGAAGATCATCACCGCCACGCCGACGATCGACGCGATGGTGAAGATGATCAGCTGGGTTCGGACGAAACGGGTCAGCATCAGTGACCTCCAGCGGCGTACGGACCGGCGAATACCTGGTTGGTGGTCTCGACGGTCACCGGGCCGCCCATCGGCGACATCATGGTCGGCGGCACCACCGGCAGCACGGGACCGTCGACGGGCGGCATGGGCATGACCGATCCCGTCTGGACGGCGTCCGCTTCGTCGGCCTGGCCGGGCGGTGCCGCCTGGTCCGGCGGTGGCGGCGCCAGCGGCGCGTCCATCGGCTTGTAGGTGTAGTTCAGGTAGAACGGATCACCCGGTGCCGGAACGAGTTTCGCGTGTTCCTCACCCCAGCGGGTGCCCAGGAACAGGGTGCGCTTGAGCCGCGGGATGGTCAGGTCGAACACCGCGAACAGGTTCATGTAGTCGCCGCGGACCGCGCGGTCGATGAGTCCCTGGCTGTACGGGAAGTTCGGTGCGTAACCCAGTGCGACCGGAAGGTCGGGCCCGACGTTCGCCAAGGCGCGCAGGACGGGTTCCAGATGTTTGAGGTCGGTCACCAGATCCGCCTGAGCGTCGTTGGCGAGCTGGGTCGCGGTGTCGCTGAGCGTGCCCAGTTTCTGCAGCGCGGTGGTGATCCGCGGCCGTTCCTTGATCAGCACGTCCAGCGCCGGCGGCACCTCGTGGATCACCCGGTTGATGACGTCCTTCTGGCCCGCGAACGTCGCCGCGACCCGGTTGAGATCCTGGATGGCCGAGACGATGTTCTCGCGCTGGCGGTCCAGGACCGAGACGAAATCGTCCAGTCGCACAAGCAGATCCCGGACATCGGCCTCCCGGCCCGACATCGCGGTGCTGAAGTTGTGGATGATGTCGCCGATCTGGCCCAGGCCGCCGCCGTTGACCAGCGCCGCCAGCGAGGCCAGGGTCTTCTCGGTGGTCGGATAGGTCGACGACTTGCTCAGCGGGATCGTCGCACCGGCCGGCAACCGACCGCTGGGCTGCTGCCCGATCGGCGGGTTCAGCGCCAGGTGCATCGAGCCCAGGAGGCTGGTTTGGCCAACCGTCGCAACGACATTGGCGGGAACGACCACGTCCGGCTTCACGGACACCTCGACGTCGGCGTGCCAGTCTTTGACGGTCATCTTGCCGACACTGCCGACCACGACGTCACCGATCATCACCGGCGAATTCGATTCCAGCGTAGCGATGTTGGCGACTTCGACGTGATAGATCTTGGCGTCCGGACCGCGGCCCACCGCACCGGGCAGCGGCAGCGAGTTGACGCCCTGGAACGCGCAGCCACTCGACGTCAGCGCCACGACCACACCGACGGCTCCGCCCGCGGCGATGACGCGCCGGGATCTGGACAACCTGGACATCGCGCTCATGACCCTGGCGTCCCTTCAGCCGGTGCCGGCGCCGCCGGCGCCTCGGCCGGCAGCAGTACGCCGGGCAACGTGGCCGGCGGCGGCGCTTCGGGAGCCACGGCGGGAGGCGCGGTCGGCACTCCCGCCGGCATCGCCGTCTGCGGTTGGGCCAACGGCGGCTGGTTCGGCAGCAGCTTCGGCTCCGGCGGCGCCGGCAGCCCGTTGGGCGCGTTGATGCCGGTGGACGGCCCCGGTGGGGCGCCCCAGCCCGGCGGCGGCGGGATGTCGCCGGCGCCGGTGTAAGCCGACACCGCGGGTGGCGGTTCGGGCGGGCGAACCGTGCCGCCGCCGCCGGGCATCAGATGGGGATCGGTGTAGACGATGTCGGCCGGGTTCGCCGAGGGACCCAGGTACGGGTTCATCGGAATCGGAACGATGGAGTTGGCGCTCAGCAGCCGCAGCGCCGGGCCGAGGTACTGCGAGCACAGCTTGGCCGCCTCGGGCGCGGTGACGTTCTCGACCGCACCGATCGCCCCGCAGATGAAGTGCAGCGGATTCGACATGTTCGGCAGCGCGAACGCGCCGGCGTAGTCGCCGTACATCGGGTTGTAGATGTTGTAGCCGTTGGCGAAGGCGTTGGGTGCGATGTGCAGGACGTTCTCCAGGGCCGTCTTCTGGTTGACCAACGCCTGGGTCACATTGCCGAGCATCCGGACCTGGTCGCTGACCTGTTGGCGAGAGCCGGCCACGAACCGTTTGATGTCGCCGACCGCCGACGACAGCGTGCTCAGCGCGCTGTCGAGATCCGAGCTGTTGTCGTCGATCACGCTCGTCAGGGTCGCCAGCCGGTTCTGGAACTGGACGATCTGCGTGCTGCTGTTCTTCAGCGCGGTGACCAGAACCTGAAGGTTCTTGATGATGTCGACGATGTTGCCGCTGCCGTCGGCGAGGATGCGGCTCACACCCGACAACTGCGCGAGCGTCGAGCGCAACTTCTCCCCGTTGCCGTCCATCGCATCAGCCGCACTGTTGATGAACCGGGACACCGAGGTGCCCGAAACACCGCCCTGCTCACCGGCTTTCGGGCCGAGCTCGTCGGCCAGGCGGGTCAGCTGCGTCTTGACCTCGTCCCATTCGACGGGCACCGCGGTGCGCTCCAGCGGAATGGTCGCGCCGTCGGCCATCAACGGGCCGCCGTTGTGCTTGTAGGCGGGGGTTAACTGCACATAGCGGGCCGAGATCAGGTTGGGCGCGACGACGACCGCCTTGGCGTCGGCCGGGATCGGGACGTCCCGGTCGATGCGCAGGCTGAACCTGGTCTGCGTTCCCAGCGGCTCGATCGCCGCGATGGTGCCGACCGTGACGCCGGCCACCTTCACCTCGTCGCCCGGGTAGATCGAGCTGGCCGTGGTGAACACCGCGGTGATCTTCTTGGGCGCCAACGCCGTCTGGCGCACCAGGAAGATCGCTCCCGCCACCAGCAGAGCCACCAGCGCGATGGCCGCGCCCACGACGAACGGACGGCGCTTCATCGCGAACCTCCGGGAATACCGTTGTAAGGCCACGGGAATTCGGCACGCGGGCCGGCGTTGTCCGGCGGCTGGCCGGCATCCACGCCGCGCCGGAAGCCGAACGCGTAGTCCAGGAACGGCTGCATGATCTGCGGCAGTGTGATGTTGGGGATGAAGGCGTTGTAGTAGAACCCGCCGGACACCGTCTCACCCTGGGTCAGCTGGAACTTCACGAAACCGGGCAGTGCCTTCTCGATGGTTTCCTTGTTCTTCTCCAGCATCGCCGTCACGTCGTTGACCTTGTCCAGCGTGGGGGCCAGCTGCTTCTCGTTGTCGGCGACCAGGCCCTTGAGTTGCTGGGCGACCACGGTGGTGTTCGCGAGCAGGCTGGCGATGGCCATCCGCCGGTCGTTGAGGACGCCGACGAGATCGTTGGCGTTGAGGATCAGCGTGTTCACCTGATTGCTGCGCTCGGAGAGGATCCCGCTGACGTCGGCGGCGCTCTTGAACAGGTCACCCAGTGTCTGGTTGCGGCTGTTCAGCGATTGCGACAACCGCGACAGGCTGTCGAAGGTGGGACCGAGCTGCGGCGCGATCCGGTCCAGCGTCTCGGACAGCGTGTCGAGCGACTGGTTGAGCGACGCGGTGTCGGTGCCGGCGGTGTTGGTGGCCAGGTCGCCCAGCGCATCGTTGAGCGAGTACGGCGAGGACGTCCGCGACGCCGGGATCACGTCCAGCGGGTGCATACGCCGGTCGCCCTCCGACTCGAGGGTCAGCATGCGCTGCCCCAGCAGGGTCGCGGTCTGGATGTGTGCGGTGGTCTGGGTACCCAGCGGGACGTTGCCCTTGACCGAGAAGGTGACCAGCGCCTCGCCGTCGTCGAGCGAGATGTCCTGCACCGAACCGACTTTCATGCCTGACACGGTGACGTCGTTGCCGGACATCAGTCCGCCCAGCTCGTCGAACCGGGCCGAGTAACGGACATTGGACGCCCATTCCACGATCCGCGCCGGCTGCAGGCCGATGGCGATCACCAGCAGCACCAGGATGCTGCCGATGAACCCGGCTTTGATCAGGCTGGATCCGCGGTACTTAAGCATCTGGCTCAGAGCACCTTCCGGTCGTCTGCTTGATCCACGGGAACACCGCGGTGCGACCCTGCAGATCGGTGACGCGCATGGTCACGCCGCACAGGTAGTACTGGATGAAGCTGCCGTAGGCGCCCAGGCGGGCCAGCTTTCGGTAGTTGCCGGGCAGACGCTGGATCGCGATGTCCATCCGGTCCTTGCCCTGATCGAGCAGCGGCGCCACCCGCGCGAGTTCGTTGATGGTGCCGGTCAGCGGCGGACGCGCCTGGCTCAGCAGATCCGCTATCGACGCCGTGCCGCTGTCGAGCGAATCGATCGACGTCGCGATGGGATCGCGGTCCTGCTTGAAGCCGGTGACCACCTGTTCGAACCGGTCGACGGCATTGGAGAACTGCTTGCCGTTGTCACCGAGTTCGCCGATCACGGTGTGCAGGTTGTCGATCAGCTGCTCGATCACCTGATTGTTGTCCGCCAACGTATTCGAGAACGACGACGTCTTCGTCATCAACGATTCCAGCGTGTCGCCCTGGCCCTGGAAGACCTGAACCAGCGCCGACGTGAGCGCGTTGACGTCCTTGGGGTTGAGGCCCTGGATCACCGGCTTGAGGCCGCCGAGCAACAGGTCGAGATCGAGCGCGGGCAGCGTGCGGTCCAGCGGGATCTGGGAACCCGCCGGCATGATGCGCGTCGACCCGGGTGAGTCGACGAGTTCGAGGTACCGGTCGCCCGTCAGGTTGAGGTAGCGGACCGCCGCCTTGGTGCCGGTGGTGAGCACGATGCTCTTGTCCGCGTCGAAATCGACCTGAATGTTGCGGTCCGCCAACAGTTTCACGTCGTTGACCGTGCCGACCCGGATTCCGGCGACGCGCACGGTGTCGCCCTTCTTGAGCCGCGACGCGTTGGCCAGGACAGCCGAGTAGTCGTTGCCCGACCCCGTGCGCACCTGGGCGAACGTCATGAACAGGAACACCGTCAGCACCGCCATGATGACCGCGAAGACGCCGAACTTGATCAGTGTGTTGCGCGAACCCGTCATCCTGGCTGTCCGTACTGTAGAACGTTGCGCGGCGGTCCGTCGGTCTGACCGAACAGCCATTCCTTGAGGCCTGCCGAGTTCAGCAGGATGCCCTGGTTTCCGTACTGCCACGGATTCGCGCCGACATCGGCGGACACGAAGGGCGGGAACCATTCCGGCGGGATCTTGGGCAGCTTCTGCGACTCACACAGGTTGCCGCTCTTGGCGTTGACCTTCGGCAGATCCTGCGGGTAGCGGTAGCGCTCGATGCCCATGACGAACGACGTGGACACCAGCACGCCGGGGTCCGGCAGCGGGGGGGTCCTGGCGAACGGCGCGATACCGCCGATGGCGCAGCGCACGTGGTCGTTGTACCGGTCGAGCAGCTCGGTGGTGGGCACCAGTAGATGTGTGACCTCGGCCAGCGCCTGGCGGTTACCGCCGAGCACCTCGTTGCCGACGTCCGCCAGGCCGATCACGTTGACCAGCGCCGCGTCGAGTGCGGTCTCCTCGGAGACCAGCGTGTTGCTGATGCTCACCGCGTTGTCCGCCGTTTTCATCAGGTTCGGGGCGGCGTCGGCATAGGCATTGGCGACCGCCGGCAGACCCTGCATCTCGTGTTCGAGATTGGGCAGGCTCGGGTCGAGTTTGGCCAGCAGGTGGTCGAAGTCCGACAGCGTCTGACCGATCTTCTCGCCGCGGCCGTTGAACGCCTTGCCGATTGCGCCCAGCGTCTCGTTGAGCTTGGCGGGATCGATCTTGTCCAGGACGTTGACCAATTGTTCGAAGACGGTGTTGATCTCGACCGTGACGTGCTCGGCGTCGACGACCTGACCGGGCTGCACCGCATTGGCCGACGGAGACGGCGGCGGGACGAGTTCGACGAACTTCGAGCCGAACACCGTCGAGGACGCGATGTTGGCGGTGACGTTGGCCGGGATCAGGTGCATCTGCCCGGGATCCATCGCCAGGTGCAGCGCCGCGGTGCCGTCCGGACGGTTGTCGATGGAGACCACCTTGCCGACCTGCACGCCGCGCATCTTGACCCGCGCGTCGGGGTTCATCACCAGGCCCGCACGCGGCGAAAGCACAGTCAGCGGAACGGTTTTGGTGAAGCTGGCCCGGAACAGCCCGATCGCCAGCGCGACGACCCCGATGATCGCCAGCACGGTCAGCAGCCCGGCGAGCGGCCGGACCCAGCCGGGCGTTTCCTTGCGGGTGCCCACAAGAGCGCGGTTTGCCCCGCGTCCCGAATTGATCTCTGTCACCGTGTGTCCCTCTTACCCGCTGAGGTTGAAGTTGCCGTTGGCGCCGTAGATGGACAGGGAGACCAGCAGGGTGACGGCGACGACGACGACCAGGCTGGTGCGCACGGCGTTGCCGACGGCGGCACCCACCCCAGAGGGTCCGCCGGTGGCGAAGTAGCCGAAGTAGGTGTGGATCAACAGGATCGTGATCGCCATCAGGACGGCCTGCAGGAACGACCACAACAGGTCGATCGGGTTGAGGAAGGTGTTGAAGTAGTGGTTGTACAAGCCGGCGGACTGCCCGAAGAGCACCACCGTGACGAACTTCGACGCCAGGAAGCTCAGGATGACCGCGATCGAGTACAGCGGGGTGATCGCGATCATGCCGGCCACGATCCGGGTCGAGACCAAATATTCGATCGGCCGGATGCCCATCGACTCCAGGGCGTCGATCTCCTCGTTGATCCGCATCGCGCCCAGCTGGGCGGTCACCCCGGCCCCGAACGTGGCGGCCAGGCCGATCCCGGCGACCACCGGCGCGGAGATCCGCACGTTGATGAACGCCGCCAAGAACCCGGTCAGCGCCTCGATGCCGATGTTGCCCAGCGACGAATACCCCTGCACGGCCAGCGTGCCGCCGGCGGCCAGCGTCAAAAAGCCGACGATCACCACGGTGCCGCCGATCATCGCCAGCGTGCCGGCACCCATCGAGATCTCGGCGATCAACCGGATGATCTCGCGGCGGAAATGCACCGCCGCGTGCGGCACCCCGGCCAGCGCCCGGCCGTAGAACAGAATGTGATCCCCCAGCCCGGCGAAAAACCCCACCGGCCGGCCGAACTGGCTGATCGCCCGCGGGAAGCGCTGCCGCAACAATGTCGTCGTACCCATGTCGGCCGCCCCTCTAGTGGGTCGTCATCCGGATGCCGATAGCGGTGACCACCACGTTGATCACGAACAACGCCATGAACGCATACACTACCGTCTCGTTGACCGCATTGCCCACCGCCTTGGCCCCACCCCCACTGATGGTCAATCCCCGATAACAGGCCACCAACCCGGCGATCAACCCGAACAACGCGGCCTTGATGCACGAGATGATCACCTCGGGCACCCCGGTCAACAGGGTGATCCCGGCCGCGAACGCCCCCGGATTCACGTCCTGGATGAACACGCTGAACACATAGCCGCCCAGGATGCCGATGATCACCACCAGACTGTTGAGCAGCAACGCCACCAACCCCGAGGCCAGCATCCGCGGGGTGACCAGACGCTGCACCGGGTTGATGCCCAGCACCTCCATCGCGTCGATCTCCTCACGAATGGTCCGCGACCCCAGATCGGCACACATCGCCGTGGCGCCCGCCCCGGCCACGATCAACACCGTCACCAACGGACCGATCTGCGTCACCGCCCCGAACGCCGCACCCGCACCGGACAAATCCGCCGCGCCCAACTCCCGCAACAAGATGTTCAACGTGAAGCTCACCAGCACCGTGAACGGAATCGCCACCAACAACGTCGGCGCCAACGACACCCGCGCCACAAACCACGCCTGCTCCAAAAACTCCCGCCACTGAAACGGCCGCTTGAACACAAACCGCACCGCATCGGCCGACATCGCGAACAACCCACCGATCGCCTGCATCGGCCCCGACATATTCCGCAACACCGGAACCCCGACCGACCACCGTTCTGCCATTAGTCGGGACCTCCCGGGCTGTCGTGGGCTGTGACCGCAGGAGCCGTCGTGCGGGCGCCAAAGTCCTGATCTTCATAGCCGATGCGGCCGATCCAGGTGAAGAAATCGTGAACTTCAGCAACATCCGCTACATCCGTGCCACGGAGTGTAGGACCCGACGTGGCCGGAGCCCCGTGCGCCGCCGCCGGCGTGACGCCGTCCGCCCATGCGCGGGTGATGCGATACGCGTCACAGCCCCCGTCGGGTAGGAGGGTGCCGATGGTGGCCGTGGAAAGCATTCGGTGAACCTTACTGTATCCATTACGTGACGTAGCCCTGGCTACGTCACCGCTCCGGCGGTCTTGAGCTCGATGATGCGATCCCAGTCCAACCCGAGCTCGAGCAGCACGTCGTCGGTCTGCTCCGCGAAGCCCGGAGCCCCGCCGGTGTGCGGCGCCTCGACGTCGAACTGGACGGGATTGGCGACGAGCTCCAGCTCGCCCGCGCGCACGATGTACTCGTTGGCGCGGATCTGAGCGTCGCCGGCCGCCTGCAGGGTGTCCTGGACCGGGGCCCACGGCCCGGCCAGGGTGGCGAACCGCTCGCTCCACTCCGGCAGGGTGCGGGTCGCGATGGCCTCGCCCAGGATCGCCACCGCGTCGGCGGTGTGCTCGGCGATGGACTCCGCGGTGGCGAACCGCGGGTCGTCGATCAGGTCGGCGCGGTCGATGTGGCGGCACACGTCGGCCCAGAACTTCGTCGGTTGCATCATCACGAACGAGATGTACCGGTCGTCCTTGGTCCGGTAGACGCCGACGAGTGGGTTGATCGGCGAACCGTGCACCCCCGGCGGCTGGGCCACCAACCGCTGCTGAAGGTGATTGGTCAGTGCGACCGTGTGGCCCAGCGCCCACAGGCCGCTGCCGAGCAGCGACACGTCGACCACCGACGGCTCACCGGTGCGCTCGCGCTTGACCAGCGCCGCCGCGATGCCGCCGGCGAGGTTGGTGCCGGAGATCGTGTCGCCGTACGCCGGCCCGGGCGGCGCCACCATGCCGTCGACCCCTTCGGGGGTGATGGTGGCGGCGGTGCCGGCCCGGCACCAGAACGCCGTCATGTCGTAGCCGCCCTTGTTGGCCTCCTGGCCGCGCGGGCCCAGCGCGCTACCGCGCGCGTAGATGATCTTCGGGTTGACCGCCCGGATGTCGTCGACGTCGATGCCGAACTTCTGCCGGTGACCGGGCAGGAAACTGGTCAGGAACACATCGGACCGGCGCGCCAGTTCCAGCAGGACCTCGCGCCCTTCCGGAACCGACATGTCAAGGCCCACACTGCGTTTGCCGCGGTTGGCGTGCTCGATGTTGGGGTTGGGATCACCCTCGACCCGTAACGGACCGGTCTGGCGCAGCCCGCGCTGCGGATCGCCGGTGACGGCGTGCTCGACCTTGATCACGTCGGCGCCCCATTCGGCGAGCACCGCTCCGGCGGACGGAACGAAGCCGTACATGGCGACCTCGAGGACGCGGATCCCGTCGAGTGGACGACTCATGACTTGTCCGCCTCTGCTTCGACGGGGCCGAGCACCGTCGCGAACGTCTTGCGCTCCAGGAACTCGTCGAGGCCGGCCTCACCCATCTCGCGGCCGATGCCCGACTGCTTGTACCCGCCGAACGGCGCGTCCGGGCTGAAGTAGTTGCCACCGTTGATCGAGAAGGTGCCCGTGCGGATCTTGCGCGCCATCGCCAGCGCGCGTTCCTGGCCGCCGAAGATGGCGCCGGACAGCCCGTAGATGGAGTTGTTGGCGATGCGCACGGCATCGTCGTCGTCCTCGTAGGCGATCACCGCGAGCACCGGGCCGAACACCTCGTCCTGGGCGATCTCGCTGTCCGGGTCGACGTCGGCCAGCAGGGTCGGGGTGTAGAAGAAGCCGGGATCCTTCTTCTCGCCGCCGGTGACCAGGGACGCTCCCGCGGCCACGGCGCGCTTGACCATGCCGTCGACCTTGTCGCGCTGCTTGGCACTGATCAGCGGGCCCATGTACGTGCCCGGTTCGTTCGGGTCGCCGTAGCGGACATGGCCGAAGTTGGTCTTGATGAGCTCGACGATCTCGTCTTTGTGCTTGCGCGGCACCAGAAGTCGCGACGTGAGCGCGCAGCCCTGGCCGGCGTGGGTGACCATGGAGAACGCCGCGAACAGCGCCGCCATGTTGAAGTCCGCGTCGTCGAGCACGATGGCCGCCGACTTGCCGCCGAGTTCGAGGAACACCCGCTTGAGGGTGTTGCTCGCGGCCGCCATGATCGCCCGGCCCGTCGGAGTGGAGCCCGTGAAGGTGACCATGTCGACGTCGGGACTGGTGGTCAGCACGGCGCCCACCTCGGGGTCGGCGCCGGACAGGACGTTGACCACTCCGGCCGGGATGTCGGTGTGGTTGGCGATCAGTTCGCCGAGCGCCAGCGTGATCAGCGGCGTGTCGGGCGCGGCCTTGAGGACGACCGTGCAGCCGGCGGCCAGCGCGGGCGCGAGCTTGGCCAGGGCCAGCTGGTTCGGATAGTTGTAGGCGATGATCGCGGCGACGACGCCGGCGGCTTCCTTCTCCACCCAGCGGTGGTGCAGCATGCCGCGGCTCTCGATGTTGCCGAGATCATCCGTCATCGGATAGGTCTTCAGCAGTTCGGCGTAGTAGCGGACGATCTCGACCGGCTGGTCGTACTGGGCGCCGGCCAGCAGCGCCGGGGTGGCACCCACCTCGTCGGTGGTCAGCTGCCCCATCTCGCCACGGTGCTCGACGAGGGCGGCGTGCAACTGCTGGAGGCAACGCACCCGCAACTCGGTGTTGGTGGCCCAGTCGGTGGCGTCGAACGCGGTGCGCGCGGCGGCGACGGCGGCCTCGGCGTCGGCGACCGTCGCATCGGGAGCATGACCCAGAACCTCGCCGGTGGCGGGATTCAGGCTCGCGAACCGGCGGCCGCTGCCGCTTTCCACCAGGTTGCCGCCGATCAGCATGCGCCGGTCAACCTGGTTGCCGTCCGTGGTCGCGTTGGCGATGGTGTCGGGGGATGCCACCCGAACCTCCTCGTTGAACGTCTTAGAACGTGTGAGTCCGAACTTGTGATAACTGGATTCTCATCATCCGCGAATCCTGCATTCGCCAGGGGAGAACTGTAGCAACTAATCAGCACCGGGGCCTCGCTGTCAACCAAACCCGGGCGGCCGATTTCACCGAGTCCGCGCATTTCAAGACTGTTAGTTCACAAACCTTGCGTGACAGCCGTCGCCGAGAGTACGGTTCTCATAATCGAAAGGGCGATTCTTGACGCTTGAGACGACAGCTGCTCGCCAGCCGTCGCGATGAGGCACGTGAACACCGCACAACACTCCGATACGCACATCCGAAGGGACAACAGTGGGACGCGTTGAAGGCAAGGTCGCATTCATCACCGGTGCCGCCCGAGGGCAGGGCCGCAGCCACGCCATCCGGCTGGCCGAAGAGGGCGCCGACATCATCGCCGTCGACATCTGTGCCGACATCGACACCATCGGCTACCCGATGGCCCGCCCCGAGGATCTCGAGGAGACCAAGAACTACGTCGAGAAGACCGGGCAGCGGATCGTCACCGCCCAGGCCGACGTCCGGGAGGCCGGCCAACTCAAGGAGGCCCTCGACCGCGGGATCGCCGAGTTCGGCAAACTCGACATCGTCGTCGCGCAGGCCGGCATCGCAGCCATGAAGGGCCAGCCGCCGATGCAGGCCTGGACCGACGGCATCAACACCAACTTCGTCGGCACCATCAACGCCATCCAGGTCGCGCTCCCCCATCTGAAGGAGGGCGCGTCGATCATCGCGACCGCCTCCGCCGCGGCGCTGATGGATGCGCACAACAAGCCCAACCCCGGCGGGGACCCGGGCGGCATGGGATACATGGTCTCCAAGCGGCTCATCTCCGAGTACGTGCACTACCTCGCCACCGAACTGGCGGTGCGCGGCATCCGCGCCAACGTCATCCACCCGACCAACTGCAACACCGACATGCTGCAGAGCGAGCCGATGTATCAGTCGTTCCGGCCCGACCTGGAGCACCCGACCAAGGGTGACGCCGAGCCGGTGTTCTACGTCCAGCAGGCCATGAAGGTGCCGTGGATCGAACCCCAGGACATCAGCAACGCGGTGCTGTGGCTGGCCTCCGAGGAGTCGCGCTACGTCACCGGTATGCAACTGCGCGTCGACGCCGGCGGCTACCTGAAGTGGTACGACTACCACGTCTGATCCCGGCCGCAACGGCCGATAGCATTGCCGCACAGCCTGGTTCGCCGTCAGAGGAGAAAACATGAAGGTCTGGGTAGACAAGGACAAGTGCCAGGGCCACACCCTGTGCTCGATGATCGCCCCCGACGCGTTCGAACTCGACGAGGTCGACGGCCACTCGTCGGCGGTCAACGAGATCGTGCCCGAGGACCAGGAGGACGCCGTCCGCGAAGCCGCCCACTCCTGCCCCGAGCAGGCCATCGTCATCGAATGACGCCAGGATCCATGGAGCCCCGAGGAGATACCGCGTGAGCATCGACGACACCGTCGCGGCCGACGAGGACAAGAACCGCAACAGCTACCACTTCGACCGGCACACCCCGGAGTACCGGCTGCAGTTCACCAAGATCACCGAGGAGATGCAGTCCCGTTGCCCGATGGCGTGGTCGGACACCTATGAGGGCCACTGGGTCGCCGCCGGCAGCAAGGAGGTCTTCGAACTCGCCCGCTGCCCGGCGGTCTCCGCCGACCACGACATCCACGGGGAACGCAAGGGCTACAAGGGCATTGCGATCCCGTCGGCCCGGCGGGTCAACATGGTCCGCGGCGGCATCCTGGAGATGGACAACCCCGAGCACAAGATCTACCGCGACGCGCTGAACCCCTACCTGTCCCCCGCCGCGGTGAAGCGCTGGGCGCCGTTCATCGACGAGATCGTGCGCGCGGCCCTCGACGAGAAGATCGAGTCCGGGCGCATCGACTTCGTCGACGATCTGGCCAACATCGTCCCGGCGGTCCTGACGCTGGCCATGATGGGCATCCCGCTCAAGAAATGGGCGGTCTACAGCGAGCCCACCCATGCCGCGGTCTACACCCCCGAGCACTCGCCGGACGCCGAGCGCGTCGCGGCGATGCACCGGGAGATGGGCATCGACCTGGTCAACACCATGAACGAGGTGAAGGAGAACCCGCGGCCCGGTCTGGTCAATGCGCTGGTGTCGATGAAGATCGACGGCGAACCCGCACCGGATCTGGAGATCCTGGGCAACCTGGGCCTGATCATCGGCGGGGGCTTCGACACCACCACCGCGCTGACGGCGCACTCGCTGGAATGGCTGGGCGAGCATCCCGCCGAACGTGAGCTGTTGTCCCGCGAGCGCGACACCCTGCTCAACCCCGCCACCGAGGAGTTCCTGCGCTACTTCACCCCCGCACCGGGTGACGGCCGCACCTTCTCGGAAGACACCGAGTTCGACGGCCATCACTTCAAAGAGGGTGAGCGCCTGTGGATCTCGTGGGCGATGGCCAACCGGGACCCGTCGGTGTTCGAGAGCCCGAACGAAGTCATCCTGGACCGGCAGGGCAACCGGCACTTCAGCTTCGGCCTCGGCCTGCACCGCTGCGCGGGCTCCAACGTGGCGCGCACGGTGTTCAAGTCGATGCTGACCGCCGTGCTCGACCGGATGCCGGACTATGTCTGCGACCCCGAGGGCACGGTGCACTACGACACCATCGGCGTCATCCAGGGCATGCGGCATCTGCCCGCCACGTTCACCCCCGGCAAGCCGTTGGGGCCGGGCTTGGACGAGACGCTGGAGAACCTCCAGCGCATCTGTGTCGAACAGGAACTCGCCCGCCCGATCACCGAGCGCAAGGACGTCGCGGTCATCGACTGGAAGTGAGTTCTCGCGCAAATCGCGGGTTTTCACGCGCGCACCCCTCGTACCCTCGAGGTCATGGGTGATCCGCACGCCGAACACCGGTTCCACTTCGACCGGCACACCCCGGACTACCGAGAGCGGTTCGACTCGATCACGGCCGAGTTGCACGGCCAGTGCCCCATGGCGTGGTCGGACACCTACGGCGGGCACTGGGTGGCCGCCGGCAACAAGGAAGTGTTCGAACTCGCGCGCAGCGCGGCCATCTCCAACGACCACGACATCGCCGGCGCCCGGCGCGGCTACCGCGGCATCAACATCCCACTCGTCGAGGCCAGCACCCCGTTTCGCGGTGGAATGCTCGAGATGGACGACCCCGAGCACCGGGCCTACCGGACCCCGCTGAACGCCTACCTGTCCCCGGCCGCGGTGCAGCGGTGGGTGCCCGTCATCGACGAGATCGTTCGGGCCTGCCTGGACGAGAAGATCGAGACGGGCCGGATCGACTTCGTCGACGATCTGGCCAACATCGTGCCCGCCGTACTGACCTTGGCCCTGCTGGGCGTCCCGCTGCGAAAGTGGCCGATCTACTGCGAGCCCGCCCACGCGTCGGTGTACACACCCGCCACCTCTCCCGACTATGTCCGCGTCGCCGATCTTGCGATCGCCAGCGCCATGGACATGATGGGCCACCTCGCCGAGATCCGGGAAACGCCCCGACCCGGGCTGATCGACGCGCTGGCGCGACTGCGCGTCGACGGTGAGCCCGCGCCCGACCACGAGCTGTTGGGCATGTTGATGCTGTTGATCGGCGGCGGCTTCGACACCACAACCGCACTGACGGCCCATGCGCTGGAATGGCTTTCGCAGAACCCGGACCAGCGTGAGCGCCTGTCCCGCGAGCGCGACACCCTGCTGGACTCCGCGACCGAGGAGTTCCTGCGGTTCTTCACGCCGGCGCCCGGCGACGGCCGCACGATCGCGGCCGACTGTGAGATCGACGGCATACCGCTCAAAGAGGGTGAACGGCTGTGGATCTCGTGGGCCATGGCGAACCGCGACCCGTCGGTCTTCGAGCACCCCAATGAGATCGTCCTCGACCGAAAAGGCAACCGGCACTTCAGCTTCGGGTTGGGCGTCCACCGTTGCGTGGGTTCCAACGTCGCCCGCACCGTGTTCAAGTCGATGCTCACGGCGGTGCTCGACCGGATGCCGGACTTCGCCTGCGATCCGGCCGGCACCGCGCACTACCAGACCATCGGGGTCATCCAGGGCATGCAGCACCTGCCCGCCACCTTCACCCCCGGCCGCCGGCTGGGCCCGGGTCTGGACGAGACGCTGGAGCTCCTGCAACAGGCGTGCGACGAGCAGGAACTGGCGCGGCCGATCACCGAACGCAAGGACGCCGCCGTCATCAGCTGGTGAGGCGAGCGCTCACATGCCGGCCGGCGGATGCCCGAGGCTGAAGGCCGCGCCCAGCGGATCTGTCACCGTGGCCAGCGTGCCGTACGGCGTCACCTCGGGGCCCATCAGCACCGACCCGCCGAGGGACTCGACCTGGGCGACGGTGTCCGCGACGTCGTCGACGGTGACATAGACCTGCCAGAACGATCCGGTGCCGGCCGGCAGGATCTTGGCGGAGTCCATGATGCCCATGTAGGCCAGGTCGCCGGTGAACACCTGCCCGTAGACGTCGGGGCCGACGGCATCCGGATCGCCCCCGGTGCCGACCTCCTCGATGCGGGCACCGAGCACCCGGGTATAGAAGTCGACCGACTTCGCGTAATCCGTGCTGTGCGACTCGAACCAGTACGGCGTGCCGTGTTCACCGCGCTGACTGAAGCCGTGATGCTCGTCGGGTTGCCAGAAGCCGATCACCGCGCCCGCGCTGTCGACCGCGACGAGCATCGTGCCCTCGCTGCCCACCGGCATCGGCGGCACCATGATGGAACCGCCCGCGGCCTGCACCGCCCGCGCGGTGGCCTCGGCGTCATCGGTGCGCAGGTACACCCCCCACACGTTGGTCGGTCCGCCGGCCTCGGGCATGTACGGGCTCAGCCCGGCGACGCGCCTGCCGTTCCTGGTGAAGTTGCGGTAGCCGCCGAACTCCGCGCGCGGCGGTTCGGCCTCCCAGCCGAAGATCGCCCGGTAGAACTCGACGGCCCGGTCGGGGTCACTGCTCGTCAGGTCGAACCAGATCGGTGCGCCCGGCGGGGCGGAAAAGTCGGCCATGTGCGAATGCTCCTCGCGGTGGTGGGTTGCGGTCAACGGTATTGACCGGCGCCACCCCGAGAATTCATCGCGCTACTTCGACGGCGGCGCCACGATGTTGGCGATGACCATCCGCAGGAAGGGCCGGTAGACGTCCCGGCCGTCGACGAGGCTGTTGAGGGTGACCCCGTCGTTGGCCGCGAGCACCACTCGGGCCAGGTCCACGGCCTCCATCGTGAGCTGGCCGCCGAGTCGCGCGACGCCCTTGGCGATGTAGTCCGCGAGCGCGTGGGCGGTCTCCTCGCGCTGGCTCGACACCCGTTCCCGGGCCTCCGGATTGCGCAGCAGGAAGAGGGTGAACTCGTAGCCCAGCGACGCGCGGTCGGATCCCTGCGCGGCCAGCAGATCGCCCCACCGGTCGGCGATGTCGTCGGCGCGCAACTCGTCGAGATTGCCGATGGATTCGACGACGTCGGCGAAACCGTCCAGGAACCGCTGGCGCTGCCGTTCGACGACGGCGAGAAACAACTCGGCCTTGCTGCCGAAGTGGGAGTAGATCGCACCACGGGTGTAACCGGCGGCATCGGCGATGTCCTCGAGGGCGGCCGCGTCGAAACCCTTGCGCGCGAACACTTCCTCGGCCGCGTCGAGCAGCAGGCTGCGCGTGTGCTCGAGACGGCGTTGCATCGTCCAGCGTTCGGCCATCGCTCGATTCTCCCAGTTGCTCCGACGATGCGGTCCTGCACAGTTGCATCGAATATACACCGATGTATATTAGTGATGCCAGTCACTGAGGCCCGCCGCCCGACACGAGGAGAACAGCCGTGACCGCCGCACCCGCACGACCCGGCGAATGGGTCGACCACGCCACCGCCCTGGATGACATTCCCGGCGACCGGTACCGGATGGAGATCCCGACGGAGCGTTATGTCGCAGCGGATTTCGTGGCCCTCGAACGGGACGCGATCTGGATGAAGGTGTGGCAGGTGGTCGGCCGCGCCGACGAGCTGACCAACACCGGCGACTGGAAGCAGTACCGACTGTTCGACCAGTCATACATCGTCGTGCGCGGCAAGGACGCGCGGCTTCGCGGTTTCGTCAACGCCTGCCGGCACCGCGGCAACGTGCTGTGCCAGGAGGCGCGCGGAAACGCCAAGCGCGGCTTCCTGTGCCAGTACCACCTGTGGTCCTACGACCTGGCGGGCAACCTCAAAGGGATGCTCCGCGAGGCGCTCGCCGGACCCATCGACAAGGACACCCACGGCCTGATCGAGGTTCCCGTCGACACTTTCGGCGGGTTCATCTTCCTCAATCCGGACCCCGATGCCGCGCCCCTGGCCGAGTTCATCGGCGAGGAGGTCGCCACCATGCTGGCCCCCTACCACCTCGACGAGATGACCACCGTCATGGACGTCACCGAGGCCATCGACTGCAACTGGAAGGTCGTCATGGACGCCTTCCAGGAGGGTTATCACATCGACGGCATCCACCCGCAGCTGCTGCGCGTCATCAACATCGACCCGGCCACCACCCGGTTCAAGTTCTTCGAAAAGCACAGTGTCTCAATGGCTCCGTTCGACGTCGTCGGCGCGAGCCCGCAGGCACAGGTCGACGGCGTCATGGACCTGCCGGAGACCTTCCCGTCCACCGTCGCGGTGCTGCCCCGCTTCACCGAACTCGTCGACGAGTACAAGGCGTCAGACGATGAAGGCGGCGCACCCACGTTCCCCGAGGGTGTCACCGCGCGCACACTGCTGCAGCGCGCCACCCGCGACACGCTTACCGGAATGGGCCTGGACGTCAGCGGTCTGACCGACGCGCAGATGAGCGACAACCACGGGTGGGTGCTGTTCCCGAACTTCTTCATGACCATCCGCGCCGGCGAGGCGACTATCGTGATGTCGCTGCCGCACCCCGACGGCGACCCCAACCGCTGCATCTGGCACGTCGCGAGCTACATGTGGCTGCCCGACGAGTTCAAGGCCGCCTACGCCGCCGAGCCGGTGGTGGTCGACGAACCCGGCAGCTTCAAGTATTTCGAAGCGCTGCAACAGGATTACGAGCAGATGCCGCGCCAGCAGATCGGCCTGCGCAACACCGCACTCGAGCACATGGCCCTGGTCAAGGAGGAGGTCGTCATCGCCCACTTCCACTCGGTGGTCGACACGTACCTGCGGGCCGCCGGGGCGCCCGTATGAGCCGAGAGTTGCGTGCCATCGACGACGTGGTCGACGAGCACTCCGGACGGTCACGGGCCGTGCTGGAGTACGCGCAGACCACCAAGCGCCTCGTCGACGCCGCCAAGCGGCCGGGGTTCACCGTCGAGAGCTGGGCGCCGTTGGCGGAGTTGGTCGCGGTCGACGAGTTCGAGCGGATCGGCAACTTCAAAGAGGTGATGAACTGGTCCGAATACGTCGACTTCCTGACGAACTGGGCCACCAACTCGGAGTGGGAGGGTTCGTTCAAGCGGGTCAGCGAAATCGACGGGGTGGTGTTCCTCGAACTCGAGGAACGCAGCCGGATCGGCGACTTCGAGTCCGTCGTCAACTCGATGTCGGTGTACGAATTCACCGAGGCGAATAAGATCCGCCACATCGACGTCTACCTCCAGATGGCGTTGCCGAGCACCGACATGCTGACCAGCTACCAGGGAGTTGAGATCGCCGAGTGACCACCGCCAACACCTCCGATCTCGATTCGGTCGACTTCTTCACCGACAACAAGCTGCTGCACGACCCGTACGCGTACCTGGCCGGACTGCGCGACGAATGCCCGCTGCGCCGCGAGACCCATCACGATGTGGTGATGGTGACGGGCTACGACGAGGGCGTGGCGATCTACAACGACACCGAGCGGTTCTCGTCCTGCCTGTCGGTCACCGGTCCGTTCCCCGGTTTCCCGGTGTCGCTGAAAGGCCATGAGAACGAAGACATCTCGGCGATCATCGACCTGCACCGCGACGAACTGCCGTTCAACGACCAGCTGCCCGCCTTCGATCCGCCCAAGCACACCGATCACCGGGCCCTGTTGTCGAAGATGATCACCCCGAAGCGGCTCAAGGAGAACGAGGCGTTCATCTGGAAGCTGGCCGACCGGCAGTACGACGAGCTCCTCACGGACGGCAAGTGCGAGTACAACGACGGCTACGGCAGCCCGTTCGCGATGCTGGTGATCGCCGACCTGCTCGGCGTGCCCGAGTCCGACCACGACGAGTTCCGCGCGGCGCTGCTCAGTGGCCGCACCGGCACCATCGGGAGCAGCAAGGGCGACGCGCTGAAGCACTCGCCGCTGGAGTACCTCTACGGCAAGTTCACCGAGTACATCGGCGACCGGCGGGCCAATCCGCGCGACGACGTGCTGACCGGTGTCGCGTCGGCCACCTTCCCGGACGGCAGCATGCCGGAGGTCATCGACGCGGTGCGCGTCGCGGCGAATCTCTTTGCGGCAGGCCAGGAAACGACCGTCCGGCTGCTGTCGGCGTCGGTGCTGATCCTCGCCGAGGACCAAGAGTTGCAGGCCCGGCTGCGCGCCGACCGCGATCTGTTGCCGCGGTTCATCGAGGAGGCACTGCGCTTCGAGAGTCCGGTGCGCGGCGACTTCCGGCTGGCCAAGGTGCCCGTCACCGTCGGCGGTGTCGAGATTCCGGCCGGCACGACGGTGATGCTCGTCAACGCCGCGATGAACCGGGACCCGCGCAAGTTCGACGATCCGGACGCCTTCGACGTCGAACGCGCCAACGCCCGCAACCATGTGGCGTTCGGTCGCGGCGTGCACAGCTGCCCCGGAGCCCCGCTGGCCCGGACGGAGACGCTGGTCAGCCTGAACCGGTTGTTCGACCGCACCGCCGAGTTCTGGATCGACGAGGAGGTGCACGGCCCGCCGGGCGCGCGCCGCTACCGGTATCTGCCGACGTTCATCCTGCGCGGGCTGACCAACCTCAACATCTGCTTCAGATAGGACTTTTCATGCCCTTCGAAGGAACCGCCGCCATCGTGACCGGCGGGGCGTCGGGCCTCGGTCTGGCCATCACCGAGGCGCTGGCCGCCCGCGGCACCAAGGTGGCGATATTCGACATCCAGGCCGACGCGATCGACGCCGAGGTCACCCGACTGCGCGCGGCCGGCGGAACCGTGTCCGGTCACGTCGTCGACGTGTCGAGCCGCGAGCAGGTCGCCGCCGCCGTCGCGCGGGTGCGCGACGAGTTCGGCCCGGTGCTGATCCTGGTGAACAGCGCCGGCATCGAACAGTTCGGCAAGTTCGCCGACATCACCGACGAGTTCTGGGATCGCGTGATGGCGGTGAACCTGCGGGGGCCGTTCATCTGCGTACAGGAAGTGCTGCCGGACATGCTCGCCGCCAAGTGGGGCCGCATCGTCAACATCTCGTCGTCGAGCGCCCAGGGCGGGCAGTCCTACATGGCGGCGTATGTGAGTTCCAAGGCCGGGCTCATCGGCTTCACCAAGGCGCTGGCGCTCGAACTGGGCCCGAAGGGCATCACGGTCAACACCATCCCGCCGGGCATGGTCGTCACCCCGATGCTCGAAAAGGCCATCGCCGAAGGAAGATTCACCGATTCGCTGGAGAACTTCGCCAAGATCACCCCGGTGCGGCGGGCCGGCCGGCCGGAGGACATCGCCAACGCCGCGATGTTCCTGATCGCCGACGAGTCGTCATATGTCACCGGCCAGGTGATCGGTGTCAACGGCGGCCGCCGCACCTGACGCCACACCGATCTGATGCTCCTATTGCTGTCAAGCGGTGGTGAGCCAGGTTCTGTAGGTGTCTGCGAAGGCGTCGTCGCGTTGTCGGCCGGTTTCGATGCGGGTGATCGTGGTGGGCCAGGTCCCGAAGTGTTTGGCGGCTGCGGTGAGGGTGATGTTCTTGGCTTGGCGGGCTTGGCGTAGGTCGGCGTATTCGGGTATGGCGATCTGGCGGGTCAGCAGTTTGAAGATCTCGCGGGCGATGGCGCGCTTGAGTTTGCGCAGGATCTCCCTTTTGGAGTGGCCCTTGAGCCGTTGACGTTGGGCGTAGTCCTTGGTCGGTTGGTGGTGGGCCAGGCGCACCAAGGCGATGCGATGCAGAGCGTTGTTGGCGGCGCGGTCTCCGCCGCGGCAGAGTCGGTGTCTGGTGGTCTTGCCCGAGGACGCGGGGATCGGTGCGGCGCCGCACAAGGCGGCGAAGGCGGCTTCGCTGTGCAGCCGGTGTGGGTTGGCTCCGGCGGTGATCAACAGTTGGGCGGCGGTGTCGGCGCCCACACCGTAGGCCGCCCGCAGCGCGGGATTGGCTGCGCTGACCAGAACGTCGATCTGGGCTTGCAGCTCGGCGGCTTGGGCGTCGAGGAACTGCACCCGCTGGGCCAACATTTTGGCCGCGGTGAGCAGCGAGACCGCCCATGGTTGGGACTGGGTGTCGGGGCGGCAGCGGGCGATCGCCTCGATCAACTTCAATGTCGTTAGCCCGCGGTACTTTTCACGCACCGCGTCCGGCGCCGATATCAGCATGGCCTTGATCTGGTTGATCACCGCGGTGCGGTGCTTGACCGCGGAGCGGCGTGCGATGTGCAGCGCACGTAAACCTGCGGTGGCCTCATCTTTCGGGATGGCCAGTCCCTGGCCGGCCAACACGCTACGTGCGGCACTGTAGGCATCCAGTGGGTCGGACTTGCCCTTGAGTCGTCGGGTGGACTTGACCGCGCGGGCCACCTCGAGGACCTCGATCCCTGCGGCCAGCAGCGCCCGGGTCAGCCCGGCGCCGTAGCTCGCGGTGCCTTCGACCCCGATGCGCTGGACCTGTCCCAGCGAGCTCAGGAATCCGATCGCGGCGGCATAGCCGGCGCGGGTGGTCGGGAATTCTCGGTCACCGAGCATCACCCCGGTCATCGAGACCGCGGCGATGTGGATGGTGTCGGCGTGGGTGTCCGCGCCGGCGACGAGCAGCGTTGTTTCTGTCAAGATGGTGATGTCCCTTCTGACCGTGCGTTGGGTAGGGCACACACCGGTCAGGGCGGGCAGACAAGACATTGGTGAGGAACGACCAGGCTCCTGATTAAGTCATGTCCGTCCTGGCCGGTGTGAACAAAACACGCACCACACAGGCCGGACAAATCAGATCAACGACAACCCAGCAGGGTGTCATTCAGCGACACGAGTCACGGCCTGTGCGGTAACGCTCTTACATCATCAATGTTCAGCACCGGCTGCGAAGATTTGCGAGTAGGACTCGCAGGGATGACTGAACAGATCCGGGAGTTCAGAACGGAAGCGACAAACCGTGCTTCTCGAAGTGCCGCGCCAGGGCCTGCATGTAGTCGTCGCCGTGGAACGGGCCGCGCGCGCCGATCGCCAGTTCGAGGAAAGGCCCGTACTCCTCGTCGTTGACATACGTTGACCAGTGCACGATTTGGCCGTCGTCGTTGGTCTCGACGAAGCTGATCGAATAGAAGCCCATCACCTTGCCGGTGGTCTGCGACGTGCCCTGCCAGCGGTAGCGCATGACGAAGCCGTTCTCGGCCGGCCAGCACTTGTAGTCGACGGGCTTCCAGTCCGGGAACTCCACGCCGTATGCGGTGGCCTCGACGGTCGCCGCCACGTCCCACGCGGTCGCGACGTCCTTGAGGACGAGTTCCTGGTCGGCGACGAAATACGGTGAGGTGTAGACCGCGTCGTCGGCGAAGTCCCACTCGTCGTAGCTCTCGCCCTCCTGGACCTTCTGGAGCACGTACTTGTCGCGGTAGCTCTCCGCCATCCGCTTGTGCTTGGCGATCCGGTCTTCCAGCTTCATTGCGGGCACCTCTCCACTGGCCAGGGATTTCGGTGCGCTCACCGGCGCTCAGCGCACGTGAGCGCACCGAAATCACGCGCGTACTCCCTCCGATCATATGCAATGTCGCATCAGGTATACAGACCTGTATGAAAGTGGTCCGTTCCGGCCGCGCTAGCCTTGCCGAAGCGGACAGGCGCGAACCGGCATGGCACGACGGGAGCACAACACGATGAATCTGGGTTTCGACGGACGGGTCGTGGTGGTGACGGGCGCCGGCGGCGGCTTGGGCCGTTGTCACGCACTGGAATTCGCGCGGCGCGGCGCGCAGGTCGTGGTCAACGACGTGGGCGCCTCGGTCGACGGCACCGGATCGTCGTCGGCCGCGCAGGCGGTGGTCGACGAGATCACCGCCGCCGGCGGCGCGGCCGTCGCCAACACCGATTCGGTGTCGACGCCGGAGAGCGGCCGGGCGATCGTCGCCACCGCCGTCGACACGTTCGGCCGCATCGACGTCCTGGTGAACAACGCCGGCATCCTGCGCGATGCCGCCTTCAAGAACATGACCGCCGAGCAGGTTGACGCGGTCATCGCGGTGCATCTGCGCGGCGCCTTCTACGTCACCGGTGCAGCCTGGCCGCACATGCGGGAGCAGGGGTACGGCCGCATCGTGATGACCACCTCGGGCTCGGGCCTGTTCGGGACCTTCGGTCAGGCCAACTACGGCGCGGCGAAGACCGGCCTGGTCGGACTGATGAACGTGCTGGCGATCGAGGGTGCGCGCAACAACATCCGGGTCAACGCGATCTCCCCCATCGCACGCACCCGGATGACCGAGAACACCATGACCGAACTGGTGAAAGACCTTGAGCCAGAACAGGTCACGCCGGTCGTCGTCTACCTCGGCCACGAGGTCTGCGACCGGACCGCACACATCTACCGCGTCGGGGGCGCCCATGTGTCGCGCGTCTTCATCGCCGAGACCGCCGGCATCGACGAGCCCGGGCTGACCGTGGAACTCATGGCCGCCAACATCGACCGGATCGACGACCCGTCGTCGTACACGATCCGCGGCGGCCCCGCCGCCTAACCCTGCCTTCGCCGAAACCTAGGTCTCGGCATCGGGTGACGGGCAGGATGGAACCGCAGCGATCACGGGGAGGCCACGATGGCGACCATCACGACGGAACGTAAGCCCGCCGGCGAGCGTGTGCCGGTGCGCTGCGTCGACTCCGACGTGCACCCGATGCCGCGTCGCGGCGAACTGGCACAGTACATCCCCGAGCCGTGGCGCACCGACTACTTCGGCAGCCACCCGTACGGCGAGCTGATCTACTACGACGCACCGGACTACGCGCATTCACATGCGATGCGGGTGGACACCTTCCCCGCCGACGGTGAATTCGCCTGCAGCGACCCGGATCTGGCGTTCAAACAGCTGATCATGGAGGCGGGCGCCGACATCGCGATCCTGGAGCCCGGCGCCTATGGGGCCCGACTGCCCGAGGCCGACCATGCGATGAGCCAGGCGCTCAACTCATGGCAGGCCAACCACTGGCTGGATTCGCACAACAACTGGCACGAGCGCTGGCGCGGCTCGATCTGCGCGTCCATCGAGGCGCCGGACCTGGCGGCCGCCGAGATCGAGAAGTGGGCCGGCCATCCCTACATGGCACAGGTGCTGATCAAGGCCGAACGCCGCCCGTCGTGGGGTCATCCGATGTACGACCCGGTCTGGGCCGCGGCCACCCGGCACGACATCGTGGTCAGCTGTCACCTGTCCCGCGGTCACAACGAGGAACTGCCGATGCCGCCGGTCGGGTTCCCCAGCTACAACCACGATTTCATGGTCACCTACTCACTGCTGGCGGCCAACCAGATCATGAGCCTGATCTTCGACGGCGTCTTCGACCGGTTCCCCACCCTGCGCATCGTGTTCGTCGAACACGCCTTCACCTGGATCCTGCCGCTGATGTGGCGGATGGACGCCGTCTACGAAGCCCGCAAGCAATGGCTCGACATCAAGCGCAAACCGTCCGAATACGTTAAGGACCACATCAAGTTCACCACCCAGCCCCTGGACTATCCCGAGGACAAGACCGAGCTCATGCGGGCCTTCGAGTGGATGGAATGCGACAAGATCCTGCTGTTCTCCTCCGACTACCCGCACTGGACCTTCGACGACCCCCGTTGGCTGGTCAAACACCTACCCGAACACGCCCGCGAAAATGTCATGTTCCGCAACGGAATCAAGACCTACCACCTGCCCGACACCGTCCCCGCCCTCGAGGGCCAAGTACGGGTGTTCTGATCCCAGATCCGATCTATTGAGCGCTCCCTGCGACTTTCACTCGGACAACGTCGCAGCCACCGCTGAATAGATCGGATTCAGCTGAACAGAGCGGAATTCGGCTGAACAGATCGGGGTTCAGCTGAGCGGCAGGCCGAGTCCGCGGGCGATGATGTTGCGCTGGATCTCCGACGTGCCGCCGGCGATGGTGCCCGCGAAACTGCGGAAGTAGCGCTCGATCCAGCTCGCCGACAGGTAGTCCAGGTCGTAGGGCGCGTACGCGGAGGTGTTCGCCGGGTGGCGCAGCCCCTCGACGCCCATCGCGTCCAGCGCCGTCTCGGTGGCGTCGCGCTCGGCCTCCGAGCCGAGCACCTTGAGCACCGAGATGGTGGTCATGTCCTCCTCGCCGCGGGCGGCCTTGGCGACGGCGGCCGAGCCCAACAGCCGCAACGCCTGGCGGTCCATCAGCAGGGTGGCGTACTTGTCGCGCTCCAGCGCGGTGACCGGATGGAAGTCCTCGACCAGATTGTGCAGCCGGTCGGCGTACTGCATCCACATCATGGTGCGCTCGTGGCCGAGCGCGCCGTTGGCCACCCGCCAGCCGCCGTTCAGCGGGCCGACCAGGTTCTCGGCGGGCACCCGGACGTCGGTGAAGAACACCTCGTTGAAGTCGAGGTCGTCGTGGTGGCACACGGTCGGGAACGGTCGGCGGACCAGGCCCTCGGACTCCGTCGGGACCAGGATCACGCTGATGCCCTTGTGCTTGGGGACGTCCGGATCGGTGCGCACGAACGTCAGCAGCACATCGGCGTGATGTGCGCCCGAGGTCCACACCTTCTGGCCGTTGACGACGAAATGGTCGCCGTCCTGAACCGCTTTTGTGCGCAACGACGCCAGGTCCGAACCGGCGCCCGGCTCGCTCATGCCGACCGAGGCCGTCATCTCGCCGCGTAGGATCGGCACGGCCCAGCGCTGCTTCTGCTCGTCGGTGCCGAAGGACAGGATCGAGGCGGCGACGATTCCGACGCCCTGCGGGTTGAAGCTGTGGTAGATCCGGCGGCGGGAGAGCTCCTCGCGGTGCACGTACTGCTGCAGGACCGAGGCGTTGCGGCCGCCGAACTCCGGCGGGTTGCCCGGCAGCAGCCAGCCGTGGTCGAACTGCAGAGCCTGCCAGCGGCGCGCCCACGCAGGGATGTGCGAACAGGACTGCGGCCGCTCGGCGGTCTCGGCCTCCGGCGGCAGGTGCTCGTCGAGGAACGCCGCGAACTCCGCGCGGAACTGTTCGACGTCGGTGTCAAAGGTCAACTGCACAGGTGGCCTCCAGCCCTATAACCCCGCTTTTCCAGCGAGAATAACATTCTTCATATCCAGCAATCGACATCTCAAAAGTGCCCGGATTCGTTGAGAATTCCATTCTTGCTCATGAAGAACGGCGTTGTACTATGAAACCCATGTCGAGGCGGTCGGAGGAGTCATGATCAGGGTCGGAGACGGCGCGGACGCGGTCGAAACGCCGGTGATCGACGCCAGCGTGCACATCTTCTTCGGGTCCAACAAAGATCTGCGCGAGAACTTCATGCAGGAGCCGTTCCGCAGCCGCGGCTTCCCCGACTACGAGATGGACTGGTACGGCGCGCCCGGCGGTGAGTACGCCAAGGGCACCAAGGGACCCGAAGGCCAGTACCCCGGCTCCGACGTCGACGTCGTCGCCCAGCATCTGTTCGGTGACCGCGGCGTCGACATCGCGGTGCTGCACCCGATGACCCGCGGCATCATGCCCGACCGCCACCTCGGCACCGCGATCGCCGCATCGCACAACGACATGATGGTCAAGCGCTGGCTGGAGCATCCCGAGTTCGGCGACCGGTTCCGCGGCACCATCCGCGTCGATCCCGACGACATGCCCGGCTCGCTGCGCGAGATCGACAAGTACAAGGACCATCCCCGGGTGGTGCAGATCGGGATCCCGCTGCAGTCGCGCGAGCTGTACGGCAAGCCGCAGTTCTGGCCGTTGTGGGAAGCGGCCGTGCAAGCCGGCCTGCCGGTGGCCGCCCACGTCGAGGTGGGCGCCGGAATCGCTTTTCCGCCAACGCCTTCCGGTAAGACGCTCACCTACGAGCAGTACCAGGGCTTCATGTCGCTGAACTACATCTACCACGTGATGAACATGATCGCCGAGGGCGTCTTCGAACGCTTCGACGGCCTGAAGTTCGTCTGGGCAGACGGCGCCGGCGACATGCTGACCCCGTTCATCTGGCGGATGGACTGCTTCGGCCGGCCGCACCTGGAACAGACGCCGTGGGCGCCGAAGATGCCCAGCGACTACCTACCCGGGCACGTCTTCTTCGTGCAGGGCGCGTTCGACGGCCCGGGTGACGTCGAGTTCGCCGGTGAGTGGTTCGGCTTCACCGGCAAGGATGACATGACGATGTTCGGCTCGAGCTACCCGCACTGGAATCTGGCGGAACTGAAAGTGCCCCAAGCATTTTCCGCCGAGCAGCGGGAGAAGTTCTGCTGGCGCAACGCCAGTGAGCTGTACGGAATAGACATCCCCGCCGGCATGGTCACAGGAGGTTCGCGATGACGGCTACGGTCAGCACATCCAGCAGTGACCGGAAGGCGCCCGCCGAGCGCATCCCGGTGCGCTGCGTCGACTCCGACGTGCATCCCACGCCGCGGCGCGGCGAAATGGTCGGATACATTCCGGAACCCTGGCGCAGCAAGTACTTCCTTGCCCGCCGGTACGGCGAGCAGATCTTCTACGACGCCCCCGACTATGCGCACTCCTACGCGATGCGCCTCGACACCTTCCCGGGTGACGGCGAATTCGCCTGCAGTGACCCGGATCTGGCGTTCAAGCAGATCATCATGGAGGGCGGGGCCGACATCGCGGTCCTGGAGCCCATCCACGGTGAGATGCGGCTGCCCGAGGCCACCGCAGCGTTCTGTACCGCCACCAACCTGTGGCAGGCGAATCACTGGCTGGATTCGCACAACAACTGGCACGAGCGCTGGCGCGGGTCGATCTGCGTGGCGATCGAGGATCCCCAGTCGGCGGTCGCCGAGATCGAGAAGTGGGCCGGCCATCCGCACATGGTGCAGGTGCTGATCAAGGCTGAGCCGCGGCCGTCCTGGGGCCATCCGATGTACGACCCGGTGTGGGCCGCCGCCACCCGGCACGACATCGTGGTCAGCTGCCACCTGGCCCGGGGCCAGTTCGAGACGCTGCCGATCCCGCCGGTCGGGTTCCCCAGCTACAACCACGATTTCATGGTCACCTACTCGCTGCTGGCGGCCAACCAGATCATGAGCCTGATCTTCGACGGCGTCTTCGACCGGTTCCCCACCCTGCGGATCGTGTTCGTCGAGCACGCCTTCACCTGGGTCCTGCCGCTGATGTGGCGGATGGACGCCATCTACGAAGCCCGCAAACAGTGGGTGGACATCAAGCGCAAACCTAGCGAGTACGTCAAGGACCACATCAAGTTCACCACCCAGCCGCTGGACTATCCCGAGGACAAGACCGAACTGATGCGGGCCTTCGAGTGGATGGAATGCGACAAGATTTTGCTGTTCTCCTCGGACTACCCGCACTGGACCTTCGACGACCCCCGCTGGCTGGTCAAACACCTACCCGAACACGCCCGCGAAAACGTCATGTTCCGCAACGGAATCAAGACCTACCACCTCCCCGACACCGTCCCCGCCCTCGAGGGCCAAGTACGGGTGTTCTGACGTTGACCGAGAACAAACCGACGACCGAACAGCAGCCACCCCGGCTCGCGCAGGGCCGCGAGCATGCCGTCGCCACCGTCGACGAAATCCCGCCGGGCACACACAAACTGGTTCCCATCGGGCGCCACGGTGTCGGCGTGTACAACGTCAACGGCACGTTCTATGCGATCGCGAACTACTGCCCGCACGAGGGCGGACCGCTGTGCTCGGGCCGCCCGCGTGGCCGCAACATCGTCGACGAGAGCGTTCCCGGCGATTCGGTGATGGTCCGCGACCTGGAGTACATCTTCTGCCCCTGGCATCAGTGGGGTTTCGAGCTGGCCACGGGCACCACTGCGGTCAAGCCAGAATGGAGCATCCGCACTTATCCGGTCCGGGTCGTCGGCAATGACGTCCTGGTTCAGGCCTGACCCACAGGAGACCACCGCAGATGCCGCTCAAGCGTGGCGAGAAGTCCATCGAGATCAACGGCGGCAACGTCGTCTACGAAATCCTGGGGAAACAGGGCGAATTCATCGCGTTGACCCCCGGCGGGCGGTTCTCCAAGGACATCCCCGGATTGCGACCACTGGCGCAGGAACTCGTCAAGGGCGGCTACCGGGTGCTGCTGTGGGACCGCCCGAACTGCGGCAAGTCCGATGTGCAGTTCACCGGCCAGAGCGAGTCGCACATGCGCGCCCAGACGCTGGCCGCGCTGATCACCAAGCTCGACATCGGCCCGTGCATCCTGGCCGGCGGCTCGGGCGGAGCGCGTGACTCGATGCTGACCACCATGCTCTACCCGGAGCTGGTCAAGAAACTCGTGGTCTGGAACATCGTCGGCGGCGTCTACGGGCAGTTCGTACTGGGCTCCTACTACATCGTGCCGAGCATCCTGGCGGTGCGCGGCGCGGGCATGAAAGCCGTTGCCGCCGTGTCGGAATGGCGGGAACGAATCGCCGAGAACCCGGACAACCGCGACCGCATCCTGTCCCAGGACCCGGACGAGTTCCTCAAGCTGATGCTGCGCTGGCTCAACGCGTTCGTGCCCAAACCCGGTCAGACCATCCCGGGTGTCGAGGACGAGTTGTTCGACAACATCACCGTGCCGACGCTGATCATCCGCGGCGGCGAGAACGACCTCGACCACCCCAAGCGCACCTCCCTCGAGGTCAACTGCCTGATCAAGGGTTCCACGCTGATCGACCCGCCCTGGCCGGAGGACGCCTGGGAGCGCGCCGCCGAAGCGCGCGCCACCGGAAAGGTCAAGCGGTTCAACATGTTCGACACCTGGGTGCTGGCGGCGCCCGCGATCCTGAAATTCCTCAAGGCATCGAGATGAACACGCCGTCACACCGTCCGGATGCGCACCTCGCAGTTGGTCGATGCCTCCAGCGCGGTGTGCACCCGGCTCTCCGGGACCCGCGCGAGGTCGTCCTTGCGCAGGGTGACGTTGATGACGTCCCAGCCAGGCCCGTCCGGGCCGCCGGACACCCGTTCGATGTCGCCGGTCAGCCCGAACGCCGCGAGCACACCGCGCGCGTCCTCGTCGGTGCCGTGGCTGACGAAGGTCAGCACACCGATCACCGGCTGAGTCCCGAATGCCTTGGCGCACAGGTCACGCGCGACGTCCTGCAGTTGCGCGGGGTCGGCACCGGTCATCAGGATCTCGACCTCGCGACGACTCGGCGGCAGGGCGGCCAGGTTGTTGTCGATCAGTTCGGCGCCGAGATCGCCGACCAGCCCGGCCAGTTCGGCCATGCCGGCGCCGAGTTGGTGCGACGACAGCTCACCGGCCGGGTCCACGCCGATCCGCACCACCGTCGTTCGCATGCGCGCAAGCCTAGCGGCGGCCGGAACCCCCGCCAGATCAGGAGTCAGCCATGAATGCGACGGCCTCACAAGCCGACCTCACCGTGACCGCCTGGCCGGGCATCACCCCGCGGTTGCTGCGCACCGGCGACGGACCGGAGTCCGCGGCGTCCTACCGCGCCGCCGACGGCTACCGGCCGCTCGACGACCCGGCCGCCCTGCTCGACGAGATCGAGCGGGCCGGACTGGTCGGTCGCGGCGGCGCGGCGTTCCCGATGGCCGTCAAGCTGCGCGTCGTGCGCGACGCCGGACTGCTGCCGGGGTACCCCCGGGACACCGTCGTCGTCGCCAACGGCGAAGAAGGCGAGCCGGCCTCGGTCAAAGACCGTTGGCTGCTGCACAACCGCCCGCATCTCGTCCTGGACGGGCTGCGGCTGGCCGCCCGGATCGTCGGCGCCGCGCACGCGCACGTCTACGTCTCCGACCCGGTCGCGGCGCGCAGCATCGAGGCTGCCCTCGCAGAGGTCGGCGGCCCGGACGCACTGGACGGGTTGACGATCAGTGTCCGCACGGTCGAACCCGGATACGTCGCCGGCGAGGAGAGCGCGGCCGTGCGGGCCATCAACGGAGGTCCCGCCAAACCCACCGACAAGCCGCCCCGGGTGTTCCAGGAGGGTGTCGGCGGACTGCCCACCCTGGTCAGCAATGTCGAGACCCTGGCCAACCTGCCGTTCATCCAGCGCAACGGTGCGGCCGAATACCGCCGGGTCGGCACCGACGGGTCGCCGGGCACCTTCCTGGCGACCATCACCGGCGGCGGCCGCCCGGCCACGCTGTACGAGCTTCCGTTCGGCGTCCCGGTCGCCGAAGTGCTTGCCGCACAGGGCATCAGCGCCGACCGGGTGCGCGGCGCGCTGATGGGCGGTTACTTCGCGGGGCTGCTGGGCCGGCAGATCACGACCACCACGCTGGACCACGAGACGCTGCGCGGCCTGGGCAGCGGGTTGGGCTGCGGCGCGGTCTCCCTGCTGACCGACGAGTGCCCGGTCGCGGTCGCGGCGGCCGTGCTCGCCTACTTCGACCGGGAGAACGCCGGACAATGCGGGTCGTGCTTCAACGGCACGGCGGCCATGGCCGCGGCGGCCGGCGCGCTGCGCGACGGGACGGCGACCGGCGAGGACCTCGCCCGGCTGGAGCGCTGGTCGGTGGTGCTGCGCGGCCGCGGCGCATGCGCGACGCTGGACGCCGCCACCAACATCGCCGCCAGTCTGCTGGCCACGTTCCCCGACGAGGTCGCACGGCACCTGACGGGCGACTGCCCCGACTGCGGCGGAGGCGTTTTCACCGCCGAGCGGCCGTTCGAAGTGGTATGGGTGGAGGCACGATGAGCGACAACGACGATCACCGGATGCGGCTGAAGCTGGACCGGACCCTGTGCGACGGTTTCGGCATCTGCGCCAAGCACGCGCCGGAGTACTTCCCGCTCGACGACTGGGGATACGCCGTTCTGGCCGGTGACGGCGACATCCCGCCGCAGGACCGCGACGCCGTCATGCGCGCCCTGATGGACTGCCCCGCGCACGCGATCATGGAGATCGGAGAGCGGCGGCCGGACGATGCGCCGCCGCCGGTCGACCACGAAATCAGCGACCCGGAGGACACGTTGATCACCGAGAACAACGAAGCCGAATGGGGATTCACCCGGTGAGCCGGCTTCCGCTGCCGCAACTCACCTTCGACAACGAGTTCTTCTGGACGTCCGGCGCCGACGGGCAGCTGCGCATCCAGGAGTGCGGCGACTGCAAGTCGTTGATCCACCCGCCGCAGCCGGTGTGCCGCTACTGCCACAGCCACAACATGGGTGTCCGCGCGGTGTCGGGACGCGCCGTCCTCAGCGCGTTCACCGTCAACCACCGGTTCTCCATGCCCGGCCTGACCGCGCCCTACGTCATCGCGCAGGTGGCGATCGAGGAAGACCCGCGAGTTCGCCTGACCACCAACATCATTGACTGTGATCCCGACGAACTCGAACTCGGCCGCGTCGTCGAGGTGGTCTTCGAGCAGAACGAGGACACCTGGCTGCCGCTGTTCAGGCCGACGGCCGAACCGCAGACCGCCGAATTGCCGCCCGACGAGATCGCGCCGCAGGATTTCGCGAAGCACGTCCGGCCGATGATCGGCACGGACAAGTTCGAGGACCGCTCGGCGATCACCGGCATCGGGGCGTCGAAGATGGGCCGCCGGCTCATGGTCAATCCTCTGTCGCTGACGATCGAGGCGTGCGAGGCCGCGATCGCCGACGCCGGTCTGACGCTGGCCGACATCGACGGGCTCTCGACGTATCCGGCGATGGACGCTGTCGGCATGGGAGAGGGCGGCTGCACCGCGCTGGAGGGCGCCCTGGGCATCCGGCCGACCTGGATCAACGGCGGCATGGACACCTTCGGTCCCGGCGGATCGGTGATCGCGGCCATGATGGCCGTCGCCACCGGGATGGCCACGCACGTGCTGTGCTTCCGGACGCTGTGGGAGGCCACCTTCCAGCAGCTCATGAAGGAGGGCAAACTCTCGCCCCCCGGCGGCGCCCGCACCACCAGCTTCCAGATGCCGTTCGGGGCGATGTCGGCCGCACACACCTTGGCGCTCAACGCGCAGAGGCACTTCCACCGCTACGGCACCACGCGGGAGACGCTGGGCTGGATCGCGCTGAACCAGCGCGCCAACGCGGCGTTGAACCCGACGGCGATCTACCGGGACCCGATGACGATGGAGGATTACCTGTCGGCCCGGATGATCACCACACCGTTCGGGCTCTACGACTGTGACGTGCCGTGCGACGGCGCGATCGCGGTTATCGTGTCCGCCGTCGAAACGGTCCCGGACCGCCCCAAGCCCCCGGTGTTCGTCGAGGCGGTCGGCACCCAGATCATCGAACGCACCGACTGGGACCAGACGACCATGACGCACGAACCCCAGGTGCTCGGCCAGTCGGCCCATCTGTGGACCCGAACGTCGTTGCGGCCCAAGGACGTCGACGTCGCCCAGCTCTACGACGGGTTCACCTTCAACTGCCTGTCCTGGCTGGAGGCGCTGGGTTTCTGCGGCATCGGTGAGGCCAAGGACTTCCTCGACGGCGGCACGGCGATCGCCCGCGACGGGATCATCCCCGTGAACACCCACGGCGGCCAGCTCTCGCACGGCCGTACCCATGGGATGGGACTGATCCAGGAGGCCGTCACCCAGCTGCGCGGCGAGGGCGGCGAACGTCAGGTCGCCGATGCCAAGGTCGCGGTGGTGTCCTCCGGCGGGCTCACCCCCAGCGGCGTGCTGCTGATGCGGTCCGACAGGTGACCGGGTGACTCAGCCACAGGCCCGCGTGGTGCTGGTGGACGGCGTCCCGATGTCGGGGCTGCTGGCCGAGGTGGACGAGCCCAAGGCGGTGGTGGTCGCGCTGCACGGCGGGGCGACGACGGCGGCGTACTTCGACTGTCCGGGCCGGCCCGAGCTGAGCCTGCTGCGCACCGCGCCGCAGCTGGGCTACACCGTCGTCGCGCTGGACCGTCCCGGGTTCGGCGCGTCGGCGCTCTACTCGGCCGAATTCGACTCCACCCCAAGACGAATCGACATGACCTACCGGGCGGTCGATGCCGTGCTGGGTGCCCGGTCCCGCGGCGCCGGAGTGTTCGTGCTGGCCCACTCCAACGGCAGCGAACTCGCGGTTCGGATGGCCGCCGAGGAACGCGGCGCCGCCCTGCTCGGCGTCGAGATCTCGGGGACCGGGCTGCGCTATCAGGCGAGTGCTGCGGCGGTGCTCGACGGCGCCTCCCGGGACAACATCCCGACCGGGCTGCGCGAACTGCTGTGGGAACCGGCCGAACTCTATCCCGACGGGGTGGCTGCCTCGGTGCGGATCAAGGGCGGCCCGGTGTCGCCGCGCTACGAGGAGACCCTGGTGACCAACTGGCGGGCCGACCTGCCGGATCTGGCCGCCCGGGTCCGTGTTCCGGTGCGCTACACCCTGGCCGAGCATGAACGGGTCTGGGAGAACGGCCCGGCGGCGCTGGCCGAGGTCGCCGCGCTGTTCACCTCGGCTCCCCGGGTGGTCACCAACGAGCAGACCGACGCCGGGCACAATCTGAGCCTCGGTCACGCCGCGCCGGCGTACCACCGCGGCGTACTCGACTTCGCCGAGACATGCATGACAACCGAATTGACAACGGAGGGCACGTGATACGGGTCGGATTCATCGGACTGGGCAGCCAGGGCGGACCGATGGCACGCGCGATCGTCGACGGCGGGTTTCCCACCACCCTGTGGGCACGACGCCCGGAGTCGCTGGAACCCTATGCCGGCACCGGGGCGACATTCGCCGAGAGTCCCGCGGCACTGGCCGAGGCGAGCGACGTCGTGTGCCTGTGCGTCGTCGGCGACGACGACGTGCGCGGCCTGGCCTACGGCGAAGACGGTCTGCTGGAACACATGTCGTCGGGCGACACCCTGGTGATCCACAGCACGATTCACCCCGACACCTGCCGCGAGGTCGGCGAAAAGGCTGCCGCGAAAGGCATTTCGGTGGTCGACGCGCCGGTCAGCGGTGGCGCCCCGGCCGTGGAGGCCAAGCAGCTGCTGGTGATGGCCGGCGGCACGGAGGCCGACGTCGAGAAGTGTCGTCCGGTGTTCGAGACCTACGCCGACCCGATCGTGCATCTCGGGCCGCTGGGCGCCGGGCAGGTCACCAAGATCCTGAACAACCTGTTGTTCAGTGCGAACCTGGGCAGCGCGATCACGTTGCTGAAACTTGGTGAGTCCCTGGGTGTTCCGCGGGAGCGGATGTGCGATGTGGTGACGCGCGGATCGGCCAACAGCAAGGCGCTCGGCAGCATCGCGATGTTCGGCGGCACTCTGGACAACCTGGCGCCGATCGCCGGTGCGTTGCTGCAGAAGGACGTCCGGCTGGCGGCGGACCTGGCCGGCACCGCAGGCGCAGCCGAGGAGGCCGTCTTCGACGCCGCCGACGCTGCCCTGGAATCCATGGGCCATCCGCGGTGAGGATGTAACGGATGCGGGTGGGGTTCGTCGGCGCGGGCCGGATGGGCTCGCCGATGGTGCAGCGGCTCGTCGGCGCCGGACATCAGGTGCGCGCGCTGGGTCGGACCGACGAAAAGCGCGCCGCGGTAGCCGAACTCGGCGCCACGCCCGTGACCGAGGCCGTCGAGGTCGCCGACGGCGCCGATGCGGTGGTCCTTTCCGTGTTCACCGACGATCAGGTCGACGAGATCGGGCCCGGCCTGATCGACGCGATGCCGGCCGGTTCGGTGCTGGTGCTGCACACCACCGGCAGCCCGCGGACCGCGGAGCGCCTTGCCGTGGCGGCTCGGGCCCGGGGCGTGCACGTCGTCGACGCCCCGGTCAGCGGCGGCCCGCACGACATCGCCGCCGGGCGGGTGACGCTGTGGGTCGGCGGCAGCGACGAGGCGGTCGAGCGGGCCCGGCCGGCGTTGTCGGCCTACGGCGATCCCGTCCTGCACGTCGGTCCGATCGGCTCGGGCCAGAAGGTCAAACTCGTCAACAACACGCTGTTCGCCGCTCAGATCGGCATGGTCGCCGAAGCCGTCGAACTCGGCGCCCGGCTCGGTCTGGACGAGGCGGCGCTGCTGGCCGCGCTGCCGTACGGCAGTGGCGCCAGCAAGGCGATGGGCAACATCGCCCGCGCCGGATCGGCGTCGAACTTCATCGCCGCGGTGGCCGAGTTCATCGGCAAGGACGTCGCCGTGGTCCGGCGGACCGCCGCCGAACTCGGGGCCGACCTGGGCCGCCTCGACCCGCTCGTCGACGCGGGTCTGGGGCACTGAATGCCGGTGTTTGGGGATCATTCGTCCGCCGATCTGCTAGCGTTACATTTCGGTCTTAATCCGTAACTTTCCGCCACCAGCCCCGCCCGCGGAGGAGCAAGCCACATGACCGCCCGCCAGGAAGCCCCGAGAGTCACCTTCGACCCGTTCTCGGACGAGTACTTCAACGACCCCTACGAGATCTACCTGCGGATGCAGGACGAGGCGCCGGTCTACTACAGCGACGAGCACGACTTCTACGCGCTGACCCGGCACGCCGACGTCGCCGCGGCGCTCAAGGACCACGAAACCTACTCGTCGACCCGCGGCTGCGACCTCGCGATGGTGCAGTCCGAGGAGGGGCCGCAGAAGTCGATCATCTTCATGGACCCGCCGGAGCACCGGGTGATGCGCAGCCTGGTCAACAAGGCGTTCACGCCGCGGGCCATCCAGGCGCAGCGCGAGACCGTCGAGCAACTGGTCGACCACTACCTGTCCCGGGTCGACCCGGACCATTTCGACGTCGTCGCCGACTTCTCCGGCCCGTTCCCCGTCGAGGTGATCACACGGATGGCCGGGGTGCCCGAGGAGTTCCGGCAGAAGGTGCGCGAGTGGATCGACACCTCGCTGACCCGCGAGCCCGGCAACATCGGCTACACCGAGGCGGGCATGGCCGCCGCCATCGAGTCCGGCGTGTACTACTACAAGCTGGCCCAGGAGCGGCGCGCCGACCCGCAGGACGACATGCTCAGCCGGCTCATCGCGGCCGAGGTGCCCGACGAGAACGGGGGCACGCGCCGGCTCGACGACGTCGAGATCGCCGGGTTCGCCTCGCTGTTGGGCGGGGCCGGCGCCGAGACGGTCACCAAGCTGATCGGCAGTTCCATCGTGACGTTCGCGAAGAACCCGGAGCAGTGGCAGAAGCTGCTCGACGACCGCAGCAAGATCCCCGCGGCCGTGGAGGAGATGCTGCGTTTCGACGGCCCGGTGCACTACAACGTGCGGTTCACCCTCAAGGAGGCGCACCTGCACGGAACGACGATCCCGGCCGGCAAGCCGGTGTTCCTGATGAAGGCCGCCGCCAACCGCGACCCCCGGGCGTTCACCAATGCCCACGTGTTCGACATCGACCGGGATCGCACCGAATCGCAGAACCTCGGCTTCGGGTACGGCATCCACAGCTGCCTGGGCGCCGCGCTGGCCCGCCTGGAGACGACGATCGCGCTGGAGCGACTGCTCGACTTCATGCCCCGGTACGAGGTGGACTGGGACGGGTTGGAGAAGGTACACATGCAGAATGTCGCGGGTTACCACCACGTCCCAGTGCGGGTGCTGAAATGAGCAAGAAGAAGATTGTCGTCGACTTCGATCTGTGCGAAGCGAACGCGGTGTGCATGGGCATCCTGCCCGAGGTGTTCGACCTCGACGAGCAGGATTATCTGCACCTGCTCTCCGACGAGGTGACTCCCGAGAACGAGCATCAGGTGCGCGAGGCCGTCCGGCAGTGCCCACGGCAGGCGATCTCCATCAAGGAGACCGACGCCTAGCTCGCTGGTGCGGACGGCACGGGCCGCCCGATACGAAAGGGCGATGATGGCTGCGCCGGACAAACCGCTGACCCGGGAGGCCAAACGGCTGCAGACCCGTGAGCGCCTGCTGGGCGCCGCCATCGCCGAGTTCAAGAGGGCCGGTATGGCCGCGGCGGACGTGTCCGCGATCGTCGCCGCCGCCGGCGTCGCGCACGGCACGTTCTTCTTCCACTTCCCCACCAAGGAACACGTGCTGCTCGAATTGGAGCACCGCGAAGAGGAGCGCATCGCCAAACAGTTCGGCCAGTTCGTCAAGACGGACCATGACCTGGAATCGGTGCTGAACGAAGCCGTTCGCCTGGTGCTCGCACTCGAGCGGCGGCTGGGTGACCTGCTGTTCAAAGATTTTCTGGCGCTTCACTTTTCGCAGACCCGGCCCCCGCAGGAGGGTGTCGCCGACCACGCGCTGGTGATCCTGCTCGCCGAGGAGATCGAGGCGGCGCGGCGGCGCGGTGAGGTCGATGCCGACGTCATACCGGTGAACAGTTCGGTGTTCTTCCTGCTCGGCTTCTACGCCCTGCTGATCACCACCAACGACTGGCCGACCCGCGACGACCTCCTCGAGGACTACGTGGCCCGCACGATGCGCGGCATCGCCCGGGGTCGCAGCAGCCGGTAGCGCGAACTCGGCGGCGGCAACCGGTCGTATCGGGATTTCATTGACTATAGTCAGTCTGTGACTCAGCTGTCCGCGGCGTCCGGCCTCGACGAGCATCTGGCGGCGTCCCGGCTCGCGCAGCGCCGGGCCGACAAGTGGCTCATCTCCGGCAGCCTGCTCATCGGCACCGCGGCCCTCGGCATCTTCGGACTGCCGCTGTTCCTGCGCGGCGTCTGGCTGTTAAGGCGCGCGCAACGCGACGGGCTGACGGTGCGGCCGATGCTGGTCACATTGCTCGGCTACCTCGTCATCATCGACGCCGCCATCAACACCGTCGGGTGGGCGCTCGATCTCGTCGCCAGTCACAGCCTGCTGGCCCGGGTGCTGTTGAACGGCTGGGGAAACATGTTCGACGCCGGCTACTTCTGGCACTACAACGAATTATGGGTCGGCGGCGCGGGCGCCCCGGGCGAAAAGGCACTCGAGGTGGGCCTGATCCTCACCGTGTTCACCATGCGGATCGCCGCCGGCATCGGCTTCCTGCAGATGAAGCGCTGGGGCCATCAGTGGATGGTCGTCACCTGCTGGATGGGCATCGTCATCTGGTGCGTCTACGTGTTCAACATGACGATGTTCGCCGACGTGCGCTACGCCGGAGTGGTCCTGCCCGTCGTCGGGTGGTGGCTGTACGACATCTTCTACATCACGCCGTTCCTCGCGATCCCGTACCTGCACTCGGTCAATCGGGAAATCTTCTCCGACTGACACGCGACAATGACCGCATTGGTTGACTTCGATCAGTGAATCAAACAAGGAGGGTAGACATGGGATGGGTCTGGGAGATCCTGCGCTACGTGGCGGCGTGGGGCGGCACCGCGCTGGTCATCTGGTTCTGGTACTGGATGTTCTCCAACATCGGAACGTTCTGAGCAACGCGTCCCCCCGATGTCCGAACAGTCCGACGCGCATGCCATGGCACTCGAACGAAGTTGCGCCGTAACGGCCGTCGCGCTCAGCGAACGGCGGCGCACCGCGGCGCGGCTGGTCAGTGGCAGCCGACGTGGCTTCGGCCTGAGCACCGCACTCGACGCCGTGCACGTCCCGTACCCGTCGCCGCGGCCGGACTGGACGCGCCGAACCCTGACCTGCGGTGTGGCGCTGCAGTGTTCGCCGTCCAAGGAGCGGATTCTGCGCTACCGCCTCAACGAACTCTCGGCGCGCGAACTGCGCGCCCTGGACCTGGTGGAGGCCCGCGTCGCGCTCGGCTGGATCGCGGCGAACTGGCCGGGGTTGCTCACCGAAATCGGCCGCCTGCTGCCGGGCCTCGCGCCCGCCGACCCGGGAACCGATGCGCCGACGATGCTCGAAGACGCTGTGGCACTGGCCCGTACCGGCCAGCCGCTGATCGTCGATCCGCTGCTGGGCGCATTGCCGCGGGCGTACACGACGGCACAGGGCGCCTCCGACAAGCTGCGACGCACGTTCGGCCGGCTGCCGTGGACGAGCAACCGGAAGCGGCTGCCGCGCCCGCATTCGGTGCCGGTCGGCGGTGACGGCGGGGTCCGCAACTCCAACCTGCCGCCGCCGAGCCAGCCGCACGACAACGACCTGGACATCACTCCCGAGCACCGCCAGGGCATCCCCTATCCGGAGTGGAACGCCTCGACGCAAAGCTTCCTGCCCGACCATGTCGCCGTGCTGGAACGGACGCACCCGGGCCGACCCGGCAGACCGGGCCCGGTGTCCGTCGATGTGCGGAAGTGGTTCGAGGAGCACACCCACCGCGCGATGACGAACCGGCTCGAGGACGGCTCGGACCTCGACGTCGACCGATACGTCGACCATTTCATCGACCTGGCCACCGGAACGGCGGTGGAACCGAGGATCTTCCGCGACCTGCTGCCGGCGGGCCGCGATGTCACCACCGCACTGCTGCTCGACGGCAGCTCGTCGCTCGGGGTCCACGGCGGGCGCGTCTTCCGGCTGGAACTGGCTTGCGCCGACGCCCTCTCGCGGGCGATGACCACCGCGCGGGAGCGGCATGGCATCTTCGTGTTCACCGGCAACACCCGCCACCGCGTTGAAGTCAACTGCCTCAAGGACTTTCCCGAACGGCGCTTCGTCCCGCCCGGCAGCCTCGGCCTGTCCGCGGGAGGGTACACCAGGCTGGGCGCCCCGCTGCGTCACCTGACCAACCGGCTGCTCACCCAACCCTCGGAGCGAAGGCTACTCATCGTCATCGGCGACGGCCTGATCTCGGACGAGGGCTACGAAGGCCGCTACGCCTGGGCTGACGCGGCGCACGCGGTCGAGGAGGCGCGCGAGGCGGGCGTCGCGATGTACTACGTCGGCGTCGGCCCCGCCCGGGTCGATCCACTCCCGGAGATCTTCGGGCCCAAGCGATCCCAGCGGATACGCCGTGTCGAAGAATTCCCCCGCGTCCTCGCCCACGTCCACCGGGAGCTTGTTGCGCAATGACTTTCAGCGACACCTATTTCGCCAACGGCAACGAGGTCCGGCTGTTCGAACAGGCCTACCACCGGCGCCTGCCCGTCATGCTGACCGGCCCCACCGGCTGCGGAAAGACCCGCCTGGTGGAGCACATGGGGATGCTCCTGCAACGGCCCGTCGTGACGATCAGCTGCCACGACGACCTGACCAGCTCCGACCTGGTCGGCCGGTTCATGGTGACCGGCGGCGACGTCCGATGGACCGACGGGCCACTCACCCGCGCGGTCAAGGCGGGCGCGATCTGCTACCTCGACGAGGTCGTGGAGGCCCGGCACGACTCGCTGGCGATCCTGCACTCACTCACCGACCACCGGCGCGCGCTGTACCTGGACCGCGCCGATCAGGTGGTCCAGGCACCCAAGACGTTCATGCTGGTGTGCTCCTACAACCCCGCCTACCGCAGCTCACTCAAGGAACTGAAACCCTCGTTCCGGCAACGGTTCGTCACGCTGCCGATGCGCTATCTGCCGCCGGACCGGGAGGCCGCGGTGATCGTCGCCGAAACCGGCGTCGCGCTGCCGACGGCGCACCGACTGGTGCGCTGCGCCACCGCGATCAGGACCGCCGACGACGCGTTCCACTTCGAGCCGCCCTCGACTCGCGTCCTCGTCACCGCCGCGCAGTTGATCACCGCGGGCGCCTCCGAACTCGACGCCGCCGAGGCCTGCATCCTCACGCCGCTCTCCAGCGACGGCGCCATCACCGACGGACTGCGCGAGGTGGCGGTTGCCGCCATCGCCGATGGTCAGAACTAGAAAGGAATAATCCGGCATGGTCGACCAACAGGAGAAGAAACGTAAGAGGGCACTGATCGTCCTGCAGGTCGTCGTCTACGGCTATCTGCTGGCGATGTTCCTGATCCAGCTCTACATGTCGTTCGCCCGGGGTTGGTGGGAGCTGTGAATCTTCCTCTGCTGAACCGGTTTTCCGCCCGGTCCGCTGCGGGTCCCGCCGCCGATGTGTCGGTCGGTCTCGAGGAACACCACGAGCAGTCCCGGCAGGCGCAGCGCCGCGCCGACAAGTGGATGATCGTCGGCGCCGGGCTGATGGGCATGTGGGCGCCCGGGCTGATCGGCTTCCCGATCTTCATGCGCGGAGTGTGGCTGCAGCGTCAGGCGGCCCGCGCCGGGCTGTCGGTGCGGCCGATGATCGTCACGCTGATCGGCTACCTGGTGCTGATCGACGGCATGCTCAACAGCCTCGGCTGGGCGCTGGACCTGGTGGCCAACCACACGCTGATCAACCGCGTCCTGATGGTCGGCTGGGGCGCCATGTTCGACGGCGGCTACTTCTGGCACTACAACGAACTGTGGATCGGCGGTGCGGCGGGGCCGGGTGAGAAGTCCATGGTGTTCGGGATGATCCTCACCGTCTTCACGATGCGGTGCGCCGCCGCCATCGGATTCCTCCAGATGAAGCGCTGGGGACACCAGTGGATGATCGTCACCTGCTGGATGGGCGTGCTCATCTGGTGCGTGTACGTGTTCAACATGACGATGTTCGCCGACGTGCGCTACGCCGGGGTGGTGTTCCCGGTGATCGGCTGGTGGCTCTACGACATCTTCTACATCACGCCGTTCCTCGCTATCCCGTATCTGCACACGGTGAACCGTGAAATCTTCTCCGACTGAACAGCATTGAGGAGCACACCATGACCACCACACCCGAGGTCACCGAGGATCTGCCGCCCGGCACCACGCCGTACTACGCCCGCATGCACAAGTGGATCAAGCGGGCCGTGCTGGTCTGCCTGGTCGCACTCGTCATCGAAGGCGCCTTCACGCTGCCGTTCATGGCCATCTACTACGGCTACCCGACCTTGAGCCTCACCCAGATCTGCAGCGAACTGCTCAAGGTCCGCTACTCCGACGACACCCTGGAATGCAAGGTGCCCTACCCGGCGTTCGGCCCGCCCGAGGGAGCCGAGGGCAAGGACACCGCGCGGGACCAGTGGGGAATTCAACCGGTGCCGCAGTACCACCGCCTCGGCTTCCGGGAACTGGTGCGCATCCACGACGAACGTGTGGCGCGGGAGGCAGCGAAGCAGCACACCGCGCCGTGACCACCCCGCGGCAGGTGCTCAGCTGGCGGGCACCAGGTCGGCGGCCTCCGGGCAGCAGGCCCGGCTACCCGACCGGAAGATCTCGATGCTCGACACCGAATCGCCCTGTGCGTCAGCGATTTCCAGGCTCGCCAGCGCCTGGGCCTTGAACGCGCGGGCGGCCACCGACAGCCGATGTTCCACCGAACCGACCATGCCGCGGTCCAGTTCGGCCGGCCAACTCTCGCCCCACAGCGTCACCTCGGTCTGACCGCTCTCCAGCGCCAGCCGCACACCGTCGCGAATCCGGCTGTCCTTGCCGTACAGATCGGCGGCCACCGCGACGGCGTGCGGATGCTCACCCTCGGCGCCCAGCTGCAGGACCGCTTCGAGGTCGGCTCCGTCCGCGCCGAGGATCTGCAGGGCGCGGTCGTCGTGTCCGTCGGTCACCAGCACCCGCACGTCCCAGCCCGCCATCACCCGGTCGAACATCCAGCCGCCGGCGGCGCGGACGGCCTCGATGACGGTGGGCGCGACGACATCCAGGCGGTACCTCATGATGTTGCGTCCGGGGCGAACTCCCGCATCAGCGAATTCGCGTACTCCCGTATCGTTTTCGCGAGCGGCACCGATGGATCCAGCAGCCATGAGATTTCCAATCCGTTGACGAGGGACACAATTTGCACGGCCTTGATGGCCGCGTCGAAGTCGTTTCGGTAGCGGCCCGCGTCCTGGCCACGTTTGATCAGGTCCGTCACGATCTGGATCGCCGCCTGCTGGCGGGCCAGCAGACGGTCGTGCAGCGGCGCGTCGGGCATCAGGTTCTCGACGAGCAGCACCGAGTAGGTGCCGACGAGTTCCGGAGCCCGCTCCACCCGCTCGCCGGCGTGGGCCAACTGCTCGAGCAGGTCGCCGGTCCGGTCGGCGTGGGCGTCGTCATCGGCGTCGCGGGCGTCGACCACGGCGTGCAGCAGTTGTTCCTTGGACTCGAAGTGGTGCAGCAGACCCGCCGCCGAAACCCCGGCCTCCTTGGCGATCTGCGAGAGCGTGGTGTTGCGCCAGCCGTTGCGGGTCACCAGCCGCTGCGCCACCTCGAGAATGCGTTGCTTACGGTCCTCGCCTTTGGCGAGCAGCGCGGCATAAGGCCTGGCAGAGGTCACGGAGCTGGCGATCCTTCGGACGGGCGAACCTACTTAATGAACGTACAGTAGGTTAGTTGCGCCGGTGTGGCAAGTGTCACTTTCCGGTGTTGCAGTGCTTCCGAGCGCCGCCGCGGCCCAACGTGCGAAATCCGCGACCGCCGCCGCGTGTCGTCAACGAAACCGCGCGCCCGGCGGCGGGCCGCGACGCGGCGGTCAGAGGCCGAGGGACTTGGCGATGATCACCTTCATCACCTCGGAGGTGCCCGCGTAGATGCGGGCCACCCGCGCATCGGTGTACAGCCGGGCGATCGGGTACTCCATCATGTAGCCGTAACCGCCGAACAGCTGCAAGCAGCGATCGATGACCCGGGCCTGCACCTCGGTGCAGAACAGCTTCACCCGCGCCGCATCGGCCCCGGACAGGTCACCGGTGACGTGCTCGGCGACGGCCTGATCCAGCATCGCCTGTGCCGCCTCGACCTCCGTGGAACACGCCGCCAGCTCGAACTTCGTGTTCTGGAACGACGCGACCGGCGTGCCGAAAGCCTTGCGGCTCTTGGTGTATTCGATGGCCGCTCCAATTGCCGAGCGGGCCTGGGCCACCGAGCCGACGGCGACGGTCAGCCGCTCCTGAGCCAGATTGTGACCGAGGTAGGAGAACGCCTCACCCTCTTCCCCCAGCCGGTTGGCGATCGGCACCCGCACGTCGGTGAACGACAGCTCGGCCGTGTCCTGCACCTTGCAGCCCATCTTCTCCAACTCGCGGCCGCGCTCGAAGCCGGGCATGCCGTCCTCGACGACCAACAGCGTCAACCCCTTACGCCGGTTCTCCGCGTCCGTCGACGTGCGCGCGACCACGACGACCAGGTCGGCCTGCATGCCGCCGGTGATGAACGTCTTGGCACCGTTGAGCACGTACACTGCGTCTTTCCCCGAGCCCTCCAGCTTCGCGGTGGTGCGCACCCCGGCCAGATCGGAGCCGGTGCCCGGTTCGGTCATCGCGACCGCGGTCAGTAGGGTGCCCGCCGCCAGCCCGGGGAACCAACGCTTGCGCTGCTCCTCGTTGGCGTAGTGCAGGAAGTACGGCAGGATCACCTCGAGTTGGGTGCGCACCGTCGACAGCGTCACCAGCGCGCGCGCCGCCTCCTCCTGGAGCACGACGTTGTAGCGGTAGTCGTGCTGGCCGCCGCCGCCGTACTCCTCGGGCAGCGTGATCCCCATGATCCCGGTCTCGCCGAGTTTTTCGAATGCCTCGCGCGGCATCCGGCCGGCCTTCTCCCACTGCGGGTAGGCGGGCACGACCTCTTTTTCGATGAAGTCGCGGGCGAGTTCGCGGAAGGCCTCATGGTCCTCGGTGAACAGGGTGCGGCGCATGGGTTCTCCTGTCTAGCGGCGTCGGGTGAGGAGCCACGCAGTGGGCTACTCGCACAACGTCGGCGTCATTCCTCAGTCGGTGACCAGCTCGACGACCGTCGCGTTGGCGGTGCCGCCGCCTTCGCACATGGTCTGCAGGCCGTAGCGAATTCCGTTGTCGCGCATGTGATGGATCATCCGGGTCATCAGCACCGCGCCCGAGGCGCCGAGCGGGTGACCGAGCGCGATGGCGCCGCCGAGCGGATTCAGCCGCGCGGGGTCGGCGCCGGTCTCGGCCAGCCAGGCCAGCGGCACCGGCGCGAACGCCTCGTTCACCTCGAACGCCCCGATGTCGTCGATGCCCAGCCCCGCCTTGCGCAGCACCTTCTCCGTCGCCGGGATGGGCCCGGTGAGCATCAGCACCGGGTCGGCACCGGTCACGGCACCCGCCGTGTACCGCACCAGCGGTGTCATGCCCAGTTCGCGGGCCTTCTCCGCGGTCATCACCAGCAGGGCGGCCGCCCCGTCGGAGATCTGGGAAGAGTTGCCGGCGTGGATGATTCCGTCCTCGCGGAACGCCGGCTTGAGCCCGGCCAGCTTCTCGACCGTGGTGCCGCGCCGGATGCCCTCGTCGGCGTCGACGACACCGCCGTCGGTGGCGTTCCCTGTTACAACGGGGACGATCTGATCACGAAACGCACCGGCGTCCTGGGCCGCGGCCGCCAGTTCGTGCGACCGGACCGAGTACTCGTCGACCGCCGTCCGATCGAAACCCCATTTCTCGCAGATCATCTCGGCGCCAGTGCCTTGGTTGAACTGGAAACCGTCATACCGGGCAAGCGCTTTCGGGCCGTACGGCATCCCGGTGGCGCGGGCCGCGCCCAACGGCACCCGGCTCATCACCTCGACACCGCCGGCCACCACGACGTCCTGCTGACCGGACATCACGGCCTGAACGGCGAAATCCAGTGCCTGCTGGCTGGATCCGCAGGCGCGGTTGACCGTGGTGCCGGGCACGTGTTCGGGCCAGCCGGCGGCCAGCACGGCATACCGCCCGATGTTGGACGACTGGTCGCCGACCTGCGACACACAGCCCCACACCACGTCGTCGACGATGTCGGGGTCCAGTCCGGTGCGAGCCGCCAGTTCGTTGAGGACGACGGCGGACAGATCGGCGGCGTGCTGCTCGGCGAGTCCGCCGTTGCGTTTGCCCACCGGGGTGCGCACCGCACCGACGATCACTGTCTCCCGCATCTGCTACTCCGTTCGTTGGTAGGTCGGCCCGATGGCGCCTTGTGCGCGCAGGGCCGCGATATCGTCGTGGCTCAGCCCGAGTCCGGCGAGGACGCCGTCGGTGTGCTCGCCGAGTCCGGGCACCGCGCCCATGGGTTGCTCGAATCCGGTGATCACCGGCGGTGGCCGCAGCGCGGAGATCTCGCCCTTGGGTGTCTGCACGGGCCGCCACCGGTCCCGGGCCCGCAGGTGCGGGTGAGCGACCACCTCGCTGGGCACGTTGTACCGGGAGTTGCCTATCCCCGCGGCGTCGGCGATCTTCTGGATGTCGACGAGATCATGCTCGGCACACCAGGTTTCGATCGCGGCGTTGAGTTCGTCACGGTGCTCGCAGCGGTCGGGGTTGGTGGCGTAGCGCGGGTCGTCGGCGAGGTCCGGGCGCTCGATGATCTCGCGGGCCACCCGCTGCCACTCGCGGTCGTTGGTGGTGCCCAGCACCACGGTCTGGCCGTCGCGGGTGCCGAACGCGCCGTAGGGCGCGACGGCCGGCGAACTCATCCCGAGCGGCTGCTGGTCGATGCCGGAGTGCTGCGTGTAGGTCAGCTGGTAGCCCATGATGTCGGTCATCGTGTCGAACAGGCTGACCGCCACGGCCGGTGCCCCGTCGACGGTGCCCCGGGCGCGGCCCAGCAGCAGGGCCATGATCGACAGCGCCGAGTACAGCCCGGTCGAGATATCGGCGACGGGCGGACCGGGTTTGGCGGGCATGCCGGGATAGCCGGTGACCGCGCAGGTCCCCGACTCGGCCTGCACCAGCAGGTCGTAGGCGCGCTTGTGCGACAGGGGCCCGCCCGGGCCGTAGCCGTCGATCTCGAGCGCGATCACGTTCGGGTGCCGACGGCGCAGGTCCTCCGGTCCGATACCCATCCGGGCCGTCGCACCGGGCGCGAGGTTGGACACCAACGCGTCGGCACCGTCGAGCAGGCGGTGCAGGATGTCCATCCCCGCATCGGATTTCAGGTCGAGGGTGACCGACTCCTTGCCGCGGTTGGCCCAGACGAAATGCGCGGCGAGGCCACCCGGACCGTTGACGACGTCGTCGTAGTCGCGGGCGAAGTCCCCGCCGTTGGGGTTCTCCACCTTGATCACCCGAGCGCCGAAGTCGGCGAGCACCCGGGTGCACATGGGAGCCGAGACGGCCTGCTCCATGGCCACGATCGTGATGCCGGCCAACGGCGCCGGACCGGGTTTCGTCATCAGTAGCTACGGGGCAGTCCGAGGACGTGCTCGCCGAGGAAGTTCAGGATCATCTCCTGGCTGACGGGGGCGATCTTCATCAGGCGCGACTCGCGGAAGTAGCGGGACACGTGGTACTCCTCGGAGTAGCCCATGCCGCCGTGCAACTGCAGGGCCCGGTCGGCCGCCCCGAAGCCGGCGTCGGCGCACAGGTACTTGGCCGTATTCGCCTCGCGCCCACAGGGTTTGCCGTTGTCGTAGAGCCAGGTGGCCTTGCGCAGCACCAGTTCGGCGGCGTCCAGTCGGGCCAGCGAGTCGGCCAGCGGGAACTGCAGGCCCTGGTTCATCCCGATCGGCCGGTTGAACACGACGCGTTCGTTGCCGTACTTGACGGCCTTCTCCAGCGCGACGCGCCCGATGCCGAGCGCCTCGGCGGCGATCAGCATCCGCTCGGGGTTCAGCCCGTCCAGGATGTACTTGAAGCCCTGGCCCTCCTCGCCGACGCGGTGCTCGACGGGGACGATCAAATCGTCGATGAACACCTCGTTGGAGCTCACCGCGTTGCGGCCCATCTTCTTGATCGGCCGGATGTCGACGTGGTCGCGGTCGAGGTCGGTCAGGAACAGCGTCATGCCGTCGGTCTTCTTCGTGACCTCGTCGAAGGGCGTGGTCCGCGTCAACAGCAGGATCTTCTCCGACTCCAGGGCCTTGGAGATCCACACCTTGCGCCCGTTGACGCGGTAGTGGTCGCCCTCCCGCTTGGCGAACGTGGTGATGCGTGAAGTGTCAAGTCCCGCACCGGGTTCGGTGACGCCGAAGCACACGTGCAGATCGCCGTCGACGATCCGGGGCAGGGTGGCGGCCTTGAGTTCGTCTGAGCCGTGCTTGACGACGGGTTGCATCCCGAAGATGGACAGGTGGATCGCGCTGGCGCCGTTCATCGCCGCGCCGGACCGCGAGACCTCCTCGAGCAGCAGGGTGGCCTCGGTGATGCCCAGGCCGTGCCCGCCGTACTCCTCCGGGATGGTCATGCCCAGCCAGCCGCCCTTGGCGATGGCGTCGTAGAACTCCCGGGGGAACTCGTGGTTCTGGTCCTTCTCCATCCAGTAGTGGTCGTCGAACCTGCCACACAGCTCGGCCACCGACTTGCGGATCAGTTCCTGATCCTCGGAGAGCTCGAAACTCATTCCGCCAGACATACGTGCTTCCTATCTCGAACAGTCCGGAACGCCGGCGCGGGTGGCCGCGCCGGCGTCCGCGTGCTTGTCACTACTACCGGGCGCCGGAAATTTCCTTGGCGCTGGCGGCGAAGTCGGCGAACGTGGTGCCCACCTTGTCCTTGTGGCTCAACGCCTGAATGGAGACATCATGGCCCGCAACGGAATTGCGCAACGCCCCGACGGTGCACTGCTCCTTCGGGATGTGCTTGAAGGGCTCGAAGTGGTAGAGCTTCATCGCGTTCTCGTGGGTGATCTTGTTGATCTCGTCGTCGGGGACGTCGTAGGTCTCGAAGACCGCCATGAGTTCCTCCGGCGCGCCGGGCCACATGGAATCCGAATGCGGATAGTCCATTTCCCAGCAGATGTTGTCCACGCCGATCTCGTGACGGTTCTTCACGCCGATCGGATCGGAGATGAAGCAGGTCATGAAGTGCTCCTTGAACACCTCGCTGGGCAGCTTGCCGCCGAAGTCCTGGTGCGTCCACGTCGAGTGCATCTCGTAGGTGCGGTCCACCCGGTCCAGGAAGTAGGGGATCCAGCCCGTGCCACCCTCGCTCAGCGCGATCTTCAGCGTCGGATACTTCTTGATCGGCGCGGACCACAGCAGGTCGGCGGCGGCCTGGACGATGTTCATCGGCTGCAGGGTGATCATCACGTCCATCGGCGCGTCGGGCGCGGTGATCGCCAGCTTGCCCGACGATCCGATGTGCACGTTCATCACGGTTTCGGTCTCCACCAACGCATCCCACATCGGCGTCCAGTACTCCACGTCGTGGAACGACGGATAGCCCAGCGTCGAGGGATTCTCGGTGAAGGTCAGCGAGTGCACGCCCTTCTCCGCCACCCGGCGGATCTCCTGCGCACACAGTTTCGGATCCCAGATCGCGGGCAGTGCCATCGGAATGAACCGGCCGGGATGGCTGGCGCACCACTCGTCGATGTGCCAGTCGTTGTAGGCCTGCACCAGCGCGAGCGAGAACTCGCTGTCGTCGGTGGCGAACAACCGGGCGGCGAACCCGGGGAACGACGGGAAGTTCATGGTGGCCAGCACGCCGCCCGCGCTCATGTCCTTGACCCGCTCGGCGGCGTCGTAGCAGCCCTTGCGGATCTCGTCGAGACCCTGCGGTTCCAGGCCGTACTCCTCCTTGGGCCGGCCGGCCACCGCGTTGAGCGCCACGTTGGGGATGACGGTGTCGCGGAACTGCCAGGTGTCACTGCCGTCGGGGTTGTGCACCAGCCGCGGCGCCTCGTTCTTGTATTTCTCCGGGAGGTGGTTCTTGAACATGTCCGGCGGCTCGATGATGTGGTCATCGACGCTGATCAGGATCATGTCGTCCTTGTTCATGCCTGTATCCCTTCCGTCCTGGAGCTGCCACCGTGGAGTCCTCGTACAGCAGACCGTACGCGGCCGGAGGCGGTTTGCCACGTAGTCCCCACAACGTTCTCGCAATAGCGAAACTAGCTTCTCTCAGTGTGAGAATCAATATCCGCCGACGCTTTCACCGCAGTTGGGCGCGGGTTTTCGCAGGCCGCGCCCGTTCGGCCGCGGCGTCCACCGAACTTTTCCGGACCGGCGACGTTGACCAATCGGCAAGTTTCTGGAAATCTGTTATCCGGATATGAGAATATGATTCTCACCATCGAGAGGGCCGGGGCGTCACAGCGACTACGGGTCCCCGCGAAGGCCCCCACGAACCACAGCTCTGGCAGTACAGCTCGAACACCACTAGAGAACGGAACGACACATGGCGCACTTCCCGAAGCCCCAAGCGGGCAGTTGGACCGAGAACTGGCCCGAACTCGGCACCGCACCCGTGGACTACACCGACTCGATCGATCCCGAACAGTGGAAACTCGAGCAGCAGGCCATCTTCCGCAAGACCTGGCTGCACGTCGGACGCGTCGAACGGCTGCCCAAGGCCGGCAGCTACTTCACCCGCGAGATGCCGTCCGTGGGCCCGGGCACGTCGATCATCGTCAACAAGGACAAAGAGGGCGTCGTGCGCGCCTTCTACAACCTGTGCCGGCACCGCGGCAACAAGCTGGTGTGGAACGACTACCCGGGCGAAGAGGTCTCCGGCAGCTGCCGTCAGTTCACGTGCAAGTACCACGCCTGGCGGTACGCACAGAATGGCGATCTGACGTTCATCCAGCAGGAGGACGAGTTCTTCGACGTCGACAAGGCCGACTACCCGCTCAAGCCGGTGCGCTGCGAGGTCTGGGAGGGCTTCATCTTCGTCAATTTCGACGACGACGCCGAGTCGCTCGAGGATTCCATGGGCGAATTCGGCAAGGGGCTGAAGGGCTACCCGTTCCATGAGATGACCGAGGTCTACAGCTACCGCGCCACGGTCAACTCGAACTGGAAGCTGTTCATCGACGCGTTCGTCGAGTTCTACCACGCCCCGATCCTGCACATGAAGCAGGCGACCAAGGAGGAGGCCGAGAAGCTCGCCAAGGTCGGCTTCGAGGCGCTGCACTACGACATCAAGGACCAGCACTCGATGATCTCGTCCTGGGGTGGCATGAGCCCGCCCAAGGACCTCAACATGGTCAAGCCGATCGAGCGCATCCTGCACTCGGGTCTGTTCGGGCCGTGGGACCGTCCCGACATCAAGGGCATCCTGCCCGACGAACTGCCGCCGGCCGTCAACCCGGCCCGCCAGAAGACCTGGGGCCAGGACTCTTTCGAGTTCTTCCCGAACTGGACCCTGCTGCTGTGGGTCCCGGGCTGGTACCTGACCTACAACTACTGGCCCACCGGCGTGGACTCGCATATCTTCGAGGCGAACCTGTACTTCGTGCCGCCGAAGAACACCCGTCAACGGCTCTCCCAGGAGCTGGCGGCGGTGACCTTCAAGGAGTACGCGCTGCAGGACGCCAACACGTTGGAGGCCACCCAGACCCAGATCGGCACCCGGGCGGTCACCGACTTCCCGCTGTGCGACCAGGAGATCCTGCTCCGCCACCTGCACCACACCGCGCACAAGTACGTCGATGCGTTCAAGGCGGGCGAAGGCGTCCCCTACAGCCACGTGAGCAAGCCGGACGAGAAAGAAGAAGCGAATGTCTGATACCGATACCCGACTGCTGCCGGCCGAATTCGCGGACCTCGAGCGGTTCAGCGACTGGATCCTGGCCACCGAGCCCGAGCGCTACGCCAAGCGGCTGGCCTCGTCCATGGAGGAGATGCAGGACCTCTACGACGTCGGGATGACCCGGCTCGAGGACGTCATGGTGTACCTCGACGCGCGATTCCCGTTGCACGACATGCCCGATGACGCCAAGCGCCTGATGCATCTGATGCAATCGGTGGTGATGGTCAGCTTCCCGGTCGAGGTCTGGAAGCAGCCCCGCGTGCTCGACAGCGGCGCGGCCTGGGTCGAAATCGTGAGGGAGCCGGTGGTCTGAGTTGATCTTCTTGAAAGCAGCTGGACTGCTTGACGTCGATGCCGGGGAGATCATTCGCCCCGGCATCGTCCGTGTCGAGGACGACCGGATCGTGGGTATCGGCGGAGAGCCCGAGGGCGAGATTCTGGATCTCGGCGACGCGATCCTGCTGCCCGGCCTGATGGACATGGAGGTCAACCTCCTGATGGGCGGTCGGGGCGAGAACCCCGGGTTGTCCCAGGTCCAGGACGATCCGCCCACCCGGGTGCTGCGCGCCGTCGGCAATGCCCGTCGCACCCTGCGCGCCGGGTTCACCACCGTTCGCAACCTCGGGCTGTTCGTCAAGACCGGCGGCTACCTGCTGGATGTGGCGCTGGGCAAGGCGATCGACGCCGGGTGGATCGACGGGCCGCGCATCGTGCCCGCCGGACACGCGATCACCCCCACCGGCGGGCACCTGGATCCCACCATGTTCGCCGCGTTCATGCCCGGCGTGCTCGAGCTGACCATCGAGGAGGGCATCGCCAACGGGGTCGACGAGATCCGCAAGGCGGTGCGTTACCAGATCAAGCACGGCGCCCAGCTGATCAAGGTCTGTTGCTCGGGCGGCGTCATGTCGCTCACCGGAGAGGCCGGCGCCCAACACTATTCGGACGAGGAGTTGCGCGTCATCGTCGACGAGGCGCACCGGCGCGGACTGCGGGTCGCCGCCCACACCCACGGCGCCGAGGCCGTCAAGCACGCCGTCGCGTGCGGCATCGACTGCATCGAGCACGGGTTCTTGATGGACGACGAGGCCATCCAGATGATGGTCGACAACGACCGCTTCCTGGTGACCACCCGCCGGCTGGCGCAGGCGATGGACGTTTCGAAGGCGCCGAAGGTGTTGCAGGACAAGGCCGCCCAGATGTTCCCCAAGGCCGAGACGTCGATCAAGGCCGCCTACGAGGCCGGGGTCAAGATCGCCGTCGGCACCGATGCACCGGCCATCCCGCACGGTCGGAACGCCGACGAACTCGTCACCCTGGTCGAGTGGGGCATGCCGCCCGCGGCGGTCCTGCGCGCGGCCACCACGGTGGCCGCCGACCTGATCAACGTCACCGACCGGGGACGTCTTGCCGAGGGCCAGCTGGCCGATATCATCGCCGTGCCGGGTGACCCGCTCGAGGACATCACCGTTACACAGCGTGTTAACTTTGTAATGAAGGGCGGAAAGGTTTTCAGGAATGACGCCAACACGGACCGATGATCTCGTCGAGATCCAGCAGCTGCTGGCCAAGTACGCGGTCACCATCACCCAGGGTGACGTCGACGGACTGGTCAGTGTTTTCACGCCGGACGGCACCTACAGTGCGTTCGGCGACACCTACACGCTCAACCGCTTCCCCGTGCTCGTCGACGCCGCGCCCAAGGGTCTGTTCATGACCGGCACCGCGCTCGTCGATCTGGTCGAGGGCGCCGATGAGGCCAGCGGCACCCAGCCGCTGTGCTTCATCGAGCATTCCAAGCACGACATGCGCATCGGCTACTACCGCGACACCTACCTGCGCACCGCGGACGGCTGGCGGCTGAAAACCCGTGCCATGACGTTCATCCGGCGCAGTGGAGATCACGACCACGGGCGTCCGCACGCGATCGGCAGGCCCGAAGCCGGATGACGAATCTGCATGAACCCGCCGAGTTCCGGAAGGCGTTGCGGGCCTGGCTGGACGAGAATGATCTGACCGCACCGGAAGACGATGCCACGGAGTCCCTGGCCGGTCACATGCATCAGTTCGCCCGCGTCCAGAAGGCGCTCTACGACGCCGACTGGGGCCGGTACGGCTGGCCCGAACACGCCGGCGGACTCGGCGGCCCGGACATCCTGCGGGCCATCGTCGGCGAGGAGATCGTCGGTCGCCGGCTGGCCGAGCCCGGCCCGTATTCGATGCTCGAAGTTCTCACTCCGACGATGATCGACTACGCGCCAACCGAACTCGCCGCCGAGATGGTGCCCAAGCTGCTCTCGGGTGCCGAGCAGTGGTGCCAGGGGTTCTCCGAGCCCGGCTCCGGCAGCGACCTGGCCTCGCTCACGACGCGCGCGGTGCAGGACGGCGAGCGCTGGATCATTAATGGCCAGAAGGTGTGGACCAGCTTCGCGCAGTATTCCCACCGGTGCATCCTGTTGACCCGCACCGGCGATGCCTCGACGCCGAATCATCAAGCCATCACGGCGTTCTTCGTCGACGTGGATTCCCCCGGAATCACCGTCCGTCCGCTGCACACCATGCACGGCGTCGACGAATTCTGCGAGGTGTACTTCGACGACGTCGTGGTCGACGGTTCCCGCATGCTGGGCAAGCCGGGCGACGGCTGGCAGCTGGCCATGGACCTGCTGCCCTATGAACGCTCGACGTGCTTCTGGCAGCGGATCGCCTACCTGTACTCGAGATTCGACGATCTGGTCCGCGAGACCGCGATCCAGGGCGCCGCCATCGACGATCAACTCGGCGACGTGTATCTGGCGCTGCACACGCTGCGCTGCCGGTCCCGAGCGACCCAGCACCGGCTGGCCGCCGGCCACAAGCTGGGCCCGGACACCTCGGTCGACAAGGTGCTGCTGGCCGGCGCCGAGCAGCTCCTCTACGACACCGCACGCAGTCTCATGCCGGGTGTGATCGAACTCGAGGACGGCCCGTGGCGGACCGAGTACTTGTACTCCCGCGCGGCCACCATCTACGGCGGCACCGCCGAGGTTCAGCGCAATATCATCGCCCGCCGTCTGCTGGACCTCGGTAAGGAATGACATGACCAGCTTGGATGCCGATTCCCTCGAACTGCTCGAGGACGGACTGCGCAAGGCGATGCTGTCGGCCTCGGGACCGGAGCTCGACGCAGCGCTGGCCGACCTCGGGTGGGCCGACATGCTCTCCGAGGTGCCGGATCTCGCGATCCCGCTGGTGTTCCGGTTGCTGGGCGAAACGGGTTCGCACGCTTCGGTTCTCAATGACGTGCTACTCGAGACCATCGGCGCAGAACCGGGTGGCACCCCGCCGGTGCCCTACACCGGCGGCAACTGGGTGGTGTGGAGCCGCACGCCCGTCGACCACCCGACGCTGGGCGGTCTGCCGCTGCACATCGTCCCCGACGGTGAGCTGATGCGGATGGGTGAAGCCCGAAAGGCCGTGGGCTGGTGGCTGGTCGGTTCGGCACGCGCGATGCTGGCGCTGGCCCGCCAGCATGCGCTGGACCGGGTGCAGTTCGGCAAGCCGATCGCGTCGTTCCAGGCGGTCCGGCACCGGCTGGCCGAGACCCTGGTGGCCATCGAGGGCGCCGAGGCGACGCTGAGCCTGCCGTCCTCGGAGTCCCCGGACCTGACCGCGATGCTGGCCAAGGCCGCCGCCGGCAAGGCCGCGCTGCTGGCCGCCAAGCACTGTCAGCAGGTACTCGGCGGTATCGGCTTCACCGACGAACACGACCTGCATGTGCACGTCGAACGCGCCCTGGTGCTGGATGGATTGCTGGGCAGCTCACGGGAATTGAGTCGCAAGGCCGGCGCCGGGCTCCGCGCCCGCAAGTCGGTCCCCCGCCTCGCCGAACTGTAGCTCCCGTCGGCCGGCTCAGCGCGATTCCGGCGGCAACAGCATGGACTGCCATGTCCGGCCGCCCGTACTCCCGGGAGCAAGGTCACTCTGGACATACACGTTCCCGTCCGGCCCGACATACCGTCCCGTGGCCGGGTCGTAGACGGCGCTTGCCACGTTCGGCGAGTCCGGAGCGGCAGCGGCAGGGGGTGTCGCCGTGGAACCCGGCGTGCCCGGAGGTGGTTGTGGCACAGACTGTCCGGTCAGCGTCGCGTTGGGGTCACCCTTCCAGTTGTAGCCGTCGTTGAGCGGCACATAGTTCTCGTCGCTCTCGCACATCTTGACCGTCGGGGCCCGCTTGCCGGGCCGGGTTTCACACGGCAGGTTACGGGCGCCGCGCACATTGAACATCGCGTCCTGCGGCACCCGGCAGTACAGATCACCGGCCGGCCGTTCCGGGTAGTCGGTCAGGCTAGGAACGCGCACCTGCGCGGCCGGCAGGAATCCGGTGGTGCACGCCGGCGGCAGGTTGATGTTCAGGTTGAAGCTCAGGAACGCGCCCCGGTACGGGCCGGTGGCATTCCGATTTGTCAGCGCCGAGCCCTGAACCACCTCGACCGCCGGGGGCGCCAGGACCAGGATCTGTTCGATGTTCGGCTGGTAGGTGATCGCAACTTGGCCCACGCTCACCAAATTCGCCAATACCACGGGAAGCGTGACGTCCATCCTATCGAACAGTTGGCGCGCCGCGTCGGCGGCAGCTGGCCCCTTCTCCAGCACACCGGCCACCGCGGAGTCCTCGGTCTTCAACTGACGGGTGATCGACGCGAGATTGGCCGCCCACGCCCGCAGCGAATCCGCGCTGTCCGACTGAGATTCCAAAACCGGTCCTGCGTTGTCGATCAACAACATCAACGCATCCAGGTTGCGGCGGGCGTCCAGCGCCAGCGTCGTTGATCCTTTGACCAGTCGGGCGATCTCCGGGCCCAGGCCACCCACCGCGGTGTAACTCTCGTCGACGACGGTCCTCAGATCGTCGTCCGGGATGGCCGTGAGACCGGTGTTCACCGCATCCAGCATTTCGCCGATATCGGGCGGAACTGCGCTGCGGCTCAACGGGATTACGTCGCCGTCGCGCAACGGTGGTCCATCCGGGCCACGCGGTATCAGCGCCACGAACTGCTCGCCCACCGCGGACTGACTGTGCACCTGGGCGTCCACGTCGCCGGGAATGTCGATTCCCGACCTCAACGACAGAACCGCGTCCACCCCGGTATCGGAAAGGTGCACTTTTCGTACGCGGCCGACTTCCGTGCCGCGATAGGTCACGTTCGCGGTCTCGTACAGGCCGGCCGCGGCAGGTAACTGAACCGTCACCGTGTAGTGGCCAGACCCGAAAATCAGGTTCGGCAGGCCCATGTAGTCGAAGATCATGATCGTTCCGCTGACCACGGTTATCACCACGAAGAACGCGATCTGGAACAGGGTTCGCTTGGTCAGGATCATTTATCGCCCCTGATCCAGACGATAAGGAACCACCAGTGGGTTGCCCACGGTGTACGGGCTGGGCAGTTGTCCGATAGTGCGGCCCCACTGCATCTCGACGTTGGTGAGGTGTCCCTCGAATCGAGTTCCGGTGAAGAACGACGAATCCAGCCGGTTCAGTGTGAGGTCGATGACAGCTGTCAGGTTCGCGTAATCACCCCGAACCCACTTCGGCAGCATCTCCTTGACGTACGGATAGACACTGAAGAAGCTCAGGGAACGGGTAAGCGCCGGCCCGGCGTCGGCCAGCGATTGCAGCACCGGTCCGATGTCCTCGAGTTCATGCACCAGTGTGGCCTTGGTCTGGTTCACCGAATCTGCCGCCAGTGCACTGAACTTGCCCAATTGATCGACGGCATCGACGAAGTCGGCCCGCTCATCCTGAAGGAGTGCCAGTGCATCCGGGATGGCTTCCAGGGCCCTGTCCACGATCGGCTTCTGGCCGGCCAACTGCCCGACGAAGCTGTTCAACCTCTCGGTGGCACCGATGATGTCGCCGGTCTGCTGGTTCGTGTAGCCGATGAACTTGTCCAGTTCGACGATCAAGCTGCGCAGATCGTTCTCTCGACCGGCGAACGCGGTGCTGAAAGTCCTTGTGATGTCCTGGATCTGACCAACTCCACCGTTGTTGAGCAGTAGGGAAACGGCCGCTAACGTCTGCTCCGTCGACGGATACGCGCCTCCCGCCGACAACGGGATCACCGATCCGTCGTGCAGCCTGCCCTCGGCGGGAACTGCGACCGGTGCGGCGAGCTCGAGGTGCAACGAACCCAACAGGCTGGTCTGACCGACTGCCACGGTCGCGTTCTCCGGCAGGTCCACGTTGCCGTTGAGCACCATGGTGACCAACGCGTGCCACCCCTGCCGTTCGATCTTCGTCACGTTACCGACGTTCACGTCACCGACCCGGACACGCGAGTTCTGCTGGATGTTGCTCACATCGGGCAATTGGGCCTGGATCGTGAACGCGCCCGGCTGCTTTCCTTCCGTACCCGGCAACTGCAGCGAGTTCAGCCCACGCCAGCCACACCCAGCCGACAGCAACCCGGCCGTCACCATGATCGCCAAGATCCGGCATATATATGACTGGTGCACAATATCTTTCACCTTCCGCCTCCCGGGGGCACCAGCATTCCGGCGAGCCCTGCCGCGGGGTCGGTGCTGCGCACCTCGGCGGGTGGCTGCGCATCCGCCGGGGACTGCTCGGACAACCCGTGATCCGGACGCATCCAGTCCTCGCTGTACGTGACCTCGTTGGGGCGCGCGCTGGCACCGACGATCGGGTTCACGCCGATGGGTGGAAAGCTGTACTGGCGATTCTTGACGATCGGCGCCAGGTATTGCACGCACAGCTTGGCCGACTGCTCGGCGCCCAAACGTGCCGCCGCCTGCACCCCCCCCGCAGATGAAACTGATCGGATCACTCAGATTGTTGATCGAAAGAGCGCCGCTGAGCGTGCCCTGCGCAGGCTGATAGATGCTGACGAAATTCTGCAGAGCCGTCGGTGTGACATGCAGCAGTTGTTCGATGTCATCGAGGCTGTCGGTGAGGGCCCGTGACACCGATGCCAACTTGTCGGAGGTAGTCCCGACCGACTCCCGGTTCTGGGAGACGAAGTCACGCACACCGCCAAGGACGTCGTCGAGGTTACGGACGGCGTTCTCGATCTCGTCGGGATCGTTGGCGAACAGACCCGTGATCGACGCCAGGTTCTGATTGAGTTGCCGCATCAATTCCGAACTGTCCTGCAGGGCAGTCACCAGGATTGACAGGTTCCGGACGGTCCCGAACAGGTTCGTGCTGTGATCTCCCAACGCAGAGATCGCCTGCGACAGACCGATCACCGTGGCGCGAATGTTCGCACCCTGACCGCGCAGGTTGTCTGCCGCGGTGTTGATCAGCGCCCCCAGCGGGCTCACCCCGTCCGAGGGGGCGGGTTGCAGCGTCTCGGTCAGGCGCTGCAGTTGGACACGGACATCGTCCCACTCCACCGGTACCGCCGTGCGCTCCCGGGGAATCACCGCGCCGTCGGACAACGCCAATCCGCTGGTGTACGCCGGGGTCAGTTGAATCGCGCGCGCAGTCACCAGGGAGGGCGACAGGATGACCGCCTTGGCTTCCGCCGGCACCTTGTATCTGCCGTCCAGCCAGAAGGTGACCTTCACGCGCGAAGGCTGCGGTTCGATCGTCGTGACAGAACCAACCGGCACTCCGAGGATTCGCACGTCGTCGCCGACGAACAAACCGTTGCTGTTGTCGAAGTAGGCGGTCACATTGGTGCGGTTGGCAATCGGGGCCGGCCGGGTCGCCGTGACCAGGCCAGCGATGAGGGCAACGACCAGAACAGCTGCGACAGCCATGCGGACAGTGGCTCTGCCGGCGTTCACTGTCCGGACTCCGATGTGGGGGCTGCCGCCGGCGGTCCCGGCGGCGGCCCACCCGGCGCCGGTGCGGGCAGTGGTTCGCGGTACGGGTACCGGGCATCACCCGGCCGGCCGGTAATCGCATCGGGCAGAGTCAGATTGGGGCCTCCGCCCTGCCCGGTCCTGGGAAAGGGCACCGTCAGTGCCGGCGTCCCCGGCTGTCCGATCTGCGGGTCGGTGCGCTGCGAGGGCAGCAGCACATGCGGATCCAGACCCAGATCGGAGAAGGCTGCGTCCACGAACGGCTGGATGAACTGGCCAGGTAGCAGGTTGACGAGGTAGGCCTTGAAGAAAGGTCCGGACGCCAACGACTCCGAGAGCGAGAGAAGATACTTCGAGAACCCGCTGATCGATTGTTGGACTTGCACTTTGCGGTTGTCCACGATGGTCAGGACCGCGTTCAGCTTGTCGAGTGCCGGTTTGAATGTGTCGCGGTTCTCCGCGATGAAACCTTCGACCTGAGTGCTCACATCGGTGATATGGCGTGCGATCTGGTCCAATTCGGCGCTCTGGGCCTGCAGCGCCACCAGGAGCGCATTGCTGTCATGGATCAGTCCGACGATCCGTCCCGTGCGGTCCGCGAGGATGGTTGTCGCCTTCTCGGCGTTGGTCAGGAGATTGCGCAACTGCGTGTCACGTTTGTCGAGTGTCTCGGAGAACCGGGTAACTCCGGCCACCGCTACCTGGAGATCGGGCGGGGTGTCCCGGAAGGTATCTGCGAGCGTCGACAGCGATCCCGAGAGTTGACCGGTGTCGAGCCCGCTGATCTGCGCCGTGAGGTCTCCGAGCGCGACGGGCAGCTGGTAGGGCGACGTGGTCCTCTCCACGGGTATCGGCCCGGACTGCTCATCGGCACCGCGCGGTGTCAGTTCGAGGACCTTCGATCCGAGCAGGCTCTTGGTCCTGATCGCCGCTTCGGTGCGATCGCCGAGACGGACCTTGTTGTCGACCTCGAAGCTGACCAGCACCCGCGCGCCGTCAAGGACGATGCTGCCGACCTCGCCGACCTCGAACCCCGAAACCTGCACTGCCGCACCGGCGGTCAGTCCGCCGGCCTCTGCGAAGAATGCCGAGTAGGACCTCTGCCCGGAGACCAGCGGCAGCCGATCGTAGTTGAGGGCCAACAACACGACGGCAACGACAACCACCGCTCCGACGCCACCGAGGACGTAGCGGTTCCGTTCCTGGAATGACCTCATTTCGGCGTACACCTCCCGGTGTCCTGACCCGCCAACTTGACGAAGACGGGTTGGCCACCCTTGCCATTCACCTTGAGCACCAGATCGCAGAGATAGAAGCTGAAGAAGTCGCCGTAGATACCCTGCCTCGCCATGATCCGATAGGAGTCGGGCAGTGTCTTCAGCAGATCGTCGAAGTAATCATGATCTGCCACAACAATTCCCGCCGTTCGGTCTGTTTCTCGAATCACCTTCTGCAGCGGTGGCCGGGCCTGGGACAACAGATCGGCGATCGTTCCCGACGCGGCATCGGTATAGGCCAGGGCGGCGCTCAGATCCTGCTTGCGCGCCGCGAGACCTCTGACCAACTCGGATACCGAATCGACAGCCCGGGCGAATTGATCATTCTGGTCTCCCAGCGAACCCAATACGGTATCCAGATTCACGATCACCTGACCGATGAGCTGATCGCGGTCGGCCAGCGTATGGGTCAGGGCCGCGGTCTGGTTAAGGAAGGACCCAATGGTGGCGCCCTGTCCCTGGAAGGCCGAAATGAGTTGACCGGTGAGCTTGTTCACCTGATCCGGGTCGAGGCTCCGGAACAGCGGCCGGAAGCCGCCGATCAGGGCGTCCAGATCCAGGGCGGGCGCCGTCTGGCCCAACGGGATGGTATCGCCCGGCTCCAGCCGGCGGACCGATCCGACACCTTCCTCCAGCGCCAGATAGCGTCCCCCGATGAGGTTGTCGTAGCGGACGACCGCCCGCACGCCCTGGGTCAGCGGCGCCGATCGCTCGGCGCTGAATTCCACCAGGATGCCATTGTCGGGCCGGATCGAGATCGCGTTGACCTTGCCGACCTCGACACCGGCGATGCGCACGAAATCCCCGTTCTTCAGCCCCGAGATATTGCTGAACACCGCGCGATAGGTCGGAGCGTCCCCGAACCGCAGCTGCGCGAAGATCGAGACCAGTGCGAACATGCCCAGCAGACCGACCACCAGGAATACGGCCAGCCGCCACGCGGCACCCGACAACCGGTTCTTCACGGTGCGCCGCCCGGAATGCCCATTGGGGCGCCGTACGGCGGCGATCCCGGCGGCGGGATCGGTCCCGGCGCCGGCCCCCCCGGATTGCGGATTATCGGCGGCTCCGGCAACGCTCGGGTCACCGGCAGGTAATCGGCGTAGCCGGGGAAACCGATGCCGGGATTAGGACGGTTGTCCAGCCCGGTTCCAAATCCGGTGTTGGCGATCAACCTTCGCACCGGCCAGTTGTCCGCCACGTCGGGCAGCGAGCCGCAACCCGGCTTTCCGCCCGGGCCGCCCTTGGCACCGTTGATCGGCAGATTTTCGGGGTAGCGGTAGGGATCGTCACCCAACAGCAGGGCCGCGTCGACAATGATGGACTTTCCATTGCTTCCGGCCATCGGACTCTTGTCGAGGACCACCTTGCCGCCCAGGATCAAACACGTCAGCTCGGGGTTGTACTCCATCAGCAGACCGGTCGTCGGCGCCAGGACGTCGATGGCGCGGACCAGATTGTCCTTGCTCTGTCCCAGCAGGCCGATGCCCGAGTACGCAAAGCCAGATACGTTGAGCAACAACGAATCCAGATCGGCGGAGTGCCCGGTCAGGGTGGTGCTGGTGGTGCTTGCGGCGTCCAGGAACGCGATCAGATCCGACGCGGCGGCGCTGTAGGCCTCGCTCGAATTCCCGAGTGCGCGCCAGTCGGCCCGAATGCTGTCACTGCGGGAGTTGAGCTCTCGCAGTACTTCATCGGCGGCCGTGGTGGCTTCGCCGATACGTTCGCCCTGACCTCGGACGCCTTCGGCGATCGCCGACAGGATCGCGTTGAGCTTCTGCGGGTCAAGGTGATCGATCACTCCCACGAGATTCTGGAACACCGTGTTGACCTCGGCGGTCACGTTCTGCGCGGTGAGCACCTCCCCTCCCCGCAACGGTTGCGGACTCGGGTGGCTCGGGTAGATCAGATCGACATACTTGGCACCGAACACCGTCGTCGCCGCGATGCGTGCCTGCACATTGGCGGGGATGTACCGGATCACATCAGGGTCGATGTCCAGCTGGAGGCTGACCGGATCATCACCGCCGGCGACCTGGGCCACCCGACCGACCTGAACACCGCGCATCTTGACCTTGGCACCGGCCTCCATCACCAGACCGGCCCGTTCCGAGAAGAGTGTCACCGGCACATAGGAATGGAATGACCCGGAGAACTGTGCACCAGCCAGTAGCGTCACCGCGACGAGGACAACGACCAGGAGCGCCGCCCACCAGTCGGGATGAATCCTGGACTGCCCGTGCCGCCTTGTCACGTCGCTACCCCGCCAGGTTGAAGTTGCCGGACTGGCCGTACACCGCCAATGTCACCAACAGGGTCACGAACACCGCCGACACCAGCGACGCACGGGTGGCCCGGCCGACCGCCTCACCAACACCCGCCGGCCCTCCGCTGGCGGTGAATCCGTAGTAGGTGTGCACGAGCATGATGACCAGGGCAGTCGTACTCGCCTGAACGAAGGACCAGATCAGGTCCGTCGGCTGGAGGAAGGTACGGAAATAGTGGTCGTACACGCCGGTGGACTGTCCATAGATGGCGGTGGTGCCCACTCGGGCCGCCAGGAACGACATCAGCACCGCCACGCAATAGAGCGGCACCACCACGACGACGCCAGCCAGGACCCGGGTTGACGCCAGGTAGGCGACGGAGCGGATGCCCATCACTTCGAGGGCGTCGATCTCCTCGTTGATCCGCATGGCACCGAGTTGCGCGGTGGCACCGGCGCCGATGGTCGCGGCCATCGCGATGGCCGCAGTCAGTGGCGCGATCAGCCGGACGTTGAAGTAGGCCGACGCGAAACCAGTCAGTGCCTCGACGCCGACCTGGGAGAATTCGTTGTAGCCCTGAACGGCCACCAGCGCGCCCGTGGAGATCGTCAGGAATCCCACGATCACCACGGTGCCACCGATGACCGCCAGGGTTCCGGTACCCAGGCTCATCTGCGCCACCAGTCGCACGAGTTCGATTCTGTAGTTGGCGAACGCGTCGCCCATCGATCCGATTGTCCTGCAGTAGAATTGCGCCTGTTCACCGAGGCGCGTCCACCACGCATGCCATTCGGCCAACGATGTCATCAGACCGTCGGGTGGGCGTTGCGCCAATGCTGGGGCCCCGCTCACAGTGTGACCTTGACACCGACGGCGGTCACCACGATGTTGATGAGGAACAGCGCCATGAACGAGAACACGACCGTCTCATTGACAGCGTTGCCCACTCCCGCGGGTCCACCGCCCACCGATGTCCCCATGTAGCACGCGATCAGTCCGGCGGTCAGACCGAACAGCGTGGCCTTGATGAGCGAAATGACGACGTCGTAGAGGCCTGTGAGCAACGTCAACCCGCCGACGAACGCGCCCGGTGTGACGTGCTGCAAGAACACCGAGAACATGAACCCGCCGGCAATGCCGACCAGAATGACCAACGAGGACAGGAACAGAGCAACTACGGTCGCCGCCAGGACACGTGGTACCACCAGCGCCTGAATGGGGTTCACGCCCATCACTTTCAGAGCATCGAGTTCTTCGCGAATCGTGCGCGCGCCCAAGTCGGCACACATCGCGGTCGCCCCCGCACCGGCGACAACGAGCACCGTGACGATCGGCCCGATCTGCGTCACCGCTCCGAATGCGGCCCCACTGCCGGAGAAGTCGGCGGCACCGAACTCGACCAGCAGGACGTTGAACGTGAAGACGGTCAGTACTGTGAACGGCACCGCCAGCAATAGCGTCGGGAGGATCGAAACCCTTGTGACGAACCATGTTTGCAAGATCAGCTCACGCCAAGCGAACGGGCGTCTGAACATCATCACCAACGTGTCCAGTGTCATGCCCACGAACCCGCCGAGCCCGTACAACGGTCGTCCGACGGCCTCGGCGGACACCACTGGGAGGCGCCTCATGACGATGTCTTCGCAGTGGACCGGCGCTGTACGCGGGCACGGATGGGACCTTCGGCGACCATCGTGAATGGCAGCGCGAGTGGGAATTCTTCTGAGAGGGAAGAGATCTCTAACTCACGGATGGTGGTTGCCAGCGCCAAGGTCGCCTCCAACATGGCGAAGTGGTCACCCATGCAGCTGCGCGGCCCACCGCCGAACGGCAGGAACTGCCAGCGGTCACGGCCCTTGGAGTTCTGCGGGCTGAATCGATCAGGGTCGAACTGCAGCGCGTTGTCCCAGAGTGCCGGATCACGGTGCATTGCATAGATGCCGACCATGGCCACTGTGCCGGACTCCACCCGATAGCCGTCGATGTCGACGTCGGCCATCACCATTCGCGGGTTCGATGCGCCCGGCGGGCAGAGCCGCAGCGATTCGTTCAGGACTTGGACGGTGTAGGGCAGCTGCGCGACATCCGCCGGCGTCAGTGGGTGCTGCCCCAGCGCCGCGACCTCGGCGGCAACGCGCTCCTGTATCTCGGGGTGGCGCCCCAACGCCCAGAATGCGTAGGTCAGGGTGGTCGAGGTGGTGTCATGCCCGGCCAGGATGAACAGGACCAGTTCATCGCAGATTTCCTTGTCCGACAGCATCTTTCCCGAATCAGGATCAACGGCGCCGATCAGGGTACGAACCAGGGGGGCATCTACCGTCGGGTCCGCACGACAGGTTCGGAGGATCTCCGCGGCCAGTCGATGTACCTCCAGGTTGGCCTTGCGTGCTCGCCGGCGCGCCGGAGTGGGGAGCCAGGACGGGGCTCGGAGCGGCCGCCATGCTCGATCCGCACAGTATTTCAGCGCACTCCCGATCGCATGCTCGACAGCAGCAGCGCGGTCACCGAGGTCGACGCCCAGGACGGAGTGACCCAGCGCTCTGAGCGTCAGCTTCCGGCATTCGGCGGCCAGGTCGATCTCGTAGTTATCCGGCCACCGAAGGCACATCTGCTCCGCAGCCGCGGCCATGTGTCCCGAGAACTGTGTGACGTGATGTTTGGTGAAAACGGGCTGGAGCGCCCGCCGGCGCGGCAGCCACGCAGCCTGTCGGAAGACGAACACGTTCCCGCCGATCACCCGGCGAAGTTCGTCATATATCGGCAGCGCTTTTTCGATGCGGCCGTCGGTGCGGCCGAGGACATCGCGAGCACCCTGCGGTGAGGTGACGACGGCCACCGGTGGCATGACCCAGCGGGGCGCCAGCCAGCATCTGGTCACCGAACCGCCGGCGTCCCGCAGAACCTCCGCGCCGGTGGAGTAGGCCCTGATGGCGTTGAGCCGGCGTCGATAGGGCAGCGGGCTGTCCGGTACGGGTGGCAGCGCCGCGATGTCGACGGATCGCGTCATCGAAGGACCGACGTGTCACCGGCAGATGTGACGGCGCTCGAGGTGGCCGTCCTGCGATCGTGCGTCACGAATGCCCCCTGGTGTGTCGACCGTCAGGCGGTGGTGTCACCGCCACTCTCGGGGGAATCCTCAGCCCGGCCACCACAGGCGGGTGCAGTAGAACGCCACTGCAATTTGGACGTGCTCGGCCGTCGGCCTACTTAGGTGTGGCGAAGATGCGCAAAAGTCCGCCCAGCGTCGGCGTGTCGTGCAGCGACATGCACACTCGCGGAAATAGGGTCAGGCGCGCGGGAGGCCGAGGACGCGCTGGGCGATGATGCCGCGCTGGATCTCCGAGGTCCCGCCGGCGATGGTGCCGCCGAAGCTGCGCGCGAAGCGTTCGAACCAGCTGGTGCTCGTCGCGTCCTCACCGAACGGTGCGAACGGCGCCGTCGACGCGGGGTGCGCCAGCCCATCGGCGCCCGCGGACTCCAGCGCGAACCCGACCGAATCCTGAAACGCCTCGGAGCCAAAGAGTTTCAGGACCGACAACGCCGGCACGTCCTGCTCACCGCGGGCCTCGCGGGACAGCGCGATCGAGCCGAGCGCGCGCAACGCGTAGGTATCCATGACCAAAGTGGCGTACCGGTCACGGTCCAGTGCCGTCACCGGGGTGAAGTCGTTGACGAGTTGCTCGAGCCAGTCGGCGTAGCTCAGCCACAGCAGCGTGCGCTCATGGCCCAGCGAACCGTTGGCCACACCCCAGCCGCCGTTGAGCGGACCGACCAGGTTCTCCTTGGGCACCCGCACATCGGTGAAGAAGACCTCGTTGAAATCCAGATCGTCGTGCCCGCAGATCGAGGCGAACGGCCGGCGCACGACGCCCGGGGTGTCCGTCGGGATGACCAGGACGCTGATCCCCTTGTGCTTGGGTGCATCCGGGTCCGTGCGCACGAACGTCAGGATGACGTCGGCGTGGTGCGCGCCCGACGTCCACACCTTCTGTCCGTTGACGACGAAGTGATCGTCCTCCAGAACCGCGGAAGTCCGCAGCGACGCAAGATCCGAGCCGGCACCGGGTTCGCTCATCCCGAGCGCCGCGGTGATCTCGGCGCGCAGGATCGGCACCGCCCAGCGCTGCTTCTGCTCATCGGTGCCGAACGACAGCAGCGAGGCGGCGATGATGCCGAGCCCCTGCGGGTTGAAACTCTGGTAGATGCGCCGCTTGGACAGCTCGTCGCGATGGACGTACTGCTGCAGGATCGACGCGTGGCGGCCGCCGAACTCCGGCGGATTGCCGGGCAGCAGCCAGCCGTTGTCGAACATCGCTCGCTGCCAGTCCCGGGCCCACTCCGGGATGTCGGCCGTCGAGCGTGAACGCTGCGCCGTCACCGCCGGATCGGGCAGGTGTTCGTCCAGGAACGCGATGAAGTCGGCGCGGAAGGCCTCGACCTCGGCGTCGAATGTCAGCTGCACTGGCTTCGTCCCGCCAGCGTGGTGTCGGTGACGACGGCCCGGTGTTCGGCGGCTCCACCGAGCATCAGCTCGCCGGCCTTGGCGCGCTTGAGCGCGAACTGGACATCGTTCTCCCAGGTGAAACCCATGGCACCGAACAACTGCACGCCGTGTTTGAACACCAGCGACTGGCACTCCCCGGCCGCGGCCTTGGCCATCGCCGAGGCCAGCCGGCGCCGCGGGTCGTCGTCGGCGATGGTCAGCGCCGCGAAGTAGGACAGCGCACGGGCCCGTTCGATCGCCACGTGCATATCAGCGGCCTTGTGCTGCACGGCCTGGAAGGAACCGATCGCCACACCGAACTGCTGCCGATCCCGGACGTGTTCGAGCACCAGGTCGAGCACCCGCTGGCAGGCGCCCACCATGGTCAGGGCCATGCCGGTCAGCGCGACGTCCCGGCCCCCCGCCACATCAGCTCCGGCAACCTGGCTGGCGTGGCTGACCTCGAGACCGTCGAGCGTCACCTCGGCGACGTGCAACACCGGGTCGAACACCGGCACGCGTCGAGACGAAACCTGTTCGGCGTCAACGAGAAACACACCGGCGGGAGTGACCACCGCAAGCCGTTCGGCCCGATCGCCGTCGAGGACGTGGCGAGCCGTACCGTCGAGCACCCACCCGGCACCGGACCGCGCGGCGGTGATCCCGTCGTAGACGGCCGCGCCGCTGCGCGCCGGATCGGCGTGGCCGGGCACCAGCGGGTTGAACTGCGTCAGGGTGGCCAGCAGCGGCGTCGGATCGGTGGCCCGGCCGAGTTCCTCGATCAGGATGCCGAGCTCGACGGTTTCACCGGGTTCGGTGAGTTCGGTCCAGCCCTGTGCGATCCAGTTGCGCCACAACGGAGTGGTATCCACCGAGCCGGTCCGGTCCTCGGCAACGCTGCGCACGAACGACGCCGGGCATTCCTTCGCCAGCACGTCACGCGCCGTATCGCGCCACAACCGTTGATCGGAATCCAACTCCAGCAGCATCCAGTCACCTCATACGCGTCGTGGGACGTCAATTACGGCCGGCGAAAGCCGACACGGGACCCAGGCGGCCCGTTGGCGTCATTGGAGAATACCATTCTCGGTCGGAGGAAGTAATAATCTCAAAAAAGTGCCAATCCTGGGCACGTAGTGGCCCAATGCCTTTCCGTTCTCCGGTACAGTTCGTGCATGTCAAATCGCGACACCCTGCCTCGGCCCCGCAAAATCGGGTCCTGGTGAGCAGCCCCAGCGAAGAGCCCGCCTGGAAGCAGCGGGCCGTCGAGCGGTCGATCAAAACCGCCAAGCTGCGCGCGGCCCAACGCGTGCAGCGCTTCCTGGATGCCGCCCAGGCCATCATCACCGAGAAGGGCAGCACCGACTTCACCGTCCAGGAAGTCGTGGACCGGTCACGGCAATCGCTGCGCAGTTTCTATCTCCAGTTCGACGGCAAGCACGAACTACTGCTGGCCCTCTTCGAGGACGCGCTGAGCCGTGCGGCCGACCAGATCCGGGCGGCCACCGCCGGACAGTCGGATCCGCTCGATCGCCTCAAAGTGGCAATTGAGTTGCTATTCGAGCTTTCTCGGCCGGATCCCGCCGCCAAACGGCCGCTGTTCACCGACTTCGCCCCACAGTTGCTCATCTCCCATCCGACCGAGGTCCGGATCGCGCACGCACCGCTGATCGTGTTGTTCACCGAACTGATGGACGAAGCCGAATCGGCGGGTGCGCTGCGCCCCGGGGTCAACCCCCGGCGGATCGCCGCGATGACGATGCAGACCGTCATGTTCACGGCCCAATCCAGCGCGCCGCCCGACGACGAGAGTGTGCATCCGATCACAGCCGAAGAAGTCTGGGGCTTCTGCGCCCACGGCTTCGCCGTCAGCTAGCGCCCCAAACGGCAGAACCACGTTCTCGCATCGCCAGAACTCCCCTTACACTCGTCGCTGACCCGGCCTGCTCCGGTGCCCACGGCCAGCCTCTCCTGGACGCAGAAAACGCCGGTCCGTACCCGGAAGCGAGGGAATGGATGTCGACCAACGGATACCGCGTGGTGCAGTGGTCCACCGGAACCATCGGCAGCTACGCGCTGCGTGCGTTGATCGATCATCACAGCCTGCACCTGGCCGGCGTCTACGTGCACGGCGCCGACAAGGCCGGCCGCGACGCGGGCGAACTCTGCGGCACCGAGCCCACCGGGGTGATCGCCACCGACAGCGTCGACGACATCGTCGCACTGGCACCCGACTGCGTGCTCTACATGCCGAACTTCGCCGACATCGACGTGGTGTGCCGGTTACTGTCCGCGGGCTGCAACGTCGTCACCACGGCGGGCCAGTTCCATCACCCGGCGGGGATGGACGCCGCGGTACGCGACGCCGTCGAGAAGGCCTGCGCCGCCGGCAGCACCTCCGTCCACAGCACGGGGTCGAGCCCCGGGTTCATCACCGAGGCCGTGCCGCTGACGCTGTCGTCGATCCAGCGCCGGCTCGACCACCTCGCCATCGACGAGTATGCCGATCTGTCGCAACGCAATTCACCGGAGCTGCCGTTCGACGTGATGGGCTTCGGCAAGCCGGCGGGCACGTTCGAGGAGTTCCGGGCCGAGTACCTGAAGAACAGCTTCGGGCCGTCGCTGCGACAACTGGCCGACACCCTGGGCCTGCCGCTGGATTCGGTCACGGCCGTCGGCGAATTTGCCACCACCCGGCGCGACATCGAGATCGCCGCCGGTCACCTGCCAGCGGGAAGTGTTGGCGCGCAACGGGTCACCATCACCGGCAGCCGCAACGGCCGGCCACTGCTGCGGTTCCGCGCCAACTGGTACTGCACCCGCGAACTCACGCAGGACTGGGCGCTGAACGACACCGGTTGGCACATCTCGGTCGCCGGCGACGCGCCCCTCGAGATCGACCTGCGGATGCCTGTCCCCCTCGAGCGCATGGCCGAGGTCTCCCCTGCCTATACCGCCAACCGGGCCGTCAACGCCGTGGCCGCGGTGTGCGCGGCGGCACCGGGGATCCGGACCACCGCCGATCTGCCACAGATCGTCGCCTCACTCGGCTGACGGGGGCGCCAGCAGCCGGGCCGCCGCGGTGTAGGGATCACTGTCGCCGGCCGCCACCGCGACGGCCAGCGCGTCAAGGTCCGGATGGTGCTGCAACCGGCTCTGCGCCAGCGACAGGATCTGCGCCCGGGCGCGGGCCGACCGGCGCTGCGCAGTGTCGGATCGCCGGTGCGCGTCGATCGCCTCCACCAGCTCGTCGATCCCATCCCCTTGGGCCGCAATCAGTTTCAGGATCGGCGCATGCGTCTCGGCCCGCAGATCGCGGACGGTCTGGTCGGCCCCCTCGCGGTCGGCCTTGTTGACCACCACCAGATCGGCGACCTCGAGCAGGCCCGCCTTGGCCGCCTGGATCGCGTCACCGGCGCCGGGATTGAGGATCAGGATCGTCGGATCCGCGACGGCACCGATCTCGATCTCGGACTGCCCCACCCCGACCGTCTCGAGCACGATCACGTCGTAGGCCAGCGCCGCCAGCAGCCTGATCGCCGCCGGAACCGCGGCCGCCAGACCACCGAGATGCCCGCGGGCGGCGACCGAGCGGATCAGCACGTCGGCGTCGTTGATGTGGGCTGCCATCCGGATCCGGTCACCCAGCAGCGCCCCGCCGCTGTAGGGCGAGGACGGGTCGACCGCCAGCACCGCCACCCGCAGCCCGCGGGCCCGGTACGCACCGACCAGCACCGCCACCGTCGTCGACTTGCCGGCCCCGGGCGGGCCGGTCACTCCGATCCTTTGGATCGGCGCGGGGGCGATGACCGAGAGGACCTCGTCGCGGCGCGGGCTCTCCACCAGGCTGAGCAGTCGGCCGGCCGCACGCTGCGACCCCGCGCGGGCGGCCGCGATCAGTTCGCCGATGTCGGCGCTGACTCGGGTCATGATGCCCTCCGATCGGGATTTCGGTGCATTCTCCGTCGCCCAGCGACGGTCGGCGCGCCGAAATCACTCACTACTTGGCGATCAGGCGGTCGACGATCTTGTTGAAGTCGGCGGTCCCGAACGACACGAACTCGGACAGGTTCGCATAGTCCAGCGAATGCTGGACCGAGCGCTCCAGCTGAATGTTCATCAACCGCTTGGTGGCCTCCACGGCCTGCTGCGGTTGCTTCAGGATGCGCTGGGCGCACTCGATCGCCTCGGCCACCGGATCCTCGACCACATGGTTGGCCAGCCCGAGTTCCAGGGCGCGTTGCGCGCTGATCTTCTGGCCGGTCAACGCGAATTCCTTGGCCTGCAGGAAGCTGATCTGCATGGGCCACACCAACGGGCCACCGTCGGCGGCGACCAGCCCGACCGACACATGCGGGTCCGCGAAGTGCGCGGTGGGTGCCATGTAGACGATGTCCGACAGGGCGGCCAGGCTGCAGCCCAGTCCGACGGCCGGGCCGTTGACCGCGGCGATCACCGGGATGCGGCACCGGATCATCCCCAGAACGAGGTCGCGCCCGTGCTTGATCGTCTTGGCGCGCAACGCGTCATCGCGGCGGATCTCGTCGAGGTAGTGGAAGTCACCGCCGGCCGAGAAGGCCCGCCCCGCGCCGGTCAGCACCGCGACCCGCGCATCCTGATCCTCGCTGAGTTCGTCCCACAGCCGGGCCAGGCCGCAGTGCAGCGGGTCGTTGACGGCGTTGAGCGCGTCGGGCCGATTGAGCGTGATGATGCGCAGGGCACCGTCGGCCTGGACATCGATTTCGGTTGGCATGCCGTACATGTCGTTACACTCCCAGTCCGAGGATTCGTGAGGCGATGATGTTCTTCTGGATCTGTGACGTACCGCCCATCACGCTCTGCGACCGGCTGTACATGTAGGCGCTGAGCAGTTCCGGATCCGTGGTGCCCGCGACGTCGAGGGCGGCGTGCCCGACGGACTGGTCGACCCACGTCATCAGCAGCTTGTCGATCGAGCCGTTCGAGTTGTGCGTGATGCCGTTGAGCTGTTCGGAGAGCCGGCGGCGGACGTGGTGGGTGAGCATCTCGACCTCGACCGCGGCCCAGGCCAGATCCGCCGAGGGGGTGTCCCCGCGCTGTTGCACCGTCTTGGCCATCTGCCGCACCAGCTTTCCGTACCGGGCGGCGAAGCCCAGCGTGGACGGCTCGCGTTCGTGGCCGACGACCGTCATGGCCAGCGGCCAGCCCTCACCGGGACCGCCGACCATGTTCTCGGCGGGCACGACGGCGTTGTCGAAGCTGACCTGACCGAACTCTTTGGTGATACCGCTGATCATCTTCAGCGGCCGCTGCTCGATCCCCGGCTGGTGCATGGAGCAGATGAACGCCGAGATACCCTTGTGCCGCTTGGCTTCCGGATCTGTGCGGGCCAGCACCAGGCACCAGTCGGCGATGTCGGAGTAGCTGGTCCAGATCTTGTGACCGTTGATCAACCAGTTGTCGCCGTCCCGGACGGCGGTGGTGGTCAGCGACGCCAGGTCCGAACCCGCACCGGGCTCGGAGAAGCCCTGGCACCAGCGTTCGGTCCCGTTGATCATGCCCGGCAGGAACCGCTGCTGGAGTTCCTTGCTGCCGTGATGTCCCAGGCCGACGACGAGGTAGCCCAGGCTGGGGCGGGGCGGTGCGCCGGCGCGGGCCAGCTCCTCGTCGAGGATGACGTCGTAGACCGGCGCGAGTTCCTGTCCGCCGTACTCCCTGGGCCAGGACAGCCCGAAGAACCCGGCTTCGTAGAGCGCGCGGTGCCAGTCCCCGGCCTTGGCCCAGTACTCGTCCCCGGATGTGGGGAACTCCTTGGCGTGCAATGCAAGCCAGTCACGCAGCCGCTCCCGGAAGGCGGCCTCGTCGGCCGAATCACGAAAGTCCAAGATCAATCTCCTCCAACTCGGCGGGCCACAGTTCGGTCGAGGTCAGCGCGCGGCGCAGGTAGACGTGCGCCAGGCATTCCCAGGTGTTGCCGATGCCGCCGTGCACCTGGATGGACGTCTCGCAGACGGTGCGGGCGGCGCGTGCGCAGTACACCTTGGCCACCTGCGCGGCGCGGACCGCCTCGGCCGGCGGCAGCTCGTCGACGGCCCACGCGGCGTGGCGCAGGATGCTCACCGAACCCTCCGTGAGGGTCAGCGCCTCGGCCAGCAGGTGCGCGACGGCCTGGTAGGAGCCGATGGTGTGCCCGTACTGTTCGCGGATCTTGGCGTACTCGACCGCCAGATCCAGCGTGCCCCGTTGGACCCCGACCAGGTCGGCGGTGGTGATCACCAATGCCAGTGCGCGCCAACGTTGTGCCGCTCCAGCGTCGAGCTCACCGACGGTCTCGGCCGGGCCCAGCGCGGCCCGCGCCCGGGTCAGGTCGGCCGACGGCACGGCGTCGCCCAGTGCGGCGGCCGTGACGACGTTGTCGGTGAGCGCCAGTGCGCGCGCGGCGCCGCGGGCATCGAAGGCCTGCGCGCCGACGGCGACGGTGGCGTCGGACGCGTCGGTGCCGACGTGGCGGGCCAGCTCGTCGGCGAGTACCGGGCCCAGGAAGGCCGCATCGACCAGGCCCCGGCCGAACTCCTCGGCCACGATCGCGACCTCGACCCCGGATGCGCCGTCCGACCGCAACGAACGAAACCCGGTGGCAGCCAACTGCTTGTCGAGCCGGGCGATCCGCGACTCGTCCTCGAGCGCGGCGACCGAACGCGGCCCCAGGTCGTCGGCCAAATCGGCCGCGGCGTCGCGCAACTGCTGTTGCTCAGTGGTCAGACGTACATCCATGGCGCTCCTTCAGTACCCGGCGCAGCACCTTGCCCGACGGCAGGCGCGGAATCTCCTCGACGAAAACAATGTCACGCGGGCGCTTGTAGCCGGCCAGCGAATTCTCCACCAGTGCAACGAGTTCGGATGCATTTACGTCCGCCCGGGTGGCCACCGCAGCAACCACCACCTCCCCGTCGGTGACATCGGGAATGCCGAACACCGCGCAGTCGGCGACCGCGGGATGGCCCAGCAGCACTCGTTCGACCTCGGCGGGGGCCACCTGGAAGCCACGCACCTTGATCATTTCCTTGGCGCGGTCGGTGATCCGGAGGTAGCCGTCGTCGTCGAGGTAGCCGACGTCGCCCGTCCGGTACCAGCCGTCGTCGAACGCTGCCGCGGTGTCCTCCGACGGCAGGTATTCGGCCATCACCGAATCCGATTGTGCCTGAATCTCTCCCGGCTGCCCGGCCGGCAACAGCTCACCGGTCTCCAGGGACACCACCCGCAGATGCACCCCCGCGGGCGCGCGCCCGACGGTGTCGAGCCGCCCGCCCTCGAGGTCGTTGCATGCCAGTACGGGTAGTTCGCTGGCACCGTAGGCGGTCATCCAGGTGACCCCGGCGCGCCGGGTGACGGTCTCGGCGACGCTGGGCGTCACCGGCGTGGCGCACCACATGATGTAGCGCAGCGACGAGAGGTCGAAGGACTCGAGGTCCGGGTGCGACGCGATGGCCAGGGCGATGGGCGCCACGGCCATCTCGACGGTGATGCGGTCGGACGCGATGTGCCGCAACAGGGTGTCGATGTCGAAGCGCCGGTGCAACCGCAGGTAACCGCCCCGGTCGAGGACGGTGGCGATGTTGAGCAGACCGAGGATGTGCGACGGCGGCGTGGCGATCTGCAACCGGTCGGTGGGCCCGAGTTGGAGCGCCCGGCCCCAGTGGCCGACCGCGGCGGCGAACGAGGCGTGGGTGTGGCGGACGGCCTTGGGCAGGCCCGTGGTCCCGGAGCTGAAGACGAAAACCGCGTCGCCGGCGGGGGGCGGCACCGGCCCCACCGGGTCGATCTGCGGCGGGATCGGATCATCGAGGCTGAGCATGGGCATCAGCTCGGCCAGTAGCGGTTGGTCGCCCACGGCGTACGTGGGCGCCGTGAGTGCCAGCGCGTGCTCGAGTTCGGCGCGTTTCCACGACGAGCTCAACAACACCACGGCGGCCCCGGCCCGCCAGATGCCATAGAGGGCGATCACGAACTCGGGCCGGTTCGACGACATCAATGCCACCCGGTCGCCGGGCCGCACTCCCGCGCGCCCGAGAACCGCCGAGAACCCGTTGACCGCGGCGTCCAGCTCCGAGCGCCGGTATCGGCGGTCCTCGAAGGCGAGTACGACCGGGTCGGGCACTGGTCCTCCTCGGCGAGATCGCTGCGTTCGGGTACGGCGCCCCGACCAGGGTGATGTAAGAATCGAGAAGATACTATCGCGCGACGAGAATCGAATTCTCTTTGGGGTAGAATACACGTACCACTGCTGGCCGAGCACCGCATTCGAGAGGTTGACCCATGACGACACCCGCGTCCAGCGACACCGCGACGGCGACCGCCGACGAGCGGGCACAGGTGACCATCCGGTTGGACGGCAAGACGGTCACCATTGCCGCTCAGCCCGGTGAGACCATCCTGGAATCCGCCCGCCGGGCCGGGATGGCGCCGCCGTTCTCCTGCGAGGCCGGCAACTGCGGCACCTGCATGGCCAAGCTGACCGAGGGCACCGCGACCATGCGGGTCAACGACGCCCTGGATGACGACGAGGTCGACGAGGGTTACGTGCTGACCTGCCAGGGTGTACCCGACTGCTCGGTGGACGTCGACTACGACTGCTGAAACACGCCGAAACGTACGTTCGGGTGGAAAAGGCCGAGTGCGGCGCGCCCATTCGTCGATCTCGACTCCGAGCTCCGAACCAGCCGGTCGGCGCACACGAGGAGCTGCGCCGACCTGACCATCCCGAAATCGACGTTCTGGCGGCGTGCACTCGCACATCCACGCCGAAACGTCCGTTTCGGCGTGGTGATCGCTCAGCCGTGTTCGCCGAGCGCGGGCGGGGGGCGATAGTCCGGCGTGTAGCCGTCCACCTTGATACTGCTGCCGACCAGGCGGTAGTCCCCAGCCGAGACAACGAGTTCCGGCAGGGCATCGAGCGCCTCGGCCAGGGTGCGCACGGCGGCCACCGGAATGCCCAGCGGCCCGAGCCGGGCCTCCCAGTTGGCCGCGGTATCGGTCGCCAGCACGTCGGACACCACCGTGAGTACGTCATCGCGACGTGCCGACCGTTCGGCCATGGTGTCGAAGCCCGCCACCCCGGCTTCCGTCGAGAACGCCCGCCAGAACCCGTCGTGCGTGATGAACAGCGCCAGATAGCCGTCGGCCGTCGGGAACAGTTGCGCCGGAACGTAGAACGAGTGCGCACCGAAGGGCCGGCGCTGGGGCGTCACACCGGAATTCAGGTACGCCGCGGCGTGGTAGTTGAGCTGGGAGAGCAGCACGTCGCGCAGGCAGACGTCGACCTGGCCGCCGCGGCCGGACACGATCTGCGCCAGCAGTCCGAGCGCCGCGGTCAGACCCGTGGAGTTGTCCGCCGACGAGTAGCCGGGCAGCGTGGGCGGACCGGCCGGATCACCCGTCAGCGCCGCGATCCCGGTACCGGCCTGCACCACGTAGTCGAACGCCGGGTCGTCACCACCGTAGAGCCCGAAGCCGGTGAGTGCCACGCACACGATCTTGTCGTTGTACTTGCGCAGGGCGTCGTATGTCAGGCCCAGCTTCCGGATGGCCGACGGCTTCAGATTCACCAGCAGCGCATGGGATTCCGCGACCAGCGCACCGAGTCGCTGCTGCCCCTCGGAGGTGCCCAGCTCGAGGCACACGCTGCGCTTGCCGCGGTTGAGACTGGCGAAGTAGGAGTCCGACACCTGCCGGGAGATGTCTCCCGTCGGGGGCTCGATCTTGGTGACCTCGGCGCCCAGGTCGGCCAGCATCATGGTGGCGTACGGGCCGGCCAGCATGGTGCCGACCTCGAGGATCTTGATGCCCTCCAGCGGCCCGTTCATCTGACCTGGGAGGCCAATTCGCCGATGACCTCACGGGTGCGGTACTTGGAGGCCACCAACTCGTCGCGGGTGTCACCGATCGGGAGCAGCCGCACCGACAGGTCGGTCACCCCGGCGTCGGCGTAGCGGCGGAACTGGCGCAGGATCTCGTCCTCGTCACCCGCCGCGCACAGATCACCGACGTTGCGGGCATCGCCGCGGTCCAGCAGCTTCTGATAGTTCGGCGACGTCTCGGCCTCGGCCAGGATCCGGTTGGCCCGCTCCCTGGCCGCCTCGACCTCCGAATTGGCGCACAGGCACACCGGGATTCCCGCGACGATCCGCGGGGCGGGCCGGCCGGCATTGTCGGCGGCCTTGGTGATCCGCGGCGCGATGTGATCGCCGATGGCACGTTCGTCGGCCATCCACAGCACGGTTCCGTCGGCGAGCTCACCGGCGATCTGCAGCATCACCGGGCCCAGCGCGGCGACCAGGACCGGCATCCGGGGCTCGGCGCCCAGGGCGGTCGGGTTGTGCACGGTGAAGGTGTCGTTCTCGACGTCGACGGGCCCCGGACCGCCGATGGCCGCGTTGAGCACCTGCAGGTAGTCCCGCGTGTATGCGGCCGGCTTGTCATACGGCAGGCCCAGCATGTCGCGGACGATCCAGTGGTGCGACGGCCCGACCCCCAGGGCCAGCCGGCCACCGGTGCCGGCGTGGACCGAAAGTGCTTGACGGGCAAGGGCAATGGGATGCTGGGCCTGCAGGGGAACCACCGCGGTGCCCAGTTCGATCCGGGTGCTGCGCCCGCCCATCAGCGACACCATGGTCAGCACGTCGAAGTCGTCGGGCACCTGCGGCATCCAGGCGGTGTCCAGGCCGGCCGAGTCCGCCCATTCGATGTCGGCCAGGAACTTCGAGATCTTGCGCGCCATGTCCCCGCGGTCGGCCCCGATCATCACGCCCAGTCTCACAGGGAGGCTCCGTCGGTGATCTTGCGGACCTCGCTCACCAGCACGTCCAGCGCGGTACCCGTCGGGAACACCGCGACGGCACCGGCGTCGAGCACCTTCTGCACGTCGCTCTGCGGGATGGTGCCGCCGACGACGACCGCGATGTCACCGGCGTCGGCGGCCTTCAGCGCGTCCACGGTGCGCTGCGTGAGCGCGACGTGCGCGCCGGACAGGATCGAAAGCCCCACCACCGCAACATCTTCCTGCAGCGCGATGGACACGATGTCCTCGATCCGCTGCCGGATACCGGTGTAGATCACCTCGAATCCGGCGTCGCGCAGGGTGCGCGCGACGATCTTGGCCCCGCGGTCGTGGCCGTCCAGACCGGGCTTGGCGACCAGGACGCGCGCCGGGCTGGCAGATGTAGCAGTCATCTAGAACACCACCGGTTGTTGGAATTCGCCCCACACGTTCTTCAGTGCCGTCACCATCTCACCGACGGTGCAGTACGCGTTGGCGCAGTCGATCAGGGCGTGCATCAGGTTGTCGGTGCCTTCCGCGGCGCGCGACAGGGCGGCCAGTTTGGCCGCGACGTCGGCGGAGTCGCGTTCGGACTTCACCTTGGCCAACCGCTTGAGTTGCGTCTCGCGGCCCTCGGCGTCGAGTTCGTAGGTGGAGATGTCCGGTGGCGGCTCGTCGGAGACGAACTTGTTGAGCCCCACCACAACCCGTTCACCGGATTCCTCGGCCAGATGGATCTTGTAGGCCTCGTCGGCGATCAGGCCCTGCAGGTAACCGTCCTCGATGCAGCGCACCATGCCGCCGTGGTTCTCCAGGTCGGCCATGATCTCGACAATGCGTTCCTCGGTGGCATCGGTGAGCGCCTCGACGAAGTACGACCCGCCCAGCGGGTCGGCGACGCGCGTGACCCCGGTTTCGTAGGCCAGGATCTGCTGGGTGCGCAGGGCGAGCGTGGCCGACTCTTCGCTGGGCAGGGCGAAGGGTTCGTCCCAGGCGGCGGTGAACATCGACTGCACGCCGCCGAGCACGGATGCCATGGCCTCGTAGGCCACCCGGACCAGGTTGTTCTGGGCCTGCGGCGCGTACAGCGACGCGCCACCGGACACACAGCCGAACCGGAACATGGCGGCCTTGTCGGACTTCGCACCCCAGCGCTCGCGCACGATGGTGGCCCAACGGCGCCGTCCTGCACGGTATTTCGCGATCTCCTCGAAGAAGTCGCCGTGAGTGTAGAAGAAGAACGAGATCTGCGGCGCGAACTGGTCGATGGTCATCCGGCCGCGTTCGACGACGGTGTCGCAGTAGGTCACGCCGTCGGCCAGGGTGAATGCCATCTCCTGCACGGCGTTGGCACCGGCATCACGGAAGTGCGCACCGGCCACCGAGATCGCGTTGAACCGTGGTACCTCGGCCGCACAGAACTCGATGGTGTCGGCGATCAACCGCAGCGACGGCTCCGGCGGCCAGATCCACGTCCCGCGCGAGGCGTACTCCTTGAGGATGTCGTTCTGGATGGTGCCGGTCAGCTTCTCGCGCGGCACGCCGGCCTTCTCGGCGGCCGCCACGTAGAACGCGAGCAGGATGGCCGCGGTGCCGTTGATGGTGAAGCTGGTGCTGATCTTGTCCAGGGGGATGCCGTCGAACAGGATCTCGGCGTCGGCCAGGGTGTCCACCGCGACGCCGACGCGCCCGACCTCCTCGCCGTACTCGGCGTCATCGGAGTCGTAGCCGCACTGGGTGGGCAGGTCGAGGGCCACCGACAGGCCCGTGCCACCCTGATCGAGCAGATAGCGGTAGCGGGCGTTGGATTCCTCGGCCGTGCCGAACCCGGAGTACTGCCGGAAGGTCCAGAGCCGGCCCCGATACCCCGAGGAGAAATTGCCGCGAGTGAAGGGGAACTCGCCCGGCGCAGGCGGTTCACCCTTCGCATCCCCCGGCCCGTAGACCGCGTCCAACGGGATACCCGAGGACGTCTGAGCTGTGTTGTCCATGGTAGCCATCACCGGATAACGTACTTGCAAAAAATGAGAATGCCAATACCGCCTGGCGAAAATGACCTACGGAGAGACATGACAGAAACCGCCACCACCGACGCCAACCTTGCCGATCGCACCCTCGTCGTCTCCGGCGCCAGCCGCGGAATCGGACTGGCGATCGCACTGGAGGCCGCCCGCCACGGGGCCAACGTCGTGCTGCTGGCCAAGACCGCCGAACCGCACCCCAAACTCGAGGGCACGGTATTCACCGCCGCCGAGGAGATCGAGGCCGCCGGCGGCAAGGCCGTCGCCGTCGTCGGGGACGTCCGCAAGGAGGAGGACGTCGCCCGGGCCGTTGCGGCCGCGGCCGAACGGTTCGGCGGTGTCGACATCTGCGTCAACAACGCCAGTGCCATCGCGACCGAGCCCACCGAGCTGCTCTCCGCCAAGAAGTTCGACCTGATGGCCGACATCAACATCCGCGGCACGTTCCTGCTGACCAAGGCCTGCCTGCCGCACCTGCGGGAATCGGCCAACCCGCACGTCCTGACCATCGCCCCACCACTCAACCTCAATCCGCACTGGCTGGGCGTGCACCCCGAGTACACGTTGTCCAAGTACGGCATGTCGCTGCTGTCGCTGGGCTGGGCCGTAGAGTTCCGCGACGCCGGTATCGCGTTCAACTGCCTGTGGCCGCAGACCTACATCGCGACCGCCGCCGTGGCGAACCTGGCCGAGGGCGACGACCTGGCGGCGCGCTCGCGCAGCCCGCAGATCATGGCCGACGCCGCCGTCGCGATCGTGAGCCGGCCGGCCACCGAGGTCACCGGGCAGTGCTTCATCGACGCCGACCTGCTGACGGGCGACCTGTCGCGCTACGGCGGCGGGGACGATCCGATCCTCGATCTGTTCCTGGACGCATGACCGACCGCGTAGGTTTCGTCGGCCTGGGCAACATGGGTTTCCCCGTGGCCGAGCGGCTGCTCGCGGCCGGATACCCGGTCCTGGCCTTCGACGTGCGCGCCGATGCCGTCGCGGCCCTGGTTGCGCTGGGGGCCGACGCCGCCCCCACGGCCACTGCGGTCGCCGACGCCGCGGAGACCGTGCTGGCCAGCCTGCCCACCCCGCAGGCCGCCCGCGCGGTCGCGACGGATATCTCCGCCGGCGCCCGGGTGCGCCGGCTGGTCGACCTGTCGACGATCGGCGCCACCACCGCGCAGGCCATTCACACCGAATTGGCAAGTAGCGGAATCGGTTACGTCGACAGCCCGGTCAGCGGCGGGGCCGCCGGGGCCCGGGCCGGCACGCTCGCGGTGATGATCTCCGGAGCCGACGACGACGTCGACGCCGTGCTGCCGTTGCTCGAATCCTTTGGCCGGCCGATCCGGCTCGGGGCGCAGCCGGGTGCGGCGCAGACCATGAAACTGCTCAACAACCTCCTGGCCGGCAGCGCACTGGCGGTGACCGCCGAAGCCATGGTGATGGGCGTGCGGGCCGGACTCGACGCGGCGACGATGATCGACGTGTTCAACGCCGGCTCGGGCGCGAACACCGCGACCCGGGACAAGTTCCCCCGCGCCGTGCTGCCGCGCACCTTCGACTACGGCTTCGCCGCGGCGTTGATGGCCAAGGATCTGCGGTTGTGCATGGCCGAGGCCGACGAACTGGGACTGGCACTCCCCCTCGGCGCGGCGGTCGCACAACTCTGGGACGACACCGCCACGACGCTGGGGCCCGACGCGGACTTCACCGCCGTCATCCAGCCGATCGAACGCGCCGCCGGGGTGACCGTCGAGTCGGCACCGGTGACACCGCCTCCACAGCGGTGAGGAAAAGCTATTCTCACCCGGTGAGCGGCAGTGACCCCGGCACCACCTGAGTTCCGGCGTCCGCTGGCGCGCTACATCGCCGGCGTCACGCTCGCCCACGTCATGGCCGCGACCGAAGTGCTCTTGGTGATGGCCGCGCTCGGTCACGAGGCCCACGGCGCCATCGGCGCGATGTTCGTCGGGCACAGCGCGGTCATCGTGTCCGTGGTGGTCGTCCTCGCGGTGTTCGCCATCGCGATCGGCGCGGCCTGGATATTCATCCCGACATTGCGGTGGTACAGCGCCGGCGTGGAACCGACAGCGGCACAACGCGAGACCGCGCTCGCCATCCCCCGGCGCCAGACCGCGATGCTGGCCGCGGTGTGGGTGATCAGCGCGATCCCCGTGCTCGTGGTCAACCGGGGCGCGGCCGCCCCCACCGGGCTGCTGATCATCCCGCCACTGGTCTTCGGCACGACCGCGGCCATCCTGACCGCGCTGCTGCTGACCGTGCGCGCACTGCGACCGATCACCGCCGCGGCACTGCCCGACGATGCCACGGTCGACTCGACACATGACACCGCGCCGTCGGTGATGGTCCGCCTGCTCAGTGTCTGGGTGTTGATCAGCGCGCTGCCCAGCTTCGGGGTGGCCGGCCTGATCCTGGCCCGGTCCAACGGCTGGCTCATCGACCGGTCGGCGTCCCTGGAACTGCCGATCCTGCTGCTGATGGCCGTCGGGGTGCTGTGGGGTCTGCGGGCGATGATCCTGGTGTCGCAGTCGATCTCGGACCCGGTGCGCGATGTGGTCGAGGCGATGGCCGACGTCGGGCAGGGGAACCTGGAGCACACCGTGTCGGTCTACGAGCGCTCCGAGGTCGGACGGCTGCAGACCGGCTTCAACCGCATGGTGATCGGCCTGCGCGAGCGTGAGCTGTTACGAGATCTGTTCGGCCGCAACGTCGGCGGCGATGTGGTCAGCCTGCTGGTGAACCGGGACGAGTCGTCCTACGGGGTCGAACGCGACGTCGCCGTGATGTTCATCGACCTGGCCGGATCGACGCAGCTGGCCGCCAGCCTGCCGCCCCAGCAGGTCGCCGAACTGCTCAACACCTTCTTCCAGTCGGTCGTCCTGGCCGTCGACAACCACGGCGGATTCGTCAACAAGTTCCAGGGCGACGCCGCCCTGGCGGTGTTCGGCGCGCCCGTGGACAGCCCGACCGCACATACCGACGCACTGGCCACCGCACGCGAACTCGCCGGCCGGATGCGCGAGCTGCAGGAGCTCGACTTCGGCATCGGGGTGGCGGCCGGACAGGTGTTCGCGGGATTCGTCGGAGCCCTGAACCGGTTCGAGTACACCGTGATCGGGGACGCGGTCAACGAATCGGCCCGGCTGGCCGACCGCGCCAAAAAGGAGCCGGGGCGGGTGCTGTGTTCGGCCGCCGCCCTGCACGACGCCGACACCGATGAGCGGGAGCACTGGGTGCCGACGACGTCGGAGGTGCTGCGCGGGCGCAGCGCGCCCACCGAGATGTTCGCCCCGACCGCCTAACTGGCGACGTGGCCCGCGTCGACCGGCAGCGTCACCCCGGTGACGAACTTGCTGCGCGGGCTGACCAACCACAGCACCGCCTCGGTGACCTCTTTGGGGTCGATGATCGGGGCATCGGGGATGAGCGCCTGCGACAGCACGGACGGATTGGCGCTCTCCATCATCTTGGCCGCCACGAACTCGTTGAGGATCATCGGCGTGGCGACCCCGCCGGGATGCACCGAGTTCACCCGAATCCGGTGCGGCCCATAGGCACTGGCCGCCGAGCGCATCAAACCCACGACACCGTGCTTGGCCGCCGCATATCCGAACATGGCCGCGCTGCCGTCGCCGCCGCGCCCCGTCAGCCCCTGCGACGAGCTCACCAGCACGATCGAACCGCCCCGGCCCTTGCGGATCATCGACGGGACCGTCGCCACAATGGTGTGCCACACCCCGTTGAGGTTGGTCTCGACGATGGCGTTGTAGACGTCCTCGGCATGCGGCTCCCGATTACCGATCGCGACCACCCCGGCGTTGGCCACCACGATATCGATGTCACCGACCTCCTCGATCGCCGCAGCGACCCCGGCCTCCAACTGGGCGAGGTTGCGGACGTCGGCGACCACCGGCACCATTCGCCGGCCGGTCGCCGCGACCAGGCGGACCGTCTCCTCGAGGTCCTCCGCGCCGGCGAGCGGATACGGAATGGCCGCAACGTCGGCGCAGATGTCCACCCCGATGATGTCGGCTCCCTGTTCGGCCAGCGCCACGGCATGGCTACGGCCCTGCCCGCGGGCCGCACCGGTGATGACGGCAACGGTGTTGTCGAGTTCTCCCACGCGACGCAAGCTACCCGACGAGGTCCTGCAGACGTCGGGGAGATATCGAAAGACCCGGCCCCTTCTCCAGGGACCGGGCCTCTCTCGTACCAAGTCTGTGGCGTGCTGCCGCGACTCATGATTCCCACCCGCGCGGCGACCCAAACCCCGAATGGACCGAGCCGACGCCGAACCGCGTCGAGTTTGTGACCAAAGGGCCGGGGGTATGCGGCGCGTCATGACCAAGCGACCGCACGAACCGGCATCCGAGGCCCTCACCAACGTCGGCCTGTTCCTCAACGTGGCCGCCATCCTCGCCTTCGCGATCGGTTTGGCCGGGTTGGGCAGCCAGGCCAGCCTGCTGGCGGCCGGTACCGTCGCATTCTCGGCGCTGCTCTTCGTGGCCAGCCTGATCTGTTTCGCGATCGGCGGCCGCCGTCTGGATGCCAGCCGCACCCGGCGCGTCACGAACCTGGAGTTCGCCGCCTAACCGGGCCGACGAAGCCGTCCCGGACCGGGGCGGCACAGGAGCGTGGCGATCGGGCGGACTCGGGTCGGACCGCCGGGTCCACCGAACCGGGCCGCCGGGCGGATATCTTTATCTGCGAATCGGCCGCAGCCGACGGCCGGCGACCTGATCCGGAGGATTCCCGGCGCATGCGAGTCGACGGGCGGGACGTCACCGTCTCGGGCAGCCTGCTGCAGCCGCTGACCCGCCGGACCAGTGACATCCTGCGGCTGGGTGCCGCCACCGTCCTCCTGGCGGTGGTGATCACCAGCTCCCTGATCACCCGCAATGACTGGGTGTCGCTCGAACGGTCGGTGTCCGGGATCGTCGGCGTCCTGACCCCCACCCAGTCCAACCTGGTCTACCTGGCCTACGGCATCGCGATCCTGGCGCTGCCCTTCGCCATCCTGATCGGACTGCTGGCCGCGCGGCAGTGGAAGATGCTCTGGGCCTACGCCGCCGCCGCGGTCATCAGCGTGCTGTCGCTGTCGATCAGCCCGTCGGGCATCTCCGCGCCACGCTGGCACTTCGACCTCGACGAGCGCCTGCACACCGTGCTCTCACAGTTCCTCGACGACCCGCGGTGGATCGCCATGCTGGCCGCCGTACTCACCGTGTCCGGACCGTGGCTGCCGTCCAACTGGCGCCGGTGGTGGTGGACACTGCTGCTCGCGTTCATCCCCATCCACCTGGTCGTCAGCGCCATTGTTCCGGCCCGTGCCCTGCTGGGTCTGGCCGTCGGATGGTTCGTCGGCGCACTCGTCGTGTGGGTGGTCGGCACGCCCGCTCTCGAAGTCCCCCTCGACGCCGCGGTGCGGATGCTGGGCCGCCGCGGGTTCCCCGTGTCGGCGCTGACCGTGGTGCGCCCGGCCGGGCGCGGCCCGCTGGTGCTGTCGGCCGCCGCGGAGCCGACCGACGACGATCCGGGCGCCACGGCGATCATCGACCTCTTCGGACCGAACCAGCGCAGCGACGGGGCCATGCGGCAGTTCTGGCGCAAGCTGCGATTGCGGGCCAGCGAAACCGCGCCGCTGCAGCTCTCGGTGCGCCGGGCGGTCGAACACCGCGGCCTGATGACGATCGCCATCGGCGATCTGGATCTGGCCAACAGTTCGACGATCTCGGTGGCATCGCTGGATCGCGGCTGGACGATGCACGCACACACCCCGCCGCGGGGCGTACCGCTCGACGAATGCGTCGACCGGGTTCCGGTCGGTGCCGCCTGGCACGCGTTGGGCGTCCTGCACGAGCACGGCATCTCGCACGGTGACCTGCGCCCGAAGTCGATCACGGTGGACGGCTCCGCCGAAACCAAGGAGGTTCTGTTCGGCGGATTCGGCAACGCCGAATTCGGCGCCACCGACGTCCAGTTACAGGCCGACATCGCGCAACTGCTGGCCACCACCTCGCGACTGTACGGTCCCGAACCCGCCGTGCAGGCCGCGATCGAGGTGTTCGGCCGCGAGACCGTCCTCAACGCTTCCCGACGACTGACGAAATCCGCTCTGCCCAAACGAATCCGGGACGAACTACCGGATGGCGGTGCCGTGCTGACGGCCACCCGCGACGAGGTCAAGAAGCAGACCGGTGCCGACCAGATCCAGGCCGAGACCATCACCCGGTTCACCCGCAGCCAGTTCATCCAGCTGGTCCTGCTGGTGGCCCTCGTCTACGTCGCGTACCCGTTCATCAGCACCGTGCCGGTGTTCTTCACCGAGCTGCGGACCGCGAACTGGTGGTGGGCCCTGCTGGGGCTGACGGTGTCGATGCTGACCTACGTCGGCGCCGCCGCGGCGCTGTGGGCCTGCGCCGACCGGGTGGTGAAATTCCGCAACCTGACGATCATGCAGTTCGCCAACACCTTTGCCGCGACCACCACACCCGCCGGAGTCGGCGGCCTCGCCCTGAGCACCCGCTTCCTGCAGAAAGGTGGTCTCGGTGCGGTGCGCGCCACCACCGCCGTCGCGCTGCAGCAGAGCGTGCAGGTGATCGTCCACGTCCTGCTGCTGATCCTGTTCACCACGCTGGCCGGCGCGTCGGCCGATCTGTCCCACTTCGTACCGTCGGCCACGATCCTGTACCTGATCGGCGGTGTGCTGCTGGGCGCCATCGGCGTTTTCCTGATCGTGCCCAAGCTGCGGCGCTGGCTGGGCACCTCGGTACGGCCCAAGCTCAAGGAGGTGCTGGTCGACCTGGCCGAGGTGGCCCGCGAACCCAAGCGGCTCGGACTCATCGTATTGGGCTGTGCGGCAACCACTCTGGGTGCCGCACTGGCCCTGTGGGCCAGCGTCGAGGCATTCGGCGGCGACGTCTCGTTCGTCACCGTGACCGTCGTGACGATGGTCGGCGGAACCCTGGCCTCGGCCGCACCCACCCCCGGTGGCGTCGGCGCCGTGGAGGCCGCGCTGATCGGCGGGCTGGCGGCATTCGGCGTGCCGGCGGCCATCGCGGTTCCGTCGGTGCTGCTCTACCGGGTGCTGACCTGCTGGCTGCCCGTCTTCATCGGCTGGCCGGTGATGCGCTGGCTGACCCGCAACGACATGATCTGACGCCGGGCTCCACACGCCGAAACGTACGTTTGGGCGCGGAAATGCGAGTGCCGCCCGCCATTTCGCAGGGTTCGGACCACGCGTCGGCCGGCCGGAGCTTCCCGGCGGGCCGTCGCCCAGATCGACGAACTGGCGCATGCCACTCGACAAAAGTCGCCGAAACGGACGTTTCGGCGTATGTCATGTCAGACCGGCAGCGTCGTGCCCGTCTCCCGTTCGGCGAACTCGACCAGCCGCGCGGCCAGCTCGTAGTCGCAGGCGACCTCCGAGCGGCCGACGAGCACCGGCCCGCCGGTCAGGCCGCGCCTGCCACTCACACCCACGAAACTGCCCGGCGGGATCGGTTCGCTGATGCAATACAACGTTGGAGCCGCACCCTCGTGGATGTCGTTGGCAAGTCGGTCGGCGACCACCTTGACGACCTTGTGCGCCAACGACATCAGCGGCGAATCCGACACCTTCGAGATGTTGGAGGCCACCCAACCGGGGTGCGTCAGCTGCGTCACCACCGGGGAGCCCGCCGCACGCAGCCGGCGGTCGAGGTCCAGGCCCCACAGCATGACCGCCAGTTTCGAACGCGCGTAGGCGCCCATCGTCGTCCACTTGTGCGTGCGCAGATGCGGATCGTCGATGTGCAGGGTGGCCGATTTGTGCGCCTCGGAGCCGACATTGATGATCTGCGAGCGCACCCTGCCGTACAGAAGATTGGTCAACGCGAACGGTCCCAGCAGGTTGGTGCCGATGGTGCCCTCGAAGCCGTCGACGGTCTCGGTGCGGTGCTCGGTGAGCGCGCCGGCGTTGTTGATCAGGATGTCGACGTCACCATCGAGCAGGTCCGGGAACGCCCGCACCGAGGACTGATCGGCCAGGTCGAGGTGGATGACCTCGGTGGACCCGCCAACCTCACGCGCGCGCTGCGCACCCAGCTCGGTGTTGCGGACCGCCAGAACGACATGGGCTCCGGCATCCACCAGGGCCTGCGTCGTGCCCAGCCCGACGCCGTTGGTGGCGCCGGTGACGATGATGCGCTTGCCACTGAGATTGCCGAGACGCTCCGGCGACCACGCTGCCACGTCGACCACCCTGCCAGGTTGCGCCGAACGCCGCCGCAGCCGGGTCGGGTCTGCCAACATGGCTGCCGATGACGGACAGCGCGCTGGAGATCACCAACCTCATCTACACCTATGCCGAGTTGTTGGATGCCGGGGACCTGGATGGGGTCGCCGCGCTGTTCACCCACGGCCGGATCTGTGGTGTCGAGAACGGTCCCCCGGAGACGGTGTTCGCCGGCCCCGCGCGCGTGCGGGAGATGTACGAGATGGCCACCCGGCTCTACGAGGACGGCACACCGAAGACCCACCACAACACCACCAATGTGGCGCTGCACATCGACGACGACTCCGGCACCGCACGCGCCAGGTCGTACTACTGCGTCACGCAGGCCACCCCCGAATTGCCGCTGCAGATCATCGTCACCGGTCACTATCACGACACCTTCCACCTGGTCGACGGCCGGTGGTGGTTCGACTCTCGGACCATGTTCATCGACCAGACCGGCGACCTGAGCAAGCACCTGAAATTCGGCTGATGTTGCCGCACGAGCGAATTCGACAAGGAGTCAGCCATGACGGCTGCTGACACTGATCCGGTGGCGACGGCCGCCCAGCACGAACAGGAACTCGCCGCCCTCGAGCTGACCGAGCACCCCACCGTGCGAGCCGCCTACCGCGACGTCGCCGAGAAGTGGTTGAGCCGGGCCAAACCCTCGGACACCATGCGGGAGAGATTCGACGACGCCTTCACGGAGGTGATGTTCTCCGCAGCCGTATGGTCCTCGAACCAGGACAAGCTGCGGCCCAAGGTCAGCTGCATCACCCGGCTGGGCCATCCCGTCGGCGAGCAGGAGATTCCCGGATCACGTTGGGGGATAGACAATCCCGACAGTGTCTACCGGGTGATCCCGATCTCCGGCGACGAACGCTACGTCATCCACGGCCGGGTCGGTGCCAACCGGATGACGGAGAACTACTTCACCCTGTGGGACGCCAACATGGGCACGGTCGCGGTGCTCAACGGCCGCACCATGGAGGTCGAACCCGACGGCAGCTACACCATCACCGTCGACTCCGATCCGGCCGGGGGACGGCCCAACCACGTGCAGAGCACACCGGAGGCACACGAGTTCTACATCCGCGACGTCCTGCTCGATTGGGGACGTGACGACCCGAATCACATTGCGGTGGAACGTCTCGGCGCACCCCCGGCGAGCGCCGCGCGTACCCGCGACGAACAGGCCGACGCCACGGCGGCGATGATGGCGTACTTCGCCGACTTCACCGGCAAGCTCAGTCACGGTGTCGCGAAGATGCCGGCCAACCAGTTCAACCTGGCCTGGTCGGCCGACCGGGTGGGGGCGATGCGCAATCAGGTGTACGTGATGGGCCGGTTCGACCTGGCGCCCGACGAGGCCTTCGTCGTCGACGTCGACGACGGTGGCGCCGAGTACTTCACGGTGCCGTTGAGCAACATCTGGGGCACCACCCTGGACATCGTCGACCGCACCGGCAGTCTCAACAAGGCGCAGTCCGTTCCCAACGCGGACGGCGGGTATACCTACGTCATCTCCCCCGTCGATCCGGGCGTGGCCAACTGGATCGACTCCGACGGCCTACGGGAGGGGATCCTGACCCTGCGGATGGCCGAATTCGGCGAGGCCGGCCCGCAGCCCAGCCTCGGCGCCCGCGGCCGGGTGGTGAAGCTGGATCGGCTCGATGTCGAGGTGGCGGGACTGCGGCCCGTGAGCGCCGCCGAGCGGGAAACCGAACTGGCGAGGCGGCGACACGCGTATCTGCGCCGACTGCCGGAAGGGACGCTGTAGATGTCGCGCTGGCTCATCACCGGCTGCTCGACCGGCTTCGGCCGCGAAATCGCCCGGGCCGCACTGCAGGACGGCCACCAGGTGGTCGTGACCGCACGCAGCCGCGACGCCGTGGCCGACCTGGCCGACGAGTTCGGCGACCGCGCACTTCCGGTCGCCCTCGACGTCACCGATGCCGGGCAGATCGCCGCCGCCGTCGCCGCCGCCACCGACGCCTGGGGTGGTCTCGACGTCCTGGTGAACAACGCCGGCCACGGATACCTGTCCGCGGTCGAGGAGGGCGAGGACGCCGAGGTGCGAAAGCTGTTCGACGTCAACTACTTCGGCTCGGTCGACATGATGAAGGCCGTCCTGCCCGGCATGCGCGCGCAGGGCAGCGGCCACATCGTCAACATCTCGTCGATGACCGGCCTGGTGGCCAACCCGCCCAACGCGTACTACTCGTCGACCAAGTTCGCGCTCGAGGCCGTCACCGAGGCGCTGGCAACGGAGGTCGGCCCACTGGGCATCAAGGTCACCCTCATCGAACCGGGCGCGTTCCGTACCGACTGGGCCTCCCGGTCGATGAAGGAGTCGAGCACCCCGATCGCCGATTACGCCGATGTGGCGACCCGCAAGGATCTGATCAAGCAGTTCGCCGACCATCTGCCCGGTGATCCGCGCAAGGTCGCCGAGGCCGTCCTGATGGTGGCGCGGGCCGACGACCCACCGCTGCGCCTGCTGCTGGGCCGCGACGTGCTCAAAGCGGTGCGCGATCGACTCGCCACGTTCTCGGCATCGATCGAGGAATGGGCTCCCGTCACCAAGGACGTCAACTTCCCGTCCTGACGCCCCATGCCGATCTGCTCAGCGGTCCCGGCGAGGTTCACTCGCACTTTGACACAACCAGCACTGAACAGATGTACGGGGATGCACCCGCACCCGGGGCAAACAACCTCGCGGCGCGCGTCGGCTCAGTAGCATCCGGAGGGTCGGAGATGGGGGCAACTGTGCTTGCAGCGACGCAAATCGGCCGGTTCGCCGTGGCGCTGGGCCTCGGGGCGACAGTGCTGACGGGCTGGGCGCCAACGGGCTGGGCCGATGCGACGGACACCACCGACAACACCTCGAAGTCGGCCGACCCGTCGTCGCAGGCCGGCGCCGACGAGGACCCGTCCACCGAGCCCACCCAGGCCGTCACCGGGACCGCGGAACCCAGTCGGACTGTAGAACCTGAACCGACCGCAGCCGAGGACACGGCGGAACCCATCGCGCCGACGGCCGACACCGAGGACGACAACGAGGCCCCGGACTCGCAGGACCCGGAGCGGACCAACTCGCGGGCCGCCGCGCCCGCGAAGACGCTGAAGGTCATCGAGACGGACGACGCGGCACCACGAGCCGTTCCGGACATCGACGCACCGGAGCCCGCCGACGACGACGAGCCCGTCCCCGCCGAGACGGCCGCGGACCGCGCCGCGCCCGCCGCTACTGTCGCGGTCCGGTTCGCCGAGCCGGCGGCCGACCCCGTCGCACCGACCGCCCCCGATCGGGTCGTCGAGACCGTTGCGACGGCAACCAGCCTGACCAGCCCCCTGGCCCAACCGGATGGCGGCGATGACGTGCCCGGCGCCGCGACCGGCCTCTGGGCGATGCTGGCATTCGCCCGGCGGGAGTTCGACAGCTTCTTCTTCAACAGCCACCCCGTCGCCGCGCCGGTCATCACCAGCCAGACCGACGACCAAGCGGTCGGGACGTTCGGAGCGACCGACGCCGACGGCGACGCGCTGACCTACACGATCCTGGGTCGCGGGCCGGCGCTGGGCCGGGTCAGCATCGACCAGGCCACCGGAACGTTCACCTACACCCCCGTCGTCGACTTCTCCACCCTCGGCGGCTCGGACAGCTTCACCGTCGAGGTCAGCGACGGCTCCCGGCTGCACGGCCTGGACAGCCTGTGGGAGATCCCGGTCAACTTCATCCGCGGCATCCCATTCCTCGGCTCCCTGTTATCGGACTTCCTGCCCCGAACGTCGCCGACGGTCACCGTGACGATCAACTTCACCGGCACCGGCGATCTGACCGACCTGGTCTTCCCCGACGGATTCCATTGGGGGGTGGCCACTTCCGGCTTCCAGTCCGAGATGGGCGGCGGCGCTCCCCTGGACGTGAACTCCGACTGGTGGCAGTGGCTGCATGACCCGGTCAACAAGCTGTTGCTGGGCTGGCACAGCGACGCACTTCCCGAGAACGGGCCCGGCACCTACCTGACGTACGCGAGCGACGCGCAGCTGGCCGCCGACGAGGTCGGCGCCGACACCTTCCGGATGGGTATCGAATGGAGCCGCATCTTCCCCAATTCGACTGCAGCGGTGGATATCTCGGGCGGCTTCACCGACGCTGTCCTGCAACAGCTCGACGCGCTGGCCGACCAGGACGCGGTGGCGCACTACGCCAACGTGCTCGCGACGCTGCACGCCCTCGGCCTGGAGCCGATGGTGACCATCAACCATTTCACCCTGCCGCTGTGGGTGCACGACCCCAGCAGGGCGCGGCTCGAGGAAATCTTCGGCGGCACCCCCGAGGAACAGGGCGGCTGGGTCTCGGACTCGACGGTCGCCGAGTTCGAGAAGTACACCGCGTATCTGGCCTGGAAGTACGGCGACCAGGTGACCGACTGGATCGTGCTCAACGAGCCGATGAACTCGATGATGCCGGCCTACTACGGCATTCCGTTCGGCACCGGCTTCCCGTCCGGCGTCTTCCGGCCGGACCTGATGGCCAAGGGTCTGCTCAACCAGGCAGCGGCCTACTCCGGCTCCTACGACATCATCCACCAGCTCGACGAAGACGCGAATGTCGGTGCGGCACTGAGCATGTTCGACTGGCGGCCGGAAAATGCCACCAGCGCGATCGACCAACAGGCGGCAGTGCAGTTCAGCGACTTCTTCAACACCTGGTTCCCCAACGCGGTGATCAGGGGTGAGGTCGACGCGAACTTCGACGGCGTCATCGCCGCCGACGAGATCCATCCGGAGCTGGCGAACAAGGCCGACTTCTTTGGCGTCAACTACTACGGCCAGGGCAGCGTCATCGGCTGGGGCGGTTCGCCGTTCGCGTCGATGCCACTGCTGACCGGCTACCCGCAGTTCGCCAATCTGATCAACGTGCTCGTCGGTGGGTGCCCGGCCGAGGAGTGCAGCGACGCCCCGACCGTGATCAAGCCCAGCGGGATGCGCGACATGCTCGACATCGCGGCGTCCTACGGAATTCCGTTGTGGATCACCGAGAATGGGCTCGCCGACGCCACCGATACCCAGCGGTCGTCCTACCTGGTCCGTCATCTGGCGGTGGTGAACAAGGCGATCAACGACGGCGTCGACATCCGCGGCTATATCTCGTGGTCGCTGCTGGACAACCTGGAGTGGATCCTGGGCTACGGCGAGAAGTTCGGCCTGTACTCGTGGGACCCGGTCACGCTGGAACGCACGGCACGGTCGACGGTGGCCGTGCTCAACCAGATCACTACCACCAATTCGATTCCGGCCGAACTGTTCCAGCAGTACGTGAAGGCCACCGGCAGTCTGCCCTAACGCGAACCCGAACTTGTCGGTGCTCCGTCGTAGTGTGCGGTCAGACAAGAAAATTGAGTGCGGGCGGGGGGATTCGAACCCCCACGCTCTTTCGAACACGGACACCTAAAGACCGCGCGTCTGCCTGGTTTCGCCACGCCCGCAATAGACCTGAGACTACATCGTCATCTTCACCACTCGACCGAGGAGCCCAGCATGCATTCCGGTGGAGATCATGAAGTTCGGCCGCCGAACCATCGGCGACAATACTCACGATTGATGTTAGTAACACGAGTCGTTAGCATTGGACAGTGATCCGCTCGTTTCGGGACAGCGCCACCCAGCAGGTGTGGGAGCTGCGACGTACGAAGGGGGTCAGCGTCGCACTGGCCAAGGCGGCGCGCCGCAAGATGCAGATCATCGATGCCGCGGAAAGCATCAACGACCTACGCATTCCACCGGGCAACCGGCTGGAGAAACTGCAACCGCCCCGCGATGGCGAGCACAGCATCCGCGTCAACGATCAGTTCCGCATCTGTTTCGTCTGGAGCAACGGCGGTGCCGACGACGTAGAGCTGACCGACTACCACTGAGGAGGAGAACGTCATGGCCGACTTCGCACCGACGCACCCCGGCGAAATCCTTGCCGAGGAGTTCCTGATCCCGATGGGCATCACCCCGTACCGACTGGCCAAGGCGATCGACGTCTCGCAGACCCGGCTCAGCGACATCATCCACGGGCGGCGGGCCATCACCGCCGACACCGGCCTGCGCCTGTCGCGCGCGCTGGGCCTGTCAGACATGTTCTGGATCAACCTGCAGGCTCGCTACGACGCCGACATGATCCGCGCTACGAAGGCAGCGGCGCTCGACAGCATCCGCCCGCTCGCAGACGTTGGCTGACCTGGCCCGAACCTCGATTCCAGCTGAACCACCGCTGACCGGTACCGTCGGAGCATGTCCACCCGCCGCCGCACGTGGCCGATGATCATCCTGGTCATCGGTGCCGCCTGCGGCTGCCTGGCCCTGGGTTGGTGGCAATGGTCCCGCTGGGAGTCGGCCACCGGCACCTTCCAGAACCTGGGCTATGCCCTGCAGTGGCCGTTCTTCGCCGGCTTCTGCGTCTACGCCTACCGCAAGTACGTCCGCTACGAGCAGGCCCCGCCCGAGCCCCGCAGCGCCACCGAGGTCACCGAGATTCCCGAGGACCTGCTCCCCCAGCGCCCGCAGGCCCCGAAGCCGCATGACGACGACCCCGCCCTGGCCGAGTACAACGCCTACCTCGCCGAACTCGCCCGCAGTGACGAACAGAACAACCAGGATCGACCCGACAGGACCACCGCATGACCCAGACACCCGACCGACCCACCGGCGCCGTGACCGCCGACGAGATCCGCAAGCCGCTCGCCGCCTACCGCGCTCTGGCCTGGGCGACGGGCATCTGGCTGATCGCGCTGTGCTACGAGATCTACGTCCGCTACGTGCTGAAGGTGGACAATCCGCCGACGTGGATCGGCATCGTGCACGGCTGGGTGTATTTCGCGTACCTGCTGGCCACGTTCAACCTGGCGATCAAGGTGCGCTGGCCCATCGCCAAGACCATCGGCACGCTGCTCGCCGGCACCATCCCGTTGCTGGGCATCATCGTCGAGCACTACCGGACGACGGAGATAAAGGCCCGCTTCGGTCTCTGACCGGTCCGCTCGGGGCCACCTGGTCGCGGGATCAGCAGCGCCACCGCCGCGGCGGCCAACGCCGCGCACGCGGCGATCAGCAGCGCCGCCTGGAACGCGTGCAGGCTCGGAACCTCATGGCCGTGCACCGTCACGGTCATCCCGGCCAGCACCGCCCCGATCACGGCGCTGCTGGTCGAGGTGCCCAGCGACCGTGCCAGCGCGTTGATGCCGTTGGCGGCCGCGGTCTCCGACATCGGCACCGCCGCGTTGATCAGAGCCGGCAGCGACGAGAACGCGAAGCCCACCCCGATGCTGACCACGATGTTGAGCAGCATCACCGTCACCGCGCTGCCCAGCAGCATCGGCCCGGCCAGATAGGACCCCGCGATCACCAGGCAGCCGGCCACCAGGGTGAAGCGCGGGCCGCGCCGGGCGGCGACCCGAGCGGCCACCGATGAGGTCAGCATCATCGCCAGGCCGCCGGGAGCCAGCCATAGACCGGTGGCCAGCATCGACTGCCCGAGGCCGAACCCCGTCTGCACCGGTAGTTCGAGCACCTGCGGGGCGATCAGCGCCAGTGCGAACAACGAGAAACCCACCCCGACCGAGGCGATGTTGGTGGTCAGCACGGGCCGTCGGGCCGTGGTCCGCAGATCGACGATGGGTGAGTCCACCCGCAGCTGCCACCACCCGAACACGGCGAACACGATCAGCGACGACACGAAGAGTCCCAGCGTCACCGCCGAGGCCCATCCCCAGCCGCCGCCCTTGGAGATTCCCAGCAGCAGCGTGACCAACCCGACGGCCAGCAGCACTGTGCCCAGCGGGTCGAAGCGGTCGGCACTGCGGGGCGGCAGTCGCGGCACCATGACGACGAACAGAACCAGACACGACGCGCCGATCGCCGTGCCGAACCAGAACAGGGCATGCCACTCGAAATGCTGGGCGATGGCCGCCGCCAGCGGCAGCCCCAGCGCGCCGCCGACGCCCAGCGACGCGCTCATCAATCCCATTGCCGCACCGACCTTTTCGGCCGGGACGCAGGTGCGCAGCACGCTGATGCCGAGCGGGATGATCGGCATGCCGAAACCCTGCAGTCCACGGCCGATGATCAACGGCAGCAGGGAAGTGGTGGTTGCCGCCAGCAGCGAGCCGGCCGTCAGGAACACCGCGCAACAGATCAGGATCGGCTTGGCACCGTACATGTCGCCGAGGCGGCCGAACACGGGGGTGGCCACGGCCGCGGTCAGCAGCGTCGCGGTGATCGCCCACGACGCGTTGGACGGTGCGGTACCCAGCAGCACCGGCAGTTCGGGCAGCACCGGGATGATCAGCGTCTGCATCAGGGACACGCTGATTCCGGCGGCGGCCATCACCGCGACGAGGATTCCGGGGTGGTGGGACGACGGGTCGCGAGCATCGGTGCGACGTCGACCCATCGGGTCAGACTACCCATTTAGTTCGGCTAGGCATATTTCGCTCAGGGCGCCCTCAGCAAGGTTCCTTACTATTGACGCGTGTCAACCCCGGTGATCCAGCGCAGCCCTCGGGCGCCCGATCGCCGGAACTCCGCCCCGACCCCGGAACATCGGGTGGCGGCACTGACCGGACTGCGCGCCGTCGCCGCCCTGCTCGTCGTGGGAACCCACGCCGCATTCGCGACCGGATTCCTGGGCCATGGCTACCTCGGCCAGATCGGCGCCCGGCTGGAAATCGGCGTCCCCATCTTCTTCGCGCTGTCCGGGTACCTGTTGTTCCGGCCCTGGGTGAGCGCCGCCGAGTCGGGCACCTCGTCGCCACGACTGGCCCGCTATGCCCGCCACCGGGCCCGCCGGGTGCTGCCGGGCTACCTGGTCACGGTCCTGGCGACGTTCGCGATCTACACCGTGTTCACCGTCGGCGACAGCCCCGGGCAGAGCTGGGCGGGCCTGCTCCGTTACCTGACGCTGACGCAGATCTACACCGACAACTTCGTGCTGACCTACCTGCATCCGGGGCTGTCACAGATGTGGAGCCTGGCCGTCGAGGTGTCGTTCTACGCGGCCCTCCCCCTGCTGGCCCATCTCCTGCTGACGGTGCTGTGCCGCGGGCGCTGGCAGCCCGAAGTCCTGCTGGCGGGGTTGTTCGGCCTCGCGATGATCAGCCCGCTGTGGCTCATCGTGGTGCACTCCACCGACCTGTTGCCGTCGGCGGCGGGCATGTGGTTGCCCGCGCACCTGTCGTGGTTCGCCGGCGGCATGGCGCTGGCGGTGCTGCAGCGTCTCGGGGTGCGGTGCCGCGCGATCGTCGCACTGCCACTGGCCGTCGGCCTGTACCTCCTTGCATCGACGGAGATCGCCGGGCACATCACCGGTCCGGACACCTGGTGGCAGCCGCTGGCCAAGGCGGTGCTGTACGGCGTCATCGCCACCCTCGCGCTGGCGCCACTGGTCCTCGGTAACCCGGGGGCCTACGCCCGCGTGCTGGGCAGCCGGCCGCTGGTCTGGCTGGGCGAGATCTCCTACGAGATCTTCCTGTTGCACGTGGTGATCCTGGCGGTGCTGATGGGCGCGGTGCTGCGCTGGCCGCTGTTCACCGGGTCGACGGTGGGCCTGTACCTGGCGACGTTGGCGGTGACGGTTCCGCTGGCGCTGCTGCTGCGGCGGCTGACGCACCGCCCGCCGGGACCTCAGATCTGCACGAAGGGCGCGTAGCGCTTGTCGTAGCCGGCCTTGCGCGTCGCGAGCGCTTCCGCGCGCTCCTCCGGTGTCAGGAACTTGGTGCCGGGCGGCAGCTCGGTGTCCAGATCGGCGAGCTTGATCCAATGCGCGGAAACCGTTGGTGCGACGTAGTTCTCCAGATCGATGTCCTGGAACCTGATCGACAGCGTGCCCTGGTTCAGACCACCGGTGGACACCCAGTTCGCCACGCAGCCGGCGTCGGTGCACGGCTCGGTCGGTGACAGCACCAGGGTGTACGGCTGCCCGGCCTCATGGACCGCCTGCACGTTGTTCAAGCTGGTCTGCTGGTCCCAGTAGTTGTCGGTGACCGTCCACACGTTGGTGACGGGAACATTGAAGTACCGGGCGGATCCGGGATCGATCGTGATCACCAGCGCCTCGTCGTCGGCCAGCTGGAAGTGACCGGCGCTCTGCAGCTGGTTGGCCAGGAACGAGGCGTTGTGCGCGGGCGCTGACAGGACGTTGGCCGGTCGTGGCTCCCCGGTGACGGCGTCGGTGGCCGCGACGGCCATGTACTGCGGCTCCATGAACAGGCCGAGCATCGACACGATCGCCGTCTCGGTTGCCTGCAGCCACAACGGCATCGGGTTCAGCGGCGGCACCAGCGACAGCAGCTGGGACAGGATCGGCGTGCTGGAGAACAGCGGCCCGATCACCGGGAAGTCGTAGAACCCGAGCTGGCTGAACAGATTGTTCGGCGGGCCGCCCACCCGCTCGATCGACAGGCTCATCGGGACCTGGGTGTTCCAGTCCGACAACGTATTACGTGCCGCGATCAACGTCGCATCCGACGGTAGCTGCAGATGGTTGGGACGTCCATCGGCGGGCGTGGAGTCGACCGTGATGGTGAACGAGCCGTCGGCGTTGCGAACCAGATCGTGCGCGGTCAGCACCCCGGTGGTCGTGCCGGTCAACCCGGTCAGCACGCTGAACGTCGTGTCAGCGGGTTCCGGCCCGGTGAACCGGCCGGTGATGACGTAGGACGACGACGCGTTGACCGGGATCATCCGGTAGATCGTGTCGGGGTTGTCGTAGAGGATCCGGGCCCCGCCGAACGCCTCGTTGAACCAGGTGTGCGGCGGCATCACCTGCTGGATCACGTGCGAATCGTTCGGGTTGAGCAGCTGCAGTTCCAGCGCGGCCTGCAGCGCGTACTCGTTGACGGCCTTGTCCAGCAGGGCCATGTTCTTGGCGTCGATGGTGCCGAACAGCTTCTCGGCCGACGCCTGCCAGGACATCTTCAACAACCATTTCGCCAACGCCATGATCGGGGTGTTCGCGATCTCGGTGGCCAGCTTCTCGGCGTCGATCTGGTCCTGGGTGCCCAGCGGGCTGGTGGCGGTGGTGGCGGCGAGGTCGACGGTGACCCTCTGGTACGCGTCGCCGAAGAACAGCGCCAGGCCGTGGATGTGGAACGGATTGCCCGGGTAGTCGCTGACCTTGACCAGGAAGCTGTCGGTGCCGCCGGTGGCAGCCAGCTCGGCGTACGGGGTGTAGGTGAAGCTACCGTCGGCCGCAACGGTCACGACCCCCTTGGTCGGTCCGCTCACCACGCTGTAGGTCAACGCGTCACCGTCGGCGTCGGTCCCCTTGACCGCACCGGTCACCTGGCCGGCGTCGGTCTGCACGGTGAGCGACGAATCGTAGGTCACCGTGGGCCGCTTGTTGAAGAACGTGTACTCGATCTCGCGGGCGATCAACGCGAGCAGACCCTCGAGCGTGCCCTGCTGGTACGGGACCGCGGGCTGCCCCGTGGACGTCGAGTCATCGACAGTGATCAGTTCCGCACGTGCCACCGTGACCTGCTGCGCCGCCTGCTGCATCGAATCATCGCTCTCCACAACGAGATTCGTGCGCTGAACACTGGCCGGGGCCTCGTCGACGACGACGGCGACCGGTGCGGGATCCGGATCCGGTTCCCGTGCATCGTCGCTCGGCGCGGCGTCCTCATGGACCGCCACCTCGTCGTCGGCGTCCCAGCCGGTGTCCTGCCGCGCGACAGCGGTCTGCTCTGCCGTCGGCGCGGGCGTCGCACCCGAGTGACGCGCCGTCACACCGGCGTCGTCGGTGGTTTCGGGTTCCTGCGTCGGCTCGGGGTCGGTGGCGTCGGAGCTGGGCGCCGACGTGGCATCGTCGGCGGTCTCGGACCCGGCGCCGGCCTCGTCAGCCGGATCGGTCTTGTCCTTCGACGGCTCGGAGGACTCCGCGGAGGACGGCTCGGCCGCCGGTGCGGATGACGCGGACGATTGGTCGCTACCGCTGGTTCCCGACGTTGCGGAGTTCCCGGCCCCGGCGGTTGCGCCGGAACCCGAACCCGCAGATGTTGTGCCGGACTCCTCGGCCAGCGCGGTTCCGGCGCCGACGAACATCGCCGACCCGATGCCGAGTGCCACCGCCAGCGCACCGACGCGGCCCACATGACCCGCATACCCCCGAGATGCACCCATGTGCGGCCTCCTGTGTGTCAGACGTCACACAGCGTACTCACGGCCGGGCGAGGAACCACACTCGGTTAGCAAACTCGGTTCAGCGCGCCCAGGGCGGGAACCAACGCGGCCAGTGCGCGCCCCCGGTGCGAGGCCGCGTCCTTCTCGGCCGGGCTCAACTCGGCCGCCGAACGGTCCGAACCCACCGGGACGAACACCGGGTCGTAGCCGAACCCGCCCGAACCGCGCGGCCCCGGCGCGATGATTCCCGGCCACTCACCACGGACCACGGTCTCGCCGGCCGCCGACACCAGTGCGCACGCGGACACGAACGCCGCACCGCGCCGGTCGGCGGGTACGTCGGCCAGCTGCGCCAGCAGGAGCCGGAAATTCGCCTCATCCTTGTCGCGGCGTGCACCGCGCACGCCGGCCCACCGCGCCGACAGCACCCCCGGCATCCCGTTGAGGGCGTCGACGGACAGGCCGGAATCATCGGCGACACACGGCAACCCCGTCGCGGCGAAACCGTCCCGCGCCTTGGCCAGGGCGTTCTCCTCGAACGTCGCCCCCGTCTCGGGCGCCTCCGGATACTCCGGCACATCGGCCAGCGACACCAACTCGAGCCCGGACACCCCGGCGGCGTCGAGCACCCGCCGCAGTTCCGCGAGCTTCTTGGCGTTGCGGCTCGCGACGAGCAGCCGTGTCATATTCCGCCGCTCCTCCTCCTCGCTGACGCTCCGCATCGTCGCCGGCGCGTCATATTCCGCCGCTCCTCCTCCTCGCTGACGCTCCGCATCGTCGCCGGCGCGTCATATTCCGCCGCTCCTCCTCCTCGCTGACGCTCCGCATCGTCGCCGGCGGGCTGTCAGCTGCCGAAGGCTTTCTTCTGCGCCGGACCGTCGGGCAGCACACCCGGGTACGGCGCGTCGAGCGCCTCGCGCTGGAGTGCGAACAACGTGTCGCAGGCGCCCAGCGCGGCGTCGAGCAGCTTGTCCAACGTCGAGCGCGGGAAGGTGGCGCCCTCGCCGGTGCCCTGTACCTCGACCAGCGTTCCGGTGTCGGTGGCCACGACGTTCATGTCGACCTCGGCGCGCGAATCCTCCTCGTAGGGCAAATCGACGCGGACCCGGCCGTCGACCACGCCGACGCTGACCGCGGCGATCGCGCACGACAACGGCCGCGGGTCGGTCAGCTTCCCGGCGGCGCCCAGATACGTGACCGCATCGGAGAGCGCGACGTAGGCACCGGTGATCGCGGCGGTGCGGGTGCCGCCGTCGGCCTGCAGCACGTCGCAGTCGATGGCGATGGTGTTCTCCCCGAGTGCCCGCAGATCGATGCAGGCCCGCAGGGACCGGCCGATCAGCCGACTGATCTCCTGGGTGCGTCCGCCGAGGCGGCCCTTGACCGACTCCCGGTCCGAGCGGCTGTGCGTCGCCGCGGGCAGCATCGCATACTCGGCGGTCAACCAGCCCAGGCCCGACCCCTTGCGCCAGCGCGGGACGCCCTCGGTGACCGAGGCGGTGCACATGACTCGGGTCTGGCCGAACTCGACGAGAACCGAGCCGGCGGGATGGGAGGTGAAACCCCGGGTGATCGTCACGGGCCGCAGTTCGTCGTCGGTGCGGCCGTCTTCGCGTTCAGGCACGATCGTCACCCAAACGGGTGCGGGACACCTCGAAGGTCTCACCGCAGACCACGGCGCGCACCGGTCCGTCGAACGCGGCCTTGGCCTCGCTGATGACATCCTCGCGGGAGGTCCACGGCGGGATGTGAGTGAGCAGCAGTTCGGAGACGTTCGCCCGGGCGGCGATCTGTCCCGCCTCGGTTCCCGACAGGTGCACGGCGGGCGGCCGGTTCTCGGGGTCGTGGGTCCACGACGCCTCGCAGAGGAACACATCGGCGTCGCGGGCCAGCTCCACTGCCGCATCGCATACCCCGGTGTCACCGCTGAACACGAACACCGCACCGGACGGATCGGTGAACCGCAACCCGTAGGACTCCGTCGGGTGACTGACCGCGACGGGCAACACATCCAGCGCGCCCATCCGCACGCTCTCACCGTCCCGCCACGGGATGACGTCGAAGATGTCGGTGAAGTCGTCGAACTCGCCACCCTCGGGTGACGACGCCGCCCCCAGCCGCGCCCAGGTGTCGCTCGGGCCGTACATCCGCTTCCTGCCGATCGGCGGGACCGGGTGGTAGCGCCGCCAGACGAACAGGCCGGGCAGATCCAGACAGTGGTCGGCGTGCAGATGCGACAGCAGGACGTCGACCTCACCGGGGTCGGCGTGGCGCTGCAGGGCCCCGAGAACCCCACCGCCGAAGTCGATCACGAGGGGTGGGCTGTCGGGTGCGTTCAGCAGGTACCCGGACGCGGGTGAGTCGGGGCCGACAACGCTGCCCGAACAGCCGAGAACCGTGATGCGCACAGTCACTACTGTGCCATGCCCATTACCACATTGAAAAAAACTCCGGAGGTTTGCCGAAAACGATTCACCCCGGGGTGCCGATACGGCGCTGCAGCGGCGAAACCCCGGTGATCGCGGGCCCGAGGAAGCGGGCCGCCAGGGCCAGGAACGCCTCCGGATCGCCGGTAGCCTCGAACCGCCGTTGCGGCGCCGGATCGCTGACCGGTCCGTCGGGACCACCGCGCAGCAGATCGCGCTCGGTGAGCACGCGCAGCAGATCCTTGGCCGTCTCCTCGGCCGAGGACACCAGGGTCACCTGTTCGCCCATGGCCAACTGGATCAGGCCCGACAGCAGCGGATAGTGCGTGCATCCGAGCACCAGCGTGTCGACACCGGCGCGCTGCAGCGGCTCGAGGTAGCCCTCGGCCAGGCCGAGCACCTGCCGGCCGCTGGTGACACCGCGTTCGACGAAGTCGACGAAACGTGGGCAGGCCACCGCGGTGATCTCGGTGCCGACCGCCGCCGCGAAGGCGTCCTGATACGCCCGGGAGGTGATGGTCGCCTGGGTTCCGATCACGCCGATGCGGCCGGTGCGGGTGGTGGCCACGGCACGCCGGACGGCCGGCAGGATCACCTCGACGACGGGCACGTCGTAGCGTTCGCGGGCGTCGCGCAGGCACGCCGACGAGGCGGTGTTGCAGGCGATCACCAGAGCCTTGACGCCACGGGCCACCAGGTCGTCCATGATGGCCAGCGCATGCGTGCGGATCTCGGCCAGCGGCAGCGGACCGTAGGGCCCGTTGGCGGTGTCGCCGACGTAGATCATGTTCTCGGCGGGCAGCTGGTCGATGATCGCGCGGGCGACGGTCAGCCCGCCCACCCCCGAGTCGAAGACGCCGACCGGGGCATCGGAGTTCGGCGCCGTCATGTCGGCGTGAGCGGCGGCGGCCCGGACAGCCCGCGCTTCTGCCGGGCCTCCCGCTCGGGGGACGACAACCAGTACGCGGCAACGACTCCGGCCACCGCGCCGCTCAGGTGACCCTGCCAGGACACCCCGCCGCACTGGTGCAGCACGGGCACCAGGCCCCACAGAATGCCCCCGTAGATGACGAACACCGCGAGGCTGGCCACGATCTGCCAGATGTGCCGGGTCAGCCAGCCGAACACCAGCAGGAAGGTGAACCAGCCGAAGATCAGCCCCGAGGCACCGATGTGGTTCGAGGTCCCCAGGTTGCACTGCCCGATATTGCCGATCAGCCAGGTGCCGAACCCGCCGAGGATCCAGATGATCGCGGTGGCCCAGACGAACCGGGACATGCCGGCCAGCGTCACCAGGAATCCGAGCACCAGCGCCGGCACGGTGTTGGCGATCAGGTGGCCCCAGTTGGCGTGCAGCACCGGGGCGAACAGGATCCCCCACAGGCCGTCGGCCTCGAGCGGGCGGATGCCGTGGGTCTCGAGGCGATGGTTAGAGAGGACATCGAGGAGTTCCACGACGTAGAGCAACGCGACGAACGTGACGATGGTCGTCGCGCCGGTCTTCCACGCGGGCCGCTTCTCGCGTTGCGGCGCAGGCAGACCGGGCGCGGAGTTCATGCGATCAGGTTATGCGAACGTTCCGGGCAGGGTGGTTCGGTACGTCGCGATCCCGGCGACCGGCCCCGCGGCGAGCACCCCGGCGAGCACCGCGCGCGCCAGTACATCGGCCGCCGCCGCGCCGATCTCGCTGATCGCCTTGGTCTCCGGCACCATCTGCGCCGGGGTGTCGGCGTCCGGGGACACCGCCACCGTCCCGGTGGCCAACGCGAACACCGTGTCGCCGTCGACCGGGGTGTGGCACGGCTGGATCGCACGGGCCAGGCCGTCGTGCGCGGCCACCGCGACGCGCCGGCACGCGGCCGGTCCGAGGACCGCATCGGTGGCCACCACCGCGATGGTGGTGTTGAGCGCACCCGACCCGGGGCCCTTGGCGGCCTTGCGATCCCGCTCGAGTTCGGCCAGCGCCGCGATCTGCTCGGCCGGCGGTGCGGTGAGGCCGAAGTCGGCGCTCGACCGGGCCGCCCAGGGCAGTCCGGTCTCGGGGTCGACGACGTTGCCCGCCGCGTTGACCACGACCAGCGCACCGACCGTCACGCCCGCGGCGGCTCCGTCGTCCAGTCGCACCGATGCCGTGCCGACGCCACCCTTGAGCGCCCCCGCCCGCGCACCCGCGCCGGCGCCGACACTGCCCATCGCAACGGTCGCCGACGCCGATCGCAGCGCGGCGAGCCCGAACTCCGCGGTGGGCCGGCACCCCCAGGCGCCGACGGGCAGATCGAAGATCACCGCAGCGGGCACGATCGGAACACGACCGCCGTCCATCGCCACCCCGCGGTCGTGTTCTTCGAGCCAACCCATCACGCCGTCGGCGGCCGCCAGCCCGAATGCACTGCCGCCGGTGAGGACCACCGCGTCGACGTGCCGCACGCTGTTGGCCGGATCGAGCAGGTCGGTCTCGCGGGTTCCGGGCGCCCCGCCCCGCACGTCGGCCGCCCCGACCGTCCCCGGTGGGGCGAGCACCACGGTGGTACCGGTGGCCCAGCCCGAGCCGAGCGCGGCGTCGTCGTCGACCCGATGGTGATGGCCCACGAGGATGCCCGCGACATCGGTGATCGATCCCGTCATCGCAACGGTTTGTCCATCAGGGCCAGGACGAGATACTCCTGCAGCACCGTGAGCCACTGGTAGACGTCGAGGTGCCCGGCCATCGGGTGACCGGCCGGCAACCGGTGCGGGCCGTCGGGCCCCACATCGAGCATGGTGCCCAGGGCCAGGCGGATGTCGTTGACCGCGGTGACCCAGGCGCTGGCGTCCGCTTCCGTCAGTTCGATCCGGCCGCCGCCGGCCGGACAGGTATTCAGAACCCGCTGCGCCGCTTGACGTTTGGCCTCGATTATCCCCGGCTCGTGCAAACTCCGCAGAGCGCCGTTGACACTCTCGGCGGTTCCCGATCCCGCCGGATGCGGACTCTGCACCCGCAGGAAATCCGGCAGCAGCCGGCTCATGGTGGCATCGGTGGGCGGCGTCGAGTTCCCCGTGCGCAGACCGGTCAGCTCTTCGAGTTCGTCTCTGGGAGAAGATGATTCGCGATCATCCAGCATCTCGATGACCGAGTTGGTCATGTTGAGCAGCAGCGCGGACTCATGCGGTTCGACGGCGGACCGGAACCGCGGGCCACGAGCGGTCTGGACCCGCTTCCACTTACGCACGCTCGGCGCCCGTACCGTTCAGCGGTCCTGCTGCATGGTGGCCCACAGGCCGGCGGCGTGCAGCTTGGACACGTCGACCTCCATGGATTCGCGCGTGCCCGCGGAAACGACCGCCTTGCCCTCGTTGTGGACCTGCAGCATGAGCTCGGTGGCGTGCGGTTCGGAGTAGCCGAACAGCTTCTGGAAGATGTAGGTGACGTAGTTCATGAGATTCACCGGGTCGTCCCACACGATGGTGACCCAGGGCCGCTGGGTGGCCTCGGTGGTGTCACTGTCGGCCCGATGGGCCGTCCCCGGTTTCGTCGGCGCTTCCGCAACCATGGCGATCAGGATACCGCGACGCCGATGGCCCAAGAACCGCGCCGACCGCCCGGTTCTCCGGCGATACCCACCTCTGTGCGGGGCGCGCCGGGCCGCTCGATGACGTGCCCCCGACCTGCCGCGCCGACTACCGTGTGGCTGTGAGCGTGGGCCTGCTGACCGACAAGTACGAACTGACGATGCTGCAGGCCGCGCTGCGGGACGGCTCCGCGCACCGGCGCACCACCTTCGAGCTCTTCGCCCGGCGCCTGCCCGACGGGCGCCGCTACGGCGTGGTGGGGGGAACCGGTCGATTCGTGGACAGCCTGGGCGAGTTCCGGTTCGACGACGGGGCACTGGCATCGCTGGCGGAATTCCTCGACCCCGCGACGCTGGAGTTCCTGCGCGACTTCCGATTCGCCGGCGACGTCGACGGCTATCCCGAGGGGGAGCTCTACTTCGCCAACTCACCGGTCCTGTCGATCAGCGGCACCTTCGCCGAGTGCGTCCTACTCGAGACCCTCGCACTGTCGATCTTCAACCACGACACCGCGATCGCGTCGGCGGCCGCCCGGATGGTCAGCGCGGCCGGCGGCCGGACGCTGATCGAGATGGGGTCGCGGCGCACCCATGAGCGCGCTGCGGTCGCCGCGGCTCGCGCCGCGTACCTGGCCGGCTTCGACGGGACATCGAACCTGCAGGCCCACCGCCGCTACGGGGTGCCCGCGCTGGGCACCAGTGCGCACGCCTTCACGATGGTGCACACCACCGCCGACGGGCCCGACGAGCCGGCGGCGTTCCGGGCCCAGGTCGACGCGCTGGGAGTGGGCACCACGCTGCTGGTCGACACCTACGACGTGACCGCCGGCATCGCCAACGCGGTGGCCGTGGCGGGACCGCAGCTCGGCGCTGTGCGGATCGACTCTGGCGACCTGGGGGTGCTGGCCCGCCAGGCCCGCGCCCAGCTCGACGAGCTGGGCGCCACCGGAACGAAGATCGTGGTGTCCGGCGACCTCGACGAGTACTCGATCGCCGCGCTGCGGGCCGACCCCGTCGACTCGTACGGGGTCGGCACCTCGCTGGTCACCGGCTCGGGCGCACCGACGGCGAGCATGGTCTACAAACTCGTCGAGGTGGACGGGATTCCGGTGCAGAAACGCAGCAGCCACAAGGAATCCCACGGCGGACGGAAGGCGGCGGTGCGGATCACCAAACCGTCGGGCACCATCCTCGAGGAGGTCGTCCACCCGGTCGACGGTCCCGCGCCGGTCGGCCGACCGGTGACGGTCACCCTGGTTCGCGCGGGCGAGGTCGTGTGCACCACCGACCTGTCCGAGGCGCGGGCGCGGGTTGCGGCCGGACTGACCAGCCTGCCGTGGGAGGGACTGAAGTTGTCGCACGGGGAGCCCGCCATCCCGACCCGGGTCGTGACGTCATAGCCGTCTCCGTCACCGAGTTGCTCGGACGCGCCGTGGCCGCACTCGGGGGCGCCGAACGCGGCGGTCAGATCGAGATGGCCGAAGCGGTGGCGCGTGCCTTCGACACCGGAGAGCACCTGGCGGTCCAGGCCGGCACCGGGACCGGCAAGTCGTTGGCCTACCTGGTGCCGGCCCTGGCCCGCGCAGCCGGTCGGGAACCCGACTCCGACCCGGGCCCGGTGGTGGTGTCGACGGCCACCATCGCGCTGCAACGCCAGTTGGTCGACCGTGACCTGCCCCGGCTGGCCGAGGCGCTGGCCGGCGCCCTGCCCCGCAAGCCGACCTTCGCACTGCTGAAGGGCCGGGGAAATTACCTGTGCCTGAACAAGATTCACAATGGATCGACCGACGAACCACTGGGGCAGGACGAACTGTTCGAACCGGTGGCGGTCGGCGCGCTGGGCCGCGACGTCCAGCGCCTGACGGCGTGGGCCGATGAGACCAGAACCGGTGACCGCGACGAGCTGCGGCCCGGGGTGTCCGAGCGCGCCTGGTCGCAGGTCAGCGTATCGGCGCGGGAATGCATCGGGGTGGCGCGCTGCCCGTATTCCGCCGAATGCTTCTCGGAGAAGGCCCGCGCCAAGGCCGGGTCGGCTGATGTCGTCGTGACCAACCATGCGCTGCTGGCCATCGACGCCATCGCCGACGCCGCGGTGCTGCCCGAACACGACTGCCTGATCGTGGACGAGGCACACGAACTGGTCGACCGGGTCACCGGCGTGGCCACCGCCGAGCTCACGGCCACGGCGCTGGGCGTTGCGCAGCGCCGTGCCGGCAAGCTCCTCGGACCCGAACTGGTGGATCGGCTCGAAGCGGCCAGCGCCACACTCACGTCGGCCATCCACGATGCGGAGCCACGCCGTGTCGATGTGCTCGACGACGAGTTGGCCACCTACCTGACGGCGCTGCGGGATGCCGCCCAGGCCGCCCGGTCGGCGATCAACCCCACGCCGGGCGACCCCCAGGCCGCCGCCGCCCGCAACGAGGCGATCACCGCACTGGCCGAGGTGGCCGACACCGCCACCCGCATCCTGTCCTCGTTCGGGCCGCCGATCGCCGAGCGCGCCGATGTGGTGTGGATCGACCACGATGAGATCCGGGGGACGCGCCGCTCCGCGCTGCGCGTCGCGCCACTGTCGGTGGCGGGATTGCTGCGGGCCCGCCTGTTCGGCCGGTCGACCACCGTGCTGACCTCCGCGACGCTGACCATCGGCGGATCCTTCGACGCGATGGCCGGCAACTGGGGGCTGACCGGCCTGGAAACGGAAGCCGCCTGGAACGCCCTGGATGTCGGTTCACCGTTCGCCCACGCGACCTCCGGAATCCTCTATGTCGCAGCGCATCTGCCGCCGCCCGGACGGGACGGCACCGGCACCCCGGAGCAGCTGACCGAGATCGCGGAACTGATCACCGCGGCCGGGGGCCGCACCCTCGGCCTGTTCTCGTCGAACCGGGCGGCCCGGGCGGCCGCCGAGGCCATGCGCGAACGGTTGGACACTCCGGTGCTGTGTCAGGGTGACGACGCCACCGCCCTGCTGATCGAGGCGTTCGCGGCCGATCCGGCCACCTCGTTGTTCGGCACGCTGTCACTGTGGCAGGGTGTCGACGTGCCGGGCCCGTCGCTGTCGCTGGTGCTGATCGACCGGATCCCGTTCCCCCGTCCCGACGATCCGCTGCTCACCGCTCGGCAGCGCGCGGTGGCCGCCCGGGGCGGCAACGGATTCATGACCGTCGCGGCCGCGCATGCGGCCCTGCTGCTGGCCCAGGGCACCGGGCGGCTGTTGCGGCACACCGACGACCGCGGTGTGGTCGCGGTGCTGGACTCTCGGATGGCCACCGCCCGCTACGGCGGCTATCTGCGCGCATCCCTGCCGCCGTACTGGGCCACCACGGATCCGGTGCGGGTGCGTGATGCGCTGGCGCGGCTGCGGGCCGCAACGCCCGCCGCGGATTGAGGCCTGCGCGGACGTCTCGCCACTATTGTCGAGCCATGCTCCGCCGTTTCGCACTGGCCGCGTACGTGGCTGCCCTGGCCGCCGCGGTCGCGGCATGTTCGACCGTCGTTGCGGGCCAGCCCGTGTCGGTGTTCGCCGATCCGTTCAAGGTGGCGGGCATGCGCGCGGTCGACGGACCGACCGGGCTGCGGCCCGGCGGCACGGACAAGTCGCGTCAGGTGTCCGACTCCGACGGCGGCAAGGTCGACCAGATCGCCGCCGCGTCCGTCAGCGACATCGAGCAGTTCTGGGGCGAGGCCTTCGGTGCGTCGTTCCCGGGGGCCTTCCACCCGGTCAAGGCGCTGTACTCCTGGGATTCGAACGACTACGACGGCACCTTCTGCGACGACGACACCTACAGCCTGGTCAACGCGGCCTTCTGCCCGTCGGAGAACATCATCGGCTGGGACCGCGGAGTGCTCATGCCGGAATTGCGAAAAGCCAACGGGGACATGGCAATCACCATGGTGCTCGCTCATGAGTACGGACACTCGGTGCAGAAGCAGGCCAAGCTGAACCGCAAGGGCACGCCGATCCTGGTGGTCGAACAGCAGGCGGACTGCCTGGCCGGCAGCTACCTGCGCTGGGTGGCCGAGGGTGATTCACCGCGGTTCACGCTGTCCACCGGCGACGGGCTGAACAACCTGCTGGCCACTATGATCTCGTTCCGCGACCCGCTGCTGTCCGAGGACGACGTAGGCCCAGGGGCCTCCGAATCAGGGTTGGCGGACGAACACGGCTCGGCGTTCGAGCGGATCTCGGCCTTCCAGTTCGGCTTCATCGACGGACCCTCGGCGTGTGCCGGCATCGATGCGAAGGAGATCGCGGCGCGCCGTGGCGACCTACCGGTTGCGTTGCAGCGCAACGAGTCCGGCGAGTGGCCGGTGTCCGAGGAGTCGGTGAAGGCCATCATCGATGCGATGACCATCTTGTTCAAGCCGGCCCAGCCGCCGAAGCTGAGCTTCGCCGCGGCCGCCTGCGCCGACGCGCAGCCCAGCCCGCCGGCATCGTTCTGCCCCGCCACCAACACCATCACGGTGGACCTGCCCGCGCTGGAGAAGCTGGGCACCCCGCAGGGTGACCCCGACGACATGCTGACGGCGCTGTCCGGGGACAACAGCGCCTACTCGGTGCTGATGTCGCGGTACATGATGTCGATCCAGCACCAGCACGGCGGCCTGGTCCTCGACAGCGCCGAAGCCGGTCTGCGCACCGCCTGCCTGACCGGGGTGGCCACCACCAGGCTGGCCGACGGGGTCAACACTCCGGACGGCAACACCGTCGCGCTGACGGCCGGCGATCTCGACGAGGCGGTCGCGGGTCTGCTCATCAACGGCCTGGTCGCCGCGGACGTCAACGGTGCCACGGTGCCCGCCGGCTTCTCGCGTATCGACGCGTTCCGGGTGGGTGTGCTCGGCGACGAGGACCGCTGCCTGCGCCGCTTCCCCTGAGCCGCCTTCTCCGGCGACCGTGCGCGTCGGTCCGCGACACGCCGCGTCGCCCCGGGCGTTTCTGCACCCTCGCGACGAGAGGACTCAGACTTTTCTGGTGGTGCCGTAGTACGCCTGGATCGAATCCGACTGCTCGGTGGAATGCGTGAGAACCGCGTAGGACCGGATGAACGACTCCCCCACGCAGCCGTCGATCTTCACGTGGAACCCACTGACCGACACCCACGGGTCCGCGCCGGTGAACTCCTTCTTGCTGACCGGCACGATGTTGACGATGCCAGGTTTGAGGCCGACCGCGACACCGCTGGTGAACGGCGCCAGCACGATGGGATTGAGGATCTCGGGCAGCGGCGACACCACATCGATGCCGCCCAGGCCGATCGACGGCGTGAGCCCGGCACTGTCGGTCAGCGTCACGCCCTGCGACGTACTCATGTCGATACCGCAGCCGATCTGGTAGCCGACCTCCAGCACACCGTGCGGCGGCGCGGTGCCGTCCGGGCCGCGCAGCGATCCCACGAACACGGCAGCCACCTCGTAGTCCCGGGACGAGAGGGCTGTCGTCAATGGCGCAATGTTGCGCAACGTCTCGTCCTTGGCGCCGACCGTCAGCACCCAGCCGTCCGGTGCCGTCGTGGTCGCCGCCGGCGCGGACGCGATGGTGGCCTGATCCCCCGGCGCGACGACGTCGGCGGCGTGATCGATGGGCGCCGCCGGGGCCACGGCCGCGGCGGGAACCACCGGAGCCTCGACATTGGCCGGTTCCGGGTCTGCACCGGCCGTCGGCACCGGGGCAGCCGCCAGCACGCAGACGACCAGCAGACCGCCGGACGCCAACCAGCCACGCGCCGCTCTCACGCCCGGACCGTACTACCGGTTTCGGCTATGCCAGCCGGACCAACCCCAACTCGTTATCTCCCGCGAGCAGATCGTTATGTGGCAGCACCCGAACCGTGTATCCGACCGAACCCGCGATCGGCAACGGAGTGGTCGCCGAGAACACCTCCAGCGCGCCGTCCGAGCCGCCCACGTGCGCCATCGGAACAACCTGCGGATCGATCAGGTCGTCACCGCCGTCGACACGTCCGAGCAGGGCCTGCACGGCCACCTCGTCGGGCCGCAGGCCTGCCAGCGCGACCGAGGCGGTCAGCGTCAGCTGCGAGCCCAGCAGCGGCGTGTCGGGCAACCCGGTGCTGTCGACATCGGTGATCTCGACGTTCGGCCAGGCGGCCAGCACCTTCAGCCGGTAGGCGGCCAATTCCCGGGCGGGCCCGAAGTCGCTCGCCGACCCGAGGGTCCGGCGCACCGACCGCGCCGCCGGGATGTAGTACCGCTCGGTGTAGTCCCGGACCATCCGGGAGGCCAGCACCTTCGGGCCCAGTGCCTCCAGGGTGTGACGCACCATCTCGACCCACCGGGCCGGGACCCCGGCACCGTCGCGGTCGTAGAACTTCGGGGCCACCGCATCGGCGAGCAGGCCGTAGAGCGCCGCCGCCTCCAGATCGTCCCGGCGGGTCTCGTCGGCGACCCCGTTGGCCGTCGGGATCTCCCACCCGTTCTCGCCGTCGTACCACTCGTCCCACCAGCCATCGCGGATCGAGAGGTTCAGCCCGCCGTTGAGCGCGCTCTTCATCCCGGACGTGCCGCAGGCCTCCAACGGCCGCAGCGGATTGTTCAGCCAGACGTCGCAGCCCCAGTACAGCAGCCGCGCCATCGACATGTCGTAGTCGGGCAGGAAGGCGATCCGGTGCCGGACCTCCGGCCGGTCGGCGAACTTCACCACCTGTTGGATCAGCGTCTTGCCGCCGTCGTCGGCCGGATGCGACTTGCCCGCGACGATCAGCTGCAGCGGGCGTCGCTCGTCGAGCAGCAGAGCCTCGAGTCGCTCCGGATCCCGCAGCATGAGCGTGAGCCGCTTGTAGGTCGGCACGCGCCGGGCGAAACCGATGGTCAGCACCTCGGGATCGAACGCGGTCGCGACCCAGCCCAGTTCGGCCTCGGTGGCACCACGCTCGAGCCACGACAGCCGCAGCCGGCGCCGGACGTCGTCGACCAGCAGGGCACGCAATCGGTTGCGGATGGACCAGATCCGCTCCGGGGAAACCTGTTGGAGGCGTTGCCAGGTCGCCGGTTCGGACAGCTGCATCAGCGGGTCGCCGACCAGCTCGCGGGCCAGCTCGATCCACTGCGGCGCCGCCCAGGTGGGCGCGTGCACCCCGTTGGTGATCGAGCCGATGGGAACCTCGTCGGCGTCGAAGCCCGGCCACAGATCGGCGAACATCGTGCGGCTGACCCGGCCGTGCAGCAGTGAGACGCCGTTCGCCCGCTGCGCCAGCCGCAGTCCCATGTGCGCCATGTTGAACTTCGACGGATCCTCCTCGGCGCCGAAGGCCAGCACCCGGTCCAGCGGCACCCCGGGCAGCAGCGGGTTGGGCCGGTCGTCGGCGAAGTAGCGCGCCACCAGATCCGTCGGGAACCGGTCGATACCGGCCGGCACCGGCGTGTGGGTGGTGAAGACCGTGCCGGCCCGCACCGCCGTCAGCGCCGTGTCGAAATCGAGACCCGACCCGGCGATGTACTCCCGGATCCGCTCCAGGCCGAGGAAGCCCGCGTGGCCCTCGTTCATGTGGAACACCTCGGGCGCCGGCAGGCCCTCGATCTGGCAGTAGGCGCGGATGGCCCGAACACCGCCGATCCCGGCGAGGATCTCCTGCTTCATGCGGTGTTCCTGGTCGCCGCCGTAGAGCCGATCGGTGACGCCGCGCATGTCGTGTTCGTTCTCGGGCACATCGGAATCCAGCAGCAGCAGCGGCACCCGGCCCACCTGGGCCACCCAGATCCGCGCCCGCAGCTGCGCGCCCTCGGGCATCGTCAGATCGACCAGCACCGGGTCGCCGGACGCGGTCGTCAGCAGGCGCAGCGGCAGCCCCTGTGGATCGTGGGCCGGATACGTCTCCTGCTGCCAGCCGTCCGCGGTCAGGGACTGCCGGAAGTAGCCCGAGCGGTAGAGCAGTCCGACCGCGATCAGCGGCACCCCGAGATCCGACGCCGATTTCAGGTGATCGCCGGCGAGGATCCCGAGGCCGCCGGAATAGTTCGGCAGCGCCTCGGAAACACCGAACTCCATCGAGAAGTACGCGATCCCGGCGGGCGGATCGCCGTGCTCCTGGTGGGCCTGCTCCTGGTACCACTGCGGCCGGCTCAGGTAGTCGTCCAGATCGGCCGCCCGCTCGTCGAGCTGTCGGAGGAATTCGCTGTCACCGGCCAGCTGTTCGAGGCGTTCCGGGCTGACCGAGCCCAGCAGCGCCACCGGATCGCCGCCGTGGCTGGCCCACAGCCCCTCGTCGATGCTGGCGAAGAGCATCTGGGTCGCGGTGTCCCAGGACGATCGCAGGTTGATCGCCAATCGGTCCAGGGCCGCCAGTCGCTGCGGCAGATGGGCGCGGACGGTAAACCTGCGGAGCGCCTTCACGCGTGCAGAGCTTACTGATTCCGGGCCGCCCGGTGGGATGGGCCGGCGAACTCTTTCGCCGCGCGGGCCGATCCTGCCCACTACGGTGTGAAGGTGACAGGAATTGGTTAACACCAACACCAGCCCCGACGAGTTCGCGACAAGACGTGGCAAGACATGACCCAGTGTGAGGAGAGCTCCGGTGCCCGGTCGCATCGAGATCGACGATGTTTCACCCGTCGTGTCCGGTGGAAGGTTCCCCGCCAAGGCCGTGGTCGGCGAAGTTGTGCCGGTGTGCGCCACGGTATGGCGCGAGGGCCACGAGGCGGTGTCGTCGACGCTGGTGGTGCGCTACCACGGCAGCTCCTACCCTCAGCTGGTCACCGGCCCGGTCCAACCCGAACCCGTGCCGATCCAAGAGGTGGTGGCAGGCCCGCGGGTCAAACCCCAACAGCTGCCGATGTCCGCCGGCCGCACCCCCGACGTCTTCCACGGCCAGTTCGTTCCCGACGCGGTCGGGCTGTGGACCTTTCGGGTGGACGGCTGGGGTGATCCCATCAGCTCGTGGCGCCACGCCGTGACCGTCAAGCTCGAGGCGGGCCAGAGCGAGTCCGAACTTTCCAACGATCTGCTGGTGGGTGCGCGACTGCTCGACCGCGCCGCGGCCGGGTTGCCGCGGGGTCGCCGCGCTCCCCTGCTGGATGCGGCGGCCGCGTTGCGCGCCCCGGGCGAGCCGGCTCAGCGTGCGGGGGCTGCCCTGTCCGCCGAGGTCACCGCACTGCTGGCCGAGTACCCATTGCGCGAATTAGTCACCCGCGGTGAGCAATTCGGCATCTGGGTGGACCGCCCCCGGGCGCGGTTCGCGTCCTGGTACGAACTGTTCCCGAGGTCCACCGGCGGCCGCAATTCCGAGGGCGTCCCACTGCACGGCACGTTCGCCACCGCCACCAAGGCGCTGCCGCGGATCGCGAAGATGGGTTTCGACGTCGTGTACCTCCCGCCGATCCATCCCATCGGCGAACTGCACCGCAAGGGCCGCAACAACACCGTCACAGCCGCCCCCGGCGACGTCGGCTCCCCGTGGGCCATCGGCAGCCACGCCGGCGGCCACGACGCCGTTCACCCGGACCTGGGCACCATTGACGATTTCGACGAATTCGTCTCTGCCACAACCGATCTCGGAATGGAGGTGGCACTCGACCTGGCGCTGCAGTGCGCACCCGACCATCCGTGGGCCCGTGACCACCGCCAGTGGTTCACCGAACTCCCCGACGGCACCATCGCGTATGCGGAGAACCCGCCGAAGAAGTACCAGGACATCTACCCGCTGAACTTCGACAACGATCCCGCCGGCCTGTATGCCGAGGTGCTACGGGTGGTGCTGTACTGGGTATCCCACGGCGTCAAGATCTTTCGCGTCGACAATCCACACACCAAGCCGCCGGACTTCTGGGCCTGGCTCATCGGGCGGGTCAAGAACGTCGACCCCGACGTGTTGTTCCTGGCCGAGGCATTCACCAGGCCCGCTCGGCTCTACGGTCTGGCCAGGCTCGGATTCACCCAGTCCTACAGCTATTTCACGTGGCGCACCGCCAAGTGGGAACTCACCGAGTTCGGCCAGGAGATCGCCTCGCACGCCGACGAGGCCCGGCCCAACCTGTTCGTGAATACGCCCGACATCCTGCACGAGAGCCTGCAGCACGGCGGGCCGGGAATGTTCGCCATCCGCGCGGTGCTCGCGGCCACGTTCAGCCCGCTGTGGGGCGTGTACTCCGGTTTCGAACTCTTCGAGCATCAGCCGGTACGCGCCGGCAGCGAGGAGTACCTCGATTCGGAGAAGTACGAGCTTCGGCCCCGCGATTTCGACGCCGCGCTGGCCCGAGGGAATTCGCTGGAGCCATTCCTGACCCAGCTGAACGAGATCCGCCGGCTGCACCCGGCTCTGCGCGAGATGCGGACCATCAAATTCCATTCGGTGGACAACGACGCCGTGCTGGCCTACAGCAAGTTCGATCCGACCACCGGCGATTGCGTCCTCGTGGTGGTGACACTCAACCCGTTCGGCGCCGAGGAGGCCACATTGTGGCTGGACATGGGCGCCCTCGGAATGGAGTGGTACGACCGGTTCTGGGTACGCGACGAGATCACCGGCGAGGAATACCAGTGGGGCCAGTCGAACTACATCCGCCTGGACCCCGGCCGGGCCGTCGCCCACATCCTGAACATGCCGAACATCCCCGCGGCGGCCCGCGGCCCGCTGCTGCGCCGCGAATGACGTGAACGAGAGGAGCGCCCCGATGACCAGCACCGGCACCGTCAGCAGGTTCCTGGCGCCGGATCCGTCCGATCTGCACCGCCTGACCTCCGGGACCCACCACGATCCGCACGCCGTACTGGGCGCGCACGAATACGGCGACCACACCGTCATCCGCGCCTACCGGCCGCACGCCAACACGGTCACAGCGCTCGTCGGCGAGCAGCGGTACCCGTTGCAGCACATCGACTCCGGGCTGTTCGCCGTCGCCCTGCCGTTCACCGGCCTGATCGACTACCGGCTCGAGATCGGCTACCCCACTCCCGACGGCGGCTCGTTCGGCCCGACGGTGGCCGACGCCTACCGGTTCCTCCCGACGCTCGGCGAGATCGATCTGCATCTGTTCGCCGAGGGTCGCCACGAACGGCTGTGGGAGGTGCTCGGCGCCCATCCGCGCTCGTTCACCACCGCCGACGGCGTCGTGGAGGGCGTGTCCTTTGCGGTATGGGCGCCGAATGCCAAGGGCGTCAGTCTCATCGGCGAATTCAACAACTGGAACGGGACCGATGCCCCGATGCGGGTCATGGGCTCCACGGGGGTCTGGGAGTTGTTCTGGCCGGGCTTCCCGCCCGAGGGTCTCTACAAGTTCCGCGTCCACGGCGCCGACGGCCGGACCACCGACCGCGCCGACCCGATGGCATTCGCCACCGAGGTGCCGCCCCAGACCGCGTCGCGGGTGTTCGCCAGCAGCTACACGTGGAACGACGACGCGTGGATGTCCGAGCGGGCCGCCTCGAACCCGGTGTTCGAGCCGATGAGCACCTACGAGGTGCACCTGGGCTCGTGGCGCCCCGGCCGCTCCTATCGGCAACTCGCCGATGAACTCACCGATTACGTTGTGACACAGGGATTCACCCACGTGGAACTGCTGCCGGTCGCCGAGCATCCGTTCGGTGGATCGTGGGGTTACCAAGTGACCTCGTACTATGCGCCCACCTCGCGGTTCGGCACTCCCGACGACTTCCGGTATCTGGTGGACCGGCTGCACCAGGCCGGGATCGGTGTCCTGGTGGACTGGGTTCCGGCGCACTTCCCCAAGGACGCATGGGCACTGGGCCGCTTCGACGGCACCCCGCTCTACGAGCACGCCGATCCCCGGCGCGGCGAACAACTGGATTGGGGCACATACGTTTTCGACTTCGGCCGCCCTGAGGTGCGCAACTTCCTGGTGGCCAACGCCCTCTACTGGCTGCAGGAGTTCCACGTCGACGGGCTGCGGGTGGATGCCGTGGCGTCGATGCTCTACCTGGACTACTCGCGACCCGCGGGCGGCTGGACGCCGAACGTGCATGGCGGCCGGGAGAACCTCGAGGCCGTCCAGTTCCTGCAGGAGATGAACGCCACGGTGCACAAGCTCAACCCGGGCATCGTGACCGTCGCCGAGGAGTCCACCTCGTGGCCCGGTGTCACCAGACCGACAACCATTGGCGGCCTTGGGTTTTCGATGAAGTGGAACATGGGCTGGATGAACGACACGCTCAGTTTCGTCAGCCGTGATCCCATCTACCGCAGCTATCACCACCATGAGATGACGTTCTCGATGCTGTATGCGTTCAGCGAGAACTACGTCCTGCCGATCAGCCACGACGAGGTGGTGCACGGCAAGGGCACACTGTGGGGCCGGATGCCCGGCAACGATCACGTCAAGGCGGCCGGGCTACGCAGCCTGCTGGCCTATCAGTGGGCGCATCCCGGTAAGCAACTGCTGTTCATGGGCCAGGAGTTCGGCCAGCGCGCGGAGTGGTCCGAGGAGCGTGGCGTCGACTGGTACCAGCTCGACGAGCACAGCTATTCCACCGGAATCCTGCAAATGGTTCGGGACATCAACGGGCTCTACCGCTCCCATCCGGCGCTGTGGAGCCAGGACACCAAACCCGAGGGTTACTCCTGGATCGACGCCAACGACTCCGCCAACAACGTGCTGAGCTTCCTGCGCTGGGGGTCGGACGGCTCGGTCATGGCCTGCGTCTTCAACTTCGCCGGCAACGAGCACGGCCGCTACCAGCTCGGCCTGCCGCACGCCGGCAGATGGCGCGAGGTTCTCAACACCGATGCGACCGTCTACAACGGGGCGGGGGTGGGCAACATGGGCGGCGTCGATGCGGTCGACGAGCCCTGGCACGGCCGACCCGCCTCGGCCATCGTCACCCTGCCTCCGACGTCGGCGCTGTGGTTGGTGCCCGAGTAGCGGGTCAGTACAGCGCGTTGGCCAGGTTGCGCCGGCCGGCGATGACGTCCGGGTCGGCGGGATCGAAGAGTTCGAAGAGCTCGATCAGCCGAGTGCGTACGGTGGTGCGGTCGTCGCCCGCGGTCGATTTCACCAGTGCGATGAGCCGATCGAACGCGCCGGCGACATCCTGCTGGAGCAGTTGGACGTCGGCGGCGGCGAACGCCGCCTCGATGTCGCCGGGCGCGCCGTCGGCGGCGGCGATCGCACCGGCATCCCGGGTGGTGGCGCGCGCCAGGAACGCGATCTGCCGGACCGCGCCCTTGGCCTCGGCGTGGTTGGGATCGCCGGCCAGAATCGCCTCGTAGGCGGTCTTGGCCGTGTCGAAATCACCGGAATCCAGCGCGTCGCGCGCGGCCGCCAGAGCCGGGTCCACTTGTTCGGGGTCGCCGTCCTCGGCCGCGCCGCCGAGCTTGCCGGCGGTGGCTTTGAGCAGCGAGTCGATCCAGGTACGCAGCTGATCCGGCGGCTGGGGTCCCTGGAAACTGCCCAGCGGCTGCCCGCCGGCGATGGCCACCACCGTCGGCACGGCCTGCACGCCGAACAGCTGCGCGACGCGCGGCGTGGTGTCCACGTTGACGGTCGCCAGTGCCCAGGTGCCGTTGTCCTGGGCCGCCAGCGCCGCCAGGTTCTCGGCGAGCTGCACGCTGGCCTCGCTGCGCGGCGACCACAGCACTACGACAACCGGCAGCTGACTGGACCGGGCCAGGACCTCGGTCTCGAGGTTGGCCTCGGTGACCTCGAGCGCGCCCGCGGGGGCCGCGCCGCCGGATGCCCCGGCAGGCTGTTGTGCGCGCTGTTTGAGACCGGACAGGTCGACGGCGCCGGTCATGGACGCGGCGATCCTGGGACGCCCCGCAGGGCCGGAACGTGTCACAGGGTCAAGTCTGTCACGGCGTCGTCGCGGCCACTCCAGCCGGCCGCGAACTGTCCGCCCCGTCCCGTCGAGGCCCCAGTTTGCCGGTGCGATCGGCCCATATGATGAACATCACAGAGGCCAGCGGCACAATGCTCGCCAGCAACGCCAGCAAACAGGTCCGGACCGTCCACCGAAATGCGACCGCGGCCAGCGCGGCAGCCACCACGAAGGCGATGAAGACGCCGCCGTGAATGGGCCCGAAGATCTTGACGCCGATCTCGGTACGGGGTTCTCCCAGGTACTTGAAGTACATGCCCACCAGCAGGCCGACCCAGCTCAGCGCTTCGGCGAGCGCCACCAACCGCAGCCGCCCGGCCGTCGAACGAAGGGCGAACCTGCTGGCGACGGTCGTCGGAACGGTGTCTGTCATGCCGACGATTGTGCCTCAGCGCCGACCCAGCTACTACGTCGCGTAGTGGGTCGTGCAGTGGGTCCTGCGGCGCCTAGGGGCGACGCAGGATCAGCGCATCACCCTGGCCGCCCGCACCGCACAGCGCCGCCACGGCGTAGTGGCCGCCGTTGCGCTTCAGTTCCAGCGCCGCGTGCAGGGCGATCCGGGCGCCGGACATGCCGATGGGATGGCCGACAGCGATGGCGCCGCCGTTGACGTTGACCTTGGCCGGGTCGACACCCAGTTCCTTGGTCGAGGCCAGCGATACCGCGGCGAACGCCTCGTTGATCTCGATCACGTCGAGCTGGTCCACCGAGATACCTTCGCGGGCAACGGCTTTCTTGATCGCATTGGCGGGCTGGGACTGCAGTGTCGAATCCGGACCGGCGACGTTGCCGTGTGCGCCGATCTCGCACAGCCAGTCCAGGCCGAGTTCCTCGGCCTTGGCCTTGGCCATCACGACCACCGCGCAGGCGCCGTCGGAGATCTGCGACGCCGAACCCGCGGTGATGGTGCCGTCCTTGCGGAACGCCGGCTTGAGACCCCCCAGCGATTCGGCAGTGGTGTTGGCCCGGATGCCCTCGTCCTCGGCGAACTCGATCGCGTCGCCCTTGCGCTGCGGGATGGACACCGGCACGACCTCGTCGGCGAACACCCCGTCCTTCCAGGCCGCAGCGGCTTTCTGGTGGCTGGCGGCGGCGAATTCGTCCTGCTCGAGACGGGTGAACTTGTCGGTGTCGTTCCGCTGCTCGGTGAGCGCACCCATGGGCTGGTCGGTGAAGACGTCGTGCAGGCCGTCGTAGGCCAGGTGGTCGATCAGCGGGACATCGCCGTAGGGCAGGCCGCCGCGACTCTTGGTCAGCAGGTGCGGCGCCTGGGTCATCGACTCCTGTCCACCGGCAACCACGACCTCGAACTCACCGGCCCGGATCAGCTGATCGGCCAGAGCGATCGCGTCGATCCCCGACAGGCACATCTTGTTTATCGACAGCGCCGGAACGTCCCAGCCGATGCCCGCGCCCACTGCCGATTGCCGCGCCGGCATCTGCCCGGCGCCGGCCGTGAGCACCTGGCCCATGATCACGTAATCCACCAGCGACGCGGGGACCTGCGCCTTCTCCAGTGCACCCTTGATCGCGACGGCGCCCAGATCGGTCCCGGAGAACCCCTTCAGCGAGCCGTTGAACTTCCCGATGGGGGTACGCGCCCCAGCAACGATCACCGACGTGGTCATGTCTTCCTCCGGCCGAAATTGAGACGACCGTTACAGCCGCCGACTGATGTGCAAACCCTGACAGTCAGGTTACCGTTACGTTATGACCACCGATCAGGCAGATGCCCGCCCGATTCTGGCGTCCGCGCTCGTGACGGCCATCGATCACGTCGGCATCGCCGTCCCGGATCTGGAAGTGGCCAAGAAGTGGTACCACGACCATCTCGGGATGATCGTCCTGCACCAAGAGGTCAACGAGGAACAGGGCATCGTCGAGGCCATGCTGAGCGTCCGCGGCGCGCCGGTCGGCAGCGCCCAGATCCAGCTCATGGCGCCGATCGACGAGTCCTCGACCATTGCCAAGTTCCTCGACAAGCGCGGCCCCGGTCTCCAACAGCTGTGCTATCGCACCAGCGATCTCGACACCCTCTCCGAGCGTCTGCGCGAACAGGGTGTCCGGTTGCTCTACGACGCCCCGCGGCGCGGCACCGCCAATGCCCGGATCAACTTCATCCATCCCAAGGATGCCGGCGGTGTTCTGATCGAACTCACCGAACCCGCCGCCGACGTCGCGCACTGATCCGCTAGGACCACTTCCTCGTCGGGCCGCGGTTGGCCCGGTTCGCCCAGCACGGCGTGTGCCAGTGCCGACGATCCTCACCCTCGCCGTCGTCCGCCGGCCACACCACCACATGCGCTGTGCCAGAGCGGATCTCGTGATCGCACCCCGGACAGCGATAGACCTTGAGGGCCCGCGCACCGGGAATCGGCCGCACCTCGTAGTCGTGGCCGTCGGGACCGAGTTCGATGCGACGGGCCGCCGGTAGCGGCGACCGCTGCGCCGGATGGCCGGACCTGGAGTTCGATCGACGCGCCATCAGAACAACCGGTACTCGTCGCTGTCCATACCGCGCATCTGATCGTAATCCAATGTCACACAACGGATCCCGCGATCAATCGCCAGCGTGCGGGCCTGCGGCTTGATCTGCTGCGCGGCGAACACCCCGGTCACGGGAGCCAGCAGCGAGTCCCGGTTCAGCAGGTCGAGATAGCGGGTCAGCTGCTCGACGCCGTCGATCTCACCGCGCCGTTTGATCTCGACGGCCACCGAGCGGCCCTCCTCGTCGCGGCAGAGCAGGTCGACCGGACCGATCGCGGTCATGTATTCGCGACGCACCAGGGTGTAGCCCACCCCGAGCAATTCGACGTGCTCGGCCAACAACACCTGCAGATGGGCCTCGACACCGTCCTTCACCAGGCCCGGGTCGACGCCGAGTTCGTGAACCGAATCGTGTTCGACATCTTCGATGGTGATCCGCAACTGCTCGCCGGCCTTGTTCTCGACCACCCACACCGGCAGCGGACCGTCGGTGTGTTCGGCCACCGAGCACGGCGGGCTCATCCAATTCAACGGTTTGTACGCCCGATCGTCGGCATGCACACTGACCGAGCCGTCGGCCTTGATCAGCAACAATCGCCGCGCCGAGGGCAGGTGCGCCGTGAGACGGCCCACGTAGTCGACGGTGCACTGGGCGATGACAAGACGCACCCGGTCAACCTTAGAGGCAACCGGGCACCGGGCCGACGCGGCCCGGTTAGGCTGACGCCACGATGAAGGCCGACGAGACGCTCGCGCGCAAGCTGGGTCGGGTCCTGGAACGGGTCACCCGGCAGAGCGGTCGACTCCCGAAGAAGACGCCGGCCTACGGGTCCTGGCTGCTGGGCCGACGCGTCGAGACCGCCGGCCGGCGTCGGGTCCGCATTCAGGTCATCCTCACCGTGTTCATCTCGGTGATCAACGTGGTGGGCATCGCCGTCGCCGCGCTGCTCGTCCTGGTGGCCTTCCCGGAGCCGGACATCTTCGAGGACGCGCCGCTGCGCTACGGCGTGGTGATAATGCCGGTGTACGTGATCAGTGCGCTCGCCGTCGGCACGTGGCTGCTGACCGACACCACCGTCAACGCACTGCGGTGGGCCACCGAACGCCGTCGGCCGACGGTCGACGACCAGCGCAGTACGTTCATGATCCCGTGGCGGGTGGCCGTCGTGCACATTGCGCTGTGGGGTGGCGCCGCCGTGTTGTCGACGGTGCTGTTCGGCCGGGTCGACGCCGCATTCATCCCGAGGTTCCTCGGCGTCCTCGGCATCGTCGGAGCGATGGTCGCGACCTTCAGCTATCTGGCGACGGAGTTCACCCTGCGCCCCATTGCGGCGCAGGCACTCGAGGCCGGCCCTGCGCCCCGCCGGTTCGCACCGGGCATCATGGGGCGGCTGATGACGGTGTGGATGCTGAGCTCGGGACTACCGATCATCGGCATCGGGATGATCGCCTTCTTCGCGCTGCTGCTGGGCAATCTCAACCTGCGCCAGCTCGCGGTGGCAGTACTGATCTCCTCGACGGCGTCGGTCATCTTCGGTTTCATCCTGATGTGGGTGGCGGCGTGGATCACCGCCACCCCGGTTCGGGTGGTCCGGGCGGCACTCAAGCGCGTTGAAGAGGGCAACCTCGACACCAACCTGATCGCCTTCGACGGCACCGAGCTCGGCGAGCTGCAACAAGGCTTCAACTCCATGGTGGCCGGACTGCGCGAACGGGAGAAGGTCCGTGATCTGTTCGGTCGCCACGTCGGGCGTGATGTGGCGGCAGCCGCCGAAGCCGACCCGTCCACCCTCGGCGGCGAAGAGCGCCGTGTCGCAATACTTTTCGTCGACATCATCGGATCCACCGAACTGGTCACCGCCCGCCCGGCATGGGAAGTGGTGACACTGCTCAACCGCTTCTTCAGCGTGGTGGTCGACGAGGTCGAGAGCCGCGGGGGCCTGCTGAACAAGTTCGAGGGCGACGGCTGCCTGGCAATCTTCGGCGCTCCCACCGACATCGAGGATCCCGAGGATGCCGCCCTGTCGGCCGCGCTGGCCATTCCCGAGCGGATCCGCACGGAGGTACCCGAGTGTGAGGCCGGGATCGGCGTCGCTCATGGCGACGTCGTCGCGGGCAATGTCGGAGCGCACGAGCGCTTCGAGTACACCGTGATCGGCGAACCGGTCAACGAGGCCGCCCGGCTGTGCGAGTTGGCGAAGTCCGTTCCGGGCAGGGTGTTGGCCACCTGCGGCACCGTGGAGTCCGCATCGGAAAGTTCACGTGCCCAATGGATTTGCAGTGACAGCGTCACGCTGCGCGGCATGCCCGATCCGGTGCTCCTGGCGGTACCCAAGGGTTAGGGTGCCGGCGCGCTGTGCAACCACGCGCGCGCCGCGGCCACCGCGTCGTCGACATCGGGGAAGCACAGATCGGCGGCCGGGTGCTCGGCGGGGATCACCCGCCGATCGGGGTCGACGAGGAATCCCGCCTTTCCCTCACCACCGAGCTGCGCGCTGAGGCCCAGCAGCATCGCACGAGCCGGATCGTTGACGCTGTCCAACCGGGAGACATCCAGGATGACCGCCGCGAAGTCGGCGCTGTCGCGGTCGATGCTCCGCAATACCTGCTCGGCGCCGGCGAACAGCAGGTCGCCGTGCACCTCGTACACCCGGATGTCGTCGTCCACGTCGTAGACCGCCCGGATCGTCGAGCGCGACTCGCGGGAGACGGTCAGGAAGTGCAGGCCCAGCTCCTGGGACAGGCTGCGACACACCTTCACCCCGCGCACGCTGTTGCCCTTGTCGTCGAGCAGCGGTGAGTACACCCCGATCCCGAGCTGCCCGGGCAGCACCGCGGCGATGCCACCCCCGACGCCGCTCTTCGCGGGCATCCCCACCGCGCTCACCCAGTCACCGGCGGCGTCATACATCCCGCAGGTCGTCATCACCGACAGTGTTCGCCGTACCACCTCGGCCGTGGTGACCTGCCGGCCGGTCAACGGGTTGAGCCCGCCGCGGGCCAGGGTGGCCGCCATCCGGGCCAGATCCGTACTGGTCACCGTCAGCGAACACTGCCGGAAGTACACGTCGAGGACCTCGTCGGGATCGGCGTCGAGCACGCCGAAACTGTCGAGCATGTAGGCGATCGCCCGGTTCCGCGAACCGGTTGCTTCCTCGGAGCGGTACACCTCTTCGTCGACGTCGAGTTCGCGTCCCGCGCACCCCGAGTAGAACCCCCGGATGTTCTCGAACCGCTCGTCGCCGGTGCCCGGGACCAGTGCCACGGCGGCAATGGCCCCGGCGTTGATCATCGGGTTCTTCGGGCGCCGGGTCGTGCGGTCGACGCTGATCTCGTTGAACGCCTCCCCGGACGGTTCCACCCCGATGTGGGCGTCGACCACTGCTTCACCCAGCCGGTCCATCGCCAACGCGTAGGTGAACGGCTTCGACACGGACTGGATGGTGAACTGCGTTGCGGTATCGCCGGTTTCATAGACGTAGCCGTCCGACGACGACACGCTGATAGCGAAGTCGTCCGGGTCCACCGCCGCGAGTTCGGGAATGTAGTCCGCCAGCTTCCCCGCGGTGTCACCGGCATGCTCCCGCAGGATCTGGTCGAGGTAGCGCTGCACCAGCTCGGACACATCGGCGATCGTAGCGTGGGCCGGTCCCCCGCCGCGCCCACCCACAACGCCCACCCACAACGCCCACCCACAACCATGTCGTTTTTCCGCTAGTAACGACGGGCGCAGCATGCCATCGTGGGTGGCATGCACGACGACTTCGACCGCTGCTACCGCGCCGTCCAGGCCAAGGACGCGCGGTTCGACGGGTGGTTCGTCACCGCGGTGCTGACCACCGGCATCTACTGCCGGCCCAGCTGCCCGGTCCGTCCCCCGCTGGCACGCAATGTGCGGTTCTACCCCACCGCCGCGGCCGCCCAGCGGGCCGGCTTCCGGGCCTGCAAGCGCTGTCGGCCGGACGTGTCACCGGGGTCGCCCGAGTGGAACATCCGCCGCGACGTGGTGGCCAGGGCGATGCGGCTGATCGCCGACGGTGCCGTGGACCGCGTCCGCGTCACCGGGGTTGCCGCCCAACTCGGATACACCACCCGCCAACTCGAGCGGCTGCTGCAGGCCGAGGTCGGTGCCACGCCCCTCGCGCTGGCCCGGGCGCAGCGGGCACAGACGGCACGCGTCCTCATCGAGACGACAGCGCTGCCGTTCGGCGACGTCGCTTTTGCCGCGGGCTTCTCGAGCATTCGCCAGTTCAACGACACCGTCCGAGCCGTCTTCGACGTCAGCCCCACCGAGCTGCGCCGCCGTGCCACCCACCTGGATCAGGCCCAGCCGACCGGCACGCTCACGCTGCGGTTGCCGGTGCGGCAGCCGTTCGGCTTCGCCGGAGTGTTCGGGCATCTCGCCGCGACTGCCATCCCCGGTTGCGAGGAGGTCCGCGACGGCGCCTTCCGGCGCGTCCTGCGGCTACCGCACGGCACCGGCATCGTCGAACTGACCCCCGCGGCCGACCACGTGCGGTGCGTGCTGGCACTCGACGACTTCCGCGACCTGACCGTCGCGGTCGCGCGGTGCCGGCGTCTGCTGGACCTCGACGCCGACCCCGAAGCCGTAGACGCAGCCCTCACGGCCGACGAGGCTCTGGCGCCGTTGGTGAGGAAGTCTCCCGGACAACGGATTCCACGAACGGTGGACGAGAACGAGTTCGCGGTGCGGGCGATCCTCGGCCAGCAGGTGTCGACGACCGCCGCGCGCACCCACGCCGGCCGATTGGTCGCGGCGTACGGTCCCGCGGTCGAGGATCCCGGCGGCGGACTGACCCACGGTTTTCCGTCGGTCACGGAGTTGACACACCTGGATCCCAGCCGTCTCGCGATGCCCGCGGCGCGCAGGGGCAGCCTGCAGGCGCTGATCCGGGCGCTCGCCGACGGAGATCTGGTCCTAGACGCCGGTAGTGACTGGAACGACGCCCGCGAGCGGCTGCTCGAGCTGCCCGGTGTCGGGCCCTGGACGGCCGAGATCATCGCGATGCGCGGGCTCGGTGATCCGGATGCGTTTCCCGCGTCCGACCTGGGGCTGCGATTGTCGGCCCGCAGTATCGGTCTGCCCGACCAGTCCCGGGCGCTCGCGGAGGTGAGCACCCGCTGGCGGCCCTGGCGTTCGTACGCCACTCAATACCTGTGGACCGCATTGGACCACTCCGTCAACCAATGGCCCCCGAAGGAGGCGGCATGACCCGCTATCGAATGATCGAAAGCCCGATCGGCCCACTGACACTGGCCGGCGACGGCGATGTCCTGACCAACCTGCGGATGGTCGATCAGACGTATGAGCCCGACCGGGCCGACTGGACGCGCGACGACAGCTCCTTCCAGGATGCCGTCGACCAACTGGCCGCATACTTCGCCGGCGACCTCCGTGAATTCGACCTGAACATCGAAATGGCTGGAACAGAGTTCCAGCGCAAGGTCTGGAATGCATTGCGCACCATTCCGTACGGCGAGACCAGATCATATGGAGAAATAGCGGAACAGATCGGTTCACCCAATGCATTTCGCGCCGTCGGGCTCGCGAATGGTCATAATCCGATCGCGGTGATCGTGCCCTGCCATCGTGTTATCGGCGCGAATGGAAGTTTGACCGGATTCGGCGGCGGTCTCGAAAGGAAATCAACCCTGCTCGAATTGGAGAAAGAGACGGCGAGCCTCACGTTGTTCGATTGATCCAACAAATAGAAACGCCCCCCAGGGTGTGGGGGGCGTTTCTGTTTTGTGTGTGTTCGGCGGTGTCCTACTTTTCCACCCGGGTTGGGTAGTATCATCGGCGCTGGCAGGCTTAGCTTCCGGGTTCGGGATGGGTCCGGGCGTTTCCCTGTCGCTATGTTCGCCGTAACTCTATTTTTTTGTGTGGGTGAATGGTTCCCTGTTGGTGTGGGGGGGTTCACCGGGTTTGTTTTTGGTGGGGGGTGTGGTGTTGATGGGTTTGTGGTGTGGTTGCGTCGCGGTGGCGTCAATTTTTGTGTGTTCTTACAACGGTTTGTTGTTGGTTGTTGTAAGTTTTCGGCCGGTTAGTGCCAGTTCCCTGAACACCTTGCGGTGCGTGTAGGTCTGGTCTATCGATCCCGTGGTCTGCGGGGGGCCTTATCCCACTTGATGGGTGAGAAGCCTGGTCTTGGAAGAGGTTTCCCGCTTAGATGCTTTCAGCGGTTATCCTGTCCGAACGTGGCTATCCAGCGGTGCCCCTGGTGGGACAACTGGTGGACCAGAGGTTCGTCCGTCCCGGTCCTCTCGTACTAGGGACAGGTTTCCTCAAGCTTCTGACGCGCGCGGCGGATAGAGACCGAACTGTCTCACGACGTTCTAAACCCAGCTCGCGTGCCGCTTTAATGGGCGAACAGCCCAACCCTTGGGACCTGCTCCAGCCCCAGGATGCGACGAGCCGACATCGAGGTGCCAAACCATCCCGTCGATATGGACTCTTGGGGAAGATCAGCCTGTTATCCCCGGGGTACCTTTTATCCGTTGAGCGACACCCCTTCCACTCGGGGGTGCCGGATCACTAGTCCCGACTTTCGTCCCTGCTTGACGTGTCAGTCTCGCAGTCAAGCTCCCTTGTGCACTTGCACTCAACACCTGATTGCCGTCCAGGTTGAGGGAACCTTTGGGCGCCTCCGTTACTTTTTGGGAGGCAACCGCCCCAGTTAAACTACCCACCAGGCACTGTCCCTGAACCGGATATACGGTTCGAGGTTAGAGGTCCAATACGATCAGAGTGGTATTTCAACAACGACTCCGCAATTACTGGCGTAATTGTTTCACAGTCTCCCACCTATCCTACACAAACCGTATCGAACATCAATACCAAGCTATAGTGAAGGTCCCGGGGTCTTTTCGTCCTGCCGCGCGTAACGAGCATCTTTACTCGTAGTGCAATTTCGCCGAGTCTATGGTTGAGACAGTTGAGAAGTCGTTACGCCATTCGTGCAGGTCGGAACTTACCCGACAAGGAATTTCGCTACCTTAGGATGGTTATAGTTACCACCGCCGTTTACTGGGGCTTAAATTCTCCGCTTCACCCCGAGGGGTTAACGGGTCCTCTTAACCTTCCAGCACCGGGCAGGCGTCAGTCCGTATACATCGTCTTGCGACTTCGCACGGACCTGTGTTTTTAGTAAACAGTCGCTTCTCACTGGTTTGTGCCACCCCCCACCGCTGCCCACCGCGAGGGTGTTGACAGTAAGGGGTCCCCCTTCTCCCGAAGTTACGGGGGTATTTTGCCGAGTTCCTTAACCATAGTTCACTCGTACGCCTCGGTATTCTCTACCTGACCACCTGTGTCGGTTTGGGGTACGGGCCGTGTGTGTGCTCGCTAGAGGCTTTTCTCGGCAGCTGAGGATCACCGAATTCGCCTCACTCGGCTATGCATCACCTCTCACACCTGATGACACCCGGATTTGCCTAGGTGTCGTGCTACGGGCTTGCCCCAGTATTACCACTGACTGGTACGGCTACCTTCCTGCGTCACCCCATCGCTTGACTACTACCACCGAAGGTCCCGCGCAGCCGGCGGCCCTCGCTCCCCGAAGGGATTGATCAGCCACCCTTTGGGCGGTTAGTACCGATGATTCGTCATTGGGCGCTCACACACGGGTACGGGAATATCAACCCGTTGTCCATCGACTACGCCTGTCGGCCTCGCCTTAGGTCCCGACTCACCCTGGGAGGACTGGCCTGCCCCAGGAACCCTTGGTCTTTCGGCGGGCAAGGTTCTCACTTGCCTTATCGCTACTCATGCCTGCATTCTCACTCCCACACCCTCCACCACTAGGTCACCCTGTGGCTTCACCGGATGCAGGACGCTCCCCTACCCAGCCAGTTACCTGGCTGCCGCGGCTTCGGCGGTGTGCTTGAGCCCCGCTACATTATCGGCGCACAATCACTTGACCAGTGAGCTATTACGCACTCTTTCAAGGGTGGCTGCTTCTAAGCCAACCTCCTGGTTGTCTTTGCGACTGCACATCCTTTTCCACTTAGCACACGCTTAGGGGCCTTAGCCGGCGATCTGGGCTGTTTCCCTCTCGACGCACGGAGCTTATCCCCCGCCGTCTCACTGCCACACTATGACTTACCGGCATTCGGAGTTTGGCTGACGTCAGTAACCTAGTAGGGCCCATCGGCCATCCAGTAGCTCTACCTCCAGCAAGAAACATGTGACGCTGCACCTAAATGCATTTCGGGGAGAACCAGCTATCACGGAGTTTGATTGGCCTTTCACCCCTACCCACAACTCATCCCCTCAGTCTTCAACCTAAGTGGGTTCGGGCCTCCACGCGGTCTTACCCGCGCTTCACCCTGGCCATGGGTAGATCACTCCGCTTCGGGTCCAGAACACACCACTACACCACCCCCACGGGATGGATACGCCCTATTCAGACTCGCTTTCGCTACGGCTACCCCACCCGGGTTAACCTCGCGACATGTCCCTGACTCGCAGGCTCATTCTTCAAAAGGCACGCCATCACCCCACGAACAAGTGAAGGCTCTGACGGATTGTAGGCACACGGTTTCAGGTACTATTTCACTCCCCTCCCGGGGTACTTTTCACCATTCCCTCACGGTACTAATCCGCTATCGGTCACTGGGAAGTATTCAGGCTTACCGGGTGGTCCCGGCAGATTCACAGCAGATTTCACGGGCCCGCTGCTACTCGGGAACACTTCACAACAGCCATGAAGTTTTCGGTTACCGGGCTCTCACCGTCTACGGCAGACCATCCCAGGCCACTTCACCTAACACCATGGTTTATCACTCCCGCTCCTGCCGGCAGACAGAAGAAGAACGTCCCACAACACCGCACACACAACCCCTGCCGGGTATCACATGTACACGGTTTAGCCATCCTCCGCTTTCGCTCGCCACTACTCACGGAATCACTTTTGTTTTCTCTTCCTACGGGTACTGAGATGTTTCACTTCCCCGCGTTCCCCCCCGACACCTATGTATTCAGTGCCGGGTGACACGACATCACTCGTGCCGGGTTTCCCCATTCGGACATCCTCGGATCACAGCTCGGTTGACAGCTCCCCGAGGCATATCGCAGCCTCCCACGTCCTTCATCGGCTCCCAGTGCCAAGGCATCCACCATGCGCCCTTAAACACTTACAAACACAAAACCAAAAATAGAGAATCACAAAAAATTACACCACAACAAACCACACACCACCCGAACCACCACCACCCCCGAAAGAGCGACGACAACCCGAGCAATCATGCGGTCTGATGCTCGCAACCACTATCCACAAATCAAACACCACACCCCACCACCAAGATGGAGCGACAACACGAACCCCCACACACCCACCCCCCAAAAAAAGGGGGGTGACCATCCAGGGGCCGGCACCCACCCCACAAGGCGGGCCCGCGGGCCTGTTGTCTCAGGACCCAACAGTGTGTCTGGTGACACCAGGTCTACCCACCCCAAAAGGAGCAGGCCCCGCCCTGGTCAACGTCTTGTTCATCGCGCACCAGAACCCGATCCACTACAGACCAGGCCCATCCAACGAATCCGTTCGAAAACCGGGAACCCCGCGCTCTGCGGGCCGGCCCGAACATCGTGGTGCTCCTTAGAAAGGAGGTGATCCAGCCGCACCTTCCGGTACGGCTACCTTGTTACGACTTCGTCCCAATCGCCGATCCCACCTTCGACGGCTCCCTCCACAAGGGTTAGGCCACCGGCTTCGGGTGTTACCGACTTTCATGACGTGACGGGCGGTGTGTACAAGGCCCGGGAACGTATTCACCGCAGCGTTGCTGATCTGCGATTACTAGCGACTCCGACTTCACGGGGTCGAGTTGCAGACCCCGATCCGAACTGAGACCGGCTTTAACAAGGATTCGCTCCACCTCACGGCATCGCAGCCCTTTGTACCGGCCATTGTAGCATGTGTGAAGCCCTGGACATAAGGGGCATGATGACTTGACGTCATCCCCACCTTCCTCCGAGTTGACCCCGGCAGTCTCCTACGAGTCCCCGGCATAACCCGCTGGCAACATAGGACAAGGGTTGCGCTCGTTGCGGGACTTAACCCAACATCTCACGACACGAGCTGACGACAGCCATGCACCACCTGCACACAGGCCACAAGGGAACCGACATCTCTGCCGGCGTCCTGTGCATGTCAAACCCAGGTAAGGTTCTTCGCGTTGCATCGAATTAATCCACATGCTCCGCCGCTTGTGCGGGCCCCCGTCAATTCCTTTGAGTTTTAGCCTTGCGGCCGTACTCCCCAGGCGGGGTACTTAATGCGTTAGCTACGGCACGGATCCCAAGGAAGGAAACCCACACCTAGTACCCACCGTTTACGGCGTGGACTACCAGGGTATCTAATCCTGTTCGCTCCCCACGCTTTCGCTCCTCAGCGTCAGTTACTGCCCAGAGACCCGCCTTCGCCACCGGTGTTCCTCCTGATATCTGCGCATTCCACCGCTACACCAGGAATTCCAGTCTCCCCTGCAGTACTCCAGTCTGCCCGTATCGCCCGCACGCCCACAGTTAAGCTGTGAGTTTTCACGAACAACGCGACAAACCACCTACGAGCTCTTTACGCCCAGTAATTCCGGACAACGCTCGCACCCTACGTATTACCGCGGCTGCTGGCACGTAGTTGGCCGGTGCTTCTTCTATAGGTACCGTCACTTGCGCTTCGTCCCTATTGAAAGAGGTTTACAACCCGAAGGCCGTCATCCCTCACGCGGCGTCGCTGCATCAGGCTTGCGCCCATTGTGCAATATTCCCCACTGCTGCCTCCCGTAGGAGTCTGGGCCGTATCTCAGTCCCAGTGTGGCCGGACACCCTCTCAGGCCGGCTACCCGTCGTCGCCTTGGTAGGCCATCACCCCACCAACAAGCTGATAGGCCGCGGGCCCATCCCACACCGCAAAAGCTTTCCACCACAATCCATGCAGACCGTGGTCCTATCCGGTATTAGACCCAGTTTCCCAAGCTTATCCCGAAGTGCAGGGCAGATCACCCACGTGTTACTCACCCGTTCGCCACTCGTGTACCCCGAAGGGCCTTACCGTTCGACTTGCATGTGTTAAGCACGCCGCCAGCGTTCGTCCTGAGCCAGGATCAAACTCTCCAAACAAAAACCCCCACACCCAAAGGCGCAGGCAGAATCCGAATCAGAAAAATCTGACCTAACAAAAAGACACCAAAAACTGGCATCAAAAACAATCACGCCACACCCCAACACGGGGGTACCAGAGCATGGCAAAAAACAACAAACAAAAACCACCAAACACACTATTGAGTTCTCAAACAACAGACTTGCTTTGTTTTGCCCGCTTCGGGGCAACCCTGCCAGCTTAGACCGATCATGTCAGGGAAGTCAACCTCGTATCGATGCCGATCTTGTGTGATCCGCACCACGTGAAGTTGTGCCCCCGTGCGGAGGCGTCTACGAGCTTACCCGCTCAACCTCGGCTCCCAAAGCCACCAGGTTCTCGACGAACAACGGGTAGCCGCGGTCGATGTGGAAAACGTCGTGCACCTCGGTATCTCCGTCCGCCACCAGCGCCGCGAGCACCAAGCCGGCGCCCGCCCGGATGTCCGACGACCACACCGGTGCGCTCGACAACTGCGGGATTCCGCGGATCACCGCGTGATGGCCGTCGGTGCGCGCATCGGCGCCGAGGCGGATCATCTCCTCGACGAACCGGAACCGCGCCTCGAAAACGTTCTCGGTGATCATCGAGGTGCCGTCGGCGATCGAGGCCAGCCCGATCGCCATCGGCTGCAAGTCGGTGGGGAAGCCCGGGAACGGCAGCGTGGCCACGTTGACCGCCTTCGGGCGCTCGTACTGAACCACTCGGAAGCCGTCGTCGCTCTGGGTCACGGTGGCGCCGACGTCGTGCAGCTTGTGCAACACCAGCTGCAGGTGGGCGGGATCGACGCCCGTGACCGTGATGTCGCCACGCGTCATGGCCGCGGCGATCCCCCAGGTGGCGGCGACGATGCGGTCCCCGATCACACGGTGTTCGGTCGGATGCAGCTGCGGAACACCCGTGATGGTCAGCGTGGCCGATCCGGCGCCGGAAATCTGAGCGCCCATCTGCACCAACATGGTGCACAGGTCGACGATGTCGGGCTCGCGTGCGGCGTTGTGGATCGTGGTCACACCTTCGGCCAGGACCGCAGCCATCAGGATGTTCTCGGTGGCGCCGACCGACGGGAACTCGAGTTGGATCTCGGCACCGTGCAGCGAGTCGGCCTGGGCCACAACACATCCGTGCTCGATGCTGCAATCGGCGCCCAGCTGCCGCAGCCCGGACTGGTGCATGTCCAGCGGCCGGGAGCCGATGGCGTCACCGCCGGGCAACGCGACCTTGGCGCGCTTGCAGCGACCCACCAGCGGCCCCAGAACACATACCGAAGCGCGGAACTGCCGGACGGCCGCGAAATCCGCGTCGTACTTGGGTTCATCCGGCGAGGTGATGCGAACCACGTCGCCGTCGAGTTCGACGGTGGCCCCCAGACCACGCAACACCTCGGCCATCAGGGGTACATCGAGGATGTCCGGACAGTTGGTGATGGTGGTGGTGCCCTCGGCGAGCAGGCTGGCCGCCATCAACTTGAGCACGCTGTTCTTGGCTCCCGCGACGGCCACCTCGCCTGACAACCGGCTCCCCCCGGTCACCACGAAACGCTCGCTCACGCGGCTCAGTCTAATGATGGCCCTCGGCGGGTGTCAGCTTCCGGGGCGCCCGAGGCACAAGTACGGTGCTGTCATGGCAGTCCATCTGACCCGCATCTATACCCGCACCGGCGACGACGGCACGACCGGCCTGAGTGACTTTTCCCGGGTGTCCAAGAACGACTCCCGACTGTCGGCCTATGCCGACTGCGACGAGGCCAACGCCGCCATCGGTGTGGCCGTTGCGCTCGGATCACCCGATGAACGGCTCGGATCGGTGCTGCGCCAGATCCAGAACGACCTCTTCGATGCGGGCGCCGACCTTTCGACACCGGTGGTGGACAACCCCGAATACCCGCCACTGCGGATCACCCAGAACTACATCGACCGGCTCGAGGCGTGGTGCGATGAGTTCAATGAGCCACTGCCAGCACTGAATTCGTTCATCCTGCCCGGCGGTACCGCGCTGTCGGCCCTGCTGCACGTCGCCCGTACGGTGACCCGCCGCGCCGAGCGCTCCGCCTGGACCGCGGTGGCCGACCACCCGGAGACCGTCAGCGTCCTGCCGGCCAAGTACCTCAACCGACTGTCCGATCTGTTGTTCATCCTGTCGCGGGTCGCCAACCCCGACGGGGACGTCCTCTGGCAGCCGGGCGGGGGCGCGCCCCAAACCGAAAGCTGATGTCCGCCAAACCGATCCGGGATCAGGCGCTGCGTCGACGGGCCCGCGGCGACGGCCGCGACTCGAGCCACGAGAGGAACGCCGTCAACGCACCGCGGTCGAGTGCCATTTCGTAGCCACGCCGGCGGTCGGGCCGATCGGCCGCGGCGTCACCGAGTTCGAGGATCACGATCGCCTCGGTCATGATGTCGAACTCGTCCCCGCGCGGAGCCCGCCGGGCGATGATCTCGAGACCCCGCCGACTCAACCGGCGATCGGGCCACCAACGCAGGCTGGACAGGCGATAGAACTCGGCCTCGCCGCCGCGGTATCGGACGACCCCGTGGCGCCACCCGTGTCCCGCGGTAGCCGGAAGGTCCCGCAGGATCGCCGCGGTGCCGCCCTGACGCAGGTTCCACAACCGGTACCCGAGAACGGCTACGAGCAGCCCCAGAACGCCGACGAGCACGACCATGATGATCATGGGCGTGCTCATCGCGGGACCCCCGCGGCCTAGTCGAGCTTGCCGATGGCGCGGAGTGCCGCCCTACCCTTGGCCGCGACCGCTGGGTCGTCGGAATCAGCGTTCGACTGAGCCTTGGCCGCGTCGATCTCCGACTCGAGCTCGGCGAACTCGGCGAGGATGATCACGCCCTCTTCGGTCACCGACATGAACCCGCCGTTGACGGCGATGCGGAGATCGCCCTCACCCTCGCGTTCGACCCGTACGACCGCGTCGTCGACCAATTGGGCCACCAGCGGGATGTGCCGGGGCAGGATTCCGATGTCACCGGCCGTGGTGCGGGTGAACACGAAACTCGCTTCACCGGACCAGATCTTGCGCTCGACGGCGACGATGTCGACATGCATGTCAGCTGCCATGGCGCATCACAGCTTCGCGCCGAGGCTCTCGGCCTTCTTGGCGAGATCGTCAAGACCACCGATGAGGAAGAACGCCTGCTCGGGCACATGGTCGAAGTCGCCCTTGGACAGCTTGTCGAACGCCTCGACGGTCTCCTTGAGGGGCACCGTGGAGCCCGGCTGACCGGTGAACTGCTCGGCGGCCATCATGTTCTGGCTCAGGAAGCGCTCGATGCGACGGGCCCGGTAGACCAGCTGCTTGTCCTCCTCGGAAAGCTCGTCGATGCCGAGGATGGCGATGATGTCCTGAAGATCCTTGTAGCGCTGCAGGATTCGGATGACTTCCTGCGCAACCCGGTAGTGCTCGTCGCCGACCACGCTCGGGTGCAGGATCGTCGAACTCGACGCCAACGGATCCACGGCCGGGAAGATGCCCTTGGAGAACACCGCGCGGGACAGCTCGGTGGTGGCGTCCAGGTGGGCGAACGTGGTGGCCGGGGCCGGGTCGGTGTAGTCGTCGGCGGGCACGTACACGGCCTGCATCGAGGTGATGGACCGGCCGCGGGTGGAGGTGATGCGCTCCTGCAGCTCGCCCATCTCGTCGGCCAGCGTGGGCTGGTAACCCACCGCCGAGGGCATGCGGCCCAGCAGGGTCGACACCTCGGAGCCGGCCTGGGTGAACCGGAAGATGTTGTCGATGAACAGCAGCACGTCCTGGCCCTGCTCGTCGCGGAAGTACTCGGCCATGGTCAGCGCGGACAGCGCGACACGCATACGAGTGCCCGGCGGCTCGTCCATCTGACCGAACACCAACGCGGTGTCCTTGAGCACGTTGGCATCCGCGAGCTCGACCCACAGGTCGTTCCCCTCACGGGTGCGCTCTCCGACGCCGGCGAACACCGAGGTGCCGCCGAAGTTGCGGGCGATGCGGTTGATCATCTCCTGGATGAGCACCGTCTTGCCCACGCCGGCACCGCCGAACAGGGCGATCTTGCCGCCACGCACGTACGGGGTGAGCAGATCGACGACCTTCAGGCCGGTCTCGAGCATCTCGGTGCGCGGCTCGAGCTGATCGAATGGCGGCGGCTTGCGGTGGATCGACCAGTGGTCGAAGTCCTTGCCGTAGCCGGGCTCGTCGAGGCAGTCACCGAGGGCGTTGAAGACGTGGCCCTTGACGCCGTCTCCGACGGGCACCGAGATCGACGCACCGGTGTCGGTCACCTCGACGCCGCGGACCAGGCCGTCGGTGGGCTGCATCGAGATGGTGCGCACCAGGTTGTCGCCCAGGTGCTGTGCGACCTCGAGGGTCAGCGTCTTGGACAGGTCCTTGTAGGAGATGTCGGCGTGCAGGGCGTTGAACAGGTCCGGCACCGATCCACGCGGGAACTCGACGTCCACCACCGGACCGGTGATGCGAACCACGCGCCCGGTGGTGTCCTTCTTCGCTTCTGCGGGGGCAGTCATATCTCTTCGCTTCCTAGGGGTGGTTCTACGGTGTTGTCTATTTGGCGTCGGCCAGCGCGTTGGCGCCGCCGACGATCTCGCTGATTTCCTGGGTGATCTGCGCCTGGCGCTCGCGGTTGGCTTCCAGCGTCAGGGCCTTGATCAAGTCGTCGGCGTTGTCGCTGGCGGACTTCATCGCCCGGCGTCGCGACGCCGACTCCGACGCGGCGGCCTCGAGCAGCGCCGAATACACCCGGGTGGCGACGTAGCGCGGCAACAGCTCGCCGAACAGGGTCTCGGCATCGGGCTCGAAGGAGAACAGGGTGTGCGGGCCGGTCGTGTCCTCGCCGACGTATTCGACGACCATCGGTGCGATCCGCCGGGCCTCGGCGGTCTGCGACAGCATCGACTTGAATTCGGTGAACACGATGTGCAGCTCGTCGACGCCGAGGATCCCGTCGGCGCCGGGGTCCTCGCCCTCGTCGTCAGCACCGGACAGGAATGCCTCCACCAGGGTGTCGGCGATCTCCTTGGCATTCTCGTAGGTGGGGTGCTCGGAGAACCCGGTCCATGATTCGGTGACGGGACGGTTGCGGAAGCTGTAGTAACCCAACGCTTTCCGGCCGACGGCGTAGATCACCGGCGTCTTGCCCTCGTCACGCAGCAGGGCCAGCAGTTCCTCGGCCTGGCGCAGCGCGTTCGCGTTGTACGCACCACACAGACCGCGGTCCGAGGACACCACCAGCACGCCGGCGCGCTTGGGGTTCTCCCGCTCCACGAGCAGCGGATGGTCGAGCGCGCTGGCGCCGGCCAAGTTGGTCAGCATGTTGGTGATCTCAGTGGCATAGGGCCGGGCCGCTTCGACCCGGGCCTGCGCCTTGGCGATCCGCGAGGTCGCGATCAGCTCCTGTGCCTTGGTGATCTTCTTGATCGACCCGGCGGAGCGGATGCGACCGCGCAACTCGCGCAGTGTTGCTGCCATCGGTTTTCAGACCCTTCCGGTACCTCGCTCGACCCTCGCTGCTACTTCTTCTTCGGCGGAGCCGGCTTCTTGACCTTGACCGACTCCTTGCCGACCTCGTCCTCGGACAGCGCATCGACGTGCTCGTCGACGACGACCGAGCTGCCGTCGGTGGCCTGGAAGCCCTTCTTGAAGTCGTTGACCACCGACACCAACTTCTCCTCGGCATCCTCGGAGAGCTTCTTGCTCTCCTTGATGCCGGTGAGGATGTCGGAATGGCTGGCCTTCACGTGCTCGAGGAACTCCGACTCGAAACGCGAAACATCTTCGGCCGGAACCGAATCCAAGTGGCCCTGGGTACCGAGGAAGATCGCGACAACCTGATCCTCGACCGGCATCGGGCTGTACTGCGCCTGCTTGAGCAGCTCCACCAGGCGGACACCACGGTCCAGCTGGGCCTTGGACGCGGCGTCCAAGTCGGAGGCGAAGGCCGCGAAGGCCTCCAGCTCGCGGTACTGCGACAGATCCAGACGCAGCGAGCCCGCGACCTCTTTCATGGCCTTGATCTGAGCGGCGCCACCGACGCGGGACACCGAGACACCGACGTTGACGGCCGGGCGCACACCCTGGTTGAACAGATCGGACTCCAGGAAGCACTGACCGTCGGTGATCGAGATGACGTTGGTCGGGATGAACGCCGAGATGTCGTTGGCCTTCGTCTCGATGATCGGCAGACCCGTCATCGAACCGCCGCCGAGCTCGTCGGAGAGCTTCGCGCAACGCTCCAGCAGCCGCGAGTGCAGGTAGAAGACGTCGCCGGGGAAGGCCTCGCGGCCCGGCGGGCGGCGCAGCAGCAGCGAGATCGCGCGGTAGGCGTCGGCCTGCTTGGAGAGGTCGTCGAAGACGATCAGGACGTGCTTGCCGTTGTACATCCAGTGCTGACCGATGGCCGAACCGGTGTAGGGCGCAAGCCATTTGAAGCCGGCCGAGTCGGACGCCGGGGCCGCGACGATGGTGGTGTACTCCATCGCGCCACCTTCCTCCAGCGCCCGCTTCACGCTGGCGATGGTGGTGCCCTTCTGGCCGATGGCGACGTACACGCAGCGCACCTGCTGCTTGGGATCACCGGTCTCCCAGGCCTCGCGCTGGTTGAGGATGGTGTCGACGCAGACGGCGGTCTTACCGGTCTTGCGGTCCCCGATGATCAGCTGCCGCTGACCACGGCCGATCGGGGTCATCGCGTCGATGGCCTTGATGCCGGTCTGCAGCGGCTCGCTCACGCCCTGGCGCTGCACCACCGAGGGGGCCTGCAGCTCGAGCGCGCGACGGGTCTCGGCCTTGATGTCGCCCTGGCCGTCGATCGGCTGTCCGAGCGGGTTGATCACGCGGCCGAGGAACTCGTCGCCGACGGGCACCGAGAGCACCTCGCCGGTGCGCTTGACCTGCTGGCCCTCTTCGATCTTCTCGAACTCACCGAGGATGACCGCGCCGACGCTGTGCTCGTCGAGGTTCAGCGCCACACCGAGGACGCCGCCGGAGAACTCCAACAGCTCCTGGGTCATCACCGAGGGCAGACCCTCGACGTGGGCGATGCCGTCGCCGGCGTCGATGACGGTGCCGATCTCCTCGCGTCCGGAGTCCGAAGCGAACGACGAGACGTAGTCCTCGATCGCGCCTTCGATATCAGCAGCCGAGATTGTCAACTCTGCCATGGCTTTTCGTCTTCCTGCCTTTGTGTTACTAGGTTCGCTGGATGCTGGTGGTCAGTCCGGCAGCCCGGCGCGGGCTGCGGTCAGTCGGGATGAGATGGAGCCGTCGATGACTTCGTCGGCGACCTCGATCTGCAACCCGCCGAGTACCGCCGGGTCGACGTTGAGCTGCACCGACACCGGATGGCTGTAGATGCGGCTGAGGATCTCGGTGAGCCGGGTGCGCTGCTGTTCGGACAGGTCGGCCGCCGCGGTCACGTGCGCCACGACCTCGCCCCGGCGTGCGACCGCCAGTTCGGCCAGATCGATGACGGCCTCGTCGGCGCGTTCGCCGCGCAGCAGTGTCACGGTGTTCGCCAGCAGCGTCGCCGCCGTCGGATCCACCGATCCACCCCCACCCGAGAGCACCTTGTCCAGCAGGGCGATTCGGCCCTGCGCCGGCGCGCTGTAATCGGAGAGCAGCGCCGTGAGTCGCGGTTCCTCGTCCAGCACGCGGCCGAACCGGAACAACTGCTCTTCGAGCTCCTCGCCCCGGCCGGCACGGTCGGCACGGACCAGCAGGGCCAGCCGGCCGACGTGCTCGACGGCGTCGATCAGGTTCGACTCCGCCGACCACCGCTGGGACGCGGCGGTCGCGAGCACCCCGAGGGCCGGGGCGCCGATCTTGCCGCCGAACAGCGAGTCGACCAGCCGGGCCTTCGCCTCGGTACCCTCCGCCGAGTCGGCGAGATGTCGCGACAGCACGGGTTCGGTGATGAGCAGCCTGGCCACCGACGTGAGGTCACCGGCCAGCGTGTCCAGGGCGGCCTCGTCGAGCCCGCCGGAGACGTCGTCGAACTTGCGGACCGTCTCGGCCAGCGATTCCCGGCTGGCGGCACGCAGGCTCAGGGCGGCACCGGCGTCGAACACCGCCAACGACGGCGACATCTCGTCCAGTTCGTCGAGGAACCGGTCAACGGTGGCCGATTGCCGCGCCGGGTCGGCGACGTGCGCCCGCACCAGTTCCTCGGCCTTGGCCACCGATGCCGACCCCAGATCGCCGCGCAGCTCGCGGATCGTCTGCTGGCGCAGCAGGTGCACCTGCTGCGCACCCTGGGCCTTGATCCGGTCGGCCTCGACGACGGCCTGCTCACCGAGTTGCTCGGAGATGCGGGTCGAGTCGGTGCGCGCCTCGTCGGTCACCCGCGCCGCTTCGGCCTTGGCATCGGCCAGGGCCTTGGCATGCGTCTCGTCGGCGCTGGCCAGTCGGTGCGCGGCCGCCGCACTCTCATCGAGCGCTTCGCGGATCGCGTCCTGCTGCTTGGCCATCATGTTGCGCAGCGGCGGCACCACGAACTTGACCATCAGCCACACGATGAGGGCGAAGCCGATCAGCTGTCCGATAAAGGTCGACATCTACCGACTCCCGCCTGAAGCTGCCGCACCATCGGTTCCGAGGATGCGGTCGGCCAACGTCCGAGATAGACCGTCCACCGACGACTCCAACTGCGCCGACGCGGCCTGCGCGTTCTGCGACAGTTCGTCGCCTGCGACACGCAGCGATTCGGCGACCTCGCCGCCGGCCGCTGCGCGCGACTCGTCGACGACCTGGCGCCCCTGCGCGCGGGCCTCGTCCCGGATGGCCGACGCCTCACTGCGGGCGCCCGCCATCGTCTGGTCGTAGTCGGACTGGGCGGCGGCCACCTGCTCCGCCGCCTTCTTGCTGTCGGCAGCGGTCTTGGCCAGCATGGCCTCGCGCTCGGCGAGCACCTTGCTGACCGGTGGCACAACCCACTTCGCGATCACGGCGAGCACGATCAGGAAGATGATCAGCACGACGAAGAAGGTGCCGTTGGGGATCAGAAAGTTGCTCTGTCCCCCGCCCTCTTCCGCCGCCAAAACGGTTGCGCTCAGTTCACCCATGTCGACGGTTTACGAAGCGCCCGGGGTGGCGAACACGAACAGCGCCATGAAGGCCAGGTTGATGAAGTACGCGGCTTCGACCAGACCGACCGTGATGAAGAACGGGGTGAACAGTCGGCCTTGGGCCTCGGGCTGCCGGGCGATGCCCGAGATCAGCGCGTTACCGGCGATACCGTCACCGATACCGGCACCGATGGCGCCACCGGCCATGATCAGGCCACCGCCGATCAGGGCACCCTGAACGATTGCGGGGTCTACTGCGGCCATTCTCTTTCCTCCTTGATAACTGGTAGTCGTTATCTACCAGGCTTGTTGGTGTCTCAGTGGCTTTCTGCGTGGTCTTTGGCGTGGTTTTCGGCGTGATCGTCGTCGTGACCCATATCCATTGCCTGACCGAAATACAGGATGGTCAGCAGCGAGAAGATGAACGCCTGGATGAGCCCGACGAAAAGGTCGAACGCTTTCCAGATCGCATTGGGCGCCCACATGATCCAGGCCGGGAACAGCGCGATCAGCGTGACCATGATGCCGCCGGCGAAGATGTTGCCGAAAAGTCGGAGTGACAGCGAGATCGGCTTGGCGATCTCCTCGACCAGGTTGATCGGCGCCAGGATCGTGACGTGGCCCTTGAGCAACCGGACCGGGTGGCCGATGAGGCCGCGCCGCCAGAAGCCCGCCAGGTGGTAGCAGAGGAACACGAACATGGCCAGCGCCAGCACGAAGTTGATGTCGGAGGCCGGCGGCTTGAGCAGCTCGCTGGTGGCACCCGAGGAGTCGGTGTACTGCACCGGCAGCACCGACAACCAGTTGGCGATCAGGATGTAGACGAAGAGCGTCACCGCCAGCGGCAGCACGAACGGGGCGATCTTCATGCCGATCGCGCTCTCGACCTGGTCGCGCATCTGGATGGTGATGGTCTCCCAGAACAGCTGCACCTTGCCGGGGACACCGGTCGAGGTGACCTTGGCCCGCAGGAAGAACGCCAGGGCGATGACGATGACGCCGGCCACCGCGGAAGCGATGACGGTGTCGCCGTTGATCGTCAGCCCGAACCAGTGCCAGATCGGCGCGTGGTGGCCGACGTGGATCGCGGCCTCGGCAAGGACTTGCTCAGACATCTGCGAATCAATCCTTCGTTGCGAATCCGTCGTGGGACCCCGGTACATCGGTGCCGGCGGCGCGCAGCTTCTTCATCACCGGCAGCGACGTGCTCAGGACGAGAATGACCTGGAACAGGGCCAGGCCGAACAGCACGCCCAGCCCCATGGGCCTGAAGTAGAAGGCGATCGCCAGGCCGACCGCGGTGATCGCGAGCAGCCGGGTGGCAGAGTTGAGGGCCATCTTCTTCTTCAGTGGATGGTCCTGCGCGGTGATGGAGCTGACCGCCCGCCGGACCAACAGTGCGTTGAGCAGACCGAGCGCCATCCCGATCCCGAAGAACAGGCCGAACGTCGGATGACCGAGAAGCGCAGCGACGATGGCGATGACCGCGGTCCCGGCGGCGCAGATGACCGACAACCGAACGGGATCGAAGGCGACCGCCGGGAAGACCAGTGGTGCGTCCTGCGCGGGCTGGACGGGATTGGTCACGGTTTCACCTCGCTTCCCAGGTCCGCCGGTCGGTTGCGTGCCCGCCGAGCGTATCGGAGGCCCGCAGGCGCGGTGGAATCACCCAAGGGGGTAGCTCCCTAAGTCGTCGGTCCAACAATGGTCTTGCATCGGCGCCGAACGGTCTTCGAGACCGGGGGCCGGGGCCGGCAACCCGCGAGGTTTTCGGGTTCTGCCAGAACCGTACCACATGGTAGGAGCCCCAAAACGGGTACCTACTACTTCACGTCGTAATCCGTTCGGAGCCCGTCCTGATGGGGTGGCCGAGCCCTACCCGATCAGTCCCAGTCACCGCGGAAATACTCGTCGAAGCCGTCGCTGCGGTTCTCGAAGTCCGCGTCCCCGCGGCGAAGCAGCGGGATCAGGGTGACCACCCCGGCGATGACGGTTGCGGCCAGCATGACGGCGCCGATGTAGCGCGGATCCACGAAGATCGTGGACGCCGCGCCGAACGCGACGATGCCCACCCACAGATAGATCAGCAGGACGACCCGCCGGTGGGAGTGACCGATCTGCAGCAGCCGGTGGTGCAGGTGCATCTTGTCCGGGCTGAACGGGCTGCGCCCGGCCCGCGTGCGCCGCACGATCGCCAACAGCATGTCCAGCGCGGGAACGAACATCACGGCGATCACCAACAGGAACGGCGACAGGAGTGCGAAGACGTCGCGCGCGCCGTAGGCGTTCTGCGAGATCGGCCCCGCGGCCGTGGTGGACGCGGCGGCGAGCATCAGCCCGATGAGCATCGAGCCCGAGTCGCCCATGAAGATCTTGGCGCGGTAGAAGTTGTGCGGCAGGAATCCCAGGCACGCGCCCGCCAGGACCACCGAGATGACGGCCGGCGGGTAGAACAACACGTCGCCACCGTGGTCGTGCAGCAGCCCGACCGAGAACACGCAGATCGCCAGCGCGGTGATCAGGCCCAGCCCGGCAGCCAGACCGTCGAGGCCGTCGACGAAGTTCATCGCGTTCACGATCGACACGGTCAGCGCCAGTGTCAGCAGGATGGATGACGTCTGGTCCAGCACGATGGTGCCGACCCCGCCGAACGGGATGTAGAGGACGCTCCAGGCCACCCCCATCGTCACCAGCACACTGGCCGCGGTGATCTGACCGGCGAACTTGGTCAGCGCGTCCAGACCCCACTTGTCGTCGATCAGGCCGATGACCATGATCAGTCCGCCGGCGACGACGACGGCGGGCATGCCGGTGGAGTAGACGAAGCCGCGGGTCAACGCGGGCAGCTGCGACGCCAGGAAGACGGCGGCGATGACGCCGATGAACATGGCCAGCCCACCCATTCGGGGCGTCGGCCGCACGTGGACGTCACGTTCGCGCGGATAGGCGACCGCACCGATCCGGGTGGCCAGGACGCGCACCAGTCCGGTGGCGAAGTAGGTGATGATCGCCGCGGTCAATCCGACCAGCGCGAGCTCGCGCAGCGGCACCCCGGCCCCGCGGTCCGACAGGGCGTGCAGGCTGTCGGCGAGCACCCGGCTAACGCCCATCGCCACTCACGCTGCTCATCGTCACCAGACCGTACTGGAACATTCTGAGTCCGCGCGTCAGGGCAGCAGCGCCGCGGGCTCGATCCCGAGCACCTCGCCGACGCGCTCGGCGGTCACCGGACCGACCCGCAGGATCTTCGGCTGCGGCCCGGTGAGATCGACGATCGTCGACGCGGCTGCGGCCTCGGCGTGGCCGCCGTCGAGGTAGACCTCGACCTTGTCGCCCAGTTGCGCCACGGCATCGTCGACCGTCACGGCCGGCGGATTGCCGCTGACGTTGGCGCTCGACACGGCCATCGGCCCGACCGCACGCAACAGTTCGATGGCGACCGGATGCAGCGGCATGCGCAGCATCACCGTGCCGTTGGCGTCACCGAGATCCCACTGCAACGACGGGGCCTGCCGAACCACCAGGCTCAGCGCGCCGGGCCAGAACGCCCGGATGAGCTCACGCGCCGCGGTGGGGACCGTGTAGACCAGGCCGTCGATGGTCGTCCACGAACCGACCAGCACGGGCACCGGCATGTCGCGACCGCGGCCCTTGGCGGCCAACAGCGCGGCCACCGCCGCACTGTCGAATGCGTCGGCGCCGATGCCGTAGACGGTGTCGGTGGGCAGCACCACCAACCGACCGCCCTTGACCGCGCTGATGGCCGAGGCGATACCGGTGGCGCGCTGGGACTCGTCGGCGCAGTCGAATACCGGGCTCATGAGTTGCGTTCACTCTCCTGACGTGTAGCGGTCACGAATCGGGGCCGGCCGGCGAGGTCCGCTCGCGCGGTCACATCGTCGAAGAGTCCCGTCCGCGTGATGAGTTCGACGGTCTGGGCGGAGGTGGTGTCGTCGTGCTCCACGGCGAAGACGCCGCCGGGACGCAGCCAGCGCACCGCCAGCGCCACGACGGCGGGGATGACGGCCATGCCGTCGGGACCGCCGAACAGCGCGTGATGGGGATCGTGTCCGGCGACCTCGGGTTCGAGTTCGGCAGCCTCCGGGATATAGGGCGGATTGCAGACCAGCAGGTCGACCCGGCCGTCGAGGTCGGGGCGGAGGCGGCCCGCGTCCGGGGCCGTGATGTCGGCCTCGACGACCTGCACCGACGTCCCGGCCGCGTTTCGCGTGGCGTAGCCCAGGGCCACCGGCGAATCGTCGACCGCGACGACGGTGGCATCGGGACGGTGCCGGGCCAGCGCCACGGCCAGGGCTCCGCTGCCGGTGCACAGATCGACGATCATCGGATCCTGTTGATCTGCAAGAGCTTTCATGCACCACTCCAGCATCGCCTCGGTCTCCGGGCGGGGGATGAACACGCCCGGGCCCACATGCAGCATCAGTGGGCCGAACGGTGCCAGCCCGGTCAGATGTTGCAGCGGGATCCGTCGTGCGCGGGCGTCGACCAGGTCGCGGTACCGGGCCTCGAAATCAGGAGGGCCCGGCACGTCCAGCACCGCCAGCCGGCCACGGTCCACCCCGGCCACGTGCGCGGCCAGCAGCTCGGCGTCCACCTGCGCGCTATCGATGCCGGCGGCGGCCAGCGACCGTGCCGCCGCGCTGATCGCCGTCTTCAATTCGCTGTGCGGCCGCATCGTCAGGCCTGCTGGAGGCGAGACTGCTTGTCCGCTTCGGCCAGCGCGTCGAGCACCGGGTCGAGGTCGCCGTCGAGCACCTGGTCCAGATTGTGTGCCTTGAAGTTGATCCGGTGGTCGGCGAGCCGGTTCTCCGGGAAGTTGTAGGTCCGGATTCGCTCGCTGCGGTCGACGGTGCGGATCTGGCTGGCCCGATCGGCCGACGCGTCGGCCGAGGCCTGCTCCTCGGCCAGGGCCTGCAGTCGCGCGGCGAGCACCTGCATCGCCCGGGCCTTGTTCTGCAGCTGGGAACGCTCGTTCTGACAGGTCACCACGACGCCGGTGGGCAGATGCGTGATGCGCACCGCGGAGTCGGTGGTATTAACCCCTTGGCCACCCTTCCCCGAACTGCGGTAGACGTCGATGCGCAGATCCGACTCGTCGATCTGGACCTGCTCGACCTCTTCGGGCTCGGGGTAGACGAGCACGCCGGCGGCCGACGTGTGCACCCGGCCCTGCGACTCGGTGACGGGAACGCGCTGCACCCGGTGTACGCCACCCTCGAACTTCAGCCGCGACCACACCCCGTCGAGCGAATCACCCTTGCCGGCGATCGACAGGGTCGCGTCCTTGTAGCCGCCGAGATCGGAGGTGGTCTCGCCGAGCATGGTCACGGTCCAGCCGCGCCGTTCGGCATAACGGATGTACATGCGGGCCAGGTCGGCGGCGAACAACGCCGACTCCTCCCCGCCCTCCCCGGACTTCACCTCGAGCACGATGTCGTCGGCGTCATGCGGATCGCGCGGCGCGAGCATGTCGGTCAGCTGGGAGTCGAGCTCGGCGACGCGCTCCTCGAGCTCCGGTACCTCGGCGGCGAAGGACTCGTCCTCATCGGCCAGCTCGCGCGCTGCGGCGAGGTCGCCGCGGGCGGATTCGAGCTTTCGGTAGGTGCCCACGATGGGGGCCAGTTGCGAGAAGCGCCGGCCCACCTTCCGGGCGGCGGCCGCGTCGGCATGCAGTGCCGGATCGGCGAGCTGCCGCTCGAGATCGGCATGTTCGGCCACCAGCGCGTCGATCGCCGTGGTGGTCACGCGCCCTCCTCACCTACCTCGAACCCGAATGGATTCCTGCCCGTACACGAAACCGGCGCCCGGCTCACTGCATGCTCATGGCATGCGGGAGCGGGCGCCGGTGACGAAACTAGCTGTCGGCGGCAGCAGCCTGGTCCGAACCGGTCTTGCGCTTGCCGTAGCGCTTCTCGAACCGGGCGACGCGGCCGCCGCTGTCCAGGATCTTCTGCTTGCCGGTATAGAACGGGTGGCACTGCGAGCAGACCTCGACCACGATGTGGCCGCTCTCCTTGGTGCTGCGGGTGTTGAAAGTGTTGCCACAGCCGCAGACCACGGTGGTCTCTTTGTAGGCAGGGTGAATGCCGGATTTCATGGTGTCCTCTTCGATAGTCGGCCGCCGGGTCGCCCGTTCCTGACCTGGGATATCGGGCGTGAACCGGAACCGGAGGTGGTCGGCGGTCAATTATGCCAGGTCAGCCGCCGTATCCCCAAAACGCCGGACGGGCGCTGCGCATTCCCGGGGGCAGTCCCGGCCGCGGCGCGTGTGAATACCGGCCGGGCCGGGTAGAACCACCGCATGCGCCCACTCCGACCGCGGGCGTCACGGGCCGGGTGATCGTCGCCCCCGCTCCCCTGCCGCGGGGCGGCGATCACCCCTCGCGGTAGACGGTTCCCCGCTCGTCGCGCACCCACCGCCGGCCGCCTGCGGGGGTACTGCCCATCGCGACGAGTTCGCGTTTGAGGATCTTGTTGGTGGCCGTGGCGGGCAACCGGTCGGTGAGCCACACATAGCGCGGACGGCCCTTGGGCGACAGGTCCGGCTGCGCGGCCAGGAATTCTTCGAATCCCTCGGGCGTCAGCTCGGCCCCGGTGTGCTCTACCACCGCGGCCATCACCTGGTCGCCGACGTTCGCATCGGGTACCGCGTACACACTGACTTGACTGATTCCCTTGTTACGCAACAGGATTCGCTCGATCGGGGCAGTCGCAAGGTTCTCCCCGTCGACCCGCATCCAGTCGGCGGTGCGCCCGGCGAGGTAGATCCAGCCGTCGGCGTCCCGGTAGGCCAGGTCTCCCGACCAGTACATCCCGTCCCGCAGGCGTTCGTCGGTGGCGGCGGCGTCGTTGTAGTAGCCCTGGAACATTCCGGCCCCGGCGGTGTTCACCAGTTCGCCGACGGCGTCGTCGGCGTTGGCCAGTGCGCCGTTGTCGTCGAAGCGCGCGATGGGACATTCGGTCATCGTGTTCGCGTCGTAGATCGCCACGCCGGGGAAGCCGCGGCCGATCGACCCCGGCGGGCAGCCGTCCTCACGCGTGACGATCACCGCCCCCTCGGTCGAGCCGAAGCCGTCCCAGACCCGGCAGTCGAAGCGCCGGGAGAATTCGTCGATGTCGCGTTCGTTGGCCTCGTTGCCGAACGCGATTCGCAGCGGGTTGTCGTGGTCGTCGGGAGCCTCGGGGGTGGCCAGCACGTAGGCCAGCGGTTTCCCGACGTAGTTCATGTACGTCACGCCGTACCGGCGCAGGTCGGCCAGCAGGCCCGAGGCCGAGAACGCAGCGGGGGCCATGGCGGCGCCGGACCCCACCGCGACGCTCCAGCCCGCCAGCACCGCGTTGGAGTGGAACAGCGGCATCGACAGGTAGCAGACGTCGGAGGTGGTGAGGCGGAACCGCTCGGCCAGCGTGGCGCCGGCAACCAGCACCGTGAAGTGCGGCACCTGGACGGCCTTCGGATCGCCACTGGTTCCCGAGGTGAAGATCAGCATGAAGGTGTCCATCGGCCCCACCTCGCGGTAGGGCGAGAGCGGCCCCGCGCCGGCCACCAGTGCGGCCCATTCGTCGCCGCCGACGTCGAGAACCCGGACACCCGGCAGGTCCAGACCGTCGATCTGGCCCCGATGGTGGGCGTCGGTCAACAGGATCTGGCAATCCGCGTGCAGGATGTCGCGCTGGAGCGCCGCTCCGCGGCGGGTGTTGTTGATACCGCAGAGCACATAACCGCCGAGCCCCGCGGCGGCCAGTGCGGTCAGCATGTCCGGGGTGTTGCCCAGTAGCACCCCGATGTGCATCGGCCTGGTCCGGTCGGCGATGCCCAGCAGTGCGGAGGACTGCGCCGTGGCGTCGGCGAGATGATCGCGCCAGCTCTGCTGATACTCGTCGTAGCGCACCGCGACCGACGATTCGTCGAGCCACTCGCGTAGCTGCTGCTGAATGGTTTCCGCCACCGCACACCACCTCGGGTCGTAGTGAACAGAATCATAAGAGTGTCTAGTGAGGGCACCCGAGGGTGGTCGGATTCTGCGAAGATACTCGGGATGAGCACGGGCTTGGACACCACGGAAACGGGCGAAGCGGCCGACGCGGACGACGCCGGGTCGAGGACGGTACGCGACCGGCTGATCGACGCGGCGGAGACGTGCCTGCGCACCAAGGGCATCCGGGCGACCACGGTGTCGGAGGTCGCCGAGGCCGCCGGGGTGTCCCGGGGCTGGCTCTACCGGCACTTCCCGGACAAGGCGGCGCTGCTGGGCGCGGCGATCGTCCGGCTCAACGACGCGTATTGGGGCGAAGCACACGCCACCCTCGCCCGGGTCGATGGGCTGGCCGCGCAGCTGTGCGCGGGCGTCACGCTGGGCCGGTCGGCCTACGACTCCCCCGGCGCGCTACTGATGCGGCTGCGGCGGGACGAGCCCGAGGAGTTCGCGGCCTGCGCGGGAGCCGGTGTGCAGGGGCTGATTCCCGATCTCGCGGCGTTCTGGCGGCCATATCTGGAGGCGGCGGTCGAGCGTGGCGAGATCGGCGTCGACGACATGCACGAGGCATCCGAATGGGTGGCGCGTGCGGTGCTGTCGGTGACGACGGTGCCCGGCGACACGCTGGATCCCGACGACCCGGCGGCGCTGATCGCCTACCTCGATCGATATCTGATGCCCGCGCTGCGCGCCGGTTCCTGACTGCTCGCCAGGATCAGTCGGTGCCGTCGGGCGCGCCCGGCGCCGTCTTGGAGACCTGGACCAGGAACTCGTAGTTGTTCTTGGTCTTGCGCAGCTGGCTCATCAGCAGATCGATGGCCTGATGGCTGTCCAAACCGGACAGCACGCGGCGCAGCTTGTGCACGATCGCGAACTCGTCGGCGGACAGCAGCAATTCGTCCTTGCGAGTGCCGGACGGGTTCACGTCCACGGCCGGGAACACCCGTCGCTCGGCGATCTTGCGGTCCAGCTTGAGCTCCGCGTTACCGGTGCCCTTGAACTCCTCGAAGATGACCGTGTCACCGGTGGAGCCGGTCTCGACCATGGCCGTGGCGATGATGGTCAGCGAGCCGCCGTGCTCGATGTTGCGGGCGGCGCCCAGGAACCGCTTGGGCGGATAGAGCGCCGTGGAGTCCACACCACCGGAGAGGATGCGGCCCGACGCCGGCGAGGCGTTGTTGTACGCACGGCCCAACCGGGTGATCGAGTCGAGCAGCACCACGACATCCTTGCCCTGCTCGACCAGGCGCTTGGCGCGCTCGATGGCCAGCTCCGCGGCCTGCGTGTGGTCGGACGGCGGCCGGTCGAAGGTCGAGGCGATGACCTCGCCCTTGACCGAGCGCTGCATGTCGGTGACCTCTTCGGGTCGTTCATCGACCAGCACCACCATCAGATGGCACTCGGGGTTGTTCTTCGTGATCGCGTTGGCGATGTCCTGCATGATCGTGGTCTTGCCGGCCTTGGGCGGCGACACGATCAGCGCGCGCTGACCCTTTCCGATCGGCATGATCAGGTCGATGACACGCGTGGTCAGTTTCTCGCCGGACGTCTCGAGGCGCAGCCGCTGATTCGGGTACAGCGGGGTCAGCTTGCCGAACTCGGGCCGGTTCTTGGCGGCGTCCACGGGGCCGCCGTTGACGGTGTCCAAGCGGACCAGCGGGTTGAACTTCTGGCGCTGGTTGGCCTGCTCGCCCTCGCGAGGCACCCGGACCGCACCGGTGACGGCGTCACCACGACGCAGGCCGTTCTTGCGCACCATGTTCATCGAGACGTACACGTCGTTGGGGCCGGCCAGGTATCCCGAGGTCCGCACGAACGCGTAGTTGTCGAGCACGTCGAGGATGCCGGCGACGGGCTGCACGACGTCGTCCTCGCGCAACTCGGTGTCGCCGCCGCCCTCGCCGCCGCCCTGGCGGTCGCCGCGACGCTTGCGATCGCGGAAGCGACGGCCGCGACGGCCCTGGCGACCTTCGTCGTCGTCGTCGTTGTTCTGGTTGTTGTTCTGGTTGTTGTTGTTCCGGTTGTTGTTCTGATTGCCGCCGCCGCTGTTGTTGCGGTTCTGCTGGTCGCCGCGGTCCTGCCGGCCTTCGTCCCGGCCGCCCTCGGTGCGGTCCTCGGACTTCTCGGACTTCGGCGCGTCGTTCTGCTCGGCGGACTTCTCGGGCGCCGAGTTCTCGGCCTGTTCCCCACCGGCGGGCGATCCGGCACCGCGCGAGGCGGTGCGACGCTCACGGCGTGGCTGCTGGGGCTGCTCGGACGCGCGCTCCGAGGACTGCTCGGCGGGCGCACCGTTCTGGGCTTCGGCGGCGCCGTCGGACTTGCCGGAGTCGGACGCGCCGGCGTCCGCCTTGCCGGAGTCGGACTTGCCGGTGTCCGGCTTGCTCCCGCCACTCTGGCGCTCGCGGATCGCCTCGATCAGTTCGCCCTTGCGCATACCCGAAACCCCCTTGACGCCGACCTTGGTGGCCAGCGTGCGCAGCTCGGGCAACACCATGGTGCCCAGGGATCCGCCGGACGGCGGCGCTGCGATGTCGGAAGACACGGCTGGCGCGCTCTGGTCGAGGCTGCCTTCGGCCGTGATGAGGTCCGTATCAGTCACGGATTTCCTTTCTTCCCCCGCGGTATCCGATGCGGAGGGTTTGGTGCCCGGCGAGATTCGTTCCGCAGGGCACGGAGTACCACCATCGGCTCAGCAATGGTGATCGCCGGGATTCGCGGCCAATAGCGAAGCGTCCGTCCACGAGTACACAAGAAGTTGGGTAGTCGTCCTAGTGTCGGCGCAAAAGACGCTGCGATTGCCGGGACGGGACCGAGGATAACCCGCATCGTTGCCGGAAGCAAGAAACCCCGAGCGTGGCGTGGCGGTCAGATCCGCACCGGCACGCCGGTGTTCCAACGAACGGGCTCCCCCACGTCCATGTGGCGGACGGTGAATCCATTGGCGGCACCGAAGTCGATTGCCTCGGCGGGCAGGTCGTTCTCCGTGGTCAGGGCCAGGACCGCAGGTCCGGCACCGGACAGCGCCGCTGCAATACCGTAACTGCGCAGCAACTGCAGATATTCCGCCGACGCCGGCATCGCCGGGGCGCGCTGCGGCTGGTGCAGGACGTCCTCGGTGGCCACCATCAGCAGGTCGGGCCGCTCGGTCAGCGCGACCACCAGCAGGGCCGCCCGACTCAGGTTGAACCGCGCATCCTGGTGGCTGACCTGCGCGGGCAGCAGCACGCGGGTCTCCGCGGTGGACGACCGGACCTCGGGGATGGCCGAGAAGAGCCGGATGGCGGGGTGCAACCGTAGTGCCGCCGCGCCGTACCGCGGCGGTTCGCCCGATTCGGTCCAGGACACCACGGCCCCACCGAGTACCGCCGCGGCGGCGTTGTCCGGGTGCCCCTCGAATTCCGAGGACAACTGCACCAGCTCGGCGTCGCCCAGCGTGTCGGTATCCATTTGTGCCACAAGGCCGTTGGCTGCAGCCAAGCCTCCGACGACGGCCGCTGCCGACGATCCCAGACCACGGGAGTGCGGAATGTTGTTGCGGCAGTTCACCTTCAGGCCACCTGCCGAGAACCCCGCTGCCTGCAGACCACGCTGGATCGCCTTGACCACCAGATGATCGGCGTCCAGTGGGACCTGCCCGGCGCCCTCACCCTCTACCTGCACGATCAGTCCGGAATCGGTTGTCTCGACGGCGATCTCGTCGTACAGGGCGAGCGCGATGCCCAGACTGTCGAATCCGGGGCCGAGGTTGGCACTCGACGCGGCGACCGTCGCGCTCGCGGTGAGCCCCACCGGCAGTGTCCGTGTCATTCGGTCAGGCCAGTCCGAGTTGTTCGACGACGGCCGACGGGTCGACCGGCAGCGGTGTCACCGTCGGCATGCCCTTGAGCGCGGTGTCGGGGTCCTTGAGACCGTTGCCGGTCACGGTGCACACCACCGTCGAACCCCGTTGGACCCAGCCGTCCTCGATCGACTTGAGCAGTCCGGCGATGCTGGCCGCGGACGCGGGCTCGACGAACACGCCCTCGGCGCGCGCAACCAGGTGGTACGCGGCCAGGATCTCCTCATCGGTGGCCGCGACGAAGCGTCCGCCGGATTCCTCCTGCGCGGCCACCGCCGACGACCACGAAGCCGGGGAACCGATCCGGATGGCGGTGGCGATGGTCTCGGGCTCCTTGACCGGCTCCCCCAGCACCAGCGGCGCGGCGCCGGCGGCCTGGGTGCCCAGCATCCGCGGTAGCTTCTCCACCCGGCCGTCGCGGTGGTATTCGGTGTAGCCCTTCCAGTACGCGGTGATGTTGCCGGCGTTGCCGACCGGCAGGGAGTGCACATCAGGCGCGCGTCCGAGCACGTCGACGATCTCGAACGCGGCGGTCTTCTGGCCCTCGATCCGGACCGGATTGACACTGTTGACCAACGAGATCGTCGGGTAGTCGGCGGTCAGCTTGCGGGCCAGCTCCAGACAGTCGTCGAAGTTTCCGTCGATCTGAATGATCTTGGCGCCGTGCATGACTGCCTGCGCCAGCTTGCCCATCGCGATCTTGCCCTGCGGAATCAGCACGGCGCAGGTGATGCCGGCACGCGCGGCGTACGCGGCGGCCGATGCCGAGGTGTTGCCCGTCGAGGCGCACAGCACCGCCTGCTGGCCGCGCTCCACCGCGTCGGTGACGGCCATCGTCATGCCGCGGTCCTTGAACGAACCCGTCGGATTGAGCCCTTCGACCTTCAGATGCACTGTGCAGCCGGTCTGTTCGGAGAGCCGCTTGGCGTGGATCAGCGGGGTGCCGCCCTCGAAGAGCGTCACCGGCGTCCATGTCGCCGCGACCGGCAACCTGTCGCGGTACGCCTCGATCAGACCGGGCCAGACCCGGTGCACGGGCGCGTGGGTGGTCATTCGCCGGCCCCTTCCATCCTCAGCACACTGTTGACCTTCGTCACGGCGTCCAGCTCGGCCAGTGCGGTGACGGTTCCGCTCAGCGCGGCGTCGGTGGCGCGGTGCGTCAGCACCGCCACCCGCGCGCCCACCCGCTGGCCGTCGCCGCCGACGATGCCCTCCTGGCGGACCTCGGCGATGCTGACCTCCTGCTTGGCGAATTCGGCTGCCACGGAGGACAGCACACCCGGCAGGTCGTCGACGTACAAGCTGACGTAGTACCGGGTCGGGACCACCCCGATCGGCGCGACCGGCAGCTGCGCGTACTTCGACTCGCGGGGTCCGCGACCGCCCTGCACCCGGTTACGCGCGGCCATCACCAGGTCGCCCATGACGGCCGAGGCCGTGGGTGCCCCGCCGGCGCCCTGGCCGTAGAACATCAGCCGTCCGGCCGCCTCGGCCTCCACCACGACGGCGTTGAACGCGCCGTTCACGTTGGCCAGCGGATGGGACAGCGGCACCAGCGCCGGGTACACCCGCGCCGAAACCCGTTCCTGCCCATCGTCGGTGGTGATGCGTTCACAGATGGCCAACAGTTTGATGGTGCAGCCCAGCGCCTTCGCCGATGCGAAATCCTCGGCGGTGACCTTGGTGATGCCCTCGCGGTAGACGTCGTCAGCGGTGACCCGGGTGTGGAAGGCGATCGAGGCCAGGATCGCGGCCTTGGCGGCGGCGTCGTAGCCCTCCACGTCCGCGGTCGGGTCGGCCTCGGCGTAGCCCAGGGCGCTGGCATCGGCCAGTGCGCTGTCATAGCTCGCGCCGCTGTCGTCCATTGCCGACAGGATGTAATTCGTTGTGCCGTTGACGATCCCCGCGACCCGCAGCACGGTGTCCCCGGCCAGCGACTGGGTCAGCGGGCGGATCACCGGGATCGCACCGGCGACGGCCGCCTCGAAATACAGGTCCACGTGCGCCTGCTCGGCCGCCTGCGCCAGCTCGCCGGTGGACTGCGCCAGCAGCGCCTTGTTGGCGGTCACCACGGACTTGCCGCCCTCGAGGGCGGCCAGGATGGCCTTGCGTGCCGGCTCGACCGGACCCATCACCTCCACGACGATGTCGACGTCGTCACGGGATACCAGCGCGTCGATGTCGTCGGTGAGCATCTCGACCGGCACCCCGCGATCGGGGCCGACGTTTCGCACGCCGACGCCGCGCAGCACCAGTGGTGCGCCGATGCGGGCCGCCAGATCGTCGGCGCTCTCCTCGATGATCCGGACGACCTCGCTGCCGACGTTGCCCAGACCCAATACCGCTACGCCGACCGGCTTTTCGTCTCGCTCTGCGTTAACCACGTCTCAACCCACTTCCAGACTCAACAAATCGTCGACGGTCTCGCGGCGCAGGATCAGCCGCGCCTTCCCATCGCGCACCACAACCACCGCGGGCCGGCCCAACATGTTGTACCGGCTCGACATCGAATAGCAGTAGGCGCCGGTGGCCGCGACGCCCAGCAGATCCCCGGGGACCACGTCGTCGGGCACCCAGGTGTCCCGCACGACGATGTCGCCACTCTCGCAATGCTTTCCGACGATCCGGGCCAATCGCGGCTGAGCATCGCTGGTGCGCGACAGCAGCCGGGCGTCGTACTCGGCGCCGTAGAGCGACGTGCGGATGTTGTCGCTCATCCCGCCGTCGACGCTGACGTACCGGCGATGCGCCGTCGCGCTGATCGCCACATCCTTGACCGTGCCGACCTGATACAGGGTGACGGTGCCCGGCCCGGCGATCGCGCGGCCCGGCTCGACCACCAGCCGCGGCGTCGGCAGTCCGACCGCCGCAGCCTCGGCCCGCACGATCGCGTTGAGCTTGTCGGCCAGCTCCTGCACCGGCGGCGGATCATCCTGCGGCACATACGAAATACCGAGGCCGCCGCCGAGGTCGACGGTAGCGATCTGCGCGGTCTTGTCGACACCGAACTCGGCGACCACGTCGCGCAGCAGGCCCAGCACCCGGTGGGCGGCGATCTCGAAACCGGCGACGTCGAAGATCTGCGATCCGATGTGGCTGTGCAGTCCGACCAGGCGCAGGTTGTCCGTCTCGAAGACCCGCCGGACCGCGTCCATCGCCGCACCGCTGGCCAGCGAGAGGCCGAACTTCTGGTCCTCGTGCGCCGTCGAGATGAATTCGTGGGTGTGTGCCTCCACGCCGACGGTGACGCGGATCAACACATCCTGGACCACGCCCGCCGCACCGGCGATGGCGTCGAGCCGTTCGATCTCGGTCATCGAGTCCAGCACCACATGTCCCACACCGGATTTCACGGCGGTGGTCAGCTCGTCGATGGACTTGTTGTTGCCGTGCAGAGCGATCCGCTCCGGCGGGAAGCCGGCGTTCAGTGCCACGGCCAGTTCACCGCCACTGCAGACGTCCAGCGATAGGCCTTCCTGGTCGATCCAGCGGGCGATCTCGCTGCACAGAAAAGCCTTGGACGCGTAGTTCACGTTCTGGCCCCCGCCGAAGGCGTCGCCGATCTCGCGGCAGCGTGACCGGAAATCGTCCTCGTCGATGACGAACAACGGGGTGCCGTATTCGGCGGCCAGCTGTGTCACCGGCACACCCGCGATCGACACTTCGCCATCCGGATTGCGAACGAGGTTGCGCGGCCAGACATTCGGGGCCAGCAGGAGCAGTTCCTGCGTCGACGACGGCGCGGCCGGCGCGTTGCCGTGGTGGATCTCCTCGGCGTGCCGAGGGCCCGCGGGATGGGCGTTCACATCCGCTCCGGAGCCGAGACGCCGAGAATGTTCAGGCCGTTCTCGATGACCTGACGGGTGGCCTGGCACAGGGCGGCGCGGGCCCGGTTGAGATCGGTGATCTCCTCATCGCCCATCGGCAGCACCCGGCACGAGTCGTAGAACCGGTGGTAGTCCCCGGCCAGATCCTCGAGGTAGCGGCACACCCGGTGCGGTTCCCGAAGGGACGCAGCCGTTTTCAACACCCGCGGGAACTCGCCGAGGCTACGGATCAACGCACCCTCCTTCTCGTGGGTGAGCAGGTCCAGATGCGCGGTATCGGGGGTGAGACCCAACTCGGCGGCGTTGCGGGCCAGGGCGCACAACCGGGCGTGCGCGTATTGCACGTAGTAGACCGGGTTCTCACTGGACGCGCTGGACCACAGCTCGAGGTCGATGTCGATCGCGGTATCCACCGAGGAGCGGATGAGCGCGTACCGGGCGGCGTCCACACCGAGCGCGTCGACCAGGTCGTCGAGCGTGATGACGGTGCCGGCACGCTTGCTCATCCGCACCGGCTGGCCGTCGCGCACCAGGTTGACCATCTGACCGATGAGCACCTCGACGGTGTCGGGGTTCTCGCCGAGGGCGCTGGCGATCGCCTTCAATCGGGCGATGTAGCCGTGGTGGTCGGCGCCCAGCATGTAGATGCAGAGGTTGAAGCCGCGCTCGCGCTTGTCGACGTAGTAGGCGATGTCGGCGGCGACGTAGGCGGGCTCACCGTCACTCTTGATGACGACGCGGTCCTTGTCGTCGCCGTAGTCGGTGGTGCGCAGCCACGTCGCACCGTCCTTCTCGTAGATCTTGCCGTTGTCCCGCAGCCGGGCGATCGCCTGGTCCACGCGGCCGGTGGTGTGCATCGAGTCCTCGTGGGTGAACACGTCGAAGTCGGTGCCGAACTCGTGCAACGAGCGCTTGATCTGGGTGAACATCAGGTCGACCCCGATGGAGCGGAACGTCTCCTGCTGCTCCTCGGCGGGCTGAGACAGCGCATCCGGCGCCTCGGCGAGCACCTGTGCGGCGATGTCGTTGATGTACTCGCCGGCGTAGCCGTCCTCCGGGGTCGGCTCGCCCTTGGCGGCGGCGATCAGCGAGCGGGCGAACCGGTCGATCTGGGCGCCGTGATCGTTGAAGTAGTACTCCCGGGTGACCGCGGCCCCCTGGCTGGCCAGCACCCGGCCCAGCGCATCACCGACGGCGGCCCAGCGGGTGCCGCCGATGTGGATGGGCCCGGTGGGGTTGGCCGACACGAATTCCAGGTTGATCACCTGGCTTTTCAGATCCGGGGACGTGCCATAGGCGGGGCCCGCGGCGACAATGTTCTCGACCAGGACGTTCTGCGCCGCGGCGTCGAGTCGCAGGTTGACGAACCCGGGCCCGGCGACCTCGGCGGCGGCGATGCCCGGCGCTTCGGCCAGCGCATCGGCCAGCCAGCCGGCCAGCTCACGGGGGTTGGCGCCGACCTTCTTGCCCACCTGAAGCGCCAGGTTGGTGGCGTAATCACCGTGCTCGGGGTTGCGCGGACGCTCGACGGTCACCGATTCCGGAAGGGCGGCGAGGTCGAGGGCATGCGCGGTGAGCACTGCGGACGCGGTGGTCCGCAGCAGCTCGGCCAGATCAGCGGGGGTCACGAGGGATCATCCTATGGTCTGGCCGGTCAGCGCCCGAATCCGTTTCCCACGCAGGTGCTGATGCGGGAGCGGGCCCGGCGATGCGTTAGTCTGTGCAGGCCCATTGGCGCGGTTGTCTTCACCACGCCCCCGTAGCTCAGGGGATAGAGCGTCTGCCTCCGGAGCAGAAGGCCGCAGGTTCGATTCCTGCCGGGGGCACCAGCTGACCAGCGGGAACGCCAGCCTGTGCGAGATTCACGCAGCTGCTGCCGGTCACCGCATCGCGGACGTCACCGCCACACCCGCAGCACGCCAGAGGTCGAGAACCTGGGCCATCGCCGCTCCGTCGTAGCGCACCATCGCGGCGGTGTTGCCGTGCGGCAGGTCCTGCGCGACGGCATCGAGGGTCGCTCGGTCGAACGTCCCGGTGGCGAACCGCTCCAGCGGCTTCATCGCGGTATCCACACTGCGAGCGAGCACGGTGCTGGCCATACCGTCGATGCTGTGGGTGAATTCCAGATCTTCGAGCCGAATGTCCCCACCCGCACTGAGTTCGGCGAGAAGCCGAAAGCCACCCAGCACCGGTTCAGGATCATTGAATTCAACGACGACGCAGTCAGACACTCGTTGTTCCTACCATCCGCGCCACGTGCCGACGGGCCGTCACGAACTGCGATCCCCAGGTATCAGTAGGTCATCTGAGTTGCCACGGAGCCGGGTGGAGGCGGATCCAGTCCCACCGTGGCCTCGACGTCGATGAAGTCGCAGTTGATCCTGACGTCCCAGACCGTGGCCGTCGGAACACCGGGGAACACCAGCGTCGTTGTTCCTGCGCGCGGCACGGTGAACGTGCGCGACACCGGCTTCAGCAGCGTCGGTTGTTGCGGGGTAGCGGTGTAACCGCAGTTCTGGCGGGCGTAGTTCGTCGTGTCGGTGACGGCCACCGACAGCGATTCGATTCCGGGACTGAAAACCACATTCAGGCCATCGGCACGGGCCACCGCAGATGTACTCAGGGCCAGAAGGGTCAGGCCCGTTGCGATGTATGCCTTCATATCCCATACCCCCGGCCAGCTCGCAGGAGTCCTTCGTCGATTGTGGGCCGCGAGCCCGCTGCGATGGGTCGTTTCCCACGATTCATTACGACTGGGTCAGCACCCGCACCGATTCCGGCACCGGGATCGCCGCGTCGCAATCCGGCGCGCGCTGCGGTTCACCGAAGCGCACCGACATCGGGACAACACCGGCCCACACCCCGGCCTCGACGTCCTCGGGCGGATCGTCGGGCCAGCCGTCGCTGACCTTCAGCGACCAGTTCGACTCCCCGATGGCCAGGCGAAGCACCAACGTTGCGGCCAACTCCTTGCGAGTGCTGGACCGCAGTTCGGCCACGCGGCCCGGGATGAAGGTGTCGGTCAGCGTTTCGAGGTAACGCACCTTGTCCTGTTCCCCGACCTGCTCGAACACCCCGAACACCGTTGCGCTCCGATAGTGGAACGACGACTCGAATCCGCTGCGCGCCACCACGATTCCGTCCAGTGCCGTGACCGACACGGCGGCCGGAACCCCGTCGGCCAGGGCACGTAACCACGGCGATCCGGTGGAACCGTGGATCACCAGCTCGTCACCGACACGGACGAAACCGGTCGGGAAGATCACCGGATGCCCGTCGCGGATCAGCGCAACGGTGGCCAACGGCGTGCTGGCGAGCAACGCGAACAACGCATCTCGGGAACCGACCTGCTTCTCGGGTAGCCGGGTAACCCGGGTCGAGGGCTGCGACATGCCCTCACTGTGTCATGACGCGACGAGCCATGCCGCCGCATCCGGCGGCAGCGTCGAACCAACACCGGCCACCGACGCCAGCACCACGTGATGACCGATCGGCAGATCGACGGGGACGTCGCCGGTGTTCACCCAGCACTGCGCAGTACTGCGCGCGAAGGCCAGCACATCGGGCGAGACGGTCAGCCACCGCACGTCACCGGTGTCCACCCACAAGCTCGGCCGCGACGCCAACGCGGCGCGGTACAGCTCGAGGAACGATCCGGGATCGTCGTCCTGGGACGCCACCGTGTACGCCGCCCAATGCCCGGGCTGCGGCAGCCAGGTCGGCACCGCCGTCGGTGAAAAGCCATACGGCGCAACAGAACCCGACCACGGCAGCGGCACCCGGCAACCGTCCCGGCCCACATCGGTGAAACCGGACTGCACCCACGTCGGATCCTGACGGACCTCGTCGGGAATGTCCTCGACCTCCTCGAGGCCGAGTTCTTCACCCTGATAGATGTACGCCGTTCCGGGCAACGCCAACTGCAACAGCGCGCATGCCCGCGCCCGCCGTCGGCCCAGTTCGTGGTCGGCCTCCTCTTCGGCCCATCGCGCACGCTCCCAGTCGGTCTCGACCAGACCGTTCGGCTGCGACCGCGAATACCGCGTGACGGTGCGGGGCACATCGTGATTCGACAGCACCCACGTTGGCGGGGCCCCCACGGACGCGGCCGCCGATATCGCGTCGTCCACAACGGTCCGGAGAATCGTCGCGCGCCACGGCGCGCGCAGGAAGTCGAACTGGAACGCGGTGTGCAGTTCATCGGGGCGGAGATACCGGGCGAGTCGCTCGTTGCTCGGAACCCACGCCTCGGCGATGAAGATCCGCTCCGGCGCATAACGATTCGCCACCGCACGCCACCCGCGGTAGATCTCGTGCACGCCGTCCTGGTCCCAGGCCGGGTGCGCCTGATTGTGTTGCACACCGTCGGTGATGACGCCGCGGTCGGGCAGACCGGCGGCCTTCACCAGACCGTGCGCCACGTCGATCCGGAAGCCGTCGACGCCCTTGTCGAACCAGAACCCCAGCACGTTCTCGAATTCGGCACGGACATCGGGGTGCATCCAGTTCAGGTCGGGTTGGCCGGGGGCGAACAGGTGCAGGTACCACGAACCGTCCTCGACGCGCGTCCAGGCCGGTCCGCCGAAGACGCTCTGCCAGTCGTTGGGCGGCAGTTCACCCCGGCCCGCCCGGAACAGGTAGCGCTCGCGGGCATCGGGCTCGCCGGCCAGGGCGGCCCGGAACCAGTCATGGTGATCCGACGTGTGGTTCGGGACAATATCGAGCAGCACCTTGATCCCGGCCGCGTGCGCGTCGGCGATGAACGCCTGGGCCTCGGCGAGGGTGCCGTAGGACGGCTCGATGTCCCGGTAGTCGGCGACGTCGTAACCGGCGTCGGCCATCGGTGACGGATACCACGGGTTGATCCACACTGCGTCGATCCCCAGCGCCGACAGATAGGGCAGCCGGGAGCGCAGGCCCGCGATGTCGCCGACGCCGTCGCCGTTGTCGTCGGCGAAGCTGCGGATGTACACCTGGTACACGACGGCGGTCTCCCACCATGACTTGTTCATCAAATCCTCATCGGGATGCGCGATTTTCGGCTGGCCGCACCTCAGGGTGGGTCCGCGGGGAGAGGCTGTCAACCGCGGGCAACGCGCCGACAGGGGTCTCTGAACGAACTATGAACTGTGCCACACTTGCGCGAGACGGTCAGCAGGTGATCGCCGTTCAGGTCGTGGAGGTTCGATGGCGAAACTTCGGCAGCTGGCCGCCTGCGCCGCCGGCGTGCTGGTGGCGACGGCTCTCGCCGGATGTGCCGGTGATGACGGCGGGACACCGGTGCTCACGTGGTTCGCGATGCCCGACAACGGCGGCGCGGTAACCCGCGCCCAGGACTGCGCGGCGGCCTCTGGCGGCGCGTACCGCGTCCGGGTGGAGACGCTGCCCAACGACGCCACCCAGCAGCGCGAACAACTGGTGCGCCGATTGGCCGCCAAGGACACCTCGATCGACGTGCTCAGCACCGATGTGGTCTACACGGCCGAGTTCGCCAACGCGGGGTTCCTGCGTCCGTTCAGTGCGGACGAGAAACAGAAGCTGACCGACGGGATGCTGGCCGCGCCGGTGGCGACGGGCATGTGGAAGGACACCCTCTACGCCGCCCCGTTCAAGACCAACACGCAGCTGCTCTGGTACCGCAAATCATTGGCCGCCGCGGCGGGAGTGAATCCGGAGAACCCGGATTTCACCTGGGACCAGATGATCAAAGCCGCTGTGGGACAAGGCAAACGCGTCGCCGTCCAGGGCGCGCGATACGAGGGTTACATGGTGTGGGTCAACGCCCTGGTGCTGGGGGCGGGCGGACACATCATCACCAACCCCGAAGCGGGACGCAACGCTACCCCGAGTCTGGCGAGCGAGGCCGGCGCGAAGGCGGCCGAGATCATCGGCAGCCTGGCCCGCTCCCCCGCTGCGGCCGCGGACCTGTCGACCGCGAAAGAGGAACAGGCGCGGGCAACCTTCCAGGGCGACAACGGCATGTTCATGCTGAACTGGCCCTACGTGCTGGCCGCCGCGCGCAGCGCCGTCGAGGAGGGCACGCTGAGCCAGGACGTGGTCGACGACATCGGATGGGCGCGTTACCCGCGGGTGTTCCCCGACAAACCGAGCCAGCCGCCGCTGGGCGGCGCGAACCTCGCCATCGGCGCGTACACCCGCCATCCCGATCTGGCGGTCCGGTTGGTGGAGTGCGTCAATGCGCTGCCGAAGGCCACGCAGTACATGCTCGACGAGGGTGAGCCGTCACCGTACGAGGCGTCCTACAACGATCCCAAGGTCCGGGAGAAGTACCCCAACGCCGACCTGATCCGCGACTCGATCGGCGAGGGCGGGCCACGGCCCCTGACGCCGTACTACGTCGACGTCACCGGCTCGGTGATCCAGACCTGGCATCCGCCGGCCTCGGTGAACAGCGATACACCGCAGCGGGCCGACCAGTTCATGGCCGACGTGCTCAACGGAAGGCGGCTGCTGTGACGACCATCGACGAGCGCGCCAAACACTCTGCGTCGCACCGGGCCACGGTCAGCAGCCGGCTGCGCGGCGAGCGCCGCCTGGGAACCTGGCTGACCCTGCCGTCGTATGTGGTGATGCTCCTGGTGACGGCCTACCCCCTGGTGTACGCACTGTTCCTGTCGCTGTACAACTATCGGTTGACCGATCCGGCGGGCCGCACGTTCGTCGGTCTGCGGAACTACGGGGTGATCCTGACGGATCCGGTGTGGTGGAACGACTTTGCGACCACGCTGTTCATCACCGTCGTCACCGTGGCCATCGAATTGGTGCTCGGCTTCATGTTCGCCTACGTGATGCTACGGATCATCCGCGGCCGCGGCCTGATGCGCACCGCCATCCTGATCCCGTACGGCATCGTCACCGTGGTCTCCGCATTCGTCTGGCGCTACGGCTTCGCCATCGACTCCGGGTTCGTCAACGGCTGGCTACACCTGGGCGATTTCAACTGGTTCGGCGAGCGTTGGTCGGCACTGTTCGTCATCTGCCTGTCGGAGATCTGGAAGACCACGCCGTTCATCTCGCTGCTACTGCTGGCCGGTCTGGTCCAGGTGCCCGAGGACATGCAGGAGGCCGCCCAGGTCGACGGCGCCACGGCCTGGCAGCGGCTCTGGAAGATAACGCTGCCGAACATGAAGGCCGCGATCATGGTGGCACTGCTCTTCCGCACCCTGGATGCGTGGCGGATCTTCGACAATCCGTTCGTGATGACCGGCGGCGCGAACAACACCGAGACCATTTCGTTCCTGGCCTACCGGCAGAACGTGACGCTGGTGAATCTCGGCATGGGGTCGGCGGTTTCGGTGCTGCTGTTCCTGTCGGTGGTGCTGATCGCCTGGATCTTCATAAAAGTCTTCAAGACCGACCTGTCACAGGTGAGGGGCGACGAATGACCTCCCCAGCGAGCCGACGATGCGGGCCGAGGCACGAGGCCCGAGGAGGAGCGAGCGAATGAGCGCCAGATCAACACGCTGGTGGACCATTGCCGGCCTGGTCATCGTGGTCTACAGCTTCTTCCCGCTGCTGTGGATGATCATGCTGGCCTTCAAGCCGGCGTCGGACATCGTGTCGGGCAAGCCCCAATTCCTGCCCACCTCATGGACGTTCGACAATTTCACCGAGGTCTTCGGCCAACCACTTTTCACCCGCGCGCTGATCAACTCGATCGGCATCGCCCTGATCGCCACGTTCCTGTCGGTCATCATCGCGATGTTCGCCGCCTATGCCATCGCCCGGCTGGACTTCCCCGGCAAGAAGGTGCTGCTGTCGCTGGCACTGGCCATCGCGATGTTCCCGCAGGCCGCGCTGGTCGGCCCGCTGTTCAACATGTGGCGCAACCTGGGCATCTACGACACCTGGATCGGGCTGATCATCCCTTACATGACTTTCGCCCTGCCGCTGTCGATCTGGACGCTGTCGGCGTTCTTCCGGCAGATCCCGTGGGAGATGGAGCACGCCGCCCAGGTGGACGGCGCGACGTCATGGCAGGCGTTCCGGAAGGTGATCGTGCCGCTGGCGGCACCGGGCGTGTTCACCACGGCGATCCTGACGTTCTTCTTCTGCTGGAACGACTTCCTGTTCGCGATCTCGCTGACCTCGACCGACAATGCCCGCACCGTGCCCGCGGCGCTGGCCTTCTTCCAGGGCGCCTCGTACTTCCAGTCCGCGGTGCCCTACATCATGGCGGCCTCGGTCGTCGTGACCATCCCCGTGGTGATCCTGGTGCTCGTCTTCCAGCGCCGGATCGTGGCGGGCCTGACCTCCGGAGCGGTGAAGGGATAACCATGGCCGAAATCTCGATGCGCAACATCGTCAAGCGGTACGGCGACGGCTACCCGGCCGTCAACGACATCAGCCTCGACATCGCCGACGGCGAGTTCATGATCCTGGTCGGGCCGTCCGGATGCGGTAAGTCGACGCTGCTGCGGATGATCGTCGGGCTCGAGGACATCACCTCCGGCGAGATGTACATCGGTGGAAAGCTGGTGAACGACAAGGCACCCCGGGACCGCAACCTGGCGATGGTGTTCCAGAACTACGCGCTGTACCCGCATCTGACCGTATTCGAGAACATCGCCTTCCCACTGCGGCTGTCGGGCAAGCTGTCCGACGCCGAGATCCGCAGCCGGGTCGAGGACGCGGCCCGGACCCTCGAGTTGCAGGAGCATCTGGACCGCAAGCCCGCCAACCTCTCCGGCGGTCAGCGCCAGCGCGTCGCGATGGGCCGAGCGATCGTCCGGCAAGCGGACGCGTTCCTGTTCGACGAGCCGCTGTCCAACCTGGACGCCAAGCTGCGCGGCCAGATGCGCACCGAGATCCTGCGCCTGCAGCGCCGTCTGGGCGTCACCACGGTGTACGTCACCCATGACCAGACCGAGGCCATGACGCTGGGTGACCGGGTCGCGGTGCTGAAAAAGGGTGTGCTGCAACAGGTCGCGTCGCCGCGGGAACTCTACGAGAACCCGGTCAACCTGTTCGTCGCCGGGTTCATCGGCTCACCGCCGATGAACTTCGTGCCCGCCCGGATCCAGGGCGACCAACTCGAACTGCCGTTCGTGTCAGTGCCACTGCGGCCGGAGTGGGAGCACCTGGGCGGCGGCGACACCGTCTTCATCGCCGGTATCCGGCCGGGCAGCTTCGAGGACGCCACCCTGGTCGATGCGGTGAAGGCCGGGCGCGGTGCGACATTCGCCGTCGACGTGGACGTCACCGAATGGATGGGCAACGAGCAGTACGCTTTCGTGCCCTACGATGCCCCGGCGGACATCTCCGCGCAATTGGCGCGGCTGGCCAACGATCTGGACAGCGAACACCTGCGGACCCAGATCTGCGTGGAGCTCGATCCGGCCAGCCAAGTCGCACCGGGCAGCCGGGCCGACATCTGGCTGGACACCTCTCGGATTCATCTGTTCGATCCGAGAACCGGCGAAAACCTCACCCGCACAGCGTCGGCGGCGGCAACCGCCTGAGCCGTGCGACCGCCGGAGCTGCGCCTGCGGGCGCCCACCCCCGGTCTACTGGCCCTGCCCTGGGACCTACCACTGGCGCAGTGGTTGATGCCCGACGTTCCCCTGCGTGACGTCGCCGTCGGCCCCAGCCGGCATCTGGTGAAGTTCGTCGACTGCGACGGCGCGCTATGGGCGGTCAAGGAGCTGCCGCCGCGGCTGGCCGTCCGCGAGTACGACGTGCTGCGTCATCTGGAAGAGTTGTCGCTCAACGCCGTTCGCCCGGCCGGGGTGGTGGTTCAGCCCGACTTCGGCACCGCATTGATGGTCACGCGCTACCTCGAGGGCTCCTGGCAGTACCGTCGGCTGTTCCTGCGACTGCCCCCCGATCAGCCGCGCCAGCGGGACCGGCTGTACGACGCGATGGCCTCGCTGTTGGTCGAACTGCACCGGCACGGCGTGTTCTGGGGTGACTGTTCCCTGGCGAACACCCTGTTCTCCCGGGACGGCCAGGTGCTGCAGGCCTGGCTCGTCGACGCCGAGACCAGCGAGGTGCACCCCCGGCTCTCCGACGGGCAGCGCGAACTCGACGTCGACATCCTGGTGGAGAACGTCGCTGCGGGGCTGGACGACATCGCCGCCCGGCTGGGCCGCTCGGCGGAACTTCGGGCCACTCTGCTGACCGAGGCCATCGACATCCGCCGCCGCTACCAGACGCTGTGGGAAATCCTGCACAGCGAACCGGTTTTCGGCTTCGCCGACCGCTACCGGGTGGAGGGCACCATCCGCCGACTGCATGAGCTCGGCTTCGCCGTCGACGAAGTGACGCTGCGGCCCAGCGGGACGGCGGGCAACGATCTGCGGCTGCACGTGGCCGTCGGCGACCGCCGCTACCACGCGACCCACCTGCACGCTCTGACCGGGCTCGACGTCGGCGAGGGCCAGGCCCGCATCCTGCTCGGCGAACTGCACGCCTACCAGGTGCAGCTGAGCCGGGAAGGGGGCGAGGACGTCAGCGAGACCACGGCGGCGCAGCTGTGGCTGCGGGAGATCGCCCTGCCGGGCATGGATCGCGCGCATGCTGCCGTCGGCAACACCGGCACCCCGATCCAGGCGTACTGCGACCTGCTGGAGGTCCGCTGGCTGCTGAGCGAGCGCGCCGGGCACGATGTGGGTACCGAGAAAGCCCTTGCCGCACTGGGACATAACGTCGTGCCAACCGATTCGGCGGCGAAGTTGGTGGTGGTCGAGACTCCCACCGAACCGTTCGAGGTCGTATTCGACGAGGACTTCGAGGACGATTAGGTGACCCGGCGCAGGGCGTCGGGCGTCAGATCGGCCAGCGTCGGGTAGCCGTCGACCGCCATGATCAGATCGGCCTCGGCGAGCAGGGAACGCAGGACGTGCACGATGCCGTCGACACCGCCGAGCGCCAGCCCGTAGGCGTAGGGCCGCCCGATCCCGACGGCGCTGGCGCCCAGGGCCAGCGCCTTGATGATGTCCGCACCGGAACGGATTCCGGAGTCGAACAACACCGGCAGGTCGCCGGAGGCCGCCACCACGCCGGGCAGGCAGTCGATGGCGGGCAGCCCACCGTTGGCCTGCCGCCCGCCGTGATTGGAGCAGTAGATGCCGTCGACCCCGTAATCGATTGCACGCCTGGCATCTTCGGGATGACAAATCCCCTTGAGGATCAGCGGCAGCTTGGTCAGCGACCGCAGCCAGGTCAGGTCGTCCCACGTGAGCGATTTGCCGAAGACGCTCGCCCAGAACATGACGGCCTCACCGGGGGGCATGCCCCCAGAAAACTCGGCCAGGCCCGCCTTCTGCCGGAACACCGGGTCGCTGGTGTAGTTGGCCAGGCAATGCCCGCGCAACTGCGGGAAGTTCGAGGTCGCGAGATCGCGGGGACGCCAACCGGGGATCCAGGTGTCCAGCGTGACCACAATGCCCGCGTAACCCGCGGATTCGGCGCGGTGGACCAGACTCTCCGCGATCTCCCGGTCGGTCGGACAGTACAGCTGGTAGAGCCCCGGGGTGTCGCCGAATTCCGCGGCGACGTCCTCCATCGGATCCGCGACAAGGGTGGACGCGCACATCGGTACGCCGGTCGCTGCGGCGGCACGGGCGGTGGCCAGGTCGCCGTGAGCGTCCTGCGCGCACAGCGCGATCACGCCGATGGGTGCCATGAAGATCGGTGCCGGCCAACGCTTTCCCCACAGTTCGACCGACAGGTCCCGCTCGGTGGCGCCGACGAGCATGCGGGGCATCAGACCCCAGTTCGCGAAGGCGGTCGCGTTGACGTCCTGGGTGCGTTCGTCACCCGCCCCGCCGGCGACATACGACCACACCGATGGCGGCAACGCCTGCTGCGCGCGGGCCTCGAGTTCGGGATACGACATCGGCAGCTTCGGCAGGACGCCGGTGAGTCCCTGGAAGTAGATCTCGTACTGGTAGGCACCGAACGGAGTGGTCATGCGAAATCCTTTGCGACTTCGGCGGCACGCCGAAGCTGGTCGACATCGGAACTGGTTGGGATCAAGTGGATCTCGTCGCACCCGATGGCCTCGAACGCCCTGAGTTGGGCAGCCAGTTGGTCCTCGGATCCGGACCACCCGGTGGTGGGGGCGATTGCCTCGACCAGATCGGCCGGGATCCAATTCATGTAGCGCAACAGATGCCGACGAACCTGATCGCGGGCTGCCTCCGGCTCGCCGAGCGCGAACCAGAACGAGGTCGCCAGATGGGGCGCGGGTTTGCCTGCCTGGGACCAGGATTCGCGTGCGACGTCGAACAGCGCGTTCTCCTTCACGGTGTCGAGATCCATGGAGATGCCGGCCAGGCCGTCGGCCCAGGACGCCGCGCTGCGTACGGTCTTCGGTCCGATGGTGCCGACCAGCAGTCGGGGTCCGCCGGGCTGCGCCGGCGCCGGGCCGACCGGCAGCACCGACTCGGTGATCTTCTCCCCCGCCCACACCCGCCGCATGATCCCGACGCGCTCGGCCATGGCCCGCATGGTCTGGGTGCTGGGATCGGCGCCGACGGCGTGGTAATCCTCGTGGCGACCACCGACTCCGATGCCGACGGTCAGCCGGCCGCCGCAGAGCATGTCGGCGGTCGCCAGGGCCTTCGCGCACATCACGGGATCGTGCAACTGGGGCACGATCACCGTCGTCACCAATTCGACCCGGTCGGTCCAGGCCGTCAGGGCGCCCAGCAGCGTCAGGCTGTCGGGGTTGGTGAAGGCGATCCGCTCACCCCAGCACAGCGATGAGAACGGACCGTCGTCGACGATCTGCGCCCACGTCCGCAGCGTCGCGGCGTCCAGGTCCGGTTCCATCACCGGCAGTGTCATCCCGACGTGCACGTGGCCGATTGTGGCACGACGTCCCCGGCCACCGGGGCGGGACCGGTCAGGCGGTGGGTCTCACTTCGCCGGATCCTTGTGCGCCCGTACCGGTCCGCCGCCCGGAGGCGGTTGGAGCAGGTTGCCCCGGACACTGCCGCGCGTCGTGCGGATCGCCACCAGCACCCAGGTGCTCAGCAACCCGAGGTAGGCGATCACCGCGGCGTAGCGGAACGCGGGCAGATGGGTGTGCAGCGCGAGTTGGGTGGTGCCGGTGACGAAGGTGCCGACCGGGAAGGTGAGGCTCCACCACGTGAGCGCGAACGGCATGCCGCGCCGCATCGTCCGGATCGTCAGCGTGGCGGCCAAGGCGATCCACAGCACCGCGAAGCCCCACACCGGGACGCCGAAGATGATCGCGAAAGCGCCCAGGGATTGGGCGATTTCGGGCTCCACCGCCAGGGCGGCGTTGGTGCCGAGCAGGCCCACGACGGTGATCGCCTGGCCCAGCGGACCGAGCACGATCCACAACGTCGGCACCCGCGCGGTGCCCGACGTGCCGTACAACGCCAGCCGGCTCCAGATCATCGAGATGATGATCAGCGAGGCGACCAGCGACAGGCCGAACATCGCGTAGCAGCCGTACAGCATCGTTTGGCGGCCCGTTCCCGGCGCCATGTGCGGGATGAGCAGGGCGCCCGTGGCGGCGGAAACCATGGGCGGCACCACGGGCATCAGCCAACCGCCGAACGCCGAGTCGGGTTCGACATTGTGCTGGGTGAACATCAGGAACGGGATGCTCACCGCGGTGAACAGGCCGCCGATGGTGCCGGCCGTCCAGAGCACCCACGCCGCGTCGACGGCGACGCGTTCGCCGATCAGCCGATACCCGACGAGCAGCGCACCCGCGGCAACCGTCAGCAGCGCCATCGGTGCCGCGCCGTAGAAGTGGGCCATCTGCGGATTGCGGGCGTGCGTACGCGCGACCCTCGGATTGCGCAGCCAGTGGCCGCCGACCACGGCGACGAGGACCAGGAGAAGCAGTGCCGCGAACACCCACACGATGTCGGTGAACACCCGCAGTCCCGGGAGGTGGGCCGGCAGGGTGGCGCCCGCGGTGGCGACGATCCCGGTGCCCATCACCGAGGCGAACCAGTTGGGCCCGATGTTGCCCAGCACCTCGACACGATGCTGCTGGCGTTCCGTCATGGCCATAGCTTCACAGACGCCCCGTTGTTTCGTGCGTCACATTTGCGGGCAGCCGAAGGAAATGGCTACAGATGATTCGCAACCCGAGGTGACCGACGACGCGAAGGAGGCCGCGGCCGACATGGCCCGGGCCTACGAGGACCGGCCGACGGTGGTGCTGCCGGGCTCGCACGGCACGGTGTCGGGTACCGCCGTCAACGACTGGCTCGACGAGGACGGCAATCCCAAATACGGCAAGGATCAGGCAGCCGACGAGTGAGTCATTCGCGGTGCCCTCGGGTGGCTTCCTGCGCGCGGTAGTCGTCGGCCATCTGGGCGACATGCCCGGGCAGCTCGCCTGCGGCGACGTCTGCGAGCGTCGTGCGTTCGAGGACGGATCGCATGCTCGCCCGGAGGGCGCGCCACACGTCCGTCAGCGCCGCGGTGGGGCCGGCATACGGCAGATCGCCGAGGCCGATGTCCCGAACGCTGGCCAAGGGCCCGTCGATGCACCGCAGGACGTCGGCGATGCTGATCTGCGCGGCGGGCCGGGCAAGTTCGTAGCCGCCGTCGCGGCCGCGCTGGCTGCGCACCAGCCGATCGGTGCGCAGGTCCGAGAGAATGTCGACCAGGAACTGCGGCGGGATGCTCTGGGCCTTGGCGAGGTCGTCGGTCTTGACCAGGACGCCAGGCTCTTCGGTGGCCAGTTGGACCATGGCGCGGACGGCGTACTCCGCCTTGGCCGACATGCGCATGGGTCAATTGTGTCATTTCAGGCCGGATTAATCAGGAATGGTGCGTTGTCCACAGTTGCGACTTCGTCCACAGATCTACCTCCCGCCAGCACAGCTCGCGTCTCTTCGAACGGTTGTGCGAATACCGTGGGGTCATGTCCGCGCCCCCTGCCTACCTGCCGCCCGATGTGGCACGCGCCCGCGTGCGTGCGGAGTTGGACGCGATCGATGCAGCACTCGAGCGGCTACGCGAATGCTCCACCGACGAGGTCGGCAACGCGTTCCGGATCGAGCTGGCCGATCGGCTCGAAACCCAGGACCGGGTGAACCGCGGACTGATGTACCGGGTGTTCGGGCAGATCGCCGAGCCGCCCGACGGGCCCGGCCCATCGTGCGGGGTGAAGGTCCGCGATCTATTGCGCAAACGGCTGCGGATCACGGCCAACGAAGTCACTCGCCGAATGAAACTGGCCGCCCGGATCTGCCCGCGGCGCGCTTTCAACGGCGAAACCCTGCCGGCCGAACTGCCCGAGTTGGGCGCCGCCGTCGATGCCGGTGAGCTCAGCGAGGAACAGATCCGCGAAGTGTGCAAGGCAATGGATCTGCTGCCGAAGGTGGTCGATGCCGAGAACCGGGCCAAAGCCGAACGGACGCTTGTGCGGCACGCCCGGGTCGAAGACCACCAGTTCGTCGCGACGGTAGGAAAGGCGCTGGCCGAGGAGCTGAATCCGGAAGGCTTCTTCGACGACGTCGACCGGCAGAATCGTCGCGGACTGGTACTCGGTCCCCAGGGCCCCGACGGCATGAGCAAGCTGCACGGCTACCTGACCCCGGAGGCCCGGGCCTACTTCGAGCCCATCGCCGCGGCGATGCGGCCCGGCCATCACCTGCCCGAATCCGATCAGACCGTGGTCGATGCGTCGATGGACACCCGGACGAAATCCCAACGGCTGCATGACGCATTCGCGTGGGGAATGCGGACAGCGCTCGCGTCGGGAAACCTCGGCACTCATCGCGGGCTGCCCGTCACCGTCATCACCACGACGACGCTGGCCGAGCTCGAGCAGGCCGCCGCCGCGGTCGCCAACCCCGATATCACGATGCCGGGTCCCGCGCGCACCGGCGGTGGATCGACGCTGCCCATGCGCGATCTGATCGCGATGGCCGCCAACGCGATCCACTATCTGGTGGTCTTCGAGAATCATTCCCAGCGGCCGTTGTACCTGGGCCGCAGCCACCGACTCGCCACCCCTGATCAGCGAATCGTCTGCTATGCAAGGGATCACGGCTGCACGCACCCGCGCTGCGCAGAGCCGGGCTACCACTCGGAGGTCCATCACGCGCCGGTGGACCACGTCAACAGCGGGCCGACTGACGCCGACAAGCTCTTCTTCGCCTGCGGCCCGTCGCACAAGGCCGCTACCGACGGCACCTACACCACCGAGATCACCGACGATGGCCGGTTGGCCTGGTCCGATGGCACGGGTCCGCCGGAGGTCAACCATCTACACCATCCGCAAGAGCTCATCGCCGAGGACGAACACCTCACCGATGACGAAAGTGGTTGAGCATGAGATCATCTCGTGGCGGTGGGGGTGGGCGACGTCAACGACATACCGGTGTAGACCTCATCGAGGATCGCCGGGAGCATCGCATTGGCCGTCGTCCGGCCATCGGCGTCCAGCGTGAGATTGGTCCAGATCACCAGCGTCACATCGTTGTCCGGGTCATGGCCGATGAAGGAGTTGAATCCGGGCAGTTCCCCGCCGTGGTAGTACATCGCCGCGTGGGGGCCGAACCGCTGGTAGGAGATGCCGTAGCCATATTTCTTGCCGTCGGGCTCCGCGGGATCCTCGGCCCGCAGACTGGCCAGCCACTGCTTCTGGACGTCGGCGCCGAACACCCGACCGGAGACCAGCGCGCGGATCCAGGTGGCCAGATCGTCGGCGGTGGAGATCGCTCCGCCGGCCGCGGTGGCGTACGACGAGTTCTGCTGCGTGTAGTCCACCGGCCGCAGTGCTCCGGACCGCGCCGCCGCCTGGAGGTCGGCGGGGTAGGGGTCGTCGGCGAGCGCGTAACGCGTTACACCGTACATGTATCCGTGCGAGAACGGCGGGGAGATGGCACCGGCGTCGGCCGCCGCCGGCAGCGACGTCTGGCGCAGGCTCAGCGGGCCGAACAACCGATCCTGGAACTGGTCGGCCAGTGAAAGGCCGCCGGCCTTCTCGGCGACCAGACCCAGTAGAGCGTAGTTGGTGTTGTTGTACTCGTAGGACGTGCCGGGGGCGAATTCCGGCGGGTGCCGGAAGGCGATCTCCAGACCCTCCCGTGGCGTCCACACCTTGGCGGGATCGGCGTCGAGGGTGGCGGCGAATCCCGGATCGGCGGTGTAGTTGTACAGGCCGCTGCGCATCTCGAGCAATTGCGCGAGGGAGATGTTGTTGCCGTTGGGCACATTCGGCACGTATTCGGCGACCGGATCCGTGAGGCGCAGTTTGCCGTCCTGGGCCAGCAGCATGATCAGCGCGGCGGTCATCGTCTTGGTATTGGACGCGATCCGGAAATGGGTGCCCGCTGTCGGAGGGGTCTGGGTGTCCAACTCGGTGGTGCCGACGGCCGCGGTGACGTTCCCCTGGGGCGTGCGCAGGACGACCACCGCACCGGGCACGCGCACCTGCTCGGCCAGTCTTGCAACGACGGCCTGCAAGCCGGACGCATCGATCGGCCTCAGCGCGGAACTGGTGGTCGAGGTAGCCGCGCAACCGGCAAGCAGCAGCGCGGTAGCCACCACGCGGACGGCATGCGCGAGCATCAGTCCGGCAGTGTCGCCGCATCGGGCACCACGACGGCGAACAGGTCGGCCATCGCCGCCAGGCTCGCCGACTGCATCGCGGCGGCGGGCACCTCCGCACCCAGCGCGGGAAGTGGGCGGGTCGCGGTTGCAGCGGCCACCACCGTCGGCGCGTAGCCCAGGTTGAAGGCGCCGCGGGCGGTGGAGTTCACGCACATGTGGGTCATGAACCCGGCCAGCACCAAATTGCTGACGGCGCGTTCCTTCAGCAGCTGATCGAGATCGGTCTGCACGAACGAGTTCGGATAGTTCTTGACCACCACCGGTTCCCCCGCGCGCGGCGCCACCCGCTCGACGATGGCGCCGATGTCGGTGCGAACGTCGTACGGCGAGCCCGGGCCCGCGTCGTGCTGGATGTGGATCACGGGCACCCCGGCCACCCGGGCCCGCTCCAGCAGGGTCGCGGCTTCGTCCAGCGCCCCCTGCACGCCGTCGAGTTCCATCACACCGGTGGTGTAGGTGTTCTGGCAGTCGATCAGGATCAGCGCGGACTCGGCCAGGCCGGCGGGCGCGGGTGACAGTCCGGACAGGGTGCGCAGTGTCGGGTGCTCGGGCATATGGCCAAGCTACGCCTGGCCGGTCACCGCCAGCACCGCATCGGCGTACTCGGGCCGGCAGACGATCAGATCCGGCAACTTCACGTCCACCTGGTTGTAGACCAGCGGTGAGCCGTCGATGCGGGAGGTGTGCAGCCCGGCGGCCCGGGCCACCGCGACCGGAGCCGCCGAATCCCACTCATATTGACCGCCGGCGTGCACGTAGATATCGGAGATGCCCTGCACCACCGAGGCGACTTTCGCTCCGGCAGAACCCATTTCGACCAACTCACCGCCCAGGGCGTCGCGCACGGCCAGGGCGATCGCCGGTGGCCGGGTCCGCGACACCACGATTCTCGGAGTTGCCGGCGCCGACGGCGGCGCGGCCACGTCCGGCGTGGCCAGCGTCACCCCCTGTGCGGGCAGCGCGACGGCCCCGGCGACCAGTTCGCCCTCCTGCCAAAGAGCTACGTGCACCGCCCAGTCGTCGCGCCCGAGTTCGGAGAACTCCCGGGTGCCGTCCAGCGGGTCCACGATCCAGACCCGCTTCGCGGTCAGCCGAACCGGGTCGTCCACACCTTCTTCGGACAACACCGCGTCGCCGGGCCGTTCGGCAGCCAGCGCGGCCATCAGGAAGTCATGGGAACGCTTGTCCCCTACCGCTTTTCGCTCGTCGGCGGTGGCGTCGGCCAGCTCGGACCGCACCCCGAGCAGCAGCTCTCCCGCGGCGGCCGCCAGGCGTGCCGCCAGTTCGTGATCGCTCACGATTCGCGCTCCAGCAACTCGACCACCCGTTGCGCCAACTCGTCCGGCGCATGCTCGGGCGTCAGCCTCAGGTCGGGATTCTTCGGGCGCTGGTAGGGGCTGTCGATACCGGTGAAGTGGGTGATCTCCCCGGCCCGGGCCTTCTTGTACAGGCCCTTGGGGTCCCGCTTCTCGCAGTCCTCGAGCGGGGTGTCGACGAACACCTCGAGGAATTCGATCCCCGCGTCGGCGTGCACCTTGCGGGCCAGGTCGCGGTGCTCCTCGAGCGGGCTGATCGCCGGCACCATGACGGTCAGGCCGGCGTCGGCCATCAGGGTGGCGATGTGGGCCAGCCGGCGCAGGTTCTCGGCACGGTCGGCCATCGAGAACCCCAGGTCCGCATTGAGTCCGTGCCGCAGGTTGTCACCGTCGAGAATATATGCGGGACAACCATGTTCGAGGAGTTTCTGTTCGACCAGCACCGCGATCGACGATTTGCCCGAGCCGGACAATCCGGTGAACCAGAGCGTGCGGCCCTTGGTCAGCCGGTCGCCGGCGGTCACCAGCGACTGATGCCGAACGGTGTTCGGCGTCGCGGCACGGGTTGCGGCCGGCGTGGTGTCGCGGACCATACCGGCGGCCACCGTCACATTGGTGTCGGGGTCGATCAGGATGAAGGAACCGGTTGCGGAGTTGCGCGAATACTCGTCGAGCAGCACCGGCACCTGCGTGCGCAGGGTGACGCGGCCGAGTTCGTTGAGCTTCAACGCCGTTGCGCTCTTGTCGCGGTGCAGGGTGTTGACGTCGAGCCGGTAGTCCAGGCCGACCACCCGGGCCCGCGTGGTGCGGGTGGTGTGCTTGACGACGTACTCACGGCCGGGCTCGAGCGCCGCGTCGTCGGCCATCCAGCACACCGTGGCGTCGAATTCGGTGGTCGCCGCCGGCTGGTTGTTGGGCCGGGCCAACATGTCACCGCGGGAGATGTCGATGTCGTCGGCCAGGCTGACCGACACCGCCATCGGCGGGAAGGCCTCCTGCACCGGGCCGGACGGGCCGTCGATGGTCGTGATGCGGCTGGACTTTCCGCCCGGCAGCACCACCACCTCGTCACCGGGGCGCATCACGCCGGAGGCGACGGTGCCGGCGTAGCTGCGGTGGTCGGCATGCTCGTGGGTCATCGGCCGGATCACGTACTGCACCGGGAACCGCACGTCGACCAGGTTCCGGTCGCCGGCGATGTAGACGTCCTCGAGATGGCTCAGCAGCGCCGGGCCGTCGTACCACGGGGTCTTGTCGGACTTGGCGACGACGTTGTCGCCGGTGAGCGCCGAGAGCGGGATGGAGGTCACGTCGTGAATGTCCAGACGAGCCGCGAACGCATGGAACTCGTCGCGGATGAACTCGAAACGCTCACGGTCCCAGTCGATCAGGTCCATCTTGTTGACTGCCAGCACAATGTGCTGCACCCCCAGCAGCGAGGCCAGGAAAGCATGCCGGCGGGACTGTTCGAGCAGCCCGTGCCGGGCGTCGACGAGCACGATCGCCAGCTGCGCGGTCGAGGTTCCGGTCACCATGTTGCGGGTGTACTGGATGTGCCCCGGAGTGTCGGCGATGATGAATTTCCGCTTGGCCGTGGCGAAGTAGCGATACGCCACGTCGATCGTGATGCCCTGCTCACGTTCGGCGCGCAGGCCGTCGGTCACCAGCGCCAGGTCGGTGTAGTCGTTGCCCCGCTCGGCGGAGGTCTTCTCGACGGCGGCCAGCTGATCCTCCATGACGGCCTTCGAGTCATAGAGCAGCCGGCCGATCAGGGTGGACTTGCCGTCGTCGACCGAGCCGGCTGTCGCGATCCTCAATAGTGTGGTGTTGGCGGTCATCAGAAGTAGCCCTCCCGCTTGCGGTCTTCCATGCCGGCCTCGGAGATCCGGTCGTCGGCGCGGGTGGCGCCCCGCTCGGTCAGCCGCGAGACCGCGGTCTCGGCGATCACCTCGTCGACGGTGGACGCGGTGGATTCCACGCAACCGGTGCAGGTGACGTCGCCGACGGTGCGGAATCGCACCGAGGCCTCGAACACCGGCTCGTCGGCGCGCGGCTGCATGAACTCGTGGACGGCCAGCAGCATGCCGTCGCGCTGGAACACCGGCCGGTTGTGGGCGTAGTAGATGCCCGGCAGCTCGATGTTCTCGGCGCCGATGTAGGCCCAGATGTCGTACTCGGTCCAGTTGCTCAGCGGGAACACCCGGATGTGCTCGCCCTTGCGGTGCCGACCGTTGTACAGGTTCCACAGCTCGGGCCGCTGCGCCTTGGGGTCCCACTGGCCGAACTCGTCGCGGAAACTGAACACGCGCTCCTTGGCGCGGGCTTTCTCCTCGTCACGACGGGCACCGCCGAACGCGGCGTCGAACTTGTTCTCCCGGATGCCCCGCAGCAGCGTGACGGTCTGCAGCGGGTTGCGCGACGGCCCGTTGTCGACCACGCGGCCCGCGTCGATGTCCTCCTGCACGCTGGCGACCACCAGCCGGAGCCCGTAGCGCGCCACCAGGGCGTCGCGGGTGGCGATGACCTCATTGAAGTTGTGGCCGGTGTCGACGTGCATGACCGGGAACGGCAGCCGCCCCGGCGCGAATGCCTTGATGGCCAGGTGCAGCATGACGATCGAGTCCTTGCCGCCGGAGAACAGCAGCACCGGCCGCTCGAACTCGGCGGCGACCTCGCGGATGATGTGGATGGCCTCGGCCTCGAGCGCGCGCAGGTGGCTCAGCTCGTACTGACCGGCGGCCGGTTGGCCCACCGCAGCTGTGGTCATTGCTTCCTCGTAAAGTTGGTTAGATTTACCAGAATTACTTTCCTAACCCGGTATAGAACCAGTCATCGGGGGCGTCGTCAACCCCCGCGCCTCCACCGCGAGCGTGCACCCTCGAGCATTTCCGTGGCCGGAAAATACCTAAGGGTGCACGCTGGCGGCAGGGAATTTAGAGGGTGACCTCGTCGAGGCGGCCGGTGGCGACGTCGAAGACGAAGCCGCGCAGGGACTCGTGCTTGGTGACGAACGGGCTGGCCTCGATGCGCCGCAGCGACTGCCGGACATCCTCGGCCAGATCGGTGAACGATTCGGCCGCCCATTCCGGCTTTATACCCGTCTCGTCCTGGATCTTCCGCTTGAACTCGTCGTCGGTGAAGGTCAGCATGCCGCAGTCGGTGTGGTGGATCAGGATGATCTCGCGGGTGCCCAGTAGGCGCTGACTGATGGCCAGCGAGCGGATCTCGTCGTCGGTCACCACCCCGCCGGCATTGCGGATGACGTGCGCCTCACCGTCGGCCAGGCCGAGAATCCGGTACACGTCGAGCCGGGCGTCCATGCAGGCCACCACGGCGACATGCTTGCTGGGCGGCAACGGAAGCGGGCCCGTGAATGTCTCCGCGTACTTCGCGTTGTTGGCCAGGTATTCATCGGTGACAGTCATGGGTACCGACGCTACGCGCGGGCGCGCCCCCGGACACCGACTCCGCGCAGCCTGAACGAAACTGCCGGGCGGATCTCTTACCCTGTGCGCATGACGCGATTCCTCGCGCGCCGGCTGCTGAACTACCTGGTGCTGCTGGCCCTGGCATCGTTCCTGACGTTCAGCCTGACCTCGGTCTCATTCACGCCGCTGGACAGCCTGCTGCAGCGCAACCCCCGTCCCCCGCAGTCGGTCATCGACGCCAAGGCCGCCGAACTGGATCTCGACCAGCCGATCCCGCTGCGGTACGCGCACTGGGCGGCCGGCGCCATCCATGGCGACTTCGGCACCACGGTCACCGGCCAGCCCGTCGCCGACGAACTCGGCCGGCGGATCGGGGTGAGCCTGCGGCTGCTGATGATCGGCAGCGTGCTCGGTGCGACGCTCGGGGTGCTGATCGGGGCGTGGAGCGCGGTGCGCCAGTACCGCCTGTCCGATCGCCTCATCACCGCGGTATCCCTGTTGATCCTGTCGGCCCCTACATTCGTGATCGCGAGCCTGCTCATCCTGGGGGCCAACCGGGTCAATTCCCTTCTGGGCGTGCAACTCTTCTCCTACATCGGCGAGACGTCACCGGATGTCACTGGCGTCGGGGCCCAGCTGGTGGACAGACTGCAGCATCTCGTCCTGCCGACCACGACGCTCGCGCTCGGGGCGATCGCCGGCTACAGCCGCTACCAACGCAACGCGATGCTCGACGTCCTCGGGCAGGACTTCATCCGGACCGCACGCGCCAAGGGCCTCACGCGGCGGCAGGCGCTGTTCAAACACGGGCTGCGCACCGCGCTGATCCCGATGGCGACCCTGTTCGCGTACGGCGTCGCGGGCGTCGTGACCGGCGCGGTGTTCGTCGAGAAGATCTTCGGCTGGCACGGCATGGGCGAATGGGTGGTGCAGGGCATTGCGACCCAGGACACCAACATCATCGCCGCGGTGACGGTGTTCTCCGGTGCGGTGATCCTGCTGGCCGGCCTGCTCGCGGACGTCATCTACGCCGCGCTCGATCCGAGGGTGCGGGTGACATGACACAGCCGGCCGTTTTTGCCTCGCGAAATGCCTTGGTGGTGCGCCGGTTCCGGCGCAACCGTCCGGCGGTGGTGTCCCTGGTCGTCCTCCTCGTACTCTTCGTCGGCTGCTATGCGCTCCCGTCGCTGCTGCCGTGGTCCTACACCGACCTGGACTACTACGCACTGCAACAACCACCGAGCACGTCGCACTGGTTCGGCACCAACGCGCTAGGGCAGGACCTGTTGGCGATGACATTGCGCGGCATGCAGAAGTCGATGCTCATCGGCCTGTGCGTCGCGCTGATCTCCACCGCCATCGCCGCGACCGTCGGATCGGTGGCCGGCTACTTCGGCGGCTGGCGCGACCGCGCGCTGATGTGGATCGTCGACCTGCTTCTGGTGGTGCCCAGCTTCATCCTGATCGCGATCATGACCCCGCGGGTCAAGCAGACCGGCAGCGTGCTGCTGCTGATCGTGCTGCTCTCACTGTTCAGCTGGATGGTCAGCTCGCGGATGGTGCGCGGGATGACGTTGAGTCTGCGGGACCGCGAATTCGTCCGCGCCGCACGATATATGGGTGTGTCCAGCTGGCGGATCATCGCCCGGCACATCCTGCCGAACGTCGCCTCCATCCTGATCATCGACACCGCGCTGAATGTCGGATTGGCCATCCTGGCCGAAACCGGGCTCAGCTTCCTCGGTTTCGGCGTGCAGCCGCCCGACGTGTCGCTGGGCACGCTGATCGCCGATGGCACCAAATCGGTCACCACGTTCCCGTGGGTGTTCCTGTTCCCCGCCGGCGTACTGGTGACGATCGTGTTGTGCGCCAACCTGATCGGGGACGGTCTGCGCGACGCCGTCGACCCCGGCTCGGCCACCCTGCGGCGGCTGCGGGGTGGCCGGTGAGCCTGCTGCGGGTGACCGATCTGCACGTCACGTTCCCCACCGACGACGCGCCGGTGCACGCCGTCCGGGGAGTCGATCTGCACGTCGATCCGCGCGAGGTGGTTGCGGTGGTCGGCGAATCCGGCTCGGGCAAGTCGGCCACGGCGATGGCCGTCGTCGGACTGCTACCGGAGTACGCCACCGTGTCGGGATCGGTGCAGCTGCACGGCGAGGAACTGCTCGGCAGGTCCGACCCTGAGTTCTCCCACATTCGGGGCGCGAAGATCGGCACGGTGTTCCAGGACCCGATGTCGGCGCTGACGCCGGTCTACACCGTCGGCGACCAGATCGCCGAGGCCATCACCGTGCATCACCCTTCGACCGGGCGTGCCGCCGCCCGGCGGCGGGCGATCGAACTGCTCGAGCTCGTCGGCATCAACCAGGCCGACCGGCGCGCCCGGGCCTTCCCGCACGAACTCTCCGGCGGCGAACGCCAGCGGGTTGTCATCGCGATCGCGATCGCCAACGATCCCGACCTGCTGATCTGCGACGAACCGACCACCGCGCTGGACGTCACCGTGCAGGCCCAGATCCTCGACGTCTTGCGGACCGCCCGCGACGTCACCGGCGCCGGCGTGCTGATCATCACCCACGATCTGGGCGTGGTCGCCGAGTTCGCCGATCGCGCCGTCGTGATGTACGCCGGGCGGGCCGTGGAAGTGGCTTCCGTGGCCGCCCTCTATCCGGATCGCCGAATGCCGTACACCGCAGGACTTCTGGGATCCTCACCCCGGCTCGATGCCCCGCAGGGCACCCGGCTGGTGCCGATCCCCGGGTCACCGCCCGCGCTGAACGCCCTGGATCCGGGCTGCCCGTTCGCGCCCCGCTGCCCGCTGGCGATCGACGACTGTCGCGCCGCCGAGCCGCCCCTGCTACCGGTGGCCGACGGGCACAGCGTGGCCTGCATCCGCAGCGACGAGGTGTACGGCCGCAGCGCCGCCGACATCTACGGTGTGTCGACGGTGGTGCCGCGCACTACCGGTTGCGCCCCCGATCAGGTGGTGGTCGCGGTGCGCGATCTGGTGAAGACCTTCGAGCTGACCAAGGGCGTCGTGTTCCGCCGCCGTATCGGCGAGGTCCGGGCCGTCGACGGTGTCAGCTTCGACCTGCACCGCGGCCAGACGCTCGGCATCGTCGGCGAGTCCGGCTCGGGCAAGTCGACCACGTTGCACGAGGTCCTCGAGCTGAAGGCACCGCAGAGCGGCAGCATCGCGGTGCTCGGCACCGACGTCGCCACCCTGGACCGCGCGGGCCGGCGCGGGTTGCGCGGCGACCTGCAGGTGGTGTTCCAGGATCCGGTGGCCTCGCTGGATCCCCGGCTGCCGGTGTTCGACATCCTGGCAGAACCGTTGCAGGCCAACGGTTCCGACAAGGCCGCCGTCACCGCGCGGGTATCCGAACTGCTCGAAACCGTCGGCCTACGGCACGCCGACGCGGCACGCTACCCTGGCGAATTCTCCGGCGGCCAGAAACAACGGATCGGCATCGCACGCGCACTCGCCACGGAACCGAAGATCCTCGCCCTCGACGAGCCCGTGTCGGCCCTGGACGTCTCGATCCAGGCCGGCATCATCAACCTACTGCTGGACCTGCAGGACGAACTCGGCCTTTCGTACCTGTTCGTCAGCCACGATCTGTCGGTGGTCAAGCACCTGGCGGACCAGGTGGCAGTGATGCACAAGGGCGTCATCGTCGAGCAGGGACCGGCCGACCAGGTCTTCGCGCATCCGCAGGACGAATACACCCGGCGGTTGCTGGCCGCGGTTCCGGGTCGGTTCCACGGGGACGCCTGACCGCGCAGTTAACATCGGTGTTCATGAAGCGCCGCCAGCTGTCCGTCGTGTTGTTGATCGCCGTTCTGGTGCTGGCCGGTTGCTCCGGCGGCCACACCCCGCCGTCGGCGGGCGGCAACGCCGAGGTGGGCACCACCAGCGACATCAATCCGCAGGACCCGGCGAACCTCAAACAGGGCGGCACCCTGCGCCTGGCGCTGACGTCGTTCCCGCCGAACTTCAACAACCTGAATGTCGACGGCAACCTGGCCGACTACGGCAACCTGCTCAAGTGGACGATGCCGCGTGCCTTCCGGGTCGCCCCGGACGGTACGACGACGGTCAACACCGACTACTTCACCAGCGTCGAGCTGACCTCCACCAGCCCGCAGGTGGTCACGTACACGATCAACCCGAAGGCGGTGTGGTCGGACGGCACCCCGATCACGTGGGAGGACATCGCCAGCCAGATCAACGCCACCAGCGGCAAGGACAAGGCGTTCCTGATCGCCGGCCCGTCCGGCGCCGACCGGGTGGGGTCGGTGACCCGCGGCGTCGACGATCGCCAGGCCGTCGTCACTTTCGCGAAGCCCTATTCGGAGTGGCGCGGCATGTTCGCGGGCAACGGCATGCTCTGCCCGAAGGTCATGACCGCCACCCCGGAGGCCTTCAACAAGGGCTTCCTCAACGCCCCCCCACCGTCGGCCGGCCCCTTCGTGGTGACCAATCTGGACCGGACCGCCCAACGAATCACGTTGGCCCGCAACCCGAAATGGTGGGGTGCGACACCGGTGCTGGACTCCCTGACCTACCTGGTGCTCGATGACGCCGCGCTGATCCCGGCGTTGCAGAACAACACGATCGACGCGGCCGGGCTGGCCTCGCTCGACGAGCTGACCATCGCCCGCAACACCCCGGGCATCAGCATCCGCCGGGCACCGGGCGCCAGCTGGTACCACTTCACCTTCAACGGTGCGCCCGGTTCGATCCTGGCGGACAGGGCGCTTCGGCTCGCGATCGCCAAGGGTATCGACCGGCAGGCCATCGCCGACGTGACGCAGCGCGGGCTGGTCGACAAGCCGGTGCCCCTGAACAATCACATCTTCGTCGCCGGCCAGAAGGGCTATCAGGACAACAGCGCGGTGGTGGCCTTCGATCCGGACAAGGCCAAGTCCGAACTCGATGCGCTGGGCTGGAAACTCAACGGCGAGTTCCGCGAGAAGGACGGCAAGCAGCTGGTGATCCGCGACGTGCTGTACGACGCGCAGAGCACGCGGCAATTCGGCCAGATCGCCCAGAACAACCTCGCCCAGATCGGGGTCAAGCTGGTGCTGGATGCCAAGCCGGGCAACAACTTCTTCAGCCAGTACATCAACACCGGCGATTTCGACATCGCCCAGTTCAGCTGGGTCGGCGACGCGTTCCCACTGGGTGGCCTGACGCAGATCTTCGCCTCGGGCGGGGACAGCAACTTCGGCAAGATCGGCTCGCCGGAGATCGACGCGAAGATCGAAGCCGTGCTCGACGAGCTCGATCAGGACAAGTCGCGGGCGCTGGCCAACGACCTCGACCAGATGCTGTGGGCCGAAGGCTTTTCGCTCCCGTTGACGCAGTCGCCCGGCAATGTCGGGATCCGCAGCACGCTGGCGAATTTCGGACCGGCCGGCATCGGCGATCTGGACTACACCAAAGTCGGCTTCACGAAGTAACTCTTACGCGATCGGCTTCGTGCCCGGCACCCGCTTCTCCACCGCGGCGGCCGCCTCGATGAAGGCCACCAGCAGCCGAACAGAGATGTTCCCGGGTAGTTCGTCGAGTTCGCCTGCGCGCGAAGCCAACTCGCCAGCATGTCCGTCGACCGCCGCCCGCATGATCTGCAACGCCGCCGCTTCGCGGGTGTCCAGGATGCTGTGCGCCGCGGTACGGAATTCGACCAGCACCGCGTCGGGGATGAGCTCGGCGACCCGGGCGGCGACCGCCGGTGGCGTGGTCAGATCACGCTGCCCGGAGGCCACCACGGTAGGCCAGTCGAACCGCGGCATCTCGGCGACCAGGTCGTAGGGCTCGCCCTCGAAAACCGGTGTGGGTCCGGGAATCCGAGCGGCCACCTCGAGCAGGGCCTCGGACGGGTCCAGCGGGAGCCCGTCCGGCTGACCCGCATAGTCGAGTTCGCGGAACGCGATGCGGCCCGCCAGGTCGACCTCGTTGTGGTACGGGATGTTTCGTAGCGTCAGCTTGCCGAGTTGGGTCATCGCGCGCCACAGCAGGGTGTGCCCGGACAGCAGCAGATCGAGCAGCCGGGACAGCAGCGGCAGACCGCCGATGGCGTACGCGGTCGCGGCGACCTCGCCGGACAGCGAGTCGAATGCGCCGCCGCTCACCAGCCGACGCACCTTCTCGGCGACATCGCCGCTGTCGGTCCGTTGGCCGTCGAGCAGTAGCCCACGGACCGCACTTCGGATGTCCTCGATGTCGCGCGCCGAGAGCACCGGGGAATCCAGCACCATGGCGTGGATCCGCCCGGTGTGCCGGACCCCGAGGCCGGCCGCCAGATAGGTGCCGTAGGAGCAGCCGTAGACGACAGCCCGCTCGGCGCCGATGTCGTCGAGCACCGCGTTCAGGTCGTCCACCACCTGGTCGATGGTGATCGCGGCGGCCGGCAGATCGTGGCCGTCGTCGTCGTGGCGTGACATGCCCACGCCGCGGTGCTCCACCATCACGATGTCCAGACCGAGCGCGCTCGCGTGCTTGCGCATGGCCCGGTACGTCTGGATCGATGCGATGCCCGGGCCGCCGGGGATGACGAGCACCGGGTGCGCCGACGGCGGACCCGTGCGCACATAGTGCAGGTCGAACTGCCGTGCTCCGTCGGGGGTGATCGGCCGGCGAATCGACCGTACGCCGGGCTGGGCCGCCAATCGGGCCTCCAGCAACCGGGATCGCGGCGTCCACCTCATCGCGCCCCATTGTGCCGCACCGGACCCAGCTTTACGAACGTTTATTTACGAATGTAAAGTCATCACTCGTGCCGGTATCGACCCGTCGACGCAATGCCCGCGGTAACGGGGTACTGCTGCGCGACGAGATTCTGACCGCGGCCACCGACCTGCTGGATGCCGTCGACAGCGAATCCGATCTGACGTTGCGAGGCATCGCGTGCGCCGCGGGCATCACCGCGCCCGCCATCTATGCACACTTCCCCGACCGCGACGCCATCGTGGCGGCGCTGGCCGAACGTGCCTGGCACGACGTCGTCGACGAGATCCACGCCGCCGCCGCGGCCGGCTCCGATCCTCGGGATCGGTTGCACCGCGGCTGCGCCACCTACGTGGCGTTCGCCCAGCGCCACCCCCAGCGGTACGCCATGATGACGCGCGCGGCCGCGCTGACGCCGGCCGCCGCCGAGGCACTCGGTGTGGTGACCCGGGCCCTGGCCAACTGCCGGGTGCACCCCGAGCAGCCGGCGCCGGCCGCGCTGCCGCGCATCGCCGCCGCACTGTCCACCGCCCTGCACGGCGTCGCCATGCTCAACCGCACCGACGCACCGTCGATGTGGCTGGCCGACGTCAGTCCCACCGAGGTCATCACGACGCTGGTCGACAGCGCCGTCGACCAGCTCTACCGCGCCGAGGAGAACACATGACCAGCGCCTTCGATACCGGGATCGCGATCGAACCGATCAGGCCCGGCCTGGTCCGCGGCCGCACGGTGCCCGAATGGGCCAACATGGTGGGACCGTTCGGCGGTATCACCGCGGCCACCCTGCTGCACGCCGTGCAGGTCCAGCCCGACTGCCACGGTCAGCCGGTGGCCCTGACGGTGAATTTCGCCGCGCCCATCGCCGACGGCGATTTCGACATCGTGCTGCGGGCCGCGCGGACCAACCGGTCGAACCAGCACTGGATCATCGAACTGACCCAGGACGGCGAGACCAAGACCACCGCCACGGCACTCTTCGGGCTGCGCCGCGAGACCTGGGCGGCCGACGAGACGGTGATGCCGGCCGTCCCAGCACCGGAAGATGTTGCGGTACCGGGGTTTCCGCCGCGGGTGCACTGGACGCGCAACTACGAGATGGTGTTCCTCGACGGAGAGGTGCCCCAGCCCGACACCGGCCCCGACCCGTCGTCGACGACCACGCTGTGGATGCGAAACACCCCGCCGCGCCCGTTGGACTTCCCCGCCCTGACGGCGATGTGCGACCTGTTCTACCCGCGCATCTACCGGCGACTCGGTCGCGTCGTACCGGCCGGGACCATCTCGATGAACATCTATTTCCACGCCGACCAGCGTGAGGTCGAGGCACAGGGCCACGACTTCATCCTGGGCACGGCGCGGGCAAACCGGTTCTCGCTGGGCTATTTCGGCCAGACCGCCGAACTGTTCGGTCGCGACGGCACCCTGCTGGCCTCCACCCAGCAGATCGTCTACTTCAAGGACTGAGCGGTTCCCCGGCGAGGGTGCGTGTCGGTCCGCGACACGCCGCGGCCAGGCGGTCCTTCATGCACGGTCGCTTAGGTTCGCCCTGATCCAAAGCGGTGATCGCCGCCGAGCCCTTCGGTAGAACCGGAGACATGACCCAGGCACCCGTCTCCCCCGCACTGCTCCCCGGTTCCGACGCGTTCAACACACTGCTCGACGAGATCCGAACCGGCGCCAAGGACCGAGATCTCAACGACGAGAACCCCTTTGACCAGGTGATCGCACTGAAACAGGCCGGCTTCGGAACCCTGCGACTACCCGCCGAATTCGGTGGGCCGGGATTATCCGTGCCGCAATTGTTCTCGGCGATCATCGATGTCGCGAGCGCGGACCCGATCGTCGCGCACATCTTCCGGACGCACTTCTGGTTCGTCGAAGAACGGCTCCGCGCGCTACGCGCCGATCCGGCCAATGCCGTGTCACGACACTGGCTGCTGGAGGTGGCCGCGGGCAAGCTGTTCGCCAACGCGTTCAGCGAGAAGGGATCGCTGGCCGTGGGCAGCCTGGTGTTCAACACCCGCCTGCTGCCCGATGGGACCGGCTACCGCTTGCACGGCGAGAAGTTCTACAGCACCGGAACCCTGTTCTCCGACTACCTGACGGTGGCCACCACCAGCGACCACGACTCGGTCGCATCGGTGATCGTTCCGTCGGACCGCGAAGGCGTCCGCCTGATCGACGACTGGGACGGCTTCGGACAGCGCCGAACCGGCACCGGGACAACGACTTTCGCTGACGTGGCGGTGGCAGCCGACGAGCTACTGGCGGACACGCCCTACGACGCCGAGCCGGAGCCCACCGTTCAGTACGCCTCGTTGCAGCTCTACATCCACGCGGTGGTCGCCGGCGTGCTCCAGTCCGTCGTCGACGACGGGGCCGCGCTCCTGCGCTCGCGCACCCGCAGTTTCAGCCATGCCCTGACCGAGAACCCGGTCGACGATCCGCTGTACCAGAAGCTGCTGGGCGAACTGGCCAGCACCGCGTACGTCGCGCGCGCCGCGGTGCTCGATGCCGCGTCCGCGATCGGCGCGGCCACGGACTCCTACGACGACCGCGGGATCCCGGACGCCGATCTGGCGACCGAGGCGCAGCTGAAGGTCGCCAAGGTCAAGGTCCATCTCGACGCCGTCGCTCCCGAGGCCGCCACCCGGCTGCTCGAGCTCGGCGGCGCCAGCGCGGCCAGCCGGCAGCGCAACCTCGACCGGCACTGGCGCAACGTGCGGACCATTACGCTGCACAACCCCGTCGTCTACAAGGCACGCGTGATCGGCGAGAACCTCCTGCACGGTGCCCCCATTCCCGCCAACGCCTACTTCTGACAGGCGAAAGGGAACCAGAAATGACCCGACAGTTGCATCTCGGCGGATTCCAGATCGCCTCCCAGGTGACCCACTCGCACGCCGCCTGGCGCCATCCCGCCAGCGACACCGATTTCCTGACGCCGGAGTACTACCACCGGATGGGCCGGATCCTCGAGCGCGGCAAGTTCGACTTCGTGTTCTTCGCCGATCTGCTGGCCGCGCCGGTGCGCTTCGGCGACGGCATCGCCGAGCCGTTGCGGCGCGGCACGCAGGCCACCGCGACGCTGGACCCGTCGATCGTGGCGGCCAGCATCGCCGCGGTCACCAGCCGTCTCGGGGTGGCGATCACCAAGTCCGCCACCTACTTTCACCCGTACGAGCTGGCTCGCATCTTCGCCAGCCTGGACCACATCACCAGGGGCCGGGTGGCGTGGAACATCGTGACGTCGTTGACGCAGGGCGAGGCGCAGAACTTCGGCCACGACGAACACCTCGACCACGAGTTCCGCTACGAGCGCGCCGACGAGTTCGTCCGCACGACGCTGGAGTTGTGGTCGAGTTGGGAGCCCGACGCGCTGGTACTCGACAAGGCGGGCGGCGTGTTCGCCGACCCGTCGCGCATTCGCCACGTCGACCACGACGGCCCCTACTTCCGCAGCCGTGGCCCGCTCAACGTTCCACACTCGCCGCAGGGCCGACCCGTGCTGATCCAGGCCGGATCATCCTCGACGGGAAAGGATTTCGCTGCCCGCTGGGCCGAGGCGATCTTCGAGATCGATCCGACGCCGGAGGGTCGACGCGCCTATTACGACGACATCAAGTCCCGCGCGGTGAACTTCGGCCGCGACCCCGATCACGTGCTGATCTTCCCGGCCTTCATCCCGTTCATCGGTGAGACCGAGTCGATCGCGCGGGAGAAACAGGCCTTCCACAACGAGTTGGCCGACCCGATCTCCGGGCTCATCACACTGAGCGTGCACACCGATCATGACTTCTCGCAGTACGACCTGGATGCACCGGTCGAAGACGTGCAGGTGAGCGGGACCCAGGGGCTGTTCGACACCGCCCGTCGAGTGGCCAACCGGGACAACCTGACCCTGCGCGACATCGGCAAGTGGTACGCCCAGGGCGTGCTGCTGCCGCAGTTCGTCGGGACGGCTACCCAGGTGGCCGATCAGATCGAGGAGTCGTTCAGCGCGGCCGAAGCCGACGGCTTCATGGTGTCGGCGGCGTCGACACCGGGCACCTTCAACGACTTCGTCGACGCCGTGGTACCGGAATTGCAGCGCCGCAAGCTGTTCCGCGCCGAGTACACCGGCTCCACATTGCGGGAGCACCTCGGACTGCCCGCGGTGACGCCGGCCGATTTCGGATCGGCGCCGCGGATTCGGGCGGTCAGCTGACCGACAGCTCCACGGTGTGCGCCGTGGACACCCCACTGTAGCGATCGGCCGCACAGGTCAGCACGATCACCTGGCCGTCGGCACCGACCGTGTCGAAGACGGCACCCATCCGGGCGAGCCGTTCGGGATCGCTGAACCCGAGCGCGTCGTCGATCATCACCGGCACGGCATCCTGCGTATCGACGAGGGCGGCCACCGCCAGCCGGGCCAGGATCCCGAGTTGCTCCCGCGCGCCGCCGGACAGCGATTCGAACGGCACCGTACGACCGTCGAGGGTGCGGTTCCGGATCTGCAGGTCGCTGTCGATCTCCACTTCGAAGGTGGGCCCGAACACGATGCGGCCCAACCGTTCCAGTTCATCCCGGAACGGCTGGACGTAACGCTGACGGGTGGTGTCGCGGTGCCGGCCCATCACCTCGCGCAGCGTCCGGGCGGCGTCGGCCCGACGTCGCACGCGGTCATGTTCGGCGACCGCGTGCTGGTGACGCACCCGGGCCGCATCCAGCCGGCCGCTGCGGCCTTCGGTCCCGATGACCGCCAACTCGACCTCGATATCGTGCAGATCCCGCTCGATCCCGCTGTGCTGGCGCGTGAAGTCCTCGACGTCGGCGCGGGCCGCGCTCAGCTCCGCGGCGACGGCCGGCGGGTCGGCCTGCGCCATCCGCGCCCGCGCGGCCTCGACCCGTGCCGAGATACGCTGTGCCTCATCAACGCTCGCCTGGGCGCGCACCGCGAGATCGTCATCGGAGATCTCCGACTGCTGGGCGGCCAGCCGGTCCACGACGGCGGCATGCTCACGCCGTGCCGCGGCGGCCTTCTCACGCAGAACCGTTGCAGCCAGGCGCCTTTCGCTGTCCTGTTTGGCCGCGGCCACCACCAGCTTTCGCTGTGTCTCGTCCGCCTTGGCCGCCAGACCCCATGCCGCTTCGGCGGCTGCTGCCTCCGCCCGGACCGCCGTCGGGTCGACCGGATCGCCATCGGTCAACCCTGCCCTTAGGGATTCGAGGCGGTCGCGCAACGCCTCAGCGCTGTCGCCGCCCAGCAGCCCGGTGAGCGTGCCGGTCAACAGATCGCGCTGGCCCAGTAGTTCCCGCCGGGTGGCGTCGAGCCGGCGCGCCTCCTCGACGTCGGCCACACCGGGACCGGCCAGGGCTTCGGCCAGATTCCGGCGCGCCGCGACGAGCCGGGCATGCGTGTCGTCGCCGGGGACCACCGACAGCGTGCCGATCCCGGGTAACGCGATTTCCGCATCGTCCGCGACGGTCACGGTGTGGGACTGCCCGGCCGCCAAGGCAATTCGGCGCCCGCCGATGAGCAGCTCGACCCCGGACTCCGCGGTGAACCGCACCTGCGGGGCCGACAGTGCCGCCTTCGCCTCGGCGAGCCCGACGGCGGCCGCGGCTTCCTCGATGGCCCGGACCGCCCTGTCGGTCAACGGAATGTCGCGCAACCGGGCCGCCACCCCGTTCAGGGCGGACTCGGCGGCGTCGACCCCTTCGAGCCGGGGCCCGAGCCGATCGGCCTCCTCTCGGACGCCGAGTTCGGCCAGCGCGCGCCGGGCGGTCTCGGCCCGGGACAGGCTCTGTTGGAGCATGGTGCCCGCGTCGGCGGCCAGCCGCTCGGCCTCGGCGAGCACCTCGGCACCGGACTGGGCGGCCGCTGCGGCCTGGTCGGCGGCGGTATCGGCGCTTAGGATCTCCTCGGCGCGCGTGGTCACGTCGGCACGCAGGCGGAGCCGTTCCTTGTGCGCGGCGGTCGCGTTGACGCGAATGGCGTCCGCGGCGGTCGCCGAATTCTGTTCGGTGCGCAGTTCGTCGGCCAGGGCGGCGACCGCCGTGTCGGCGGCCTCGGCGGCGGCCAGCCGGGCGGTCACGACAGCCCGGCCACCCTCCAGTCGGGCCAGCTCGGCCGCCAGTTCGGCGTGCCGCTGAACCCGGTGGTCCACCTCGGCGACGGCTGTCTCGCATTCGGCGACCTGGGCGGTGGCGGCATCGAGGGCAGTTCGGACCTCCGCCCATTCCCCGGTGGGCCGGCCGGTCGCGGTGAAGTAGCGGCCGTACTCGGCGTCGATTCGCTCGATCAACAGCGGCTCGCTGCCGGACAGGCCCGCGAGGTCGTCGGCATCACCGGCGGCGACGTCCAGCGCGCGCGACAGTGCGTCACACCCGGACAGGTCCACCGCGGCGGTCGAGGCGGCCTGCAGCACCCGCTGGGCCTGCCACAGGCCGGTGTCCACCGTCTCGGCGAGCATCGAGCGCACCCGGTCGTGCGCCTCGTCGCCCGTGATCTGCTCACGTTGCGGCGCGATGATGGTCAGTTCAGTCTCGCACTTCTTGTGGAAGCGCTTGCGATAGACGAATCGGTAACGGCCCGTGCTGATTTCGGCGGTGACCTCCGAGCCGACGTCGGCGTGGGTGGGCTTGACCTGCTTGACGTCCTTCTTCGCGGATCGGTCCTTGGACTCGAGCAGCAGATCGAGCGCCTCGATCAACGAGGACTTACCAATCTCGTTGGGGCCGCTGACCACGGTGACACCGCGTTCGGGGAACTCGATCTCGCGGTGCGCGATGCCCCGATAGTTCGTCAGGACCATCCGGTGCAGCCTCATGCGGCACCGCTTCGGGGCGCGGCCAACCGCAGCAACAGCGCCAGGGCACCCTGCGCGGCCAGCGCAGCCTGTTCGGAGGCAGCGTCATCGGACCGGGCCGTGGCCACCAGCTCGGCGACCGCCGAGGCGGCGAACCCGCCGATGCCCAGGTCGCCGAACTCCGCGTCGTCGGGCACCACCGCCAGGTCACAATGCCTGTCCCACAACCCGATCCACGCGAACAACCGGGAGTACTTGTCCAGTTGGGCGTCCAGGGCGGCCCGGTCGGTGACCGACAGAGTGCCGGTGAGCACCAGTTGCACGACGGTGCGGTCCTTGTCGGGCATCAGGTCGAGGTTCATATCCAGGTCTGCGACGTCGCGGTCGTTGTCGAGCTGCGAACGCAGCGTGGTGAACCGCCACCGGCCGACCCGGCGGGCATCGACGTCGACCCGGCCGGTGTCGTCGATGTCGACCACCAGCACATGACCGGGGTCCGATTCGATGTCGTCGTAGTTGGTGACCTCGGGCGAACCGGAATACCAGATGCGCCCGCAGTCGCCCACCCGGGTGCGGGAGTGCCTGTCCCCCAAGGCCACATAGTGCACGGCGCCGCGGTCCAGGGCGTCGCGCAGCGCCGCCAGCCGGATGGTGGACGGCCGGGTGGGATCGGGGTCGAGGGTGTCGACCGCGCCGTGCGCGACCAGCACGCGGATGGTGCCGTCGGCCGGCAGATCCGCGAGCGCCTCGGCGGCCAGGTCGGTGGTGGGCCGCTTCGATCGCCACGGCGCCGCGACGATCTGCAGCCCGGGCCGGACGTCGTACCCGCCGGCCCGGTCCAACACGGTGACGTTGGGCGGGCACTCGGCCACGAACAGGGCGCTGGTGAACACCGACGCCGCGTCGAGGGGATCGTGGTTGCCGGGCAGCAGATACACCGGAATGTCGATGGCGCGCATGGCTTCCAGCGACTGACTGACGACACGTGGGTCGAGCTGGTTGTCCTCGAACACGTCGCCGGCGACCACGACGAACTCCGCCCCCGACTCCGCCGCGACCGCACGCAGGCCGGCGACCGCGTCGCGCCGGGCGGCGGCGTAGCGCGGCTGCGCCTCACCCTGCAGGAAGTGGCGCGTCATGCCGAGTTGCCAGTCGGCGGTGTGGATGAACCGCATCGGAGTTCCCCCTGTTCGCGACGGCTGTTTCGTGGTCGAGGGCGAGTCTATGGCGGGGTGCCGACAAGTTCGGGGATGCCGCTCGGCATGTAGCGATACGGTGCATTGGTGGAGCGAGAAGTGAGCGCAGTTGCGCCAGCGAGTGCGGGAACGGATCGCGCATGAGCGGGGAGCGAGAAGTGAGCGCAGTTGCGCCAGCGAGTGCGGGAACGGATCGCGCATGAGCGGGGAGCGAGAAGTGAGCGCAGTTGCGCCAGCGAGTGCGGGAACGGATCGCGCATCGGCAGGGCGCGATGACCAACGTGTCCTGGTGCTGATGAGACATGCCAAGTCCGACTATCCGATCGGGGTCAGCGACCACGACCGGCCCCTGGCGCCGCGCGGTGAACGCGAGGCGGGTCTGGCCGGCGACTGGCTGCGGTCGGGGGGCGCCGGGGCCATCGAGCCGTCCATCGAATCAGTGCTGTGCTCCACCGCCACCCGGACCCGCCAGACCCTGGCGCGCACCGGGATCGACGCGCCCACCGAGTTCCTCGACCGGATCTACGGCGCGACCCCGGGCGCGATCATCGACGAGATCAACCGCGTCGACGCCAACGTCCGCAGTCTGCTGGTGCTCGGCCACGAGCCGGCGATGTCGCAGTTGGCCCTGGGCCTGGCGGGCGTCGACGGCAGCAACCCGGCGGCGATCGAGCGGATCATGATGAAGTACCCGACGTCGGCGATGGCCGTATTACGGATGCGGGGACCGTGGCACGCGCTGGAACTCGGCGGCGCGATGCTCACGACGTTCCACGTGCCCCGGTAAGTCCGCGAGGGTGCACAGAAGTTCGCGGCAACGCGGCGAGTCGCGGACCGACGCGCACACTCGCCGGAAATGATCAGGAGCTGGTGGCCAGCGTCAGTTCCATGAGCTTGGTGGCCATTCCGCAGGCGTCGATGCCGGGGGCCTGCGGGTTGACCCACCAGCCGACGACACCGCCGGCGTCGCTGGCCACGCCGCAGGCGTCGCCGGAGTGCATGAGGATGGACGGCACACCGGCGATGTTCTTGGTCTCCACCTGGTAATTCAGCGCCGCGGCGACCTTCTTCTCGTTGTCCAGGCTGCCCTGCTCGAACCAGAACCGGGTGATGTCGACCAGACCACCGGGATTGGCTGCCTGCCAGCGGCAGACGGCGCCGACGAATGTGCTCTGGATGTCGGCGGGATCGGCGCCCACGGTCTTGGCGATCACGTCGGCGGTCAGGACGTCGCACTCCTTGAGCAGATTCGGATAGGTCTGCTGAGAGTCGTTGTTCCGTGGCCCGGCGCCCTCACGCGCAGCGGTGCCGTCTACCACCTTCGAACAGCCCGTGACCACGCCGGCCGCCGCGACGACCACGGCAGCGCCCGCCAGGACGCGGCGCGCCCTCACTTGACGTTCCTGATCGATTGCGTGGCGAGCTGTTTGGCCACGTCACAGGGTGGCGGGAAGCCCTGCTGGGCGAAGCTGACCGACCACTCGATGAAGTCGTCGTCGAACTGGATGCCGACCTCGCAGAGGTTGTCGCCGAGCGTCGGATCGGTACCGACCGCGACGAACCCGCTGTGGCCGTCGATGTTGATGTCGTCGACCCTGGTCCGGGACAGTTCCTCGGTCTTGCGCTCACGGCCGATGGGGCTGCCGCGGAACCAGGTGAACGAGAAGCTGGGGCCGACGATGCCGCCGTTGACGAGCCACTGACATCCCACCGAGTTCTTCGCGGTGTTCACCAATCCACTCACCTGGGTCAGCTGCTGGACGGTCTGGTCGCTGACCCCGCCGCATTCGGGGAACATCGGCCCGTGCTTGGCGTCCGCGCCCGGCGCCGGCGCCGACGGCGCACCTGGCTGGGGGCCCGGGGAGTCCGAGCTCGAGCAGGCGGCGAGGGCCGACATCCCGGCGAGGGCGGCGATGGCGCCGGCCATGCGGACCATGTTGCGGTTCACCGGTCCGCACACCCGTTGCTCGTCACAGCATGCACTGTAGCGGCAGCATCTGGGGTGGAGCGTCGACACGCCTATTGACCTGCACTTTTGTTGGCGTCCGGGGATGTGCGAAAGTAGCGGAATGCTCCTGGCGCTGCTGCGAAAGTACGTGCGGCCGTACCGGGGCCTGGTCGCGATGGTGATGCTGCTGCAGACGATCAGCACGCTGGCCTCGCTGTACCTGCCGACCGTGAACGCCAGGATCATCGACGACGGCGTGGCCCGTGGCGACACCGGAACCATCGTGCGGCTCGGCGGCGTGATGCTGGCCGTCACCGCGCTGCAGGTGGCGTGCGCGATCGGTGCGGTCTACTTCGGTTCACGGGCCGGGCTGGGTTTCGGGCGCGACGCGCGGGCGGCGATGTTCCACCACATCACGACGTTCTCCGAACACGAGACCACCCGGTTCGGCCCCGCCACGCTGCTGACCCGTAGCACCAACGACGTCCAGCAGATTCAGATGCTGGTGCAGATGACGTTCACGATGCTGGTGACGGCCCCGATCATGTGCGTGGGCGGAATCGTGATGGCGGTGCACCAGGACGCCGGATTGTCCTGGCTGCTGGTGATCAGCGTGCCGGTGCTGGCCGTGGCCAACGGGTTGATCATTCGCCGCATGCTGCCGATCTTCCGCCGGATGCAGCGGCTGATCGACGCGGTGAACCGGGTGCTGCGCGAACAGCTCTCCGGCATTCGGGTGATCCGCGCGTTCGCCCGGGAATCGGTCGAGCGGGACCGGTTTCGGGTCGCCAACACCGAGTTGGCCGACACCGCGCTGGCGGCAGGACGCTGGCAGGCGTTGATGCTGCCGGTGACCACGCTGACCATCAACATCTCTTCGGTGGCGCTGATCTGGTTCGGCGGCAAGCGAATCGATGCCGGCCACATGCAGGTGGGCTCCCTGGTCGCGTTCCTGTCGTATTTCATGTTGATCCTGATGTCCGTCCTGATGGCGACGATCTTCTTCGTGATGCTGCCGCGCGCCTCGGCGTGCGCCGAACGGATCACCGAGGTGCTGTCCACTCCGGCCGCGATCGCCGAGCCGGTGCGGCCGGTAGAACCCCACGGCCCGCGCACGGGCCTCGTCGAATTGCGCGGGGCCGGTTTCCGGTATCCGGGCGCGGAAATGCCGGTGCTGCAAGATGTCTCGTTCACGGCCCGGCCCGGGACCACCACGGCGATCGTGGGCGGCACCGGGTCGGGCAAGTCGACGCTGGTGTCGTTGATCTGCCGGCTCTACGACGTGACCGGGGGCACGATCCTGGTCGACGGTATCGACGTTCGCGATCAGGCGACCGAAGAGCTGTGGTCGGGGATCGGCCTGGTACCCCAACGCGGCTACCTGTTCTCCGGCACGGTGGCCGACAACCTGCGGTATGGGCTCGCGGGGGCGACCGACGACGATATGTGGGAGGCGCTGCGGGTGGCCCGCGCCGACGATTTCGTCCGCGCGCACCCCGACGGCCTGGGGATGCGGGTGGCCCAGGGCGGGGCCAACTTCTCCGGCGGCCAGCGTCAACGGCTCGCGATCGCGCGTGCGGTGATCCGGCGCCCGTCGGTGTACCTGTTCGACGACGCGCTGTCCGCGCTCGACGTACACACCGATGCCGCCGTCCGCGCCAACCTGCGGCAGATGGCTGCCGATTCTACAGTTATCATTGTGGCACAACGGGTTTCGACGGTAATGCACGCCGAACAAGTGATCGTCCTGGACAACGGTCGCGTGGCGGGGCAAGGCGATCACGCGACGCTGCTGGACGAATGCCCGACCTACGCCCAGTTCGCCGAGTCGCAAACCGTCGGAGCGGTTGCGGGAGAACAACGGTGAGCGGCCCGATGCGCGGTGCGCTGCGCATGCAACAGGCTCCGGCGGAGCGGTCCCGGGACTTCCGGGGCAGTGTGGGGCGTCTGCTGCGCCGGCTCACGCCACAGCGCGGACTGACCCTGACCGTGGTGGTCCTGGCGGTGCTGGGCATCGGGATCGGAGTGGTCGGCCCGCGGATCCTGGGCCATGCGACCGATCTGCTGTTCAACGGTGTGATCGGCCGGCAGTTGCCCGCGGGCCTCAGCAAGGAGCAGGCGATCGCCGCGGCTCGCGAACGCGGCGATGACACCTTCGCCGATCTGCTGTCCGGCATGAACGTGATCCCCGGCCACGGTGTGGATTTCGGCGCCGTCGGACGAACCCTGTTGCTGGCGCTGGGCCTGTATCTCGTTGCCGCGCTGCTGGTGTGGCTGCAGGCCCGGCTACTCAACGTCGTCGTCAAGCGCACCATGCTCACGCTGCGCGCCGACGTCGAGGAGAAGGTCCATCGACTCCCGTTGGCGCACTTCGATACCCGCCAGCGCGGCGAACTGCTCAGCCGGGTGACCAACGACGTCGACAACATCCAGACGTCGGTGTCGATGACGATCAGCCAGCTGCTGACGTCCGCCCTGACGGTGGTCGCCGTACTGGGCATGATGCTGAGCATCTCGCCGTTGCTGACATTGATCGCGGTGGTCACGGTGCCGGTATCGCTGTGGATCACGCGGGTGATCACCCGCCGGTCGCAGAAGATGTTCGTCGCGCAGTGGCGAAACACGGGCCGGCTCAACGCCCACATCGAGGAGACCTACAGCGGCTTCACCGTGGTCCGGACGTTCGGACATCGGGCTGCGGCCCGGGAGAAGTTCGCGGGCCTCAACGACGACGTCTTCCACGCCGCGTTCGGTGCGCAGTTCTTCTCCGGATTGGTCGGCCCGGCAACGATGTTCGTCGGCAACCTGGGTTACGTCGGGGTCGCGGTGGTGGGCGGCCTGCACGTGGCGGCCGGTCAGATCACGCTGGGCGCGATCCAGGCGTTCATCCAGTACGTCCGCCAGTTCAACCAGCCGCTGACCCAGATCGCCGGGATGTACAACACGCTGCAGTCCGGAGTGGCCAGCGCCGAACGGGTCTTCGAGTTCCTCGACGAACCCGAACAGTCGGCCGAGCCTCCACGTGAGCTGGCCGTCGGGGCGGGCCCTCCCCGGGTGGAGTTCGATGACGTCACCTTCGGGTACGTACCGGGTTCCCCCGTGCTCGAACACCTTTCACTGATCGCCGAGCCCGGCCAGACGGTCGCCATCATCGGGCCGACCGGCGCCGGCAAGACCACGCTGGTCAACCTTCTGATGCGGTTCTACGAGCTGGATGCCGGCCGGATCCTGATCGACGGTATGGACACCACCACCGTGAGCCGGCACTCGCTGCGCACCCAGATCGGGATGGTGCTCCAGGACACCTGGCTGTTCACCGGGACGATCGCGGAGAACATCGCCTACGGCCGTCCCGGCGCCAGCCACGACGACGTGCTGGCCGCGGCGCGGGCGGCGCACGTCGACCGGTTCGTCCAGACGCTGCCCGACGGATACGACACGGTGGTCAGCGACGACGGTGGCGCGCTGAGCGCCGGCGAGAAGCAGCTCGTCACGATCGCCCGCGCCATCCTGGCCCGGCCCCGGCTGCTGGTCCTCGACGAGGCCACCAGTTCGGTCGACACCAGGACCGAGCTGCTGATCCAGCGGGCGATGGCCGAGTTACGCAGGGACCGAACGAGTTTCATCATCGCGCATCGCCTCTCGACGATCCGCGACGCCGACCTGATCCTGGTGCTGGACGGCGGGCGGATCGTCGAGCGGGGTACCCACGCCGAGCTGCTCGACCGTCGGGGTGCCTACTGGGAGATGTTGCGCGCCTGAGGGTCACCCCACCGGCGAGCACCCATGGGGTTACAGATCCGGGCCCTGGTCGCGCAGTTCGTCGACCTCTGCCATGGCGTCGCGCAGCTTGGTCAGCCATTCTTGGGCGTGCTCGCCGACGAGTTTGACCGACCAGGCCAGCGCATCGGCCCGGGAGCGCGCGACGCCGGCGTTGACCAGGGTGTCGAGCACCTGGCGTTCGGGCTGGCGCAGCCGGGTCATGACGGGGACGGCGAGATGGGTGAACATCACCCGGTTGCCGTCGGGCCCGGTGCGCACGCCCCAGGACACCTTTCGTCCGAACCGGTCCTGCGCCTCGTCGGCGATATGCATCCGTTCGGTGCGGGTGTCCTCGCGGAAGCGGGACGCCCGCCCGTCGGCACGCGCTCTGGTCTCCGCCTCGTCGGGGGTGGGCAGCCGGCCGATGACGGTGATCTCCTCGCGGTCGACGACGACCTCCGGATCACCGTCGAACCAGGAATCGGGGAGTCGTCCGGCGAACCAGTCGGGGGCCTCGGCGACGTCGTGGTGTGATCTTTGCTTATTGGTCATGCTTACACAATTACATGATTACAGACCTGATGTGGGCGTGGTTCGCCGCCGGTGAACACCAATTTGCGGCGGTCAGCGCTTACGCAGGAGCCAGACTGCGCCGGCCGCGACGAGCGCGACGGTCAGCAGGAAAGCCCATCCCCCGCCGAGCAGCCACCACACCACACCCACGGCAACGATCGCCGGCGAGAGGGCGAACAACACCATGCCGGGGTTCTGCTTGACCACCTCGAGTGCGCCGCGCGCCCGCTCCCGATCGATCTCGTTACCAGCCATGACGCCCAGGATGCTCGGTATCGGGCCAGCGGGCAACCGGCCGGCGGTCAGCTGGTCCTGGGCCGGCGCACCCGGAACAGCTTGGTCATCCCCTGGATGCCCTTGAGGTGCCGGACACCGGCGTAGGACCAGTCGAAGTCGCCGTCATCACCGACGGCCTCCCGGACGCCAGAACCCACCAGGACCGTTCCGGGCCGGGCCGCGGCGGTCACCCGGCTGGCCCGGTTCACCGGGCTACCGAACCAGTCGCCGGCGCGGCTGACCGCCTCACCGTGGGCCAGTCCGATCCGCAGCCGCGGGAAGTCCGGATCCGCCTCGGCCGCGCCGGCCAGTTCGAGCATGGCGTTCAGCAGCGGGACCGGCTCCGGGCACACCAGCATCACGGCGTCCCCGATGGTCTTGATGAAGCGCACCGGTGGCTCGGCGACGTCGCGGGCCATGGTCGCCAGCCGGTAGGCCAATTCCTCGAGCCGTTCGGGCTCGACCGCCTCACCCAACCGGGTGAAGTCGACGAGATCGGCAAAAGCCACCGTGACTTCCCGGGCGCCCGGCAACGGTTTGCCCGACGCGCGCTCCGCGGTACTGACGGCCTCGGTGTCCATGGCGTGCCGCAACTGCACCAGGAGCATGTCCTCGACCATGGGCCCGAGCAGTGGCGCCGCCGCGGCCACCACCTGCTCCGAACCCTTGGCCGCATCGAGTTCGGTTGCGCCGGGCCGGATTACCGTCGCCAATGCGGCGTAACGCATGATCTCGGCGGTGTGGGACAGACCCTCCGCCAGTGATCGGGTGACCTGCAGGAGCTGGTCGGCGTCAAAGCCGAGCGCCAGGAACTTCGCGGTGTGAGCGATGGCGTCGCCGTCGGCCCGCAGGTAGACCGCCTCGTCCGGATCGTCGACGGTCGGCAGGCCGATGGCGCGCTGCACCTGCTGCACCCGGTCCAGGTCGAGCCCGAACTTCTCACTGATGTCGCGGGTCGACACGTACACGCCGTCGTCGCCGATCTGACGCCGTGACGCCAGGACCATCGGCGCCCAGGACTGCCGGATCTGGTCGGCCGTGAAGCCTTTCGCGAAGAGCCACGCGATCAGCTCGGCACGTTCCTCGCGCTCCTGACCCTCGAGACCCTCGAGCAGGCCCGAGGCTTCGACATCGGCTTCCACGGTCACACGCGCCACAGTACATTTTCCCGATGCAGGACAACGTGGTGACGGGGTTACCTCCCATCGTGGGCGGGCAACCGGTGGCGCTGTTCCTGGGCAACGCGCCCAGCGTGCTGTCACTGGCGCGCCAGCAGTACTACGGAAATCCGCGAAACGCGTTCTGGCCGATCATGGGTTCGTTGCTCGGTTTCGCTCCCGATGCCCCGTACCCGCAGCGGACGGCGGCGTTGATGGCGGCCGGTCATGCGGTGTGGGATGTGCTGGCATTCTGCCGGCGGACCGGGTCGCTGGATTCAACGGTTGAGCGAGAGTCCATGGTGGTCAACGACTTCGAGACGTTCTTCGCGACGTGGCCGACGATCCGGCGGGTGTATTTCACCGGGGGCGCCGCGCAGATCAACTATCGGCGGCTGGCATTCGCCCCACCGGAGGTGGAATACGTGCGACTGCCTTCGACGAGCCCCGCGCACACTGTGCCGTTCGAGGTGAAGCTTGCGGCCTGGCGCACCGCACTGGGCTACTGAACGCCGCCGAGCGTCCGCATTGGTACACGAGGACCGGCGTGTCCCTGTACAGACACGGCCGCTCGCGGGAGACGAACATGGGCTACGAGATCGGCGGGCGGCGGTGGGCCCACGGGCGGTCGGCCTCGATCTCGGCGGCCAGGGACAGCAGCGTCGCCTCGTCGAAAGGCCGGCCCACCAACTGGATCGACAGCGGCAGCCCGTGCCGGTCCAGACCCCACGGGACGACGGCGGCCGGCTGGCCGGTCGCGTTGAACGCCGCCTGGAACGGCACCCGCGCGGCCACCAGCGCGAGCGTGGCGACGGCTCCGCGCTTGCGGTAGGCGCCCACCCGCGACGGCCCGGTTGCCGCGCCCGGGGTGATCACCACATCGCAGTCGTCGAAGATCCGCAGCATCCGCGCGGTCATATCCGCTTCGGCGGCACGGATTTTCGCCATCCGGCTATCGGATATCAACCGGCCGATGTTGGCGAAGCCGCGGGTGCGCGAATCAAGTCGCTCCTGGTGCGGCAACGTCCGGACGTCGTCGTAGGCACCGCGGAAGTACCGCGGCATCACCTGGCCGTACACCAGTGACGATGGGTAGTCGATATCACGCACCACCACATCGTGGCCGAGTTCGCGCAACACCTGACCGGCCTGATGCACCGCGGCCCGCTGCTCGGCGTCGCGGTGCGCGGTCAGCAGCGGAGGGACCTTGGTGCTCAACGCAATTCGCAACCGGTTCGGCGGCCGCGAGGCGGCCCGGACGAAACCGCCCTCGGGACCGGGCATGGACTTGTCACACGTCACGTCCAGGAACAGCGCGGCGTCCTCCACGGTGTGCGCCAACGGCCCGTTCACCGAGAGCCCGTTCCACGCATCGTCGTGCGGAGCCAGCGGCACCCGGTCGCGCTGCGGTTTGAGGCCGAACAGCCCGCACCACGTCGACGGGATCCGGATCGAACCGGCGCCGTCGGAACCCAGCGCCCACGGCGCCAGGCCCGCCGCCACGGCGGCCGCGCTGCCGCCGCTGCTGCCGCCGGGAGTGCGCGAGAGGTCCCACGGGTTGTGGGTGGCGCCGTAGGACACCGTCTCGGTGAACGGCCACAGCATCATCTCGGGGACGGCCGTCTTGCCCAGGATCACCGCGCCGGCCTCGCGCAGCAGCCGGACCACCTCCGCGTCCTTGGTGGGCGCGGGCCCGTGCGCGGTGCTGCCGTAGGTGGTGACCTCACCGGCGACGTCGACGTCGTCCTTGATCGCGATCGGCACACCCAACAGCGGCAGCCGCTCCCCCGCGTCCAGGCGTTGCTGCGCGGACACCGCATCGGCCCGGGCCGCGGCCGTGAACACCACACGGTAGGACCTCAGCTCCGGGTCGAGGCGGGCGATCCGGTCCAGATACAGCTCGGTGAGCGCCGGCGCGCTGACCGCCCCGGACGCCAGCATCCGGGCCTGCTCGGCAGCTCCGGCGAACGCCAGGTCGATGGAGTCCATCGGCGAAGCGTAGCCACCCGCTCGGTACCGTGGCGGGATGTCTTGCGTGTTCTGCGCCATCGTTGACGGTTCGGCCCCCGCGATCCGGATCCACGAGGACGACGACTACGTCGCGATCCTCGACATCCGCCCGATCGTGCGTGGCCACACCCTGGTGATCCCGAAGGAGCACCACGTCGATCTGACCGACTCCCCGCCCGACGTCGTAGCGGGAATGATGCGGCTGGGCCAGCGCATCGCCCGGGCCGCGCGCGCCTCCGGACTGCACGCCGACGGCAACAACATCGTCATCAACGACGGCAAGGCCGCCTTCCAGAGCGTCTTCCACATCCACCTGCACGTGACACCGCGGCACACCGGCGACAAGCTGACGTTCGCCAAGGGTCTGGTGGTCCGCAAGGACCCCGACCGCGAGGCGACCGCGCGCATCCTGCGGGACGCGCTGGCCCAACTCGAGGACCGGACGTCATGAGCCGGCTGGAGGATCTCGCCGGCCGGTTCCTGCGGCTGCACGACACCGTGTACCGCAGGACCAACGGACGCATCGGCCGGCGCCTGCCCGGCGGGTTCGCGCCGGCACTGCTGCTGCACACTGTCGGCGCCAGGACCGGGCAGCCGCGGACCACCACCCTGAGCTATTCCAACGACGGCAACGACTACCTGGTGGTGGCGTCGATGGGCGGCGCGCCCAGGGCGCCCGGGTGGTACTTCAACCTGAAGAAGCAGCCACAGGTCGAGATCAACGTCGGCCCACGGCGGTTCCCGGTGACGGCGCGGATCGTCATGCCCACGGACCCGGACTACGACCGGCTGTGGGACATCGTCAACCGCAACAACCGCAACGTCTACCGCGGGTACCAGGAGCGCACGACGCGACCGATCCCGGTCGTGACGCTGTCGCCCTAGAACAGTTCCTTCGCAAGGAGTTCCAGCGTCTGCTCACGCGCCGGCGCCGTCGCCGGATCCGTCCCGCGGTACGCCGCTCCGACCGGATGGATCATCACCTCGTCGACGCCGAAATGCTCGGCCAGCTCGCGCACCTGCGCGGCCGCCTCTGCAGGCGCGCCCACGATGGCCCTGGCCCGCATCGCGTCGATGATGGCGCGCTCCTGCGGGGAAGGCGTTGCGGCTTCGGCATCTTCGACCAGGTCGAGCGCGCGCAACGGCTGGCCGGTCCGCAGCCGCGCCATCGACTGCAGATTCGGCAGCAACAGGGCGTTCGCCTCGGCTGCCGTCGGCGCCACCGACGCGTTGACCGTCAGGAAGGTGACCGGCTCGGCGAGCAGGTCGCTGGGCCGGAACTCGTCGCGGTAGACGGCCAGGGCCTCCTCGGTCCCCTGGCCCGAGAAGTGGTGCGCGAACACGTACGGCAGGCCCTTGGCGGCGGCCAGGTGCGCGGAGTACATCGACGAACCCAGCAACCACAACCGCGGCTCACCCGCCGCGGCCGGGGTGGCCTTGAGCACGTAGTCGGTACGACCGAGCCGGGCGGGCAGTTCCACCTGAACGCCGCCGGCGCTCATCATGGCGGCGATCTCGTCGAGGTAGCGCGGGAAGTTGGCGACGGCCTCGTCGGTCACGTTCAGCATCACCGACGTCACCGGGTCCGAGCCGGGTGCGCGGCCCAGCCCGAGGTCGATGCGTCCCGGCGCCGCGGCTTCGAGCAGGGCGAACTGTTCGGCGACGGCCAGCGGCGCATGGTTGGGCAGCATGACGCCGCCGGACCCCAACCGGATGTGCTCGGTCCGGCCGGCCAGCAACGCGATGAGCACCGGCGGGCTGGTGGCCGCGACCGCGGGCATGTTGTGGTGTTCGGCCAGCCAGTACCGGGTGAAGCCCAGCCGGTCGGCGGTCTGGGCCAGCCGCACGGTGGCCGCCAGGGCGTCGGAGGTGGTCTGGTCGGTGCGCACCGGCACCAGGTCGAGGACGGATAACCGCATGAGGTGCTCAACGCTATCCGCCGGGGGCCTCTTCCCGGGCAGCGCGGGTCACACCATCTCGGGCACCCGCAGGTGGGCCAGGGCCAGATCGAACTCGGCCTCGTCGAGTTCGATGGCGCCGGCCTGCCCCATGGTCGCGGCCTTCAGCGCATCGGACTCGGTCCGGTTGCGCTCCATTGCCGCGCGGCTGTCGAACGTCACCGAGGACACCGCCCGCCCGGTGGCCCGGTCGACCATCAAGCTCGCGCTGCAGAATCCCTCCAGCTCCTCGAGCTGGGGTATGACCGACGTCCTGAACAGCTCGATGCCGGCATCCACGTGGTCCGGGTCGACCTTCACCCACGTCGCGCGCACCGCGGCACCTGCCCCGGTGAGATGGTCCCGATGGAGCACCGCGATCTCCCACTGCGCGGCGGTTCGGTTGCCACCGAACATCTCCTCGGACCGCGCTCGTACGGGTTGCACGAGCGTCAGACCTGCGCGAAGTGCGTCCTCGGTCTCCCAGGCGCTGGTGAAGATGCACCGCCCGGTCTTCCTGTCGACCATCAGTGAGACGCCGACGCAACCGTTCACGGCTTTCACCGCCGGCATGATCTCGTCCCGGGTGAACGCGATTCCCGCATCGATGCGCGAGGGATCGGTGCGGATAGTGGTAGAGCGTGCGTACACGGTCCACCCCCTCTTCTCAGGGGCGGCGCCCCGGTGGCGCCACCGGTCCACCAATCACCATCCTCCGATCGGCCCGCGATGTGTAGAGGCCGTTCAGATGCGGGCGAGGCGCCGCGCGTCAGTGAACACCTCGTCGAGCATCGCCGGGGTCAGCCGGCCGGTGAACATGTTCTGCTGGCTGGGGTGGTAGCAGCCGAGCAGCTGCACACCCGACGGCAGCAGGAATGCGACACCGTGCCCGAACTTCGGCTTCGCCCCGGTGACGCCCAACAGCCCGAGCGCGATCTGCCAGGCGAAGCCGCCGAGGGCCACCACGACGCGCACACTCGGCGCGATCATCGCCCACTCGGCAGCCAGCCACGGCGCGCACATGGTGCGTTCCGCCGGCGTCGGGGCGTTCGCGGGCGGTGCACACCGGACCGGTGCACTGATCCGAATACCGTTGGCCTGCAATCCATCCGCGGAATCCACGCTGGCCGGCTGGTTGACCAGACCGCAGCGGAACAGCGAGGCGAACAGCTGATCACCGGAGCGGTCACCGGTGAACACCCGGCCGGTCCGGTTGGCGCCATTGGCAGCCGGGGCCAGCCCGACGATGAACACACCCGGCCGCTCCGACCCCCAGCCGGGCACCGGTCGCCCCCAGTACGGCTCGCCGGCGAACGAGCGCCGCTTGGTGACGGCAACCTCTTCCCGCCAGGCGACCAGTCGCGGACAGGCCCGGCACACGCTGATGTCGGCGTCGAGCTCACCCACCGAGCCGGCCGCACGGGCCAACCGCCGCACCGCGGCGCCGCTGCGGGCCACCGGGGTGTCGTCGGTCGCGGGATCGCCGGGCCACCCCGTTCCCGGCGGGACCGGAGACGGGAACGGGCGGCCGCTCCGCGGGTGGGGCAACATCCGACCATCCTGCCCGAACCCGGCATACGATTCTGGCGCCATGCTGAGCCGCCGACGTGTCCCGCTCCTACTGATTCTCTTCGCCGCCCTGATGGCCGGCGCCGGCAACGGCATCACGATCGTGGCGTTCCCCTGGCTGGTCCTGCAGCGGACCGGGTCCGCGCTCGACGCCTCCGTGGTGGCGATGGCCGGGACCCTGCCGCTCCTGGCGGCGACGCTGATCGCGGGCACCGCCGTGGACTATCTGGGCCGGCGCCGGGTCTCGATGATCTCCGACCTGCTCTCCGCGCTCTCCGTCGCGGCCGTCCCCGTCATCGCGCTGATGTTCGGCACCGACGCCATCACCGTGACCGTGCTGGCGGTGCTGGCCGCGTTCGGTGCGCTGTTCGACCCGGCCGGCATGACAGCCCGCGAATCGATGCTGCCCGAGGCGGCCACCCGGGCCGGCTGGACACTCGACCACGCCAACAGCGTCTACGAGGCAGTGTTCAACCTGGCCTACATCGTCGGCCCCGGCCTGGGCGGCCTGCTGATCGCCGCGATCGGCGGGGTCAACACCATGTGGGTGACGGCCACCGCGTTCGGCCTGTCGATCACCGCCATCGCGGTGCTGCGCCTGGAGGGCGCCGGCCGGCCCGACCACGCCAAACTTCCCGACGGGATCTGGTCGGGCATCGTCGAGGGGGTCCGGTTCGTGTGGAACAACAAGGTGCTGCGCACGCTGGCGTTCGTCGACCTGGCCATCACCGGCCTGTACATGCCGATGGAGAGCGTGCTGTTCCCGAAGTACTTCACCGACCGCAACGAGCCCGCCCACCTGGGCTGGGTGCTGATGGCACTGTCGATCGGCGGGCTGATCGGCGCGCTGGGCTACGCCGCCCTGAGCGGCCGGATGCGCAAGCGCACCACCATGCTGACCGCCGTGCTCACCCTGGGCGTGGCGATGACGGTGATCGCGTTCCTGCCGCCGCTGCCACTGATCCTGGTGCTGTGCGTCATCGTCGGACTGGTCTACGGCCCGATCGCCCCGATCTACAACTACGTCATGCAGACCCGCGCCCCGCAGCACCTGCGCGGCCGCGTGGTCGGCGTGATGGGCTCGCTGGCCTATGCCGCCGGACCGCTGGGCCTGATCCTGGCCGGCCCCCTGGCCGACGCCGCCGGGTTGCACACCACGTTCCTGGCACTGTCGTTGCCGATGCTGGTCATCGGGATCATCGCGCTGTTCCTGCCGGCGCTGCGCCGCCTCGACGACCCGCCGCCCGCCCACATCTCAACGCCCACCGCGGCGTGACCCAGGAGTACCCATGGCTTCCGCACCGATCGACCTCCTGAGCGCCGAACTCCCCGAGGGCGCCGTGGTCACCGACCCGGACATCGTCGCGTCCTACCGGCAGGACCGCGCGGCCGACCCGGCGGCCGGCACGGCCCTGGCCGTCGTGCGACCGACCTGCACCGAGGACGTTCAGACCGTGCTGCGCTGGGCGAGCGCCCACCGGATCCCGGTGGTGCCGCGCGGCATGGGCACCGGGTTGTCCGGCGGCGCCACCGCCGTCGACGGCGGCATCGTGCTGTCCACCGAGAAGATGCGCGCGATCACCGTCGATCCCGTCACCCGCACCGCGGTCGCCCAGCCCGGCCTGCTCAACGCCGAGGTCAAGAAGGCCGTCGCCGCGCACGGCCTGTGGTACCCGCCGGATCCGTCGTCGTTCGAGATCTGCAGCATCGGCGGGAACATCGCCACCAACGCCGGCGGGCTGTGCTGCGTGAAATACGGCGTCACCACCGACTACGTGCTCGGCCTGCAGGTGGTGCTGGCCGACGGCACCGCGGTGCGACTCGGCGGGCCGCGCCTGAAAGACGTTGCGGGACTCAGCCTGACGAAGCTGTTCGTGGGCAGTGAAGGCACCCTCGGGGTGATCACCGAGGTGACGCTGCGGCTGTTGCCACCACAGCATCCGTCGTGCACGGTGGTGGCCACGTTCCCGACGGTCACCGGCGCGTGCGACGCGGTCACCGGCATCACCGCGAGGATCCGGCCCGCGATGCTCGAGTTCATGGACGCGGTGGCGATCAACGCTGTCGAGGACAAGCTCAGGATGGGCCTGGACCGCGGCGCGGCGGCGATGATGGTCGCCACCTCCGACGAGAGAGGGCCCGCGGGCGTCGAGGATGCCGAGTTCATGGCCGCGGTGTTCGCCGAATGCGGTGCCACCGAAGTCTTTTCGACATCCGATCCGGACGAGGGCGAGGCGTTCGTGGCGGCCCGGCGATTCGCCATCCCGGCCGTCGAGGCCAAGGGATCGCTGCTCCTCGAGGACGTCGGCGTGCCGCTGGCCGCGTTCGCCGAACTGGTGGCGGGCATCGAGAAGATCGCCGCCACCACCGGGCTGATGATCTCGGTGATCGCGCATGCCGGCGACGGCAACACCCACCCGCTGATCGTCTTCGACCCCGCCGATGCGGAGATGACCCGGCGGGCCGAGAAGGCTTTCGGCGAAATCATGGATCTGGCGATCGCACTGGGCGGAACGATCACCGGCGAACACGGCGTGGGCCGACTCAAGAAGCCGTGGCTGGCCGACTATCTCGGCCCCGACGCCCTCGAGCTGAACCGGCGGGTCAAGACCGCGCTGGATCCCGACGGCATCCTGAACCCGGGTGCGATCCTGTGACACGTTCCCCCGGCCGGTGACCGAAAGTCCTTCCGGGGGATGACCTCGTCCTCCTCCCGGGCGGTTGCGGGCGGCGCGATGATGGTGCCATCCCGAATGCAAGGAGCGATCGTGATCGAACTCGAATTGGACCAGGCCAACTCGATCGTGCGAGTGCGCCCGGCCACACCCCTGGACAAGGCCGACTTCGCCGAACTGGCGAACACCGTCGATCCCGTCATCGAGAAGGGCGGCGATCTGGCCGGCCTGATCATTGACGCACCCCACTTCCCTGGCTGGGACAGCTTCGGCGCGCTGATCACCCACATCCGGTTCGTCCGCGATCATCAGCGACACGTCAAGAAGATCGCCGTCGTCACCGACTCGCACCTCGGTGACTTCGCTCAGCATGTGGCGTCGCACTTCGTCGCCGCGGAGATCCGCCAGTTCCCGGCGGGGCAGACCGAGCAGGCCCGGGAGTGGATTCGCTCTGACGGGTGAAGCGGGGAAATCGACCGGACCGGCGCATTGACATACGACCGTCCGTGTCGTACCAATAAGACATGACGGTCACAATGTCTCACTCGGAGTCCGACCAGGCTCCCGCCCACTTCACCCTTGCCGACGCCAGCACGTGGGCGAACCCGTGGCCGATGTACCGGGCGCTGCGCGACCACGATCCGGTCCACCACGTCGTCCCCGAGGCCAACCCGACGCACGACTACTACGTGCTGTCCCGGCACGCCGACATCTGGGCCGCCGCCCGCAACCACGAGGTGTTCTCGTCGGCCCAGGGCCTGACCGTCAACTACGGCGAGTTGGAGCTCATCGGGCTGCAGGACAATCCGCCAATGGTGATGCAGGATCCGCCGGGGCACACCGAGTTCCGCAAGCTGGTAGCCCGCGGATTCACGCCGCGCCAGGTGGAAGCCGTCGAACCGAAGGTCCGCGAATTCGTCATCGAGCGCATCGAGAAGTTGCGCGCCAACGGCGGCGGCGACATCGTGGCGGAGCTGTTCAAGCCGCTGCCGTCGATGGTGGTGGCGCATTATCTCGGGGTGCCTGAGGCCGACCGCGGCAAGTTCGACGGTTGGACGGATGCGATCGTGGCGGCCAACACCGCCGAGGGCGGCCTGGGCGGAGCGCTGGAAACTCTCGGCGACGCGCTCGGCGAGATGATGGGCTATTTCACCGCGCTGATCGAGCGGCGCCGCACCGAACCCGAGGACGACACCGTCTCGCACCTCGTTTCGGCCGGAATCGGGGCCGACGGCGACATCGCCGGCGTGCTGTCGATCCTGGCGTTCACCTTCACCATGGTCACCGGCGGCAATGACACCACCACCGGAATGCTCGGTGGCACAGTGCAATTGCTGCACCAGCGCCCCGACCAACGACGCCTGCTGGTCGAGGATATCGAGCTGATTCCCGACGCCGTCGACGAGTTCCTGCGGCTGACCGCACCCGCACAGTGCCTGGGCCGCACCGTGACCCGTGACGTCACGGTGGAGGGCGTCACCATCCCGGAGGGCCGCCGGGTGCTGTTCCTCTACGGCTCGGGCAACCGGGACGAACGTCAGTACGGACCCGACGCCGGTGAACTGGATGTCACGCGCCGGCCCCGCAACATCCTGACGTTCAGCCATGGCGCCCATCACTGCCTCGGGGCGGCCGCGGCGCGGATGCAGTCGCGCGTCGCGCTCACCGAATTGCTCACCCGCTGCCCCGATTTCGAGGTCGACGAGGCCGGCATCGTCTGGGCCGGCGGCGGGTATGTGCGCAGGCCCCTGTCGGTGCCGTTCCGGGTGAAGTGATGGCCGCCAACAACTGGCTGGCCGACAGGCGCACCGAAGTGGCCGCCGAGCGGATCCTCGACGCGGCAGGTGAACTGTTCGCCCAGCGGCCGGTGGCTGCGGTGGGCATGAACGAGATCGCCTCGGCCGCAGGGTGTTCCCGGGCGACGCTGTACCGCTACTTCGACAGCCGCCAGGCCCTGCACACCGCGTACGCGCACCGCGAGGCCCACCAATTGCACCGCCGGACCATCGAGACGCTGACCGGGATCGACGATCCCCGGCAGCGGTTGGTGACCGGCCTGGTCACCACCCTGGCCATGGTGCGCGACAGTCCGGCCCTGCAGTCGTGGTTCAACGCCGCCGATGCCCCGATCGGCGTGCAACTGGCCGACCAGTCCGACGTCATCAACGCGATGGTGTCGGCGTTCGTGGTGTCGTTGGGCGCGCCGGGTGACGACGCGGCCGCGGTGGACCGCAAGGCCCGCTGGCTGGTTCGGGTGCTGACCTCACTTCTGCTGTTCCCCGGCCACGACGCCGACGACGAACGCGCAATGATCGAGGAGTTTCTCGTTCCGATCGTCGCACCGATCCAGCGCTGAGCGTGCACCCATATGCAGAATCAGGGTCGCAGATGCAGGTGGGTGCACGCTCGGCCGCAAAGATCCGGGGTCAGGCGACCCAGTAGGCCTGCGCCTTGATCGACCTCCGCGGAATGGCGTAGTCCTCCCGCAAGACCTTGGCAATGCCGCGGGTGGTCCGGTTGTCGGAAGCCACCCAGCCGAAGTGATCGCCGGCGTCGAACGCCGAGGACGTCACGGCCTCGACGAGTGGCTGCCCGGAGCCGTCGCGATCCACCCACGTGACATCAACGGCCGCACCGGTTTTCACGGGCAGGCTGCGATCGTCGTTGTGCGCGGCGGCCAGGAACACCCGCGCGGGCGTGTCCCCGATCGCGTCCAGCAACGAATTGATCGCCGGTAGCGAAGCGGTGTCGCCGACGATCAGGTAGCCGGCCGGGTCGGGCGTCGGCAGTGCGAAGTTACTGCCGAGCACCGTCACCTCGAGGGTGTCCCCGGGCCGCGCGCCGATGGCCCACCGCGTCGCCAGGCCGTCATGCAGGGCGAAGTCGATGTCGACGGTGCCGGCCGCCGGATCCGGGTTGACCAGCGTGTAGCCGCGCTGGTGCGACCTGTCCCCGTCGGGGAACCAGCCCCGCACCCACATCGTGGGGTGCACGGGGCGGTCGGCCAGCAGGGTGCCGGCATCGAAGTGCAGACGCAGATAGTGCTGGCTGACCTCGGTCCGGCCGGTGACCGTGAGTTCGTGATCGCCGCCGCGCCACAGCTTGACCAGGGCGCCCTGGATACCGCGGGATGGTTTGCGTTCCGTCATGAAAGTTAGGGTAACCTAACTTCACCGCGTTGTCGGGCGCACCCTGGTGAACCGGTGCAGTAGCCAGGCCACCGGGACCGTCAGGGCCATCGTCACGACGAACAGCCCCGTCGTCGACCCCGTGTAGACCTGCTTGTGCAGCACGAAGGTCATCGCGATCTCCATGAGCACCAGGTGGACCAGGAAGATCTCATAGGAGATCTCCCCCAGCCACACCATCGGCCGGCTCCCCAGGAACCGCGTGTACCAGCCGTCGTCGCCGAGTGCCGCCGGCGCGAGCAGTAGCGCCGCGATGGCCGCGTAGAACACCGTCTTGACGATCGCCTGCGCCAGGCCGGTCGGCGAGGTGGTCGGCTCGCCGGCGATCGGTGTGGCCGCGATGAAGAAGCTGAACACCGCGATCGGCAGCACCACGAAGGCGTTGCACCGCACCCCCATCGCCTGCAGCACCGTCAGCACCATCCCGGCCAGGAACCACAGCAGATAGGTCGGCAGCCACAGCCGGGCCCCGTTGGGCAGCAGATCGGTGTTGTGCACCAGCAGCAGCCACGCCGGGCTGATCAGGCCGAGCACCGCGATGGACGTCAGCAGCAGGCCCGGCCGCCACGCCCGCCGGCCCACCGACACCAGCAGGAAGTAGGACAGCGCCGGCAGCACAACGTAGAACGACACCTCGACGGCCAGGCTCCACATCTGCGTCAGCCCCTGGTGCAGGTAGCCGTAGTCGTAGTTGTCGGTGTACAGCTGCGTCAGGGTGAGGTTGCGCAGCAACCCGATCCAGGTGTGACCGGGGTTGGGCCCGGCTTCGTGGAAGTGGTACAGCGCGAAGGCGCCCAGCACAGTGACGACGTAGGCCGGCATGATGCGCCGCACGCGATGCCAGGCGTACCGGCGCAGCGACGGTGACGGGCCACCGGTCACGACCGCCCGGACCCAGGGCCGGAACAACAGGAATCCGGACAGGACGAAGAAGATCGGCACACCGATCTCGAGCCGGGAGTAGACGAGTCCCGCGTAACCGTGCGTGTACTTGCCGGTGGTGTACGCCGCGTGGGTGACGACCACCAGCAGGGCGGCAACCGCGCGGATACCCGTCAGCGACGCGACCCGCATACCGCCGTCGGCCCGCTGCACACTGCCGCGCAGCTCGACCGTCATTGCGACTTGCGGTGCTTCTTCTTGAACGGCGGCTTGTCCCGCTTGCCGGGCCCGGCGCCGTCGCGGCCACCCCGCGGCGAGGGCCCCCGGTCCAGCCGGAGGTTGATCGGCATGCCCTGGATCCTGGTGTGCTCGAGGGCCTTCAGCGTCTCACGGGACAGCTGCTGCGGTAGCTCCACCAACGAGAAGTCGTTGCGGATGCTGATGTGCCCGAAATCGCTGCGGTGCAACCCACCCTCGTTGGCGATCGCGCCGACGATCGCGCCCGGCATCACCCGGTGCGCCTTGCCGACATCGATCCGGTACGTAGCGAATTCACTGTCGCGCCGGCGCGCCGGACGCTCACCCCTGGCCGGCCGCTCCTCCCCGTCGCGCGGCCGGCGCTTCTCCGGCGGCGGTTCCGGCGACATCAGGAACTCGGCGCCGTTGCGCGACTGCAACGCCAGGGCCGCGGCGATATCGGCCATCGGCACGTCGTGGTCGCGCTCGTAGTCCTCGACCATCCGGCGGAACAGCTCGATCCCCTGAGCGCCCAGCGCGTCGGTGATCGAATCGCGGAACTTCGCCACCCGCTGCTCGTTGACGTCGTCAACGGTCGGCAGCTCGGCTTCTACCACTTTGGACCGCGTGTGGCGTTCGATCGCCTTGAGCAGGTGGCGTTCCCGCGGCGTGACGAACAACAGCGCCGAGCCGGAGCGGCCGGCTCGGCCGGTGCGGCCGATCCGGTGCACATAGGACTCGGTGTCGTGCGGGATGTCGTAGTTGACGACGTGGCTGATGCGTTCGACGTCCAGGCCGCGGGCCGCCACGTCGGTGGCGATCAGGATGTCCAGGGAGCCATCCTTGAGTGAGCTGATGGTGCGCTCACGCACCGCCTGCGGGATGTCACCGTTGATCGCGGCCGCGGAAAACCCTCGGGCGCGCAACTTTTCGGCCACCTCCTCGGTGGCCTGCTTGGTGCGAACGAAGACGATCATGGCGTCGAACGGCTCGACCTCGAGCACGCGCGTCAGTGCGTCCAGCTTGCGCGGGCCCGCCACCTGGATGAACCGCTGCGAGATGTTCTCCGCCGTAGCGGTTTTCGCCTCGACGGTGACCTCGACCGGGTCGTGCAGGTACTTGCTGGTGATCTTGCGGATCGCCGGCGGCATGGTGGCCGAGAACAGCGCGGTCTGCTTGTACTCGGGGGTGTCGGCCAGGATTCGCTCGACGTCCTCGGCGAAACCCATCTGCAGCATCTCGTCGGCCTCGTCGAGCACCAGGTAGTCCAGGTGTGAGAGGTCCAGGCGGCCCTTCTCCAGATGGTCGATGACCCGGCCCGGCGTGCCGACCACGATCTGCGCGCCCCGCTTGAGCCCGGCCAGCTGCGGGCCGTACGACGAACCCCCGTAGATGGGCAGCACGGTCAGCTGCGGCAGCCGGGCGGCGTACCGGCTGAACGCCTCGGCCACCTGCAGCGCCAGCTCGCGGGTGGGCGCCAGGACCAGCGCCTGGGTGGCCTTGGACTGCACGTCGATCTTGGACAGGATCGGGATGGCGAACGCCGCGGTCTTGCCGGTGCCCGTCTGCGCCAGGCCGACGACGTCGGAACCGGCCAGCAGCGCGGGGATGGTGGCCGCCTGGATCGGGGACGGCGCCTCATAGCCGACGTCGACGACGGCCTGCAGCACATCGGGATGAATGTGCAGGTCGGCGAACGTCGCCGGAGCGTCGTCGGAGGGGCCCGGGTCGGCCGGGTCGGCAGTGGTCATCGGATGGGAGTCTAATGCGCATACGCGGCCCCGCCTGCCCGGTCGCGTTGTGCAGGGCCGGTAGCCTGGCGCGAATGTGGAGGACGGCCATTCGGGCGCCCGGTTGTTCCGGGGTCGTCGGCACCGTGGTCGCGGCGGTTCTGCTGGCCGGGCTGACCGCGTGCGGTTCGGGCGATTCGACGGTCTCCAAGACACCGGACCCCGCCACCGTCAGCACGTCGACCGCCCCGGTGACCCCGTCGGCACCGCCCACACCCACCAGCACGGCACCGCCGCCAGCGGACCCGTGTGCGGTCAATCTGGCCGCGCCCGCGATCGCCCGGGCCATCACGGAGCTGCCGAAGGATCCCCGCAGTCAGCAGCCGTGGAACACCGAGCCGATCGCGGGCAACTACAACGAATGCGCGCAGCTGTCGGCGGTGATCGTCCGGGCAAATACCAACGCCTCGAACCCGAACACCCGCGCGGTGCTGTTCCACCAGGGCAAGTTCATCCCGACCGGGGTGCCGGACACCTTCGGGTTCAACGGCATCGACGCGGCCCAGAGCACCGGGGACACCGTCGCGCTGAAGTTCACCAACACCCTCGGCCTGGACAGCGTCGTGAAGTTCCGCTGGAACGGCAACGGTGTGGAACTGATCGGCAACGCGGGCTGACCCACCGCACCGCTGACCGTGCGTGTCGGTCCGCCGACACGCCGCTGTGGGCGGACCTTTGCGCACGCCCGCGGGTTGGGGGCCGGCTCTATGGTGGCTGCTGTGTTCATCGTCGATGACCGCGTCGTCTTCAGTGCCTCGGACCTGGCCGCCGCCGCACGCTGCGAATATGCGCTGTTGCGGGGCTTCGACGCCAAGCTGGGGCGCGGCCCGGCGGTCTCCGCGGACGACGCCCTGCTGGCCCGCACCGCGGCCCTCGGTGACGAACACGAGCAGCGCCACCTCGGGACGCTGCGGGAGGCCACCGGGCACGGGACCGTCATCGGCCGCCCGATGGCCCCGTACACCGCCGCCAGCCTGACCGCGGCCGCCGAGGCGACCACCCGGGCCGTCGAGGCCCGCGCCCCGCTGATCTACCAGCCGGCCATCTTCGACGGCCGCTTCGTCGGGTTCGCCGACTTCCTGACCCTCAGCGACAACTCCGCCGGTCCCGGACGCTACCGGGTCGGTGACACCAAGCTGGCCCGCTCGGCCAAGGTCGAGGCCCTGCTGCAACTGGCGGCCTACGCCGACACCCTGGCCGCGGCCGGCGTCCCGATCGACGACGAGGCCGAACTGATCCTGGGCGACGGCGCGATCGCCCGATACCGGGTGGACGAGATCGTGCCGGTGTACCGCCGGCGCCGCGCGGCACTGGAGCACCTGCTCGACCGGCACCACGCCGCCGGCGACGCGGTGTGCTGGACCGACGAACACGTCCGCGCGTGTTTCCGCTGCCCGGAGTGCCAGCTGATGGTCCGCGAGACCGACGACCTGCTACGGGTGGCGGGGATGCGCCTGACCCAGCGCGCGCGACTCATCGACGCCGGGGTCAGCACCGCCACCGAGCTCGCCGGCCATCACGGCCCGGTCCCGGACCTGCCGGACCGCGTCGTCACCTCGCTGACCGCACAGGCGCGGTTGCAGGTCCGGGCCCGCGCCGGCGACCCGCCGCCGTACGAGATCGCCGACCCGCAACCGTTGACCCTGCTGCCCAACCCCGACCGGGGCGATCTGTTCTTCGACTTCGAGGGCGATCCGCTGTGGACACCCAACGGCCGCGACTGGGGAATCGAGTACCTGTTCGGCGTCCTGGACGCGCGCGACGGATTCCATCCGCTGTGGGCGCACGACCGCGCCGAGGAGCGGCGCGCACTGCAGAAGTTCCTGAAATTCGTGCGGGCCCGCCTCGACCGGCATCCGCAGATGCACATCTACCACTACGCCCCCTACGAGAAGTCGGCGCTGCTGCGGCTGGCCGGCCGCTACGGCGTGGGTGAGGACGACGTCGACGACCTGTTGCGCAACGGCGTGCTGGTCGACCTGTACCCCTTGGTGCGCAAGAGCATTCGGGTCGGCACGGAGAACTACAGCCTCAAATCGCTGGAGCCGCTGTACATGGGTGCGCAGCTGCGCACCGGCGAGGTCACCACCGCCGCCGATTCGATCACCCAGTACGCGCGGTACTGCGAACTGCGTGCCGAGGGCCGCACCGACGACGCGTCCGCCGTGCTCGGCGAGATCGAGGACTACAACCGGTACGACTGCCGGTCCACCCGGCGCCTGCGGGACTGGCTACTGATCCAGGCCTACGAGGCCGGGGTCGTACCGATCAGCACTCAGAAGGTGACCGGCGGCGAGCCCGGTCCGATCGAGGTCGACGATCCGCTGGAACGCACTCTGGCCGCGTTCGTCGGCGACGAATTGGGTTCGCGCACCGACGAACAACGCGCGGTCGCGATGATCTCGGCGGCCCGCGGATTTCACCAGCGCGAGAACAAGCCGTTCTGGTGGTCGCACTTCGACCGGCTCAACAACCCCGTCGACGAATGGGGTGATCAGACCGACGTCTTCCTGGTCGACCGGGCCAGGGTCGTCGAGGATTGGCACACGCCACCGAAGGCACGCAAACCCCGGCGCATCCTCGAGCTCACCGGATCGTTCGCCGCCGGCGGCATCACCCGCGACGCCTACGCGCTCTACGAACCGCCCTCGCCCGGCCCGCTCTCCGACGACTCCGACCGCCGCGCTGCCGGCAACGTGACCGTCGAGGGGTGCGACGATCCCGAAACGCCGACGACCCTGCTCATCTGCGAGCGGGAACCCAAGAACGGTGGCACCTTCGATCAGCTGCCGTTCGCACTGACCCCGGGTTCGCCGTTGCCCGACAAGACATTACGCGCCGCCATCGATGCGGCCGCCCGTGACGTCGGCAGCGCACTGCCCGACCTACCGCAGACCGCGCTGCTCGACATCCTGTTGCGCCGCCCGCCACGCACCCGCTCCGGCGCGGCCCTGCCCCGCACCGGCTCCCCGGTGGACGACATCACCGCCGCGCTGACCGATCTGGACTCGTCCTACCTTGCGGTACACGGACCGCCGGGTACCGGCAAGACCCACACCGCCGCCCACGCGATCGCCCGACTGGTCGGCGAGCACGGCTGGCGGATCGGCGTCGTGGCGCAGTCGCACGCGGTGGTGGAGAACCTGCTCACCGGCATCGTCGAGGCCGGCGTCGACCCGCAGCGAATCGCCAAGAAGGGCAACAGGGCCGCCGACGCATCGTGGCTCGAGATCGAGACGCATGCCTACCCGACATTCCTGGCCGAGCAGACCAGCTGCGTGATCGGCGGCACCGCATGGGATTTCGCGAACCCGCAGCGGGTTGCGCCCGGAACCCTCGACCTGCTGGTGATCGAGGAAGCGGGCCAGTTCAACCTGGCCAACACCATCGCCATCGCCGCCAGCGCGCGCAACCTGCTGCTGCTGGGTGATCCACAGCAGCTGCCCCAGGTCAGCCAGGGCACCCACCCGGAGCCGGTGGACCACTCCGCGCTGGGCTGGCTGATCGACGGCCGCCATACCCTGCCGCCGGAACGCGGCTACTTCCTGGACCGCAGCCATCGGATGCACCCGGCCGTGTGCGCCGCAGTGTCCCGGCTGTCCTACGACAACCGGCTGCGGTCCAACGAAACCGTTACCGCCGCACGATATCTCGCGGATCATCCACCCGGGGTACGGCTGATGCCGGTGACCCATCGCGGCAATTCGGTCGACAGCATCGAAGAGGCCGAGGCCATCGTCGCCGAAGCCCGTGGCCTGCTGGGCCGGAGCTGGACCGACGAGCACGGCAGCACCCGGCCGCTGCGCGCCACCGACATCCTGGTGGTCACGCCCTACAACGCACAGGTGACGCTGCTGCGAAAGTGCCTGGACACCGCCGGACTGACCGAATTGCGGGTCGGCACGGTGGACAAGTTCCAGGGGCAGCAGGCTCCGGTGGTGTTCTTCTCCATGACCGCGTCATCGATCGACGACGTGCCACGCGGAATCTCGTTCCTGCTCAACCGGAATCGGCTCAACGTCGCCATCAGCCGGGCCCAGTACGCCGCCGTGGTGGTGGCCTCCGATGTGCTCACCGAATACCTACCCGGCAGCCCGGACGGCCTGATCGACCTGGGCGCATTCCTGACCCTGATCGACGACCGGCCCTGAGCCCCCGACTCAGAACACGTCGTCCGGGTCCACCCGACGGTGCCGCCCGGCTGGAGGGTGTGGATCGAAACCGTTGTCCGACAAGCGATGTCGCGCCAGCGGTGCCGTCCAGATCGGTTCGACCTCGCGCACGGCCAGGATCGGCTCGGTGATCAACTGCCGGCTCCACGGATCCGGCTCGTCCCGGTCCTCCATCAGCCGCTGCCACTCGCCGGGGGGCTCCGGCTCGGGAGCCGGTGCCGGGGCCGTCGGGGCAGGGGTTTGCGGGGCGGGAGCGCGTTCGGGGGGCGTGATCAGGTATTCGACGTAGCCGTCCTCATCGTCGTCGACGTAGCCCGCGGGCCGGCGAACGAATGCGGGCGCGGCGAACGACGCCACCGGAGCGAGCTCGTGCTCGTCGTAGGGGTCCGCGTCGAGGTCCTCGTCCGGGTCCGTATCGGCGCCGGCGGGCGCCGCGGCGGTGCGCACCATGCCGACCATGAACATCGCCGCGATCACCCCGAACAGCGCCACGAACGCGGGCAGCAGCATGGACTGCGACAGGGCCGCCGAGAACGGCTCGCGCAGGAATTCCGGCAACTGCAGCGTGGCTCCCGCGCCGGCGGGACGCGCGGGCGCGGCGGGCAGCTCGGCGCTGATCCGTGACGTCATGAAGGCCGCGATGCCGGCGCTGCCGAGTACCGAGCCGACCTGCCGGGTAGCGTTGTAGACCCCCGAGCCCGCACCGGCCAGCTGCGGGGGCAGGTTACGGGTGGCGGTGGCCGCCAGCGGGGCCCAGATGAACGCCATCCCGATTCCCAGCGCCACGAACGGCAGCAGCAGCCGCCAGATCGGCGTCGTCGGAGTCATCTCCCAGGACAGCCACGTCACCCCGATCGCCAGGGCCGAGAAGCCGAACCCGATGACCGTCGTGGGATGGGCCCGGTCCACGATCTTGCCGACCAGCGGCGCCAGCGCACCGGAGATCACCGCCATCGGTGCGGTCAGCAATGCCGATCGGGTGGGTGTGAGCCCACTGACCACCTGGGCATAGAACATGAGCGGCACGATCATCGCCGTCACGACGAACCCGATCACGGCGACGCCGATATTGGCCAGGCTGAAATCGCGGTCCTTGAAGATTCCCAGCGGTACCAGCGGCTCGTTCCGGTTCACCGACTGCCAGTAGACGAACAGCCCCATCAGGGCGACGCCGACGGCGAGCATCAGCCAGATCCAGCACGGCCAGCTGCGCGCCTCCCCCTCCTGCAGCCCGAAGACCACCAGGAACATCGCCGCACCCGACAGCACGACGCCCAGGATGTCGAACCGGTGCCGGTTGGTCGATAGGACCGGGATCAGCCAGACACCCAGACCCAGGCCGATGATGCCGATCGGCACGTTGACGAAGAAGATCCACTGCCAGCCGAGGTGGTCGACCAGGATCCCGCCCGCCAGCGGCCCGACCAGCGTCGCGACGCCGGCTGTGGCGCCCCACACACTCATCGCGACGCCGCGCCGCTCGGGCGGGAAGATCCGGGTAATCGTAGAAAGGGTCTGCGGCGTCAGTAAGGCCGCGCCGATGCCCTGCACCACCCGCGCGGCGATCAGCATCTCGATGGACCCGGACAGACCGCACCACAGGGACGCGGCGGTGAAGATCGCCAGGCCGATCAGGTACAGGTTCTTCGGGCCGAACTGGTCACCGAGGCGGCCGGCGACCAACAGGGGGACCGCATAGGCCAGCAGGTAGGCGCTGGTGACCCAGATGACGGCGTCGTAGTCCGTCTGCAGCTTCTCCATGATGCTGGGATTGGCGACCGCGACGATGGTCGAGTCCACCAGGATCATGAAGAAACCGACCATCATGGCCCACAACGCGTTCCACGGATTCGGGACCGCCGACGTGGCCGGCATCCGGCCGGCGGGCCGCCGGGGAACCCGGCCGGATGCACCGCGGGGCGGGTCGCCGGGGCCACGGCTGCCGCGGGTGGCGGCACGGGCGGGCGTCCGGTTCGGCGCGGCCGGGCCCGCGGCGGGGCGCCTCCGTTTCGGCGAACTCATATGACGACCTCGACTCCGACCCTGTTGACGCGTTCCGTGTCCGGTTCCTCCGAACCATCCGGCCTCTCCCGACTATTCCATTCGGTGGCACCAGCAACCGAACGGGCACCGATCCCGGCCATCGTTCGTTGACCGGAGACGCGCGAGGATTAGCCTCGAGGGGATCCCCTGTCAGGGGATCGACTGGGATCGTCCGGATGGAGAAGCACTCATGGCCTGGGGTCGCAAGAAGTCGGCAACGTCCGAGGTGCCCGCCACGGCGGGCGAGGACGCCGGGCCCTCGGCCCGCGTGCTGTCGAACCTGATCGAGACGGGTGCCCGGGTGCAGGCCCCCGCCATCGCCGCCTACGTGGAGCGGCTGCACCGGAAGTTTCCCGACGCCACCCCCGCGGAGATGGTGACCAAGCTGGAGAAGCACTATCTGGCGGCGGTGACGGCCAGTGGCGCGGCCGTCGGCTCGGCGGCATTGGTCCCGGGTGTCGGCACGCTCATCGCGTTGTCGTTGGTGGCCGCCGAAACCGCACTGTTCCTCGAGACCACGGCCGTCTTCGTCCTGGCCGTCGCCGAGGTGCACGGCATCTCGGTCACCGACAAGGAGCGGCGCCGGACGCTGGTGCTGGGCGCGCTGGCCGGCGATGACGGCAAACACGCGGTGGCCCGGCTGCTGGGCGGCGGCCGTACCAACGGGGCATGGTTGTCCGACGGGGCCGCCAGCACCGTGCCCGTGCCGGCGCTCGCACAGCTCAACGGCAAGCTCATGCGCTACTTCCTGAAGAAGTACACCCTCAAGCGCGGCGCCATGGTGGCCGGCAAGGTCCTGCCGGCGGGCATCGGCGCCATCGTCGGCGCGGTGGGCAACCGGATGATGGGCAAGCGGATCGTCGAGAACGCCCGAGCGGCCTTCGGCGCTGCCCCCGCCCGCTGGACGACGACGCTGCGGGTGCTGCCGGCGGTAGGTGACAACACCGGGAACTGAGCGGGTTCGGCGGCCGTTCGGCTCGAGCGTTCAACCAAACGTTCAACTACGAGCTGTGACTTCTCGCGGATTCGCGCTGCTTGCGTGGTCCGACCCACCATCGAAGCGCTAGCCTTTGATGCGGTGGGGCCAAGGCCCGGCCCCGCCCGGGACGCACACGATGAATCGAGGCGAGCAGCTGCCGTGAGCAGTAAAACTTCACCCTTCGGGCAGAACGAGTGGCTGGTCGAAGAGATGTACCGGAAGTTCCGTGACGATCCGTCTTCCGTGGACCCGAGCTGGCACGAATTCCTCGTCGACTACAACCCCGAACCCACCACCGAAGCCACCACGGCCCCGGCCAACGGACAGTCCGCCGCATCCGCGCCTGCGCCCAAGCAGGCGACCCCCGAGACCCCGGCCGCCCCGGCCGAAGCCGCGCCGCCCAAGGCCGAGCCCGCCAAGGCTGCGGCACCCGCCGCCCCGGCACCGGCCGCTCCCGCCAAGGCGGCACCCGCCAAGCCCGCTCCCGCGGCCGTCGCGGTGTCGGCGGACGATCAATCCCAGGTGCTGCGCGGGGCCGCCGCCGCGATCGTCAAGAACATGGACGCCTCCCTGGACGTCCCGACGGCCACCAGCGTGCGGGCCATCCCGGCCAAGCTGATGATCGACAACCGCGTCGTCATCAACAACCACCTCAAGCGCACGCGCGGCGGCAAGGTCAGCTTCACCCACCTGCTGGGGTACGCCATCGTGCAGGGCGTCAAGGCTTTCCCGAACATGAACCGGCACTTCGCCGAGATCGACGGCAAGCCCAACGTCGTCACGCCCGCCCACACCAATCTCGGCCTGGCGATCGACCTGCAGGGCAAGAACGGCAGCCGCTCACTGGTGGTGGCCGCCATCAAGGGCTGCGAGACGATGTCGTTCGGCCAGTTCATCGCCGCCTACGAGGACATTGTGCGGCGCGCGCGCGACGGCAAGCTGACCGCCGAGGACTTCAGCGGCGTCACCATTTCGCTGACCAACCCGGGCACGCTGGGCACGGTGCACTCGGTGCCGCGCCTGATGGCCGGCCAGGGCGCCATCATCGGCGCCGGCGCGATGGAGTATCCGGCCGAATTCCAGGGCGCCAGCGAGGAACGCATCGCCGAACTGGGCATCGGCAAACTGATCACGCTCACGTCGACCTACGACCACCGCATCATCCAGGGTGCCGAATCCGGCGACTTCCTGCGCACCATCCACCAGTCACTGCTCGACGACGAGTTCTGGGACGAGATCTTCTTCGAACTCGGCATCCCCTACGAGCCGGTGCGCTGGCGCACCGACAACCCGGACTCGATCGCCGACAAGAACGCCCGGGTCATCGAGCTGATCGCCGCGTACCGCAACCGCGGGCACCTGATGGCCGACATCGACCCGCTGCGACTCGACAAGGCCCGCTTCCGCAGCCACCCCGACCTCGACGTGCTGTCCCACGGCCTGACGCTGTGGGACCTCGACCGCGAGTTCAAGGTCGATGGGTTCGCCGGCAAGGAATACAAGAAGCTGCGCGACGTGCTCTCGGTGCTGCGCGACGCCTACTGCCGGCACATCGGTGTGGAGTACACCCACATCCTGGAACCCGAACAGCAGAAGTGGCTCGAGGAGCGCATCGAGGTCCGCCATGAGAAGCCGACCGTCGCCGAGCAGAAGTACATCCTGAGCAAGCTGAATGCCGCCGAGGCGTTCGAGACCTTCCTGCAGACCAAATACGTTGGCCAGAAACGGTTCTCGCTCGAAGGCGCCGAGACCATCATCCCGATGATGGACGCCGCCATCGACCAGTGCGCCGAGCACGGTCTCGACGAGGTCGTCATCGCCATGCCGCACCGCGGCCGGCTCAACGTGCTGGCCAACATTGTCGGCAAGCCCTACGCCCAGATCTTCAACGAGTTCGAGGGCAATCTGAACCCGTCGCAGGCGCACGGTTCCGGCGACGTGAAGTATCACCTCGGCGCGTCGGGCAACTACATCCAGATGTTCGGCGACAACGACATCGAGGTGTCGCTGACGGCCAACCCCAGTCACCTCGAGGCCGTCGACCCCGTGCTCGAGGGTCTGGTGCGGGCCAAGCAGGACATCCTGGACAAGGGTGACACCGCCGACGGCTTCTCCGTGGTCCCGCTGATGCTGCACGGCGACGCCGCGTTCGCCGGGCAGGGCGTGGTCGCCGAGACGCTCAACCTGTCCCTGCTGCGCGGCTACCGCGTCGGCGGCACCGTCCACATGATCGTCAACAACCAGGTCGGGTTCACCACCTCCCCCGAGCATTCCCGGTCCAGCGAGTACTGCACCGACGTCGCGAAAATGGTTGGGGCACCGATCTTCCACGTCAACGGCGACGATCCGGAGGCGTGCGTCTGGGTGGCCAAACTCGCCGTCGACTTCCGCCAGCAGTTCAAGAAGGACGTCGTCATCGACATGCTGTGCTACCGCCGCCGCGGGCACAACGAGGGCGACGATCCGTCGATGACCCAGCCGGCGATGTACGACGTGATCGACCACAAGCGCGGCGTACGCAAGTCCTACACCGAGGCGCTGATCGGCCGCGGCGACATCTCGATGAAAGAGGCCGAGGACGCCCTGCGCGACTACCAGGGCCAACTCGAGCGGGTCTTCAACGAGGTCCGCGATCTGGAGAAGTACCAGCCCGAACCCAGCGAATCCGTCGAATCCGATCAGGTGATCCCGACAGGTATGACCACCGGGGTGGACAAGGCCCTGCTGGCCCGGATCGGCGACGCGCACCTGGCCTTCCCCGAGGGCTTCACGGTGCACCCGCGCGTGCAGCCGGTACTCGACAAGCGCCGCGAGATGGCCTACGAGGGCAAGATCGACTGGGCGTTCGCCGAGCTGCTGGCGCTGGGAACCCTTGTCGCCGAAGGAAAGTTGATCCGCATGTCGGGTCAGGACACCCGGCGCGGCACGTTCACCCAGCGCCACTCGGTGATCATCGACCGGCGCACCGGCAACGAGTTCACCCCGCTGTCACTGCTGGCCATCAACGAGGACGGCACCCCGACCGGCGGCAAGTTCATGGTCTACGACTCGCCGCTGTCGGAGTTCGCCGCGGTCGGATTCGAATACGGCTACTCGGTGGGCAACCCCGAGGCAATGGTGTTGTGGGAGGCCCAGTTCGGCGACTTCCTCAACGGCGCACAGTCGGTGATCGACGAGTTCGTCAGCTCCGGCGAGGCCAAGTGGGGCCAGACCTCCGACGTGGTACTGCTCCTGCCGCACGGTCATGAGGGCCAGGGGCCCGATCACACGTCGGGCCGCATCGAGCGGTTCCTGCAGCTGTGCGCCGAGGGTTCGATGACGGTGGCCCAGCCGTCGACGCCGGCCAATTATTTCCACCTGCTGCGCCGGCACTCGCTCGACGGCATCCACCGGCCGCTGATCGTGTTCACACCGAAGTCGATGCTGCGCAACAAGGCCGCGGTCAGCGACATCAAGGACTTCACCGAGCAGAAGTTCCGCTCGGTGCTCGAGGAGCCCACCTACGAGCTGGGCACCGGCGACCGCGGCGCGGTCACCCGGATCCTGATGTGCAGCGGCAAGATCTATTACGACCTGCTGGCGCGCAAGCAGAAGGACAAGCGCGACGACGTCGCGATCGTGCGGATCGAGCAGCTCTACCCGCTGCCGCCGCGCCGGCTCGGTCGCACGCTGGCCGAGTACCCCGGCGCAAAGGAGTACTTCTGGGTGCAGGAGGAGCCGGCCAATCAGGGTGCCTGGCCGACGTTCGGCCTGGCGCTGCCCGAGCTGCTGCCGGATCGGCTCACGGGTATCAAGCGCATCTCGCGGCGCGCCATGAGCGCACCGTCGTCGGGTTCCTCGAAGGTGCACGCCGTGGAGACCCAGGAGATCCTCGACGAGGCGTTCGGCTGATTTTTTTCCGGCGAGGGTGCGTGTCGGTCCGCCGACACGCCGCTGCGCGCGTACTTCTGCGCACCCTCACGGGTGTCGACGGTCAGTTGCCGAAGAGATTCAGCGGCGGGATGCCGGGCAGCGGGATCGGCGACTGGCCGTTGGCCAGCGAGGCGACCGCACCCGGGCAGAAGATCTGGATCGCCAGGCCGGTGAACATCGTCGCCGGGCCCAGTGGGCGGCCCACCTCGTCGGCAACCTTGGCGGCCACGTCGGCCACGTCCTGGCCGGGCTGGGCGAGCATCGGGCACACCTGCTGTCCGAGCGAGGCCGCGGTGCCCGGGTCGAGGCCGGCCAGTCCGATGCTCGACAGATCGTTGACGAACTGGTCGGTGCTCGGGTCGGCCTGCGCGGGCGCGGCACCGACGAGCAGTCCGCCCGTCGCACCGACGGAAACCAGGAGCGACGCCAGGGCCGCGATGTGGTGACGCTTCATAACGGGGTCATCGTAGGCGCCGCCGCGGTTGTTACCCCAATCCGACTGCTCAGCGTCGTCCGGCGCATCGCGCGGGTAGTTTTCGCAGAGCAGGCCGACCAGAACGGCACGGCGACGGACCCGGGAGTCGGCGGTACCGCCGGTACTGGCTAAACTCGGCGCGAGTCGTGACCAACGGGACCCCAGGACCAGAGGAGTGAGCATGGAAGGCTTCGACGGAAAGGTCTGCGTCGTCACCGGTGCCGGATCGGGCATCGGGCAGGCGCTGGCGATTGCACTGGGCCGATCCGGGGCCAAGCTGGCCATCAGCGACGTCGACACCGAGGGCCTGGCCGTCACCACCGAGCGGCTGCAGGCGATGGGCGTGGAGGTGAAGGCCGACCGGCTCAACGTCACCGAGCGCGAAGCGTTCCTGCTCTACGCCGACGAGGTCAAGGCCTACTTCGGCAAGGTGAACCAGATCTACAACAATGCCGGCATCGCGCACACCGGCGACATCGAGATCTGCGAGTTCAAGGAGATCGAGCGCGTCGTCGACGTCGACTTCTGGGGTGTCGTCAACGGCACCAAGGCCTTCCTGCCGCACCTGATCGAGTCCGGCGACGGCCATGTGGTCAACGTCTCCAGCCTGTTCGGCATCTTCTCGGTGCCGGGACAGTCGGCCTACAACGCCGCCAAGTTCGCCGTACGTGGCTTCACCGAGGCGCTGTATCAGGAGATGAAGATCAACAAGCACCCGGTCGCGGTGACCACCGTGCATCCCGGCGGCATCAAGACCGCGATCGCGCGCAACGCCACCGCATCCGGCGAAGTGGACTCCAACGAGCTGGCCAAGCTGTTCGACAAACGGCTGGCCAACACCACGCCGGAGCGCGCGGCCACGATCATCCTCGAAGCGGTCCGCAAGAAGAAGCCCCGCGTGCTGGTCGGTGCGGACGCCAAGGTGCTCGACTTCATCGTGCGGATGACGGGGTCGGGCTACCTGGACGCGTTCTCGGGTGTGACCTCGCGGCTCATGCCCAGCAAGGGCTGATTCTCAGCGACCGAGGGGGTTGTCGGCCAGCCACTGGTCGGCCAGCACCCGGGGATCGGCACCGGCGGCCACCTGCCGGTGCATCCGCTCGAGTGCGGCGGTGTCCAGCGCGCCGGCGATCTGGTTGAGCGCCAACACCTGCTGCGGGTCCAGCTCGTTGCGCCGGTAGAGCGGCACGGCGTTCTCGGCCTGGATCAGCATCGGCTTGTGGTCGGCGAGCAGCACGGTCCCCTGCGGCCCGTCGGAATCCTCGGGTATCGCCGGGTCGGCCGTACTGGTCCAGGCGACATTGATCCGGTTCGACTTCAGGGCCGCGAAAAGCGCTGCGCTGTCGTCGAATTCGATCGGCGCCGGTAGCTTGCAGGTCCCGACCCGGGCCGGGACGGCCACGCCGCGCACGGTTCCCGGCCGCACCTGGCCACAGTGCCCCACCAGCTCGGTCAGATCCCGTCCACCCCAGGCCGTCACCGTCGTCCCCGTCACCGCGGCGGCCGGCTTGTCCTCGGCGGCGGTGGTGTAGTCACCGGCAGTGATGCCTTCCGGCAGCGTTCCCAGCAGGGTCTTGTAGACCTGTTCGTCGCCGTACCCCGAAGAAGTGCCCGGCGCGAAGGTCTGCAACAACCGCCCGGTGAATCCCGGCACCACATCGAGTTGCCCGGAATCCAGCGCCGCCAGCGGATCGGCGACCACCTCGACCTGTGCGGCCGAGCCGAAATACCGCAGCGCCGCGGCGTACAGATTGGCCAGGACCATCGACCCGGCATCCGCCGTCGCACCGACGGTCAGGCCGGTCGGGGCGTCCGGCCGGTCGGTCTGGTGGCTGCCGCAGGCGGTCAGCCCGACCAGCAGCAGGGCCGTGACGAACCGGCGCAGGCTAGCCCTGCGCCTCATCGGATGCGGCCGCCACGGCCGCGGCCACCGCCGGTGCCACCCGGGGATCCAGGGGGCTCGGCACGATGTAGTCCGGCGCCAGATCGTCGCCCACCACCGCGTGGATCGCCTCGGCCGCCGCCACCTTCATCGCCTCGGTGATGCGCCGTGCGCCGGCGTCCAGCGCGCCGCGGAACACCCCGGGGAACGCCAGGACATTGTTGATCTGGTTCGGGAAATCGCTGCGGCCCGTCGCGACGACCGCCGCGTACTTGCGCGCGACATCGGGGTGGATCTCGGGGTCGGGATTGGACAGCGCGAACACGATGCCGCCGGGTGCCATGGTGGCGATGATCTCCTCCGGCACGATCCCGGCCGACACACCCAGGAACATGTCGGCCCCGTCCAGCGCCTCGGCCACGCCGCCGGTCCGGCCGGCGGGGTTGGTACGCGAGGCCAGCTCGGACTTGAACTCGTTGAGGTCCGGGCGGCCGGAGTGCACGATGCCCTTGGAGTCGAGCACCGTGACATCCTGAATTCCCTTGGCCAGCAGGATGTTGGCGCACGCCACCCCGGCCGCGCCGGCACCGGCGATGACGATGCGCAGGCTGGTCATGTCACGGTGGAGCACCTTGGCCGCGCCGAGCAGCGCCGCGAGAGCGACGATCGCGGTGCCGTGCTGATCGTCGTGCATCACCGGGCAGTCCAGCGCCTCGATGACGCGGCGCTCGATCTCGAAGCAACGCGGCGCGGAGATGTCCTCGAGGTTGACCGCCCCGAACGTGGGGCGCAGCCGGATCAGGGTCTCGACGATCTCGTCGGGGTCCTTGGTGTCCAGCACGATCGGAATGGAGTCCAGCCCGCCGAACGTCTTGAACAGAGCGCTCTTGCCCTCCATCACCGGCAGCGAGGCGGCCGGACCGATGTCACCGAGTCCGAGCACCGCGGTGCCGTCGGAGACCACCACCACGAGCCGGTTGGCCCACGTGTACCGCTTGGCCAGCGTGGCATCGGCGGCGATCGCCCGGCTCACCTGTGCGACGCCCGGCGTGTAGGCGATCGACAGGGCCCGCTGGGTGTCCAGCGGTGCCTTCAACTCGATGGCCAATTTGCCACCGACGTGGGCGTCGAAAATCTCCTCGTCCTCGATGACGAGATGCGGGGTCTTCACGGTTTCGGACACCGCGTCAGGGTACTTCACCGATCAACCTCACAGCCGGGGGTTCCCTCGCTGTGAGGAGCCCGTTCCGGGTCGGCGGCGTACCATTCGCATGCACATTCCCCTGAACAGGGAGGCTGGAAATGCCGTCGTTCCGCGCGTTGCCGCCTTCGCTCCTGGGCGCCGCCCGCACCCGGCCGGTGCCCGACGTCAAACGGATCCACGTGCCGGTGGCCCGCGCCATGGTCGACTGCGCGGTCTACGTCGACGGCTCGCGGCTCCCCGGCAAGTTCACCCACGCCGCGGCGCTGGACCGGGTCCGTGAGATTCGCGCCGACGGGCAGTCGGCCTTCGTCTGGATCGGCTTGCACGAACCCGATGAACATCAGATGCAGTCCGTCGCAGAGGTTTTCGGGTTGCACCCGCTGGCGGTCGAGGACGCGGTGCACGCCCATCAGCGGCCCAAGCTCGAGCGCTACGACAACACGCTGTTCCTGGTGCTCAAGACGGTCAACTATGTGCCCCACGAATCCGTGGCACTGGCCCGCGAGATCGTCGAGACCGGCGAGATCATGGTGTTCGTCGGCCCGGAGTTCGTCGTCACCGTCCGCCACGGCGAACACAGCGGGCTGGCCGGGGTCCGCCGGCGACTCGAGGAACAACCCGAGCAGCTCGCGCTGGGTCCGTACGCCGTGATGCACGCGATCGCCGATCACGTGGTGGACAGCTACCTTGACGTCACGCGCCTGATGGAGTGCGACATCGACGCCATCGAGGAGGACACCTTCTCGCCGACCGCCAAGACCAATGTCGAACAGATCTATCTGCTCAAGCGCGAGGTGGTCGAGCTGCGGCGCGCGGTGTCGCCGTTGTCGGTCGAGCTGGGCCGGCTGCACTCGGACAACAAGGATCTGCTGTCCAAGGAGGTCCTGCGCTACATGCGCGACGTGATCGACCACCAGACGCATGCGGCCGACCAGATCGCCAGCTACGACGAGATGCTGTCCTCCCTGGTGCAGGCCGCCCTGGCGCGGGTCGGCATGCAGCAGAACACGGACATGCGCAAGATCTCGGCATGGGTCGCCATCGCCGCCGTCCCGACCATGATCGCCGGCATCTACGGCATGAACTTCGAGCACATGCCCGAACTCCATGAGACCTGGGGATACCCGGCGGTGCTGCTGTTGATGGTGGCCGTCTGCGGGTTCCTCTACCGGAACTTCCGCCGCAACCACTGGCTGTAACGGATCAGCTCGGCTGCCTCGCGACGCGCTGCGGGTCGGTGACGTCGACGCCGTCCTGTCGCCAGACCTCCCGCAGCGCTTCGACGCCCTCGAGCCGCGCCCACGCGGCCTCGTTCGCACTGATCGGGGTGGCGGCCAGGAACGTCACCGGGTCATACGGTTCGCCGGGTTCCAGATCCGGGATGGGCCCGGCGGCCAGCACCACCGCGCTGAACGGCGGCAGTCCGGCGGGCCGTTGCCACAGCGGTGCGCCGAGATCGATCAGCGCGTCGGCGGCCAGCACGATGCCGTCGACCGCCGGAGTGGCCGCCAGGATGGCCATCGTGCGCGCCAGGCCGGGGGTGGGCACCGTGTCGCGCACCGTGAGCACCACCTCCGCGCGCGGGCCATGGACCGGATCGATCGCCAGCGTGCCCGGATCCCCCATCGGGTGGCGGGCGCACCCGAGCGAAACATGATGCAACCGGCCGCCGACGGGACCGAAACGCAGTACGTCGATCGGTTCAACGCCCAGGAACGTCACACTCGCCGCATCGGGCTCGGCTGCGAAACCCGCTGCGGCGAAATGGTTTCGCACATGAGCGCGGACCGCGTCGAGAATCGGGCGCGGGCCGTTCAGATGCTCAACCGCGAGAGCATGTCCCGCGCCCGCTCGGCGTTCTGGGGATCGCACAGGACGTCGTAGCGGCCGGCCACCAGCTGCATGGTGGAGCTGAAATCCCTTGTACCCCTTGCCATTGCATAAGGTATGGCCGAGGTGATCAAGCCGAAGATGATGCCCGCGATCAGGCCGGTCAACAACGCTCCGGCTTGATTGCCTTGATTGCCGCCCAGCAGGCCCAGGACCAGGCCGACGAAGATACCCAGCCAGGCGCCCGTGAGCACGCCACCGCCGAGCACCTTCGGCCACGTCAGGCGACCGGTGACACGTTCGACCTGCATGAGATCGACGCCGACGATGGTGACCTGTTGTACCGGGAACTGCTGATCGGACAGGTAGTCGACGGCCTTCTGCGCCTCGGCGTAGGTCGGGTACGAACCGATCGGCCAACCCTTCGGCGGGGTCGGCAGTCCGATCGGTCCGCCGCGGCCCCCGACCGGGGGGCCCGGATTCTGGCCGGGCTGAAAAGGACTGGTCATGTGATGTCCCTCCTCTACTCCCTGCAATCGTACGTACCGCTAGATTGAGCGCCATGACATCTACCCCGGGAGATCCGGGCGAACGCCGGGAGGGCAACTACCAGCCCCCGCCGGTCGGGTCGTACGAGTCGGCGCCACTCGACTATCCGGCCGATTACCCCGATCAGCCGATGTTCACCGGACCATCCGCGCCGCCCGGCGTTCCCCCGCCGTCGTTCGGCGTTCCCCCGATGCCGCCCGGCTACTACCCACCGCCGCCGGGCTACCCGCCGTATCCACCGCCGTACGACCCGTATGCCGGGTACCGCGCCGGGGTCCCACCGGGCCAGAACGGGCCGTCGGTCGCGGCGCTGGTGTGCGCCCTGCTGGGCGTGCCGATGTGCATGTGCTTCCTGCCGTCGCTGGCCGCAATCCTGTTGGGCATCATGGGGATCCAGCAAACGGGACGGACCGGACAGGCCGGACGCGGCATGGCGATCGCGGGACTGGTGATCGGGCTGGTGACCCTGCTCCTGGGGTTCCTGTTCCTGGCCGGCGGCGGAGTGACCAGCGTCTTCCGCTGAGACTCGTTGAACCTCAACCTTTTTCGGTAGACGTCAGGCCGGCGGCTGGAACGGCGCGACCTCGCGGCCCATCCCCGCGGCCCGCCCCTTCGCCGAGACGACCAGCGCCATCTTGCGGCTGGCCTCGTCGATCATCTCGTCACCCAGCATCACCGCCCCGCGGGAGCCGCCGGGCACCGACGTGTACCACTCGTAGGCCTCCAGGATCAGCTCGGCGCGGTCGAAATCGGCCTGTCGCGGGCTGAATATCTCGTTGCCGGCGGCGATCTGATCCGGGTGCAGCACCCATTTGCCGTCGTAGCCCAGCGCCGCCGCACGCCCGGCCACCCGCCGGAACGCGTCGACGTCGCGGATCTTGAGGTACGGGCCGTCGACCGCTGCCACGCCGTGCGCACGCGCCGACACCAGGATCGTCATCAGCACGTGGTGATAAGCGTCGCCCACGTCGTAACCGGGCGGCTGCTCACCGACCACCAGGGTGCGGGTGTTGAGGCTGGCCATCAGATCGGCCGGCCCCAACACCAGGGCCTGCACCCGCGGATGGGCGGCGATCGCGTCGATGTTGGTCAGACCACGCGCATCCTCGATCTGGGCGTCGATCGCAATGCTCCCGACCGGCAGCCCGTGGGTGTGCTCGAGCTGCGTCAGCAGCAGGTCGGCGGCCTGCACGTGGGACACATCGCTGACCTTCGGCAGGATCACCACCTCGAGCGCAGCACCGGCCCCGGCCACCACCTCGATCAGATCCGCGTGCGTCCAGGGCGTGGTCCAGTCGTTGACGCGGACACCCCGCAACTGTCCCGCCCAGCCGGGCTCGGCCAGCGCGCTCGCCACCGTCGTCCGCGCCGCGGCCTTGGCGTCGGCGGCCACCGCATCCTCGAGGTCGAGGAACACCTGGTCGGCGGGCAGACCCTTGGCCTTTTCGATCATCTTTCGATTGCTGCCCGGAACGGACAGGCAGCTCCGTCGGAGATGGACAAAATCATCCCCGCGACGGGGGCGATACGCGGAATTCACCCGTCCACTCCTACCCTTTGAACCATGGCGTCGATCAACAGGGTGTACGCGGCCCGGCTCGCCGGGCTGGTGGTGCTGGGCCCCGACGGTGAGTCGGTGGGCCGGGTGCGCGACGTCGTCATCAGTATCAGCATCGTTCGCCAGCAGCCCCGCGTCCTGGGCCTGGTAGTCGAATTGCTCACCCGCAGAAGGATTTTCGTACCCATCCTGCGGGTCACCGCGATCGAGCCGACCGCCGTGACGCTCACCACCGGCAACGTGTCGCTGCGCCGGTTCGCCCAACGGCCGGGCGAGGTCCTGGTGCTGGGCCAGGTGCTCGACACCCGCGTGCGGGTCAACGATCCGGAACTGCCGCAGCTGCAGGGTCAGGACGTGGTGGTGGTCGACCTGGCGATCGAGCAGACCCGGACCCGCGACTGGCTGGTGACCCGGCTCGCGGTGCGCAGTCACCGGCGGCTGCGGCGGACCACCGTTCACGTCGTCGACTGGCAGCACGTCCAGGGGCTGACACCGTCGGCGCTGGCGATGCCCGGCCAGGGCGTCGCCCAACTGCTGCACCAGTTCGAGGATCAACGACCGGTCGAGGTGGCCGACGCGATCCGCGACCTGCCCGCCAAACGCCGCACCGAGGTCATCAACGCCCTCGACGACGAACGGCTGGCCGACATCCTGCAGGAGCTCGGCGAGGACGAGCAGACCGAACTGCTGCTGAAGATGGACACCGAGCGCGCCGCCGACGTGCTCGAGGCGATGGACCCCGACGACGCCGCCGATCTGTTGGGTGTGCTCAACCCGACGCACGCCGAGGTGCTGCTGGCCCGGATGGACCCGGAGGACTCCGATCCGGTCCGCCGACTGCTGCAGCACTCCCCCGACACCGCCGGTGGTCTGATGACCCCCGAACCGGTGATCCTGGCCCCGGACACCACCGTGGCCGCCGCGCTGGCCCGGGTGCGCGACCCCGACCTGACGCCGGCGCTGTCGTCGCTGGTGTTCGTGGTCCGCCCCCCGACGGCCACCCCGACCGGCCGCTATCTGGGCTGTGTACACCTGCAGCGACTGCTCCGCGAACCCCCGGCGGCACTGGTGAGCGGCATCGTGGACGCCGACCTGCCGACCCTGGCCCCCGAGCAGACCCTGGCCGCGGTGACCCGTTACTTCGCGGCCTACAACCTGGTCTGCGGGCCGGTGATCGACGACGAGGGGCACCTGCTGGGCGCCGTCACCGTCGACGATCTGCTCGACCACCTGCTGCCGCACGACTGGCGGGCCAGTACCGAGGAGCCCGAACTGGACACCGCCCAGTGAGTGACGCTTCGGCGCGCAGCCGCCTCGACACCCCGCGCACCTCGCGCCGCCCCCGACTGAACCTCGACGCCGAGGCGGTGGGCCGGTTCAGCGAGTCGATCGCCCGATTCCTGGGTACCGGCCGCTACCTGGCCTGGCAGACGATCATCGTGATCGTTTGGATCGCCCTGAATCTGTTTGCGGTGAAGTGGCGCTGGGATCCCTACCCCTTCATCCTGCTGAATCTGGCGTTCTCGACGCAGGCCGCGTACGCGGCCCCGCTGATCCTGCTGGCCCAGAACCGCCAGGAGAATCGCGACCGGGTGTCGCTCGAGGAGGACCGCCGGCGCGCCGAACAGACCAAGGCGGACACCGAGTTCCTGGCCCGCGAACTGGCCGCGCTGCGGCTGGCGGTCGGCGAGGTCGCGACCCGCGATTACCTGCGTCGCGAGCTCGAGGAACTGCACGAGAAGATCGACGCGCTCAGCCCGCCGAAGAAGCCGTCGGCGGGCAAGTCGGACGGCGGCGAGCGGCGGCCCAAGAAGTCCGGCTGACGAGCGGGGGATTGCTGCCACACGTGTCCCAACTGTTATGTATGGTGACTTGGTTCACAAGGTATGCCCGCGGTGCTTGCCGGGCATCGATCACGAGGACGGTCGAGTGCGCATAAGGGCAGGTTCGGGTGCGGACCCGAGCGATCAGGTGCCCCAGGAGCCGTCGGAGCGCACGCGCGGCCGCCTGGCCCGCGCCACCCACTCTCCCCTCCTCGGTGTGGCCGTGCTGTCCCCCCTGGTGCTCGCGGCCGCGGTCGGTGCGGCCGGGCCGTCCACCCCGGTCAGCCCGGACACCGGCAAGGTCGTCGAGATCAGCCCGGTGGCGGCCGTCGCCCCCACCCGGCCCGTCGACATGAGCGGCCCCACGGTGGTCGCGGTGGCCAAGGCACCCGATGCGTTCCGGGTCGCCGCCTCCGCGGCATCCGCGCCCCCGCCGGCCGCCATCGTCTCCGCCCCCGGCGCGCTGCGCATCCCCGCCATCGCGCTGAGCGCGTACCGCAATGCCGAGGCCACCATGGCGCGCGCACTTCCCGGCTGCGGCATCAGCTGGAACCTGCTGGCCGGCATCGGCCGGATCGAATCGGGCCACGCCAACAACGGCGCCACCGACTCCCGCGGCACCGCGGTCAGCCCGATCTACGGCCCCGCCCTGGACGGCACCCTGCCGGGCAACGAGGTCATCGTCTCGGCCAGCCAGCTCGGCCGCGTGACGTACGCCCGCGCGATGGGTCCTATGCAGTTCCTGCCGGGCACGTGGTCCCGGTTCGCCTCCGACGGCGACGGCGACGGCAAGGCCGATCCGCAGAACGTCTACGACGCCACCCTGTCGGCGGCCCGGTACCTGTGCAGCGGTGGCCTGAATCTGCGGGACCAGTCGCAGGTGCTGACGGCGATCCTGCGCTACAACAACTCGATGGCCTACGCCCGCAACGTGCTCGGGTGGGCCGCCTCCTACGCAACGGGTGTGGCGCCGGTCAACCTGCCGCCCATCACGGGTCCCACGCCGCCCATCGCGGACGCCCGGTTGGACGCCCACATGGAGTCCAACCCCGAAGGGCTGGGCCCGGGCCTCTCGGCGACCGATCCGCTGCCGGTGTTCAGCCTGACGCAGAGCGGGGTGGCCAACTCGCTGCCCGTACCGCCCGGACCTGCCGAGGGCACCACGGCGACGCCGCTGAACGCACCGTGCACCATCTTCTGCCTGAGCGACAACACCCCGTTGAGCGATCCCTCCGCGGTGCCGCAGTGGGGCCAGCCGGGATGGACCCCGCCCTGGATGCAGCCCGGCTGGGTACCGCCGTGGATGCAGCAGCCGGCCGCGCCGGAGGCTTCGGTCGCCGGACCCGCCCTCGGCCCGCTGCCGGGTGCGCCCGCCCCCGGTCCGGTTCCGGCCGAGGCTCCGGCCCCCGGTGTGCTGCCGCCGGCCCAGGCGCCTGCACCCGGACCCGCCCCAATGCCGGCAGCACCGGGACCCGCCGCGCCCGCACCGATGCCGGCCGAATCCGGCGCTCCCGGGGTATCGCTGGGCCCGCTGCCCGGCCCGGCTGCCTGACCGGCGCCGAGCGTTCCGGCGTCACCGATAGACTCGTCGGTGATGTCCGAGAGCACTGATCCGACCGCTGCCGTGCGCGCCGCGCTGGCCAAGGTCATCGATCCCGAACTGCGCAAGCCGATCACCGAGCTCGGCATGGTCAAGAGCGTCGACGTGCGGCCCGACGGGGCCACCCACATCGAGATCTACCTGACCACCGAGGCCTGCCCGAAGAAGTCCGAGATCAGCGAGCTGGTGACGCGGGCAGTCGCCGACGTGCCGGGCACCGGCGCGGTCACCGTCGTCCTGGACGTCATGAACGACGAGCAGCGCGCCGAGTTGCGCAAGCAGTTGCGCGGCGACCAGGGACTGTCCGCCGAGCCGGTGATCCCGTTCGCCCAGCCGGGCTCGTTGACCCGCGTCTACGCGGTGGCCTCCGGCAAGGGCGGCGTCGGCAAGTCCAGCGTGACGGTCAACCTGGCCGCCGCGATGGCCGCGCGCGGCCTGTCGGTGGGGCTGCTCGACGCCGACATCTACGGCCACTCCGTTCCCCGCATGATGGGCACGAATGACCGCCCCATTCAAGTGGATTCGATGATCGTGCCGCCCGTGGCGCACGACGTGAAGGTGATCTCGATCGCGCAGTTCACCCAGGGCAACACCCCCGTGGTGTGGCGCGGCCCGATGCTGCACCGGGCGCTGCAACAGTTCCTGGCCGACGTCTACTGGGGCGATCTGGACGTGCTGCTGCTTGATCTGCCGCCGGGCACCGGCGACGTGGCGATCTCCATCGCGCAGCTGATCCCGGGGGCCGAGATCGTCGTCGTCACCACCCCGCAGTTGGCCGCCGCCGAGGTCGCCGAACGCGCCGGGGCCATCGCCGTGCAGACCCGCCAGCGCGTCGTCGGCGTCGTGGAGAACATGTCCGGCCTGGTGCTGCCCGACGGCTCCACCATGCAGGTGTTCGGTGAGGGTGGCGGCCAGCAGGTCGCCGAGAGCCTGACGCGGACCACCGGCGCCGAGGTGCCGCTGCTCGGCCAGGTGCCGTTGGATCCCGCACTGGTCAATGCCGGGGATTCCGGTGTGCCCCTTGTTCTTTCGGCCCCCGAGTCGGTGGCCGCCAAGGAGTTGCAGAAGGTGGCCGACGCGCTGACGGCGCGCCGGCGTGGGCTGGCCGGCATGTCGCTGGGATTGGACACCACGCGGCGCTGACGCGGGGCGAGATCGACGAAATGGCGTGACCCACTCGCACTTTCGCGCCGAGACGTACGTTTGGGCGTGTGAGTCAGGTGGCGTCGGGGTCGAACGGGGTGGGCAGCGTCGGGTCCGGCTCGGCCGGAGCGGCCGGCGAGCGCTGGGCGGCCGCCGGCGGGACGACGAGCTCGGACTTGGCCTCGTTGAAGGTGTTCTCCACGCTGCTGAGCAGTGAATCATCGCCGTCGAGAAGGTGTTTGGTGATCGCGGCGCGCGGTGACATCCCGCGCAGCTTGTTCAGCTCCGAGAGGGGTGCACGCAGATCATCGAATTCCGGACCCAGGTCCTCGCGCAACTGACTGGTGGCTCCGCTGATGTAGTCGCGGGCCTGACGCAGCGTGCTCGACGTCCAGCGGATGGCACCCGGTAGCCGTTCGGGGCCCAGCACCACGAGGCCGATGACGACGAGCACCAGCATCTCGCCCCAGCCCACGTTGGCGAACACGGAACTACCCGTCCGACGAAGGTGTGACCGTCAGGGTGACGTGGCGACCGTCGCGCACCACCTCGATGGGAGCGGGCTGGCCGATCTTCAGCTGCCGCACCGCGACCGTCATCTCGTCGGCGTCGGCCACCGTGCGGTCACCGACCTTGACCACCACGTCGTTCTCCTGCACGCCGCCCTTCTCGGCCGGACCGCCGGCCTTGACATTGGCGACCTGCGCACCGGAGGCGACGTCGTTGCTGACCGAGCGGGCACTGAGCCCCAGGGTCGGATGGTTGATCTTCCCGTCCTTGATCAACGTCTCGGCGGTGGCCTTGACCTCGTTGACGGGGATCGCGAAGCCCAGGCCACTTGCACTGTCGGACAACGACTTTCCGGCCGTGTTGATGCCGATGACCTCCGAGGCCATGTTGATCAGCGGGCCACCGGAGTTGCCGTGGTTGATCGAGGCGTCGGTCTGCAGGGCGTCGATTACGGTATCGGTGTCCGAGCCGTCGCCCGACAGCGGGACCGGTCTGTGCAGCGCACTGATGATGCCGTGGGTCACGGTGCTGCGCAGGCCCAGCGGCGCGCCGGCGGCAATGACCTCGTCGCCGACGTGCACCTTGTCGGAGTCCCCGAGGCGGGCGACCGTCAGATTGTCGACGTTGTCGACCTTGAGCACTGCCAGGTCGGTCTTCGGGTCGCGGCCCACCAGGTTGGCCGGAACCTCCTTGCCGTCGTTGAACACGACGGTGGTCTTGTACTGGCTGGGATTGTTGGCGGCGTCGGAGATCACGTGGTTGTTGGTGACGATGTAGCCGCGGCCGTCGATCACGACCCCCGACCCCTGCGAACCCTGGTCGTTGCTGGTGGCCTCGATGGTGACCACCGAATCGGCCACGGAAGCGGCCACCTTGGCGAACTGACCCGCCGGCAGCTGCTCGCCGTCGCCGGTCTCCAGCGTGACCTTGGAGGTGGTGAAGGCCTCCACCACCTCGGCCGTCTTGCGGCCGACCCAACCGCCGAGCAGCCCGATCAGCAGCGCGGTGACGCCCAGCAGCGCCAGCGCCCGGTACGAGACCCTGCCGCCGAACAGGACGTCACGCACGCCCAGCTTGCCCAGCTGCGGCGCGGCGACGGCGCGCTCGGGTTCGGCGACCGCCGGATCACCGAGCGCGGCCGGCGCGGCGGGATTGCGCCACGGGTCGTCGGGCTCGTCGTCACCGAGCTTCTCGTCGGCCAGAGCGCTGGCGTCGACCGGGTGCCGCTGCAGGGAGTCCCCGCCCTGATACGGCCGGCCGAACGCCTCGGCCAACACCGGATCCTTGGGCTTCTGGTCGGGCCGGAACTCCGAGCCATCGCGGAACCGCTGCGGGCGCAGCTCGTCGGCGACGAAGGACCCGTCGACGCCGTCGGGCCGCGCGAACGTCCGGCGCGACGCCTCGTCGACGGGAGGCCGCGACACGGGCCGCGGCGCCAGGCGCGGGCCGCTGGCACCCTGGCCGGAGTTGTCCTGGTTGGAACTCAAGTCACCCTCGATCAATCGTGCGAAGCGTACGGATCCGTGCGGCGAAACCGCCGGGGGGCCCGGGAGGCGTCGGCCCCTGCTACACCCTACCGGCGGCGCCGGCCGTCCCAGGGGTTGCGCGGCCCCTGCGACTCGGGGCCGGGGTCGTCGCAGGCTCCGGGTTCGTCGCACTGGACCAGCGACGAGAACGGGATCTGGGTGAGCCGGCCCAACAGGGAGGTCGGCGGGTCGATCGGATGAGAGTTCTGCAGCACGTCGCGGGCCTGCCGTTGGGCGTCGACCTCGGCGACGCACTCGACGCACTGCGACAGATGGGTGGCGGCCCGCATGTAGGCGTTCATCCGCAGCTCGCCGTCGACGTAGGCGGCAATGGCCTCGGTGGACAGGTGCTCGGTGGATCTGAACTGCCGGGGCGCGCCGACGGGCGCGTCGCTCTGCGATGCGAAATGCGCCGGCAACCGGGAGAACAGCCGGAACACATGCCCCCGGTCGAACATCACCCCGCTCCTTCCCCGGTGGTTGGCGACCACCGCAGTCGAATGTAGCGCGCGGGACCAGTTCACTGCGAGAAACCTGGGGAAGGGTCAGGCCGACTCGGCGGAGTACTGCGAATCCTGGGAATGCGCTGCGAGGTACTCGCGGATGCCCTGGCGGCCACGATGGATACGGCTGCGGACGGTGCCGAGCTTGACGCCCAGCGTCGCACCGATCTCTTCGTAGGACAGGCCCTCGATGTCGCACAACACCACGGCGGCGCGGAACTCCGGAGCCAGCGAGTCCAGTGCGGCCTGCAGGTCGGCGCCCAGGCGGGAGTCGTGATAGATCTGCTCGGGGTCGGGGTCGGACGCCGGAACGCGCTCGTAGTCCTCGGGCAGCGCCTCCATCCGGATGCGGCCACGTCGACGGACCATGTCCAGGAACAGGTTGGTGGTGATGCGGTGCAGCCAACCCTCGAAGGTCCCGGGCTGGTAGTTCTGCACCGAGCGGAACACCCGGATGAACGTCTCCTGGGTCAGGTCCTCGGCGTCGTGCTGGTTGCCGGAGAGGCGGTAGGCCAGCCGGTAGACCCGATCGGCGTGCTGGCGCACCAGGTCGTCCCACGACGGCATCGTGGTCTTGTCGCCGGTTGCGTCGAACACGGCGGTGCCGTGCAACTCGTCGGATGGCTCCACCCAGCCCGGTTCACCCTGGTCGGGGTGCGACATGCTGGCGGGGGCCATGAGCGCGTTGGTCGTCGGATCCTCCTGGTCGAAGCCGTTGACGGCGGGTGACCCGTCGGGTTCGGCGAGCGGTGTGGTTCCGCGAGCGCGAGGCCCGACGGCGTGTGACCCGTCGGGTTCGGCAACATGGAACTCCTCGCCGTTATTCCCGATCCAGCTACCGCCGACGTCCATGCCGAATACCGTTGCCGACCGGCGTGTGGCGGACATATGAGGCACCTGAAGTTTTCCTGAGAAAGCCGGTCGCGCCCCGATTGCGCTGCACAGATGGGCGCGCCAGCTGCATTGACGACGGCATTCGATCTACGCTGCGGGCATGCCCGATGAGGATCCGCCGGTGTTGGTCCGGCCAAGTCGCGCCGACGCCATGCTCGCCCACGCCGAGGGCTCGATCACCGAGGATGCCGTGCTCGCCGCGGCCCGCGAACGGGCCGAGGACATCGGCGCCGACGCGGTGACCCCGGCCGTCGGAGCGCTACTGAGCATGCTGACGCGACTGTCCGGGGGCAAGGCCGTGGCGGAGGTGGGCACCGGCGCCGGGGTGAGCGGGCTGTGGATGCTCTCCGGGATGCGCGACGACGGAGTCCTGACCACCATCGACATCGAGCCCGAGCACCAGCGCCTGGCCAAGCAGGCGTTCAGCGAGGGCGGTATCGGGCCCTCGCGCACCCGGCTCATCACCGGACGCGCCCAAGAGGTCCTCACCCGCCTGGCCGACGAGTCCTACGACCTGGTCTTCATCGACGCCGAACCGGGCGATCAGGCCGATTTCGTGGTCGAGGGAATCCGGCTGCTGCGCCCCGGCGGCGTCATCGTCGTGCACCGCGCCGCGCTGGCCGGTCGCGCCGGGGACCCGTCGGCGAACGATCCCGAGGTCGCGTCGGTGCGCGAGGCGGCCCGGCTGATCGCCGAGGACGAGCGCTTCACCCCCGTCCTGTTGCCCCTCGGCGACGGGATTCTGGCGGCCGCCCGGGACTGATTCGGCCCGATCAATCGTCCCCGCCGTCGTCGGACCCGGTCCGGGTGCTGGCCGCGACCGGAGTCTTCCCGTCGGTGTCGATTCCCGCTCCGGAGAACGCGGTCATCACCAGGGAACGCAAGCGGCGGCCGACCTCGAACTGTTTCCCCGGCAGGGTGCGCGCCACCATGCGCAGGTTCACGGTTTCGACGCCGATGCTCTCCACGCCCATCAGCTGCGGCTCATCCAGGAGCAGATCCGGCAGTCCGTCGTCGCGCATGGCGGCCGCGGCGACCGAGTGCAAGGTGTCGGTCACCTGGCTGAGATCGGCGGAGTGGGCGACGGGAACGTCGACGACGGCACGCGCCCAGTCCTTGGACAGGTTCAGGGCCTTCACGATCTGTCCGTTCGGCACGGTGTAGAACTCGCCGTCGCTGGTGCGCAGTCGCGTGATCCGCAGCGTGACGTCCTCAACGGTGCCGCGTGCCTCACCACCTCCTGAGACCGTCAGCTCCACCAGATCGCCGAAGCCGTACTGCTTCTCGGTGATGAGGAAGAAGCCGCTCAGCAGGTCGAGCACGATCCGCTGGGCTCCGAAACCGAGGGCCGCACCGAGCACCGCGGCGGGCGCCACCAGGGAGCCGACCGGCAGCCCGACCACATTGGCGATGTCCAGGGCGACCATCGTGTAGAGCACTCCGATGGCCACCGAGGAGATGACGGCCGCCACGGCCTGACGGTGCTTGACCGTTTCGACCGCACGACGGCGTCACTGTTGTCGCCCTGGGCCAGCCGCCGACTGATCCGTGCCGCCACCCACCGGATGACGCGGGTCGCGATGATCGCGACAACGACGGCGACCACGACGTGTAACCCGTTGGTCAGCAACCACTTTCCGACCTCGTTGTCCCAGAAACCGTGCCTCGTATCGGACGCAGCAGTCGTCCACAGTGTCGTAGCCATCGCCGCTGGCTTCCCGCCCTCGCCGGGGAACCAAACATTCACGGCTTCTTGTGCGTTGCCGCCGGCGCGGACCCCTTGACACCGCGCTGAACGAGTGTTTAACGTACTGAACATGCGTTCAGCGCACGACCTGACCGCGGCCGCCAGGATCCGCGACGCCGCGATCGACCAGTTCGGCCAGCACGGCTTCGAGGTCGGCGTGCGAGCCATTGCCGGCGCGGCCGGAGTGAGCCCAGGTCTGGTGATCCATCATTTCGGCTCCAAGGACGGCCTGCGCGCGGCCTGTGACGAGCACGTTGCCGAGAGCATTCGGCAATCCAAGAGCGAATCCCTGCAGACCCACGACCCGGCGGCCTGGTTCACGGCGATTGCCGAGATCGAGGAATTCGCGCCGATGATGGCTTACCTGGTGCGCACCATGCAGACCGGCGGCGAACTGGCCAGGACCATGTGGCGCACCATGATCGACAACGCCGAGCAGTACATGGACGAGGGCGTCCGCGCCGGAACGGTCAAGCCGAGCCAGGACGCCAGGGCACGGGCCTTCTACCTCGCGCTGTCCGGCGGTGGGGCGTTCCTGCTCTACCTGCAGCTGCATGACAACCCCACCGATCTTCGCGCGGTGCTGCACGACTACGCCCAGGACATGATCCTGCCGGCGCTCGAGGTGTATTCCCACGGCCTGCTCACCGACTCGACCATGTACGACGCGTTCCTGGAGCGGCGCAACCAGGGCATTCCCATCCAGACCGTGCCCGACACCGAACCCGAGGATGAAACGGAGTAGCGCATCATGACCGAGCTCGCGCAACCGGCGATCGAAATCCAGGGCCTGGCAAAGAATTTCGGTTCGGTACGCGCTCTGGACGGCCTCGACCTCACCGTCACGCCGGGGGAAGTCCACGGTTTTCTGGGCCCCAACGGCGCCGGCAAGTCCACCACCATCCGGATCCTGTTGGGACTGGTGCGCTCCGACGGAGGCACCGTGCGGATGCTCGGCCACGACCCGTGGGCCGACGCGGTGGACCTGCACCGCCGGATCGCTTATGTCCCCGGCGATGTCACGCTGTGGCCGTCGCTGACCGGCGGCGAGACGATCGACCTGCTGGCGAGGATGCGCGGCGGGATCGACACCGAGCGCCGGACCGAACTCATCGAACGCTTCGAACTCGACCCGCACAAGAAAGCCCGCACCTATTCGAAGGGCAACCGGCAGAAGGTGTCGCTGGTGTCGGCATTCGCATCCCACGCCGAACTGCTGTTGCTGGACGAGCCCAGCACCGGACTGGACCCGTTGATGGAGAACGTCTTTCAACAGTGCGTCGCCGAGACCCGTGACCGCGGCACCACCGTCCTGCTGTCGAGCCACATCCTGGCCGAGACCGAGGCCCTCTGTGATCGGCTGACCATCATCCGCGCGGGCAGGACCGTCGAATCCGGCACGTTGGACTCGATGCGGCGTTTGTCGCGCACCTCGATCAAGGCCGAATTGCTCAGCGACCCCGGCGATCTCCGGCGGATCCCGGGAGTCGAGGACATCGGCTTCGAGGGCAGCACCCTGCACGTGCAGGTCGAGAGCGCGAGTTTGCCCGAATTGATCCGGGCACTCGGGCAGGCCGGGGTACGCAGCCTGGTCAGCCAGCCCCCAACCCTGGAAGATCTGTTCCTGCGCCACTACGGAACCGACCCGGACTCCGGGAGCCGGGAGGACCGGAAGGTGCACGCATGAGTACGCCCGTCCTGGACCCGGCGACCCGATCGGCCGCGGGCGACCCGCCCGGATCATCGAAATTCACTGGGACACTGCGGCTGCTGCGGCTGTATCTGCGCCGCGACCGAGTGGTCGCCCCGCTGTGGATCCTGCTGCTGTCGGTCCCGCTGGCCACGGTCTATGTGGGCAGCATCAGCAAGGTGTATCCGACCGACGCCGACCGCACCGGCATGGTGGCCTCGATCATGGCCAGTCCGGCCCAGCGCGCCATGTACGGCAACGTCTACAACGACACCCTGGGCGCCGTCGGCGTCTGGAAGGCCGGGATGTTCCATGTGTTGATCGCGGTGGCGGTGATCCTGACGGTCATCCGGCACACCCGCGCCGACGAGGAGGCCGGCCGGACCGAGCTGCTCGATTCGACCGCGGTCGGCCGCTACGCCGATCTGACCGCCGCGCTGACGCTGGCACTCGGCGCATCGCTGCTGACCGGGCTGATCGGCTTCGCCGGTCTGCTGACCGTCGATATCCCGGCCGCCGGTTCCCTGGCATTCGGGCTGGCACTGGCCGGTTCGGGTCTGGTATTCGGCGCGGTCGCCGCGGTCGCTGCCCAACTCTCGGCCAACGCCCGCACCGCCCGGGGCCTGGCATTCGCGGTGCTGGCGGCCGCGTTCACGCTGCGCGCTGTCGGCGACGCCCGGTCGGCCACCGGATCCAGCGCGCTGTCCTGGCTCTCGCCGCTGGGCTGGTCGTTACAGGTTCGACCGTTCGCCGGCGACCGGTGGTGGGTATTGGCACTGCACGTGCTCGCGTGCGCGGCCCTGACGGTGTTCGCCTACTGGCTGCGGGGTCGCCGCGACGTCGGGGCGGGATTGCTGGCCGAGCGGCCCGGCGCCGGCACGGCGGGTCCCGCACTGGCCGGGCCGCTGGCGCTGGCATGGCGGGTCAGCCGCGGCGCACTGCTGCTGTGGACGACCGGCCTGTGCCTGTACGGGCTGATGATCGGCAGCGTCGTGCACGGGGTGGGCGACGAGGTGGGCGACAGTGGGCTGGCCCGCGATATCGTCACGCGCCTCGGCGGTACCGCCGCCATGGAACAGGCCTTCATCGCGATCGCGTTCGCCATGCTCGGCATGGTGGCCTCGGCATTCGTCATCTCGATGCTGCTGCGGCTGCACCAGGAGGAGATCACCGGCCGCGCGGAGACGGCATTGGCCGGCTCGGTGAGCCGGACCCGTTGGCTGGCAAGCTATCTGGGACTCGCGATCGCCGGGTCGGGTATCGCGATGCTGCTGGCCGGCATGGTCGCGGGGCTGACCTACGGCATTACGGCCGGCGGCCTGGGCGGTGCCGGCGGCAAGCTGCCGGCCGTACTCGGCGCCGCCGCCGTGCAGTTGCCCGCGGTGTGGCTGCTCGCCGCGGTGACCGTCGCACTGTTCGGGCTGGCGCCCCGGTTCAGCCCGGCGGCCTGGGCGGTACTCGTGGGTTTCATCGCGCTGTACATGCTCGGATCGCTGTCCGGGTTCCCACAGTGGCTGCTGAACCTCGAACCGTTCTCACACATCCCCCGCGTCGGCGCCGGGAGCTTCACGGCGGTGCCGCTGCTGTGGCTACTCACCATCGACGTCGCACTGATCATGCTCGGCGTCCACGCATTTCGGCGACGCGATCTGGAGTGAGGAGCAGCAGATGAAACTGATGATCCAGACCTTCGCATCGCTCATCGCCGGGCTGGCGTTCTTCGCCGCCACCCTGTTCTGGCCGGCCGGCACGTTCCACTATTGGCAGGCCTGGCTCTTCGTCGCCGTATTCATGCTCACCACGCTGGGCCCCAGCTTCTACCTGGCCGTGTCCAAACCGGCCGCGCTGCAGCGCCGGATGCATGCCGGACCGACGGCCGAGACCCGGCCCGCGCAACGGCTCGTCATGTGTGGCATCTATCTGCTGGCGACAGCGCTGTTCGTGGTGAGCGCACTGAATCTCCGGTTCGGCTGGTCGTCGCCGCCGACGTGGCTGGCGATCGTCGGCAACATCGTGGTGGCCGTCGGGCTCATCCTGGCCCAGGCGGTGGTGTTCCAGAACAACTACGCCGCCGCCACCATCAGGGTCGAGGAGAACCAGACCCTCACCACCACCGGGCTCTACGGGCTGGTGCGCCATCCGATGTACGTCGGTGCGCTCATCATGATGGCCGGCACGCCGCTCGCGCTGGGCTCCTACTGGGGGCTCACGGTGCTCATCCCGGCCGTGGTCGTGCTCGGCATCCGGATCCTCGACGAGGAGAAGATGCTCACCGACGAGCTTCCCGGTTACCGGGAGTACCGACAACAGGTGCGTTACCGCCTGGTACCGAATGTGTGGTGAGCTCGGGTTCTGACCCTGCGGCGGTCCGGCTGAACCCATACTGGTCGCGTGGAACAGCTACTGACCGGGCTCGGGCTGTCGACCGCCGCCGGGCTCAACGCCTACATCCCGATGCTGATGCTCGGACTGTTGGCGCGGTTCACCGACATCGTCCACCTGCCGGCCGGGTGGAACTGGATGGAGAACGGCTGGGTGATCCTCATCATCGGCGTCCTGTTGGTGGTGGAGATCGTCGCCGACAAGATTCCGGCGCTGGACTCGGTGAACGACTCCGTGCAGACCTTCGTGCGGCCCGCCGCCGGCGGCATCGTGTTCGGGTCGGGCACGGCCGCGCAGACCGCCGCCGTCAGCGACCCCGGCCAGTGGGCCCGCTCCGGCGGGTGGATCCCGGTGGTGATCGGCGTCGTCATCGCGCTCCTGGTCAGCCTGACCAAGTCCGCCGTGCGGCCCGCCGCCAACGTCGCGACCGCCGGGGTGGCCGCTCCCGTGCTGTCCACGGTCGAGGACGTCACCAGTTTCGGCCTGGTGTTCATCGCACTGCTGGTGCCGATCCTCGTGCTGGTGATCCTGGCGGCGCTGATCTGGTCGGGCTGGCGGCTGTGGCGAAAGATCAAGCGGCGCAAGGACCTACCGTATGCCCCGCCGACCGCCGCACCCGCGGACTGGCAGCAGCCGCCGCGCGCGCCCTGATCGAGGGCGAGCGGCCGGAAGTGCGGCGCTAGATCCAGACGCCCTTGCCGACGGCGACCACGCCACCGGCGCTGACCGAGAACTTCTCCCGGTCCTTCTCCACGTCGACACCCACCATCTCGCCCGGCCCGATGACGACGTTCTTGTCCAGGATCGCGCGGCGCACCACCGCGCCGCGGCCCACCCGGACCCCGGGCATCAACACGCTGCCCTCGACGATCGCCCCGTCGTCGATCGCGACGTTGGAGGACAACACCGAATTGCGCACCGACGCCGCCGAGATGATGCTGCCCGCCCCAACGACGGACTCCTGCGCCGAGCCGCCGTTGACGAACTTGGCGGGCGCCAGGTTCTCGGTGCCGCCGCGGATCGGCCAGCGCCGGTTGTACAGATTGAACACCGGGTGCACCGACACCAGATCCATGTGCGCGTCGTAGAACGCGTCGAGCGTGCCGACGTCACGCCAATATCCGTGGTCGCGTTCGGTGGCGCCGGGAACCTGGTTGTTGTTGAAGTCGTACACCGAGGCCATCCCGTCGGCGACGAGCTGCGGGATGATATCGCCGCCCATGTCGTGATCGGAGTGGTCGTCGTCGGCGTCGGCCTTGATGGTGTCGATCAGGACCTTGGTGGTGAACACGTAGTTGCCCATCGACACGAACGTCTGGTTCGGGTCATCGGGTGTGCCGGGCGGGTCCGCCGGCTTCTCGATGAAGCTGCGGATCCGGCCCGACTCGTCGGCGTCGATGCAGCCGAACGCCGTCGCCTCCGCGCGCGGCACGCGGATGCCGGCCACCGTTGCGCCGGCGCCACTTTCGATGTGCTGCTGCACCATCTGCTCGGGATCCATCCGGTACACGTGATCGGCACCGAAGATCACGATGTAGTCGGGGTCCTCGTCGTAGATGAGGTTCATCGATTGGTAGATGGCGTCGGCCGACCCGGTGTACCACCGCGGCCCCAGCCGCTGCTGCGCGGGGACCGGCGTGATGTACTCGCCGGCCAGCCCGGACAGCCGCCAGTTCTGCGAGATGTGCCGGTCCAGGGAGTGCGACTTGTATTGCGTGAGAACACAGATGCGCAGATAGCGCGCATTGACGAGGTTCGACAACACGAAATCGATGAGCCGGTAGCTGCCGCCGAACGGAACGGCCGGCTTGGCCCGATCCGCCGTCAGGGGATACAGCCGCTTGCCCTCCCCGCCGGCGAGGACGATGCCCAGCACGTGTGGCGCTTCCCTCATGGGGACAAACCTATCGACACCCGCCAGAGGTGGCCAGCGCAATGACGCGGTTTTCAGAATTCCCCCCGGGATTGGGGCCGGTTTCACACCCCGCAATCCCTGCGGGGGCCCGCCGCTGGCACTACCGTCGGTCGGTATGCGGGTGGCGATGATGACACGGGAGTATCCGCCCGAGGTGTACGGCGGTGCAGGCGTACACGTCACCGAACTCGTCGCCCAGCTGCGCCGGCTGTGCGCCGTGGACGTGCACTGCATGGGAGCGCCGCGACCCGATCAGGCCGACGTTCACGTGCACCGGCCCGATCCCGCGCTGGCCGACGCCAACGCGGCGTTGTCGACGCTGTCGGCGGACCTGGGGATGGCCAACGCGGCCGCCGGCGCCGACGTGGTGCACTCGCACACCTGGTACACCGGGATGGCCGGTCACCTCGCGGCCCTGCTGTACGGCGTCCCGCATGTCCTGACCGCGCACTCGCTCGAGCCGCTGCGGCCGTGGAAGGCCGAACAGCTCGGCGGGGGTTATCGCATCTCGTCCTGGGTGGAGCGCACGGCCGTCGAGGCGGCCGATGCGGTGATCGCCGTCAGCGCCGGCATGCGCGCGGATGTGCTGCGGGTGTACCCCGCGCTGGATCCCGCCCGCGTGCACGTCGTCAAGAACGGGATCGACACCGGGGTGTGGCACCCCGTGACTGCGGATCCGGGCGATTCGGTACTGACCCGGCTCGGCGTGGATCCCGGTCGCCCGATCGTGGCGTTCGTCGGCCGCATCACCCGCCAGAAAGGGGTCGCGCATCTGGTGGCGGCGGCCCACCGGTTCGACCCGGACGTCCAGCTGGTGCTGTGCGCGGGCGCGCCAGACACCCCGGAGATCGCCGCCGAGGTCGGCGCCGCGGTCGAGCAACTGTCGCAGGCCCGCAGCGGGGTGTTCTGGGTGCAGGAGATGCTCGACGGTTCGAAGATCCGCGAAATCCTCACTGCAGCAACCGTTTTCGTATGCCCGTCGGTGTACGAGCCGCTCGGGATCGTGAACCTGGAGGCGATGGCCTGCGCGACGGCAGTGGTGGCGTCCGATGTCGGCGGGATACCCGAGGTGGTCGACGACGGACGCACCGGGACCCTGGTGCACTACGACAGCGGCGACACCGCAACATTCGAGGCCGGGCTGGCCGACGCGGTCAACACTCTGGTGGCCGATCCGGCCCGGGCCCAGGCCTACGGCCGGGCGGGCCGGCAGCGCTGCATCGACGAGTTCTCCTGGGCCCACATCGCCGAGCAGACGCTGGAGATCTACCGCGCGGTCACCGCGTAACGGTCAGGTCAGGTTCGCGCGACGTACTTCAGCTCGTGACGTTCTTGAGCTCATCGCCCAGTGCGGCGGCCTCGTCCGGCGTCAGCTCGACCACGAGGCGGCCACCGCCCTCCAACGGAACCCGCATCACGATGCCGCGCCCCTCCTTTGTTGCCTCCAAAGGACCGTCGCCGGTTCGGGGCTTCATCGCCGCCATCGAGTGCTCCCTCCGCGTGTGAGCCGGTCTGCGTCGTTCATTTCTGTTCGAACCCCGACCATTCTTCCCTATCGCGCCACCTGCGTGTGCAGAGACCCGCGCGCTAGCAGCCCGGAGCGGCCGGAACCCAGCAGTTCGCGACGTGGTCGTCGACCATCCCGGTGGCCTGCATCAACGCGTAGGCCGTGGTGGGGCCGACGAATCGGAATCCGCGGCGTTTGAGTTCGCGCGCCATCGCCGTGGACTCCGGGGTGACCGCCGCGACGTCGGCGATGGCGGCCGGCCGCGGCCTGGCCGGCGGGGCGAACGACCACAGCAGTTCGTCGAGGTCGTCGTCGAGATCGGCGGCCACCCGGGCGTTGGCGATGGTGGCGTCGATCTTCGCCCGGTTGCGGACGATGCCGGCATCGGCCATCAGCCGGGCCACGTCGTCCTCGCCGTAGCGCGCGATCTTCTCGATGTCGAACTGGTCGAACGCGTGCCGGAAGTTGTCCCGCTTGCGCAGGATGATCAGCCACGACAGGCCGCTCTGGAAGGCCTCCAGGGTCATCCGCTCGAACAGTGCGGTCCGGCCGTGCAGCGGTTGGCCCCACTCGGTGTCGTGGTAGGCGCGGTACATGATGTCGTCCGCGCCGGCACCGACCGGCACCCAGTCACAGCGGATCCGCTGATCGACGTGACTCACCGCGATTGCTCGCCGGCATGCGTCCGCAGCGTGGCCAACTCGCCACGCAGCGATTCGATCTCCCCGATGAGTCGGTCGAGCACCCAGTCGACCTCACCGGTGTGATAGCCGCGCAGCGCCTGGGTGAACTTGACCGCTTCGATGTCGGCGCCGGTGATGTCGTGGGCCGGCAGCGTGGTGGCGGTGGTGCCGCGGGGCAGCGGAGGCAGCTGTTCACCGCGTCCGAAGACCACGCTGGCCACGGCGAACAGCACCACCGCAACCAGAATCAGCACGACCAGATAGAGCAGTATCAGGGTCACCCCGTCGATCCTGCCTGATGGTGCCGACAGAGTCCGACGATGACCGCCGGGACCGGCTAGCGCAACGTGTTCATCGGGGGCCGGTCCGCCAGCGACACGTTGGTGGTGCGCGCGGTGAACGTGTCACCGCCGTCGGCCGTGAACTGGGTCAGGCCCACGCCGGAGTCGGGAACCCCGCAGCGGCTCAGCAGCGTGGCGATCACCTGCCGGCTCATGGCCCCCAGCTCGGTCAGCGGACGGTTGCGATGCGCCCGGATCCCGAGGTTGACCTGGGCGATGGCGTCCAGGCCGAGGCGGTCATAGGTATCGATCAGCAGGCCGATCTCCACGCCGTAGCCGGGCGCGAACGGCACCGACGTCAGCAGATCGCGGGTGGCCGCGTATTCACCGCCGAGGGGCTGCAGAACACCGCCGAGTTCGGGCCGCAGCGCCGCCAGCAGTGGCCGCGCCACCAGTTCGGTCACCCGGCCGCCACCGTTGGCGTCCTCGCCGGTGCCGACCTTCAGCGGCCGCCGGTAGAAGCCCTTGACCAGGTGGATGCCGGTCCGGGTGAGCAGCGGTCCGACCAGGCGCGGCACGAACATGGGGTCGGGGTCGATCAGGTCGGAGTCGATGAACACCACCACGTCGCCGGTGGTGGCGGCCAGCGACCGCCACAGCACCTCGCCCTTCCCGGGATTGGGCGGCAGCTCGGGCAGCGCCTGTTCGCGGCTGACGACCTTGGCGCCCGCGGCGATGGCGCGGATCTCCGTCTCGTCGGTGGAGCCCGAGTCGAGCACCACCAGTTCGTCCACCAGACCGCCCAGCATCGGGCTGATCGTGCCGATCACCGAGGCGACGGTCTCTTCCTCGTTGAGCGCGGGCAGCACCACGGAGACTGTCCGCCCGGCCTTGGCGCGCTGCAGTTGTTCGATGGTCCAGGTGGGCCGGTTCCAGCTGTGGTCGGCCAGCCAGGTCTCCGTGGTCGGCGGGCAGTTGATCCCGAGATCGGGTGCGGTCGTCATGCCAGTCCCCTCACCGTGCGCGTCGGCGGACGCGTTCCCTGGATCGACGCGACCATCTCCAGCACGCGCCGAGTGGGGGCGACCTCATGGACGCGGAACATCCTGGCCCCGTCGGCCGCCGCCAGCGCGGTGGCCGCCAGAGTTCCCTCCAGTCGTTCGGTCAGCTCCACACCCAGAGTCTCCCCGACGAAATCCTTGTTGCTCAGGGCCATCAGGACCGGCCATCCGGTGTTAACAAGATCTTTTACGTGCCGCAACAAACTAAGGCTGTGATAAGTGTTCTTGCCGAAATCGTGGGTCGGGTCGATCAGGATCGCGTCCCGGGCCACGCCCTCGGACACGGCCCGCTCGGCGGCCGCGCGCACATCGGCCACGACCGCGTCGACCACCCCGCGCGTGGTGGTGCCGTAGTTCACCCGGAACGGCCGCGTGCGCGGGGTCGCGCCGCCGGTGTGCGAGCACACCAGGCCCGCGCCGAATTCCGCGGCCACCGCCGGCAGGCCCGGATCGGCGCCCGCCCAGGTGTCGTTGATCAGATCGGCACCGGCCGCGCAGGCCAGCTTCGCCACGCCGGCCCGCCAGGTGTCGACGCTGATCAGCTGCTCGGGGTATTCGGCCCGCAGCCATTCGATGAACGGGACCACGCGGGCGGTCTCCTCATCCGGACCGACCGAACCGCCCGGACCCGCTTTGACGCCACCGATGTCGACGACGTCGGCGCCCTCGGCGATCACCCGGTGCACCGCCTCCTTGGCGGCCTCGTCGGTGAACGTCGCGCCGCGGTCGTAGAACGAATCCGGAGTGCGGTTGACGATCGCCATGATCAGCGCACGGTCACCGGCGACCGGTTTGCCGAGGAAACTAGATCGATCGCGCTGCACGGGTTCAGGCTAATCGGCCATCCCCCGGGCGCGAGCGTGCACTCTTATGCAATCCGAAGGGCCTCAAATGCATAAGGGTGCCCACTCGGCCTATCCCTTGGGGGCGTCGCCCGCGGCGACCTGGCCGGGGTAGGCGTCGTGATAGGGCACGTAGCCCTCGCGGCGGCCCGCCAGCACGAACAGCGGATCCTCGACGTGGTCGCCGTAGGCCTCGTCGCGCAGGTCGACCTTGCGGCTCTTGAACGTACTGGTCGCCTCGAGGTGGTCGACGATGCGGATGAACAGCGGGATGGCGTAGCTGGGCAGCCGGTCATAGAGCGTCTCGGCCAGTTCGATGCCGTCGAAGTCAGCGCCATCGCGCACCTTGACCGCGGCCATCCCCGCCCGGCCCCCGGTGTCGGGGATCTCCACGCCGAAGACGGTGCTCTCCTCGACCTGCGGGTCGGCGGCCAGCGCAGCCTCCACCTCGGTGGTGGCGACGTTCTCGCCCTTCCACCGGAAGGTGTCGCCCAGGCGGTCCCCGAACGCGGCGTGCCCCAGGCCCTGGGGCCGCATCACGTCGCCGGTGTTGAACCAGACGTCGCCGTCCTTGAAGGCGTTGCGGATGAGCTTCTTCTCGCTGGCCTTCGGATCGGTGTAGCCGTCGAACGGCGAGAGCCGGTTGACGGGACTGATCAGCAGTCCGGGTTCACCCGCGGGCACCTTGCGCACGCGGCCGGCCTCATCACGCTTTGGTTCGCCGGTCTCGGTGTCGTACTCGACGTAGGCCAGCGCCGGCATCGGGCTGATCCCCGTGCTGCGGGGGATGTTGAAGATGTTGATGAAGGCGGCGTTGCCCTCGCTGGCGGCGTAGAACTCGCAGACCCGCTTGATGCCGAACCGCGTGACGAACTCGTCCCAGATCTCGGGCCGCAGTCCGTTGCCGGCGATCAGCCGGATCCGGTGCGCCCGGTCGGTGGGCTTGGCGGGCTGGTTGAGGAGGTAGCGGCACAGCTCCCCGATGTAGATGAAAGCTGTTGCATCGTAACGAATTACGTCATCCCAGAACTTCGACGCGGAGAACTTCTCCCCCAGCGCCAGGGTGGCGCCGGCGCTGAGCACCGAGGACACCGCGACCGTGAGCGCGTTGTTGTGATAGAGCGGCAGGCAGGAATACAGGGTGTCGTCGGCGCGCAGCCGCAGGCCCAGGCCACCGAACCCGGCCAGCGCCTTGAGCCAGCGCAGGTGCGTCATGACGCTGGCCTTGGGATGCCCGGTGGTGCCCGACGTGAAGATGTAGAACGCGGTGTCCTTGGCCTGCACCTCCGAGGCCGACGCCGGGTTGGCGGTCGGCGCCGACTCGGCCAACTGCTCGAGTTCGGCGACCGTGAGCAGCACCCCGGGCGCCACCTCGGCGCCGCTCTCTGCGATGTGCTCGACCAGATCGGCTTCGGCGACGATCGTCGTGGCCTTCAGCAGCCCGATGCTGTGCGCCAGGACGTCGCCGCGCTGGTGGTAGTTGAGCATCCCGGCCACCGCACCGCACTTGACGGTGGCGAGCATCATCAGCACCGCATTCGGCGAGTTGCGCAGCATGATCCCGACGACGTCACCGCGGCCGACGCCGCGGTCGGCCAGCACCGACGCGTACCGATTCGCGGTGGCGTTGGCCTGCGCGTAGGTGATCTTCTGGTCGCCGAAGCGGAGGAACACCCGGTCGGCGTATTTCTCGGCCCGCTCCTGGAACACCTTGCCGATCGAGGTCTTCGACGTCGGACGGGCGAACATGCCGGTGGACACCGCGCGGACGATCTGCGGGGCGTCCACCAGAACGCCGGGGAGCTGGCCCACGATGTCGAGGAGGCCGACTGCGGAGCGGGATTCGGTCGCTGGCATGCGCGCCAGCCTAACGGTGGGCGGTACCGCTGGTACCAGAGGCGTCACTGGTGTCCGGTGCCGGCGCACACAGGTCCAGCGCGGCGTCGACGTCACGGACGGTCAGCAGCCGGTCCAGCGCGCCCTGCGCGACGTACCCGCCGTCGCGCAGGCCGTCGAGCCATGCCAGCAGGCCGTCGTAGTGCCCGTCGGGATCCAGCAGGACCACCGGTTTCTCGTGCATGCCCAGGTAGCCGGCCGTCCACGTCTCGAACAGTTCCTCGAGGGTGCCGATCCCGCCGGGCAGCGCGACGAACGCGTCGGCGCGGTCCTCCATGACCTGTTTGCGCTGCCGCATGGTGTCGGTGACGATCAGCTCATCGGCATCGACGTCGGCAAGTTCGCGGTGCACCAGGGCTTTCGGGATGACGCCGACGGTCCGGCCGCCGCGTGAACGGGCACCGTGCGCGACGGCGCCCATGGCCGAGACATTGCCGCCGCCGGACACCAGCGTCCAGCCGCGATCGGCGACGGCCACCCCCAGTCGCTCGGCCAGCGCCAGCAGCCCGGGGTGCGTCGGGCCCGACGCGCAGTACACACACACGGCGAATTCGGGCATTTCGGAGGACATCGGCCCACCCTAGGCGGTGAGGTAGGCCCGCAGCGTGTCGGTGACGGCGGTGATGGCCGCCACCTCGACGTGTTCGTCGACGGTATGCGCCAGGTTCGGATCGCCCGGACCGTAGTTGAGCGCCGGAATACCAAGTGCGGCAAAGCGAGACACGTCGGTCCAGCCGTACTTGGCCCGCACCCGGCCGCCGGCCGCGGCCACCAGCCGAGCGGCCGCGGGTTGGCCCAGCCCGGGCAGGGCACCGGCCGCGGCGTCGGTCTGGGCGATGGTGACGGACAGGCCCTCGAACACCTCCTGCACATGGGCGAGTGCCTGCTGCGGCGACCGGTCCGGCGCGAACCGGAAGTTCACCGTCACCGCCGCCGCGTCCGGGATGACGTTGCCGGCCACCCCGCCGTCGATCTTCACCGCCGACAGACCCTCCCGGTAGACGCAGCCGTCGATGTCCACCTCGCGGGCACGATAGGCCGACAGGCGGTCCAGCACCGGAGCCAGATTGTGAATCGCGTTGTCGCCCAACCATGCTCGCGCCGAATGCGCGCGAGTCCCGGTCGCGCTGATCAGCACTCGCAGGGTGCCCTGGCAGCCGGCCTCGATGAGCGCACCGGTAGGTTCGCCGAGCACGGCGACGTCGGCGGTCAGCCAGTCGGGCAGGTCACGTTCGATGCGGCCCAGGCCGTTGGCGGCGGCCTCGATCTCCTCGCAGTCGTAGAACACCAGCGTCAGGTCGTGGGCCGGCTCGGCGACGGTGGCGGCCAGGTGCAGGAAGACGGCGTCGCCCGACTTCATGTCGGAGGTGCCGCAGCCGTACAGGTTGGCGCCGACGCGGCGGCTGGGCAGGTTGCCGGCGGCCGGGACGGTGTCGAGGTGACCGGCCAGCAGCACGCGGCTGGGCCGGCCGTGGTCCGTGCGGGCCAGCACGGCGTTCCCGTTGCGGATGATCTGGAAGCCCGGGGCCTGTTCGCGCAGCGCGGCTTCCACCTCGTCGGCGATGCGCGACTCGTCGCGCGACTCGCTGGGGATGTCCACCAGTGCGGCGGTCAGCGCGACGGGGTCGCCGTGGAGATCCAGCATGTGTCCACGGTATCGCCCCCGCTCGGCTGCCTCCCCATCCGCGAGCGGCCGTGTCTGTGCGGGGCACGCCGGTCTCCGGTGTACAAACGCGGACGCCCGGGCTCGGTGGGCGCCCGGTATTCTCGGGCACCGTGACTGGAGCTTCCGGAATCGGACTGGCGACGCTGACGGCCGACGGGACGGTGCTGGACACCTGGTTCCCGGCGCCGGAGTTGGGTGACTTCGACCCGCCGGGCAACCAGCGGCTGACCCCCGCCGAGGCACCGGCCGACCTACTGGCGCTGGTCGGTTCGGATCACGACCGTGGCACCGAGACGGTGGTGCTGCAGACGACGATCACCGATCTGGCGGCGCCCGCCGCCGACGCCCACGACGTCTGGCTGCGGCTGCATCTGCTGTCGCACCGGCTGGTCGCCCCGCACGGGCTGAACACCGAGGGCTTCTTCGGCCTGCTGACCAACGTGGTGTGGACCAATCACGGGCCGTGCGCGGTGGACGGGTTCGAGTCGGTGCGGGCGCGGTTGCGCAAGCGCGGACCGGTGACGGTCTACGGCGTCGACAAGTTCCCCCGGATGGTCGACTACGTGCTGCCCGCCGGCGTGCGGGTCGCCGACGCCGACCGGGTCCGGCTGGGCGCGCACCTGGCCGCCGGAACCACCGTCATGCACGAGGGGTTCGTCAACTTCAACGCGGGCACGCTGGGCACGTCGATGGTGGAGGGCCGGATCTCGGCCGGTGTGGTGGTCGACGACGGTTCCGACATCGGTGGCGGCGCCTCGATCATGGGCACGCTGTCCGGCGGCGGCAGTGAGGTGATCTCGCTGGGCAAACGCTGCCTGCTGGGGGCCAACTCCGGGCTGGGCATCTCGCTCGGCGACGACTGCGTGGTCGAGGCGGGCCTGTACGTGACGGCCGGTACCAAGGTCAGCACCGCCGACGGCCGGACCATCAAGGCCCGCGAGCTGTCGGGCGCGAACAACCTGCTGTTCCGCCGCAATTCGACCTCGGGCGCCGTCGAGGTGGTCGGCCGCGACGGCCACGGCATCACGCTCAACGACGCCCTGCACAGCAACTGACCCGACGTCACCCCCCGCCGAAACGCACCTTTGGGCGGGAAACTACGAGAAGCAAGCGCCATTTCGTCGAACCGGAGGGCTCGTGAGTCCCGAACACGCGTTCAGCGACACCGAGCGGCGGGCGGTCTACCGCGCCATCTTCGAACGCCGAGACATGCGCCGGTTCGTCCCGGGCACCACCATCGACCACGACGTGCTGGCCCGCATCCTGCGCGCCGCCCACGCCGCCCCGAGCGTCGGCCTGATGCAGCCGTGGCGCTTCATGCGGATCACCGATACGTTGCTGCGCAAGCGGATCCACGCCCTGGTGGACGAGGAGCGCCAGCGCACCGCGACCGCCCTGGGGCAGCGGGAGGACGAGTTCCTGGCCCTGAAGGTCGAGGGCATCCTGGATTGCGCCGAACTCCTGGTGGTGGCCCTGGGCGAGGGCCGCGAACAGCATGTGTTCGGCCGCCGCACGATGCCCTACATGGATCTGGCGTCGGCGGCCTGTGCGGTGCAGAACGTCTGGCTGGTCGCCCGCGCGGAAGGCATTGGAGTGGGCTGGGTTTCGATCTTCGATCCCGCCGAACTGGCCGCGCTGCTGGGCATCCCCGACGGCGCCGAGCCCATCGCCGTGCTGTGTCTGGGTGAGGTGCCGGAATTCCCGGATCGCCCGCAGCTCGAGATCGACCACTGGGCCACCGCCCGGCCGTTGTCGGAGTTCGTGTTCGAGAACGGCTGGCGCTGATTCCGGCGAACGTGCAGAAAAGTTCGCTCGCCCGCGGCGCGTCGCGGACCGACACGCACGCTCGCGAATGACCTGAGGGTGACCTACTCCGGTGCGAGGATGCAGAATTCGTTGCCCTCGGGGTCGGCCAGCACCACCCAGGACTGATCACCCTGACCGATGTCGACCCGGCGGGCTCCCAGGGCGAGCACGCGCTCGACCTCGGCCGGCTGATCGTCCGGTGTCAGATCGATGTGCAGGCGGTTCTTGACCGTCTTGCCCTCGGGCACCGCCAGGAAGAGCCAATCGGGCCCCGCACCCGCCGGCGCCCGCAGCGCGACGTCGCCGTCATCGGTGGTCTCGGCCGGCCAGCCCAGCACCGTCGACCACCACTGCCCCAGCCCATGGATGTCGGCGGCGTCGATGCACAGTTCACTGAATCTCAGGACCATGTGAGCAACTCCTTCTTGAGCACCTTGCCCATCGCATTGCGGGGAAGCGCGTCGACGATCCGTACCTCGCGGGGCCGTTTGTGAGCCGAAAGCTGTTCCGACACATAGTCGATCAGCGCCTGCGGCGAGGCTTCACCGACCACGAAGGCGACGATCTTCTGACCCAGGTCGTCATCGGGCAGCCCCACCACCGCCACCTCCGCGACCCCGGGGTGGCCCAGCAGCGCGGTCTCGACCTCGCCGGCCCCCACCCGGTATCCCCCGGACTTGATCAGGTCGACCGATTCCCGACCGACGATGCGGTGCATCCCGTCGCCGTCGAGCACCGCCACGTCGCCGGTGTGATACCAGCCGTCCGCACCGAGCACCTCGGCGGTGGCCGCCGCCCGGTTCAGATAGCCGTCGAACATCATGGGACCCCGAACCTGAAGGCGCCCAATGGTTTCCCCGTCGTGCGGCACGTCGGCGCCGGCCTCGTCCACCAACCGGGTCCGAACCCCGGCCAGCGGCAGACCCACCCAGCCGGGCCGGCGTTCACCGTCGCCCAGCGTGCTCAGTGTGATCAGTGACTCGGTGCTGCCGTACCGCTCGACGGGCGCATGGCCGGTCAGCGCGACCAGGCCGTCGAACACCGGGACCGGCAGCGGGGCACTGCCCGACACCAGCAGCCGTGCGCCCCGCAGCGCCCGCGCCGACTCCGGGTCGGCGACCACTCGCGACCACACGGTCGGCACCCCGAAGTAGAGCGTCCCGGCCGCCGCCGCATAGGCCTCCGGTGTGGGTTTTCCGGTGTGCACGAAGCGATTTCCGATACGCAGCGATCCCAGTAGCCCGAGCACCAGACCGTGCACATGGAACAGCGGCAGACCGTGCACCAGGGTGTCGCCGGCGTTCCACTGCCAGGCCGTCGCGAGCGCGTCGATATCGGCGGCGACGGCGCGCCGGCTGGTCTGTACGCCCTTGGGGGCGCCCGTGGTGCCGGAGGTGTACATGACGTAGGCGGGCGCGTCGGGCGCCGGTTCGGCGTAGCTGTGCCAGGACCGCGCGTGCAGGCGGACCGGGATGTGCGGCAGGCCCGCCAGATCGTCGGGCGCATCTCCCAGCCAGGCCCGGGCACCCGAATCGGACAGGATGTGCGCACGTTCGGCGGCGCCGACGTCGGCGGGCACCGGCACGAAGGGGACGCCGGCGATCAGGCAGCCGGTCACGGCGAGCACCGTCGCCGCGGTGGGCCGGGCGAGCACCGCGACGCGGCCGGGACCGGCGACGCGTTCGGCGACCGCGGTGGCCGCGCCGAGCAGATCGCTGCGGGATAGCACGGTCCCGTCGATGCGGACGGCGTCGGCGATATCGGCGGAATCGGCGGACCGGAGCGAGCTCAACAGCATGCCGCCGACGATACTGGCCGGGTGGCCCACATCGAGACAGTCTCCAGCCGCCAGGTCTACGCCAACAATTGGATGACCGTGCGCGAGGACGCGATCCGCCGGCCCGACGGCAGCCCCGGTCTCTACGGGGTGATCGACAAGCCCCACTACGCCCTGGTGATCGCGCATGCCGCGGACGGCCGCTACGGGCTCGTCGAGCAGTTCCGCTACCCGCTGGGGTTGCGCCGATGGGAGTTCCCGCAGGGCACCGTCGGGCTGACCGAGCTGGAACCGGCCGTCCTGGCGGCCCGGGAGTTGCGCGAGGAGACCGGGCTGCGGGCCGCCGACCTGACCCGGCTGGGCATGTTGGACGTGGCTGCCGGGATGAGCAGCCAGCGCGGCCATGTGTTCCTGGCCACCGGGATCTCCGAGGGCGCGGCGCAGCGCGAGCACGAGGAGCAGGACATGCGGTTCGACTGGTTCACCGGGGACCGCATCGAGGAGATGATGCGCAGCGGGGAGATCACCGATGCGCAGTCCATCGCGGCATGGACCCTGCTGCGTCTGCACACCGGCCGGTAACGCCGAAGGCACTGTCCGGCAACGGCCGGCCTCGGGTTCATAACGATGTGCACCGATCGCCCGCGCGCCCGCCGTTGGACTGGCATGGCGTCGATACCGTGGTGGAGAAGCTCACCACCACAGGGGAATACGATGACGGCAACACGACGGCGCGCAACCGGCGCCGCGGTGTTCTCGGCTCTGCTGGTGGGTCTGGGCGCTGCGACGGCCGGCCCGGCCCACGCCGCACCCAGCGGCTGGTCCGGCAGGTACCTGATGGTGACCTACGCCTCCCAGAAGGGCGGCACCAGCCCGGCCGCCCGGCTGCCCGAACCGGATGCCAGCGCGGTGTACACCGTGACCACCAGCTGCGCCGGCGGCCGGTGTGTCGCGACCGCGATCGGTCCGGCGTCGGCCAACCCGACCGTCCCGAATCCGTTGAGCTACAGCTGGGACGGCCAACAGTGGAAGATCGCCTATGACTGGGTGTGGCAGTGTCCCGCCGGCGGCGCCGGCCAATCGCAGTGGAGCCCCGCAGAGTCCTTCACGTACTTCACCCCGCAGCCCGACGGCTCGCTGCGCGGCATGTGGAGCACCGATATCGCCTCCGGCGCATGCCGCGGCAACGTGGTCATACCCGTCGCCGCGTTCCCGGCCTAGCAGCGCACTCTACCGCTCGGCGAGAGCGCGCAGGAAGAACGTCAGGTTTGCCGGCCGCTCGGCCAGCCGGCGCACGAAGTACCCGTACCACTGTGAACCGTAGGGCACGTAGACCCGCACGTGGCTGCCCTCCTGGGCCAACCGCCGCTGCTCGGGATCTCGGATCCCGTACAGCATCTGGTACTCGAAGCCGTCGACGGTGCGCCCGGTCCGGGCGGCCATTCCGGGGACGGCGGCGATGATGACCGGGTCGTGGGAGGCCACCATCGGGTAGCCGGAGCCGGCCATCAACACCCGCAGGCAGCTCAGGTAGTTGGCGGTGACGGCGGCCGGGTCACGGTGGGCGACGGACTCCGGTTCGTCGTAGGCGCCCTTGCACAACCGGATTCGCGCCCCGGCGGCCGCGAACTCCCGGCAGTCGCCCTCGGTACGTCGCAGGTATGCCTGCAGAACCGTTCCGAGCCAGTCGAATTCGGTGCGCAGCTCCCGCACGATGGACAAGGTCGAATCGGTGGTGGTGTGATCCTCGGCGTCGACGGTGACCCAGACCCCGGCCTCGGCGGCCCGGGTGCAGATGGCGCGCGCGTTGTCGAGCGCGATCTTCGCGCCGTCGCGGGGCAGCGCCTGGCCCAGCGCCGAGAGCTTGAGGGAGACCTCGAGGGGGCGGGGCGTCGCGGATGGTTCGCCGCGCTCCCCCAGCCGGCCCAGCAGCTCGAGGTACGCCCGTACGGTGGCGTCGGCGTCGGCCCGGTCGGTGACGTCCTCGCCGAGGTGGTCGATGGACACGAACCGGCCGGAATCACGCAGCACCGCAACCGAATCGAGTGCATCGTCGACCGATTCACCGGGCACGAAGCGGCGCACCACCGACCGGGTCAGCGGAAGCCCTTCGGCCGCGCGGCGGATGACCTGCGAACGGCTGGCGGCCAGGATCGCCGGCCGGGCCACCCGCTGGAACAGGCCCACGCCGTCAGTCCCCCATGTGCGGGTAGAGATGGTTCGTGGGTGGCACGAAGGTTTCCTTGATCGACCGGGCCGAGGTCCAGCGCAGCAGGTTCAACGCGGACCCGGCCTTGTCGTTGGTCCCCGAGGCGCGCGCCCCGCCGAACGGCTGCTGGCCCACCACCGCGCCGGTCGGCTTGTCGTTGACGTAGAAGTTGCCGGCCGTGTTGCGCAGCCGCTCGGAGGTCTTCAGCACCGCCGCGCGATCGTCGGCGATCACCGCACCGGTCAGCGCGTACGCGGATCCGCGGTCCACGACGCCCAGGATGTCGTCGAAGGAGTCGTCGGGAAAGACGTGCACCGCCAGGATCGGACCGAAGTACTCGTCGCGGAACGCCTCGTCGGTCGGGTCGTCGGAGAGCAGCACCGTGGGGCGGACGAAATAGCCTTCGCTGTCGTCGTATTCGCCGCCGACGGCCACGTCGACGGCAGCGGCGCTCTTTGCTCTTTCGATGGCCTTGACGTTCTTGGCGAATGACCGCTGGTCGATCACCGCGCCGCCGTAGTTGGACAGATCGGTCACATCGCCGTAGGTCAGTTTGCCGGTGGCGTCCAGGAAGTCGTCGCCCATGCGCTCCCACACCGACTTCGGCACGAACGCCCGGGAGGCGGCCGAACATTTCTGGCCCTGGTAGTCGAACGCTCCGCGAATCAGCGCGGTACGCAACACATCCGGGTTCGCCGAGGTGTGCCCGACGACGAAATCCTTGCCGCCGGTCTCGCCCACCAGGCGCGGATAGGTGTGGTACCGATCAATGTTGCTGCCGACCTCACGCCACAGGTGCTGGAAGGTGGCCGTCGATCCGGTGAAGTGGATGCCGGCCAGCCGCGGGTCGGCCAGCACCACCTCGGAGACGGCCAAGCCGTCACCGGTGACCAGGTTGATCACCCCCGGCGGCAGGCCGGCGGCCTCGAGCAACTGCATGGTGAGGTATGCCGCGAACGTCTGGGTCGGCGACGGCTTCCAGATCACGGTGTTGCCCATCAGGGCGGGTGCGGTCGGCAGGTTCCCGGCGATGGCGGTGAAGTTGAACGGCGTGATCGCGTAGACGAAGCCCTCCAGCGGACGGTGGTCCGTGCGGTTCCACACGCCCGCGGAGCTGATCGGCTGCTCGGCCAGGATCTGCCGGGCGAACTCGACATTGAACCGCCAGAAGTCGACCAGCTCGCACGGACAGTCGATCTCGGCCTGGTAGGCGGTCTTCGACTGGCCGAGCATGGTCGCGGCGGCCAGCTTCTCCCGCCACGGTCCGGCCAGCAGGTCGGCGGCACGCAGGATCACCGCCGCCCGTTCGTCGAACGGCGTGGCCGCCCAGGCGTCCTTGGCGGCCGTCGCGGCCTCGACCGCCGCAGTGGCCTCGGCGTGTTCGCCGTTGGTCAATGTGCCGAGAACCGCGCGGTGGTTGTGCGGCTGGACCACGTCGACGCGCGCGCCGGCACCCATGACGTGGCGGCCGCCGATGACGTGCGGCAGGTCGATCGGCTCCGCGGCCAGCGACCTGAGGGCCGCCTTCAGGCGTTTGCGTTCCTGCGAGCGGCGCGCGTATTCATGCACGGGTTCGTTCGTGGGCGACGGGACATCGGTGATGGCGTCCATGGCTCCAGAATGCCAGCTGAGGATGCGCGGGGACCCGTATTCAGGTCAGGCCAGCCGGGCGACCGCGGCGGCGATGCGCTCGTCGGTGGCGGTCAGCGCGATGCGCACGTGCCGGGCGCCGCGGGCGCCGTAGAACTCACCGGGCGCCACCAGGATCCCGCGCTCGGCGAACCAGGCGACGGTGTCGCGACACGGTTCGCCACGGGTGGCCCACAGGTACAGCCCGGCCTCGGAATGCTCGATGGTGAACCCGGCGCGCTGCACGGCGGGCAGCAGTTGGGCGCGCCGGCGGGCATAGCGCTCGCGCTGTTCCCGCTCATGGGCGTCGTCGTCGAGCGCGGCGACCATGGCCGACTGGATGGGCGTGGGCACCATCATGCCGGCGTGTTTGCGCACCGCCAGCAGTTCACCGACCAGGGCGGCGTCCCCGGCGACGAACCCCGCACGGTACCCGGCCAGCGACGAGGTCTTCGAAAGTGAGTGCACCGCAAGCAGTCCCGTGTGGTCACCGTCGCACACGGAGGGATGCAGCACCGACACCGGCTCGCCCTCCCAGGCCAGCCCGAGATAGCACTCGTCGGAGGCCACGACGACGTCGCGCTCGCGGGCCCAGGTCACGACCTTGCGCAGATGTTCGACGCCGAGAATGCGGCCGGTGGGGTTGGCCGGTGAGTTGACGTACACCAGCGCCGGCCGCTGCGGACCCAGCTGGGTCAGGGAATCGGCGGCCACCACCCGCGTCCCGGCCAGCCGGGCGCCGACGTCGTAGGTCGGGTACGCCAGTTCGGGCACGACCACCAGGTCTTCGCCACCCAGCCCGAGCAGTGTGGGCAGCCAGGCGATCAACTCCTTGGTGCCGATCACCGGGAGCACGGCGGCCTCGGTCAGACCGGTGACGCCATAGCGGCGCCCGAGGGCATCGATCATGGCCCGGCGCAGGTCGGCGGTGCCGGCGGTGGCGGGGTAGCCGGGCGCCGGCGCGGCGGCGGTCAGCGCGGCGCGGACCACCGGGGCCACCTCATCTACGGGGGTGCCGACCGACAGGTCGACGATGCCGTCCGGATGTGCGCGCGCCAGCGCGGTCACGTCGGCGAGGGTATCCCAGGGGAACTTTGGCAAAGTGGCCGAAACAACCCGCCGGGACATGCCGTGGCTCAGTCCTCGCCCGCTGGGGGCAGATCCTTCACGGCCTGCGGGTCATTGTCGGTCTGGCCCACCTTGGAGGCACCGCCCGGGGAGCCCAGCTCCTCGAAGAAATCGGCGTTGTTCTGCGTGAAGCTGCTCCACTGGTCCGGGACGTCGTCCTCGTAGAAGATCGCCTCGACCGGGCAGACGGGTTCGCACGCGCCACAGTCAACGCATTCGTCGGGGTGGATGTAGAGCATCCGTGCGCCCTCGTAGATGCAGTCGACGGGGCATTCCTCGATGCATGCCTTGTCCTTGACGTCGACGCACGGTTGAGCGATCACGTATGTCACAGAACTCTCCTCATCAGGCGGGCTGCTGCGTTTTCAGTTCGTATGGGCTGCGCGTCCGGAGGGGCTGTAACCGGACGTGTGTGCAAGTGTGCCCTATGGTTTGCCGCCCGGACGAACCGGGCGGCCAGTACCTGATACTAGACGTTTCATTCATTTCCGGCCTAACCGGCGAGCGCCCGTGTTTGGCCGCCGCCACGCCGCTGTCCTCGTACAAATGCGGACACTCACCGCCGGTCACGCTGCCTGTGCACATCATTGCAGTGCAACATGTTGCATAATACCGGCGGTACCACATAGGGTGCCGGAATGGCTCTGACCCACGCGATCCTGGTCGCACTGTCCGAGCAGTCCGGTTCGGGCTACGAACTGGCCCGCCGGTTCGACCGGTCGATCGGCTACTTCTGGACCGCCACGCACCAGCAGATCTACCGGACCCTGCGCGCCATGGAGGGCGACGGCTGGGTCAGCGCGACAGCGGTGGTCCAGCAGGGCCGTCCGGACAAGAAGGTCTACACCGTGTCCCCGGCCGGCCGCGCCGAACTGTCCCGTTGGATCGCCGATCCCGCCGACCGCGACTTGCGCGACGTCGCAGTGAAACTCCGCGGCGCCGGGCCCGACGACGTGGCCGCGCTGCGCGATCAGCTCGTCTCCGTGCGCGCCCAGCACGCCGGGCGTCTCGACGCCTACCGCGATATGGAGAAGCAACAGTTTCCCGACCCCGCAGCCCTCACCGGTGCCGCACTGCATCAGCACCTGGTGCTGCGCGGCGGCATCCGGACCGAACGGGGCGCGGTGGAATGGCTCGACGAAGTACTCAGCGCAGTGGGAGACCAACGATGACCGAAACGTACCCGAACCTGTTGTCCCCGTTGGATCTTGGTTCTACCACCCTGCGCAACCGGGTGGTGATGGGCTCGATGCACACCGGGCTGGAGGACCGTGCGCGGGACACCGGCCGGTTGGCCGAGTACTTCGCCGAGCGGGCCCGCGGCGGCGTCGGCCTGATCATCACCGGTGGGTACGCGCCCAACCGCACCGGCTGGCTGCTGCCGTTCGCCGCGCAACTGCTGACATCCGCGGAGGCGCGCCGGCACCGGCGGATCACCTCGGCCGTGCACGACGAGGGCGGCAAGATCCTGCTGAGATCCTGCATGCCGGGCGGTACGCCTACCATCCGCTGTCGGTCAGCGCATCGTCGATCAAGGCTCCCATCAACCCTTTTCGGCCGCGCAGGCTCTCGTCGCGGGGGGTGGAACAGACCATCGACGACTTCGTGAACTGTGCGCTGCTGGCCCGCGAGGCCGGCTATGACGGCGTAGAGATCATGGGCAGCGAAGGCTATCTGCTCAATCAGTTCCTCGCGCCCCGGACCAACACGCGCACCGACGAGTGGGGCGGCACCCCGGCCAAGCGCCGCCGGATGCCCGTGGAGATCGTCCGGCGCACCCGCGCCGCGCTCGGGCCGGACTTCATCATCGACTACCGGATGTCGATGGCCGACTACGTCGACGGCGGCCAGAGCTGGGAGGAGATCGTCGCGCTGGCGATCGAGGTCGAGGCGGCCGGCGCGACGCTCATCAATTCGGGCATCGGCTGGCACGAGGCCAGGGTGCCGACCATCGTGACCTCGGTGCCCCGTGCGGCGTTCGTCGACATCAGCAATGCGGTGGCCGACGTCGTCGATATCCCGGTGGTCGCGTCGAACCGGATCAACATGCCGCAGACCGCAGAACAGATCCTGGCCGAGACGTCCGTTCGCCTGGTATCGATGGCCCGGCCATTGCTGGCCGACCCGGACTGGGTGGCCAAGGCGGCTGCGGGCGCCGACGACGAGATCAACACCTGCATCGCCTGCAATCAGGCCTGCCTGGACCACGCATTCGTGCACAAGACCGTGTCGTGTCTGCTCAATCCGCGCGCCGGCCACGAAACCACCCTGGTGCTCGGGCCCACCCGCCGCGCTCGCTCGGTGGCCGTCGTCGGCGCCGGACCGGCCGGACTGTCCGCGGCCGTCAGCGCCGCCCAGCGGGGCCACCACGTGACATTGTTCGACGCGAACACCCACCTCGGCGGCCAGTTCGACATGGCCCGGCGAATTCCCGGTAAGGAGGAGTTCGCCGAGACCCTGCGCTACTACGCCACGATGCTGTCGAAATACGGTGTGACGCAACGCCTCGGTGTCCGCGCCGCGGCCGCCGATCTGGCGGGCTTCGACGACGTGGTGCTGGCCACCGGTGTCGCCCCGCGACTACCGGACATCCCCGGCATCGACCACCCGATGGTCTTGACCTATCCGGAGGCCATCTACGGCGCCAAGCCGGTGGGCCGCCGGGTCGCCGTGATCGGTGCCGGCGGAATCGGTTTCGACGTCAGCGAACTACTCGTCACCGACGAGTCACCGACGCTGAACCTGAAGGACTGGAAGGCCGAATGGGGTGTCGCCGATCCGCAGGAGGCCCGCGGCGCCCTGGTGCGGCCGATCCCTGCCCCACCCGCTCGCGAGGTGTACCTGCTGCAGCGCACCAAGGGCCCGCAGGGCAGACGGCTGGGCAAGACCACCGGGTGGGTGCACCGGGCCTCACTGAAAGCTAAAGGGGTGGAACAACTCTCGGGGGTCAACTATGAGCGGATCGACGATGCCGGCCTGCACATCAGTTTCGGACCGGACCGCAAGCGACCGCGACTGCTGGCCGTCGACAACGTGGTGATCTGTGCGGGCCAGGAGTCGGTGCGCGACCTGGCCGACGAGCTGCCGGGCCTGGGCGTCACGCCGCATGTCATCGGCGGCGCCGCCGTGGCCGCCGAACTGGACGCCAAGCGGGCCATCCGGCAGGGCACCGAGTTGGCCGCGCGGCTGTAGCGTTCCCCGGCGAGTGTGCGTGTCGGTCCGCGGCACGCCGCAGCTCGGCGGACCTTTGCGCACCCTCACGGGTCCGTTGACACCGCCCCACCCATCGACAACACTCGTTTCCCGTGACCGCCTCCGCCGACGACGCGTGGAACGCCCTGGCGGACGGGCTGCGTGACGCCGGCCGGAAGCTGGCAGAGGCCACCGCCCACCTGGACGCTCCCGAACGCACCGATGGATTCCGGGCGCTGCTGCGGGCACTGAACAATCAGCTGGGCAGACTCGAAACCGACACCGAGCGACCGGAATTCGTCCCGTTCAACGGGTGGCGTGAGAAGTTCTTCATGGACAACCCCGATTGCCGGTACTGGATCACCGACATTCGCGACGACCGGCGCTACCTCATCACGGGCAACGTGGGCGACTCGGCGTTCCAGTCGGTCACCGTCTACTCGGGCACCGGCGTGGCCGACGCGGCCGCCGTGGCGCGCGTCGACACCGACGACCTGACCCTCGACGCCGACGGCGGATTCACGTTGACCCTGGCCCCGCACGGCGCCGACCTGGACCTGCCCGCCGGAGCACGTTCGTTGTGGATCCGGCACCTGCACAACGACATCCGGCTCGATCGGGCGGGCTGGTGCCGGATCGACCCGATCGACGAACCGGGCGGACCCCCGGCACCCGACGATGCGCGGTTCACCGGCGATCTGGCCCGGCTGGGCAAATTCCTCTCGCGGCTGCCCGACGCCTTCCGGTTCGCCGTGGCCGAGGACGCCGCGGCGCCGAACAGCGTCCGGCACTGGGCAGCGATGGCGGGCGGGGCGGCATTCACCGAACCGGACATCCACTACCTGCGCGGCGCCTGGCGACTCGGCGAACACGAAGCCCTGCTGATCGAGGGCGACCTGGTCGACTGCCGACACTGGAACATCCTGTTGTACAGCCGGTTCCTGAACTCGCTGGACCACCGCAATCGGATCGTGTCGCGGACGGCCGCCAGCAGCACCATCGTCGACGGCCGGTACCGCTTCGCGCTCGCCGGCCGCGACCCGGGGCTGCCGGGCTACGACTGGCTCGACACCGAGGGCCGCGGGTTCGGACTGTTCGTCATGCGATTCCTGCAGTCCGAGACCGACCCGGCGCTCCCGGAGGTCCGGGTGATCCCGCTCGGCGAGTCACAGTGACCTGGCAACCGCCCGCGCGTAGCGCCGTCGCCGAGCAGATCTACGCGGCGGCCGAGCAGGACCGCACCCAGCGGCCGGACCGCTACTCGCTCGACGTGGACAGCGTCGTCGAGCGCGCCGAAAAGCGGTTCTCTGCCGAGCTTTTCGCCGACGGCTGGCGGGCCGGCCTTGCCGAATTCCTCGACTCCGCGGCGCAGGAGGCCCGCCTCAACGCGGTGGGAACGCGGATGGCGGCGCAGTCCGCGGTCGGCCGGCTGATTGCCGGCGCCGCGATCGCCACCTGTCGGCGTGACCATCCGACGGTGGCCGCGACTCCGCTGGAGCCACCGATCGTGATCATCGGCGGCTGGCGTACCGGTACCACCTTCCTGTTCCGGCTCCTCGGCACGGACCCCCGGTTGCACGCACCCCTGCCCGCCGAGCTCGTATCCCCTTGGGTGTTCGCCGACGGCCCGCCGGCGCGCACACGGACCACGAGCGCGGCGGCGACGGAACTGCTGCACACCCTCAATCCCGAAATGGCCCATGTGCACCCGTCGGGACCGGATCTGCCGGAGGAATGCGTCCTGGCGATGGGCACCGATCTGCGCAATTGGGGTTTCACGTCCATGATGCGGCTGCCGTCCTATGCGAGCTGGCTGGCCGGTCAGGACCTGGGTGCGTCGTATCGACGCTACCGCGAAGCGCTGCAACTGCTTTCGGTCCGTGACCCGCGGCGCTTCGTCCTCAAGGCGCCCGCCCACACGGCCGAACTGGACCATCTGATCGCGGCCTTCCCCGGCGTGGTCGTCGTGCAGATCCATCGGGACATCGTGCCCACGCTGGCCTCCGGCGCGAGCCTGTTCGCGGTGTACCGGGCCACCTACAGCGACGACGTCGACCCCGTGGAGGTCGGCCGGCAACTGGTCGATCAGAGCGAGATGTGGTTCCGGCGGGCCGCCGCGGTGCGCGCGTCGACCTCGGCGGAGCATGCCACGTTCGTCGACGTCGACTACGACGACCTGGTGGCGCACCCGGCGGATGTGGTGGGCCGGGTGTACGACGCCGCGGGACTCGCGCCGGCGGCGCCGGTCGAGGCGTTCGTCGCGGCCTATCACGCCGCGCATCCCCGCGACGCCCACGGAGTGCATCGCTACCAACCGGCCGATTTCGGGATCGAACCGGGCGAGATCCACGAGCGGTTCGCCTTCCTCATGGACTCACCGTGACGTCGGGCAGCGAAAGCCTCTGGCGTGGAACGTCTTCGGACGACCGGGCCGGCGAGCGGCGGGAGCGCCTGCTGCTGGCGTGCCGCGAGATTGTCGGCCGGGACAGCGGGGCGGCATTGTCGGTACGGGCCGTGTGCCGCGCGGCCAACATCGGACCCCGGCACTTCTACGAGAGCTTCCCGGACACCGACGCGCTCCTGCTGGCTGCCTACGATCAGGCCGTTCGCGCCCTGCAGCACGCGATATCGACGGCGGTGCAGAAGGATCCGGAGTGGTCGCGGGAGCCGGTCGGCGCCCGGCTGCGGGTGACCTTCGAGGCGGCCGCCGAGCACCTCGAGGCACGACCGGACGCCGGCCGCCTCATCTTCCGCGAGGCACTGGGTAACGACGTGCTGCGCACCCACGCGGCCGTCACGCTGCCGGCCTTCGCCGGAACCATCAGGTCACTGGTCGTCGACGGCAACGACCGCCGCCCGGCCGTTCGGCGGCAGCTGGAGGCGACGGTGATCTCGGGCGGGCTGGCGGCGGCCTTCGCCGAGTGGCTCGCCGGCGGTTCCGGAATTTCGCGGGACGCCCTGGTTACGTACTGCACCGACACCACCCTGGCTATCCTGTCCCTCGCTTGACACCCGTCAACGTATAGGAAACACTCGTTTCCCGTGACGGGCGATGCGTGGACGGACGGCTTCTTCGGGCCGGATTCCGTGGCCTGGCGTGTGCTCACCGCGCCGGCGACCACGCTGATGATCGCCCAGGTGACCAATCTGCTCGAGGTTCCGCACAAGGACTTCCAGGCCGTCCTGCTCGGGCACGACCCGTTGTTCCCCACCAACCCGCGCCGCCAGCGGGGCTGGCGCCTGCCGACGGCCAAGGGCGGCCACTTCCACGACCGGCTGCGCCGCACCGTCGGCGTTCCCCTGCCGATCCTGTTCGGGGACAAGCGCTCTGCCCTCGAATGCGCCGAACGGCTGGCGCACTATCACCGGCCGATGTCCGGCGTCGCACCCGACGGCAGCGCCTACCGCGCAGTCGATCCCGACGCGATGCTGTTCGCCGCGGTGACCATCGCGCACGCCGGGCTGCGGGCGTATGAGACCTTCGCCTTCGACGGCCGGTTGCCCCGGCGGCTGCCCGCCGCCGACCGCGACGCCTATTTCGCCGAGATGGCCGAACTGGCGGTGCTCATGGGAGTGCCGCACGAACGCGTTCCAACGAGCGCGGTGCAGATCGACGGTTATTACCGCTCGATCGCGCCCAAGTTCGCCTTCCAGCCCGGCTGGTTCGCCGCCCAGCTGCGGACCGCCGCCAGCCTGCTGCGGCCCGCCGGGCGCGACGACCTCGTGGCCACCCTGGGCGACGCCGTCCTGATGGGCTCCGCACTGCTGGCCATCGCCGCGCTCCCCGGTCCGTCCCGCCGACTGCACCGCCTACCGCCGTTCGCCGATCCGGCCCTGCGGCTGGCCCTCCTGGTCAGCATGCCCGCGTTCGCCCTGCTGGGAAACGATCGGATCGGCGGTGCGGCGGTGCGCTGGTTCCTCGGCCGCGACGACGCCGACGGCATCGCACGGGCACGTGCGCTCACCCGCGGGCCGGGGCTCTGACGCCGGGATAGCCAGCCATATTTCGTTGTCCTGCAACGTGATTCATAACAGACCGAAGGAGACGATGTGTTCGACGAGGATAAGTTCCAGCACGCCCTGGCCCAGCCCCGGCTGCGCGGACACGTCCCGACCCACCTGAAGTCCAACCGGGCCGAGCCGATCCGGGTACTCCAGGAACCCGAACTGCAGGCGATGACCAAGCAGTGGTTCGTCGACTTCGAGGAGAAGCTCGCGCACTACAGCAAGCACTTCGGCACCGACCTGTCCTGGGTCATGACGTGGGCCAAGAAGTACTGGTGGAGCTTCCTGGTCCGCGACATGGACATCAACGACGAGCTCTACGCACCCGATGTCCGCTACACCGATGTCACCACGTTCGGCCGGACCATCGTCGGCATCGACGAATTCGTGACCTACAACTTCGCGTTCTTCGACGCCATCCCCGACTGGCGCTATGACCCGCTGCCCGATCAGGTCTACCTGGACGTGACGCCAGAGGGCAAGGTGCGCACCGTGATCCGCTACATCGGCAGCGGGCACTGGACCGGCCCGTTGCGGCTCTACCCGTACGACGAGAGCGCACCCCGGGTCTACGGCAACGGGCGGTTCATCCAGGTGCCCGCCGTCGACCGCTACCACTTCAACGCCGACGGTCTGATGGAAGAGGGCGAGACGCTCTACGACATCCTGGACGGATTGCAGCGCGGCGGAGTGCTGCCCAAGGACACCAGCCCGGTGTTCCATGCGCTGTTCGCGGCCACGAAGTTCCCTGCCGCCGTGCAGAACACGTGGCGGCGGGTCCGCGGCGGCTGACACTCGGTCACTGGCAACGCCGGGGTTCAGCGCCCTACGAACGCATCGAGTTCCGGTACGTCACCACCGGTCAGCTGGCGGTGCATGGCCCAGGCGGTCCGGCGACCCAGGATCTTGGCCTGGTCGGCGATCGGACCGCGGTACATGGCGTCGACGGTGTCGATCCACAGCGTCAGCCAGCGGATGAAGTGCCGGTGGGTCAGCGGGTGTTCGGCATGGACGTGTTGGTGCGGTGCCAGCGCGCTACCCCGATACAGCTTGGCGCGGAACAGCATCGTCTCCCAGAAATCACACATCACCGGCAGGTGGGACTCGAGGCCCTTCTCCCGGATGTCGCTGAACGCATCGGTCAGCAGGTCGTCCACCAGGGCCCGGCCGTAGAAGGCGGTCAGCAACGCGTACACATCGTCGCGGTCGGCCAGGTCACGCGTCGGAATCTCGGACCGCGTCAGCGTCGTGTCCATGGATTCGCTCCCTTCATCCACCCAACCGGGGGCGGGGACCTACGCGGCGTAGGTGGTGGTGCGCTGGCGGGCCGGCCGGCCGATGCCCTCGGCGATGGCGACCAGTTCCTCGGCGGTCTTGGCCGACCCGTTCTCGGAACCGGCCATCCGCGAGATGGTCTCCTCCATCAGTGTCCCGCCCAGGTCGTTCGCGCCGCCGCGCAGCATCACCTGGGTGCGCTCGACGCCGAGCTTGACCCAGCTGGTCTGGATGTGCGGGATCCTGCCGTGCAGCATGATCCGGGCCAGGGCGTGCACGGCCCGGTTGTCGCGGTGCGTGGGCCCGGGCCGGGACGCGCCCGCCAGATACAGCGGTGAGGATTGATGCACGAACGGCAGCGGTACGAATTCGGTGAATCCGCCGGTGCGGTCCTGGATCTCGCGCAGCACGTTCAGATGACCGACCCAGTGCCGTGGGGTGTCGACGTGGCCGTACATCATGGTCGAACTCGACCGCAGACCCACCTCGTGCGCTGTGCTGATCACCTCGATCCACATCGACGTCGGCAGCTTGCCCTTGGTCAGCACCCAGCGCACCTCGTCGTCGAGGATCTCTGCCGCGGTGCCGGGGATGGTGTCCAGGCCGGCTTCGCGCAGCGCGGTCAGCCACTCCCGGATGGACGTGCCGGCCCGGGTGACCCCGTTGGCGATCTCCATCGGCGAGAACGCGTGCACGTGCATCGACGGCACCCGGGCCTTGACCGCGCGAACCAGATCGGCGTACCCGGTGACCGGCAGTTCGGGGTCGATACCGCCCTGCATGCAGACCTCGGTGGCGCCGGCGACGTGGGCCTCCCAGGCCCGGTCGGCGACCTCGTCGGTGGACAGCGAGTACGCGTCGGCATCGCCCTTGCGCTGGGCGAACGCGCAGAACCGGCAGCCGGTGTAGCAGATGTTGGTGAAGTTGATGTTGCGGTTCACCACGAACGTCACATCGTCGCCCACGGTGTCGCGGCGCAACGAATCTGCCAGCGCGGCAACAGCTTCCAACGCAGGCCCATCCGCGGTTGCCAGTGCCAGATAGTCGTCGTCGCTGCAGCCCGCCGGGTCGCGTTCGGCATTGCGCAGGGCGGCCAGCACGTCGGTGTCGACCCGCTCGGGTGCGCGCGCGGCCAGTGCGTGCACGGTCTCCCGGATGGACTCCCAGTCGCCGAACGCGCTGTCGAGGTCACTACGCGTCTCGGTGAACCGCCCGTCACTGTCGATCGCGCTGTGCAGATCGACGCGACCCAGCGACTCGGCGGCCTCGTCGGGTTCCTGCCAGGGCAGCCCGGCCGGGTTGACGTCCCGCGCCCAGCCGGTATCCGGATCGGCCAGCGCGTCGACATGGGCCCGCACCCGCGGGTCGATCCACGCCGCACCGGCGTCGATGTACTTCGGGTGCGCGGTCAACCGTTGCACCAGTTCGTAACCCGCCTCGGCGGTGACATCGGCGAGGTCATCGAGCGCCGGCCAGGGGCGCTCGGGGTTGACATGATCCGGGGTCAGCGGTGACACGCCACCCCAGTCGTCGACACCCGCACCGATGAGGGCCAGGCATTCGGCGCGCGACACCAGGTTCGGCGGCGCCTGCACCCGCATGGCGGGACCGAGCACCAGCCGGGTGACCGCGATGGTGGCCAGGAAGTCGTCGATCCCGGCGTCCGGGACCGCCGCCATGGCGGTGTGATCCTTGGCCCGGAAGTTCTGCACGATGACTTCCTGGATATGACCGAATTCCTTGTGCGACTTGCGAATCGCGTGAATGGTCTCGGCCCGCTCGGCCAACGTCTCGCCGATCCCGACCAGCAGACCGGTGGTGAAGGGGACCGAGAGCCGGCCCGCGTCGGTCAGCGTGCGCAACCGGACCTGCGGATCCTTGTCGGGGCTGCCGTAGTGCGCCTGGCCGCGCGTCTCGAACAGCCGCGTCGACGTGGTCTCCAGCATCATGCCCATCGACGGCGCCACGGGCTTGAGCCGGGACAGCTCCGACCAGCTCATCACGCCGGGGTTGAGGTGCGGCAGCAGACCGGTCTCCTCGAGCACCCGGATCGCCATGGCACGCACATAGTCCAGCGTCGACTCGTAGCCGCGCTCGTCGAGCCACTGACGGGCCTCGGGCCAGCGGGTCTCCGGCCGGTCACCGAGGGTGAACAGCGCTTCCTTGCAGCCCAGTTCGGCGCCGCGCCGGGCGATGTCGAGGATCTCGTCGGGCTCGAGGTACATGCCCCGGCCCTCGGCGCGCAACCGTCCCGGCACCGTGACGAACGTGCAGTAGTGACACGTGTCCCGGCACAGGTGCGTCACCGGGATGAACACCTTGCGTGAGTAGCTGATCGGCAGGCCGCCGTTCGGCCCGCGCCGGCCCGCCGACTCCAGCCCGGCGTCGCGCACCCGGGCCGCACTGGCGCACAGCTGCACCAGGTCGTCGCCGCGGGCCGTCAGTGCCAGCGCCGCCTCGTCGACGTTGAGGACCACCCCGTCCCGCGCCCGGCGCAGCACCCGCCGCATGGCGGCCGGAGAAGGAGCGTGCGCCGCGGCGGGCATGACCGGACTGGGCAGATCGGATTGTCGCTGCGGGTTCAGAGCCACTCCCCTGTAACCCCCGCGAACACGTTATTCATCCGAACCCGTCCCGAAGTCGTCGAAATCTGGTTGCCGTTACCTTAGCCGGGCTCGCAATCTGGTGAACATCCCCGGGCCTGCCGGTGGAAATCCTGTGCAACTGCTGTCCAAGCGGTACGTTGTCTCTTAGTCGGGGCGGGGCTGCAGGAGGCGGGTCGTGGGCATCTCAGTTCGTACGATGCTGACCGCAGGCGTGTGCGGGGTGACCGCCGGTGCGATCGTCCTGGCACCGTCCGCCGCGCAGCCCCGGGCGTCGTTCGCCCCGGCGTTCAGTTACACCGCCTACTCGCTGGGTTCGGCCGACCCGCACACCAAGATCACGCCCGAGACCATGCGCGACGCCGTCGACTTCATCGAGTCGATCGGGCCGTCGCCCACCGGCGGATCGTCGAGCACCACCGCGCCGGCCATCACCGGATTCACTGCCCCGCCGAGCGCCGCCGTCGACGATGACGGTCAGATCGAAGTGCAGAACGTGGCCTCCGACGTCATCGACTCGGTCTATTCGTTCACCAGGTACTGGGCGAACTACGTCGCGCTCGATCTCGGGCCGTGGCTGATCAACTGGGTGCCGTTCGGCTACCTGGTCTCCGATCAGATCAACATCTGGTACAACGCGTTCGTGCTGCCGGTGGTGGACAGCTTCGTCTACAAGTTCCTGGACCCGATCGTGAACGACCCGCTGAACCTCGGCGTCTGGTGGAACGGAGCCGTCGCGATCGCCGACGCCGCGCTCAAGGGCGTGGGCGCGGGCGTTGCCGGCGAGATCAATTACGTGTTCTCGCTCGGCTGGCTGCCGTTCCCGCTGCCCCCGCTGCCCGGGCTGGCGCCGCAGGCCGCCACCGACACCGCCGACCCGGCGCTGCGGATGTCCCTGGCGGCGGCGTCGGGTGATGTGACCAGCACCCCGTCCACCGAGAGTTCACCCGCACCGGAGGCGCCGTCGGCCACGCCCGATCCGACCGAGCCCGTCCCGGCCGATCCGCAGACCGAGGACCCCGAAGCGGGGTCGACGGACGGCACGCCCGATCCCACCGCCACTCCCACGCCCACGCCCGAACCGACCGCACCCACGCCCGACAACTCCGGGCCCACCACACCGACGCCCACGCCCACGCCGAGCACGGACCCGACGGAGGATCCGGGCACGCCCGACGACGACGGCACCGTCATCGACAACCCGGGCACCGAGGATCCGTCCACGGGAACCGACACGGGCACCGACACCGACACGGGTACTGACACCGACACGGACACGGCTACCGGCACCGACGACGGCGGACCCACCGGGGAAGACCCCTCCGACAGCGGCTCGAGTGCTACACCCGGGACCGATACTCCGCACACCGCCGACCCGGGGACCACAGCGGACACGCCCGACAACGGAGCCGGGAGTGCCGATTCGGGTGACGGCGGCACGGACGGCAACTAGCGCCGCAACAGCAGCCAGAGCGCGGGCAGTGCGCCGCACGCCATCAGCAGGACGGGACCGAGGGCGGCAATCCCGGCGCCGCCCATCATCGTGTCACCGCCGGGTCCGCCCACGGTCAACGCGGCGACGGTCAGTAGCCAGGTGATCAGCGGCAGGGCCGCCAGCCGGGTCGAATCGGTCCACTGCCGGGCCGCCCAGACCAGAACGACGTTGACCGCGCCCGCGACCACGGCACTGATCGGGAACCACACCGAACCCAGGTAGGACGGCAACAGGAGGGTCGCCGCCACGGCGCAGAGGATGCCGTCGAGAGCGAGCAGGACCAGAATGACGATCCGGCGGACGTCGGTCAGGTCGGCACGCTGTCGAGCAGTCCCACCAGCGAACCCACCACCCACTGGAAGTTGTCCAGGCGGTCCTGCCAGTGCTGCTGGTTGGGGTCCAGATCCGGGTCCATAACCGTCCCTTCCGGTGTTCTGCTCACCGCAGCGTACCCCGAGGCGAGTAGTCACTACCCCAATCAGCCCCCGGCGCTACGCGAGTGGGCGTCGGGTGGTTCTGCTGCGCCGTCGTCGGCCGTAACTTCGGCCGTGAGCCCGACGAAGAGCTCCGACGAAAGGACCGCAGATGCACAGCCCGATCACCGCCTCGCTGATCGCCCGGATCGCGGCCGGCGAGAGCCGTCACCGCAACTCGGTCCGTCGGTCGAAGTCCCATACCCGCACAGTCCGGGGGGTCCGGCGGTCGAACACCAACTGACCGAACCGGAGCATCGGCGGGCTGCAGAGGGGGCAGCCCGCCGATCGCTGTCGGCGTTCAGATGTCCAGACCGGCCAGCAGATCGGATTCGAATCCGTCCGGCCCACGCTCGCCCAGCCTCCCGGCGGCCAGCACATAGTGCTCGACACCCAGGATCGGGAAGGCCATGTCGTTCGACAGCGCACAGGCCCGGCCGGTGGGCCCGACGGTCACCTGTGTGGCGTGCGCCCGCAGGGCCTCGACCTTGGCGGCCAGCCCGTCGCCGGCATCGATCCGGGTGGTGATCCGGTCGTCGTCGAAGCCCAGGGCGTCGCCGGGCAACGGCTGCCAGCCCGGCAGCAGGTCGGCGGCATCCAGTTCGGCGACCGCCGCCGATGCGGCCGACTTGGCGGTCACCGCCCAGTAGAACTTCGGCACCGGCCACGGCCCGCCCGACCGGGAGGCTGCCACGGCGGCCGTGGTGACCTCGTGCGCGCGAACGTGATCGGGGTGGCCGTATCCCCCGTTGGGGTCATAGCTGACCACGACGTGCGGGCGCAGCGTCGCGATGAGGTCGAGCAGCGCGTCGACCGCGTCCTGCCCCGACTCGGCGAACCGCTCCTGCCGCGAAACCGGTTGGGTACCAGCCATTCCCGAGTCCCGCCAGCGCCCGGGGCCGCCGAGGAAGACGGGCGCCTCCACGCCGAGCGCCGCCAGCGCGGCACCGAGCTCACCGATGCGGAAGCCGCCGAGCTGATCGGCGCGATCGGCGGTCAGCCCGGCCCAGCGCCCGCCGATCACCTCGCCCTCCTCGCCCAGGGTGCAGGTGACCACCTGCACCTGTGCGCCGCGGCCGACATAGTGGGCAATGGTGGCGCCGTTGTTGATGGTTTCGTCGTCGGGATGCGCGTGCACGAACAACAGCCGGGGCGCTTCGGGAGCCATCGGCCAACGATAGCCACGCCGGTCGAATACAGTCGCACCGGTGGACTGAATTCCGCGAGCAGACGCAAAGGTCCCTATTTCCGCCGCGGGAAGGGGCACTTTGCGTCTGCTCGCGGGTGCCGGTGGCCTCCGCGCACGGCACGCGGATATTGTTGTCGCGCAGTCGATCTAACGTCCAGCCTTGACCCAGGCTCCGGCGTTGCCGACGATGCCGACCGGGACGGGCCCGGTCAGGTCGACGTTCTGCACACTGGGCCCGGCGGCGACGATCGTGTTGTCCTGCAGGATGGGCAGCACCGCGGCCAGGCTCCACAACTGCGGCTCGACCGCGGCGATCACGTCGTCGATGCTCTTCGAACCATCAAGGGCCGCATCGATATTCATCTGGATGCTGTGATCGCACACCCCGGTCAGGTTCGACGGGGCCTGCACCAGGGCACCACCCTCGGCCGGCGGCGGCGAGGTCGCCGTGGTCGGCGGCGGTGGTGCCGGCGACGGCTGGGTGGGGCGCGGCCCGGAGGTCGCAGGGACCGGTGCGCCCACCGTCGAGACCGGGGTGGCCTCGAGGGCCGGGCAGCCGTACCGGGAGGCCAGCGCCGTCGCGAGGTCGCCGCCGGCCCGGTGCCAGCCCACGATGGCGTCGACGCGGTTGTTGGCCAGGGCGTCGCCGTAGAGGACGACGGGGTCCAGCGCCGACACCGTCGCGGCGATCCCCACGTTGCGCAACTGGTCGGCGGCGGTGTTGGCGACGGCCACGGCGGCCGGGTCGTTGGCGGCCACCCCGATCACCAGGGTCAGCTGATCACCGTCCTTGCTGATCCGTCCCCGGGTCGGTTCGGGATCGTCGGACGCCGGCGGCGCGGCCGGCGTCGGCGCGATGGCCTCGACGGTGTAGCCGGCCCCTTCGAGCAGTCCCAGCGCCGCCGATCTCGTCAGCGCCGGCGGCGCCGTCGGCCGGTAGCCGGGATCCGACGGCGCGCGCACCTGCGCCTGCGCCAGCGTGACGGTGCTGTCGCTGCCGGAGGCCACCGATGCCAGCAGATCGACGTCGAGCAGGGACAGCAGGGCCTTGCGGACGTCGACGTCGGCCAGTGCGGGCTGCTGGGCCCGCAGCGTCAACTGCAGGACCCTGGGCGTCTCGATCCGCCCGGTGCGCACTTCCGGGATCGCGGAGAGCTGGGCGAACGCCGCGGCACCGCCGTGCACCTGCGCGACCTGGGTGTCGCCGTTGCGGATCGAATCGGCCAGCGCCGATGGCGTGCCGGCGCGCCGGAACAGGATCTGATCCGGGGCGGCGGGCTGCCCCCAGAACCGGTCGTTGCGGGCGAGCAGGATCTCGTCCCGCTGCGGGTCGATGCTCTCCACACGGAACTGGCCACCGGTCACCGGCATGGCCCGGGCCAGCCCGGCCCCGAAACCGCCGGGGATGTCCTTGACGATGTGGGCGGGCACGATGTCGGAGAACAGCTCCCGCCACGCCGGGTACGGCTGGGCGAAGGTGACCACCGCGGTCTTGCCGCCGTCGATCGACTGCACACCGGTGATCAGGTCATAGCCGGCCGGGTCGACCACGCCGGGCTGGCCGACCATCTGCCGCCACAGGTACCAGAAGTCGTCCGCGACGATCGGGGCGTTGTCGGTCCACGATGCCTCGGGCCTGATCCGGTAGGTGACCGTGAACGGGATCTGATTGGTGACCTCCGCCGACACCAGCAGCGAATGGTCGATCTCCCAGCGCGAGCCGGTCGGGCTGGCCTGGTCGGGTACCGGGCGGAACGCGCTGGGCAGCACCAGGGCGCTGATCGCGGCGTTCACCGGCGACTGGTCCGACAGCAGGTGCGGGTTGAAGCCGGGGCCGATGTTGTCGATACCCATGATGATCTGGGTCGCCCGGGGCGGCGGCGCGGCCGTGGTCTGCGTGGTGTCCGTGCTCTGCGGCGCCGGTGGCGCGTCGACCGTGCAGCCGGCCACGGCCAGCACTGTGACCAGGGCCTTGGCCAACGCCGACGTCGTCATCAGGCGGCTGCGGGCGGACGGCACGGTGTCAGGGTATCCGGTGATTTCGGTGCACTGACCGTCGGTGAGCGACGGTTTCTGCACCGAAATCGCTCAGGAGTTGGCCTGCTGCTTGGCGCGGGCCTTGGCCCGGGCCCGCAGGCTGGCGGTCAGCTCGACCTTGCGGACCCGCACGATCTCCGGGGTGACCTCGACGCATTCGTCCTCGGCGCAGAACTCCATGGCCTTCTCCAGGTCGAGTTCCAGTGGCCGAGCCAGCGTCTCCATCACGTCGGCCGTCGACGACCGCATGTTGGTCAGCTTCTTCTCCCGGGTGATGTTGATGTCGAGGTCCTCGGCGCGCGGGTTGATGCCCACAACCTGGCCTTCGTAGGTCTCCTCGCCGGGCTCAACGAAGAACTGCCCGCGGTCGGCCAGCTGGATCATCGCGAATGGCGTGATCTGGCCGCTGCGATCGCTGACCAGCGAGCCGGTATGCCGGGCCCGGATCTCGCCCGCCCACGGCCGGTAACCGTCGAAGACCGCATTCGCGATACCGGTGCCGCGGGTCAGCGTCAGGAAATCGGTGCGGAATCCGATCAGGCCGCGGCTGGGCACGATGAAGTCCATCCGGACCCAGCCGGCCGCGTGGTTGGCCATCTGCTCCATGCGGCCCTTGCGGGCGGCCATCAACTGCGTGATGGCGCCGAGAAACTCCTCGGGGCAGTCGATGGTGAGCGCCTCGAACGGCTCGTGCAGCTTGCCGTCGACAACCTGGGTGACCACCTGCGGCTTGCCGACGGTCAGCTCGAAGCCCTCGCGGCGCATCTGCTCGACGAGCACGGCCAGCGCCAGCTCGCCGCGGCCCTGCACCTCCCACGCGTCGGGCCGGTTGATGTCGACCACCTTGATCGACACGTTGCCGACGAGCTCAGAATCCAAGCGGGACTTGACCATTCGCGCGGTCAGCTTGTGCCCGGACACCTTGCCCGCCAGGGGCGACGAGTTGGTGCCGATGGTGACGGAGATGGCCGGCTCGTCAACGGTGATGCGGGGCAGCGCGTGCGCGTGGTCGACGTCGGCCAGCGTGTCGCCGATCATGATCTCGGGGATACCGGCCACCGCCACGATGTCCCCGGCGACGGCCTCGGCCGTCGGAGTCCTCTCGACGCCCTCGGTGACCAGCAATTCGGTGATCTTGGCGTTGGTGATGACGGGATGCCCGTCCACCTCCCGCATCCAGGCGACCTGCTGGCCCTTCGTGATCCGGCCCTTGTAGATCCGGATCAGCGCAAGGCGGCCCAGGAATGCCGACGCATCGAGGTTGGTCACCAGGCCCTGAAACGGGGCCTCGGGGTCGCCGGCCGGCGGCGGGATGTGTTCCATCAGGACGTCGAACAGCGGGTCGAGGTTCTCGCCGTCGGGGTTCTCGCCGTTGGCGGGTTCGGTGGTGCTGGCGATGCCCGCGCGGCCGGAGGCGTACAGCGTCGGCAGGTCGAGCGCCTTCTCGGCGGCCGCCTGGGCCTCCTCGTCGAGATCGGAGGCGACGTCGAGCAGCAGGTCGTGGCTCTCCTCGACCACCTCGGAGATCCGGGCGTCGGGCCGGTCGGTCTTGTTGACCACCAGGATCACCGGCAGGTGCGCGGACAGCGCCTTGCGCAGCACGAACCGGGTCTGCGGCAGCGGCCCCTCGGAGGCGTCCACCAGCAGCAGCACACCGTCGACCATCGACAGGCCACGCTCGACCTCGCCGCCGAAGTCGGCGTGGCCCGGGGTGTCGATCACGTTGATGACGGTCACGGTTCCGTCGGCGTTGTGCCGGTGCACGGCCGTGTTCTTGGCCAGGATCGTGATGCCCTTTTCCCGCTCCAGGTCACCGGAGTCCATGATTCGCTCGGTGGCGTCATCACCGCGGTGGTGCAGCGCGCCGGACTGGCGCAGCATTGCGTCCACAAGGGTGGTCTTGCCGTGGTCGACGTGGGCGACGATCGCGACGTTTCTAAAGTTGGGGGCAGATTCCACGCCGGAGATTGTCTCAGTGCGGATGCCCGATCACGAAAACGACCGAACCAGAAAGCTCAGCCGTGAAGCCCGAAAAGGTCGCCGGCCTCAAACCGAAGAAGAAATGCTGCCGGTCCAAGCCGCGCTGCAAGCGCTGCCCGTTGGTGCTGAGCAAACTGCACAAGGCGCAGACGCTGGGGCTGCGCGGCAAGGAACTCGAGAAGGTCTACAAGCGCGCCCGGAAGGCCTGACCCGTCAACCTGCAGCAATATGTGTTTGGCCCGCTCAAAATGCATATGACTGCACGTTCGCGGGGACGACGGTCACGACAGTCGGACGGTGGAGTTCCCGTCGTTGCACACACCACCGCTGGACGTCAGCATGCAGGTCACCTCGACCGTGCTGCCGACGTCGGGATTGAGCACGGTAACGACGATCCGCCCACTGGCGCTGCCGGGTGGCGCACTGCCGATTTTCTCGTTCACCGCGCGCTGCACGGCGTGTGCGAAATCACAGGAACCGCCGAACTCACCCTTCTCGGCGTGCCGGAAGTATCCGTCGCTGGTGTCCGAGCAATTCATGTGAGTGCCGCTGATCCTCGACGTGAATGCCCACACTCCGATGCCCACCGCGACGGCAACGACCGCCATGGCTGTCAGCGCCACGATCATCAGGACGCGGCGGCGCGAGCGCTTCTTGGCGGGCGGTTCGAAATCCGACATGGACCCATCTTCGCTCACCCGGCCCCGGCCGCTCGGAACTCCGCAGCCATGCGGTCGATCCGCGCGTACCGTGGGTGACAACGGTCACGTGTTCTCGGGCGTCTGGAGGTCTCGCCAATGACCGTCTATGAGGTTCTGGTTGTTGTCATCGCGGTGATGGTGGGCGCCATCGCAACCGGCGCCATCTTCCTCGGCCTGTTGAACTGGATCGGGGCATTCCACGTCGTGCATTGCCGCACGTGCCACCATCTGACCGGGTCGTCGGTCAACGACCCGCCGGTGTCGTGTCCGCACTGCCGCCACCCGGCGCTGACGCATCCGTTCTACGCGGCGCGCCATCCCGATCACCGGGTGCGCGTACTCGCGGACCCGCTCAGGTACTGATACCCCGACGGACATCGCCCGCCGGGCGGCCCGTCCAGCGTCGGAACGCATGCGAGAACGCGGCGGCGTCGCTGTAACCCAGCCGGCGCGCCACCTCCGTGACCGAGAGCCCCACCACCTCGAGCAGTTCGATCGCCAGCGCCTTGCCGACATCGTTGCGCAATTCCCGGTACGACGTGCCCTCCGCGGCGAGCTGGCGGCGCAGGGTGCGGGTGCTCATGTGCAGTTCGATGGCGAGGTCGTCGATGGCGGGCATCGCGTCGGGGGTCTGGGCGAACCGGGACCGCACGGTTGCGGTCAGGGTCGGCTCACGGATCTGCACCAACCGCTCACATTCGCGGGCGCACGCCATCCTGGTCACCGGGTCGGCGGTCGGCAGCTTGGCCGTCAGGCTCTCGCGCGCGAAGGAGATGCGGTGCTGGGCCGCGCCGGTCCGCACCGCGATCGGCTGCACCGCGGCCGCCAACCGCTGGCCCGGTGCCCCCTCGAACCGGGTGTGGACCGTCAACGCCGGATCGCCGAGCCCCGCCATCCGGAGCAGCAGGGGCAGGGCGGTGATGTCGCGGGCCGCGTAGAAGTCGCGCAGATCGACCGGCAGGTGGGCGTCGCGCAACACCACGGCAGTGCTCTCACCGGCACGCTCGGCGTCGGGCCCGAACTCGGGAACGAAGGCCGTCGGCGCCAGGCTGACGTAGTCCACCGCAACCGCCAGCGCCTCGGCGCCGGTGGCACTGGAGATCAACGCGTACCCCCAGATCCCCAGATCCCCGGCGGTCACCCGGGAGCCGACCGCGATTCCACAGGACACCGGATCACCAACGGCGCGAAGCAGATTGGCGGTCAGGATGAACTCGGCATCCTGGTCGATCGCGTGGTCGGCGAGCACCACCTGGGCCTCGGTCAGCCCGGTGCCGGCCAGCAACTGCGCAGCGGTCAGACCCTCGTCGCGACCGACCGCCAGCGCATACCGCACCCCGGCGGGGCTCCGCGTCGTCGGCGTCACCCGACGATCCTGACACTTCCGAACAGAGCGGTGGCCGAAACGAACATCTGATTGTCCGTTCCGGTCATGTGCAGCGGGAGTCTGCGTTGGCATCGTGGACGTCATGCTCCCTACCGCCGTGGCCAACGTCCCCGCCACCGCGCGCAGCCTGACCCGGATGATCGCCGGTGGCGCCTACGAGGAACTCCGGCGGCCACCGGTGCGACGGGTGCCGGACTCCGTGCCGCGCACGAGCTTCGATCCGACCCTGCCCGGGGTCATCGCCGATCCGCATCCGCATCTGGCCCGACTGCGCGAAGAGCGGGTGCATGTCAACGAGAAGCTGAACATCTGGATGCTGGCCCGCTACAACGACGTCACCGCGGCCGCCGGCGCGCACGACGAGTTGTCGTCGGCATCGGGCATCCTGATGCGCGCGGCACCCATGCAGACCGTGGTGACCACCGACAACCCGGACCACGATCGGCTACGCCGCGCCATCGCACCGGCATTCACACCGGCAGCCATCCGGCGGCTCGAGGAGCGGCTGGGCGAGTTCGTCACGCCCGGCCTCGACGCCCTGGCGGCCGGTGACGTCGTCGACATGGTGCAGGCGCTGACCGTGCCGCTGCCGGTTTCGGCGATCGCGGTGCTGCTGGGCGTGGACCGGTCACGGTGGCAGGACTTCCGCGAGTGGTCCAACGACGTCACCACACTGTTCGGGGTTCGCACTCCCGCCGACCTCACCCTGGTGACCGGCCGCGCCCTGCCCAACATCCTGGCCCTGCGCAACCTGATCGACGGCGAAATGCGCACGCGCACCGACGAATCCGACGACATCCTGGCGCTCCTACGACGCGCCCGCACCGAGCGCCTGATGTCGCCGGTCGAAGCACTGTCGGCGGCGATGCTGCTGCTGGTCGCCGGCAACGAGACCACCACCAACCTGCTCGGCAGCATCTTGATCGCGCTGGCCGCCGACCCTGATCTGTACACCCGCCTGCGGGACGACCGGACGCTCATCCCCCGAGCCGTCGAGGAGGGTCTGCGCTGGGGTTCGCCGGTGCAGTGGGTGGCCCGTACTGCGCTGGCACCGTACGCCGTCGGGGACACCGTCATCCCGGCGAAGTCGCGGGTGGTCCTGTTCTATGCGGGTGCCAACCGCGATCCGGCCCGGTTCAACAACCCCGCTGACTTCGATATCGACCGAAAGGCTTTGGGCCACTGCGGCTTCGGTCACGGAGCCCATTTCTGCATGGGTGCCCATCTGGCCCGCCTGGAAGTCAAGGTGGCCCTCAACGCGCTGTTCGACCGGTTCTCGCGACTCGAGGTGGCCGGCCCAGTGCGCTGGACGACCACACCGTCGTTGTCGGGACCGACGGGCCTGCCGATGCGCGCGGCCGCCTGACCGCGCTCCCCACTCGCCGAGTGCTCGACCACGTACCTTCCGGCGGCGCGAAACCTGGGTGAGCGGTCGGCACGAGAAGGCTGGTTCACCAACCGCGGCGGTGCGGCTGCGAACCGATGAGCTCGCCGGGACGGGCGGCCTCCCGGCTGCGGTAGACGATGTAGGGCCGGAAGAGATACCCGATGGGCGCGCTGAAGGCGTGGACCAATCGGGTGAACGGCCACAGGCAGAACAACGTCAGCCCGATCATCACATGCACCTGGTAGTAGATCGGCGCGCCGGCCATCAGGTCCCCGCGCGGCTGCAACACCCAGATCGAGCGGAACCATACCGAGATGGTCTCCCGGTAGTTGTAGGCCTCGCCGGTGATCCCCGAACCCAGTGCGGTGGCACACAATCCGGCCACGATGGCAGCCACCAGGACCACGTACATCACCTTGTCGTTGACGGTGGTGGCCAGGAACACCGGGCCGGTGGTGCGGCGTCGGTAGATCAGCAGTCCGATGCCGATCAGAGTGGACAGCCCGGCGATGCTGCCGAGGACGACCGCCTGCAGGTGGTAGGCGTGCTCGCTGAGCCCGAGTGCATGCGTCCAGGACTCCGGGATCACCAGCCCGATGACATGGCCGACGATCACCACCAGGATGCCGAAATGGAACATCGGGCTGGCGATCCGCAACAGCCGCGACTCGTAGAGCTGCGAGGACCGGGTGGTCCAGCCGAACTTGTCGTAGCGGTAGCGCCACCAGGTGCCGACGGCGACGACGGCCAGTGTCACGTAGGGGATCACATCCCAGAAGACCGGACCCATCAGCCGACCCCTTCGGTTCGTCGCGGCGGCACCGTCAGCGTGAATGGCTGCAGGCCAACGGCTTCGGCGGGCGGACCGTCCTCGGCCAGCCGGCGGGCCCGCTGCACCTCCTGATCGGTAGGAGCCGGCAGCGTCGTACACACGGCACCAATGGCGTCGGCGTAGGGCGAGCCGCGTTCGACCAGCCCGCGGTGGAGCAGGTCGACGGGCACCCGGTGCTCGATGAGCAGTCGCCGCCCGGCTTCGGGATCCACCGTGGCAGCGAATTCGAGCACCACCGGGAGATGGTCGGGCGCTTCGTCTTTCGGCGGCAGTACGCCGCCGGCCCGGTAGGCGCTGACGAACGCGTGCATCTGTGCACCGCGATTGCGGGTATCGCCGGCAGTCCAGTACGTCAGGTACATGGTGGTGCGCCGGCTCAGGTCGAAGGTGGCCACGTACTGCTCGGCGGCGCTGCGATCGTCGACTTCACGCAGCGCGGCAAGGTTGCGCGCCAACGCCTCCCGGGCCGGACCGCTCATGTTGTCCAGCAGTTCGGCGGCCGTCGCCAACCGCGCACCCTGCCCGGCGTCGGGATAGCCGAGCAACAGTGAGGCCGCCTGCCACACCATGCGGTCCTGCAGAACGGTCGACCGGGTGCGGGTGCGGAGTCTCATCGATCGGCTCCGGTCGGGAACATTCCGGGCGGTGTTCCGCGGCCGTCCCAATTGAGCAGGTTCACCCGCGACGGCCGCGCCGCGTTGGCCGCCATCTCCTCACCGGTCTGCCGGTGCTGCAGCGCGTGGAAGGTCTCCACCGCCACCGGTATCGGCATTCCACTGGCCTCGCCGAACGGCCCGGATTCGTACATCCCCGGGCCGCCGTCGAAGGACAGCGAGCAACCGGGTTCCTCGACGGATCCGGCGCTGGGGGCATACGCGCTGGGGATCACATAGCGCTCTTCGTATTTCGCGATCGCCAGCAGCCGGTACATGTCGTAGATCTGTTCCTCGGTCATCCCGACCGCCGCCGGGATGTGCGGCTGGGTCTCCCGGCCCAGGTTCACATCACGCATATAGGAGCGCATGGCCGCCAGCCGGTGCAGCACGGCCTCCACCGCCTCGACATTGCCCGCGGTGAACAGGCCGGCCAGGTATTCGATCGGGATGCGCAGGGCGTCCAGTGCGCCGAACAGATTGCCCAGATCCTCGCCATCGTGTCCGTCCCGGCTGACCGCATCCACCACCGGGGACAGCGGTGGGATGTACCAGACCATCGGGACGGTGCGGAATTCCGGGTGCAGCGGCAGCGCCACGCGAAATTCGTTGATGAGCGCGTACACCGGTGACCGTTGCGCCGCCGCGATCCACTCATCCGAGATGCCCTCCGCACGCGCGCCCGCGATCACCTCCGGGTCGTTGGGGTCCAGCAGGATCTGACGCTGCGCCTCGTAGAGGTCGTGCTCGTCGGGCACCGAGGCCGCTTCCAGCACCCGGTCCACGTCATAGAGCACCAGACCGAGGTACCGCAACCGCCCCACGCAGGTCTCCGAACACACCGTCGGCAACCCGACCTCGATGCGCGGGTAACACAGCGTGCACTTCTCGGCCTTGCCCGTCTTGTGGTTGAAATAGACCTTCTTGTAAGGACATCCGGAGACGCACATCCGCCAGCCCCGGCAGCGGTCCTGATCGACGAGGACGATGCCGTCCTCGCTGCGCTTGTACATCGCACCGGACGGGCACGACGCCACGCACGCCGGGTTGAGGCAGTGTTCGCAGATCCGCGGCAGGTAGAACATGAACGTCTCTTCGAGTTCCAGCCGCACCTGCTCGCCGACCTTCTCGAGCACCGGGTCCTGCGGGACGATCTCCGGGGAGCCGCCCAGGTCGTCGTCCCAGTTGGCCGACCAGGAGACCTTCATGGGCTTGCCGCTGATCAGGCTGCGCGGCGGCGCCACCGGCATCTGTTCACCCAGCGGCGCCGACGTCAGGTTCTCGTAGTCGTAGGTCCACGGCTCGTAGTAGTCGTCGATGGACGGCAGCTTGGGATTGGAGAAGATCCGGGCCAGCTTGGCCAGCCGGCCGCCGTCGCGTAACTTCAACCGGCCCTTGCGATCCCGGATCCAGCCGCCCCGCCAGCGGTCCTGATCCTGGTAGGCCCGCGGGTAGCCGAGCCCGGGCCGGGTCTCGACGTTGTTGAACCACACGTACTCCGTGCCGGAGCGGTTGGTCCAGGCCTGTTTACAGGTCACCGAACAGGTGTGACACCCGATGCACTTGTCCAGGTTCATCACCATTGCCATCTGCGCCATCACCCGCATCAGTACTGAACCTCCTGCGAACGCCGACGGACCACCGTCACCTCATCGCGCTGATTGCCGGTGGGACCCAGGTAGTTGAAGGCGTAGGCGTGCTGGGCGTATCCGCCGGCCAGATGGCTGGGTTTGACCAACAACCGGGTCAGCGAATTGTGTATGCCGCCGCGACGGCCGGTCGTCTCGGTCAGCGGTACGTCGATGGTGCGTTCCTGGGCGTGGTAGACGTAGACCACCCCCTCGGGCATCCGGTGACTCACCACCGCCCGGCACACCACCACCCCGTTGCGATTGACCGCCTCCAGCCAATCGTTGTCGCGCACCGCGATTTTCGCGGCATCAGCGGGACTCATCCACATGGTGGGCCCGCCCCGTGACAGCGACAGCATGAACAGGTTGTCCTGATACTCCGAGTGGATCGACCACTTCGAGTGCGGCGTCAGATAGCGCACGGTGACACCCAGTTCATTGTCGCCCAGTGCGGGTTCGCCGAACAACCGCGCCATGTCCAGCGGTGGACGGTAGATGGGTAGCTGCTCGCCGAGCTCCTCGAGCCAGTCGTGATCGACGTAGAAGTGCATCCGCCCGGTCAACGTGTGGAAAGGCTTGAGCTCCTCGATATTCACCGTGAACGGCGCATACCGCCGACCACCGGTCTCGCTGCCGGACCACTCCGGGCTGGTGATCACCGGCACCGGCCGGGCCTGGGTGTCGGCGTAACTGATCCGCCGTTCCTCACTGCCCTCGGCGAGATGGACCAACTCGCGTCCGGTCCGCCGTTCCAGCTCACGGAATCCCTCCACCGCCAGCCGGCCGTTGGAGGTGCCCGACAGGGCGAGGATGACGTCGGCCATCCGCTCGGCGGTGGTGATCGCCGGACGCCCTTGGGCCACTCCGGAATTCAGCACGCCGAATTTCGCCGCGAGTTGCCCCACCTCGACGTCGGGATGGGTGGTGATGCCCTTGGTGGTCAGACCGAGCTTCTCGGTGAGCGGCCCCAGGGTGCCCCACTTGTCGGCGATGGCCCCGTAGTCGCGTTCCACCACCGCCAGCGGACCCATGGTCTTCCCGGGCACCGGCGTCTCTCCCTCGACCCGCCAATCATGCTCGGTCCCACCGGGGTACGACATCGCGCCCGGGGTGTCGTGCTGCAGGGTGCCGAGCACGACATCCGTGCGCGTGCCCAGGTGCCGGCCGGCGAGCCGACTGAACGCCACCGCGATGGCGCCGAAGGCATCGAAGTCCGACCGGGTCTCCCACGGCGGGTCGATGGCGGGGCTGAACGCGTGGATGTACGGATGCATGTCGGTGCTCGACAGGTCCGCCTTCTCGTACCAGGTGGCCGCGGGCAGCACCACGTCGGACAGCAGGGTGGTCGAGGTCATCCGGAAATCCACCGACATCAGCAGGTCGAGCTTGCCCTCCGGGATGTCGTCGGACCAAATGATGTCGTTGGGCCGCAACGCTTCCGGGGTGGGCGTTGCCTGCAGATTGGAGCTGGTGCCCAGCAGATGCCGCAGGAAGTATTCATTGCCCTTGCTGGACGAGCCCAGCAGGTTGGCCCGCCAGATGTTGAGCACGCGGGGCCAGTTGCGCGGGTTGTCCGGGTCGGTGACGGCGAGCTTCAGCGCACCCGAGCCCAGTTGCTCGGCCACATACTCGGGGATCTCGCGCCCCTGAGCTCGCGCCTCGTCGGCCAGATCCAGGCTGGAGCGATCGAACTGCGGGAAGAACGGACTCCACCCCATCGCCGTGGCGGAGGCCAGCACATCCATGGTGTGCCGATCGCGGAACCGGCCCCGGCCCACCGGACTCGCCAGCGCATCGGCCCGGTAGCCGTCGTAACGCCACTGATCGGTATGGGCGTACCAGTACGACGTGCCGGCCATCTGGCGCGGCGGGCGTGACCAGTCCGTCGCCATCGCCATGGTCGCCCACCCGGTCACCGGCCGGCACTTCTCCTGCCCGACGTAGTGGGCCCAGCCCCCGCCGTTGCGCCCCATCGAACCGGTCAGCAGCAGCAGCGCCAGCACGGCGCGGTAGGTGGCGTCCCCGTGGAACCACTGACAGATACCGGCGCCCATGATGATCACCGACCGTCCGCCGGATTCCTCTGCGCTGCGGGCGAATTCGCGGGCGATCCGGATGGCCTGGGCGGCCGAGACCCCGGTGATCGCCTCCTGCCAGGCAGGGGTGTACGGCGTCGAAGGATCGTCGTAGCCGGTGGGCCAGTCGCCGGGCAGACCGGCCCTGGCCACCCCATACTGCGCCAGCATCAGATCGAACACCGTGCACACCAGGTGCTCGCCGACCCGGCGGACCGGTACCCCGCGGCGCATGGTCTCGCCGTGTCCGTCCAGGGTGTCGAAGCGGGGCAGGGTCACCTCCGCGGTCTCGGCACCGTCCCGCGCCACGGTGAGCGTCGGGGTGATGTCGCCGAGATCGAGGTTCCACTTGCCCACCCCGTCATCGCCGTAGCGGAACCCGAGCGAACCATGCGGAACCACAACGGAATCCGTGCCGCCGTCCAGCAGTACCGGTTTGAAGGCGGCGTTCTCCTGCTCTGCGGCGACGCCGCCCAGATCGGCGGCGGTCAGGTTCTTCGCCGGCACCAGCGCACCGTCGCGCGCTTCCAGCTTCACCAGGAACGGGAGGTCGGTGTAGGTGCGGGCGTAGTCGACGAAGAACGGAACCCGCTTCTCGACAAAACATTCGGACAGGATCACGTGGCCCATCGCCATGGCCAGCGCGGCATCGGTGCCCGCAGCGCACGGCATCCACTCGTCCGCGAACTTGGTGTTGTCGGCGTAGTCCGGGCTGACCGTGACCACCTTGGTGCCGCGATACCGCACCTCGGCCATCCAGTGTGCGTCCGGGGTCCGGGTCACCGGGACGTTGGAGCCCCACATCAGCAGGTACGCGGCGTCCCACCAGTCGCCGGATTCGGGCACGTCGGTCTGATCGCCGAATACCTGGGGCGAGGCCACCGGCAGGTCGGCGTACCAGTCGTAGAACGACGTCATCACCCCGCCGATCAGTTCCACGAAGCGGGACCCGGCGGCATGCGAGACCATCGACATCGCCGGGATCGGCGAGAAACCGGCCACCCGGTCGGGGCCGTACTCCTTGATGGTGTGCACGTGGGCGGCGGCGATCATCTCGGTGGCCTCGGCCCAGCTGACCCGAACCAGACCACCTTTGCCGCGGGCCTGCTGATAGCGGCGCCGGCGCTGCGGGTCGGACTGGATCTCCGCCCACGCCGCCACCGGATCACCCAGGCGCGCAACGGCTTCCCGGTACATCTCTACCAGCACCCCGCGCGCGTAGGGATAGCGCACCCGGGTGGGCGAGTAGGTGTACCAGGAGAACGCCGCACCCCGGGGGCACCCGCGCGGCTCATACTCCGGACGGTCCGGGCCCACGGACGGGTAGTCGGTCTCCTGGGTCTCCCAGGTGATGATGCCGTCCTTGACGTACACCTTCCACGAACACGAGCCGGTGCAATTGACCCCGTGCGTCGACCGCACCACCTTGTCGTGGCTCCACCGGTCACGGTAGAAGGTGTCGCCCTCCCGGCCGCCCTGCCGCGTGACGGTCCGCAGATCGTCGGAAATCTCACCGGGCGTGAAGAACCGGCCGCTGCGTTCGAGCAGCTGCTCGACCGGACCGCCGATGCGAGGGGTCACGGGGTGACGTCCTTGGGCTCGGGCTCATGCGTGTGCAGGCGCACCGCGGTGAACACCAGCGCGATCAGCGCGGTGGCCACCAGCAGCGACAGGCCGACGGTGTAGTCCTGGCCCGCCGAGTCGTAGGTGGCGCCCATCACCAGCGGGGGGAAGTACCCGCCCAAACCGCCGGCGGCGGCCACGATCCCGGTGACCGAGCCGACCCGTTTCGCGGGTGCCCGGCGCGCCACCCAGGCGAACACGCCGCCGGTGCCAACGCCGAGGAATACGGCCAGCAGGGTGAAGGTGACCGCCGACCAGAGGTCCGCGGGTGGTTGCAGAATCGCGACGGCGGCCATCGTGGCGGTGCCCGCCAGCGAGGTCAGTACCACGATCTTGGGCGGTATCCGATCGGACAGCATCCCGCCGATCGGTCGCGCGATCACCGCGGCCAGGGCGAATGCGGCGGTTCGCGCACCGGCGTCCACCGCGGAGAAGCCGTAGATGGTCTTGATGTAGGTGGGCAGGTAATTGCTGAACGCCACGAAACCGCCGAAGACCACGGCGTAGAGGAACGACATCTCCCAGGTGACACGCAACTTCGCGGCGGCCAACAACTTCGGCACCACCGGGTCGGTGTTCGCGTGGAAGGCCGGCGAGTCGCGCAGCACCAGCAACGCGACCGCGGCCGTGGCGGCGAGGGCGACGGCGATGATGATGTGCGTCGTCATCAGCCCGAACCACCGGACGAACCGCGGCGTGAAGAAGGCCGACAGGGCGGTGCCCACCATGCCCGCGCCGAACACTCCCGTCGCGAAGCCGCGCCGGGCCGGCTCGTACCAATTGTTGGAGAACGGGATACCGACCGCGAAGATCGTGCCGGCCACTCCCAGGAAGAAGCCGAACAGGATCAGCAGCGGATAGGAGCCCATGGTACCGGCGATCCCCACCGCGAGGACGGGCACGATCGACGCGAGGGTGACGGCGATCAGCATCACCCGTCCGCCGAATCGGTCGGTCAGCGGCCCGCTGACCAATCGGCCCAAGGAGCCCACCAGGATCGGGGTGGCCACCAGGACCGAGGCCTGGGTGCTACTGAGCGACAATCGCTCGGCATAGGTGGTTGACATCGGCCCGATGAGGTTCCAGGCCCAGAAGTTGATCGTCGAAACCCAGGTCGCCAGAGCAAGGTTCAGACCCTGCCCGGCGTAGGTGGACGACGGGGCTGTTGTGGTCACCTGTTCAGCAAAGCACCCGAGGAGGACCGGACGGCGTACTTTGGCCGAAAACACACCGAACTGCGGGGAACGCCAATGCTCTGGCCCGCGACCGAGCCCCGGGTTACGGCTGCCCGAGCAGCATCAGCACCCGACCACGTGCCGTCGGATCCCCGAAATCGGCGAGGTCGAAGCCGTAGTAGGTGCGCTGATCGTCGGTAATGGCGTCAATCACCTTGCCCTGGGTGCGAATCCGGCCATCATGGACGTCCTCGAGCACGGCGCGGAAATCGGCGACGGCCATCGACTCGGCCAGCAGCACCGCCTGACCACCCCCGTCCAGGTCCAGCAGGACTCCCGCGCCGGCGTAGTTATTACCGCCCCGACCGGTGCCGCCGGGTGCCCAGTACACCGGGTCACCGACGATCGTGCCGACCACCCGGAAGTAGGACCCGCTGGGGGCGGCGGCGGTCAGCACCGGCAGCCGCGCGATCGCGCGGTGTTCGTCGAAGAACATGACCGCGATCGGGATGCCCGGGATCGCATAACACACGACCACCAACATCAGCACCGGCTTCCAGGCGATCTCCCACGCCACCCGGGGTGACACCGACGCCAGGTGGGCGCGCCCGAACCGGAAGACGTACCAGGCCAGCACCCGCGCCACCGCCATCAGCGCGATGATCACCAGCCCGGCGATGCCGGCGGCCCGGAAGTAGAACGTGCTGTCGCCCTGGTGGCGGGTGGCCAACACCATCGTCGCGGGGATGGGGGCGGTGAGCAGGAGCAGGAGCGCGTAGGACGGATGGCTGGTGAGGTAGTCGTAGCTGACCCGGGCACGGTTGTTGGCGACCATGACGTCGACGTCACCGATCGGGAGCCTGAACACCGGGGCCCAGGATCCCTCGACCACGCGTGGCCGCAGCAGTCCGCGTACGAAGAAGAACCCGGCCACCCCCGCCACCACCAGCGCACCCCAGAACACCCCGGGGATCCGGCCGCCGGTGCCGGGTACCCCGAATGCGCCCCGGATATCGATGACCTTGCCGATGAAGAACGCCAGCGGCATGACGAAAAGCAGCTCGCAGAGCCAGATTTGGATGAGTTGCGGTATCCGGCGCCCGACCCGATCGAACGCCAGCACGCCGGCCCAGAGGAACCGCAGGACGCCCATCAGGCGGTCGCCATTGCCGCGGTCAGATCCGGCAGCCAGGCGGTGTCGGCGGGCACCCAGGTCAGCCCGTCGAGGTCGTCGGCACCCACCCAGCGCAATTCCCGGTGGTCATGCGGATGGACGGTGCCGGCGACCAGGGCGACGCGGTAGGCCCGCAGGACCATCCCGGGGGCCAGGGTGACGTCGACCCCCAGACGTTCGCCGACGGCCACGTCGACGCCGAGTTCCTCGCGCAGTTCACGGACCAGCGCGTCGGCGTCGCTCTCCCCCGGTGCGGCCTTGCCGCCGGGTAATTCCCACCGGCCGGCCAGTTCCGGCGGGTGGCCGCGCTGAGCGACCAACAGCGCGCCGTCGACGATCAATGCGCCGGCGACGACGATCTGGTTCGTCATGGGCTGAGAGGGTATACGGTCGGGCATGGCCGTATTGAGCGATGAGCAGGTGGATGCCGCAGCGGCGACGCTGGACGGGTGGCAGCGTGCCGACGGTGCGCTGCGGCGCTCGGTGAAGTTCCCGACGTTCCTCGACGGCATCGATGCCGTGCGCCGGGTCGCCGAGCACGCCGAGGCCGCCGATCACCACGCGGATATCGATATCCGTTGGCGGACAATCACCTTCGCGCTGGTGACGCATTCCGAGGGCGGCATCACCGACAAGGACGTCGCTATGGCAGGAGATATCGACAGGATCGTCGGCCACCCGGGAACCTGAGCCGCACGGCGGCGACCCAGGCCAGCGTGAGCATGGTCGCCACGATGTAGACCAGGCCCGTCCACGCCAGGTACCAGGGCCGGCCGATCTGCCAGATGGTCGGCTGGGCGAAGCTGAGCAGCCACGGCACCCCGACGAGCGTCAACACCAGCCAGCCCCAGCCGAGCAGCCGCGCCTCGAACAGGTAGCGGTAGGGGCCGTGCAGCAGCCAGATCATCAAGGGCAGCAACCACACCCAGTGATGGGTCCAGGAGATCGGCGAGAGCAGGAGGCCGAAAAGCTGCACCACCAGCAGCAGGCCCAGCCGGTCCTGCCGGTCGGAATCGCTGGCGACTGCCCGCCAGGCCAGCCAGGCCAGCACCGCCGTGACCGCCAGGGCAGCCAGGACGGGTGCGCCGTAGCCGGCGTCGTGCCCGACGATCCGTGAGATCCCGCCCCGCCACGACTGATTGAACGATGTCCCGATGGGGCCCACCCGGCGCGCGTCACCGAGGAGTTCGGTGAAGTAGTAGGTGGCCTGGTCCCTGACCACCAGCCAGGACACTGCGACGGTCGCGGCGAACACGACGACGGAGAAGGCCGCCGCCGCCCAGCGCCGCACCCCCAGGAAGTACAGCCCGGCGACGGCCGGCGTCAGCTTGACCCCGGCCGCGAGCCCCACCAGCAACCCGGAGAGCCACCACCGATTGGTGTGCACCGCAAGCAGAATCAGCAACACCAGCACGACGTTGATCTGGCCGTAGTCGAACGTGCTGCGCAGCGGCTCGAGCCAGATGGCCACCGCCGTCCACAGCATCGCGGTGCGGATGCCGCCGATCACGCCCAGCAGCCGCTGACTGAGTCGCACCACGCCGTAGAGCGCCGCCATGATGCCCAGCTGCCAACCCAGGGCGACGACCCAGAACGGCAGGAACGTCAGTGGATAGAACGCCACCGCCGCGAACGGCGGATAGGTGAAGGGCAGCGGAAAGTCGGGGGTCTGGTCGGCGTAGACGTAGTCGTAGAGCGTGCCGGGCCGGTTGAGCGCATCGGCGCCGCCGAGGTAGACGTGCAGGTCGACGAAGTTCGCGCCGTTGGGCACCAGATAGGTCCAGGCCAGTCGCGCGACGACGCTGACGACCAGCACGGCCGGCGCCAGCTTGCTCATCGACCGACTGTAGCTCCACCCCGATCTGTTCAGCAGCCACGGCGAATGCCACTCGGCTTTTGGTCGCAGCCGCCGCGGCACAGATCGAGGGGCGGTTGGATCACCGTCTCCACTCGGGTCAGTAACGCTTCTATAAATGCCACACGTGTCACTTGAGTCCCACCAGTAACAAACTAACTTCGGGTGCATACCGCCCATCAAGTGATTGGAACGTCATGTCGCGAATCAAGACAGTGTTAACCGGCTCCGCCATTCTGGTGGGCTCATCAGCAGCTCTGCTGACGGGCGGGATTGCCAAGGCCGACCCGGCCCCGCTGCCCGTGCCGATGCCTGCCGTACCCGGCCTCAGCATGATCCAGGGCCTGATGGACCCGGGCAAGCTGCCGCAGGTGCTGCAGGCCGCGTCGTCGGTTCTCACCGGTGCGCCGGCCGCCCAGACCGCCGCAGTCCCGGCCGCGACGTCGCCGCTGGCCACCGCCACCCTCAACGGCATTCCGGGCATCACCTCCCCGGCCCTGCCCGCCGGCATGCCGGCCCTGCCCGCCGCGTCCGCGGGCATCGCGCCCACCGGGAACACCTTCCTGCCGGCCCAGCAGGTCGCCGCGCCCGCCGTTCCCGGCGCGTCGCAGTTGAGCCAGTTCCTCAACATCCCCGGTGATGTCGCCGCGGCGATGTCCGGGGCACCGGCCGTGCCGCAGACGGCACTCGCGCCCGCCGCGGCGGCCACGTCTCCCATCGGTGGCCTCGGGGCGCTCTTCCCGACCTCCGCGCTGCCCTGATCCCTCCACGACGACTGATTGGACGAACCGATGACACGCATCCGGTCCCTGCTGGTGACCACCACCGTCGCGATCGGCTCGGCATTCTCTTCGCTGGCCGTCTTGGCCGGCGGTGTCGCGGGAGCTGATCCCGCGGCACCGCTGCCCATGCCGATCGACGCCCTGCAGGCACCGGGGCTGTCGGCAATCCAGAGTCTGAGCCCGGCGATCCAGCAGGCCGCCTCGGATCCGTCGAATGCCGCCTCGATGTTGATGGCCGCTGCGCAGGCGTTCGCCGGAAACGCTGCGGCACCGGCGGATTCACGCAATCTGGCGTCTGCGGTCAGTCAGTTCGTCGCCGATCCGGTGGCCCACGTGGTGCCCGACGGCGTGGTCCCGGGCGCCGAGGCCCATCTGGCGCCCGGTGTCGACCCGGCCCATGCCGTCGGCCCGGCCCCCGACGCCGCTCCCCTGGCAGCACCGGCACCTGCCCCCGAGGGCGCCGCGCCGGTCGCACCTCAGGCCGCCTCTGTCCCGGCGCCCGCTCCCGAGGCCGTTCCCGCCCCGGCGCCGGCACCCGAGGTGCCCGTTGCCGCGCCGGCGGCGGTACCCGCACCGGGACCCATTCCCGACGCGCCGATCACGCAGGACTTCATGTACCCGTCGATCGGCAACGGCTGCCTGCCCGACGGCGGCGCGTCCATCGCCACGGCGATCTCGGTCGCCGGACCGGCCAAGATCCCGGCCCCGGGACCGGCGGCCGGGCAGACCGCCTACGTGTTCACCGCCGTCGGCACGTCGGCGCCGGCGGCCGAGCAGAAGCTCCCGCTGAACGTCACCTGGGTCAACCTGAGCACCGGCAAGTCGGGCACGTCGACGCTGAAGCCGCAGGCCGATATCAACGCCGCGGGTCCGACGACGCTGACCGCGATCGTCGACACGGGTTCGGGCAGCGTGATGTCGACGATCTTCGGCCAGGTCACCACCGTGGACAAGCAGTGCCAGTTCATGCCGACCATCGGGTCCACGGTGGTTCCGTAACCACGCACCGACGACAGAGCCACCCGGGTCTCGATGACCGGGTGGCTCTTTGGTTATCCCGCCCTCGAGCGGGTCAGCCCTTGGCGGCCTTCGCGGCCGCTTTCATCTGTTTCTTGTAACTGCGGACCTCGTCGAGCGATGCCTTGTCGCGCACATCGGCGACCGACATATGCGTGCCGGCCTTGCCATAGTCACCGGCGGCCTCGCGCCAGCCGGGTGCCTTCAGGCCGTACTGCTTGCCCAACAGCGCCAGGAAGATCCGGGCCTTCTGCTCACCGAACCCCGGCAGCCGCTTCAGCCGGATCAGGATCTCCCGGCCGTCCGGGTTGCCCTGTTGCCAGATGGCCGCCGCGTCGCCGTGGTAGTCGTCGACCAGGACGCGGGCCAGGTCCTGGAGGCGTTTTGCCATCGAACCCGGAAAGCGGTGCACCGCAGGGGTTTCCGCGCACAAGGCGGCGAACTTCTCGGTGTCGTAATCGGCGATGGTCTCCGCATCCAGTGTCCCCAGGCGATCCGCCAGCTTCTTGGGACCGGCGAAGGCGACCTCCATGGGGATCTGCTGATCGAGCAGCATGCCCATGAGCAGCGCCAGCGGGCTGGACGCCAGCAGGGCGTCGGCTTCGGGATCCTGGACGAGCTGCAACTTCGGCATGCGCCTCAGTGTAGGCGCGCCGAAACCGACGTAATGGCGGCCACGACTCGCAGTTTTGCGCCCGGACGTACGTTTCGGCGGTACTAACCTCAGCGACATGTCCGCGGAGTTCGGCGTCGTGCTGGTGGCGGTGCTGGCCGTGGCCGCGTTGATCGCGGCGGTCCTCGTCATCCGGACCCGCCGCGTCGTCGCCACGCCCGCCGAGCGCGCGGTGCACGCCACGCTGCACACCGCGGCCACCGCCGCGCGCGCTCTGCGCAAGGGCCTCGACGCCGAATCGGCTGCCGCCGCGGTGCCGCATCTGCGTGAGCTGACGGGCGCGGCCGGCGTCGCGCTGTACGACACCGACGCGACCCTGCTGGCACACGACGGCTCGATCTGGACCACCGCCCCGGCCACGCTGGCCGACGCCGGGCGTGCCGCGCAGACCGCGGCCACCGGCGGCCGGCGGGTGCTCACCGGCACCGCCCCGGCCCTGATCGCCCAGCCGCTGCTGCCCGACGACAGCGACGCGCTCGGCGTGCTGGTGGTGGCCAGCCCGACCCGGCCCGGCCCCGGACTGCTCGGCGCCATCGGTGAGGTGGCCCGCTACGCCACCGGCCAACTCGAACTCGCCGAACTCGGCGCCTCCCGCGCCCGGCTGGACCGCGCCGAGGTGCTGGCCCTGCGCGCCCAGATCAGCCCCCACTTCGTCTACAACGCGCTCAACACCATCGCCTCGTTCGTGCGGACCGACCCCGACCGGGCCCGTGACCTGATCCTCGATTTCGCCGACTTCACCCGGTACTCGTTCCGCGCCGCGGGCCAGTACACGCTGCTGGCCGACGAGCTCAAGAACATCGACCGGTACGTCACCCTCGAACGCGCCCGGTTCGGCCCCGCGCTCGACGTCAAACTCCAGGTGGCCCCCGAGGTGCTGGGCGTCGTGGTGCCGTTCCTGGCGCTGCAACCGTTGGTGGAGAACGCCGTTCGGCACGGGCTGGCCGGCCGGCGCAGCGGCAGCATCACCCTGATCGCGCGCGACGAGGGCGCGGACTGCGTGATCAGCGTCGAGGACGACGGCGTCGGGATGGATCCCGAGGTGCTGCGCTCGGCGCACGCGGATGCCCTGGACACCGACGGCTCCGACGATAGGGCCCACGTCGGTCTGACCAATGTCGACCATCGGCTGCGGGCGGCCTTCGGCAACGACTACGGTTTGATCGTCGAAACCGCCCCCGGCGCAGGGACGAAGGTTGTGATGCGAGTGCCGAAATTCCGGCCGGGTGTCCATGTCTGACAACGGATTGCTCGACGTACTCGCCGTCGACGACGAGGCCCCCGCGCTCGACGAGTTGATGTACCTGCTCACCGCGAACCCCGGGATCGGCACGGTCGTCGGGGTCAACGACGCCGCCGCCGCGCTGCGCGAACTCTCCGAACGCCGGATCGACGCGATCTTCCTCGACATCAACATGCCCGGGCTCTCGGGGCTCGAACTGGCCTCGGTGCTGGGCAACTTCGCCCGCCCGCCGGCCGTGGTGTTCGTGACCGCGCACGACGACAAGGCGGTGGCGGCCTTCGACGTCGGCGCGGTCGACTACCTGCTCAAACCGCTGCGCCGGGACCGGCTCGACGAGGCGGTCCGCCGGGTGGCGGCGGGCCGGCCCGAAGCGGCCGCCCAAGCCGGCGATGCCGACGCCGGAGAAGAGGTGATCCCCGTCGAGCTGGCCGGCGTCACCCAACTGGTGCGCCGCGACACCATCGGCTGGGTGGAGGCCGACGGGGACTACGCCCGGCTGCATTCGTCGTCCGGTTCGCACCTCGTGCGAATTCCACTGTCCACCTTGGAGACCCGGTGGCGGAGCCACGGCTTCCAGCGCATCCACCGGTCCTATCTGGTGGCCCTGGGAATGGTCACCGGGCTGCGCAACACCGACGCCGGCATCGTGGTTCGGGTGCACGAGAACGGCGCATCCCCGGCAATCGAACTGCCGGTGAGCCGGCGCCAGACCCGGGAACTGCGCGACCGCCTGGTCCGCGACCCGATGCGCAGCTACCGCGATGACCAGTAGTCCGCCGCCCCGCCAACGGGTGATCCTTGCGCACCGGCGCGGGGCCCGGATGGTCCGCACCCGCGTCGAGGTCCAGGAGCAGACCGCGGTCGGCGATGCACTGGTGCGGGGCCTGGTCCGCGCCCAACTGGGCCTGGCGCTGCGACTGGCGACCGTCGTCGGCGCTATTGTGCTCGCAATACCATTGCTGGGCAAGGCATTTCCCGTGATCGCGGCACTGACGGTGCTCGGCATCCGGGTCAACTGGCTGATCCTCGGTGTCGCACTCTACCCGCTGTTCTATCTCGTCGGCCGGATCTATGTGCGCCTGGCCGAACAGGGCGAGCGCGATTTCATGGGAATCGTCGACGAAGGTATCGAACGGGCCGACGACGGGACCCAGACATGACGCACCATGCGGCCACCACCGCTGCCGCCATCCTGCTGGCCGCCGTGGCCACCGTTCTCGTGGGTGCCTACGGCGGCCGGTTGTCCCGGACCACCTCCGACTTCCTGGTGGCCTCCCGCACCGTCGGCCCCCGCTGGAACGCCGCGGCCATCTCCGGTGAATATCTGTCGGCCGCTTCGTTTCTGGGCGTCGCCGGACTGGTGGCCAAGTACGGCGCCGACGCGCTCTGGTATCCGGTGGGCTTCACGGCCGGGTATCTGGGCCTACTGCTCTTCGTCGCCGCGCCGCTGCGTCGCTCCGGCGCCTACACCGTGCCGGACTTCGCCGAGTTCCGGCTCGGGTCGGCGCGGGCGCGCACCGTCGCCATGCTGGTGGTCGTCGTCATCTGCGTGCTGTACCTGGTGCCGCAGTACCAGGGCGCCGGCCTGACCCTGAAAATTCTTCTGGGAGTACCGGTCTGGGTCGGTCCGCTGGTGGTCGCCACTGTCGTGATCGTCAACGTGGTCGGTGGCGGCATGCGCTCCATCACGTTCGTCCAGGCATTCCAGTACTGGCTCAAACTCACCGCGATCGCGATGCCGGCGCTGGCCCTGGCGGTGCTGTTCGCCGGTGAACGCCCGGCCATCGGCGGGCCGCTGCCCCCGGCGATCACCCAGGACACCACCGTCGCGATCGAGGCCGATGTGCTGGTCCAGGTCACCCGGGCAGAAGGCATCACCGTCGACGGGCACGCGTTGCCCGGACCCGGCCGCTACCAACTGCACCGCGGCGCCACGATGACGCTGGCCGCCGGCGCCAGCACCCCGGTGGTCGCCGGCGCCCCCTCCACTGGGGACCAGTGGCTGTCCTCGGGCGACGGACTCGGCGGCAATCATCCTCTGTACGAAGTGCTTTCGCTGATCATCGCAACCTTCCTGGGCACCATGGGCCTGCCCCACGTGCTGGGCAGGTTCTACACCAATCCCGACGGCCGGGCGGCCCGGCGCACCGCGCTGGCGGTCATTGCGCTGCTGTCGATGTTCTACATGTTCCCGACACTGCTGGGCGTCTTCGCGCGACTCTACGTACCGCAGCTGCTCGTCACCGGGGCGGCCGACGCCGCCGTCCTGCTGCTGCCCGGCGCGGCGATCGGCGGCCCGGTCGGCGCCGGGCTGGCCGCGCTGGTGGCCGCCGGGGCCATCGCCGCCTTCCTGGCGACGTCGTCGGGCCTGCTGGTGAGCATCGCCGGCGCGTTGTCGACCGACGTGCTGCGTGGACGGGTACGCGACTTCCGGCTGGCCGCGATCGTCGGCGGCGTCATCCCGATCCCGCTGGCGCTGGCGGCGTCGTCGCTCGAGTTGTCCCGCAACGTCGGACTGGTGTTCGCGGTGGCCGCATCGACGCTCTGTCCACTGCTGGTACTCGGGATCTGGTGGCGCGGCCTGACTGCGGCGGGCGCGATCAGCGGACTGATCGTGGGGGCCGCACTCTCCGGAACCGCCGCGGCACTGGCGGTCACCGACGCGATCGACGACGACGCCTCCGGCGGCTGGGCCGCCAGCCTGGTCGGCTATCCCGCGGCCATCAGCGTTTCGGTGACCTTCCTCGTGATGGTGACGGTCAGCCGATTCACCCGCGGTTCGTCGGGCGCCGACCTCCCGCGCGTCTTCGCGCGGATGCACGTCCCGGAACGGTTGGGCATGGGCGTGGAGCGAGTCCCCACCGAGACGTGACCGTTCACGGGAGCACATCGACCGTTCGGCGCACGGGCTCCCCATTTCGCCGCCGCAGCGGCCGGAAATGTTCCGGATGTGAGCTGAGTCTCAATAGGGTGTGGGCACGTCCACCAACACATCCCGAGGTCAGGAGCATCCGCGGTGTCCACTACCGACAGTCCGCCGGCCCCCACCGGTGCGCAGTTTCTCGCCACCCAGGCCAGTCCGGAATTCCAGGAACTCCGAACCAGATTGCGCCGCTTCGTCTTTCCGATGACCGCCTTCTTCCTGCTGTGGTACGGGCTGTACGTATTGCTGGGCGCCTTCGCCCATGACTTCATGGCCGCCAAGGTGTTCGGCAACGTCAACGTCGGCCTGCTGATCGGGCTGGGCCAGTTCCTGAGCACCTTCGTGATCACCGGCCTGTACGTCCGGTTCGCCAATCGCGAGCTGGACCCGCGGGCGGCCGCCATCCGTGCGCAGCTCGAAGGGGACGTGCGGTGATCACCTATTCGGCCGCCGAGACCATCGGCAACCCCGTCGCCAACATGGCGATCTTCGGCGTGTTCGTCCTGGTCACTCTCTTCGTGGTGATTCGCGCCAGCAAGCGCAACGCCACGGCCGACGAGTTCTTCACCGGCGGCCGGGCGTTCTCCGGCCCGCAGAACGGCATCGCCATCGCCGGCGACTACCTGTCGGCCGCGAGCTTCCTCGGCATCGCCGGGGCCATCGCCGTCTATGGCTACGACGGCTTCCTGTACTCCATCGGCTTCCTGGTGGCCTGGCTGGTGGCCCTGCTGCTGGTGGCCGAATTGCTGCGCAACACAGGCAAATTCACCATGGCCGACGTCCTGAGCTTCCGCCTGAAGCAGAAGCCCGTCCGGCTGGCCGCGGCCATCTCCACCATGACGGTGTCCCTGTTCTACCTGCTGGCGCAGATGGCCGGCGCGGGCGGCCTGGTGGCGCTGTTGCTCGACGTCAAGAGCCGCAGCGGCCAGTCGATCGTGATCGCCGTGGTCGGCATCCTGATGATCGTCTACGTGCTGGTCGGCGGCATGAAGGGCACCACCTGGGTGCAGATCATCAAGGCCGTCCTGCTGATCACCGGGGCCGCCCTGATGACCGTGATGGTGCTCGCCAAATTCGGGCTCAACTTCTCCGACATCCTGGGCTCGGCGCAGTCGGCCATCTCCGGTTCGTCGAACGCGGCCGTCGCCAAGCGCGACGTGCTGGCGCCGGGCGCGCAGTACGGCGGGTCGCTGACGTCGAAGATCAACTTCATCTCGCTGGCCCTGGCACTGGTCCTGGGGACCGCGGGTCTGCCGCATGTGCTGATGCGCTTCTACACCGTGCCCACCGCGAAAGAGGCGCGGCGGTCGGTGGTTTGGGCGATCGGCCTGATCGGCGCCTTCTACCTGTTCACCCTGGTGCTCGGCTACGGTGCGGCGGCAATCGTCGGTCCGGACCGCATCCTGGCGGCCGCGGGCGGGCAGAACTCCGCAGCCCCGCTGCTGGCCTTCGAACTCGGCGGCGTCGTCCTGCTGGGCATCATCTCGGCGGTGGCGTTCGCGACCATCCTGGCGGTGGTGGCCGGCCTGACCATCACCGCGTCGGCGTCGTTCGCCCACGACGTCTACGCCTCGGTGGTGCACCACGGCAAGCGGGCGGTCAGCGAGGCCGAGCAGGTCAAGGTCTCCCGGATCACCGCGGTGGTGCTGGGCATTCTCGGGATCGGCCTGGGCATCCTGGCCAACGGGCAGAACATCGCCTTCCTGGTGGCGCTGGCGTTCGCGGTCGCGGCCGCGGCCAACCTGCCGACCATCATCTATTCGCTGTACTGGAAGCGGTTCAACACCCGCGGCGCCCTGTGGAGCATGTACGGCGGACTGATCTCGACGATCGCGCTCATCGTGTTCTCGCCGGCGGTGTCGGGCGCCAAGACGGCGATGATCCCGAGCATGGACTTCGCGTACTTCCCGTTGGCCAACCCGGGCATCGTGTCGATCCCGCTGGCGTTCCTGCTCGGCATCGTGGGCACGCTCAGCTCGCCGGACCGCGGCGACCCGGCCCGCAACGCCGAGATGGAGGTGCGCTCGCTGACCGGTGTCGGTGCCGAAAAGGCGATCGCGCACTGACCAATATCCCGCGAGCAGACGCATTGGCCCCTTCTTTCGACACGAAAAGGGGGCCTTCGCGTCTGCTCGCGGAAAGAAATGACGCTGGGTAGCGTTGAGGGCACCGTGACCCGCCACCGGATGGCCCTGCTCGCCTACGCGTTCACCGCGATCATGCTCGGCACCACGCTGCCGACGCCGATGTACTCGCTCTACGCCGACCGGATGCACTTCGCGGTACTGACCACCACCGTCATCTTCGCCACCTACGCCGTCGGGGTGCTCTTCGCCCTGCTGGCGTTTGGCCGCTGGAGCGACGCCGTGGGCCGCCGGCCGATGCTGTTGGCCGGTGCGGCGGCAGCGATCGCCAGTGCGGTGGTGTTCCTGATCGCGCACTCGGTGCCCGAACTACTCGTCGGCCGCCTGATGTCGGGACTGTCGGCCGGCATCTTCACCGGCACCGCGACGGCCGCAATCATCGAATCGGCACCGCCGCCCTGGCGCAATCGGGCGCCCGCTGTGGCGACGGTGGCCAATATGGGCGGGCTCGGGCTGGGCCCGCTGCTGGCCGGCCTGCTGGTGCAGTACGCGCCGATGCCCCTGCAGCTGGCGTTCGCGGTGCACATCGTGCTGGTCCTGGTCGCCGTGGTGGCCATCTGGCTGGCAGGTGAGACGGCACAACCCCAGGGCCGCATCGGCTTCCAGCGCCTGTCGGTGCCGGCGGAGACCCGGTCGGTGTTCGTCGTCGCCGCCACCGCCGCGTTCGCGGGGTTCGCGGTGATGGGCCTGTTCACCGCGGTGGCCCCGTCGTTCATCGCTCGGGTGATCGGGATCGGCAACCATGCGGCCGCCGGAGCCATCGTCGCCTCGGTGTTCGCCGCGTCCGCCGTGACCCAGGTCGTGGTCCGCCGCGCGGAGCCGACCCGGGCCGTCGCGGTCGGCTGCGCCATCCTGGTGGTCGGAATGGTGATTCTGGCTGCGGCCCTGCACTTCTCGTCACTGCCGCTGCTGATCGCCGGGGCCATGGTGGCCGGGGTCGGGCAGGGGATGAGCTTCGGCCGGGGGTTGGCCGCGGTGGCCGACCGGACCCCGCCCGACCGCCGGGCCGAGGTCAGCTCGACGTATTTCGTCGTCGCCTACGTCGCGATCTCGCTGCCCGTGATCGGCGAAGGTCTGGCCGCTCAGCACTGGGGACTGCAGACCTCCGGGATCACGTTCGCGATCATCGTCGCGGTGCTCGCGGCCCTGTGCTTCGTGGCGGTGCTGTTCGAGGAGCGCCGAGCCGCGCGCTGACCGCCGCGATGGTCAGCGGGTCCGCCAGGACCGAGAAGTGATCGCTGTCCGGTGCATCCACCACCGTGATCGACGGGTTGACCTCCCGTAGTGCGGCAACCGCCCGGTCCGGAACGATCAGCCCGTCGTTGATCGGCCGCAGAGCCCGCACCAGCACCGTCGGCATGGTCAGGGCCCGCCAGTGCGCGCTCCAGTCACGCGGCCACGGCTGGTCCAGGTCCTCGAGGGCCGCCGCGTGGGAGGTCAGCGGCCGGGAGCGACCGTCGGCACCACGGCCGAGTTCGTATTCGTAGAACTCGTCCGGCAGCCCGGTGTCACCGACCCTGCGTAGGTACTCCCCCGGCGTATCGACGGCCAGGTCGAGTCGGTTCAGCCAGTCCCGTACCGCCGCCAGGGCCCGGGACTGTGCCAGGCCGGCGTGCTCGATCAGGCTCACACTGCGCAGCCGTCCGGGGTGCCGCCGTGCGACGTCCATCAGGATGAGCGCGCCCATCGACCAGCCCGCGGCGTCGAATTCGGTTGCGCCCAGTGCATCGGCGACCGCGACGACGTCATCGGCGTGACCGGCCATGCCGTAGGTCCCCGGTGGGGTCATGGCACTGTGCCCGCACCCGCGCAGGTCGAACGCCACCAGTTGACGGTCGGCCCCGGCGAGGTGATCGGCCAGTCCGTTGAATGCGGTGACGTTGGCCGACAGCCCCGGCACACACAACAACAGGGGCGCGGTGGCCAGGCCCCAGCGGCGGGCCCGGACCCGGCCGGACGGCAGCGCCAGATCGAAATCGGTGAACACGTTGGCGTCCTGCCGATTTGGCCGACTCAGCCGCTCTTGCGGCGAAACTCCCGCCGGCCCTCGACCGGGCCGTGTGCCTTGGATTGCTTGGTGCCGCCGTCGGCGTGCGACGCGCCACCGGCGGCCTTGGCGTTCTTGCGTTCGAGCGCCTCGCGGAACTTCTTCTTGTTGTCGTTCTCTGGCTTGTCGTCCTTGGCCATGACCGCAGCCTATCGCCCCCACATCAACCGCGAGGGTGCGCAGAAGTCCGGGATCAACGGCGTGTCGGCGAACCGACACGCACACTCGCGGAGAATGAGGCTCAGCGCTTGCCGGGGGGCATGCCGTACAGATGCGCGACGGGCAGGGTCAGCACCACCCGCCGGTCGGTGACCATCGCCTGCCGGTAGTCGTCCCAGTCGGGATGCTCGCCGGCGATGTTGCGGTACACGGCGATCAGCGCCTCGACGGTGTCGTCGTGCGGGTTCGCCGCCGGCGGGGTCAGGATGGCGTTGCCCTCGGCGACCGCGTAGGACCAGCCGTCGTCCGAGCTGACCAGGATGGACGCCCGGTGATCCCGGCGCAGATTGCGGGTCTTGGCCCGGGGCTCGGTGATGGACACCTGGATCGCCACGGCCCGCGGATCGAAGAAGTACGACACGTTCGACAGCTGCGGCCGGCCGTCGCGCTTGATCGTCGCCAGCACCCCCAGCGAATTGTCCTTGATGACGGCCAATAGCTTGTCGTCGAAAACCTGGCGGGTCATCTCATGAGACTACTCAGCTCTCGGTCTGGTTCCGAGCCCTTCCGAGTGTGGGGGCCATGGCTGCCGTGCTGGCGATCTGCGTGCGAAAGGCCCACACTCGGCGGCGTCGCTACCCTGGGTCCGGTGACGGTCATCGACGGCAACACCCTGGACGGCGTATCGGCCACGGCCCTGTGGACCCTGCATTTCCGGGCCACCGAGGCCAAGCGGCCCGGCGGCGCGATCGAGGATCCGGAGGCGATCCGACTCTTCGACGCCGTGGACTACGACTATCTGAAGTTCGGCAGGCCGAACCAGTCGCACGCACTGCGGGCCCGGTCGTTCGACGCGGTGACCATCGACTACCTGCGGGCGCACCCGAAGGCCGCCGTGGTGGCGCTGGCCGAGGGTATGCAGACCAGCTTCTGGCGCCTCGATGCCGCAGGCGTGCTGGACCAGGCGACCTGGTACTCGGTGGACCTGCCCGCGGTGATCGAGTTGCGCGAGCAACTGCTCCCCCGCGACCGCCGGATCGTCGAGATCGCGCAGTCCGTCCTGGACCGCAGCTGGATGGATCGGGTCGACGCCTCGAACGGCGTGATCATCACGGCCGAGGGGCTGTTCATGTACCTGGACCCGGCGGACGTCCGGTCGCTGATCGCCGACCTGGCCGCGCGGTTCCCCGGCGGGCAGCTGGTGTTCGACAGCATCCCGCCCTGGTTCAGCCGCAGGACGCTGAAGGGCCTGAGACTGAGCAACCGCTATCAGGCGCCGCCCATGCCGTTCGGCCTGACGGTAGATCAGGCGGTGGCGCTGGCCGGCCAGATCCCCGGGGTGCGGGCCGCACATGACGTGCCGTACGCGGCCGGCCGCGGCATCTTCCGGTTGGTGGCATCCCCACCGTTCAATGCCGTTGCGCCGCTGCGCAATCGCCGGCCTGCGGTGACGGTACTGGAGTTCGGACCGCCGGACGGCAAGCACAAGGTCGATCTGGACGGGGTGCCCGAGACGGCGTTGAGGACGCTGAAGGTCCGGGCCAGCGAGGCTCGCCGGCCCGACCGGATCCTGGACGACCCGGTAGCGGTGTCGCTGGTCGACGCCATCGACTTCGACTTCGCGAAGTTCGGTTACACCCAGCGCCAGGATATGGCGCTGCGCGCCAAGGCGTTCGATGATCGTACGGTGGCGTACCTGGCCACGCATCCGGCGGCCACGGTGGTCGCGTTGGCCGAAGGCCTGCAGACCACCTTCTGGCGGCTCTCGGCCCGCCTGCCGGATCACCGGTTCCGTTGGCTCAGTGTCGATCTGCCGCAGATGATCGAGCTGCGCAGGGAGCTGTTGCCCGCCTCCGACAGCATCCAGATGCTGGGCCAGTCCGCACTGGACCACAGCTGGATGGATCACGTGGACAACAGCAAGGGCGTCTACATCACCGCCGAGGGCCTGTTGATGTACTTGCAACCCGCCGAGTCGTTGGACCTGATCGCGGAGTGCGCCAAGCGTTTTCCGGGCGGGCAGATGATGTTCGACCTACCGCCGGCGTGGGCCGCGAAGCTGACTGGTCGCGGTCATCGAGCATCACGCCGCTACCGTGTCCCGCCCATGCCGTTCAGCCTGAGCCGCGCCGACGCCGACAACCTGGTCAACACCATCCCGGGCGTGACGGCGGTGCATCACGTACCGATGGCCCGTCCGCGTGGCATGGTGCTGGGCGCGTTGGCCAGCGCGGTGAACCGGATCCCGCGCTTTGCCGACGTTGCCCCGGTGCAGCTGCTGCTCGAATTCGGCTGAGCCGCAACCACACCGAGGCCGGATGGTCAGGCGTCCAGTGCCACCGGATCGGTTGCCCCGGCAGACCGCCGCGCGGCACCGAACCGCAGGTTCGGATTGGCCACCGGGCTCTCCCGCAGCGCCTTCACGTCGGTGAAGTAGTTCATCGACATGCCCCACGTCAGGCCGTCGGACTGGCGTGGCATCACGTTGGCGGCACGCTGGACGTAGCCGGCCGCGAAATCGACCATCGGCCGCGACGGCATCCCCGGGTCACTGACGAACGGCACGGCGGTGTCGTATCCGTGCGTGTCCATGTGGGTCAGCAGCCGGCAGAAGTGCTCGCAGATCAGGCCGACCTTCAGCGTCCACGACGAGTTGGTGTAGCCGAAGACGAACGCCAGGTTCGGCACGCCGGAGAGCATCATGCCCTTGTAGGCGAACGACTTTGACAGGTCGACCGGTTCGCCGTCGATGCTCACCGACACCCCGCCGAACAGCTGGATGTTCAAACCCGTTGCGGTGACGATGATGTCGGCATCCAGATGCCGGCCGGACTCCAGCTCGATCCCGGTCTCGGTGAACGTCTTGATGCGGTCGGTCACCACGTCGGCCTTACCGCGGCTGATCACGTCGAACATGTCCCCGTCGGGCACGACGCACAGCCGCTGATCCCACGGGCCATAGCTCGGGTTGAAGTGTTCGTCGACGGGATAGCCGTCGGGCAGCCGGGTGGCGTTCAGGTGGCGGATCACCTTGCGGGCCGCCCGCGGGAAGCGCTGACAGAACTCGTACACGGCCCGCTGCCGCAGGATGTTCTTGCGCCGGGACAGCGCATAGCCCCGCTTCGCGCCGAGCACCCTCTGGGCGGTGTTGGCGAACGCGTCCTTGGCCGGCAACGGCATCACATAGGTCGGGGACCGCTGCAGCATGGTCACGTGGCCGGCCTTGTCGGCCATCGCGGGGATCAGCGTGATCGCGGTGGCGCCGCTGCCGATCACGACGACCTTCTTGCCGGTGTAGTCCAGATCCTCCGGCCAGTGCTGCGGATGGATGATCTGGCCCGAGAATCGCTCACTGCCCGGGAAATCGGGGGTGTAGCCCTGGTCGTAGCGGTAGTAGCCGCCCGCCATGAAGATCCAGTTGGCACTGAACTGGATCAGTTCCTGGGTCTCGAGGTTCTCGACGTCGACGGTCCAGCGCGCCTCGGCACTGGACCAGGCCGCACCGAGCACCTTGTGCCGGTATCGGATCTTGCCGTCGATATGGTTCTCGGCCGCGGTCTCGTGCAGGTAGGCCATGATCTTGTCGCCGGAGGCGATCGCATCCTCGTCGCGCCAGGGCTTGAACTCATAGCCGAAGGTGTGCAGATCGGAGTCCGACCGGATCCCCGGGTAGCGGAACAGATCCCAGGTTCCGCCCAGGGAGTCCCGCGCCTCGAGGATCGCGTAGGACCGCTGGGGGTGCTCACGTTGCAGGTAGTACGCCGCGCCGAGCCCGGAGATACCGGCTCCGACGATGAGGACGTCGAGCTTCTCGACGTGATTGGCGGTGCGCTCCATTGCTGACTCCATCGGGGTAGTCGGTTCGATGCAAGAATCGTGCCGTCCGGCCAGCGGCGGAGAATAGGGCAATACCACCCAGAATTCGGATCTGGCGGTGCAAAGTGCACCACACTCTTATGCTGACGGCATGCCATGGCAGCGGCCATCACCCGCGGTACAGGACCTCATCCGGCAGTGCGCCCAACGCGTCGTCAACCCTCGCCCGGAGTGGTTGGCCGAGCTCGACGCCGTGGTGCTGGCCGCCAACCCGGCGATCGCGGCCGACCCGGAACTGGCGGCCGCCATCAACGCGAGCACGCACGCCAACTTTCTGTTCTGGGGCACGGCCAACCTGCGCGATCCGGGCGCGCCGGTGCCACCCAACACCGGACCCGAACCAATGAACATCGCCCGCGACCTGGTGCGCCGCGGTCTGAGCACATACGCGCTGGACGCCTACCGAGTGGGCCAGGGAGCGGCCTGGCGCCGGCTGATGGACATCGCCTTCGAACTGACCTCCGACCCGGGCGAACTGCACGAGCTGCTCGATGTCTGCTCGCGATCCATCAGCGAATTCGTGGACGCCACACTGGCCTTCATCGCGGCGCAGATCGAGGCCGAACGCGACGAGCTGACCCGCGGCACCCACGCCGAACGGCGCGAAACCGTCGCGCTGCTCCTGGAGGGCGCGCCGATCCCCCTGGGCCGGGCCGAGGCCCGGCTGGGCTACGCGCTGACCGGCCAGCACACCGCGGCGGTGGTGTGGAGCGACGATCCCGCCGGCGATCTGGCCCGGCTGGACACCCTGGTCACCCAACTCGGCCGGGCCGCCGGCACCCGCCCGCTCAGCGTGCTCGCCAGTGCCGCCACCCGGTGGGTGTGGATACCGGGCCCCGGCCGGATCGACATTGCGGCACTGCAGGATTGGCTGAGCGCACCCGGGGACGTCCACATCGCGATCGGCCCCACGGCCGACGGCGTCGACGGGTTCCGCCGCAGCCATCTGGACGCGCTGACCACGCAGCAGATGATGGCACGTCTGCGCTCGCCACAGCCGGTCGCGCGGTTCACCGACATCCAGTTCGTCGCGCTGCTCACCGCCGACCCCGACCGGGCCGGCGACTTCGTCCGGCAGACTCTGGGTGACCTCGAATCGGCCGGCCGCGAATTGCAGGAAACCGTCCGGGTGTTCGTCGCCGAGCAGTGCAACGCCTCCCGCGCCGCGGCGCGGCTCTACACCCACCGCAACACCCTGCTGCGCCGACTGGCCCGCGCCGACGAACTGCTACCCCGCCCGCTGGCCGAGTCGACCGTCCCGGTCGCGGTCGCGCTCGAGGTGGTGCGCTGGCGTGGATAGCACCGCGTCAGCCGAAGGCGGCCTCGACGTAACGCAGCGCCGCGGCCTTGTCCAGCCCCAGCGAGCGGGCCGCCGCCACGTAGGTGCTGGCCGCCGCCGCCATCGCACCGTCGGCGGGGTCGGCACGTGCCACGAAAGTGCCGAAGCGGCCCCGGGTTTCGACGATCCCCGCCGCCTCGAGCTCACGGTAGGCGCGAGCAACGGTGTTGACCGCCAGACCCAACTGCGCGGCCAGCTCGCGAACCGTGGGCAACCGGGCACCGGCCGGCAGCCGGCCGTCCCGGATCGCGTCGATGAGCTGGCCGCGCAGCTGGTCGAACAACGGCCTGGCCGCATCCGGATCCACCACGACGAACTCCCCCACGTCCATGGATTCGATTATTCAGCACGCCCGCTATTTTGGTGAGGTGCGGATTGCGGTGCTCAGCGGTGCGGGAATCTCCGCGGAGAGCGGCGTACCCACCTTCCGCGACGACAAGAACGGGCTGTGGGCCCGCTTCGACCCGTACGAGCTGTCCAGCACCGAGGGCTGGCGGAGTCATCCCGAACGGGTGTGGGGCTGGTACCTGTGGCGGCACCACCTGGTGCAGCGGGTCGACCCGAACGACGGTCACCACGCGCTGGCGGCCTGGGAGCGACACGGCGGCATCGACGAGGTCTCGGTGATCACCCAGAACGTCGACAACCTGCACGAGCGCGCGGGCAGCACCGCGGTGCACCACCTGCACGGCAGCCTGTTCGAATTCCGGTGCGACCGGTGCGGACTGCCGTACACCGGGCCGTTGCCGGACATGCCCGAACCCACGCTGGAGGTCGAGCCCCCGCAGTGCGCGTGCGGCGGGCTGATCCGGCCCGACATCGTGTGGTTCGGCGAGCCGCTCCCGGACGCCCCGTGGAACGCCGCGGTCGACGCGGTGCGCGACGCCGACCTGCTGGTGGTGGTCGGCACGTCCGCCATCGTGTACCCGGCCGCCGGCCTGCCGGAGTTGGCGTTGGCCCGCGGCACCGTGGTGGTGGAGGTCAACCCCGAACCGACCCCACTGTCGTCGTCGGTGACCGCGACGGTGCGCGAGAGTGCCAGCACGGCCCTGCCGATGCTGCTGCAGCGGCTGCCGCAACTGCTGGACTGAGAGCGGCCCGCTCAGGCCGGCTTGACCGCCCGGCCGAGCGCGAACTCGGCAACCGGCAGTGGCAGCCAGCGCGGCAGCGTCCACTGATGGCGCGCACCCTGCAGCTCGAAACCGGCTCCGCTCAGCGTGGCTTCGGTGTTGCGGTGGGTGTGGCAGCCGCCGAACAGCCGCGGCCAGAGCGTCGCATCGGCAGCCCGCTGCACCCCGCCGCGCCAGCCGCCGCTGGCGACGTGCTCCATGTAGCGCAGCTCGCCGCCGGGTTTGAGCACCGAGAAGAGCTGCCGTGCAACATGTTCGGCATCATCGACCGTGCACAGCACCAACGAGCAGACGATTGCGTCGAACGGCTCGGTGTCGGTGAGGGATTCGACCGTCTGCTCGGTCACGTGCACTGGCACGGGCGCCGCGGTGGCCGCCGTCCGGGCATGCCCGGCCAGCAGCGGCTCCGGCTCGACGGCCAGCACCTCGGCAACGGTGGGGGGATAGTGGGCGAAGTTGGTGCCGGTTCCGGCGCCGACCTCGAGCACCCGGCCGCTCAAGGCGTCGAGGTTGTCCTGTCGCAACCGCGTCAACGCCTCGGTCTCGTGCGCGGACATCAACGTCCAGACCCGCGCGAAGAACGGATTGGACACCCCGTCCGAATTCCTCGGACCACTCACGACGACACCCTCCTCGGTTCGAACAGCCAGTCGATTGTCTCCTGCGGGGTGGCGTCGACGCCGACGCACCCGATGACGATCTGCCCGCAGCACAGCGCGCGCAGTACCCGGTCGGTGAACGCCTCGACGTCACCGAACGGCAGGTGCGGCTTGCAGATCAGCAGCGCCGCGATCCCGTGCACGGCGGACCAGAGTTCGAGCGTGATCGTCGTGGGATCCCCGGGCGCGTAGATGCCCTGGTCCATCAACGCCTGGACCGACCCGCGCAGGTAGCCGAACGCCGAACTGGCCAGCACGGTGTCGATGTCGCTGCCGGGCCGGCCCTCCCCCATGGTCGCGATCCGGTACAGCTCGGGGTTGGCCACGGCGAAGCGGATGTAGGCATGCCCCTGGGCCCGCAGGATCTCGATGGCGCTCGGGCGGCCCACGGCCGCGCGCTGCATCTGCACGTGCAGCTTCTCGAAGTACCGCGCGCACACCGCGTCCAGCAGCGCCTCCTTGTCGGCGAAGTGCAGGTAGATCGACGGCGGCGTGACGCCCACCCGCTGCGCCACCGAGCGGATCGACACCGCCTTGGCGTCGCCGGTCACCAGCAGCAATTCGGTTGCCGCATCGAGTATTTCGTCGCGCAGCTGCTCACCTGATCCGCGCGGGGACCGCTGCCGGCGCTGGGCGGAACCTGGCATCGCGGCTACCTCGGATCCGCCGCCGGCACGGCGGTGGAATCCGGGTCGGGCTGGTTACCCGACTCACTGATGCCGAACCGCTGGTGCAAGCGGGTCAACGGCTTGGGTGCCCACCAGTTCCATCGGCCCAGGACGTGCATGAAGGCGGGCACCATCACCATTCGGACCAATGTCGCGTCGACGAGGACGGCCAGCGCGAGTCCGGTGCCGAACATCCGCATGAACGACACCTTGGCCGCGATCAGCGCCGCGAACGAGATCGACATCACCAGCGCGGCGGCGGTGATGACCCGGCCGGTGCGGGCCACGCCGAGCGCCACACTCTCGTCGTTGTCCGCGGCTGTCTGCCCGCTCTGCAACCAGAACTCCCGGATCCGCGAGATCAGGAACACCTCGTAGTCCATCGACAGTCCGAACGCGATGCAGAACAACAGCACCGGCATGTTCGCCACCAATGTGCCGGTCGGGGTCGTCCCGAACGCCCCGAGATGGCCGTCCTGGAAGATCCAGACCAGCGCGCCGAACGCCGCGGTCAGCGAGAGCACGTTGAGCACAATGGCTTTCAGCGGCAGTACTACGCTCCCGGTGAGCAGGAACAGCAGCGCAAAGGTGATCACCGCGATCACCACGAGCACCGTCGGCAGCCGTGAGGTGATGGCCTGCACGCTGTCCCGGTTCACCTGCGCCACGCCGGTGAAGTCGACATCGCGGCCACCGGGCCCGGGTACGGCACGCAGTCTGTCCAACTGGGTGTCGGAGGCATCGGAGAACAGCGCGGCGTTGCTGCCGATCGTCAGATAGGCACTGCCATCGGCGATTCCGGCCGACGCCGGGGCCGGACCGACCTTGCGGCCCGCGACGAAGGTACCCGTGGGAGCCGTCACGACGGGCACGTCGGGAGTCGTCGACAACTCGGTGGCGTACCGGTCGAAATCGGCGGGGGTCAGCCCGTCGGCATCGGGGATCACCACGGTGACGGCGGTCTCGGAGTTGTCGGCGAAGTTGGACCGCAGCTGGTCGCCCACCTGATGTGCCGAAGCCGACTTGGGCAGCACCCGCTCGTCCGGGTAACCCCATTTGACGCCGAGGAACGGCAGCCCGAGGAACAGCAGCAGGGCCACCCCGGCCACGCCGATCGGGATGGCCCGCGACATCACGAACTTCGTCGAGCGGTACCAGAACAGGTCCGAAACCGCTTTCGGCGCCGGCTCCGGGCGGCCGAGCATGCGGCGGAACAGCCGGCGGACATCGAGAGAGTCCAGCCGCGGACCCAGCAGGACGATGGCGGCCGGGGTCACCACGATGGCGGCCACGGCGGCGAAGGCGACGGTCGCGACGCCGGCGTAAGCGAACGACCGCAGGAAGTACATCGGGAACAACACCATCGCGACCATCGACAGCGCCACCGTCACCGCGGAGAACAGCACCGTGCGCCCGGCCGTGGCGATGGTCCGGATCACGGCCTGATCGCGGTCCGCGCCGTCGGCGAGCTCGTCGCGGTAGCGGCTGATGATCAGCAGCGTGTAGTCGATGGCCAGCGCCAGCCCCATTGCGGTGCTCAGGTTGAGTGCGAAGATCGAGACGTCGGTGCCGAAGGTGATGAGCCGCAGCACCGACATGGTGCCGACGATGGCCAGCCCGCCGACCGCCAGCGGCAGCGCGGCGGCCAGCAGGCCGCCGAACACCCACACCAGCACCAAAAAGCTCAGCGGCAGCGCGATGGATTCCATCAGCAGCAGGTCGTGCTGGTTCTGGCTGTTGATCTGGGAATACACCATGGCCGATCCGCCGGCGTGCACGGTGGCACCGGGATGGGCCGGCAGGATCGAATCGATGACCTCGTCGGCGAGGTCCTGAGCGTGGTGCTGGGCATTGTTCTCACCACCGGTGACCCCTATGATGACCAGGCCGGTGGCGCCGTCCTTGCTGATCAGCCCGGAAGTGGCGGTGGGCGGCGCGGTCCACAGCGACGTCACGTTGGCGACATTCGGGAAATTCGCGGCGTGGTCGACGATCGCCTGGCCGGTTGCCCGCGCCTCGGTGGACCGGGCGCCACCGGGCGCGGTGACGGTGAACACCAGCTGCATATCACCCTGATGGAACTTGTCGCTGAGCACGTGACTGGCGCGGGTTGACTCCGACGTCGGATCCTGGAAGCCACCGGCCGACAGGCTCTTGGCGACAGGGATACCGAACAGGGCAGCGCCGACCATGGTCAATAGCGCCACCGCGACGATTCGCTTGGGCGCGGCGATGGCCATGAGCGCAATTCGGTGCAGCACCGGCCGCCTCCCCAGGATCTCGATCTGCCGACCCGGACCGGGCCGCCTATGACTTAACAGCGATAACTTACCGACGTCAACACCTTTATCACGACGGCGCCTAGGGTCGGGTTCATGACCGACTACCAACCCGATCTGAACACCTCGGCCCGCGACCTCGGGCTGCTCGTGCTGCGCATCGGCGTCGGTGCGCCCGCACTGCAGGCCGGACTGGTGAAATTCCTCGATCTGCGGACCGTCATCGACTACATGCAGACCGGCGGCTGGAGTTCACCGACGGCGGCCGCCCTGATGGTGTCGATCGCCGAGACGGTCGGCGGCGCCTTCCTGTTGCTGGGACTGCTGACCCCGCTGGCGGCGACGGCGGTGGTCGCCGCCATGATCGACGCCTGGCTGGTGAACGTGTCCGGGGCGGCGTTCTGGTCGGATCCGTTCAATGTTCCGTTCGTTCTCGCGTTCGCCGGGACCGCGGTGCTGCTGGCCGGCGCGGGCACCCATTCGCTGGATCATCAGCTGTGGGGTCGGGCAACATGGCCGCGTGTGGTATCCGTCACACTCCTCGTTGTTGCCATTTCCGCGGCTGTCGCGACATGGGTCGTGCTCAACGGGACAAATCCCCTTCACCTGACCGCCCCGAGAAGTTAGCTGGAGACCGGTCTCGAAATGGTTTCGATGCGCCGCGATGCGGGTACAGCTACTCGTCAGTACATAGCTCTGACGTGGAACGCTGCCATGGCGAGGCACGCTCGGCATGTTGCACTGTGACCAAGGTCCCTACCGTCGAGTAAGAATTGCCACCAATTTCCGACACTTGGCTCAACAATCTCTTAATCGCCGTACTTACGCTCAGAGTCATGTGGATCGACGACACCAACGCTGATGTCATCAAGATTGATTTCGACGCCCTGTACCACGGCGACTTCCTGGTCGAGGGCGACACCTCCGAGCAGCTCGACGACAATCTCCATCTGATCGCCAGCTGACCTGTCCCGCGCCCACGCGCGCATGGACAACACAGATCGCGCAGTACCGCGCCATCTGATCGACAACGACAAGAGGCCCGCCGAAAGGCGGGCCTCTTGTGCTATCTGCCTCAGGTGGCTCAGGCCAGGCTGGGCGCCGCGACCATCCCGGCCAGACGCCCGGTGATCAGCTCCTCGGCCTCGGACACGATGCGCGACACCAGATCGCCGACCGTCGGGATGTCGTTGATCAGGCCCATCGCCGTGCCCACGGTCCAGATGCCCGCATCGACGTCGCCGTCGTCGAACACCTTGCGGCCACGCACACCGGCCACCAGATCCTTGACGTCCTCGAACTGACCGCCCTCCCTGAGGATCTGTACGACCTCACGCGAAACCTCATTGCTCGCGACGCGTGCGGTGTTGTGCAGCGAGCGGAAGATCAGCTCGGTGCCCCGCTCGTCGCCGGCGACGATCGCTTCCTTGACGTTCTGGTGGATGCACGACTCGACGGTGCACATGAACCGCGAGCCCATGTTGATGCCGTCGGCGCCCAGCGCCAGAGCGGCGACCAGCCCGCGGGAGTCGGCGAAGCCACCGGAGGCGATCATCGGGATCTCGATCTTCTCGGCGGCCGCCGGGATCAGCACCAGACCGGGGATGTCGTCCTCACCGGGATGCCCGGCGCATTCGAATCCGTCGATGCTGATGCCGTCGACCCCGAGGCTCTGCGCCTTGACGGCGTGCCGCACCGAGGTGCACTTGTGCAGCACCTTGATCCCGTTGTCGTGGAACATCGGCAGGTGCGGGGCCGGGTTGGAGCCCGCGGTCTCGACGATCTTGATGCCGGCATCGACGATCACCTGGCGGTACTCGTCGTAGGGCGGCGGGTTGATGGCCGGCAGGATGGTCAGGTTGACCCCGAACGGCTTGTCGGTCAGATCCCGGGTCTTGGCGATCTCGTTGGCCAGGTCGGCCGGCGTCGGCTGGGTCAGTGCGGTGATGAAGCCGAGTGCACCCGAATTCGCCACGGCGGCAACGAGTTCGGCGCGACCGACCCATTGCATGCCGCCCTGGGCGATCGGATGCTCGACACCGAACGCCTCGGTGAACTTGGTCTTGATTGCCATTCGTCCTCTTCCTACCGGGGGGCCATCCGGATCGCGCCGTCCAGGCGGATCGTTTCGCCGTTGAGCATGGGATTCTCCACGATATGCACCGCCAGTGCGCCGTACTCGTCGGGGTCGCCGAGACGCGCCGGGTGCGGCACCTGCTTGCCGAGGGATGCCTGCGCCTCTTCGGGCAGCGAGCCGAGCAACGGGGTCTTGAACAGACCCGGCGCGATCGTGCACACCCGGATCAGGTCGCGGGAGAGATCACGCGCGATCGGCAGGGTCATGCCCACCACGCCGCCCTTGGAGGCGGAGTAGGCGGCCTGCCCGATCTGGCCCTCGAACGCGGCCACCGACGCGGTGTTGATGATGACGCCACGCTCCCCATCGATGGGTTCGGTCTTCGCGATGCGCTCGGCCGCCAGCCGGATCACGTTGAAGGTGCCGATCAGGTTGACCTCGACCACCTTGCGAAAACCGTCCAGCGGGAACGGGCCGTCCTTGCTCAGTGTCTTGATGGCGTTGCCGATGCCGGCGCAGTTCACGTCGATGCGCAGCGGACCCATCTCCTCGGCGGCGTCCAGCGCGGCGCTCACCTGCTCCGCGTCGACCACATTGGTCTCCACGAACTTCGCCCTGCCACCGAGTGCCTTGACCGCGTCCTCGCCCTTGAGGTCGATGACCACCACCGAAGCGCCCCGATCGAGCAGTCGCTTGGTGGTCGCCAGGCCCAGGCCCGATGCTCCCCCGGTGACGACGGCCACCGCGTCCTTGATCTCCACGTGCGAGTTCCCTTCCCGTTCGATCTACCAACCAATTGGTTGGGAGGGTAACAGGCTCAGGTCCAGTCCTTCAGCACGGCCTCGGTGTCCTCACCCGGGATCCGCGGCGCGGTCGGGGTGCCGGGCTGGGTGCGGGAGAACCGCGGCGCCGGCCGCGGCTGCAGCCCCGTGCCGTCGTCGTAGAAGATGTCGCGTTCGGTGTTGTGCGGCTCGTCGAGCACCTCGTTGAACGCCAGCACCGGCGCGACACAGGCGTCCGAACCGGCGAACACCGCCGCCCAGTGATCACGGTCGTGCTTGGCGATGGCCTCGGTGAGTGCGGTGCGCAGCTCGGGCCAGCGGGCCATGTCGTTCTGGTCCGGCAGACCCGCTCGCACTTCTGGGGCCAGGTCCAACTTCTCGATGAGTTCGGCGTAGAACTGCGGCTCGATGGCACCGACCGAGATGTACTTGCCGTCGGCGGTCTCGTAGGTGTCGTAGTACGGCGCGCCGGTGTCGAGCATGTTGACACCACGTTCGTCGGACCACAGCCCGGTCGATCGGAACGCCCACATCATCTGGACCAGCACGCTCGAGCCGTCGACCATGGCGGCGTCGACCACCTGGCCCTTGCCGGACGTCTGGCGCTCGAAGAGCGCCGCAAGGATGCCGACCAGCAGGAACATCGATCCACCGCCGAAATCGCCGGCGATGTTCAGCGGCGGAACGGGCTTCTCGCCCTTGCGCCCGACCGCGTGCAACAGCCCGTTCAGCGAGATGTAGTTGATGTCGTGGCCCGCCTGCAGGGCACGCGGACCCGTCTGACCCCAACCCGTCATCCGCGCATACACCAGACGCTCGTTGAGCTTGGCGCAGTCCTCCGGCCCCAGCCCGAGCCGCTCGGTGACGCCGGGCCGGAACCCCTCGATCAGGACGTCGGCCTTGGCGACCAGCTGCAGCACCAGATCGCGGCCCTCGGGCGCCTTGAGGTCGGCGGTCACCGACCGACGGCTGCGCAGCAGGTTGTCCCGCGACGGTTTGGTCGCCGCGACCTTCGCCGGCCGCTCGATCCGAACCACGTCGGCGCCCAGATCACCGAGGATCATCGCCGCGTGCGGGCCGGGCCCGATTCCCGCCAGTTCGATGACACGCAATCCCTGCAATGGTCCCGCCATGATCTGCACCTCCGTTGGTCTGCGAATGGGTGCATCTTCTCAACCGGGCCGAGCCAACCAACGGGTGGGTTGCTGAACGCCGGCGGCACCTCTCTATCGTGTGTGGCATGACGATCGCTGAATCGGGGTTGGACGCGCTCGCGCCGGTGGACGGCCTCCTCGTGAAACTCGAAAACGGAGTCCTGTCGGTCACCATCGACCGGCCCGACAGTCTGAACTCGCTGACGCCCAAGGTGCTCGACGGCCTGGCCGATGCCTTCGAGCGCGCCGCCACCGATCCCCGGGTTCGGGTGGTCCGACTCGGCGGCAGCGGTCGCGGCTTCAGCTCCGGCGCCGGCATCGGTGCCGAGGAGACCGGCGACGGACACGAGCCCGTCGAGACGCTGCTGCAGGCCAATCGCGCCACCAAGGCGATCGTCAACCTGCCGCGGCCCGTCGTCGCCGTGGTGCAGGGCCCCACCGCCGGCGTCGGGGTGTCCCTGGCACTGGCCTGCGATCTCGTAATCGCTTCGGAGAAGGCGTTTTTCCTGCTCGCCTTCACCAAGATCGGCCTGATGCCCGACGGCGGCGCCTCTGCCCTGGTGGCCGCCGCGATCGGCCGTGCCCGGGCGATGAAGATGGCGCTGCTGGCCGAACGGCTGTCCGCCGCCGACGCCTACGCCGCCGGGCTCGTCGCGTCCGTGCATCCCGCCGAGGAGCTCGAGGCCGCGGCCGACAAGGTGATCGCGCGCCTGCTCGCCGGACCCGCCGTGGCGTACGCCAAGACCAAGCACGCCATCAACGGCGCCACCCTGCCCGATTTCGACGCGGCCCTCGCCCGGGAGACGGCCGGCCAGCACATCCTGCTGAACTCCGCCGATCTGCGCGAAGGCATTCGGGCCTTCCAGGAGAAGCGCGACCCCACCTTCACCGACACCTGACCCGACGCGTCCCACCCACCACGCCGAAACGTACGTTCCGGCGGAGAAGTTCGAGTAGACGTCGCCATTTCGTCGGGTTCGGCGAGCGGTGTGGTCCCGCGAGCACGAGGCCCGACGACAACAGGACCCGCGGGTTCGGCGAGCGGTGTGGTCCCGCGAGCACGAGGCCCGACGACAACAGGACCCGCGGGTTCGGCGAGCGGAAAACCGTTGGACGCCAATGTTCCGCATCCGGCACCATCGTTCGGTGAGCACCCAGACCGACCACCAACCGGAGCATTCCCATGCGCCCGGCGGCTGGCGGGTGCTCGCCCCGTTCCGGTTCCGCGAATACCGCCTGCTGATCGCCGCGCTGTCCATCGTCATCTTCGCCGAAGGCATGTGGACGGTCGTGATGGCTCTCGAGGTCATCCAACTCACCCACGATCCGTCGGCACTCTCCCTGGTGGCCGCCTGCCTCAGCGTGGGCCTGGTCGCTTTCGTCCTCGTCGGCGGGATCGCCGCGGATCGAATTCCGCAGCGCACCATCATCATTGGCGTAGAAGCCGTGAACACCGTCGCGGTCGGGTCGGTGGCCCTGCTGGGTGCGACGGACCGATTGCAGATCTGGCACATGGCGGTGGCGGCGGCCGTGCTGGGCATCGCGGCGGCATTCTTCTTCCCCGCCTACAGCGCCTACCTGCCCCGGATCCTGCCGGCCGAACAGTTACTGGCCGCCAACGGAGTCGAGGGCGTGGTACGACCGGTGCTGCAGCGCGCCGCCGGACCCGCGGTCGCGGGTGTGCTCGTCGGGGCCACCTTCCCGACGTTGGGCGCAGGCGCCGTCGCGGTGTTGTTCGCTCTCGCGCTGGGGCTGTTGGTAGCCACCCGGCCCGCCACCGGTCGGCCCGTGACCGAACCCACCGGGCGACCGCACCTGCTCGATGATCTGCGGGCCGGACTGCGTTTCGTGGTCGGCACGCCCTGGTTGCTGGCGACCGTCCTGTTCGCCACGGGCGCCGTGCTGTTGATCATCGGGCCGATCGAGGTGCTGCTGCCGTTCGTCACCGCGGAGCGCTTCGCCGACGGCGCGCGGATGTACGGCTTCGCGCTGACGGCATACGGCATCGGCGGTGCCCTGGGCGCACTGGCGGTGTCGTCGGGCCGGCTGCCGCGGCGCTACCTGACGGTCATGATGCTGATGTGGGGTCTGGGCTCGCTGCCGCTGGTGCTCGTCGGCGCCACCTGGTCGTTCCCGGTGATGGCGACGGCCCTCTTCGTCATCGGGGTGACCGACGGCGCCGGCATGGTCATCTGGGGGACGCTGCTGCAGCGCCGGGTCCCGGCCGCGATGCTGGGCCGGGTGTCGAGCCTGGACTTCTTCGTGTCGCTGGCACTGATGCCGGTCTCGATGGCGATCGCCGGCCCCCTGTCGAAGGTCGTCTCGATGCAGACCATCTTCACCGTCGCCGGCCTCGGACCGATCGTCCTGGCAGTGATCGCACTGTTGGCCGCCCGGATGCCGCACGACGAAATCGCCCACCCACTCCGGTGATTCGCGATTGATCTGCCGCCGAGCCTCGTGCTCGCGGAGCCCGGCGTCACAGGCCGAACAGCGGGGGTAGCGCCAGCACCATGATGGCGCCCCACACCAGGTGGGTGAGCACGGGTGCCAACACCCCGCCGGTCGCCCGTCGTTCCAGCGCGCACACCGTGCCCAGGATGACCGCGGCGAAGCCCAGCATCGGATTGCCCGACGCCGACGTCGCGATCACGTAGAGCACCGTCGAGATCAGCACGGGACGGGTGCGGCCCAACGCGGTGTAGAGCGCGCCGCGGAAGAACAGTTCCTCGGCCACCCCGTTGACCAGCGTGATGGCGACAACCAGCGGCAGCGTGCCCTGATTCGCGAAGGCCAGCACGCGGGCGACGGGTTCGGCCAGCGCGTCGATCCGGCGGACCACCAGAGCACCCACGACGAACAGTCCGCCGGTGAGCAGTCCGGCCGCCGTGCCGATCAGCACCGGCGGCCGGCCCCGGCGGTCGGTTCCCAGGTGCAGCGGACCGGACAGCCCCGCGCCGCCGGCCCATACCGCGGCGAGCGCCAGGGTCAGCCAGTAGAAGCTGGTTTCGCCGGGCCGGCGGGTCAGCGAGACCGACAGCAGGATCGCTCCGGCCACCAGCACGGCCACCACCACCAACCGGCGTCGGTGCGTGCTCCACGACGATTCCCGTTGCGGCTCGGCAACATTGGTGAGGAGCCAGGTCATCGTCGTCAGGCGCGGTGCAGGTCGACCAGGTGCTCGTAGGCCAGCGCGTTGAGCCGGTTGTGCTCGAGCTCGTGGTCGTTCAGCTCACGGCGCACCTTGCCCGGGACACCGGCCACCAGGGAGCGGGGCGGGATCACCGCGCCCTGTGCGACCACCGCGCCCGCCGCGATCAGCGACCCAGCGCCGATCACCGCGCCATTGAGCACGGTGGCGCTCATGCCGACCAGCACGGTGTCCTCGATGGTGCAGCCGTGCAGGACCGCGTTGTGCCCGACGGTCACCCCCGCGCCGATCCGCGCGGGAAAGCCGGGGTCGACGTGCACGGTGACACCGTCCTGGATGTTGGACCCGGCGCCGATCTCGATGGGCTCGAACTCGGCGCGCAACGTCGCCGAGTACCAGACACTGGCGCGCTCGGCCAGGCTGACCCGGCCGATCAGGGCGGCGTTGGGAGCGACCCACGCCTCGGGATGCACTTCGGGGCTCTCGCCCTTGATGGCGACGATCAGCGGCTCCGGCATGGTCGCCATGGTAGATCGGGCCGATTACCCCACAGACGCTGCGGTCGTCGTCTCGGCGTCGTGCGCGCCGTGCGACGGCCCGCCACACAGGCGTCCTACCAGCGCGTTTTGGGTACGCAAGCGGGCCTTGCGTACGATTTTCAGCGACGTGCGGCGATCTCGGCCGGTAACGATCGACACCGGGATGGCGACGTAACGAGACGTGGACGAGCGACCACGCACGCTGCACCCGGGGCCGCTCCAACGACGGACGACGGCCCGAAAGCCTCGAAAGGGACCCATGAACACCCGCCTGAAGACCGTGGGCGCCGCTGTCGCGTTCGCCGCGATTGCCACGTCCATCCCCACCGCCGTGAGCGCGTTCGCCGACCCGGCGCCGGCTCCGGCGCCCGCACCGGCCACCCCGAGCACCTCGGTGTCCACCCCGGTGGCCCGGATTCCCGACGTGCAGGGCCCCGGCTGCGACGCCTACAAGAAGACGCTGACCGCCGCCGGCGGTTCGCCCACCACCGTGAGTGAGCAGACCGCGTCGCAGGCGCTGGCCTCCACCCCCGATCTCAGCGACTTCTACGCGGCACTCTCCGGCCAGTGGAACCCGGCCGTCAACCTGGTCAGCGTCCTCGACAACGGTCCGTACAACGTGTTCGCGCCGACCAACGACGCCTTCGCCAAGATCGACCCGGCCGAACTCGCGGCGCTGAAGGCCGATCCGGCCCAGCTGACCAGCGTGCTGTACTACCACATGGCCCTGGGCCTGCTCGGTCCCGACGACATCCACGGGAACCTGACCACCCAGCAGGGCAAGCAGATCACCATCGACGGCAAGGGTGGCGACCTGAAGTTCGACCAGACGGCCAAGCTGATCTGCGGCGGCATCGCGGCCAAGGACGCCAAGATCTACATGATCGACACCGTGCTGAGCCCGGACAACGCGCTCTCGCCCAACGGCGAGACGCCCACGTCCGCGACCGCGACGACGTCGGCCGAGGCGACCACTTCCGCGACCGCGACCACCACCTCGGCGGCCCCGGCACCGGCACCGGCACCTGCGGCCTGAGTCTCCGATACGACGAAAGTCGGCCCTTCGCCTGGCTAAAACCTTGGCGGGAGCCGACTTTCGTCGTTCAGGGCGGGGTCAGAGCCCCAGATCGCGGCCGATGATCTCCTTCATGATCTCGGTGGTGCCACCGAAGATCGTCTGCACGCGTCCGTCGCAATAGTCACGCGCCACGCGGTATTCGAGCATGAAGCCGTATCCGCCGTGCAGCTGAACACATTGGTCGACGACCTTCTTGGCCACCTCGGTGGCCCACCACTTGGCCTTGGCCGCCTCGACCGCGGTCAGCTCACCGTCGACCACACCCTGCAGGCATCGGTCGATGTACTGCTCGGTGACCTCGAGTTCGGTGTCCATCTCGGCGAGCAGGAACCGGTTGTGCTGGAAGCTGCCGATCGGCTGGCCGAACGCCTTGCGATCCTTGGCGTATTGCAGTGTTTGCCGCCAGGTTTCGCGCGCACCGGCGATCGCGGTGATGGCGATCGAGAGCCGCTCCGACGGAAGGTTCTGCATCAGGTGGTAGAAGCCGCGCCCCTCCTTGCCCAGCAGGTTGGCATTCGGCACCCGGACGTTCTCGAAGTGCAGCTCCGAAGTGTCCTGCGCGTGCAGACCGACCTTGTCCAGCTTGCGACCGCGGGTGAAGCCCTCCATACCGCGTTCCACCACCAGCAGCGTGAAGCCCTTGTGGCCGGCCTCCGGATCGGTCCGGGCCACCACCACCACCAGGTCGGCATTGATGCCCGACGAGATGAATGTCTTGGAGCCGTTGATGATCCAGTCGTCACCGTCGCGCACCGCCGAGGTCCGGATACCCGCCAGATCGCTGCCCGCACCGGGCTCGGTCATGGCGATGGCGATGATCAGCTCACCGCTGGCGATGCCGGGCAGCCAGCGCTGCTTCTGCTCATCGTTGGCCAGATCCTTGAAGTACGGCCCAACCACATCGTTGTGCAGGCTCAGTGCGGGTGCCGCGACACCAGCCTTGGCGATCTCCTCGTCGATGATGGCGTTGAACCGGAAATCGTCGGAACCGCCGCCGCCGTACTCCTCGGGCATGTTGAACCCGATCAGTCCGTGCTTGCCCGCCGCCACGTAGGCGGACCGGTCGACCAGGCGCTCGGCCTCCCACTTCTCGGCATGCGGAACCAGCTCGGTCTCGATGTAGCCGCGAACGGTGTCGCGGAACGCTTCGTGCTCTTCGTCGTAAATGGTGCGCTTCATGTGTTGTCCTCTCCTACTTGGCTTTCCATACGGGCGCGCGCTTCTCGGCAAATGCCCGCGGCCCTTCTTTGGCATCCTCGGATCGCAGGACCGCGCCGATTTCGCGCATGGTGCGCTGCCAGCCGGCCTCGTCGCCGGCGATCACGCTGTCGTCGACGCCGTAGGCCACCCGCTTGCTGGCCCAGACGGCCAGCGGGGCGTTGCAGGTGATCCGTTCGGCCAGCGCCAGCGCAGCCTCGACGACGGTGCCGTCGGGCACCACCTCGTTGATCAGACCCCACTCGCGCGCCTGCGCCGCCGTGATCGGCTCACCGGTGAACAGCAGCTCCATCGCGACCTTGCGCGGCAGCTGATCGACGATCCGGAACACCCCGCCGGCCGCGGCGATCAGACCGCGCTTCACTTCGGGCAGACCGAATTTCGACCGTTCCTCGGCGATCACCAGATCGCTGGCCAGCGCCAGCTCCGTGCCACCGCCCAACGCGTTGCCGTTGACGGCCGCGATGGTCGGCTTGTCGATGTAGTGCTGCACGTAGCCGGCGAACCCCCACTCCCCGCGGTCGGGGTGAAAGATGCTCTCGCGCCGCGAGATCGCCTTGAGATCGGCACCGGCGCAGAAGCTCTCGCCCGCACCGGTGATGACCACCGCCCGGACCTCGGGATCGTCCTGGGCGGCCTGCAGGGCATCACCCACCGCCGTGGACACCGCGGCGTTGACCGCATTGCGCGCATCGGGCCGGTTGATCGTGATGATCATGACGTTGCCCCGCCGCTCGGTCAGAGCGGCGGGGGCGTCCGTGTGCTGATCGGTCACAGCAGCTCGAGGATGGTGGCGTTGGCCTGGCCGCCGCCCTCGCACATCGTCTGCAGACCGTACTGAATTCCCTTGTCGCGCATGTGATGCAGCATCGTGGTCATGATGCGGGCACCCGAACCGCCCAGCGGGTGACCCAGTGCGATCGCGCCGCCATTGGGGTTGAGCTTCTTCTCGTCGGCGCCGATGTCCTTCAGCCACGCCAGCGGAACCGGGGCGAATGCCTCGTTGACCTCGAACACGCCGATCTGGTCCAGGCGCAGACCCGAACGCTTCAGCGCCTTCTGGGTGGCCGGGATCGGTGCGGTCAACATGATGACGGGATCCGCACCGGCCAGCACCGCGGTGTGCACGCGGGCAAGGGGTTTGAGCCCGAGCTCTGCTGCCTTCTCCGCCGACATGAACAGCAGCGCGGCCGAACCGTCCGAGATCTGCGACGAGTTGCCGGCCGTGATCACACCGTCGTCCTTGAACGCCGTCTTGATCTTGGCCATCGACTCCAGGGTGCCGCCCCGGCGGATTCCCTCGTCCTTCAGAACGGCGTTGCCATCCTGATCCTTGATCGCGGCGATCTGGTCGTCGAAGGCACCGGAATCCTGTGCGGCGGCGGCCTTCTCGTGCGAGCCCAGGGAGAACTGGTCAACGTCCTCGCGGGAGAGCCCCCACTGCTCGGCGATCATCTCGGCGCCGACGCCCTGGTTGGGGGTGCGGTCGTAGCGCGCCTTGAAGCCGGCCGAGTACGGGTTGCCGCCGTTGGCCAGTGAGGCGCCCATCGGGGTGCGCGACATCGATTCGACGCCGCCGGCGACGACGACGTCGTAGTGGCCGGCCACCACACCGGCCGCGGCGAAGTGCACCGACTGCTGGCTCGAACCGCACTGCCGGTCGACGGTCACACCCGGAACCGATTCGGGCCAACCGGCGGTCAGCAGGGCGGTGCGGCCGATATCGAGAGCCTGCTCGCCGGCCTGCATCACACAGCCCCAGATCACATCATCGACCAGGGCCGGGTCGACCCCGGCACGTTCCACCAGTGCGTTGAGCACCTGCGCGGACAGCTCTGCCGGATGCACCCCGGACAGGCCGCCATTGCGCTTACCGACGGGCGAGCGCACCGCCTCGACGATCACGGCTTCAGCCATGGAACTTCCTCTCAACTAGTTGGTTGGTAGATCGTTCATAGCACCACCGCGCCCCGCAGGGAAACTGGGGTTCCAACCCGAGGCACGCATCCAACGCCGCTCCAACCCGGAATCTGATGATTCGACACATGGGTCAGCCGGACCAGCGGTCAGCACGGTGGCATCACCGGCCTGACCTACTGACGTGCTCCGCCCGTGACATGCACCGGCAGGTTGTCGTCCCACGGCTGGCGGGTCACCGCGTCGGACACCCGGATGTAGCCGGACTCGAACTCGCCGGTCGCGGCATCCACCAACCGGTAGCGCTGAGCCTGGATGTGGATCGGCTGCGCGTCGATCAACACCACCCTGACCTCGCCCGGCTCGAAGTGACACCGCCGCTGCATGGCCGCGATCAACTGCTCGTTGTGCATGTGCCCGTCGCCGAAGTTCCAGCCGATGGCCGTCGAGCAGATCCGCTCACCGTCGGTCATCACGTACCCGGATTCGGGCTCACCGGCCATCGCCCGGTGGGCCAGGGTGTACATCATCCGGCCGTGGGTGTTGAAACAGCGGAACGAATACCCAAGATATTGCAGCACCTGCGCCGCTTCCGGGCTGCCGTAGACCTTCTCCAACTGCGCCTGCGGCATGCTGGCGATTGCCACCAGGTTCTTGGCGATCTTCTCGCTCGCCGACGGCTTGATGCACCACAGCGACGAATCCCAGTTCCCCGCGTAGTACCGCATGCCGGGCAGGAAGGAAACCTTGCGCGGGAACAGGTTTCCCAAGGTCACGCTGCACACCAGCACCGCGAACAGGACGACGGGCCAGGGCGTGCTCAGGTCGGTGATGCCAACCGCGGCGTGCCCGACGAACAGCGCCAGCACGCTGAAGATCATGAACACGTTCCACTCCAGCGGCACGCCCATCGGGATCGCCGTCAGGATGCCCAGATGGAACACCACCATCACGATCGCCGCGATCGCCGTGGGCCACCCGCCATGGAAGAAGAACAACGCCAGCGGAATCAGCATCTCGATCGCAGTGGAGAAGTGCGCCACGATCCGGGCCAGCCGGCCAGGGCGCAGATCGTCCGGGAAGCGTTCGAAGAAGAGCCGTTTCAGTGCGCGCGGCCGCACCACCGGGCTGTTGGACATCATCGTGGAGATGACGAACGGGAAGTGCTTGTTGAGCTTCGAGGTGGCCGCACCCACCCAGATCGCCAGGCACACCAGCTTGGCGGCGATGATCGTGTCGACGCCGAAGCCGGCGAACAGGAATGCGACGGTGAACGAGGCGTACACCTCGCCGCGGGCGGCCAGGAAGATCACCTTGTCGCGCAGACCGGCCAGCGCGAGCACACCGAGGATGGCCCAGATCCAACACATCGGCAGCACTCCGACCTGGGTGCCCAGCGCGGGCCGCGGGCCCGTGCCGTCGGAGAACAACGCGACGACGAGTAGCACCAGCAGTGCCGCGTAGAGCAGGACGTCGACGGGCTCGCGGTTGTCACCGCGGGTGAAGGGCACCCGGGTGGGCCACGGTGGCAGCCGAATGGTGTTGGGCCGCAACCAGTACAGGATGGATCCCATGGGTGGCAGGTAGCGGTTGTTGAGCGGACCGAAGCCGCAGCCCAGGCCGATGACCTCGAACAGCATGGTGTAGAGCACGACCTTCTGGAAGACGATCGGCTCGGCGCCCCACTGCGCCACCGCCGTGAAGCCGTCGATCCCGCGGGTGGTCAGCACCACCAGCCAGGCGCCCAGGATGTAGAGCAGGATCTTGAGGACGTAGAACAGGTGCAGCACCACGGGGGTGCCGAAACCGACCTCGGCCCAGTGCCGGGCCATCGGCCGCAGCTTCTGTTCCCAGGTGCCGCGGCTCCACCGCTCGAAGTCGACGACGGGCAGTTCCGGCTTCAGAAAACCCATGGCTCCAAGACTAGAACGTGTTCTAGTCGCCCGGGGGTCAGCCCGCCTGTTTGGCCGGCGGGCGGTAGAAGATCGCCAGCTGGCCGATGCCGCCGGCCAGGCCCAGGCCCACGGCGATCACGAAGCCACACCAGCCGTGCAGCAGCGGGTAGATGTCGCTGTTGTTGCGGAACAGGGCGTAGTCCAGGCTGTACTTCCCGGCGCCGAGCGCGGCGATCGCCACCGCCGCCACCGCGAGGATCAGGTTGTACTCCCAGCCCTCCTTGACGATGAAGAAGCCGTTCTTGCGATGCACGGTCCACGCGGCCACCAGCATCAGGGCCACGAATCCGGCGGCGGTGACCGGCGTCAGGAGCCCGACCGCCAGCCCGATACCCGCGGCCATCTCGGTGCTGGCCGCCACCCTGGCATGGAGGGTGCCCGGCTTCATCCCGATGCTCTCGAACCAGCCGGCGGTGCCCTTGATGCGGCCCCCGCCGAAGAACTTGTTGTAGCCGTGCGCGGCCATCGTCAACCCCAGGACGACCCGCAGCAGCAGCAGGCCGAAATCAACAGCAGTCATATACAGAACTTAGGCCATCTGTTAAGCCGCCGGGGCAATCACCCCAGCGCAGCGTCCAATCGGTCCACGTATTCGTCGAGATTGAAGACCCCGCGTGGCCAATCCGCGGCATGGACGCTGACCACCACGGTGTCGCCGATGCCGTGCACCCCGTGGGTCAGACCCATCATCGGCGACAGCGCCGGGAAGCCCGCCGTCAGCAGCACCGGCGCCGCGCCGAACCGCAGATCGGCCGCCCCGCGGTTGATGCTCGAGACGACGGTGTTGCCGGTGACCGCCGAGGGTCGGGCACCAAGGTCGAAGCGTCCGGTGCCCCAGCGCAGCAGCGCCGCCGGCGTCGCCGCGAGCGCGGCGCGCTCCGTCGCGTAAACCGGATGCGCATCACGGGTTCGCGCATCCCGCAGGTCCGTCGCGATCAGGGCTGCCCGTTCGATCCGGCCGGCCTGCGGGTACAGGCCGATACCTACATTGTGAAAGTGGTTGTGCGCGTGTGGGATTCCGCTGTTTCGCATGGGGACCTCGGCACCCAGCCGGTCCACGTCGAGACCGCCGAGCTGAGCCGCCAGTGCCTCCCCGATCGCCGCCAGCGCCGCCACCGTCACCGTCGCTCCCGGCAGGTTCGCGGTCAGGGCAGGCCGGTCCCGCACCAGGGCGCGAACCCGGGCCCGGCCCGCCGGCGACGTGTTCGTCGGCAATAACGGCCGCGGTGGTGGGGGCGCCGGCACCCGGCCCGCCTCGATATCGGCCAGCAGTTGGCGGTGGGCGCGAGCAGCGGCCAGCCCGCGCTTCAACGGGTTACCGCGCCGGACCGGTGCGATCCGCGGCACCGGCACGTCACGGCCGAACAGCCACCCGGCCAGTTCGGCGGTGCGGGTGCCGTCGGCCAGGGCGTGCGCGATCTGCAACACCGCGACAATCGCCGTGTCCGTCCCCGGCACCCCGGACACCTGCGGGAACACGTGCAGCCGCCACGCCGCGAACACCGGATCCAGCTGATCGCCCGCGAGGCCGGCGACCGCGTCCAGGCAGCCGGCCCAGTCGGCGCCGGCCGGATGCCGGACGAACTGATCCCCGGCGACGGCCCGCGGCGCCCAGCGCGGATAACGGGTCCGGCAGTCGTCGGCGATGCGCATCCGCAAATCCGGACACCCGGCGGCGCGCCGGCACAGCGCCGCCAACGTGGCGTCCAGGTCACCCGGGTCGCCCTCGAAGGCGTACAGCAGGAACTGGTCGTTGGGCACCTTGGCCGACATCCAGAAGGTCTGTGCGTCGACGGCGGCCAGCGTTGTCACCGAACGTCCTCCGACGGCGCAGTCGAGATCGACGAAATGGTGTGACCTACTCGAACGTCGGCGCCCGAACGTGCGTTTCGGCGAAAGGTCAGACCGGGTCGAACTCCGAGATCAGCCACCGGTCACCCACCTTGTCCAACGTGACCTTGACGCTGGAGTTCGTCGATGTCGGCGCGTCGTTGCCGACGGTCACGGTCTGGTTGACGAAGACCAGTGCCACCGCCTCGCTCGGGGTGGCCGAGATCGACGCCACGGCAGGCACATTCGCCAGCGCCGCGATCTTCTTCTCCTTGGCGCCGGGGATCACGACGTCGTTGGTCAGCTGGGTGTAGGAGTCACGGAAGTTGCCGGTCAGCAGATCGCGCGCCGACGTCAGCTCCTGTTCGACGGTGTCGGGCTTGTAGGACAGCAACCGGATGGTCGAATCCTTCGCGACCTGAACGGATTCCGCCCGCGCCACCTCGGATTCCCGGACCTTGGCGTCCTGCCACTTCAGGAACGCGGCCGCGCCGGCCAGCAGCAGCGCCAGCGCCGGCAGAACGGCGAAGGCGAACACCCGGGTCCAGTCGACACCGGCCTTCGATGCGGCCACCGGCGGTTCCGATTCGCCGTCGGCCTCGTCGCCGTCCTTTTCGTCGCCAGCCTCGCCGGTCAGGGCCAGCGCATCGGCGTCGTCGTCGACATCGGACTCGGCGACATCGGCCACGTCGGCGTCGGACTCGGTGATCTCGGTGGTCACTGCGGCTTTCTCCTCGACCGTTTCGTCGGTGGACGGCTTCTTGGCGCTCACGGGACGAACTCCACGTTCGACACCTTGGCCTCGTCACCGATCTTGCGGACCGAGATGCGCATCCGCCACGCGCGGGGCGCCTGCTCGGGAGCGCCGGCGTTGGACGTCTTGACCGTGACCGCGACGAGCACCTGGGCGCCGTCCTTGTCGTCGGACTCGAGCCCCGCCGCGGCGATCTCACCGGTCGACTTCGACTTCGCCTGCTTGACCACATCGATGAACGGCTGCGAGCGCCGGGAGAAGTCGTCGTAGAAGGCGTCGGTGGCCGAGTCCAGGATCCGCTTGACGTCGGCGTCCGCGTGCTCGAAGTCGATGGTGGTCAGGTTGAGTGCCGCCTGCTTCCCGACCTGCAGGAACAGCGCCCGCTGCTCGGCGGTCTCGTGCGACTGATAGGCCCGCCAGCCGACCCAGCCCACCAGCCCGCCCAGGGCGAGCACGACGACCAGGCCGAAGATGGTGGCCAGCTTGACCCGCGAAACGGGCTGCCGGGGCTCGGAAGCGGCGGCCGCATCGAAGTCCTCCGCGGTGTCCTCCTCGGCGGCGTCGCTGTCGGTGTCCGGTTCGGGCGATTCCGTTGCCTCGTCGGTGGACTTCTCGGCCGTGGCGTCGTCGGACGCGGTGTCGTCCTTCTGGTCCGAAGCCTCGATCAGTTCATCTTCGGGGGCAGCAGCATCGTCTGCCATGTTTGCTCTCCTTGCGCACGCGTCGCCAGATTGGCCTGGGTGTACACCTGGCCGTCCGGTCCAACGTACGTGCCGGTCCTGGGATCGTATTCAGCGGCGGCGATCGCCGTGGGTGGCGGAGCGGCCTGACCCTGCTCCGGTGCAGGTCGCGTGCCCGGACCGAGATCTGGGATGCCCTGCCCCGACAGCGTTGCGTTGGGGTCGCCCTTCCAGTTGTAACCGTCGTTCAGCGGCTGATAGAACTCGTTGCTCTCGCACAGCTTGACCGTCGCGGCCCGTTTGCCGGGCACGGTCTCACACGGGATGTTGCGGGCGCCGCGAACGTTGAACGTCGAGTCCTGCGGAATGCGGCAGTAGAGGTCGCCCGCTGCCCGTTCGGGAGCATCGACGTCGGAGGGCACCCGCTTCTGCTGCGCGGGCAGGAAGCCGGTGACACATGGTGGCGGCAGGTTCAGGTTCAGGTTGAAGCTCAGGTATGCGCCGCGGTAGTCCTGACGGGTATGGCGGTTCGCCACACCGATCGCCGACGTGACCGCCGCACCCTGCGGCAGCAGCACCAGCAACTGCTCGAGGTTGGGCTGGTAGGTGATCGCGACCTCGCCGAGGCTCACCAGGTTCGCCAGCACGATCGGCAGGGTGGGTTGCAGGCGGTCGAACAGTGCGCGGACCTCATCGGCGGCTGGGGCGCCCTTGTTGATCACGCCGGCGACGGCCTGATCCTGCTGCTGCAACTGGCCGGTAATGCTGTCCAGGTGTGCCGCCCACTGCTGGATCGCCCCGGAGGTGTCGGCCTGCGAATCGAGCACCGGTTTGGACTGGTCGACCAGGCCCGTCAGCTGGTCGAGGTTCTTGCGGGCATCAGTCGCCAGCGCGGTCGAGCCCTTGACGAAACGGGAGATCTCCGGGCCCAACCCACCGAACGCGGTGTAGGACTCGTCGATGACCGTCTTGAGGTTGTCGTGCGGAATCGATTGCAGCCCACGGTTGGTCGCTTCCAGGACCGAGTTCACATCCGGCGGGATGTACGTCCGATCGGCCGGGATCACGTCGCCGTCGGACAGGTACGGACCGTTGTCGGTGCGCGGCGAGAGCGCGACGTACTGCTCGCCGACGGCCGAGACGGAGAGCACGGCCGCGTCCAGGTCGGCGGGGATCTTGAACTTGGAACTCATCGCGAGGTCCGCCTCGACGCCGTGGTCGGTCAGATTCACGCTCTTGACCCGACCTACCTCGGTTCCGCGCCAGGTGACGTTGGCCCGCGGATAGAGACCGCCGGCCTCGTTCAGTTTCAGGGTGACCTTGTACTGCCCGATGCCGAACAGCATGCCGGGCAATCCGATGAAGCTGAACACCATCACCGCACCGGCGACGATGGCGACCACGGAGAGGACGGCCATCTGGATGATGGTCTTGCGTTTCAGATGCAGATGCCTCATCAGCGCCCCTGATCCCAGTGGTACGGCACGACCAGCGGGTTGGTGTGCGTGTACGGGCTGGGCAGCTGGCCGATGGTGCGGCCCCACTGCATCTCCAGCTCCGTCAGGTCACCTTCCCACCGGGTGCCGGTGAACAGGCCGCTGTCGATACGGCTCAGGGTCAGATCGAAGATCAGGCTCAGGTTGCCGTAATCCCCACGCATCCAGTTGTCGAGCGTCTCCTTGGGCCACGGGAACGTCAGGAACAGACTCAGCGCGCGGGTCATGTCCGTGCCGGCGTCGGCCAGCGACTTCAGCACCGGACCAAGATCCCGAAACTCTTGGACCAGAGCCTCTTTCGTCTGATTCGCCGAGTCGGCGGCGATCGCGCTGAACTTGCCGAGCTGGGCGAGCGCGTCGGCCAGCTGGTTGCGCTGGTCCTTGAGCACGGTCAGCGCGTCCGGAATGGTCTGGAGCGCCTTGTCGACCACCGGCTTCTGGGCCGCGAACTGACCGACCAGACTGTTCAGGCTCTCGGTGGCCGAGATGATGTCCTGTTTCTGGTCGTTGTTGTAGCTGATGAAGGTGTCCAGCTGCTGGATCACATCCCGCAGATCCTGCTCGCGACCGTCGAACGCCGTCGCGAACGTCTTCGTGATGTCCTGGATCTGGCCGACGCCGCCGCCGTTGAGCAGCAACGAGACAGCGGCCAGCGTCTGCTCGGTGGTCGGGTAGCTGCTGCCCGACGACAGCGGGATCAGCGAGCCCTCGTGCAGGCGGCCTTCGGGCGCGGTGCCCACCGGCGGGGCCAGCTCGATGTGCAGCGAGCCCAGCAGGCTGGTCTGCCCGACGCGCGCGGTGGCGTTCTCGGGCAATTGCACATCGCCGTTGAGGCGCATCGTCACCAGGGCGTTCCAGCCCTGGCGTTCGATCTTGACGACGTTGCCGACGTTGACGTCACCCACCCGGACCCGCGAGTTGCGTTCCAGGTTGTCGACGTCGGGCATCTGCGCCTGGATGGTGTACGCGCCCGGCCCCTTGCCCTCGGTACCCGGCAGGTCGAGGGTGTTCAGGCCCTGCCACTCCGAGCAGGCCGGCAGCGCGGTGACCGCCGCGGCGATCAGCCCACCGGTGAGGATCCTGGTCCAGCGGTTGTTCATGATCCGCCTCCGGCCGGAACCATCATGCCCTGCAAGCCCTCTTGCGGGTTCGTCGCTTCGGCGGCCATCGGCGAGGGCGGCCCCGGCGGTGCGACTTCGGCGGGCGCGGGAGCCGGCGCCTGGGCCGGATCGGGTGGCATGACCGGTGCGGCCAGCGGGTTGGCGCCGGCCGGCGGGATGTAATCGGGCCGCAGCCAGTCCTCGCTGTAGGTGACCTCGTTCGGTCGCGCCTGCGCGCCGACCGCCATGTTCTGCCCGATCGGCAGGAAGTTGTACTGCCGGTTCTTGACGATCGGGGCGAGGTACTGGGTGCACAGCTTGGCCGACTGTTCGGCCCCGAGCCGGGAGGCCGCCTGGATGGCGCCGCAGATGAACGACACCGGATTCTGGAAGTTGGCGATCGCCAGCGCGCTGGTGGCCGCGCCCTGGGCCGGCTGGTAGATGTTCACGTAGTTCTGCAGCGTGTTCGGCGCGACGTGCAGCAATTGCTTGATGTCGTCGAGACTGTCGTTGAGCGCTGTCGTGACGCCGGCCAGTTTGTCCGAGGTGGTGCCCAGCGCCTCGCGGTTCTCCGAGACGAACGACTGCACATCGCCGACGGCGTTGTTGAGATCGCTGACGGCCGCGGCCACCTCGCCGGGATCGTCGGCCAGCAGACCCGTGACGTTGGCCAGGTTCTGGTTCAGCTGACGCATCACCGTGGTGCTGTCCTGCAGCGCGGAGACCAGGATCGACAGATTCTTCACGGTGCTGAAGATGTCGGTGCTGTGGTCGCCGAGCGCCGAGAACGCCTGGGACACCTTGATCAGGGTGTCGCGGATGTTGGCGCCCTGGCCGCGCAGGTTGTCGGCGGCGGAGTTGATCGCCGAGCCCAACGTGCTGACGCCACCGGGTTCGGTGGGCTGCAGATTGTCGGCGATCCGCTCGAGCTGCGTGCGGATGTCGTTCCACTCCATCGGGACGACGGTGCGTTCCTGCGGGATCACCGCGCCGTCCTGCAGGGCCGCGCCACCGGAGTACACCGGGGTCAGCTGGATGGAGCGGCCCGTCACCAGCGCCGGCGACAGGATCGCGGCCTTGACGTCGGCGGGCACCTTGTACTTGCCGTCGTACCAGAAGGTGATCTTGGCGCGCTTGGCCTCCGGCTCGATCTTCTCGATCCGGCCGACAGGCACACCCAGGATGCGCACGTCGTCCCCGACGAACACCATGTTGCTGTTGTCGAAGTAGGCGGTGACGTTGACCCGGTTGGCCGGACCCCCGCTGCGCAGCAGCACCGCGACGCCGGCCAGCAACGTCAGCACCAGAACGGCGGCGATGCCGATCTTCGAATTGCGGGACAGGTTCATTGGCCACCCCCGGCGCTATCGACGGGGCCGGGTGGCGGGCCCAGCGTCTGGGTCACCTCGGGTACCTGGCCGGGCGCCGGCTGGACCTGCGGGACCACCGATGGGACTGGCGTGGTGGCCACCCCCGGCGGTGCGTCTGCGGGAGGTCCGGGCGGTGCCCCGCCGGGCGGGGGTGCCGGCAGCGGCTCACGGTACGGGTAACACCCGGGTCCCGACAGCGCGAGCAGTCCGCACTGCTGACCCTCCGGCGTTCCGGTGATGGCGTCGGGCAGGTTCAGGTGCGGCTCGCCGCCCTGGCCCGTGCGCGGGAACGGAACCGGCAGCGCCGGCGTGCCGGGCTGGCCGATCTGCGGGTCGGTGAGTTCGGACGGCTTGAGCACATTGGGATCGAGGCCGAGATCGGAGAAAGCGGCGTCGATGAACGGCTGCACGAACTGGCCGGGCAGCAGGTTCGCGATGTAGGACTTGAAGAACGGTCCGGCACCCACCGACTCACCCAGTGCCATCACGTAGGTGCCCAGCAGCTTGATCGACTTCTGCACCCGGTCCTTGCGGTTGTCGATGATGGTCAGCACACCGTTGAGCTTGTCCAGCGCGGGCTTCATGGTTTCGCGGTTCTCCGCGATGAAACCCTGCAGGCTCTTGCTGAGCATCGAGATATTGCCGGAGATCTCGTCGAGGGCCGCGCTCTGTGTCTGCAGTTCGGCCATCAGCGAGTTGGTGTTGTTGACCAGCTTGACGATCTGGTTGCTGCGGTCCGACAGCACGCCGGTCGCCTTGTTCGCGTTGGCCAGCAGGTCACGCAGCTGCGCATCCTTCTGGTTCAGCGTGTCGGAGAACCGGGCCACGCCCTCGACCGCGACCTTCAGCGACGGCGGTGTCTGGGAGAACGTTTCGCTGATCACGCGCAGCGAATCCGAGAGCTGGTCGGTGTTCAGGCCGCTGATGGTGGTGGCCAGATCGCCGAGCGCGTCGGGCAGCTGGTACGGCGAGGTGGTGCGGTCCTGCGGGATGGTCTGGGACAACCGTCCGTCGCCACGCGGGGTGACCTCGAGGTATTTGGTGCCCAGCAGGCTCTTGGTCTTGATCGACGCCTCGGTCCGGTCGCCCAGCCGGATGTTCTTGTTGACCTTGAACTTGACCAGCACGTGCTGACCGTCGAGCTCGATGCCGGTGACCTGGCCCGCCTTGAGGCCGGACACCTGGACCTCGGCGTTGCCGGCCAGCCCGCCCGCCTCGGCGAAGTACGCCGAATAGCTCTTGCCGGGCGAGAAGAACGGCAGCTTCTGGTAGTTCACCGCCGTGATGACGAATCCGGTCAGTGCCAGGATTCCGACCAGGCCGATGACGAACAGGTTGCGCTCACCGAAGGATTTCATCGCGGTGTGCACCTCCCCGTGTCCTGGCCCACGACCTTCACATAGACCGGTTGTCCGCCCTTGCCGTTGAGCTTGAGGACGATGTCGCAGAGATAGAAGCTGAAGAAGTCGCCGTAGAGGCCCTGGCGATTGAGCACTTGATAGGCCTCCGGCAAGGTGTTGATCAGATTGTCGAAGTAGTCGTGGTCGGCGACGACGATGCCGGCCGCACGGTCGGTCTGCTTGATGGTCTCGTGCAGCGGCGCACGGGACTGGTCCAGCAGATCGGCGATGCTGCCCGCGGCCGCGTTGGTGTAGGCCAGCCCGTTGGTGATGTCGGTGCGGCGATCGGCCAGCCCGGTCACCAGATCCGACAGCGCGTCGACGCCCTTGCCGAACTGCTCGCTCTGCCCGGACAGCGAACCCAGCACGGTGTTGAGGTTGGTGATCACCTCTCCGATCAACTGATCGCGATCCGCGAGCGTGTTGGTCAGCGATGCCGTCTGCGACAGGAACGACGAGATGGTGGCGCCCTGGCCCTGCAGTGCGCTGATCAGCTGCCCCGAGAGCTTGTTGATCTGATCGGGGTCCAGGGCGCGGAACAACGGCCGGAAACCACCGATGAGGGCGTCGAGGTCCAGAGCGGGTTCGGTCTGGGCCAGCGGGATGGTGCTGCCGGGGTTGAGCCGCTTGGTGCCACCGGCGCCTTCCACCAGGGCCAGGTACCGGCCGCCGATCAGGTCGTCGTACCGGATGACCGCGCGGCTGCCCTCGGTGAGCACCACCGAGTCGTCGGCGGTGAAGTCCACCGTCAGGGTGCCGTCGTCGTTGACGCCGATCTTCTTGACCTTGCCCACCTCGACGCCGGCGATCCGGACGAAGTCGTTGGCCTCGAGGCCCGAAACATTGGCGAAGTGGGCGTGGTAGTCGCGCGCCTTCTCGAACCGCAGCTGACCGAAGACCGCGAACAGCGCGAAGACACCCAGCAGGCAGACCATCAAGAAGATGGCCAAGCGCCAGGTGGCGCCTCCCAGGTTGTCTTTCACTGCCGGTTACCTCTCAGGTGTCGAAAGCTGTTGTGCGGTCAGGTGGTTACGGCGACGGTGCCGCCGGGACGGGTGGCGGCTTGGGGAACCGTGTCCAGGCCGGCTGACCGGGGAACGGCACCACGAAGGGTTCCGAACCAGGCCGTGGACCGGGATCCTTGGGCGCTCCCGGCGGCGGCGCCGGCGGCAGGTTGTTCCACCGTGGTGTGCCATCCGGGTTGTACATCTGCGCGTTCCACGGGTAGTCGCCGGGCATCGGTACCACCGCGGGCGGGTTGCCCGCGTTCGGCCCGGGTGCCGGTCCCTCGATGAGGTTCCGGATGCTGGGCGGCTTGGGGTTCCCGCGAGTCTGGGGCAGGAAGTCCATGTAGAACGGCGACGCCAGACCCGGGTTGGGACGGATGTCCAGGCCGGTACCCCAGCCGGTGTTGGTGATCAACTGCCGGACCGGCCAGTTGTCGTCGACGATGGGCAGCGAACCGCAGCCCGGCTTTCCGCCCGGGCCGCCCTTGGCGCCCGTGATGGGCAGGTTGTCCGGGTAGCGGTACTGATCGTCGCCGGCCAGCACACCGCCGTCGACGATGAACGACTTACCGTTGCCGCCGGTGGCCTCGTAGGCGCCGTTGTCCAGCAGCCACTTCGCGCCGACCAGCATGCAGGTGTACTCGGGGCTGTACTTGTAGAGCAGGTTGGTGGTCGGCTCCAGCACGTTGACGGCCTTGATCAGGTTCGCCTGGTTCGGCGCGAGCAGTGCGATACCACTGTTGGAGAGGCCGATCACGTTGAGCAGCAACGCATCCAGCGGTTTGGCGTTGTTGGTGATGGTCACGCTGGTGGTGCTGAGCGCGTTGAGGGTATTGACGATGTTGGTGGCCGCGCCGCTGTAGGCGTCGCTGAAGCCCTTCAGGGACTGCCAGTCCGCGCGGATGGTGTCACTGCGCTGATTGAGCGCTGCCAGAACCTGATTCGCGTCGGTGGTGGCCTGGCCGATCCGCTCACCCTGGCCGCGCACACCATCGGCGATGGCGGTCAGCACCGCGTTCAGTTTCGACGGATCGACCTGGTCGAGCAGGCCGACAACATTCTGGAAGACGGTGTTGACCTCGACGCTGACATTGCTGGACTTCAGTACCTGTCCGTCGTGAAGCCGTTGCGAGACAGGCGCATCCGGATAGGTCAGGTCGACGAACTTGGCGCCGAACACCGTGGTCGCGCGGATCTGCGCCCCCACGTTCGCCGGGATGAACTGCACCTTGTCACTGTCGATCTGCAGCCTCAGGCTCACCGGCTCCCGGCCGCCCTGGATGCCGCTGACGCGGCCCACCTGCACGCCGCGGATCTTCACCTTGGCGCCGTTCTCCATCACCAGACCGGAGCGGTCCGAGGTGACCGTGACGTCCACGTACTTCGTCAGGGAGCCCGTGAACAGGGCCCCGGTCAGCCACACCGCGAACGCCAGGAAGGCGATCAGGATCGCCGTCCACCACGCCGGATGCAGGCCGGTGCCGTCATCTTCATCCATTACGGTCCCGCACCCCCTTATCCGGACAGGTTGAAGTTGCCGGACTGACCGTAAACGGCCAGTGAGATCATCACCGTCACCAGCGCGGCGACGATCAGCGACGTGCGCACCGCACGGCCGACCGCCTCACCCACGCCGGCCGGCCCACCGTGTGCGGTGAACCCGTAGAACGTGTGCACGAGCATGATCACGAACGCCATCGCGACGGCCTGCAGGAACGACCAGAGCAGGTCGGTCGGGTTCAGGAACGTCCGGAAGTAGTGGTCGTAGACGCCGGTGGACTGGCCGTAGATGTAGGTGGTGCCGAACCGGGCTGCCAGGAACGACATCAGCACGGCCACACAGTACAGCGGCACCACCACGATGATGCCGGCCACGACGCGCGACGACGCCAGGTAGGCGATGGCGCGGATGCCGATGACCTCGAGCGCGTCGATCTCCTCGTTGATCCGCATGGCGCCGAGCTGGGCGGTGGCGCCCGCGCCGATGGTGGCGGCCATGCCCACGCCGGCGGTCAGCGGCGCGATCAACCGCACGTTGAAGAAGGCCGAGGCGAAACCGGTCAGCGCCTCGACGCCGACCGTGGAGAACTGGTTGTAGCCCTGGACGGCCACCAGCGCACCGGTGGACAACGTCAGGAAGCCGACGATGGCGATGGTGCCGCCGATGACGGCCAACGCACCGGCGCCGAGGCCCATCTGGGCGATCAGCCGGATGACCTCGCCCGGGTAGAAGACCAGCGCGTCCCAGATGCCGCGCAGCGTGCGGCCGTAGAACTTCGTCTGCCGGCCGATCCGGTTCCAGCCGTCCACCGAATCGTCGATGAAACGCCGCAACCGCAGGTGGCCGGTCATCGAACGCGCGGTCATGCGGTGGCCTGCACGCCGACCGCCGTCGCGAGCACGTTGATCACGAACAGCGCGATGAACGTGAACACGACGGTCTCGTTGACCGCGTTCCCGACGCCGGCGGGGCCACCGCCGACGGAAATGCCCTTGTAGCAAGCGATCAGGCCGGCCGACAGGCCGAACAGCATGGCCTTGACCAGCGCGACGACCACGTCAGCGGGGCCGGTGATCAGCGTCAGCCCGGCCACGAATGCGCCCGGGGTCACGTGCTGGAAGTAGACCGAGAAGAAGAAGCCGCCGGCAATGCCCACCACGACCACCGAGGCGGAGAGCATCAGGGCCACCAGCGTTGCCGCGAGAACGCGCGGAACCACCAGGGACTGAATGGGATTGATGCCCATGACGCGCAGGGCGTCGAGCTCGTCGCGGATGGTGCGGGCGCCCAGGTCGGCACACATCGCCGTGGCGCCGGCACCGGCGACGACGAGGACCGTCACGATCGGGCCGATCTGTGTCACCGTCCCGATGGCCGCGCCGGTTCCGGAGAAGTCGGCGGCGCCGAACTCGACGAGCAGCACGTTGAACGTGAAGACCAGCAGGACGGTGAACGGGATGGCCAGCATCAGGGTGGGCACGATGGACACCCGCGCGACGAACCACGACTGCAGGATGAACTCCCGCCAGGCGAACGGCGGCCGGAACATCGCGACGAAGGTGTCCAGCGCCATCGCGAAGAAGCCGCCGATCGAGCGGATGGGTTTCGCGAGCGAATCAGCAGCTGCCACGCCACACCCCACCGTGCCCGGAGTCGAGCTGACGGGCCCGCGGTGCCGTTCCCGACGACGTCATCCGCTGCTTACCTCCGTTACCCCGAGCCCGTTCCCAAAGTGACAAGTGTGACCCCTGCCACGAGACTGCGGAGAACGTACACCACCATTTTCCGGCCGAGCAACACGTCCGCAAACCTCGTTACAGGTACCGCGGATGCGTGTAACGGCTCCCACAGTGCCGTGATCTTCGCACATCCGGGCCACCCGGGTACGGCTTCGCACAGTTCCGTCGGCGAGTCGCAACCTTGGCAAATGCATCCGGTGGAACGGGGCAGGTCAACGGGCTTCTGCGGCCCGATTCGGCTAGGGTCTGGGAATGATCACGGGGGATGCGGCGGGGGCTGTCGGCTGATGCCGCAGCCCCGGCGGCGCTGGTCGAAGACGGATGCGACCCAACAGCGCATACTGAGCGCCGCGACCGCCGTTTTTCGTGAACGCGGCTACAGCGCCGCCACGATCGGCGAGGTCGTCACCGCTTCCGGGGCCAGTATCGGCAGCATCTACCACCACTTCGGCGGCAAGAACGAGCTGTTCCTGGCCATCCACGACCACATGGCCGCGGTCATCGAGGCCCATATCGCCGACGCCGAGCAGTCTTTCGACGCACAGGCCCGGTCCTACCTGCAGACGGTGTGGGACTACCGCGACACCGCCGTCGTCCTCAGTTCGGACGATGTGCCGCCGGGATTCGAGCGCGTCTACCGGGACGGCATCCGGTCGTGGTTCCGGGATTGGCTGTCGGAACTCGACATCGATGTGTCGCCCTCGGGCCGACTGCTGGGCCGGGCGGCGATCACCCTGCTCACTGACTCCGCGGTGATGCTCATGACGTGCGAGACGGATGCGGACGCCGAGCTCGTGATCGACGCCGCCATCGCCTTGATCAACCGACTCACCCGTTGAGTCCGCTCGCCGAACCCACCGGTTGGGTAACGTCAGCCCGTGAGCACACCACGGCCGGTCCAGTACAGCGGAGTCGACGGCATCACCCTGGCGGGCGACGAATGGAACGACGGGAGTGCCGAATCGACGGCCCGTCCGACCATCCTGATGCTGCACGGCGGCGGCCAGAACCGGCACTCGTGGAAGAACACCGGCCAGATCCTGGCGGACCGGGGGTTTCGCGTCGTCGCGGTGGACACCCGCGGACACGGCGACAGCGACCGGGCGCCCGAGGCCGACTACGCGCTGGAGTCACTGACCGGCGACGTGCTCCACGTCATCGACCAGATCGGCACGCCGGTGGTGCTCATCGGGGCCTCGATGGGCGGGCTGACCGGCATCATGGTCGCCGACGAGGCCGGTCCGGAGAAGGTGACCAAGCTCGTGCTCGTCGACGTGGTGCCCCGCTTCGAGAAATCGGGTTCGGCGCGCATCCGCGACTTCATGTTCAGCCACGTACACGGTTTCGACTCGCTGGAGGAGGCGGCGGCCGCCGTGGCCGAATATCTACCGCACCGCGCCAAGCCCCGCAGCCCCGAGGGGCTGAAGAAGAACCTGCGCTTCCGTGACGGGCGCTGGCACTGGCACTGGGATCCGGCATTCCTGACCAAGCCGCGCGACGATCCGTTCGAACGGGCCGAGAAGATGGAGGACGCCGCGATGCGGCTGCAGATCCCCATCCTGCTGATCCGCGGAAAGCTGTCCGATGTGGTGAGCACGGAGGGCGTCAACGACTTCCTGGCGAAGGTTCCGGCCGCCGAATTCGTGGAACTCTCGGAGGCGGGGCATACCGCCGCCGGCGACGACAACGACGCGTTCAGCGAGGTCGTCGTCGAGTTCGTCACTCGTTAGGTGCGGATACCGGTGTCAGCAGCCGGCCCGTCGTGAGAAAGCTGTCGAGGTTGCGCACCGCCAGCCGCGCCATCGCCGCCCGGGTGCGTTCAGTGGCGCTTCCGACGTGCGGGAGCAGCACCACGTTGTCCAGCGCCAGCAGTTCGGCGGGCACCTGCGGCTCGTTGGCGTAGACGTCGAGCCCGGCACCGGCAAGGCCGCCGCCGGCGAGCAACTCGATCAGGGCGGCCTGGTCGACCACACTGCCCCGGGCGATGTTGATCAAATACCCTTGCGGGCCAAGCGCTTTCAGTACCTCGCGGTCGACCAGGCCGTCGGTGCCCCGGCCGCCGGCGGTCGCCACGACCAGCAGATCGACCGATTCGGCCAGTTCCCGCGCCGAGGCCGCGTACCGGTACGGCGAGCCGGCGACCTCATGGCGGTTGTGATACGCGATGGCGCAATCGAATCCGCTCAATCGGGCGGCGATCGCCGAACCGATCCGGCCCAGCCCCAGGATCCCGACCTGAAGTCCGCTGACGTCGCGGCCGTAGGGGAAGTCGCCGTCGGCCGCCCAGCGCCCGGCCCGCAGGTAACGCTCGGCGGCACCGAATCGGCGCAGCGCCATCAGGATCAGCCCGAGCGCGGTGTCGGCGGTGCTGTCGGTCAGCACGTCGGGAGTGTTGGAGACGCCGATCCCCCGCCGCTGCGCCTCCCCCAGATCGACCGCGTCGACGCCGGCGCTGTTGTTCACGATCACCTCGAGGTGGGGCAGCGCATCCAGCAGGGCCTTGTCGACGCGGCCCTTGCCCGATCGGACGATGGCGCCGACCGACTCGCCGTGTTCTGCCAGGACACGATCGCGCTGCGGACCCTCGGGCAGCTCGATGAGATCGTCATGGCCGTCGAGCGCCTCGACCAGGACCGGCTCGAATCGACCGACGAGAAGTATCCGCATGTTCTCCACTGTGCCGGGCAGCGCGCGGTATACAACAGGGCATGGCCCATTCTGCCGATCAACTGGTGACCGAATTCTGCGCCCGGTGGGCCGATCCCGACCCGGCTCAGCTGGCGGAGTACTTCACCGAGGACGGGATCTACCACAACATGCCGATGCCGCCGTCGCAGGGCCGGGCGGCGATCCGGGAGTTCATCGCCGGATTCACCGCGATGTGCGACGGCATCGACTTCGTCGTGCACCGCCAGGTGGCCGACGGGGACCTGGTGTTCAACGAGCGCACCGACATCATGCGGCTGAAGAACGGCAACCGGGTGGAACTGCCGGTCACCGGTGTGTTCGAGATCCGCGACGGCAAGATCGCGGCCTGGCGGGACTATTTCGACATGGCGACGGTGACCGCCGCGTTCAGCTAGGTCGTTCTCCGGTATCCGAACCCGCCGCCCGCTGGTGCAGGCGGGCCCGGATGTCGTCGGGTGTGTAGGAGTCGCGCCGGCGTTGGTCCCGCGCGATGAGAACACCGCCCGCCGCTACACCGACTGCCCCCGCCAGACCGATCCATTTCCAGACGCTGCCCATTCCCCCAGTCTGCCCTGTTGCGGTTGTGCACAACCATGCCCGGCTACCACTGCCAGGTCCACACGCCGTCCTCGACTGGATCAACGACGGCCAGACCAACATCGACGACCTCACCTTCGCCTGCCCCAACCACCACGCGCTGGTCACCAACCACGGCTGGACCACCCGCAAGAACCCCTACGGCCACACCGAATGGCAACCCCCACCAGGCATCCCCATCCCCACCCGCACCAACAACTACCACCACCCAGAGCGCTATCTCGACCCGCCCAGACCCGACGAACCACCAAAACCAGAAGAGCACCAAGAGGATTCACCACCGTGACGCGGCGTCGAATCGGCGACACCTGTCGCCCCATGCCGCACATCTCCACGCGGGCCACTTAAGCTGCGGGGGTGACCGCGAGCGCGCCTCTCGAGCAGGCGCTGGAAGCCACCCGCACCGGTGATATCTGGCTGTTCCGGGGCGGCTCGCGTCCCGACCGCGCGATCCAGACCCTGACCAACAGCCCCGTCAACCACGTGGGGATGACCGTGGCGATCGAGGACCTGCCCCCGCTGATCTGGCATGCCGAACTGGGCGACAAGCTGCAGGACATGTGGACGGGTACCCATCACCGCGGGGTTCAGCTCAACGATCTGCGGGCCGCCGTCGAGCAATGGACCGGCACCTACCACCAGCGCTGCTGGCTGCGTCAACTCAATCCGTACGCCAGTCAGGACCAGGAGGACCGCGCGCTGCGCGTCGTCGCCCGGATGAACGGCACGCCGTTCCCGTCCACGGCCCGGCTCACCGGCCGATGGCTGCGCGGCCGGCTGCCGACCGTCAGCGACTGGACCCGCGGAGTTCCCTTGCTGCACAAGGTTGTTCGCAACTCCGCCGAGCGGGACAAGCAGGAACGCCGCTCGACCGGGCTGGAAACCGCCTACTGCGCCGAGACCGTCGCCATCACCTACGAGGAGATGGGGCTGCTGGTCACCGAGAAGCGGGAGAACTTCTTCGACCCCGGTTCGTTCTGGAGCGGCGACGATCTACCGCTGAAGGCCGGATACGAGCTGGGACAAGAGATTTCGATCATCGTCTAGCACGTGCCGCCATATTCCGTCGACGTCGCAGCTTGTCAGCGTTACTCGGACGGCGTTTCACCGAGCGACCGGCGAGTCTCTGCCACTGCACGTCTGATCTCGGCGTCGTCTCGTCTTCCGGATGCCTCGAGGCGACTCTTTCCCTCATCGGGGCGCTGCAGTCGCTCGCGCTCGCGCTCATCGGCCGCGCACTCCCGGTTGTCGGCGATCCGGTCCCGTTCATCGGCGACCCGGTCTCGCTCGGACGCCACCCGTTCACGCCGTGACTGCTCGAACTCACGTCGTGCAAGGGTGCGTTCACGCTCGTCCATCTCGGCGGCGCGCCGATCGGGTCCAGCTCGAGCGTCGGCACCCTCTTCACCGGCATGGAGTCACCATAACTCCGCTGGACTCGCTCGTGAATCAACGAGCGGCGCCCCGGTCGATCAGACGTTGAACCGGAATTCCACCACGTCACCGTCGGCCATCACGTAGTCCTTGCCCTCCATGCGCACCTTGCCGGCGGCCTTGGCGGCGGCCATCGACCCGGCCTCGACCAGGTCGTCGAAGGACACGATCTCGGCCTTGATGAAGCCCTTTTCGAAGTCGGTGTGGATGACCCCGGCCGCCTTCGGCGCGGTGTCACCCTGGTGGATCGTCCAGGCGCGGGACTCCTTCGGGCCCGCCGTCAGATAGGTCTGCAGCTTCAGGGTGTGAAAACCGGCGCGCGCCAACGCATCCAGACCACGCTCGCTCTGGCCGATCGACTCGAGCAGTTCGGCTGCGGACTCGTCGTCGAGCTCCTGCAGCTCGGCCTCGATCTTGGCGTCCAGGAACACCGCGTCGGCCGGGGCCACCAGCGCGCGCAGCTCGGCCACCCGATCGGCATCGGTCAGGATCGACTCGTCGGCGTTGAACACATACAGAAAAGGCTTGGTGGTCAACAGGTTCAGCTCCCGCAGCAGGCCATAATCCTGACCCGAACCGAACAGGGTGGTGCCACTGTCCAGCACCGCGGCGGCCGCCACGGCCAACTCATGGACGGGCTTGCGCTCCTTGTTGTTCCGGGCCTCCTTCTCCAGCCGCGGCAGCGCCTTCTCCAGGGTCTGCATGTCGGCCAGGATCAACTCGGTCTCGATCACCTCGATGTCACTCTTGGGATCCACCCGGCCATCGACGTGCACCACATCGTCGTCGGCGAACACCCGGACCACCTGGCAGATGGCATCGCACTCCCGGATGTTGGCCAGGAACTTGTTGCCCAGCCCGGCTCCTTCGGACGCGCCCTTGACGATGCCGGCGATGTCGACGAACGTCACCGGCGCGGGCACCGTCTTCTCCGAGTCGAAGATCTCGGCCAGCTTGTCCAGTCGTGGATCCGGCAGCGCCACCACGCCCTCGTTCGGCTCGATGGTCGCGAACGGGTAGTTGGCCGCCAGCACGTCGTTGCGCGTCAGCGCGTTGAACAGCGTCGACTTTCCGACGTTGGGCAGACCGACGATTCCGAGGTTCAGGCTCACGGAGTCCAGAGTCTACGAGAGTGCGACACCGCAATCCCCGGTGACCATGCTGGCAGCCGCCTGCCACCGGCAGCCGGTACGGTCTACGTGTGTCAGCGCAGCGGGCGAGATCCACGGTTGCGGCCGAGGATCGCTCGGCCCACCCGGGCATCCCCGGTGTGCCGTGGTGGGGCGCCATTCTGATCGCGGTGGCCTGCACCTTTGCCGGCTTCGTGATCGACGCGGCTTCCGGCCACGGCGAGCTCACCTCCATCTTCGCCGTGCTCTATGTCATCGGTTGCGTCGCCGCGGTCCTCGCGGTCCGGCAGTCGGGGATCTTCACCGCCGTCGTGCAACCACCGCTGATCCTGTTCGTCGCGGTGCCGGCGGCGTACTACCTGTTCCACCGCAACGAGATCGCCGGACTCAAGGACATCCTGATCAACTGCGGCTACCCGTTGATCGAGCGGTTCCTGCTGATGTTCACGGCGACCGTGGTCGTCCTGCTGATCGGCATGGCCCGCTGGTACTTCGGGGCGCCCGGACGCGTGCGCGCCGCGGCTCCCAGGTCGGCGGAGGGCACGACGGCCAAGCCGGCCGCCCTGCTCGCCGGGTTCGGTGCCGCATTCGCGGGGCTGTTCAGCCGCGGGACGAAGGAGGCGCCGGCACGACGCCCGCGCACCGCCGACCACACCGCGAGCGCCAGGACGCCTCGGCAGCGCCGGGATCCCGCGGCCGAGGCAACCACCCGATCGCGGACCCCACGCACCCGCCGACCGGACGCCGACGAGGAGGCCGCCCCGCCGCGGCGCCGCGGCGAACCTCCGCCACGACGCCGGCGTCCCGCACGCGAGGCCGATCCCCGCAGCGCACCGCGCGAATACCGGACCCGGCCGCGCGAGGAAGACTGGTCGCCGCGGGCGCCGGAAGCAGCACCGCGACCGCGGCGGGCGAGCCGGTACGCCGACGCCTATGAACCGTACGAGCCCTACCAGCCGTACGAGCCCCCGCGCCGGGACTCCTATGTGCCGCCCCCGGACACGCATCTGCCGTACTCGAATGTGCGCTATCGCGGCGACGTCGACGGCGGTGACGGCTACAACGACGACGACGAGAACCGCCGGTACCGGCGGCCGCGCTGACGCTGGGCGAACCGCCTACGCGCGGGCCGGGCGAATCTCGCGCGGGAGCGCGAACACGAGGGTCTCGTTGGCGGTGGTGACCGGCTGCACGGTGTCGTACCCGTAGTCGGCCAGCCGCTCGAGCACGCCTCGCACGAGCACCTCGGGCACCGACGCGCCGGATGTCACACCCACGGTGGTGACCCCGTCGAACCACGCCGGATCGATGTCGTCGGCGTAGTCGACCAGATGGGCGGCGTCCGAGCCGGCACCGAGCGCCACCTCCACCAGCCGCACGGAATTCGATGAGTTCCGCGACCCCACCACGATCACGAGCTCACATTCGGGAGCCATGGCCTTCACGGCGACCTGCCGGTTCTGGGTCGCGTAGCAGATGTCGTCGCTGGGCGGATCCTGCAGCGTCGGGAACTTCTCGCGCAGCCGGCGGACGGTCTCCATGGTCTCGTCGACGCTCAGCGTGGTCTGGGACAGCCAGATCACCTTGGCGGGATCCCGCACGGTGACAGCGTCGACGGCGTCCGGGTTGTCGACTACCTGCACATGGTCGGGCGCCTCCCCGGCCGTGCCGACCACTTCCTCGTGGCCCTCGTGGCCGATCAGCAGGATGTCGTAGTCGTCGCGGGCGAAGCGCTTCGCCTCATTGTGGACCTTGGTGACCAGCGGGCAGGTGGCGTCGATCACCTTCAGGCGACGCTCGGCGGCCGTCTCGTGGACCGTCGGCGCGACCCCGTGCGCGGAGAACACCACGATGGCGCCCTCGGGAACCTCATCGGTGTCGTCGACGAAGACCGCGCCGGCCTTGGCCAGAGTGTCCACCACGTGCCGGTTGTGCACGATCTCGTGGCGCACGTAGACCGGAGCGCCGTGTTTCTCCAGCGCCCGCTCGACGGTCTCGACGGCCCGGTCCACTCCGGCGCAGTAGCCCCGCGGCTCGGCGAGCAGGACGCGCTTGCCCTCAGCAGCAGAGATCCCGGCTGACCGAGAGGCACCCGGGATTCCCATGTTGACCGTTGGCGGCATGGTGCCCAGGGTACTTTCCCCTGACTGTGCGGAGCCACTTCGCAGACCGGAAGTACTCTGACAGCCATGTCTAACGCACCGTATGGGGTTCGGCTGTTGGTCGGTGTCGCTGCGACGGCCGTCGAGGAGACGATGAAGCTGCCGCACACCATCCTGACCTATCCCATGACGCTGGCCAGCCAGATGGCACAGCTGGTGATGAAGATGCAGCAGGATGTGGCCGACCTGGTGATCAAGGGCGACAGCACACTGGAGAACTTCTTCCCGCCCAAGGACGAGCAGCCCGAATGGGCCACGTTCGACGAGGACCAGGACGACTCGGCTGCGGTCGACGGGACGAACCCGGCCGGCGACGACGGCGTTGCCGGCACCGAGGGACCGCGCCGGACCGAGGGGCGCTTCGCGCTGTACTCGACGGACACCGAGCCCTCGGTCGAGGATCCGAAGCCCGTGCGCGGTGTGATCGCCAACGTCCCGGACGTCGCGGTGGAGATCGACTACGACAGCCTGACCCTGGCCCAGGTGCGAGCACGGCTGCAGTCGCTCTCGGTCAACGAACTCGAGGAACTGCTGGCCTACGAGGAGACCGGCAAGGCCCGGGCCCCCTTCCAGACGCTGCTGGCCAACAGGATCACGCGCGCGTCGGCGAAGTGACGGCGGGGGACGCCGGGAGCGGCGCCGAACAGGGTAGGTCCCCGGAGAATCCGTGGCCGGTGCGCGCCGTCGCGACGCGGGTGGCCAAGTACATCGACCGGCTCGGGATGGTCTGGGTCGAAGGGCAGCTGACCGAGATCAAGGTGCGTCAGTCGACCGCCTGGATGGTGCTGCGCGACCCCGCAGCCGATATGTCGCTGTCGGTGAGCTGCCCGCGGGACCTGGTCGCCAATTCCCCGGTTCCGCTGACCGAAGGCACCCAGGTGATCATGCTCGGCAAGCCTCAGTTCTACACCCGAAACGGGTCATTCTCGTTGCGGATCAACGAGATTCGCGCCGTCGGCATGGGCGAGCTGTTGGCCCGTATCGAGCGGCTGCGCCAGCTGCTGCACGCCGAGGGATTGTTCGACCCGCGCCTCAAGCGGCGCCTGCCATTCCTGCCGTCGACCGTCGGGCTGATCACCGGGCGAGCCAGCGCCGCCGAGCACGACGTGACGTCGGTGGCTGCGGCCCGCTGGCCCGCGGTGCGGTTCGCGGTGCGTAACACCGCGGTGCAGGGGCCGACGGCGGTGGCCCAGATCGTCGAGGCACTGGCAGCCCTGGATCGCGACCCCGAGGTCGACGTGATCGTCATGGCCCGCGGCGGCGGCAGCGTGGAGGATTTGTTGCCGTTCTCCGACGAGACGCTGTGCCGGGCCATCGCCGCGTGCACGACGCCGGTGGTCAGCGCGGTGGGGCACGAACCGGACAACCCACTGTCGGATCTGGTGGCCGACGTGCGCGCGGCGACCCCGACCGATGCGGCCAAACGGGTCGTGCCCGACGCGGTCGCCGAACAGGCGCTGATTGGGGAACTGCGGACGCGCAGCGCACGCGCCCTGCGCAACTGGGTCGCCCGGGAGGAACGCCACGTCGCGCAATTGCGCAGCCGGCCGGTGCTGGCCGAGCCGCTGCGGATGCTCGAGGTGCGCGCCGATGAGGTCACGCGGGCCCGAGCCGCCGCGCGGCGCGATATCACCCGGCTGATCGGCGCCGAGACCGAGCGGGTCGGTCACCTGTCGGCCCGGCTGGGCACGCTGGGCCCGGCCGCGACGCTGGCCCGGGGTTATGCGGTAGTACAAACCGGTGACCGGGTGCTGCGGTCGGTTTCCGACGCCCCGGCCGGGACCGCGCTGAGGATCCGGGTCGCCGACGGCGCGGTGACTGCCGTGAGTGGAGGGAAGGATGATGACTAGAGACATTAGTGAGCTCGGGTATGAGGAATGCCGCGACGAACTCATCGAGGTGGTGCAGACCCTGGAGCAGGGCGGGCTGGATCTCGACGCGTCGCTGCAACTCTGGGAAAGGGGCGAGAAGCTGGCCAAACGGTGCGAGGAGCACTTGGCCGGAGCACGCCGCAGGGTCGAGGACGCGCTGGCCGCCGAGGACGCCGGGGACGACCGCGAGCGCGGCTGATCCCGGTCCCATACTCGAAAATAGAACACGTTTCAGTTATCCTCGCCACATGGGAGATGCATCACTGACCACCGAACTCGGCCGCGTGCTCGTCACCGGGGGTTCTGGCTTCGTCGGCGCCAACCTGGTCGCGACACTTCTCGACCGCGGACTGCAGGTCCGGAGTTTCGACCGGGTGCCGTCCCGGCATGCCGAGCATCCTGGGCTCGAGACGGTGGTCGGCGACATCACCGATACGGCCGATGTCGAGAAGGCCGTGGACGGGATCGACACGATCATCCACACCGCGGCCCTGATCGAGTTGATGGGCGGCGCGGCGGTCACCGACGAATACCGCAAGCGCAGTTTCGCCGTCAACGTGGAGGGCACCAAGAACCTGGTGCACGCCGGCCAGCGCGCGGGCGTGCAGCGGTTCGTCTACACCGCGTCCAACAGTGTGGTGATGGGTGGCCAGCGGATTTCCGGTGGCGACGAGACCCTGCCCTACACAACGCGTTTCAACGACCTGTACACCGAGACCAAGGTCGCCGCCGAGAAGTTCGTGCTGGCCAGCAACGGCGAGCAGGGCATGCTCACCTGCTCCATCCGGCCCAGCGGCATCTGGGGCCGCGGCGATCAGACCATGTTCCGCAAGGTGTTCGAGAACGTGCTGGCCGGCCTGGTCGTCGTGCTGATCGGCAACAAGAATGCCAAGCTGGATAACTCCTACGTGCACAACCTGATTCACGGTTTCATCCTGGCCGCCGAGCATCTGGTGCCCGGCGGCACCGCGCCCGGTCAGGCGTACTTCATCAACGACGCGGACCCCGTCAACATGTTCGAGTTCTCCCGCCCGGTGCTCGAGGCGTGCGGCCGGCCGTGGCCGAAGTTCTGGGTGTCCGGCGCGCTGGTCCACAAGGCCGTCACCGTGTGGCAGCGGCTGCACTTCAAGTTCGGACTGCCCCAGCCGCCGCTGGAACCGACTGCGGTGGAACGGCTCTACCTCGACAACTACTTCTCCACCGCCAAGGCCAAGCGCGATCTGGGCTACGAGCCGGTGTTCACCACCGCCCAGGCGATGGACGAATGCCTGCCGTACTACGTCGAGCTGTTCCACACCATGGAGCACGTGCACAAGACCAAGGCCCTGCCCAATACCGACACCCTCGCCCAGGTCTGATGCGCTGACCTCCATTCCCCGCGATCCCCGCATTCCCCGCGAACGTCCGTCTGTACAGGGACCCGCCGGGGTCAGGCGTACAGAAACGGACGCTCGGCGGTCGTCAGCCCGCCCCGGGCAGCGGGATTCGAGGCACCTCCGGGGTTCCCAGCCGGCCCGCCAGCCATGGCAGCGCCGAAGCGAAAGCCATACCGGCAGAGGCGAAGTCGTGCGCACCGCCGTATCCGACCACCGAGCACTCCACGTTGTGCCCGCTGAGCAGCAGGCACAATCTGCGGGCATTCGCTGCGTGTTCCTCCGAGTAGTTGTCCCAGTCACCGAGTTCGTGCGCTGACGGCGGAGCGCTGCCCGCCGCCCAATGTTCGGGCGCCATCTTCTCCGACACCCCCAACCAGGCCGCCATCTCGGGATAGGACCCGTGCCGCTCGATGACCGTCCGCGGATCGAAGTCCGCCCACGCCTGCTCGTCACCGCCGAACAACCGGGCAATGGTCTGCCGCCTGGTTCCGGCATTGGGCCCGAGCTGGCCGTCGAGCGCGACGAATGCGCCGAAGAGTTCCGGGTGCATCACCGCCGTCATGGCCGCACATGTCCCACCGGAGGACCACCCGACCAGACCCCAACGCGACGGGTCGGCGCTGACTCTGAACTTCGAAATGACAAAGGGCACAACATCTTTGATCAGATGGTCCGCCGCGTTGCCGCGTGGACCGTTGACACATTCGGTGTCGTTGCTCAGGCTGCCGGTGGTGTCCGGGAAGACGACAACCGGCGCATTGCCGCCATGGGCCGCGGCGAACCGATCGAGCGTCGTCACGGCGTCCGCGGCAACGGGCCAGTCCGACGGCTGACTGAACTCGCCGCCGAGCATCATCACCGCCGGAAGTTCCGGCGGTGGTTTGGATCCGAACCAGGCCGGCGGCAGGTACACCAGCTCCCGGCGGTGGCCGAATCCCGAGTGGTCGTTCGGAGTGTCGATCCACACGACGACACCCTCCGCGGGCCGGACGTCGTCCCGAACCAGCTGCGCGAGCGTCTCTTCGTCCACCCAGTCGTCGGGATGGCTGCCGGTAACCTGCCGCCACAACGCGGACATCGTCGGGAAGTAGCCGGTCGCCGCGTTGAGCGCCAGGCCTCCCGACAGGACGCACAACCCGACAGCCAGCAGCGAAACCGTGCGGCGCCACCACGCAACGCCGCGCCACCCGAACACCGCGGCCGCCACGGCGAAGCCGAGCGCGACGTTCCAGAACACCGCCTGCCAGGACACCGCTCGCGCCGTCCAGCCCTGGTGTGCGACGAACAACCGCAACGCGGCCGCGGTCGCGAAGCCCACCATCAACGCACCCGGAATCCAGCGGCGGATCCAGTCAGGGGGTCGCCGTCCCACCGAAACGATCACGGACGCCAGTGCCAAGAGCTGGACGGCCATCGGCAGCCAACCCGTGGTGAGTGAGATCCCGCCACGATGGGGTGCACCCGATGTCGCGGACGATCCGGACTCTTCACTCGGCACCCGCCGCTCGCGCGAGGGCACGTAGGTCGTCGTCGGCGGCTCGTTCCGGGCGGCGAGGTACGCCGCGCAGTCGTTCGCCGCGCCGCTCCCCTTCAGCCGGTCGATGATCCAGCCCACCGCCGCGAGCGATTCGACCCCACCGGCGTCGGGCCGAAACGACATCTGGATGCTGTCGCCCATCTGGCAGGCCCGCGTCAGCGCGCGATCGGTCCACGCCGCCGGCGTCGCCGGGTCGCGGCCGCCGTAGATCACGTACATCGGCGCCGAGGTCGGCCCTTGCGGCAAGGTGGTCTTCTGGAGGTAGCCCCGCAGCCTGTCCAGCGCCGGCGCGTCAACAGGTTGCAGGTCCTGCGGCGGAATCTGCGCGGCCAGCGCCAAGGCGTCGGCGCCGCGGCAGGCCAGCAGCGCGTCCCAATTCTGTTGTGCCACACCGCGCCGGTAGTCGTCGAGCTCCAGGTCGTAGCGGTGTTCGTTCTTCAACGCCGCCAGGAACCTGACGTACATCAGCTTCTGCTCGGCGGTGAGTGCGCCCGCGGCCGCCGCGTCGGCCAGCCCCTCGAAATCAGCCGCCGGCGACAGGCTGGCGGTGGCGATCAGGTCCAGACCGGATCCGTAGTCCTCCACCAGTTCGTTGGCGGCCCACGCGGCCTGCCCGCCCTCGACGCTGCCCAGCGCGGCCCAGGAATTCGATGTCGGCACGGGCACAAGGGCTTTGGTGGCCCGGACACCGTCGATCAGCACGTAGCCGGCGGTGGTGGAGTCCAGATAGGGGTGATAGCCGGCCTTGTCACCCGTCTGCCCCAGACCCTGGTAGTCGGGGACGAAGACCACGTACCCGGCGTCGAGCAATGCCCGTGCGGCGGCCGAATTCCCGAGCAGATCCGGCGACAATGACGCGGCGCATTCGGGCGTGGTGCCGACGGACCGGGGCGCCAGCGCCACCACGGGGAAGCCACCGGCGGGCGCGTTGCCCCTGGGCACGAACACCGAACCGGTGACGTGGGTGTTGTCATCGTCGATCCCCGAGCGGGACCGATAGGTCATGCCACTCGACCAGGCGGCGGCATCCCGCAACGCCGGGTCCAGGTCGGGCAGCGGGGCGGCGGCGACCACCGTGCCCGCCCCGGGCTCCCCCGGGCCAGCTGGCTCGGCGGACCTCCCGCAGCCCGAAAGGGCAACGAGAAGCAACAGCCACAGCAGGACGACCGAGCGAAGCACCCGCGGCTACGGAGTGACGATGTTGAACCAGAATGGGAATGTGTCGAGCATGCCGACGAACTGGTCCACCGACTGTCGGTCGCCGTCGAGGGTGACCTTCTTCTGATCGATACCGTCGGTGAGCTTGAGCTTGCCCAGCTGGATCTGGTTCATCGTCTCCTTGGACAACGTCAGACTCGCACTCGGATCGGGAACATGGCCGGGTGCATAGTTGAGTACACCGTTCTCGACGGTCAGGGTGTAGTCCTTCTTCAGATCGTCGAATGTCACGTTCAGCTTGATGTTCTGACCGGCGGCCTTCTGTCCGTTGAGCCGGACCGCCAGATAGTCGAACATCATTTCCGGCGGCATCGCCTCGATGGTGTCCGGGCTGGCAGTATCAGTGCCGCCGGCAGTGGGCACACCGTTGCGCAGCTCATGGGCGCCCTGCAGGTAGACCGATCGCCACGGACCGGACTCGGCCTGATAGCCCATCTGCTCGTAGCTATCGGCCAGCAGATTCTTGGCGTCGGTGTTATTGGGATCGGCGAACACCACATGCTTGAGCACCATTGCCACCCAACGGTATTCACCGTTGTCGAAGTCCTTCTTGGCCTTGTCGATGATGGCGTCCGCACCACCCATGTAATCGACGTACTTCTTTCCTGCCGGCTCCGGTGGCAGGTCGTCGAGGTCGGACGGGTTACCGTCGTACCAACCCATGTAGCGCTGGTACACCGCGCGCGAATTGTGCTTCAGTGTCCCGTAATACCCGCGGTCGGGCCAGAAGTTGTTCAGTTCCGGCGGCATCTGGATCTCTTCGGCGATCTCCGACCCGATCATGCCGTTGTTCATCATGCGCACCGACTGGTCGTGCATGTACTTGTACATGTCACGCTGACGCTTCCAGTAGTCGATGATCTTGTCATGCCCCCACATCGGCCAGTGGTGGCTCTGGAACTTGACCTCGGTGTTGGGCCCGTACGTGTTGATGGTGTCGTTGAGGAACTGTGCCCAGATCCGGGCATCACGCACCTGCGCGCCCCGCAGTGTCAGCAGGTTGTGCATGGTGTTCGTGGTGTTCTCCGCCATCCACATCGCTTTGAATTGCGGGAAGAACGTGTTCATCTCCGTCGGCGCCTCGGTGCCCGGGGTGAACTGGAACTCCATGTCCACGCCGTCGATGGTCATCTTCTGCCCGGTTGCCGTGACAATGTCGGTCGGAATGATCAATGTGGGCACACCGGTCGAAACGGTCTGACCCAGACCGCCGTTGACACCACCTTGCGGGTTCCGCGGCAAGAGCGCCCCATACATGTACACCGCGCGCCGCGACATCGCGTTGCCGGCGATCACGTTCTCACTGACGGCATCCTCGACGAAGTTCGCCGGGGCGATCACCTTCACCTTGCCGGCATCGACGTCGGCCTGATCGATGATCCCACGCACGCCGCCGTAATGGTCGACGTGCGAATGACTGTGCAGCACAGCGATGATCGGCCTCGGGCCCAGCTTCTCGTTGACCAGGTCGAGCGCCGCCCTAGCGGTCTCGGGTGAGATCAGGGTGTCGTAGACCAGCCAGCCGGTGTCACCCTTGATGAAGGTGATGTTGGACAGATCGTAGCCGCGGACCTGGTAGATCTTGTCCTTGACGACCTCGAAAAGACCGTATTCCATGCAGAGTTGGGCGTTGCGCCACAGGCTGGGGTTGACGGTATCCGGGGCGGCCTTGTCGTCGCCGATGTATTTCTTGTACTCCTCGAGGTCCCAGACGACGTCACCCTTGTCGTTCTTGATCGTGAGCGTGTCCGGTCGGGCGATCAGGCCGCGCTTGGCGTCGTCGAAATCGCCGCGCTCGTTGAACGGCAGCGAGTCGGCGATCTTTCTGTTGGCCGCCTTGGTGGCGTCGGTGGCCCCCTTGACCGAGTTGTCCAGCTGGTGATCGCCACCGCCGTTGGACGCCGAACCACCACCGTTGCCGTTGTCGCATCCGCTCAACAAACTCGTTGCCGCAACGCCGCCCACACCGAGCAGGCCGAGACGGCCCAACATCATTCGGCGCGACCAGTATCCGGCGGCAGTATTGGTTCCAGCGGCTTCAGTGGACGGGGATTCCTCGGAGTTGGCCATCAATCGAATTTAGCCTTCCGTTCAATCCATTACTACCTTTCGCCGTCATTGGTCCGGCAACTCGGCGAACCTCTTCTTGACGTCGTTGTACCAACCCATCGACTTGATCGGATGGCGCCAGCGCCCCTTCATGTCCTCGCGAGCGGGCACATGAGCGTCATCGCCGCCCTTGACCAATTCCTTCAGATGCTGGTCCTGCGCGTTAATGATCTGGTCGGCGCTCTCACCGTGATGCACGAGGCCACAGGGGCCGCCGAGGTCCTGACACGTCATCGCTTTCATAGGGGTCCTCCTTCTGGTGGTCACACCCGGTGGTCCGGGTACGTCAGGATGGTGACGCGCCCGACGACGAAAGTGTGACCGGTATGCCGAGCGACAACCTTCTCGAGGATTTCGAGGCCCAGCGTGCGCGCCTGCAGCGCGTCGCCAGTGCGATCCTCGGCGACGCCGACGCCGCGCAGGACGTCGTACAGCAGGCGTGGCTGCGGCTGCACGGCAACGACGGCCAGATCGACAACCTGGCGGGCTGGTTGACCACGGTGACCTCACGGTTGTGCCTGGACCGGCTGCGCGCGCGAATACCCACACCGACGGAGACGATCGAGATCGAGGCGACTGCGCCCGATCCGATCGATGACGTGGTGCTGGCCGATACCGTCGGCATCGCGCTGCAGGTGGTTCTCGACCGGCTCACGCCCGCCGAGCGGGTGGCCTTCGTGTTGCACGAGAGCTTCAGGGTGGACTTCGCATCCATCGCCGCGATGCTCGATTCGACGCCGGCCGCGGCACGCAAGCTAGCGTCCCGGGCGCGGGCCAAAGTACGCCCGGCCGCACCCGAGGACGCGCTGGCCGACTGGGAGGTGGTGGACGCCTTCATGACCGCCGCTCGTGAGGGTGACTTCCGGCGGCTACTCGAGTTGCTCGCTCCTGATGTGGTGGTGTCCGCCGACGCGGCCGCCGTGGCGCTCGGCACGCCGGCCCGGATGGAGGGTCGCGGACAGGTTGCGGGCTTCTTCAATGGCGCCGCGAAGGCCGCCTTCCCCGTCTTCGTCGACGGTCGTCCCGGCGCCGCGTGGATCCACCGCGGCGAGGTCAAGGTGGCGTTCGACTTCACGGTCGAGGGCGGACGGGTGGGCCATCTGCAATTCCGCGCCGCCGACGACGTACTGGCCGGGGTGCAGCGCCGCGAGGGCGGGACGGCGCGGCAGTAGCCCTAAAAAGGCATCGAAAGCTATTGCCACTAACCAATGTTCGCCGGCTGAGCTCTGGCTGAGAACTGGTCGAGCACCTTTCCAGCGGGCTCGTTGTCGCCTACGGTGAATTTCGGGACAGCTTCAATCCACCGACCGAGGGGGCATCGATGCCTGACGGAAAGCCCAACATTCTGGTCATCTGGGGCGATGACATCGGAATCAGCAATCTCAGTTGCTACAGCGACGGCCTGATGGGCTATCGCACACCGAACATCGACCGGATCGCCAACGAGGGAATGCGCTTCACCGACTCCTACGGCGAGCAAAGCTGCACCGCGGGCCGGGCCGCGTTCATCAGTGGCCAGAGTGTGTACCGCACCGGGATGAGCAAAGTCGGCGTGCCGGGCGTCGATATCGGCTGGGCCGCCGAGGATCCGACGATCGCCGAACTGCTCAAGCCGCTGGGCTACGCCACCGCACAATTCGGCAAGAACCACTTCGGCGATCTCAACAAGTACCTGCCGACGGTGCACGGGTTCGACGAGTTCTTCGGCAACCTGTACCACCTCAACGCCGAAGAGGAACCGGAGAACTACGACTACCCGCACGCCGATCAATTCCCGCGGTTGCACGACTTCGCGCTGCCGCGCGGCGTGCTCAAGTGCAAGGCCACCGCCGAGGTGTCCACCGAACCGGACCACCCGAAGTTCGGTCCCGTCGGCAAGCAGACCATCGAGGACACCGGCCCGCTGAACACCAAGCGGATGGAGACCATCGACGACGACATCACCAGCGCCACCATCGACTACATCAAGCGCCAGCAGGGCACTGACAAACCGTGGTTCGTGTGGATGAACACCACGCACATGCACCTGTACACCCACACCAAACCGGAGAGCCGCGGGCAGGCCGGGCTGTGGCAGTCGGCCTACCACGACACGATGATCGACCACGACCGTAATGTCGGCGCCGTGCTGGACTGCCTGGATGAACTCGGCATCGCCGAGGACACCATCGTCATCTACTCCACCGATAACGGCCCGCACCGCAACACCTGGCCCGACGGTGGCACCACACCGTTCCGCAGTGAGAAGGACACCAACTGGGAGGGCGCTTTCCGGGTGCCGGAGATGATCCGGTGGCCCGGCAAGATCACGGCGGGCACGGTCTCCAACGAGATCATCCAGCATCACGACTGGCTGCCCACCCTGCTGGCAGCTGCCGGGGAACCGGACATCGTCGAGAGGCTGAAGAAGGGGCACACCGCCGGCGCGGACGGTAAGACCGAGTACAAGGTCCATATCGACGGCTACAACCTGCTCCCCTATCTGACGGGCGAGGTCGACGCCAGCCCACGGCGCGGGTTCTTCTACTTCTCCGACGACGGCGATCTGGTGGCAATGCGGTTCGAGAATTGGAAAGCGGTGTTCATGGAGCAGCGCTGCCAGGGCACACTGCGGGTGTGGGCGGAGCCGTTCACGGTGCTCCGGGTGCCACTGCTGTTCAATCTCCGCACCGACCCCTATGAGTTCGCCAACATCACGTCCAACACCTACTACGAATGGTTCATGCGGCACGACTACTTCGTCTTCTATATGACGGCAATGGCGGCGAAGTTCCTCGACACCTTCAAGGAGTTTCCGCCGCGCCACCCACCGGCCAGTTTCAGCGTCGACCAGGCCGTGGAAAAGCTGCACCAGTTCCTCGCCCACGACTAGCATTCGCGCTGGGGATCTGCGGGGAACTCGAGAACTGGAGCATGCATGCCGAAGAAGCCCAACATCCTGGTGATCTGGGGCGACGACATCGGAATCTGGAACCTGAGTTGCTACAGCCGCGGGATGATGGGCTACTCCACACCGAACATCGATCGGATTGCCGCGGAGGGCATGCTGTTCACCGACAGTTACGGCGAGCAGAGCTGCACCGCGGGCCGGTCATCGTTCATCACCGGCCAGAGCGTCTACCGCACCGGTCTGTCCAAGGTGGGCATGCCCGGCTTCGATGTTGGTCTGCAGAAGGAAGATCCGACCATCGCCGAACTGCTCAAGCCGCTGGGATATGCCACCGGCCAGTTCGGCAAGAACCACCTGGGCGATCTGAACAAGCACCTACCGACGGTGCACGGTTTCGACGAGTTCTTCGGCAATCTGTATCACCTGAACGCCGAGGAGGAGCCGGAGCACGAGGACTATCCGACCCCGGAAGAGGCACCGCTGCTCTACAACGCACTGAAGCCGCGCGGGGTGATCCACTCCTGGGCCACTGACTCCGAGAGCGACGAGGTGGACGACCGGTACGGTCCGGTGGGCAAGCAGCGCATCGAGGACACCGGGCCGCTGACCAAGAAGCGGATGGAGACCATCGACGACGAAACCACTTCGGCCTGTGTCGATTTCATCAAACGTCAGCATGAGGCCGACACGCCGTTCTTCGTCTGGATGAACACCACGCACATGCATTTCCGGACGCACACCAAACCGGAGAGCCGCGGTCAGGCCGGCCGCTGGCAGTCGCCCTACCACGACACGATGATCGACCACGACGGCCACGTGGGGAAGTTGCTCGACCTGCTGGATGAACTGGGCATCGCCGAGGACACCATCGTCGTCTACTCCACCGATAACGGGCCGCACGCCAACAGCTGGCCCGACGGGGCCACCACGCCGTTCCGCAGCGAGAAGGCCACCAACTGGGAGGGTGCGTTCCGGATCCCGGAGATGATCCGCTGGCCCGGCAAGATCAAGGCCGGTTCGGTGTCCAATGGTGTTGTACAACATCATGATTGGCTGCCCACCTTCCTGGCCGCCGCGGGCGACCCGGACATCATGGACAAGCTGAAGGCCGGTCACACCGTCGGCGATATGACCTACCGCGTGCACATCGACGGCTACAACCTGCTGCCTTATCTGACCGGCGAGGCCGACGAGAGCCCCCGGCCGGGAATGATCTACTTCTCCGACGACGGCGACGTGCTGGGCATCCGATTCGGAAACTGGAAGGTCGTGTTCATGGAGCAGCGCTGCCAGGGCACGCTGCAGGTGTGGTTCGAACCGTTCACGAAGCTGCGCGCACCCAAGCTGTTCAATCTGCGCACCGACCCGTTCGAGCGGGCCGACATCACGTCGAATACGTACTACGACTGGTTGATCGACCGAATCTTCATGATGTTCTACGCATCGGCACTGGTGAAGCGATTCCTGGATACCTTCAAGGAGTTCCCGCCCCGTCAGGAGCCGGCATCGTTCACCATCAACGATGCGGTCGAAGAGCTGGAACGCTTCCTGGGTTCGACCGCCGGGTGACGATGGGCGACCTCGACAGTTGGAACGACGGGCCCGCGAAGTCGGGGATCGTCGACTTCGTGAACCGCGCGGTCAAGGATGTCGCCGCCGAGGACCGAGTGGCGGTGTTCGACAACGACGGCACGCTGTGGGTCGAAAAGCCGGCCTACGTCCAGCTGGACTTCCTAGTGCGCCGACTGGCCGAGCAGGCGGCCGCTGATCCGGGATTACTCGACAATCCGCCGTACCGGGCCGCCGCTTCGGGTGATCTGGAATGGTTCGGCGACGCCGTCACCAAGCACTACAACGGTGACGATTCGGCCTTCAACGCCCTTGCCGGCGCCATCTTTTCGGCCTACCAGGGCCTTACGGTGGAGGACCATGCCCAGCGGGTGCGAAGCTTCTTCGCCGATGCGCAACACCCCACCCTGCATCGGCCGTACACCGCGTGCGGCTACACGCCCATGGTCGAGTTGCTGCGTTACCTGGAGGGCAACGGCTTCACCAACTACATCGTCTCGGGCGGCGGCCGGGATTTCATGCGGCCCATCACCACGTCGATGTACGGGGTGCCGCCGGAGCGAGTGGTCGGCAGCTCGGTGGGACTGGACTACGCGGACGGGAACCTGGTCACCACGTCCACCCCGGAGTTCCTGAACGACGGCCCGGTCAAAGCGGTCCGGATCTGGGGCCGCATCGGACGCCGGCCGATCTTCGCCGCCGGAAACTCCAATGGCGATATCGCAATGTTGGAGTACACCACTTCCGGCCCGGGCCCCTCGCTCGGTCTACTGGTATTGCACGACGATGCCCAGCGCGAGTTCGATTACGTTGCCGGAGCGGAGAAGTCGCTCGACGAGGCGAAGGCTCGCGGCTGGACCATCGCCAGCATCAAGAGCGACTGGGCAAATGTCTTCACCTGAGCGCACCGAGCACCGCTCTGACCTCGATGCACAGCATTGGGTGTGGATTCCCGCCCAGACCACCGTCGTCGGCTCCGACGAGCACTACCCCGAGGAAGCACCCGCGCACGAGGTCACCGTCGACGGATTCTGGATGGCCGCACGTCAGGTCACCAACGCCGAATTCACCGAATTCGTCTCGGCCACCGGTTATCTCACCGTGGCCGAACGCGATCTCGATCCCGCCGACTACCCGGGCGCCCCGGCGGAGAACCTCCAACCCGGCTCCATGGTCTTCCACCGAACCCCCGGACCGGTGGATCTGCGGCACATCTCGCAGTGGTGGACCTGGACGCCCGGCGCCTGCTGGAACCATCCGCGCGGACCGCGCTCGGGCCTGACCGGCCGGGGGCACCACCCCGTCGTGCACGTCGCCTTCGAGGATGCGCAGGCGTACGCCGACTGGGCCGGTGTGGAGCTGCCGACCGAGGCGCAGTGGGAGGTCGCCGCCCGCGGCGGACTACCGCACGCCACCTACACCTGGGGCGACGACCCGGAAGGGCACGGCCGGCAGCTGGCCAACTACTGGCACGGCGAGTTCCCCTACCTTCCCGAAACCGGTTATGGCACAACGAGCCCCGTCGGCAGCGTCCCACCCAACGGCTACGGTCTGTACGACATGGCGGGCAACGTCTGGGAGTGGACCACCGACTGGTACGGCGCGGACCGTGCCCACACTCCGTGCTGTGCCCCGGAGAGTTACGACCCGGATCAACCGCAGTTCCAGATCGGCCGCAAGGTGATCAAGGGTGGGTCCTTCCTGTGCGCCGACAGCTACTGCCTGCGCTACCGCCCCGCGGCCCGGCGCCCGCAGGCCATCGACACCGGCATGAGCCACATCGGATTTCGCTGCATCAAGAACCAGGAGGAACCATGACCGAAGCCTCGAAGCCCTCGAAGACATTCAATGGCGTCATCAAACTCGATGTCCGGGATTCCGTTGCGGACTGGACGCCCTACGTCCTGCCGAAGGCCCCGGAGGGCGCACCGAACGTCCTGGTGATCCTCTACGACGACACCGGCCAGGCGTCCTGGTCGCCCTACGGCGGCCGGATCAACATGCCGACGCTGGATCGGCTGGCCGACAACGGCCTGACGTACACCCAGTGGCACACCACCGCCCTGTGCTCACCGACGCGGTCGACGTTCCTGACCGGCCGCAACCACCACGTCAACCGGTGCGCCTCGATCACGGAGGGATCCAACGGCTTCCCGGGCGCCGCCGCGCGCCTGCCCGCCGAGTGCGCGACCATCGGTCAGGTGTTGCAGGACAACGGTTTTTCCACCTACTGGATCGGCAAGAACCACAACGTCCCGGTGGAGGACATCTCGGCGTGCGGCAACCGCTCGGAGTGGCCGTTGTCGAAGGGCTTCGATCGGTTCTACGGCTTCCTGGGGGGTGAGACCAACCAGTGGTATCCAGATCTGGTGGTGGACAACCACTTCACCGAACCGCCGGCCACCCCGGAGGAGGGCTACCACCTCTCCAAGGACCTTGCGGATCAGGCGATCACGATGCTGCGCGATCAGCATTCGGTCGCACCGTCCAAGCCGTGGTTCATGTGGTTCTGCCCCGGCGCGAACCACGCGCCTCATCATGCCCCGCAGGAATACATCGACAAGTACAAGCGCAAGTTCGATGACGGCTACGACGCCTATCGTGAGTGGATCCTGCAGCGGATGATCGAACGCGGTGTGGTTCCCGAGGGAACCGATCTGACGCCGCTGAACCCGATGCCCGAGGACGTGGCCAACCCCGCCGACTACGTACGGCCGTGGTCCGAGCTGGGCGAAGACGAGAAGCGGTTGTTCAGCCGGATGGCCGAGGTGTTCGCCGGTTTCTCCGAGTACACCGACGTGCAGATCGGCCGGATCGTCGAATTCCTCGAGCGCACAGGCCAACTCGACAACACCCTGATCTTCTACTGCGCCGACAACGGGGCCTCCGGCGAGGGCACCCCCAACGGATCGGTCAACGAGAACAAGTTCTTCAACGGCTATCCCGACGACCTCCAGGAGAATCTGTCCTACCTGGACGCGCTCGGCGGGCCCGACGCCTACAACCACTACCCGACCGGCTGGGCGGCCGCATTCTCCACCCCGTACCAGATGTTCAAGCGATACTCGCAGTTCGCCGGCGGCACCTGCGATCCGATGATCATCCACTGGCCCAAGGGAATCAAGGCCAAGGGCGAGATGCGCCATCAGTACCACCACTCCACCGACATCGTGCCGACCATCCTCGACGCCGTCGGCCTCGAGATGCCGACGGTGTACCGGGGCGTCGACCAGTTCCCGCTCAACGGCGTGTCGATGCGCTACAGCTTCGACGACGCACACGCTGCGACCACCAAGAAGCGGCAGTACTACGCCATGCTGGGCACCCGCGGCATCTGGCAGGACGGCTGGAAGGCGTCTGCGATCCACGCCCCGATCAGCGGCAAGGGCCACTTCGACCAGGATCGGTGGGAGCTCTACCACGTCGATGAGGACCGGGCGGAGGCGCACGACCTCGCCGATCAGCATCCGGAGAAACTCCAGGAACTCATCCAGGCCTGGTTCGAGGAGGCCGATGCGAATTTCGTTCTGCCGCTGGATGATCGGACCGCGGTGGAGATGATCAGCGTGGAACGTCCGCAGAGTGAGCCGCCGCGATCGCGCTACATCTACTACCCGGACACCACGCCCGTGCCGGAGGCCGTTGCGGTCAACATTCGCGGCCGGTCCTTCAAGATCCTCGCCGACGTCGAGGTGACACCGGAATCCCAGGGGGTGATCTTCGCGCACGGTGCGCGGTTCGGCGGGCACACCTTGTTCATCAAGGACCGCAAACTGCACTATGTCTACAACTTCCTCGGGATCAAACCCGAGCAGACGTTCGTCTCCCCCGACGAACTCGAACCCGGCCAATTGGTGCTCGGCGTCGAGTTCACCCGGGAGGGCGCCGGCGAGCACGGCGAATCCCTCGGGACCACGAAACTGTATGTGGGAGAACAGGTGGTGGCGCAGGGGCCCATGCGCGCGCAGATCGGTACGTTCACGCTCTGCGGTGACGGCCTCTGCGTCGGCTTCGACAGCGCGGACCCGGTCAGCCGAGACTACCCGGTCGGATTCGCGTTCACCGGCGGCACGATCCTGGGCGTCGGGATCGACGTGGGTGACGACCAGTATCTCGATCTGGAAGCGGAAGCGGCGGCCGCGTTCGCCCGCGACTGAAAGATCCCGGTTCTCGATCTGCTCAGAACCCACTGCGAGTTCTACTCGAAAGATTTCGCAGCCACCGCTGAGCAGGTCGACAGCTGGGTCACCTCTCGTTCTGGCCCGCGATCCACTGCGTGCCGCGCGCAACGGCGTCGTCGAGCGCGCCGAAGACGCGGGTGGACGCCGGCACGATCGCATCGGGCCCGATCAGTTCGGCCACACCGCCCGCGGTCAGTTCACGGGCGGTGGCCGGGCTGACCCCGGCGATGATCAGCCGGCCGCCGTTGTCATGCAGGTCAGTAGCCCACCGCCGCAACGACTTCAGCACCTTGGAGGATGGCACGTCGGGAATCGTGCCGAGGCTGAGGACCACCACGGCGCGGTGGCTGTCGTCCACCGTCGGCCACTCCTCGTCGATCCTCGGTACCTCGGCGAACAACCCGATGCCGTTGTAGTGCAGCACGGTGACCTCACCGCTGGGCGCCCGTTCGGGCACCGCGCAGCGTTCCCAACCGCCGTCGTCGGTCGGCCGCAACGCCACCAGGGACGCGGACTGGGCGGCCTTGACGCAGTAGAGCACCAGCGAGGTGATGGCGCCGATCAGGATCGCGGTGTGCAGCGGCAGTTGCGTGGTGGCAAGGAACGTCACGATCATCGCGACCGCCGACAGCGGCGCGGTGCGCAGGACCAGGGTGATGTCGGCCCAGCGGCCCGCGATCAACTCCGCGCCGATCACCAGGATCAGCCCGCCGATCACCGGCATAGGGATCAGCTCCGCCACCGAACCCGCGAGCAGCACCAGCAGGGCCAGCCAGATGCCGGCGAAGATCCCCGCCCAGCGGGTCTGCGCGCCCGCCGACACCGCGACTCCGGTGCGCGACAGCGATCCGCCGGTCGGCAGCGCCCCGAAGAACCCGCCCGCGACGTTGGCCGCCCCCTGGGCGACGAAGTCACCGGAGGTGCTGGGGCGGCTGCGGTCGGGATTGGGTACGGCCGCCGAGATCCCGGCGGCCTGCGCCAGACCCACCAATGCCACGGCCAATCCCCCGACCAGCAGCTCGGGGATCGCCCCGAAATGTGGAACAACGAACGGCGGCAAAGCATTCGGGATCGAAGCGATATCGCCGACCGTCTCGACGTCCAGCCGCAGCAGGGTCACTCCGACGGTGACGACCACCAGCGCGATCAGGGTGGCGAACGCCTCGAGCGGCTTGACGAACTTCAGCGCGATACAGATGAGCACGGTCGCCAGCGCCACGACGCAGGGCGTGGCCTGCCAGTCCCCGATGTGCCGGAACGCTTCGACGAACTTCCCGATGGTGTTGTGGCTCTGCGGCGTGTACGCGGTGGCATCCTTGATGACCCCGGCGATGATCTGCAGAGCGATGCCGGTGGTGAACCCCGTCATCACGGCGTTGGAGACGAAGTTCATGATCGAACCGAACTTCAGCAGGCCGAACGCCAGCATGACCACGCCGACCACGACGGCCAGTGCCGCGACGTTGCGGGGATCCGCGGGATCCAGGCCGGCCTCGGTGAGCACGCTGCGCGACGACAACGCCAGCGCGCTGGTCAGCGTCGTCACCATCAGCACGGTGCGCGCCAGGACCGATCCGACGATGGTCGACACGACGCCCGAATACAGACCGGCCACCGGGTTGAACCCACCGATACTGGCGTAGGCCATCCCCTCGGGGATCGAGAAGAGTCCGGTGACCAGGCCCGCGATGGCGTCCCGCGCGGTCGGCCTGCCCAGCTTGCCCGTCACACGTCAACCCTGCCACGCCCACGGGCAGCAAGCCGGGGGAATCCGGCTCGCATCGGTGGCGATTGTGCTGTGCTGGAAACATGCAACAACGTATGGAGAACGGCCGGGGCGACCACGACTGCCGCTGCGGGTGCAACGGCTGCAAGAGCGGCAACCACTGCCACAACCTGGCCGCCGGCTGCAAAGCCCAGTACTGGTGAGACGAGCCCGCTAATACCCGGCCGCCCATCCGGCCGGTGAATACGCGATGATTCCCGGAACGTGTTCTCGTTCTGGGGAGGCAGACGCATGACAGTTCTGGTGACGGGCGCCTTCGGCCTGGTGGGCTCGGAGACCGTTCGGCAGCTGGCCGCGAGCGGGACCGCGGTGGTGGCCTCCGACCTCGACATCCCGGACAACCAGAAGAAGGCCGCCAAACTGCCGGCGGGCGTCACGGTGCGCTACGCGGACCTGACCGATGCGGCCGCGGTGGACGCACTACTGAGCCAGGTCGCGCCCAGCGCGGTGATCCACCTGGCGGCCATCATCCCGCCCCTGTGCTTCGCCCGGCGCGGCCTGGCCCGCAAGGTCAACGTCGACGCCACCGCGAACCTGCTGCGCGCGGCCGAGAAGCTACCCACGCCGCCGCGGTTCGTCCAGGCCTCCAGCATCGCCGTCTACGGCGCCCGCAACCCGCACCGGATCAGCGACGTGCTGACCGCCGACACCCCGGTGCACCCGACGGAGCTGTACGGCGCCCACAAGGTCGAGGCCGAGGCGCTGGTCCGGGCCGCCGCCCTGGACTGGGTGATCCTGCGGCTCGGCGGTGTGCTGACCGTCGACATGATGGGCCTGATGAACGCCGACAACATCTACTTCGAGGGTCTGCTGCCGATCGACAACCGGATCAACACCGTCGACGTGCGTGACGTGGCCCGGGCGTTCGTCACCGCCGCGACGCGCCCGGACTCCGACAAGGGCGCGGTGGTCGGTCAGACGTTCCTGATCGGCGGCGACGAATCGCATCGGCTGCGCCAGGGCGACATCGCCCCGGGCATGGCGGGCGCCATGGGTCTGGTCGGCGGGCTGCCGATCGGGCTGAAGGGCGACCCGAACAGCGACTCGGCATGGATGTCCACCGACTGGATGGACACCGCACACTCGCAGGAAGTGCTTGATTTCCAACGGTATTCATGGCCGGACATGTTGATGGAGACGGCTGACAAGGCCGGCCCGCTGCGGCCGGTGCTGCGCCTGGCGGCACCGCTGAGTCGCCGGATCCTCGAATTCCGTTCGCCGTACCGCCACTTCGCTGAGCCCTACGCCGATCCGTGGGGACGGGTGGCGGCAAAGTGGGGCGACCCGAGTCCGGACAACACCTAGAATTCGTCGGGATGCTCGACGAATTCACGACGACCCAGAAACGGGCGCTGGCCGTCCTGACGGTCATCGGTCTGTTGTTCGGCGCCTACTTCCTGCGCCGCTACCTGATCCTGATCGCCGTGGCCGCCGTGATCGCCTACCTGTTCACCCCGGTGTACCAGCGGCTGCGCACCCGGCTGAACGTCGGCCTTTCGGCATCACTGACGCTGCTGTCCGCCATCCTGGTCGTGGGCATACCGCTGGCGGGCGTGATCTTCCTGGCGGTGCTGCAGATCGGGCAGATGGTCACCGGGATCGGCCACTGGGTGTCGCACAACGACCTCACGGCGGTGGGTCAGCGCCTGCTGGCGTCGGTCAACGAGATGCTGGCGCGCGTCCCGTTCATGAACATCAACCTGACCACCGAGACGGTGCGCACCACCATCGCCCGGGTCGGCCAGAACGTCGGCGACTTCGCCCTGCATTTCGCCCGCGACTCGGTCGGCAGCCTGGCCGGTCTGCTGACCTCGGCCATCATCTTCCTGTACGTGTTCCTGGCGCTGGTGGTCAACGGACCGAAGGTGGTCGGGTTGTTCCGCGACCTGAATCCCCTGGGCCAGCAGGTCTCCGACATCTACCTCGCCAAGATCGGCGCCATGGTGACGGCCACCGTGCGCGGTCAGTTCATCATCGCGTCGTGTCAGGGTGTGGCCGGCGCGATCTCGATCTACATCGCCGGCATCCACGACGGCTTCTTCATGTTCGTCATCTTCTTGACCGCACTGTCGTTCATCCCGCTGGGCAGCGGCATCGTCACCATCCCGCTGGGCATCGGAATGGCGTTGTTCGGCAACGTCGTCGGCGGCCTCTTCGTGGCGCTCTTCCACATCATCGTGGTCACTACCATCGACAACATCCTGCGGCCGTTCCTGGTGCCCCGCAGTGCACACCTGAACCCCGCGCTCATGCTGCTGTCGGTGTTCGCCGGGCTGGGGATGTTCGGCTTCTGGGGCATCGTGCTGGGCCCGGTGCTGATGATCATCGTCGTCACCACCATCAGCGTGTACCTGGTGGTCTACAAGGACGCGCCGCTGGACACGTTGCTGCCCCCGGACGAGAAGGACGAGCGGCCCAAGTGGCGCTGGCCGTGGCAGCGGATCAAGCCGTCGGCGGTCACCCAGGAACCTGACGCGGCCGACCGACCGGCGGCTAAACCGTCAGCCGCTCCTTGAGGAACTGCACCACCCGCTCGCGGGCCCGGTAGGCCTGCTGGCCCTCCACGTCGCGGACCTCGAGCGTGAGCACCGAATGCGCCATCTTGCCGAAGCCCCCCGAATTGCCTGGGCGAGAATCGATCTCGATGACCTCGAAGGCATCGCCGAGCCGGTCACGAAGCGTCTGGAACCGCTCGCCCGGGGACAGCCGATCCTCGGAGAATCGCAACCCGAGCGCACACAGACCCTCCTCGGCGGCCCGGCGCTGCACCACCGTCAGCTCGTCCTCGGACAACCCCGGATCGCGGCGCTGCGCCGCGGTCAATCCGATGGGCAGCGACGGCTGCGACAACACCGGCGCGAGCACGACGTCGTCGACCGCCGCGGCCAGCGCGAAACCGCCCGACCAGCACTGCCCGATGATGCCGACCCCCTTGCCGGGGGTCGATTCGTTGAGATCGCGCGCCAGCGCCCGCAGGAAGTACGTGACCGGGCGCTTCTTGTCGGTGGCGAACGCCGCGAATTCCTTTGTCACACAACCCCGCACCATGACCGGCACCATGCCGGGGCGCTGCGACGCCGCACCCGGCGTCCCGTACAACGACGGCGAGGCCACGGTGAAACCGTTGTCCACCAGATGATTTCCCAGCGCCAGGACCTCGGGCGTCAGGCCGGGCATCTCCGGGATCAGCACGACACCGGGTCCCGGGGTATCGGGGTCGCGCCGGTACACGTCATGGGTATAGCCACCACCGGTGAACGGTGCACATGTCCAACCGGTCAGATCCGCGCGCGGTGCATTCGACATCGGCTCAGCCTACGGGCGGGTGGCCGGCAGCGGCGCGGCATTCTGCGTCGCGGTGGCCAGGGTGCGGAAGTCCGCGGCGTCCCCCGCCCCGGTCAGGGCGATCTGGGTGCCGTCGGCGCCGCCCAGTCGGGTGGTCCACACCGGCTCGCCCTGAGCGTCGTCACCGGAATCCCCGTAGACCACCCACTGCACGCCGGCGACGTCCTGGGCACCCGAGGGGTACAGATCCGGATGGAGGAACGCGACCAGCTTGCTCTCGTCGGCGTTGCTCTGGGTCAGGCTCAGGTACTTGCCCGACGGGGCGATGTAGCCGACCGTCGACACCTTGGCGCGGACCTGCTGGCCGTCGGGGTTGGTCCGCCCCGCCTCGATGCCGTCGCGCGCACCGGAGTTTGCCTGCCAGCCCGCCGGCAGCGCCGGCAACCGGATCGGGAAGCCCAGCGTCTGCGCGTCGGCCTTCAGCGCCGCAGGGGCGTCGTAGTGGGGCACCGAACCGGTGCTCGGCCCGCGGCCCTGGAAGGAGCACATTCCCACCAGCCCGGCCAGCACCAGGCAGGCCAGCACCAGCGGGCCCAGCGACCACAGCATGTCCCGGCCGTCCTGCAGCAACCGATTCTTCGGGGGCTTCGGCGCCGGCTGGGGTTGGGTGCTCACCGGACCAGTATCCCAGCCGCCAACACGCCACCCGCTTCTGGGACAATCACGCCATGAGCGATGCCGCCGCACCCAAACGCCGCGAAGCCCCCGATCGGAACCTGGCGATGGAGCTCGTCCGCGTCACCGAGGCCGGCGCCATGGCCGCGGGCCGCTGGGTCGGCCGCGGCGACAAGGAAGGCGGTGACGGCGCCGCCGTCGACGCCATGCGCGAGCTGGTCAACTCGGTCTCCATGCGCGGCGTCGTGGTCATCGGCGAGGGCGAGAAGGACAACGCGCCGATGCTCTACAACGGTGAAGAGGTCGGCAACGGCGACGGGCCGGACTGCGACTTCGCCGTCGACCCCGTCGACGGCACCACGCTGATGAGCAAGGGCATGCCCAACGCCATCTCGGTGCTCGCGGTGGCCGAGCGCGGCGCCATGTTCGATCCGTCGGCGGTGTTCTACATGAACAAGATCGCCGGCGGTCCCGATGTCGCCGACTTCATCGACATCACATCGCCCATCGCGGCGAACATCCAGCGCATCGCCAAGGTCCGCAAGGCCTCGGTCTCCGACATCACGGTCTGCATCCTGGACCGGCCCCGGCACACCAAGCTGATGGCCGACGTCCGCGAGGCCGGCGCGCGGATCCGGCTGATCTCCGACGGCGACGTCGCCGGCGCCATCTCGGCCTGCCGGCCGGACTCCGGCACCGATCTGCTGGTCGGCATCGGCGGCACCCCCGAAGGCATCATCACTGCCGCGGCGCTGCGCTGCATGGGCGGCGAGATCCAGGCTGTGCTGGCCCCGACGGACGACGCCGAGCGGCAGCGCGCGCTGGACCGCGGCTACGACCTGGACCGGGTGCTGACCACCACGGACCTGGTGTCCGGCGAGAACGTCTTCTTCTCCGCCACCGGCGTCACCGACGGCGACCTGCTCAAGGGGGTCCGTTACTTCGGCGGCGGCTGCACCACGCATTCGATGGTGATGCGGTCCAAGTCCGGCACGGTCCGGATGATCGAGTCCTATCACCGACTGTCCAAACTCAACGAGTACTCCGCGGTCGACTTCACCGGGGACCTCTCGGCCGCACATCCCCTTCCCTGATATCCCCATCCATTCGACACCCGAAGGACCCGAATAGCCATGTCCGGCAATGACGCTGAATACCGCATCGAACACGACACCATGGGCGAGGTGCGCGTGCCGATCGCCGCGCTGTGGCGTGCCCAGACGCAGCGTGCGGTGGAGAACTTCCCGATCTCGGGCCGCGGCCTCGAGCGCACCCAGATCCGCGCGCTCGGCCTGCTCAAGGGCGCCTGCGCGCAGGTGAACAAGGACCTCGGCCTGTTGTCCGCCGAGAAGGCCGACGCCATCATCGCCGCGGCCGCCGAGATCGCCGACGGCAAGCACGACGACCAGTTCCCGATCGACGTGTTCCAAACCGGGTCCGGTACCAGCTCCAACATGAACGCCAACGAGGTGATCGCCTCGATCTGCGCGCGCGACGGCGTGACCGTGCACCCGAACGACGACGTCAACATGTCGCAGAGTTCCAACGACACCTTCCCCACCGCCACCCACATCGCGGCAACCGAAGCCGCTGTGCGCCAACTGATCCCGGCCCTCGAGGTGCTGCACGAGTCGCTGGCCGTCAAAGCCCGGCAATGGAAGAACACGGTGAAGTCCGGCCGCACGCACCTGATGGACGCCGTGCCGGTGACCCTGGGCCAGGAGTTCGGCGGCTACGCCCGCCAGGTCGAGGCCGGTATCGAACGAGTGAAGGCCACGCTGCCCCGCCTCGGCGAGCTGGCCATCGGCGGCACCGCCGTCGGTACCGGCCTGAACGCCCCGGACGGCTTCGGCCCCAAGGTGGTCGACGTCCTGAAGTCGTCCACCGGAGTGGCCGAACTGCGGCCGGCCATCGACTCGTTCGAGGCGCAGGCCGCCCGCGACGGGCTGGTCGAGGCCTCCGGTGCGCTGAAGACCATCGCGGCGTCGCTGACCAAGATCGCCAACGACATCCGCTGGATGGGCTCGGGCCCGCTGACCGGCCTGGGCGAACTGCACCTGCCCGATCTGCAGCCGGGCAGCTCGATCATGCCGGGCAAGGTCAACCCCGTCATCCCCGAGGCGGTCACGCAGGTCGCCGCGCAGGTGATCGGGAACGACGCCGCCGTCACCGTGGGCGGCCTGTCGGGCGCCTTCGAGCTCAACGTCTATATCCCGATGATGGCGCGCAACGTGCTCGAGTCGTTCACGCTGCTGGCCAACGTGTCGAAGTTGTTCGCCACCAAGTGCATCGACGGCCTGGTGGCCGACGAGGCGCGGCTGCGCACGCTGGCCGAGTCGTCGCCGTCCATCGTGACGCCGCTGAACTCGGCCATCGGCTACGAGGAAGCGGCCAAGGTGGCCAAGCAGGCGCTGGCCGAGAAGAAGACCATCCGCCAAACGGTGATCGACCGCGGGCTGATCGGCGACAAGCTGAGCGAGGCCGAGCTGGACAAGCGCCTCGACGTGCTGGCGATGGCGAAGGTCAAGCCGGGCGACTAGGCGATCTAGGCCGGGCGGTAGCCGGCGGCGGACTGCCGCAGCTGCCAGGTCTGCGCGGGGCAGAGTTCCTGCGCGGCCTGGCTGAGCAGGTACGAGACCGTGAGCTCGTCGTTGGTGTTGAAGTCGGCCTTGATCTGCCGGGCCATGTCCGTGTAGCTGGTCTTCGCGTTGATCCGGTCGCACAGCCCGTAGCCGTAATCCAGCGCGGCCTGGGCGTTGGCGAAGTTGTAGGTCGGGCGCAGCGTGACGTTGATGATGTAGCCGATCTGGTCGGCACTGGCGACCGCCGGCGTGGCGAGGCCACCGGCCAGGGCCGCGCCGGCCAGGGTGCTCACGATCGTTGCCTTCAACCCGGTCCTCATAGCAGGTCAGCGTAGAGGATCGCCCGGCCCGCAGGGCGAACTCGGCACATCGGGGCCTACCGGACCAGCGGTGCCAGGTGGCGCCGGGCGTAGGCACGGACCGCGTCGCGGTCGTCGACGTCGAGCACCGCGGTCGGAACCTGCGCGGACCAGCAGGCCAGCGCGATGTTCAGTTCGGCGATCGCCAACAGCTCCTCGGCCGGCATCTGCGCGCCGGCCGTCCCGGCCCAGGCCGACGAGTTCGATCTTCTCCACGGCCGCTTTCAGGATGGCGGCGTGCTGCTCGGCGGGCGAGTCGGTCGCCTTCCGATCGTTTGACACAAGGATCAGTAACCTGTGTCAACGTGTCAACGGTCCGGCGCGGTCGACTTGTGACTTTCGGCACTCCCGGTACGGCCGGGCGCCTGACACCATTGGGGTGCATCACCGGAGGGGAGAACATGACATCTGGTGCGGGCACGAGCCCCAGCGTCGACGACTGTGCACTGGCGTTCCTCGGTTCGGAATTCGCCGGCACCCGCTACCTCGATTGGCCGATCGATCGCCGACTCGAGGCCTACCTGCGCCACACCGGTCAGAGCCGGCTGGCCGATACCGGCGACAAGTTCGAACTGCTGCTCGACCGCGTCATGTTGAACTTCGCGCGGGCCCGCCGGGAAGGACATCTGGCGCCCACCCGCGACTGAACCGACGTTCCGTCACACCCCGTTGTTGGGACCGCCCGAGTTCGCCCCCGGGATGTCGGTGATCGGGAAGTTGGGCATCGGCGCCGGCGACGGGGTGTTGGGCAGCGACGGGATCTGATCGGCGGGGATGTCGTGCAGCGCATTGGCGGGCGGGCCGTTGTCGCGGCTGCCGTAGCTGGTGCCGGGCTCGCGATGCCCGAGCATCTGGCTGACCGTGACCAGGTGGTAGTCATTGGCCTTCAGCACCGGGATGAACTGCTGCACCAGATCCACCGTCGATGAGTAGACGTCGTGCATCAGCACCACCGAGTTCGGCTTGATCTGTGTCATGAGCATGTACCGGGTGGCCGCGGTGTTGGCGTCGTTGATCCAGTCGAACGGGATCACGTCCCAGTTGATGTCGGCCAGGCCCTGCCTGCGGGCCTCCGCGAGCACGTCGTCGTTCACCAGACCGCCGGCGGTGCGCAGCAGCGTCGGCCGATGCCCCGTCGCCGACTCGATCGCGGCACTGGCCCGGCTCAGCTGGGCGGGCACGTCCTGCGGCGGGATCGTCGTCATGTTGGGGTGTTCCCAGGTGTGGCTGCCGATCTCCATACCGGCCTCGGCGATCCGGCGGGCACCCGCGGGATTGGCCGCCACCTTGTTGCCGATCAGGAAGAACGTCGCCCTGGCGTCGTTGTCCTGCAGGATCTTCAGCAGCCGGTCCGTGTACGGGCCGGGCCCGTCGTCGAACGTCAGCGCGACGCACTTGACCTTCGCGCAGTCGACGTCGGCGTCATCCGTCTGCTTCGCCTGGCCGGTGCATCCACCGAGCACCAAGGCCGCCACGAGCAGGGCGACGAACCGGAAATGCACCCTGGCAGCCTACCGGCCGACCTCGAGACAGCGCTGAGGGCGAGAATCTGCCGGCCGATTCGTCGCCCTCAGTGCCATCTGGATGTGGAGTACCTACGGCAGCGCGCCGGGGCTGATCTCCTCGAGCATCTCGGTGACCAGTGCGGCGATCGGTGACCGCTCGCTGCGCATCAAGGTGATGTGGGCGAACAGCGGATGCCCCTTGAGCTTCTCGATGACCGCGGCGACACCGTCGTGCCGGCCGACGCGCAGGTTGTCGCGCTGAGCGACGTCGTGGGTGAGCACCACCCGCGACCCGGTGCCCAATCGGGACAGCACTGTCAGCAGTACGTTGCGCTCCAGCGACTGCGCCTCGTCGACGATGACGAACGAGTCGTGCAGCGAGCGGCCGCGAATGTGGGTCAGCGGCAACACTTCCAGCATGCCGCGGGAGAGCACTTCGTCGAGCACCGCGGGACTGGCCAGTCCCTCGAGGGTGTCGAACACCGCCTGCGCCCACGGCCCCATCTTGTCGCTCTCGCTGCCGGGCAGGTAGCCCAGCTCCTGACCGCCGACGGCGTACAGCGGCCGGAACACCACGACCTTGCGCTGCGTCCGGCGTTCCAGCACGGCCTCGAGACCGGCGCACAGGGCCAGCGCCGACTTGCCGGTGCCGGCCTTGCCGCCGAGTGACACGATGCCCACGGATTCGTCGAGCAGCAGATCGAGGGCGACGCGTTGTTCGGCGGACCTTCCCCGGAGGCCGAACACTTCGCGATCACCGCGCACCAGCTGTACCCGCTTCTCGGCATTGACCCGCCCCAGCGCGTGCGAACTTCCGCCGAGGAGGCGAATTCCGGTGTGGCACGGCATATCCCGGGCCTCTTCGAGGTCGATCTCACCGTCGGCGAACATCGTGTCGATGACGTCGGCGGAGACGTCGAGCTCGGCCATCCCGGTCCAGCCCGATGTCACGACGTCCTGCGCGTGATACTCGTCGGCGCTCAGACCGACGGCGCCGGCCTTGACCCGCAGCGGAATGTCCTTGCTCACCAACGTGACTCGCTTGCCCTCGGCCGCCAGATTGGCGGCGCAGGTGAGGATCCGGGCGTCGTTGGTCTCGGTGCGGAAGCCCGCGGGCAGGATGGTCGGATCACTGTGGTTGAGCTCGACGTGCAGCGTACCGCCTTGTGTCCCAACCGGAATCGGCTGATCCAGCCGGCCGTGTTCGAGTCTGAGATCATCGAACAGCCGTAGCGCCTCGCGGGCGAACCAGCCGAGTTCGTGGTGGTGGCGTTTGGCCTCCAACTCGCTGATCACCACCAGGGGAACGACGACTTGGTGCTCGGCGAACCGGGTGCACGCCCACGGATCGGACAACAGAACCGACGTATCCAGCACATATGTCCGGATGTCTTCGGTTGCCCCATCCCGGGAAGCCGACGGCGAATCAGTCACGTGGCGCTCCTCGACCCACGCGGCCCCGCGAAGGAATTTTCGGCGGGCGCAGCGGCATCAGGACCGGGGCCGGTCCTGCCGTAGCAACTACGGGAGATACCGCCCGGACAGCAGAGCGTGTCGCTAGCCATCGGATAGGACGCTACTCCCGCAAACCCGCCGTCGCGCGGTGGCGCGCCGTCGTGTTGCACGTGCGGAGTCCGCGAAATCCGCTGAGGGTCGCGAGAATTGGGCAGCCCCGGAAACGTCCCTGCTACCCCCGCATTACGCCGAGATGAACTTCTGGAGTTCGGGACGCGCGTCGAGGCCCAGCGCGACGATCTCCTCGGAGATCACCTGCCGCAGCTGCTCCGGGCCGAAGATGCCGGCCGCGTCGATGTTGGCGACCTTGCCCTGATAGGCGTTGATGTCCGCGCCGACGGGCTGCAGCGCCGCCGCCCGCCGCGCCACGGCCCCGACGGTGGCCTCCTCGTCGTAGCCGATGCACCAGCGCACCAGATTGGCGAAGAACAGTTCGTGCCGTTCCTCGTCAGCGGCGATGTGCTCGACCAGTGCCTTCAGGGTCGGCTCCTCGATCTGCTCGGCCAGCCGCCGGCAGAACACCGCGTGACTGCGCTCGAAGAACGCCATGAACACCAGGGTCTCGATCTGGGTGAACTCGCTGGCCCGGTAGCCCTTGTTCATCACGTGGTCGACGCGCACGTCCTCGTTGGCGGTCGGGTCGAAGTTGCGGGTGACCACCAGGTAGTTGCGCAGCGCGATCGCGTGCAGGTGCTCCTCGGCGGTCCAGCGGCCCAGAAAGCGGCCCCACTTCCACTCCAGGATGAAGTGCTCGACGAGCTCCCGGTGGTAGCCGGCCAGGTTGTCCTTGGTGATCAGCAGGATCTCGAGGGCGTCGACGATCGGCTGGGGCAGCGTCTGCTGGCCCGGTTCCCAGTCCTTGCCGCCCAGGAAGGCGAAGTTCTCGCCCTGGTCGAACGGCACGAAGTCGTGGGCGAACCATTCTTGCGCGGTGTCGAGGTGACGCTGCAGGTTCTCGGCGACCACCGGCTCCAGCTCGATGGTCAGCGTGTTCGCAACGGGAAACTCAGCCATGGAAGTAACTGTAACCCGAGTTCACATGTTCTTAGAAATCGTGATGGTCGTGTTGCCGAAGCGCTGACGAAGGTCCCACCAATACGCCGAAACGTCCGTCTCGGCGCGAAAACGCGGCGCGTCGCCGCCGAAACGGACGTTTCGGCGTATCTCAGAGCGTCAGGCCCGGGTACAGCGGGTTGGCGGCCAGCAGTTCGGCCGAGGCGGCACGCACCCGGTCGGCGACGCCGTCGGCCACGCTGTATTTCGCCTTGGAGGTGCCCTCGGCCTGCGTGTTGGCGAGCACCTCGATGATCAGCTCGGCGACCCGGTCGAAGTCGTCCGCGCCGAAGCCGCGGGTGGTCAGCGCCGGGGTGCCCAACCGCACACCGCTGGTGTACCAGGCCCCGTTGGGATCGGCCGGAACCGCGTTGCGGTTGGTGACGACGCCCGCATCCAGCAGCGCCGACTCCGCCTGACGTCCGGTCAGCCCGAACGACGTCACGTCCAGCAGCACCAGGTGGTTGTCGGTTCCGCCGGTGACCAGCGTGGCATCCCGCTTCAGGAACCCGTCGGCCAGCGCGTGCGCGTTGTCGGCGATGGACTGCGCATACGACCGGAACGCGGGCTGGCGCGCCTCGGCCAGCGCGACGGCCTTGGCCGCCATCACATGCGACAGCGGACCGCCGAGCACCATCGGGCAGCCCTTGTCGACGGCCGGCGCGTATTCCTCGGTGGCCAGCACCAGACCGCCGCGGGGGCCGCGCAGCGACTTGTGCGTCGTGGTGGTGGTGACGTGCGCGTGGGGCACCGGGTCCTCGTCGCCGGTGAACACGTTGCCCGCCACCAGGCCGGCGAAGTGTGCCATGTCGACCATGAAGGTGGCGCCCACCTCGTCGGCGATCTCACGCATCTTGGCGAAGTTCACCCGGCGCGGGTACGCCGAGTAGCCCGCAACCAGGACCAGCGGCTTGAACTCACGGGCCGCCGCAGCGACCGCGTCGTAGTCGATCAACCCGGTCTGCGGATCGGTGCCGTAGCTGCGCTGGTGGAACATCTTGCCGGAGATGTTGGGCCGGAAACCGTGCGTCAGGTGACCGCCGGTATCCAGTGACATTCCCATCAACCGCTGATTGCCCAGCTTGGCCCGCAGCTTCTCCCAGTCGGCCTCGGACAGGTCGTTCACGTGTTTGGCGCCGAGTTCGGCCAGGCCCGGGGCCTCGATCCGGGTGGCCAGGATGGCCCAGTAGGCCACCAGGTTGGCGTCGATGCCCGAGTGCGGCTGGGCGTAGGCGTAGGGCGCCCCGAACAGCTCGCGGGCGTGCTCGGCGGCCAGCGCCTCGACGGTGTCGACGTTCTGGCAGGCGGCGTAGAACCGGTGCCCGACGGTGCCCTCGGCGTACTTGTCGGAGAACCAGGTGCCCATGGTCAGCAGCACCGCCGGCGACGCGTAGTTCTCGCTGGCGATCAGCTTCAGCGAATCCCGTTGGTCGGCAAGCTCTTTGCGGGTGGCCGCGGCGATGCGCGGCTCGACGGACTCGATGACCTCCAACGCGGCCCGGTATGCGGCGCTCGCGGTGTCGGCATATTCGGCGCCCAGGCCGGCGGTACTGGTCACGGTGGAGTCTGCAGACATGGGCGTCAGCCTAATGTGCCCACGGCCACCGGGAAATTTCGCGTCGCGCGTGTGGGTCCGGCAGCTAGAGGGTCGACGGGATCAGCGGCTCGTCCAGCAACCGGCCGAACCGGGCCGTCAGCGACTGATCCGCTGGTCGTTCGTCGAGCCAGCCGCGCAACAACCGGTAGCCCTCGACGTAGGTGCTGGTGTAGGCCCGCCACAGCGGCGAGGACAGGAACCGCAGCATCTGCCGGGCCCGGGCGTCGTCGACCATCAGCCAGCGTCGCAGGAATGCGACGACATCGTCGACGTCACGATGCTCGTCATGCAACATCAGGGCGGCGTCCTGCCGGACGTCGGCCAGCGTCGCCCGCGCCACCGACACCGCCTGGGCATGCTCACCGTCGAACCGCAGCCCGAGGTCGGCGTAGATCTCCTGGGCCCACTCTCCCCAGCTCTCGCCGACCACCGCGTACAGCGCGAGATCGGCCAGGCCTTCGGCCATCAGGCACTGCGGGGTGTTCACCAGGAACAGCGTGTGCTCCTGCTGGTCCTGACCCGCCACCAACCGCTCCTCCTTGCGGCAGTGCTCGGTGTGGTGCCCGGGGTAGGACTCGTGGGCGACCAGCCGCGGCAGGTTGGACATCTGCTGCTTGAGGTCCGCGTTGACGGCGACGGTGGAGCTGTAGTCGCCCTCGTAGTAGTTGAAGCCCGACCAGGGCTTGTCGGTGACGATCTCGTACTTGATGGTCTCGCGGTCCGGCAGCGGGTACTCGGCGCGGACCTTGTCGCGCAGCGCGCTGGAGAACGCCTCGATGCATTCGGCCAGGCGCTCCGGCGGGATCTCGTCCGCGACGCGGTCGGCCTCCACCCGGTCGGCCAACGCACCGGTGCCGGGCAGCACGGCGGCCAGTTGGCGGTGCGCCTCGCGGTAGCGGTCCTCGTCGCCCTTGGCGATGGTCACGTCGAAGTACTCGCGGACCTCGTCGACGAACCCGACGTCCTCGCCGGCGAACTTGCGGCCGGCACAGGCCAGCGCACGCAGGTGCGCGGCGATGAAGGCCGCCCGGACGTCCCCGAAGTCCTGCGAGCGCGGCACCGCGGGCAGCGCGTCGAGCAGCCGGTTCGCCTGCCGGGTCAGATCGGCCGGGTCCGGGGCGGGTTCGTCGGCCACCGCGCGGCGCAGCGCCGGGTCACCGGTGAAGGAGTCGACGTAACCCTCCTCGATGCGGTCGAACCGCAACCCGAGCATCAGATACTCACGGATCAGGGCGGCTGGCTCCATGCCGACCAACGCTACCTGTCACACTTACGGCCATGGCGAGGCTGAGCGAGCCGAGTCCCTATGTGGAATTCGACCGGGGGCAATGGCGCGCGCTCCGGATGTCGACCCCGCTGAAACTCAACCAAGAGGAAGTCGTGGGCCTGCGCGGCCTCGGCGAACAGCTCGACCTGCTCGAGGTCGAAGAGGTCTACCTGCCGCTGGCACGGTTGATCCACCTGCAGGTGGCGGCCCGGCAACGGCTGTACGCCTCCACGGCGGAGTTCCTCGGTGAGCCGCAGCAGAATCCGGACCGGCCGGTGCCGTTCGTCATCGGGGTGGCCGGCAGCGTGGCCGTGGGCAAGTCGACCACCGCCCGCGTTCTGCAGGCGCTGCTGGCCCGCTTCGGCGACCACCCGCGGGTCGACCTGGTCACCACCGACGGCTTCCTGTACCCGAATCACGAGCTCACCCGGCGAAACCTGATGCACCGCAAGGGCTTTCCCGAGAGCTACGACCGGCGTGCGCTGATGCGATTCGTCACCACCGTCAAGTCGGGCGCCGAATCCGCTTGCGCGCCGGTGTATTCGCACCTGCTCTACGACATCGTGCCCGGCGAGAAGCACATCGTGCGACATCCGGACATCCTCATCCTGGAGGGCCTCAACGTCCTGCAGACCGGCCCGACGCTGATGGTCTCGGATCTGTTCGACTTCTCCGTGTACGTCGACGCGCGGATCGAGGATATCGAGCAGTGGTACGTGTCGCGGTTCCTGGCCATGCGTGCCGGCGCATTCGCCAACCCGGCGTCGCACTTCCACCACTACTCGACGCTGACCGACGAGCAGGCCGTCTTCGCCGCCCGCGACATCTGGCGCTCGATCAACCTGCCGAACCTGATCGAGAACATCCTGCCCACCCGCCCGCGGGCGACATTGGTGCTGCGCAAGGACGCCGACCACTCCATCAACCGCCTGCGCCTGCGCAAGCTGTAGGAGCTCATCGTTCGGTCCGCGAAGGTGCAGCCTCATGTATTTCAAGGCCCGAAATATGCATATGGGTGAACGCTCGCGCAGGTAGGGATCGACGCAGAAACCGGTGCGGGGGCGCCTGCCGTCACCTCCAACGGCGGCAACACACCCCGCACCGGGCGGACGGGCCTTCACGCCAGACGGCGCAGCCCAAGGTATTGCAGCAGCGCGAAGAACGCGGTGTAGGCGCCCATCGCCAGGAGCACGGCCACACCCGCGCCGGTCAACGGCAGGACGCCGGCGAGCACCACCGCAATCGCAACGGCGGTGCACGCCAGGTTCGCGGCAATCACAGCGCGCCCGGCGCTGCGGACCCGGCGCACACCGGCCAACCGGAACACCAACACGCCGTAGAGCACGAACCCGGCACCGAGCACGAACGCCTGGGTGGCGGTCAGTCCGGTCAGCGAGGCCATGGCGTCGGCGAAGGCCACATGGGCCAGACCACACAGCCCGGTCAGGGTGGCGTCGAGCCGGAGTGCGAATCGCAGCAGGGCATCAGTGGTCGAGTCCTTCGAAGTGACGGTGGTGGCGGCGGTGGTCACGGGATGCTCCTAGGTCGGGACTAGTGGGACACCTCCGACGATGCGCACGAACCGCTGCCAGATCGACGCGATTTCCTGCCAAGTACCGCCAACCGCAGGTCAGGTGGATCAGGAGAGGGACAGCGCCCGGCCGCGCAGATCGGCGGCGATCACCCGGGCGGCCGCGTTCTGCCAGTTGTGCAGCGAGCGCTGCGGCACGTCGGTCACCAGCCAGTGCCAGGCCTGCCGCGCCACCGGATCCAGACCCGCCGCCGTCGCGTTCTGGGCGTAGGCCCGCACGCCCACGACGTAGGGGAAGTACAGCGCGTTGTAGTGCCGCCACTCTTCGGTGACACCGAATTCGCCGCCGTCGCGCGGTTTGAGCGCAGCGATCCGATCGGCCAGCACCGCCTTGAGTTCGATGGCCCGTTCCAGCGGCTGATCGGGTGCGCCCCGGGCAACCAGCCGGTCGTCGATCACCGGCAGCGCGGTCAGCGGTGACGCCACAAGTTTCGACAGATTGCCGTAGTGGCCGAGGGCGCGGCGGGTCAGCCGGGCGAAGGTGTCGTCGTCCAGCGCATCGAGCGGGTTGGTGGCCCGCAGCGGCAACGCGGTCTCGGTCTCGCGCAGCACCGCGCGATCGGCGCGCAGTTCCGGTGAACGGGCGAACGCCAGCCGGTCGAGCAGTCCGGCCAGCGGATCGGCCAGCACCGTGATCGCGATGGCCACGGCGAGGATGCTGAACATCAGCACGGTCAGTACCGGACGGGCACCCGGGCCGGCCACCGCGAGCGCCAGCAGGGCCTGGACGCCGAACACGACGGCGACGGCCATGTTGCCGATGAACGAACGCCGCATATCAGCGCGCAGCGCGTGGCCCTCGTCGAAGGCGTCCCACACCGCCACGGCCAGACCGAGCAGCATGACGTCGGCGCCGGTCCCCATCGAGCCCAGGGCCACCCAGCTGGGCAGCAGCCCCAGTGGGATCAACAGGATCGCGTTCGCCAGCGCGAAGAACAATGTCGCGACCACCACCACCCCGACGATCGATCGGGGCCGGGGGGCGCGCCGGACCGCCAGCACCATCGCGACCAGCGTCGACCCCGAGATCGCCGCGAACATCAGCCAGTGCCCGGGCCGCAACGGCCCCGTCACCCCGCCGGACAGCGCCGCACCGATCAGCGCGACGATCGCGACCAGTACCACGGCGGCCTTCCCTGCGGGGCGCCACCCGTCGGGCCGGGCCAGCTCGAGCAGCACCGCGAGCCACGCCACCCCGGGCACGGCCACCAGGTAGATCTCGATGCGGCCCAGCATCTCGGCGTGCGCCGGTGCGGCCAGCCGCACCGTGTCCAGCGCCATGACGACGGCATACCCGCACAGTCCGAGGGCGGCCAGCGCCAGCACCGGTTTGCGGGGATCGCGAGCCACCAGATACAGCCCCAGCCACCAGCTCAGCGCGAAGGTCACTGCCGAGAGCGCGGCCATGTGCTCAGTCTGACACGACCCCGGCACCGGTCACGGCGCGCCGGGCGAATGCCCGAACCCGGTCCTTGGCCACCTTGCCATTCGCGGTGGTGGGCATCACGTCGACGAACAGCACGTGCCGTGGCCGCTTGAACGGCGAAATATGTTCGCGGACATATTCTTCCAGATCCTGTGGGGATGGCCGGGCACCGGCTCGCGCGACCACCACCGCGCAGATCGCCTCACCCCAGTACTCGTCGGGCACGCCCACCACGGCGACCGCGTCGACGTCGGGGTGCGTGGACAGGACGTCCTCGACCTCGCGTGAGCTGACGTTCTCCCCGCCGGTGATGATGACGTCCTTGGCCCGATCGACGATCCACAGCCGACCCGTCAGGTCGAGCCGCCCGATGTCCCCGGTGCGCAACCAACCATCGGCCGGAGCCACCACGTCCGGCCAGTAGCCGGCCATCACCTGGGGCCCGCGGATCAGCACCTCGCCGGTGGTGCCCGTCCCGTCGATCGCGACCTCGACGCCACTGTGCGGGAATCCGGCGCTGCGCAGCAGATCGGCGGCGCCCGCCGCACCCGCCCGGTGATCGGCGGGGCCGAGGAAAGTGACGTTGCCACCGGTCTCGGTCATGCCGTAGCCCTGGTGGAAATCGACACCCAGCGCACCGGCACGGTCGATCAGATCCGCCGAGATGGCCGCCGAGCCGTACGCGATCTCCCGCAGCGTGGGCATCGCGTCCGCGGTCCGGCCCAGATGGCCCAGCAGCGCGTGCAGCATGGTCGGGGCCAGCGAGCAGGACGCCACCCGGTAGGCGTTGACCGTCGCGACGAACTCGGCGGCCCGAAACTGCCTGGCCAGCAGCACCGTAGAGCCCGTGGCGTGCCGGACCAGCACGTTGTATCCGGCGATATGACACATCGGGAACGGGAAGAGGTAGACGTCACCGGCCGGCACCGACCGTCCCTCCACGGTGCCCCGGACCGCGGCCGCCAGCGACCGGTGGGTGTGTAAGGCCCCCTTGGGCGCACCCGTCGAGCCGCTGGTGAACACCAGCCACGCCGGGTCATCCTCGGTCGACGCCGGTCCCGAGAACAGCGAATGATCCAGCGCCCGTTGCCATTCGGTGGAGCCGAACCCGAACACGGGAACCGAAACGTTCAGCGCATCCAGATATGCGCGGTCCCCCAGCAGGATTCGCGGATCGCTCACGGCGATCTGGCCGGCCTGCTCGGCGGCGTCCAGGCGCTGATTGATCAGTGCCAGGATGCGCCCGGCGCGCGGGACGGCGTAGTACAGCAGGCCGTAGGCCACGCTGTTGTCGGCGACCACGGCCACCCGGTCACCCGGATCGGTATGTGCGGCAACCCACCCCGCCAACGCAGCGCTGTACCGGTCGAGTTCGGCGAAGGTGAGCGTGCCACCGTGGTCGTCGATCAGCGCGGGGTGCTCTGGGATCGTATCGACGGCCGCCGCGATCAGGTGATGCAGCACCTACGTCCCGAATCGGCGATGACGCTGGCTGTAGTCGCGCAGCGCACGCAGGAAGTCGACGCGGCGGAACGCCGGCCAGTGCGCCTCGGTGTACCACATCTCCGAATATGCGCTCTGCCACAACAGGAATCCCGACAGCCGCTGCTCACCCGAGGTGCGGATCACCAGATCCGGATCGGGCTGCCCGGAGGTGTAGAGGTTCTCCGAGATGGCGTCCACGGTGACGGCCTCGACGAGCTGCTCGGCGGTTGCGCCGTTGGCGAGCTCCTTGTTCAACAGCGCACGAACGGCGTCGACGATCTCCTGCCGCCCGCCGTAGGCCACCGCGACGTTGACGTGGAACACCGGCGGTGAGGCGGCGGTCTGTTGGGCGGAGACCGTCCTTTCCACGGCCTGACGGAGTCGGCGGGCCGGCTCGTCGCCCAGCAACGACAGGTCGCCGACGGTGCGCACGCTCCAGCGCTTGGCGGGTGCGCAGATCTCCTCCACCACGTCGGTGATGATCTCGATCAACGCACTCAGCTCGTCGGGGTCGCGGCGCAGGTTCTCGGTGGACAGCAGATACACCGTGGCCATCTCGATGCCGGCGTCCTGGCACCAGCGCAGCATCTCGGCGATCTTGGCCGCGCCCTTGCGGTAGCCGACACTGACGTCGTCGTATCCCGCGTCACGGGCCCAGCGGCGGTTGCCGTCGCACAGCACTGCGATGTGGCGTGGCAGCTCGGGTTTGGATCGGACGAGCTCCTGCCGCAGCCGCATCTCGTAGAGCCGATACATGGGCTCCTTGAGACGCGGGGGAATGAACTCCACAACAAGTCAGACTACTGTGATGCCCGGAATGCCCCCTGCGATCCGCCCGGATCCGGTCGCACACGGAGATGACATGACGGCTCCCATGAACACGGAAGGCTCGCGGGAATCCCGCGAGCAGCGGCCCCTGACCCAGCTCGACCTCGACGAGACATTTCCCGACGCGCTGGCCGACGGGGTCGCCGAGTTCCTCGGCAAGCCGCGTGCCCGCGGCTGGATCCACGTCTACTCCGCGTTCATCGCCGCCGTCGCCGGGGCCGCTCTGGTGGCGGTGTCCTGGTCGGTCGAATCGACCCGGGCCGGGATCGCGACACTCATCTACACGCTGACCATCGTGGCGATGTTCGCCGTCTCGGGCACCTACCACCGGGTGAACTGGAAGTCACCGACGGCGCGCAAATGGATGAAGCGCCTTGACCATTCGATGATCTTCATCTTCATCGCCGGCAGCTACACGCCGTTCGCCCTGCTGGCACTGCCGTCGCAGAAGGGCATGGTGCTGTTCTGGATCGTCTGGGGCGGCGCGCTGGCCGGGGTGGCCCTGAAGATGCTGTGGCCGTCGGCGCCGCGCTGGCTGGGTGTGCCGCTGTACATCCTGTTGGGATGGGTGGCGGCGTGGTTCATCGGGCCGATCATGCACGGCGCCGGCGTGGCGGCGGTGGTGCTGCTGATCGTCGGTGGCGCGCTCTATTCGATCGGCGGCGTGCTGTATGCGCTCAAGTGGCCCAACCCGTGGCCGACGACGTTCGGCCATCATGAGTTCTTCCACGCCTGCACCGCGGTCGCGGCGATCTGCCACTACATCGCGATGTGGTTCGCCGTTTTCTAGAGCTGGGTGATGTTCTCCGGGCCCCAGTAGGCCTTCATCGCGGCGATCTGCCCGTCCGGGTTGAAGGACATGACCTCGAAGGGCTCGATGCGCATGGCGCCGGACACGTTGATCGCGAACACGAACGCCGCCTCATGTCCGCCGGAGCGGAAGGTCAGCAGCTCGGTCTTCAGCTCGGCGCCCTCGGTGTTCTTGTAGAAGCCCTCGATCGCCTGCCGGCCGATGTGCACCTCGCCGCAGCCCACCGGATCCTCCAGGGTGGCGTCCTCGGCGTACAGGGCCGCGATGTCCGCGGCGCTGCCGCTGGCGACGGTGTCCAGGTACCGCTCGACGAGGGCTCTCAGATCAAGGCTCATGGCAGGTCACGGTACACGCGACGACGTGACGACGTGACGTCCGACACAGGCGTCAGCCACCCTGTGGCCGGTCCTCCGGTTCGACGACCGCGTCGGGGTCCCCGTTGGGTTGCGCAGCGCCGGCGTCCGTGTCGAACGTCTTCGGCAGCTTCTTCAGGTGCCGGTTCATCGAGAACACCAGGAGGAACGTGCCGATCAGGAGCAGGACGATCACCAGCAACCCGACGGGACTGGCCTTGCCGAAATCCGGTCCGGTGTTGCGGGGGGTGTCGTCGGCGAGCACGGAGATCGTCAGCAGCGTCAGGCTTGTCACGGTTGCACCCCGTCGAACAGATCGGTCTCGGGCAGGGACACCGGCACGCGCGAACGGGCCAGCTCGAATTCCTCGGTGGGCCACAGCCGCTGCTGCCACTCGATGGGCGCGGTGAAGAAGTCCCCGTTCGGGTCGATCTGGGTGGCGTGAGAGCGCAGGGCGTCGTCGCGCTGCGGGAAGTAGTCCGAGCACTGGATCCGGGTGGTGACCCGGGATTCGAACACGTCGAGCTCGGTGTCCCAGTGCTGCAGCCACTTCTCGAACGGGCCGGTGCGGCCGTGCTTGGCGAACTCGTCCTGCAGCAGTTTGAACCGGCGGCGCAGGAAACCGTGGTTGTAGTACAGCTTGCTGACGTTCCACGGGTGCCCGGCATCCGGGTAGCGCCGGTAATCGCCGGCCGCTTCGTACGCCGCAACCGAAACCTCATGGCAGCGAATGTGATCCGGGTGCGGATAGCCGCCGTTCTCGTCATAGGTGGTCATTACGTGCGGACGGAATTCGCGGATCACCCGGACCAGTCGCTCGGTGGGCCCGTCGAGCGGCTCGAGCGCGAAACAGCCCTCCGGCAATGGCGGCAGCGGATCGCCCTGGGGCAGGCCCGAGTCGTGGTAACCCAGCCAGGAATGCTCGACGCCGAGGATCTCGGCGGCCTTGGCCATCTCGTCACGACGGACATCAGCGATCCGGCCGTGCACCTCGGGCAGGTCCATCGCCGGGTTGAGAATGTCGCCGAGCTCACCGCCGGTCAGGGTGACCACGAGGACGCGGGCGCCCTCTGCGGCGTACCGCGCCGTGGTCGCCGCTCCCTTACTGGACTCGTCGTCCGGGTGGGCGTGCACCGCCATCAACCGAAACTCGGTCACCATCCGCCTCTCGCATAGAGTTCAGCCTTGTCCCAATAGTTCCATCCCCGGCGCCGGCGCCCGCAACCCGATCCCCGAGCGGAGACATAGCCCACAGTGCCAGTCCAACAACCCGAGCCATTCCACCGTCCCGAGGCCCGTTACGGCCGCCACGGGCGCGACCCCCGGTCGCGACGGCGGATCGCCATCGCACTCGGTGTGGTCGCGCTGGCGGTCGGCGTCTTCGTCGCGGTGGTCGGGTACCAGCGCCTGGGCACCTCCGAGGTCTCCGGACAACTGAGCGGCTACCGGTTGGTCGACGGCGAGACGGTGGACGTCACCATCAGCGTCACCCGTTCGGACCCGTCTCGGCCCGCGGTGTGCATCGTGCGGGCCCGGTCCAAGGACGGCAGCGAGACGGGCCGCCGCGAGGTCCTGGTCGGACCGTCGGATCAGTCAACGGTTCAGGTGACCGCCCAGGTCAAGACCAGTAGGCCACCGGTGAACGGTGATATTTACGGCTGCGGAAATGACGTCCCGCCCTACCTCGTCGCGCCGGGGTGACCGTCCCCCGTCGTATCCGGCCGGCGAACGGGACGCGTCTCGCGCATGAAATCCGCGTTCCGCGGCGATGGTATGCTGGATCACACATACACGGTTCCTGCTGGGGCCGTGTCTTGCGTCTCTAGCGCGTCCCACCGCCGCTTCGGATGGCAATACACGCGGCGATCCTCGCCATGTCCCCGGCCGAGCCCCGAAGACTGCCCGACGCACACACTGCGCAGACCAACGAACATCGAGGAGCGCGACATGCCCGACACTCAGGTCACCTGGCTGACTCAGGAGTCCTACGACCGCCTGAAGGCCGAACTCGACCAACTGATCGCCAACCGCCCGGTGATCGCCGCGGAGATCAACGACCGTCGCGAAGAGGGCGACCTGCGCGAGAACGGCGGCTACCACGCTGCCCGCGAGGAGCAGGGTCAGCAGGAGGCCCGGATCCGCCAGCTGCAGGAGCTGCTGAACAATGCCAAGGTCGGCGAGGCCCCCAAGCAGTCCGGCGTGGCGCTGCCCGGCTCGGTGGTCAAGGTGTACTACGACGGCGACAAGAGCGACACCGAGACGTTCCTGATCGGCACCCGCGAGCAGGGCGTGAACGGCGGTGACCTCGAGGTGTACTCCCCCAGCTCACCGCTGGGCGGTGCGCTGCTGGACGCCAAGGTCGGCGACACTCGCACCTACACCGTTCCCAACGGCAACACCGTCGAGGTCACGCTGGTCAGCGCGGAGCCCTACCACTCTTAGCTCAACCGTCTCGCTCCTCCTCTGCCGCCTTCCGCGGCAGCATCGTCGACTCGACCAGCTCAACCGTCTCGCTCCTCCTCTGCCGCCTTCCGCGGCAGCATCGTCGACTCGACCAGCTCAACCGTCTCGCTCCTCCTCTGCCGCCTTCCGCGGCGGCATCGTCGACTCGACCAGCTCGCCCGGGCGGACCTAACCGTCGAGCGCCTGCTCGAGATCGCTGACCAGATCGGCGACGTCCTCGATGCCCACCGACAGACGAACCAGATCGGCCGGCACCTCGAGCTGCGAGCCCGCCGTCGACGCGTGCGTCATCGCACCGGGGTGCTCGATCAGTGATTCCACCCCGCCCAGTGACTCCGCGAGAATGAAAATGCCTGTGCGGGCGCACAATCGGCGGGCCGCTTCGATGCCTCCGGCCATCCGGATCGAGATCATCCCGCCGAATCCACGCATCTGCCGGGCCGCCACCTGATGACCCGGATGATCGGGTAGCCCCGGGTACAGCACCGTGGTGACCGCGGGGTGTCCGGACAGGAATTCGGCCACGGCCGAAGCGTTCTCGCTGTGCCGCTGCATCCGCAGCGGCAGGGTCTTGAGCCCCCGCATGGTCAGGTACGCGTCGAAGGGCCCGGGTACCGCCCCGGCGCCGTTCTGCAGGAACCCGAACGCCGCGTCCAGTTCCTCGTCGTTGGTCACCAGAGCGCCGCCGACCACGTCGGAGTGCCCACCGATGTATTTGGTGGTGGAATGCAGCACGATGTCGGCACCCAGCGTCAGCGGCTGCTGCAGTGCAGGTGAGGCAAAGGTATTGTCCACCAACACTTTCGCGCCGTGCGCGGCACCCAGTTCGGCGATCGCGGCAATGTCGGCGATCGACAGCATCGGGTTGGTCGGCGTCTCGACCCAGATCAACCGGGTGCGGTCGGTCAACGCCGCGCGCACCGCGTCGAGGTCGGCCAGCGCCACCGGGGTGTGCTGCACACCCCACTGCGTGAACACCTTGTCGATCAACCGGAACGTGCCACCGTAGGCGTCGTCGGGAATCACGACATGATCCCCGGGCCGCAGCAGCGCGCGCAGTGCGCAGTCACTGGCCGCCATGCCGGAACTGAACGCCCGCCCGTAGGAACCGTCCTCGACCGCGGCGAGCGACGCCTCGAGCGCAGCGCGGGTCGGGTTGCCGGTCCGCGCGTACTCGAAGCCGCCCCGCAGCCCGCCGACGCCGTCCTGGGCGAACGTCGAACTGGCGTAGATCGGCGCGTTGACCGCTCCGGTGGCCGGGTCGGGCCGGAAGCCGGCGTGAATCGCCTTGGTCGCCAATCCCAGGGCGCGGTGTGCATCGGCGCGACTGCGCTGCTCGCTCATGAACGCCGAGCCTAATCGGCGCACCATCCCTCACGTCGAGCGTCCGCGTTGGTACGTGACACGCCGTGGCCAGCCGTACAGACGCGGACGCCCGCGAACAATGGGAACAAAAGGCGACGCCGGCCCGCGACAGGAGTCAACGGGCCGGCGCGCGGTCCTTCTCGGCGGATGACCTACGGAGTGGCGGGAGCCACCTGACCGCCGCTGAGCCGCCGGAAGGCGTAGACGTGCAACAGCGCCGCCACCGGCATCGCGACCAGCAGGCCAACGCCGAACAGCAGCGCACCGACGAACACGATGAGCGCGGTGAGCAGCCACACCAGGATCACCGGGCCGATGTTGTTCTTGGCGATGTCGAAGCTGGTCTTGATGGCGTCGACGGGTGACAGGTTGCGATCGACCACCGCGATGATCGCGAACATCAGCATGACGCTGGCGATCAGACCGGGCACGAAGCACAGCGCGTAGCCGATCTCGGTGATGATGCCGACGAGCAGCGCCGTGATCACCACGGGCCCGATGTTGCGCGGCCGGAAGAACGAACCGACCGTCACCGGCCGGCCGTCGGCGATGTCGAGCAGCCCGCCCAGGTACGCCGATGCGATGGCGCCGGCGACCGCCAGCACGACCAGCCCGCCGAGGAACGCCACGACGAGGCCGCCGAAGCCGAGTTCGGTCGACCATGCCGAGTAGCCGAAGCTGTCCCCGTCGGAGTAGGTGGTCGCGGTGGTGGACGACATCGAGCCGATCACGAGCTGCAGGCCGACGATCAGCACGCCGATGATCAGTCCGAAGATCAGCGACGCGACGATCAGCGGGACGGCGTTCTTGCTGAACTTGTTCCACGCCCACGACAGACCGTCGCCGACACTGAACGGCGGCGCACCGAACTGGGCGGGAGCCCCGGGATATCCCGGGGGCGCCGGCGCCCAACCCCCGCCGTAACCGGGCGGAGGAGGCGGAGGCACCGCACCGGGCGGGGGCGGCGGATAGCCGGCCCCGGGTGGCGGTGGCGGAGCCACGGCGCCGGGCGGCGGCGGGGGTGGAAATCCGCCGGGCGGCTGCGGTGGCGGAAACCCGCCCGGGGGCGGAAATCCGCCGGGCGGCGGCGGTGGCGGGTAACTGCCACCGGGTGGCGGCGGATAGCCCTCAGGCGGTGGTTGATCGGTCATGTCGCCCTCCCCGGGGATCATCAGACGCGAAGCGAACTCACAATAGCCGAGAAAGCGACCCGCGCCCGGTTACGACTCATTTCCGCCGCGGGCCGTCGGACAGGAAGCCGAGCAGATCCGAGCGGGTGATGACGCCGACCGGCTTACCGCCCTCGACCACCATGGCGGCGTCCGACTCGCGGAACGTGGCCGCGGCCGCGCTGACCAGCTCACCGGACCCGATCAGCGGCAGCGGGGCGCTCATGTGCTGCGACACCGCGTCGGCCAGCTTCGCGCGGCCCTCGAAGACCGCCGAGAGCAGTTCGCGTTCGGACACGCTGCCGGCGACCTCGCCGGCCATCACCGGGGGTTCGGCGCCGACGACGGGCATCTGCGAGACGCCGTACTCGCGCAGGATGCCGACCGCGTCGCGCACGGTCTCCGACGGATGCGTATGCACCAGCGCCGGGATCTCACCGGACTTGCGCCGCAACACATCTCCGACCGTGGGCTCGTCGACGGACCCGTCGAGGCGGCTGCGCAGGAAGCCGTAGGACGACATCCACCCGTCGTTGAAGATCTTGGACAGGTAGCCTCGGCCGCCGTCCGGCAGCAGCACCACCACCAGCGAATCGGGTCCGCCCGCCACCGCTGCTTCAATGGCTGCCACCACCGCCATGCCGCACGAACCCCCGACCAGCAGGGCTTCCTCACGGGCCAGGCGGCGGGTCATGTCGAAGGAATCGGCGTCGCTGACCGCGATGATCTGATCGGGCACGGTCGGGTCGTAGGCACTGGGCCAGAAGTCCTCCCCCACGCCCTCGACGAGGTAGGGCCGCCCGGTGCCACCGGAATACACCGAGCCCTCCGGGTCGGCGCCGACCACCTGCACGGCCCCGCCGGAGACCTCCTTGAGGTACCGCCCGGCGCCGGTGATGGTTCCGCCGGTGCCGACGCCGGCGACGAAATGGGTCACCTGGCCGTCGGTGTCGGCCCAGATCTCCGGGCCAGTGGTCTCGTAGTGACTGTCGGGCCCGTTCGGGTTCGAGTACTGATCGGGCTTCCAGGCGCCGTCGATCTCCTCGACCAGGCGGTTGGACACGCTGTAGTACGAATCGGGGTCGTCGGGCGCCACTGCCGTCGGGCACACCACCACCTCGGCCCCGTACGCGCGCAACACATTCTGTTTGTCCTCGCTGACCTTGTCGGGACAGACGAAGACGCACCGGTAACCGCGCTGCTGGGCCACCAGCGCCAGTCCGACGCCGGTATTGCCGGAGGTTGGCTCGACGATGGTGCCGCCCGGTTTCAGCAACCCGGCCGCCTCGGCCGCGTCGATCATCTTGATCGCGATGCGGTCCTTGCTGCTGCCGCCGGGGTTGAGGTACTCGATCTTGGCCACCACCCGGCCAGCGCCCGGTGGCACCACCGAGTTCAGCTGAACCAGAGGGGTATTGCCGATGAGCTCGCTGACATGCTGCGCGATCCGCATGTCTACATACCTTATGTGTGCGGGCGCGGCCCCAACTAGCCGGTGGCGTCGCGGATGTACTCGCCGATCTGCCGCAACGAACGGTTGGCCTCGGGCACGATGGGCGCGGCGAGCTGGAAGTCGTGGATCTGGCCGCGCCACACCCGGACCTCGGCGGGTACCCCGGCAGCGGCGAGCCGTCGGGCCGCCAGCCGGGCGTCGTGCAACAGCACCTCCGAGCCCGACACATGGATGAGTGTGCGCGGCAGGCCGGGTTCGATGTGGTCCAGTGGTTCGTAGATCTGCTCGGGTTCGCCGTCTGCCGTGACGTTGCGTGCGGCCGCTCGCGCGACCAGTCCCAGCAGCGCGTCGAACGCCCTCGGCCCGAACATCGCGTCGGTGTGGATGTTCGGATGCGCCTGCTTGGGCTCCTTGGCCAGCTGCAGCAGCGGCGAGATCGCCACCAGTGCGGCGGGCTTCTCCCCCTCGTCCTGGAGGCGCTGCGCGAGTGTCAGCGCCAGGTAGCCGCCGGCCGAGTCGCCGGCCAGCACGATCTGATCGGGTTCGTATCCGCGCAGCCGCAGCCACCGGTAGGCGTCGTAGCAGTCGTCGACCGCCATGCCCACCGAATGTTTCGGGATCAGCCGGTAATTGACCACCAGCACCGGTGAATCGGCGAACTTCGACAGCGCCGCGGAGATCCGGCTGTGCGAGTTGACCCCGCAGGTGAGGAATGCGCCGCCGTGCATGTAGAGCACGACGCGCCGCTTGCCGTCGGCCGGCAGCACGCCCGGCGCACGCACCAGCTGGGCATCGGCGTTGGGTAGAGCGATGGTGGCGCGCACGATGTCCGCGGTGGGCACGAAGGCCCGCGACACGAAGTCGAGCAGACCGAACGGCCACGGCAAATGCGGGACGTAGCTGCAGACCCCGAGCGCGGGCCGGATGGTGACCCGGCACCCCAGCGACGCCAGTCGCGCCATCAGGCTGACGCCGGTCTCGACGATCTCGACGGGCGCGCCGTCGCTGACCGGGAACTTGCGGCGGCGGCCAGCGGACCGGAACGGTCCCGCGCCCGAGGGCGCGGACGGATGGACTTTGCTCGGTGCGGTCATGTCAACTCCCCTACATCGTTGTAGTGGTCTGTCCCAGTCGACGTTTCCGTCGGCCTTCCGGTTCGCAGCCAATGCCGGAAACTTAGCTTGTCACTTCTCAGAGTTTCATCAATATCGGATTCGGATTTACGGCCAATCTGATACCCGACCGTGATCGAGCGCCCGTGCGCTCGCCGCGTCGGTGGCCGACGGACAGCCTAAACTGGGCCCCGTGCGGATCTTCGCGCCTCGCCGGTCGGCCCTCGCGGTGTTGGCCGCCGGTGCCATCGCCTCCACCGCCGTCGGCACCCGCAACCTGCTCAGCGGCCAGGCGCTCAAGGCCCGCGAGGTGATCCCGAAGTCCTGGGACATCCCGCCGCGGGCCGACGGCGTCTACGCACCCGGCGGCGGACCGGTGCAACGCTGGCAGCGCGACGTGCCGGTGGACATCCACCTGATGGTGTTCGGCGACTCCACCGCCACCGGTTATGGCAGTACCGACGCCGCCGAGACCCCGGGAGCGCGACTCAGCCGCGAGCTGGCCGAGCTATCCGGACGGCGAATCCGCTTGAGCACCAAGGCAATTGTGGGCGCCACCTCCAAGGGATTGTCCGGCCAGGTGGACGCGATGTTCGTGGCGGGACCGCCGCCGGATGCGGCGGTGATCATGATCGGCGCCAACGACGTCACGCTGCTCAACGGCATTCCGCAGTCGGCCCGTCGCCTCGGCGACGCCGTCAAGCGACTGCGGGCCAGCGGCGCCGTCGTCGTCGTGGGCACGTGCCCCGACTTCGGCATCATCACCGCCATCCCCCAGCCGCTGCGCTGGGTGGCCCGCAGCCGCGGGCTGCGGCTGGCCCGCGCGCAGGCCCGCGCGGTCCGGGCGGCCGGTGGGGTGCCGGTGCCCCTGGCCGACCTGCTGACCCCGGAGTTCCGCAAGGCCCCCACCGAACTGTTCTCCGCCGACGGCTACCACCCGTCGGGCGCCGGTTACGCCCTGGCCACCCAGCAGTTGCTCCCGGCGCTGTCCCACGCCCTGGGCGAGACCAGTGACACGCTGCCCTGGCTCTCGAAGGCCGCCGAGAGCCGGTCCCTGGCCACCCGGCTGCGGATGCTGGCCCGGATCTGGCCCCGCCGGACAACCGGGGTGCCCGCGCCGCTGGTCATCCCGGCGGGCTAGCGTTTAGCCATCTCCGATCTGCACAGCGTTCTCGAATAGGAGCTCACCATGCCCGAAGCCGTCATCGTCTCCACCGCCCGCTCCCCCATCGGCCGGGCCGTCAAAGGTTCCCTCGCGTCGATGCGCCCGGACGACCTGGTCGCGCAGATGGTGCGCGCCGCCCTCGACAAGGTGCCGGCACTGGACCCCCGGGACATCGACGACCTGATGATGGGCTGCGCGCAGCCCGCCGGTGAGGCCGGCTACAACATCGCCCGCGCCGTCGCCGTCGAACTGGGCTACGACTTCCTGCCCGGCACCACCGTCAACCGGTACTGCTCGTCGTCGTTGCAGACCACGCGGATGGCGTTCCACGCGATCAAGGCCGGCGAGGGCAACGCGTTCATCTCGGCGGGTGTGGAGACGGTGTCCCGGTTCGGCGTCGGTGCCGCCGACGGCGCGCCGAACTCCAAGAACGCGCTGTTCGACGAGGCGCAGGCCCGCACAGCCCGACAAGGCGAGGGCGCCGACGAGTGGCATGACCCGCGCGAGGACGGCCACATCCCGGACGTCTACATCGCGATGGGCCAGACGGCCGAGAACGTGGTGCTGCACACCGGCATCAGCCGGGAGGACCAGGATCACTGGGGTGTGCGCAGCCAGAACCGCGCCGAGGAGGCCATCAAGAGCGGCTTCTTCGAGCGGGAGATCGCCCCGGTGACGCTGCCCGACGGCACCGTCGTCACCACCGACGACGGCCCACGCGCCGGCACCACCTACGAAGCCGTCTCCCAGCTGAAGCCCGTCTTCCGGCCCAACGGCACCATCACGGCCGGCAACGCCTGTCCGCTCAACGACGGCGGCGCCGCGGTGGTCATCATGAGCGACGTGAAGGCCAAGGAGCTGGGCCTGACCCCGCTGGCTCGCATCGTGTCGACCGGGGTGTCGGGGTTGTCCCCGGAGATCATGGGCCTGGGTCCCATCGAGGCCATCAAGAAGGCGCTGGCGAACGCGAAGATGTCGATCGGCGACATCGACCTGTTCGAGATCAACGAGGCGTTCGCGGTGCAGGTGCTGGGTTCGGCGCGCGCGCTGGGCATGGACGAGGACAAGCTGAACGTCTCCGGCGGCGCCATCGCGCTGGGGCACCCGTTCGGCATGACCGGCGCGCGGATCACCGCGACGCTGCTGAACAACCTCGCGACGCATGACAAGACGTTCGGCATCGAGTCGATGTGCGTCGGCGGCGGCCAGGGCATGGCGATGGTGGTCGAGCGGCTGTCGTAGTTCTTCTTTTGGCGCTGAGACTGCGCCCAGTGCGATCATCCCGAAGGAAGCTCGCTCTGAGCGCAGTCTCAGCGGAAAGCGAAGGCGCTAGTCGTTCTGGAAGTAACTGAGCAACCGCAGGATCTCCAGGTACAGCCACACCAGAGTGACGGTCAGGCCGAGGGCGATGCCCCAGGCGGCCTTCTCCGGCGCCCCGGCGCGGATCATCTGATCGGCGGCGTCGAAGTCGATCAGGAAGCTGAACGCCGCCAGGCCGATACACACCAGCGAGAAGATGATGGCGATCGGGCCGCCGTCGCGCAGCGGGCCGGCCGCGTGCGTGAACAAGCCCATGATCAGGTTGCCGATCATCAGCACCAGCACGCCGACCATGCCCGCGACCAGCATGCGGGTGAACTTGGGCGTGACGCGGATGGCGCCGGTCTTGTAGACGATCAACATGCCGGCGAAGACGCCGACGGTGCCGAGGATGGCCTGGGCGATCAGGCCGCCGGCATTGGCGCCCTGCTGACCGCCAACGGTGAAGTTGGCCAGCAGGAACGAGATCGCGCCCAGGAACAGACCCTCGAGCGCGGCGTAGCTGAGCACGATGGCCGGGTTGTCCTGCTTGCGGCCGAAGGTGGCGATCAGCACCAGCACCATGCCGCCCAGGCCGCCGACGAGCGCCAGTGGCATCGCCAGGGCGAGGTTCGAGGACACCATGAAGTAGGAGATGACGGCGACCACCGACAACACACCCAGGGTGATACCGGTCTTGGTGACGACGTCGTCGATGGTCAGCGGCCGAGAGACACCCCGCTGCTGCTGGTCGATGTAGGGCTCATAGCCCTGGTGTACCTGCGCCGTTGCCGCACCCGCGACACCCGACCCGAACGTGGCGTACCCGCCCTGCTGTTTGGGCAGCGAGCGGAATACGGGGTTGGAGGTTTCCCGCACCGTCTGAGTCCTTTCCCTGTGAGGTCCCTGAAAGTCTTGCACGGAACACTCGTCCAACGAACAGTTGAGTCCGCCAGTTCCCGTTCTGTGATGTTTCCCGGACCCGTCCGCGCGGGCGCGATCGCCATGGCGATAATTACTTGCATATCCAACTTTCGCGTTCGGAACCCTTGCATGAGGACGGCAACCCTGTGACGGATGAACCCGAGGTCCTGACCCGCATCGACAACGGCGTGGGGCGGCTGACGCTCAACCGGCCGAAGGCCATCAACTCCCTGACCCAGACGATGGTCGACATCATGGCCGCGGTGCTGGCCGACTGGGCCGCCGACGACTCCGTGCGCGCGGTCATCCTCGACGGCGCCGGGGAGCGCGGGCTGTGCGCCGGCGGCGACGTGGTGGCGCTCTATCACAGCGCCCGCGCCGGGGGCGCCGAGGCACGCAAGTTCTGGTTCGACGAATACCGGCTGAATTCGGCAATCGGCCGCTACCCCAAGCCGTATGTCTCGCTGATGGACGGCATCGTGATGGGCGGCGGCGTCGGGGTCGGCGCCCACGGCAGCGTCCGGGTGGTGACCGACAAGACCAAACTGGCGATGCCGGAGGTCGGCATCGGGTTCATCCCCGACGTCGGCGGCACCTACCTGCTGTCCCGCGCGCCCGGCGCACTGGGTCTGCACGCCGCGCTGACCGGCGCGCCGATTTCCGGCGCGGACGCGATCGCGCTGGGATTCGCCGACCACTTCGTCCCGCACGACAAGCTGGCGGACCTGACCGCGGACTTGGTCGCCAACGACGACGTCGACACCGTCATCGGCCGGCATGCGGTCGAGCCACCGGCCAGTGAGCTTGCCGCACAACGACATTGGGTGGACGAATGCTACACCGGGGCCACCATGACCGACATCGTGGACGCACTGCGCGGGCACGACGCGGCACCGGCCAACGCCGCCGCCGACGTCATCGCCGGCCGATCGCCCATCGCGCTGTCGGTCACCCTCGAGGCGGTGCGCCGGGCCGGGCAGCTCGACACCCTCGAAGACGTCCTGGTCCAGGAGTACCGGGTGTCCTGCGCATCGGCGCGCTCCCATGACTTCGTCGAAGGCATCCGCGCGCAGCTGGTGGACAAGGACCGTAACCCCACCTGGTCACCGGCCGCACTGTCCGCCGTCACCGCCGCCGACGTCGAGAACTATTTCGCCCCAGCCGATCCCGACCTCACGTTCTAGGAGAACCATGACCGAGTTTCAGACCATCATCGTCGAGCGCGACGGCCGCGTCGGACTCATCACACTGAACCGGCCCAAGGCGTTGAATGCCCTGAACAGTCAGGTGATGCACGAAGTCGTCGCCGCTGCAAAGGAATTCGACGCCGATCCGGGAATCGGCGCCATCGTGCTGACCGGCAGCGAGAAGGCTTTCGCCGCCGGCGCCGACATCAAGGAGATGGCCGACCTGTCGTTCGCCGACGTATTCGGTTCCGACTTCTTCGCCACCTGGGGCGAATTCGCCGCCACCCGCACCCCGACCATCGCCGCCGTGTCCGGCTACGCGCTGGGCGGCGGCTGCGAACTGGCGATGATGTGCGACATCCTGATCGCCTCCGACAGCGCCAAGTTCGGTCAGCCGGAGATCAAGCTCGGCGTGCTGCCCGGCATGGGCGGCAGCCAGCGGCTGACCCGCGCGATCGGCAAGGCCAAGGCCATGGACCTGATCCTGACCGGACGCAACATGGACGCCGAGGAGGCGGAGCGGGCCGGCTTGGTGGCGCGGGTGGTGCCGGCCGCCGACCTGCTCGAGGAGGCCAAGGGCGTCGCCGCCACCATCGCGGGCATGTCGCTGTCGGCGGCCCGGATGGCCAAGGAGGCCGTCAACCGCGCCTACGAATCGACCCTGGCCGAGGGCCTGCTCTACGAACGCCGACTGTTCCACTCCGCATTCGCGACCGAGGACCAGAAGGAAGGCATGGCCGCCTTCACCGAGAAGCGGCCCGCCGATTTCAAGCACCGCTAAGGTGCTTGCGTGACAGCTGTGGAGGCAGGGCCCACGTTCGGTCCGTACAAGGACGGTGACATCACCGTCGACCCGGTGTTCGACACGCCACCCGCCGATCGCGGGCAGCCGTGGTGGGCCAACCACTTCACGTTCACCGGGACCGCGGTCGGCCTGCTGTTCGTCTTCCTGTCCCTGACCCCGTCGCTGCTGCCGCGCGGACCGCTGTTCCAGGGCCTGGTGAGCGGCGCCGCCGGCGCGATCGGCTACCTGATCGGGGTCTTCGTGGTGTGGCTGGTGCGCTACATGCGCGGCCACGACACCAGCCCCACCGCGCCGCGCTGGGCCTGGCTGACACTGCTGGTCGTCGGGCTCGTCGGCATGGTGCTCATGCAGTTCGCGTTCCATCGCTGGCAGGACGAGGTCCGCGACCTGATGGGCGTGGCACACCTGCGCTGGTACAACTACCCGCAGGCGGCGGTGATCGCGATCGTCGTGCTGTTCCTGTTCGTCGAGATCGGACAGTGGTTCCGCCGGCTCGTGCTGTTCCTGGTCCGCCAGCTCGAACACGTTGCGCCGCCCCGGGTTTCGGGTGTGGTCGCGGTCGGGCTGGTGTTGGCGCTGTCCATCGCGTTGCTCAACGGTGTGGTGCTCAAGGGCGCGATGGACTGGTTGAACCGGACGTTCGCGGCGGTCAACGACGAGGATTCACCAAACAACGCCCCGCCGACCACACCGTTGCGCTCCGGCGGTCCCGAATCCCTGGTGAGCTGGGCCTCGCTGGGGCACCAGGGCCGCATCTTCATCTCGGGCGGGCCCACCGTCGAGCAGTTGACGACCTTCAACGGCGCCCCGGCCAAGGAGCCGATCCGGGCGTACGCGGGGCTGGGCGCGGCGGACGACATCCGGCAGTCGGCCGAGATGGCCGCCCGGGAACTCGAGCGCACCGGCGGGCTGAACCGCAAGGTGGTCGCGGTCGGGACCACCACGGGCACGGGATGGATCAACGAGGCGGAGTCGTCGGCCCTGGAGTACATGTACAACGGGGACACCGCGATCGTCTCGATGCAATATTCGTTCCTGCCCAGCTGGATCTCCTTCCTGGTCGACAAGGAGAACGCGCGCGAGGCCGGCCAGGCGCTGTTCGAGGCCATCGACGAGCGGGTGCGCGCGCTGCCCGAGGCCAAGCGGCCCAAGCTGGTCGTGTTCGGCGAGAGCCTCGGATCCTTCGGCGGCGAGGCGCCGTTCCTATCGCTGAACAACCTGGTGGCCCGCACCAATGGGGCTCTGTTCTCCGGCCCGACGTTCAACAACACCATCTGGACGGACCTGACCCGCAACCGGGACACCGGCTCGCCGATGTGGCTCCCGATCTACGACGAGGGTTACAACGCCCGCTTCGTGGCACGCCCGGAGAATCTGGATCGGCCGGCGAAGCCGTGGGACGGCGTGCGCGTCGCGTACCTCCAGCACGCGTCGGACCCGATCGCGTGGTGGACACCGGATCTGCTGTTCCGCGAACCGGATTGGCTGCGGGAGCCGCGCGGCTACGACGTGTCGCCCCGGATGAACTGGATCCCGGTGGTGACCTTCCTGCAGGTGTCCGCGGACATGGCGGTGGCCATCGACGTCCCCGACGGCCACGGCCACGTCTACGTCAAGGACGTGGTGAACGCCTGGGCCCACGTGCTCCAGCCGCCGGGCTGGACGCCGGAGAAGACCGAGCGCCTGCGCCCGCTGATGCACTCGAGCGAGTGAGTGCCAGGTAGCCGCCGGCCACATCGGTGGCCCGGTGCAGACCGAGGTCCTGCAGGGCGGCGGCGGCCAGGCTGGAGGTATAGCCCTCCGAGCAGAGGATCACCCACTCGACGTCGTCGTCGACGGCCTGCGGGATCCGGGCATCGCTGGTGGGGTCGCAACGCCACTCCAGCACGTTGCGTTCGATCACCAGCGCTCCCGGCGCCTGGCCCTCGACGGCCCGCTGCGCCGCGGGCCGGATGTCGACGAGTACGGCGCCGCGGCCCAGCGCCGCCGGCAGATCCTCGGGAGACAGCCGCTGCAGGCGCGCCCGCGCATCCGCCAGCAAGCGGTCGATCCGGCTACTCATGCTCGGTCAGCTCGACCCGGTCCCGGCGCAGCGTGGCCCGCTCGGTGACCTCGTAGTAGGACATCGCCGCCAGCGGCGGTGAGTACGCGTGCACACTCAGGGTCGGACTCGGCACCTTCGATCGGGCCCAGACGACATCGTGCACCCAACCCAGCGGGAATGCCGCCTGGTCACCGGCTTCCAGTCGGCGGCGACGTAATCCACCACCGTCCCAACGGAATTCGTCGAGCGCTCCGGACAGTACCGTGAGGGCGCCCAACGACCCGCCGTGGTCGTGCAGCTCGGTGGCATGCCCGGGCACCCAGCTGATCAGCCACACGTCGAGATCGTCGTCGCCGTGCAGCCGAGTGAACCACCGGCCGTCGGCGGGCAGGCCGGCCCGGGGCAACAGGTGGTCGTGCAGCCCGTCCAGGACGTCGGCGGCGGCCCGGTCGGTCTCGTAGAGCAGATCGGGTAACCGGAGCCGGGTCGGGCCGGAGACAGCGGGAATCGGTGGCAGGGACAGCACGGCGGACAAGAGTCACTCCTGGGTGGTCGGACGCGGGGGGGGCGGGTCAGCGGACCCGACAGCACCCCCGATAGCTCTCCCGACCGACGACAGGCTGCAGCACCACCCGAGAATGGCAGCCGGCCCGCCATTGCCGCACCGGTTCCGATCAGCGTGAATCTGGCCCCGGGCGGCCGGGCGTTAGATTGGGTCCATGCGCCGGTACTCCACGACATCGTTCCTGTGCTGCGCGACGGTGACGGTGGGTGCGGCGCTCTCCGTCGCCGCGTGCTCGGCGGCCACCGACAACGCAGCGCCGAGCACCCCGCCGCAGGCCGCGGCCGCACCCAGCGAACAGGCGCCCGCCGGTGCCACCGGCATTTCGCCCGGTGGCGTCACCACCAGCGTCGACGTTCCGTCGGAGGCCACCGAATCCCAGTACGGCCAGGCCTGCCACGCCGCCCGGGTCTGGCTCGACGAGCGCCAGGAGGATCCCAAGACGCTCGTCGAGCCATACCTGAAGACGTTGCAGGACCCGGCCTTCGTCGGCCCGGCCACCTTCGACGCACCGTGGGTGCAGCTGACCCCGCCACAGCAGGCCGGGGTGATCATGGCCGCCAATGCCGCGGCCGACGGCCAATGTGATTGAGCGGGTTCCGTCAGGCCGATACGGGCTGTTGCTCGAGATTCGACTTGAGGTCCGACAGCTTGGCCGGCCAACCGCCTGAAACCAGCTCGCGCACAATACTTCCCACCGGGAATCCGGAGTGGATGACCGTGAGCTTGACCCGGCCGCTGCCGTCGTCGACCGGCTCGATGTCCATGGCGACGGTCGAGCGCGGCTCGGCGGCCGCCCGATCGATGACATCGGTGGCCAGACCGATGGTCGCGAGTTCGGGGACGAAGGAGTGGAACGTGAACGCGAACCGCCGGTACGGATCGGACTCCAGGATCACCTGGCCGGGGTCGACGATGTCCAGGTCGCCGTCGCGCCAGCTGTAGGTGGAACCGACCTTTCCGTCACCGGCCAGGCCGTGGCCCATATAGCGCTGGGAGAACGCCGGGTCGGTGAGGGCCTGCCACAGCCGCTCCGGGGTGGTCCGGATGTAGGTGGTGTACACGAAGTCGTTGTCGCTCATGGTGTCTCGCTCCAATACTGTCTTCAGATCGGCGAGCGTCTGCGCCCGCGCCCGGTCGTAGTGGTTGATCCAGCGGTCCGCGATGGCGTTGATGGGCGCGGCGTTGAGGTAGTGCAGCTTCTCGCGTCCGCGCCAGACGACGGTGACGAGGTTGGCGTCCTCGAGCACTCGCAGGTGCTTGCTCACCGATTGCCGGGCCATGTCGAGCCCGCCGCACAGTTCCGTCAGCGTCTGCCCGTTGCGGGCGTTGAGACGGTCGAGCAACTGGCGCCGACTCGGGTCGGCCAGCGCCCTGAACACCTCATCCACGGGTTCTGTTCTTCCACATATGCAGCCTCTTGGCTACCTTTTGTAGGTTAGGCAGCCATATGGCTGCATGTCAAGGTTCGAGCGCGCGATGACTAGATTGGCCGAATGCGGGTCGCACTTGCACTCGGCAGCGGCGGAGCCCGCGGCTACGCCCACATCGGCGTCATCGAGGAGCTCCACGAACGCGGTCACGAGATCGTAGGTATCGCTGGATCCTCGATGGGCGCCCTGGTCGGCGGCCTGGAGGCGGCCGGCAGGCTCGACCAATACACCGCCTGGGCCAGTTCGCTGACGCAGCGGGCCATCCTGCGCCTGCTGGATCCGTCGTTGACGTCGGCGGGTGTGCTGCGCGCCGAGAAGGTCCTCGAAGCGGTTCGCGAGATCCTCGGCGACGTCACCATCGAACAGTTGCCGATACCGTTCACCTCGGTGGCCACCGACCTGATCACCGGCAAGTCGGTCTGGCTGCAGCGCGGCCCCGTCGATGACGCGATCCGCGCCTCCATCGCGATTCCCGGCATCATCACGCCCCACGTGCTCGACGGCCGCCTGCTGGCTGACGGCGGGATTCTCGATCCCATCCCGATGGCCCCGATCGCCGGGGTGAACGCCGAGCTGACAATCGCCATCAGCCTCAACGGCGACGACCCCACGGGCCCTGCGGAGATCGAGAGCCGACCGACCGCCGAACGCTGGAACAAGTTGTGGCGCAACACGTCTGCCTCGATCCTGGATACCAAGGCCGCCCGCTCACTGTTGGAGACGCCGTCGGCGCGGGCGTGGCTCGACCGGTTCGGTACGGCCGGGGACTTCGAGACCACGTCCGCCGAATCCGCGGACGCCGAGTTCCGGGCACCCAAGCTGGGCAGCTTCGAGGTGATGAACCGGACCATCGACATCGCCCAGAGTGCGCTGGCCCGGCACACGCTGGCCGCCTATCCGCCCGACCTGTTCATCGAGGTCCCCCGGAATGTGTGCCGGAGCCTGGAGTTCCACCGGGCCAACGAGGTCATCGAGATCGGCCGCGAACTCGGTGCCGCCGCCCTCGACACCCTCGGGACGTCAGAGTCCTAGCGCCGCGGCGATCCGGCCGGCTTCCCGTCGGCCCTGCGCACGGCCGGCCTCTGCCGATGGCGGCCGGCAGTCCGGATCGAGCGGGTTGGGACCGAATGCGGCCCGCGCGGGTGCGTCCGCGAACACCGCCTCCGCGATTCCGGCGAACGCCGCGATCTCGGCGGCGGCGCCCACCTCCCACGGGCTGGGTGCGTCCTCGGCGGCCGGCACCAGCACGACGGCCAGACCGCAGTCGTCGACGACGCCCATGTTGACGGTGCTGCCGACACCGCCGTCCATGTAGCGCCGGTCGTCGATCGTCACCGGCGGCCAGGCCCCGGGGACCGCGCAGCTGGCCGCCACCGCATCCACCAGTTCGACGCCGCTGTCCCGGGTGAACACGACGAGTTCACCGGTGGCGACGTCGATGGCCGTGATGCGGAGATCCCGGTCCGGCCAGTCCGGCGTGGGCAGCCGGTTGGCGATGACGTCGCGGCGCACCGCCTCGGGCACCGTCTCGACACCGGTCGCGATCGATCCGATGTGTTGCAGCTTCTGTTTCTTGGTGGCGTCCGGCAGCAGCAGCGCCGACAGGAACAGCTCGACCACCCGGTCCATCGAGTTGCCGGGGTGCAGCTCTCCCGAGTCGACCCGCACCTGACGCTCGAACAGCCGGTCCAGCGACACGCCGCTACCGACCTGAGCCGCGACCGCCGACCCCGCCGAGGTCCCCAGCAGCACGTCCGACGAGACCAGGGCGGCGGCCAGCGCCGGATCCTCGTCGGCGACGCCTCGCAGGACGCCGGTCTCCCAAGCGATCCCGGCCAGTCCCCCGCCGGCCAGGACCAGAGCGCGTCTCACGAACCGAGGTGTTCGCCGAAGAACGCGAACACCCGCCGGTAGGCGTCCGCGGTGACCTCCTCGTCGTAGCCGAACCCGGCGATGCGCATGAAGGCCTGGCCCGGGAGGTCATTGGCGAACGAATGACCAACGCCCGCATAAGTTTTCACGTCGTTCGGGATGTGGTGACGGTTCAGCGCCCGCTCCAGCCGCGCCCCATTGCCCGGATTGACCGGATCGCGGCGACCGAAACTGGCGACGACGGGACAGGCGCTCTGGGCCACCGAATCGTACAAAGGTGCCATGGACGGGTAGAACGGGGCCGACGCCCCGAATCCCTTGGATGCCATGACCAGTGCGAAGCCGCCGCCCATGCAGAACCCGGCGATGCCGACCGCGCCGGTGCAGTCGGGCCGGGCGGCCAGCAGATCGCGGGCGGCCAGCAGATCGTCGACCGCGACGCCGCGACGACGCTGCACGGCCATGATGGTCCTGACCACGCAGCGCACACCGCCCCGGGCGAACAGGTCCGGCATGAGCCCCAGATAGCCGTTGTCGGCGAACCGGCGCAGGTTGGCGCGGTTGTCGTCGGTGAGGCCGAAGGCGTCGTGTACCACCACCACGCCGGGCCAGGATCCCGCGCCGTCGGGCACCGCCAGCTCGGCGGGCAGTGCGGTGTCGGCCACCGGGATGGAGATGCGCTGGATGTCGGTCATGGGCGCAGCAGCTCCTCGGACAGTTGCTCGAGTGCCCGGCCGGCGAAGCCCTGCCAGATGCGCGCGAACACCGGCATCAGCCGACCGGCCAACTCGGACCTGGGGTGCACGGTCCAGAACCACATCACCTTCGTTCCGGTGCCCACCGGGGTGAACATCCACTGACCGTCGATGTGGTCGACCAGCGGGGCGAGCGGGCCGGTGATCCTGGTCAGCGTGTAGGCGAACATCGTGGGGTCGTCGACCTGAGTGAGTTCCTCACGAAGTGTGGTGCCGCCGGCCTGCACGATCGACCGGACCTGCCCTGGCCGGCCCCAGGGCTCGGAGTCGTATTCGTGCACCGCCCGGATCGGACCCATCGGCCCGTACCTCCGGCTGAACAGGGCGGGCAGGGGCAGCACCAACGTGCGGCGCATCGCGGTGCCCGGATCCACCGGTATCGCCCGCGAGCACGCCATCCCGTGCGGTTTCGGCATGAGCCCGATCGTAGTCAGCCCGTTGTTGCCGGGCCTCTCGCTCGCGGAACGGCACCGCTCGCCGAACCCGTCAGCGGTGCAGCGCGGGTGCGGCCCTGCCGGAGATCAGGGGCAGGTCGAGGTAGGTCGCGATACCCGGAGCCGCCGCACAGACGGCGGGCACCGAGTTCACGCAGTGCGCGGCGGTCGCGACGATGCCGTTGTTGCTCTCGAGACCCTGCTCGACCGTCTCCGGCTGGAACCCCTTGATCACGACCTGGAAGTCGGGATTGCCCTTGACCTCCATCTCGTACCGTTCACCCGCCGGGCCGAAGCTCCACGCGGGGTCGAAGTTCTCATGGCCCATGAACCAGTTGACGGTCACCCGCACCACGGGTTGATCGCCGACCATCGCTTCCCAGCGGAACTTGCGTGCCGCGACCTGGCCCGGCTCGATCACCCCGATCGGGGAATCGATGGGAGCGGTGGCCACCGCAACCTCCTGGGTGGCCCGGACACGCGGATCGGCGGCGAAACCCATTCGATCCACCACCATTCGGACCGCCTGGATGAAACCACTGTCGAGGATCTTCTGCATCGGCCCGCTCATGGCCGCCTCCGGAGGGCCCCCGAAGCCCATGACATGCCGCAGCACATCGGGTGCTCCATACGTGCGAAGATCCGAAAACTCTTCGGCGCGAACAAAAGTCACGCCGGTGGACATCACCGAGAACAGTAACGGGAACTTCTCGCTGATACCGCCCGGGGCGATGCCTGTGCCGTGCAGCGTCACGTTCCCGGCCAGCGCGGCCTCGCGCACGGGCGCCGCGGTGCGCTCGCTGGGGTACACCCACCCCACTGGGGTGACCACGTTCTTCCCGGACCGCAGCAGGGCGGCGACCTCGTCGGGATCGGCGGCCAGCGGCGCATAGATCACCGCGTCGGCATCGAGGGCCAGGATGTCGTCGATGCTGTTGGTGGCGGTCACACCCAGCTTCCCGATACCCGCGATCTCGCCGGCGTCACGGCCGGCCTTGGCCGGGGAATGCACCCAGCATCCGGCGAGCTCGAGGTCGGGATGCTCGGCGATGCCCCGGATGGCCGCCACACCCAGTCCACCGGTGGCCCACTGCACGACTTTCAATGCCATAGCGGCAATCTTCCTCGGGCGTTCGCCCCGCGTCGCACGCGGGATGCCGATTCCGCGGGCGTATCAGAGGCGGCTTCTGGAACGCACTTCTATTTCAGGTTCGAACCTGGAAGTTGCTGCCATGAAATATCTTGCAGGACCAGACAATTCACGGTCGGCCAGATAGCAAATGCTTTTCCACGAGAGATGTGTTGTTCCACCATTACTTTGTCGCACCGGCACAGTATTCAGCAATGCGCGAAACTTGGTACGCGGCTCCCGGGCCCGCCTGAACAGGCGCTCCTCAGCGACGGATTTTGCGCGCTCGAACGTCGCCAAATGTCTTGCTAACGGGGAATTTTGATCCCAACGGAGCATTTTCAGCAAATAACTGACTTTGAAGTATGTTCACTGCACCACGCGAAATGGGACCGGACCAGCTGGATGGCAACAGTTCCGGAGAACTCACGCGTGGTTCTGGACGGTCAAATCGGTTTGCAAGATGGTTTGCTAAAGGATCCATTCGGCCGCCGCGATCAGGAAGCTGAGCGGACGCTCAGCGATCAATTCGGCAACCGGTTGGATCGCGAAATAACTTGCAGGAACAGTCTTTTCATCACCCCATCGTAGCTTCAGCAAACGTCACATACCAGCCCTGACGGTCCAGGCCACGCGAAACAGGCTGAGACAAGCTGAATAGCAACAGATTCTGTGGTCATGGCCGGTATTTCGGCTGGTCAGGCGACAGGAAGACGGTCAAATCAAAGTTTGCTGAAGTGCGTTGAAAACTTTGCGCGACAGTGGCAACGGGCGTACGTTCAGCTCAGCGCGCGCTGATTGATCCGTAATCCATCGGACATCACTCGAAGATGTCCGTGACACTCGTGGGCCGTTGCCTATCGGGGGCGAGCAGACAGAGGTTTCATGATGAACAAGAACTCAAATTCCAACTCCCGCAAGGGACGTCGGAGCACGCGGTCCGTGGCCGCCTTCCTCACCTCCGGCGTCGCCGCGGGCGCGGCCGTCGTCGGCATGGGTGTCCTGCCCACGGCCGCCGACAACGTGCCGACGCGAAGCTTCGACATACAACTCGCCTCGACGGAATCCGTCATCCCGTGGTCGGGCACCAACCTGCCATGGTGGTTGGTGAAAGCATCGAACAACCCGAAGGCCGGCACCATCACGGTGAAGGTGACGATCCGGCCGATGTTCGGCCGCGGCGGCTGGCTCCTGGGCGACGGTCGCGACGCCCTGGAACTCAACCCGAACTGCAAATCGATGTGCAACGGCGAGGACGGCGGACTCTGGGGCGGCAACGGCGGCAACGGCGCCTACGGGGGCGTCGGCGGCAGCGCCAGCATCAACGGCAACGGTGGCCGGGGTGGAGATGGCCTGGACGCCGTCTATTCCGCCGACGGCAAGCTGCTCCAGGCCGCGACCAAGGGCGGCGACGGCGGCCACGGGGGACTGTTCAACGGCAACGGCGGGGACGGTGGTAACGGCGGGAACGCGGTAGGCGCGAACGCCACCGCGGCCGACGGCGGGACGGGATCGTTCGGCGGCCTGTTCAGCGGCAACCTCGGGAAGGGCGGAAACGGCGGAAACGCTTACGCCACAACAGGTAACGCCACCGGCGGCAACGGTGGCAGCAGCGGCAACGAGCAGTGGCGGGTCGCCGACACCAACCCCACCGGCGACTCGGGCGGCGGCGGCAACGGAGGTGACGCCTGGGCCGCGAACGGCAACGCCACCGCCGGGAACGGCGGCTACGGCGGCCACGGAAAATGGGACGGCGCGCTCGCCGGCGGCAACGGCGGCAACGCCCAGGCCAGCGGTACCGCCATCGGCGGCAACGGCGGTGAAGGCGGCGGCGGCTGGCAGGGCTCCGCCGGCAACGGTGGCAACGGCGGATCGGCGTACTCGACCGCGGGCGATGCGGTCGGCGGTAACGGCGGCGCCGGCGGATTCGTGTCCACCACGGGAACGGCCGCCAACGGCGGCGACGGTGGCGATGCGGTCGGCGCCGTCAGCGGAACGGGCGGCAAGGGCGGCGTTGGCGGGGCCGGCGGAATGGTCAGCGACAAGGGCGGCGACGGCGGCGCGGGCGGCAGCGGCAGCGGTGGAGTCACCGGCACCGGCGGAGCGGGCGGCGCCGGCGGTGACGGCGGCATCGGCGGCGGCGCCGGCGGGAAGGGCGGCGACGGCGGCGAAGCTGACGGTGATACCGCAACCGGTGGCGCCGGCGGCAAGGGCGGCAACGGCGGCATCAAGGCCCGCGGCGGCGACGGCGGCGCGGGTGGCGACTCCGACGGGTACACCAGCCGCGGCGGCCGCGGCGGCGACGGCGGCACCGGCGACGACAGCGGCGGCACCGGCGGTCGCGGCGGCACTTCGAGTGCCGGCACCCGCACCAGTGGCCTCGCCGCGGTGAGTGCCGACTCCAGCGACGGGTCCTCGTCGACCGGCGGAAACGGTGGCAACGGTGGCAACGCCGGTCCCATTTCGGGGAAGGGTGGCGCCGGCGGCGCGGGCGGGGACGCGACGTCCGGCTCCACCCGTACCCCCGGCACCGGTGGCGCCGGCGGTAAGGGTGGTCTGGCCGGCTCCAACGGGGCCGGCGGACCGCAGGGCGTCGCCTAGTCGAGTCGACCGATACCGCCGCGAAACGCGGCGGAGGAGGAGCGAGACAGTACCTCTAGTCGAGTCGACCGATACCGCCGCGAAACGCGGCGGAGGAGGAGCGAGACAGTACCTCTAGTCGAGTCGACCGATACCGCCGCGGAACGCGGCGGAGGAGGAGCGCTCACCAGACACCCCTCGCAGGCACCGGCCGGTTTCGACACGAACCCGGCCGGTGCCTGATGGGTGGGTGATCTCCGCGTGCGACCGGTACGTTCATCGCGACGGGGTCGGACGTGATCCGCCACGAACCGATGCGGCTGGTCTACGAACCGTCCGGCCAGCTGGGCAGTTGGGTCGCGACCGCGACCCGATGTACCGCAGCACCGACACCCGCGGCAATCCGAACGCGGTCACCGGCACCTACTTCGAGCCCGACAACCCATGGCCGGGCCGTGGACCGCGACCGCTGATCGCCCTGGCACCGGGCACCCAGGGCCAGGGTGACCAGTGCGCGCCGTCGCGGGTGTTCGGCCAGAGCATCCACTTCTCCAGCGGCCTCGACATCACCATGGGTTACGAGGAGCTGATGGCCGCGACCCTGGTGGCCCGCGGGTTCGCCGTCGTGGTCACCGACTACGAGGGCCTCGGAACGCCCGGGGTGCACACCTACGTCAATCGCCTCTCATCGGCCCACGCGCTGCTCGACGCGGTACGGGCGGCCAAGCGTCTCGGCGGAACGTCGCTGACGCCCGACGGTCCGGTTGCGCTGTGGGGCTATTCACAGGGCGGGGGCGCCAGCGCCGCCGCGGTCGAGCTGGCCCCGCAGTATGCGCCCGACATCGACCTCGTCGGCGCGTATGTCGGCGCGCCGCCGGCGAACATTCCCGAGCTGCTGCCCTCTATCGACGGCTCGATCCTGGTGGGCGCCGCTGCGTACATGATCAATGGCGCCATCGCCGCGTATCCCGAAGCCGGCGAAGCGATCCACGCCATGATGTCCCCGGTCGGCGAGGACTGGCTGAATCGCGCCAAGGACCAGTGCGTCGTCGAGACAGCGCTGACCTTCGGGTTCCACCATCTCAGCGAGTACTTCAACGAGGACCCGACGCAGGCCATGTCGAAGGAACCGTTCCGGGGCCTGCTGGACCTGCAACGCATCGGCCGGCTGCGCCCGCAGGCGCCGGTGTTCATCGATTCGAACCGCTTCGACCCGCTGGTGCCGTGGACCGGCGCCAATCAGCTGGGCCGGGACTGGTGCGCACTGGGCGCCGACGTCCAGTTCTGGACCAACGAACAGCCGCCGTTCCTCAACAAGTTGGCGGTCAACCACGGGCTCGCGCTGTTCGTCGACGGCGAGCGCAGCATGCAGTGGATCTCCGATCAGTTCAACGGCCTGCCCACCACCCCGAACTGCGGGCAGTTCTGAGCGGTCGCCTACATTCGCAGGATCGGATGATGCACTGATCGAAGGGGATCACACATGGCCAGAGTCGCGAACAAGGTCTTCGTCATCGGGGTCGGGATGACGAAGTTCGAGAAGCCCGGTCGCCGCGAGGGCTGGGATTACCCGCAGATGGCCAAGGAGTCGGGCACCAAGGCACTCGAGGACGCCGGCGTCGCCTACACCGACATCGAGCAGGGTTACGTCGGCTACTGCGCCGGCGACTCGACCTCCGGTCAGCGTGCACTCTACGAACTGGGGATGACCGGCATCCCGATCGTCAACGTCAACAACAACTGTTCCACCGGGTCGACGGCGCTGTACCTGGGTGCGCAGGCGATCCGCGGCGGCCTGGCCGACTGCGTGCTGGCGCTGGGCTTCGAGAAGATGCAGCCCGGATCGCTGGGCGGCGGGGCCGAGGACCGCGAGTCACCGCTGAAGCGACACATCCTGGCGCTCAACGAGACCGACGCCATGCAGTTCCCGGTGGCGCCGTGGATGTTCGGCGCAGCCGGACGCGAGCACATGAAGAAGTACGGCACCACCGCCGAGCATTTCGCCAAGATCGGCTACAAGAACCACAAGCACTCGGTGAACAACCCCTACGCGCAGTTCCAGGATGAGTACACCCTCGACGACATCCTGGCCGCCAAGATGATCTCCGACCCGCTGACCAAGTTGCAGTGCTCGCCGACCTCCGACGGATCGGCCGCGGTGGTGCTGGCCAGCGAGGACTACGTGGCACAGCACGACCTGGCCGGCCAGGCCGTCGAGATCGTCGGGCAGGCGATGACCACCGACTTCGCCTCCACCTTCGACGGCAGTGCCGCCAACATCATCGGCCATGACATGAATGTCAAAGCGGCCCAACAGGTTTACCAGCAGTCCGGCCTGGGCCCGGAGGACTTCCAGGTGATCGAGCTGCACGACTGCTTCTCGGCCAACGAGCTGCTGCTGTACGAGGCGCTGGGGCTGTGCGGTCCGGGCGAGGCCCCGGCCTTGATCGACGAGGACGACACCACCTACGGCGGCCGCTGGGTGGTCAACCCGTCGGGCGGGCTGATCTCGAAGGGTCATCCGCTGGGGGCAACCGGTCTGGCCCAGTGCAGCGAACTCACCTGGCAGCTGCGCGGCACCGCCGACAAGCGCCAGGTCGACAACGTCACGGCAGCCCTGCAGCACAACATCGGGCTGGGCGGGGCGGCCGTCGTCACCGCTTACCAGCGCGCTGAGCGCTGATAGGCGGTCAGCACCCGCGCCGCCGAGTGCGTCAGGTGCACGGCCAGGATCACCTGCGCCAGCCAGGCGGCCAGGAACACGCCCCGCACGACATCCGACGCTGTGTCCGACGAGTGTGTCAGCACCGAGAACGCGGGTGCGGCGAACACGGCTGATGTCGAGACGGTCGCGACGGCCAGCGGCACGATGCGGGCAACGGCTCCGCGCAGGTCGGTTCCGCAACCCGATGCCAGCGCGGTGGACACCACCGTGCCGTACGCGCACGCGAACAGCCACAGGGTCAGGAACAGCAGAGCCTCGACGAACACCAGGTAGGCAGAGACGGACACGGTCAACCTCGTTGTCGGACACCGGATCTACGGCGCGTCGTTGTGGACGCTCTCCACGGTGCCCGAGTTCGGGCCGGCGGTCTGTCCGCTGATCGGCCCCACTACCGGAGGATCCCGCTGTCCCCCGATCGGGGGACAACCGATCTGGGTGCCTCAACGGAAGGGGGCGCGCTCAGCCGACGGTGACGACCTCGTACTGGCCTTCGGCATAGCGGGCCCGGATGGTCTTCTTGTCGTACTTGCCCACGCTGGTGCGTGGAACCTGGTCGATGAAGACCCAGCGTTCGGGCAACCACCAGCGAGCCACCTTGTCCGACAGGAATTCTCGCAGTTCGTTCGGCGTGGCCCGGCCGCCGGACTTGAGCACCACCGCGGCCAGCGGCCGCTCCTGCCAGCGGTCGTCGGGCACGCCGACGACGGCGGCCTCCAGCACGGCCGGATGGGCGATGAGCTCGTTCTCCAGTTCGACCGACGAGATCCACTCGCCGCCGGACTTGATCACGTCCTTGGCCCGGTCGGTCAGGGTGACGTATCCCTGCGCGTCGATGTGTCCGACGTCGCCGGTGCGCAGCCAGCCGGATTCGAACTTCGAGTCGTCGGTGTTGCGGTAGTAGGACCCGGTGATCCACGGCCCGCGTACTTCGAGCTCCCCCACCGACTCGCCGTCGTTGGGCAGCGCCGCACCCTCGTCGTCGACGATGCGCGCCTCGACGCCGCACATCGGTCGGCCCTGCGACGCGCGCAGCACCCAATACCGGTCCTCCGGGGTTCCCGGCGGCGGCCAGGCCAAGGTGGCCATCGGCGACGTCTCGGTCATGCCCCACAACTGCCGGATCTGCACGCCGTGGCGGTCCTCGAAGGTCTGCATCAGCGACACCGGGACGGCCGAGCCGCCGCACGCCACCAGCCTTAACGACGAAATGTCATGTCCGCCATTGCTTTCCAGGTAGTTCATCACATCGTTCCAGATGGTCGGCACCGCACCGGCAACCGTGGGACGCTGCGTCTCGATCAGGTTCACCATCGAGGCCGCGTCCATGAACCGGTCCGGCAGCACCAGGTCCGCGCCGGCCATCAGTGCCGCGTACGGCAGCCCCCAGGCATTGGCGTGGAACATCGGAACGATCGGCAGCGCCCGGTCGGCGAACCCGAGACCCATGCCGTTGCCGCTGCAGACCGCCATCGAATGCAGGTAACTCGACCGGTGGCTGTACACCACGCCCTTGGGGTGTCCCGTCGTCCCGCTGGTGTAACACATTGCCGCAGCGGAGTTCTCGTCGAGAACCGGCCAGTCGAACTCATCGGACTCGGCGGCCAGCAGTTCTTCGTAGCGCAGGAATTGCTTGCCCGGCACGTCCAGCGCCGACGCATCCTCGTCGCCGACGACGATCACGGTGTGCACCGTCTCGAGTGCCCGGATCACCGGAGCCAACAGCCCGGCCAGACAGGAGTCGACGATGACCACACGGTCCTCGGCCTCGTAGGCCACGAACTCGATCTGCTCCGGGAACAGCCGGATGTTCAATGTGTGCAGCACCGCGCCCATCGCGGGGATGGCGACGTAGGCCTCGAGGTGCTCCTGGTTGTTCCACATGAATGTGGCGACGCGCTCGTCCCCCCCGACACCCAAGCGGCGCAACGCGTTTGCCAGTCGGGCGGCGCGCTTGCCGATCTCGGTATAGCTGGCCTCCCGGTATACGCCGTCACCGGCGGCGGTGCGGACGGTACGGTCACCGTGCACCGTAGTGGCGTACCGCAGGATCGCCGAGATCGTCAGGGGAAAGTCCTGCATCGTGCTGAGCATGGTGGTGAGTGCCTTCCGATCGGTACGTGATCAGGCCCTACGCTAGTGCCGGTGACGGTGCTGAAGTCCGTTTTGCTCTTTGTCCTGGCGGCGGTTTTCGAGATCGGCGGCGCCTGGCTGGTCTGGCAGGGTGTCCGCGCGCACCGCGGCTGGCCGTGGGTGGGTGCCGGAATGCTTGCGCTGGGCGCCTACGGGCTGGTGGCCACCCTGCAACCGGATGCGAACTTCGGCCGGATCCTGGCCGCCTACGGCGGCGTGTTCGTCGCAGGGTCGTTGGTCTGGGCGATGGTCGCCGACGGCTTCCGCCCCGATCGCTGGGACATCACGGGCGCGCTGATCTGCCTCCTGGGCGTCGCGGTGCTGATGTACGCGCCGCGCGGGGGCTGAACAGAGGGAACCGGGCTCAGATGCCGGCGGATTCCAGTTCGAGCATCGGGATGTCCAGTACCGCGTCGCTGTCGGCCGTCATCATCCTGGCCAGGAGCGACTCGGTGCTCGACGCGATGGTCAGGGCCGTCACCGCACCGTCGTAGTCGGCGATGAACAGCTTCTTGCCGTCGGCGCTCTCGGCCAGGCAGGACGGCTGGTCGACGATCGTCACGGTGTCGATGATCTCCTGGGTGGCCACACACACCACCGAGACCCGGTCGACACCGGCGACGTACAGCCGGTCCCCGGCGGCACCGGCGACCAGGTCGGTGACCAGGCCGCCGACGTCGATGCTCGACACCACCCGCATGGTGCGGGCGTCGACGACGTCGATCACGCCTCCGAAGGACAGGTCGCAGGTGGCGACGTAGACGACGCCGTCGGGGCCGGCGGCCACGGCACGCAACGGCGCGGGGAAGGCCAGGCCACCGACGATGCGGCGCGTCGCGGTGTCGATGGCGACGAGCTCGCCGCCCAGATCGTCGACGGTGACGACGTAGACACGCGCGCCGTCGGGACTGAGGGTCAGGGCGGTCGCGGCCGCACCCGCGCGGGTGCCCAGTTCCAGAGTGCGCACCCGGCCGTCGGCGGTGTCGATGATCGCGACGTCGGCGCCGTCCCGCCCACTGCGGGCGACGTAGACGTAGCGCCCGGCGGCGTCGACGGCAACACCGGCGACCGACGACGCCAGCGGGTGATCGGCGCCCGCCTCGACCGCGGCGGGATCGACGGTGGTGACCGCATCGTGCGAGAGGCTCACGGTGGCGACGAAGGCCCGGCCGTTGGCGGCGGCAACGGCCGACGCCTCATCGAAGCCGAGGATGGTGGTGCGTACGTGCAGCGCAACCGGATCCAGGACCGAGACACTGTTGTCGGTCGGGTTGGTGGTGTAGACGAGTCCGTCGCGGGGGTCGACGGCGATGCCGGCGATGGGCCCGCGGCGTACCGGAATCTGGCGCAGTGCCGAAAAGCCCGGCGCGGTGTCGGTTTCGATCAGCGGCGGTTCGACGACGGCCGGCGCGGGCTCGGGCAAACGACTCAGGTGAGCGCGCAGCGAGCGGGTCGGGAGGTCGTGCGCCAGTTCGGCGTGCCGGCCGGCACGGTTGGCCACGACGACGCCGGTGGTCATGTCGCTCAAAGTCTTCACGTTGTTTGCCATGCTCATCAGAACCTCTTCGAACCTTCCTTGGGCGGTCCCCCTGAGGGACGACCGGGTGGCTGTCCGGCGCCTGCCCTGCTGGCCGGTTCCCGTCGTCCAAAGCGCCACGTCGGCGCGGACCCTGCACAGATTCTAGCGGCGGGAACGAGCGGAAAATTATGGCCGACGACGGATTTGGGCGCACGTTGAACATTCGCCTCAGCCGACACTCAGGCCGAAACGTTATCCAATCGTGTTGTTTGCTGCGGGCAACCGTCACCACGCCTTTCACCAGCCGGTACGCACTCTTGGCTAACCGTTGTTCACCGTTTCTTCGAACTCTCTTAATAAGGAATTCTCAGAGGCTTGGCCGCCCGATGAGTCCTAAATCACAGCAACCTTTCGTGCGTGTTACCTCCGCGGGACACCCCGGGCCGCCGCGCCCGGGTCATCGGGAAGCCGCGCATGCCGGAGCCGTCCGCGTTAGCGTGATCCCGTCCCAGCAGGCCCGGACGGAAGGCACCACATGCAGGCCGAACGCCCACCCCAATTCCACGGACGGTCACCGCGCGGGCCGGCCGCCCTGCTGGTGGCGATGCTGGCCGGACTGCTCGGCCTCGCCCTGGCGATCCCCGCGCCCGCGGTCGCCGACGGCGAGACGTATGTCATCGCCACCGACACCACGTTCGCCCCGTTCGAGTTCCAGGACGACAAGGGGAATTACGTCGGCATCGACATGGACCTGATCCGGGAGATCGCCAAGGATCAGCACTTCAACGTCGACATCAAACCGCTCGGATTCGACGCGGCGCTGCAGGCGGTCCAGGCCAATCAGGCCGCGGGCGTCATCGCCGGCATGTCGATCACCGACGCCCGCAAGAAGGTCTTCGACTTCTCCGACCCGTACTTCGAGTCCGGCGTGCAGATGGCGGTGCTGGCCGGCAACGACACCGTCAAGTCCTACGAGGATCTGAAGGGCAAGCGGGTTGCGGTCAAGAACGGCACCGAGGGCGCCGGGTTCGCCGACTCCATCAAGGACAAGTACGGCTTCCAGGTCGTCTCGTTCGCCGATTCCGCCTCGATGTTCGAAGAGGTCAAGACCGGCAACTCGGTCGCCGTCTTCGAGGACTACCCGGTGCTGGCCTACGGCATCCAGCAGGGCAACGGTTTCAAGACCGTCACCCCGAAGGAGAAGGGGTCCAGCTACGGGTTCGCCGTCAACAAGGGCCGCAACGCCGACCTGCTGGCGAAGTTCAACGCCGGCCTGAAGAACCTGAAGGCATCGGGCCGCTACGACCAGATTGTCGAGAGCTACCTCGGCGAGGGCGCCGCCCAGACGGACAATTCGTTCCTCGGACTGCTGAAGAGCACCTTCCCGGTCCTGATGACCGGCTTGAAGATGACGCTGCTGCTCACGGTGATCTCGATCGCGATCGCGCTGGTGCTCGGCATCGTCTTCGGGTTGCTGCGCGTATCGCGGTCGGTGTGGTTGCGCGGAATCGGAACCGCCTACGTCGACATTTTTCGCGGCACACCGCTGCTGGTGCAGGCGTTCTTCATCTACTTCGGCATCCCGTCGGCCCTGCACTTCCAGATGAGCGCGCTGACCGCCGGCATCATCACGCTGTCGCTCAACGCGGGCGCCTACATGACCGAGATCGTCCGCGGTGGCATCCAGGCCGTCGACAAGGGCCAGATGGAGGCGGCCCGAAGTCTCGGCATCGGGTACCTGCCCACGATGCGGAAAGTGATTCTGCCGCAGGCAATCCGAACCATGATTCCGTCCTATGTGAACCAGTTCGTCATCACGCTGAAGGACACGTCCATCCTGTCGGTGATCGGCATTGCCGAACTCACCCAGACCGGCCGGCTGATCATCGCCCGCAACTACCAGTCGTTCACCATGTGGCTGATCATCGGCGTCATCTACTTCATCGTCATCATGGCGCTGACCAAACTCTCGGACCGACTGGAACGGAGGCTCGTGAAATGACCGAGGTCGCAACGGATTCCGTAACCGCCGCACCCGACGACACCGTCAAGGTCAGGATCGAGGGGCTGAAGAAGGCGTTCGGGGACCTGGTGGTGCTCGACGGCATCACCACCACCATCCGCAAGGGTGAGGTGGTCTGCGTGATCGGGCCGTCCGGGTCCGGCAAGTCGACCTTCTTGCGCTGTCTCAACAAGCTCGAGGACATCACGGCGGGCACGGTCGTCGTCGACGGATTCGACATGACCGACCCGAAGGTCGACCTGGACAAGGTGCGTCAGCACATCGGCATGGTGTTCCAGCACTTCAACCTGTTCCCGCACATGACGGTGATCGACAACGTCACCCTGGCGCCGCTGCTGACCAAGAAGATGGACAAGGCGGCCGCCGAGAAGCGCGCGCTCGAACTGCTGGACCAGGTGGGGCTGGCCGAGAAGGCGAACGTCAAACCGGCGACGCTGTCGGGCGGCCAGAAGCAACGCGTGGCTATCGCCCGGGCGCTGGCGATGAACCCCGACATCATGTTGTTCGACGAGGCCACCAGTGCGCTGGACCCGGAGATGGTCGGCGACGTCCTGGAGGTGCTGCGCGACCTGGCGCGGGGCGGCATGACGATGGTGGTGGTGACCCACGAGATGGGTTTCGCGCGGGAGGTCGCCTCGCGGGTGATCTTCATGTCCGGCGGGAACATCGTCGAGGACGGCACCCCCACCGAGGTGTTCGACAACCCGCAGAGCCGGCGGCTGCAGGACTTCCTGTCTAAGGTGCTCTGACGCCGATGACCCAACCGGAGGAACTCGGCACCACCACTCCGTACACCACGGAGTCTCCGGCAGGCACCGACAACCGGGCGATCTCGCGCCTGCTCTTCGGCCTCGGCCTGTTGATCGTCATCCTCTGCGCCGCCGCCTACGCGTTGTTCGGTCGCGAAACCACCAGTGGCACACCGGTTGCCGCCACCGACCGGCCCACCCACACGCGCACACCGGCGCCGTCGCGCACCACCGCACCCCGCACCACCCCCGCCGTGCCGGTGATCCCGATGCCGCCCCAGGTGGAACCCACCGGACCCACCACGGTGGCCGGCGGCGGCTCCATCTCCCTGAGCGGCATCGCCGAGCATCGAAGCGTCACCTGCACGGGCGGCGCCGTGGAGATCTCGGGCATCAACAACACCGTCGAGATCACCGGGCACTGTGACCGCGTCGGGGTGTCGGGCATCGAGAACATCGTCACCCTGGAGTCGGCGGACGTCATCGAGGCCTCCGGCATCAGCAACCGCGTGACGTACCACTCCGGCGATCCGCGGATCGACTCCTCCGGCTCGGACGTCACCGTCACGCAGGGCTGACCCCATTGTCCTTCCCGCGAGCGGCCGGGTCTGTACGGGGACACGCCGGTGCGCGTGTACGAAAGTGGCCGCTCGCCGGCCCGAGACTGGTTGTCGGGCAACTAGAATGCAGATGATCGCATCGCTGCCGGGACGTACCGCACTGCGCGACGTTGCCGGGTGGGCCGCCCGGGTCGAACGCCTCGGCTTCGACGTGCTGCACGTCCCGGAGACCATCCACGACCCGTTCGTGGTTGCCGCACTCGCGCTGGGCGCCACCGACCGGCTCGTCGTGCGAACCAGCATGGTGGTCGCCTTTCCGCGCAGCCCGATGGTCACCGCATACGGGGCATGGGATCTGGCCGGGCTCTCCGGCGGGCGATTCGAACTGGGCATCGCGTCGCAGGTCCGCGGGAACATCGTCGGACGGTTCTCCACCGAATGGTCCGACCCCGTCGGCCGGCTGGGCGACTACATCGACTCGCTGCGGGCCATCTTCAGATCCTTCGAGACCGGCGAAGCGTTGAATCATGAAGGACCGCATTACCGTTTCACCCGGTTGCAGCAGTACTTCAATCCGGGCCCACTGGGCCTGCCGGCACCACACATCTGGACCGGCGGCGTCAACCGGCGCATGTGCGTCATGGCGGGCGCGAAGGCCGATGGCTTCGTGTGCCATCCGACCAGTTCGCACCCGCGCATTCTCGCGGCGAACATCCTGCCCGCCCTCGCCGAGGGCGCCTCGGCCGCCGGACGCACCGACACCGGACCCTCTGTCATCACCAATCCGCAACCACTGCTGGCTGATTCGGCCACCGAACTGGCGATCCGGCGGGAGGACCGCCGCTCCGAGCTGGCCTTCCTCTACAGCACGCCGGCCTACCAGCGGCAGCTGGAGGTGCTCGGGATGTCCGCCGATGATCCCGGACTCGTGGATCTGCTTGTCCCCCAAGGTGTCTACGGCGACATGCCCGCAGTACTGGCCGAGTGGTATTCCGGGGTGTGCGCCGGAATGGTGCTGTCGGTTCCCTCCGACGGCGCCGAGGACGCGGCACTGGGCGAGATGGTCGCGCAATGCGCGCTCATCCCGGCCGCGTGAGGCGTCCTACAGCTTGGCGGCGGCTTTCTCGAGTTCTTCCAGCGCCGGTACCATCCGGTCGGCCAATTCGTCGATGTCGTCGGCGATCTGCGGTGTGGTGACGAAGCCGAACGTGAGCAGTCCACGGTAGCTCAGGCAGGTGATGTTCAGGCCGACGTCCATCACCAGCGGACCCAGCGGCACGAAGTACTCGACCTCCGCGCCGGCCAGGTAGAGCGGGAAGTCCGCACCGGGCACATTGGAGACGACGACGTTGATGGGCGCGATGTTGCCGCCGAGGCTGCTCGCGGTGTAGGCCCGGGCCGCCAGACCGAGCAGCCCGGGCGGCGTGGTCTCCGTCAGGCCCATGATCTGGTGCGCCGTCAGCGCAGTGGCCATCTCCTTGGCGCCCTGGGAACTGGCATAGATCGCCCGGATCCGCTTGCCCGGGTCGACGATGTCGGTGGCCAGCCCGACCGTCATCGAACTGACCTGATTGCCGACCTCATTGCTGTCGCCGCGGGTCGACACCGGCACCTGGGCCACCAGCGGGCGCTCCGGAAGCTCGTTGTGCGCATCCAGGTAGTAGCGCATGGCTCCCGAGATCAGCGCCAGCACAACGTCATTCAGCTTCACCCCAAAGGCGTTCTTGACCGCCTTGACCCGGCCCAGGTCCACCACCGTGCTCGTGATCCGTCGCTGCGGCGACAGCGGCGCGTTGAAGCGGGTGTGCGGGGCCTCGAAATACCGCGGCGGCTTGTTCGGCATCCGCCAAGTGGCCAATTGCTGGGTGACCGTCTGCTGCGCGATGCGGGTCAGGCGGATGGGTGTCATCACCGCGACGTTGACGATCGATCCCAGCGCCCGCCGTTCGATCCGCGGGATGGTGATGCCCACGAGTGAGCGGTCGACCTCGACGACGGGCGGCCGGGGCTGCGGCGTGATGTCGAAGAGGATCTCGCTGAGCCCCGCCCCGGACATGCCGTCGACGACGGTGTGGTGCAGTTTGGTCAGGATCGCGACGCGCCCGTCCTCGAGGCCGTCGATGTAGAACAACTGCCACAGCGCCCTGCTGCGGTCCAGCTTTCGCGCCAGCAGCCGCTCCACCAGCTCGTCGAGTTGAGCCCGGCCGCCCGGGCGGGGCAGCTTGATGTGGCGGATGTGGTGATCGAGGTCGAGTTCGGAGTCCTCGACGAACCACGGCCGATCCAGACCCAGCCGCGAACCGGTCACGCGGTAGCGCAATTGCGGGATCTCGGGCAGTCGCGCCGCGACGATGTCACGGACCGCTTCGAAGGAGAAGTCGGGTGCGTTGGAGGGGTCGCAGATCGCCAGACCGCCGCCGTGCATGTGCCAGCTGGGGGTTTCGGCGAACCAGAAGGCGGCGTCGACGCTGGAGAGCCGGTTCACGTGGTCAGTGTATAGAGACCGCGAGCGGCTTCTGGCGGACTTCGGGAGATTGCGACGGGGGTCCCCACCGCGGATGGCTCCGCGGGAACCCAGCGCCCCGGTGGGCAAACATGCGCGTGCCCAGCCGCTGTCATCACGAAAAGTGTTGTTCTAGAACATGATTCCATACGTGGAGAAGGGGCCCTGGACCGCCCACAGCGGCATCTTCGGTTCCTGAAAGTCTACTGTGAGCGGCCGGCCATCACTACGATTCGCTCATGAAGAGGATCACGGATTTCACGTCCTACGCGAACATTCTTCCTTACGACAGCGAGATCTTCGGCGTCTATCAGCCGATGCTGGGCTGGCGCGCCAAACGCATGACCCGCCGCTGGGACCGCGGCTTCGCGGTCGACAAGGCGGCTGCCTTCGAGGCGCTGTACAAGAAATTCAAGAGCCAATTCGAGATCAAACTCGATCCACGAAAGTCGTTGGCCCGCATCACCGAACTCGAACCGGCACAGTTGCGAGACGCCGAGACGCGGTTCGGGGGCAGCTTCGTGATGGAGAGCATCGCCGGCTCGTTGCCGCCACTGAGCGAGTACGACGAATCGGTGTGGGACCGCGCGATCAAACCGGCCGCGATCAAGAAGACCCTGGACGGCGTGGTGATTCCGCGAACGCAGCAGTGGCACACGGCGGCGACGGGCCGCAAGACCACAGATGACGGGGCCGTTCGGGGGCCCGAGGCGGTCACGGGCATGGTCGCCGAGCAGTTGCAGCGCGAGTCCGCCGTCGCCGGCTTCCTCATGTACCTCAAGGACAACCAGCACTTCGACGAACTGCGGGACCTGTTCTACCGGCCGGACCGGAACCTGGCCCGACTCTCGGCGCTGCTGAAGTTCCGCGACCCGCTCGACTACATGGACCCTTTTCGCGACCTGGATCGAGTGAGCCTGTCACCACTGGGGATCGTGCACCTGTTCCGCCAGTACTTCTTCGAGTTCGACACGTTCCTCGGCCCGCCCGTGGGTCACGTGTGGATGAGCCCCGGTGCGACGGTCGAACTGGTCGAGATCAGTACGCGCAAGACGCTCGAGGAACGGACCACAGAGAGTTCCACCGAAACCGTCGTCAAGTCCGAGAAGTCGAGCACCGAGCGCGACGAGCTGTCCGATGCGGTCAAGGACGAGAACAAGTCCGATACGAAGTTCGGCGTCGACACCACCGCGAACCAGAGCTGGATCGGGGGCAGCGCCAGCGCGTCGGCCAAGATCGATCTGGCCAAGACCCAGTCGACGGCACGCGAGGTCACCCATAAGAAGATGCGGGAGCAGACCGAGAAGCTGTCGACCGAGATCCGCAAGAACTACAAGACGACGTTCCGGACGGTCACCGAGACCACCGACACCTCGAGCCGCCGCTACGTCCTGGCCAACACCACGGACAAGCTGATCAACTACGAGATGCGCCGCAAGATGCGGCAGGTGGGCGTCCAGGTCCAGGACATCGGGACCTACCTCTGCTGGCAGACCTACGTCGACGATCCCGGCCGTCAGCTCGGCGTCTCCAAACTGGTACATCTGGCCAAGGATCCGGAGCTGGGCAGCGTGCCGCCGCCGGAGGCCATCCCGATGCCCACACCGTTCATCACCGAGCATCCGATCGACATCCCGTTCGTGCCGATGACCGAGGACACCATCCCCGAGGACGATATGGACGAGGCGTACGAGGATGGCAAGGAGGTCAACCTCGACACGTCCGAGGGCGACCCCGAGCGCATCAAGGCTGATTTCGACGGCTTCATCGCGGTGTGCGATCAACCCGGTTTCGAGTTCGGTCCGGACGGCGAGATCGACAAGGGGATCATCGATTTCGACCACGGCGGCAACGACATCGAGATCTCGGTCCGCGGCCTGGTGGAGAGTTCACCCGGCCACATCTCGTTCGGCATCCACCTCGAGCACGTCAATTTCCGCAACGTCTCACCGCTGCGCGTCACCGCCAAGGTCACCTGGCAGCCGACGCAGGCCACCCGCGACGACGTCACCGCCAAGAACACCGCGGCCACGGACAAGTTCAACGAGCAGACCCGCCGCGAATTCGAGAAGGCGTTCGTCGAGGCGGCCCGCGACCGGATCAACAAGGCCAGCAATATCGAGCCGCGCCCGTTCGAGGATCTGCGCGAGGAAGAGCGAATTGTGGTCTACCGCAGCCTGGTCCAGGAGATGCTGACCAAGGACCTGCCCATGCCGGATGACCGCACCCGGCACGTGGTGTCCGAGTTGCTCAACACGATCTTCGATGTCGACAAGATGTTGTACTTCGTGGCTCCGGAATGGTGGCGCCCCCGCCTGCACCACAGCCATCAGTCACTCGGCGGCCTGCGCACACCGTCGGACGTTGCCGCCTCACCGGCGCTACAGACCACGGTGGCCACGTCGGTGTTCGGCGAGCTGCAGGCCGACGCCGTGAAGAACGTCATCACCAGCGCCGGCAGCGCCAAGGCGGTGAAGAACAGCCAGATCGCCGCCATGGACACCGTGTCGTGGGGCGGGGCCGACAACCGGGTGGATGACTACTACATCACCGAGGAGTCGCATCCGGCGAAGCTGGGCTCATCGCTGGGCTGGCTGCTGCAGCTCGACGGTGACGATCTGCGCAACTCGTTCCTCAACGCGCCGTGGGTCAAGGCGGTGATCCCGATCCGCCCCGGAAAGGAACGCGCGGCGATGAATTGGTTGCAGCGCCTGCACATCGAGGGCACCGAAGGACTGGACGATGTGTACGTTGCGCCGGCCGATGAGCTGGCCGGGATTCCCCATACCGGACCGTCCGTCACGGTGCGCGACGCGATCAACCATCTGTGCGATGTGGTGGCCGAGAAGCATGACGAATCCCTGAAGGTGGGTCGCTATCCGAGCGAGGAGATCGACGACGACAACCGGGTCTCGGCCACGCCCATCGACAAGGTGTACGAGCACGGGTTCTATCCGCTGGACGGCGGGTTCCGCGCCACACCGGGCACCGAGGACTTCCAGGTGTTCGACCAGTGGGTGGAGGTGCTCCCGACCGATCAGGTGGTTCCGGTGGAGGTCACCTACGATCCCAAGACCGGACGGCAGATTTGACCGATTGGTTCCTTCCGGCCGCGGCTCCCGGCGCACCCGACGAATGGTGCTTCCAGACGGTCCAGACCGCCGAGATCCGCGTCTACACCGACTATCAGTCCTACTACGACCGGCTGGCCGGACTGATGTCGCAGGCTGGAGCCAACCATGAGATCTTCCTGGCCGGTTGGGCTTTCAGCGTGTTCATGGTTCTGACGCAGAAATTCGGCGATGTCTCGCAGCCGATCACATTCATGCAGTCGGCGCGCGGACGCGGGGCGCGGGTGCGATTGATGTTGACGCGCTCGCACACCTGGAGCGACAACGCCGCCGAGGTGCAGGAGGCCAAGGACAAGAAGCTCGATGAATCCGTCATCGACGATCAGCTGCATCCCGATACGTCGCAGCACCAGAAGGCCGCGTTCCTCAAGCTCGAGTCGAGCACCAACCTGTTCGTGGGCGGTATGGACGTTACCCTCGGCCGCCGCACCGATCCTGGTTGGTTCGACGTGCACGCCGAGATCATCGGTCTGGGAGCGCATTTGGGCCGCAAGACGCTCGAGGAGCGGTGGGAGTCGATCAAGCCGCCGCTGGGCGGGGTGAGCGCGACGCAGAAGTCGCTGCCGTCGGCGTCGGGGGACGCCCACCGGGTGCAGTTCGTCCGAACGTATCCACCGTTCCCGACGGACACCACCAACTGGAAACGCACCTACGCCAAGGATGGCGAGCACACCTATTACGCCCTGCTGAGCCGGGCGATCGCGACGGCCAGGGAATCCATCTACATCGAGGAGCAGTTCTTCCAGATCATGGGTCCGGCACCCAAGCGGACCAATCCGGCCGGTGGCTCGTCACCCAGATCGCGCGCGGATGTACCCGACCTTCCCGACACGTTGGAACACCTGCTGCAGGATGCCATCAGCCGCGGCGTGAAATTGGTGGTGATAACCAACAAGAGATCGGTCGGTCCGCCCGATCCGGCCGGGCGCGACACCCTGGTCCAGATGCTCAAAGGCGCAGTGCTGCTGCAGGTCCCGAACGACAAGAAGTTCGTGCACTCCAAGACGTGGATCTTCGACGACAACTCCGACGATCCGTTCGTCATCATCGGTTCGGCCAACTTCTGGCAGCCGTCCCTGACGAGTGTGGCCGCCTGGGCGGAGGGCGAGTTCGGGGTCGGGTTCACCAGCAAGGTCAAAGGTGACTCACTCGGCTTCCCGAAGGTCTCCTTCGCGCGAGCGCTGCGGATCAAACTGTGGGAGCGGCTGCTGCAGGACCGCGATCCGAACTACAAGTGGCCCCGGGATGCGTCGGCGACGCTGGACGATGAGATCAAGGAGCTGCGCAAGCCGATCGGCGGAGGCAATCCATTCGAAGTGGTGGAATAGGCCGGGAGATCCGGCCTGTGCCGCCCTTATCGCGGGTTATGGTAGCGACATGGGGGCGCGACCAGTGGCACCACGACGATCGTTGAAGCGGTTGATCCGCGCGGGGGCGGCATGCGGCCTGCTGATCCTCGCATCATGCAGCGCGACTCACTCCGACGATCCTGCATCACCCATCAGCAAATTGACCAAGGCCATGCTGGTCGAGCCCTCGTCGCTGCCGAAGGTCGAGGGCGGCGAGTGGCAGGTCGGGAAGATCCGGTCCGAAGATTCGCCGCCGCGCGCGGACAAGTACGTCCCGGCCGAGTGCGCGCCACTGGTGGGCGATGTCGACCACACCCAGCGGGTATCGATTCGGATGATGCCGATCGAGGTCCTGTCGATGCCGGTCATCAATTTCTGGCTCTACGTCACCCCGGATCCACCGGATGCGAAGGAGCTGGTGCCCAAATGCGGTTCGGTCTCCGAGAGGTACCTCATGGACAAGCCCGGCAACCGACCATTCATCATGACGCCGACCGACGTCCCCGGGGTACCGCCCTGGGCGGCAGCGGCCAACATGAACGACAGCATTTACGTCATGGGTTCCTACCGAGGTGTGTTCTTCCGCGCCGACTTCAATCCTGAACACACCGATGTCGCGATGCAGGTCTTCAACCAGCAGGCGGCAAAGCTAGCGGGCGTGTGAGGAACAACCGGACTCGGTGGGTGTCATGGCCAACGACGCGTTTCTCTCCTACTCCCGACAAGAGAGCAAGGAATTCGTCGCTCGTCTTGCGGCAGCTCTCGAAGCACGTGGTCGCGATTGTTGGGTTGACCTGGAGGACATCCCGCCGGCCAGCGAGTTCATGCAAGACCTCAGGGACGGTATCGGCGGCAGTGATGCCTTCTGTTTCGTCCTGAGTCCGCGCGCCCTGGAATCCGAATATTGCCGTCGCGAACTCGACTATGCCCTGGAGCGCAACAAGCGCATGATCCCGATCGCCCACCGCAGGCTGGCCGAGACGCCACCGGAACCCCTTGCCTCGCACAGTTGGATCCCCCAGGAGGGTTTGTTCGACGACGATTTCGACGCGAGCGTCGACGAGCTCATCCGCGCCCTGGACACCGATGTCGACTGGGTGCGCGGGCACACCAAGTGGGGGCAGCGAGCCGAGGGTTGGCGACGTGGCGGGCAGGACCGCGGTGCCCTATTGCGCGGCCAGGAGCTCCGCGACGCCGAGACCTGGCTGTCCGGGCAAGCCGGCAAGACGCCGGCGCCGACGGCCAGCCACGCCGAGTTCGTCCTGCGCAGCCAACGCGAGTCCCGCAACCGAACCCGCAAGATGCTCTCGGCCGTGGCTGTCGCACTGGTGATTTCATTGGTGCTGGCCGGGGTTGCCTTCTGGCAACGCTCCGTTGCGATCGCGAACTTCCATCAGGCGACCGGCGTTCGCCTGGTGTCCGAAGCGCAGGCCATGCTGGCCGATTCGCGCACCGGCGGCGATAGCAGGGCCCTGCAGGAACTGGTGATCGCCGCGGCGCTGACCGGCAAGCCCGATCGGGATGCGGTCTACGACGCGGCGGTGCAGCAGCATGCCCTCAGGAAGATCGCGAACGCAGCGGGTTTCGTCTACCGGCCTGCGTACAGTCCCGACGGCACCTTGATCGCGACCGGGACGGAGGGCGGCGCCATCCGGTTGTGGGACGCCGCCACCGGCACTCCGCACGGTGAGCCACTGACCGGACATCAGGACAACACCGCGTTCGTTTCGTTCAATTCTGATGGCACACAGTTGGTTTCGGCGTCAACGGACCACACCATACGCCGTTGGGACGTGGCCAGCGGCGACCAGATCGGAAAGACGTTCAACCTCGACGAACCCGCGACCTGGGTGACGTTCGGGGACCAGGACAAGAAGCTGGCGGTCGTCGTCGGGCACCGGCTGCACATCCTCGACGCCGCATCCGGAAAAGTACTGGCCACCCATCCCGAACCGGTCGACAAGGTGGCACTCGGTTCGAACAAGGCCGACCGGTTGGCGGTGGCCCGGGGCAAGACCGTACACATCTCGAAGATCTCGACCGGCGCGCAGGTCGGACCGCCGAGCGAAGCGCACACCGACATCGTCGCCAGCCTGGCGTTCACTCCGGATGGGGCACGTCTGGTGTCGGGCAGTCACGACAAGACACTGCGGGTGTGGGATTCAGCCACCGGCCTGCCGATCGGCGAGCCGCTCACCGGGCACCAGGCAGAAGTCACATTGGTTGAAGTGAGCCCCGACGGCACCCTGATCGCGTCCGGTTCGCTCGACCACACGGTTCGGTTGTGGGACGTCGCCACCGGCCATCCGGTGGGGGCTCCGATACCAGCCTCCGACGGACTGTTGACGGGTCTCGCGTTCAGTCCCGATGGCAGGTCGCTTGCCGTCGGCAGTACCGACAGCACGTTGCGAATCTTCGATGTCGGTGCGGCACGCACCGTGACCGGTACTGCGGTCGCCTATGGACCCGACGGTGCGATCGTCACCGGCGACAGTGCCGGTGCAGTGCGGCGCTGGGATCCGGTCACCCATGAGCCGCTGGGGCCACCCGTTACCGGTCACGCCAAGGGCATTGCGCGATTGGTGGCCAGCCGGAACGGACAGGCCCTCATCTCGTCGGGAGATGAAGGGACCGTCCGGCTCTGGGACCCGCGGTCGGGCCGGCCCGTTGGTGAACCGATCCGCGTCAGCGATTCGGGCGTCATCTCGCTGGCACTGGACCCACAGGGCAGGCGCTTCGCGACCGGCAGCCTCGACGGCACCGCGCAGATCTGGGACATCGAGACGCGAAAACCGCTCACCGGTCCATTGCGGTCCACGAAGGTCACCGCGGGCACAGCGATGGCGGTCTTCCTGGGCAGCGACGGAACGAGGGTGGCATCCCTGACCGTCAATCCGACCCGTGGGGCCAACCTGACGATCTGGGACGACGACTCCGACGAGCCCGTGTACTCCGACGACATGGGCGTCGCCTTCACCGGCGCCTTCGGCTCCGACACGACGATGGTGCTGGGTGGGCTCGAGGGCACGGTCGCCTTCGTGGATTTCACTGCACAGGAACCGCTGCAGCACAAGGCTGTTGGCCACACCGACGCCGTGATGACAGCGGTATACAGTCCCCAGGGCAACCGCGTGGCCACCGGCAGCCGGAACAACGACGTTCGACTCTGGGACGCCGGAGCCGGTACTGCCATCGGGCGCCCGATCACCGGTCCGCGGGCATCGGTCATCAACTCGGTGTTCAGTGGCGACGGCACCCAGATGGCGATCGGCACCGCAGACAATGAGGTCTGGGTGTGGCCGGCGGTCGCAAGCCCCGCGGATCTGTGCGCCAAGCTGACCGAGAACATGAGCCACGAACAGTGGGACGAATGGGTCAGCCCGGACATCGACTACATCGAAGGATGCCCCGGCCTGCCGATCGCCGGGACCTGACCATGCCAGTTGGTCGAGCGCAGCCTCAGTGCGTCTGTTCGGCGGTCGGATCAGGGGTGGCTTCACGGCGCGCGAGATCCTCGAGCGCGCTGAAGACCCGCTTGGACGCCGCGGCCCACGGCATCAGGATCGGGAACACGTGGAACATTCCCGGCTCCTCCATCGCGCGAACCCGGACCCCGGCCTTCTCCAATCCCTCGACATATTCCCGAATTCCATCGCGGAACATCTCGTCGGCGCCCCAACACACGAACGTCGGCGGGTGCCACGCCGGGTCCGGCTCGGCGTAGACCGACGACACCCGGGCGTCGTCGGGTTGCACGCCATGCAGGTACGGGGTCACCGGCACGCTCCACGGCAGGATGTCGTGCGCGGCATTCTCGGTGACCGACCGATGATTGAGGTCCAGGTCGATCTCGGGTGAGAACAAAGCCAGGGCGGCGGGCATTGCGATGTCCTGGTCGTGCAGGTATCCGATCAGTGAGGTGGCCAGTCCCCCGCCGCCCGAATCACCGGCCACAATCAGATGGGATGCCTCCACACCGCGGTCGAGAAGCCCGCGGTAGACATCGGCTGCGTCGAGAACCCCTGCGGGGAAAGGAAATTCGGGAGCCATCCGATAATCGGCAATGAACACCTCGCAGCCGGTGATCCGGACCAGTGACGAAGCGAAGGCCGAGTACATGCTCGGCGACGTCCCGATGTAGCCGCCGCCGTGCAGGTAGAGCACGGTGGCCCTGATCCCCCGAGGCCGGTCGTCCTCGTCGAGGTAGGCATCGGAGCTGGCCTTGGCCCGGCACCAGATACCGGGCACACCGTTGATGGTGTCGGACTTGATCTCGACGCCATCGGCGAAGCCGACGAAGGGCGGCATCACGACGCGGCACAGATCGTCGAGGATCTTCTCCATCGACCGGAACTCCTCGATGGGCAGGCCCATCGAATACCCCATGAACGAGCGGACCGCCTGCCGGGTGACCGATTGCCCGAGATTGCCGAGCATGCCGCCGGCGCCCTGCCACGGACGCCGGAACGGAACCCGGGCCAGCCCATTGAGCATCGACTCCGCGAGCCCTACCACGGTCAACGCCGTCACCGGGGCCGACGCGGTGTCGACCTCGGGGCGGTCAGCCATCACCATGCGGCCACCCTAATGATCCGAGGCGTGCATGGCGCAGCTAGCCACCCACGCCGTTGTCGAGCCCGAGGTGGGTGCCGAAGTACCAGGGCACCCCGACCCATGTGATGAACGCCAATGCGGCCACCGCCACCAGGGTGACGAGTAGTCCAGTGATGCGCAGCCGTGATCGCATCGGCGCGACGGCGATGCCCAGCGCTATCGCCGCAAGCCCCAGTGCCACCCAGGTGACGATGCGCAGGGGTGTGGCCACGGCCTTCCCGTAATCGGTGATGTACCCGTCGGGAAAGCCGGCCATCGAGACGTCCATGGACGTCCTGATGGCCAGCCACAACGCCGCAGCGGCGCACAGCACGCCCAGGGTCGCCCTCAACACACCTACCTATCTATAGGAGTGCGTGCTCGAAGGCAGCGGTTTGGCATCCGGGTCGTGGTGTCATCGGCCGATCGCGCTCATCGGCGTCCTTCACGCCCTCAACGGCCATCGAAGTGCATACAACCTGAGGCTCGACGTGACAGGCGTCGCGCTGCGGCCAGGCAGGTGCGACGACTGCCGTCAAGGTCCGGGAATTGCGTCCGAGTGGTCCGCGAATTCTGCTGATATCGAACGCGAAGCGGAAAGAACACCCCACAGAACCGATACAGAAACGTCTCAAAAGTGATGCTGCTTGCACGACATGCCAATTAATACGGCAATCTGAGACCAATTAAATTTGTCTAGAATTCGTTATAGCAGCAGCTCAGGGTGGTTTTTTGCTGAATAGTGATGCCAGCAAGGATTGTTAGATGGACCATCCCGAAGGCCGAGCGTGATCCGTTTCACAGATTTTGGACAATTCAAGTTCCATGTTTAGCGTCGACGTCATGTTTGCTCTTGTCACCTTGATGTCGCTAATCAATCAGGTTTCTGGAACTCCGTATATCCCGGGCGGCAACACGTCCGCCGGCACCGACTGCTCGGGACTCGCGTCCTGGGTCGCCAATGCTGCCGTGGGTCGGGACCCCTATTCGGGCCGATTCCACACTGGCAACGAAGAGGCCGCCCTGCTGGCCCGTGGCTTCAAGTACGGCACCGCGCCCAATGCACTGGTCATTGGTTGGAACCGTGGCCACACCGCCGTCACCCTGCCCGACGGCACACCCGTCTCCAGTGGTGAGGGTGGCCGCGGCGTGAAGGTGGGCGGCGGCGGCGCCTACCAGAAGCAGTTCACCCACCACATGTATCTGCCGGCCGAACTCGCCGCACCGGGCCCCGCTCCGGCGGGCGATCCCACGATCGTCACCGTCGGCAACACCGACGCGCCGCCCCCGCTGGACCCGTTCGCACCCCCGCCACCGCCGGCGCCGGTCGCGCCGCCCCCGGTGGAACCCGCGGTGGCCGAACTCCCGCCGTCGGACCCGTTCGCCCCGCCCCCGGTTGCCGAACTGCCGCCGCCACCTGTGGGCCAGCCCGTGATCGTGGAGCCCGCCATTGCCGAGCTGCCACCGCCACCGGCGGACGCCCCGGCCCCGGCTGCGATCTGACAACTTCGACCACATCGTCCCGCCAGCTCCAGCTGGCGGGACGATCCTTTTCACGACGCATGTGCCGGTCGACGTCGATCAGAACGATGGTGGCCGGTCCTCATGTCGGTTGTGCCCCCAGTCGGACTCGAACCGACACTGTGCGGATTTTAAGTCCGCTGCCTCTGCCAATTGGGCTATGGGGGCTTTGCAGCTCAGAGGATACTTTAGGCCGTTTCAGCCCTTCTCCGGCGTCCTGAATACCGCAGTGATACCGCAGTGCTGTCGATGGCCTTGCCCAGCGCATCAGCCACACCGCTCAAATCGTCGTTGAGCAGGTGCCCGTAGCGATCGAGCGTCATGGCCGCCGTTGCATGCCCCAGGAGTCTCTGCACGACCTTGACGTTAGCGCCTGCACTGATCGCCAGTGACGCCGTGGTGTGCCTGAGGCCGTGAGGTACCAGCCCTTCGATGCCGACGTCTTCACACGCATTGTCGAATGCCCAGCGGTACTCACCGAGCGGCAGGAACCCGCCCTTCCGACTGGGAAACACCAGCGCATTCGGGTCGGCGGGCAGCTCAGCCTTGAGTTTCTTCCAGACAGGTTCGGGCACAGGCACGTGGCGATCCCGCTTCGTCTTGGTCGTCGACTCCACGATGCCCTTGCCGGTGACCGCCGTTGCAGACGAACGCACCGTCAGTACCCGATCCCCCACATGCCGGCGTCTCAACGCAACAGCTTCGCCGAATCTCAGCCCGCAGTAGCCCAGGACCAGCGTCAGGGTCTCGAACCGATCGGCAGCATTGGCCAGCATCAACAACTCGGTATGGCTCAGGTATCGCCGCTCACGCTCGGCTTGCTCGGGAAGATCCTCGTCCCGCTTGATCTCCAACGCGACGTTCTTCGCCACCTTGCCAGTCCGTTGGGCGTACTTGAGGACAGCACCTACCAGCTGATGCGCTTGGGTGATCCGACTTGCCGATAAGCCGGCTCCACGTTGCCCACCATCGACCGACAGCGACCCCAGCCACGTCGAATAGGACTCGTAGTCAAGCCTTTTCAGCGGAACACCTTCCCACTTCGGCAGCACCACGGTGTCGAGCAACGAGCGATATCCTGCAACGGTTTTCGGCTTGCGGTGCTGTTTGGTGGCGAACCACTGCTCGGCCACCGACCCGAATGTCTCCGCGCTCTTCCTCGGGTCGACATACTCACCGCGCTGAAGATCAGCGGTCAGGCCGTTGAGGTACGCCTGCGCATCCGGCTTGCGCTGAAAACTCTTGGTGCGTTCAGCACCTGTGCTGTCGACCCATCTGACACGCCATCGCGAGACCTTGCCGTACACCGCAGACCGCTCCGTGCGCATGGCGCCATCCTGGCCTTTGACACGCTTGTGCCAGCGGTCATCGATTCCTGCCCGTTCGTTCCTGGTAATCACGAATCAACCGTACCGCAGTGATCCGTATTGAAGATCCGCTTTGCAACCGCAGCCAGGTGTCCCCTTCGACCGGGGCCCGCCTAGTCTGGACGATTTTTCTACGAATGTGCCTGCGGTGGTGGACACGTCACCTCGTTCCCGGTCACTGTTGGCTCAGCCAAATCAATCGTGATTCAGGAGGAATCTCATGGAACTGCTCGGAGCTAGGGAAGTCTCGGATCTAACCGGCGTGCCAGTTGGGACGCTGCGATACTGGCGACATTCCGATATCGGTCCGGCGAGCTTCACACTGGGCCGCCGGGTGGTGTATCGACGCGACGAGGTTCTGCGATGGATCTCCCAGCGGGAGACTGCAACCCGACGCGGAGGCGGCGATGCCGCGTGATGGCCACTAATGAGAAAGACCTCGGGGTCTAGCCGAGGCCTTTCGTTCGAACCAACCGATCGCTCAACCGGAAGTTCCCCATGAGAATAGCCCGTCATACCCGCCTGCAGAAGCACCGCAGCCAGGAAAACCCGTGAGCACCAACAATGACAGCGAGAAGAAGTCAGTCGCCGCGCGACTGGTAGCCATGGCTCAAGAGCGGTACCTACTCGGCGTCTCCGAAGACGGCGAGCCCTTTGGCGCTGACCGGGCCCGCCCTCATTTGGCGATTCTGCTGCGTGCGGGAAAGGCCGGCCTGCGCGCCGAACTCGCCTCACGCTATTTCGCCGAGACAGGCACCGTCGCCGGCGGCCAGGCTCTCACCGACGCCACCCTGGTCTTGGAAGGCCTGGCCGCCACCCGGACACCAGAGAGGCTGCATCTGCGCGTCGCTGAGCACCGAGGAACGAGTTACGTCGACACCGGACGAACCGACGGAACGATCATTTGCATCCGAGCAGGCACCTGGTCGGTCACCGATGCAGCTCCGGTGAGATTTCTGCGCACCAAGCTGACAGCTGCGATGATCGCGCTCATCGAAAATCCTCAGGTGTGCTCGCCGAAATTCCTCACCTGTGAGCAGCGGTCAGTGTAGTTGTCGGCGGGTGCCGGTGGTTGTTCGGCGTAGGGTTTCCGCGGCGGCCTGGTGGTCGCGTAACCGGTAGGACTCGCCGTCGAGGTTGATGACCACGGAGCGGTGCAGCAGGCGGTCGAGCATGGCGGCGGCCACGGTGGTGTCGCCGAGGATCTCACCCCAGGCTCCCACCCCGCGGTTGGTGGTGATGACGATGCTGGTCTTCAAATACCGTTGGGAGACAACCTGAAACAACGCCGAAGCGGCTTCGGCGGGCAACGGCAAGTACCCCAGTTCGTCGATCACGAGCAGGGTCGGGCCGGCGAAGAACCGCATAGTGGTGGCCCAGCGTCCCTCGATCGCGGCGCGGTGGCACCGAGCGGCCAGATCGGCGGCGGTGGTGAAGTAGGTCCGGTAGCCGGCATGTGCTGCAGCCCTTGCCAATCCGACCGACAAGTGCGTCTTTCCTGTTCCCGGCGGCCCGATGAGCAGGATGTTGGTCGCCGACTCCAGGTAGCGGCAGGTGCCCAGCTCGTCGATCAGCTTGCGGTCGATCCCGGCGGCGGAGTCGACGTCGAAGTCATCGAGGGTGGCCGGGGTGGGCAAGCAGGCGAACCGCAGTCGGCCTGCCAATCGGCGGGCAGTGCTGGCATCGACCTCGACGGCCAGCAGCCGCTCCAACGCGACGGTCAGCGACAACCCCTCGGCGGCGGCCTGATCGAGCACCGCGGGGAGCGCTTCGGCGGCCGCGGTGAGTTTGAGTTCGGCCAGGTGCGAGCGCAGCTGCTGATAACGACTTGCCGCCGCTGACGGCGATTCCTCGGCGGTGGTCGTAGTGGTGGTTTTCGGGGTGCGTGGGGTGGGGGTCATTGGATGGTCCTGTTCTGGGCGGCCCGCTCATATGCGGACAGGTCGATGACGGTGGAATCGGTTGACGGAGTGCAAGATTGATCAGCAGAACTATCGGCCTGTTTGATCTGGATCAGTTGTGCGGCAGCAGCTTTGGCCGCGGGTCCGGGTGGGATGCGTTCCTTGCGACGGTGTGGACGCCCAGTGGCCGCGGTGGCCATCGCGGCGGTGTCCAAGGCGATGACATGACCGCTGTCGCGCACCATCACCCCGAGCCCGTCGGCGGCCATCCGGTGCCGGGCGATCACGATCCCGCTCATGGTGGCGATATCGCAGAAGTCGGCCCCGACCGGATGTGACACCACGACCTGTGCGGCGGCGAGTTCCGGGGGTACGGAGTAGCGGTTGCCGCGGTAGGGCACCAATGCCTGCCGTGACGCGGTCCGGCGCTCGGAGACGATGACGGGATACGGGGTCGCCGGCACCGGCTGTAGCGGTTCGGCCTTGGCCACCACTGCGACCGAGGAGCGGCCGTCGGTGGTGGCCCGCAAACGAGTGTCACCGCGGACGCGGGCGAAGCGATCCAGGTTGGCCTGGGCCGCCTCGACGGTCATGTCGTCGGCCAGGGTGCGCCACCAGCGTTGGGCGGCGGTGTGGTTGACTTTCTCCACCACGCCCTTGCGGTTGCCGCGCCGCGGCGGGCAGATCGCCACCGAGACGCCGTAGTGCTTGGCCACCCCGGCGAACGATGCGGTCACCCGGCCACTGCCGGGGTCGCACACAGTGGCCATCCGATCGAAGCGCCACACCCGTGTGCAGCCGCCCAGGCCGCGGGTGACGCGGTCCAAGCCGGCGACCAGGTGCGGCTGATCCTCCGACGCCGCCAAATAGCCGCGCCACTTTCCGGAATGGGCCAGCGACCCGACCAGCAGGTGCGCGGTCTTGCCCCACCCCCATGATGCCGGTGGATCGGGCAATTCCAGCCAGTCCCATTGGGTTTCATCACCCGGCGGGTGCGGGATCACCGCGTTCGGACGCTGGGTCGCCGTCCGGCACGCCTCACAGACCGGGCGTAGATTGCGGGTGCGGATGTTGCGAGTCAGGCTTTGATACGACAACGGAAACCCCAGGTCCTCGAGTTCGTCGAACAGGGTGCGGGCCCACAGGTGCGGATCCTCGGTCAGTCGCGCGGTGACGTAGTCGACGAACGGATCGAACGGATCAGGGTCGGGCCGGGCCCGGACCCCGGGCTTGCCGTCACCGGCCAGATACTTGCGGACCGTCTTGCGATCGCGACCGGTGTGGCGGGCGATCGCCGAGATCGACCAACCACGTTTGCGTAGGGCATGTACTTCCACATCGTCCTCCCATGTGAGCATGAGAAAGCGGGCCTCCTTCGGTGGAGCAACTGGCGTCAGACACCAGCAGCTTCGAGGGAGGCCCGCCCTTCTCGGCGGAGCCACACGGGTGGGGAATTTCGATGAGCGTCAGTGGGGAATTTCAGCGAGCGCGGTCAGCGATGCCTCTACCGCCCCCGACCGGCGATGTGAACGCGTTGTGGGACTTCATCAACATCACCGTCGAAGACCGTCCGGTACTGCTTGCAGCGCTCATCGCCGCCTTGATCCAACCCGATGTACCGCACCCGGTCCTGGCGCTCTTCGCCGAGCAAGGCAGCGCCAAGAGCACAACAACGCGGATGCTGGTCGACCTCATCGACCCCTCCCCCGTTGCGCTGCGCCAGCCGCCTCGCGACGCCGACTCCTGGGTGACGGCAGCCTCCGGCTCCTGGGTGGTCGCCCTCGACAACCTGTCGGCGATCCCGCCCTGGCTGTCGGACTCGCTGTGCCGCGCCGCCACCGGCGACGGCAACGTCAAACGCGCTCTTTACACCGATGCCGACCTCGCCGTGGTCAAGTTCCGGCGTTGCGTCATCATCAACGGTATCGACGTCGGCGCAGTGCGACCCGACCTCGCCGAACGAATGGCGATGGTCGACCTGCGACGCATAGAGCGCCATATGCGACAGCCGGAGGCCACAATGCGACAACTGTGGCGCACGGCTCTACCAGGCATCTTGGCCGGGCTACTGAATTTGGCGGCGACCGTGCACCACCGCCTGGAGACCACCGTGGTCGACTATGCGCCCCGGATGGCGGACTTCGGTCGCGTGCTGGCGTGCGTCGACGGGGTTTTGTCGTCTGATGGCTTAAGGCGCTACGCCTCACGTTCCGACCAGCTGTCGGAGGACAGCCTGTCCGGCAATCCGTTCGTCGAGCAATTGCGCCACCGCGTCCGCGAGCCGTTGCGCAGTCAGTCCGGCACGGACTTACTCACCCTCGTCACGCCGACTGGCGATCATTTGCATCGCCCCAAGGATTGGCCCCGCAACGGCCGCGAAGTGACGAGTCTGCTCCGTAGGCACGCACCAGCACTACGCAGATTGGGGTGGGCTATCGAAGACGACGCGGCCCGCAACCATCGCAACGTTCTGCTGTGGACGATCTATCCACCGTCCGAAGATGTCGCGGCCCAACGAGCCTCGCAACCCTCGCTACTGCGGCCCAGCCCCACCGCAAGCCCACCCCTTGAGCGTCCATCGGTTCGCCCTGACGATGAGTGCCGCGACGACATCTCCACATAACGGCACTTTCGAAGTCACGGCTTCGACGGGTTGTCGGTACCTACGGGCAGTATCAAGACATGCCTGGAGGGAGCAGCTGCGATGACTCTCAACGATGATCTGGAGAAACTGGCTACCGAAGCGGTCAACGACTGGCCCGAGATTAGCTTCTCCGGCCAATTCAATGCGGCGATCCGCGACCTCTATCGGACGCATCTGTCGTTCCCAGTGTCTTGGACCCCCGACGAGCGCGAAGTATTCATCGAGGAACACGCGGATACCGACACGACACAGCTGGCCACCCGATTCGACGACGCCATCGACACCGTGATCGACGGCTTCGGCCGACAGTACGGCTACCTGCCGCATCATGAAGATGCAGCAGAGATGATCTCCGCCGCACGAACGAGCGCAGTCTACGAGTTACTGTCCAGCATCCAGTATCTGCAAGATGAAGTCGCCCAACTGGCGATCCACACAGCAGGCCGCAGCGCCGCGAGCATGACCGGATGCAGCCCCGCCCCACAACGTTCCCATAGACGGACGACTCGCAGGTCTCGAAGAATCGGGTGACTTCTCACCAATCACGGTGCTGATGAACGGCATTGGACAGTTCTCGCGCGGCTGTCAGTGTGGCACGATCCAGCTTCTTGAGCCGGGCCTGATCTGCCAAACGGGCGAGCACCCTGCGCAGCGCCTCACCGTCTTCCATGACGCCACTGGCGGTATCCATCGGTGCGTCGGGCCGGTGTGGCTCGGGCGTTTCTTCGGGTTGTTTCTGCGGTGCAGCGGCTTTCGGGACCTCGACCACGCGAATAGGCTTCCCGAATCGCTCCGCCGCCATGCGGGCCGCCGATGCATCCCGACGACAGGTATCCGAGCAATACAGTCGGCGCCGGCCACGCCTAGGCGCAGCTTCCGCATCTAGCATCACCGCATCGCAGCGCACACACCGAGTCGGATCGTAAGGCGCGCCGTCCCTCGCATCGCGTTCAACACCGTAGGAAATCGGATCAACGGTGACCGCAGTGCCTTCGGGTTCGACATCCGCAGACCTCGAATGCGCTGCACACGGAGACTTCGTTCGCCGCGTCCCTTTGTCCCCCTCCCGGGCCCGACGTAGCTCAGCTTGGATCTCACGCCGATCGACACCGACGAGGTCAGCGACCTGCGCGACCGTGAGTCCACGACCACGCATTTGCTCGACCAACGCGTGCAGCCCGCGAAAGTGACCGGCCCGGCGTCTTACGGCATCAGCGCATATGTTCTGCGCAGCCTGGTCGAGGCGCTTACGCTCCCATGCATCGACAGCTCCGACCCTGTGCAGCGTTGCTCGGATCGACTCGGCATCAGCGGCATTGGCGAGATCACGCCGAGCCACGTCCTCGCTCTTCTTGCGCTGCCGTTCAACCACGCGGTACCGGGCCTTTAGCTTCTCGTTCGCTCCCATGCCTGCAACCTACGAATCGCCGGGCGGAATCGTCCACCAACACAGCCGCATTCGCCTACATCCGAGAATCTCGCGCGCTCACCGGTAGGCGCGACCCGAAAGCCTCTGGAACCATCGGTCAGGGTGCATATGACGCAGCCAGCCGAAGCTCATCGACATCCACATCCGTCAGCTCGGCGATGTCCTGTAACAAAACGCCACAATCAAGCATCCGCCCGACCTGCGTTCCGTACCTGCACAGAGACACGGTGAGTTCCGCCAGAGCCTCAACGCGTTCCCGCTCATGAATGTCGTCGCCAACTCCGGAACGAGACACGTGTCTCCACACTTCCACCTCGGCGAGTTTCGCCAGTGCACGCGTGAGAATCACGCTATCGATCATGTTGTCCACCTCCCGCTCGGCGGCGGCATTGTCGGCCTCCTCTTGATCCATGGTCGAACGATAGGACTACGACCCCGTTCGCGGCCACCACCACGGCCACATTCGAATCTCGCTCACGAGACGCCGACACGCCGGCCTTATTTCTGTTCCCGCGTACTCGATCCCGATCGAGATCCCCTTCGCTCTACAAGAATTCTCAGCGTTGCCCCGACAAGCTTCAGCACCAGCCACCGACACACCTCTTGCACTACGGGTCGGAAGGGTCTGCTGCACGAATAGGTGACATCTGAGTTGGCTTGCCCGGTGTGGGCAGGCTGGAAGGATGTCAGTGTGCCCAGGCCCTATCCCCGTGAGTTTCGTGACGATGTCGTCCGAGTCGCTCGCAATCGTGAAGACGGTGTGACGATCGAGCAGGTCGCCACTGATTTCGGTGTTCATCCGATGACGCTGCACAAGTGGATGCGCCAGGCCGATATCGATGAGGGCGCCAAGCCGGGCAAGAGTACCGGCGAGTCCGGGGAGCTGCGGGAGGCGCGGCGTCGGATCCGGCTGTTGGAGCAGGAGAACGAGGTCCTGCGTCGGGCTGCGGCCTACTTGTCGCAGGCCAACCTGCCGGGAAAAGGCTCTACCCGCTCGTGAAGGAGCTCGCCGCCGACGGAATCCCCGTGGCGGTGACGTGCCGGGTTCTCAAGCTCGCCCGCCAGCCCTACTACCGCTGGCTGGCCAACCCCATCACCGAGGCCGAACTGATCGAGGCGTACCGGGCCAACGCCCTGTTCGACGCACACCGCGACGATCCGGAGTTCGGCTACCGCTTCCTGGTCGATGAGGCCGGCGATGCCGGTCAGCCGATGGCGCAGCGCACTGCGTGGCGGATCTGCTCGGGCAACGGCTGGTGGAGTGCGTTCGGCAAGCGCAAACGCGGCAAGAACGGCAAGACCGGTCCACCGGTGCATGACGATCTGGTCGGCCGTGACTTTACCGCCGATGCACCAAATCAGCTGTGGCTCAGCGATATAACCGAGCACCGCACCGGCGAAGGAAAGCTGTACCTGTGCGCCATCAAGGACGTGTTCTCCAACCGCATCGTGGGCTACTCGATCGACTCCCGGATGAAGTCCCGGCTGGCCACCACCGCGTTGGCCAGCGCGGTGGCCCGTCGTGGTGAGGTCGCGGGCTGCATACTGCATTCGGATCGCGGATCTCAGTTCAGGTCAAGGAAATTCGTGCATGCGCTGGGCCGCTACGACATGGTCGGATCCATGGGCCGGGTCGGGGCGGCCGGTGACAACGCGGCCATGGAGAGCTTCTTCAGCCTGCTGCAGAAGAACGTCTTGGACCGCCGCCGCTGGGACACCCGAGAGCAGCTTCGGATCGCGATCGTTACCTGGATCGAACGGACCTACCACCGCCGGCGCCGCCAGGCCGGCCTCGGCCGATTGACCCCGGTCGAATTCGAAGCCATCATGACCACACCGGCCAGTCAGGCCGCGTGACCGAAACTGTCACCTGATCGTGCAGCAGACCCGAAGGTCGCGAATCAACCTGAAGTTGACGCGTATATCTGGCGCATGGGACCAGCGCCGGATGCGCTTCATTGAACCACTTTCGTGTTCCTCCTGGTAGACGGATTTCGCTCGCAGGTGTGGTAACTTGCGGTTGTCATTGACAACTCTAAGTTGACGATAGATGGAGGTTCTCTTGTGAGCGTTCCGGGGTCGGCGCACTTGGTTCTTGCCTCGGGCGTGGTTCACCTGGACGAGGCCAGCGCAGTCTTCGAAGCGATGCTGTCTGGGTGGGGTCGTCAACAGGCGTCTCGGCTACTCGCTGCTGAGGCCACGATCGAGCCGCGGCTGGCGTTGGTGCGGCGGTTCGCAGAGTTCGCCGGGGCGCCTCCGTGGGACTGGACTGCCGGCGATGTCGAAGACTTCACGGCCGCTTTGATGTCGGGCCCGGAACGCAAAGCACCGTCGACCATTCGCGGCTATCACATGTCGTTGCGGATGTTCTGCGACTACCTACTCGATAGCCGCTACGGTTGGATCGCGCAATGCGAGAACAGGTTCGGACGGATCCCATCGCAGGTCTGTCACGACTACAACACCGCCGCGCATCTGGTCGACTACGAGGGCAAGCCCGCGCGTCGCCCGTTCACCTACGACGAACTGGAAACATTGTTCGATTTCCTCGATGATCGCGTCGATGTTCTCGCTCGGTCCAGGAACAAAGGCGCGTTCGCGGCGCTGCGCGACGCACAGATGATCAAGACGGCCTACGCCTTCGGTTTACGCCGCCGCGAGCTGTGCTATCTCGATCTCGCCGACCTGCGTCCGAACTCGCGGATGCCGGCCTGGGGCACGTTCGGCGCCGTCCACGTTCGCTACGCCAAATCACGTCGCGGCAGCTCTCCCAGGCGTCGCACCGTGCTCGCCGTTCCGGAGTTCGACTGGGTGATCGACGGACTGCGCCAATGGGTCGACCACGGCCGCCCACTCCTCAGCCCCGGGAACCGTCAAGAGCTCTGGCTGACCGAGCGTCGACGGCGCGTGGCGACCAAGACCATGGATAGGCGATTCGCCGTCGCACGGGTGCAAGCGGGACTGCCTGCCGAGCTCACCTTGCACTGCCTGCGGCACTCCTATGTCACCCATCTGATCGAGTTCGGTTATCCGGAGCGGTTCGTCACCGAACAGGTGGGGCACTCGTATGCCTCGACCACCGCGATCTATACCTCGGTGTCCGACGACTTCAAGACCAAAACACTGCAGGCGGCGCTGCGCCGCGTCTACGGATCATCCACGACGACAGGTGAAGGCGGAGATGAGCACTAGGACCGTGCTGCGGTGGAACCTGCGTCAGCTGATGGCCCAGAACGGAATGTTCGCCACCACCGACCTTGTCGCACCGCTGCACGAGCGTGGCGTGGAGATCTCCCGACAGATGGTGCACCGGATCGCGACCAAGCCCCCGCAGCGCATCAATCTCGACCTGCTCGCCGCCCTCTGCGACATCTTGTCGTGCACGCCCAACGACCTGCTCGAGCTCGTCGCCGAACAAGTCCGTGAGGCGCCCGCGGTCAACGACAGCGGACCCGGCATCGGCGACCTGCGACCCATCCGCGCCACCATCCGCCGCCCCCACGACAACCAGTGACTCAGCGGGCCTGCTGGGAGTGTGCAAGCACCATCCGGCTAACCCCACTGACGCACGGGCGTCGCATCTGTGTCGCATGCCGTCGCAGACGGCACTATCACCCCGAGAAATGCCCGCGGTGTGAGACCGTGCGGCCACTGGCGTGGCAGCTCGACGATGCCATCGTGTGCGCCTCCTGCGCCGGTGTCGCATCGATCTTCACCTGCAGCGAATGCGGCCGCGAAGAACACCCCTACGGGTTCTACCGATGCGCCCGCTGCTTCCTACGCGAGCGCCTCACCGAGCTGCTCACCGACCCGATCAGCGGCACGATTCATCACCGACTACGGCCCGTGTTCGACGAACTGATCAACGCCGACCGCCCACAGACGGTGCTCTGGTGGCTGCGAAAGAAGCCCGGTACCGGCCCGCAGCTCCTTCGCGACATGGCCTGCGGAACGCGTGAAATCAGCCACGACACCTTCAGCGATCTTCCCTCGGACCGAGCCCACGATTACTTGCGCAGCCTCCTGGTCGCGGTCGGCGTTCTGGGCCCGATCGACATCCGCGTCGAACGGATGCTGCCCTGGATCGAGGACGTTGTAGCCGAGCTTCCGGCCGAAGACGCCGCCATCGTTCGCCGATTCGCGCATTGGCATGTACTGCGCCAGATGCGCAAGGCCTCCCACGAGAACCGGCTGACGAGATCGATGACCGATGCCTGCCGTCGTCGCGTCCGCGTGGCGATTCAGTTCATGGCGTTTCTGCACACCCACGACGCCACTCCGGCGACAGCGACACAGGAGATGCTGGAGCGCTACCAGGCGCTCCACCGGAGGCCGCTCACTGCCGAGTACGCCTTCCTCGTCTGGCTACGCCAATCCCGCATCAACACCACACTGAGGGTCACCGATCCGCCACGGTCACCTCCCTCGGTAACCGTCTCGGATTCCCAGCGGTGGGCCGCCGTCGGGCGGCTGCTGCACGACGACACAATCCGCCGCAAAACCCGCATCGCGGGACTGCTCACATTGTTGTTCGCCCAACCTCTTTCGCGCATCGTCGCCCTGCGATCAAGCCAAATCTCGATCTCCGACGATCACGCCGTGCATGTCGTCTTCGCCGCCATCCCCATCCAAATGCCTCCCCTACTCGACGACCTCATCCGCGAGCATCTGGAGCAGCAATGCGAAAGCCGCTACACCCCATCCCATACGGGCTGGCTGTTCCCCGGCCGACTTCCCGGCACCCACCTGTCCACCGAGAACATCCGCACCCAGCTCGTCGCGGTCGGGGTGAAACCCTACGAACATCGCAAAGCCGCCCTCTTCCAGCTCGCCAGCGACATGCCCGCACCCGTGCTGGCCGAACTGCTCGCGATCACCACCAAGAACGCAGCCGCCTGGGCCAAACTCGCCGCCCGCGACTGGACCGATTACGTCACCGAACGCGGCAGATCAATGCCGCATCGAAGGCGGAGCTAACTCGCAACAGCGATGTCGTAACCACTCCATGCCGCCGAGGCCACGATTCGCCTGCTCTCGTCAAAGTTGTTCTTTGTCAATCCTCCTCGCCACAAGTCAAGCAATCGAGAAACGGGTTCAAGCAGTTGCGCGCCCTCAAGCGTCTGAGACGCCGAACCGCGGGTGACCTGCACTTCGGGTAGCTCACTACCCTGCTGCGAGTCTCCGCACCTCGCTGTGGAACGGAAACCAGCGTACGGCCTCGCCGATGATGGCGACGAATGGTCCTTCGATGCCATCACCGACGCGATTTGCGAGAGGCGAAAAGGGCCCGAAGACCAGCCGGCTCGACATTGTGATTTCGTTGTGCCTAGCGAGCTGAGCGCGCCGGGCGGCCCGTCTTCTTGGTGGCGATGTTCGATTTTATGGCGTCGCTGTCGGTGTTGCGGTGGGCGGCGAGAAAGTCATCGACGATGTTCGCGCAGTCATTGTGAGTGATAGTGCGAAGCCCGGTCATTCGGGCGAAGGCGAGTGGTCCGACGAGTTGGCAAAGCGCCAGTTCCTGGTCGAAGTCGTTGAGTTCGGCTTGAGCTTTTGGGCTGGTGAGTACGGCGTCAAATGGTTGACGATATTGATCGACAACTCGGGTCCGTAGCGCCCCGGATGTGTGGCGGTCTTCCGCTTGGGCATTGGAGCCGGTGGGCCCCAATGAGAGCCACGCGAGTGTCGTGACATGCAGCGGTGCGTCGTTGAAAAGGGCGGCTTGGCGGCTGAGCAATTCGATCAGCTGCTCACGGAGGGGTCCGCTGGTCGGTGCCGGAGTGGTCACTTGTGGAAGTAGGCGTTCGAACGTGGCTGCCAGTAAATGCGACGAACTGTGGAAGTGGCGGTACAGCGTGGTTCGGGCCACTTTGGATGCTTTGGTGACGGCATCGATAGTGACCGCTTCCACCCCACCGGTGCTCAGTAGCGTTGCCGCAGCATCCAGCAGCCGGGTGCGTGACCGGATGAGCCGAGGGTCCACGTCGTCGTCAGGGACGGGCACTGCCTGACTGTCGCTCACTCGTTCACCTCGGCGGTCGATCTTCACGCGATGCTGTCACGGCAGTCTAGCAGTGTGGTACTAACGGTAGCGCAGCGAAACCGATCGTATTGGAGGGTGACGGTGCCCGAAAGCCTGTTGCCGCCCGAGCGGCTGCCCTCGCACACCACGACATGCATGGGTTGCGGCCCGGACAACCCCCACGGACTGCGGTTGGTGGTGCATCGTAGCGGCGACGCGGTGTACACCGATGTGACGTTCGATGAGCGCCATATCGGGGCCCCGGGCCTGGCCCATGGCGGGGCAGTGGCCGCGGCATGTGATGACGTCCTGGGCTTCACGTTGTGGATCGCCGGAACCCCGGCGGTGACCCGCACCCTGACGGTCGAATATTTGCGGCCGGTGCCGCTGCATCAGACCCACCGGATTACTGCCCACATCGTCTCTCGTGAAGGGCGGGCGCTGCATGTCACGGCGACAGGCACGGGTGAGGGTGGGATCGCCCGCTTCACCGCCAGTGCAGTGTTCATTGTCGTCAGCCCTGAGCACTTCGCCGCACACGGCGATGTCAGCGCTTTCGGCGATCTTCTGGAGCAGTTCTCGCGCCGCGGCGGCCTCGACCCGGAGCCGTCATGACTGTCCCTCAGGCGCGCAGCCACGGGAAAACCCCGCCTTCGGAAGCGAACTCGGTCGCTGCAGAGAAGCGAGCCGCTAACGCGTCGCGTTCACGCGCGTCCGCACGGCGCCGGGAGACCATTCTTGATGCAGCTTTGGTCGTGGCCGCGGCGGGTGGTTACGAGGCGGTTCAGATGCGGACAGTTGCCGAGCGGGTCGGCATCGCCGTCGGCACGCTTTACCGCTATTTCCCGGCGAAAACCCACTTGCTGGTGGCAGCGCTGACGCGCGAGTTCCGTCGACTCGACTCGGCCGGGGACTGGGCGAGTGGTGAGGGCACACCGCTGGAACGGCTCGAACGGCTCACCGCACATCTGCATGACCGCTGGCAGCGCGACCCATGGCTGACGACGGCCATGACACGGGCCTTCGCAGTCGCAGATACCCGCGCCGCCGCGGAACTCGACCGCGCGGCCGATGAGATCCAGATCCTGCTGGCCCGCACGCTCAGGGGCGGCGAGCCCACTCCTACCGATCTGCACGTGGCTGGGATCATCTCCGACATCTGGCTGGCCAACCTCGTGGCCTTCAGCGGCCACCGCGCGACAGCCGCCGACACCCGCGACCGCATTGACCGAGCCACCAGGCGCGTCGTGACCAGCGCTGCTAGGCCAGCCGTCTACCGGTAACGATACTGCTGGTATCGCAGCGATACTTGGCGTACTCTTTGGGGATACGGCTCAACGATGCGTCGAAAAGAGACTGCCATGTACACCCAATGGATCGAAAACCTTGTCGTACAACGCCTCTCGCTGCACGGCGGCCTGGTTCTGGATTTCGATGATTACAACGAAATCGTCATCTCCTGCCCCCTACTATTGACGCTTCCTGCCGTCGGCACCTACCCCATCGAGGCGGTGCGTATTGACCCCCTCAGGATCGCGACCCACGAACGCCCGCTGCTGAACCTCGCCGGCGCACTGTGCACCCAGGCCTGGTCCAGCGACGATGGAGGGCTACACCTGAGCTTCTCGCGCGGACATCGCATCGATGTCGATCCCGACGCTGAACAGACAGCGTGGGAGCTCTATGGCATGCGCCACGGCTACATGGCCTGTCTACCTCAAGGACGGGTACGCGTGGTCCGCCATGACCTCCCCGACACCGACGACGCCAACATCGTCAACAGCGTCAGGCAATCATCGGCGGGGTCGGCGCGGCAGACCCACTAATCCGGCCGCGGACACTGCGACGGGTCGACTTGGGCGGCAATACGTGGATCAGGTTGAACGTGGACAGGACCGCCCTGGCGACATCGAGGCGGGCGAGCATTCCCGGATGATGCTGTCGAGGTTTTGTTGCACGCGTTCGGCAGTGATGCCGACCGATGGTGAATACAGCATGATGTGGTCGAGGACGCCGTTGTACCGTCTCAATTGTTCACGGACCTCGTGCGCCGTCCCGGCGACACCCATGGCGTCGATCATCTCCTCGGACACAGCGGCGAACATCGCCGGGAAATCGCGCTGGGCGAATGCTTGCCGGATGGCTCGGCCTTCGCTGGCGAAGCCGTTCACATCGAGTACCGTCTCGTAGGATTTGACCGAGGAGTAGAACGCAATCTGCTGCGCCAGTTCGCGCCTGGCGACCTCGGCGTCGTCGTGGATGGCGCACATCACCATGGAAATGATTTCCACGTCATTGGGGTCGCGGCCGGTGTGCGCGGCGCCCCTGGCGATAGCGGGCCGGACGACCTCTTCGACGTAGGTGGTTGTGAACAGCGGATGTCCGGCTAGGCCGTCGGCCACCCGCCCGGCCGCCTCGCACATCCGGGGCCGGACACCGGCAGTGACGATCGGGATCGGCCTGCTGGAGGGTCCCACGTCGCCGGTCGGGGTGAGATTCATTCTGTAGAAACGGCCCTCGTGATGGATCGGGCCTTCATGCAGGTTCCATATCCGGCGCAGCAGCATCACGAGTTCTTCCATCCGCAGGGCGGGTGCGGAGGTGTCGGGCACGCCGTGCCAGTCGCCCATCATCCGTTTGGTGCCGTTGCCGATGCCGAGTACCAGTCGTCCGTTGGAGAGTTCGTCGAGGTCGCGCGCCTCGGTGGCCAGCACCAGGGGGCTTCGGCCGACGCCGTAGAGAATGGAGGAACCGATCCGACAGTTCTGGGTGCTGTTGGCCATCGCGGCCATGGAGATCGATCCGGACCGAGAATAGAACTCCGAGGCCCATACGGCGTCGAACCCGGCCGCATCAGCGGCCTGGGCGGTCTGGGCCAGTGACTTCAGATCCGCGCCGAGAACCGACAGGCCGTAGGTGCTCATGACTGGTCTCCTGTGCGCGGGCGCAGCCCGTCGAACATGACGGCGCTGAGGGTGCTGGCGACCACCGTCTCGTCGAGGTGGTTATCGGTGACCAGGTACATGAGTGCATTGATGGTGACCGCGCCGAACAGCGCAATCGACGTCGATCGCGCATCGGGCTGAGCGACGAGGGATCCGTCGCGGGCCCCTTCGATGAGCAGGGTTTCGACGGGTTGTTGGTAGGCGGTATTGATCATCTCGGCGATAGCCGGCATGCGGGCCGCTCGTCCCAATTCGCCGATGAGTGCACGGCATACCGCTGGCCGCTGCGCCATTGCCCGCAGTTGTGCGCGGATCACGAGTTCGAGGCGTTCGGCACCGGTGCCGCCGGTGTGCACGATCGCGGTCACAGCATCGAAGATGTCCTTGAGGAGGTCTTCGAGCAGGAAAGCAAGGATGTCCTCTTTACCGGCGAAGTAGTAGTACAGCGTCGCTTTCGGCACACCGGTCACCGCGGCGACGTCTTCGATCTTGGAGTCGTTGAGCCCCTTCTCGGCGAACAAGTCCGCCGCGGCGGGAAGCCGGTCAGAGATCTGACGTGGAATCTTGCGCATTGCCCCCCTGTCCCGTTCGGCCGGTTTAGACTGCGAGTCTAAACCGTCGTTACTTTGGTGGTCGGAGGTCTTGGTGGTCTCGGTGCAAATTCGTTACGACCCGTTCGACGCCTCGATTCTCAACGACCCCTATCCGACGTATCGGTCGTTGCGTGACACGGCTCCGGTGTACCGCGCCGAGGAATCCCATACCTGGGTGTTGAGCCGGCACGCCGACGTCCAGGCCGCAGCACTGGATCACGGCACGTACTCCTCGGTGGACGGCATCTTCCCCACCCCACCGGGATCGGACTTCATCGGCTCGTTCCTGCCGATGATGATCGTGATGGACCCTCCGCGCCACGACCAGTTGCGTGCCCTGGTGAGCCGGGCGTTCACTCCCCGGCGGGTGGCCGGGCTGCAGGGCGCCATCACACAGATGGCCGCGGAGTTGTTCGAGCGCCTCGACGAGGGCTCTGGTTCGGCGGACTTCGTGACCGACTTCGCCGCGATCCTGCCCGCCGCGGTGATCGCCGATCTACTGGGCATTCCCGCCACCGATCGTGATCAGTTCCGATTGTGGTCGAGCCAACTGGTCCAGGTCGACGTCAACCACGGACAAACCACCGACGCACTGACCGCCGCCACCTCGATCTACGCCTACTTCACCGACTTCCTCGCCGACCGCCGCCAAACCCCCCGCGAGGACATGATGTCGGCGTTGGCGAACGCCACAGTCGACGGGATCAGACTGACCGACGAGGAAGTCCTCGGCTTCTGCGCGCTGCTGCTCGTCGCGGGCTACGAGACCACCACCAATCTGCTGGGGAACTCCGCGGTCGTGCTGGCCCAGCATCGGCAGACCCGCCGACGCCTGGCCGCCGATCGAACACTATTGGGGCCGGCAGTTGAGGAGTTGCTGCGCTACGACTCACCGGCACAGGGACTTTCACGAACCCTGACCCGCGACGTCACACTGCACGACACGACCATGCGTCAAGGTGAGAAGGTGCTGCTGCTGTTCGGGTCGGCCAACCGCGACGAGCGCGCCTTCCCCGATCCTGACGTGTTCGACATCGAGCGCACCAGTGAGCACCAGGTCGCCTTCGGTCGCGGCATCCACTTCTGTCTGGGCGCGGCACTGGCGCGGATGGAGGCCCGCATCGCTCTGGATGCTCTGTTGGACAAGGTGCCCGACTGGGAGGTCGATCTTGAATCGGCGCGGCGGCTGCGGTCCGGACCGATCCGCGGCTACACATCGCTGCCCATCACTTGGACCACACCGGTCTAGCCCGTGCCCCTCCTCGACGACGCGTCGTGTGCATCACCGCGCGGCCAGGTTCTTCATCGCCGTCGATATCGAGCACTCCGCCGCGCACGGCGACCTCGGCGCATTCGGCGACATGCTCAAACGATTCGCGGGCTCGAACGGTGATCGACCCATGACCGGACAGGAGAAAGGGGCATGGTGGTGGCAGTGACATTCGCGCACTTCGATGAGCAGATCGCCGACCAGCTGCTCAGATCGCCGAACACAGCAGGTGGACTGTCGAGGTTTCTGAGCTTTCGGCACACCGAACTCGCCGCCGGTCGGCTGGTGGCAGAGATGGAAACCCGTGCCGAACTGCTCACACCCTTCGGCACCCTGCACGGCGGATGTCTATCGGCGATGGTCGACCACTGTCTCGGAGTCGTGTTCTACCCCGTCATTCCGGCCGGATCATGGGTCGCCACCACCGAATTCAAGCTAAACCTGCTGCGACCCGTGTCCACCGGTGTGTGTGTCGCCGTCACCGACATCGTGTCGCTGGGCAAGCGCAGTGGAGTGGCGCGCATCGACATTAGCAACGGCGACAAAGCCGTCTGCGTAGCCCAGGGCACGGTCACGATCGTGAACGCCGCGGGCAACGCACTATGAAGGCGCTTGCTGCCGGGCCCACGCTTCGGGCGGACGACGATCTCGCCAGGAAGGTGTCATGACCTCCGCCGTGCAGCATCGGGTCCGAACCCAGGACGGGATCGCCCTGGCTGCGGACTGCTACGGCCACGATGACGCCCGTCCCGTCGTGCTGCTCCTGCACGGCGGCGGCCAGAACCGGCACGCGTGGAGCACTTCAGCGCGTCGCCTCCACGCATGCGGATACACAGTCGTCGCCTACGACACCCGCGGTCACGGCGACAGCGACTGGGACCCAGCCGGCAGGTACGACATCGAGCGACTCGCGACCGATCTTCTCGCCGTGCGCGAGCACTTCAGCGCCTATACCGCCCCTGCGGTCGTAGGTGCATCCCTTGGGGGCATGACCGTGCTCGGCACGCATCTGTTGACATCCGGGGCGTCGTGGGCGGCGGTCGTCCTGGTCGACGTCACCCCGCGACTTGAATTCCAGGGCGCCCGTCGCGTGGTGACGTTCATGGCCGCACATCCCGATGGCTTTAGCACCCTCTCTGACGCCGCAGAGGTGATCGCCGCGTACAACCCCCATCGCTCGCGCCCGGCCAACGTCGACGGCCTGCGCAAGGTGCTACGGCAGCGTCACGACGGCCGCTGGATCTGGCGGTGGGACCCGGCATTCATTCACTCCAACTTCGACTTTCTCCGCGACGAATCGACCACGGGAACGGAGCAATTCGACGCAATCAGCCACCTGCTGATCGACGGAGCCCGACGGGTCAATGCCCCAACACTTCTCGTAAGGGGCCTCTTGTCCGACGTGGTCTCCCAAGCCACCGTCGACGAGTTCAAGCAACTGGTTCCCCACGCCGAGACCGTCGACGTATCCGGCACCGGACACATGATCGCCGGCGACGACAACGACGCCTTCGGCTGCGCCGTCACCGAGTTCCTCGGCCGGAACCTCCTGTAGGTCGCGACGTTGGTCGAGCACCATCGATCGGCCAGTAGTCAGAACCGATCTTGACTTCACAGCGCGCGAAGCGGAGCCCATGAAGTGTTCTTCGGTTAAGGCCGACTTTGAACTGTGCCGGGCTCTGGTCGAGCTAGACGCCACTACGCACTTGCTGGCCACCATCGGCGTCGAAGAGTTCCTTGGTCCAGCGTTCGAGGATTTCTGCGCTGTCCCAGTCGTCGGGATGAAATCCGGCGCGGGTGTAGGAGCGAAAGCGCGCAATTGCTGCTGGGCTGAATAGCGGGTTATGACGGAAGGCTCGAAGGCTGCGCAGCAAGCGCACCGGGTTGTAGGCGGAACGGTCACCAGCCAGAGAGCGGGTGGTCTGGATGACCAACTCGCTGAACAAGAGGAGGCTGGCGATCCGCATCCCCCAGACCCTGGTGCGTTCGCTTCCACCGACCGTCTCGTAGACATCGAAAGCAACGGCCTTATGCTCGCATTCTTCCAGTGCGTGCCAGAGCAGAATAGGCCGCACTTCGGTGTCGCCGATCAGTTCTTGAGCTTCGTCGCTGGTGAGAATGATCTCGGCGAATGTCGCCGTGTAGTGCTCGAGGGCGGCCGTCACAGCCAGGCGCATCTTGGGAGAAAAACGCTTCTCAAGTCGGCCAACCAGCTTCTTGACATGCCGATCGATCCCCTCGGTGGGATAGCCCATTGCTTGAAGCCGATCGTTGAGCAGCCGATGCTGGTGTCGGTGGGTGGCCTCTTGTGCGATAAACCCCTTGACCGCCTCCTTGAGGTCAGCGTCGCTGATGTGGTCCCGGTACTCGCGGACTGACCGGATAAAGAAGTCTTCGCCTTCGGGGAACGTGGCCGACAAGGTGGACACAAAGTGGCTCATCACCAAGTCGCCATCAACGAAGTGCTGCCGACTGGTCCCAGCAGGCATATCGAATCGAACACGGCGGGGCTTCGGGACGACCCGTGCGGTGGGCCGTGTGGACGAATCGTCGCTCATGTTGTTCTCCCATTCGCCAAGGACGCGCTGTCAATCTGACTCTAAGCCTTGTCAGAATTAGATGGCAAGCTATCCACGTGGTTTCGGCGCGGGTGTATAGCGGAATGTCCGCCGAGGAGCGTCACCGGAACCGGCGCACCCGTCTCATCGAGGCCGCAACGGAGTTGATCGGCACGCGCGGCGTTGCCGCCGCCACTGTGACTGCCGTCTGCGCTGAATCGGGTGTCACGTCACGGTACTTCTACCAGCACTTCTCCGACCGAGACGCACTCCTGCGGGCTGTCTACCAGCAGCTCTATGCCACCTTCCAGGAGGTGATAGTCGACGCGATCCCCGATGCCGGCGAGCCACCGGAGGTATTGGCGTACGCGCCAATCCGCAGGCTGGTCGGCATGATCGACAACGACCCGCGGCTGGGTCGGATCCTGTTCGTGGAATCTGCAACCGAGCCGCTGCTCCGAGAGCTACGCAGCGAACTAATGGCAGGTTTCACCGACCTTGTCTTGCGCGAAGCCAGACTTCACCTCGACATCGCCGACTCTGCCGTGGGGGTTGCCCATTTGGCTTCGACCTTGGGCGTGGGAGGGCTATTCGAAGTCTTGCGCCGCCGACTCGACGGAGAACTGGAATTCACCACAGATGAACTCGTTCAGCACTGCGCAGGTTTCCTGGGCAGCCTAGGCAATTACGTGCTGCTGCAGAACACGGGCCAGTCGGCCACAACCGAAGCGCAAACCTAGAGCTAGCGGCCCCGCTACGCGATGTGGCCGTGCGTGCGCCCGACGACCAACGTCCGAGAACAGCAACAGCAAGACCCTGAACGGCATCCAAGGCCAGTGTCGTCGACTTACAGCGTCAGCCCTGGCTTCCAGAAACCCACTGAGTGTTCGATCATTCCTCTGCCCACTGCGACCGTCGGCCCGGTCCCGACTCGATAGCGGTCGCCGGCCCCTTCGCCAGCCGCGCGCTTTGCGCGGCCTGGCGACGACGGCCCCGCCACCACTTGCACTACATGCGGTAGCGTAGCGATACCGATAGTATCGCTACGATTCGCTACTAGTGGAGGCCCAGTGACCGACGGCACTGCAGATTCCCCAGGCCAGGCCACGCGCCGTGGCCAGCGGGACAACGGATCCCCCAACCCGGCCGAAACCCGCGAGTACAGCGAACGGTTGGCAGCGCTAGCCCGATTCACCCTCCGACACAAAGCGCTGGTCATCGGGGTATGGCTAGGCGCCGCGGTCGTCCTCGCGTTGCTGTTCCCCCAGCTAGAAACCGTGGTGCGCCAACAGTCGGTGGACCTCATCCCTCGCGATGCGCCGTCCTTGCAGACGGTTGACCGCATGAGCGCCGCTTTCGGCGAAGAAGGCTCAAAAACCATGGTGTTCGTCGCCATGGAAGACCCCAATGGCTTGACTCCGACTGCACGGCAGCGCTACGGCGAACTCGTGCGCCGGTTGCAGGGCGAAGGCAACCACGTCCTGCTGGTGCAGGACCTACTGTCCGATCCGATTACCGAAGCCCAGGCAGTCAGCGCCGACCGCAAAGCTTGGTACCTGCCCGTAGGTGTCACCGGCACCCTCGGAGACCCCACGGCCGCCGAATCGGTAAACGCGGTGCGCAACATCGCCGCCGAGGTCTTCACCGGCTCGACCACGACTGTGCAAGTGACGGGACCACCGGCAACCTTCAGCGACATGATCGCATCCGCCGAGCACGACCTGCTGCTGATCTCAATCGCTACCGCGGGCGTGATCGCCCTGATCCTGCTGATCGTCTACCGGTCGGTGTTCACCGCGCTGTTACCGCTGCTAGTAATCGGGTTGAGCCTGGCAGTCGGGCGCGGCGTGCTGTCCGCCCTCGGCGAGATGGGCATGCCCGTCTCCCAGTTCACCGTCGCCTTCATGACTGCGATCCTGCTCGGCGCGGGAACCGACTACACCGTATTTCTGATCAGCCGATACCACGAACAGCGCCGCGCCCAAGTACCCGCCGATCAGGCCGTCATCCACGCCACCGCCAGCATCGGGCGCGTCATCCTCGCCTCCGCCGCCACCGTCGCACTCGCGTTCCTGGCCATGGTCTTCGCGCGGCTCAGCGTCTTCGCCGCCCTTGGCCCCGCGTGTGCCATCGCCGTACTGTTCGGATTTCTGGCCACCGTAACCCTGCTGCCACCGGTGCTGTCGCTAGCCGCCAAACGCGGCATCGGTGAACCCAAACCCGATCGCACCCGCCGCTACTGGAACAGCGTCGCCGTCGCCGTGGTCCGCCGTCCCGTGCCACTACTCATCGTCAGCCTGGTCATCTTGCTCGCCCTGTCGGCAGCGGCAGCAACCATCAAAATCAGCTACGACGACCGCAAGGGCCAACCAGACACCACGGCCAGCAACCTGGGCTACCACCTGCTGGACCGCCACTTCCGCAAAGACGTCGTCATCAGCGAATTCCTCGTCGTGGAAAATCCGACCGACATGCGGACCGGCAAAGGACTGGCCGATCTTGACGAGATGGCCTCCCGCGTCTCCCAGATCCCCGGCGTCACCAAGGTTTCCGGAGTCACCCGCCCCACCGGAGAGCGCCTCGACCAAGCAGAACTGGCCTGGCAGAACGGCCAGATCGGCGACAAAATGGCCGGCGCCGTCGCCGAGGGCAACTCCCGCAAGGACGACCTCACCAAACTCACCGACGGCGCCGACCAGCTCGCCGACGGCCTCGCCCAACTCGACAGCACCGTGCGCACCGCCTTCACACCACTAGCCGGAATCCTCACCCAAGCCCAATCCGCAGGAACTCAGGTCAACCAATTCCGGCCGCTGCTGCAACAACTTTCCGCCACTGCCCCCGCCGTCGACCAAGCCATCCAATCCGGCCCAGGACTACGACCGCTGGCCAACCAAGCCCAAAACGCAATCACTCAACTCGACCCACTCGTCGGCGCCCTCAACACCTCACCCTGGTGCGCCACCACCCCACAATGCGCCCAAATCCGCAACCAGGTCCAGATCCTGGTCACTCTGCGCGACAACGGATTCTTCAACCAAATCGCCGACCTCGGGGACCGCTACGATCCCGCCACCAATGCCACCGTTGGTGGCACCCTCGCCAACGTCCAGAACGCAGTCGCCTCACTGGACAAGGCATTCGGAGCCCTGGGTGACCCCGCCGACCTGACCACAAATCTCCGCCGATTGCAGGACGGAATCGGACAGCTGGCCTCCGGCGCCCAAGCACTCGCCACCGGCGTCCGCACCCTCGCCGACAGCAACATCGAAATGCTGTCCGGCATGAGCCAGATCGCCACCCAACTACAGAACTCCTCGCGCGCAGCGGCCGACTCCGACTCCTCGAGCGGTTTCTACCTGCCCGCCAACGCATTCGAGAACCGGCAATTCACCGACGTCGCCGAACAATTCCTCTCACCGGACGGCAAAACAGCGCGGTTCATGATCGAAAGCAGCCACGACCCATACAGCGTTGAAGCCATGGACCTCGCCAGCCGCATCACCGACACCGCCAACACCGCACGACCCAACACGTCACTCGCCGACGCCACCGTGTCCGTAGCCGGCTTCCCCGCCGTCAACTCCGATATCCAACGACTCCTCTGGGCCGACTTCGCACAACTAGCCATCGCCACCATCATCATCGTCGGCGTCATCCTGGTCCTACTACTGCGCGCACTCCTAGCACCGCTCTACCTACTAGGCACCGTCGTGCTCAACTACCTCGCATCACTCGGCATCGGCGTCGTAGTCTTCCAATGGGGACTGGGCCACGAAATCGCCTGGCCCGTACCGCTGCTGGCGTTCATCATCCTCGTCGCCGTCGGCGCCGACTACAACATGCTGCTCGTCTCACGGCTCCGCGAAGAATCCGGAACCAACATCCGCGTCGGCGTCCTGCGCACCGTGGCAAACACCGGAGCCGTCATCACCTCCGCTGGCCTCATATTCGCCGCCAGCATGTTCGGCCTCATGGTCGGCTCAGTCGCCATCATGATCCAAGCCGGCCTCATCATCGGCTTCGGGCTGCTGCTCGACACCTTCCTCGTGCGCACCCTCACCGTGCCCGCCATCGCCACACTCCTACGCGAAGCCAGCTGGTGGCCCACCAAAGCAACAAACCCGCGACCCGGTCAGACCAACCCAGGAGGCATTAAGGACGCACCTCACGTGCTGGTCCAGGAGAGGTGAAAAGCGAACAGAGCAATACCCGGCGCTACATGCCGACCAGCGTGAAGGCGTATTCACCCCGAATGAATACGACCCCTGCGCCGGTACAGCGGACCACTTGTCGACGGACGAAAATGGGAACGGCTGCCGATCGGGCCCCGGTGCCGCGAGGATGGCGAGGCTCGAGAACGTCGGACGTCTGCCGCAGGCGACGCTCGCAACACAGCCACAGATTGCATTTCGAAAGCGTGGGCCAAGAGAACTGCGGAACGCGGTTCGACGGGCACGACCAATGCAAAGGCGGACCGCGATACCGTGCGATTGTGGCATCGACTGTCGACGCGCTGTTCGCCGCCGCCGGTGTTCAAAGGCTCGGGGCTGTTCAATGGCGGACAGCCGTGCCGAACGTGCACCCAGGCGTCTACGTGGTGGCCAGAGTCCGCGACCCCGCCGGGCAGGTTTCAGGCGACGCGGAGATCGCCCCATCCGCGATCAAACAGCTGTTGGAGACCCGCAAGGAGTTGACGCTAGATGGGCAGCGACCCTCGCCAGAAGCGCTGTCCGACCGGCTCAAGTCGATGTGGCTATCAGACGAACCAGTGATCTACGTTGGGCTGGCTGGCACGTCCCTGCGGAATCGTGTGAGCCAGTTCTACCGGACACGCCTCGGCGCGAGGTCTCCGCACGCCGGAGGGTGGCCCCTCAAGTGCATCAGCGATTTGAGTACGGTCTGGGTGCACTTCGGGCAGTGCACCGAGGTAAAGGCTGCCGAGCTCAGAATGCTGGAAACCTTCATGTCAGCGTTGACGCCGATGGCGAGGGAGAACGCGCTCGACCCTGACCTTCCGCTCCCGTTCGCGAATCTCGAGTTCAGGGACTCGGCGAAGCGCCGCCGGGTGAAACGCCATGGGATCAGCGGCGCCAAAGCAGCCCGCTGAAAGCAGACGATACAAAGCGGAGAGCAGGCACCGCCCTGTGTGGCGGCCATCCGGGAAATCGCGTCGGTCTCAGCCCGAGAGGCTCCGCCCTCCGGCTGATTGTCGGCGAACAGTTGCGGTGCAGACCGTCGTTAACGAGGCGACAGTCGGCGCGGTGCTGTAATAAGGGCTCCGACCTCAAGGCAGGAAGCGGGCGCAAGCGGTGACGCGGATCTTCGACAACATCAAGCTGGACCTGGGCTCACACCTGGAGAAGACGCTCCAAGTGTCGAACACGATGGACGTTGCCGTCGGCTATTTCAATCTGCGCGGATGGGCCGTCTTCGATCAGCTGGTCAAAGAGAAGGCCGCGGGCTGGAGCGAGGGCGATCCACCGATCGTCCGGATCCTCATCGGCATGGTCACCGCCGGCGTGCAGCAGGAGACGCTCGACGCACTGCAAGCGGACCTGGAAGGCACCGACAAATCCGACGCGGACGCGAATACCGCGCGGGAGCGTAAGGCGATCCTGATCGAACAGCTCCGCCTTCAGCTGATGCGGGGGTTGCCCACCGCCGCGGACCGGGTAGTTCTGCAGTCGCTGCGCGACCTCTTGGGGTCCGGCGCGATCGAGATCAAGGTGCACACACGCCGCCCACTGCACGGCAAGACGTACATCTGCCACCGCGAGGATCTCAACAACCCGATCACCGGTTTCGTCGGCTCCTCGAACCTCACCCGCCCCGGTCTCACCGTGAACTTCGAGCTGAACGTCGACGTCCTCGACACGACAGCGGCGAAGGATCTCGCGGAGTGGTTCACCGACAGGTGGGACGACAAGTTCAGCCGCCCGATCACCGCTGACCTACTCGACCTGCTCGACGAGTCCTGGGCGCGACGGGACCCGCGCAGGCCCTACGAGGTGTTCCTGAAGGTCTGCTACGACCTGTCCCGCGACGTCCGCGAAGGCTTGGCCGAGTACTCGGTGCCGAGTGGTATCCGCGAGCAGCTGCTGGGGTATCAGGCCACCGCGGTGCAAACTCTGGCGCGACGGATCATGACACGCAGCGGGACCATGCTCGGAGACGTGGTCGGGCTCGGCAAGACGCTGACGGCGATCGCGGTCGCGCTGATGTTGCGCGATGAGCACGGCTACATGCCACTGGTGGTATGCCCGAAGAATCTCGTGAAGATGTGGAAAGAGCACTTCGAGGCCTACGACCTACACGGCTGCGTGGTTCCGTATTCAATGGCCCACGCGGTGCTGCCCACGCTGCGCCGATACCAGCTGGTGGTCGTCGACGAATCCCATACGTTGCGCAACGACGCCCGCCGCGACTACCAGGCGATCCGGAATTACATCGACGCGAACGACAGCAAAGCCCTGCTGCTGACGGCCACCCCGTACAACATCCGGTTCCAGGACGTGGCTAACCAGCTCGGCCTCTACATCGACGACGACGATGACTTAGGCATTGCCCCGGTCAATGCGATCGCTGCCGATCCTCAGCTCGTCGACAAGGTTGATGGGAAGACAACCACGATGGCGGCTTTCCGGCGGTCCGAGGATCCAGACGACTGGAAGCGTCTTATGAGCGAGCACCTGGTGCGTCGGACCCGCACCTTCATCAAGAACAACTTCGCGCAGACCGACGCCGAAGGCCAGTACCTCGAATTCGCCGACGGCAGCAGATTCCGCTTCCCGCAACGCATCCCGAAACCCGTAGACCATTCCTTCGGCAAAGACGATCCCGCGGCACTCATGGCCGGCGACGTCACCCTGGACACCATCACAGCGTTGCGCCTGCCCCGCTACGAGCTCGGCAACTACCTCTCAGACACTGCGGCGCCAACCGAGACCGAGCAAGAATTCATCGACAACCTGGCCCGCGGTCGGGGGCACGTCGCCGGGTTCGTCCGCACGACCTTCTACAAGCGACTCTCATCCTGCGGACACTCGTTCACCTTGTCGCTGAAACGGCACGTCGCCCGCAACGAGCTGTTCTTGTACGCGATCGACAACGGGTTGGCGATCCCCGCCGGGACGATCACCGAGAACCAGTTCGGTGAGGACACCGACCCGAACAATGAGGACGACGAAGATACGGCGGCCACCGCGGACGCCCGCTACACGCAGCTGCAGGAGACCAACCCCGCCGGCCTCACCTGGATCCGCCCAGAGCTGTTCACCCCCGCGCTGCGGGTCGCTCTGCTCGAGGACACGACGGCGCTGCGGGGGCTGCTCACCCTCTACGGCGACTGGAAGCCGGAGACCGACTCCAAGCTGGACGCCCTCATCCACCTGCTTCAGTCCGACCACCCGGACGAGAAGGTTCTGGTGTTCACCGAGTACAAGGACACCGCTGAGTACATTGGGGCTGCGCTGAAAGCTGCGGGAACCGACAAGGTCGGCGTCGCCACAGGAGACAGCGAGAACCCGACCCGCCTCGCGCAGCGGTTCTCCCCGCACTCGAACACCCTGCCCGGCCACGAACCCGACGTCACTCCCGACGAGGAGCTGCGAGTCCTCATCGCCACCGACGTACTCAGCGAGGGGCAGAACCTGCAGGACGCGCACATCGTCGTCAACTACGACTTGCCGTGGGCCATCATCCGACTCATCCAGCGCGCTGGCCGTGTCGACCGTGTCGGGCAACAAGCTGACACAGTCCTGCTGTATTCCTTCTTCCACGAGTCGGTGGACAACGTGATCGACCTGCGGCGCCGCATCAGCGCCCGCCTACACGCCAACGCCGAGGCCTTCGGCTCCGACGAGCTGTTCTTCGGCTCCGCCGGCGAGACCCAAACCATCACGGACCTATACAACGGGAACCTTGACGACAACGATTCCGGAGACGACGTCGACGCGTCGAGCCTCGCCTACCAGCACTGGACACAGGCAACCGATGACGACCCGGACCTCGCAGCGAAGATCGCAGGTCTGCCTGACATGATCTCGGCTACACGCCGAAAGCGTATGACCGACAACGACACTGGGGTGGTGTGCTACGTCCGTACCGACTCCGGTGTAGATGGGTTCGGACGCGCCACCTCGGACGGCACCACATCGCTACTCACCGGCCACGAGGTGCTCAAGACCTTCGAAGCGGTTCCTGAAGAACCCGGTCTGGAGCCGGCTGGGGACCACGACAAGCTGATTGAGACCCTGGTTCGCGGCCCACTGGCCACGCCGACCCTCGCCGCTGGCCGGCTCAGGGGTGTCCGTCGAACCCTCTGGAACCGCTTGGGCGCCACGCTGCACAACCACAATGCTGACACCTCGGCGGCTCTCGACGACCTGTATCAGCATCCACTCACCAAAGACGCCGAGAACCGGCTCCGTCGGGCCGTCCGCAATCAGGCGAGCAACGACGAACTCGCCACGCTTGTCGCCGCACTACATCGAGACGGGGATCTCACCGTCACCGCCCGCAGTGGCAAGGACCCGATCCGGATCGTCTCCAGCATGGGAATTTCAGAATGACTGACAACCGGCTCCTCGACCTCGTCGACGCGCATGAGTTCCGCACTCTATTCATCGACGAACTCGGTTGGGACAACCCCGACCGGCCGGCGCTGACACTCGAGGTCGACGGAGCCGACTACACCCTCAATCAGGTGGCTGGGTACAAGGGCCTGCGCATCTGGCACTGCCCGGTGTTGCCACCGCGCCCCGTGCAGCGGCAGATCGACGTCCTTGTAGGCAAGGACAACCTGGAGCGGCTCGTTATCTTCACCGATGAGCACCGGCAGGAATGGCGATGGCCGCGCCGGAAGCAACTCGGGTCTACCAACTCGAAACTCGTTGTGCATCAATATCACAACGGTGACCGAACCACTCATCTCTCTGATCGTCTGCAAGCGATCGAGCTGGACTTCGACGAAGATCTCCCGCTCGTCACGCTGCTGGATCGGATGCGTGATGCGTTTGATCGAGAAGCCGAGACGGCGTCCGTCGCGGCCGCGCGCCTCATGGGCACGCTGTACACCCACCTCGAATCCGCCGGCGTCGGCGAACACGACGCCACCCTGCTACTCGCGCGACTGCTGTTCCTGCTCTTCGGAGACGACGCGGATATGTGGAAGCCGCCAGCACTGTTCGAGAATCACCTCCGCAACCACACCAGCGCGGAGACTCTCCATACCGATCTGGTCGAACTGTTCGAGGTGCTCAACACCCCGGTCGATCGCCGGAATGTGGAGGCGGGCGGCCCGCTCAGCTTCTTCCGCTACATCAACGGCGGGCTGTTCGAGGACCCACTGCGGTTACCGCCGTTGCCAGCGGAGTTTCGCGGTGCGCTGCTGGAGGCGTGCAGTTTCAACTGGTCGGTGATCTCCCCGGCGGTCTTCGGCTCCATGTTCCAGACGGTAAAAAGTAGAGAGGCGAGGCGTCACGGTGGTGAGCACTACACCACCGAGGAGAATATCCTCAAAACGATCCAACCCCTGTTCCTTGACGATTACCGCGATCGACTCGACCGGGCGTGGAACGACAAGGGCCAACTCAGTAAGTTGCACAATGAACTTGGGCAGCTTCGCTTCCTCGACCCTGCATGCGGGTGCGGCAACTTCCTCATCGTCGCCTATCGGGAACTACGTGCTCTTGAGCTGGACCTCCTCAAACGTCGCCGCGACCTCGACATGGAGGCAATCGCCGCGGGTAAGAAGGTCGAGCGCGCCCAGCTCTCGCTCGACGTCACCGCGAACATCAAAATCACGCTCGACCACTTCTTCGGAATCGAGATCGAGGAGTGGCCGGCCCGTATCGCCGAGACCGCGATGCTGCTCGTTGATCACCTAGCCAATCAACAGATGGCCGAAGAGTTTGGCGAGGCTCCGGACCGTCTGCCGATAGCCATCGCACCGACTATCGTCCATGGCAACGCGTTACACACCGATTGGACCTCGGTTGTACCCCCGTCAGAGCACGTTGTGATCCTCGGCAACCCGCCTTTCCTCGGCATCTCACTGCGATCCGCCGAACAGACCGCCGACCTCCAGCATGTGTGGGGCGATAGGTATCACGGCACACTCGACTTCGTCACTGGGTGGCACGCGAAAGCACTCGGCTATTTTCGAGAGAAGTCTGGGCGATGGGGGTTTGTGACCACTAATTCCATCACTCAGGGCGAGGTGGTAGCGCCCTTGTTCGGACCGATATTCGAAGAGGGATGGCGGGTTTCTTTCGCACATCGAACGTTCCGCTGGACCACAGAGGCTACTGGCGGCGCGGCGGTTCACTGCGTGATTGTTGGCTTCGGAAAGGGTGACTTCAAGCCGCGCCTATTTGCCTACGACACACCCGATTCGGCCCCTTCGGAGGTTGTCGGTGTCAGCAACATCACGCCCTACCTGACCGACGGTCCTACCGTGATCGTGCATTCCGCGACGCGGCCGATCAATCCTCAACTGGGAGAAGTCGCCTATGGCAACAAGCCCACCGATGGGGGGTGTCTGATCGTTGAACGAGAAGACTACGAGACCGTAGCCGCGGACCCGGTCGCGAAGCAGTACCTCCGCAGGTTCGTCGGCGCTCGCGAACTGCTTCACAACAGCGTTCGCTACTGCCTGTGGTTGGTCGATGCGCATCCGGGGGACATATCGCGCAGCCCGGTGCTCAACGCCAGAGTGGAAGGCGTCCGAGAGTTCCGGGCGAGCAGTACAGCTGCATCAACCAGAGACGCCGCCTCGACCCCGCATCTTTTCCGTCAAATTGCACAACCGAAGGTTGCCTATCTGTGCATCCCGAGACACGTGAGCGAGACGCGGCCCTACTTCCTCAGCAACCACTACGCCGCAGATGTGATTTGCAGCGACGCGAACTTTCTGTCGCCCGATCCGGATGGGTTCGTCTTCGCGATCATCTCGTCGACCATGTTCATTACGTGGCAGAAAACCGTAGGGGGACGGATAAAGTCAGACTTGCGCTTCAATAAGTTGCTGTCGTGGAATACGTTCCCGTTGCCGGACACGGGGGCAAAGGAACGTGACCGCGTCATCCGGGCCGGTGCCGAAGTGCTCGCCGCACGCGAATTGCGGCCAGAATTATCGCTGGCGGATCTGTATACCCCGGCTGCAATCCCAGGGGAAGTGATCGCAGCGCATGATTCTCTCGATCGCGCCGTCGATAGCCTGTTTGGGCTTGATCCCGCGGACCACTCGGAGCTGCGTCGGCAGCGCGTTCTATTCCAGCGATATCGGGAGATGGCCCAACCGCAATCAGCAGGACCAGTGAATCGACTTGATTGTCCGTGAACCGACACCGAAGTTCCCTGACCGGTTTCGTCACGGCGACTTTCCCAATTGCGGCTCGTCAGCGTTCACTCGTCGGAGTGCGTCCTCCATACTCCAAGGCCAGTATCGGTACTTGCGCGGGCCGGAACGGACACTACGGCTCTGTACGAGTCAGACGCCGCGGTGGACTACTGGCAGGGTGGGCCGACCCAATGACGTGGGGCTTTGCTGCAACCACCACGTCGCCGTCGTACCTGCGTGAAACTATGCGTACATGACCACGGTCAAAGTCCAGGCAGGTCAGTCCATCCTGGAGGGGTACGTCAAAAAACCCTCCGCCGGGCTGACTGAACTCATCTGGAACGCCTTCGACGAAGACGCGCACAAGGTCTCGGTGACGTGCGAATACAACGAGCTCGGCGGGGTTGAGCAGATCGCCGTGACCGACGACGGCCACGGCATGAACCGGGAGAAGGCCGAGCACGCGTTCTCCCGCGTCGGCGACAGCTGGAAGCTCATGGCAGGTACTCGAAGCAAGAGCGGGGAGCGCGTCGTACATGGTCGCCATGGCCGTGGCCGGTACGCAGCGTTCGCGCTGGGTAACGTGGTTCGCTGGGTTTCTACTTCGGAGCGAGTGAGGGGCGGCCTCGGCGTTGTGCAGGTGACCGGCAACAGATCGTCGCTCGACACCTTCGACATCGAAGCGTTCGACGTGGAAGCCGATGTCACCGATTCCGGGACGATTGTCACCATCCATCAGCTGGCTCCGGCAGCAGTGGCTAGTTTTGGCGCTCCTGACGACCTCCGGCAGGCAATTTTGACCGAGTTTGCACTGAACCTTGAGCGCTACAAGGACTTTCACATCCGTTTCCTCGGCGAGGATATAGACCCAGCGTCGGTCGAGATTCATCGTCAAGACATCCCGTTGATCGACGCAGATCGCTGGAAGGGCGAAGCCACCCTTACGGTGATCGAGTGGAACCTGCAGAACGTGCGGCGGTCCATCTTCCTCTGCGATGCGGACGCTCGCGTCCTTGACGAGGTAGAAGCCAGAATCCAGTCACCCGGCTCGGAATTCACTGCCTACCTGACGTGGAAGGGATTCGTCAGCGACGACCCGGTCGGGTTGGAAGACGACACCGACACACCGCGGGGGCGTCTGATCGCAGCGGGCCGTGACGCGTTGCGCGACCATCTCGCTGAGCGGCAACGACTCCGGGAAGCCGCAACGGTCAAGCGGTGGAACGACGAAGGTGTATGGCCCTACAAGGACGAACCGAAGACGCCCGTCGAAGAGGCGACCCGGGACGCGTTCAAGGTCGTGGCCCTCGCGGCCTCCCGAACCATCGACGAGAGCAAGAGCGGCGGGCCGAAGGCAATGGCGTTGCGGCTCCTCAAAGAGACTTTCGAGACCGACCCCGAAGCACTCCTGCCGATACTGTCCGATCTGGCGCGGCTCCCGAAGTCACGGGTCGACGAACTCGCGCAGCTGCTGAAACACACCACCCTCACGCAGCTGATCCAGACGGGCCGGGCAATCGGTACCCGCATGGACTTCCTCAGCGGGTTGAGCACCATCCTGTTCGACCGACAGATCAAGCGACGGCTTCTAGAGCGCCGGCAGCTCCACCGTATCCTCGCGCACGAGACTTGGATCTTCGGTGAGGAGTGGAGCCTCACCGGTGACGATGAACGCCTGACAAAAGTGCTCAAGAAGTTCCTTAGGAAGCTGGGGACGGAGGTCGAGCTAGCCGACCTCAAGGAGGTGCGGTTGGAGGACGGCTCCGATGCGATTCCGGACCTGGTGCTCGGGCGCCGGTTGCAGACCAACGCCGACTCCTTCGAGCACCTCGTGGTCGAGCTAAAGCGTCCGAAGCACAAGCTCGATGACGACGACGTAAGTCAGCTGCGCTCCTACGCCAGTGCCATCGTCAACGACGAGTCATTCGCGCAGCCGAACGTGAAATGGGACTTCTGGCTTGTGGGCAACGAGACAACCCGCACAGTCGACGAACAGAGGCGGCAGATGCATCTGCCGTTCGGCGTCGTGCAGGAAACCCCTTACCGGATAGTCGTGAAACAGTGGAGCGAGTTGATCTCCGACGCCGAACACCGGCTCAAGTTCGTACAGAACTCGCTGGAGTACGAGACGTCCCACGATTCCGGCCTGGCATACCTCCGGGAAAAGTATTCACAATTCCTGCCCGCGGAGTCCGAAGAATCCTCCAGCCGAGCGGTTCAATCGGCTTAATGCGATACCGCAGTAGATACCGCAGCACTTTCGTTCGGCCCCTACACCCGCCAAGGCAACCAACGCCGTAACCCCAGTTGGAGACGACTCTTCCGGCCACGACCGCGGCCAGCAAACGCAACAAACGCCCAGTTCAGAAGATTTTAAGTCCGCTGCCTCTGCCAATTGGGCTATAGGGGCGCGTAGGTCCCGAGCCCGGGAGTCGCTACACGCCCATGACGTTAGTGCCAGTGCCACGCCGCGCGGTTCATGGACTCACCCTCGCCGCGACGGTCCCGGCGGGCCCAGCAGCGCCCCACACTGCCTTCGCGATCACAGACCATTCTCTCGTCGATCACGAACGGGTAACAACAGCAACAGAAGCAACACGGATAGATCTCACAAACTTCGGAATCTATTCGCACGCGCCATTCTGAACTGGTCTTACTTTTCTCTTATGGTTTGCGTGATATTTCTTAAAATGGCTGTTCAGGGCGATTTTTAGCCATTATTATGAGCTGTCAACGAGGGTCCATTCAGGACATGGTGACCCAGTTCACAGAATTGGCGAACCCCGAAATGTGTGTTTACCGTGCTTCATTATGTTCGCTCTTGTCACCCTGATGGGACTCATCAATCAGGTCTCAGGAACCCCCTACATCCCCGGCGGCGATTCGCCTGCAGGCACCGACTGCTCAGGACTGGCCTCGTGGGTTGCCAACACCGCCACCGGACGTCCGACCTTCGGAGATCGCTTCCACACGGGCAATGAAGAGGCCGCTCTGCTGGCTCGCGGCTTCAAGTACGGCACCGCGCCCAACGCCCTGGTGATCGGTTGGAACGGCGGCCACACGGCCGTCACGCTGCCCGACGGCACCCCGGTTTCCAGCGGTGAGCGCGGCGGTGGCGTCCGGGTCGGCGGTGGCGGTGCCTACCAGCCTCAGTTCACCCACCATATGTATCTGCCGATGGATGTCGCGGCGCCCGACGCCCCGATCGATCCGATGGCACCCATCGATCCCAACGCCCCCGTGGATCCGAACGCCCCGGCCATCATCAATGTCGCCGACATTGCACCCCCGCCGCCGGCCGATCCGGCCCCGCCGCTTCCGCTGGACGCCCCGCCGATGGGCGATCAGGCCGCCGTGGTGGCCGCCGATCTGGCCACCATGCCCCCGCCGCCCGCCGACGGTGAGCTCCCGCCGCCGCCGGACGGACCGGTCATCGTGCCGGCCGACAATGTCCAGGTACCCCCGCCGGCACCGGCGCCCGGCGATGCACCGGTGAATACCCCTATCTGACGAACCCAATACGATCGCAATGATCCCGCCCGGCTCCGGTCCGGCGGGATCGTTGCTTTCCGGGCCATCTGTTCTGCGCTCAGAGCGAGGTCCAGATCACGAGGGAAAGCCGTAAGGGACAGCGCCGTCGGCGTAAAGAAACCGTCAAGGAAGCGGCCGGCCCACTGCGGCGGTCATAGCGTCGAGCCATGACAGTTCTGGCGTTCGTCTTCTTCACCCTGGCGGTCTTCGCGCTGCTGGGCTACCTGCAGCGCATGGTCGAGCGGTGAGCCCCACCAACTCCATCGGCCTGGTACTCGCTATCGCCGTGGCGCTGTTTCTCGTTGCCGCCCTGCTGTTTCCAGAGAGGTTCTAGATGACCTCCACCACCGCCGGGATCTGCTTCCTGGCGTCGCTGATCGTCGCCCTGATCGCGGTGCACGTCCCGCTCGGTGACTACATGTTCCGCGTCTACACCAGCGCCCGCGATTCCCGCGTCGAGCGGGCGATCTACCGCGTCATCGGCGCCGATCCGCGCGCCGAGCAGAACTGGGGCGCCTACGCCCGCAGCGTGCTGGCGTTCTCCGCGGTCAGTGTCCTGGGTCTGTTCTTCTTCCAACTGGTGCAGGGCCGCCTGCCGTTGCACCTCAACGATCCCGCCACCGCCATGACACCCGACCTGGCCTGGAACACCGCAATCAGCTTCGTCACCAACACCAACTGGCAGGCCTATTCGGGCGAGACCACGCAGGGTCATCTGGTCCAGATGGCCGGGTTGGCCGTACAGAACTTCGTCTCGGCCGCAGTGGGCATGGCCGTGGCGGTCGCCTTGGTCCGGGGCTTCGCGCGGCGCGATACCGGCGACCTCGGGAACTTCTGGGTCGACCTGGTGCGCGGCAGCATCCGCATCCTGCTGCCCATCGCAACCGTGGCGGCCGTCGTGTTGGTCACTGGCGGCGTGATCCAGAACTTCCACCTGCACGACCAGGTGGTGAGCACCCTGGCCGGTGCGCAGCAGACCATCACCGGCGGCCCGGTCGCCAGCCAGGAGGCCATCAAGGAACTGGGCACCAACGGCGGTGGCTTCTTCAACGCCAATTCGGCGCACCCTTTCGAGAACCCGACGGCGTGGACCAACTGGGTCGAGATCTTCCTGCTGCTGCTGATCGCCTTCTCGCTGCCGCGCACGTTCGGCCGGATGGTCGACAGCCCGAAACAGGGCCGGGCCATCGCCGCGGTAATGGCCGTGCTGGCGATCCTGAGCGTCACGTTGGTGCTGCGGTTCCAGTTGCAGGCCCATGGCACGGTCCCGACGGCCGTCGGCGCGGCCACTGAAGGTGTCGAACAGCGTTTCGGCGTCGCGGATTCGGCCATCTTCGCCGGCGCCACCACGTTGACGTCCACGGGCGCGGTGGACTCGTTCCACGATTCCTACACCAGCCTGGGCGGCATGATGACCATGTTCAACATGCAGCTCGGTGAGATCGCGCCGGGCGGAGCGGGTTCCGGTTTGTACGGCATGTTGATCCTGGCCGTCATCACCGTGTTCGTGGCCGGGCTGATGGTCGGACGCACACCGGAATATCTGGGCAAGAAGATCACGCCCCGCGAGATCAAGTTCGCCGCTGGCTATTTCCTGGCCACCCCGTTGATCGCGTTGACCGGAACCGCGGTGGCCATGGCGCTGCCCGGTCAACGGGCCGGCATGCTCAACACCGGGCCGCACGGGCTGTCCGAGGTGCTCTACGCCTTCACCTCGGCCGCCAACAACAACGGCTCGGCGTTCGCCGGGCTGTCGGTCAACACCACCTGGTACAACACCGCACTGGGCCTCGCGATGGTGCTGGGCCGGTTCGTGCCCATCATCCTGGTGCTCGCGCTGGCGGGATCTCTTGCCGCCCAGGGCCGTACCCCGGAATCGATCGGCACGCTACCGACCCATCGACCGCAGTTCGTCGGGATGGTTGCCGGAGTGACCCTGATCCTGGTCGCGTTGACCTTCCTGCCCATGCTCGCGCTGGGCCCACTCGCCGAGGGAATCCACTGACAATGACTGTTACCGAAGCACTTCCAACACGGAGCCCCACCCAGCACCGGACAAAGGCCGGCCTGTTCGACCCCACGTTCCTCTGGACCTCGCTCCCCGACGCGCTGCGCAAACTCGATCCGCGCACCCTGTGGCGCAATCCGGTGATGTTCATCGTCGAGATCGGCGCGGTGTGGTCCACCCTGCTCGCGGTATTGCGGCCCAGCTGGTTCGCCTGGCTGATCGTGGTGTGGCTGTGGCTCACCGTGCTGTTCGCCAACCTCGCCGAGGCCGTGGCCGAGGGCCGGGGCAAGGCGCAGGCCGAGTCGCTGCGAAAGACCAAGGCCGACACCATGGCCCGCCGACTCACCGGGTGGGCACCTGGCCGCCCCGGCACCGAGGATGTGGTGGCCGCCCCGCTGCTGGCGCAGGGCGACATCGTGGTGGTCGAGGCCGGCGAGGTCATTCCCGGCGACGGCGACGTGGTGGACGGTATTGCCGCCGTCGACGAATCGGCCATCACCGGCGAGTCCGCGCCGGTGGTCCGGGAATCCGGCGGCGACCGGTCGGCCGTCACCGGCGGCACCACCGTGCTGTCGGACCGCATCACCGTGCAGATCACCCAGAAACCCGGCGAGAGTTTCGTCGACCGGATGATCGCACTGGTGGAGGGCGCCAATCGGCAGAAGACCCCCAACGAGATCGCGCTGAACATCCTGCTGGCGGCGTTGAGCATCATCTTCGTGTTCGCCGTGGCCACGCTGCAGCCGCTGGCCATCTACTCCAAGGCCAACAATCCCGGTGTACCTGAATCGCTTTCGCTGACCGGCGACGGAATCAGCGGCATCGTCCTGGTGGCCCTGCTGGTATGCCTGATCCCCACCACCATCGGTGCGCTGCTCAGCGCCATCGGCATCGCCGGGATGGACCGACTGGTACAGCGCAACGTCCTGGCCATGTCGGGCCGCGCCGTCGAAGCCGCCGGTGACGTCAATACCCTGCTGCTGGACAAGACCGGCACCATCACGCTGGGCAACCGGCAGGCATCCGATTTCATCCCGCTGGCCGGGGTGAGTATCGAGCAATTGGCTGGTGCCGCGCAGTTGTCCAGCCTGTCCGATGAGACACCCGAGGGTCGCTCGATCGTGGTGTTCGCCAAGGACAATCACGGGCTGCGCGCCCGCACACCCGGTGAGCTGGCCAACGCACACTGGGTCGAGTTCTCCGCCACCACCCGGATGTCGGGTGTCGATCTGGCCGACGGCCACCAGCTGCGCAAGGGCGCGGCCAGCAGCGTCGCCGAATGGGTCCGTGCGCAGGGCGGGCGAGTGCCGGCCGAACTGGGCCAGCTGGTCGACGGGATCTCCGCCGCCGGCGGGACACCACTGGTGGTCGCCAGCGCGGTCGACGGCGCCGCCGAACTGCTGGGCGTGATCCACCTCAAGGATGTGGTCAAAGAGGGCATGCGGGCACGGTTCGACGAGATGCGCCGGATGGGCATCCGCACCGTCATGATCACCGGCGATAACCCCTTGACCGCCAAGGCAATTGCCGATGAGGCCGGTGTCGATGATTTTCTGGCCGAGGCCACCCCCGAGGACAAGCTCGCGCTGATCCGCAAGGAGCAGGCCGGTGGCAAGCTGGTCGCGATGACCGGCGACGGCACCAACGACGCCCCGGCGCTGGCACAGGCCGATGTCGGCGTCGCGATGAACACCGGCACGTCGGCGGCCAAGGAGGCCGGCAATATGGTCGACCTCGACTCCGACCCGACCAAGCTGATCGAGATCGTCGGGATCGGCAAGCAGCTACTGATCACTCGTGGCGCGTTGACCACCTTCTCCATCGCCAATGACATCGCCAAGTACTTCGCGATCATCCCGGCACTGTTCGTCACGCTGTTCCCCGGCCTGGATGTGCTCAACGTGATGCGGCTGCACAGCCCACAGTCGGCCATCCTGTCGGCGGTGATCTTCAACGCCGCCATCATCGTGGCGCTGATCCCGCTGTCGCTGCGCGGTGTGCGGTATACACCGGCCAGCGCGTCGAAGCTGTTGTCCCGCAACCTCTGCGTATACGGACTGGGCGGCATCATCGCCCCGTTCATCGGCATCAAACTGATCGACCTGATGGTCGCACTGCTTCCCGGAATGGCCTGAGAAATGAACCTGTCCAGCATCATCCGCCAGCACTGGGCCGCCCTGCGGGCGCTCGCCGTCCTGACCGTCCTGCTCGGGCTGACCTACCCGCTAGCGATCTGGCTGCTCGCCCAGATACCCGGCCTGAAGACCAACGCCGACGGATCGATCCTGCGGATAGACGGAAAAGCCATGGGCAGCAGCCTGATCGGCCAATCGTTCACCGATGCCGACGGCCGGCCCCTCGCGCAGTACTTCCAGAGCCGACCCTCGGCCGGCGACTACGATCCGCTGGGCAGCGGTGCGTCGAACCTGGGGCCGGAGAGCATGATCGACACCGACGGGAAGCCCAGCCTGTTGACCCAGGTCTGCAGCCGCAGCGCGACCGTCGCGGCGCTCGACGGCGTCAACGGTGCGCGGCCATTCTGCACGGGCAACGGGGTGGGCGCAGTGCTCGCGGTGTTCGGCCCGCGGAACGCCGACGGCACCGTGCCCCACCCCAGCCGGGTCGTCAGCGTCAACGAACCCTGCGCCACCACCGCTCGGCCCTTCGTCGACAGCTATCAGGGTGTGAACATCGAGTGCGCGCAGCCGGGTGCGGACTACGCGACCGGGTTGATCGTGCCGGTGCGCGGTGCCACCGACACCCAGCCCGCGGTACCCGCGGATGCCGTCACCGCCAGCGGCAGCGGTCTGGATCCGCACATTTCACCGGCATACGCCGACCTGCAGGTCGCGCGGATCGCCCGGGTTCGCGGGACCACCGTCGACCAGATCGGTGCCCTGCTGGCCCAGCACACCACCGGCCGCGCACTGGGATTCCTGGGCGAACCGACCGTCAACGTGGTCGAGCTGAACCTGGCCCTCGACCAGACGTATCCACTGAAGCCGTGAGCGGGTGAATGATGGACCGGTGGACTCCGTTCAGCCGCCGCGGGTGACCTCCGGTGGTCAAGCGCCACCGGACATCTCCGCGGCGAACGACACCGAGGTGGGTGATCCGCGCAAACGCGGTGAGCTGCGGATCTACCTGGGTGCCGCGCCCGGCGTCGGTAAGACGTTCGCCATGCTGGGCGAGGCGCATCGCCGGCTCGAACGCGGCACGGATCTGGTCGCCGCGGTGGTGGAGACGCACGGCCGGGCCAAGACGGCCGAACAGCTCGCCGGCATCGAGATCGTGCCGCCCCGGCTGGTGCCCTACCGCGGTGTCGAGTTCGCCGAACTCGACGTCCCCGCGGTACTCGCACGCCGGCCGCAGGTGGTCCTGGTCGACGAACTGGCGCACACCAACACGCCGGGCAGCCGCAATCCCAAACGATGGCAGGACGTCGAAGAGCTGCTCGACGCCGGCATCTCGGTGATCTCCACGGTCAACGTGCAACATCTGGAGAGCCTCAACGATGTCGTCGCCCAGATCACCGGCGTCGAGCAGCGTGAGACCGTGCCCGACGAGGTGGTCCGTCGGGCGGCCCAGCTCGAGCTGGTGGACATCACACCGGAAGCGTTGCGGCGCCGACTGTCCCACGGAAATGTGTACGCACCGGAGAAGGTGGACGCCGCGCTGTCGAACTACTTCCGGCGCGGCAACCTGACCGCACTGCGCGAACTGGCGCTGCTCTGGCTGGCCGACCAGGTGGACGCAGCGCTGGTGAAGTACCGGGCCGACAACAAGATCACCACCACCTGGGAGGCCCGCGAACGTGTTGTCGTGGCGGTCACCGGCGGCGCCGAATCCGAGACGCTGGTACGCCGCGCCTCCCGCATTGCGCAGAAGTCCAGTGCCGAACTGATGATCGTGCACGTGGTCCGCGGCGACGGGCTCTCGGGTGTCGCGGCCCCGCAGATGGGCCGCATCCGCGAACTGGCCGCCAGCCTGGGCGGCACCCTGCACACCGTGGTGGGCGACAGTGCCGGTGGAATTCCCGGCGCGCTCCTGGATTTCGCGCGCCAGATGAACGCCACCCAATTGGTACTCGGCACATCGCGGCGCTCCCGCTGGGCCAGGGTGTTCGACGAAGGCATCGGCGCGGCCGTGGTCCAGCAGTCCGGCCGGATCGACGTCCACATGGTGACCCACGACCAGGCCCGCTCCGGATCGCGCCGTGAACTTGTGACACCGACCGTGCGCCACCGGCTGTCCTGGGTGGCCGCCGCCGTGGTGCCCTCGGCCATCTGCGCCCTGACGGTGCTGCTGCTCGACCCGTTCCTCGGCATCGGCGGCGAGAGCGCGCTGTTCTTCATCGGAGTGCTGGTGGTCGCACTGCTCGGCGGTGTGGCACCGGCCGCCCTCTCGGCCGTCCTGTCGGGATTGCTGCTCAACTACTTCCTGGTGACCCCGCGACATACGTTCACCATCGCCGAACCGGACAGCGCCATCACCATCGTGGTTCTGTTGGCGGTGGCGGTGGCGGTGGCCGCCCTGGTCGACGGCGCCGCCAGCCGGGCGCGCGAGGCCCGCCGAGCCTCCCGGGAGGCCGAACTGCTGACCCTGTTCGCCGGTTCGGTGCTGCGCGGCGCCGATCTGCCCGGCCTGCTGGAACGGGTCCGTGAAACCTACTCCCAACGGGCGGTCAGCCTGGTGCGCGGTAACGCCGATGTAGTGGCGACAGTGGGTGTAAACCCTTGTACTGAACCGGAATCGGCAGATACTGCGATCGAGGTCGGCGATGACGAATTCTGGCTGCTGCTGTCCGGACGACAACTGCCGGCCCGTGATCGCCGGGTCCTGGCCGCAGTGGCTGCGCAGGCAGCCGGGCTGGTGCGGCAGCGCGAGTTGACGGAGGAAGCCGGCCGGGCCGAGGCGATCGCCCGGGCCGACGAGCTGCGTCGCTCGTTGCTGTCGGCGGTCAGCCACGATCTGCGCACCCCGCTGGCCGGCGCCAAGGCCGCGGTGTCCAGTCTGCGCAGCGACGATGTGGGCTTCTCCCCCGAGGACACCGCCGAGCTGCTGGCCACCGTCGAGGAGTCCGTGGATCAACTGACCGCGCTGGTGGGCAACCTGCTGGACTCGTCCCGGTTGGCCGCCGGCGTGGTGCACCCGGACCTGCGCCGGGTGTACCTCGAAGAGGTGGTGCAGCGGGCCCTGCTCGGGATTCCCCGGGCCGCAACAGGACTCGGTGATGGCCAGCCCGAGCGTGTGCGGGTGGACGTCGGCGACGCTGTAGCCCTGGCCGACCCCGGACTGCTCGAACGCGTGCTGGTGAACCTGATCGACAACGCCCTGCGCCATGCGGGCGGCACGGTGGTCCGGGTGAATGCCGGCCAGGTGGCCGATCGGGTGCTGATCAATGTGGTGGACGCGGGACCCGGCGTGCCCGGCGACACCGGGGAGCGCATGTTCGAGCCGTTCCAGCGCCTCGGCGATCAGGACAACACCACCGGCGTCGGCCTGGGCCTCTCGGTGGCCCGCGGCTTCGTGGCGGCGATGGGTGGAACCGTGACGGCCACCGACACCCCCGGCGGCGGTCTGACCATGGTGGTGGAATTGGCGAACGCACCATGACCAAGACCCGCGTGCTGGTGATCGACGACGAGCCGCAGATCCTGCGCGCCCTGCGGATCAACTTGTCGGTCCGCGGTTACGAGGTGACCACGGCATCCACCGGTGCCGGCGCGCTGCACGCCGCGGCCGAACACAAACCGGATGTGGTGATCCTGGACCTCGGCCTGCCCGATATGTCCGGGATCGAAGTGCTGGCCGGCCTGCGCGGCTGGCTGACCGCCCCCGTCATCGTGCTGTCGGCACGGACCGACTCCTCGGACAAGGTCGAGGCCCTGGACGCCGGCGCCGACGACTACGTCACCAAACCGTTCGGGATGGACGAGTTCCTCGCCCGGCTGCGCGCCGCGGTCCGCCGCAATGCCGCCGCCTCCGAGACCGACCAGCCCGTCGTCGAAACATCCTCGTTCACCGTCGATCTGGCCGCCAAGAAGGTCACCCGCAATGGCGCCGAGGTACACCTGACGCCCACCGAGTGGGGCATGTTGGAGATGCTGGTCCGCAACCGGGGCAAGCTGGTCGGCAAGGAAGAACTGCTGCGCGAGGTCTGGGGGCCCGCGTACGCCAAGGAGACCCACTATCTGCGGGTGTACCTGGCGCAATTGCGTCGCAAGCTCGAGGACGATCCCTCGCATCCGAAACACCTGCTGACCGAGTCCGGCATGGGCTACCGTTTTCGGCAGTAGCACTGCCGCCGACGCCGTGATGTCATCCGATCGACGCACGCCGTTCGCCCGGCCGGCCTCCGCGTGGTGACAGGCTCGAGCACGACAACGATGCCGTGTGAAAGGGGTCCGCGCATGGCCGCCGCAGCGGAGGTCTACAACAGTGTCTGGCAGCTGCGCAGCGACTCGTGGTGCCGCCTCGAGGACGCCGCCGAGCAACTGCGGCAGTCGAGCTCCGACACCGTGGACAAATCCGGCATCGTCGCCGCGTGCCGTGATCTGCTCAGCACCCTGGCGCGCATCGAACCGTACTGGGCTTTCCCCGGCCCGGACGAATTCGCCCGGGCACAAAGGCTTTTCGCCGCCGGTAGCTATGACAAGTTCGCCCGCGCGGTCACCCGGGTCAACCGCGCGCTGATCACCGAGTCCTACCGCACCGGCGACGTCGACCACGCCGCAGCCGATGAGTCGGATCTGCCGACCACCGACTCGCTGACCCCGCGTCAACCCGCCACGGGCACCGACCGACCCTACTTCGAGGTACTGGTCGTGGAGTCGATGACCGAGGACGAGCAGCGGGCCCTGCGCAAGGAGGTGCGCGGCTGGCGGCGGCCCGACGACGAGTTCGTCTACGACCTGGTGGTGGTCCCCAGCGGCGAAGAGGCACTGATCGCCGCCGCGTTCAACGTCAATCTGCAGGCCGTGGTGGTGCGCAGCCGGTTCTCGCCCCGCGCGGCGCGGGAGCTGGCTCCGTTCGACCGGTTCGTCGAGCACAGCATCCCGGACCTGCTGCACCAGCAGGAGTCACCCGACCAGCGGGCCGAGACGCTGGCCCGGGCGCTCACCGAGCTGCGTCCCGAACTCGACCTGTACCTGATGACCGAGATCCAGGTGGAGTCCATCGCGGGCCGGCTGGGGCAATACTTCCGCCGGGTCTTCCATGCCCGCGAGGGATTCCTGGAGCTGCACCTGTCGATCCTGGCCGGCGTCGCCGCCCGGTATCGCACACCGTTCTTCAGCGCGCTCAAGCAGTACAGCCACCGCCCCACCGGAGTGTTCCACGCGCTGCCGATCTCGCAGGGCAAGTCGATCGTGCACTCGCACTGGATCAAGGACATGCTCAGCTTCTACGGCCTGGACGTCTTCATGGCGGAGACCTCGGCAACCTGCGGCGGCCTGGATTCCCTGCTGGAACCCACCGGCCCACTGCGGGATGCACAGGAGCTGGCCGCGGAAACCTACGGCAGCCGGCGCAGCTACTTCGTCACCAACGGCACCTCGACGGCCAACAAGATCGTCACCCAATCGCTGGTGGCCCCCGGCGATATCGTGCTGCTGGACCGCAACTGCCACCAGTCCCACCACTACGGCATGATGCTGGCCGGGGCCGAGGTCATCTACCTAGAAGCGTATGCGCTACCCGCATTTTCCATGTACGGCGCGGTCCCGTTGCACGAGATCAAGTCAAAACTGTTGGCGCTGAAGCGAAACGGCAATCTGGACCGCGTCAAGATGATCTCGCTGACCAACTGCACCTTCGACGGGATCGTCTACGACGTGCAGCGGGTCATGGAGGAATGCCTGGCGATCAAACCCGATCTGGTGTTCCTCTGGGACGAAGCGTGGTTCGCGTTCGCCCGGTTCCATCCGGTGTACCGCGCCCGGACCGCGATGGCCGCCGCCCGCAAGCTGCGCGACAAACTCCGTGATCCCGAATATGCCCGGGGCTACGAACAACAACTCGCCGCCGACCTGACCGGCGAGGACCGGCCGTCGGACGACGAGCTGTTGGAGCGGCGGCTGTCACCGGATCCGGCGCGGGCCCGGGTGCGCGTGTACGCCACCCAGTCCACCCACAAGACCCTGACCGCGCTGCGCCAGGGCTCGATGATCCACGTCTTCGACCAGGATTTCGAGCAGAAGGTGGCCGAGCCGTTCCACGAGGCCTACATGGCCCACACGTCGACCTCGCCGAACTATCAGATCCTGGCGTCGCTGGATCTGGGCCGCCGGCAGGTCGCACTCGAAGGTGCCGAACTGGTGCAGCGCCAGATCGAGAACGCCATGCAGCTGCGCGATGCGATCGACAACAACCCGCTGCTGAGCCGCTACGTGCGCTGCCTGCGGACATCCGATCTGATCCCCGGCGAATACCGGGCCTCCCACATCGATCAGCCGTTGCGGTCGCACCGGATGATGGACGCCTGGGACGTCGACGAATTCGTGCTCGACCCGTCGCGGATCACACTGTCGATCGGGCCCACCGGATTCGACGGGGACGAGTTCAAACGCGAGCAACTGATGGACCGCTACGGCGTGCAGATCAACAAGACGTCCCGCAACACCGTGTTGTTCATGACCAATATCGGCACCACTCGCAGCTCGGTGGCGTTCCTGGTGGAAGTGCTGGTCAAGATCGCCCGCGATCTGGACGAACGGATCTCGGAGATGGGTCTGGGCGAACGGGCCCGCTTCGAGGAGCGGGTGCATCGGCTGACGGCCGAGTCCACGTACATGCCGGACTTCAGCGGCTTCCACCCGGCGTTCCGGGATCTCTCGGGTGACGATCCGACCCCGGAGGGCGACGTCCGGCGGGCGTTCTATCTGTCCTACCAGGACGGCAACTGCGAATACCGCACCACCGAGGAGATCGAGGCCGCCCTGGACGCCGGGGCCGACGTCGTCTCGGCCACCTTCGTGACGCCCTACCCGCCGGGCTTCCCGGTGCTGGTGCCGGGCCAGCTGTTCAGCCGCGAGATCCTGGCGTTCATCCGCGATCTTGATACCCCCGAGGTGCACGGCTACCAGCCCGACGCCGGCTACCGGGTGTACACCGCGAAGGCGATCGAGAACCTGGCCCCGACGTCCGCTTAGGCCGCCGGTCCGACGGGTATCCCGGCTCTTGCGGACGCCGTCCGCAACGGCGTGCTAGGAGGCCGTGATGACAACACCCAGAACGCGCCGGTTGACCCGTCCGGGATTCACCTTCCTCGCCGTACAGTGCGCCGCACTATTGGTCGGCTCGCTGCTGATCGCCTGGGGGCTGCTGGGATTCATCCCCACCGTCACCGACGGCACCCACGCGATGCAGCTGGTCGCCTACCGGCCCGGCGTCGCACTGTTCGGAATCTTCGCGGTCTCGGTGCTGCACAACCTCTTTCACATCGCATTGGGTCTGTGCGGGCTGCTGATGGCGCGCAGCTACGGCCGGTCCCGGACCTACCTGCTGGCCGGCGGGGCGCTGTTACTCGGACTGTGGCTGCGCGCGTTGATCACCGGACCGCTGGTGTCCGGCGAGTCGGCCGATGCGTGGCTGCACTTCGGGACCGGGCTCGCCATGGTGATCCTGGCGCTGACGCTGGCCGGGTCACGGGTGCCGACCGGTGCCCGCGGCGAGGAGTTGCCGACGGCCCCTGACTGATATCAGTCGCGCTCCACCTCGTGGCGCAGCAGCACCGTGCCGCCCGGGAAGGTGCGGTTCTCCAACAGTCGCAACGAAATCCACGACGGCAGCGGCGGGAAGAACGGGGTGCCCCCACCCACGGCGGTGGGCGCGATCACGATGCGGTATTCGTCGACCAGTCCGGCCCGCACGATCGGTGCGGCCAGTGTCGCGCCGGCCACCTCCAAGCTGCCCTCGGTTTCGGCCTTCAGCTTCCGCACCACCTCGACCGGGTCGCCGCGTTCCAGTCGGGAGTTCCAGTCGACGGACTCCAGGGTGCGCGAGAACACCACTTTTGGCATGTCGCGCCAGATGCGGGCGAAGTCGACGATCAACGGGGTGGCGTCCGGCGCCTGGTCGGCGGTCGGCCAGTACGCGGACATCAGCTCGTAGAGCCGCCGGCCGTAGAACGACAGGGCGGTCTCCCGCTCGAAGTCGTTCCAGTACTGGTGCAGTTCCTCGCTCGGTTCGGACCAGTCGATGCTGCCGCGAGCGTCCGCGATGTACCCGTCCACCGAAACGGTGAAGCCGTAGATGAGTTTGCCCATGCAGGTCAGACTGCACCGGCGGGCAGAACTCATCGCGGTGGGGGTATTCAGCAGGTGCCGTGCAGCACGGACTTCAGGTATCCCGCACTCTGGTACACGTACATCGCCGCCCATCCCAGCGGCCCCAGATGGGCCGGCGTGCCCTGCATGACAAGTGCTCCCTCCCAACACTTCCCGATGATGTAGCGCGCCCGTGAGACATGGGGCACGGACGTCACGACGATCACGGTGTGCCAGTGCTCGGCGGCGGCCAGGTCCCGGATCTCCCGCGCCTCGCCCAGCGTCGAGTGTGGATCGGGGTCGAAGCAGTGCACCCGGAAGCGGGGCTGCGGGGTGGCGCACAACCGGTCGAGGACCGGGTCGGCCCCGCCGTACGGGTTCGACAGCACCACATCGTGCGCCCAGCCGGCGTGCGCCAGCTCCAGCCCCCGCTGGTAGCGGGCCCCGCTGTGCGAGCCGCCGAGCACCACCACGGCATCGGCGGCGCGCAGTGGATCCAGTTGCGGCCGAACGTAAACCGGAAGCCCGGCCACCGCGATCACCACCAGAGCGCCGAGCAGCGCTGCCAGCACCCGGCGCATCGCTCAGCGCGCGCCGACCAGCGAGCGCGCCACGCCGTCGAGGATGTCGTGTTCGCTGACCGTCAGCGCAGCGATGCCGGCCCGGTCGCCGAGTTCGCGAGCGAGTTCCTGCACGACGATGGCACCCCCGCCGATCACATCGACCCGGCCCTCGTGCATCGGCCCCAGCGCGGCCCGCTGTCGGCGGGTCATCGCGAGCAGCTCGTCGCACACCGGCAGCAGCTGGGCGAACCCGACGGTGGACAGGTGGATCGCCTCGGAGTCGTAGGTGGTCATCCGTTGCGCCAGCGCGGCGAGGGTGGTGAACGTGCCCGCCACCCCCACCCACGTCCGGGCCCCCTCCACCGGAACGGCCCGCAGTGCGGCGCCGAGGCGCGTGCGCACCATGGCGCGGCCGGCCTCGATCTCACCGGCGGTCGGCGGGTCGGAGTGCAGGCATCGTTCGGTGATCCGGACACAGCCGATGTCCGCGGAGTAACCGGTGTCGGCGCGACGGCTGCCGACAACCACCTCGGTGGACCCGCCGCCGAGATCGACGACGACGAAAGGTGCTGCCGCCGTGTCCAGTTCGGCCACCGCGCCGATGAACGAAAGCTCGGCCTCCTCGGCCCCGGTGATCACCTCGGCCACCGCGCCCGGGACCACCGCACCCAGCACGTCGGCGGTCATGTCGAAGAACTCGTCGCGGTTGGCCGCGTCGCGGGTTGCCGACGTCGCGACCATCCGGACGCGGTCAACGCCGCACTGCCGCAACAGATCCGCGTAGTCGGCCAGCGCGTCGCGGGTCCGGGCGATGGCCTCCGGTGCGAATTTGCCGGTGGCGTCGACGCCCTGTCCGAGCCGGACGATGCGCATCTCCCGATGCACATCGCGCACCCGGGTCCCGTCGCCGGCGCCGTCGAGGACGTTGTCGATATCGGCGATCAGGAGGCGGATCGAGTTCGTCCCGCAGTCGATCGCGGCGACCCGGTCGGTCATTCGTCGGCTCCGATCCACACGGCAGGGTCCAGGATGCCGGCCATTCCCGGTTCCGCGGCCAGGACGGCCAATGCCTCGTCGCCGAATGGGTTGAGGCCGGGACCTTTTGCCAGCGAATGGGCCATGACGACGTGCAGGCACTTGACCCGATCAGGCATCCCGCCGCCCGTGAAGGTGGTGCCCAGCGGTTCGATGGAGTCGCGCTCGCTCAGGTAGTCCTCGTGTGCGCGCCGGTAGGCCGCCGCCAAATCCGGGTCACCGCTGAGCCGTTCGGTCATGTCCCGCATCAAACCGGCGGACTCCAGCCGGCTGGCCGCAGCCGTCAGAGCCGGGTGGGTCAGGTAGTACAGCGTCGGGAACGGTGTGCCGTCGGGCAGCCGCGGCGCCGTGCGTACGACACCCGGCTCGCCGTTGGGGCACCGGTAGGCGATCGCGAGTACCCCACGCGGTTCGCGCCCGAGTTGGCGGGCAACCGCGTCGAGGTCGGCCGGGTCAACCACCGGGACCCGGCGGCGGGGTGTCGGGAATCGGCGGCGCGTTCGGATCGACCGGAGGTGCCGGCGGGGGTGCGGCCGGGGGCGGGGGCGGCCCGTGCGGGGTGTCGGCGATGGTCTTCCACAGCGCCGTGTACCAGGGTTCGTTGCTCGGCGTGATGCCGGGATGCTCCTCGGGGTCGGCGGGAACGAGGGCGCCCGGCGGGAGCTGCACCTGATAGGGAATGTCGCCGGGCATCACGAACCCGAGGCGCTCGCGGGCCTGTGCGGCGATGAAAACCGGGTCGCCGAGCTTCGTCTTCTGGCCCTCGAGGTCGGCGATCTGTTTGCGTAGCGCGGCCTCGGTGGCCGACAGCTGTTTCATCTCCGTGCGCTGCGCGAAATACGTCCGGACCGGCCCGGCGATGGTCAGCGTCAGGACGCACACCACGGCCGCCAGGATGGCCGCCCGCCGCGCGGTGAACCCCAACCGCTCTTCGGAGCGTTGCTCGGCGGAGTCGGTGATCGATTGCCGAACCGCCTCGATCGGCACCGGTAGCGCCCGATTCTCATTCTGGGCATCGGCCGGCCTCGGTTCGCGGCGCTGCGTCGTCGGCGACGACGGCGGCTGCTGGGCCCGGCGCGCACGGCCTTTCGCCTCGCCGGGCTTCCCCGGTCGGGAGGTCGGAGACCGCCGTTTCGGGTCGGGCCGTTTCGCATCAGACATCGCTGTCAAAGGTACCGGGCGTTGCTGCCCCGACGAGCGTGCGCAGAGGTACGCCCGTGACGGCGTGTCAGCGGACCAACACGCACACTCGCCGAGGGGGGGTTAGACGGCGAACCGGGGGAAGGCGAGGTCGCCGGCGTACCGAGCCGCGTCGCCGAGGGTCTCCTCGATGCGCAGCAGCTGGTTGTACTTGGCGACGCGTTCGCTGCGGGCCGGGGCGCCCGTCTTGATCTGCCCGCTGCCGACCGCGACGGCCAGGTCGGCGATGGTGGTGTCCTCGGTCTCGCCGGACCGGTGGCTCATCATCGTCTTGTAGCCGGCGTTGTGGGCCAGCGCCACCGCGTCGAGCGTCTCGGTCAGTGTGCCGATCTGGTTCACCTTCACCAGCAGCGCGTTCGCGGCGCCCTTCTCGATACCGTCCTCGAGGCGCTCGGGGTTGGTGACGAACAGGTCGTCGCCGACGATCTGGATCTTGTCGCCGATCGCCGACGTCAGCGCCACCCAGCCGTCCCAGTCGTCCTCGGACAGCGGGTCCTCGATCGAGACGATCGGGTAGCCGCCGATCAGATCCTCGTAGAAGGCGGTCATCTGCGCGGCGGTCCGGGTCTCCTTCTCGAACGCGTAACCCGTTCCCTGCGTGTAGAACTCGGTGGCGGCCACGTCCAGCGCCAGGGCCACATCGGCGCCCAGCTTCAGGCCGGCGCCCTCGATGGCCGTTGCGATCAGGTCCAGCGCGGCCTTGGTGCCGGCCAGATCCGGCGCGAAACCGCCCTCGTCACCCAGGCCCGTGGCCAGGCCCTGCTTCTTGAGCACCGACTTCAGCGAGTGGTAGACCTCGGCACCCCACCGCAGCGCCTCCTTGAACGACGGCGCGCCGATCGGGGCGATCATGAACTCCTGCACGTCCACCCCGGTGTCGGCGTGGGCACCGCCGTTGATGATGTTCATCATCGGGACCGGCAGGATGTGCGCGTTGGGGCCGCCGATGTAGCGGAACAGCGGCAGTTCGGCGGAGTCGGCGGCCGCCTTGGCCACCGCCAGGGAAACACCCAGGATCGCGTTGGCGCCCAACCGGCTCTTGTCCGGGGTGCCGTCGAGATCCAGCAGGGTCTGGTCGACCACGCGCTGCTCGTCGGCGGAGATGCCGATGACCGCGGGCGCGATCTCGTCGAGCACGGCCTCCACGGCCTTCTCGACACCCTTGCCGCCGTAGCGGGATCCGCCGTCGCGCAGCTCGACGGCCTCATGCTCGCCGGTGGATGCACCGGAGGGAACCGCGGCGCGAGCGAATGTTCCGTCGATCAGTGCGACCTCGACCTCGACCGTCGGGTTGCCGCGCGAATCGAGAATCTCCCGGGCGCCGACCTGCTCGATGATGGGCACTGCCGTCTCCTTATGTCGGGGTTGAGCTGTTCGGTGCTCAGCCTAAAGGGTGCGGAGTCGGCTCACAGTGGATGGCGGGTGGCCGAACCCCATCTGCTCAGCGGCCACTGCGAATCGCACTCGAACGTCGTCGCAGCCGGCGCTGAACAGACGTGAGATGTCAGAGCGGATGGCCGTTGGCGTACGCGGTGGCCCAGTCCCGGACCAACCGGGCGTACTGATTGGAGTGGTTGTAGGCGTGCAACGCATCCATCCAGCCGTCGGCCGTGGACAGGTCCTTACCGCGCCAGCACAGATACCCGGCGGCCGTGAGCGCCGCGTCGTCGATGTTGTCCGGGTTGGCCACCCCGTCGTTGTTGGCGTCGACGCCGTAGAGCTCCCACGTCTCGGGGATGATCTGCATCGGGCCCATCGCGCGGTCCAGATCGGGGTCGCCGTCGAGCTTGCCCTTGTCGGTGTCGGCGATGTGCTGGTTGCCGTCGGTGCCGTCGAGCTGGACCCCGCGGATCGGCGGACCGACATCACCGTTCGGCGCGATCGACGCTCCGTTGTAGGTGCCGTGGTGGCTCTCGACCTGGCCGATCCCGGCCAACGTCGTCCACTTCAACTTGCACTTCGGGTTCTCCACCTCGGCCACCCGGGCGGCATAGGCGTAGGCCTCCAGCGCGGTCAAGGGAATGCCGAGCGCAGGTGCCCGCGCCGAGGCCCAGTCGTGCAGCTGATCGGCCGGCCGGCCCTTGGCATACGTGTCGATGGCCGGCACGGGGTCACCCGCGGGCGGGGGCACGCCCTCCGGGATGGGCGCGCTGGTTCGCCAGGAACAGCCGGCCAACAGCAAAACCATCAGCAGGGCTGTGGCGCCGACGACGCCCACAGCCCGCAGCCAACGATCCGCCACAAGACTCCCTAACACCCCACTTCGGTTAGGGCCATCGTGCCATGTGTTCGGAGCCGTTGGTCCCTGGCCGGGGTGTGGCGTCGAACGTGTAACGTCCTGATCGGCCCGCTGCTAAGGTGAGCCACACCTACCTTTGGCTGGGCTAACACCCGGTCTGGACCTCAGAAGGAATGTCATGGCGTTCGTCGGGGACCTTCCGATAACGGTCCTGGCCGCGGGACCCTCGACATCGTCGCAGTTCTTCGGCAGCCTCCTGATCGGTCTGCGCGAGGGCCTCGAAGCCTCCATCGTCGTCATGGTCCTGGTCGCCTTCCTGGTGAAGTCCGACCGGCGCGACGCGCTGAAATGGGTGTGGCTCGGGGTCGGTGCGGCCCTGGCAATGACCATCAGCGTGTTCCTGGTGATCCAATTCGGCGAGAACACCATCTCCGGGCTGGGCGCCGAGGCCATCGCCGGGATCGCCTCACTGGTCGCCGTCGCCATCGTCACCACCATGGTCCTCTGGATGAAGAAGGCCGCCGCCGGCATCTCCGGGCAGCTGCGGGCCGAGATGGCCGATGCCCTGCAAGCCGGTGCCCTCGCCGTCGTCACGCTGTCGTTCCTCGCGGTCGGCCGCGAGGGCGTCGAGACCGCGCTGTTCATGGTCGGCTACGCCGAAGCATCCACCTTCTGGCCGCTGGCCGGGCTGATCGTCGGCGTACTGATCGCCGTCGCGGTCGCCTACGGCATGTACAAGGGTGCCGTCCGGATGAACCTGGCGAAATTCTTCACGTACACCGGCATCTTCCTGATCGTGGTCGCCGCCGGGATCCTGTCCTACGGCATCGGGGCGTTGCAGACCGTCGGGTGGCTGCCCGGCCTGGCGCACAAGGCGTTCGACATCACGTCCTGGTTCAACTGGTCGTCCTGGTACGGCGAAGCCATCCAGGGCATCTTCAACGTCACCCCGACCCCGACGGTGCTGCAGTTCGCGGGCTGGCTCACCTACCTCGTCGTCGTGCTCGTCCTCTTCCTGGGCCCCAGCCGTGGCGCCCGCACCTCCGGATCCGCTCCGGCACCCGAACCCACCCAGGAAAGTGAAAGGTCAACTACGTGAACCGCTCTGTTCCGCTCATCGCTGCTTCGGCCGCCCTGATCACCGGCGCCACCCTGGCGGGCTGCACCGCCAAGGACAACGCCGCGACAACCACCAGCGGCACCAACGCCGCCGGGGCGCCGGCCGAGCTGACGGTGACGGCCACCGACACCACCTGTGAGCTGTCGGCCACCCAGGGCACCACCGGCGCCAACACCTTCCAGATCACCAACAACGGCAACAAGGTCACCGAGTTCTACGTCTACGGCGAGGGCGAACGGGTGATGGGCGAGGTCGAGAACATCTCCCCCGGACTGTCCCGCAAGCTGATCGTCCAGCTCACCGAGCCGGGCACCTACCAGACCGCGTGCAAGCCCGGCATGGTCGGCGACGGCATCCGCGGCGACTTCACCGTCACCGGCGAGGCGGTCAAGATCGACACCGAGGGCAAGTTCAAGGAAGCCGCCGATTCCTACAAGCGCTACGTCAACAGCCAGACCGACGCCCTGATCCCGGCCACCCAGGTGTTCGTCGACGCGGTCAAGAAGGGTGACGTCGCCGCGGCCAAGGCCCAGTTCCCGATCGCGCGCACCTACTACGAGCGCATCGAGCCGGTCGCCGAGAGCTTCCCCGACGACCTGGACCCCCGCATCGACCTGCGCGAGGCCGACCTCGAGCCCGGCCAGAAGTGGACCGGCTTCCACGCCCTCGAGAAGCAGCTGTGGGTCACCGGCCTGCAACCTGACGCCAACGCGCTGGCCGATCAGCTGCTCGCTGACGTCAAGGAACTCGACGCCGGGGTCAAGGACCCCAAGTGGACCATCGATTCCACCCAGATCGCCGGTGGCGCACAGGGATTGCTCGACGAGGTGGCCTCCTCCAAGATCAGCGGTGAGGAAGACATCTTCAGCCACACCGACCTGTGGGACTTCAACGCCAACGTCCAGGGTTCCCAGACCGCGGTCGCCTCGGTCCGCCCGATCCTCGACGAGCGCAACCCCGACCTGGGCAAGCGGGTCGACGACCGCTTCGCCGCGGTCGAGAAACTGCTCGAGAAGTACCGCGACGGCGACGGCTTCGTGTTGTACGACAAGGTCACCGACCCCGAGCGTAAGGCGCTCTCCGACGCGATCGACGCGTTGAGCAAGGAAGTCAGCCAGGTGCAAGGTGTCATCGCCCACCAGTGACGTCGACAGTGACGCGGACCGAGCCGCGGTGACCGAGCGCCCGGCGTCCGGGGTCTCCCGGCGCCGACTGCTCGGTGCCGCGGGCGTCGGGGCCGCCGTCGCCGGCGCGGCGGGTGCCGGGGTATGGGCCGGCCGGGCATCGGCCGCCGGGGCCACCCACGAACACCTGCAGTTACCCGTGCCGTTCCGTGGCGAACGTCAGGCCGGGATCATCACCGCGGCCCAGGACCGGATGCACTTCGCCACCTTCGACGTCACCACCGACAGCAAGGCCGATCTGATCGCCATGCTGATGGACTGGACGCACATGGCCGAGCGGATGACGCGCGGCGAGGAGGCGGCCAAGGACGGCGCGGTCGGCCTGAATCCCTATGCCCCACCGTCGGATACCGGCGAAGCGCTCGGGCTGGCGCCCTCACAACTGACCTTGACCATCGGCTTCGGCCCGAGCCTGTTCGACAAGGACGGCAAGGACCGGTTCGGCATCGCGGGCAAGCGCCCGGAGCCGCTTCGGGATCTGCCGAAATTCCCCAACGAGACGATGGATCCGGGCCGTACCGGTGGCGACATCTGCGTGCAGGCGTGTGCGAACGATCCGCAGGTTGCGGTGCACGCGATCCGCAACCTGGCCCGCGTCGGCTTCGGCACGGCGTCGGTGCGCTACTCGCAGCTCGGTTTCGGTCGCACCTCATCGACCACCCGCGAGCAGGCGACCCCGCGGAACCTGTTCGGGTTCAAGGACGGAACCAACAACATCAAGTCCGACGAGACCCAGGTTCTCGACGACAACATCTGGGTCGCCGACGGCGACGGCCCGGACTGGCTGGCCGGCGGTACTTACATGGTGACCCGCCGCATCCGGATGCGGATCGAATCCTGGGACCGTACAACGCTTCTCGAACAAGAGCGGGTCATCGGCCGGCAGAAGGGCAGCGGTGCGCCGCTGGGTCAGTCCGACGAGTTCGATGCGCTGAACTTCGAGCTGAAGAACGCCGAGGGCGAGCCCGCGATCGACAAGCTCTCCCACGTCCGACTGGCCTCACCGGAACTCAACAACGGCATCGAGATCCTGCGCCGCGGCTACAACTTCACCGACGGCACAGACGGATTCGGCCATCTGGACGCCGGGCTGTTCTTCATCGCGTTCGTTCGCAACCCGACCACGCACTTCATCCCCATGCAGACCGAACTGTCGCGGCGTGACCTGCTCAACGAGTACATCACCCACAACGGCTCGGGGATATTCGCGGTGCCCCCGGGAATCCGGGAGGGCGACACGCAGGCCTACTGGGGCTCGACGCTGTTCGAGTGACCCTTCCCACCCGATCGGTGCGCCGTCAATCGCCGCTGGGCCAGTGCGCGCGCCACTCCTGCTCGGTGATGGGCGCAGGTGGTGCGTCGCCGATGGCATCACCGCGGCGGGCGGCCGCGACGTCCAGCTCGGCCCTGCGCACGGTATCGATGAATTCCAGAGTTGCACTGCGCAAGTCGTTCTCGGCGTCGCCGCCAGGTTTGATCCGCACCTTGCGCACGGCCGAGGGCACCAGATCGTCGGGCAGACCGGCCGCCGATACGCGTTCCAGGATCTTCTGGGCCAACGCCAGCGCCGGCTGACCGGTGGGCACATCGTCGGTGCACGAGTTCCTGGCCTTCGCCAACTTCTCCGCGGACTTGCGCTCCTCCCACTGGGCCAACTGCTCCTCCAGCGAGATCCGATCCCCGGCGAGCACGCCGAAAGCGCGGTTGTCCAACTTGCGCACCAGCGCATCGGCGACATCGTCGATGCCGAACGGGTGCGCGGGCGCGTCCTCGGCGATGCGGGCGTGAAAGAGCACCTGCAGCAACACATCTCCGAGCTCTTCGCGCAGCTCCTGGGCGTCGCCGTTGCGCACCGCGTCGAACAGTTCGTACGTCTCCTCGAGCAGGTAACGGCGCAGCGACTCGTGTGTCTGCTCGCTCTCCCACGGGCCATCGGTCCGCAGTTTGTCCATCATGGCCACCGCGTCGAGCAATCGCTCACCGGGCGCCCCAGGCTGCGGGCCGAGCACCCGCTCACCGGCCGCCACCCGCTCGGCGACGGCCGGATGGCCGGGATCCGATGACAGCAGCACCGGTGCCGGGTTCTCGTTGGCCCCATCGGCCAATAGCACCGGCCGGGCCCCGGGCAGTGACCAGGCCACCGCAATGGGCAGTTCTTCGGTGTACTGCACATCGCCGCCGAGAAATCCGACGGCGGCGACCGGCACCAGGGTGGGACGTCTGGGGTCCATCAGGATGACGGTCATCGGATCGATCCTCCTCTATCCCGCGGGCTCCGGGGTGGCCGTTACGTCGATCTCACCCTGCGGCCGGCCGTCCAGCGCGAGTAGCAGATCGGCGACCATCTGGGCCAGTTCCAGGTCACGGAGCCGCGGTGCACCCATGGCGTTGCCGATCCGCGGGATCGGAACCTGCACGGTGGCCGTCGTCGCCCGGTAGTTCGCCGCCGGATACATCCGCTTCAGCCGGATCTGCGCCGAATCGGCGAGCGTCAGCGGCGCCAGCCGCAGCGTCGACGGCTGCCCGGCCGAGCCCGTCGCCGACACCTCGGTGACGCCGTAGTGCCGGCACAACAACCGCAGCCGCGCCACCGCCACCAGCCGCGCCGCCGGCTCCGGCAGCGGCCCGTACCGGTCGACGAGCTCGTCCACCACCGAACGGACGTCACCATCGGAGGCGGCCGCAGCCAGCCGCCGGTAGGCCTCCAGCCGCAGCCGGTCACTGCCGATGTACTCCGGCGGCAGGTGCGCGTCGATCGGCAGGTCGATCCGCACGTCCTTGGGTTCCTCGGCGGTGGTGACGGTCTGCCCGTCGGCGGCCGCCCGATAGGCCTCCACCGCCTCCCCGACCAGCCGCACGTACAGGTCGAACCCGACGCCGGCCACGTGGCCGGACTGTTCGACACCGAGCACGTTGCCCGCGCCGCGGATCTCGAGATCCTTCATCGCGACCGCCATGCCCGCGCCCAGTTCGTTGTTCTGCGCGATGGTCGCCAGGCGGTCGTACGCCGTCTCCGTCAACGGAACCTCGGGCGGATACAGGAAGTAGGAGTAGCCCCGTTCGCGGCTGCGGCCGACCCGGCCCCGCAGCTGGTGCAGCTGGGAGAGCCCGAACGTGTCGGCCCGCTCGACGATCAGGGTGTTGGCGTTGGAGATGTCCAGCCCGGTCTCGACGATGGTGGTGCACACCAGGATGTCGAACTCGCGGTTCCAGAATCCCTCGACGGTGCGCTCGAGTTGTTCCTCCGGCATCTGTCCGTGCGCCACCACCACCCGCGCCTCCGGCACCAGCGCGCGGATCCGGGCGGCGGCCTCGTCGATCGACCGGACCCGGTTGTGGATGTAGAACGCCTGCCCGTCGCGCAGCAGCTCCCGGCGCAGCGCCGCCGCGATCTGCTTGTCGTCGTGCGGTCCCACATAGGTCAGCACCGGGAAGCGTTCCTCGGGCGGGGTCAGGATGGTCGACATCTCGCGGATGCCGGCCAGACTCATCTCCAGCGTGCGCGGGATCGGGGTGGCGCTCATGGTCAGCACGTCGACGTGCGTACGCAGGCTCTTGATGTGTTCCTTGTGCTCGACACCGAACCGCTGTTCCTCGTCGACGATCACCAGCCCGAGGTCCTTCCAGCGCACCGCGGTCTGCAGCAGCCGGTGCGTGCCGATGACGATATCGACTGTGCCGTCGGCCATCCCGTCGATGACGGCCTTGGACTCGCCGGCGTCGGTGAACCGGGACAGTCCCTTGACCACGACGGGGAAGCCCGCCATCCGCTCGGTGAAGGTCTGCAGATGCTGGTCGGCCAGCAGCGTGGTGGGCACCAGCACGGCCACCTGCTTGCCGTCCTGAACGGCCTTGAACGCCGCCCGCACCGCGATCTCGGTCTTGCCGTAGCCCACGTCGCCACAGATCACCCGGTCCATCGGGACCGGCTTCTCCATATCGGACTTGACCTCGGCGATGGCGGTCATCTGGTCGACCGTCTCGGTGAAACCGAACGCGTCCTCCATCTCGGCCTGCCACGGGGTGTCCGGGCCGAACGCGTGGCCCGGGGCGGCCTGACGCTTGGCGTAGAGCGCGACGAGCTCGGTCGCGATCTCGCGAACGGCCTTGCGCGCCTTGGTCTTCGTGTTGGCCCAGTCGCTGCCGCCGAGCCGGCTCAGGGTCGGCGCCTGGCCGCCGACGTAACGGGACAGCTGATCCAGCGAGTCCATCGGCACGAACAACCGGTCGGACCCACCGCCGCGCTTGGCCGACGCGTATTCCAGGACCAGATACTCGCGGCGCGCGCCGCCGACCGTGCGTTCGGTCATCTCGACGAACTTGCCGATGCCGTGCTGATCGTGGACCACCAGATCGCCCGCGGTCAGTGCCAGCGGGTCGACGGTGTTGCGCCGTTTGGCGGCCAGCCGCTTGCCCTCGGTGGCGGTCACCCGGTTGCCGGTCAGGTCGGTCTCGGTGATCACCACCAGGTTGGCGCCCTCGACCACCAGCCCGTCGTGCAGCGGGCCCTTGAGCACCCCTACGACACCGGGCTTGGGTTCCGCCCCGGGTTCCAGAACCATTGCCGCCGTGTCGGATTCGGCGAGCTGCTCGACCACGCGCGCCGCGGTGCCGGCACCGGGGGTGACCACGGCGGCCAGCCCGCCCGTCGCGCAGTGCGCGCGCAGCATCGCGAAGATCTCGTCCAGGCTCTGCTGACTCCGTGCCGACGGCGCCGCCCGCACCTCGAGCGCGACGGCGGACTCATCGGGCAGCTGGCTCAGCGTCCACCACGGATGCTCACCGGCCGCCGCCGCGGCCCGCACGTCGTCGAGCTCCCGGAACCCCGAACCGCCGAGCTGCTCGATGTCGACGGGGGCCGCACCGCCGACGGCCGCCACCGACCACGACGCTTCCAGGAACTCCCGGCCCGTCTTGATCAGGTCGGCCGCGCGGGTGCGCACCTTCTCCGGATCACACACCAGCACCGGGGTTCCGGGGGCCAGCTGATCGGTCAGCAGCACCAGGTCGTCGGCCCCCAACACCGGCAGCAGCGCCTCCATCCCGTCGACCGGGATGCCCTCGGCCAGCTTGGCCAGCATGTCCCCGATACCGCCGGCGGCGGTGTTCGCGATGTCTTCCGGGCAGGTCCGGCCTACGGCCAGCGTCGCGGCCCGGGCCCGGACATCCGCGGTCAGCAGGAGCTCGCGGCACGGCACCGCGACCACGTGCTCGACCGCGATCTCGGTGATCGATCGCTGGTCGGCCACCGAGAACATCCGCATCTCGGTGACCTCGTCGCCCCAGAACTCCACGCGCACCGGATGTTCGGCAGTCGGCGCAAAGATATCCAGGATGCCGCCGCGGACAGCGAACTCGCCGCGCTTGCCCACCATGTCGACCCGGGTGTAGGCGAGCTCCACCAGGCGCTCGATGACGTCGTCGAAGCCGGCCTCGACGCCGACGGCCAGCGTGACCGGCGTGATCCGCGCCAGCTCGGGGGTCATCGGCTGCAACAGCGATCGTGCCGTGGTCACCACCACCCGCAGCGGCGGGCCGAGCCGGGCGTCGTCGGGGAAGGCGAGCCGGCGCAACAGCAGCAGCCGTGCCCCGACGGTTTCCACGCCGGGCGAAAGCCGTTCGTGCGGAAGGGTTTCCCAGGACGGGAACATCGCAGCGGACGCGCCGAACACCCCGCGCAGTTCGGCCACCAGATCGTCGGCCTCCCGGCCGGTGGCGGTGACCACCAGCAGCGGACCTCCACGCGCCAGCGCGGTGGCGGCGAACACCCGGGCCGCCGCCGGCGCGACCAGGCGCAGCTCGGCGGGGCGCTGCGCGGCACGCTCGGTCAGCTCGGCGAACGTGGGTGCGGTGAGTGCGAGCTCGATCAGACCCGCGATCGGGGTCTGGACATGGCTGTTCCCCGGTTCGGTCATGATGCGACCAATCCTAGTGGAACGCCGCAGCCCACCTCTGGGGAGAGTTGGTGCGGCGGCTACTCGTCCTGCAATTGGGGGTCGGCCTCCAGGTGGGTGAGACCGTTCCACATCAGGTTGACCAGGTGCGCGGCCACCACCTCTTTCTTGGGTTCGCGCGTGTCCAGCCACCACTGGGCCGTCATGGACACCGAACCCACCAGCGCCTGGGCGTACAGCGGCGCCAGGTCCGGGTCCAGGCCACGGCGGGAAAAGTCCCCCGCCAAGATCGAACTCACTTGGGAGACAGCATCATTGAGCAGACTGGAGTAGGTGCCCGACGAGATCGACGCCGGGGAGTCGCGGATCATGATGCGGAATCCGTCGGTGCGTTCCTCGACGTAGGTCAGCAGCGCCAGCGCCACCCGCTCGATCCGCACCCGGGACCGGTTGTTGGTCAGCGAGGACGTGATGCCGTCGAGCAGCGCGGACATCTCCCGGTCGACGACGACGGCGTAGAGGCCCTCCTTGCCGCCGAAGTGTTCGTAGACCACCGGCTTGGACACGTTGGCGCGCTGCGCGATCTCCTCGATCGAGGTCGCGTCATAGCCGCGTTCGGCGAACAGCGAGCGGGCGATGTCGATCAATTGGTGACGGCGTTCGGTGCCGGTCATCCGGGCCCGCGGGGGCCGCGTCTCTTTGTCCGGGGCTGCCACTCCCACAGCGTATAGACTTGCCAGCCGCAACAGCAGTCCGTCGTGGTGTAATCGGCAGCACCTCTGATTTTGGTTCAGATAGTTCAGGTTCGAGTCCTGGCGACGGAGCCCTCTTCCTCAGATTCCGGGCAGGGCCACCGCATGCTCGCGCAGCACGCTCAACTCCGCCGGTGACGGCCAGTCCGCGACGGGATAGCGCCGCGGCAGCAGGTTCTGGTCCCGGGTCAGGCCCATTACGTCGGCGAACACCGGGAACGGCGTGGTGACGTGGTCGGTCCGGTCGGCCGGGAGCAACGTCACGTAGTCGGCGACGGGCAGCAGGCACGGTACCGGCGGCGTGCCCTGCGTCCAGACGGTCATGGTGCACGACCCGCGCGGCGTCTCGATCACCTGCACCTCGGCCACCGACATGTCGACCGCCTGTTCGGCGAAGTGCTGCCGCAGCCGCCGGGTCTGCGCCGCGTACTCGTGTTCGGCGAGCACCGAACGGGCGCGCACCGCCTGCGCCCGCAGTGGCGACCGGCCGGTGCTGTCGAGGCCGACGATGCTGGGGCCGACGATGGTGTAGCCCTGCGGCGAGATCGGCACGGCGGCCTGCCGGTAGATCCGCTCGGCCGCGGCGAAGAACGCGGGCGCGACATCCGGGTCGTCGGTGCAGACCAGCAGCACCTCGTCGCCCGGGAAGAACACCAGCGGCGCACCCGAACCGTCCGCGAACGAACTCAACCAGCCGGGCACCAGGACCGCCGAGTCGCAGTAGCTGTGGCCGTCCCCGCGCAGGTGCCCGATGCGTTCCTGCTGCGGCTGGGGTGGATAGCGGGCCGCGATGTTGCCCCGCGCGACGGCGAACATCTGCTCACCGGAGACGCCCCATCGCGCGGTGTCGGCCTCGGTCACCACCGCCCGCGCGGCGCCGATATCGATGACGGCCAGTTCGTGCACGAACGGCCACAGCGGCCGGATCCACGGCCGATCGTCGGCGCCGGTGACCGCTGCGGTGAAGCTCGACGGCCGCGGCACGGAGCGCAGCATCGGCTGCGCCTCCGCCCACGTCTGTGGCGGCGGCCGCAGCGCGGCGTCCACGCCGGCCGCGATGCGATCGGCTCGGACGGAGTCGGACAACTCCTGGACCGCGGTGTACAACCGGTCGAGGAGCAGTCGCCTGCCGTCCCCCGGGTCCACCACGAACCCGGTGTCGTCGAACCGGCTGGCGGCGTAGCCCCGGGTCCGCAGTTCGGCCAGGACCGCACCGGCGAACTCATCGGCCGCGTACGGGTGGGCGAGGTCGAGATCGACCGCTTCGTATTGTCCAGACACTGCCCGCGATGCTAGTGCCCGAGGACCGTTTGCCCGGACCGCCGCAACGGTGTCACGCTGTCCCAATGACGTCACACGGGGAATCCGCGGTTGTCGTGCTGGCCGCGGGATCGGGGACCCGGATGCGCTCGGACACCCCGAAGGTCCTGCACCAGCTGGGCGGCCGCAGCATGATCGCGCACGTCCTGCACGCCGTCGCCAAGGTCGCCCCGCAGCATCTCGTCGTGGTGCTGGGCAACCAGCGCGATCAGGTGGCCCCCGAGGTCGCTGCACTGGCCGCCGCCCTCGGCCGGCCGATCGAGGTGGCCGTGCAGCAGGAGCAGCTCGGCACGGGCGACGCGGTGTTGTGCGGGCTGGCCGTGCTGCCCGCCGACTTCGACGGTGTCGTGGCCGTCACCCCCGGGGACACCCCGCTGCTCGACGCCGACACCCTGGCCGGGCTGATCGCCGCCCACAGCGCGGAGCCGGCCGCCGTCACGGTGCTGACCACCACGCTGGACGATCCGACGGGCTATGGCCGGGTGCTGCGAACCCAGGACCGCGAGGTCACCGCGATCGTCGAACAGGCCGACGCCACCCCGTCGCAGCGGGACATCCGTGAGGTCAACACCGGTGTCTACGCGTTCGACATCGCCCCGCTGCGCTCGGCGCTGAGCCGGCTGTCCGCCGACAACGCCCAGCAGGAGCTGTACCTGACCGACGTGATCTCGATCGTGCGGTCCGACGGGCGCGTCGTGCACGCCAACCACATCGACGACGCCGCGCTGGTGGCCGGGGTCAACGACCGGGTGCAGCTGGCGACGCTGGGCGCCGAGCTGAACCGGCGCGTGGTCGCCGGGCACCAGCGGGCCGGGGTGACCGTGATCGACCCCGCGACCACCTGGATCGACGTCGACGTGACCGTCGGCCGCGACACCGTCATCCGGCCCGGCACCCAGCTGCTGGGCGGCACCCGGATCGGCGAACGCTGCACCATCGGACCCGACACCACACTGACCGACGTGCAGGTCGGCGACGCGGCCTCGGTGGTGCGGACGCACGGGTCGGACGCCACCGTCGGGGCCGGCGCCGACGTCGGCCCATTCACCTTCCTGCGGCCGGGCACCGTGCTGGGTGACCGCGGGAAACTCGGCGCGTTCGTCGAGACCAAGAACGCCGTCATCGGCGCGGGCACCAAGGTCCCGCACCTGACCTATGTCGGCGACGCCGATATCGGCGAGGAATCCAACATCGGCGCCTCCAGCGTCTTCGTGAACTACGACGGCGAGAACAAGCACCGCACCACCATCGGCTCCCATGTGCGCACCGGCTCGGACACCATGTTCATCGCCCCGGTGACCGTCGGCGACGGCGCGTACACCGGCGCGGGCACCGTCCTGCGCGACGACGTTCCCCCGGGTGCACTCGCGATCTCGGAGAACGCCCAGCACACCATCGAGGGTTGGGTGGAACGCAAGCGTCCGGGCACCGCGGCCGCCGACGCCGCGCGACGGGCGCGGGAGAACCGGGACTGAACGCCGGGTATCCGACAGCCCAACCGGCCTCGTACCATTGCCTGCGTATTGATCCCCGACGGCGGCGAGGGCAGTCCACTGTGACCCACGACTGGAGCGACAACCGTAAGAACCTGATGCTCTTCTCCGGCCGGGCCCACCCGGATCTGGCCGAAGAGGTCGCGAAGGAACTCGACGTCAACGTCACCACTCAGACCGCACGCGACTTCGCCAACGGCGAGATCTTCGTCCGGTTCGACGAGTCGGTGCGCGGCTGCGACGCATTCGTCCTGCAGAGCCATCCCGCCCCGCTCAACCAGTGGGTGATGGAGCAGTTGATCATGATCGACGCCCTCAAACGCGGGAGCGCCAAGCGCATCACGGCGATCATGCCGTTCTATCCCTATGCCCGTCAGGACAAGAAGCACCGCGGCCGCGAACCGATCTCGGCCCGCCTGATCGCCGACCTGCTCAAGACCGCGGGTGCCGACCGCATCGTGTCGGTCGACCTGCACACCGACCAGATCCAGGGCTTCTTCGACGGGCCGGTGGACCACATGCGCGCCCAGCCGCTGCTGTGCGGCTACATCGCCGATAACTACAGCGACCACGACCTGGTGGTCGTGTCCCCCGATTCGGGCCGGGTGCGCGTCGCCGAGAAATGGGCCGACGCGCTGGGCGGTGTCCCGCTGGCCTTCATCCACAAGACCCGGGATCCGTTGGTGCCCAACCAGGTCAAGTCGAACCGGGTGGTCGGTGACGTACGCGGCAAGACGTGCATCCTGACCGACGACATGATCGACACCGGCGGCACCATCGCCGGGGCGGTGAAACTCCTGCACCAGGACGGCGCCAAGGACGTGATCATCGCCGCCACCCACGGCGTGCTGTCCGAACCGGCGTCCCAGCGCCTGGCCGACTGCGGCGCCCGCGAGGTGATCGTCACCAACACGCTCCCGATCGGCGCCGACAAGCAGTTCGATCAGCTGACCGTGCTGTCGATCGCGCCGCTGCTGGCGTCCACCATCCGGGCCGTGTTCGACAACGGCTCGGTGACCGAACTGTTCGACGGATCCGCCTAGATGTCCGTTGTCATCTACCACAACCCGAAGTGCAGCACCTCACGCAAGACCCTCGACCTGTTGCGCGACAACGGGATCGAGCCCGAGATCGTGCAGTACCTGAAGACGCCGCCGACGCGCGCGCAGCTGGTGCAGATGATCTCGGATGCGGGCATCGACGTTCGGACCGCGGTGCGAAAGCGTGAATCGCTCTACACCGAACTGAATCTCGCCGACGCCTCCGACGACCAGTTGCTCGACGCCATGGCAGAGCACCCCATCCTGATCGAACGCCCCTGGGTGGTCACCGGCAAAGGCACCCGTCTGGCGCGTCCGATCGAGAATGTGACGGAGATCCTGTGAGTTCCTGGACCGCCGCCGATCTGCCATCGTTCGACGGGCGCACCGTCATCGTCACCGGCGCCAACAGCGGCCTCGGCGAGGTGACCGCCCGCGAACTGGCGCGGGCGGGCGCGCACGTCATCCTGGCCTGCCGCAACACCGCCAAGGGCGACACCGCCGCCGCGGGGATGCCCGGCTCCGGCGGCGTGGAGGTCCGGAAGCTCGATCTGCAGAGCCTGGACTCGATCCGCGAGTTCGCCGCCGGCGTGACCGGGGCCGACGTGCTCATCAACAACGCCGGCATCATGGCCGTACCCCATGCGGTGACGTCGGACGGGTTCGAGAGCCAGATCGGCACCAACCACCTCGGGCATTTCGCGCTGACCAACCTGCTGCTGCCCAAGGTGTCCGACCGGGTGGTCACGGTGTCGTCGTTCGCCCACTACATCGGCCGGGTCAAGCTCGACGACCTGAACTGGCGGGCCCGGCCGTACTCGGCCTGGGGCGCCTACGGGCAGTCCAAACTGGCCAACCTGATGTTCACCAGCGAGCTGCAGGGTCGGCTCGAACAGGCCGGATCGCGGGTCCGCTCGGTGGCCGCACACCCCGGGTACTCGGCCACCGAGTTGCAGTCCCACACCGGCCCCACCCTGTCCGGCCGGCTCATGGTGATCGGCAACAAGCTGGCCACCACCGCCGACTTCGGCGCCCGCCAGACGTTGTACGCGGCGTCGCAGGACATACCCGGCAACACCTTCGTCGGGCCGCGGTTCGGCTACGTCGGGCCCAGCGGTCCGACCGGCCGCAGCCCGCTGGCCCGCAACCGCACCACGGCCCGCGGCCTTTGGGAACTCTCCGAGCAGCTCACCGGGGTTCCGTTCGGCCTGTAGACCTCCCGTTGTCGCGGGCGACGATTTCGGATTGCCCGTTGCAGTGGGCTACCCTGATCGGGCGTCACGGCGAGGGTGGTCCTGCCACCGTTATCGACGGAGACTTCCGCGTCACGCGGATTCTGCTCTGGCCGTGCATCGACCACCGGCCCTCGAAGGAGCAACAACAATGGCCAGCAAAGCCGCATCCAGCAACAACCTGTCCGTCAAGGTCCGCACCGAGACTGGCAAGGGTGCCTCCCGTCGCGCCCGCCGCGAGGGCCAGGTGCCCGCGGTCCTCTACGGCCACGGCACCGATCCCCAGCACCTGCTGCTGCCGGCCCATGACTTCTCCGCCGTGCTGCGCAACTCGGGCACCAACGCCGTGCTCGTCCTCGACATCGAGGGCACCGAGCAGCTGGCGCTGACCAAGGCGCTCGAGATCCACCCGATCCGCCGCAACATCCAGCACGCCGACCTGCTGGTCGTGCGGCGCGGCGAAAAGGTCACCGTCGAGGTCACCGTCACCGTCGAGGGTGAGGCCGCTGCCGGCACGCTGGTGACCCAGGACGCCAACACCGTCGAGATCGAGGCCGAGGCGCTGTCCATCCCCGAACACCTCACCATCTCGGTCGAGGACGTCGAGGCCGGCACCCAGATCCTGGCCGGACAGCTCACGCTGCCCGCCGGCGTCACCCTGGTGTCCGATCCCGAGCTGCTGGTGGTCAACGTCGTGGTCGCGCCGACCGCCGAGGACCTCGACGCCGAGGGCGCCGGTGCCGATGAGGGCACCGAGCCCGCTGAGGCCGAGGAGCCCGCCGCCGACGAGGCCGCCGACGCCGGCGCCGACGCCGAGTAGTCCACCCATCGGTGGCCGAACCGCTGCTGGTGGTCGGCCTGGGTAATCCCGGGCCGACCTACGCCAAGACGCGGCACAACGTCGGCTTCATGGTCGCCGACGTCCTGGCGGCGCGCCTGGGGGCGCCATTCAAGGTGCACAAGAAGTCCGGTGCCGAGGTGGCGACGGGTCAGCTCGCCGGCCGGCCGGTGGTGCTGGCCAAGCCGCGGACGTACATGAACGAATCCGGCCGTCAGGTCGGACCGCTGGCCAAGTTCTACTCGTTGGCACCGGGTGATGTGATCGTCCTGCACGACGAGCTGGACATCGACTTCGGCCGCATCCGGCTGAAGATCGGCGGCGGCGAAGGTGGCCACAACGGGCTGCGCTCGGTGGCATCGGCGTTGGGCAGCAAGGACTTTCAGCGAGTCCGGATCGGCATCGGCCGCCCGCCCGGCCGGCAGGATGCGGCGGCGTTCGTGTTGCAGCCGTTCAACGCCACCGAGCGCGCCGAGCTGCCGACCATCGTCGAGCAGGCCGCCGACGCCACCGAGATCCTGGTGCAGCTCGGCATCGAGGCCGCCCAGAACACCGTCCACGCCTGGTAACACCCGCGCCTTCCCGCCGAGTGGGCGTGTCGGTCCGCCGACACGCCGCGTGGCACGTACTTCTGTGCACACTCGGCAGCAGCCGGGTGCCCATCTGTGACGATGGGGACATGAGCACACGTCTCGTCGTCCAGCGCAACGATCTACACCGGACCCGCTGGGAGGATGTGGCCGCCGAACCCGTGACCGACGGCCAAGTGCGGCTGCGCATCGACCCGTTCGCGCTCACGTCGAACAACGTCACCTACGCGGCCTTCGGCGACCTCATGAACTACTGGCGCTTCTACCCCACCGGTGACGCCACCACCGGCTGCATCCCGGTGTGGGGCTTTGGGACCGTCACCGAATCCCGCAACGCGGATATCGCCGAGGGTGACCGCTTCTACGGCTACTACCCGATCGCCGACGACGTGGTGCTGCAGGCCGGCCCGGTGCACCCCGGCGGGTTCACCGACGTCTCCGCCCACCGGCGCGACCTGCCGCCGATCTACAACGAATACGTCCGCTGCGCCACCGATCCCGGCTACCGCGCCGACCGGGAGGCCCAACAGGCGCTGCTGCGGCCACTGTTCGCCACGGCGTTCCTCATCGACGACTTCCTGGCCGACAACGACTTCTTCGGCGCGCGCACCGTCATCCTGGCCAGCGCGTCCAGCAAGACCGCCTACGGCACCGCGTTCTGCCTCGGCCGACGGCGCGGCGCACCCGAGGCGGTGTCCATCGTCGGCCTGACCTCACCGGGCAACGCCGCGTTCACCCGCTCGCTGGGCTGCTACGACGACGTCATCACGTATGACGAGATCGCGGCGAACGTCCGGCTGGGACAGTCGGTCTACGTCGATTTCAGTGGCAGCGCAACGGTTCGCGAGGCCGTGCACGGGCGCCTGGACGATCTGCTGCGGTACGACTGCGCCGTCGGCGCCACCCACTGGGACACCCTCGGCGGCGCGCCCGACCTCCCCGGGCCCGCATCTGAGCTGTTCTTCGCGCCGGCCCAGGGCGCCAAGCGGGTGGCCGACTGGGGCACCGACGGATTCCAGCAGCGCCTGGGTGCGGCGTGGGATGCGTTCATGGAGCCGGTCACTCGGGAGCGGGATCCCTGGCTCACGGTGGTTCGCGGAAAGGGCGCCCACGCCATCGAAAAGTGTTATGCCGCATTGCTGGACGGGAAGGTTCCCGCGACCGAGGGCCACGTGCTCTCGGTGTAGTGACTCACTCCGCCCTCGGCGTGAACGTGCATGCATATGCAAATACTCGGCCCGGATCTACATATGGATGCACACTCGCCGCGGAAGGCTCAGGGCCGGACGGTCAGGATCTGCGAGACGGAGCCGACGGGCCCGCGTTCGTCGTGCAGGATCGTGTGGGTGAGCCCGATCCCGTTGTGCCCGAACGAAACGCTGGTGTCGAAACCCAGCCATTCGGTGCGGGGCTCGTCGAAGAGGTGGACGGTCAGGTCAAGGTTGGGGTAGGCCACCTCGGTGGGGTCCACCCGCACCGCCATTCCGTTGGCGATGTCGAAAAGCGTTGCCGCGGAGGCGAGTTTGCTCACCGGTTCGCCCTCGAGCAGCGGCTGCGCGGTCCGCACCCAATACGACGCCCGGCCCGGCCCCAGGTCCAGGCGACGCACCTCGGCCGACGCGATGTAGCCGCCCGGCCATACCGTGGTGGGATCCCACGACGGCATCTCGCCGGGGCCGGGAATGGCGGGCAGCGGTGACCCGGCCAGCGCCGCGGTGTCCCGGGTCTGCATCAACCAGGCGCGCGCGATGACGATGGTCCTGCCGTCGTGGCGCAAGGTCGCTTGCACGAGTTCGATGGTCCGGCCGCCGCGCAGGACCTCCACGGTGGTCTCGACGACGCCGACGGGAACGGTGCCGAGGATGTCGAAGCTGACCCGGCCGACGACCGAGCCGTCGGACCGCCGGATGTCCCGGTCCGTCTCGATGCAGTGCACCAGCAGGCCGAACGACGGCGCAATGTGTTGCTCTGCGATGTTCCAGGCCCCACCGACGTGCTCGGTCGCCCGGAACATCGACTCCGAGAGCCGTTCGAAGTACGCCATGCGGCTACCAGGACAGGACGATGCCCGACCGGTTGTTGTTGCGCGGGATGGTGTCCGCGACATTCGGCGCCAGCGTGGTCGGGACGGCCTTGATCGAAACGCTTCCGTTCGTCTGGCACCGGATGTGGCTGCCGGCGTCCTGGCACGTCGGCTGCGCACCGGCAACGGGGGACGAAATCAGCGGAGCCGCAACCACACTCGTCGCCAATATTACCGCCGTACACGCACTGCGGATGGTCACAATCTCACTCCCTGACTCGAAGCGCCCCTCAAGGGCAGGACGATGCGAGAACCCGGGCGGCCGGATCCAGCATCAGGTTCGCGCGCCCGACGTTGCGGAACGCATCGTCGCGGGCCGCATCCACGGTCGGTCCGGCGCCGCCGGCCACGATGCCGCTGCCGTCGTCGGCGCCCACCGAGACCACGCAGAACACGTCGTTGGTCACCTCGTCGGAACTGCACTGCTGGGCACCGGCATCCTGGCAGGCGGCGATCAGCGCGGCGGACGCGGCGTCATTGGTGGGACCGGTGGCCGTGAAACCCACGAGCGTTCCACCGCTGAGGCCGGAACCGACGGCCCGGGAGATGTTGCCGTCCTCGACCACACCGTCGGGGCCGCCGGCCGCCGCCGGTCCAGCGGTGAGCACCGCGACGAACACGGCGGCGAAGGCGACGGAGGCCCGACGGACGACGGTCATGTACTTCCTCCTGCGACGAGTGTGCGTAGAAGTCCACCGGCGGCGGCGTGTCGGCGGACCAACACGCACGCTCAGCGGTCAACTGGCTGCAAGAAAGACTAGGTGACCAGGGCGACCGAGTTGGCGCGGCGCAGCTTGCCCGACGGGGTCTTCGGGATGGTGCCCGGGCCGAGGACCACGACGTTGCGGGGCCGCATGTCGACCTCGGCGACCACCTCGTGCGCCACCTGATGCTCGATCCGGCGAACTTCGGCCGGATCCTTCCAGTCGTTGGATTCGACTGCGACAGCGAAGGTTTCGCGCGAATGTCCGGCGTCGAGACGGACGGCCACGGCGCAGCCGGGACGCACACCCGCGACCCGGCCGGCGGCCCGTTCGATGTCGGTCGGGTAGATGTTGCGCCCGGCCATGATGATCACGTCCTTGACGCGACCACACACCACGACGTGACCCGCATCGGTCAGGTAGCCCAGATCACCGGTGTCGTACCAGCCGTGCTCATCCTGCGCGGGGATGAACCCACCCATGGTGGTGTATCCCGGCGTCACGCATTCGCCGCGGAGCTCGATGACCCCGACGCCGCGCGGGCCCGCCACGTTGCCGTGCTCGTCGACGACGCGCGCCTCGAGATCGGTGAGCAGCGGGCCGAGGCTGGCCAGCCGGCGGGTGTTGCCCTTGGTGGCCGGGACCGCCTGGCGCAGTGCGGCCAGCAGGTCGGCGTCCACCTCGTCGACCACCAGTCCGGCGTCGCACTCGGAGAACGACACCGCCAGCGTGGTCTCGGCCATGCCGTAGGCCGGCAGGACCGCGGAAGGCTTGAGGCCGAACGGTTTTCCGGCATCGATCAGATCGTCGACGTCGGCCGGGTCGACGGGCTCGGCGCCCGAGAGCGCGAAGCGCAGGGTGGACAGGTCGAACTGACCGGGTTCGGCCTGCTTGCGCAGCCGCTTGGCGAACAGCGCGTAGGCGAAGTTCGGCGCCGCGGTCATGGTGCCCTTGTACTTGTCGATCAGCTTGGCCCACAGCAGGGTGTCGCGCAGGAAGTCCATGGGTGTGACCTTGACCAGCTCGGCGCCGAAGTACATCGGGATGGTCAGGAAGCCCACCATGCCCATGTCGTGGAAGCACGGCAGCCAGCTGACCATGACGTCGGTGTCGACGTCGTACTTCGCGCCGATGAACATGGCCTCGGCGTTGGAGTAGATGTTGCGGTGCGTGATGTGCACGGCCTTGGGAGATCCGGTCGAACCGGACGTCAGCTGCATCAGCGCCAGATCGTCCTCGCCGGTCTCCACCGGGTCGATGGGCTCGGAGTCCAGCAGCTCGGGCACCGAGAGCACCAGGACGCCCTTCTCCTCGAGCACGGGGCCGGCGACGGTGAACGGCTCGGAGATGATGACGGCCTTGGCCTCGATCATGCCGACGACGTTCATGGTGTCCTCGGCCCAGACCGCCAGGTCGGTGCGCGGGGTGGGTTGGTGCAGCATCGTCAGGCTGGCGCCGCGCATCCACAGCGCCTGCGCCGTCGGGGCGATCTCCACGGGAGCACCGACGAGGACGCCGACGGCGTCGCCGGGGCCGATGCCCGCGGCCGCCAGACCGCCGGCGATGCGCCGGGCACGTTCATGGACCTCGCCCCACGTGTGGCGGACGGGTTCGTGCGGCTCTCCCGTGACCATGCCCCTCGTGCTGTTGCGGGCGTTGTAATACATCTTGTCCGTGAACCTGCTCACGCGGACCTCCTCGGATTCCGGAGCGACGCTGCTACGGGCGATGACGCGATCCCGCTCTCCATGGTCCGCCGGAAGCCGGGCTGCCAGAAGAAGGCGCGCGCACACAATTGAGCGGCGGTTAGGTATCGGATTGGCTCAGAGCCGCCACTGCGGCCACAACGCTGTGCGCCATCGGTGTCACCGATGGACGAACTCACTACGACGCGACTCTTCACCGTCGGCCATCTTAAACTCCTCTTAAGTATTGGACAAACTGAACCGGCGAGCGTGCACCGTTATGCATTTTCCGGCGAGCGAAATACACAAGGCTGCACCTTCGCGGGAGCGAGCGACAGGTTCAGGCGCCGGAAGCGGGCACTACGCGCGCGCCGTGCACCGGCCCACTGGCCACCCGTACCGTTCGGCAGACGCCGGCACCGGCCAGTTCCGAGCCCACCTGCACCGCCGCCGCGGCCGATGGACACAGGAACGCACAGGTCGGACCGGACCCGGACACGATTCCGGCCAGGGCACCCGCCTCGGTGCCGGCGCGCAGCGTGCGACGCAGCTCCGGGTCCAGGCTCAGGGCCGCGGCCTGCAGCTCGTTGCCGAGCAGCGGGGCCAACGCCGTCGGATCCCCGGTGGCCAGCGCGGCCAGCACCGGCTCGACCTCCGCGAGCCGCGGGGGGTCACCGGCGGCGCGCAGCTCGTCGATCTCGGCGAACACCTTGGCGGTCGACAGGCCGCCGCGGCCGAACGCCAGCACCCAGTGGAACGTGTTGCGGGCCAGCACCGTGGCCAGCTCTTCACCGCGGCCGGTTCCCAGCGCGGTGCCGCCGTGCAGGGCGAACGGCACATCACTGCCCAGCTGCGCGGCCAGCGCATGCAGATCGCGCCGGGGTACCCCCTGCTCCCAGAGCGCATTGATGGCCACCAGCACCGCGGCCGCGTCGGCGCTGCCGCCGGCCATCCCGCCGGCGACGGGGATCGCCTTCTCGATGGTGATGGCGACATCCGGAGCGCGGCCCAGGTGGTCGGCGATGAGCTCGGCGGCCTGCCAGGCCAGATTCCGCCCGTCGACGGGCAGCTCGCCGGCGCCCTCGCCGACGACGTCCAGTGACATCACGTCGGCGGTGCGCACGGTGATCTCGTCGAACAGCGAGACCGCGTGGAAGACGGTGGTCAGTTCGTGAAAGCCGTCGTCGCGGCGGTCGCCGACGGCCAGATACAGATTCACCTTGCCCGGGACCCGCACCGTCACCGACCCGGTGGGCACCCATTCGGGAGCGGTATTGCCGTCGGACGCCGTCACCGCACGAGACTAACCGTGCGGTGCCGACGGATGCGGTCCAGGTGAACCGCGATTACAGCGACGGCGTGTGCTGGTGCGCCTGCTCGGACTCACCGGAACGCTGCAGCAGCCGGACGAACTCGACGACCGACAGCGTTTCGCCACGCCGGGCCGGGTCGATGCTGGCGGCCAGCAGCCGGCTGGCCGACTCGTTGCCCGATCCCGCCCACTCCAGGAAGGCGTTCCTCGACGTCTTGCGGCGTTGCGCGAAGGCGATGTCGATGAGCTCGAAGACCTGATCCCGGAAACCTTGCTCGGTGGGCCACGGTGAAGTGTCGTACCGGTCGATGCGCACCAGCCCCGAGTAGACGCGCGGGATCGGCCAGAAAACGGTCGGTGAAACCATTCCGTAGCGGCGGACCCGCCCGTAGAACCGGGCCTTAACTGAGGGCACGCCGTACTCTTTGCTGCCCGGCTCGGCCGCCAGCCGCTCGGCGACCTCCGCCTGAACCATGACCATGACGGTCCGGATACTCGGGAATTCGGCCAGCAGGTGCAGCAGCGCCGGGACGGCGATGTTGTACGGCAGGTTGGCGACCAGAGCGGTGGGCGGCGTCTCCAGGTCGGCCTGACGCAGGGTCAGGATGTCCTGGTTGAGCACCGTCAGGCGATGGATCTCGCTGTGCGAATGCTCCGCGATGGTACGCGGAAGGCGTTGCGCCAGAACGGGATCGATCTCGACGGCGGTGACGTTGGCACCCCGGTCCAGCAGACCCAGTGTCAGGGACCCCAGGCCCGGCCCGACCTCGATCACCGAGTCGGACTTGTTGATGCTCGAGGCCGACACGATCCGGCGGACGGTGTTGGCGTCGTGGACGAAGTTCTGCCCCAACGACTTACGCGGCCGGAAATCCAATTCCCGCGCCAGATTCCTGATCTCGGTGCGCCCGAGCAGCCGGATCGTCATCGCACACCTACTCTTCCACTACACACTGGCCATGCTCCCCAACCCTGGCTGGCTTGTGTCACGGTCGCGATCGCGATCTGTTCTTCACGGGTTGCCAGGTCTGCCCGAGAAGCATAGCGCAGGCCCCCCTGTCTTTCCCAGGTGTTTTGGTCAAATTGAACGCCACCGTAAAAACCGTTACCTGTATTGATGGCCCAATTCCCGCCCGATTCGCACTGCGCCAGGGCGTCCCAGGCTCCGCCGTTGCTCACCGGCGGCACCTCGGTACCGGGTTTGCTGCCCACCCGCAGGACCGAATCCCGCGCGGGCGTGACCACCACGTTGGCGACCGGCAGCCGGCCCGTTTCGACGCCATTGACCGTGGCCACGCTGAACGTGACGTCCTGGACGCCGGGTGTGCCGGGGTCCTCGACCACCTGGCGGCTGATGTTCATCGTCGGATCCTCGATGCGCTGAGCGTTCGGGATCAGCGGTTGACGCTCGGTCACCTTGTTCACGCGCACCCGGGTCACGTGGATCTGCATACCCGGGGTGACCGGGGAAGATGCCGGTGGGACGACGGTGTCCTGCTGCAGCAGCGGCGCCCCGGCTGCGGCCAGCAGTGCCCCGACGTCGGGGGCGGCCAGCCGCACGGTGCTGGCGACGCCGCCGTCGTCGATCGAGACGGTCTTGGCGCTGACCACCGGCAGGGCCATCCCCGCCAGCGGGACGCGGGTGCCGCGCGAGGCGGTGGCGGGAGCGGTGTCGGTCATGGCCAGCTGCGCCAGGGCCTCGTCGACCGTGGAGGCCGTGGTCCAGACCTGCTTGGTGCCCTGTCCGTCCAGCGAGATGTCCAACGGCCGGCTGCGCCGCAGCACGATCGTCTGACTGTCACCGACCTGCTGGTCGGCCGCGGGGTAGATGTCGTCGCGATCGCCCACCTGGAACCCGCTCTCCCGGACGATGTCGATCACGCGGGACTTCATGGTGGTGATGGTCTGCGATGCGCCGTCGACCTCGAGCGTCACGGTCTTGTGCGCGCCGACGGCGTACCCACCGGAGGCACCGAGTGCGACGAGCGTCGCCGCGGTCACCGCCCGCAGGAGCGGCGACCTGGACTGGTGCAGTTTGGTGATGATGTTCAACGTCGGTACCCACAGCTCTTCATGCGCGTATCGGCCCCACCGGGGCCTCTTGATTGATCACAAGATGGTAAAGAAGTTGACTGTGTCGCAGCAAGCTGGCGGCTCGACTCTCAACACACGCTTAATCCAGCGCATACACCTTCCGGGCGGTTGCTGAAGCGGCGGCCGCAACGTCGCCCGCAGGCCGGTCCCGCAGTTCGGCGAGTGCGCGCACGGTGTAGGGCAGGCAGTACGGCTCGTTGGGCGCACCCCGGTACGGATGCGGGGTCAGGAACGGCGCATCCGTCTCCACCAGCAGCTGATCGTCCGGGATCAGTCGGGCCGCTTCGCGCAGCGCGTGCGCGTTCCGGAAGCTCACCGAACCCGACAGGCTCAGGTACCAGCCGGCGTCGACGCACACCCGCGCCATCTCCGGCCCGGACGAGAAGCAATGGAAGATCACCGCGTCGGGAGCTCCCTCGGCCCGCAGTACGTCGAGCACCATGTCGTCGCCGTCGCGGTTGTGGATCATCAGTGGCTTGCCGACCCGCTTGGCCAGGTCGATGTGCCAGGCGAAGGCCTCCCGCTGACGCGCGGGTTCGGCGCAGCCGTCGAGTCGTCCGGGCCAGTACAGGTCGATCCCGGTCTCCCCCACCGCGACGACGCGCGGATCGGTCGCCAGTGCCGCCAGGGTGGCCTCGGCGTCGGCGTCCAGCGCGTCGGCCCGGGTCGGATGCAGCGCGACGGCGGCGTACACCCGTCGATCCCAGTGCGCGGCCCGCACCGCCCATTGCGCCGCGTCCAGATCGTCGGCGATCGTCACCACCGCCGTCACCCCGACGGACTCGGCGCGGTCCAGGATCGTGGCCACGTCGGCGGCGTCGACGGCACCGCACGCATCCAGATGGGTGTGGGCGTCGACGAGCGGGCCCAGCGGTTCGGGCGGGGGCGGTGGGGGCCGTTTGGAGCTCACCACGAAACAATAGAGTTGTAGCCCTCATGACCCAGCAGAAGTTCTACGTGACCACGGCGATCGCCTACCCCAACGGTGCACCCCATGTCGGGCACGCCTACGAATACATCGCCACCGATGCCATCGCCCGGTTCAAGCGACTCGACGGCTTCGACGTGCGCTTCCTGACCGGCACGGACGTGCACGGCCTGAAGATGGCCCAGACCGCCGAGGCCGAGGGCATTCCCACCGCCGACCTGGCGCGGCGCAACTCCGATGTGTTCCAGCGTCTGCAGGAAAAGCTCGGCATCTCGTTCGACCGGTTCATCCGGACCTCCGACGCGGACCACTACGAGGCGTCCAAAGCGATCTGGCAGGCGATGTCGGATTCCGGTGACATCTATCTGGGCAGCTATGTGGGCTGGTACTCGGTACGCGACGAGCGGTTCTTCGCCGAGGACGAGACGGAGGTGACCGCGGACGGCAGCCGGATCGCCACCGAGACGGGCACGGCGGTGACCTGGACCGAGGAACAGACCTACTTCTTCAAGTTGTCCGCCTACGCCGATCGACTGCTCGCGCACTACCGCGATCACCCGGAGTTCATCGCGCCGGAGGTGCGCCGCAACGAGGTGGTCAGCTTCGTCTCCCGTGGCCTGATCGATCTGTCCATCTCCCGCACGACCTTCGACTGGGGGGTGCCGGTGCCCGGCCACCCCGATCATGTGATGTACGTCTGGGTGGACGCGCTGACCAACTACCTCACCGGAGTGGGCTACCCCGACACCGATTCCGCTGCGTTCCAACGGTATTGGCCGGCCGATCTGCACATGATCGGCAAGGACATCATCCGGTTCCACACCGTGTACTGGCCAGCCTTCCTGATGTCGGCCGGAATCGCGCTCCCCCGAAGGGTTTTCGTGCACGGCTTCGTGCTGAACCGCGGGGAGAAGATGAGCAAGTCGGTGGGCAACGTCGTCGATCCGGTCGATCTGGTCGATGCATTCGGCCTCGACGCGGTGCGCTATTTCTTCCTGCGCGAGGTGCCGTTCGGCCAGGACGGCAGCTACAGCGAGGACGCGATCATCGGCCGGATCAACGCCGATCTGGCCAACGAGTTCGGGAACCTGGCCCAGCGCAGCCTGTCCATGGTGGCCAAGAACCTGGACGGAATCGTCCCCGCCCCGGGCGAATTCACCGACGCCGACGCCGCGCTGCTCGCGCAGGCCGACGCACTCCTGGAGACGGTGCGCGGCCACTTCGACAATCAGGCCATGCATCTGGCCCTGGAGGCCATCTGGCAAATGCTCGGGGCAGCCAACCGGTACTTCTCGGCGCAGGAACCCTGGGTGCTGCGCAAGTCGGAGGCCGCCGACGCCCAGCAGCGCTTCGGCACCGTCCTGTACACCACGCTGGAGGCGGTCCGGATCGCCGCCCTGCTGGTGCAACCGGTGATGCCCACGTCGGCGGGCAAGCTGCTCGATCTGCTGGGTCAGCCCGCCGCACAACGAGATTTCCGCGCGGTGGGGAATCGCCTGACACCGGGCACCGCGCTACCCGAACCCGCCGGGGTGTTCCCCCGGTATCAGGCGGAGTGAGTCGAGGAACCAATGGCGGATACCGAGAACGACGCCTTGCACCCGAAGCTGGAGAACATCTACGACGAGGTGATCCGCCGCAACGGCGGCGAGGTGGAGTTCCACCAGGCTGTCTACGAGGTCTTGCACAGCCTCGGACCGGTGGTGGCCAAGCACCCGGAGTACGCCGACAGCGCGATCATCCGCCGGTTGTGCGAACCGGAGCGGCAGATCATCTTCCGGGTGCCATGGGTCGACGACGCCGGCGTCGTCCAGGTGAACCGCGGCTTCCGGGTGGAGTTCAATTCCGCGCTCGGACCGTACAAGGGCGGCCTGCGCTTCCACCCGTCGGTCTACCTGGGCATCGTGAAATTCCTCGGCTTCGAACAGATTTTCAAGAACTCGCTGACCGGCATGCCGATCGGCGGCGGCAAGGGCGGGTCGGACTTCGACCCGAAGGGCCGCTCGGACGGCGAGGTGATGCGCTTCTGCCAGTCCTTCATGACCGAGTTGTACCGGCACATCGGCGAATACACCGACGTGCCCGCCGGCGACATCGGCGTGGGTACCCGCGAGATCGGTTACCTGTTCGGTCAGTACAAGCGGATCACCAACCAGTACGAATCCGGTGCCCTGACCGGTAAGGGGCTCACCTGGGGTGGCTCACAGGTGCGCACCGAGGCCACCGGCTACGGCACGGTGTTCTTCGTCGAGGAGATCCTGCACAGCACCGGGCAGAGTTTCAACGGCAAGAAGGTGGTGGTGTCCGGGTCGGGCAACGTGGCGATCTACGCCATCGACAAGGTCCAGAAACTCGGCGGCACGGTGATCGGCTGCTCGGACTCGACGGGCTACATCGTCGACGAGTCCGGCGTGGACGTGGAACTGCTCCAGGAGATCAAGGAGATCAACCGAGGGCGGATCGCCGACTACGCCGACGCCCGGAAGAGCGCGATCTTCGTGGCCGACCGTAGCGTGTGGGAATTGGGCTGCGACATCGCGTTGCCGTGCGCAACCCAGAACGAGCTGACCGCCGCCCATGCCGAATCGCTGATTCGGCAGGGCTGCCAGATCGTGGCCGAGGGCGCCAACATGCCGTGCACGCCGGAGGCGGTCAAGCTGTTCGCCGACGCCAAAGTGACGTTTGCGCCGGGCAAGGCGGCCAACGCCGGCGGCGTGGCCACCAGCGCGCTGGAGATGCAGCAGAACGCCTCCCGCGACTCGTGGACGTTCCGCGACACCGAGGACCGGCTGGCCAAGATCATGCGGCGCATCCACGACCGCTGCCTGACCGTGGCCGACGAGTACGAACAGCCCGGCAACTACCTGGTCGGGGCGAACATCGCCGGCTTCATCCGCGTGGCCGACGCGATGGCGGCGCTGGGCGTCATCTGACGCCCCGGCGTGATGTGAACCACATTTGCGGGCGGTTCTGTCACACGGCGGTGGTCGGCGGTGTCTGTAGGGCACAACCCCGACAGAAGGAGACACCATGGCCGAGAAGAACACCCACGTCGTCGTCATCGGCGGGGGTTATGCCGGTGTGCTGGCGGCCAACCGGTTGCAGCGCCGCGCCGATGTCACCCTGATCAACCCGCGGCCCGAGTTCGTCGAGCGGATCCGGCTGCATCAGCTGGCCGCGGCCAATCACACCGCGACGCTGCGCTACGCCGACGTCCTGGGCCCCGGCGTCCGCCTGGTGATGGACGCCGCCGAACGGATCGACGTGCCGGGCCGGCGAATCCTGTTGGCCTCGGGCGACCAGGTCGGCTACGACTATCTGATCTACGCGGTGGGCAGCACCGGTGCGGTGCCCGAATTCGCCTACGGCCTTTCCGAACTCGAGGACGCGCAGCGGCTGCGGGACCGGCTCGCCGAACTGCCGCCCGGGGCTCCCGTCGTCGTGGTCGGCGCCGGCCTGACCGGCATCGAGACCGCGGCCGAACTCGCTGGCGAGGGCCGCACGGTCAGCCTGGTCGGCACGCTCGGGCCCTCGCTGGCGCCATCAGGGCGCCGGTCGGTGGCCAAGCGACTACACGCTCTCGGGGTCGACGTCGTCGGCGCCGTCGAGGTCTGCACCGTCGCCGACGGCCACGTGACGTTGTCGGACGGCCGGACGCTGCCCAGTGCGGCAACGGTGTGGACCGCGGGCTTCGGCGTGCCTGGTCTGGCCGCGGTCAGCGGGCTGAGCACCGATGAGCTGGGCCGGTTGCGCACCGATGAGACGCTGACCAGCATCGACGACCCACGCATCGTGGCGGCCGGGGATGCCGCGGCGCCCTCCGGGCTGCCACTGCGGATGAGCTGCCAGGCCGCGATGCCGATGGGCGCCCAGGCCGCGCAGACCGTGCTCGCCCGCATCGCGGGCGCCGAACCGGCGGTGCTGAACCAGGCGTTCGCATCGCAATGCATCAGCCTGGGCCGCACGGCTGGGACCGTTCAGTTCGCCCACGCCGATGACCGCCCGCGCTCGCTGTACCTCGGCGGACGAACCGCGGCCTTCGTCAAGGAGAAGATCTGCCACTACACCGTGGCGGCGCTGCGGCGCGAAGCCGCCGAACCCGGCGCGTACACCTGGTTCAAGAGCGGCTGGCGGCGGGATCGACTGGCGGCGCCCAGTGCGACAGCGATAGCGCGATGACGCCCGACGAACACGCGGGCCGGTTCACCGCGCTGCGCCCTCTGCTGTTCACCATCGCCTACGAAATCCTCGGCAGCGCAACCGAATCCGACGATGTGCTGCAGGAGAGCTACCTGCGCTGGGCCGACGTCGAGCTGTCGAAGGTCCAGGACACCAAGGCGTATCTGGCGCGGCTGGTCACCCGTCAGGCGCTCAACGCGCTGCGCGCGACCGCGCGTCGCCGCGAAACGTACGTCGGGCCGTGGCTGCCCGAACCGTTGCTGCTCGACGAATCCGATCCGGCCGACGACATGGTGCTGGCCGATTCGGTGTCGATGGCGATGATGGTGGTGCTCGAGACGCTGGGCCCGGACGAACGCGCGGTGTTCGTCCTGCGCGAGGTATTCGGATTCGACTACGACGAGATCGCCGCGGCCGTAGGGAAATCCACCGCCGCGGTGCGCCAGATTGCGCATCGGTCCCGCGAGCACGTGCAGGCCCGGCGGCGACGCTTCGCACCCGCCGACCCGCAACAGTCGATGGAGGTGACGCTGCGGTTCTTCGCGGCCGCGTCCACCGGGGACCTGGACGGCCTGCTGGCGCTCCTGGCACCGGATGTGGTGTGGACCGCCGACAGCGACGGCAAGGTCAGTGCGGCGCGGCGGCCGGTCGCCGGCGCCGACAACGTCGCCCGCCTGGTATTGGGCCTGATCCGGTTGGGCGGACCCGATGGCCGCGCCGAGATCGCGGTGTACAACAACGCGCCCGCGGTGGTGCTCTACCTCGGCGATCACCTCGAAGGTGTGGTCAGTGTGGATATCGTGGACGGACGGATCGCGAACTTCTACGCGATGCGCAACCCGGAGAAGCTGGCGGGGGTGACGGTCGCCCGCCGAGTGCGCCGGTAGGAGCTGATCTGCCAAGCTGATGCGATGCGCATCGACGCCCTCGGCCTGCTCGGCAGCCCGGCCGGGGTGGTGCGCGCCGTCGGCGCCGCCGCGGCCCGGGCGGGTCTGCCACCGCCGGCGGCCCTGACCGGTGAGTGGTTCGGCTCGCGGGCCCTCATCGCCCCCAGCCTGTCCGCCCAGCCCTGCGCCGAGAGTGCGTGTTGGTCCGCCGACACTCCGCTCGGAGCGGACTTCTACGCACCCTCGCGCAACCCGGACGGGTCGGTGGGCGGTGGCTGGTTCGGCTACCTGTCCTACCCCGACGGCGCGGGGGCCCGGATACCCGAGGCGGCCGGCGGATGGACGGACTGCGTGCTCCGGTGCGACTCGGACGGCGCATGGTGGTACGAATCCCTCACCGGCGCAACGATTCCCGATTGGTTGCGCGCCGCCATGCAGACCGCTGCCCGGCCCCGGCCGTGGCACATCGACTGGACACCGCCCGACCGCACCGCCCACCGGACCGGGGTGCGGGCCTGCCTGGCGGCCATCGAGACGGGCGAGGTCTACCAGGCGTGCGTCTGCACGCAGTTCACCGGACTGCTCACGGGTTCGTCCCTGGACTTCTTCGCCGACGCCGTCGCGGCCACCGGGCCGGCCCGCGGTGCCTACATGGCAGGCGCCTGGGGCGCGGTCGCGTCGTTGTCACCCGAGCTGTTCCTGCGGCGCGCGGGCGCGACGCTGGCCTCCAGCCCGATCAAGGGCACCCTGCCCGCGCACGCCGACCCGGCCACGCTGCGGGCCTCCGTCAAGGACGTCGCCGAGAACATCATGATCGTCGACCTGGTCCGCAACGATTTGGGTCGCGTCGCGGACATCGGATCGGTCACGGTGCCCGAGCTGCTGGCCGTCAAACCCGCGCCCGGGGTGTGGCATCTGGTGTCGACGGTGTCGGCCCGGGTGGATCCCCACCTGACGATGCACGACGTGCTGGCTGCGGCATTTCCACCGGCATCCGTCACCGGAACACCGAAACACCGTGCCCGCCAACTTCTTTCACAATGGGAGCCACACTCCCGCGGCGTCTACTGCGGCGCGGTCGGGCTGACCTCACCAATCGCGGGCACCGAGCTGAACGTCGCCATCCGCACGGTCGAATTCGACGCGGCGGGCCGCGCGGTGCTCGGGGTGGGCGGCGGGATCACCGCCGATTCCGATCCGGACACCGAATGGCAGGAATGCCTCGACAAGGCCGCGGCCACCGTGGGGCTCACCCCTGGCGCGAACGCAGAACCGCGTCGTAGAGCTCACGCCTCGACGGCGCACCCGGATTCGCGGCGATCACCCGCGCACACGCATCCTTGACGCCCATCCCCTCGTCGGTCAATGCCTGAACCTGCGTCACCAACATCTCGACGTCGGCGCGGGGCTGGGCCCCGGCGACCACGACGGTGATCTCCCCGAGCACGCCGCCGGCCGCCCATTCGGCCAGCTCACCGAACGTGCCGCGGACGATCTCCTCATGGGTCTTCGTCAGCTCCCGACAAACCGCAGCGCGCCGCTCGGCGCCGAGCACCTCGACGGCGTCGCCCAGGCACTCGGCCAGCCGCCGGGGCGACTCGAAGAACACCCAGGTGCGTTGTTCGCCGGCCAGCGACTCCAGCCAGCTGCGCCGCGCGGCCTGCTTGCGGGGCGCGAAACCCTCGAAGCAGAACCGGTCGGCGGGCAGCCCGGACACGGCCAACGCCGTCGTCACCGCCGACGGCCCGGGCAGGCACGTCACCCCGATGCCCGCCTCGACGCAGGCCACCACCAGCCGGTAGCCCGGGTCGCTGATGGACGGCATCCCGGCGTCCGTCACCGCCAGGACCGTGGCACCGGTGGTCAGCTCGTCGACCAGGACGGGCACCCGCGCGGCCTCGTTCTGGTCGAACAGGCTCACGATCCGGCCGGTGATCCGCACACCCAGCGCCTGCGCCAGCGTCCGCACCCGGCGGGTGTCCTCGGCGGCCACGATGTCGGCCGCACCGAGCGCCTCGACGAGGCGGGGCGAGGCGTCCCCCGGCTGGCCCAGCGGCGTGGCAGCCAGCAACAGTCGGCCGGCATTCATGGAATGCAAGCCTACGGTCCGTAACATGGGCGCCGATGACCGCTCCCACCGCTGCCCCGGAGCGCGCCGCACCGATGATCAGCCCCGGCCCGCTCGCCCCCGTCGCCGATTTCGGGCCCACCGATCGCCTCAATGGCTGGATCATGACGGCCGTCGTGAGCGCGCTGGCCGCCGTCACCCGTTTCCTCAACCTGCAGTCGCCCACCGACGCCGGCACGCCGATCTTCGACGAGAAGCACTACGCGCCGCAGGCCTGGCAGATGCTGCACAACTCCGGCATCGAGGACAACCCGGGCTTCGGCCTGGTGGTGCATCCGCCCCTGGGCAAACAGTTGATCGCGATCGGCGAGGCGGTCTTCGGCTACAACGGCTTCGGCTGGCGGTTCAGCGTCGCGCTGCTCGGTGTGGTCATGGTCGCCATCGTGGCCCGCACGGTGCGCCGGATCAGCCGCTCCACGCTGATCGGCGGCATCGCGGGGCTGTTGCTGATCGCCGACGGCGTCACGTTCGTCGCGTCGCGCACCGCCCTGCTCGACGGCGTCCAGGTGTTCTTCATCGTCGCGGCATTCGGCGCGCTGATCGTGGACCGCGACGACGTCCGGGCCCGGCTGCACATCGCTCTGCTCGACGGCCGGATCGACGAGACCGACTGGGGGCCGCGCCTCGGCGTGCGCTGGTGGCGTTTCGGTGCGGGTGTGCTGCTCGGAATGGCCTGTGCCACAAAGTGGTCCGGTCTGTACTTCGTGGTGTTCTTCGGCCTGATGTCGGTGGCGATGGACGTCGTCGCGCGCCGCCAGTACCGGGTGCCGCGGCCCTGGCTGGGTGCACTGCGCCGCGATGTCGGTCCGGCGCTGTACGCGCTCGTGCTGATCCCCTTCGGGGTCTATCTGGCGTCGTACTCGATGTGGTTCGCCTCCGAGACCGGGGTGGACCGCTACGAGGTGGGGCACTCGATCGGCCCGCGCGCCTGGTACCAGCCGCCAGACGCGATCCGCTCGTTGTGGCACTACACGGCCAAGGCCTACGACTTCCATTCCGGGCTCACCAATTCGGCCGGCAATCACCACCCGTGGGAATCCAAACCGTGGCTGTGGCCGATGTCGTTGCGGCCGGTGCTCTACGCGATCGACCAGCAGAATGTGGCCGGCTGCGGCGCGCAGTCCTGCGTGAAGGCCGTGCTGCTGGTGGGCACTCCGGCAATGTGGTGGCTGGCGGTGCCCGTCCTGCTGTACAGCGCCTGGCGGGTCGTGGCGCGGCGGGATTGGCGATATGCGGTGGTGCTCGTGGGTTACGGCGCCGGCTGGTTGCCGTGGTTCGGCGACATCGACCGTCAGATGTATTTCTTCTACGCCGTGGCCATGGCGCCGTTCCTGGTGATGGCGATCGCCCTGATCTGTGGCGACATTCTCTACCGGCCCGGCCAGGGTCCGGAACGGCGCACCCTCGGCACACTCGCGGTGTGTTTGTACGTGGCGCTGGTCATCACGAATTTCGTGTGGCTGTTCCCCGTGCTGACCGGAATGCCGATCTCGCAGCAGACCTGGAACATGGAGATCTGGCTGCCGTCCTGGCGTTGACCCGCCGTTACAGCGCGTCCCTGGCGATGGGGCACGACATTCCGCGTGGTCCGCCCCGACCGGTCGCCAGCTCCGACGCCGCGAGCCGCAGCACCTCGATACCCGAATCCTCCAGGCGCGCATTGGTTTGCGCGTTGCGCTCATAGGCGACGACGACCCCGGGGGCCAGCGCGAGGGTGTTGTTGCCGTCGTCCCACTGTTCGCGGCCGGCGATGACGGGATCCAGTCCGGTGCCGATCACCCGGAGCTCGGGGATGCCCATGGCCTCGGCGGCCGCCGCCACGAACGGCCGTTCCGCGGAGATGTCCAGACCGGCCTGCGACCGGTGCACGGTGACCGCGGTGAGGGAATCGGCGATGTCGGGATTCATCACGACGGCGTCGGTGTCGACCATGGTGCAGATGGTGTCGAGGTGCATCTGTTCGCGCCCGCGCCCGATGGCCACCGCCAGCACGGTGTGCGCCAATTGGTCGTCGAAGAGGCTGCGCACCAACGATTCCGCGCCCGCCGGTGTGGTCCGCTCCCCCACCCCGACGGCCACCACTCCGGGGGCCAGCAGCAACACGTCGCCACCCTCCACCGGCGCCGACCGTGACTCGAAGGCGCGCCGGACGCCGCGGAATCGCGGATGGTGCGCGTACACCAGGTCGGTCAACGACGACTCCCGCATCCGCGCCGAGAGCGCGAGCGAGGTGATCACCACCCGGGGACCGATCCAGAACGACGAATCGCGGGTGAACAGCAGGTTGGGCAGCGGGTCGATGACGAAGTCGGCGCCGTGGTGCAATCGGCGCACCAACGAGGATTCGTTGTGCGGCAACGGAAGTTCGGCGAATGTCATCCCCGCCATCAGGACATGTGCCAGCTCGGCCGGTTCCAGGGTGCGCAGGTATGCCGACAGTTCCTGCGCCAGCGGCGGTCCCAGCCGGTGGCTGTCCACCGCCGCGGAAATGCCGTGCATCCGGGCCGCGCCGCTGTGCAGCGCTTCGGCCACCAGATCGCCGAGCAGCAGGACCTCGACCCCCCGGGAGCGCAGCAGTGCGGCGAAGTTGTCGTGTTCTTCCTGCGCGCGCGCCACCCACGGCAGACCGTCGAAGAGCAGCCGGTCGTTGTTGCGCGGGGTCAGCCGCTGCAATTCCGGACCGGGTCGGTGCAGGATCGCCACCCGCAGCCGACCGACCTCCGAATCCACACCCAGCTCAGCAGTCACAGCTAGCACCGTAGCGTGACCGCGTTCCTCCCCTTGGAATCGAACGTCTGTGCGATAAGCTGTGGGGTGTGTCGCTTCCGGTCCAGGAGTCGCTGTTCGACCACTCCGAGCGTCGCCACCTCAGGCACGGGGCCTGGGTGGACGTGCGCTCCGGCTGGCTGACGACACCGACCCTGTTCGACGAACTGCTGGCCGCCATCCCGTGGCGCGCGGAGCGTCGGCAGATGTACGACCGGGTGCTCGACGTCCCCCGGCTGGTCAGCTTTCACGACCTGCTGCGCGACGAGGCCCCGCATCCGGCGCTCAAGCAGATCCGCCGCCGGCTCAACGACATCTACGCCGGCGAATTGGGCGAGCCGTTCACCACCGCCGGGCTGTGCCTGTACCGCGACGGCAACGACAGCGTGGCCTGGCACGGCGACACCATCGGCCGATCCGCCGTCGAGGACACCATGGTGGCCGTGCTGAGCCTGGGCGCCACCCGCACGTTCGCGCTGCGGCCGCGGGGCGGCGGCACGGCCCTGCGGATCCGCCACCATCACGGCGACCTGCTGGTGATGGGCGGTTCCTGCCAGCGCACCTGGGAGCACGCGATCCCGAAGACGGCGCGGCCCAGCGGGCCGCGGATCAGCATCCAGTTCCGCCCGCGCGGCGTGCGTTAGGACTTGCCGCGGATGGCGTCCACCGCGGCCACCAGCAGGTCTTCGGCGCGCTTGAAATCCACCGGCGCCACCGGCTGATTGGGTGCCAGCACGGGGTTGGCGGTCACCATCACCTGGAACTTGCCGAAGTACGCGCGATAGCTGTACAGCTCGCCGGTCTGGTTCTGCCCGTCGCGTTGGATGTTCACGGTCCGGTGAACGCCCAAGGTCTGCGCACCCTCGATATGCGGGGTGGGCACCGTCTCGACGACACCGTTCATCCCGTTGCCGGTGAAGGTGATCTTCTTGCAGTCGTCACTGGGTTCGACGACCGGCAGCGGTTCATTGGTCTCGATCGCGATGGTGATGAACCGGTTCCCGTCACCTTCCGCGGTGACCGCGGTCATGTTGCCCTTGGCGTCGGAGGGCACCTGTGGGGTCTTGACGTAGTCACTGCAGTTGGCGGGATCGATCGTCATGCCGTCCGGCAGCTTCTGCCCGGTCATGGTCTTGGGATCGATCCCGGACTTCGGGATGTCACTGATGCGGTATTGCGGACCGAAGAAGGACTTCAGGTCGGACAGTTTGGTGATGTCGGCGGTCTGCTCGTCCGACGAGCAGGCAGCCAACAGTGCCGCCGCGGTGACGGCGAGCAACATTGCGGATCTGGGCACGCAGCAAATCTACCGGACGGAGCTGCGGCGGCGGTTGAGCCGCCAGATATCGGCGGTCATGACGGTCGCAAAGGTGCACCAGGCCGGATACGGGGTAAGTGCCAGTCCCGCAACAGGATTGGCGCGTGCGGTACGCCGGGCCAGATCGGCGCTGCTGAGTGCCAACGCGGCCGCGGCGACGGTCGACGGGCCGAGCTTGTGCGCCTTGAAGAACAGCCAGCTCCAGGAGGCGTTGAGGGCGAGATTGGTTCCCAGGGCCACGCCGTAGCGGCGACGTTCGTCGTCATCGCCGTTGTCCGCCAACCGATCCAGCGTGCCGGCCGAGGTGGTGGCGATGGTGGCGTACAGCGCCGTCCATGCCACCGGGAACACGGCATCGGGCGGTACGTAGCCCGGTTTGACCAGCGACGGATACCAGGTCTTGACACCTTGGGCGCTGCTGACGCTCCCGACGACGGCGGCAGCAGCGGTGGCCAGTGACGTTGCGATCAACGTGGACGCGCGCATGGTGCGACCACTACCCGCATCCGGCTGCGGCGAAACTCCGGCTACGCCGCAGCGGACGCGCCCGAGCTGGAGCTGCTGCTCGACGAGGAGCTGGAGCTGCTGGACGTGGAGCTCGAGCTGCTGGATGACGACGGAGTGGAAGCGCTCTTGTCCGTGGTCGACTGATCGGCGGCCTTCGTCGTGTCGTCAGACGTGGTGGTGTCGTCCGTTTTCGTCGTGTCGTCGGACTTCGTGGTGTCGTCGGACTTCGTGGTGTCGTCAGACTTCGTCGTGTCGTCGGACTTGGTCGTGTCGTCAGACGTGGTGGTGTCGTCCGTCTTGGTCGTGTCGTCGACCTTCGTGGTGTCGTCGGTGGTCGTCGTCGTATCCGTGGTGGTGGACGCGGCCGGAGTGGTGGGCGCCGCGGTGCTGGCGGCCGGCGTCTCGGTGGCCGCAGCCGCGGTGGCATCCGTGGTGGGTGTGTCCACCAGCGACGAGGCCACTGCGGCGGCCTTATCGGCAAGCGCGGAGTCGCTGCTCTCGTCGGTGGATGTCAGCGAGAAGCTCTTCGCCGTCGCCGTTAGATCGCTGGTGGTCTGCGGCACTGCCGGCGTCGCGACGTCCACGGTCGGGAGCGTGATGCCGCCCGCACCGAACGTGTTGGCGGTGGTGCCGAACGGCCGGAAGTTGGGGTTGTTGAACAGCGTGGAGATGCCGTCGTCCATGCCGACGAAGACGGAGCTGATCAGGTTGCCGGCGACCTTGAACAGGTCGATGTTCGGCCCGAAGATCTGGCCGGTGGTGGGCGTGCCCGCGTCGGTCTCGCGGTCGTAGCCGAGCTCGACCAGCACGCGCAGCGGCGCGTCGATGACCTTCAGCAGCGGCAGCGGGACGAACAGCTCGAGCGGGATCAGCATCGGCAGGACCGGCGTCGAGATCATGTAGTAGTGGGTGTCACCGGTCTGCCCCTGGTCCAGGTAGCCGGTGCCGGCGTCGGACGTGTTGAAGTAGTCCAGGTGCAGGAACAGCAGGCCCATCAGGGCGTTGTAGTCCGCCAGCAGGTTCAGCGGGTACTTCGGGAAATCGGCGAAGAAGTCGTACTGACGGGCGATGTCGGCGGTGGGATAGAGGAACTTGTCGCCGACGACCGGGCTGTCGGTGGGGCTGGACCCGTTGAAGCTGATGTTGGCGATCGGGAAGTACCAGGGGGTGAACCGCTCCAGCAGACCGCCGTTGGGCCGGTTGGGGTTACCGATGAACGTGAAGTTGATGTCCTGCGGGGCGGACTCGGGGTTGTCCTTGTACTTCTCGATCAGCGCGGCCTTCACCTGCGAGGCGGCGGTGGCGCTCTGCGAGTACCCGAAGACCGAGAAGCTGTTCGAGTCGCCGGCCTCGCCGTCGGGGTAGATGTGCGAGACGCAGGTCGACGGGCTGGTCAGGCAGTTGGTCAACTGCGCGGCGCCGGTCGCGACGGAGGCATCGAAGGTGCGGCTGCCGATGAACGGCCAGATCTCGTTGGGGTTCCACACCACCTTGGTGGTGAGGCCATCATCGCCCTCGGGCAGGTTGGGGATGATGTAGTGGTCGAGAACGTCCTTGACGTAGCCGGCGGGCTGACCGTTGCTGTCGGTCAGACCCCACTGTGCGAACGGGTAGCTGGGCAGGCCGTCGACGTCGGCATCCCGAACGTAGGGGTTCACGAACGGCTGTCCGGTACCACCCATGATCAGCGCCGTCGTGCCCATGAGCCCGACGCCGACCGCGGCCGGCGGCGCCCACATGAGCGCCATGACCGACGTCCCCACGAATCCGTTGACGATCAGGGCACGCGATGCCTTACCGACCATTCGACTGACCTCCACCCCACTCGATGTCCGGCACCGGCGCGTTTGCCGGCAACCGCAGATTCGGCGCAGGACTCCGATTCTGCAAGACAAGACTCCGTGCACTTTATACATATCGTGGCGTAGGACACCAACTGAATCGGAACCTTCCACAGTTTGCGCAGGTGCGGCGCACACGGCCCACGATACCCACCGGGCGCGATTCCCGGGTGGCTTGCCCAACCGGCTCTCGACGGATTCGGTTACTGTCATCTGGCTGCGACTTCGCGGCACGAACGCCCGCGCCAGGCGTGCGCCGGAAGGAGACACGTTCCGAATGATGCGAATCACCGCGGTGTCCGGGGCAGGCATTGCTGCGGTCGCCCTCACGCTGACCCTGGCCGCCTGCGGCTCGGACACCAAGACCGAGGAGAAGGCGACCTCCACGACGTCCGCCGAGTCGGCGACATCCGCACCCTCACCCGCGCCCGAGTCCACGTCCCCGGCGCCCACATCGGGCGCTCCGGCCGCCGCCGGGGAGACCCTCGACGACTACATCGCCAAGAACGGGATCCAGAAGACCGTCATCCGGCGCGGGGAACCGGGCCCGACGATCGACCTGCCCACCCCGCAGGGCTGGGCCGTCGCCGAACCCAGCGACGACGACCCGTACGGCGGCCTGGTCTACAGCGGAGCGGTCAGCAAGGACAAGCCGCCGCGGATCCGGGCCAGCCTCTACAAGCTCACCGGCAACGTGGACGAGGCAAAAGTGCTGGAGCTGGCACCGGCCGCACTGAAGAGTCTCCCGAACTTCCAGGCGCTGGGCTCGCCCGGTGACGCCCAGCTGAGCGGGTTCAAGGCTTCCCAGGTCGGCGGCAGCTACGTCAAGAACGGCGACTCATGGCTGGTGGCCCAGAAGACCACGGTCATTCCGACCGACGGCGGCGTGTACGTGTTCCAGCTGAACGCCGAGGGCCTCGAGAGCGACATGCCCGTCCTGATGGACGGCACCACCGTCATCGACAAGCAGACCAAGATCACCCCCTGACGGAGCGGCCCCGCTGTCGATCAGGCCCGCGAGTACGCCGACGCCTCGGCGACCTGCTCGGCGGTGGGGCGCACCCCGGTATAGCGCTCGAATTGTTCGGCCGCCTGTAACGCGATCACTTCCGCTCCGGTGATCACCTGCTTGCCGGCCCGGCGGGCCGCCACGATCAGCGGGGTCTCGGCCGGCATCGCCACGACGTCGAACACCGTGTCCGCTTGCGACACAGCCTCATCGGAAAATGGGCTGTCGAATTCCTCTGGGCCACCGGCCATTCCGACCGGCGTCACATTCACCAGGATCGACGCCGCCGCACCCCCGGCGTGCGGCCGCCAGTGATAGCCGAGCTGGTCGGCCAGTTCGGGACCGGCGGTCGGGTTGCGGGCGACCACGACGCCGTCGTGAAATCCGTTGTCCCGGAAGGCCGCACCAACCGCCTTGGCCATTCCGCCGCTACCGTGGATCAGAACCGATCGAGCGGGATCGAGATGGTGTTCGACGATGAGGCGCTGCACCGCGATGTAGTCGGTGTTCGACGCCGACAGCACGCCGCCGTCATTGACGACCGTGTTCACCGAACGGATCGCCAGCGCCGAGCGCTCCACCTCGTCGACCAGATCGAGCACGGCCTCCTTGAACGGCATGGACACCGAACACCCGCGAATACCCAGCGCCCGCACACCGCCGATGGCGGCCGCGATGTCGGTGGTGGTGAACGCCTTGTAGATGAAGTCCAGACCGAGCTGGTCGTAGAGATAGTTGTGGAACCGGGTGCCGATGTTGCTGGGCCGGGCGGCCAGCGAGATGCACAACGTCGTGTCCTTGTTCAGCGGGGGTCGGCCCATTTCAGCTCAGCGCCCCGTACACCTGCCGCGCGGCATCGCGGATGCGGTCCTTGAGGTCGGCGGGCAGTCTGACCTCGCGAACCTCCTGCACCTCGATCACCGTCGTCACCACACCGATGTCCTCCCGCTCCCACTTCGCACCGTACTTGTCCAGGATCGCGCGCATCGGCAGGTTGTCGGAAAGCACACGCGCAGTGAACTTCTCGATACCCGCGACGCTCGCGGCCAGCATCAGCGCCTTCATCAGGAAGGAACCGACGCCGCGGCCCTGGTATTCGTCCCCGACGATGAAGGCGATCTCGGCGGCCGTGCGATCGTCTTCGTCGCGGACGAAGCGGACGTCACCGACCATACCGTCCTCGAGATCGCAGAGCACCCAGGCGAAGTGGTTCACATAGTCGACCTCGAACAGATACGCCTTGAGCGACGAGGACAATTCGCGCGGCGACATGAACCGGCGGAACACCGTTTCCGCCGAGAACTCGACCGCGCCCCGCTCGGCCCGCGCACTGTCGCCGGGCAGCACCGGACGCAGCAGCAATATGGTGCCATCGGCGAGATGGATCGGGATCGGATTGATGAACGCGGCCATTCGCTGGCGCGCCGTCCGCACCAACGTGTTGAGGACACCGGGAAGCTCGATCAGCGTGTCGAAGGCGTCATCGCGGCCGACCCAGCCCGTGACCTCACCGGCCGCCAGGACCGTCGCGACCCGCGGTCCGCGCCGCAACAGCGCGATCTCGCCGATCAGCTGACCGGCCTCGATCGTCATCCGCAGGGTCTGGCCGTCGGCGTTGATGCGCTCGACGAGGCCGCTGCCGGTGGCGATGATCAGGAACGAGTGCGCCGTCTCCCCCTGCCGCATGAGCACCTCACCGTCACCGGCGCGCAACGGCTCGAGCAGCGCCGCCAGCGGATACAGATCAGCGGGGAAGCAGTCCGCGAACACCGACAGGTTCGACAGTTCGGCGGCACGCGCGGTTATCCACTCGGCCACCTCGTCGTCCTCCCGTCACGGATTCTGATGTCCCCCAACGCCATTGGACATCACTACGAGCTGGGCAGCGCGTCGACCGCGGCCGCCACCCGGGTCAGCAACTCATCGACGGACGCGATGTCGTAGCCACGCTTGAGCACCGACGACCTGGGGAATCTGATGCCACGGACGTCGGCGGCGCTGAGGTGACCACGGCCGTCGAGCCGGCGGGCGACCAGCTGCAGGAAGTCGTTGACCGACTTCTCGTCGTACCCCCTCCTGCCCACCGGCGTCTTCGGGAGAACGACCTCGCGAACATCCTGAGCCGTTACGCTCCCCGCGGCCTGCGTCATGCCGCCAATCGTACGGGCGGGGCCTCGGGCGCACGACCAAAACACCCTGCCGGGCCGCCTCGTCGAGGGCTACGATCCAGGTGACGAACGCGGCCATCCGGCCCATTGCACCGTGGCCACCGATCCGAGCGAACGGACGATCATGGCCGACATCGTGCTCATCAACCCGCGATTCGAGTTGTCCTACTGGGGCCTCGAGCGAGCGCTGCCGTTGGTCGGCAAGAAGTGCAATCTGCCGACGGCATGCCTGCCACTGTTGGCCGCGCTGACGCCGCCGGGTCACCGGGTGACGATCATCGACGAGAACGTCGAGCCCATCGACTATGACCGCGTCGCGCGGGCCGACGTCGTCGGGCTCACCGGAATGACCGTCCAGCGCGCCCGGATGCGGGAGATCCTGGGCGAACTGAAGTCCCGCGGGACCTTCACGGTCGTCGGCGGCCCGTGGGTGAGCGTGCAGGAGGACTACTTCGACGGCCTGGTCGATGCGATCTTCGTCGGCGAGGCCGAGACCACCTGGCCCCGGTTCCTCGAGGACTGGGCAGCCGGCGCCCATCAGCCGCGGTACGAGCAGTCCGAACGGACGGACATGACGCAGGTCCCCGTACCCCGCTACGACCTGCTGAACGCCGGCGAATATCTGTTCGGCAGCATCCAGTTCTCCCGCGGGTGCCCGTTCCAGTGCGAGTTCTGCGACATCATCGTCACGTTCGGCCGCCGGCCGCGGCTCAAGACCAGCGCGCAGGTGATCGCCGAGCTCGAGGCGCTGCGCCGCCAACATCTGACCATCGCATTCATCGTCGACGACAACCTGATCGGCAACAAGGCCGCGGTGAAGGTGCTGCTGCGGGACATCGCGGCCTGGCAGGAAGCCGAGGGTTATCCGTTCTCGTTCTTCACCGAGGCGTCGCTGAACCTCGCCGAGGACGACGAACTGATGGCCCTGATGGACGCGGCCAACATCCAGGTCGTGTTCATCGGGATCGAGAGCCCGAACGAGGAATCGCTGCGCGAGACGAAGAAGTACCAGAACGTCCACAAGGGGGACACCGCCGTCGATCGGGTCCGCCGGATCCAGGACGCGGGACTCGAGGTGTGGTGCGGAATGATCGTCGGATTCGACCACGACGATACCCAGATCTTCGCCGCCCAGCGCGAATTCATGCGTCAGACCGACATCATGCATGCGATGGTCGGCATGCTCTCGGCCATCCCCAAGACGCCCCTGCACGCCCGGCTGCACGACGAGGGCCGGCTCGATCTCGAGGACCTGCAGCCCTTCGGCACCAACGTGATCCCGCTCGGCATGTCCCGCGAACAGCTGCGTGACGGGTACGTCGCACTGATGCGCGATCTCTACGAACCGAACTTCTATTTCGAGCGTCTCGAAAATCTCTATCTCACAAGGAAGTTCAATTTCTCCCGGGCCCGCGCCGAATACTGGAAGCGGCACCGCTGGCACAGGCGGCGGGCGAAATCCCTCGACGCGCTGCGCGCGGCCGGGTTGTTCCTGCGGCTCATGACGACCATCCCGGAGCCGCACCTGCGCCGGATCTACCGCCGCGAGATGGCGACCATACTGCGCCGCCGACCGGATCCCGCCGTGTTGTTCATCTGCGTTATCAAGTGCGCGATGCACTACCACCACTACTCGATGTCGCGACAGATGGTCGAGGAGCGCGCCCTGGTGAACACCTTCTGACGCGACGCGCTACGGGTGGCGAAGCACGCGCCGACGGCGATCGCAACAGTCCTCGCAGACGGCTCGTCCTACGGCGATCCTGCACCGGGCACATCAACGCGCGCCTGCATGATCCACCCCGTCGACGTGCCTGCCATCAGCCCCTCATGGGTGGTGTCGTTGACCGCCATGTACAGGGTGCGCCCATCGGCGCCACCAAGGCATGGCGCGACCGCCCAACCCTGATCGACCGAAATGCGATGGGTTACTTCGCCACCGGCGCGGACCCGGAGAAACTCACCGGTGTCATAACACCCGACCCAGACCGCTCCTTCGGCGTCGACGCACAGCCCGTCCGGATGACAGTCCCCCGGTAGGTCCGCGAACACCCGCTGCTCGCCCAGTCCGCCGTCGGATAGAAACGAATACGCAAGAACCCGTGAGCCGTTGGTCTCGTTCACCACAAGCGTCAAGCCATCGGGCAGCACCCCGAGACCGTTGGGCACCGCAAGATCCGTCGCGACCACGCGCAGGTCACCGTTGCGCTGAAGGAGGCCGATACCACCACCCATCGCCGTTCCGTAGTGCTGGTACAGGTCGACGAAGATCCGACCGTCCGCGGTGACGACAAGATCGTTCGTCGACCACGCGGCGTCACTCACGTCCACCGTGTCGATCACTGTTCCGCCGGCATCGACGAAGTGGACCGTCGGCGCGAACAAGCTCGACACCACCAATGTCCCGTCGGGCAGCCAACCCAGGCCGGACGGCCGCTCGACCTCGACCTCGGTGGCGAGGTCACCAATCTCACCGACCGAGTACACCGTGCCCGCGGGACTGTCGGTGAACCACAGCCGCCCGGATCGCCACCGGGGTCCTTCGCCGAACACGATTCCGTCCACGAACGGACGAGCTTCGATGGCTGTCACCATCGCTGCAGACTAACGAACGGATTCAGAGAGCCAGGACACGGTCATGACATCCCTTGCCGCACATCGTCATTGAGTCGGCCGCAGGACTTCCACCGGTGCCGATCGGCCGTGTTGGGAACGGTCACCGATGCCGATCAGGCGTTCCCAGTGGCACGACCGATCTCGACAGTCTGCCCGTCGAAGGGAGCGGTACAGGCCGCCACGAGTCGCCACGATTGGCCGATGAGCGGAGCGGGGAAGGTCAGGGTCGTACTTCCTCTGGCAGCAAGACTGAAGTCGCGATGGACCGGCAAGCCCAACCCATTGACCTCGGTCGCATCGTAGGTGCACTGAGCCGCAAGATCGGAGGTGTTCCCCACGGTGACGTTCACCTGCAGACCGGCCCTCTGGACGTTCATCGTCACAGCGTTGGTAGGAGCGGCCTTCTTGACCGGGCAGGCGTCGTTGACCGGGATCACGGGGCCACCGTCCGGACATTGCTTCGTCTGCGCAGGCGCCGGAGGTGGCGGAGCCGGCGCTGCAGGAGGCGGCGCGGCGACAGCCGGCGCGGTGTACGTGTAGTCCGACCACGCACCACAGTCGTCACCGCTCGTCATGTGCTTGCGGCAGCCCTGGACGGCGTAGTTGAACCCGGACGACATGTTGACGGTCTGGGTTATGGTCGCGCCGCACGACTTTCCGATCTCGCTCTGCGGGAGGGCGTTGACCCTGGTGTGCACCACGTCCCCGGCATAGTCCTCGTAAACCCGCGGGCAGCCTCCAATCGTGCACACCACCTGGGAATCATTGGCCTTCTTGCAGGACACGTCGTACCCATTGGGCAGCACGTCGGCGTGGGACACCGGCATCGTCACGGCGACGGTGAGCCCCATTACTGCGACGGCGATCGCGAACGCCGCCATTACTCGATTTCGAATCATTACTTCCCCCTCGGCGCCGGCCAGTCTGTCGCCCTGGACCGCGGACCGGCTCTGACGAGGTACAAAGCAACCCCCAATTGCTCACGGTAGAACTGTTCCCAGCACTCTGCCAGCGGTTGCGAAGATTGCCGCCAACGGGTGATCTGCCTGCCAGTGAGTGTGGTCACCTGTCTTGGCCCCGGTTGAGGTGGTTGTCGTCATGAATGTCGGCCCCACCCCGGGGTGGTGATCTAGTCCGCTTGTGGGGGCGGCGTGTCGTCATCAATGTTGGCCCCACCCTGGTTGCGATCTTCGTGTCGGTAATTGGTGATGCGGAGGTCGGGGCGTGGCGAGGTCGCGGGTGGAAGTGTTCGAGCAGATCCGTCGGGATCGGCGAATCGAGGGGCTGTCGATTCGGGAGTTGGCGAATCGCCATGGGGTGCATCGGCGCACCGTGCGCCAGGCGTTGGCATCGGCGGTGCCGCCGGCGCGTAAGCAATACCCGTCGCGGTCGCGCCCGGCGATCGACCCCTATGCCGCGATCATCGACACCTGGCTGACGGCCGATCAAACCGCGCCGGTCAAACAGCGTCACACAGCCCGGCGGATCTTGGCAGCGGCTGGTCACCGAACACGGCGCATCGTGTTCGGAGGTGACGGTGTCGCCGGTGGTGGCTGGCCGCCGCGGCGAGTTGGGGATGCGGCGGGTAGAGGTTGCGGTGCCCTGTGACCATGAGCCTGGCGCGGAGGCCGAGGTGGATTTCGGGGAGTTCTGGGCCCGCACGGGGAACTCATCAAGTGCTGGATGTTCGTGATGCGGCTCTCGTGCTCCGGGCGGGTATTTCCACGTCGCGTTCACCACCTCCAGGCCCAGGAAGCTTTCCTACAGGGACATGTGTTGGCGTTCAACCACATCGGCGGAGTGCCGGCCCGGATCCGATATGACAATCTCAAGCCCGCCGGTGAAGGTGCTCAAGGGCCGGAACTGCACCGAGTCGGATCAGGAAAGCCACTGCACGGTGCAGCCACTACGGCTTCGACAAGCTTCTTTGTCGACCGGGCGGTGATGGCGCCCACGAGAAGGGCGGTGTGGAAGGCGAGATCGGTCGGTTCCGCTGCCGTCACCTGGTACTGGTACCTGCTGACGTCGCCCTCGCTGGCTGAGCTGAACCGATTCATCGCCGCCGCGATCTCCTCGATGACACCCGTGTGATCACCGGCCGGCCCTGCTGATCGCCGAGGCGTTTAGCCCGAAGTGCTCAGCTGCAGGATCTTCCGGTCGAGGAGTTCGATCCCGCCCTGGTGTTGCGGGCGCGGGTGGATCTACGCCGCGGATCTCGGTTCGCCGCTACTACTCGGTGCCCGCCGCTACGCAGGGCGACGGGTGACCGTACGACTCAGCGCCACCACGGTGGAGGCCTATGACGGCGCCAAACTTGTTGCAGCCCATGACCCAGCCGGCCGGCATGTCGAGGTGTTGGCGTTGATCACTACCTGGAGGTGCTCGCGGTCAAACCAGGAGCCTTCCTGGGCCACGGCTCTGGCCCAGGCCAAAAATAGCGGGGCGTTTACATCGGCATCAACGCTTTTGGGATGTTGCTCAAGCCGTTCCCGCGGGGACGCCGCGGAACACGAGCGTTGATCGAGGTCCTGCTGGCCCATCGCAGCTTGCCCGCTCTTCCTCCAGGAGGCGATGAACACCGCGGCTGTTCCGGGATATGCGATCCGCAAGTGGTGGTCATCGAGGCACGCCGCCACAGCTACGGCGAGGACCGGTCCGCTGGTGCGGTACCGGATCGGGGTGGGCACGCGTTATGACCGTCCGGGTTCGACTCTGGCCGCACGGCTATGACGTCTTGTTAACTGGCGAGGGATGACCTGTCGATGACTACCCGCAGTGATGAAGCCGCTCTGGCGGCGACGTAGCCGCCGCCAGGGAACTCCGCCTGCCCAGCATTGCGCCGAGGTGGCGCGAATAGCCGAGATCGCCACCCGCGAACACCAGTCATACCTGGTCTTCCTGTCGGAGTTGTTGGCCGCCGAGGTCGATGAGCGGACCGGAGCGACGCCGCGCCCGCCGCATCGCGGACGCGAAATTCCCCCGCCCGAAACGTCTGTCGGAGTTCAACGTCGACGCGGTCAAAACCATCCAGCCCGCCCAGCTGGCCACCCTGGCAGCTGGACACTACATGAGTGCAGGCGAGCCGGTGGTCCTGCTCGGTGCAGTGGGCATCACCGGCAAAACCCATCTGCTCATCGGGCTGGGGCTTGCGGCCTGCGAGCAGGCCGCCGTCGGGTGCGCTACATCACCTGTGCTCAGCTGGTCAACGAACTCGTCGAGGCCGCTGATGAACGTGTCCTGTCCCGGGTGGTGGCCCGCTACGGCCGGCTGGATCTGCTGCTGTTCGACGAGGTCGGGTACGTCCAAATCGACCACCGCGGATGGAATTGCCTTCATCATCACCGAACGGAGGAAAGAGCCAGTATCGCGCTGGCGAGCAATTTGCCCTTTAGTGAATGGGGAGCGGTGTTCTCCGACCCCCGCCTCGGGTCGCCGCCATCGTCGACCGCATCACTTTCAACGCCCACATCCTGAAACGGGCACGGAGTCCTACCGGCTACGGACGTCCAAGAGCGTTACGCGGCGAAGCAAAGCCGGCTGAATAGCTTTAGCGCTGGCCGGCCTGTGGTGGTGTCGGGTGGTCGGGCTCGGGGTCGCGCCTCATGCCTCCCGGTCCCACGCCGCCCTGACCCATGCCGCCGGGCATCATTCCGGGGCCCATGCTGCCTTGTCCCATGCCTCCTGCTGCATTTGCATCATCGGGCACCGCGGCCCATGGGGCTGCCGGGCTGCATCTGGCCGCTCTGTAAGCCCTGATGCCACCCGTAGCCGCTTGACGCGCGGGCCGCGAAGAATCCGGAGAAAAAGACTACAGCGATGATGAAGACAATGCCCGCAACGATCCTGACCCCATGCCAGGGCGCGGTAGAGCCGACCGTTGCGGTGGACATCCTCGGTGGGGCCACCGGCGAGACAATCGTTGCGGCTTCTGGGGATTCGGTCATTGTGCTGTTCCCTCCTGCAATTGGGCCGGTGCGTTCGTTCGAACAGTCGGCGTTGGCCTTACACTGCCTGTGTCCCGCCCTCGTGGCGGGCTCGACTCCACCCCGCGCCCGTGTGGCGGCAGGTTGCGTATTGGTTTTGTGAAGATTCGCTCGGATGAGAGAGCGCGCGGCGTCACGGGCGAATTGCTCTGGCGCTGCCGGACGGGCGAGCCCGCCAGATCGGGGTACGAGCAGGTAGGTGCGGATGACCGGATCCAGTTCGATCCGCAGGAAGCAGATGTGGATTCGCCGCGGTCGCGGAGCTCGCGGAAGAAATTCGGGCGGCCCAGCAGGAAGCTGGTAGCGATCGGTGCCCTCGGTGTCGGTCCAGTCGCGGATTGATCGCGCTGCCGCGCAGCTGGATCGTCGCGGGCGGGATCGGCCATAGCAGCTTGCGGGCACCGGAATCACCAGGTAGAGCAGGCTGCATTGGCGGCGATGCTGCGCTTTTAGTAGGTATGCCGGTCATGACGTACATGACCGAACCGAGGGTGACCAGGTCATTTCCGCGGAGGCGGATGCCCATCGGTGTCGCTGGTGGACAGCACGCGGTCGGTGGCGGCGCACTGGGCGCCGCAGCACGGTGGTGTAGGCGAGGATTCGTGCGTCGCGGCTGCCCTGCCCGAGCGGTCACGGTGCGGTGGCCCGCAGAACGTCGAGGCGGTGGCGGTATTCGGTCTCGTCGATCTCCCCGCGGGCGACCTTGGCCGCCAGCATCTGCTCGGGTGACTCAGAATGCGGTAGGGCGGCACCCGGTCATGACGTCTTGCGCTTTGGGTGCGCTGGCGGGTATCGATGAGGGCGATGATGCCGACGATGATGAGGGCCCAGAACAAGACCATTCCGATAACCATGCCTGCGTATCCTCATCCGCTCGCAATGCGGGTCGGACTGGAACATCGGGAACTTCTCCTTCGTTCTCTCTGTGAGCTGTGGGAGCCGGTGTAGTTGAGGGTGGTCATCATCCCGGCGTCCATGTGATAGGCGTTGTGGCAGGCAACATCCAGATTCCGGGGTTGTCGGTGACCAGCCTGACCGCCACGGTTTGCATCGGTGTGACGATCACGGTGTCCTTGCGCGGGCCCGGGGTGCCGTCGGCTTTGATGACCTGGAAGGTGTGGCCGTGCAAGTGCATGGGATGCCACATCATCGTGTTGTTGGTGAAGGTGAGCGTGGCGTGTTGGCCTTCGTGGATGGTCAGGGGCTTGGTCTGATCGAAGGGCCGGCCGTTGATCATCCAGTCGTAGGCCATCATCGTGCCGGTCAGCCTGGCTTGCAGGTCCAGGTCGCTGGTGGTGGGCAGCTGACCTGCGGGGTGGCGGAGAAGGTGTCCACGGTGCCCACCAGCCCGGTCAACTCCGTCGGCCGGAACGTCGGGTCGGGTGCGCTGCCGGCGGCGTGCGGACAACAGCGCGGGCCACGGCGTTCTTGCCTTCGGCTGAGGCGACCAGGGGGAACACCCCGTCTTTGGCGGTCACAATGACGTCGTAGCGCTCTCCCATGCCGAGCAGCAGGGCGTCGACATCGGTGGGGACGACGGGGAATCCGTCGGTGTGGGTGGCGGTCATGCGGCGACCGGCCGGCCACTCCGGAACGCGGTGTCCGCGCCGGCGTTGATGATGCGGATACGGATCCGCTGACCGGGTTTGGCGGTGAATGTGGTTGCCGCCGAGGGGATGCGGCCGCGGTAGTAGGGGTAGGTGACGTCGCCGTCGCCGCCGAGCAGGGGGCTGGTGGACGTGGCCGCTCCACGCCTGGGGTGCCGGGCATCGACCCCATGCCGCCCATCCCGGGCATCTGACCCATGCCACCTATGCCGGGCATGTGTCCCATATCGCCCATGCCACCCATGCCGGGCATGTGTCCCATGCCGCCCATGCCGCCCATGGACTTCAGGCCGTTGAAGATCTGTTCGGGGCTGCTGCCGACTCCGGAGGTCCAGTCGTCGAGCATGACGATCCACTCGGCGTCGTAGTGGCCTGGTTCGGCCGGGTCGTCGATGATGACCGGCACGTACAGGCCGTAGTCGGTGTCCAGCCCGGTGTGCGGGTGGCCCAGTAGGTGCCCGGGTAGGGCGAGCTGAACCGGTAGGTGAACGACTTTCCAGGATCAACGTTGGGGTGGCGGGTGCGGCGCCGTCCATGTCGTTGCGGACCGCCAGTCCGTGCCAGTGCATCGACGTCGGGTGGTCCAGGCCGTTGTCGACGGTGACCGCAATGTCATCGCCGACGTTGGCGCGGATCATCGGGCCGGGAACGGCGTTGTTGTAGGCCAGGGTCTGCGCCCGGGTGCCTCCGAGGTCGATGTCGGCCGGGCCGGGGGCCAGGGCGTGCGGTGACGGTCTTTCCGGTGTGGGCGGGCGGCTTCGGCTGCGGCGATGGGATCGGCCGGTCCGCTCCCGTTGGGCGCGGTGGCGGTGGTCGAGCGGCTGCAGGCGACCAGGGCCGCACCACCGAGCACGCTGGCAGCGAGAAACCCGCGCCGGGTCAGAGCGGTGGAGCCAGGTTTGCCGGTCATCACGATCCCGTCGTTCGTGGCGTTGTCCTCACTACTGTGCTCCGCCTGCCCGGGGGTTTGGTGTTGGTTGTGTGAAGATTCGCTCAAGATGCGGACCTCGCGTTCGGGCACGGCACGATGAAGGCATGGATCCGAATTCCGAGCCCGCGGCGGGTGGCGGCGACCTGGGCTATGCGCCTGGTGGTCGACGACGAGGCGGCGCTGGCCGACGTGGTCTCGGCTATCCTGACCCGCGAGCACTTCGAGGTGACGGTGTGCCACACCGGGGCCGAGGCGCTGGCGGTAGCCCGGGAGGTCGACCCGACGTGGTGGTGCTCGATCTGGGGTTGCCGGGCATCGACGGGCTGGAGGTCTGCCGCCAACTTCGCGTTCTCCGACGCCTACGTGGTGATGCCGGCCGCCCGAGACACCGAAATGGACACCATCGTCGGGCTGTCGGTCGGGGCCGATGACGCTATGTGACCAAGCCGTTCAGCCCGCGGGAGTTGGTGGCTCGGATCAGGGCGATGCTGCGCCGTCCCGCGCGGTACCCGTGGCGGCTCTGGTCCCGCCCGCCGTCGAGGCTCCACCGCGGGTGTTCGGGCCGCCTGTCGATCGACATCGCCGAAGCCGGCTTGGTCTTCTTGATGGCGAGTCGATCCCGTTGACCCGCACCGGGTTTCGACATTCTCGCGGCCCTGTCGTCGCGGCCCGGGGTGGTGTGGAGCCGCCGCCAGCTGATCGACGCGGTCTGGGGGAGGCCGTGGGTCGGCAACGACCATCTCGTCGACGTTCACCTCGGGCACCTGCGCCGCCGGCTCGCCGGGCGACCCGCGATCCGAGGTTCGTGTTCACCGTCCGTGGGGTGGGCTACCGGATGGGCAGCGGGGAATGACCGCGCCCGCAACGCGCACCGGGTTCGGGATGCGCCGGCGGCTGTTGCTGGCCCAGACTCTGGTGCTGCTCGCCGGCGGGGTGACCACCTGGGTGGTGGCCTCGCTGGTGATCCGCCGCTGTTCCGCGAGCATCTGCACATGGCCGGGGTGGCCCACGACTCCAACGAGCAATTCCACGCCGAGCAGGCCTATCAGCATGCGACTACGCCCATCCCGATCGCAGTCGCGATCGCGGTGGCCGCGTCGGCCGCGTTCGTGGTGACCGCCTACCTGAGCCGGCGACTGCAGCGTTCCATCGCCGAGGTCTCCGCAGCGGCCTCCGCGGTCGCCGAGGGCCGCTACGACATCCAGGTGGCCCCGCCGAGACTCGGGGAGGAGTTCGACGAACTGGCGGTGGCGTTCAGCCGGACAGCGCAGCGTCTTCAGTCGGTGGAATCCACCCGCCGCCAGCTCTTTGGTGACCTCGCCCACGAGATCCACCCCGGTCTCGGTCTGGAGGCCTACCTCGAAGCCGTCGAGGACGGCGTGAAAACCCTTGACCCGCCAACCATGGCGATGCTGCGCGAGCAGACCGGGCGGCTGGTGGTTCTCCAACGACGCCGCCGCGCTGGCTACAGGCCAAGGCCTTGCGCCGCGATCACCCCGCAGTGGGTCGACGTCGATGAGCTCGTCGGCGCGGTGAAAGCCGTTGCCGCCGAACGGTACACCGTCAAGGGGGTCACCCTGACCACTCGGACCCATGGTGGGCGTCTGTGGGCCGACCGGCAACGGCTGATGCAGGTGCTGGGCAACCTGCTCGATAACGCGCTGCGCCACACCCCGGGCGGTGGGCATGTCAGCCTGACGGCCAGCCGCGCCGGCACCGAGGTGGTGTTCACCGTCGCCGACGACAGCGAAGGGATCGCCCCCGAGCACCTGCCGCACCTCTTCGAGCAGTTCTACCGCGCCGACACGCCCGCGACCGTGGACGCGGTGGCTCGAGCATCCAGGCTGGCCATCGTCAAAGCCCTGACCGAGGCCCACGGCGGTCACGTCGCGGTGACCAGCTCCTGGACGGACGGGGAGATGCCTTCACCGCCACGGTGGCGACATCAACGGCCCCGGCGGTGCGGGGTTCACATCAGCCGGCGGCGGTGCCGACCAGTTCATGGCCGGCGCGATCGATCGCGTCGCGCATGGCCTCGGTGTCCAGGGCCGCCGAACTGGTGACAGTCACGGTCGAATCACCTTGCGCAGGACAAGATCGACGGCGACGTCGGTGACGGTGCCCAGCGTGTGAAGCTCGCTGGTCACCGCCCAGGCGCAATGCCCGCACGTCATGCCCCGGACCCGGTAGGTCTGTGTCTGGGACACGGGTTCTCCTCCTACAGCGAACTCGGGATCTGGTTCATGGTGTCGATTTCCTTCTGCTGGCTCTCAGGGATCGACTTCGCGAGCGCGATGGCGTCGGTGGACTGACCGTTCTTGATCTCGTCCTGCGCCATGAGCAGGCGCACCCTGGTGGTGCTTGATCATGCCGGTCAGGTAGAGCTTGGCGGCCTGGACGCCGTCGGCGTTCTTCAACGCGTCCATGTCAGCCTGCGACATCATGCCGTCCATTCCGGACATGTCCATGCCGCCGTGATCCATGCCGGGCATCATCGAACCGCTCGGCATCATCGAGCCCGCTGGGCATCATGCTGGTGGTGGTCGGTGTGCGGAGTCCTGCATGCCGCCGTGGTCCATACCGGGCATTCCGCTCATGCCGCCGTGGTCCATACCAGGCATCCCGCTCATGCTCGGCATTCCGCTCATGCCGCCCATGCCCCACTGGCTGATCCAGCCCTGCATCGTCTGGATCTCCGGGCCCTGGGCGGCCTTGATCTGCTTGGCCAGGTCCACCACGCGCGGAGTCGATGCCCTGTTTGGCCAGGATGATGTCGCTCATCTCAATGGCCTGCTGAGTGATGCGGAATCATCATCTGCGCGAAGTGCATATCGGCCATGTTGTGCGCGGCGGCCGGCGCAGCCGGGAGGTCTGGGTCGTCGACGGCGCCGCCGAGGACGTGGCTTCCTTGGTCGCGGTGTTGCTACACGCCCCCGAGGGCAGCCACCGTGGCCAGCGCAGCCATGCCGGTCACCACAGTCCTTGTCTTCTTCACCACCTTGCTGCTTTCGTTGTCGTCACGTTCGTTCGGTTTCCAGCCTTCCGCGCGTTGATAGGGGTGTCCCTGGCCGTTCTGTGAAGATTCGATAAAGAACGGCCTGCGGCGATCCATCCGGTGGATGGGCGTGCCGAATTCGGGGAAGAGGAACCCGTGACGGGCCGCATGAGGGGAAACACCATGAGCATTGCCATCTCGACTGCCCTGCAGTCCTCGTTCGCCGACGCGGTGACCCACCCGTGAGGCACTCGCCGGCCAGGGTTTCGGCGTCCTCACCGAGATCGACATGAAAGCCACCCTGAAGGCCAAGCTGGACCAGGACATGGAGAACTACCTGATCCTGGGCGCCTGCAACCTCCACTGGCCCACCGGGCGGTGGACATCGACCGCCAGATCGACTCTACACTGCCGTGCAACGTCGTGGTGCGCACCGACCCTGACGATGACACCCGGGTGCTGGTCGAGGCGATGAATCCCCAACTGCTGGTTCGGGTCACCGGCGAACCCGCCTTACAGGAGGTCGCCGACGAGGTCACCGCCAAACTGCGCGCGGCGATTCGAGCTTTGGGTCCGACCTCGGAGTAGACGCGCCGGCTGTCACACCGCGGTGGCTGCGGGCTGCTGGGCGCTTGAGGCGCTCGGCGCTGGGGGTACCGGCAGTTTCAGGCCTTGAGCATCAGGGCATTGACGGCGACGATAAAACTGGGCCGACATCGACGCTGGCGGCGATCTCCGGGCGCAGCACAAACCCGAACACCGGTTTGAGCACCCCGGCCGCGATGGGCAGGGCGATCACGTTGTAACCCACGGCCCACCAGAGGTTCTGGCGCATCTTGCGCAGTGTTCCTCTGCCGATCCGCAGGGCGATTGGCACGTCGAGGGGATCGAGCGCATCAGCACTAGGTCTGCGGTTTCGATCGCGACGTCGGTGCCAGCCCCGATCGCGACCCCGAGATCAGCCTGGGCCAGAGCAGGGCGTCGTTGGCGCGTCGCCGACCATGGCGGCTTTTCGGCCCTGGCTCTGCAGGTCGGCGATCTTGGCGGCTTTGTCTCCGGGCAGCACCTCGGCGATGACGGTGTCGATGCCGAGTTGGTCGGCGATACGGGTGGCGGTGGCCTGGTTGTCGCCACTGAGCATGACCACCTTCACCCCGAGGTCGTGCAGCTCCGCACGGCGTCAGCGGACGTCTCCCGCGCGGCGTCAGCCAGGGCGACCACCCCGACCCCGCGCCCGTCGACGGAGATCAGCACCGCAGTGCGCCCGCTCGCGGCGAGCTCATCGCGGCGTCCCATCAACGCCGTCGGGAAGTCCACCGCTTCCTCGACCATGAGTTTGCGGTTGCCCACATCGACCCGCCGGCCAGCGACCGTCGCGGTGGCGCCGTGGCCAGGCACGTTGCGGAAATCCGTCAATAGGGCTGCTGCGGCGCCCTTTTCGGTGGCGAAGCGCACGATCGCCGCCGCCAAGGGGTGCTCGGACTCCTTCTCCACTGCGGCGACCAGAGCCAGCGGATTCTTGCTCGCCGATCCCCTCGGCAACGAAATCGGTGACTTCCGGCTCGCCTTTGGTGAGTGTGCCGGTCTTGTCCATCACCACGGTGTCGATCCGGGCTGAGGTCTCCGGGGCCGTGGCGTTTTGAACAACACGCCCCGTTGGGCGCCCAGGCCGGTACCCACCATGATGGCCGTCGGGGTAGCCAGACCCAGGGCGTCGGGGCAGGTGATGACGACCACCGTGATCGCGAAGAGCAGCGCGGCGCCTTCTCCGGCCCCGACGGCCCACCAGACCGGGAAGGTGACTGTCCCGCCGATCAGCGCGACCAGGACGAGCCAGAAGGCCGCCCGGTCGGCCAGCCGCTGCCCGGGCGCCTTGGAGTTCTGGGCCTGCTGCACCATCGCCACGATCTGGGCCAGTGCGGTGTCGGAGCCGACTTTGGTGGCGCGGACCCGCAAGGTGCCGGTGGTGTTGATCGAGGCGCCAATGACGCTGTCGCCCTGCGCTTTAGACACCGGCAGGCTTTCCCCGGTGACCATCGACTCGTCGACCTCGAGGCGCCCTCTTCAACCGTGCCGTCGACAGGGAATCTTGGCCCCGGGCCGGATCAACAACAGGTCGCCGACCACCACCTCGGCGGTGGGCACCTCCACCGGTTCACCATCACGGACGACCACCGCCATCGGCGGCGCAAGTTCGAGCAGGGTGCGGATGGCTTCGTTGGCCCCGCCCCGGGCACATCTCGAACCAATGTCCCAGCAGCACAAGGTTGTCAGCATCGCGGCGGCCTCGTAGAACACCTCGCCGCCGCCGGTCAGCAGGCCTTGCCGACGCTGTAGAGCCAGCCGTGCCGACGGCGACGGCGACCAGGACCATCATGTCCAAAGTCGAGGCCCACGCAGGGCCGCCAGGCACCGTCGAAGAAGATCCACGCCGAGTAGAACACGACGGGCAGGCTCAGCGGGAAGGTGAAGACGTCGTCGCGCATGCCGAACGGCGCCGGCATCATGAAGCCGAGCATGTGCCGGCCCATCCGGGAGAACAGCATGATCAGGATCGACAGCACCAAGGCCACCGGGAACCGGTTTCGCATGTCGCGCACCATCGCGTCCATCGACATGCCCGCGTGGCCGCCGTGCCCCATCATCTCGTGCGGCGCCGACAGGCCCGCCTCGGGAGCGTGATGGCGGTGGTGGACATGGCCCGTCTCGGCGGTATGGGCCGTCAGTTCAGCCATCGGATCGCAGACATGGTGGGGCACTGAGCGGCCGGCGCAGTGGAATCCGCAGTCGCGTACCCAGTCCGCAAGTTCACCCACGGAGGTCGTGGCCGGGTCGTAGGTCACCGTCGCGGTCTGGTTGACGGCGTTGGCCTGCACCGCTGACACCCGGCCGGCGCAGCGACGCCGACTCGATCACCGCGGTCGAGGTCGCCCAGTGCAAGCCGCCGACGTCGAGGACAGTGCTTTCAGGCGCATGGTTCTCCGTCCGCGATCTGCTGGCTACCAGGCTTCCCCGTGAGCACAGGGTTCTTGTGCGGGTTCGACAAAGATTCGATGAAGATTGCCGGCTCGGGCCGGACGCGAACCGACCGAGAGTGGCTCGGTGATTAGGTTGGGCATTATGCGCGCCCTTCTCCAGATGTTACGGCGCATGGCTCGGATCCCGGACGCTGCAGAGGAACACTCTGCTTGCGGTTCATCTGGTCGTCCTGCTCGTCGTGGCGCTCGCCATGCCGGGGGTGTTTCGCTGCCGGCTTACCGCTGTGTGGGCACGACGCCGACTCGGCGCACGGTTCGTCGCCTGTGACGGTATCGGCACCAGCTCGGTACAGCTGTCCATGCAGCCAGGACCCGACGCGAACAACGTCGACCCGCTCGCCCCCGTCACCGTCACCGCGGCCGCCGGCAGCGCGAACGTGGAGATGGTCAACGGGACCGGCAAGGCCGTCGAGGGCGTGATGACCCCGGACAACACGGTGGCGGAAACCCACCGTGCCGCTGGGCTACGACCGCAGCTACACCGTGACCGCAACCGGCCGCGGCGCCGACGACGTCACCCGCGCCCTGGTGTCGACGTTCCCCGCACAGTGCCCGGCAACCAGACCGCGGTGAGACTGACCACCACCGGCGGCTGGCCTCGTCGACGGCGGCACCTGATCAGGACTGTCGTGGTCGCCCGCTTCGATGAGCCCGTCCTGACCGCGCAGCCGCCCAGCGCGCCCTGCGCGTAACCACCAACCGCCCGTCGACGGTGCGTGGACCTGGGTCGACGACGCGACCGCGCACTGGCGGCCCCAGCACTATTACGCCCCCGGGCACCACCGTGAACGTCGCGGCCAACATCTACGGCGTCCCCCGCGGCCAGGGCCTGTACGGGCAAGCCGACGCGAGCGTGAGCTTCCGCATCGGCGACGCCCACGTCTCGATCGCCAACGACGTCACCAAACAGGTCAGCGTGTTCAGCAACGGCCAACTGGGCGCACCATGCCGACGTCGATGGGGATGGGCGGCAGCGAAACCATCAGCGGGCGCACCATCAGCTTCTGGACCCAACCCGGGATCTACACCGTGATGGACAAGGCGAACCCCGTCGTCATGGATTCCTCGACCTACGGCCTGCCCATCAACTCCCGGCTGGGCTACAAGCAAACCATCAACTGGAGCACCCGCATCAGCACCGACGGCATCTACCTGCACGCCCTGGAAGACACCGTGTGGGCCCAGGGCAACACCAACGTCTCCCACGGCTGTCTGAACCTCAGCGCCGAGAACGCCGAGTGGTTCTACAACTTCTCCCCAGCCCGGGGACATCGTCGAAGTCCGCGACACCGGCGGAGCCCGCTGCAACAGTGGCAAAACGGCGACTGGAGCGTCCCCTGGGCGCAGTGGCTAGCCGGCGGTGCCACCTGTGCACCGCCGTCACCCACCGTCCCCGATGCCCCGGCCGAGCACTGGAGAAACAGGGAGCCGATGGTCAGCCCCACGCTGATCGCGGCAACCGCGGCCGCTGTTGTGGATCGCCGCCCTGGTCGTCGCCGGCGCCGCCATTGTCGCTATCGCCGTCGCCACCGGCGCCCTGCGGCTAGGAAGGTCTGCGGACTCCGCACCATCGACTGAGCAGGTCGCGCAACAACGCTGCCAAGCCGAGGTGATGAAACGGCTGGTCGCCCCGGACAAGGCCACCCTCTCCGATGTCCGTACCGAACCCAGCACCCTCGAGCACGAGGGCCGGGACTTCTCCTCCCTGACAGCCAGCGAAGCGCTTAAGGGTGTCGACACTTCGCGTATCACGGTGCTCAACGTCTCCGGGACAGCCAACGCGCCCAGCGAGGTCGGCACCACGATCCAAGACCATTTCGACTGTCGCGCCTACTTCGTCGACGGCGCACTCGCCCACACTCTGGTGGTCTTCGACCACGGCCACTGAAAGTCCGGTTCAGCGAGGCCGAAATGCCGTGAGGGTCAGCAGGGGTAGCGTGGAATTCACGTCAGGACGCGGTGCGTCCTTCGTCGGCTCAGGGGGCCACGTTGGCGACAGCAGTACGGGCGATCACCGCCATCACCCTTGTTGCAACAGCCCTGACGGGATGTTCGAGCAAGCCCCAGGCATCCCCACCCCGGTCCGGATCGGTCTGGGTCGCCGATGAGGGCCACGACAACGTGTCGGTCATCGACGCCGCCACCAACACGGTGACCATGACCCTCACCGGAATCAAAGGGCCACACAACATCCAAGTCGGCCGTGACGACTCGGTGGTGTACGCGGTCGAACGGCGCCGGCATCGTCGTCGCCATCGACCCGGCCACCTACCGGGTGACCGCCACCGCGCCCACCGGACCCCATCCCGCCCACGTCATCGAAGCCCCCAACGGCAAGGTCTACGTGACCAATTCGAGGACAGCACGGTGTCGGTCTACGGGCCCCAGGATTTGAGCCCGGCTGGTCGGATCACCCTCGATGGCATGCCCCATGGGCTGCGGGCTGCCGCCGGTGGCTCGGTCATCGTGGTCGCCAACACCATGGACGGTGCGGTCGATCTGATCGACCCGGCCACCGACAAATACGTGAGGAGCGGTGCCGGTCGGTACGAGTCCCGCTCAGGTCGCGGTCAACGGCGGCCGCTACGAGTACGCCTACACCGGGACCTCCGACCGCCCAGTGTCGTGAAAGTTGATCTTGCACAACGCAAAGTGGTCGGCAGCGTCGCCGTTCCCACTGCGCCGGTCCAGCTCTATCGTCACCCCTGATGGCAACGAGGTCGTCTCCGCCGACCAAGGCACCAAGGACGCCCCGGGACACACGCTGTCGGTCATCGACACCAAGGCCATGACGGCCCGCAGCACGGTCACCACCGGTGCCGGGCCGCACGGCGTGGTCGTCGACGACTCCGGCACATGGGCGTGGGTGACCAGCAACACGACAACACCGTCACCGCGGTCGATCTCTCGTCGTCCACCGCGATGCCCCCGATTCCCGTCGGCACCGAGCCCAGCGGCATCCAGCTACTCGTCGCGACCGCCCGCGACCGCCCCGGCCAACAGCACAATCCTCGACATCCCCAGCCCGTCCAACGTCCCGCCGGGTGAATCCCAGTCCGATCCGCACAGCGGACACCACTAGGCCCCGTCGGGTGCGCTCAATCGTCGTGGTGATGCTGGTGCCCGTCCGCGTCACCATCACCCTCTGACTCGCCGACGAAGAAGACTGGGCCGGAGCCGGTTTCGCGGCAAGGCACCGCCGCGGGCGGCGCGGAGGCCTCCGGCGCTGGCTGGGCCACCCCACCCGCCGGGACGCCGGGCTCGCCATGATGGTCGCCGTCGACCTCAAGGGACATGTCGGTCACCGGCAGCTGCTCTCCGGCGCCACCAGCCCTGGGGGAGCCTCGAGGGCCGACGGATGGTGATCGCCGTCCATGTGCCCGTCTGCATCCATGTGAGCGTCGCCGTCATGTGCGCGCCATCCATGTGGCTCTCCATGTGGGCATCGCCGTCCATGTGCGCCTCGTGATGGGAATGATGGCCCTCCTGCGCCTCGGCAGCTGCCCCATGGTGATGGTGATGGTGGCCCTGCAAGCTGGCCGCCAAGCCCAACGTGACCGCCCCAGCCACGATGGTGTTAGCCCCATGAGCACCATCGCCCGCCCGAAAACCGGACACCTCTTCGGGCTGGTGCGTGCGTGACCACGCCCACCCGGCCCCCATGACGACATAAAGCTGAAGCAGCAGAACACGATCTCCCGGCTGCCCCCGCAGTTCAGAGCTGACCTGCCGACGGCCCGACCGGCGGCCCACTGATACGGGACATCACCCACAATCCGGCCGCACCCACATTCGCCGCAATCCCGGCGGCCAGCACCCAGGCGTTCTGCCGCGGCCGCACCAAACCCCACACCAGCTGAAAACTGGCCAAGGACCGCGAAAAACACGCCCGACGGCAACCAATCCCGCCAATGCATCGGCGTGACAGCGAAGTGAATCACCGCCGCACCCATCGACGCCACCGCCGCGCAGCAGCGGCCAGCCAAAATGTCGGACTTCGTCAGCTTTCTCGTGGCCCGGCAATGACGCTCACACAAGCGGTGAATCAGCACGAGCAGCAACGGATAACAGTCGCGTCCCAGATCCGCAACGCACAAATCAGGACTCAGCAGTCATGTCGTCACGACAAAGACCGCCGCCCTAGCTGCAGTGAGGCAGTGGAGGCTCACGAACAGGGCCAGTATTCGCGACGATCGGTGGAGCCGAACCGCTGACGAGACGCATACCGAACACCGACGCTGCCGCGGCGCTGGCCATTATGCCCCGTACACAAGCAAATGATCCGGGAATACGCAACGCACCGGCCGTGGATGGATCGGCAGGAGGACCGATTTCGCGGGGCTGTCCACCGCGCTCGGCCAGCGAGTATTCGATTTATCTTGTGCAACAACACAATTCACATGTGCGGATACCGGGATCTGGTCCCGCTGCCCGGATCGGTCCGGTTCTCTGGATCCATTGACAGCCCGCCGCGTTCGGTGGAGCGTCGAGACGGGCCACCGGGTGTGAAATCAACCTCTGACCCTCGCGCACCCGGTGGCCGACAACCAAAGGCCCGCCCGTCGTCGGGGACGCGTACTGATCACTCGTCGGTGCCCTGCGCAGTGACCGAGAGTGCCGGTTAAACGCATCAGTCGACGGCCGGGGCGATCTGTAACCCATGTCGCGACTCATCTGTCACCGATGACGCGACTCATCACAAATGTGGAGCTAAGGGGAATCGAACCCCTGACCTACTCGATGCGAACGAGTCGCGCTACCAACTGCGCCATAGCCCCTTGGTCGCTAGCAGGCTACCAGCCCACCAGGATCAATCCGAAACCAGCGGGTCACTGCCCCGATGCGCGTGGCAGGTCGTATTCGCGGGCGAACGACGTATACTCGAGATGCTCGAAGACGGGGTCCTCGTCGTCGATCTCGAGCACCGCAGCCCCGGGGCGGCGCAACCGTGCCGGCACCACGTCGAGCTCGCGGTCATCGGTGTTCTCCACGCCCAGCCGCGCACGCGACATCCGCTGCATCCGCCGTCTGCGCAACTGCTCCTCGATACGGGTCTGACGGCGCAGGTACGCCAGATAGCCCAGCGTCGCGACCGCCAGAGTGGCACACGCGTACCAGGCCGTCGGGGTCCACGCGAAGGCCAGCACGGCGCAGAGCAACAGCAGTGCCGCCATCGTGACCAGCGCGCGGCTGCGGAACCGGTACTTGCGTGCGCTGACGGCGGCCGCCGTCTTCGTCGCGTACCGGACCTCGCGACCGGCCACTGGGGCGACGGGCTCGTCGGCCTCGGGCTCCAGACCGGAGGTGTCCTCGACGTACTCGTACTCGTCGGCGGTGCCGTCCTGAGTCTCGGCGTCCTCCTCGGCCACCGGAGGGTCGGCCACCGACGGCTCGGGTTCCGTTTCGGCACTGGCGAATTCGAGCGGCAGCTCATCGGTCTGCGGTTCGGCCACTTCCTCGGCGACCGGCAACGCGCCGGAGTTCTCCTCGACGATGTCGACGTCGAGGTAGTCGGGTTCGTCCTCTTCGGCCAGCGCGGTCACCACCGCGACCGAACGCACCCGCGACGGCTTGCCGGTGACCACCACGGGACCGGTGTCGTCCTCGTCGAAGTCCTCGAAATCGTCGTCGGCCTCGGGACGCCAGTGCGGGTCGCTGCGGTGACCGGCGGCCGGACCGCCTCGCCTGATGAGGCGGGCTGCCCGGGTGGTGTTGAGGACGCGGGTCGCCAGGGCGACGTCGCTGGTGCGCCGGACGGTGTCACGCCGATTGATGAGCATAGGCACCAGCACGAACAGCCAGAGCACGACGAGGGAGATCCACAACAGTGATTGGGGGATGCTTGGCATGGTGGCCTGCTCCTTTCCCCTCCAGGCTAGGTGTCGTGAGCTGCGCAATCAGGACGACGCGCCGAGGTCAATTACACACCTGTAATTCGATTCAGACAAGCACCACGAGCCACAAATGTCACATTGGTAACAGCGGCGTCATTGCAGCCGCCGCGAGGAGCCAGTTAGGTGACCCCACAGGCCCTGATCGGGGCAAAAGGTGGCTCCTCGCCGCGGCCGGATACGCGGCGGCCGGGTGACGCTCACACCCACCGCGCGCGCCCGGCGTGCACCAACTCCGCGGTCACCGATCCCCTGATCTCCTCGACGGTCAACCCCATCAGCAGGTGATCGCGCCACCCGCCGTCGACGTCGAGGTAGCGCTTCAGCAGCCCCTCCTCCCGGAACCCGGCCTTCGCCAGAACCCGGCGGCTGGCCAGGTTCTCGGGCCGGACGGTCGCCTCCACCCGGTGCAGCCGGACCGCACCGAAGCAGTGATCCAGTCCCAGCGCCAGTGCACCGGTGGCCACTCCCCCACCCGTGAGCGCACTGTGCACCCAGTACCCGATCCACGCCGAGCGCAGCGCGCCGTGGGTCACGTTGCCGATGGTCAGCTGACCGCCGAATTCGCCGTCGACCTCGATGACGTACGGCAGCATCCGACCGCGGCGCGCCTCGGCACGGATCGCCGAGCACACCGACGGCCAGGCCGAAATCCCGTGGCGCGCATTCCATTCCAGCTCGGCGGTGGGCTCCCAGGGTTCGAGGAACGGCCGATCGTCCAGCCGCAGCCGACTCCACTGCGTCGCGTCGCGCATCCGGACCGGACGTAGTCGCACGACCCCCGCGGCCACGCGGAGCGGACCCACCAGCTCGGGCCAGCCGGGGTGCACACTCCCGGCCCGCAGGAAACTCACGTGGGTTCAGCCGCGCTGGGCCAGGAAGGCAACGTCGACCGTCTCACCCGTGCGGATCTGCTCGGCTTCACTGGGAATTATCACCAGGCAGTTCGCCTCGGCCAGGGTCGCCAGCAGGTGCGACGACGCGCCCGGCGTACCACCGAGCGCCTGGACCAGGTACTCGCCGGTGTCCTGATCACGCATCAGCTGGCCGCGCAGGAACCCCTTGCGGCCCGGCACCGTCGCGATCGGCGACAGCGTGCGGGCCTGCACGATTCGCCGCATCGGCTGACGCTTACCCAGCGACAGCCTGATCAGCGGCCGCACCATCACCTCGAACACCACGAGCGCACTCACCGGGTTGGCGGGCAACAGGAAGACCGGAACGCCGTCCGCGCCCAACTGTCCGAAGCCCTGCACCGACCCCGGGTGCATCGCGATGCGCGCGACCTCCATCTCGCCGAGGCCCGCGAGCACCGACCGCACCGCCTCGGCGGCGGCCCCACCGACCGCACCGGCCACCACGACGACCTCGGCACGGCTCAGCTGACCCTCGACCGCTTCGCGCAGGATCTTCGGATCGCTGTCGACGATGCCGACCCGGTTCACCTCCGCCCCGGCATCCCGGCCTGCGGCGGCCAGGGCATAGGAGTTGACGTCGTAGACCTGGCCATTGCCGGGCGTGCGGGAGATGTCGACGAGTTCGCCGCCCACGCTGATCACCGACAGCCGCGGCCGCGGATGCACCAGCACCCGCTCGCGCCCGACGGCGGCCAACAACCCGACCTGCGCCGCGCCGATGATGGTGCCCGCCCGGACCGCGACATCACCGGGCTGGACGTCATCGCCGGCACGGCGGACGTAGGCCCCCGACCGGACCCCGCGCAACACCTTCACCCGGGACTGCCCGCCGTCGGTCCAGCGCAGCGGCAGCACCGCGTCGGCCAGCGTCGGCATGGGCGCACCAGTCTGCACCCGAACGGCTTGCTTGGGCTGCAGTCGCGACGGAGTACGCGCGCCCGCCTCGATGGTCGCGATCACCGGCAGGCTGACCTGCCCCTCACCGTCACCGCCCTCGGCGCCCAGTGCCAACACATCGACACTGCGCACGGCATAGCCGTCGATGGCAGCCTGGTCGAAGCCGGGCAACGGTCGTTCGGTCACCACCTCTTCGGCGCACATGAGCCCCTGCGCCTCGGCGATCGCCACCCGCACCGGCCTCGGGGCCACGGCCGCCGCCTGCACGCGGGCCTGCTGCTCTTCAACCGAACGCACTAAGAACCTTTCTGCGCGAAGGCGCCGACGCTACTGCTCGTCGAGGCCCAGCCGCGATACCAGCCAACGGCGCAGGTCCGGGCCGTAGTCGTCACGATCCAACGCAAAGTCAACCGCAGCCTTGAGGTAGCCGCCGGGATTTCCCAGGTCGTGTCGGGACCCGCGGTGCACCACGACGTGCACGGGATGACCCTCCTCGATCAGCAGCGCGATCGCATCGGTCAACTGGATCTCACCGCCGACGCCGCGATCGATCCGCCTGAGCGCGTCGAAGATCGCCCGGTCGAGCACGTAACGCCCGGCCGCCGCGTACGGCGACGGCGCGTCCTCGGTCTTGGGCTTCTCCACCATGCCCTTGACCTTGAGCACGTTCGGGTTGGCCGCATCGGGCAGCACCTCGACGTCGAACACGCCGTAGGCGCTGATCTCGTCCTCGGGCACCTCGATGGCGCACAGCACGGTGCCGCCGCGCTTGGCGCGGACCTTCGACATCGTCTCGAGGACACCGGTGGGCAGCACCAGGTCGTCGGGGAGCAGAACAGCGACGGCATCTTCGTCGGGTGCCAGGACAGGCTCGACGCACAGGACCGCGTGCCCCAGCCCCAGCGGCTTGTCCTGGACCACCGATTCGACCTTGATCAGCGCCGGAGCCCGCCGCACCTTCTCCAGCATCGCCGTCTTGCCACGCGCCTCCAATGTGCCCTCGAGCACCAGGTCGGCCACGAAGTGGGCGACGACGCCGTCCTTGCCCGCGGAGGTGACGATCACCAGTCGCTCGGCCCCGGCCTCGGCCGCCTCGGTCGCGACGAGTTCGATTCCGGGGGTGTCGACGACGGGCAGCAGCTCCTTGGGAACGGTCTTGGTGGCCGGCAGGAATCGGGTGCCCAGACCAGCGGCGGGCACGATCGCGGTACGCGGAATGGGTACCTCGGCCTTCTTCATCCGTGACACCATAACCGGATTGTCTGGGCGCGGTGTCGGTGTCATGGTTGTCCCCACGATGACACCGTCGAAAGACCAGATGAGAAGGCAGAACTTGGCCGCTCGGGAAGCCCTGGACGCGGCCGGTCACGCCGTTGAGGCGGCCCTGCTGACGGCCACGGTGCGCGCGATGACGGTTCCGGCGACCGTGTGCGCATATGTGCCGGTCGGTCGGGAGCCGGGCGCGGTGTCGATGCTCGACGCGCTGCGCGACGCCGGGGCCCGGGTGCTGTTGCCGATCACGGCCAGCGACAGCGCGGGCGCCGCGCTGCCGTTGCGGTGGGCCGAGTACCGACCCGGCGAATTGGTGCGAGCCCGGTACGGACTGCTCGAGCCGGGCGGGCCGGCATTGCCCCCGGAGGAAATCGGGCGGGCGGGCCTGGTGCTCGTCCCCGCACTCGCCGTCGACCGGCACGGCCACCGGCTGGGTCGCGGAGCCGGCTTCTACGACCGTTCGCTGCCGCTGTGTGACCCCGGCGCCGCGCTGATGGCCGTCGTGCGCGACGACGAACTCCTCGACGCGGTGCCCTCCGAAGCGCACGACGTGGCGATGACGCACGCCCTGACGCCGCGGGGCGGCGTGGTCCGGCTCGGTTGACCCGTCAGCACCGGTCCAGGACGTCCGCCATGGCCTGCTTCTCCTTGGCGGACACCCACAGGCCGTACGCGCTCTTGACGTCGACCTGACGGGCGACGAAAGCACAGCGGAACCCCGCATTGGGCGGCAGCCACGATGCCGCGTCGCGGAATGCCTTGTCGAAGTTGGCTTTCGGGCTGACCGCCAGCAGGTTGCGCGGATCGTTGGCGAAGTCGAGGCGGCGTTGGTCGTCCCATTCGCGGGCGCCCTTGTACCAGGCGTCGGCCAAGGAGACGACGTGGTCGATCTCCACCGCGTTCGAGGTGTCCGGGCCGCGGACGAAGGTGATGACCGCGCCGGTGTACGGGTCGTGCAGGGTGCCGCGCTCGGCGTAGCAGGTGCCCCGGCGGACCTCGAGATCGCTGAGGTCGCGACGCAGGATGTCGTCACGGGTGTTGCACCCGTTGTGTCCGAACTCGACGTTGACGTCGTCGCTCCAGGCCTTCCCGAACCGGTACCGCTTGAAGTCCTGGGTGCGGTCCCACCCCTTGACCGGAAGCGCAGCCAGCGCCGCCCGGGCGCCGTCGAACGCCGCGGAGTCGGTGGGCGTGGGGGCCGTGGTGGACGTGCCGGGCGTCCAGGTCGGCGACGGACCGGACGACGTGTGGTCGGTGCGCAGCCACCGGGCCAGCGCGACGGCGGCCACCACCAGCGCGACCAGTACGAGGATGCTCAGGGCCAGCCGAAGCGGACCGCGGCGGCGCGGCGGTCGTCGCTCGGGAATGACGCGGGCCACATAGCGGTTCTAGCACTTGACACGGTAGAGTGCTAACAAGTCTTGACCCTTCCCGGAGGTTTTCGTGCCCACCTACAGCTACGTCTGTACCGAATGTGACGATCGGTTCGACGCCGTCCAGGCGTTCACCGACGACGCGCTGAGCACGTGCAACAAGTGCTCGGGCCGCCTGCGCAAGCTGTTCAACTCGGTCGGCGTGGTGTTCAAGGGCAGCGGCTTCTACCGCACCGACAGCCGCGACGCCGGCAAGGGTTCCTCGAGCGTTCCCGGCGGCTCGGAATCCAGCTCGAGCTCCACCAACACCGAGAAGTCGACCAGCACCAGTTCCGACAAGCCCGCCAGTTCGTCCAGCTCTTCGACCTCGTCGAGTTCGACCACCTCGGCCAAGGCCGCGGTCGCCAGCTGATCCACAGTTCCGCCCTGTCCACAGCACCACGCTGAGACTGCACGGCCCGGTGCGGTCGGCGCACCTACCGTGACGCCATGCCGAGTCGCCGCGCCGAATCCCTGAACCCGACGCTGCCCGACCGGATCCGACAGGCGCTGCAGCCCGACTGGGTGCATACCGCACGAGCCCGCCGCATTGCGGCGGCCGGCCTCGTCGTCCTCGCGGCGGTCATCGCGATCCGCGCAGAGCCCGGCGGTGAGCACGCCCCCGCCGCGATCGCCGTCCACGACCTCCCGCCGGGCACGGCCATCACCGCCGACGATATTCGCGTCGAAAATCGTTTGGCATCAACACTTCCCGACGGATCGCAGTCAGATCCGGCGGCCTTCGTCGGCGCCACGCCCGCCGGCCCCATCCGGCGCGGCGAGATCATCACCGACGTCCGCCTCCTCGGGCCCCGGCTCGCGCAGGCCGCGGCCGGACCCGACGCCCGACTGGTTCCGCTGCACGTCACCGACAAGGCCCTGCCGGATCTGCTGCGGCCCGGCGACGTCGTCGACATCGTCGCGGCGCCGGCTTCGGACCCCGACGCCGCCGCGCGCACGCTGGCCACCAACGCAGTGGTCGCGTCGGTCTCGGCCCGGCCCAGGACGCCGACGGTTTCCGACGATCGTGTCGTGCTCGTTGCGCTGCCCGTCGCCGCCGCCAATGCCGTCGCGGGCGCCAGCCTGGTGCAGAGCCTCACACTGACACTGCATTGAGTCGAACGGTCCGGGGTTATTTTGCGGTTGCGTCACGGAATGCCCGGCACCGGACATCCAGCATCCTGGGCGACTAACGTCAATTCGGGCATTACACCCACGACAGAAAGGTGCGTCCCCATGCTGAAGGGGTTCAAAGATTTCATCGCACGCGGCAACGTGATCGACCTGGCCACGGCCGTCATCATCGGTGCGGCGTTCACCGCCGTGGTCACGGCGTTCACCGACAATGTGGTCCAGCCGCTGATCAGCCGGATTGGCGCCAATCCGGAGTCGGATCATGGATTCCTGCGAATTCCGCTCGGTGACAACCTCTTTATCGACCTGAACACGGTGCTGACCGCCTTCATCAACTTCCTGATCGTCGCCGCGGTCATCTACTTCATCATCATCGTGCCGTACAAGAAGCTCAAGGAGAGCGACAGCAAGGTGGAAGAGGAGGAGACCGAGCTGACGCTGCTCACCGAGATCCGGGATCTGTTGCAGCAGAACGCCGGACTCGATTCCGCTGCGCCGTCCGGCAAGCACGTCAGCACCTACACCGGCCCCGAGTGGGAGGCCAAGGCTGCTGAGCCCGAATAATCCTGCGCCCCAAGCGACTTCGGCCCCCGGCAGTGCCGGGGGCCGAAGTCGCTTGGTCGTGAGTCGCCTACGGGTTGTTGGCGTCGAACGGGATGCTCATCCACCATTGGCAGTACGGGCCGTCGATGACGCAGGCGCTCAGGTCGCCGCCCGCACCCGAGAATGACCAGGCATCGAAGGGCGGCCTGGCCATGTTGGAGCCACGCACTTCACCGTTCAAACCCCCGTTGGCCATGGCTTCGCCCATGCCCGCGCCCCGAAGTTCGCCCTGGATGCCGGGCGCGCGAACGCCGCCCTCGACGGCAGGTCCCGCGCCGGGCTGAGAGGGCTGCGGCTTGAGCGTGTCGGCGGCGGCACTGCCCGCACCGATGGTCAGGACAGCCGCGGCGCCGGCGAGAATCCCCATTCCTGCGGATACCAGTTTCGATGTCACCTTGCTCCAACCCATCTCTCGGTGGCGGGCCACACGCGTGGCCGTGGTCGCCGTCTTCGGCATGCTTGCGACAGCCTATCAGCGAAGTGGCTGCGGCGCAGACGTCACGGCGAATTCGACCGCCGTCCTTCGGCCGGAAATGTTGCTGCGTCGCTGGCAAGAGCCCCTGTCGATCCGCGCGCATCGCCGCCCGTGGTGGTCAAGGGCCGATGATCCGATCCCCACCACAGCAAACTGCCCCCGACACCGGCGAGGGCAGTTTGCTATGACATTGGGTCGGTTCAGGTCAATTCATGTTCCACGGCTCGCCGTAGGTGGTGACACTGTCACCGTCCTTGGAGATCAACCGCGCGTAGGGACGTAGCAGCACACCACCGGCCGCACCGGTGACGGTGCCGTGCGCGTTGGAGACCGCGACCGCGCCGTTGGGACCACTGACATCGACCGAGAACGTCGCGACCTCCTGGATACCCGGACCATTGCCCAAGTTGGCCGAGATCGACGCACCCGGCAGCAGCGGCGGCGTCGAGATCGGCGGGAAGAAGTCGATGCCGGTCGACGTCACGACGTCCTGGGCGTCCAGAGCGACGTTGGGCGTGGTGTAGGAGAAGTTGATCCCCACACCCAGCGACCACGGGAACCCGATCTGGTACCCCAGCTCGAGCGTGCCCTCGAACTTGTCCGCCCCGTCCCCGGTGACCGAGTACACCGCCTTGCCCGAATGGAACCACTCCCGGGTCAACCGGTTGCGGTCCAACGGGAACACCCCGTTGAGGAACGTGTCCCACTGCTGGATGTTCAAGGTACGACCCTTGCCGTCGACCAGACTCAGCTCATTGTCCAACCCGGCTTGCGACGTACCGGAACCGACGAACAGCGCCGCCACCGCAGCGAGGAGTGCCATCAGCACCCGACCGAAGATCTTCATGTTCTGCCTTTCGGTGGATCCATCCCGATGAGGAGGTGTTCACCGGATTCTCACGTTCTCCTCACCGTTGAGGTATGCCGAAAACGGTATTCAGCCCCGATTGGCCCGGCAACGCGAGCAGCGACATTCCCAGGAGATCTCCAGCTCGATAACAGGACCCGCCAAACCTGCGCGAACACACTGCCCTCACTCGCGCGGATCTGAACCACCCGCACAAACAGATCGGCCCCCGACATGTGCCGGAGGCCGATCTGGTCAGTGCAGAGAGGAGATCAGTTCATGTTCCACGGCTCGCCGTAGGTGGTGACGCTGTCACCCGTGGAGGCGATCAACCGGGCGTAGGGACGCAGCAGCACACCACCGGCCGCACCCGTGACGGTGCCGTGCGCGTTGGACACCGCGACCGCCCCGTTGGCACCCGAGACATCCACCGAGAACGTCGCGACCTCCTGGATACCCGGACCATTGCCCAGGTTGGCCGAGATCGACGCACCCGGCAGCAGCGGCGGCGTCGAGATCGGCGGGAAGAAGTCGATCCCGGTGCCGACGACGACGTCCTGAGCGTCCAGCGCCACGTTCGGGGTGGTGTAGGAGAAGTTGATCCCCACACCCAGCGACCACGGGAACCCGATCTGATACCCCAGCTCCAGAGTGCCCTCGAACTTGTCGGCATCAGCACCGGTCACCGCGTAGACGGCCTTGCCCGAATGGAACCACTCCCGGGTCAACCGGTTGCGGTCCAACGGGAACACCCCGTTGAGGAACGTGTCCCACTGCTGGATCGTCAGGGTCCGGCCCTGCCCGTCCACCAGGCTCAGCTCATTGTCCAAACCGGCATGCGACGTGCCCGAGCCGACGAACAGCGCGGCAAACGCGGCCATGAGTGCCATGAGCACCCGGGTCAATACCTTCATATCGTTTCCTGTCTTGTAATCAGCCGATTTGCCGGTCAGTTCATGTTCCAGGGTTCGCCGTAGGTGGTGACGCTGTCACCCGTGGAGGCGATCAACCGGGCGTAGGGACGCAGCAGCACACCGCCGGCCGCACCCGTGACGGTGCCGTGCGCGTTGGACACCGCGACCGCCCCGTTGGCACCCGAGACATCCACCGAGAACGTCGCGACCTCCTGGATACCCGGACCATTGCCGAGGTTGGCCGAGATCGACGCACCCGGCAGCAGCGGCGGCGTCGAGATCGGCGGGAACAGGTCGATGCCTACACCGCCGCCGCCGGTGATGACGACGTCCTGAGCGTCCAGGGCGACGTTCGGGGTGGTGTAGGAGAAGTTGATCCCCACACCCAGCGACCACGGGAACCCGATCTGATACCCCAGCTCCAGAGTGCCCTCGAAGTCATCGGCACCATCACCGGACACCGAGTACACCGCCTTGCCCGAATGGAACCACTCCCGGGTCAACCGGTTGCGGTCCAACGGGAACACCCCGTTGAGGAACGTGTCCCACTGCTGGATCGTCAGGGTCCGACCCTGCCCGTCCACCAGGCTCAACTCATTGTCCAACCCGGCCTGCGACGTGCCCGAACCGACGAACAGCGCGGCAAACGCAGCAATGAGCGCCACCACCATTCGAGTGAAGATCTTCATGCTGCTCTCCTAGCTGTGTCGGCGGCGAACAGACGTTCACCATGAACTACGTAGTCACGGCGTCTCGCGTGGCGTGGCCCAAATGTTGACACCATGCGTCACATAAGAACCACCAAATGAGAAGCCTCACATGTTGCTCTTATTTACGGCTCATCGTTCGTGACATCAGGAACATAACGGGGGCACAACGGGGCAGCAACGCGTACGGGCCGCCCGAAAAGGCCAACCGCGGGTGAACTGAAGTTTGCTGGACGGTCAACCGGCGGCGCTCGGACAACCCGTCGCCCCGGCGGGTCCGGAATCCCGGACGAGCATTCGGCCCGCGACCGGGCGGTCGCCCCAGCTAGCCCCGGAGCGGCCCGGCTCCAGCCAATCTCGAGGTAATTGCCAGCTGATCGGCATCAACCGTGGTGCGGCGGGACGTTATCCCGCAGCCAGTCATCGCGGCCGGGCTCATCGTGCGACCCGTCGGGATCCCGTTCATCGGAGGAGGCCTGAGGAATATCCTCGCCGAATATTTGGTTAACTGAACTTGCCACTGCTCGCGTGCGACGCTTCACTTCCACCTTCTAGTGTGACGAAGATCACATTTCGCCATTTTCCCAGTTCACACCGCGTTAACACAAGATGCCGTCAGGCATCTCTCGGCAAACAGGCAGGTACGTCAGATTTCGAGGCTGGACAGCTGGCCGATGATCTGCACGGCCAGCGGATTCAGCGTCGCCATGCCGTCACGCACCGCGTAGCGCGACCCAGCGACGTTGACCACCAGGGTGCTTCCTGACACGCCAGCGAGCCCGCGCGACAGGCCGGCGTCGATGATCCCCGCAGAGAGGCCGGAGGCCCGCAGGGCCTCGGCGATGCCCAGCAACTCACGGTCGAGGATCTCGCGGGTGGCCTCCGGCGTGACGTCACGCGGTGTCACACCCGTACCGCCCACGGACACCACCAGATCGACACCGCCGATGACCGCGGTGTTCAACGCGTTGCGGATCTCGACCTCGTCGGCGGACACCACCACCACGCCGTCCACCACGAAGCCGGCCTCGATGAGGAGCTCGGTGACCAGCGGTCCGTTGTGATCCTCTTCGCCGTGCGCCGTGCGATCGTCCACGACCACCACGAGCGCCCTACCCACCAGCTCGACAGGCTGTTCCATGCGGTCAACGGTATATCCCGGGACCGACACCGGCGACGCCGACCGCCTCGTCACTGCGCGGCCTTGCCGAGCGTGACCTCGACCGTCTGGGGCTTGCCGGCCGCATCCAGGTAGGTCAGCGTCACCTTGTCCCCGGGCGCGCGTGAGCGCACCGCGGCCACCAGTGCATCGGAGCTGCTGATCACACGGTCGTCGAGCTTGATGATGACCACCCCGGAAGGTAGCCCGGCCCCGGCGGCCGGGCCGCCGGCCGTGACGTCGACGATCTTCGCGCCGTTGGTGGACGAGTCGTTGCTGACCTGCACACCCAGCGAAGCATGCGATGCGGTACCCGAGCTGATCAGTTCGTCGGCGATGCGCTTGGCCTGGTCGACCGGAATGGCGAAGCCGAGGCCGATCGAGCCGCTCTGGGCGTCCTGGGACTCGCCGCCGAGGGTGGCGATGGCCGAGTTCACCCCGATCAACTCACCATTCATGTTCACCAGGGCGCCACCGGAGTTCCCCGGGTTGATCGCCGCGTCCGTCTGGATCGCGTCCAGCACCGTGTTCTGGTTACCGGCATCACCGGCGGTGGAGACCGGACGATTCAAGGCGCTGACAATGCCGGTGGTGACGGTGCCCTCGAGGCCCAGCGGGGATCCGACGGCCACCACGTCCTGGCCCACCCGCAGGCTGGCCGACGAACCCAACGTGATGGGCGTCAGACCGGAGACGTTCTGCGCTTTGACCACCGCGATGTCGCTGGCCGGGTCGGCGCCGACCACGGTGAACGTCGTGGTCTTGCCGTCGGCGAAGGTCACCGTCGTCGTGGGCTTGCCGTCCGCTTTCGGGGCGGCCGGGCTCGCGGGTGCATCCGGCGCGGGCCCGGGGGTGCCGCCGTTGGCGGCCGCGATCACGTGATTGTTGGTCAGGATGAGCCCGTCGGCCGACAAGACGATGCCCGAGCCCTCCTCGTTGGCCTTGCCGAGGTCGGTCTCCAGCTTCACCACACTGGGGACCACCTTGGCCGCCACCTGCTCGACGGATCCCGGGGGGATGTTGGCGGCCGGGATGCCGGATGCCGGGATGCCGCCGCTCTGGTGCACGGGATAACCGTCGGGAGCCGCCAGCCTCGCCACACCACCACCGATGCCGGCGGAAACCACGGCGATGGCCAGCGCTCCGGCCGTCAGAGCGCCTGCGCGCGAACGCTTCTGGGGCGGGACGGATGCGCGGTAGGGGTCGTACGGCGGCATCGGCGCGGTGGGCCGCGGCTGCACCGCCGGGTAGCGCCAGTCGTACGCATGTTGCGGACCGGGCCGGTACTGATTCGGGTCGCCCGGGTGAGCGGGGTAGCCCGGGTGCTGGGGCGACGGCGAATACCGCGGATCGTTGGTCATCGAGCTGCGTCCGTCCTTCTTACATCGAGAGGCGTCCCCTGGCCGATCAGCACCGAAGGCCGTTCATCTACCTTGCCCTGGTCGACTGAGAATCGACTGAGACGACACCCGGGATGGGCATTGTTTCCATCCTGTCGACGGCGCCCCGCACCAGTGGGTAAACCGGTTGACCGGGCAGCCAGACGTAGATCGACGTGCCCGGTGGCCGCCCGCCCCGCACGGTGTCCTCCACTCGCAACGCACCGCCGTGCTTGAGCACCACCTGCTTGACGATCGCCAGGCCGAGGCCGGACCCCGGCATCGCCCGCGCGGCATCGGACCGATAGAACCGCTCGAACACCAGTTGACGCTCCTCCGGGGGGATTCCGGGACCCAGGTCGGATACCACCATCTCGGCGTGGGTGGCGTCCACCTGGGCCAGGCGCAACGACACCCGGCCGCCCGGTGGGCTCCACTTGGCGGCGTTGTCGAGCAGGTTGAGCACCGCGCGCGACAGGGCCGCCGGGTCGCCGTACACCAGCCAGGGTGTGATGTGGACATCGAACTCGATGTCGTTGCGGCGCCGGCGCACCCGCTCGAGGCAGCGGTCGACGGTCTCGGAGATGTCGACTTGTTCGTGCACGACGCCGCCGGCATCGTCGCGCGACAGATCGACGAGATCGCCTACGAGGGTTGACAACTCCTCGATCTGCCCGATCACGTCGCCGCGCAGGTCGGCCATTTCGGCCTCCGGGATCGGTGGCGCGCCGGGCACCTGCGACGCCATCAACAGTTCGACATTGGTCCGCAGCGACGTGAGCGGTGTCCGCAACTCATGGCCCGCGTCGGTGACCAGCCGGGCCTGGCGTTCGCGCGATTCGGCGAGCGCACGCAACATCATGTTGAAAGCCTCGGTCAGGCGGGCGAGTTCGTCGCTGCCGACCACGGGGATGGGTCGCAGGTCGTCGGTGCGCGCCACTCGCTCGGCCGCCTCCGTCAGCCGGGCGACCGGGCGCAGCCCGGTGCGCGTCACCATGCCACCGGCCACCGCCGCCACCGCCAGCCCGATTCCGCCGACCACCATGAGGACCCAGCGCAGTTTCGTGATGACGGCCTGCGTGGGCGCCAGGCTCTTGGAGATCAGCAGCGTGCTGTCGTTGGGCAGGTGCACGGCCAGGACACGCTGATTCATGGCCGTGCGGCGGGACATGAACAGATCACCGCGGATGACGGACTTCTCCTGCTCGCCGATCGGCAGTGTCTGGCCCTGCTGGTTGGCGGTGTAGATCGACCGGCCGGGGACGATGAGCATCGCGTTGACGTCCGAGTAGGCGGTGCCCTCGATGGCCTTGCCCGGATCCGCGGACAGCGAGCCGCTGGCGATCAGCAGCTGCGCGCGGCTCTGCAACTGGGTATCGATGTCCTCGTGCAACGCTGCATAGACCACCGCGTAGACCACCGTCGCCACCAGCACGACGACCATCGCCACCATCGACATGGCCAGGAGCATCACCCGCCAGCGCAATGACACGGACGAGGTGGCCTGCATCGGCGGCCGATGCCGTCCGGTGTGTGGGGGCGGGGGTGGTGCGGATGTCAGGGACATCGGGGGCATCAGGGCGGTGTCTCGCGCAGCACGTAACCCACTCCGCGCACGGTGTGGATGAGCCGCGGTTCTCCTTCGGCCTCGGTCTTGCGACGCAGATAGCCGATGTACACCTCGAGAGCGTTGCCCGAGGTCGGAAAGTCGAACCCCCACACCTCTTCGAGGATGCGGCTGCGGGTGAGCACCCGGCGCGGGTTGGCGATCAACATCTCCAACAGGGCGAATTCGGTGCGGGTCAGGCTGATCGACCGGGTGCCGCGGGTGACCTCCCGGGTGACCGGATCCAGCGTCAGGTCGGCGAAGCTCAACGCGGCGGAGTCGGCGCTGTCGTCGGGGCCGGTCCGGCGCAGCAGGGCGCGCATCCGGGCCAGAAGCTCCTCGAGCGCGAACGGTTTGGGCAGGTAGTCGTCGGCGCCGGCGTCCAGTCCGGCCACCCGTTCGGACACCGAGTCCCGCGCGGTGAGCACCAGGATCGGGAGGTCGTCGCCTGTGGAACGCAGCTGCCGGCAGACCTCGAGCCCGTCGAGCTTGGGCATCATGACGTCCAGGACCACGGCGTCGGGCCGGTCGGAGGCGATGGCGTTGAGCGCCTCGACGCCGTCCTCGGCGAGCGAAACCGAGTAGCCGTTGAAGGACAGTGAACGTCGCAGGGACTCACGCACCGCGCGATCGTCGTCGACGACCAGTATTCGCACGGCTATCAGTGTTATCTCAACGCCTGAGATCAGGCTGAGAGGCGCGCCGCCAGGACCAGCGGAATCAGCGCTTGTCGAGGTCGATCAGGCCGAGCCGGGCGGCCTTCTGCAGGCGCCGCGGCACCTTGTGCTGCTGACCGCCGACGGTCACGTTGACCAGGCCGGTGGCCTCGGCCTTCCACTGCGCCCGGCGGCTACGGGTGTTGGCGCGTGACATCCTGCGCTTGGGCACAGCCATGACGTACATCTCCTCGTTCAGGGGCTCGATCGGCCAAGTTCGGGCGCCATACTTTGCGCGCCGACCGCGACAGTTGCCCCTCAGGATAGCCGGTGACCTGGGTGGGATCCAAAACGTCGATCCCCCCGGCTCATCTCTCCGGCACCCCCGGCAGGCGCGGCCGGACAGATGGGCGCCCGAGGTGGGCCGAACAGCACGGATCCGCCCCCGCGTGCCCTTGCTCAGGGCTACCGTGTGATCCACAGCACTCTCGCAGTTCGTTCACAGACGAGCAAGGAGCAGCACATGAAGTCGGCACTCTCGGCCGCCATTCTGGCTCTGGTCATCGCGGGGTGCGGGGGCGGAACCACCTCGGACACCACGACCTCGCCATCGGCGGCCTCGCCCGCCGAGACCAGTGCGGCGGCCAGCGGTTGCAGCGCCGGAGGTCTGGACGCGATGAGCGCACTGGCCGACTTCCAGTTGCAGATGGACGACGCCCAGAAGGCCGGCAAGCTCACCGTCGACCAACTGACCGCGGCCCGGGACAAACTCTTCAACCAGACCCAGGCCGCCCAGGCCAAGGACGATTGGGCGGCCTACTGCAAGGCCATCGACGACATGAAGGCCGAGCTGGGCCTGTAGCTCGCGGCACCGATCGTCGGCGGTGTCAGCTGCCGCACAGCTGACCGCCCGGCAGATCGGCAGCGGGGCGACGGTGGTTCCACAGCGTTCTGTGCCGATGGTCCAAGGTGCGCGTTCCACGCTGGACGAGAATGCCGACCCCACCCCTTGACGCGGTACCGCCGGTTCTGGATAACCTACCGGTTGGTTGGTCTGGTCGAGGCTGAGGAGCGATTGTGGCGGATGCAGTTCGCATCGGGAACTGCTCGGGCTTCTACGGCGACCGGATCGCCGCGATGCGCGAGATGCTCACCGGCGGTGAACTGGACTATCTGACCGGGGATTACCTGGCCGAGCTGACGATGCTCATCCTGGGCCGCGACCGGATGAAGAATCCCGACGGCGGCTACGCCAAGACCTTCCTGCGCCAGCTCGAGGACTGCCTGGGTCCGGCCGTCGACCGGGGTGTGCGGATCGTCGCCAACGCGGGCGGCCTCAACCCGGCCGGCCTGGCCGACGCCGTGCGCCAGTTGGCGAGCCGACTCGGCCTGGACGTCACCGTCGCCCACGTCGAGGGCGACGACCTGCTCGCCCGCGCCGGCGAGCTGGGACTCGGCGCGCCACTGACTGCCAACGCCTATCTGGGCGCCTGGGGCATCGTGGACTGCCTCGACAGCGGCGCCGACGTGGTTGTCACCGGCCGGGTGACCGACGCGTCAGTGATCGTGGGACCCGCCGCGGCCCACTTCGGTTGGAGCCCAACCGATTACGACAAGCTGGCGGGAGCGGTGGTCGCCGGGCATGTCATCGAATGCGGCGTGCAGGCCACCGGCGGCAACTACGCGTTCTTCACCGAGATCCCCGACCTCGGCCATCCGGGCTTCCCCCTGGCCGAGATCTACGATGACGGCACATCGGTGATCACCAAGCACCGCGGAACCGGCGGCCAGGTCAGCATCGGCACCGTCACGGCCCAGCTCCTCTACGAGATCGGCGGGGCCCGGTACGCGAACCCGGACGTGACCGCCCGGATGGACACCGTCCAATTGACGCAGGACGGACCCGACCGGGTCCGGATCTCCGGCGTCCGCGGCGAGCCGCCACCCCCGACCCTGAAGGTCTCGCTCAACAGCATCGGCGGATTCCGGAACGAATTCAGTTTCGTCCTGACCGGGTTGGACATCGAGGCCAAGGCCGAGCTGGTGCGGCGGCAGCTCACCGAGGCCCTCACCGTCACACCCGCCGAGATGAACTGGACGCTCGCACGCACCGATCATCCCGACGCGGACACCGAGGAAGCCGCCAGCGCCCTGTTGCACTGCACCGTGCGCGACCCCGACCCGGCCAAGGTCGGCAGGGTCTTCTCCGCTGCGGGCGTCGAACTCGCCCTGGCCAGCTACCCGGGCTTTCACGCCACATCGCCCCCGGGCAACGGGCAGGTCTACGGCGTGTTCACCGCTGCCCACGTACCGGCCGCCGAGGTGGCACACACCGCCGTACATGCCGACGGCACCAGGGTGCGCATCGCCGCACCGGACGACACGCGCGAGCTCGCGGCCGTCCAGCCGCCGGAGCTTCCAGATCCGCTGCCCCACAGCGCAACCCGACGAGCACCGCTGGGCCTGATCGCCGGCGCCCGCAGCGGCGACAAGGGCGGGTCGGCCAACGTCGGACTGTGGGTACGCACCGAGGACCAGTGGCGCTGGCTGGCGCACACCCTCACCGTCGACAAGCTCCGGGAACTGCTACCCGAAGCGGCCGAACTGCCCGTGAGCCGCCATCTGCTGCCCCACCTGCGCGCGGTCAACTTCGTCATCGAGGATATCCTCGGGCAGGGCGTGGCCTACCACGCCCGATTCGATCCCCAGGCCAAGGGCCTCGGCGAATGGCTACGAAGCCGCACCATCGACATCCCGGAGACACTGCTGGCATGAGGGATGAGGAGGAGCGGCGCCAATGAACATCTGGACCACACCCGAGCGTGACGCCCTGCGAAAGACCGTGCACGCCTTCGCCGAACGCGAGATCCTGCCCCACGTCGACGACTGGGAACGCACCGGCGAGCTCCCCCGCGACCTGCACCGCGCGGCGGCCGACGCCGGCCTGCTCGGCGCGGCCTTCCCCGAGAGCGTGGGCGGTAGCGGCGGTGACGGCGCCGACGCGGTGGTGATCTGCGAGGCGTTGCACGAATCAGGCTGTCCGGGAGGCGTTTTCGCATCCCTGTTCACCTGCGGGATCGCCGTCCCACACATGGTGGCCGCCGGCGCCGACGATCAGATCGAACGATTCGTCCGTCCCACCCTGGCGGGCGAGAAGATCGGCGCACTGGCCATCACCGAGCCCGGCGGCGGCTCCGACGTGGGACACCTGCGGACCCGGGCCGACCGCGACGGCGACTGCTATGTGGTCAACGGCGCCAAGACGTACATCACGTCCGGCGTGCGCGCCGACTACGTGGTGACCGCAGTGCGCACGGGCGGTCCGGGCGCGGCCGGGTTGTCCCTGCTGGTCGTCGAGAAGGGCACGCCCGGCTTCGAGGTCACCCGCCGACTGGACAAGATGGGCTGGCGCTCCTCGGACACGGCCGAGCTGTCCTACACCGACGTCCGGGTGCCGGCCGCCAACCTCGTCGGCGCCCGGGACAGCGGCTTCCTGCAGATCGCCGCAGCGTTCGTCTCGGAACGAATCGGCCTTGCCGCGCAGGCGTATTCGAGTGCACAACGATGCCTGGAGCTGACCCTGCAGTGGTGCCGGGACCGCGAGACGTTCGGCCGGCCGTTGATCTCGCGCCAATCCGTGCAGAACACCCTGGCCGAGATGGCGCGCCGGGTCGACGTCGCGCGCGTCTACTCGCGCCGGGTGGTCGAGCGGCAGCTCGAGGGTGAGACCAATCTGATCGCCGAGGTGTGTTTCGCCAAGAACACCGCGGTCGAGGCGGGCGAGTGGGTGGCCAACCAGGCCGTGCAGTTGTTCGGCGGGATGGGCTACATGGCCGAGTCCGAGGTCGAGCGGCAGTACCGCGACATGCGGATCCTCGGAATCGGCGGCGGAACCACCGAAATCCTGACCGGCCTGGCCGCAAAGACGCTTGGATACCAGGCATGAACTTGCCTCCGCGTACACCGAGTGTGAAAGATCTGCGATTTTCTGCGCGATCTTTCGCACACGATTCACACTCGACGGAGAAGTCCGCATGACGGCTCTGCGCTCCACGCTGGACCCCACCTCGGCCGGGTACGCCGCGGCAGCCGAGGCGACGGCGGCGAAGCTCGCCGAGATGGACGTCGAGCTCGCGACCGCCGTCGCCGGCGGTGGACCCAAGTACGTCGAACGCCACCGGGCGCGTGGCAAGCTGACCGCCCGCGAACGCATCGAGGCCCTGGTCGATCCGGACTCGCCGTTCCTCGAGCTCTGCCCGCTCGCCGGGTACGGCAGCGAGTTCCAGGTGGGCGCCAGCCTGGTCACCGGCATCGGCGTCGTCGAGGGTGTCGAATGCGTACTCGTGGCCAACGACCCCACGGTCAAGGGCGGCACCAGCAACCCGTGGACACTACGAAAGATTCTGCGCACCAACCAGATTGCACTGGAGAATCGCCTGCCGGTGATCTCGCTGGTGGAGTCCGGCGGCGCGGATCTGCCGACGCAGAAGGAGATCTTCATCCCCGGCGGCCGGATGTTCCGGGACCTGACCCGGCTCTCGGCGGCCGGGATTCCGACCATCGCGGTGGTGTTCGGCAACTCCACGGCCGGCGGCGCCTATATCCCCGGCATGTCCGATCACGTGGTGATGATCAAGGACCGCTCGAAGGTGTTCCTCGCCGGACCGCCGCTGGTGAAGATGGCCACCGGTGAGGAGTCCGACGACGAATCACTGGGCGGCGCCGAGATGCACTCCCGAACCTCCGGCCTTGGCGACTACCTGGCCGTGGACGAACTCGACGGCATCCGCATCTGCCGGCGCATCATCGCCCGACTGAACTGGCACAAACAGGGGCCGGCGCCGCTGCCGTACGCCGATCCACTGTTCGACGCCGACGAGTTGCTCGGCATCGTGCCCGCCGATCTGCGCATCCCGTTCGACCCCCGTGAGGTGATCGCGCGCATCGTCGACGGCTCGGACTTCGACGAGTTCAAGCCGCTCTACGGCGGATCCCTGGTCACCGGCTGGGCAACGTTGCACGGCTACCCGCTGGGAATCCTGGCCAACGCCCGCGGCGTGCTGTTCAGCGAGGAATCACAGAAGGCCACCCAGTTCATCCAGTTGGCGAACCGCTCCAACACACCATTGTTGTTCCTGCACAACACGACCGGATACATGGTGGGTAAGGCCTACGAGGAAGGCGGCATGATCAAGCACGGCTCGATGATGATCAACGCCGTCTCCAATTCGACCGTCCCACACCTGTCGCTGTTGATCGGCGCCTCGTACGGCGCGGGTCACTACGGCATGTGCGGCCGGGCCTACGATCCCCGGTTCCTGTTCGCATGGCCGTCGGCCAAATCGGCGGTCATGGGTGGCACCCAGCTGGCCGGCGTGCTGTCGATCGTCAGCCGTGCGGCGGCCGAGGCCCGCGGGCAGGCGGTGGACGAGGATGCCGACGCGGCACTGCGCGCCGCCGTCGAGGCCCAGATCGAAGCCGAGTCACTGCCCATGTTCCTGTCCGGCCGGCTCTACGACGACGGCGTGATCGACCCCCGCGACACCCGAACCGTGCTGGGAATGTGCCTGTCTGCCATTGCAAGTGCACCGATCGAGGGGACGTCGAACTTCGGCGTCTTCAGGATGTGAACATGATCGAACCAGATGTGACCGCGATCAACCGAGTTCTGGTCGCCAACCGCGGCGAGATCGCCCGCCGGGTGTTCGCCACCTGCCGCCGCCTCGGCGTGGGTACCGTCGCCGTCTACACCGACCCTGATGCCGGGGCACCGCATGTCACCGAGGCCGACGTGCGGGTGCGGCTGCCCGGGACCAGGGGCTACCTGGATGCCGGAGCCGTCCTGGCCGCGGCCCGCGCATCGGGCGCCGACGCGGTGCACCCGGGGTACGGATTCCTCTCGGAGAACGCCGAATTCGCCGCAGCGGTGATCGCCGCCGGGCTGACCTGGATCGGTCCGCCGCCCGAGGCCGTGCGGGCAATGGGCTCCAAGATCGAATCGAAGAAGTTGATGGCCGCCGCGGGAGTCCCCGTCCTCGACGAGCTCCCGGCCGAATCGGTGACCGTCGCGCAACTGCCGGTCCTGATCAAGGCGTCCGCCGGCGGGGGTGGCCGCGGGATGCGGGTCGTCACCGACCTGGCCGACCTGTCTGCCGAGGTACAGGCCGCGCAACGCGAGGCCGCCTCGGCGTTCGGCGATCCGACGGTGTTCTGTGAGCGTTACCTGCCCACCGGGCACCACGTCGAGGTCCAGGTGATGGCCGACAGCCAGGGCACCGTGTGGGCCGTCGGCGAACGAGAGTGCTCGATCCAGCGACGGCATCAGAAGATCATCGAGGAAGCACCGTCACCGCTGGTGGACCGTGTCGAGGGCATGCGCGACAAGCTCTTCGAGGCGGCCCGGCTGGCGGCGACGGCGATCGGGTACACCGGTGCGGGCACGGTCGAGTTCCTGGCCGCCGATGACGGCGAGTTCTATTTCCTGGAAATGAACACCCGCCTCCAGGTCGAGCACCCGGTGACCGAGGCCACCACCGGGCTGGACCTTGTCGAGCTGCAGTTGCACGTCGCCGCCGGCCTCCCCCTCGACGCGGAACCTCCGGCAGCCCAAGGACATTCGATCGAGGCCCGCATCTACGCCGAGGATCCGGCCAAGGGTTGGCAGCCGCAGGCCGGTATGGTCGAGCACTTCCACATCCCGTTGGCACACACGGCATTCGAGTCCTCGGGCCGCGCCGGAATCCGCCTCGACAGCGGAATCGTCAGCGGCTCGGAGGTGTCCATCCACTACGACCCCATGCTCGCCAAGGTGATCTCCCACGCGCCGTCGCGCGGGCAGGCGGCCGCACTGTTGGCCGACGCACTGACCCGCACCCGCCTGCACGGCATCCCGACGAACCGCGACCTACTGGTCAACGTCCTACGGCACCCGGCGTTCCTGCGCGGTGACACCGACACCGCGTTCTTCGACACGCACGGCCTCGGGGCCCTGTCCACCCCGCTGGCCGCGCCGTCCGCAGTTCGGCTCGCGGCGGTGGCCGCCGCTCTGGCCGATGTCGCACTGAACCGTTGCACGGCAAAGGTTCTCGGTCGATTTCCGGCCGGCTGGCGCAACGTGCCCTCGACCGGTCAGGCGAAGTCCTATCTGGCCGTCGACGGAACCGAGCATCACGTGGAGTACCGCTTCACCCGCGGCGGTGTGGTGTTGCCGGGCGACGACGGGGTCCGGGTCGTCACCTCGACCCCGCACGAAGTGGTCCTCGCCGACGCCGCGGGAGCCGAGATCGCGCACGCGGTGCACCGCTACGACGACACCGTGTGCGTGGATTCCCCGAGTGGCAGTGTGCAATTCAGGGTTGTACGCAGGCTCGCCGAGCCGGGTTCGGCCGTGGCGAGCGGCTCACTGGTCGCGCCGATGCCCGGGCTGGTGATCCGGATCGGCGCCGAGTCCGGAGCCGTCGTACACGCCGGACAGCCACTGGTCTGGCTCGAGGCGATGAAGATGGAGCACACCCTGACCGCACCGAATGACGGTGTGCTGGAAGAACTCAACGTCGTCGTCGGCCAGCAGGTCGACGTCGGCGCCGTACTGGCACGAATCGAGAGCCCAGAAGGAGACCAATGACCGACAACGGATTCATCGAGACCGAGGAACGCCGGACGCTGCGCAGCGCGGTCGCCGCGATGGCCGCCAGCTTCGGCGCCGAGTACTACCTGGAGAAGGCCCGGGCCGGCGAGCACACCACCGAATTGTGGAACGAGGCAGGAAAACTCGGGTTCATCGGCGTCAACCTCCCCGAGGAGTACGGCGGTGGCGGCGCCGGCATGTACGAGCTGTCGATGGTGATGGAAGAGATGTCGGCGGCCGGATCGGCGCTGCTGATGATGGTGGTCTCCCCCGCGATCAACGGCACGATCATCTCGAAGTTCGGGACCGACGAACAGAAGAAGCGCTGGATCCCCGGTATCGCCGACGGATCGATCACCATGGCGTTCGCGATCACCGAACCCGACGCCGGATCCAACTCGCACCGCATCACCACCACCGCCCGCCGCGACGGCTCCGACTGGATCCTCAAGGGCCAGAAGGTGTTCATCTCGGGAATCGACCAGGCGCAGGCGGTTCTCGTCGTCGGCCGCACTGAGGATCACAAGACCGGCAACCTCAAGCCCGCGCTGTTCGTCGTGCCGACCGACACGCCCGGGTTGTCCTGGACCAAGATCCCGATGGAGATCATCAGCCCGGAGTCGCAGTTCCAGGTCTATCTCGACGATGTCCGGCTGCCCGCCGACGCACTCGTCGGCTCGGAGGACGCGGCCATCGCGCAGTTGTTCGCCGGGCTCAATCCCGAACGCATCATGGGTTCCGCCAGTGCGGTCGGCATGGGCCGCTTCGCGCTGGGCAAGGCCGCCGACTACGTCAGGACGCGGCAGGTGTGGAAGACGCCGATCGGCGCGCACCAAGGGCTTTCCCATCCCCTGGCGGCCATCCACATCGAGGTCGAACTGGCCAAGCTGATGATGCAGAAGGCCGCGACCCTCTATGACAGCGGCGACGACTTCGGTGCCGCCGAGGCCGCCAACATGGCCAAGTACGCCGCGGGTGAGGCCTCGGTGCGCGCGGTGGACCAGGCCGTGCAGTCGCTCGGCGGCAACGGGCTGACCAAGGAGTACGGGATCGCCTCGGTGCTGACCGCATCCCGGCTGGCGCGCATCGCTCCTGTCAGCCGCGAGATGGTGCTCAACTTCGTCGCCCAGACATCGCTGGGCCTGCCCCGCTCGTACTGACATGACACGCCTCATCGACTACCGCGTCGACGGCCGTGCCGCGCACCTGACGCTGGACTCGCCGCACAACCGCAATGCGTTGTCCACGGCGCTGGTGACCCAATTGCACCAGGGTTTGCGTGACGCCGCCGCGGACCCGCGGGTGCGGCTGGTCGTGCTCGGCCACACCGGCGGGACGTTCTGTGCGGGCGCCGACCTCAGCGAGGCGGGCGGAGGTTCGACCGACCCGGAGAGTATGGCCGCCGCGCGGGCCGGCGAGATGACCACGCTGCTGCGGGCCATCGTGGAATGTCCACTGCCCGTCATCGGTGTCATCGACGGGCACGTCCGCGCGGGCGGTATGGGTCTGGTGGGGGCGTGCGACATCGTCGTGGCGGGGCCGCGCAGCACATTCGGGCTGACCGAGGCCCGCATCGGGGTTGCTCCGTCGATCATCTCCCTGACCCTGCTGCCCAAACTCACCGCGCGGTCCGCCGGCCGCTACTACCTGACGGGCGAGACGTTCGGAGCCGCCGAGGCCGTCGATGCCGGCCTGGTCACCATCGCGGTACCGGAGTCCGACGGGGTTGCGGGCGTGCTCGCCGGCCTGGTCGAGTCACTCGGCAAGGGATCACCGCAGGGCCTGGCGGCCTCGAAGGCGTTGACGACCGCGACAATTCTTTCTGGCTTCGACCGCGACGCCGAGCGTCTGACGCAGGAGTCGGCCCGGCTGTTCGTCTCCGCCGAGGCGCACGAAGGAATGCTCGCCTTCCTGCAGAAACGGCCGCCACCGTGGGCCGAGCCGTAACGATTGGCAAACCTCTCTTTGCGGCTGCCGGTGATCGTCGTAGGCTCGTCGTCGATGGTCGAACCAGGTCAGCCGCACTCATCGATGCACGCCGCAAATACCGATCGGATCCAGGCGGCGCATCTCCTCACGGACGCAGTCGCCCAGGGGCGCCTCGATCCGGCCGAATACGAGCAACGGTTGGCGCGCGCCTATGGCGCACAGACCTACGAGCAGCTGGCCGAGTTGTCGGCTGATCTGCCCGGTATCGCCAACACGCGCCGCGGTGCGTGCAAACCGCTGCCGTCCACGGTGGTGCTGGCCATCCTGAGCGGATTCCAGCGCCGCGGACGCTGGAACGTGCCCCGCAAGCTGACCACGCTGACGGTGTTCGGCGGCGGGGTGGTCGATCTGCGGTATGCGGACTTCACCTCGCCAGATGTCGAGATCTGCGCCTATTCGATCATGGGTGGGCAGACCATTCTGCTGCCGCCCGAGGTGAACCTGACGGTCAGGGGTGTCGGCGTCATGGGCGGGTTCGACCGCGATGTGGCGCCCGACGGTGTTGCCGGCGCACCCCACGTGGTGGTCAAGGGATTCTCCCTCTGGGGCAATGTCGGTATTCGCCGCAAGGCGCGCAATCTGAACCCGTTGTCCGCCTGATCCCCGGCGCAGCGAACCCCACACCCGATCTGTTCTGCGGCTACTGCGAGTTCCACTCGGTGTTCATGTGCGTGGGCGCTGAACAGATCCGGGTGGTGACGGGAAAGCTTCAGCGGCGCCGTCGGCGGGACCGCAGATAGTCGCCGACCACCGCCGCGCCCAATCCGTCGAGATCGGGCTCGACCACGCGGCCCTCGACCCGGCGTGCCACCTGGTCGATGAACCGGGCCAGCCCCGGATCGCTGCCCAGCCGGAAGATCGTGACCTGTGCACCGAGTCGGGCGATCTCGTCGAAACCCTTGACCGTCAAGGCGATCGTGCGCGGATGCGGCGGGTATCCGAAGAACACCTCGGCGCCGTCGCCGAAGTCCTCCAGATGCGCGGTCGGCTCACCGTCGGTGACGATCAGCACCACCGGCTGCGCGTTCGGGTGACGGCGCAGGTGCCGAGCGGCCAGCGCCAGCGCGTGATGCAGATTCGTGCCCTGCTCGTACACGCCCTCCAGGCCGGTCAGCTCCGCGGCCGTCAAGGTCCGGGCATGCCGGCCAAAAGCGATGATCTGCAACGCATCCGAACGGAAACGGGTACTGACGAGATGGCTCAGCGCCAGTGCAGTCCGCTTCATCGGCAGCCAGCGATTCTCCATCACCATCGAGAACGACGTGTCGACCAGCAGCGCGACGGCGGCCTGGGAACGGGTTTCGGTCTCGGAGATCTCGACGTCGTCGACCGTGATGTGGATGCCCGAGCTCGCGCGCTCCTCGGGATTCCCCGCATCGCGCAATACCGCATTGGTCAGGGTGCGGGTGACGTTCCAGGGTTCGGTGTCACCGAACGCCCAGGGCCGGGTGGCGCCGGTGAGCTCTCCGGCGGCACCGGCCCGGCGAGTCTCACGTTCCCCGTGGCGTCCGGAAAGTTGTTGTGCCACATCGCGAAGTGCGGCCTGCCCGAGCTGCCGCATCGCCTTCGGGGACAGTCGCCACTGGCCGTCGGATGAGCGGTCGAGGAACCCCTGCTTCATCAGTTCACGTTCGAGTTCGGCCAGCGTCCGGGCATCCACCGCGGCGTCCTCACCGAGCTGCCGGGCCAACATGTCGAGGTCCACGTCGTCCATGGTGGCGCCCGAGTAACTCTGCGAGAGTTGATCGGCGAGCTCCTCGAGTTCGGCGATGTCGGCCATGGCCTGCGCGCCCTCACCCATTCCCAGCGGATCGTCACCGCGGAACCGTTCCGAGCCGGTCCAGTCCTCCCCCGGCCGAGCCTCCTGCAGGTGCGCATCCAGCCGGTTGAGTGCGTTCATCAAGGAGGGCGAACCGAAAGCCTGCTGCGCCAACGCATCCAGCTCCGAGCGCTGCTGCTCGGTGAGGCTGTTGCGGAAGCGCTGCGCGGCCGCCGCGCGTTTGGCCAGCGAGTCCAGCAGTTCGTCGATGTTCTGCGGATTCTCCGGGAAGAATTCGCCGTGCTTGGCCATGAAGTCGTGAAAGTCCTGCGGGGAATCATTGCCCTGCGCGTGCTTGTCCAGTAGGTCGTTGAGGTCGTCGAGCATGTCGTTGACCCGCTGACGGTCCTCGTCGGTCGCGTTCTCCAGCGCCTCTTTCATCCCGGCGAAGCGCTGGTCGAGCATCTCGCGACCGAGCAGATCCTTGATCTGCTCGTACTTCTGGCGCGCCTCGTCGGATCGCCAGTCGTATTCGGAGAGCTCCTGGACGGCCTTGGCCGGCGACGACGACAACGACTCCAATTGCATCTCGCCGAATCGAGCATCGTCGTCGAGGGCGCGGGCAAGTTCTTTGCGCTCGGCCAGCACGGCCTCGTCGAGCAGCTTCTTGATCTCCTGCAAGGTGCCGTCGAGATTGTTGCGCTGCAACAGCTCCCGGCGGCGCCGATTGGCCTCGGCCGCCAGCTTGTCGGCGCCGGGCATGTTCTCCATCCCGCGCCGCATCAGCTCCCGCAGGGCCCGCCGCGGCGACGTACCCTCCATCACGTCCTGGCCGATCTGCTCGAGCGCATCCCGCAGATCGACCGGCGGGGCCAGCGGATCGGGCCCGCCGGTATATCGCGAATACCGCGAACTTCGCGAATGGTGTTCAGCCATAGACGCTTTCGCCCTCGTCAGAGGTCTTGTCGATGCGCTTGGCCAGGTACAGCCCCTCGAGCGCCAATTCGACGGCGGCAGCCCGCTGACCGTCGCTGTGGGCGTCGAGACGTTCGGCGATCGCATCGAGGACCGGCAGTCCCGGCAGCGCCGCGAGCACGTTCTTGGCCGACACCCGCTCACCGGTCGTCACCGGTGAGCCGTCTTCGATCGCGGCGACCAGCGGGCCGACATCCACGCCGCCGAGGGCACGCGAGGCGGTATCGGCCGTCGCCCGGCGCAGCAGGTGCTCGAGCACCGCCTGCTCGCGGCCCTCCTCACCGGATTCGAATTCCAGCTTGCCGCGCAGCACGTCGACGATGGTGCCGAGGTCGACCACGCGGGCCACCGGGTCCGGTTCGCCGAGAACGGCGCCGCGGTGCCGGGCCGACGCAGCCACCGTTTCCGCGGCGGCGATGGCGAAGCGCGCAGACACGCCCGAGCGCTGGTCGACCGAGTTGGACTCGCGCAGCAACCGGGCGAACCGGCCGATGATGTGAAGCAGATACTCGGGTACCTCGGCCGACAGGTGGGCTTCCTGGCGAATGACGCCGACCTCGGCATCGAGTTCGAGCGGATAGTGCGTGCGGATCTCGGCGCCGAACCGGTCCTTGAGCGGGGTGATGATGCGCCCGCGGTTGGTGTAGTCCTCCGGGTTGGCGCTGGCGACGACGAGCACGTCCAGCGGCAGCCGCAGGGTGTAGCCGCGAACCTGGATGTCCCGCTCCTCCATCACGTTGAGCATCGACACCTGGATCCGCTCGGCCAGATCGGGAAGCTCGTTGACGGCGACGATGCCGCGATGTGCCCGTGGGATCAGGCCGTAGGCGATGGTTTCGGGGTCACCCAGGCTGCGGCCCTCGGCCACCTTGATCGGGTCGATGTCGCCGACGAGGTCGGCCACGCTGGTATCGGGAGTGGCCAGCTTCTCGGTGTAGCGCTCGCTGCGGTGCCGCCACGCGATGGGCAGATCGTCGCCGGACTCGGCGACGCGGCGGATGGACTCCGGCGTGATCGGGCTGTATGGATGTTCGTTGAGTTCGGCCCCGGCGATCACGGGCGTCCACTCGTCGAGCAGGCCCACCAGCGACCGCAGCAACCGCGTCTTGCCCTGCCCGCGTTCGCCCAGCAGGACGAAGTCGTGTCCGGCGATCAGCGCGCGCTCGACCTGCGGAAGCACGGTGTCCTCGAAGCCGAAGATGCCGGGCCACACGTCGCGGCCGTCGGCAAGGGCAACCAGCAGGTTCGCCCGGATCTCGTCCTTGACGCCGCGTTCGATATGCCCCGATGCACGCAGTTCGCCGACGGTCCGAGGCAGGTCGTTAGGTGATGTCACCACTCCACGCTACGTCGGACCCCCACCTGCGGGCGCGGCCCGGTCGGATATTGCGCGGTCGGCGAACCAGGGAATACCGCCGAATGTGCAGCCTTGTGCATTTGGCGTGCCTAGAAATACATATGGCTGCACGCTCGCGGCGGATCAGCGGGTGCCGGGCAGCCGCAGGACCAGACGGGTGCCACCGAGCGGGCTGGCCTCCAGAGCTGCTGTGCCGCCGTGCAATTCGGCCTGCTGGGCCACCAGCGCCAGACCGAGCCCGGATCCCGACCGGGTGGCCGTCGATCCGCGGGCGAAGCGCTCGAACACGGCCTGACGCTCCTCCTCGGGCACTCCGGAGCCGTTGTCGTCCACGACGATCTCCACGCCGGCCGCCGAACTGTCGGCCGAGAGCAGGATGCGGGTGGCCCCGCCGTGCTTGACCGCGTTGGCGATCGCGTTGTCGATCACCAGGCGCAACCCGGCCGGCATGCCGAGCATCAGCACGGTGGTGGACGACGCCAGCGACACGTCCAGATCGGGGTAGCTGCGCACGGCATCGTGCGCCGCCCGGTCCAGCAGTTCGGTGATGTCGACGGGAACGAAGTCCTCGACGGTGGTCAGCTCGCCCTGGGCCAGCCGTTCCAGCGCCGTCAGGGTCGCCTCGATCCGGGTCTGGGTGCGCATCACGTCGTCGATGACCTCACGGCGCTGCTCGGCCGTCATGTCCAGGGTGGACAGCACCTCGAGGTTGGTGCGCATCGCCGTCAACGGGGTGCGCAGTTCATGGGAGGCCACCGCGGCGAAATCTCGGGCCGACTCCAGCGCGGCCCGGGTGCGCTGCTGCTCATCCCCGATACGGCCGAGCATGCCCTCCACCGCGTCACCGATCTCGACGGCCTCACGCACACCGCGGACCTGGACCTCGTCCGGTTTGGACTGCGCGTTGATGGCGCGGGCCTGCTGCGCGAGCAGCCGGAACGGATTGACCATCACCAGTGAGATCAACCAGCCGACCAGCAGCGTGCCGGCGATGAAGCTGCCACAGATCAGCAGCACGCGCCGGTGTTGCGCGCGGATGCGGTTCTCGGCCTCGGCCACGGGCGCTCCCAGGGCGATCGACGCCCGGCCCGCGGAGAACGTCCGGACGCGGTATTCCACGCCGTTGAGGGTGACGTTCGCGTAGCCGTTGCCCAGTTGCGGCAGCACCACGTCCGAGGGCACCGACAGGGTCAGGCCCGCGATCCGGGCGGTGCGCACCAGGCTGCCGTCCGGGGAGGGCGCATCGGTGGTGGCATTGGGCTGCGCGGTGCTGAGCAATGTGGACAGGTCACCCAGGCTGCTGACCGAATCCAGCCGACGGTCCAGCTGGGTGTACTGCTCGTTGGTGATGCCCACCCACACCCAGGTTCCGATCAACACCGCGACGAGCATCACCGCCAGTTCGGACACCACGACGATGGTGCGCAACGACAGGAACCTCATCGGCCGCTGCAGCAGCTGGTACATCCGATCGTTGAGTTTCACCGTCGTCAGTGCGCGAAGTGCCGCGCGCCCGTCAGGTACAAGGTGATTCCGGCCTGGGCCGCCGCGTTGGTGACTTCGTCGTCGCGAACCGAACCACCCGGGTGGACAATGGCTTTCACGCCCGCAGCGGTCAGCGTCTCCAACCCGTCGGGGAAGGGGAAGAACGCGTCCGATGCCGCCACCGCACCCCGGGCCCGCTCCGCACCGGCCCGCTCGACCGCCAGCCGGGCGGCGTCGACGCGGTTGACCTGACCCATTCCGACGCCCACCGTCGCGCCGTCGCGGGCCACCACGATGGCGTTGGATTTCACCGCGCGGCACGTCCGCCAGGCGAACACCAGATCGGACAGGGTGGCCGGATCCGCGGGCTCGCCGGTGGCCAGCGTCCAGTTGATCGGGTCGTCGCCGGCGGCATCGAGTGCGTCGCGGGTCTGCACCAGCAGGCCGCCGCTGATCTGGCGGAACTCGGCTCCGCCGGGCTGTGGTTCTGGGGCTACCAGCACGCGAATGTTCTTCTTGCGCGCCAGGATATCGACGGCCCCGGCCTCGAAGGCCGGGGCGATGATCACCTCGGTGAAGATGTCGGCGACGGTCTCGGCCATCGCGACGCTGACCGTGGTGTTGGTGGCGATGACGCCGCCGAATGCGCTGAGCGGGTCGCACTCGTGGGCCTTGCGGTGCGCATCGGCCACCGACTCCGCCGAGATCGCGATGCCGCACGGGTTGGCGTGTTTGATGATCGCCACGCAGGTCTGCTCGTGATCGAAGGCAGCCCGCCACGCGGCGTCGGCGTCGGTGAAGTTGTTGTAGGACATCTCTTTTCCGTGCAGCTGCTCGGCCTGCGCGAGACCGGGCCACGCGGTGTCGTCGGTGTAGACCGCCGCCTGCTGGTGTGGGTTCTCGCCATAGCGCAGCACGGCCTTGCGCTGCCAGGTGCCGCCGTACCACTGCGGCAGCGCCGGTTCGTCACCCGGCGCCAGGGTGGCGTCCATCCAACTCGCCACGGCTACGTCGTATTCGGCGGTGTGCCGAAAGGCCAAGGATGCCAGCCGCTTTCGTTCGGAGAGGCTGAATCCGCCGGAGCGCACGGCGGCCAGGACCCCGTCGTAACCGAGCGGGTCGACGACCACCGCGACGCTCGGGTGGTTCTTGGCAGCGGCGCGCACCATCGACGGTCCACCGATGTCGATCTGCTCGACGCAGTCGTCCTCGCCGGCGCCGGAGGCGACGGTCTCGCTGAACGGATACAGGTTGACCACCACCAGGTCGAACGGCTCGATGTCGAGCTCGCCGAGTGCGGCCAGGTGCTCGGGCTTGCGGGTGTCGGCCAGGAGGCCGGCGTGCACGCGGGGGTGCAGGGTCTTGACCCGACCGTCGAGCACCTCGGGGAAGCCGGTCAGCTCCTCCACAGGGGTCACCGGAACCCCTTGCTCGCTGATCTTCTTCGCGGTGGAGCCGGTGGAGACGATGGCCACGCCCGCCTCGTGCAGGCCGCGCGCGAGCTCGGCCAGACCCGTCTTGTCATAGACACTGATCAATGCCCGGCGGATGGGTTTCTTCTCGTCGCTCATACTGCGGTCCTCATCATCCGAAGGTCACTTTTCGTCCCGCACCGCGCAGTCCGCGGGTGCAGATGCCGGCCAGTACGTCCACCAGCAGGCGCCGTTCGACGGTCTTGATGCGCTCGTGCAGCGAGTCGACGTCGTCGTCGTCGTGCACGGTCACGGCCTCCTGCGCCAGGATCGGCCCGGTGTCCACACCATCGTCTACCAGGTGCACGGTGGTGCCGGTGACCTTGACGCCATAGGCCAGGGCGTCGGGCACCGCGTGCGCGCCCGGGAACGACGGCAGCAGTGCGGGGTGGGTGTTGACGATTCGGCCGGGGAACCGTGCGAGGAACTGCGGGCCGAGGATCTTCATGAATCCGGCCGAGACGACCAGGTCGGGTTCATGGGCGGCGGTCGCCTCGGTCAGCGCGACATCCCAGGCACCGCGGTCGACATGGTCGGGGACCCGCACGGTGAACGCGGGCACGCCGGCGTCCTGCGCGATCTGCACGGCCCGGCAGTCCCGGTCGACGCCGACGGCGACCACCCGGCCGGGCCAGTCACCCTGGGCGGCGTCCAGCAGCGCCGCGAGCAGCGAACCGGTGCCCGAGGCCAGAACCACCAGCCGGGCCGGCGCGCTGGGCGGAACGTCGAGCGGTGGCGGCACGCGCTAGAGCCTAGTGGGTGTCGGGCCGGCCACTCGGCGGCGTATCCCCCGGCCCGAGATCACCGTCGGCATCGAACATGTCCTCGGCGTCCGGCAGACCGGCCAGGTAGTCCAGATCGACCGGCTCCCGTGGACCGACCGGGAACTCGGCGGGAATCTCGTCCGGCTCGGGTTCCGGCATGGGGTCGGCAGCGGCGGGGACGTCGGCGTCCGGGGTCGGGTCGCCGTCCTCGATGACCTCGGCTGCCGCAACGTCCTCGGACGGTTCGTCCGAGTCGGCGGTGGCGACCGCCACCGGCGCGGTGACGGCCTCGGTGACGACCTCCGGCGCTTCGTCGTCAGCGGCGGGAACGGGCTGCTCGGCGGACACCGGTTGGGGCGGGCGCCTGGTCAGACCACCGGCCATGACCACGGTGGCACCACCCACGACCAGGAACCACAGGAACACCGCGGGCCCGAAAGTGAGCTGCTCGATACCGACCTGACCGAAGTTGCCCAGCGCCCCGCTACCGGCGAGTGCGAGCAGTGCCATCGCGGCCGCGGCCAGCGCCGAGGCGGTGGCCAGTTTCGCCAGCGCCGGCAGCACCCACATCGGTCGTCGTGCGCACTGCTGGCCGAGGGCCACACCCGACGCCGCGCCGATGATCATCAGCGCCACCCAGACCGGGCCCAGCGGCGGGGTGGGTGCGGCCGCCAGGATCGGCAGCGCCGGGATGTCCCCGCCGAACACCGTGAACGAACTGAAGGTCGCGAACCCGACGTGGGCGCTGGAACCCACCGCCATTGCGGTGGTGCCCACAATCACGTTGGGCGCGTAGAGGATCGACAGGATCGTGAGGCTGAGTTGACCGAACAGCGAGTCGGTGATGCCGAACAGGTCGTGCATCGTCGACCAGTGCACCACCAGCGACAGCGCGGTCACCGCGCCCGACAACCCGAACAGGGCGAGCACACCGGCGACGGCGGCACGGATGGCATCGGGCAGCCAGGGCGGTGCTGATACATCGGCCAGGACTCGCCGGCCGACCCGCGATCCCATCCCGATAGCCGCCCCGACCGCATGCACCAGCAACACGCTGACGAACGCCCGCAACGCATCCGGCGTCTGCAGCTGCGCCAGAACCGATGAGGCGTCGTGGATGACCGCCAGTGCGATCGCGGTGAGCAGCAGCGGGCCGCCCAGCGCGGAGGCGACGATCCACCGGAGCACGAACCACGACGCCCGCTCCGACGGGACCGCGGCCGCGGTGGCGCGGGCCACGCCCCACACCATCAGCAGCACCGGCAGCAGCGGGAGCACGCCGAGTTCGCGACCGCCGATGGAGATCGGTACCTGGTGCACTGCCAGCCAGATGCTGGCGATCGCACCAAAGGCGCCGGTCATATCGCTGTTGGCGATCAGCAGCTGCAGCAGCACCACCGCGGCGATGATGACCATCGCCACCAGCGACGGGCCGAAGGCGACCCGGACCAGATCACTGGCCTGGCGTGGCCCGGCCGTTCGGTTTTCGCGCATTCACGTCGAGCGGTTGTGGTCCGGCGTCAGGACGGACCCGACGAGCCCGTCGAGCCCGTCGACCCCGTCGAACCCGTAGCACCGGTCGAGCCCGTCGGATCGGACGACGATCCCGGATCCAGCGGCGAGGCGGACGACGGCGAACCCGACGGCGAGGACAGGGGGCCCAGGTTGGGGTTCGTGGCGTGGTGCAGCCCGGCGGACCCGACGGCCGGCGGCGGGTTGAAGCTGGGGTATCCGGTGGGCGGGGTCGGCGGGGCAGTATCCGGCAGCGGGCCCTGAGCCCCAGGACCGTAGGAGCCGCCGTACTGGCTCGGGTACGACGGCCGCGGGCCGGGCTGGCCGGCCGGCTGCTGGTTGTAGTACCCGCCGGGGCCGCGGTACTGGCCGTACTGGCCGCCGCCGCCGTAGTGCGGTTCGTAGCGCGGCTTCGGGGCCGGCGGGGTCAGCACTTCGGTGTGGTACAGCAGTACCAGCACCGCAGCGATGGCCTGCAGGATGGAGAAGGCCAGCACGAGCCACAGCGCCCAGCCGACCGTGGCGGACACCGGCCCGGACGGCGACATGACCTGCGGCTTGTTGACCACCTGCTCGAGAACCGCGAGCACACCGACGACGGCGAGCATCGCGACCACGGTCGGGTGATTCTTGGTCTTGGGCAGCAGCGCGACCGCCGCCAGCAGCGCCGCCAGCACGGTTGCCAGGGTCAGCAGGATGCCGCCGGTACTGGTGGCCTCGACGGTGAACGGCCCGAAGTTCGTGCTCGATGCGTACACCGGGCCGAACGCGGCCACATAGGCGGCGATGCCGAGCAGCACGACCGCGATGTTGAGGTAGACCGGCAGCTTGCTCGGGCCGGGATCGGCCGGCGGCGTCGGTGCGTATGAGGGTGTCGGCGCTCCGTAGGAACCGGGCGGGTAGCCGGAGCCGCCGGGCGAACCGGGTGAGTAGGTCATGACCTCTCCTGTGTCGTTGGGCGTCCGCTCTGGGCGACGCTTACCTCGAATCCCAACCGGCGGGCACACCCTGCGGGGCCGGCCACCGTGGACGTGATTCGACATCCAACGCTAGCGCACCTTCCTGACACCACCGGACGGCCAGCCTGCGTGTCACCCGTCCAATCACTTCACACTTCGCATCGAGTCAGCGGCCAGAGCGGGGCCTTCCCGCACGTTGACGCAGTGGCCGCTGACTCGATGCGGCGGGGTCAGGCGGAGATTCGCAACGGCCGGTCGGCGCTACCGGATTCGGCGGCCTCGATCTCCCGCACCAGGGGCAGCACCCGGGCGCCGAAGTACTCGATCTCCTCCTGGAAGTGCAGGAAGCCGCCGAGGATCAGATCGACGCCGCGATGCCGGTAGGCCGCGATCCGCTCGGCGATCTGTTCGGGCGTGCCGATCAATCCGGTGCGGAATCCGTCGTTGTACTGCACCAGATCCTCGAACGTCGAATCAGCCCACATCCCCTTCTTGTCAACGGTGGAGTTCCCGGCCTGCTGCACCGCCGACCGGAAGCCCTCCACGGCCGGCCGGTTGGCCTTGGCCACGATCTCCCGCAACGTCTCCCTGGCCTCCTTCTCGGTGTCCCGGGCGATGATGAACCCGTTGAGGCCGACCTTCACCTCACGCTGCGCCTCGCGCGCGTGTCCGCGCACCTCGACGATCTGCTCCGTGATGCCGTCGAAGTCCTTGCCGTTGGAGAAGTACCAGTCCGCGTAGCGGCCGCCGTTGCGGCGGGCGGCGGTGGAATTGCCGCCCTGGAAGAGCTCGGGCTGGTGGAGCGGCTTGGGCTTGAGGGTGAAGTCGTGGATGCGGTAGAAGTCGCCGCGGAAATCCACGTCGTCCTCGGTCCAGATCTTGCGCAGCACCTGGAGGAACTCGGCACTGCGCCGGTAGCGCTCGTCGTGTTCGAGCCACGGCTCCCCCAGATGGGTGAACTCGTCCTTGAACCAGCCGGAGACGACGTTGACCGCGAAGCGGCCGCCGGAGAGGTGGTCGGCGGTGGCACCCAGCTTGGCCAACACCGCCGGCTGCCACAGGCCGGGTTGCACGGCTGCGATGACCTTGAGCCGTTCGGTGGCCAACAGCAGCGCCAGGCTGAAACTCGTTGACTCGTGCTGGAATTCGGCACCGTAGCTGGCCTCGTAGCGGACCTGACTCAGGGCGTATTCGAAGCCGTTGTTCTCGGCCGTCCGGGCCAGCTCGGCGTTGTACTCGTAGTTCCAGTCGGTGCGTTGTTCGATGTCGCTGGTGACCAGGCCGCCGCTGACGTTGGGAACCCAGTAGGCGAAGGTGGTGTTCTCGGCGATGCGTTCTGTCGTCATGTGCTCGATCCGACCAAGCCGCGGCGCGGCAGTCACCAATTTCATTCGCCCAGACTCGAACCACCGCCGTCCCGACGCTTGCCATGCGGACTAGAACACGTTCTAATTCGGGTCATGGATTTCGGGCTCGTGCTGTTCACCAGTGATCGCGGGATCACCCCCGCCGCGGCGGCCAAACTGGCCGACGACCACGGCTTCACCACCTTCTACGTCCCCGAGCACACCCACATCCCCACCCGCCGCGACGCCGCACACCCCACCACCGGGGATGAAACCCTGCCCGACGACCGCTACATGCGCACCCTGGACCCCTGGGTCGCCCTGGGCACCGCCTGCGCGGTCACCACCCGCGTGCGGCTCTCCACCGCCGTGGCCATCCCCGTCGAACACGACCCCATCACCCTGGCCAAATCCATCGCCACCCTCGATCACCTCTCCGGCGGACGCGTCACCCTCGGTGTCGGCTACGGCTGGAACACCGACGAACTGGCCGACCACAACGTCCCCCCAGCCCGGCGCCGCACCATGCTGCGCGAATACCTCGAAGCCATGAACACCCTATGGACCGACGAAGTCGCCGAGTACCACGGCGAATTCGTCGACTTCGGCCCATCGTGGGCCTGGCCCAAACCCATCCAATCCCACATCCCCGTCCTCGTCGGCGCCGCCGGCACCGAGAAGAACTTCACATGGATCGCCCGCTCGGCGGACGGCTGGATCACCACCCCCCGCGACTTCGTCATCGACGACTCCGTCAAACTCCTGCACGACACCTGGGCGGGCGCCGACCGCGACGGCACCCCCACCATCGTCGCCCTGGACTTCAAACCCGACCCCGACAAACTGGCCCACTGGAAAGACCTCGGCGTCACCGAAGTCCTCTTCGGCCTACCCGACAAATCCCCCGACGACATCGCCAGCCACGTCGAACGCCTCGCCACCAAACTCGCCGAAACGCACCTATCGGCGAATTTCTCCAAGTAGCCCACGTCATTTCGTCGATCTCGACGCGGCACCTCAGGCCGGTACGGCCTCGTTGACGCCGTCGACGGACTTCACCGAAATGCGTTGCCCCAGGGGATCACCACCGGTCATGAGCGCCATCAACTCCGGGTCGGTACTGGTGGCCATGAACCTGGTGCCGTCATCGATGCGGCCGACGATGATGCCGGTGATCACCGGCCAGTCATAGCGCACCGAGTAGGTCTCGATGACCCCGTCGCCGTCGTGGTGGCGGACGGTCGGCGTCTTCGGCAGTGCCGTGATCTCGCGCTGCAGTTCGGCACTGCGGTCGGCCCGCCAGGGTGCGGGGGCGGTCGAGTAGATGCCAACGGAGTACTTGCTCATCACGCCACCATTGGCCCCGACCAATCCGAATTGATCTGGTCTGCAACGCATTTCGCTGACGGTTTCGGCGATGGCGTGCAGCGAGTAGCTGTTTCCGGGTCCGCCGAAGTACGGCAGGCCGCCCGTGAGGGTCAATCCGCGCGGATCGTCCGTCGACAGACCGGTCACGTCGCAGAAGGTGAACACCGGGAACGGGAAACAGCTGTAGAGGTCGAAGGTGGCGATGTCGTCGATACCGACCTCGGCCACCCGCAGGGCCTCGCGCGCGGCCAGTTCGGTGGCCGCACTCTGCCCGACGTCAGCCCGGTCCAGGAAGGCCTGTTCCACCATGTCGGCGTGCCCGTGCAGATAGACCCAATTACCCTCGGGCACACCGAGTTTGCGCGCCGCCGCCACAGAGGTGACCAACACCGCCGCCCCCTGGTTCACCTGATCGCGGGCCACCAGCAGGCGCGGATACGGGTCGCAGATCATCCGATTCTCGGGCGTGACGGTACCGATCTCGTCCGCCGAACGTTCCACCGGGGACGCCGAGAACTGGTTCTTGGCAGCCACTTTAGAGAACGGTGCGAACAGTTCGGCCATCTGCCGGCGGTATTCGGCAACACCGATGCCCAACCGGCGACGCCGCGCGTTGTCCAGCAGGCCGTACTGGACTGGCGCGCCGGTCATCCCGTGCGTCACCGTGATCTCGTCGATGTACTGCTCGAAGCCGTAGCCGCGGTCCTCGAGCTGGCCGCCCACCCGTTCGCTGTGATCGGGCTTGTCGTCACGCCCGCTGAAGTAACGCAGGGTGGAGCCGTTCTCCGACCCGAGCAGCAGCACCACGTCGGCCTCGCCCGCAGCGATCCGGCCGGCGAACTCGGTGAGCAGCTTCTGCGGGCCGTGTCCGCCGAGCGGTTCGAGCACCGCGCGCGCCGGATCGGCGCCCACGCGTCGCGCCACCGACCGGAGGTAGTTGTCCGAGGCCCCCAGCGGCGGCGGGCCGAACGGGGTGCAGATCTCGAACTGCCGCAGTCCGGCGAAGACGTCGATGGCCTGCGCCACCGCCGCAACGTCGGCTCCGGTGTCGGCCAGTGCGGCCCGAGCGGCCTCGGTGGCGAGCTCGACAGAGGACATTCCGCGGTAGCCGTCGTGCTCCAGGTTCTCGGTGAACTGCCCGACACCGACCACGACGGGCGTACGCGGATCCACCGCCATGTCGAAGCCTCCTCGTCCCTGCGCAGGTTCTGCACACCTCGGCATTTACAGCTGCCAGTTAGTTCGTCAGGCTAACCTCCGCTGGCCCGGCCGCGAAATCGGCGCCAGAGCGTTGCTGCCCTGGCGCCGATGACGAGCGTGCACAAAGGTCCGCCCGCGGCGGCGTGTCGGCGGGCCGACACGCACGCTCGCGGGGAAACGGAGAAACGGAACGCCTTACAGGCTCTCGAGGATCTCCCGGGCCAGCGCGGCCGTCGCCGACGGCGTCTTGCCGACCTTGACCCCGGCGGCCTCGAGGGCCTCCTTCTTGGCCGCGGCGGTGCCCGACGAACCCGACACGATGGCGCCGGCGTGGCCCATCGTCTTGCCCTCCGGAGCGGTGAAGCCCGCGACGTAGCCGACGACCGGCTTGGAGACGTTGGCCTTGATGTAGTCGGCCGCACGCTCCTCGGCGTCGCCGCCGATCTCGCCGATCATGACGATGACCTTGGTCTCGGGATCCTTCTCGAAGGCCTCGATGGCGTCGATGTGGGTGGTTCCGATCACGGGGTCGCCGCCGATTCCGATGGCGGTGGAGAAACCGAAGTCCCGCAGCTCGTACATCATCTGGTAGGTCAGGGTGCCCGACTTCGACACCAGCCCGATCGGACCCTTGCCGGTGATGTTGTTCGGCGTGATGCCGACCAACGCCTCGCCGGGGGTGATGATGCCCGGGCAGTTGGGGCCGATGATGCGAGTTTTAGGACCCTTCGCCCCACCCTTTTCCAGGTTATAGGCCCACGCATATGCGCTGTCCTGCACCGGAATTCCCTCGGTGATGACCACCAGCAGCGGGATCTCGGCGTCGATGGCCTCGATGATGGCGTCCTTGGCGAACGGCGGCGGCACGAAGGCGATCGACACGTCGGCGCCGGTTTCCTTCATGGCCTCCGCCACGCTGCCGAACACCGGAAGCTCAACGGCGGAGCCATCTTTGGCCACGTGACTCACGGTGGTACCGGCCTTGCGGGCATTGACGCCGCCGACCACCTGGGTGCCGGCCTTGAGCATCAGGGCGGTGTGCTTGGTGCCCTCACCGCCGGTGATGCCCTGGACGATGACCTTGCTGTCTTTGTTCAAGAAGATCGACATGACTTGAGCCCCTTACTTGTTCGCCAGCTCGGCGGCCTTGTCGGCGCCGGCGTCCATGGTCTCGGCCTGGATCACCAGGGGATGGTTGGCCTCGGCCAGGATGCGCCGGCCCTCGTCCACGTTGTTGCCGTCCAGGCGAACCACCAGCGGCTTGTTGGCCTCGTCGCCGAGGATCTGCAGCGCCTTGACGATGCCGTTGGCCACCGCGTCACAGGCGGTGATGCCGCCGAAGACGTTGACGAACACGCTCTTGACCTGGCTGTCATGCAGGATCACGTCCAGCCCCGCGGCCATCACCTCGGCCGAGGCGCCGCCACCGATGTCGAGGAAGTTGGCGGGCTTGACCCCACCATGCTTCTCGCCGGCGTAGGCGACGACGTCGAGGGTGGACATGACCAGGCCCGCGCCGTTGCCGATGATGCCGACGGCACCGTCGAGCTTCACGTAGTTCAGGTCGTTCTGCTTGGCCTTGAGCTCGAGCGGATCGGTGGCGTCCTTGTCCTCGAACTCGGCATGGCCGGGCTGGCGGAAGTCGGCGTTCTCGTCGAGGGTGACCTTGCCGTCGAGCGCCAGGATCTGATCGTCGGGGGTGCGCACCAGCGGGTTGACCTCCACCAGGGTGGCGTCCTCCTTTACGAACACCTCCCACAGCTTTTGGATGGTGACGGCCGCGGCGTCGAGAACCTCGGCGGGCAGGTGTCCCTTCTCGGCGATCTCCCGCGCGAAGGCGAGGTCGACACCCTTGACGGCGTCGACGGACACCCGGGCGAGCCGATCGGGCTTGGTGGCGGCGACCTCTTCGATCTCCATGCCGCCCTCGACCGAGCACATCGCCAGGTAGGTCCGGTTGGCGCGGTCGAGCAGGAAGGAGATGTAGTACTCCTCGGCGATGTCGCTGGCCTCGGCGACCAGCAGCTTCTTGACGATGTGGCCCTTGATGTCGAGGCCCAGGATGTTCTTCGCATGGGTGTACGCGTCGTCGGGCGTCGCGGCGTACTTCACACCGCCGGCCTTACCGCGTCCACCGACCTTGACCTGCGCCTTGATCATGACCGGCTTGCCGATTTCCTCGGCGATCGCCTTGGCGTCCTCCGCGGTGTCGGTCACCCGGCCGGGCGTGGTCGGAACGTTGTGCTTGGCGAAGAGTTCCTTCGCCTGGTACTCGAAAAGATCCATCAGCTTCCTTACTGGCGTGCAGCACCTCTGCGGTGTGCTCACGGCGGTGACGGCTTGGGGGAATTGGCCCGGTGCGAACTGTATCGACACGCCTGCGAGACACTCGCACCGCCCACCACCGATGTGGTACACGTCACCGCCCGGGACCAGTGATACAAATCACAATCCGCGCCGGAATGCCCGCCTGGGTTGCCGAGGTTGCGCGACGTTCGTTACCGTCTCTCGAGTCCAGATAACGCTTTGGTCACGACTAGAGGGACATTTCAGGTTGGCAGCGCAGCGCACGACACTCGATTCCGGGACATCCGCCGGCTACGAGGCCGCCTCTGACTGTGATCGCCTCAACGACCTGCTGGACGAATCCATCCCCCTGGACGAGCGTCTGCTGGCCGCTCCCGAGCTCGATGACCTGACCGACACCGACAACCTGGTGGCGCTGAGTCTGGAGCCGCGCGAGGACCTCGGCCTGGACCTGGACGACGAATGGCGTGCCCTCGAGGAGAACGCCAACGCGGTCACCGACGTGCTGCCCCGAATCGGCCAGCACCGCAAGCCCCGAACCACCGCGGTCAAGAGCCGCGTGCTGGTCGCCGCGATGGCCGTCGGTGGTGCCGCCGCCGCCACGTACTCGGTGGTGGCCGCTTCCGACGACTTCGGGCACACCTCGACCAAGACCGTGCTCGCCTCGAACGCCACCGGAGCATTCCCGGCGGCGTCGGCCGCCTCCACCAACAATGCTCGGGGCGTCCAGCTGGTCACCGTCACCCCGGCGGCCAACAGCACGATCCACTCCGAAGAGTTCGCCAAGGGTGCGGCCTTCGCACAGGAGCGCGCCGAACGTGAGGCCCGGCTGCAGCGGCCGCTGTTCGTCAAGCCGACCAACGGGATCTTCACCTCCGGGTTCGGCTACCGCTGGGGCGCGCTGCACGCCGGCGTCGACCTGGCCGCCCCCATCGGCACGCCCATCTACGCGGTCGCCGATGGCGTGGTGACCGACGCGGGCCCGACCGCGGGCTACGGCGCCTGGGTCAAGATCCGGCACGCCGACGGCACGGTCTCGCTCTACGGGCACGTGAACTCCTGGCTCGTGAGCCCCGGCCAGCGGGTGATGGCGGGCGATCAGATCGCCACCGTCGGCAACCGCGGCCAGTCCACCGGCCCGCACTGCCACTTCTCGGTTCTGCTCAACGGCACCGACTTCATCGATCCCCAGCCCTGGCTGGCCCAGCGCGGAATCACCCTCGGCGCCTACACCCCCTGACCGGTGACCCGGCCGCCCCACGAACAACCTCCTGACGCGTCTCCGGACGATTCCACCCGGATCATCCGCCGAGCACCCACCGGACCCATCCCGGTCCCACCCGGCACCGACGACACCCGCACCCACATCATCCGCCGGGCACCCACGGGGCCGGCTTCCCTGCCGGCCGATCCCGCGAATGATCCCGCGACCACCGCCATCCCGCGACCGCCACGCAGCGCCGCCTCACCGAACCCCGGCAGCGCGACGGCCGTTGCGGCCTGCGTGATGGCGATGCTCAGCGGGTGGGCCACCTCGGTGGTGGCGACCGATCTGATCAACGGGTGGTGGGACACCGACCGATTGTTCTGTGCCGCAGTCGGTTTCCTGGCCTTCGTGTTCGCGGCAAGCACGATCTGCGGGGTGGTGCTGCTGTTGCAGCGACGGCAGCTGGGCCGCTACCTGATCACCGTCGGCGCCGTGGTTGCCCTGCTGGCGCTGGGCGGGGTGTTCATCGCCGGCGCGGAACTGCCGTGGTTCATCTACGTCATTCCGGCCCTGCCGGTGGCCAGCGCGGTGCTGGCGCTGTTGCCGTCGACCCGGCGGTGGTGCGTCGCCTGAACCTGGCGAGAAACTACAGCTTGGCCACCGGCGCGTGGTTGTGCATCAGTTTGACGCGACCGGAGCTACCGAAGTCGATGAGCGACATTGCCGATTCACCCACGCCGGACACTTCTTCGACGCGGCCCAGACCGTACTTGTCGTGGGTGACCCGGTCGCCCGGTTCGAGCACCAGCAGCGGCTTGTTCCGCGGCCGCGACGCCGGCGCGGGACGCGCCGAGCCGCCGAACCGGCCGGCCCCGCTCACCGGCGCGCTCAGCGACGGGCCGGCCTGCTCGGTGCGGCGCCAGTCCATCAGTTCCTGCGGAATCTCCCGCAGGAACCGCGATTCCGGATTGAGCATCGGCTGGCCCCACGACGAACGCACCTTGGCCCGGCTCAGATAGAGACGCTGGCGGGCGCGGGTGATGCCGACGTAGGCCAGCCGGCGCTCCTCCGACAACTCGGTCGGATCGCCCAGTGCGCGCATGTGCGGGAACATCCCGTCCTCCCAGCCGGTCACGAAAACCACTGGGAATTCCAGGCCTTTGGCGGTGTGCAGGGTCATCAGCGTGACGACGCCGGAACCGTGCTCGGGAATCTCGTCGGTGTCGGCCACCAGCGACACCCGTTCCAGGAACTCGGCGAGGATCCCGGTCTCGGGGACGTCCTCGTCCGCCGGTTCGTCCTCCTCGGCCGCCAGCGCTCGCGCGTTGGCCCGGTCGATGCTGAATTCGTGTGCGACGCTGACCAATTCGTTGAGATTGTCCAAGCGAGCGAGGTCCTGCGGATCATTGGACGATTCGAGTTCGCGACGGTAGCCGGTACGCTCCAGCACCGCCTCGACCAGATCACCGAGCTCCTGGTCGAGCTTGCCCCGCAATTCGTCGAGCAACTCGACGAACGCCGAGATGGCTTTCTCCGAGCGGGAGTTGAGCATCGGCACCCGGCCCTCGGCGGCGGCCTGCAGGGCGTCGTTGAAGCCGCCACCGGTGTTCTCGGCGTACACCGCGACGCAGGCCTCGGCGCGATCGCCGATACCGCGGCGGGGGGTGTTGAGGATGCGCCGCATGCTCACCGCGTCGCCCGGATTGTCCAGCACCCGCAGGTACGCGACGATGTCGCGGATCTCCCTGCGCTCGTAGAACCGGACTCCGCCGACGACCTTGTACGGAATCCCGGAGCGAATGAACACCTCTTCGAGCGCACGGGAGGAATTGTTGGTGCGGTAGAACACCGCGACGTCGTTGTAGGTGAACTCGCCGTCGCCGGCGGCCAGGGCGTCGATCTCCCCGGCCACGAACCGTGCCTCGTCATGTTCATTATCGGCCACGTACCCGACGATCAGTTCCCCGTCGCCGGCATCGGTCCAGAGCCGCTTCTCCCGGCGGCCCACGTTGCGCGCGATGACGGAGTTGGCGGCCGACAGGATGGTCTGCGTGGAGCGGTAGTTCTGCTCGAGCAGAATGGTGGTGGCATCGGGAAAGTCGCGCTCGAAGTCCTCGATGTTGCGGATGGTGGCACCGCGGAAGGCGTAGATCGACTGATCGGCGTCACCGACCACGCACAACTCACCGGGCGCGATGCCGTCTGGCGTGGGCTCGACCCCCACCAGCTCGCGCACGAGAACGTACTGCGCGTGGTTGGTGTCCTGGTACTCGTCGACCAGGATGTGGCGGAACCGGCGGCGGTAGTACTGGGCGATCTGCGGGAAGGCCTGCAACACGCCGACCGTCTCACCGATCAGGTCGTCGAAATCCAGCGCGTTGGCGGCGCGCAGCCGGCGCTGGTACTCGCCGTAGACCTGGGCCACGATGCCCGGCAGATCCTCGCCGGCCTCGGATGCTTCCGCGGCGGCCTGCGCCGGATCGATCAGCTCGTTCTTGAGGTTCGAGATCGCATTGGCCAGCAACCGCGGCGAATGCCGCTTGACGTCGAGACCCATGTCCTTGGCGATCATCATCAACAACCGGCGCGAGTCGTCGGCGTCGTAGATCGAGAAGTTCGAGTTCAGGCCGGGCAGCAGCGACGCCTGATTGCGCAGGATCCGCACGCAGGTGGAGTGGAAGGTGGAGACCCACATGTTGCGGGCCCGCGGCCCGATCAGCTGCACCACCCGCTCGCGCATCTCCGCGGCGGCCTTGTTGGTGAACGTAATAGCCAGCACCTGCCCGACGCCGACGTCGCGGGCGCCCAGCAGGTAGGCGATCCGGCGGGTGAGCACGGCGGTCTTGCCCGATCCGGCGCCGGCCACGATCAGCAGCGGCGCGCCCTCGTGCAGGACGGCCTGACGTTGTTGGGGGTTGAGCCCGTCCAGCAGTTGATCTGTTTCGGTCGAGATGCTCATATCGTCTGTCAACCTACCGCCGTCCGGGGACAGATCGTGCGACGCCGGGCCCGGCGCTCACCCGGGGGACTTTGCGCTGGCACGACGGTTAGTGGCACACTCGATTCGTGCTCAATGCGCAGTGGCGATTTTTCCACGGGTACCGGCCAGCGGTGCCCGTGGTGTAGCTGCTTCCAAGAGCCCCGCGGTCCGCATCGGATCCGGGGCTCGTCTGTTGTGTGAGGCCCGAATCTTCGATGAGACCAGACTCCACCAACAGCGAGGAAAATGAGATGACCGTCAACACCGTAGATATCGATGACCTGCGCCAGGAGATCGACCGGCTCGACGCCGAGATCCTGGCCGCGGTGCAGCGCCGCCGCGAGGTGTCGCAGACCATCGGCAAGATCCGGATGGCCTCCGGGGGCACCCGGCTGGTGCACAGCCGGGAGATGAAGGTGATCGAGCGGTACAGCGCGCTCGGACCCGAGGGCAAGGACCTCGCCATGCTGCTGTTGCGCATGGGCCGCGGCCGCCTCGGCCACTGACCCGTCCAACGGGACGTCCAATCCCCGCGAGCAGTGCCTCGCGAGCGTGCACCCATATGTAGATCGACGGGCTCGAGACGCATATACCTGCACACTCGCGGTCCAGGTCAGTCAGCGCTCGACCACCCGGCCGTTGTCGACCAGCCAGGTCCGATCCAACCGCACGTTGGCCAGCATCCGGCGGTCGTGGGTCACCAGCAGCAGCGCACCGTCGTAGGAGTCCAGCGCCGCTTCCAACTGCTCGATGGCGGGCAGATCGAGGTGGTTGGTGGGTTCGTCGAGGACCAGCACGTTGGTCCCGACGGCCTGCAGCAGCGCCAGACCCGCGCGGGTCCGCTCACCGGGCGAGAGGTCGTCGACGGGACGTTCGACGTGGTCGGCGCCCAGACCGAACTTCGCCAGCAGGGTCCGCACGTCCGCCGTCGACCAGGTCGGCACCTGCTGCTCGAACCGGTCGACCAGGCGTGCCGTCCCGGCGAACTCCGCGCGGGCCTGGTCGATCTCGCCGACGGCGACGCTGGCGCCCAGGGAAGCGCGGCCCTCGTCGGGCGCCAGCCGCCCCAGTAGCAGTTTCAGCAACGTGGACTTGCCCGCGCCGTTGGGCCCGGTGATTCCGATGCGTTCGCCCGCGTCGACCTGCAACGAAACGGGACCCAGGACAAAGTCGCCTTGTCGCACAACGGCATTCGCGAGCGTGGCGACCACCGAGCTCGATCGTGGTGCCCGGCCGATGGTGAACTGCAGGCTCCATTCCTTCCGGGGTTCCTCGACCTCTTCGAGCCGCGCGATCCGGCTCTCCATCTGGCGGACCTTCTGCGCCTGCTTCTCGCTGGACTCGGTGGCCGCCCGACGCCGGATCTTGTCGTTGTCCGGGGCCTTGCGGATCGCGTTGCGCACCCCCTGACTGGACCATTCCCGCTGAACGCGGGCGCGGGCCACCAGGTCGGCCTTCTTCTCCGCGAACTCCTCGTACTGCTCGCGCCGGTGCCGTCGGCCGATCTCGCGCTCTTCCAGATAGCTCTCGTACCCGCCGCCGAACACCGTGGTGGTGTGCTGCGCAAGGTCGAGTTCGAGGACCCGAGTCACGCTGCGCGCCAAGAACTCTCGATCATGACTCACCAGCACCACGCCGCCGCGCAGATCGCCGACCAGCGTCTCCAGCCGTTCCAGCCCGTCCAGATCGAGATCGTTGGTGGGCTCATCGAGCAGGACAACGTCGAAGCGCGACAGCATCAGCGCGGCGAGTCCGACGCGGGCCGCCTGGCCGCCGGACAGCGACGTCATCGGGGTTGCATCCGGCCGCACCACCGCCGAGTCGAGACCCAGTTCCGCGAGCACCACCGGCATCCGCTCGTCGAGGTCGGCCGCGCCGGCGGCCAGCCAGTGATCCAGGGCCGTCGAGTAGACGTCGGCGTCGCCGTCCCCCTCGGCCAGCGCCACGGCCGCGGCATCCATCGCTCGGGCCGCCGCCGCGCACCCGGTGCGGCGCGCGATGTAGCCGGCGACGGTCTCGCCGGGCACCCGCTCGTGCTCCTGCGGAAGCCAGCCGACGAACGCGTCGGCCGGTGCGACGCTCACCGTGCCCGCGAGCGGTGCGAGCTCACCCGCCAGGATCCGCAGCAGCGTGCTCTTGCCGGCGCCGTTGGCGCCGACGACGCCGACCACGTCACCCGCGGCCACGGTCAGGTTGACGTTCTCGAACAGGGTGCGATGCGCGTACCCGCCGGCGACGCCCTTGGCGACGAGTGTTGCGGTCATGGCTTCATGGTCGCATTGCGCCCCGGACCCGACGGTGTCCCGATCGCCGGGCCTCGTGCTCGCAGAACCACGCCGCTCGCCGAACCCGACGAAAGGGCGCGGTCCACTCGAACTTTCCCACCCGTACGTACCTTTCGGCGTATGGGGTTACTGGGTCAGGGCGATGTACTTGGTGTCGAGATACTCCTCGATGCCCTCGACACCGCCCTCGCGGCCGAACCCGGATTCCTTGATGCCGCCGAACGGTGCCGCGGCATCCGAGATGACGCCACGATTGACGCCGACCATGCCCGACTCGATGGATTCGGCGACGCGCAGCGCGCGGTCCAGCGACTGCGTGTAGATGTAGGACGCCAGGCCGTACTCGGTGTCGTTGGCGGCCCTGATCCCCTCCTCTTCGCTGTCGAATCCGGTGATCGGAGCGACCGGGCCGAACACCTCCTCCTTGAGGATGCGGGCATCCGCGGGCACGTCGGCCAGCACGGTGGCCGGGTAGAAGTGCCCGGCACCCTCGGGCGCGACACCCCCGACGGCCACCGTGGCACCGCGGGCGACGGCGTCGGAGACCAGATCCTCGACCGTGCCGACCTGTTTGGCGTTGATCAGCGGCCCGAGTGTCGAGCCATCGTCCAGACCGTTACCCAGGGTGAACTCCCCCATCCGTTTCACCAGTTTCTCGGTGAACTCGGCGCGCACGGAGTTGGCGACGTGGAACCGGTTGGCCGCGGTGCAGGCCTCGCCGCCGTTGCGCATCTTGGCCAGGATCGCGCCGTCGACGGCGGCATCGACGTCGGCGTCGTCGAAGACGATGAACGGCGCGTTGCCCCCCAGTTCCATCGACGTGCGCAGCAGCTTGTCCGAGGACTGCTTGACCAGCGCCTTGCCCACGCCCGTCGAGCCGGTGAACGTCAGTTTGCGCAGCCGCCCGTCGTCGATGAGCGCAGTGGTCACGTCGCCGGGCCGGGATGTCGGCAGCACCGAGAGCACGCCCTTGGGCAGGCCGGCGTCGTCCATCAGCTTGGCCAGCAGCAGCATGGTCAGCGGGGTCTCCTGGGCCGGCTTGACGATCATGGTGCAGCCCGCGGCCACCGCGGGGCCGATCTTGCGGGTGCCCATCGCCAGCGGAAAGTTCCACGGCGTGATCGCATAGCATTGCCCCACTGGCGATTTGGTCACCAGGATCCGGCCGGTGCCGGCCGGGGCGTGGGTGTAGCGGCCGTCGATGCGCACCGCCTCCTCGGCGAACCACCGGAAGAACTCGGCGCCGTACTTGACCTCCCCGCGGCTCTCGGCCAGCACCTTGCCCATCTCGAGGGTCATCAGCGTCGCGATGTCCTCGGTGTGCGCGCTGATGGTCTCGAACACCGAACGCAGGATCTCGCCGCGGTCCCGCGCCGGGGTCGCCGCCCAGTCCCCTTCCACGGCGGCGGCGGCGTCCAGCGCGGCGATGCCGTCGGCGGCGGTGGCGTCGGCAACGGCGGTGATGACCTCCCCGGTCGCCGGGTTGAGCACGTCGAACGTGGAGGTGCCGGCGCGTTCCGCACCCCCGATCCACAAACCGGTGGGCACTGAGGCGAGCAGCTTGGCGGTATCCATCCGCCCATCCTTGCAAAGGCGGCGGTGTCCCCGAAGCTCGTCGTCGAAATCTGGCCGCTCGTCGGCGTCGCCGCGGCACTAGGGTCAAGACATGATCGCCGAGACGCCCGCCTGGTCCGCCCTCTCCCGTCATTACGAACAGATCGGTGACACGCATCTGCGTGAGTTCTTCGCCGTGGATCCCGACCGCGGCCGCGAACTGACGCTGACCGTGGGCGACCTGTACATCGACTACAGCAAGCACCGGGTGACCCGGGAGACGCTGGACCTGCTGATCGACCTGGCCCGCGCGGCCGGCCTCGAACAGCGGCGCGCGGCGATGTTCGCCGGCGAGCACATCAACACCTCGGAGGACCGCGCCGTCCTGCACACCGCGTTGCGCCTGCCGGTCGGGGCCACCCTGACCGTCGACGGCCAGGACGTCGTCGCCGACGTGCACGAGGTGCTCGGCAAGATGGGCGCCTTCACCGACCGGTTGCGCTCCGGGGAGTGGACGGGTGCGACGGGGCAGGCGATCAGGACCGTCGTCAACATCGGCATCGGCGGTTCGGACCTGGGCCCGGTGATGGTGTACGACGCGCTGCGCCACTACGCCGACGCCGGGATCTCCGCCCGGTTCGTCTCCAATGTCGATCCGGCCGACCTGGTCGCCAAGCTGGACGGATTGGACCCGGCCACAACGCTTTTCATCGTCGCATCGAAGACGTTCTCGACACTGGAGACGTTGACCAACGCGACAGCGGCACGTCGCTGGCTGGTCGGTGCACTGGGCGAGGATGCGGTGAGCAAGCATTTCGTCGCGGTCTCGACCAACGCCAAGCTGGTCGAGGAGTTCGGCATCGACACCGCGAACATGTTCGGCTTCTGGGACTGGGTCGGCGGTCGATACTCGGTGGATTCGGCGATCGGGCTGTCGGTGATGGCGGTCATCGGCCGGGAACGCTTCGCCGAATTCCTGGCGGGCTTCCATCTGATGGACGAACACTTCCGGACGGCCCCACTGACCGCGAACGCCCCGGCACTACTGGGGCTGATCGGACTGTGGTACTCGAATTTCTTTGGCGCACAGTCACGTGCGGTGCTGCCGTACTCGAATGACCTGGGTCGGTTCGCCGCGTACCTGCAGCAGCTGACCATGGAGTCCAACGGCAAGTCGGTGCGGGCGGACGGCTCACCCGTCGACAGCGACACCGGCGAGATCTTCTGGGGCGAACCCGGCACCAATGGTCAGCATGCGTTCTATCAACTGCTGCACCAGGGCACGCGGCTGGTGCCGGCCGACTTCATCGGGTTCAGTCAGCCGGTGGACGATCTGGCCACCGCGGACGGGTCGGGCAGCATGCACGACCTCTTGATGAGCAACTTCTTCGCACAGACCCAGGTGCTGGCATTCGGCAAGACTGCCGAGGAGATCGCCGGGGAGGGAACACCGGCGAATGTGGTACCGCACAAGGTGATGCCGGGCAACCGGCCCTCCACGTCGATCCTGGCGACCCGGCTGACGCCGTCGGTGGTCGGCCAGTTGATCGCCCTCTATGAACATCAGGTATTCACCGAGGGCGTGATCTGGGGAATCGACTCGTTCGACCAGTGGGGCGTGGAGCTGGGCAAGAAGCAGGCGATCGCGCTGTTGCCGGTCATCACCGATGACGCCGCTCCGGCACCGCAGTCGGACAGCTCGACGGACGCGCTGGTGCGCCGTTACCGCGAGGAACGCGGCCGGGCGGGCTGACCTCCCGATCCGCCGAGAGTGAGGTTGTTATCGCGTTCGCCCAGGAAGGGGCGCGAACAACATCACTGTCGGCGACATGAAGTCAGCCGACGGGGATCGTCGCGCAGCCCACGCCGGGGATGCAGCCTGCGGCGCCACCGGGTCCGGCGCTACCGCTGGGGCCGCCCGGAGCCAGGCTGCCGGACGCACCGCCCGGGCCTGCCGTGCCGGCCGGACCACCGGGGATACTGCCGGTCGCGCCGCCGGGACCGGCTGCACCGCCGGGACCGCCCGGGATCACGCCACTGGCACCGCCGGGACCGGCTTCACCGCCGGGGCCGCCGGGGATAGCGCCGGCAGCACCGCCCGGTCCGGCCGTGCCGAGGCTGGCACACGGCGTGCCGTCGGGATTGACGCACGGCGGCGGCATCGGATCGGCCATCGCAACGGGGGTGAAGGCGAGCGTCGCGGCCGCGGCAACGCCCGCGAAAAGTGCGGGAGACAGTTTTGAGTACCTCATGCCGATTCGGCTACCCACTGCGCCCGATCGGATAAACCCCGGTTCAGGCGAACAGCTTGGCGAGCCGGGTGGGGGTCAGTTTCATCAGGGCCACCATCGGGGTCCACGGCCAGCCGGGGACTGCGGCATGACCACGTTCGCCCTCGATGGCGTCGACCATCGCGCGTACGCCGGTGGCGTTGTCCACCATCAGCGAGGTCTTGTTCGCCTTGGCGGTCATCTCCGATTCGATGTAGCCGGGTTCGAGCACCGTGACCCGGATCGGGCCGCGCCCGTATTCGGCCCGCAGCGACTCGCCGAGCGACGACAACCCGGCCTTGCTGGCCGCATACGATGCTTTCACGCCCGGCACCCCCTTGTTGGCCAGCACCGAGGACACCAGCACCAGGTGACCGCGTCCAGAGGCCTTGAACATTTCCAGCGCCGCTTCGATCTGGACAAGGGCGGCAACGAGATTGGTCTCGAGCGTGGCCTTGTTGGCCCACAGTTTGCCCGAACCCAGCGGGGCGCCCTTGCCGATACCGGCGTTGACGATCACCCGGTCGATGCCGCCGAGCGCGTCCGACAGCTCACCGAACACCGTGGGCACCTGGTCGTGATCGTTGACGTCGAGTTCGGCCACGGCGACGGTGATACCGGGATGACGCTGTGTCAGTTCGGCTTTGAGGGCATCCAGACGCTCGGTGCGCCGCGCACACAGGGCCAGGTCGCGACCCTTGGCCGCGAACGCGCGGGCCATGCCCTCGCCCAGGCCTGAACTCGCGCCGGTGATGAGGATCTTCTGCCGGATCATCGGTGCAGCCTATCCGGGTGGACGAAGATGACGGCATGCGTATCCGACTCCTGGTTCCCATCCTCGTTGCAGTTGCCGCCCTCCCGATCGCCCTGCTCATTCCGGCCCCGATGGCTGGGGCGCACCCCGCCGGCGCACTCCACGACCTCGTCGACGCGGCGGCGCTGCGTCTTCAGGTTGCCGAACCGGTTGCCGCGGTCAAATGGCTCGACGGCGGCTCCATCACCGACCCCGCCCGGGCCGCGCAGGTGCTCGACGCGGTCGGCGCCGACGCGGTGGGACACCACGTCGACCCGGGTTACGTGCGGGATATCTTCACCGACCAGATCAACGTCACCGAGGCCATCGAGTACACCCGGTTCGCGCAGTGGAAGTTCGACCCCGCCGGCGCGCCCTCGGCCGCCCCCGACCTGGCGAGTTCGCGGACCCAGATCGACGGATACAACCGCACGATGGTGGAACAGATTGCCCTGCATTGGGATTCGTTGCATTCACCGCAGTGCGTCACCGACCTCGAGGCAGCCCGCGACTCGGTGGTCGCGGCGCGCGGCCTGGACCCGCTCTACCAGCAGGCGCTGACGGCGGCGACGCGCTCCTACTGCCGGATCACTTGAGCAGCTTGGACATTCGCCGGTCGGCGAGAACCTTGCCGCCGGTCTGGCAGGTGGGGCAGTACTGGAAGGACTTGTCGGCGAAGGACACTTCGCGCACCGTGTCTCCGCACACCGGGCAGGGCAGGCCGGTGCGGGCGTGCACCTGCAGCCCGGATCGCTTCTCGCCCTTCAACGTCGCCGCCTGCTGACCGACGGACCGCCGGACCGCATCGGTCAGCACGGTGATCATAGCCTCGTACAGGGCATCCAGTTGCGCGTCGGTCAGCTTGCCCGCGGTGGCGAACGGCGACAGCCGTGCGGTGTGCAGGATCTCGTCGCTGTATGCATTGCCGATCCCGGCGATCACCTTCTGATCGGTGATCACGGTCTTGATCCGGCCCGTATTGCCCGCCAGCACGGCCGCCAGGCCATCGGCGTCCAGCGCGAGCGCATCCGGCCCCAGGGTGGCGATCCCGGGCACCGCGGCGGGATCGGTCACCAGCCAGACCGCGAGCCGCTTCTGGGTTCCCGCCTCGGTGAGGTCGAAACCGGGTGCTTCGCCGGGCGTTCCGAGGTGCACCCGCAAGCCGATGGGCCCCTTGCCCGGTTTGAGCGGGGCTGCGGCCAGCTTCTCCGACCACCGCAGCCAGCCGGCCCGCGACAGATGCGTGATCAGATGCAGATCGCCGACATCGAGGCCGAGGTACTTTCCCCAGCGCGACGCACCGGTCACGGTCTGCCCGTACAGGGCGGTCAGCGGCGGGTCGAAGGTCTTGAGGACCGACAGCGCCGCGACGTCGATGCGACCCACCGGAAGTCCGGTGGCGTGTTGACGCAGATAGTCGGCGAGCGCTTCGACCTCCGGGAGTTCGGGCACGACGTCAAGTCTGCCCGTGAAGTTCGCGGCGTGTCCACCTTGTGCTGACCGGCCCGGACGGCCACGCTGAACTGGTGAATGCTCACGACGAGGCCGACGGCGTCTTCGATCCGGTGGCCCGCTTCCTCCGGTTGCCGTTTCGCACACCGGACTTCATCAACAAGATCGTGCGGGGCAGCATCGACACCACCGGCAAGCGGACGCTGCAGACGCTGATCACCACGTGGGACATCGCCGACGGCGGGCCGTTCGCGGCCAGCGCCATCTCGGCCACCGGAATGGCCAAGACCGTCGACGTGGTCTACGACTACCTGATCGGCCCGGTGTTCGGGCCGATCCTGAAAGCCATTGGTGCCGACCAGATCACCGTCCGCGCGGCACTGTGCGCCACCCAGCTGGTGGGCATCGGTGTGGTGCGCTACGTCGCGCGCGCCGACCCCATTCACTCGATGTCACCGGAGGAACTCGCCGACGCGGTGGCGCCGACGCTGCAGCGCTACCTACTGGGTGACATCACGAAGTAGGTAGGTGTCCATGATCCAGCCGTGGCGGGCGCGGGCCTCGGCACGGAGCCGGAAGATATCGTCGCCGACGTCGCCGACGGTCCCGGACACCAGCAGTTCATCGGTCGTGCCGAGGTAGGCGCCCCACCAGATCCGGGTGGCCGGCGGGCATTCCAGGAACGTGCAGTCCGCGTCGAGCATCACCACTGCCGCGCCGTCCAGGCCGGTTTCCCGCAGCCGCCGGCCGGTGGTGATGAGAACCGGTTCGCCGACATCGTTGAGCGGGATCCGGTGTCGTGCCGTCAGCGCCTGGATGGCGGTGATTCCCGGGACGACGTCGTAGTCGATGTCGATGCGGCGACGCACGAGTTCGAGAATTCGCAGGGTGCTGTCGTAGAGCGACGGGTCGCCCCAGGCCAGAAAGGCACCGACGCCGTCGGGTCCGAGTTCGGCCTCGATGGCGTCGGCCCAGACCGCGGCGCGCGCCTCGTGCCAGTCGGCCACAGTCTGCAGGTAGTCGCCGTCACCGGCCCGTTTGGGGTCCGCCAGTTCGACGAACCGGTAGCCGGGGCGCGAGATGAACCGCTCGCAGATGGTGCGGCGCAACGCGACGAGATCGCTCTTGTGCTCGCCCTTGTCCATCGCGAAGAACACATCGGTGCCGTTGAGCGCGCCGACGGCCTGGGCGGTGACGTAGTCGGGGTCGCCGGCGCCGATGCCGATGACGTGGATGGTCCGCATGTTCCGCAGGGTATGCCACCACCCGATCTGTTCAGCGCGGTACGGTGGCGCGTGCCGTGACTTCGAGTATCCGGTACCGCGGGTATTGACTAATCGGCATTCGCTTCCTACCTTTTGAACATGGCAGCGACGCCCACCACATCGGTGACCCGCGAAGAGTTCTCCGAACGCCTGCTCAGCGGGTCGGTCAAGAAGTCCTACGCCCCGGCGGTGGACATCGACTGGGACGCCCCGATCGATCCGGACAAGTACTTCCTGCCACCACGGATGGTCACGCTGCACGGCACACCCGCCTGGGATGCGATGACCCGTGAACAGCAGATCGAGTTGTCCCGGCAGGAACTGATCAACATCCTCTCGGCGGGAATCTGGTTCGAGAACATCCTCAACCAGGCCCTGCTGCGCGACCTCATGCACAAGAACCCAACCGCCAGCACGACGCACTACGCGCTCACCGAACTCGGCGACGAGACGCGACACATGGTGATGTTCGGAAAGACCATCGCCCGGATCGGTGGAATCCCGGTGCGCCCCAAGCTCTCCCAGCGCATGATAATCAACTCGCTGCCGTTCCTGTTCCGCGGCAGTGTGCTGTGGGCGGCCGCGCTGGTCGGCGAGGAGATCTTCGATTCACTGCAGCGCCAGATCATGGACGACCCCGAACTCCAGCCGATCGTGCAGCGGCTCATGCGAATCCACGTCACCGAGGAGGCTCGGCACATCCAGTTCGCCCGGGACGGATTGCGCAAGGCGGTGCCGACGATGCCGCGCTATCGCCGGATGATCATGGCCAACCTGCACGGCGCCGGCGGCCCGTTCTACCGGATGTTGTTCACTCTGCCGATCCAGTACCACCGGGCTGGTCTGGACGGAGCCGAGATGCGCCGCGCCGCCCGGGCCAATCCGAATTTCCACCGGGCCTGTGTGACGTCGTTCGCGCCGCTGGCCGCGTTCTTCGAGGAGGTCGGTCTGATGGGCCGCGTCGGTCGGCGGATGTGGCGCCGGGCCGGATTCCTGTGACCGTCATCGTCATTCGGGAGGACGGTGACCAGGCGCGGTTCGACAGCAACACCGACACCTGGACGGTCACCCGGGCGGACGGCCGGTCCAGTTCGGCCCGCGCGGTGATCGACGCGCGCCGCTCCGACGACGACGCGGTGGCCGTGCACGGTCTGCCCAACTACTTCCGGATTCCGGGACCGCACATCGAACGCCAGGTCCGCTACGTTGACCGCTGCCTGGAACTCCTGGGCCGATCCGGTTACACCCGGATGGAGGCGAAGTCCCGGATCGTGGTGGGCCGCTGGCGGCCCCAACGGGTGGCCGACCACTTCTATCTCAGCGCAACGGTTTTCGAGGATGGGGACCTCTCCCCGGATCTCTACGATGGGCATGCCGTCCTCACCTTCGGCGACCGGGACATCGCGGTCCGGGCCCGACTCGGGGGCCACGTCGCGGCCATCGACGGGCGTTACCACTGGCGCGGAACCGTCACCGGCGATCTGCCCGACGACGCCCTCAAAGGTCAACGCGCCGTAACCGTTTCGGTCGAGGGCCACGCGGCCCCAGCGCGGCTCGCCGAGCGCACTCCGTGGGGTGGCTATACCGTCACCGGTTCGGGCACACCGCCGTTCCCCATCACCGTCTCATAGCCGGCGGCCGGCAGAGAGCAGCACTGCCGCCAGAACAGCGGCGACACCGCCGGAGATCAGCAGCGGCAGCCGACCGTCGACTCCCCACAGCAGACCGGCCCACACACCCGCGGCCAACACTGCCATCCCGCTGAGCCCCTGGAATACGCCCTGGGCGCTGCCCTGGCAGGAGTCGTCGGCAAGGCGGGAGACCCACGCCTTGCCCACGCCGTCGGTGCAGGCGGTGAACAATCCATAGCTGCCGATCAGCAGCCAGGCGACGCCGCGATCGGCGGTCAGGCCCAGACCCACATAACCGACGGCGAAGAACATGACACCCACGCCGAACACCACCGGCGGTGCGACGCGATCGGCCAGCGCGCCGGCGGGATAGCTGGCCGCCGCGTAGACCAGGTTGTAGGTGACGTAGGCCAGGATGATCTCGACGACGGAGAAGCCGATCTCGTTGAGCCGCAACAACAGCAGCGCGTCGGGGAAGTTGGCCAGGCCGAAGACGACCAGGACCGCGACCGTGCGCCAGTACCGCCGGGGCAGTGCGCCGATATTGGCGAAGATCCGGCGGCGCTCCGGGGCCGGCGGAACCCGGGTTTCCCGGGCCAGGAACACCAGCGCCACGCTGAGCACGGCCGGAACCACTGCGATCCACAGCAGCGGAGCGATCCGGTGGTCCAGCAGTTCGTAGCCGGCGAGCCCGATCAGTGGGCCGAGCACCGCCCCACAGGTATCCATGGCCCGGTGGAACCCGAACACGCGTGCCCGCGCGGTCTCCGGCACGCCGTCGACCAACAGCGCATCGCGCGGTGCGCCACGGATTCCCTTGCCCAGCCGGTCGACGACCCGCCCCGCCAGGACGCCGTGCCACGCCGTCGCCGCGGCGACGACCACCTTTCCCAGCGCCGCCAACCCGTACCCGGTGGCGACCAGCGGGCGTCGCGCGAACCGGTCCGACATCGGGCCCGCACCGAGTTTGGTCAGCGAGGCCGCACCCTCGGCGATCCCTTCGACGGCGCCCACCACGGCGGTCGGCGCACCGAGGACGGCGGTGAGGTAGATGGGAAGCAGCGGATACAACAGTTCACTCGCGGTGTCCTGCAGCAGCGAGACCGCCGACAGCACTTTGACGTTGCGCGTCAGCCAGTGCTGCGCGTCCGCGGCCGAACTGCTCAACGCCGGTGGCCGAGGTCGGGCGCGCGCGACACCCGCTCGGAGATTGCGGTCACTGATGAATTCTTGCGCACGGCGTCCATTACAGTCGCTTGGTACTCGGTGCGACCGTCGCCTTGACCTCTCGGAGAGGACGCCAGTGTCGATGATCAACGGCCTTCCGGCCCACGCCCTGCTCGTGCATTTCGTCGTCGTCCTGGCACCCCTGACCGCAGTGCTGGCGATCCTGTGTGCGGTGTGGCCCGCCGCGCGCCGGCGACTGGTGTGGCTCGTGCTCGCCCTGTCCGTCGCGGTGCTGGCGCTGACGCCGTTGACCACCGAGGCCGGCGAATGGCTCGAACACCGCGTCGGCGAATCACCGGCGGTGGAAACCCACGCGGGCCTCGGTGACACGATGCTCTACTTCGCCATCGCACTGTTGGTGGCCGCGGTGCTCCTCGTGGTGCTGCATCGACGGGAACCGGGCACCGCAGCCGCGGTGATCCTCAGCGTGGTCGTCGTCGTCGCCAGCGCGGCCACCATCGTGCAGGTGGTCCGGATCGGCGACAGCGGGGCACGCGCCACCTGGGGCGATGTCGCGGCGAACCAGCCACAGAACGACGACTAGCGGCATGCGGTTCACATACGCGGAGTCCATGACCGATTCGTCGTTCTACATCCCGCTGGCTCAGGCCGCCGAACGCGCGGGCTTCGATGCGATGACCATCGCCGACAGCGTCGCGTATCCGTTGGAGTCGGACGCGAAGTATCCCTACACCCCCGACGGCGACCGCGAGTTCCTGGACGGCAAGGAGATGATCGAGGCGTTCGTGCTGGCCTCGGCGCTGAGTGCGGTCACCACGACACTGCACTTCAACTTCTTCGTCCTCAAGCTGCCGATCCGCCCGCCGGCCCTGGTGGCCAAGCAGGCCGGCTCGATCGCCGCGCTGTTCGGCAATCGGCTCGGGCTGGGCGTGGGCACCAGCCCCTGGCCCGAGGACTACGACCTCATGGGTGTGCCGTTCGCGCGGCGGGGTAAGCGAATGGACGAGTGCATCGAGATCATCCGCGGCCTGACCACCGGCGAGTACTTCGAATTCCACGGCGAGTTCTACGACATCGCCAGGACCAAGATGACACCCGCGCCCAGCAGGCCGATCCCGATCCTGATCGGCGGCCACGCCGACCTCGCGCTGCGCCGGGCATCGCGCAACGACGGCTGGATGCACGGCGGCGGGCCCGCCGAAGAACTCGACGACCTGCTGGCGAAACTGCAGGAGTACCGCCGGGCGGAGGGCCGCACGGGTGACGACTACCAGGTGCACGTCATCTCGATGGACGCCTACAAGCCCGACGGCATCAGGCGGCTCGAGGACAAGGGCGTGACGGACGTGATGGTCGGCTTCCGGCTGCCTTACATCATCGGCCCGGACACCGAGCCGCTGGAGAACAAGATCCGCAACCTGGAGAAGTACGCCGACAAGGTGATCTCGAAGATGTGAGTCCGCTGAATACCTTCCCGCGAGCGTCCGCCTTTGTACGTCCGCGCCCGGGCGGTTTCAAGCGGTCTATGCAACAAGGGGTGGTTGGGACAGTAGTTCGTTGAGTGCTTCGGCGGGTGTTTTCCAGTTCAGTGTTTGGCGGGGGCGGCCGTTGAGTTCGGCTGCGACGTAGTCGAGGTAGTGCGTGCTGTAGATCCTGAGGTCGGTGCCTTTCGGAAAGTATTGGCGTAACAGGCCGTTGGTGTTCTCGTTGGTTCCGCGTTGCCAGGGCGAGTGCGGATCGCAGAAGTAGATGTCGAGTTCTGCGGCTTTGGCGATCGCTTTGTGGTTGGCCATTTCGATGCCCTGATCCCAGGTCAGTGAGCGCCGCAGGTGCGCGGGCAACTGAGTGATCTTGTCGATGATGGCCTCCTGAACGGCCAGCGCACCGTGATCAGCCGGCAGGTGCAGCAGCATCACGAACCGGGTCTGCCGCTCCACCAGGGTGCCGATCGCCGAGGCCGAGGCCGTGCTGCCCAGGATCAGATCACCCTCCCAATGCCCAGGCACGGCACGGTCAGCGACGGTCGGCGGTCGGTCGGCGATGTTGATCATGTCCGGGATCCGGGTACGCCGGGTGCCCTGCTGATGCTGCGGTCGGCGCACCGCACGTCCGCTGCGCAGACACTGATGCAACTCGCGGCGCAACGCGCCCCTGCCCTGCACGTAAATCGCCTGATAGATCGCCTCAGGGGACACCCACATCTCCGGCTCGTCGGGGAAATCACGGCGCAGCCGCTCCGAGATCTGCCGGGGACTGTGCCGCTGTTCCAGCCGAGTCTGCACCTGCTCACGCAGCCTGTCACTGCCGGCCAGCTTGCGGTCCTTGGGCCGGCTGGCCCGCCGCGCCGCCGCGTCGTGGGCGGCCACCGCGTCGTAGCGCACGGTGGCGCTGTTGCCACTCTGACGGGCCCCGAAGGCCTCCTTGCGCCGATACCCCGACCCGCGGCCGTCATTGTGGTGGCGAGCATTGACATCGAGCTCGTGCTTGATCGTCGAGGCGTGCCGACCCAGGCGTCGGCCGATCGAACGCATCGACTCGTTGCGGCCCACACCGACCTGGATCTGGATACGTTCCTCGAGAGTCAGCCGGGGCCGGGGCCCATCGCTCTTGGGTTTGCCCACATACGGTTTCACCCCACCAGCGTCACGGAACCAGCGCCGCCCGGTATGACCCGACACACCGGCAGCCACCCCAGCTTCAGCGGGCGTCAACCCCGAGCGAACCAACTCCCAGAACTGCCTACGCTTCACACTCGACAGAACTCCAGCCACCGACAACACTCCTCAAACAGAAGGGGTGTTGCAAAGATCCCTGGAAATCGCACCGGCGTGTCCCGTACAGACCCGGCCGCTCGCCGGAGAAATTGGGCTTGTCGGGGGGGTCCAGGGTGACCACCGATGCCACTCGGCGCAGATTCCGGGCCACTCAGAGGTTTGATCTGAACCACGTCACTCATGCCGCCGACGATGGGCGACCGAAGTTGTACGGTGCCCGGATGGGCGCATACCACGACGTGTTCGACCAGAGCATCAGCGATCCGGCCGGCTTCTGGGCCGAGGCCGCCAAGGCAGTCACCTGGACCCGGGAGCCGGAACGCATCCTCGACGACGCCAATCCGCCGTTCTACCGCTGGTTCCCGGATGCCGAACTGAACACGTGCGCCAACGCCCTGGACCGCCACGTGGCCGACGGCCGCGCCGATCAGCCGGCGTTGATCTACGACTCCCCGGTCACCGGCACCAAGCGGGTGTACACCTACGCCGAGTTGCTCGACGAGACCGCCCGGTTCGCCGGCGTGCTGCGCGGCCTCGGTGTGGGCAAGGGCGACCGGGTGGTCATCTACCTGCCGATGATCCCGGAAGCGGTCATCTCGATGCTGGCCTGCGCCCGACTCGGTGCCGTGCATTCGGTGGTGTTCGGCGGCTTCGCCCCGCACGAACTGGCCGTGCGTATCGACGACGTGCGGCCCACCGTCGTGGTCACGGCCTCGTGCGGAATCGAGCCCACCCGCATCGTGGAATACATGCCGATGCTCGAGGACGCCATCGCCATGTGCGCCCATCCGCCGCTGCATTGCGTTGTGGTGCAACGCGACCGGCACCACTGCGACGTCGTGAAGGGTCGGGACGTGGAGTGGCAGGAGGCAATGGCCACCGCCGAGCCGGTCGATGCGGTTCCGGTGGCGGCCACCGACCCGCTGTACGTGCTCTACACCTCGGGCACCACCGGCAAGCCCAAGGGCATCGTCCGCGACAACGGTGGGCACGCGGTGGCGTTGCTGTGGACGATGCGGCATATCTACGACCTGGCCCCGGGCGAAGTGTTCTGGGCCGCTTCGGATGTCGGCTGGGTGGTCGGCCACTCCTACATCGTCTACGCGCCGCTGCTCCTGGGGGCCACCACGGTGCTCTACGAGGGGAAGCCGGTGGGCACCCCGGACCCGGGCGCGTTCTGGCGGGTGATCGCCGAGCACCACGTGAAGGCCCTCTTCACCGCGCCGACCGCGATCCGGGTGATCCGCAAGGAGGATCCGGAGGCCACCCACCTGGCCCACCATGACACGTCGAGCTTGAACTACCTCTTCGTCGCCGGCGAGCGACTCGACCCCGACACCTACCACTGGGCGGCCGATAAGCTCGGGGTGCCGGTGATCGACCATTGGTGGCAGACCGAGACGGGTTGGCCCATTGCCGCCAATCCGATGGGCCTGCAAACACTTCCGATCAAGGCCGGTTCTCCGACAGTGCCGATGCCGGGTTACGACGTGCACATCCTGCACGACGACGGCTACCGGTGCCGGGCCGGCGAGGAGGGTGCGATCTGTATTTCGCTGCCGCTGCCGCCCGGCACCCTGCCGACGCTGTGGGATGCCGACGCGCGCTACGAGGCGTCGTATCTCAGCGAGCACCCCGGCTACTACCTGACCGGCGACGGCGGCCGGATCGACGAGGACGGCTACCTGTTCGTGATGGGTCGCATCGATGACGTGATCAACGTTGCGGGGCACCGGCTTTCCACCGGCGCCATCGAAGAGGTGCTGGCCACCCATCCGGCCGTGGCCGAGTGTGCGGTGATCGGTGTGGCCGACGAGATCAAGGGCCAGGCGCCGCGGGGCTTGGTGGTGCTCAAGGCCGGCGCGTCGGCCGACGGCCTGGCCGAGGACCTGATCGATCTGGTGCGCACCGAGATCGGCGCCGTCGCGGCCTTCCGGTTGGTGGATGTGGTTCCGGCGCTGCCGAAGACACGGTCGGGCAAGATCCTGCGCAAGACGTTGCGCGGCATCGCCGCCGGCCGCGACGAGCCCGTCCCGTCGACCATCGAGGATGCCTCGGTGCTGGACGCGCTGCGGCCCATTCTTGTTGCGCAGGCCTAGGTATGGCGTTGGCCCTCGATGAACTCGAGGTTGCCGATCCGGCCGACGCCTGGACGGCGGCGGGTTTCGAGGTGGGCACGGACGGCGTCTGCCGCGTCGGCGACGTCGGCATCCGGCTGGTCGGTCGACAGCGGGCCACCGGCATTGTCGGGTGGTCGTTGCGCGGGCTCCCACATGACTTCCGGTGCGATGAGCTCGACGGAATCCCGACCACACGATCGACCGCCGGTCCGACGCCGAACGCTCGCGCCGAGCACCGGAACGGCGTGACGTCGGTCGACCACGTCGTGCTGCTGTCACCCGATCTGGACCGCACGGTTGCCTCGTTGGGAGCCGCGGGCGCCCATGCCCGCCGCGAGCGCGACGCGGAACTCGGTGGACGACCCATCCGGCAGGTTTTCTTCCGTATGGGCGAGGTGATCATCGAGGTGGTCGGCACCCCGGGATCCGCGACGCCGGGACCGTCCACCCTGTGGGGAATCACTTTCGCCGTCGCGGACATCGACGCCACCGCTGCGTATTTCGGTGACCGCACCGCGCCGGTGAAGGATGCGATACAGCCCGGCCGCCGGATCACCACATTGCGACACCAGGAGTTCGGGATGTCGGTCCGGACCGCGTTGATCTCTTATCCTCGGCGCATGACCGACGGGACATCGAGCCATGGCTGACGACGTCGTGGTGATCCACACCGACGGCGGATGCCGCCCCAACCCGGGACCCGGCGGCTGGGGCGCGGTGCTGCGGCACCGCGAGCACGTCCGCGAGATGTGCGGCGGCGATTCCGGCCGGACGAGCAACAACCGGATGGAACTGACCGCGCCCATCATGGCGCTCGAGGCCCTCACCAGGCCGATGTCGGTGCACCTCTACACCGACAGCACCTACGTCCGCAACGGCATCACCACGTGGGTGCTGGGCTGGGAACGCAACGGATGGCTGACGGCCGCCAAGCAGCCGGTCAAGAACGTCGATCTATGGCAGCGGCTGCGGGCGGCCCAAGCGCGGCACCGGGTCGAGTGGTTCTGGATCAAGGGTCACGCGGGCGTGGCCGACAATGAGTTGGCCGACGAACTGGCAACCCGCGGTCTGCTGGAGGCCATTGATGGGCCGTCAGCAAAAACCCATCTGCTCAGCGGTTACTGCGAGATCCACTCGCAAAACATGTCGGTGAGCACTGAGCAGATGCAGTAAGAGCGGTCACTCCCGTACGACGTCCGACGGCGCCTTGTCGGGCCGCAACCCACGCCAGCTCGGGTGCCGCAGGTGCCCGTCGCCGGTCCACTCGCCGTAGCGGACCTCGCCGACCAACTCCGGCCGCACGAATGTCACGTTCTTCACATCGACCCGCGAAAGTTGTTTGTTGAAGGGTGATTCGGCGGTTTCCAGCGGCGCCAGAATCCGCCCGAGTTTCGCCAGTTCCTTCTCCGTGAACCCGGTACCGACCCGGCCGACGAAGTCCAGGCCGCCGCGGTTGGGAATCCCCATCAGCAGCGCTCCGATTCCACTGGAGCGCCCGCCCTCGCCCCGGCGCCAACCGCCGATCACGATCTCCTGGGTGTGCCACACCTTGTCCTTGATCCACGCCGACGACCGGACACCCGGCTGATAGATGGAATCCCACTTCTTGGCGACCACGCCCTCCCACCGATGCTTGCGCGAGTACACCAGGGCCGCCATGCCGTCGCCGGGGATCTGTTCGGGAACAATGAGATTCGTCCCCCTGGCGAGCACTTCGAGCAGTGCGCGCCGATCCCGGTACTTGACCTTCAGCAACGAGCGGCCGTCGAGGAACAGCAGGTCGAACGCCCAGAACTCGACCCGCGTCGCACGCGCCCGGTTCTGCAACTCCTCGAAGCTCGGCACACCGGACTCATCGAGGGCGACCACCTCGCCATCGATGATCAGCCGGTGCTCGGCGAGGTCACCGGCGATCGCCGCCAGCTGCGGGAAGTCCGCGGTCATATCGCGTCCACTGCGCGAGCGCAGCCGCAGTTCTCCGCGATCGGATTCGAACAGCAGCCGGTAGCCGTCCCACTTTCCCTCGAAGGCCCACTGCGCCCCCTCGAGGTTGGCCACCGACCCATGCGTCGCCAGCATCGGCGCGATATCTCGCGGCAGCTGCTCGGGCTGCTCCTTGGTGCGGTGCGCCAGCCAGTTCTTGCCGTCGGTCCGGATCAGCGCGTAGCGCCCGGAGATCTGCTGTCCGTGCAACGTCACGATGACTTCGTCCGGTAGCCACTTCTCGGTGTCATACGTACCCGAATCCCAGATCCGGACCTGGCCGCCACCGTACTCGCCGGCCGGGATGGTGCCCTCGAAGCCGCCGTACTCCAGCGGATGGTCCTCGGTCTGCACGGCCAGGTGATTCACCGCCGGTGTGGTCGGCAGGTTCTTCGGCACCGCCCAGGACACCAGCACGCCGGCCCGCTCGAGCCGGAAGTCGTAGTGCAGCCGACGGGCGTGGTGCTCCTGGATGACGAACGTATCATTGTTCCCCGCAACGGGTTTGACGGTGGGAACCGGCTCCGGTGTTTTCCCGGCGTCCCGCTTGCTGCGGTAGACGGTCAGCCGGTCGGGCAGATCGGCGGCCGCGTCGAGGCCGTCGAGCAGGTCGCCATCGCGGGCCACCCGGTCGAGGACCTCGTCGTAGCGCAGCTGTGAAAGGCCGGCACCCTCGATCTCGGCCCAGCTGCGCGGGGCTGCGACGGTCGGTTGGGCACGTCCCCGGAGCGAATAGGGCGCGATGGTCGTCTTCGCCGCACTGTTCTGGCTCCAGTCCACCAGGATCCGGCCCTGTCGCAGGCTCTTCGTCATGGTCGCGGTGACCAGGCTGGGCATCGCCTGTTCGAGTTGCTGTGCAACCCGTTTGGCGAGAGTGGAGGCTCCGCGCGAAGTGACCGGCGAGTCGAAGCGGGCGTAGAGGTGCAGGCCCTTGCTGCCGCTGGTCAGCGGGAAGGTCACCAGGCCGATGTCATCCATGAGATCCCGCACCGCACAAGCCACTTCACACAGCTGGCTCATCGTGACGTCGTCGCCGGGGTCCAGATCGAACACCAGCCGGGTGGCCGGGCCCGGCTCGCCGGAGACGAACCGCCATTGCGGCACATGAACTTCCAGAGCCGCCTGCTGGGCGATCCACGCCAACCCGGCAACGCTGTCGATCACCGGATACGTCGTGGTCCCGGATTTGTGTACGACCGTGCCTCGTTCCAGCCACGCCGGAGCCGACGAGGCCAGTTGCTTCTCGAAGAACTCCGGCCGCTCCACCCCGTTGGGCCAGCGTTTCCGGGTTACCGGCCGGCCCGCGATGTGCGGCACCATCACCGGGGCGATGGCGGTGTAGTAGTCGAAGACATCGGCCTTGGTGGTGCCTGTCGCGGGGTACAGCACCTTGTCGGCATTGGTCAGCGTGACCGTGGGCGCAGACGAATCCATCCCCGACCACGCTATACCTTGGTACCGTTGAATCATGCCGCGCGCGTGGCGCAACCGATGGGTGGCGGCAGGGTCCGGACTCACGGTCGCCTGCGTGATCGTGTGCGCTCCGTCTGCCGGCGCGGATCCACGCGATTGGGTGCCCTGGTGCACCGGCAACGAGACACCCGCCGATTCCAACTGCCGGGCCAATCCATACGACCAGCAGACCAGCAATGCGCCGGGGGCCAACCCCGATGTGCCGCTGGGCCTGACCCCCGGTCTGGATGCCGTTACGGGCCAGTCGCCCTGACCGTGGGCCATACTGGGCCCATGCGCTCCATCTGGAAAGGTTCGATCTCCTTCGGTCTGGTGAACGTCCCGGTCAAGGTCTACAGCGCCACCGAGGACCACGATCTGAAGTTCCATCAGGTGCATGCCAAGGACAACGGCCGGATCCGCTACAAGCGGGTCTGCGAGGTGTGCGGCGAGGTGGTGGACTACAGCGACATCGCGCGGGCGTTCGAGGCCGACGACGGCCGCAGCGTGGTCATCACCGACGAGGACATCGCCACCCTGCCCGAGGAACGCAGCCGCGAGATCGAGGTGGTCGAGTTCGTCCCGGCCGGCGACATCGACCCGATCATGTACGACAAGAGCTACTTCCTCGAGCCCGAGGGAAAGTCGACCAAATCGTATGTGCTGCTTGCCAAGACGCTCGCCGAGACCGACCGCGTCGCGATCGTCCACTTCGCGCTGCGGAGCAAGACGCGGCTGGCGGCGCTGCGGGTGAAGGATTTCAGCAAGCGCGACGTCATGGTGATCACCACCCTGCTGTGGCCCGACGAGATCCGCGATCCCGATTTCCCGGTGCTCGACACCAAGGTCGAGATCAAACCCGCCGAGCTGAAGATGGCCGGCCAGGTGGTCGAATCGATGAGCGAGGATTTCCACCCGGACAACTTCCGCGACGACTATCAGGATCAGCTCAAGGAACTGGTGGCGGCCAAGCTCGAGGGCGACGAGGCGTTCACCGTCGAGGAGAAACCCACCGACCTCGATGAGTCCGATGACGTCTCGGACCTGTTGGCCAAGCTCGAGGCCAGTGTGAAGAAGCGTCAGGGCGCCGCCGCGGCCGACGAGCCTGCACCGGCGAGGAAGGCACCCGCCAAGAAGGCGGCGGCCAAGAAGACGCCCGCCAAGAAGACGGCGGCCAAGAAGACCGCTGCCAAGAAATAGCGTCGCAGCCAACGCGGAACAGATCGGGAAAGTTGGGTTCAGCCCGCGAGGATGTCGACGGCGCGGCCGAAGACCGCGGGCACCGCAGCGCAGGCGGGCACCAGGGACCGCCGGCCCAGCGCTGGTTGGGTGGCCAACACCAGGCCGCGGGTCAGCCACCGGTAGCGGCGGGTGATGAGCTGCCAGTCCCGCTCATAGGCCTGCGGGCGGTCGGCGACGATCGCGGCGACGGCGGCGCGGGCCTGTTTGACGGCCAGGCTGACCCCCTCTCCGGTCAGCGCGTCCTCGTATCCGGCAGCATCACCGACGAGCAGCACTCGTCCGCTGACGCGGCGCGACACCACCTGACGCAGCGGGCCGCAGCCGCGCTCGGCGCCGTGCGGCACCCCGGCGAGCCGGCGCTCCAGCCACGGGAACCACGCGAGGTCGTGCCGATGCCGGCTGAGGATCGCGACGCCCACGAGGTCGGGCTCGACCGGCGTCACGTAGGCCTCTCCCCACGGCGACCAGTGCACCTCCACGAATTCCGACCACGGCGCCACCCGGTAGTGCCGGCGCAGACCGACCCGCCGCGGCGCGCCCACGGTGGCCGCGATCCCGGCGCCGCGCCGCACCGCGGAGTGCAGCCCGTCGGCGCCGATCAGATAGCGCGCCCGGACCCCGGCGGCGCACACCCCCGTGGGGTCCTGCCGAACCTCGGTCACCTTCACCGAAATCCATTCCGCGTCGGACTGTTTGGCCTGTTGCGCGAGCGCCGCGTGCAGGGTGGTCCGCCGCACCCCGCGGCCGGGTCCGGCCCGGAATCGGGCCTTCGCACGGCGCCTCCCGTCGTCGTAGACGATGCCGTGGAACGGCATTCCCACCGGGTCCACTCCCAGCTCGGCGAGTTCGGCCAGACCGCCGGGCATCAGTCCCTCACCGCACGCCTTGTCGATGGACGCATCGCGGGGTTCGGCGATGAGCACCGAAAGCCCTTGCGCACGTGCATGTATCGCCGTGGCCAGGCCGGCGGGACCGCCGCCGACGATCAGCAGGTCGGTGTCATACCCGGGCATCGGCGTAGCCCAGCGCGGCGTTCTCGACGCGGATGCGCACGGCCAGCAGCAACGCGTTGGCCACGGTGAAACACAGGGCGGTCACCCAGGCGGTGTGGACCAGCGGCAGCGCGATGCCCTCGATCACGACGGCCACATAGTTGGGATGGTGCAGCCAGCGATACGGACCGGCATTCACCAGCGGGGCGTCGGGTACGACGATCACGCGGGTGTTCCACCGGTGGCCCAGGGTGGTGATGCACCACCACCGAAGTGCTTGCGCGACAACGACGAGCGCCAGCATCGGCCAGCCCAGCCACGGTAGGAACGGACGGTGCAGCAACCACACCTCGGCCACGCAACCCACCAACAGCAGCGTATGGATGACGACCATCACCGGGTAGTGCCGACGGCCGTACTCGCGGCCACCGCGAGACATTGCCCACTGCGCGTTGCGTTTCGACACCACCAGCTCGGCGAGGCGCTCGACGGCAACCGCCAGGATCAGCAGGTAGTACACGCGCCTACCAGCCGAGCAGCACGAGCTCGGAGCAGAACCCCGGCCCCATCGCGATCATCATCCCCAGCTCGCCCTCATCCGGCGGATCCGCCAGATTGGCCGCCAGTACGTCGAGCACCGACACCGACGAGAGGTTGCCGTTCTCCCACAACGACGCCCGCGTCCGGTCGAGCGCGTCGTCCGGCAGGTCCAGCACGCTCTCCACCGCCTCGATCACCTTCGGCCCGCCCGGATGACACACCCAGGTGGCGATATCGGTTGTGGTGAGCCCGAATTCGGAGAGGAACAGCCGGACGTCCTCACCGAGATACTTGTCCGCCACCGTCGGGACGTCGGCGGAGAGCACGATGCGGAATCCGTCGCTGCCGATCTGCCAGCCCATCATCTCGGTGGTGTCGGGGTAGAGCCGGCTGCGCGACGCCAGCACCCGGGGCCGGCCGCGGCCTGCCGGGGCACGCTGCGCACCGACGGCGACCACCGCCGCCGCGCCGTCCCCGAAGAGGCTCGTGGCCACCAGGTTTGCGATCGAATGGTCGTCGCGCTGGATGGTCAATGAACACAGTTCGACGGCCAGCAGCACCGCAACGTGGTCCGGATAGGCCCGCAGGTAGTCGTTCATCCGGGCCACTCCGGCGGCGCCGGCCACGCAGCCCAGCCCGAACAGCGGGACCCGCTTGACGTCGGGCCGCATCCCGAGTTCGGCGGCCAGCCTGGCCTCCACGGTCGGGACGGCCGCCCCGGTGACGGTGGTGGAGAAGACGATGTCGACGTCGGCGGGAGTGAGTCCTGCGGCGTCCAGCGCCGACCGGATCGCCCGGTCGCCCAGTTCCAGTGCCACCTCGAGGTAGGCGGCGTTGGCCTCGGTGAAGCCGGTCAGCTGCGGGTAGCGATCCATCGGCAGGGCGAGCTGGCGGTAGCCGACCCCGCTGGATGCCGCGAAGCGCAGGAAGTCCTCCCCGGCGGCGTCGACGAGCGCGGCGACGACCTCGTCCTGCGCGTGCCGGTGCGGCGGGAACTCGACCGCCGTGGCGGTGATCACCGGCGCCCTGTTGTCGTCGCTCACCTGGGAAATGGTAGGACGTTCGCTGCTCATATGGACATCTACGTTCAACCGCTCCGGACAGTTCAACCGCCTTGCTACGGTGGCCGCGATGATCCTCGACAGATTCCGGCTCGACAATCAGGTGGCCGTGGTGACCGGTGCGGGGCGCGGCCTGGGTGCCGCCATCGCGCTGGCGTTCGCCGAGGTGGGCGCCGACGTCGTCATCGCCGCACGCACCCGTTCGCAACTCGACGAGGTGGCCGCGCAGATCCGCGACACCGGCCGACGGGCGCACGTCGTCACCGGCGACCTCGCACATCCGGAGGCCACCGCGGAACTGGCCGCCGCCGCCGTGGCCGAGTTCGGGAAGCTCGACATCGTCGTCAACAACGTCGGTGGGACCATGCCCGGCCCGCTGCTGAACACCTCGACCAAGGACCTGCGCGACGCGTTCACCTTCAACGTGTCCACCGCGCACGCCCTCACCGCGGCCGCGGTGCCGCTGATGCTCGAGCATTCCGGCGGCGGCAGCATCATCAACATCACCTCGACCATGGGCCGGGTCGCCGGCCGGGGGTTCGCCGCCTACGGCACCGCCAAGGCCGCGCTGGCGCACTACACCCGCCTGGCCGCCCTCGATCTGTGTCCGCGCATCCGGGTCAACGCCATCGCCCCGGGTTCGATCCTGACGTCGGCCCTGGACATCGTCGCCTCCAACGACGCGCTGCGTGAACCGATGGAGAAGGCGACGCCGATGCGGCGCCTCGGCGAACCCCCAGACATCGCCGCCGCCGCCGTCTACCTGGCCTCCCCCGCCGGCAGCTACCTGACCGGCAAGACCCTCGAGGTCGACGGCGGCATCACCTTCCCGAACCTGGACCTGCCGCTCCCCGATCTGTAGTCTCCGTTAGCCTCACTGTTCGTGCACGAGACCCGGCGGGTACCTCGCCTACCGCCCGTCTACCTGCTGGGCCCGGCGTTCGTGGCCGCCATCGCCTACGTCGACCCGGGCAACGTCGCGGCCAACGTCAGCGCGGGTTCACAGTTCGGGTTCCTGCTGTTGTGGGTGATCGTGGTGGCCAATCTGATGGCCAGCCTGGTGCAGTACCTGTCGGCCAAGCTCGGCCTGGTGACCGGCCTGTCGCTGCCGGAGGCGGTTGCCCTGCGCGCCCGTCGGTCCACCCGGCTGGCCTATTGGACCCAGGCCGAACTGGTCGCCATGGCCACCGACGTCGCCGAGGTGGTCGGCGGTGCGATCGCCCTCTACCTGTTGTTCGGGCTGCCGCTGCTGTGGGGCGGGGTCATCACCGGCGCGGTGTCGCTGGCGCTGCTGGCGATCCAGAACCGCCGCGGGCAACGGGCCTTCGAACGGGTGATCGTCGGACTGCTGGCGGTGATCGCGATCGGGTTCCTGTCCAGCCTGTTCGTCGACCCACCGGCCGCGTCGGAGGTCGCTTCGGGACTGGTGCCCCGATTCGACGGCGCCGAGAGCGTGTTGCTGGCCACTGCCATGCTGGGCGCGACGGTCATGCCGCACGCCGTCTACCTGCATTCCGGGCTGACCCGCGATCGGCATGGCCGGCCCGAACCCGGGGCCCCGCGCCGGCGACTGCTGCAGGCGACCCGCGCCGACGTCGCGGTCGCCATGCTGCTGGCCGGAGCGGTGAACATCGCGATGCTGCTGGTGGCCGCGACCCATCTGCAGGGCCGGGAGAACACCGATTCGATCGAGGGCGCGTACTACGCCGTCCGTGACACCCTGGGCGCCGGCGTCGCCCTGCTGTTCGCGATCGGACTGCTCGCGTCGGGGTTGGCGTCGACGTCCGTCGGCGCGTACGCGGGGTCGATGATCATGGACGGGCTGCTGAACGTCCGGATACCGCTGCTGACCCGCCGGGTCGTCACGCTGATTCCTGCGCTGGTGATCCTCGGGATCGGGTTCGATCCCAGCCGCGCGCTGGTGCTCTCGCAGGTGGTGCTGTCGTTCGGCATTCCGTTCGCGCTGGTCCCATTGGTCCAGCTGACCAACGACGCCACCCTGATGGGTGAGGACGCCAACCGTCGGGTCACCACCGCACTGGGCTGGCTGATCGCCGCGGTGATCACGGTGCTCAACGCTGTGCTGATCTATCTGACCGTGCGGGGCTGACGGGCGCGGCCGGCAGGCGGCCACCACCCATCCGCCGACACGGCCGCACCGAATTCGGTATGTGAACCCGATCAACACCCGCCGGTCGATCGCCGTCATCGGCAGCGGCGTTGCGGGCCTGGTGGCCGCCCACGAACTGGCCAAGCGCAATGACGTCACCCTTTTCGAAGCCGATCCGCGGTTGGGCGGCCATGCGCACACACATCGGGTGGACGGCGGCGACGGGACGATGGTGTCCGTCGACTCCGCATTCCTCGTCCACAACGACCGTACCTATCCGACGCTGTGCCGGCTGTTCGACGAACTCGGCGTCGCCACCCGCGATACCGAGATGTCGATGTCGGTGCGCCACTGCGGCTCTGGTCTGCAGTACGCCGGGGCACGCGGCCTCGGTGGCCTGTTCCCGACATTGGGAAACCTGGCCCGTCCGCGGTACCTGGCGATGCTCGCGGAGGTGAAGAAGTTCCACCGGGCCGCCACCCGCTTGCTGGCCGCGGCGGACCCCTGGCCCGAGCCGCTCCGGGAATTCCTTGCCCGGCACAACTTTTCGCCGTACTTCGTCGAGAATTTCCTGACCCCGCTGGTCGCGGCGGTCTGGTCCTGCCCGCCCGCGGCCGCACTGGACTACCCGGCCCGCTACCTGTTCACCTTCCTCGGCCACCACGGCATGCTGACCGTGTTCGGATCGCCGGTCTGGCGGACCGTCGTCGGCGGCTCGGTCACCTATGTCGACGCGATCGCGGCCGGGTTGCACGAGGTCCGCACCGGCAGCCTCGTACACGACCTGCGCCGGGTACCCGACGGCGTCCGATTTCGTGCCGGAGCGCGGACGCACCGGTTCGACGCCGCCGTCGTGGCCACCCATTCCGATCAGGCGCTGGCGCTGTTGGCCGAACCCACCGCCCGCGAGCGCGCGGCGCTGGGCGCCATTCCGTACTCGACCAACCACGCCCGGCTGCACAGCGACGAGTCCGTGTTGCCCACCCACCGCAGGGCGCGCGCCTCGTGGAACTACCTGATCGACGGCAACGACGACGTCGCCGTCACCTACGACATCAGCCGGCTGATGGGCCTGCGCACTCCGAAACGGTTCCTGGTGACCTTGAGTGCCGCAGATCGGCTGGACCCGGCGAGCGTGCTTGCGGAGATGACCTACCACCATCCGCTGTACACCACGGAATCCCTGGCGGCACAACAGTTATTGCTCGCTCTCGACGACAACCGAATCGTCTTCGCGGGGGCCTATCACGGCTGGGGATTCCATGAGGACGGCGCCGCGTCCGGCGCTCGGGCGGCTGCCCGACTGCAGCGGGATGCCGACCGAAACACCGTCGGGGCGTTCACATGAACGAGCTGACACCCGCGCTGTATCGGACCACCATCACCCATGTGCGGCGCGCCCCGGTGCGCCACCGCTTCACCTACCGCGGCTACTTCTGGTACGTCGATGTCGACGCCCTACCGCGACCGCCGTGGTGGCTGCGCCCGTTCGCCCGGGTCGAGGCGCGCGACCATTTCACCGGCGCCGCGCAGGACAGCCTGCGCCAGCGGCTGGACGCCTATCTGGCGGCGCAGGGTCTGCCGCTGCCCGGCGGTCGGATCACCGCTCTGCTGCAGGCCCGGGTTCTGGGCTATGTGTTCAATCCGTTGAGCCTGTTCTGGTGCCACGACGCCGAGGGCACGGTGCGCGCGGTGATCGCCGAAGTGCACAACACCTACGGCAATCGGCACGCGTATCTGCTTCCCGCAGAAGAGAATCAGCCCGTCAGCACTGCCAAGAAGATGTACGTGTCCCCGTTCAACGACGTCGACGGGCACTACCGGGTACGCGCGCCGCGGCCCGGCGAGTCGCTCTCGGTCGCGATCACCCTACACCGCAAGGGACAGTTGCCGTTCACCGCGACCATGAACGGCAGCCGATTGCCCTCCAGCGCAGCCCAACTCGCGCGACTGCAACTGGTCGCTCCGCTGGCCCCCCTGGTCGGCGCCGCACGGATCCGGCTGCAGGGTGTCGCGCTGTGGCTCCGCGGCGTCCCGGTGGTACCCCGATGACCATCGGCACTCCGGACCGGGACATTGCCGGTATCGACGCGGAACGCTGGCCGGATGTGCACCGGGCGCCCCGGGGCCCGTTGAACGCGGCAGCGGCCCGGATCGCCACGGCCCTGTTGCACCGTGCGGTGCAACAGCTTCCACTTCGGCTGGTTCATCCCGACGGTTCGGTGATCGGCGCGGCGGACCCGACGCTGCCGACGCTGCGGGTCCTGCACCCCGAACGCCTCGCCCGCCGGATCGGCCGGAGTGGGCTGATCGGTTTCGGTGAGTCCTACATGGCCGGCGAATGGACCTCCGACGATCTGGCCGAAGTCCTGACCGTGTTCGCGACCTCGGTGTCCGATCTGATTCCGCGGGCACTGCAACGCATGCGCCCGATCGCGCTGGTCCGCCAACCGCGGTCCCAGTACAACAGCCGGCATCAGGCCCGCCGCAACGTCTCCGAGCACTATGACCTGTCCAACGAGTTGTTCGCCGAATTCCTCGACGAGACGATGACGTACTCCAGCGCGTTGTTCGGCGGTGCACCAGCAACATTCGACAACCTGGCCGACGCGCAGCGCCGCAAGATCGACCGCCTGCTCGACGTGGCCCGGGTGGGCGCGGGCACCCGGGTGCTCGAAATCGGCACCGGCTGGGGCGAATTGTGTCTGCGGGCCGCGGCCCGCGGCGCACAGGTGCGATCGGTGACGCTGTCCGGCGAACAGCGCCGATTGGCCACCCAGCGCGTCGCTGCTGCCGGATACAGCGATCGGGTCGAGATCGAACTGTGCGACTACCGCGACGTTGCCGGCCGCTACGACGCCGTGATTTCCGTCGAGATGATCGAAGCGGTGGGTTACGAGTTCTGGCCGACGTATTTTCGCGCCCTGGACACCCTGGTGGCACCCGGCGGCCGGGTGGCGATCCAGGCGATCACGATGCCGCACTCCCGGATGCTGGCCAGCCGCAACACGCACACCTGGATCCAGAAGTACATCTTCCCGGGCGGACTGCTGCCGTCGACCGAAGCGATTCTGGGTATCACCGGTGATCAGACCTCGTTGCGAACCGTCGACATGTATTCCCTGCGACCGCACTACGCCGAGACGCTCCGGCTCTGGCGTGAGCGGTTCACCGCCAACCGGGATGCGGTGTCGGACTTGGGGTTCGACGACGTGTTCAGCCGAATGTGGGAACTCTACCTGGCCCACTCCGAGGCCGGATTCCGATCCGGCTATCTTGATGTCTACCAGTGGGCATTCGCCCCGACGGGAGGCCGATGGTGAATTTTCCTGCATTGTCCGCGATTTCGCTCGCCGCCGTCGTCGTCGTATTCGGTGTCACCTTCCTGATCGGCAGACGGATCGGTCGGTACAACGTCGTCGACGTCACCTGGGGCCTCTCGTTCGTCGTGGTGGCCGCGATCGCCGCGGCACTGGGCACCGGCGATCTGCGTCGCCGCCTGCTGTTGCTGGCGTTGGTGTCGGTATGGGGGCTGCGGCTGGCGTGGCATCTGACGGTCAAGCTGCGGGGCAAGGGCGAGGACCCCCGCTATGAGGCGCATCTGCGGGGCGACTTCTCCACCGCAACCGTGCTGCGCAAGATCTTCGCCGTGCAGGCCGCCGCGGCCTGGTTCGTCTCGCTACCGCTGCAACTGTCGGCCACCACCGGCCCGACGCCGGCGGCGCTGCTGCCGGTGCTGGGGATCGGCGTCGCACTCTGGCTGCTCGGCGTGTTCTTCGAGGCCGTCGGCGACCACCAGCTCGAGGTGTTCAAGGCGGATCCGGCCAATCGGGGCGCGATCATGGACCGCGGTCTGTGGTCGTGGACGCGGCATCCCAACTATTTCGGCGACGCCTGTGTGTGGTGGGGGCTGTGGCTGGTCACCATCACCGGTTGGCCGGCGCTGGCGACGGTGCTCTCACCGGTACTGATGACGTATTTCCTGGTGTACGGCACCGGCGCGCGGGTCGCCGAGAAGCACATGGCCGGGCGTCCCGGTTTCAGCGAATACTGCTCACGTACGGCGTTTTTCGTTCCACGACCACCGCGATGACCAACCCGGCGGCTACGCTCCTGTCTGTGACCGCCGACCTCGACGTCCTGCTACGCCGGGTTGCGCGCCGCGATGCCGATGCGTTCGCCGCTCTCTACGACGCCACCCGATCCCGGGTGTTCGGGCTGGTGACACGCGTGCTGCGGGACCGCGGTTACAGCGAGGAGACCACCCAGGAGGTCTACCTGCAGGTCTGGCGGAGCGCCGATACCTATGACCCGGCCGCGGGCACCCCGTTGTCCTGGCTGATGACCCTGGCCCACCGGCGGGCGGTCGACCGGGTCCGCTCCGAACAGGCGGCCGGCGCGCGTGAATCCCGCTACGGCGCGGCCAGCCTCGAACCCGCGGTCGACATCGTCAGTGACACGGTGATCGTCTCCGACGAACAGCGGCGGGTGGCGGCCTGCCTGGACGGGCTGACCGACCTCCAGCGGGAATGCATCGAGCTGGCCTACTACGACGGTCTGACGTACCCGCAGGTATCCGAGCGGTTGTCGGCGAACCTGGCCACCGTGAAGTCCCGCATGCGGGACGGACTGCGATCCTTGCGCAACTGTCTGGGGGTTCGATGACCGAGCCCGAGCACACGCTGGCCGATCTGGCGGTGCCCTATGCACTTCACGCGCTCGCCGACGAGGAGCGCGACGCCATCGACACCCGGCTCGCCACATCCGACGCCGACCAGGCCGAGTCCTTCTACGGCGAGGTGCGCGCGGTCCGCGAAGCACTGGCTGTCCTGTCCTCGGCGCACGCGGTCGAACCCCCGGCGGCGCTGCGGACCCGGGTACTCGCCGCGACCCGCCGACCCGACCGGCGTTGGCGCGGGGTTGCACTGGCCGCCGCCGCGGCCATCGCCATCGGGCTGGGCGCTGTCGGTGTCGGTATCGCGCTGCGTCCAACGCCCGCACCCAGCACCGAACAACAGATCTTCGCCGCGCCGGACGTCCGCACGGTCAGCGGGGATCTGCCGACCGGCGGGACGGCCACCCTGGTGTTCTCCCGCGACGAGCACGCCGGCGTGCTGGTGATGAACAACGTGCCTCCCCCATCGGAGGGCACGGTGTATCAGATGTGGCTCGTCGACCCGGCCGGTATGCGGTCGGCAGGCACGATGGACGCCGCGGCGGTGTCGCCGTCGACCACGGCCGTGCTGCCCGAGCTGGGCGACTCCACCGCGCTGAACTTCACCGTCGAACCCGGCACCGGGTCGGCGCAGCCCACCGGGAAGGTCTTCGCCACCCTGCCGCTGGTCTGACGGACGCCGGCGTGGCGACGGGTTGTTCTTCGCCGAGCGTGGCCCTTATGGACGTTGCGAGCTCGATTTCCGTGCCCCGGGCCCACACTCGGCGAGATGCGCGGCCGGTGCGCGGTCGAATATTCGTCCACAGCAACCACGTTCGGCGGCCTCTCCGCCTGATTGCGTACGGCGCAACCCGGCACGACGTGGTGGGCCAGTCCGACGAGCACTGGCTGTACTGGCTCGCTCCTCCTCTGCCGCGTTCCGCGGCAGCATCGTCGACTCGCCGGGTCCAAGTGGCTCGCTCCTCCTCTGCCGCGTTCCGCGGCAGCATCGTCGACTCGCCGGGGTAGCATCGGCGCCGTGAGTTCAGAATTCCGGTTCGGCATCGGCGTCTGGGGAGCCAAATCGCGGCAGCGATTCATCGACACGGCAAGGCGTTTCGAGGATTTCGGGTTCGACGTGTACAACGTCGCCGATCACCTCGGCGGGCCGGCGCCGTTCCCGGTGTTGGCCGCCGCCGCGCAGGCGACGTCACGGATCCGGCTGGGTACCTACGTGCTCAACGCGGCGTTCTACTCGCCGGCGCTGCTGGCGCGCGACGCCGCCGACGTCGACCTACTCAGCGACGGGCGGCTGGATCTGGGGCTGGGCGCCGGGTACGTCCGCGAAGAGTTCGAGCTCGCCGAGATCCCGTTCCCCACCGCCGGGCAGCGGGTCCGTCACCTCCAGCACGTCACCGAATTCGTGAAGGCCAACCACCCCTCGATCCCGGTCCTGATCGCCGGCAACGGCGACCGGGTACTGACGGTTGCCGCTCAGCACGCCGACATCATCGGGTTGACGGGCTCCGACGCCGGCAAGAACGCCCAGGACGCGCTGGCCGAGCGAATCGCCTTCGTACGCAATGCCGCCGGCGACCGATTCGATGCGCTGGAATTGAACCTGGCGATCACCGCCTGCCCGACCGACGACTCCGGCCGCCCGGACCTGACGATGATCCGCCGGTACGCGCCGGAACTGTCCGACGCGCAGCTACTGGCGCTGCCCGCCGCGCTGGCCGGAACCCCGCGTGACATCGCCGACAAGATCCGGTTGCTGCGCGACACCTACGGGGTCACCTCGTTCAGCCTGCAGCACCATCACGCCGAGTACTTCGCCGGAGTGATCACCGAACTACGCTGAAATACAACGTGTTTCGTCGATCCAATAGCCGGCGCTCAGCGCGCCGGCGGCATCAGCACCCGGTCGATCAGATACACGGTCCCGTTGGCCGTTTCGATGCCGCCGCACACGACGGACGCATCGTTGACCTTCAGGGAATCCGGCGTACCGGCGACGGTCAGGGGTGCGCCCTGCACCGTGGTGTGGGTGCCCGCCACCTTCATGGGATCGACCCGGCCCGGCACCACGTGGTAGGTCAGAATGCTTGTCAGCATTGCCGAATCGGACTTCAAGGAATCGACGGTGGCCGCGGGGAGCTTGGCGAACGCGTCATCGGTCGGCGCGAAAACCGTGAACTGCCCGTGGTTGAGCGTGTCGACCAGGTTGACATTCGGATTCAGCTTGCCGGACAGCGCCGAGGCGAGCGTCGTCAGGACAGGACTGCTCGCGGCGGCGGTGGCCACCGGTTCGGTTGCCATCGCCGCCACCGAACCCGGGCCGGACGGCACCTGGCTGGTGTAGGCGGCGCAACCGGGGCCGCTCGGGCCGGCGACCGCGATACCCGCCGACAGCGAGAGCATCCCCGCCGCGGCGATACCGACCGCGGCAGCCGATGCGGCGGCGCGTGTGATCTTCATGTGTACTTCCCTCCGTGTATCCGGATGTTTCGGTCGGTAGGGGTTCGGTTCCGGGAGGACATCGGATGGGTGAGCGCCTGACGATTCGCGCCGAGTCGGGGCCCGTGAACCATCCGCTGAATCCGCGGCGACGAATCACCGCTGACGGGATGCACGCTGCACCGGGAAGGACTCGCTGTGATTACTCAGTTGCGAACGGCCCTGGGCCAGTTCGTCGGTTTCGCCGCGTCGAGTGTGGGCATTCGCGCGGGTGTCGAGGAACCGCTGCACAGCGTGGAAACGTTGGCCGACGGCGTGGAGATCCGCAGGTACGGGCCACGAATCGCGGCCGAGACGACAGTGGTCGCCGATGAGGAGACGGCCCGCACCGTCGCCTTCCGCCGCCTCGCCGGCTACATCTTCGGCGCCAATCATCGGTCCGACCGGATTGCGATGACCGCGCCGGTCGGCCAGAAGATCGAGATGACGGCACCGGTCTCGCAACAGGCCGGTGGGGATCAGGGCTGGGTGGTCCGGTTCTACATGCCCACGGGGTGGACGCTGCAATCGTTGCCGACACCGGACGACCAGCGTGTCGCGTTGGTTGACCTTCCGCCGGAAACCGTTGCGGTGCTGAGGTTCAGCGGCGACCGGGGTGCCCGCAGCATTGCCGACCACACCAGACGGCTGCGTGCGACCCTGCGGGCCTATGGATTCCTGACGATCGGCGAACCGACGGCATGGTTCTACGACCCGCCCTGGACGCTGCCGTTCCTGCGCCGCAACGAGGTCGCAGTTTCCATAGAAGCCTGAGCAGCATGCCGACAACTCTGGAGGAGCGAAACAGTATGGAAATCAGGTTGATCGGAGCCACCGCGGCAGCGGTGGCGACGACCGCCCTCACCGGTGGTGCGGCATCCCGCAGCAGCGTCGACTCGGTGTGGTACCAGCGCCTGTGCAAGCCGGCCTACCAGCCGCCGCGGCAGGTGTTCCCGATCGTCTGGCCACTGCTCTACGCGGACATCGCCGTGGTGTCCGCCGACACCGTCGACCACCTGATCGAGGACGGCGACACCGATGCCGCCCGCCGATTCTCCACCGCACTCGCGATCAACTTGGGCCTCAACGCAAGTTGGTCGTGGGTGTTCTTCGGCCGCCGCCGGCTCGGACTCGCGGCACTGACCGCGGGGGCGCTCGCCGCCAGTAGCGCCGACCTGACCCGCCGGGCGGTCGCAGTCCGCGGTAGGCGCGCAGCGCCATTGGCGGCCTACCCGGCCTGGTGTGCGTTCGCCGCCGTGCTGTCCACGCACATCTGGTGGCTCAACCGACGCTGACGCCGAGGTGTCCGAGCTGGTGCCGCAGGCACTGCTCGAGGGTGGGGCGGCGGAACCGGTGACCGGCCCCGAGCAGCCGGGCCGGCACCACGCGCTGACTCGCCAGGGCCAGCTCACGAGCCCCCTGCCGGCCGAGCAACATCGACGGACCGACATCGGGAACCGGCAACAACGCCGGACGGTGCAGGACCCGCGCCAGGGTCGTGGTGTAGTCGATGTTGCGGACCGGTTGGGGCGCAACCGCATTGACGGGACCGGACAGCGCGGGGTCGACCAGCGCGCGGTGGTAGATGTCGACCAGGTCGTCGATGTCGATCCACGACAACCACTGCCGCCCACTGCCCAGGCGTCCGCCGAGACCGGCCGCGAACAACGGACGCATCAGCCGCAGGGTTCCGCCGCGCGGGGACTGCACGATGCCGGTACGCACGGTCACCACGCGCAGGCCGGCGGTCGCTGCCGGGCCTGTCGCGTCCTCCCAGTCGGCGACGACGTCGGCGAGAAAGCCTTCGCCGTGCGACGCGGATTCGTCCAAGTCCGCATCAGCGCGGTCGTATCCGTAGATCCCGATCGCCGACGCGCACACAAAGGTCGCGGGCCCGTCGGCCGCGGCGGCAGCGCACTCGGCCAGGCGCCGCGTCGGCGCTATCCGGCTGTCGCGCACCGCCTTCTTGTGTGCCTCGGTGAACCGGTCCGCGATCGATGCACCGGCCAGATGCACGACCGCGTCCACGCCGTCGAGCAGTCGCTCATCCGGCGAATCAGGTTCCCACCGGCGTTCGGTGTCGGTGCGCGGCTCGCGGCGCACCAGGCGGATCACCCGGTAGCCACCCGTGGACAGGAATGCGGCCAGGGCAGTACCGACCAGCCCGCTCGCTCCGGTGATCGCGACGGTGCCGGGGCGCCGACCGTGGACGTGGGACCACTGATGGCCGGCGAGGTCGTCGGCGAGCTGGCGGTGCCGGTATCGGAACATCTGCCGGAACAGGGGCGCCGGAACCGGCGTCTCGACACGGTCGGTGAGTCGGGTGTGCCCGGCATCGACCGCCTCGAAGTGGTGCTCGTGACGCCAGTGGCCGACCAGCGCCGGCGGCACCGAGTGCCAGCCGTCATGCTTCAACTCATCGACGAAGCGCGCCGGAGCGTCGTAACAGTCGGGGTCGTGTTGCGCGACCCAGCGGAGACCGCCGGGCAGCCCGAGCACGGCGCGCCCGTCGGCCAGCGAGGCTGCCTCGGCGATGACTTTCATCGGCTGCCACGGCGGCATGAGCCGATGGATCGCACCCGGGCGTGCGTGCCAGGCGAAGACCTCCTCGCGTGGCGCATCCACCACACTGCTGTGCACTACGGTCACGGCACCTCCCCACCCGGTATCTCCATGATTGGCTATTCGGAAACAACCGTCCGGCGGATGGTTCGTGCCGGGATTTCCCGGGTGCGACGGCTTGCTGGCAGGGCGATGTCGGTGCGAGCGGTAGGCTATGCACCCGGAATCCCTGATCCGGGCGGCAGCCCGGAGGAACCGCACGCCGGTCCGCCCCCGTAGCTCAGGGGATAGAGCACGGCTCTCCTAAAGCCGGTGTCGCATGTTCGAATCATGCCGGGGGCACCATGTGATGTCCCGGGACACCGTTGAGAGGTGGTCCCGGCGGAAGGTCGGGGTGCATCTGCAAGCGCCGGCATTCCCCTTCGATCGACTCCGCGAGACGCGCGATGAGAATCGCGCGTTGCTTGCCGTCTGCCGTCTTCCGATGACCGGGAGGGACCCGTTCGGTGGTCCAGTCGTGTGCGACATTCGGTTGGCCCACCGGAGGGCAAACTCGGTCGGGGTGAGATCGCCGTGGGCGGTGTGGAGCCGGTTGGCGGTGTGGTCGCGGCGGCAGCCCTCGATGATCACGCGGGCTTTCAGCAGGACGCCGAAGCGCCACGAGGTGCGCAGTTCATCACGCAGCCTCGCGCGTGACCAGTGGATGTTTGATTCAGCCCTGCGCAACCTCTTCGAGCGCGAGTGCGATCTCGCCGACCGTGAACAGTGTGTCCTCGACAGTTGGCCAGGTCGAACGTGAACTCCGGCTTCTCGGTCGCCCAGGTACGAGCCGGTCAAGGTGTGTGCGACCGGTCGCGGCGCGGGCCTGCTCTACGGGCGGTACGTGTACCGCCTGATCGCACCCCGAATCACGACGTGCCGGCAGTGCCGGCGCTCCCGCTGCTACCCGTGCTGCCGGCGGCGTCGTGGGTGCCGACCGTCCCGGTGGTGGCCTTGGCCCCGCTGGTGTCCTGGGTACCTCCGGTAGACGCGCCGCCGGTAGCGCCACTGTTGTTGGTGCTCGACCCGGAATCGTCGTCGGCGCCGGTGTCGGCCTTTCCGCCGGTGCTGCCGGTGCTGCCACTGTCGTTCGCACTCGACCCGGAATCGTCGTCGGTGTCGGTCAAACCGTTTCCATCTGCGTCGCCGGCACCGCCCAACGTGTCGCTGCTAGCGGCGTAGGTTCCGACCTTGCTGAGAACCGCGGCACCGCCGGTGCTGGCGCCGGCCTCGCCGTCGGGACCATTGGCACCGGGGATGCCAGGGGTACTCAACACGCCCCAGTCGCCGCCGGCACCGCCTACACCGCCCATGCCGCCGGAACCGCCTACAACGCCGGACCCGCCGTCGCCGCCAGCACCGCCGTTACCACCCGTACCGCCGATCCCGAGCGTCCCCAAACCGGGTAATCCGAACAACAGCGCCCCGCCGCCGCCTTTGCCCCCGGCGCCACCGGAACCGCCGGCCTGACCATTGGCTCCTGCTGTCGTGGCGTCGGCGCCGTCCGCACCGGCCCCGCCGGCCCCGCCGGCCCCGCCGACTCCGGCCGCCCATGCACCCACGCCGGCCGAACCGCCAGCGCCGCCGTCACCGCCGTCACCACCGGCCACCGTGGCATCACCACCGGCACCGCCGTTGCCGCCGGTGCCGAATATGAACGCCCCGTCACCACCGCGGCCCCCGTCGCCCCCGGCACCTCCGACGCCCCCGGCGCCACCGGTGCCGAACAAGTACGCGCCCAGGCCCCCCTCACCACCGTTGCCCCCGACGCCGCCGTTGCCCCCGACGCCGCCGGTGCCGAATATGATCGCCCCGTCACCACCGCGGCCTCCGTTGCCCCCGACGCCTCCGTCGCCCCCGCGGCCTCCGACGCCGAACAGGATGGCTTGGCCGGCGTCACCACCGTTGATCACGCCGTTGCCCGCATTCCCGCCGTTCCCTCCGATTCCGAAGATCAACCCCGCGTTGCCGCCACGTCCACCATTGGCCCCGGCGCCGCCATTGCCCCACAGCAGCCCAGCGTTGCCGCCGTTGCAGGCGCTGCCGGTGCAGTCGGCGGCCGCATCCGCGCCATTGCCGATCAGCATGAACACCGGTGGTGCCGCTGCGGCGGCCGCCGCCGAGGTGGTGGGGGTCGTGGCGCCGGTACCGGACAGCGCTGTGCAGCCCACGGCGTTCGCGGTCGAGCAATCAGTTTCCGATGACGCCAACTGCACGTCGAATGACACCGGCGAGGGCGCTCCCGGTGGGCAGGCCACCCACATCCCGACGCCAACCATCGCGGATCCCGCTACACCGGCGCTCAAGACTGCTTCCACGCGTCCTGCCGTCGGCTTGCGATGCTTGGGATGCTTGCGATGCTTCGACATGAAACCGTCCTACGAATCACAGCGCGGTCAGCGGCGCCAGGGTGGATATTCCGACGGGGACCGTAGCAGTCATTGGACGCTCGATGCCACCTACAGCAAATTTTTTGAACAGTTCGTCAGATAGCTACACCGGCAAATGATCACTGCGTCGGTCGTTGATCCCTCGGCGATCTGGTCGTTGCGAACCGGGTCCGGAAACCCCGATAGCATCGGTGTTTGCCCTTTTGGATCACCGGCCTGCCGCGGGCGAATTCACGACCGCGGTACGGCACCTACCGACCTTTGCGGCCACGGCCACGACGCTGTCCCGTTGTTTCGGCAACGCATCGTGTCTGCGCAGAAACTCTTCGACAAGCCGATGCGGGCCACCGCGAGACGCGCCGCCCCCCAGGTGCAAGATCCTCGAGGAGACTCTCCAGAGCCGCCACGGCAGTCAGCACGGTCGCACCGTTGGAGATCTCCTGAGCGTTATCGACGATGAAGAGGTTTTCATCGAGGACGGCGTCAGACTCCGTGACGGTTCGCGTAGGAGCACAGATTTCGTTGCGTGCGACATCATGGAACCGTGAAACTGCTGCCCACGCCGCATGTGACCATCAATGACGCCGACGTCGAAGACGTGCTGGCGCGTGCCGTGCGGCTCATCAATCCGCTGGTCGACGTCCTGTGGCGCAGCGATCCGCTGCACCTGAAACGCCGGGATCCCGACTTCGACGGCGGACCGTTGGACAAGGTGGCCGACGGGCTCGCGTGGACCCTCAACGCGGCTGATCTGCCCGGTACCCGGGGTTGGGACCAGCTCGACATCGACGCCCGGATCCGCTGGTGGGTTCGCCGGGTCGGTGCGCTGACTAGCGTCGCCGTGGCGTTCCCCGGCGTGCTCGGGGCCGTCGGACGCCGACTGCCGATCGGCGACCTGTTGGGCTTCGTCAGCCAGGCCGTCGTGTTGTGCGCGGTGGCACGGGAACTGGGTGTCACGAGCCCGGACACGCAGGCCCGCATGCTTGCCGAAGTGCTCTGCCAGCGTGATCCGTCGACCGCGGCACCGATCGTGTATCCCCCGGCAGAGCCGATTTCACCGACGCCGTGGGGTATTGGCAAGGTGCTGTGGCGGCTCGTCGGACTGTTCGACGCCCTCAGCGACGAGATCGCCAAACGGCCGCATCCGACGGGGCTGTACCGCAGGTTGGCGATACTGCCCGGCCTCGGCGCCATCGTCACATATTTTGGCGAGAACGCCGCGCTCGCCAGAGCGGCCGACGGAGCCCGGCGCTGGGTGGCTACCCACTCGGCATGAACCCCGCCGCGTCAGGGAAACAGCCGCGGGAACATCTCATGCAGCCGTTCCCGGACCTGCCGCTGCTGCGCCGGTGTCGGCGCGGGTGCCGCTGGGGCCATCCGCTCGGCGGACACCACCGCCGACGGGGGCGGGGTACCCAACGCCTGCGCTGGCGCCGGTTCCGGCAACGATGACGGTGTGATCGCCTGTGCGGTGGGCGTTTTCGTGACCGCGGTGACCGGCGGCCGAACGATGGTGGTCGACGAGTTCGAGGCCTTGACGACGAGCGCCACCAGCAGGGCCAGCAGCCCGAGGCCGGCAACCGCGCCAACGGCCGCCAGCACCAGTGTCCGGCGCTCTTCGGCGCCCAGCGCCGGCGGCAACACCCGGGTCTGCTCGAGGGTGTTCTCCGGAGGCGACACGGGCGAGCCGGCAGGTACCGCCGAGAACACCGTCGTCAACTCCTCGGGATCGACGGCGTGGATCGCCTTGCGCAGATCCGCGTCGCGTTCGACCCACAGGGGTGTGGTGTGCATGCCCCGATTGTCGGCAGACAACCTGAGCAGAGCCTGAACGCCCAGCTCAACCAGGGTTGACCAGCCATTCCCCGCGCCGCACGACGCCCGCGACGTTCAGCTGGCCATCCAGCACCACCAGGTCGGCGGGGCCACCGGGGACCAGGCCGTCCACGGGCAGCCCCAGGGCGCGCGCGGGGTTGATCGAAGCCTGGCGGACGGCTTGTGACAGCGCCTCGTCACGGGACAGTCCGCTGTTCTCGACGGCGAATCGGAACACCCGGTCCATGGTCGCGGTGCTGCCCGCGATGGTGTCCGTCCCGGCGATCCTCGCCACCGCGTCGACCACGTCGACGGTCAGCGCCCCCAGCGTGTACGGCCCGTCGCTCATCCCGGCCGCCGCCATCGCATCGGTGATCAGCGACACCCGATCCGGGCCGGCGCTGCGGGACACCTGCCGGTACAGCGCCGGGTGGACGTGCACGCCGTCGTCGATGATCTCCACCGTCACCCGAGGGTCCTCCAGCAGCGCGACGATGGGTCCCGGCTCACGGTGATGGATCGGCCGCATCGCGTTGAAGAGATGGGTGCCCACGGTGGCGCCGGCGTCGATGGCAGCCCGGGTCTGGTCGTACGACGCCTCCGTATGACCAACGGCCACAACAACTCCGGCGTCGACCAGCTGTGAAATCGCCGCCATGACTCCGTCGCGTTCGGGGGCGATGGTCACCATCCGGATGGTGCCGTCGCCCGCGTTCAGCAGACGGTCGATCTCGGCGGCGTCGGGGTCGCGCATGAGCGCGGGGTCATGGGCACCGCAGCGCGCTGCCGAGATCCACGGACCCTCGAGGTGGATCCCCGCGACCACGCCGGCCCGCACATCGGCGGCCAAACCCGTTACCTGGCGCAGTAATTCGTCGGGGCCAGCGGTCACCAGCGAGGCGACGGCGGTGGTGGTCCCGTGCATCGCGTGCGTGTCCGCCGCGGCCGACGTCTCCGCGGGATCCGCCGCGGTGAAGTTCGCCCCGCCACCGCCATGGAAGTGGGTGTCGACGAAGCCGGGCACCACCGTCACCGGACCGAGGGCCCGATCGGCCGCCCGCGGTGGAACCCCAGTGCCGACCGCGGCCACCACAGCGCCGGAAACGTCGATCCAGCCGGGCCGCAACAGTTCCCGGCCGGTGTGAACGGCGTCGGCGGTGAGCAGCATTCAGATGCCCTGCCATTGGGGCTTGGACCGGTACGCCTCGCGGTAGTAGTCGATGAGTTGCAGGCGACTGGCGGCGGCGCCATCGAGCAGCACGGTCACGTGCGGGTGGTGCTGCAGGATCGATCCGGGCCACATCGCGGTGACCGCACCCTCGGCCATGTGGTGAACGGCCTCGGCCTTGCCACGCCCGGTGGCCACCAGCACCACGTGCCGAGCCGACATGATGGTCCCCAGGCCCTGCGTCAGGCAGTGCGTGGGAACGGCGTCGACGTCGTCGTCGAAGAACCGGGCGTTGTCCACCCGGGTCTGGTGCGTCAGGGTCTTGATGCGGGTCCGCGAGGCCAGCGACGACCCGGGTTCGTTGAACCCGATGTGCCCGTCGGTGCCGATCCCGAGGATCTGCAGGTCCACCCCACCGGCAGCACTGATCGCCGCTTCGTAGGCCGCGCAGGCCGCCGGGATGTCGGACGCCAACCCGTCGGGGCCCTGCACCGCGCCGGGTGCGAAGTCGACCCGGTTGACGAAGACGGTGTCGATGACCGTCCGGTACCGCTCGGGATGATCGGCCGGCAGCCCGACGTACTCGTCGAGGGTGAAGCCCCGCGCCTGCGCGAAGGACACGTTGCCGGCGGCGTGGCGCGCGGCCAGTTCGTCATAGATGGCCAGCGGCGACGATCCGGTGGCCAACCCCAGCACCGCATCCGGTTTGCGTTCCAGTAGCGCCTGGATCGCGTCGGCCCCCAGGGCGCCGATGGCGGCGACATCGGGCAGGATGATGACTTCCACTACTTGACCGCCGTGAAAATAACTGTCCCGGAACCGATTTCAGCACTCGCTCGGACGGCGTCGGAGGCCACCACGTTTCCCGGCTCACGCTCGTCCATGACCACCACGGGCACAATGGGATTGAGCCCCCTGGCCACGACGGCCGGCACGTCGTAGGTGGTGATCAGCTGACCCGCGGTGACATCGTCACCCTGATTCACGTGCGTGGTGAAGCCGGCGCCGTCGAGTGCGACGGTGTCCAGCCCGAGGTGCACCAGTACACCGACGTTGTCGGCGGTCATGATGACGTAGGCGTGCGGCATCAGCTTGAGCAGTTTGCCGCTCACCGGCGCCACCGCGTCCACGACTCCGCGCGGCGGGTCGACGGCAGCACCGTAGCCGACCATGCCGGCCGAGAACACTGGGTCGGGAACGTCGGCGAGCGCCACGGCGCGCCCCGAAACGGGTGCCAGCACAGGTGTCTGACTCACTTCGGTCTCCTTTGAGCGGCTTCTTGATCATCGAAGCACGCGAGCACACCTCGCGGTCGGTCTTTCTCCTCTAGGCTTCGGCTGAACTTCGCCGAGGGAGATCAGCATGAGCGACGCCACGAAAGCCGATGCCACAGCAGGCAAATCGGGCCTGCGTATACCCGGTTTCGCGCAGCTGCAACGGCTCGGCAAGAGCCTCATGCTGCCGATCGCCGTGCTGCCGGCCGCCGGCATCCTGCTGCGGCTCGGTCAGGACGATCTGCTGGGCCGGATCAAGGCGCCGGTGATCGGCCCGTTCTTCCAGGCCATGAGCGCCGCCGGCGGCGCGCTGTTCGACAACCTGCCGCTGTTGTTCGCCGTCGGCGTGGCAATCGGTTTCGCGCGCAAGGCCGATGGGTCCACCGCGCTGGCCGCGGTGGTCGGCTACCTGGTGATGCAGGCGGTCTTCAAGACGATGTCGCCCGTGGTGCTCGTCGATGTCGTGGACAAGGCCGGCAAACAGGCACAGATCAACTACAGCGTGTTCAGCGGCATCATCGTCGGTCTGCTGACCGCGTGGTTGTTCGACCGGTATCACACCATCCAATTGCCCTCGTATCTGGGCTTCTTCGGCGGCCGCCGGTTCGTGCCGATCGTGGTGTCGCTGGCCTGCCTGTTCATCGCCTTCGCGATGAGCTACTTCTATCCGATCTTCAACACCGGCCTGACCGGCCTGGGCAAGTTCATCGGCGGTTCCGGCGCCCTCGGCGCGTTCGTGTACGGCTTCGCCAATCGGATGTTGATCCCGGTCGGACTGCACCACATCCTGAACTCCTTTGTGTGGTTCCTCTACGGCGACTACACCAAGCCCGACGGCACCGTGGTCACCGGCGAACTGACCCGGTTCGCGGCCGGCGACCCCACCGGCGGCCACCTGACGGCCGGCTTCTACCCCATCCTGATGTTCGGCCTGCCGGCCGCCGCGCTGGCGATGATCCACGTGGCCAACAAGAAGCAGAAGAATGTGGCACTGGGCATCCTGGCGGCGGCCGGGCTGACCGCCTTCCTGACCGGTGTCACCGAACCGCTCGAATTCGCCTTCATGTTCGTGGCGTTCCCGCTGTACCTGATCCACGCGGTGCTCACCGGCCTGTCGCTCGCGATCGCCTACCTGCTGGACATCCATCTGGGCTTCTCGTTCTCGGCGGGCCTGATCGACCTGCTGCTCTACGGCACGGCCCCGGCCGCCAAGAACATCCCGCTGCTGATCGGTATGGGCGTGGTGTTCTTCGCCCTCTACTACCTGCTGTTCCGGTTCGCCATCACGAAATGGAACCTGCGCACCCCGGGCCGCGAGCCGGAAGCCGAGTTCGACGCCGAGCAGCAGGCCAACCTGACCGAGGGCGCCGAATCGGCCACCGCGATCGTCGCCGGCACCGGGGCCGTGGCGACCGTCCCGGACACCCGGGCCGAACAGCTGATCGCCGCGTTCGGCGGCCGGGAAAACCTGGTGAACGTCGACGCGTGCATCACCCGGCTGCGCATGGAGGTGGCCGACAAATCGAAGGTGGACCAAGCCCGGCTCAAGGCGCTGGGCGCCGCCGGTGTGCTCGAGGTCGGCAACAGCGTGCAGGCCGTCTTCGGCACCCAGTCCGAGGTACTCAAGGACGAGATCCGCAACGCGCTGTAGCGGCCACCCACCGGCGCCGAGATCGACGTCTTGGCGCGAGTTACTCGTACTTTCGCACCGAAACGTACGTTTCGGCGTGGTTAGCCCCGGGTGTCGATGACCCGCTTGGCGATGTCGACGAGCTTGACGTTCTCGGTCTGCGACAGTTCCCGCAGCAGCTCGAACGCGCGGACGGCATCGACGTTGTAGCGCTCCATGATGATGCCCTTGGCCTGACCGATCAGATCCCGGGTGCTCAGCGCCGACTGCAGCTGCTCGCCCTGCCGGCTGGCCAGGATGGCCGCCGCCGCGTGCGCGGCGAGCACCTGACCCACCCCCTCGTCGTCCGGGCCGAATGCCCCGGGCTGCATCGCGAAAATGTTCAGCGCCCCGGCGTTGCGGTTGGAGGTGTACAGCTTGAAGGACAGGGCGCTGCGCACACCCAGCGCCAGCACCTCCGCCGAGTAGTGCGGCCAGCGCTGCTCGCGCTGGAAGTCGTCGGTCCGCACGATCAACTCGTCGATGGCGGCCTCGATGCACGGACCCTCGCCGTGTTTGATCTGCAGCTGGTCCAGCTCGTACATCAGGTCGGAGGTGGCCGCCTGGGTCTCGAACTTCTCGGACTTGTTGAACAGCAGGAAGCCCGCGTGGTCGGCCCCCGGAATGACCTCGAGAACGGTGCGGGTGACCCCTTCGAGCACGTGGTCGACGCTCAACGGCACCGCGAGCTGGCGCGCCAGGGCGGCCATCCGCGGGGCGAGATCGTCACCGGAGTCGAGCGTCACGCAGAGTACTTTGGCACAAACGGCACGCCGCGGTGACGTTTGTGCGGTCGCGCTGGGGGCAATGCAGACCGGAGGGTCTCGCCGGTTCAGAACGCGAGCCGGCGAGACCGCCCCGATCCGGCCCGGCCGCCGGTCCGGTTGACGTACGGTCGAAGCGCTATGGATGTTGAGGTCATCGGCAAGTTCCTCGCGACGCTGCCCGAGGACGACGATCACCCGTACCGAACGGGGCCATGGCGGCCGCAGACCACCGAGTGGGCCGCCGACGATCTGACCGTGGTCGACGGGGAATTGCCCGCCGACCTCGACGGGGTCTACCTGCGCAACACCGAGAACCCGCTGCATCCGGCGCTGCGGTTCTACCACCCGTTCGACGGCGACGGAATGATCCACATCGTCGGCTTCCGCGACGGAAAAGCGTTCTACCGCAACAGATTCGTCCGGACCGACGGGTTCGCGGCGGAGAATTCCGCCGGCGGGCCGCTGTGGCCGGGCCTGGCCGAACCGATCGAACTGGCCAAGGTGGACCACGGCTGGGGTGCGCGCACCCTGATGAAGGATGCGTCGAGCACCGACGTGGTGGTGCACAACGGGATGGCGCTGACCAGCTTCTATCAGTGTGGCGACCTGTACCGCGTGCACCCGCTGACCGGCGAGACGCTGGGCAAGGAGACCTGGAACGGCGGCTTCCCGCAGGAATGGGGCGTGTCGGCGCATCCCAAGGTCGACGCCACCACGGGCGAGTTGCTGTTCTTCAACTACAGCAAGCAGGCGCCGTACCTGGGCTACGGCGTGGTGGACGCGGACAACAACCTGACGCACTACACCGATGTGCCACTACCCGGCCCGCGGCTGCCGCATGACATGGCGTTCACCCCGAACTATGTGATACTCAACGACTTTCCGCTGTTCTGGGATCCCACCCTGCTCGGGGCCGGCATCCACCTGCCGGGCTTCCACCGCGATATGCCGTCGCGGTTCGCGGTGGTTCCGCGCCGCGGCGACGCCGGGGACTTCCGGTGGTTCGAGGCCGACCCCACCTTCGTGCTGCATTTCACCAACGCCTACGAGGACGGCGACGAGATCGTGCTCGACGGCTTCTTCGAAGAGGACCCGTCGCCGACCGATACCAGCGGGGACAAGTGGCAGAAGGCATTTCGCTTCCTCGCCCTGGACCACCTGAAGACCCGGCTGCACCGCTGGCGGTTCGACCTGGTGACCGGAGCCTGCCGCGAGGAACGCCTGACCGACTCCATCACCGAGTTCGGCATGATCAATCCGGACCGGGCCGGCTCCGGCTACCGCTACGTGTATGCCGCCAGCGGGGTGCCGGGCTGGTTCCTGTTCGACGGCCTGGTCCGTCATGACCTCGAAACCGGTGCCGAGCAACGGTTCTCCTTCGGCGACGGGGTATTCGGCAGCGAGACAGCCGTAGCTCCCAGGGTGCCTCGGGCCGGTTCAACCGGCGAGGATGACGGCTACCTGGTCACGCTCACCACCGACATGAACGACGACGCGTCCTACTGCCTGGTGTTCGACGCCGCCCGGCTCTCCGACGGTCCGGTGTGCAAACTGGCTCTGCCGGAACGGATCTCGAGCGGAACGCACAGCACCTGGGTGGCCGGCTCCGACATTCGGCGATGGCACAGCGCCGACACCGCCGCCGGCGCACTCGGCCTTCAGGACGAGCGCGCGCGCGTCAACCGGTGACGCAGATTCGCCCGCACCGCCGGCCATTCGATGTCCAGGATCGAATACACGGCGGTGTCCCGGCGTGATCCGTCGGGCAACAGCTGGTGACTGCGCAGGATTCCGTCGAGCTTGGCGCCCAGGCGTTCGATCGCGGCCCGGCTGGCAGCGTTGAGGTAGTGCGTGCGGAATTCGACGGCAACGCAGCCGAGCGTCTCGAAGGCGTGGGTCAGCAACACCAGCTTGGTCTCGGTGTTCACGCCGGTGCGCCGGGCCGACGACGAGTACCAGGTATGCCCGACCTCGAGGCGCCGGTTGGCCGCGTCCACGTGGAACATGCTGGTCGATCCGACCGCAGCCCCCGCGAGATCACCGTCGAGCCGCCGGACCACGAACGTCACACCGGAGTCGCCCTCCTGCATCGCGATCATGCGGTGCACCCACGCCTCGGCGGCCCCCGGGGTGGGGGCGCTGGTGAACCACAGCGCGCCGTTGTCGCTGTCCCGCGCCGCGGCTTCGATGTCGGGAATGTGTTCGGCTCGTAGTGGTTCCAGCCCCACCCACTGATCGCCCGTCAGGACGACCGGCTCGACGAATCGGCTCATCGTCCGGTCCGGGTGGAACGCAGCGCATGGATCAGGGCCCACACCGAGCAGACGATCGCGGCCGCGACGGCGCCCACCGCCACGTAGAGGCCATACCCGGCGGCCACGGCGTGCGCAACGTGCAGCCGGTAGTACCAGCCGGTCAGCGCCGCCACGCCCGCCGAGATGAGCAGCGCGGCCACCGCCGCCCAGCGCGCCGAGATGTCCCGGCCCGCCATGGCTCCGGCCACCAGCAGGGCCGAGGCGAGCAGGACGATGAGCTGTCCGGGCCCGAATTGCGCGGGGAGTTCGAGGCTGCCGTGGGTGCCGCCGATCGCGTTGGCCCGGCCACCGCCGCCCGCCGATGTGGTCAGCCACGGCAGCCAGACGCTGACGGCCAGTACGGCTGCCGACAGCGCGACCAACCAGCCGGGCCGTAGGCGAGTGCTCCGCCGGATCACGGCCTGACCATACGCCACTCCGCCTACGCTGTCGGCATGACCGAACTGCCCGGCTGGGCCCGGCAACTGGACCTGCAGCCGCACCCCGAGGGCGGCTGGTTCCGTGAAACCTGGCGGAGCGCCCTGACGATCCCGGCCGCCGAGCTGCCCCCGGACTACTCCGGGCCGCGCCACGCCGGCACCGCGATCCTGTTCCTGTTGATGCCCGGCCAGCAGTCCGCTTGGCACACCGTGCGCAGCGCCGAGCTCTGGTTCTTCCACCGGGGCGGCCCACTCGAGTTGGAGGTCGGCGCCGAACGCGACACGGCCACAACGCAATTGCTCGGTAGTGACATCGCCGCCGGCCAACAGCCGCAGTTCGTCGTCCCCCCCGGGCACTGGCAGCGCGCCCGCCCCGTCGCCGGAGAACCCTGCCTGGTGAGCTGCGTAGTGGTGCCCGGCTTCGACTTCGCCGACTTCACCATGCACGGGTAGTCCCCGCGTCGTAGTGTTGCTCACCGATGCTCTGCTCAGCGCAGGCTGCGGGTGCCACTCGTACGTTGTGTCAGTGGTTGCCGAGCAGATTTGAGGGGGTGTGCGGATGCCGGGTCACATGATCGTGTGCGGCGATGACGGCCTCGCGGAACGCATTGCCGAGGAACTGCACAGCGCGGGAACAACGGTCGTGCGACTGGACAGCGCCGCCGGCCTGCACCAGGCCGGGATCACCACCGCCACCGCCATCGTCTGCGTCGGTCCCGACGATGCGACCAACCTCGAAATCTCGCTGCAGGCACGGCAACTCAACCCCGACGTCCGCGTCGTCACCCGGCTGGCCAACAGCGTCCTGCGTGACGCCGTCGCCGAGGCGAACGGCCAGGGCGCGGTCCTCGACGTCGCCGACCTGGCGGCGTCGTCGGTGGTCGAGGCCTGTCTGGCACGCACCACGCATGACATCTCGGCCGCCGGCATCGACTTCGTCGTGTCCGGCGCCGACGCACCGCGGGAGGCCAGTCTGCGCGAGTTGTTCGGCGACCTCGCGCCGGTTGCAGTGGTACGCGGCGACAACTCGGACACCCCCGGTGAGGTCGTCGCGTGTCCGGGCCGCGACGAGATGGTCCGGCAGGGCGACTGGACCGCGATGATCGGCACCGCCGAGGAACTGCTCGAGCAGGGCATCACCGTGGCCGCGCCGCGGCGCCGCGGCAGCATGACGAGCACCCCGCTGCGCAGGTTCGGCAACGGCATCCGGTCGCTGTGCGAGGACGTCAACCCCGGCTTCTTCAAGGCCATGGGGGTGTCGATTTCGCTGCTGCTGTTCGCCACCGTGCTGCTGCGTTTCACCTATCATAAGCCGGGTATGAGTTTCGTTGATGCCCTTTACTTTTCGACCGAAACCATCGCAACCGTGGGCTACGGCGACTTCAGCTTCATCGGCCAGCCGACCTGGCTGCGGTTGTTCGCGATCCTGCTCATGTTCGCCGGCGTGACGACGACGGCGATCGTGGTGGCCTTCGTCGCCGACCTGCTGCTGTCCCGGCGGCTGGCCCAGTCGGCGGCCCGACGCCAGGTCCGCTACCTGTCGGGGCACGTGATCGTCGTCGGCCTGGGTTCGTTCGGGCACCGGGTGCTCAGCGACCTCGAGGCCGCCGGCCACAACGTCGTCGCCATCGAGAACAACCCCGACAACCGGTTCCTGTCCTCGGCGGCCGAGCTGGATGTGCCCGTGATCCTGGGCGACGCGACCCTGCGGCAGACCCTGGACGACGCCCGGGTGGGCACCGCCTCGGCGATCGCCGTCCTGACCGAGAACGACATGGTGAACATCGAGACCGGCATCGTCGTGCGTGAATCGCTCGGCGATCGCTGGGCGCGCACACCGGATCAGCCGGGTGTTCCGGTGGTGTTGCGAATCTTCGACCGCACTCTGGGGGCGGCGGTGTCCAGTCGGTTCGGGTTCGCCAACGTGCGTTCCACCGTCGAACTGGCCGCACCGTGGTTCATCGGCGCGGCGATGGGGCTGCAGGTGTTCGGCACCTTCTCGGTGGGTCAGCGCTCGTTCATGGTCGGCGGTGTGCGGGTCGATCGGGGCAGCCAGCTCGACGGCATCCGGATGATCGACCTGGCCACCCAGACGCGGGTGGTCGCGATCGCCCGCGCGGGCGGCGGGCGGGAGATGCATCCGCGGCGCGATACGGTGCTCAACGCCGGCGACACCGCCTATCTGGTGGGTCCGTACCGGGAACTGCTGGCCACGCTGCGGCGCGGCAGTTCGGATCCCGAGCACGCGGACTGAACCGACCGATCTGCTCAGCGGCGGCCGCGAGACCGCCTCGACGTTCGTGTCCGTCAGCGCTGAACAGCGCGGGTGAGCACCAGCTTCGGCAGGACCAGCGTCGCCAGCGCCGTCACCAGCCACACCACCACCGTCGCGGCCACCCACGATCCCAGGCCCCGGATCGACAACCCGCTGCTGAACAGCGACGCCAGGATCAGCGCCGTCAGCGTCGAGACCAGCCCGATCCCGCCGAGGAACGCCGACGCGTACCGGCTGGCCATCTTCAGGAAGAAGGGCGCCAGGATGGCCTGGGCCACGGCGAAGATGATGACCGCGACGACGAATCCCAGCGGCCTGACCGTCATACCGGGAACGATCAGCGAGGCGACCAGCAGGCCGATCGCCGCCGAGGCCAGGAAGACAATTGTGCGCAACAGGAAGCGAACCATCCGCCGAGCGTAGCCACTTTCGGATTAGGGTTGGTCCGTGATCTCCGTCTTCCTCGTCGACGACCATGAGGTCGTTCGCCGCGGCCTCGTCGACCTGCTCAGCGGCGACCCCGAACTGACCGTCGTCGGCGAGGCGGGTTCGATCGCCGAGGCCAAGGCCCGCATCCCGGCGGCACGGCCCGATGTGGCGGTGCTGGACGTGCGCCTGCCCGACGGCAGCGGTATCGATCTGTGCCGGGACCTGCTGGCCACCCACGACGGGCTGCGCTGTCTGATCCTGACCTCCTTCACCGACGAGCAGTCGATGCTCGACGCCATCCTGGCCGGCGCCAGCGGCTACGTGGTCAAGGACATCCGGGGCATGGAACTGGCGCAGGCCATCAAGTCGGTCGGCTCGGGCAAGTCGCTGCTGGACAATCGCGCCGCGGCCGCGTTGATGTCCAAACTGCGCCAGGAGACCTCCGAGCACGAGGCCGGCGAGGACCCCCGCGTGCACGACCTGTCGGCCACCGAACGGACCCTGCTCGAACTGCTCGGTGAGGGTCTGACCAACCGTGAGATCGGCGAGCGGATGTTCCTGGCGGAGAAGACCGTGAAGAACTACGTGTCGCGACTGCTGGCCAAGCTCGGACTGCACCGGCGTACCCAGGCGGCCCTGCTGGCCGCCGAGCTGCGCCAGCGGCGCGATGACTGAGAACCTGCACGTCCGCGACGGCCTGATCGACGCCATGCTGGCGGTCACGTCGGGCCTCGACCTCGAACGGACGTTGCCGACCGTCGTGCGCACCGCGATGCATCTGGTCGACGCGCGCTACGGCGCGCTGGGAGTCCTGGCCTCCGATGTACGCGGCGGTCTCGACCGCTTCGTCTACCGGGGTATCGACGACGCGACCCGCGCCCGCATCGGCGCGCTGCCCGACGGGCACGGCGTCCTGGGTGTGCTCTTCGAGAAACCCGTTCGCATCAAAGAACTTTCGAGTCATCCCGCCTCGGTGGGGTTCCCCGCGCACCATCCGCCGATGCACACCTTCCTGGGGGTGCCGATCCGGATCCGCGACCAGGTGTACGGCAACCTGTACCTGACCGAGAAAGCCGATGGCCGCGAGTTCACCGAGGACGACGAGGTCCTGGTGCTGGCCCTGGCCGGCGCCGCGGGCATCGCGATCGACAACGCCCGGCTGTACCAGGCGGCGCGAACCCGCCAGATCTGGATCGAGGCGACGCGCGACATCTCCACCGACCTGCTCGCCGGCGCCGACCCGGTGACCGTGCACGGCCAGATCGCCGAGCAGGCCACCGGGCTGACCGGCAGCGCCTACAGCGCGCTGCTGATGCCGGTCGGCGACGAGACCGACGACGAGCTGCGCGTCACCGCGTCCACCCGCGCCGACCTCATCGGAGTCAGCGTCGCGATCGCCGACTCCGCCGCCGGCCAGGCATTCCGGGAACGAACCCCATTGCACGTCAAGGACTTCCGGGATCTCGGTGGGAGTGGTGCGGACGCGCTGGTGTTGCCGATGCGCGAGCCCGATGCGGCGTCGGGCGTGCTGGTGTCCGTCGCATCCGACGGAGCGGCGTACACCGCCGATCAGCTCGCGACGCTGGCCGCATTCGCCGACCAGTCCGGCCTGGCCCTGCATCTGGCGCAGTCCCAGGCCGATGCCGTCGCCTCACTGCGCAAACTCGACGTGCTCACCGACCGCGACCGCATCGCGCGCGACCTGCACGACCACGTCATCCAGCGACTGTTCGCCATCGGGCTGTCGCTGCAGGGCGCGATGAGTGTCGACTCCGACCGCAACAACCAGCGCATCTCCAGGGCCCTCGATGACCTGCAGGAGGTGGTGCAGGAGATCCGGACCGCGATCTTCGACCTGCACGGCGGCAGCGTCACCCGACTGCGCCAGCGGCTCGAACAGGCGGTGACGCAGATGACCGCCGATTCCGTGGTGCGCCCGACGCTGCACGTCAGCGGCCCGCTCTCGGTGGTGGACGCGGTGCTGGCCGACCATGCCGAGGCGGTGGTACGCGAGGCTGTCAGCAATGCGGTCCGTCATTCCGGGGGATCGACGGTGTCCGTCGGCGTCACGGTCGACGACAACCTGACCATCACGGTCACCGACGACGGCGCGGGCTTCCCCACCGAGACCACCCGCAGCGGGCTGGCCAACCTGGCCGCGCGGGCCCGCGAATGCGGCGGGCGACTCGAGACCGGCGCCGGGCCGGGCGGTGGGAGCCGCCTGATGTGGACGGCCCCGCTGCCCTGAGCCCGCTTGTCCTACAGCCGAACTGAATACCAAGACGGTCAGGCGGGAGAGAAAACCGTCACGAAATTGTTGAGTGATTCCCGAATGTCGCCCTTGAGCGCACCGGCGACCACCATCCCGATGGGCCCGAACAGCGCGGGCCCACCGAGGTGGACATCGAAGATGACCGTCGAGCCGTCTCCGCTCGGCTTGATCTTGGCCATCAGCTTGATCTTGACCCCACCGCGACCGTCGCCGTTGAGCGTCATCCCCTCCGGTGGCTTGTAGTGCACGATGTTCCACTTCACCCGATTGGCCATGCCCTTGACCTCGACGATCGATTCGATCGTGGTGCCTTTTTCCAGCGTCTCGGGCAGCGTGCTGCGCCAGACCCGGTGGATGGTCAGCCAGTCCTTGAACCGGGGGAGGTCGGACGCGGCCGCCCAGGCCTGTTCCGGCGGCAGTGGAACATCAACGGAGACAGAGAGTTTCGCCATATTTCAGCCGGAGCCCGCCTACTTCTCGTCGCCGGCGAACTTGTCCGCGGCACCCTTTGCGGCGTCCTGCGCCTTGTCGACGGCGGCGGCGAACTTGCCGCCGGTCTTCTCGTCGACGATGTCTCCGGCCTTGTCGATGGCCTCGCCGACCTTGTCGATGTTCTTCTCGACGGCTTCCTTCGCCTTGTCCAGGAACGACATGTCCGGACTCCTCTCAGCTAGTAGACGGCAATACTGGTCCATTCATACCACCGGGAGACGCACCCGATGGCGCAATGGTGGGCCGCCAGTACGGCGGCCCACCGACCCGCTACGCCTGGTCGGCCGCGCCCTTGACGTCGGTCTTCGCGTCGCCGGCCAGATCCTTGGCCTTGTCCACCGCACCGCTGGCGGCGTCCTTGGCCTTGTCCACCGCATCGGTGGCGGCGTCCTTGGCCTTGTCCACCGCGCCGGTGGCGGCGTCGCGCGCGTCGGCGACCTTCTCCTCGACGAAATCGCCCGCCTTGTCCAGCGCCTCTTTGGCATCCGACACCGCACCCGACACCGCATCCTTGGCCTTGTCCAGGGATGACATGGTTCGCCCCTTCTGTTCCACGGCACCGTGCCGAGGTTTGCGCACCTGATTGTTGCGGCGTTCAGCTAACACCACAAGGGGTTTCGGCTACTGGAACAGTTTCCTGGACTCCCCGAGCCACCTGCCCTGCATCCACCACAGGATTTCGATCACGACAGCTCCGGCAAACCCGATAGCGATCGCGGTGACCGTCAGCGCAACATTCGATGGATCGAGCATGAATTTCGTGCGGGCCAAGGGGATCGAGAAGATCACCACGTAGGCCAGGCCGGAGGTCACCACCAGCGCGATGCGCCACCACTGGTACGGCCGGGCCACGGTCGCCAGCACCCACAACGCCGAGATCAGCAGCGTGATCAGGGCCGCGGTGGACGCCTGCGTCTGACGCTCGGGCGTCACGCCGTGCCAGGGGTACGCGATCAGGTAGCAGATGAACGTCGCGATCCCCACCGTCAGCCCCGAGGGCAGGGCGGCGAGCATGACCCGGCGCACGAACCCGGAGTGGGCGCGTTCATTGTTGGGAGCCAACGACAGGACGAATGCCGGGATACCGATGGTGAACCAGGCCGCGATGGTGACGTGGATGGGCTGGAACGGGAACAGCAGTGGGGTGCTGTGGGTCAGCGCCGCCACCAATCCCCAGATGCCCACCAACAGCGCCAGCCAGACGGAGTACACCGTCTTGGTGAGGAACAGATTGGAAACCCGCTCGATGTTGCCGATGACGCGGCGGCCCTCACCCACCACATAGGGCAGGGTCGCGAACTTGTTGTCCAGCAATACGATCTGGGCGACGGAACGGGCCGCGGGGCTACCCGACCCCATGGCCACACCGATGTCGGCATCCTTGAGCGCCAGGACGTCGTTCACGCCGTCGCCGGTCATCGCCACGGTGTGATCACGGGCCTGCAGCGCATGCACCATGGAGCGCTTCTGATCCGGGCGGACCCGGCCGAAGACGGTGTACTCCTGCATCGTGTCGGCCAGCGCGGCGGGCTCGCCGGGCAGCCGGCGGGCATCCATCACCTCGCCGTGCAGACCCAGGGAGCCGGCCACCGCACCCACCGAGACGGCATTGTCCCCCGAGATGACCTTGACCGAAACATTTTGTTCGGCAAAGTATTCCAATGTCTGCTGGGCGTCCGGCCGCACCCGCTGCTCGAGAACCACCAGCGCGACGGGCGTCACCTCGCCCGGGGCATCCGGCGCATCCACCGGGCGGTCGCTGGCACCCAGCAGCAGCACCCGCAGGCCCTTGGCGCCGATCTGTTCGGCCTGCGCAGCCACCGGCGAGCCGGCCGGTGCCAACACATCCGGGGCTCCGATGACCCAATTGCCCTGCCCCGCATAGGAGGCGCCGCTCCACTTGGTGGCCGATCGGAACGCGGCCGTCGCAGTGGCCGTCCAGCCGGGTTTCGTGGCGTACGCCTCGGCGATGGCCTGCATGCTGGCGTTGGGCCGGGCGTCGTCGGCGGCCAGCGACGCCAGGACGTCGGCGGCGTCCACCCCGCCGTCCCCCGCGTCGGCACCCTCCACCGGGGTGACGTTCGACAGCCGCATGCCGTTCTCGGTCAGCGTGCCGGTCTTGTCGGCGCACACCACGTCCACCCGGGCCAGACCCTCGATGGCAGGCAGCTCGTTCACCAGGCACTGGCGGCGGCCCAGCCGGATGACCCCGACGGCGAAGGCCAGCGACATCATCAGCACCAGGCCTTCGGGCACCATCGGCACCAGCGCACCGACCATCCGCAGCAGCGATTCACGCCACCCGACGTGCGTGGTGAACAGCTGGGTGTAGATGGTCAGCAGGCCCGCCGGCCACAGCAGGTAGGTGATGAACCGGAGGATCTTGTTGACACCGGTACGCAGTTCGGAATCCACCAGGGTGAACTTGCTGGCCTCCTCGGCCAGCCGGGCGGCGTAGGCCTCGCGACCGACCTTGGTGGCGCGATAGGCGCCGGTGCCGGCGACGACGAAACTGCCCGACATCACCGGATCGCCGGCGTCCTTGTCGATCGGATCGGCCTCCCCGGTCAGCAGCGATTCGTCGACCTCGATGTTGGTCTCCTCGACGAGTTCACCATCGACCACGATCTGATCACCGGGGCCCAGTTCGATGATGTCGTCGAGCACCACCTCGTTGGCCGGCAGGGCGGCGGTCCCCGACTGCCGGCGCACCGTCGGACGCGCCTGTCCCACGATCGCCAGCTTGTCCAGGGTGGCCTTGGCCCGGATCTCCTGGATTATGCCGATGGCGCTGTTGGCGATGATGAGCAGCCCGAACAGCCCGTTGATCAGGGAGCCGGTGGCCAGCACGATGAGGAACAGCACACCGAGGATGGCGTTGATCCGCGTGAAGACGTTGGCCCGGACGATCTCCTGCACCGTGCGCGACGCCCGGTTGGGGACATCGTTGGTCCTGCCGGCCGCGATCCGCTGGGCCACTTCGGCATCGGACAGACCCGTGCTGGTTGCGGCGGTCATCGCGTGAACGTCCCCTTGCCGTCGGCGTCGAAGTACTCCAGGACCAGCCGGTTGCCGTCGAACGTCGCCGTGGAGATGCTGCCCGGCGGCGAGTTCTCGGTCACCATCGAGAAGGTGAACACGTTGCCATCCCAATGGGCCAGTGGCGCAACGAGTTTGGGCCCCAGCGTCAGCGTCAACCCGCCGCCGCTCTCACTGACGCGCGCCGGCCCCCAGTACGGGTTCGCATAGGTACCCGCGTAGGACGGGAGCGGTTGCGGCGGAACCGGTTTGGCCGGTGGCGTCCGGCCCGCCAACGATCCGACCGGGCGCTCCATCGGGGCGAAGGCGTTGTCGTGGTAGAGCTGGTACCAGTTCTGGCGGACCTGGCCGAACTGAACCAGATCGGCGAACTGGGCGGTCAGCGCTTCGGCGACACCGCTCGGGGTCGCGTTGGTCAGCGCCACGATCGCGACGTCGGCCGCCGGGATCATGAGGAAGTTGCTGCCGGCGCCGAGTTCGAATGCGCCGGAATGACTCAGCTGCACCCGGCCCGCCGCGTTGGTGCCCACATTGAAGCCGTACCCGTAGAAGCCCGAGCGCATGGCCGGATCGGAGGCCCGGTCGGAGGTGATCTGCGGCGTCAGCGCCGGCAGCAGCGCCTTGGGGTCCACGATCTGATGGCCGCCGAAGGAGCCGTCACCGAGCAGCATCGTCATCCACCGCGCCATGTCGTTCACCGAGGAACTCACCCCGCCGGCGGGTGACTGGGCGTCGGCGTCGCGCACCGTGTTCCCGGCCGCCGGTTCATACCGTCCGTCGACGTGGATGTGCCCGACCGCACGATCGGACCGGGCCGCATAGTCGGCGAACCGCGAACTGGTCGACGCCATCCCCAGCGGCCGGTAGAGCACCTCGTCGGACAGGTCCGCCCACTTCTCGCCCGCGCCGGCGGCCACCGCCTCGGCCGCTGCCGTCACACCGAAGTTGGTGTAGGCGTACGAAATTCGAAACGGATCCAACGGCAGGTCACGCAGATGATCGAGCACGTAGCGACGATCGTAACCGAGATCCTCGAGCAGATCGCCCGCGTGGTCGGGCAGTCCGGAGCGATGCGCATACATGTCACCGATGGTGACCATCCGGGTGATGTCGGGGTTCGACAGCTGGAACCACGGGAGTTTCGACGCCACCGGGGTGTCCCAGCCGATCGCCCCGACACCGACCTGGTGCGCCACCACCGTGGCCCCCAACGGCTTTGACAGCGAGGCCAGCTGGAACACCGTGTCGGCGTCGACCCGGTTCTGCTGGCCGTCGCCCGCGCGGATGTCCCTGACACCGAAACCCTTGGCGTACAACGTCTTACCGCCGTGAACGACGGCCACGGCCAGCCCCGGGATTCCGGAGGCCCTCATCAGATCGGCCGCCAGCTGGTCGATGCTGTCGACCGCGTGCTGAACGGCGTCGGGCCCGATCGTGTTGTCCACCGCCAGTTGTGGGGACTGCCCGGCCAGCGAGGTGGGGATCGCCGGGGGTGGTCCAACCGGTTCGTCCGGGCCGCATCCACTGAGCACCAGCGCAACGGCGGCTGCCAGCACCGCCCCGGCTCGAATCACAGATTCCACCAGTCTTCCGCCGAACCCGGCTGCGGGCCGGTCGATCCCGCCCGGACCTGACCGCCGGGCATCGGCACCGCCACCTTCACGCCCGCCGACCGGGCCGCCGCGAGCAATCGCTCGACGGGTTCGGACCACGGGTGCGGCGCCAACCGGAAGGTGGCCCAGTGAATCGGCACGAACACGCCGGCGTCGACGTCGGTGACGTCGAGGTGTGCACGCACCGCCTCCTCGGGGTTCATGTGGATGTCCGGCCAGCCGGGGTGGTAGGCACCCACCGGCATCAGGGTGAGGTCGAAGGGCCCGTACTGATTGCCGATGTCGGCGAAACTACCGGTGTAGCCCGTGTCACCGCCGAAGAACGCGCGATGCCGCGGCCCGATCATCGCCCACGACGACCACAGCGTGGTGTTGCGGGTGAGGAACCGGCCGGAGAAATGGCGCGCCGGTGTGCAGACGATGCGCAGGTCGCCGACCCGCGCCTCGGCCTCCCAGTCCAGCTCGACGACACGTTCCGGGGCGATGCCCCAGTGCCGTAGGTGCGCGCCCACGCCCAGCGGCACGAAGAACCGGCACCGCTGCGTGCGGGCCAGCGACCAGATGGTGTCGACGTCGAGGTGGTCGTAATGGTCGTGGCTGATGATCACGGCGTCCAGCGCCGGCAACGCGTCGAGTTCGGCCGGCACCGGGTGCAGGCGCTGCGGGCCGACGGTGTGCGACGGCGAACAGCGCTCGCTCCACACCGGATCGGCGAGCACCCGGTAACCGTCGATCTCGATCAGGACACTGGAATGCCCGAACCAGGTGACACCCAGATCGACGGCCGGCCCCGTGAAGTCGGGGCGCGCCAACGGGATCGGCGCCGACGGCCGCGCAGTGTCACGCCCCAGCACCAGGTCACGCAGCAGCATGCGGCGTTCCTCGGCGCTCAGACTGATCGACGACGAGGACTCGAGGTTGACGAAGACACCGTCCCGGAAATTCGGGGAATCCCCGGCGGCCGCCTCGATCGCGTCGGCGTCGGCGCCCAGTGCCACCGGCGCGCCGTGCGCGGCCCGCAGGACCCACCCGCCGGCAGCCAGCGCCGCACCGCCGCCGGCGAGCCGCATCACCTGCCTGATCACGGGGCGCCCTAGGCGCCCTGGAAGATCGGCGCGCGTTTCTCGATGCGCGCGACCTGGGCCTCGACGACGTCGTGACTGCTCCAGGCGCGGTCGAACATCGCCTTGTGCTCGGGCCGCGACTCCTCGTAAGCGCCGTCGTCGTTGAGCACCCGCTTGGCGTGCTGCAGGGCCAGCGGCGCGTAACCGGCGATCTCGGCGGCCCAGGCCTGCGCATCCACCAGATCGCCGATCCGGTTCGCCATCCCGGTGTGCAACGCGGTCTCGGAGCTCAGCCGCTCGGCGGCCAGCAGCATGCCACGGGCCCGGCCGGCGCCGACCAGCGACGTGAGCCGCCGGATACTCCAGTTATCCAGTGCCAGACCATATTTGGCAACCGGGAACTGGAAGTAGGCATCCGGGGAAACCACCCGCAGATCGCAGATCATCGCCAGGATCACGCCGGCGCCGATCGCCGGCCCGTTGATCGCGCCGATCACCGGGGCCGGGGCCCGGTCGATCGCCAGGTTGAGCGCCAGCGCCTTGTCCGGCAGCTTCTCCGCCATCCCGGCGGCATCGGTGAGATCCGCACCGGAACTGAACACCGGCCCCGCACCCGTGAGCACGATGGCCCGCACGTCCTGCTCGGCGGCATGCTCGATGGTTTCGCGGAGGCCGTCGACGAGCTCGACGTTCAGCGCGTTGCGGCGGTCGGCACGCTGCATCTCGATGGTCATGACAGGGCCATTGCGGGTGATACCGATCATTCCGCCACCTTAGTAACTCCACCGCCGAGCGCTCAGTGAGGTACGTGAACCGCAGGTCAGAACGTACGTGATTGAGCGCTCGGCGAACCGCGGCTGGCTACGCTTCATCAGGTGAGCCGGATCAGCGCTGCCCAGCTGCGCGACACCATCCTGGATCCCGGATCGTTCGTCAGCTGGGACGCCGCTCCGATCGATGTCGAGCCGTCCCCGCAATACGCCGCGGAACTTGCTGAGGCACGGGAGAAAACCGGCCTGGATGAGTCCGTGCTCACGGGCGCGGGCACCGTGGCGGGCCGGCCGGTGGCCGTCGTCGCCTGCGAATTCGACTTCCTGGCCGGATCGATCGGCGTCGCCGCCGCCGAACGCGTCACCGCGGCCATTGAGAGGGCTACCGCGGAAGGTCTTCCGCTGTTGGCCTCCCCCAGCTCCGGCGGGACCCGGATGCAGGAGGGGACGGTGGCGTTCCTGCAGATGGTCAAGATCGCCGCTGCCGTCACCCTGCACAAGCGGGCCCACCTGCCCTACCTGGTCTATTTGCGACATCCGACCACCGGCGGCGTGTTCGCCTCCTGGGGGTCGCTGGGGCATATCACCGTGGCCGAACCGGGCGCGCTGGTCGGCTTCCTCGGACCGCGGGTCTACGAACAGCTCTACGGGCGGCCGTTCCCACCCGGCGTGCAGACCGCCGAGAACCTCCGACACCACGGCGTGATCGACGGCGTGGTGGCCCTCGACCAGCTGCGGCCCACCCTGGACTGGGCGTTGCGGGTGGTGGCCGATCCACCCGGGGAGCCGCCGGCGCTGCCACCCGCCGAGGCCGTGGCCGACGTCCCCGCCTGGGTGTCGGTCGAGGCGTCACGCCGTCCCGACCGTCCCGGCGTCGCCGAACTATTGCGCCACGGCGCCAGCGAACGCGTCCTGTTGTCGGGTACGGGCGAGGGCGAGGCCGCCACCACCCTGTTGGCCCTGGCCCGATTCGGTGGCCAGCCCCTGGTGCTGCTCGGCCAGCGCCGCCAAACCGGCGGGTTCGGCGAGCGGTGGGGTTCCGCGAGCACGAGGCCCGCCGACAACGAAAGCGGCGGACTGGTCGGTCCCGGCGCGCTGCGGGAGGCCCGCCGCGGGATGGCCCTGGCCGCGGGATTGCGGCTGCCGCTGGTGCTGGTGATCGACACCGCCGGGCCGGCGCTCTCGGAGGAGGCCGAGGAGGGCGGCCTGGCCGGCGAGATCGCGCGGTGCCTTTCCGATCTGGTCACCCTGGACGTCCCCACGGTCTCGGTGCTGCTCGGTCAGGGCAGCGGCGGCCCGGCACTCGCGATGGTGCCCGCCGACCGGGTGCTGGCCGCGCTGCACGGCTGGCTGGCCCCGCTGCCACCGGAGGGCGCCAGCGCGATCGTCTTCCGCGACACCGACCACGCACCGGAACTCGCTGCGGCACAAGGAGTTCGATCGGCCGACCTGCTCCGCAACGGGATCGTCGACGTGATCGTGCCCGAGAATCCCGACGCCGCCGACGAGCCGGTCGAGTTCTGTCAACGGCTCGCCGGGGTGATCGCCGCGGAGGTGGCCGCGCTCCGGTCAACCCCCGACGAGGGGCGGATGACGGCCCGGCTGCAGCGCTACCGGCGCCTCGGGCTGCCGCCCGGGTGATTTCGGTGCAATAACCGTCGCCCAGCGACGGTCAGCGCACCGAAGTCCCTCTCAGCCGGTCGGTGTCGGCGGCCAGGAAGTCGGCGATCACCTGGAGCTCGCCGTACGAATACCGCTCCATCAGCTCATCGAACGCGGGGCCGATCGGGGCGCCGGTGTGCTCCTGATCCAGGCGGCGCAGTTCGACCAGGAGCTGCAGGCGTGAACGCTGCTCGAGCATTGGCCGATTGTAGAACTCCAGGTGATTTCGGTGCAGCAACCGTCGGCGAGCGACGGCCATTGGACCGAAATCCCCGTTAGGCCAGGGACCGCAGCCAGGCCTCGTGCAGGGCGGCGTACTGCCCGTCGCCCGAAATGAGGTCGGCCGGCGGACCGTCCTCCACGATGCGGCCGTGTTCGAGCACCAGCACCCGGTCGGCGATCTCGACCGTCGAGAGCCGGTGCGCGATCACCAGCGCGGTGCGGTTGGCCAGCACCGTCTTCAGGGCGCGCTGCACCATCCGCTCGCTCGGGATGTCCAGCGACGACGTCGCCTCGTCGAGGATCAGCACCGCCGGATCGGCCAGAAAGGCCCGCGCGAACGCCACGAGCTGACGCTGTCCCGCGGACAGCCGACTGCCGCGCTTGGCCACATCGGTGTCGTACCCGTCGGGCAGCGCGTCGATGAACCCGTCGGCGCCGACGGCTTTCGCTGCGGCCCGGATCTGCGCGTCGGTGGCGTCGGGACACCCGAACCGGATGTTGTCGGCGACGGTTCCGTCGAACATGAAGTTCTCCTGCGTCACCATCACCACCCGTCGGCGCAGATCGGCCTGGGCCAGCGTCCGGACATCCACGCCGTCGAGGCGCACCACCCCCGAGAGCGGGTCGTAGAACCGGGCGATGAGCTTGGCGATGGTGGTCTTGCCGGCCCCGGTGGTGCCGACGAGCGCGACCGTCTGCCCGCCCGGGATCTCCAGATCGAGCCCCGGCAGGACGACCCGGTCGGGCACATAGCCGAAGGTGACGTCCTGCAAGCTCAGCGCTCCCCGAACGGGTTCGGCGGGCGGGACAGGACGCTGCGGGTCCGCGATCGCCGGCCGGACCGCCAGCACCCCGGCCAGCTTCTCCAGCGCCGACGACGCCGACTGAAAAGTGTTGAAGAACTGGGTGATCTCCTGCATCGGCTCGAAGAACATCCGCAGATAGAGCAGGAACGCGGCCAGGGTGCCGATGGTCATCTCGCCGTGCAGCACGCGGTAGCCGCCGTAGAGCAGCACCGCACCGGTGGTGACGTTGCCGACCAGCTTGACGCCCGGCATGAAGACGGCGAGCAGCTTGAAGGTCTTCTCGTTGATATTGCGATAACGGTCGGCGACGGAATCGAAGATCTCCTGATTGCGCGGCTCGCGCCGGTAGGCCTGCACCGCCTTGATCCCCGTCATCGTCTCGACGAACTGGACGATCACCAGCGCGGCGCTGTCGCGCACCTCCCGGTAGGTCCTGGCCGACTCGGCGCGGAACCACGCCGCCAGCGCGACGAGGATCGGGAAGGCCACCAGGCACATCAGGCCGAGCCGCCAGTCCAGGTAGATCAGCAGCGCTGCCGTACCGAACAACGTCAGCACCGCCGTGATCAGACTGTCGAAACCGGTCTCCAGCATTTCCTGGATCGCCTCGACGTCGTTGGTGGAGCGACTGACCACCCGGCCCGAGGTGTAGCGATCGTGGAACGCGATGTCGAGGCGGCCGAAATGCCGGAACACCCTGCGCCGCAACTCGAGGAGCACCGTCTGGCCGACCTGGCCGGAGCGGCGCAGGAAGAACAGTCGACTGGTGGCCTGAACGGCCACCACCACACACAGGATCCCGACGATCACCAGCAGCTCGCGCGTCGAACCACTCGCCGCGATGGGCGGAATTCCGTGGTCGATGCCACGCTGAACCAGGATCGGAACACTCAGGCGGGCAACATTTTCCAGCACCACCACGACGGCCAGCAGAATGACCGCCGAGCGGTGCGGCAACAGCAGGGAGGTCAGCAGCTGCCGGGCCTCGCGGCGGCGCGGCAACGCCTCGTCCACCGGCAGGTCCTCGGCGGGAACGTCATCGGGAATCTCGTCGAGGCGCCCGCGCCAGTCGGTACTCGTCATCCTCCATCACCTCCTCCCGTCGTGCCCGCTGCCAGGCCTCGTCGGCCTGCCACGGTTCGTTGCGTTCACACCCGTCGTCGAGTTCGTCGTCCGCGGAGAGCAGGTACCGGTAGCGCGGCACGGTGGCCAGCAACTCGGCGTGGGTGCCGACGTGCGTGATGGTGCCGTGCTCGAGCAGGGCGACCCGGTCGGCCAGCAGCACCGTGGACGCCCGGTGCGCGACGACGACGCCGGTGACCCCGTGCAGCGCAGTGCGCAGCGCGTCGGTGACGGCCGCCTCGGTGTGCACGTCCAGCGCGGACAGCGTGTCGTCGAGTACCAGGATCGCGGGGTCGGCGACGATGGCCCGCGCCAGCGAAAGTCGTTGGCGCTGACCGCCCGACAGACTCATGCCCTGTTCGCCGATGCGGGTGTCCAGCCCGAACGGCAGGTCGTACACGAATCCGGCCGCGGCAATGTCGATGGCGGCGGCGACGTCGTCGTCGGACGCGTCCGAGCGGCCCAGCCGCAGATTCTCGGCCACTGACATCGAGAACAACGCCGGGTCCTCGAACGCGGTTGCCACCGCGGCCCGCAACGCCGACAGCGTCAGGTCGCGGATGTCCGTGCCGTCGATGCGGATGGCGCCCTCGGTGACGTCGTAGAGTCGTGAGAGCAGCGCGGTCAGCACCGACTTGCCCGATCCGGTTGCCCCGACGAGTGCGACCGTCTCCCCCGGTTCGATGGTCAGATTCACCTGCCGCAGCGCCCAATTGGCATCGTCGTTCCCGTCATCCTGGGATCCGAACCGGAACCCGACGTCGACCAGTTCGAGACGCCCGCCGCGGGGCGTCTCGGTGCGCGGGCCGTCGGTGATCTCCACCGGTGCGTCGAAGATCTCGGCGACCCGGTTGGCCGCCGTCATCGACTCCTGGGTCATCGACAGCAGGAACCCCAGCGACGCGATCGGCCACACCAGCGACAACATCATCGTGATGAACGCGACGAGGGTGCCCATCGTGACCAGCCCCTGCCCCGCCGCGTAGGCGCCGAATCCGAGCACCACGATGAGGGTGAGATTCGGGATGACCTCCAACAGGGTCCAGAACCGCGCGGACACGGCGACCTTGCGGACCTGGATGTCGTACAGGTCGGTCACCTGCTGGTCGAACCGGTCGAAGACGTAATCCTCGCGGCCGAAGGACTTGACCACCCGAACCCCCAGCGCCGCCTCCTCGACATGGGTGGCCACCACCCCCGACCGGTCCTGCGCCTGCCGGGACAGCCGGGTGAACTCACGCTCGAAGTGCAGCACCGTCATGGTGATCGGCAGCACGGACAGCAACACCACCACGCCGAGCGGCCAGTACATGACGAGCAGGATCGCGGTGACAATAGTGATCTGAATCCCGTTGAGCACCAGGAAGATCAGGCCGAAGGACAGCAAGCGGCGAATGGTGGCGAGGTCGTTCATCACCCGGGAGAGCAGCTGACCCGACTGCCACCGGCCGTGGAAGGACATCGGCAGGATCTGCAGTCGCGCATAGAGGTCCTTGCGGATGTCGGCCTCGACGCCCATCGTCGAGCGGGCCACCAGCCAGCGCCGGATGAACCACAACACCGCCTCAGCGACGCCGATGGCCAGGGCCGCGGTGCCCAGCACCCACAGACCCCGCTGGTCCTGGTGGCGGACCGGTCCGTCGATGACGGCCTTGGTCATCAGCGGAATGCCGATGGTGGCCAACACACTCAGGATGGCGGCGACGATCATCGCGATCCAGCGGGTCCGGTACGGCAACAGATAGGGCAGCAGCCGCGCCAGATCGGACCATCCGCGGGGATGCGGCGGGGGTGCGGCGATCGCGGACCGCCGCGATTCACCGTGCATCCCATTCACCTGCCGTCCGGTTCGATTTCATCCGCGAGGGACAACAAGGCGCTCCATACCCTCATTCCGATGTTCGCATGCCGGGCAATCGGTGATCGGCTCGACGAGCGTGCATGGAATCCCGTCCCGGACGGCGTGTCGGCGGACCGACACGCACTTTCGGCAGGGGTGGGGGGACGATCAGATGATGCCGAAGTAGCCGAGCAGGCCGGCGGCGGCGACCAGATACAGCGGATTGAGCGAGGTCCGCACGAAGATGACGGTGCAGATGGCGGTCACCAGATAGGCCCGCCAATCGTGATCGGCGGCGCGGCTCATCACCAGGGCGGTCGCCATGATCAGGCCGACGGTCAGCGGCGGCAGACCCTTCTCCACCGCGATCCGCCACCGGGACTGCTCGGCCTTCTGCCAGAACAGCGTGATGACGTAGGTCAGCGACATGGCCGGCAGGATCATCGACAGGGTGGCCACCAGACCGCCGAGGATCGCCCATTGCACCCCGCCCAGGTGCAAGCCGGCGCCATAGCCCACCAGCGTCACGATCAGGATGCTCGGCCCGGGCGCCGACTGCGAGATGGAGAACAGATCGGCGAACTGCCCGCTGCTGACCCAGTGGTGGTCGTTGACCGCACGCAGATGCATCTCGGGAAGCACCACGTTGCCGCCGCCGATCGACAGCAGCGACAACATTCCGAACAGACCCGCCAGCTGCAGATAGGTGCTCACGCGGGGGCGCTCCGGCGCCGGGGCCAGGCCCAGATCAGACACAGCGGGGCGAGCAGCGCCAGGGTCAGCAGCAGGGGCCAGCGCAGCACACCGTTGAGCACGAACGCGGCCGCGCACAATGCCACCGGCACCAGCCCGGTCAGGCATTTCTGCCCGGTCTTGATCACCATCGCCACGGTGAGCGCCACTGCGGCCGTCGACGCGCCGTGCAGCACCCCCTTGACCGCCGGCACCTCCTTGAATCGGAAGTAGAAGAAGGCCGCCGTCAGCATCAGCAGCACCGGCACACAGCACAGTCCGAGGACGGCGACCACCGCGCCGGGGCCGCCGCGCATCTTGGTCCCGGTGAACACCGCCATGTTGATCTGGTTGGCGCCGGGCAGGATTCGGCACATCGTCATGGCCGAGAGGAACTCCTCCTCGCCCATCCAGTGCTTCTCCACCACGATCACCTCGCGCGACCAGGCCGACAGCCCGCCGCCGAACGAGGCCAGGGCAATGTGGTTGAACGTCAGCGCCAGCTCGAACAACGAGACGCGCGGGATGGGTTCACTCATGGACGAGTTCGGGATCGTGCGGGAAATCGTTCTCGGTGTGCTTGGAGGGGTCCAGCGGGTCCGGGGGTTCGTAGTGGTGCGACATCTCCCAGTCGGAGTCGAACACCTGCTTCAACCGCGCGACGATCCCCGGGTCGTCGAGCGTGATACCCAGCTCGCGGCGCAGATCGAAGGCGCTGCGGTCGATGTTCATCGAACCCACCAGGGCCCGCGCGCTGTCGGCGATCAACAGTTTGGCGTGCAGCCGTAGGTTCTTCTGCTTGTGGACCTTGACCCCGAGCCGGCGCAGGGTGCGCAGCGAGGCGAAGGTGTCCAGGACATCCCAGTCGCTGATGCCGTGCTTTCCCCCGCAGAGCACGTGCACCTTCACCCCCCGCTCGGCGGCTTCGGCGATGCGGTCCAGAATCGCCACGTCGACGTACTTGGGGTGCTGCACATCGAGGCGGTGCTGGGCCGAATCGATGAACTGCGCCATGTGGTAACGCGAATTCGAGTTGCTCCACAGCAGACCCTGGTAGGCGTGGGGCTGCCAGTCCCCCTGCGCCCAGTCGGCCTCGAACACCTCGACGATCTGCGCGACGTGATGCGGCTCATGGGTGATGACGCCGTAATCGCGGGTCAGCGTGAAGTACTTCTCGCACAGGTTGAACGTGGCGACCAGCGCCGAACTGCCGTCGACGACGATCGACTTCTCGTGGGTCACATAGAATTTCGGGTTCGACCAGGCGACGTTGACCCCGGCGTCGGACAGTCGGGCGAACGTCTCGTCGTTGGCGCGGTCACCGCCGGACCGGGCGGGGTTGAGCATGACGCGAACGTCGACGCCGGCCCGGTGGCGGTCGATCACGGCATCGACCACGCTCGCTTCGGTGAACGTGAACTGCTTCATCAGCACCGAGCGCTGCGCCCCCAGGATGAACTTCAGGACGGGGGCCACCCCGTCGTCGGGTTCCACGATGAGCTGCGGCGTATTGGGCTGCACAAACCACGGACGCTAGCACCGTGCCGTCCCCGTGGTCGAGTCGACGATGCGGCCGCGAAGGAGCGAGAGGATCAGGGCCCGCAGCCGAAAGTGCCGTGACTCGCGCCTCCCGCGTCAACGGGTGTCGATCAGGCAAGATGGCTCCATGGACAGTGCCAACGGATCGACCCGGGTGCTCGTGGTCGATGACGATCCCGACGTACTCGCCTCGCTGGAGCGTGGGCTGCGACTGTCCGGCTTCGACGTGACCACCGCCGTGGACGGCGCCGAGGCACTGCGCAGCGCCACCGAGACCCGTCCGGACGCCATCGTGCTCGACATCAACATGCCCGTCCTGGACGGGGTCAGCGTGGTGACCGCGCTGCGCGCGATGGACAACGATGTGCCGGTCTGTGTGCTCTCGGCCCGGTCCTCGGTCGACGACCGCGTCGCCGGGCTGGAAGCGGGCGCCGACGACTATCTGGTCAAGCCGTTCGTCCTGGCCGAGTTGGTGGCGCGGGTCAAGGCGCTGCTGCGACGACGCGGCGCGACGGCGACGTTCTCGTCGGAGACCATCACCGTCGGGCCGCTCGAGGTCGACATTCCGGGCCGGCGCGCCCGCGTCAACGGCGTCGACGTCGACCTGACCAAGCGCGAGTTCGACCTGCTGGCCGTGCTCGCCGAGCACAAGACGGCCGTGCTGTCACGTGCGCAGCTGCTCGAGCTGGTGTGGGGCTACGACTTCGCCGCCGACACCAACGTGGTCGACGTGTTCATCGGATACCTGCGCCGCAAGCTGGAGGCGGGCGGCGCCCCTCGGCTACTGCACACCGTCCGCGGGGTTGGTTTCGTTCTACGCACGCAATAAGTTTCGGACCCACCCCCACCCCGATCTGCTCAGCCTGCACCGACACGATGTGCGAGTAGATCTCGCAGCACGCGTTGAACAGATCTGGGATTGACACTCGGTCGGCACCGCAACGCAGAACGCCGGCCGTGCGATGCACGACCGGCGTTCCGACGCGGCTGCTACTTGTACTTCTTGAAACCGGCCGCCTCGGCGGTGGCCTCGTCGACGAACCAGAGCTCGGCGATGGTCACCTCGTAGGACGGACTGGCCGGGGTGTGATAGAGCCCCGAATCCTCGTTGCCCTTGATCAGCCACCCTGCCGGACCCACACCGCCTTCGCCGGACCTGGCCGACCCCGCACCGTAGGGGCCGTCCTCGGAACCCGCGACCGACGCCACCGTGGCCGCCGTGGCCGCCCCCGTGGCCGCGGCCGCCGTCGCAGCGGCACCCTTGGCAACCGCATCCCAGCGCAGGAAGCCGGCCCGCTCGGCGGAGTCGGTGTCCTTGAACCACACCTCGGCGCCGACCTTCTCGTAGTCCGGGCTCTCCACGGTGAAGTACCGCATGGTGTCCTCGTCGCCCTTCACGAGGTACTCCGCGCGCGGCGGAGCCACCGACTTGGCGAACCGCACCGAGCCGGCGCCGTAGGGCTCGTCCTTGATGACCTTGGCCACCACGGGGGCGGCGGCAGCGGCGGCTGCCACCGGTGCGCCCTTCTTCACGTCGACGTCGGGCGCTTTCACGTCCACCGCCGGCTTCTTGACGTCCACGGCCGGCGCCTTCACGTCCACCTTGGGCCCGCGGCCCAGGGCCGCGTAGATCGGTACCTCACGGGTGACGCGACCGATCATGAGGAGGAACGTCAGCACCAGGCCCAGCAGGAACGCCAGTGCCATCAGCCACCAGTTCACGTCATGCATCATCGAGCTCCAATCTCACGCGAGCCGGGGAGGTCGGCGATGGCCTCTTCTTCGGATGTCCGCTTGATGGAAACCATTGTGATGATCCATGCGACCGCGGACCCCACGACGAATGCCAGCAGGTACCACAACCATTGGGCGAGAAATGCCATGTCGAATTCTCCTTAGCTCACTGCGATCTCGACGCGACGGTTCTGAGCCTTGCCCTCCGGCGTGTCATTGCTCGCGACCGGGTTGGCCGAGCCGAACCCCTGCGAGGTGACATTGCCGGCGGCGATGCCCTGCGAAACCAGAACATCCGCAACGGCTTTCGCACGGCTCTCACTGAGCGGCTGGTTGATCGCGTCGTTGCCCGTGTTGTCGGTGAAGCCCTTGACCGCAACCTTCGCGTCGGGGCAATCCTTGATCTTGGCCGCGATCTGGCTCAGCATCTGCTGTGAGCTGTCGGCCACGGCGTACCCGTCGGTGACGAAGTTGATCGGCGTCTTCAGGATGCTGTTGATGTCGGCCTGAACATCGGCGCACCGGTTCGGAGCCGGAGCCGGCGTCGGGCTCGCGCCGGCGACCACGATCTGGTTGTCGATCTTGGCGTCCGGCCACGCGGTCTTGGCGGCGGCCTCGGCCGCGGCCTTGACGTCCTCGGACGGCGCGGTGCCCGTCAGCGTGATGGTGTCACCCTCGACCTTCCACGCGAAGTCGGGGATGTCGACATCCGGCTTGAGCGCGGCGGCGATACCCGACAGATCCGGGACGCTGGCGCCGTCGCGGACCGTCAGGTTGTCGATCACGTTGACCGACGGCCCGAACAGGCCCTTGATGGCATCGAGGAACGCCGTCTTGGCGGCGTCGCTCGGCAGCACACCGGTCAAGGTGAGGTCGTTACCGTTGCGCAGCACGGACAGCGCGCCCCAGGAAAGGTTGGGCACGTTGACGTTCGGCGCCGTCACGTCCGGCACCGTCACGGTCGGGCTGACCGTCGGCAGCGTCAGATCGACGTCCTTCTTGCCCTTGTCGAGCACTCCCCAGCCCAACAGGCCCAGCAGCAGCGGGATCGCCAGCAGCGCGAGCAACCAGACCAGGCCCAGCCGACGCCGGTAGTACCTACTGGCCGGCCGCCATCCCGTAATTGTGCGAGTTTCATCAGAACCCGGCATGAATCCTCCATGTGATGATCGATTTCAATCGATCTTGCGAACATGTCGAGCCTAGAACAGTTGCGCGGTGGTCGGGCCGGGTTGTGCCACCAACACGACATTTGCCAGAACCGCCCAGCGGGGGCATTACGCGCTAACGCACACCGAGCAAATCGATTACGAAGATCAGCGTCTTCCCCGACAAACGGTGTCCGGAACCGGCGGGTCCATATGCCTGCGCGGGCGGAATGGTGAGTTTCCTGCGGCCCCCCACCCGCATTCCGGGAATTCCATCCTGCCAACCCTGGATCAGGCCGCGGAGCGGGAACTCGATCGATTCGCCTCGATTCCAAGAACTGTCGAACTCTTCTCCGGTGTCGTACTCGACTCCGACGTAATGCACCGTGACGGTGCCGCCGGGTACCGCTTCGGCGCCGTCGCCCACCACTACGTCCTCGATCACGAGGGCATCGGGCGCCGGGCCGTCGGGGAATTCGATCTCAGGTTTTGTCGTCACAGGGCGAGGCTAATCGACGGCACCGACCCGTGGTGCCGTGCGCGCAAAACCCCGCGGCAGGACGCGCACACTCGGGCAGACTGGCGCCATGCTCCCCAGCGATGACGTCGACGTCGCCGTGGTCGGCGGCGGTCACAACGGTCTGGTGGCCGCCGCGTATCTGGCCCGCGCCGGGCTGCGCGTCCGACTGCTCGAACGGCAGGATCACGTCGGCGGCGCGGCGGTATCGGCCGAGGCGTTTTCCGGTGTGGCGGCGCGCTTGTCGCGGTACTCGTACCTGGTCAGCCTGTTCCCCCGGCGGATCCTCGACGACCTCGGGGTTCCGCTCGAGCTGGTGCGACGCCGGTATTCTTCGTACACACCGGATCCGTCGACCGCAGGCCGGACCGGACTACTGATCGGGCCGCGGTCGACCTTCGACGCCATCGGTGCGCAGGCCGACGCCGACGGGTTCGCCGACTTCTACCGGCGGACCCGGCTGGTCACAGAAGCGTTGTGGCCCAGCCTGACCGAACCGTTGCCCACCCGCACCCAGGCGCGGGCGCGAGTGCTCGCCGGTGGGGGTGCCGACGCCGCCGACGCCTGGGCGGACATCGTCGAGACCCCGATCGGTGCCGCGATCAACGCAGCCGTCGACCACGATCTGGTGCGCGGCGTGCTGGCCACCGACGCGTTGATCGGGACGTTCGCCCGCACCGACGACGAATCGCTGCGCCAGAACATCTGCTTCCTCTACCACCTGCTCGGCAACGGCACCGGGGACTGGGACGTACCGGTCGGCGGCATGGGCGCCCTGACCACCGGACTGGCCGCGGCGGCGCGCCGACACGGCGCCGAGATCCAGACCGGGACAGACGTTTTCGCGATAACACCCGACGGCGAGGTGTCATACCGCCACGGCGACGACGAACACCGGCTCCGCGCGCGGACGGTGCTGGCGGGCGTCACACCGGTGGTGCTGGCCGAACTGCTCGGCGAATCGGCCCCGCCATTCGTCCAGGGCGCGCAGATCAAGGTCAATCTGATGCTGCGCAGGCTCCCCCGGCTGCGCGACGGCGCGGTCACGCCGGAGCAGGCATTCGGCGGCACGTTCCACATCAACGAGACGCTGACCCAGCTGGACCACGCCCACGCGCAGGCCCTCGCGGGCCGGATCCCGTCGCCGCTACCGTGCGAGATCTACTGCCATTCACTGGCCGACCCGAGCATCCTGTCGCCGCAGCTGCGCGCCGCCGGCGCGCAGACCCTCACCGTGTTCGGACTGCACACCCCCCATGCCCTGGTGTCGGACGGCGATCACGACCGGATGCGGGGGGCGCTCACCGACGCCGTGCTCGGGTCGTTGGATTCCGTTCTGGCCGAACCCATCCGAGATGTCATTCTGCACGACGCCGACGGCACGCCATGCGTGGAGGCGAAGACCACCCTGGACCTGGAGAACACCCTGCGCATGACGGCGGGGAACATCTTTCACGGCGCCCTGCAATGGCCTTTCGCCGAGGCGGGAACGCCCCTGGACACCCCCGCTCAGCGATGGGGCGTGCAGACCGAGCACGAGCGAATCCTGTTGTGCGGATCCGGTTCTCGCCGTGGTGGCGCAGTCTCGGGGATCGGCGGCCACAATGCGGCGATGGCGGTCCTGGCGAAAACCTAACTCTCGGCCGCCATGATCTTGGCGACCAGCGCGGCCAGGACGGCCAGGTCGTCGTCGGCGAGCCCGGCCAGGGCGGCCGGGGCCGGATCGTCAATGGCCCGCACCGTGTTCACCAGCGCACGGCCGGCGTCGGTCAGGGAGACCAGTTTGCTCCGCCGGTTGTTGGGATCGACCTCGCGCACCACCAGACCGCGGTCCTCGAGATCATTGACGGCGACCGTCGCGGCCGGGGCGTCGATCGTGGCCGCCAGGGCAACCTCTTTGACCGTCATGGGATTTCGTGCCAGCCGCAGCAGGATCCGGATCCGGCTGAACGGCAGTCCGGCTGCCGCGACGGCCGCGCGCCGCCAGGTGTCCTTGTTGTCCAGCACGATGCGGGTCAGGTCGGCCCACACCGTGTCGGCGAGCCGGTTACGCGTGGACGTCGGCATGATCCCTCCCCGGGTGACCGATCAATGGCGCCAATCGTTCTGCGGAGCGTAGCGCCCGCGGCGTGGTCGAGTACAGACCCAGGCCGAGTACCAGCAGGCCCAGCGCCGCACACACGATCCACAACGGCCGCGCGTCGGCCACGAATGACGAGTCGGGTGTCGCGATGGCCGATGCGGCCATCGAACCGCACAGTGCCACACCAAGACTGACGCCCACCTGCCGGCTGGTGGATGCCACCGCCGATGCCGCACCCGCCCGGTCCAACGGCATTCCGCTGACCGCGGTAGTGGTGACGGGTGCGTTGACCATCGAGAAGCCGATCCCGAAGATCGCGAAGGTGACGATCAGCTGCCAGACAGGGGTGTCGGCGCCCATCAACGACATCAGGATGGTCGCAGCGGTCAGCAGCACTCCGGCGGACACCAGCGACGGGCGTGACCCGTACCGGCCGACCAGACGTCCCGACAGCGGCGAGAACACCAGGGCGCCGATCGCCAGCGGCAGATACAACAGACCGGTGTGCATCGCCGAATATCCGCGGTAGCCCTGCAGGTACAGCGACATCATGAACAGGAAGGCGCCGTAGGCCGCGAACGCGCAGACCGCGATCGCCGTGGCCGAGGCGAAGGGGATGCTGCGGAAGAACCTGAGGTCGATGAACGGGTCGTCGCGCCGCGACTCATGACGCAGGAATACGACGAAGGCGGTCGCGGCCAGTGCGATGGTCGTCAGCATCGCCGGATCGGTCCAGCCCTTCGTCGGCGCCTCGATCAGCACGAAGACCAGACCGAAAAGGGTTGCCATACCCAGCAATTGACCCAGCGGGTCGAAGGACCGCGCATACTGCGAGCGGCTCTGCGGCACGAACAGTGCCGTCAGCACGACCGCCAGGGCGCAGATGGGCAGGTTGACCCAGAACACCGACCGCCAACCGACGTACTGGATGAGGGCGCCGCCGATGATGGGCCCCAACGACATCGAGATCCCGACCACGGCCCCCCAGACACCGATCGCGCGGGCACGTTCGACGCGGTCGGTGAACACCTGGGTGATGATCGACATCGCGACCGGGTTGAGCATCGAGCCGCCGATCGCCTGGACGAACCGGGCGGCGATGAGCATCCCGATGCTGGGCGCCACGCTGCACAGCAACGACCCCGCGGCGAAGACGACCAACCCTGTCTGGAACACACTGCGCCGGCCCCACCGGTCGCCCGCCGCGCCCGCGAGCAACAGCAGCGAGGCCAGGACCAGGGTGTAGATGTCGATCACCCATTGCAGCTGCGGACCGGTGGCGCCGAACTCGGCGCGGATCGACGGGATCGCGACGTTCACGATGGTCATGTCCATCGTGACGATGAGCAGACTCAGACAACACGACGCGAGGATGACGAGCTTGCGCCCGCGCGTCGGTTGGTCAACAGCTGCATTCATACAACTATTGTTAATCTACAACAGTTGCGTTGGCAAGTGCTCTCACCCCGAAACCAGCGAAATGGCGGCCGCGACTCGAACAAACCCCGCCGAAACGTGCGTTTCGGCGTGGTTTGGGGTTGGGGTCAGCGGGCGCCGATGGCGGCGTAGTCGCGCTCGGTGTATCCGGTGTAGACCTGCCGCGGCCGGCCGATCTTGCCCGGTTCGGAATGCATCTCACGCCAGTGGGCGATCCACCCGGGCAGCCGGCCGAGTGCGAACAGCACGGTGAACATCCGCGTCGGGAAGCCCATCGCGCGGTAGATCACGCCGGTGTAGTAGTCCACATTCGGGTACAGCTTGCGCTCGACGAAGAAGTCGTCGGTGAGCGCGATCTCCTCGAGTTCCTTGGCGATGTCGAGCAGCTGGTCGTCGCCGCCGAGCTTGCTGAGGATCTTGTCGGCCTGCTCCTTGACGATGCGCGCCCGCGGGTCATAGTTCTTGTAGACGCGGTGGCCGAAGCCCATCAGCTTCACGCCGTCCTCGCGATCCTTGACCCGGCGGACGAACGTCTTGACGTCGTCGTCGCCGGCACGGATCTTCTCGAGCATCTCCAGCACCGCCTGGTTCGCGCCGCCGTGCAGCGGCCCCCACAGCGCGTTGATCCCGCCGGAGATCGACGTGAACAGGTTGGCCTGGGAAGAGCCCACCAACCGGACCGTGGATGTCGAGCAGTTCTGCTCATGATCGGCATGCAGGATGAACAGCATGTCCAGGGCGCGGACGATCTCGGGATCCAGCACGTACGGCTCGGCCGGCACCCCGAACGTCATCCGCAGGAAGTTCTCCACCAGCGACAGCGAGTTGTCCGGGTACAGGAACGGCTGCCCCTCGGACTTCTTGTAGGCGTACGCCGCGATGGTGGGCAGCTTGGCCAGCAGCCGGATCGAGGAGAGCTCGACCTGCGCCTTGTCCAGCGGGTCGAGGGAATCCGGGTAGTAGGCGCTCAACGCGTTGACGGCACTCGAGAGCACCGGCATCGGGTGCGCGTTGCGCGGGAAGCCGTCGAAGAACCGCTTGAGGTCCTCGTGCAGCATGGTGTGCCGCTGGATCTGATCGGTGAACGTGTCCAACTGCTCCGCGGTCGGCAGCTCGCCGTAGATGAGCAGGTAGGAGACCTCGATGAAGGTCGACTTCTCCGCCAGTTGCTCGATCGGGTACCCGCGATACCGCAGGATGCCGGCGTCGCCGTCGATGTAGGTGATCGCGGACTTGGTGGACGAGGTGTTGACGAATCCGCCGTCGAAGGTGGTGTAGCCGGTCTTGGCCAACAGGGAGCCCAGCGCGATCGCATCGGAGCCCTCGGTCGCCTTGACGATGTCGAGGTCGATCGATCCCCCGGGATACTGGAGAGTCGCGGTCTCGTCTGAGGAAGAACTGCTGGCCACGGAAACCCCTTCTGAGCGATACGAGCTTGCAATAGGGAAGGTAGTCGCTAACTCATCCGCGCGCCTGCGGGGGGGTTGGTCACCCCGTCAGGGGGCGATGGTCGCCAGCGCCCTGAACTGGTCGTAGGACTCGCTGATTCGCTCGGCCATGAGCTCGGGTCCGAGCGGACCCGAGGTGGTCCCCGGGGTCAGATCGCCGCACGCGGTCACGATGATCGCCGACCACACCGCGTTGACCATCCGCAGGCGCCGATGGGCCGGATCCACGCCCATCCGATCGGCCAGCGCGCGGAACACCACCGGGTCCTGGATCTGGCCGGCGGCCAGTTTGAGGTCGTCGGTCGAGTTGAGGATCTGCAGCGTCAGCGCCACGCCGGTGCTGTTGAGCCCCGGCACCCCGCCGGACCTGACCTTCCCCAGGGTGGCCAGGTGGGCGTCACGCAGGGCCCGCAGCGGCGATACATCCGCCGGGATGGTCTTCAGCTCGGCGGCCACCCCCTGGATGAGCGCGTCCAGCAGCGCCAGATAGACGGCGTCCTTGGTGGCGAAGTACCGGCTGAATGTCCGGGACGAGACATCCGCGGCGGCGGCAATCTGGTCGACGGTGGTCTTCTCGTACCCCTGCTCCAGGCAGAGTTGGACGGCCGCATTGATCAGCGTTGCACGGGTGCGCTGCTTCTTGCGCTCCCGTAATCCGAGTTCGGACCCCGCCCCGACGTCGCCCACATCGGTCATCGTAGCGGCCCGGGGTGCCCGAACCACCGCATTTTTTCAGCGACTGCCACCAATTCACCGGAGCCCGTCACGCGACGCGGTAACGCACGAATGCCGGCACCGCCACCGCCGCGATGATCACGCCGACGACCACGAGAACACCGCCGCCCGCCGCGGCGGCCGTGGTCCCGACCAGCGCCGCCGCGGTGCCGTGCAACGTGTCGGCCACCCGCGGACCACCGGCCACGACCACAGTGAACACGCCCTGCAAACGGCCCCGCAGGTCGTCGGCAGCCGCCTGCTGCAGGATGGTCGACCGGAACGCCGCGGAAACCATGTCGGCCGCACCGCCGACCGCCAGGAACACCACCGCCACCCACAACCACGATCCAGTACGGCCGTGCGCCATGCCACCGGCCAGTCCGAAGCCGATCATCGCCAGACCCCAGATCACGATGCACGCCACCACGGTCAGGCCCTGCCGGCGAACCCGCGGCAACCAGCCCGAGAACACCCCGCCCAGCACCGCACCCACCGACATGGCCGCCGCCAGCACCGCCATGGTCGTGCCCCCGTCGACGGGGCCGCCGAAGCTCTGATGGGCCATCTGCGGGAACAGCGCCCGCGGCATGCCGAAGATCATCGCGATCAGATCCACGACGAACGACATCAGCACGACGGTGTTGCCGGCCAGGTGGCGGAAACCGTCGAGCACCGACGCCAGCCCCCAGCGCGACCCACCGGTGAGCGCCGCGGCTTCCGTGGGCGGCATCGCCGTCAGGCGGACCGTCGCCCAGATGGGCAGCAGGCAGGTGAACATGTCCAGCAGATACAGCGTCGACAGATCGACCCACGAGAGCAGCAGGCCGGCCAATAGCGGGCCGACGATGGCGCCGAACTGCTGCACGGTCATGTTCAGCGAGTTCGCTGCCGGCAGCTGCTCATCCGGCAGCATCCGGGGAATGGCCGCCGATCGGGTCGGCGAGTTGATCGCGAAGAACGCCTGCTGGACCGCCAGCAGACAGAGCACCACCCACACGTTGTTCACCGCCAGTGCGGCCTGCAGCCACAGCAGGGCCGACGCCAGCGCCAGACCACACGACGCGATGATCAGCAGGGTGCGCCGATCCATGGCGTCGGCCCAGGCGCCGCCCCATAACCCGAACACGACCAGCGGCACCAACCCGAAGACGCCGGCCAGGCCGACATAGGCCGAACTCTCGGTCAGGGCGTACAGCTGAACGGGAACGGCGAAGATGGTCAGGTTGGCCCCGATGACCGTCGGGATGCCCGCCCACCACAGGCGCCGGAAATCAGGTTGTTGCAGCGGTGTGGTGTCGGCGAACAGCCGCCTCACGGTTGGAGGCGTTCGGGATGCCCCGCTCGCTGCGCCGGGTAGACCCGAATCCTGTTGTGCACCCGGTTCTCCCGGCCCTGCCAGAATTCGACGACCTCCGGCGCGACACGGTAGCCACCCCAGTTCGGCGGCACCGGTACGGCGTCCTGGCCGGCAAAGCGCTCGGTGACCTCGGCGAGCCGATCGAGCAGCGCCGCCCTGGATTCGATGGGCTGGGACTGCTGCGACGCCCAGGCCCCCAGCTGAGAACCGCGGGGCCGCTTCGACCAGTACTCGGCCGTCTCCTGCGGCGTGACCTTGGTCACCGGGCCCCGCACATGCACCTGCCGGCCCAGCCCGTACCACGGGAACGTCACCGCCGCCTGGGGTGTCTGCGCGATCTCGGCGCCCTTGGCCGAGTCGTAGTTGGTGTAGAAGGTGACCCCGGTCTCGTCCACGCTCTTGCACAGCACCGACCGCGTGACCGGCCTGCCGTCGCGCACCGTGGCCAACACCATGGCGTTGGGTTCGGCCAGGCCCGCGCGATGCGCGTCGTCAATCCACTTGTGCAGCAGCACAAGCCAGCCGTCCACCAACCAGTCGACGTCGAGGTCGGCGCTGCCGTCCTTCTCCACCGAACCGTATTCGACGCGCATGCCCGCCAGATCCGCCCTGTCCGGTTCCACCATCGGGCCAACGCTACGCCCGCCGGTTGCCCGGGGGCCGCCGGACCCAACAGGCTCGGGTGCGAGAATCCACACCATGACCGCGATTCCCAAGGACTTCGCCCCGGGCCTGGCCGGCGTGGTGGCATTCGAGACCGAGATCGCCGAACCGGACAAGGACGGCGGAGCCCTGCGCTACCGCGGCGTCAACATCGAGGACCTGGTCGACCTCCGGGTCACCTTCGGCGACGTCTGGAGTCTGCTCGTGGACGGCCGGTTCGGGCACGGCCTGACGCCGGCCGAACCGTTCCCCCTGCCCATCCACACCGGCGATGTGCGCGTCGACGTTCAGGCCGGCCTGGCGATGCTGGCACCCATCTGGGGCTACCAGCCGTTGCTCGACATCACCGACGACACCGCCCGCGATCAGCTGGCCCGCGCATCCGTGATGGCGCTGTCCTACGTCGCCCAGTCGGCGCGCGGCATCTATCAACCCGCGGTACCGCAGCGCTTGATCGACGAATGCTCCACGGTCACAGCACGATTCATGACGCGCTGGCAGGGCGAGCCGGACCCTCGCCACATCGAGGCCATCGACGCTTACTGGGTGTCGGCCGCCGAGCACGGAATGAACGCCTCGACGTTCACCGCCCGCGTCATCGCTTCCACCGGGGCCGATGTGGCGGCCGCGCTCTCTGGCGCGGTCGGGGCCATGAGCGGACCGCTGCACGGCGGCGCCCCCGCACGGGTGCTCCCGATGATCGCCGAGGCCGAGCGAACCGGCGACGCCCGGGCGGTCATCACCGGGATCCTGGACCGGGGCGAGAAGCTGATGGGGTTCGGCCACCGAGTGTACCGCGCCGAGGATCCCCGCGCGCGGGTCCTGCGCGCCACCGCCGAGCGACTGGATGCACCGCGGTATCAGGCGGCCGCCGCCCTCGAGCAGGCCGCACTCACCGAACTGCGCGAGCGGCGACCGGACCGCGCGATCGAGACCAACGTGGAATTCTGGGCCGCGGTGATCCTCGACTTCGCCGGTGTTCCGCCGGCGATGATGCCGGCGATGTTCACCTGCGGGCGAACCGCGGGCTGGTGCGCGCACATCCTCGAGCAGAAGCGACTGGGCAAACTGGTGCGCCCGGCAGCCATCTACATCGGGCCCGGCCCGCGCAGTCCGTCGTCGGTGGCGGGATGGGACGACATCACGCACGCATGAGTGCCGACGCTTTCACCGGTTGGGCGGGACTTCCCGCCGGGGCCCCCGTGGTCTAGCGAAGACCGGCGAGAATCCGTTCCCGCACAGTGGGTTTCGGAGCCATGGCAGCGGCGGTGAGCATGTCGGCGACGTTGGTGAACTTGTTCCGGGGCCGCCCGGCGGTCGCGCCGCGCGAGATCTCCGCGGCGTCGATGGCGCGCCACCCGGCGGCGTCGACGACGGATGGGCAGCGCTCCCGGACGAACTTGTCCAGTGCCGCAGCCCGGTGCCCGGGATCGGTCAGCCGTCCCGCGTTGTAGTCGGCGGCCAACTCGTGCACGGTCTGCATGGCACAGGACTTGTTGGTGCCGATGAAGCCCGTCGGGCCACGTTTGATCCAGCCGGCCACATAGGTGCCCGGCGCGCCGATCACACGACCGTTCTCGTTGGGCACCACACCGGCGTCCTCGTCGAACGGAAGATCGCGAATAGCCTTGCCGTGGTAGCCGATCGAGGTCAGCAGCAGGCCCGCCCCGAGGTGCTCGACGGCATCGGTGCCGGTGTGGTTGAAGTCGACCCCGTCGACCCGCTCGGTCCCGGTGACCCGGATCGGGGTGCGACGGTAGGCCAGCCGGATCCTCGGTCGTGACGACACCGCACCGGCGTCGCCCAGCTTGGCCAGGATCTCCAGCTTGGCGCGCACCAGCGGATCCTCGGCGGCAGCCAGATCCTGTTGCACCAGCTGATGGTCGGCCGCGTCCAGCACCACGTCGGCGGTGGCCGTCAGGCCGATCAGTTCGGGCAGGGTGAACGCCGAATGGGCGGGTCCCCGCCGGGCGGCGACGACCACTTCACGCACTCTTGATTCGCGCAGCGCCACCAGTGCGTGATCGGCGATGTCCGTGCGCGCCAAGGTATCCGGGTCAGCGGTGAGGATCCGGGCGACATCGAGTGCGACGTTGCCGTTACCGATGATCACCACCCGCTCATGATCCAGCCGCACCGGCAGCGCCGCCTGGTCCGGGTGTCCGTTGTACCAGGCCACCACCTCGGTGGCCGTCGCAGTACCGGGCAGATCCATCCCGTCGACGGCCAGCCGTCGATCGTTGGGCGCGCCCACCGCATACAGCACCGCGTGATGATGCGCGATGAGATCCTGGTGTGAAAGATGCTCTCCTACTTCGATATTCAAGTAGAAGGTGAACCCACGCTCTTGCGACATGGCGTCGAACAGCCGGGTGACGCGTTTGGTGCTCTGATGGTCCGGGGCGACACCGGCGCGCACCAGACCGTACGGCGTCGGCAATTTCTCGAAGACGTTCACCCGCACACCGCGCTGGGTGAGCAGTTCGTCGGCGGCATACATGGCGGCCGGTCCGGAGCCCACGATCGCCACCGTCAACGGCCGGATATCGTGTCGCACCACCGGCGCGGGCAGCACCGGAGCCAGTTTCGAAGTGGGCGGTAACTTTTCGCCCGCCGGGCGCACTGGATAGTAGGCCGCGTTCAGCTCGACGAACGGCAGCTGCTGCTCGGTCAGCCTGGTGTCGGCCGCGATCGCACCCACCGGACAGGCGCTGACGCACGCGCCGCAGTCGACGCATGCCACCGGGTCGATGTAGAGCATTTCGGCGGTGGCGAAGCCCGGTTCATCCGGCGAGGGATGGATGCAGTTGACCGGACAGGCATAGACACAGGACCCGTCGCTGCAACACGACTGGGTGATGACGTGAGGCATCTGGTTCGCTCAGGCCGAAACGGGCTCGCGCCGTTGCTCGGCGATCTCCGGAACGGATACCAGATGCTGACGCTGCGGCTCGCTGCGGAACCGTGACGGCGCGCCGTTGATCTTGCAGATCCGCCAGATGACCTTGGCCAGCGGGTTCATCAAGCCCGTGTCATGGCACAGCATCCGAACGTCGGAGAACATGTCCGACAACCACTTCCGCGAGGACGCGGACTTGAAGAAGACGTCCTTGCGCACCGAACGCGGGATGTCGAACTCCTTCCAGAACGCGCGCGGCGGAACCAGGATCGCCGAGGCGAGCAACCGCATCACCACCGGGACGTACAGCGACAGCATGAATCGCTTGCGGCGCGGCAGGTTGGGCACCCGCTTGTGCAGGTACTCGTGTGCGAAGGAGATGTGTCGGGCCTCCTCGGCGACGTGGATCGCCATCACCCGCTCCATGATCGGGTGCAGCGACTTGCCCTCGCGCAGAACGGCTTTCTGGGTGTGGTCGATGGGCTCCTCACCGGCGAGCACGCCGAAGAAGAACGGAATGGGCGCCGGCCCGGCGGCCATCGGGATCAGTGCCGAGACCCACTTGAGCAGGCGCGGCATGCCGGGGACGTCCACCCCGATGTGGTTGACCATCTCCTGGAACATCATGGTGTGGTTGCACTCTTCGACCGACTCGTGCAGGCAGTAGCGATACTCCGGAGAGCCGTTGGGCACCCAGAACGCGTAGTTCATCAGGCCGCGGATGAGGATCGACTCGAAGTGCAGACCGACCTTGGCGACATTGGCCTGACGCCACATGCCGATCTCGATCTGGCGCTCCAGCGACTGGGCCTGGTACCAGGGGTGCTGACCGAAGGCATCGGTGGCCGGCAACACCCAGCGGGGGTCGTTGGGCGTCACCGCGAACTCGGGGGAATCCCAGTCGATGTCGGTGTAGGGGTTGAAGTTGCGCCGCACCGAACCCTCGGACAGCGTCATCAGCTTGTCGACGTATACCTGGTCGTCGGTGACGTCCATGTTGCGCCGCCACCGGCGAATCATCTTGGTGCGAGCCATTCGTTGCCCTCCAGAGCCTCGGGTTGAGGTTTACATACAGGTGCGTGGTGTCCAACGGTACCGGAGGTACCGGGTAAAAGCCATAGCGCGTTCGATCGGCCGCGGAATGCCCTGCGAACAGGCGATTCGCCCCGCCCGAACGCCGCTCATTAGGCTTGCCGGCATGGCTGATGGATTGACGATCCCCGATTCGCTCAAACCCGCGGACGGGCGTTTCGGGTGTGGGCCGTCCAAGGTCCGCCCCGAGCAATTGGACGCACTGGTCAGCAAGGGCGCGGCCCTGTTCGGCACGTCCCACCGTCAGGCCCCCGTCAAGGACCTCGTCGGGCGCGTCCGCACCGGGCTGCGCGAACTGTTCACCGTCCCCGATGGTTACGAGGTCGTCCTCGGCAATGGCGGGTCGACGGCATTCTGGGACGCCGCCGCATTCGGCCTGGTGGATCAGCGGTCGCTGCACCTGACCTACGGCGAATTCAGCTCCAAGTTCGCCTCGGCCGTCGCCAACAACCCGTTCGTCGGCGATCCCATCGTCATCAAGGCCGATGCCGGCAGCGCTCCCGAGCCCCAGTCGGACCCCTCGGTCGACCTGATCGCCTGGGCGCACAACGAAACCTCGACGGGCGTTGCCGTACCGGTCCGGCGGCCCGCCGGCTCCGACGGCAAGCTGATCGTCATCGACGCCACCTCCGGCGCGGGCGGGCTGCCCGTCGACATCAACGACGTCGACACCTATTACTTTGCGCCGCAGAAGAACTTCGCCAGCGACGGTGGGCTCTGGATCGCGATCATGAGCCCGGCGGCCCTGGCGCGCGTCGAGAGCATCTCGGCCTCCGGCCGCTGGGTCCCCGAGTTCCTGTCGCTGCCGATCGCGATCGACAACAGCACCAAGAACCAGACCTACAACACCCCGGCGATCGGCACGCTGGTGCTGATGGCCGAGCAGCTGGACTGGCTCAACGGTAACGGCGGGCTGGACTGGGCCGTCGAGCGCACCGCCGATTCGTCGTCGCGGCTGTACTCCTGGGCCGAGGCCGCATCGTTCACGACGCCGTTCGTGGCCGACCCGGCGTTGCGCTCCCAGGTGGTCGGCACGATCGACTTCTCCGAGGAGGTCGATGCAGCAGCGGTGGCGGCAACATTGCGCGCCAACGGCATCGTCGACACCGAGCCCTATCGCAAGCTGGGCCGCAACCAATTGCGGGTCGCGATGTTCCCGGCGATCGAACCCGACGACGTCTCCGCGCTGACCGCATGCGTCGACTGGGTCGTCGAACGGCTCTAGTGCGCCGCCGAGCGATCTGTCCAGAACTCCGTGCGCTGTCCACTCGCCGTTCTTGTCGATGAGCGCTGAGCAGATCCGCCAACACGGCCATCGACTGTGACGCATGTGACAGTTGATTCCGTCGCGCCGTCGTTCACCCGCTGAAAAACCCAAATGCGCTGGCCCGCGGCCCGCGTGTCAACCTCGGATGAGGGCCCGGCGCGCGTAGGGTGCCGATCAATCGGGCTCGGCGCGGTAGCCCAGAGGAGGGTCGTCATGCGGGAACTCACGGTCGTCGGACTCGACGTCGACGGCAAGCACGTGTTGTGCGAGGACGACCAGCAGGACCGCTACAAGCTGTTGGTCGAAGACCAGTTGCGCGCGGCCGTGCGCGGCGACGGGATCCGCGTCCGACACACCCCCATAGAGCCGGAGCCGAAGAACACGCTGCGGCCCCGCGACATCCAGGCCCGCATCCGCGCCGGCGCCTCCGTCGAACAACTCGCGCGCGCCGCCGGGGTCGACGTCTCGCGAATCGCCCGGTTCGCCAACCCGGTGCTTCTCGAACGGGCCCGCGCGGCGGAACTCGCCTCGGCGGCACATCCGGTGCTCGACGACGGACCCTCGGTGCTGACCCTGCTCGAGACCATCACCGCCGCCCTGGTGTCCCGCGGTCTGGATCCCGACGACACGCAGTGGGACTCGTGGCGCAACGAGGACGGCCGGTGGACGGTCCAGATCGCCTGGAAGGCGGGCTGCTCGGAGAACTTCGCCCACTTCCGTTACGCACCCGGCGCCCACGGTGGCACCGTCAGCCCCATCGACGAAGCGGCGGGTGAGTTGGTGAACCCCCGCTTCGAACGTCCGTTGCGGGTAGCGCCGAGGCTCCACCCGGCGGTCCCCGAGCTGGTACTCGCCGAGGAGCCGGCGATCGTTCCCGAGCCCGAGCCGGCGCCCCCGGTCGTCGAACGCGCCGAGACGGTCCAGCCCGAGCCGGATCACCAGCCGGAACTCTTCGCCGACGAGCCCGAACCACAGCGGGCGGCACGTCCGGCCCGGGCCAAGCGGTCTCGCCCGACCGTGCCCGGGTGGGAGGACGTCCTGCTCGGGGTCCGTTCGGCCGGCGACCGCTGACCGGTTCGCCTATCGAACTCCGCCCAGCCCCAGCGCCAGCAGCACCACCCAGCCGACGGCAACGCCGGCGAGGGCGCCCAGGGCGAACCAGCGGCGCACCGGGATCGACCGCCAACCCCAGATGGTCGGCGCCAGCCCGCCGACGGCGACGAGGTTGAGTCCGACCGCCAACAGCGGGTGCACCCGGATGAGACCCAGGCCGAGAACCACCACGGCCGCACCCAGGATCGCTGCCACAAAACCGGCCACGGTCAGCCCGGTGCCCCAGGGTGTCGGCTCGTCGGTCACGGCGCGAGCCTAATGCGTTCGTAGAACGCGAGCGCCGCCGCCGTCGCGACGTTGAGCGAGTCCGTCCCGCGCGACATCGGGATCCGCACACGTAGGTCACTGGCCCGCATCACCGTCTCCGTCAGGCCAGGGCCCTCCGCTCCGACCAGGATCGCGACCTTGGCGTCGCCGACGGCGACGATCGCGTCGGGCAGCGGAACCGCGCCGGCGCTCGGGGTCATCGCCAGAATCTGAAATCCTTTGTCGCGCAATATGTTCAATGAGGCGGGCCATTCGGGTGTGCGGGCGAAGGGAACCAGCAGCGCATGGCCCATGGATACCCGGACAGCCCGCCGGTACAGCGGATCGGCACACCCCGCGCCGAAGATCACGGCGTCGACACCCAGGCCGGCCGCGTTGCGGAAGATCGAACCGAGGTTCTCGTGGTCGTTGACACCTTCGAGCACCGCCACCGTGCGCGCACCCGCCAGGGCCTCGGGCAGCGTCAGCTCCACCGGGCGCCGGGCCGCCGCGAGCACACCACGGTTGAGATGGAACCCGACCACGTCCGCCATCACCTCGGCGCTGGCGCGGTAGTACGGCGCGGACACGTCGGTCAGATCGCCTGCGAGTTCGACAGATCGCCGATCGGTGCCGAGCATCGCGTGCGGAACGAATCGCGAGGCCAGCATTCGCTGCACCACCAGCACGCCCTCGGCGATCACCAGACCCTTGCCGGTCGGCAGATCCGGTCGACGGTCGACACTGTTGAGGTCGCGAAAGTCGTCCAGGCGCGGATCACCCGGATCGGTGATGTCTACGATGTTCGTCAAAATTGGCTACGCTGCTGGAATACGGCTGGAATCAAGCACTTTCGTCAATCAAAGCAGAGATCAGGCCGGCCGCGCGCAGCAGGGTGTCGCGTTGGTCGCCGTCGAGTTCGCCCAAGCGCCGCTGCAGCCACTCCTGGCTGGCGCGTTGTTCGGCATCCACCAGATCGCGTCCGGCGCTCGAGACCGAGACGACGATCTGACGACGATCCTGCGGGTCGGCGGCACGCACGACCAGGCCCTGTTCGGCCAGCGCCGCGATCACCCGCGTCATCGACGGCGGACGAACCCGCTCGCGCAGTGCCAGTGCACCCGGCGTCAGCGGGCCCTCCTTCTGCAGCGTCATGAGAACGGACAATTGCGACAACGATATGGCCGATTCATTTCGCCGAAAACGTAATTGGCGCGCCAGTCGGACAACCGCGAGCGAAAGGTCGCTAGCAAGCTGATTGTCCCCATCCCTCACGTCACAAAACAATACGCACATTCCCTCCCCGCCACCTGCCAATCCGGTGAGTGGCCCAATGGGTTACGTTGGTCCGCAATGACTCCGGAGGGTCCCGCCGGCGGGCCGGACGAACCCGTTCCGCCGCCACTGTCGCCAGGTCTGCTCGAGCCCTGGCGGGTTATCGCCGTCGGCGCGGTTGCCTGGCTGGTCGTCACAGGCTTGGCCTTCGCGATTCCGGCAATGCAGGGCTGGCGGCCGGTGAGCCTGGCCGGGCTGGCCACCGGCGTGGTGGGGACATCCATCTTCCTGTGGCAGCGCCGCGCGGCACAGCGCGGTGCGCGGGGGGCCCAAACAGGCCTCCCCATTGGGGAAAAGCGTACAAATACGTAAATACAGCAAATTTTCTGACCCGTCGATAAAAGGATCGAGGAGCGTAAATGGCAGCGCCACTTTTGCAGGCCCAGATTGATATTGATGCCCCCGTCGCCACGGTGTGGAATCTGATCAGCGATTTCAACCGGATGCCCGAGTGGAGCCCGCAGTGCCGGCGGATGAAGGCTCGGGGACCGTTGCGGGCGGGCACCAAGACCATCAACCTCAATCGCCGCGGGATGCTGTTCTGGCCGACCACGTCGGTCCTCACCGAGGTGACACCGGAGAAGAAGTTGGCGTTCGTGGTCAACGAGAACGGCACCGAGTGGAGCTACGAGTTGGAGCCGACGGCCACCGGAACCCGCGTCACCGAGACCCGGCGCGCCGCCAACGGTGTCGTCAAGCCGATCTCGGCCTTCCTCACGCGGACGGTGCTCGGCGGCATGGATGTTTTCGAACACGAACTCGTGGACGGGATGAACGCGTCACTGTCCCGGATCAAGGCGGCCGCCGAGCGACGATGATTCAGCCGCGAGCGTCCGCCTTTGTACATGACGCACGGCGTGTCTCCGTACAAACGCGGACGTTCGCGAGGGTGAGGGGTCAGCTGTCGCCGGGCTCAGCGCCCTCGGCGGCCACCGGCTCCGGCGGCAGGGGACTTTCGGGGTTCTCGGAGACGTCGAGGACCCCGTCGTCGTAAGGGTCGTACAGCGGTGAGCCCGCACCGGCGGGAGCCGGGGTGTCCGAATGTGCACCACAGCCGTAGGTGAAATCGACCACCTGACCGTCGGCGGCGAACTCGTTGGCGCACACACCGAACATCGTGCCCAGCGTCCCAGCGAGCGGCAGCAGGTAGCCGCAGTCGCGGCAGACCCGCCGGGTGCCGCGTGCCATCGCGGACTCCGGACCGTGGTCACCGTCGTGCCACCGCTGGGCGGCGTCGGCACGCCCCCATTCACTGAGCACCTGTCGGCGCCCGAAACCGACTTCCGCAGCGACGTCATCGACGGCCGGATCGCCGCTGAGCACGTATCCGGGGACCAGCCGAGGATCCTCGGCCGGCGGGGCGAGCAGATCACCGGGGCTCAGGTCGCCGGGCCTGATCCGCTGGTCCCAGGGCACCCACTCCGGCGCCAGCAGGGCCGTCGGCCCCGGCACCAGCACCACTTCGCTGATCGTGGCGTGGCCGGAACCCGGGTACGCCGCGACCACCACCGCCCACTGCCAGCCGCCGTAGCCGGGCACCTCCGCCAGGAAGCGATGCGTCGCCGCGTTGGCGTCCTCGTGGGTGACACCCAGGTACTCCCCGACCGTCTCACCGCTGAACTCGACGACCGCCGCCCGCGCGGCATCGACGGCCGCGTCGAGCACGGCCGTCAGATCCTCGGACGACGGGCCGGTCCAGGTATCGGCGATTGGGGTTGCGGTGTCCATCGCCTCACATACTGCCCGAACATGACGCGGTCGAGCCACACCGGTCGCCGATACCTCCGCCGGTCCCCGGATAGGGAAGAATCGATGACGTGTCAGGACCGCGGCGTGGACGGCCGGCCCCGGGCCAACGCTCCGGGGCATCGGACGCTTCCCGCGAACATCCGGGCATGACCAGTTACCCCAGCGCCGAGTCCAGCTCGAACCGCTATCTGCCCCCGCTGGAAGACGCCCGCCGCAGGCGACCCGAACCGGCCGGGCAGGACGACGACCGACGCCCCCACGGCGAGGAGCAGCCCCGCATCACCGTGACCCGAGCCGCGGCGTACCGCAGCCGGGAGATGGGCTCCAAGATGTACGGCCTGGTCCACCGCGCGGCCACCGCCGACGGTGCCGACAAGTCCGGCCTGACCGCGCTGACCTGGCCGGTGGTGGCCAACTTCGCCGTCGACGCGGCCATGGCGGTCGCGCTGGCCAACACGCTGTTCTTCGCGGCCGCCACGTCCGAGAGCAAGGGCAAGGTCGCGCTGTACCTGCTGATCACCATCGCGCCGTTCGCCGTCATCGCACCGCTGATCGGACCCGCGCTGGACCGGCTGCAGCACGGGCGCCGGGTCGCGCTGGCCGCCTCGTTCGGGCTGCGCACCCTGCTCGCCGTCGTGCTCATCCTCAACTACGACGGCGCCACCGGCAGTTTCCCGCCCTGGGTGCTCTACCCGTGCGCCCTGGGGATGATGGTGCTGTCCAAGTCGTTCTCGGTGCTGCGCAGCGCCGTCACCCCGCGCGTCATGCCGCCCACCATCGATCTGGTCCGGGTCAATTCACGGCTGACCATGTTCGGGCTGCTGGGCGGCACCATGGTGGGCGGGGCCGTGGCCTCGGGCCTCGAGTTCGCCTGCACCACGTTGTTCGGCCTGCCCGGCGCCCTGCTCGTGGTCATCGCGGTCACGATCGCCGGTGTCTGGCTGTCGATGCGAATCCCGAGCTGGGTCGAGATCACCGCCGGCGAGGTCCCGGCAACGCTGAGCTATCACGACACCGCCACGCGGCCGATCCACCGCCAGCGCGCCCCCGAGGCCGTCCGACAACCCTTGGGCCGCAACATCATCACCGCCCTGTGGGGAAACTGCACCATCAAGGCCATGGTCGGGTTCCTGTTCCTGTACCCCGCGTTCGTCGCCAAGACCCATGACGCCAGCGGCTGGCAACAGCTCCAGATGCTGGGCCTCATCGGCGCTGCCGCGGCGATCGGCAACTTCGCCGGAAACTTCACCGCGGCGCGTCTGAAACTGGGTCGGCCGTCCGTTCTGGTGGTCCGCTGCACCATTGCGGTGACGGTGGCGGCGCTGGCCGCGGCCGTCTCCGGCAAGTTGCTCGTCGCCGCACTGGCCGCACTGATCACGGCCGGTGCGAGCGCCATCGCCAAGGCGTCGCTGGACGCCTCCCTGCAGGACGACCTGCCCGAGGAGTCCCGCGCGTCGGCGTTCGGGCGCTCGGAGTCCGCACTGCAGCTGGCGTGGGTGCTCGGCGGCGCCCTGGGGGTGCTGGTCCATCCCGTGTTGTTCATCGGCTTCACCGCGGTGACTGCCCTGCTGATCCCGGGACTGGCCCAGACCGTCCTCAGTTTCCGCGGCGCGTCGCTGATCCCGGGTCTCGGCGGCAATCGACCGGTCATGGTGGGCCAGGAAGTCGGCCCGCAAGCCAGCGCCGCGACGGCGGTGCCGCGACCGTGACGAAGCGCACCGTGACGGCGCTGGCCGCCGTGCTGGTCCTGCTGGCCGCCATGGCCGCCGGCGTCGGCGCCTGGGCGTGGGCCGGGCACGGCGGCTCGGATCTCCCCGAGATCAGCGCGTTCTCGCACAACAGGACCACCCGGGTCGGGCCGTACTTCTACTGCAACGTGCTCAACCTCGCGGACTGCCAGAACCCGGGCACCCAGGGCGAACTCGTGGTCGACGAGCGTCACCCGATACAGCTGTCGGTGCCGTCGGCCATCGGCGCCGCGCCGTGGCGACTGATGCTGGTCTACGACGACCCCGCCGACACCACCACCGCGGTGTTCCGGCCGCATGCCCGGTTGGCGGTCACCATCCCGACGGTGGACGCGCAACGCGGCCGGCTGCACGGGTTCGTCGTCCAGCTGATGACCCTCGGCGTCGACGAGAAGGGCGAACTGCACGACCTGCCACACGCCGAATGGTCGGTCCGGACCGCCTGGAACTGACGAATTCAGTTCTCGCGCAGCCGCTTTCGCAAAAACGCTAAATCGGTCAGGTGGCCGTCCGACGGGGTCTCGATGATCACGTCACACCCCGCATCGCGGCACACCGCCGCAATCAGTTCGGAGTCGAAGGTGCCCGCGTCGAAGTTCGCGTGCCGGTCGGCCCCGGAGTCGAACGCATCACGAGAGTTGTTGGCGTGCACCAGATCGATGCGTCCGGTGATCGCCATGACCCGGTCGACGACGTCGTGCAGTTCTTCACCGCCGGCCCACGCGTGGCAGGTGTCGAGCACGAAGCCCGGGCCGTAATCACCGACGGCGTCCCACAGCATCGCCAACCGGTCGAACTTGCGCGCCATCGCATTCTCGCCGCCGGCGGTGTTCTCGATCAGGATCGGCAGCGGAAAGCCGCCGGCCTCCTCCGCCCGCTCGAATACCTTGCGCCAGTTCTCCACTCCGACCCCGGGATCCTCCTTGGCGGTGACGTGACCGCCGTGCACAACCAGGCCGCGGGCGCCGATGGCCGCCGCGGCCTCGGCGTGCTGCTGCATGATCTTGCGGCTGGGGATGCGGATCTTGTTGTTGGAGGAGGCGACGTTGATCAGATAAGGGGCGTGGATGTAGATCGCCAGATCCGTCCCGCGCAGGTCGTCGGCGAACTGGTGCTCGACGGGCTTCTTCCAGCTCTGCGGGTCACCGAGGAAGAACTGGATCACCTCGGCGCCGGCCGCGGCGGCGGCGTCCAGCGGATCCTCGGAGTCGACGTGCGCGCCTATCAGAGCCATGCCGTGCAGCCTAGGCGCCGTGCCCGACCGGCACCTGTTCCCCCTCGCGCGGCGGTCCGGGCGGGGTGCGGTCACCGAACGGATTGCCGCCCAACGCTTCCCGGCCGTGCGGTGAGAGCCAGTTGGTCAGATCCGGCCCCGCGGGCACGATCCGGGTGGGGTTGATATCGGCGTGCACCACGTAGTAGTGGCGTTTGATCTGCGCGAAGTCCACGGTGTCGCCGAAGCCGGGGGTCTGGAAGAGGTCGCGTGCGTATGCCCACAGCACCGGCATCTCGCTGAGCTTCTGCCGGTTGCACTTGAAGTGGCCGTGATAGACCGGGTCGAACCGCACCAGCGTGGTGAACAACCGGACGTCGGCCTCGGTGATCGTGTCGCCCACCAGGTAGCGCCGGGTCGCCAGCCGGGCCGACACTTGGTCCAGGGCAGCGAACAGCCGCTCGAAGGCAGCGTCGTACGCCTCTTGCGAACCGGCGAATCCACAGCGGTACACGCCGTTGTTGATCTCGGTGTAGATGTGCCGTGCGACCTCGTCGATCTCGGCGCGCAGCGGTTCGGGGTACAGCTGCGGGGCGCCGGCTCGGTGGAGGGCGGTCCACTCGGTGGACAGATCCAGGGTCAGCTGCGCGAAGTCGTTGGTCACCACGGCGCCGGTGGTCACGTCGACGATCGCGGGCACGGTGACGCCCTTGGGGTAATCGGGGATGCGCTTGTCGTACGCGTCGCGCAGCCAGTGGATGCCCAGCACCGGGTCGACGCCACCGGGGTCCAGGTCGAAGGTCCAGCTGCGCGCATCGTGCGTGGGGCCGCAGAAGCCGATCGAGAGCGCGTCCTCGAGACCCAGCAGCCGCCGCACGATGATCGCCCGGTTCGCCCAGGGGCACGCCCGGGCGACCACCAGTCGATAGCGTCCGGGCTCGACGGGGAAGCCGTCGCGGCCGTCCGCGGTGATGCGGGTGGTGATGTAGGCGGTATCGCGGTTGAACTCACCGCCGGAAGCGACGTATGACGGGGCCATGACCCCAGGGTGCCCCGCCGGTGGCTACGCGTCGAGTTCGCGGGCGACGGCCTTGACCACGTCGGAGACGCGGCGCGCCACCTTGCGGTCGGGGTAGCGGCCCTTGCGCAGTTCCGGCTGCACGGTGCCCTCGAGCAGCGTGATCATGTCCTCGACCATGCCGTGCAGTTCGTCGGGCGTGTGCTTGTGCTCGGCCGGGCCGGCGGCCTCGCGGCGGGTCCGGGTCAGACTCGGCGGCGGGTCGATCAGCTTGAGGCTCAATGCCTGCGGGCCGCGCCGGCCCGACGCGAGGCCGAACTCGACCTTCTGGCCGGCCTTGAGTTCGGTGACACCGTCGGGCAGCGACGACGAACGGACGTAGACGTCCTCTCCCTCTTCCTGGGACAGGAAGCCGAACCCCTTCTCGGCGTCGTACCACTTCACCCGGCCGGTAGGCACTGGTCTCACCTGCTTGTCTCACGGGTTGCCCCGGTCGGGCAACAAAGTTGAGCGCCCCGCCATCGCAGGACGCATCGCGCACCGATCCTACTCGGACGGCCCGGCGCCCAGCACGCCAGTTTGCTCGGTACGCTTGCCGTACCGCTGGAGGAGAGATGCGCCTGATCCTGAATGTCATCTGGTTGGTCTTCGGCGGCCTGTGGCTGGCGCTGGGCTACCTGCTCGCGGCGCTGATCTGCTTCGTTCTGATCGTGACCATCCCGTTCGGATTCGCGTCGCTGCGGATCGCGTCGTTCGCGTTGTGGCCGTTCGGCCGGACGATCATCGACAAGCCCGGCACCCGTGCGGGTGCCCTGGTCGGCAACATCATCTGGGTGATCCTGTTCGGCTGGTGGTTGGCGCTGGGTCATCTGGTCAGCGCGGTGGCGATGGCCGTGACCATCGTCGGCATCCCATTGGCGCTGGCCGACCTGAAGCTGATCCCGGTTTCACTCATGCCCCTGGGCAAGGAGATCGTCCCGGTCGGCCAGGTTCGCGACGACCGGATCGGCGTGCCGCGATGACGGTGACCGCACTGGGCCTGCCGTCGCCGGCCCGCCCGACCGTCCCCGCACCCCGCACGGGGCCCCTGGTCGACACGTTCGGCCGGATCGCCACCGACCTGCGGGTGTCGTTGACCGACCGGTGCAATCTGCGTTGCACCTACTGCATGCCCGCCGAGGGGCTGGACTGGCTGCCGGGCGATCAGCTGCTGGCCCCGGCCGAACTTGCCCGGTTGCTGCGCATCGCCGTGACCCGGCTGGGGATCACTGCGGTGCGCTTCACCGGCGGCGAGCCGTTGTTGGCGCGGGACCTCGAGGACATCGTGTCGGCCACGGCGGCCCTGCGGCCCCGGCCCGAGATCTCGTTGACCACCAACGGAATCGGTCTGCGGCATCGCGCGGCGGCCCTGGCCGCCGCCGGTCTGGACCGCGTCAACGTCTCGCTCGACAGCGTCGATCCCGTGCACTTCGCGGCCATCACCCGCCGGGACCGGCTCGACGACGTCCTGGCCGGGTTGCGCGCCGCCACCGCGGCCGGGCTGAACCCGGTGAAACTCAACGCCGTGCTCGATCCGGTCACGGGGCGCGACGACGTCGTGCCGCTGGTGCGGTTCAGCCGGGACGGCGGATATCACCTCCGGGTGATCGAACAGATGCCGCTGGACGCCGAGCATCGGTGGGACCGCGGCACCGCGCTGATGGCCGACGAGATCCTGGCCGTGCTGGGACGGCACTTCACGCTGACGCCCGACCCACGCCCGCGCGGGTCGGCGCCGGCCCAGCTGTGGCTGATCGACGGCGGACCGGCGACGGTCGGCATCATCGCGTCGGTGTCGCAGCCGTTCTGCGGGGCCTGCGACCGCACCCGCCTGACCGCCGACGGTCAGGTACGGAACTGCCTGTTCGCCTCGACGGAGACCGATCTGCGGGGGTTGCTGCGCGGGGGCGGCAGCGACGACGAGCTCGAGGCGGCCTGGCGGGCGGCGATGTGGGCCAAGGCGGCCGGCCACGGCATCAACGATCCCGCCTTCGTCCAGCCCACCCGGCCGATGAGTGCGATCGGCGGCTGAGGTGACGGTGACCGTGCGGTACTTCGCCGCGGCGCGCGACGCGGCCGGCCTCGACGAGGAGGACATGGCGCTCCCGACGGGTGCCACCCTGGCCGATCTGACCGACCTTCTCACGAGACGCGATGGACAGTTGGGGCGGGTGTTGCAGAAGTGTTCTTACCTTCGGGACGGCCTCGCGGTGCGCGATCTGCACGTTGAGCTGGAGTCCGGGCAGATTGTCGATATCCTTCCGCCATTCGCCGGCGGTTGATGTGATTTACCTCACATAACATTTCCATAACGAGCTGGCTACGCCGCGGTAGCGGGCTTCCGTGAGCAGGTGAAACGCGACGCCCAAATGGCGTTTTAGAAGCCCTTTAGGTTTTGCCGTAGCGAGAATCGCCCGGTTTGTCAAAAGATGACGGACCCCCGGGCAGCCGATACCGTCACTGCCAAGCCAGCTGCGAAGTCAGTCAGCGGCAGGCCTCCCCTCCGTACGCGCCGAACTCCATCCGTAACGGCAGGGGCACCACCGAACCATCGCGGATGGAGGCGGGGGACCCAACCGGTCCGCCGAGATCGACCCGAAGGAACGAGGCCGTTCCTTCTCGGGGTGAAGCCGAGCAGTTCCCTCGGGAGCCACCGGCCGGGCAACCTCTCCAGCCCGAACCCGACAGCTGACCTCGCAGGCGTGTGCAGAGAGGATTCGCTGACCTATGAGTGGACGGCATCGCAAGCCCACGACATCAGCCCCGGCCAAGCAGGCCGCCAAGATCGCCGTCACCGGCGCGGTCCTGGGCGGCGGCGGCATGGCCCTGGCGGGCCACGCGGCGGCGGCAACCGACGCAGAGTGGGACACCGTCGCCCGCTGCGAGTCCGGCGGCAACTGGGCGATCAACACCGGCAACGGCTACCAGGGCGGCCTGCAGTTCTCGCCGGGCACCTGGTCGGCCCACGGCGGCGGCCAGTACGCCTCCGCGGCGAACCTGGCCTCCAAGGACGAGCAGATCGCCGTCGCCGAGCGCGTCCTGGCCTCGCAGGGCCGCGGCGCGTGGCCGGTGTGCGGCACCGGACTCTCCGGAGCCAGTCCCCGCAATGTGACCGCCGCACCCGCCACCAACGAGGCCCCGGCGCAGGACGCCCCCGTGGTCACCCCGGCCGCCATGGACATCCCGGCTCCCGAGGCCCCGGCCCCGGTCGACCTGCCGGTCCCGGAAGCCCCTGCCCCGGCCCCCGAGGTGGCACCGGTCGACGCCGTGCTGCCGGAGGCCCCCGCGCCCGTCGACATCGCGCCCGCCCCGGAAGCACCCGCACCACTGGACGCCGCCCCGGCCCCCGACGCGCCCGCACCGGTTCTGCCGGACGCCCCCGTGCTGCCGGAAGCGCCCGCACCGTTGGACGCGGCCCCGGCTCCCGAAGCCCCCGCGCCCGCACCGGCCGACCTGCCGGCTCCGGTAGCCGATGCGCCCGCACCCGTACCCGCCGACGCTCCGCCGCCGGCGGACGCGCCGCTGCCGGTCGACGCTCCCCCGCCCGGCGAGGAACCCGTCGTCGTCAGCACGGCGCTGTGGGCCCCGCTGGCGCCCGCACCGGCCGATCCGACCACCCCGGTCCCCGCTCCGCTGCCCGGTCCCGATGCGGCCGCCCCCGCGCCGGTGGCCGCTCCCGACCCGCTCGCGCCGCTGGCCGCACCGCAGGACGGCGTGCCGCATCTGGCGAGCCCGGAGAACCTGCCGCCCGGCACCACCGGCGAGCCGACCGGTCCGCAGGACAGCCCGTACCGCAGCTACGCGCAGGAACTGTGGCAGGCCGTGCAGACCCAGGAGATCAGCGGCAAGGATGCCCTGCTGCTGGCCATCGCCCAGCGGCCGCTGACGGCACAGGGGCCCGCGCCGGCCGGACCGCCGGCGCCGAACACCCCACTGGTTCCGGCTGCACCGGCCCCCGGCGATGCGCCCGCAGCACCCGGCGATGCGCCGCTGGTGCCGCTGCCGCCGGCCTGACGCCTCACCCCGAATCCAGTCAGCGCCTACCGCGACGCGAACTCGAAGTTCGTCGCAGTGGGCGCTGATTGGATTTCAGGCCGAGTTGACCCATTCGTCGGTGCCGTCGACGAAGAACTGGTGCTTCCACACCGGTAGCCGCTCCTTGACCGCATCCACCAGCCGTGCGCACGTCTCGAACGCCGCGCCCCGGTGGTCGGCGGAGACCGCGGCAACCAGGGCGGCATCGCCGATCTGCAAGGTGCCCACCCGGTGGCTGGCGGCGATCGCCCGCACCCCGGCCGCCCGACCGCCGATCTCGGCGAGTACCTCGGCCAGGGTCTGCTCGGCACTGGGATGCGCGGAATATTCGAGACGGATGACCTGACGGCCCCCATCGTGATCGCGCACCACACCGGCGAACCCGACCACTGCGCCGGCGGCCGGGTGAGCGACGAGCCGTTCGTGCTCGATCAGGGAGATCGGCTCGTGACTCAGCGCACTGCGCAGGACCACCGTCATCGCGGGTGATCCCCGCCGCCCAACTGATCCAGCGCGTGGTGCACGACGCCGGTGAGCACGTCCAGGCCGTCGCGCACGCCGCCCGGCGAGCCGGGCAGGTTCACGATCAGCGTCTGACCCGACACCCCGGCCAGCCCGCGGGACAGAATGGCCGTCGGCACCTTGGGCAGCCCGCTGCGGCGGATCGCCTCGGCCAGTCCGGGGAGTTCGAAGTCCAGCAGCGGCTTGGTCTGGGCCGGCGTCTCGTCGGTGGGCGAGATGCCGGTGCCGCCGGAGGTGATCACCACGTCGACGCCGTCGGCAACCGCGATGCGCAGCGCCCGGCCCACCGGATCGCCGTCGGGGACCACAACCACACCAGGATTCGAAAACCCTTGATCCACAAACCATTCGGCGATCATCGGACCACTGCGGTCGTCGTAGATGCCGGCGGCGGCGCGGGTGGAGGCGATGATGATTCGGCCAGTGCGGGTCATCTGGTCCATTCTCCGGTACGTCCGCCCGCCTTGCTCAGGATGCGGATGTCGTCGATGCGCGCTGCCCGGTCGACCGCCTTGATCATGTCGTAGAGCGTCAGCGCGGCCACGCTGACGGCCGTCAGCGCCTCCATCTCGACGCCCGTTCGGTCGGTGGTCTTCACCGTCGCGGTGATCGCGATGTCGGCGGCACCGATCTCGAATTCGATGTCGACCCCGGTGAGCGCGAGATGGTGGCACAACGGAATCAGTTCGCTGGTGCGTTTGGCGGCCAGGATCGCGGCCACCCGCGCGGTTGCCAGGGCATCGCCCTTGGGCAGGCCGCCGGCGGAGATCAGCGTGATCACCTCGGCGGTGGTGTGCAGCGTGCCGGCAGCGACCGCCGTCCGCTTGGTGACCGCCTTCTCCGAGACGTCCACCATGTGCGCGGCACCCTGCTCGTCGAGATGCGACAGCGGCTGGGAGCCCGGCACCCTGACCACGCGGTTACTTGTTGACGACGGTGACCGGGTGCAGATACGGCAGTTCGTCGGCCGGCAGCGGGAAGGTGGTCTCCCCGAACGGTGACAGCGCTCCCACGCGATCGGCGACGAGCTCGCTCACCGCGTGGTCGTCGGGGTCGGTGGTGGGCCAGCCTGGATCGACGTAGCGCCCCGTCTTGGTCTCAACAATGTCAGCCACGGCAGTCATTGTGACAGTTATGAAGCACCGGCGCGTAACAGAGGCTGTTTTACGCTGGTCGGCAATGACCAAACACACCACGGGTGTGCCCCTCGGCGCCTGGCTGGCCGACCTTCCCGACGATCGGCTGATCCGGCTGCTCGAGCTTCGGCCCGATCTCACCCAGCCGCCCCCGGGCAGCATCTCGGCGCTGGCCGCGCGCGCCCAGGCGCGCCAGTCGGTCAAAGCTGCCGCCGATGACCTGGACTTTCTGCGACTCGCGGTACTGGATGCCTTGCTGACCCTGCACGCCAACGTCCAGCCCGTCGCCTTCCCCGCGCTGGTCGACCTGATCGGCAGCCGGGCCGAGGAGCCCGCGGTGGCCGCCGCCGTCGCCGACCTGCGCGACCGGGCCCTGGTCTGGGGCGACGAACTGCTGCGGGTGGCCGCAGAGGCCAGCGCGGGCCTGCCCTGGTACCCCGGGCAGGTGGTGCTCGAGGATCCGTCGGCCGACCCCACCGAGATCGCCGAGCGGATCGCAGGGCTGGACGCGCCGGAGACCGAGCTGCTGCACAGGCTGCTGGAAGGCTCGCCGGTCGGGCGTACCCGCGACGCGGCCCCCGGCACGCCCGGGGACCGACCGGTGCAGCGCCTGCTGGCGGCCGGGCTGCTGCGGGCCGTCGACGAGGAAACGGTGATCCTGCCCCGGCAGGTCGCGCAGGTGCTGCGCGGCGACCTCGCCGGACCGGTGCGATTCAGCGCGCCGGACCCGGCCACCGGTACCGCCGGCGCCAAGGCGGCCCACGACGCCGACGCGACGGCCGCCGGGGCGGTGATCGAGATCCTGCACCAGTTCGAGGTCGTGATCGAGGCGCTGGGCGCGGCGCCCATCGCCGAGCTGCGCAACGGCGGCCTCGGTGTGCGGGACCTCAAACGACTTGCGAAGACCACGGGGATCGACGAGGGCCGGCTGGGGCTGATCCTCGAAATCGCTTCTGCCGCAGGATTGATCCACAGCGGCATTCCCGATCCGGAGCCCCGGGACGGCCCCGCCGGCGCCGGCCCCTACTGGGCCCCGACGGTGGCCGCCGATCGGTTCGCCGAGGCTCCGACGGCCGAGCGCTGGCAGCTGCTGGCCGACACCTGGCTGGATCTTCCGGCCCGGCCGGGGCTGATCGGGAGCCGCAACCCCGAGGGTAAACCCTATGGGGCACTGTCGGATTCGCTGTACTCGACGGCCGCGCCGCTGGATCGCCGGCTGCTGCTGACGCTGCTGGCCGACCTGCCGCCCGGCACCGCCACCGACGCCGAGGCCGCCTCCCGTGCGATAATCTGGCGGCGCCCCCGGTGGGCGGCGCGGCTGCAACCCGAACCCGTCGGCCATCTGCTCGACGAAGCGCACGCCCTGGGCGTCGTCGGCCGCGGCGCGATCAGCACGCCGGCGCGCGCCCTGCTGGCCGGCGACACGGATGCAGCGGTGACGGCGATGACCAGAGCGCTGCCCGCACCGATCAACCACTTCCTGCTGCAGGCCGACCTCACAGTGGTGGTCCCGGGTCCGCTGATCCGCGATCTGGCCGACGAACTCGACGTGGTCGCGACCATCGAATCTGCCGGTGCGGCAAGGGTTTACCGAATCAGCGAGGCGTCGATCCGGCACGCCCTGGATACCGGGCGCAGTGCCGGGCTGCTGCACGCGTTCTTCAAGAAGCATTCCCGGACCCCCGTGCCGCAGGGGCTGACCTATCTGATCGACGACGTGGCGCGCCGGCACGGCCAGCTGCGGGTGGGAATGGCCTCGTCGTTCGTGCGCTGTGAGGATCCCGCGTTGCTGACGCAGGCGATCGCGACCCCGGCCGCGCAGGCCCTGCAGCTGCGGTTGCTGGCCCCCACCGTGGCGGTCTCGCAGGCGCCGATCGGTGACGTCCTCGCCGCGCTGCGGTCGGCGGGCCTGGCCCCGGCGGCCGAGGACTCCACCGGCGCGGTCGTCGATCTGCGGCCCCGCGGCGCCCGGGTGCCCACTCCGCAGTACCGCCGGCTGTACCGGCCCACGCCGACCACGCCCAATCGCGACACCCTGGCCGGCGTGGTGGCCGTGCTGCGCAAGGTGGTGACCGCACCGTTCGGCAACGGCAAGCTCGATCCGTCGCGCGCCATGACGTTGCTGCAGCAAGCGGCCCTGCAGCAGGCCGATGTGGTGATCGGCTATACCGACGCCGCCGGCGTCGCGACCCAGCGGGTGGTGTCCCCGATCAACGTCCGGGGCGGTCAGCTGGTGGCCTTCGATTCGGCCTCCGGGCGGGTGCGGGACTTCGCCGTACACCGGGTGACCTCGGTGGTCGCCGCGGACGGTTAGCTTGTCGGGATCGCAAATATAGTGTTCAGATGACCGACGGACCGCTGATCGTCCAGTCCGACAAGACCGTCCTGCTCGAGGTGGACCATGAGCAGGCCGGTGCCGCCCGGGCCGCCATCGCCCCGTTCGCCGAGCTCGAGCGGGCTCCCGAGCATGTGCACACCTACCGCATCACGCCGCTGGCGCTGTGGAACGCCCGCGCCGCCGGCCACGATGCCGAGCAGGTGGTCGACGCGCTGGTCAGCTTCTCCCGGTACGCAGTTCCGCAGCCGCTGCTGGTCGACATCGTCGACACCATGGCCCGGTACGGCCGCCTGCAGCTGATCAAGCATCCGGCGCACGGCCTGACGCTGGTCAGCCTGGATCGCGCGGTCCTCGAAGAGGTGCTGCGGAACAAGAAGATCACACCGATGCTCGGCGCCCGCATCGACGACGACACCGTGATCGTGCACCCCTCCGAGCGCGGCCGGGTCAAGCAGATGCTGCTCAAGATCGGTTGGCCGGCAGAGGATCTCGCCGGGTACGTCGACGGCGAGGCCCACGCCATCAGCCTCCGCCAGGACGGCTGGGAGTTGCGCGACTATCAGGAGATGGCCGCCGATTCGTTCTGGGCGGGCGGCTCGGGTGTGGTGGTGCTGCCGTGCGGCGCGGGCAAGACCATCGTCGGCGCCGCGGCCATGGCCAAGGCGGGAGCCACGACGCTGATCCTGGTCACCAACACCGTCGCCGGCCGGCAGTGGAAGCGGGAGTTGATCGCCCGCACCTCACTGACCGAGGAGGAGATCGGCGAGTACTCGGGTGAACGCAAGGAGATCCGCCCGGTCACCATCGCGACCTACCAGGTGATCACCCGGCGCACCAAGGGTGAATACAAGCACCTCGAGCTGTTCGACAGCCGGGACTGGGGCCTGATCATCTACGACGAGGTGCACCTGCTGCCCGCACCGGTGTTCCGGATGACCGCCGATCTGCAGTCGCGTCGCCGGCTCGGCCTGACCGCGACGCTGATCCGCGAGGACGGCCGCGAGGGCGACGTCTTCTCCCTGATCGGGCCGAAACGCTACGACGCGCCGTGGAAGGACATCGAGGCCCAGGGCTGGATCGCCCCCGCCGAGTGCATCGAGGTCCGGGTCACGATGACCGACAACGAGCGGATGACGTACGCGACGGCCGAACCCGAGGAGCGCTACAAGTTGTGCTCCACCGCGCATTCGAAGATCGCGGTGGTCAAGTCGATCCTGGAACGCCACCCCGACGAGCCGACGCTGGTGATCGGCGCGTACCTCGATCAGCTCGACGAATTGGGTGCCGAACTGGATGCCCCGGTGATCCAGGGGGCCACCAAGAACGCCGAACGCGAAGCCCTCTTCGATGCGTTCCGGCGTGGTGAGATCCGCCGGCTGGTGGTGTCGAAGGTGGCCAACTTCTCCATCGACCTGCCGGAAGCATCTGTGGCCGTGCAGGTTTCGGGTACCTTCGGCTCGCGCCAGGAAGAGGCACAGCGGCTCGGACGGCTGTTGCGCCCCAAGGCCGACGGCGGCGGCGCGGTGTTCTACTCGGTGGTGGCCCGCGACAGCCTGGACGCCGAGTACGCCGCGCACCGGCAGCGATTCCTGGCCGAGCAGGGTTACGGCTACGTCATCAAGGACGCCGACGACCTGCTGGGTCCGGCGATCTGACCTACACCGCGGCGACGGCCGCCTCGAGGTCGGCGACGACGATCTTGCGCATCCCGTACATCGCCTTGTTGGCGGCGTCGGCCCTGGCGTGGTCGGGATCGCTGACCAGTTCGTACAGGCGTTCCGGCACGATCTGCCAGCTCAGGCCGAAACGGTCCTTCAGCCAGCCGCACTGCGATTCCTCGCCGCCGTCTGCGCGCAGCGCATCCCAGTAGTAGTCGACCTCGGCCTGGTCGGCGCACCGGACCTCGAAGGACACCGCCTCGGTGAACTGGAAATGCGGACCGCCGTTGATCCCCATGAAGCGCTGGCCGTCGAGCACGAAGGTGCCGTAGGCAACGGAACCGGTTTCGCCCGGACCGGCCTCGGTGTACGGCGCGAACCCCTCGATGGACGAGTTGGGAAAGACCGAGACGTAGAACTGCGCGGCCTCTTCGAGGTCGTTGTCGAACCAGAGGCAGGGTGTGATTGTGGGCATGCTGATACAGACTGTCACGGCGTTGCGAACTCATCGCTGGGAGTCACCTCGTTCTGCGAGCTGACTCCCAGCGAGCCGACCATCAGTACGGCGCGAGCGAGACGAACCCGAACGGACTGGTCAGGCCGGAGTCATCGGTAACCCTGACCTCGAAGCTACGAACGACGCCCCACCATTGCGTCGATGACCAGGTGACTGCTCGGAGCACCTGCTCATACTGCGCCTTGGTCGCTGTCCCGGTCAGCGTCAGCGTCTTGCTACCCGAGTCGTACGAGGCACTGACCGGGATCCCGGAGATGCCGTCGAAGTACAGCTTGTCGTTGCTCTGCGCAGACACCGTGATCTTGACGGTGGCCCCGGTCATGTAGTCCGAGTCCAGATCGGTGATGGTCACACTGCTGAACAGATTCGTCTTGGCGCCGCCCAAGGATCCGCTGGGCCCCGTCAAGACTCCGATTGCCGGCCCGACCGGGTTGGCCACGGTTGCGGTGGCCGCACCGCTCCACCCACTGCTCATCCCGGTGTTATCGGTCACCGAGATCAGGAACCCACGCACCAGGCCGGCACCCTGAGTGGCACTGAAGGTCACCGCCCTCAGCGCCGCCTCGTACTGGGCCTTGGTCGCCGTACCGGACAGGGTGATCGTCATCGACGACGCGTCCCAGCTGGCCGTGATCGGATTGCCCTGTGGCGCGGTGTAACCCAGCACATCACCGGGCTGACCGAACGTATTGATCTTCACCCGGGCACTCGACATGGTGGCCGAATCACCGTCGGTCACCGTGACCGAGCCGAGCAGTTGAACGGCAGGCTTCCCGATGACGTAGTTCGGGGCACCCAGCGTGCTCACCAACGGGATCAGCGGCGCATTGACGTTGACGGTCGCGATACCGGCCGCGCTCTGCAGGCCGGTGTCATCGGTGACATTGATCAGCAGACCGCGAACCAGACCGGCGCCCTGCGTGGCGGTGAAGGTCACCGCTTTCAGCGCCGCCTCATACTGAGCGATGGTTCCGGTTCCCGACAACGTCAGCGTCAGCGATGACGCGTCCCAGCTGGCCGTGATCGGATTGCCCTGCGGCGCAGTGTAACCCAGCACATCACCGCCCTGACCCAACGTGTTGATCTTCACCGCGGCCCCCGACAAGGTGTCCGAGTCCAAATCGGTGATCGTCACCGACGCCAACACCGTCACCGGCGAACCGAAGAGCGTGAATGTCGGCGCGCCCAGCGTCGCGATCGCCGGGCCGACGGGGTTGGCCACGGTTGCGGTGGCCGCACCGCTCCACCCGCTGCTCAACCCGGTGCTGTCGGTCACCGAGATCAGGAACCCACGCACCAGCGCCGCACCCTGGGTCGCGCTGAACGTGATCGCCTTCAGCGCCTCCTCGTACTGCGCCTTGGTGGCCGTGCCGGACAGGGTGAGCGTCATCGACGAGGAATCCCAGACGCCGGTGACCGGATTACCCTGCGGCGCAGTGTAACCCAGCACATCACCCGGCTGGCCCAGCGTATTGATCTTCACCTTGGCGCCCGACATGGTGGCCGAATCACCGTCGGTCACCGTGACCGAGCCGAGCAGTTGAACGGCAGGCTTCCCGATGACGTAATTCGGGGCACCCAGCGTGCTCACCAACGGGGTCAGCCCTGTGACGTTGACGGTCGCGACACCGGGAAGCAGGCTCTGCACTCCCATCTCATCGGTGACATTGATCAGGAGCCCGCGGACCAGGGCCACACCCTGCGTGGCGGTGAAGGTCACCGCTTTCAGCGCCGCCTCGTACTGAGCGATGGTTCCGGTTCCCGACAACGTCAGCGTCATCGATGAGGCGTCCCAGCTGGCCGTGATCGGATTGCCCTGCGGCGCAGTGTAACCCAGCACATCACCACCCTGACCCAACGTGTTGATCTTAACCGTGCCACCCGACAGGGTGGCCGAATCACCGTCGGTGATCGTCACCGACGCCAACACCGTCACCGACGAACCGCCGATCGTGAACGTCGGCGAGCCCAGGGTTGCGATCGCCGGCGGCAACGGGGTGGCCACGGTTGCGGTGGCCGCGCCGCTCCACCCGCTGCTCAGACCGGTGCTGTCGGTCACCGAGATCAGGAAGCCACGAACCAGGCCCGCACCCGTGGTGGCGCTGAACGTCACCGCCTTCAGCGCCTCCTCGTACTGCGCCTTGGTCGCCGTACCGCTGAGCGTCAACGTCTTCGACGCGGCATCCCAGGTGGCTGTGATCGGATTTCCTTGCGGCGCTGTGTAACCCAGTACATCACCGGTCTGGCCGAAGGTGTTGATCTTCACCGTGGCGCTGGCCATATTGTCCGAATCGAGATCGGTGACCGTCACCGACGCCAGCAGCTGCACCGGGCTCTTCCCGATGATGTAGTTCGGGGCGCCCAGGGTGCTCACCAACGGGATCAGCGGAGCCGCATTCACGACGATCGTCGCGATGCCGGCCGCCAGGCTCTGCACACCCATGTCATCGGTGACGTTGATCAGCAGACCGCGGACCAGACCGGCGCCCTGCGTCGCGGTGAAGGTCACCGCCTTCAGTGCCGCCTCATACTGATCGATCGTCCCCGCGCCGGTCAGTGTCAGCGTCTTCGAGCCGGCATCCCAGGTCGCTGTGATCGGATTGTCTTGCGGCGCAGTGTATCCCAGTACATCACCGGTCTGACCCAGCGTGTTGATCTTCACCGTCGCACCCGACAGCGAGGTCGAGTCACCGTCGGTGATCGTCACCGACGCCAGCACGGTCACCGGGTCACCGTCGATGGTGAACGTCGGAGCGCCCAGGGTCCCGATCGCCGGCGGCAACGGGGTGGACACGGTCGCGGTGGCCGCACCGCTCCACCCGCTGCTCATCCCCGTGTTGTCGGTCACCGAGATCAGGAAGCCGCGAACCAGGCCCGCACCCGTGGTGGCGCTGAACGTCACCGCCTTCAGCGCCTCCTCGTACTGCGCCTTGGTTCCCGTACCGGTCAGTGTCAGCGTCTTGGTCGCCGCATCCCAGGTGGCCGTGATCGGATTATCTTGTGGCGCGGTATAACCCAGCACGTCACCGGTTTGGCCCAGGGTGTTGATCTTCACCACCGCACCGGACATGTTGTCCGAGTCGAGGTCGGTGATCGTCACCGATGCGAGCAGCGTGACCGGGTCCTTCCCGATCACGTAGTTCGGGGCACCCAGGGTGCTCACCAACGGGATCAGCGGCGCGTTCACGATGATCGTCGCGACACCGGCCGCCAGACTCTGCACACCCATGTCATCGGTGACATTGATCAGTAGGCCGCGGACCAGGCCGGCACCCTGCGTGGCGGTGAAGGTCACCGCCTTCAGTGCCGCCTCGTACTGGTCGATCGTGCCCGTTCCGCTCAACGTCAACGTCTTGGTTGCCGCATCCCAGACGCCTGTGATCGGATTATCCTGCGGCGCAGTGTATCCCAGCACATCACCAGTCTGACCCAGCGTGTTGATCCTCACCGTGGCACCCGAGAGGGTATCCGAGTCGAGGTCGGTGATCGTCACCGATGCGAGCACGGTCACCGGGGCACCGCTGATGGTGAAGGTCGGCGCGCCCAGGGTCCCGATCGCCGGCGGCAACGGGGTGGACACGGTTGCGGTGGCCGCACCGCTCCACCCGCTGCTCATCCCCGTGCTGTCGGTCACCGAGATCAGGAAGCCACGGACCAGGCCCGCACCCGTGGTGGCGCTGAACGTCACCGCCTCGAGCGCCTCCTCGTACTGCGCCTTGGTTCCCGCGCCGCTCAGCGTCAACGTCTTGGTCGCCGCATCCCAGGTGCCGGTGATCGGATTGTCCTGCGGCGCAGTGTAACCCAGTACATCACCGGTCTGGCCAAACGTATTGATCTTCACCACCGCACCGGACATGGTCTCCGAATCGAGGTCGGCGATCGTGGCCGACGCGAGCAGCGTGACCGGGTCCTTGCCGATAACGTAGTTCGGGGCCCCCAGGGTGCTCACCAACGGGATCAGCGGGGCAGCGGACACATTGATCAAGGCGATGCCCGGGAGCAGACTCGTCATATGGGTCGAGTCGGTGACCCATACCTCGACGCCGCGTACCAGCAGGGCACCCTGGGTCGCGCTGAAGGTCACCGCCTTCAGTGCCTCCTCGTACTGGTCGATCGTGCCCGTTCCGCTCAACGTCAATATCCTGGTCGACGCATCCCAGGTCCCGGTGATCGGATTATCCTGCGGCGCAGTGTAACTCAGCGTATCGCCGTCCTGCGACAACGTTGTGAGCTTCACCGCTGCCGAAGACAGGGTGTCGGAATCCGCGTCGGTGATGGTCACCGAATACAGCACCTTCACCGGTTCACCCTCGAGGGTGAACGTCGGCGTACCCAGCACGCCCACCGCCGGCGCAAGGGGATTGAACACGTTCACCAACGCGATGCCCGGCGTCAGACTCTTGGTCTGCGTATCGTCGGTGACCCAGAACTCGACCCCACGCACCAACAGCGGGCCCTGTGTCGCGCTGAAGGTCACCGCCTTCAGCGCCTCCTCGTACTGGGCCTTGGTTCCCGCGCCGGTCAGCGTCAACGTCTTGGTCGCCGCATCCCAGGTCCCGGTGATCGGATTGTCCTCCGGCGCGGTGTAACCCAACACATCGCCGTCCTGCGACAGCGTCGTCAGCTTCACCACCGCACCCGACATCTCGTCGGAATCCGCATCGGCGATCGACACCGCGGACAGCACCTTCACCGGGTTGCCCTGAAGTATGAAGCTCGGAGCGCCCAAGGTGGTCACCAACGGCGCCGCGTAGAGCGGCGTGACGGTGACCGGGATGGTCAGGGTCAGGTCGTCCTCCTCAGCGAGACCCCAGCTGCGGGCCAGGCTGTGGGAGAACGTGTGGAGCCAGTCGGTCTTGTCGTTCTGTACCGAGTCGCTGAAGATGATCTGGAACGTCTCGGTCACCGGGTCGCCGGTGTAGAACAGGTCCGGGGTATAGAGGAATTTGTTCGTGAAGGGCACCCAGGTGACAAGCCCGTGCTCAGGCTGAATGATGGCAAAACTCAGCGGATCACCATTGGGGTCAACGACGTCCACCGTGTACGTGGTGGTCAGCAGCACCTGTTCGCTGGTGTACGTCGCCACCGGCTTCTTGTTGAACCAGGTGTGCGAAATGTCGCGCCACACCGACGCGATCAGCACGTCGAGCCACGATCCTCCGGTCGGGATCGAGGGCAACGTGTAGGGCACGAAGATGGGGTCGAGTGCGGCGGCAACCACCAGGGCCCTGGCAGCTTGCTCCGGAGCCGCGCTCTCGATGCTGGTGGGCTCCACCGACAGGGCACTCACGGCCGCGACGGTTTCCTTCGTCGGTGCGCTCGCCGCCGAAACCTGCTCGTCGACCTGCGCGGGCGCCTTGTCCGCGGCGTCGGCGTCGTCAGCGGCGTCAGTGGCCGCGGCGGTGGCACCGGTCGAGCCCGTCGCCTGCGGTTGGCCGGCGTCCGCGGCACTTCCCGAATGCGCGTCCGGCGTGGCCACCGCCGACGGCGTTTCCGGATCGACCGAACTGTCGGGCTCCTGCGGATCCGTCGACTCTTCGGTTGTCCCGCTGCCGCCGGCTGACGCGCCATCGTCGGCCGTGGAACCGCCGCCATCCGCATCATCCGAGCCCGAGGCACCCGTGTCCGTGTCCTGATCGGCCGCACCCGCGTCCGCGTCCGCGCCGGCCGTGTCACCGGAATCCGAATCGGAGGTCGACCCGGAGCCACTGGCGCCGGCCGAGGTGCCCGACCCGTCTCCGGCGTCGGATGCTCCGCCCGCACCGGAGCCGCCGGCCGTGCCGGCGCTACCGGAGTCCGACGAACCGCTGCCGCCGGCAGTACCACCCGACGCCGCGCCCGACGCCGAATCCGCGTCGGAACTGGCGAACGCGACCGCGATGCCGGGGCCGTTGGCCGCGGCCAGCCCTACGCCGAGGAACACCGCCAGCGCGCCGACCCGCCCGATGTGGGCGGCGTACTTCGAGGCGGATGACTGACGCGCATGCCGGGGGCCACTGCTCTGCTCGGCGGACCCAACCAGGTCACTCGCCGCCCAGAACGACCGTCCTACTTCGCGGCCGTCGGTGATACGGGCGGCGTTGTGCCTCGCCGGACGTGCAGACATGGTGTTCCCTTCGTTCGGGCGAGCGGTCCCCCGACCATTTCGCCATTGCGCCGCTCACCCCAAGGGCGGCAAGAGAATCGACGGGAAACACATGCTGAGTCCACGCAGGACCAACCGCATTGTCATCACGCTCCCCGACGGCCGTGCTGATTATTGACGGGCCGTGGGTGGCGACAGCGATCAGCCACCACACAGCTTGTCGGCAGCCTAAGTGGTCAGGGGCGCCGTGATACTGCTTTTAGAATAAAATTCTAAAATAGCAGCCAATGTGAATTTGCAGGCAGAGACACCAATCGAGCAATTCACTCGATTGGTGTCCCGATAACCGGGTCGGCGCCTACACGCTGAGGATGGTCGCCGAGGCGGTGCCGGGCGCGCCGTAGACCTGTGCCAGGCCGACGCGGGGCTGCCCCGGCACCTGGCGCTCGCCGGCCTCGCCGCGCAACTGGCGGACCAGCTCGTGCACCTGCCGCAGGCCCGACGCACCGATGGGCTCACCGTTGGCGATCAGGCCGCCGTCGGTGTTGACGGGGATGGAACCGTGAATCTCGGTGGCACCGTCGGCCAGCAGCTTCTCCTGCTCACCGTCCTTGCACAGACCGGTTTCGGCCATATGGATGACCTCGGCACCGGCGTCGGTGTCCTGCAGTTGGGCGATGTCCACGTCCTCGGGCCCGATGCCGGCGGCCTCGTAGGCGGCATTGGCGGCGTACACCGTCGGCGAGGGATCCTCGTCCAGCGGCGCCGACGTCGCGTGCACCTCGTAGGCGCCGAACGTCCGCGTACGGATCTCGCTGGCCCGCACATACACCGGCTTGTCGGTGAACTTGTGCGCGATGTCGGCCCGGCACATGATCACCGCGGCCGCACCCTCGTCGGGGGCGCAGAACATGTACTGCGTCAACGGGTAGTTCAGGGCCGGCGAGTTGAGGATCTCCTCGACACTGATCTCCTTGCGGCGGAACGCATTCGGATTCAGGGCCCCGTTGCGGAAGTTCTTGTTGGCCACCCGGGCCAGGGTCTCCTGGCTGATGTTGTGGTCGTGGATGTACTTGTTGGCCTTCATGCCGAAGAACTTGGTGGTGACGAACTGGCCGTTCTCGGCGTACCACTGCGGCAGGGCCAGTTTGGCCGGATCGTCGGTGAAGGCACCCCGCGGATGCTTGTCGAGACCGACCGCCACACCGATGTCGTACTTACCCAGCCGAATGGTGTCGGCGGTCTGCTGGATGGCGCTGGCCGAGGTGGCGCACGCGTTGAAGACGTTGGTGAAGGTGATGCCGGTCAGGCCGACCAGTCGAGTCACCGAATCCGGGTTGGACACCTCATAGCTGCCGCCGAAGCCGAACTGGATGTCCTTCCATTCCACCCCGGCGTCGGTGAGCGCCAACCGAATTGCCTCCGCCCCCATCTGGACGGCAGGTTTGTCGAACCGGCCGAAGGGGTGCAGGCCGACACCGATGATGGCAACGTCGTTGGTCATATTGGCTACCTCTTCGGTCTAGACCGGCTTGAACGCGAACGTGACGACCTCATTGCCGTCGGCGTCGGTGGTGAACGGGATCATGGTCAGCTCGACCTCCTGGCCGAACTTCAGTTTGGCGGGGTCGTTCTCGGTCAGCCGGCCCTCGACGCGGATCACGTCGCCGAGTTGCACCAGGCCCACCCCGAACGGGACGAACTCCTTGCCGGTGGGCCCGGCGTACGGGGCTCCCGGGGCGAAGCCCTGCGTGGTCCAGGCGATCACGGTGCCGCGGCGCGGCAGCTTGACCTCGCCCATGTCGCTGCCGCTGCACTTCGGGCAGTGGTCCTGGGCCGGGAAGACGGTGGCCGAACAGGTGGCGCACTGACTGCCGATCAGCTGCGGGTTCTCCTCGGGCCAGGTCGAGATCTCGGGCGCCAGCGCCTTTTGCATGGACGGTCCTCCGCAGTCATGGGCCAATAATGCGTTTTCCGGATCGTACAACAGCATTGGCAAAAAGTGGAAAGGTCATTCTCATCGGGATCGACAAGAGGCCGCTCACCGAGTTCGTGCCCGGCGAACGGCCTCTTGTTGCGGCTAGTACGTGAGCGTCTGCGACGTGGTGCCACCATGTCCGTCGGAGAACGAGACGGTGAACGTCTCCGTCGGATTCGGCTTGTTGTTGGTGTTCGACGTGTACGTGACGTCGAAGCCCTTCAGCCCCAGGATGGAGTCGCCGAGCGTGGTGTTGGCCACCACCGACACGGTGCCCTTGGACGTCGCGCTCACTCCCGTGTAGGTAATGCCATCGGAATCAGCGTCGTTGACCGTCACGTGGTACGTGGTGCTGTTGCTGTACGTGTGGAACAGCACGTAGTTGACATCCCGGGTACTGGAATCACTGCTCGATGCCGACGGCGCCCGGTTGTACGGATCCAGGTTGACGTTCACCGTGACGTCCCGGCTGCCGCCGTGTCCGTCGGTGATGGTGACCACGAACGAGTCCTGCTTGTCGGCGGCGGTCGCCGTGGGCAACGACGCGGCGTGGGTGTCGCCACTGTCGGAGGTATAGGTGAACGTGCCGTCCGAATAGATGGTGACGCTGCCGCCCTTGGCCGTGGACCGGGTGTCGAATCCGAGAATGCCGGAAGCATATGAGAGCGAGTCGCCGTCGGTGTCAGACCCGACGACCTTGCCCTTGATGGTTTCCGGATCGCCCGGACTGGTGCTCGTGATCGTGGTGGTGACGGTGGCTGCCGGCAGGGCGTTCTTCGCCACGATGTCCACTGTCACACTCGACGTCTTCGACGCACCTCTGGAGTCGGTCGCGGTGACAGTGATCGTCTCGGTCTTGGGCGCCAACAACCCGGAGATCAGACCCGTGTCCGCCACGGCATGCCGCGCCGCATCCGAGGCCACGAACGTCCACGACCCATCCGCATTGGCCGTCACCGTGCCCCGGCCGTTGTCGGCCGTTGCCGTGTAGGTCACCGGGTCACCATCGGGATCGGTGGCCACCGCAGTGATCTTCACCGTCCCCGTCGACGAATCCGTCACGGTCGCCGTCGCCGGCGTCGTGAACGTCGGCGCCTTGTTCGCCCCGTTGATGACCACCGTCACCGTCGCAGTGCCGCCGTGTCCGTCATCGACGTTGACGTTGAAGGAATCCGAGCCACCGTTGAACCACGCCAACCCGAACGGGGTGTAGGTGTAGGTGTTACCCAGCACGACGACCGTCCCACCGGCGCTGGTGATGGTAGAACCACCGTAGGACAGCGAGTCACCGTCCGCGTCAGCACCATTCACCGTGCCCGTATACGAGGTGTGCAACGCGTTCAGTGCCGGACCACTGCCCAGCGTCAACGTCGGATTGGTGTTCGACGCAACCAGATTCACCGTCACGCTCGAGGTCTTCGACGCGCCATAGCTGTCGGTCGCGGTGATCGTGATCGTCTCGGTCTTGGGCGCCAACAGTCCCGAGATCAGACCCGTGTCCGCCGCCGCGTGCCGCGCGGCATCCGAGGCCACGAATGTCCACGACCCGTCCGCATTGGCCGTCACGGTGCCCCGGCCGTTGTCGGCCTGGGCCGTGTAGGTCACCGGGTCACCATCGGGATCGGTGGCCACCGCAGTGATCTTCGCCGTCCCCGTCGAGGTATTGGTCACCGTCGCCGTCGCCGGCGTCGTGAACGTCGGCGCCTTGTTCGCGCCGTTGATGACCACCGTCACCGTCGCGGTGCCGCCGTGTCCGTCATCAACGGTGACGTTGAACGAATCCGAGCCACCGTTGAACCACGCCGACCCCAACGGGGTGTAGGTGTACGTGTTGCCCAGGACCAGCACGGTCCCACCCGTGCTCGTGATCGTCGAGCCGCCGTACGACAACGAATCACCGTCCGCGTCAGCACCACTCACGGTGCCCGTAAACGAGGTGTGCAACGCGTTCAGCGCCGGCCCGCTGCCCAGCGTCAACGTCGGATTCGTGTTCAGCGCAACAAGATCCACCGACACCGACGCCGACTTCGAGACGCCCTTGTCATCGGTGGCGGTGACCGTGATGGTCGCCGACTTCGGCGTGAACAACCCCGAGATCAGACCCGTGTCCGCAGCCGCGTGCCGCGCCGCATCCGAGGCCACGAACGTCCACGACCCATCGGCGTTGGACGTCAACGAACCCAGACTCGGATCCACCGACGCCGACAGCGTCACCGGACCACCCTCGGGATCGGAGGCCACCGCCGTGATCTTCGCCGTGCCCGTCGACGGATTCGTCACCGTCGCAGCGGCCGCCACCGTCGGAGCCTGATTG
>NZ_JAXLSA010000001.1:0-1512115 GCF_046330795.1 Mycobacterium sp. | reverse complement strand
CGCTCATGCGGCGGTCATCGGCCGCGTGGTCGACGAGCACCCCGGCATGGCGGTGGGTCGAACTCCGTTCGGCACCACCCGGGTGATCGAACGCGAACTCGGCGAACAGCTCCCGCGCATCTGCTGAATACGTGCCGAGCGTGCAGCCTTGTGCAATATCGACGCTGCCGAATGCACATGGCTGCACGCTCGCGCGACGCGCAGGGGAGTGGGGCTACTTCTTGGCGGCCTTCTTGCCGACCAGCGCGTCGACGGGGTCGGGGGCGCCCTCGCGGTCGCGGACCACGCGGTAGCAGACGTAGCCCACCGCCAGCGTCAGCGCCACGAAGATCAGCGCGAAGTACTGCAGCACCCAGGAATCCCCGGCGGGGTTGTAGACCTCGGCGCGCGGCCAGCCGATGTTGATCACCAGCAGCGTGCCCATCACGACGGCGATCAGGTTCACCGGGATCCCCCAGCGGCCCAGATCCATGATCGGCTTACCGTGCGACAGGCTGGTGCCACGCATCCGGTGGATCAGCGCGGGAATGGTCACCATCAGGTAGGCCAGGTACACGATCACCACGGACACCGACGCGATGGCCGCGAACACGCTGGCCTGGCCCAGGTTCACCAACAGCACGCCGATGGCCAGCAGGCTGACGGCGATGCCCGTGATCACCGGGGTGCCGGTGCGCTTGTTCACCTTGGCCAGGAACTTGCCGAGCGGCAGCCGGTTGTCGCGGGCCATCGAGAACATCACCCGCGACGCCGAGGCCTGGATGGCCAGGGTGGCCGAGAACATAGCGACGGCCACCAGGCCCAGCAGCGTCTTGCCCAGCCAGGTGTCCAGCTGGCTCTCGATCACCCACGCCATGCCGCCGTGCGCCAGATCGTCGCCCAGGGACGGCGCGGACATCAGGGCCGCCAGGATCATCAGGCCGCCGCCGACGAACGACACCAGCAGGGCATTGCGGATGGCCTTCGGGGCGGTGCGCCGAGGATCGCGGGTCTCCTCGGAAAGCTCTGCAGCGGAATCGAATCCATACATCACGTAAGCGGCCATCAGCATCGACGCCAGGAAGGCGGGCAGGTAGTGGATACCGGTGCCGTGGCCGCCGGTGTCCAGCACGGCCTGCGACGGCGACCGTTCGGCGGTGAAGAACATTGCGGCGATGATCAGCACCACGCCGATGATCTCGAGCGTCACGCCGGTCACCGTGATGCGGGCCATGAACCGGACGCCGGCCGCGCTGATGATGGTGCACAGGATGATCGTGATGCTGCCCAGGATGATGCCGTTGGTGGCGCCGTCGACCGACAGCGGATCCATGTCGGTACCGACCAATTGGAAACCGCTCCAGATCGGCGGGAGGACGGTCTGCATCGCGATGGCCAGCGCGGCGATCGACACGATGTAGCCGATCAGCATGAACCAGCCGGCGAACCACCCGACCGCGTTACCCGCGAGTCGGCGTGACCACTGGTAGATGGCGCCGGCGACCGGGAACTTGCCGGACAGTTCGGCGAACACCAGGCACACGCAGAACTGACAGACGAACACGATGGGCCAGGTGAAGAAGAAGGCCGGGCCGCCGAGCGCGAAGCCCAGCGGGAAGAATGCGAACACCGTGGTCAGGATGGACACGAAGGAGAAGCCGGACGCGAACGCCGCGTACCCGCCGATCCCGCGGTGCAGTTCCTGGGTGTAGCCGAGCTCTTCCAGCGTGGCGGCGTCCTCCTGCGAGGAGATCGCCGGATCGAAGGTGGCGGTCAACGAGACCTCCTCGGAGTCGAGATTACCTGTCATGCGATAGAAATTAACTCAGGTTCTTGTTCTACGCATTTCGAGCGCGTCACAACTGTGTGACCAGGTGGCCGGCGGGTGACAATCGTGGGCATGTCGGGTATCGCCGCGAGCCTCCGGGGTATTGATGCTGCCAGTGATCAGCCCGGTCTGCTCGCCGGAGTGGACGCGGCACTCGACGCCGTCCGCGCCGAACTGGCCGCCCACACGCCCGCGCTGACCCTGTCCGGGGCGTGGTCGGAGGTCCTGCGGCACAGCGTCGCGGCCGCGATCCGGGTGGCGGCCCCCGGGCAGCCCTGGACCTGGTACCTCTCCGGCAGCGTGGCGCGCGGGGAGGCGGCGCCCGGCTCCGATGTCGAGACCATGGCCGTCCTGCACGACGACGTCGACGACGCCACCAAGACCGCGCTGCTGGCCCGCGCCGCCGAGGTGCACGCGGTACTGGACCACTGCGGGATCCGCGGCGACACCAACGGGGTACTGGCCAGCCGGCCGCGGTTCTGCCGGCGGATGCGCAGCTGGGCCGAGGGGGTCGAGCAGTGGACCGCCGATCCGGCCGCCGACCGCGGCGTGGTGATGACGGGACTGCTGGCCGACGCGGTGGGTGCGCCCGGATCCGGGGCGTCGGCGTCGGCACTGCGCACGGTCAACGCCGCCGCGTTCGGTGGGAGCCCACTGGCGCGCCGGTCGATGCTGCAGGACGCCACCCACCGTCGCGCGACGTTCCCCTCCCGGCTGCGGATGTTCACCAACGGCAGCGACATCGTGGACGTCAAGCGGGCCGCCCTGGACCCGGTGGTCAAGATCGCGCGGTGGGGAGCGCTGTCGGCGGGCTCGCTCGAAGTGAGCACGCTGGGCCGGCTGGCCGCCGCGGCCGCCGCGAACACCCTTGACGCCGAAGATGTTTCGAGCTTGCACGAGTGCTTCGAATGGCTGCTGCGGTACCGGTGGCGCCACCGGGTCGGGCCGTGGCTGCGCCATGAGCGCGTCGACGACGCGGTATCGCTGTCGGAGATGGCGCCGCAGGAGCGCGCGATGCTGCGCAGCGTGGCCCGCGAAGTCTCGGGAATCAGCCGCAAGCTCACCTATCTGGCGTCGACGGCGTCACTCGGGGGAACCTGACCGTCCCGGAGCGCGTCGTACCAGCGCTTCGCCCAGCGTGCGTCGCCGAGGGCGGTGTGGCGGTCGCCGAGCCCGGGCGGCTTGACCCCACATTGCCGAGACAGATCCTCGTGATGGCGCTCGGGGTCCAGGCCCTGTAGCCGGACCGCTCGCTGGGCCAGGGGTACGACGTCGACGGTGTCCTCCCACTGCGGCGAAAGGCCTTGGCGGCCAAGCATTGCCGACAGGCATTCGAGGTCGAACTCGGGGACGACGCCGACGACGGTGGCGCCGGCGGTCCAGTCGAGCACCAGTCGGGCGGCGTCGGCCGCCGGATACACGCGGGGAAAGTGCGTGCGGTGCGGTCTGGCCTGCGGATGGCGCCGGTGGAAACCGCTGACGGCCAGCCCGGCCGGTTCGGCCGCGGACAGGTCGAGGTCGGCCAGATCGACGCAGATGTGCAGACGCGTGTGCTCGTCGCCGCTGCGCCGGATGATCGCGATCTCCCACGGGCGGCGTGCGCGGTGCAGTCCGGTGGTCTCGGTGTCCAGGAAGACCAGCGTCACACGTACACGCTAAATGGCCGCCACGTGGCTGCGGGCATGGGCCACCGCATCCTCGAGCGAGTCGAGCAGGTGGTTCTCGTGCCGCAACGATTCGATGACGCCGACGTTGGTCAGCAGGTCGAGGTGTTCGCGCTGCACGCCCTTGATGATCACGGTGATGCCGCGTGACTCGAGCTCTGCGACGATCGTTGCCAGGGAATTCGCCCCGGTGGCGTCGAGCATGCCCAGCTGCGACATCCGGATGATCACCACGCGCACGTCGTGCTGCTCGGGGTCGGTGATGGTGGTCGAAATGCGTTCTGCGGCACCGAAGAACATCGCACCGTCGAGGCGTAGCAGGGCGATCCGCTCGTCACCGGGCTGAGCCGGGCCGGGGATTTCCTCCCGGGTCACGCTGCTGCGCCGGGCCACCGTGCGCAGTGCGAAGAACGCCGCCACCAGGATCCCGATCTCGACGGCCTCGATGAGGTCGAAGCACACCGTGACGGCCGCGGTCAGCGCAAAGGTCAGGGCGTCCGCGCGCGTCGACCGCAGGATCGTCAGGACGGTCGATCCCGAGATCATCCGGAACGATGTCACCATCAGCACGGCCGCCAGCGCGGCCAGCGGGATGGCCGAAACCGGACCGGTGGCCAGATAGACCACCCCGAGCAGCAGCAGCGAATGCACGATCGCCGCCACCCGGGTGCGCGCACCCGAGCGCACGTTGACCGCGGTCCGCGCGATGGCACCGGTGGCCGGCATTCCGCCGAACAATCCGGAGGCCATCGACGCCAGACCTTGTCCGAACAGCTCACGGTCGGGGTCATAGGGCAATGACGGACCGGTGGATCCGGACATGGTGGCGGCCACGCGCGCCGACAGCAGGGATTCGATGGCGGCCAGCGCGGCGATCGCCAGCGCCGCCCCGAGCAGGTTGCGCAATGCGGTCAGGTCGGCGTGCGGTAGCGCGGGGGCGGGCAGGTGCGCGGGCAGGGCCCCGATCCGGGCCACCGGCAGGCCGATCGCGACAACCAGCACGGTGGCTGCCACGACGGCGGTGAGGGACTCCGGAATGGCCCGGTGTAGCAGGGGCAACGCCAGCATCAACGTGGCCGTGACGGCGACGACCAGCAGCGCCGGCCGCGCGGCGACCCGGTCGGCGTGGGTGATCACGTGCCAGGCCGCCGTCAGCGGGGACAGACCCGCGGGTGTGGCAGCTCCCAGTGCCGCCGGCACCTGCTGCAGGAAAATGATGGTCGCGATACCGAGCGTGAAGCCCTCGATCACCGGCCACGGGATGAACGTCACCGCGCGGCCGAGTCCGCTCGCTCCGGCAGCCAGGACCAGCAGGCCGGCCAGGATTGTCACCAGCGCGACGCTGCCCACGCCGTAGTGCACGACGATGGGTGCAAGGACGACTGCCATCGCGCCGGTGGGGCCGGACACCTGGACGTGCGAGCCGCCGAATACGGCCGCGACCAGGCCCGCGACCACCGCGGTGACCAGGCCGGCCGACGCGCCCACCCCGGAACTGATTCCGAACGCCAGCGCCAGGGGGAGCGCCACCACGCCGACTGTCGCGCCGGCGACGATATCGCGGCGCCAGGATCGACCCAGTCCGGCGTAGTCCGCCGGCCGCGGCAGCAGCCGGGCGATCATTCCGCGGTGGTTGCGGTCCGGCGCAGTGGGGGCAGCGTCTCTACCGCGGCCAGCTGATCCTGATCGGCGGCCAGGGTGTCGGTCAGGAACGTCCGGGCGATCAGCAGCAGCTCGGCGATCAGGGGGTGGGTCGGGGTGTAGAAGACGGCGTTGCCCACGCGCTCGCCGGCGACCACCCGGTGCCGTTTGAGGACGGCGAGGTGTTGGGACATCAGCGTCGCTTCGATGCCGGTGATGGACAGGATCTCGCTGACCGGCACCGGACGCTCCGCCGATGTCAGGATCTCCAGGATCCGGATCCGTGCGGGATGGGCGAGCGCCTTGAACAGGTTCGCCTTGATCTCGTAGAGCGGTCGCGCGGAACCGGGCGGGTACGTCGTCGCCACGGGTGACCCCTTACCGGTTGATGAATTGAAGGAATGGTCAATCCATTGTATCGATGGATCGCTGCCACGCCCAATCGGGACTATCGCTGGCCAGCTGGGTTCAGGTGGCCTTTTCGCGGCAGGTGCACCACTGCTCGGGCGGCACCGATGCTTTGACCTCTGCGACATGTTCGCCGCAGCCGTCCCAGGTGGTCTTGCCGCAACGCGGGCAGGTGACGGGATAGCACATGTCGGTGAGCATATACCCCCACGGGTACACTCGGAGTATCTGTTGTCCGCCGGAAGGGAGCCGATCATGGTCGGGGACGAAGACGCGATCGCCGCGGTGCTGAACCGGTTGCGGCGCGCACAGGGCCAGCTCGCCGGCGTCATCGCGATGATCGAGCAGGGTCGCGACTGCAAGGACGTCGTCACCCAGCTGGCCGCGGTGTCCAAGGCGCTGGACCGGGCCGGCTTCAAGATCGTCGCGACCGGCCTACGCGAATGTGTCGTGGGTGCCGGTGCCGACGGCGGGGAAGCCCCGATGACGCAGGCCGAGCTGGAGAAGCTCTTCCTGGCGCTGGCGTGAATTCCAGCGGTGCCGGCCGCCCTGTTAGGGTGGCGACCGTGCCGAAGCTCCTCGTAGTAGCGCCCCACAGCGGGGTCTGATCCAGACCGACCCCCCGCTGTGGGTCGATTGTTGCTACTGCTGCACTTCCCGTCGGTCGCTCTCCGACGATCAGCGAAGGCCAGCACATGACCTCTTCCAACACCGCCCCGTCCGGCCCGGCCGGACGCACGTTCGGCGACCTGTTCGCCACCCCGCTGCCGCGCGGATTGCGCGACGACGTCGCCGATCTGCCCTGCGACGAGGTGTTCGCCCGGCTGGGTCGCTGTTCGGGTCCCGTGCGCCTGGGTGCCTGGGAGTGCGTCGACGCCGCGGCGCACCCCCGGTCGTGCACGTTCCGGGCGACGCTCGCATTCGGTGACCGCATCACCACACCGACGGCGTCGGCGAGTGGGCCCGTCGGTGCGCTCACCGCGATGCTGCACGACGGCGGGGTGGCCGTCGAGATGCTGCGGTTCCACCAGTTGCGGGCCGGCACACACACCGCCACGTTCGTCCACGCGAGCAACGGCGTGCGCTCCGACTGGGCGATGGGCTGGGCCCAGGGTCCGGATGCCGCCACCGACTCGGCGCTACGGGCGGTGATTGCCGCCGCCAACCGCCTGGCCGACTGAGCTTTCGGACTTACAAGGGCCGCAATGCAATTCGCATGCCATCCATGGGAATCGGCATACCGCCGTAATCCCAGCGGGGCCGATAGCCCGGATATGGCAGCTCGAGCCGGTACCGGCGGAGCAGCCGATGCAGGATGGTCTTGACCTCCAGTTGGCCGAACGTCATGCCGATGCACTTGTGGGCCCCGCCGCCGAACGGCGTGAACCCGTACCGGTGCCGCTTGTGTTCGTTGCGCGGTTCGGTGAACCGGGCCGGATCGAAAACCTCTGGCTCCGTCCAGATCTCGGACAACCGGTGGCTCATTCCCGGATAGAAGATGACGTTCGTTCCCCCGGGGATGTAGTGGCCGAGCAAGTCGGTGTCGCGCACCGTGCGCCGCATCGCCCATTGCACCGGCGTGACCATCCGGATCGACTCGTTCATCACCAGATCGAGACTCTCCAGCTTCTCCAGCGCCTCGATGTCCAGCGGGCCGTCGCCCAGGCGGTCCGACTCGTCGCGACAACGCTGCTGCCACTCCGGGTTTCCGGCCAGGTGGTACACCATCGTGCTCGCGGTGGACGTGGAGGTGTCGTGCGCCGCCATCATCAGGAAGATCATGTGGTTGACGATGTCGCGGTCGGAGAACCGGTTGCCGTCCTCGTCGGCCGAATGACACAGCACGCTCAGCAGGTCGTCCCCGCCCTGCTGGCGGCGTGCCTCGTGAACCCGTGCGGTGAAGTAGTCCTCGAGCAGTTGGCGGGCGCGCAGGCCGCGCCACCACGTGAGTGGCGGCACCGGCATCCGGACGATGGCGTTGCCGGCCCGGGTGGTGATGGTGAACGCCTTGTTCACCTCGGTGACCAACTTCTTGTCGGTACCCGGCTCATGCCCCATGAACACCACCGAGGCGATGTCGAGGGTCAGCTCCTTGAGCGCCGGGTACAGCAGGAACCGTGAGTCGTCGACCGCCCAGTCGTTGGCGACCACGTCGGTGGCGACCCGGTCGACCTGTGTCACGTAGCGGGCCAGCCGGGCGCGGGTGAACGCCTCTTGCATGATCCGCCGGTGATAGAGGTGCTCCTCGAAGTCCAGCAGCATCAGCCCCCGTTTGAAGAACGGGCCGATCGCCGGCTTCCAGCCCTCCTGGGAGTAGTCCTTGTTGCGGTTGGTGTAGATCTCCTGCGCGGCGTCCGGTCCGAGCGCGGCCACCGACGGCAGGACGGGGGAGTAGGCGTACAACACCGGGCCCTGTGTGCGGTAGATGTGCAGCAGGTAGTCCGGGGTGTTCATGAACATCTCGATCATGTGACCGAGCACCGGCATGCCGCCGTCGCCCGTCACCGGTCGCAGACCGCTGCCGGGTGGCGGTTCGGCCAACACTCGCTCGCGGAACCGCGTGTCACGCAGTTTGCGTTCGGCGGCGTACATCCCCGGGAAGTTGTTCAGCGCCGGTTTCAAATGGCGACGGGCCTGGCCGAACAGGAACTCCGGCGTGCTGATTGTGGCGTTCGTCACGCCACTCAGGTTAATTCAGGGGACGCAGCACGATCGGCATTCCGTCGACCGGAACCGGCATGCCGCCGTAATCCCAGCGTGGCCGGTATCCGGGGTGTGGGAGTTCCAGCCGATACCGGCGCATCATGCGGTGCATGACCGTCTTGATCTCCAGCTGACCGAACACCATGCCGATGCACTTGTGCGCTCCGCCGCCGAACGGTGCGAACGCATAGCGGTGGGACTTGTGCTCGTTGCGTGGCTCGGCGAAGCGCATCGGATCGAAACGTTCCGGGTCGGTCCACAACTCGGGCAGCCGGTGGTTGATCGCCGGCCACGTCACCACGTCGGTACCGGCCGGGATGAAGTGGCCCAGCAGGTCGGTGTCGCGGACGGCCCGGCGGAAGTTGAACGGCAGCGGCGTCTGCATCCGCAGGGTTTCGTTGATCACCAGGTCGTACGTTTCCAGCTTCTCGAGCGCCTCGATGTCCAGCGGGCCGTCGCCGATGCGTTCGGACTCCTCCCGCAGCCGGTCCTGCCATTCCGGATTGGCGGCCAGGTGATAGGCCATGGTGGTCATCGTGGAGGTCGAGGTGTCGTGCGCCGCCATCATCAGGAAGATCATGTGGCTGATGATCTGGGCGTCGGTGAAGCTGCGGCCCTCTTCGTCGGTGGCGTGGCACAACACGGAGAACATATCGGTGGACTCCGAGGCGCGCTTCTCGGCGATCCGGCTGGCGAAGTAGTCGTCGAGCGTCTTGCGGGCCTTGACGCCGCGCCACCACGACAGCGGCGGAATCGGTTTGCGCACAATGGCATTGCCGGCCCGCGTGGTGGTGGCGAACGCCTCGTTGACCGTGGTGACCAACTTGCGGTCGGTGCCTGCGGGCACCCCCATGAACACCTCGGAGGCGATATCGAGGGTCAGCTCCTTCATCGCCGGGTGGAACAGGAACCTCGCGTCGTTGGGCGCCCAGTCATTGGCCAGCACGGCCGATGCGACCGAATCGACGTGCGGCACATAGCCGGTGAGCCGGCTGCGGGTGAATGCGTCCTGCATGATCCGGCGGTGGAACATGTGCTCCTCGCCGTCGAGCAGCATCAGGCCGCCCTCGAAGAACGGACCGATCACGGGATCCCAGGCGCGCTGCGAGAACTCCTTGTTGCGGTTGCTGAACACCGCCTGGGTGGCATCGGGCCCCAGCGCCATCACCTGCGAGAGCGCGACGTTGTGCGAGTAGTAGACGGGGCCGTGCTTGCGGTAGAGGTCCAGGACGAAGTCCGGGCCGCCGCGGAACACCTCGATCAGATGCCCGATGACGGGCAGGCCCGAGTCGCCCATGACCGGCTCGAGATCACTGCCGGCCGGCGGCTCGGCCAGCACGAACTGATCCCACTCGCGGGCCCGCAGCCGCTTCTCGACGGCGCCCATGCCGGGCAGGGTCACCGGAGTCGGCTTCAACCGGCGCTTGGCCTGGTCCAACAGGTACTGCGGGGTGTTGATGGTCGCGGGCATGTGTCTCCTGACCTGACTCCGTCGTCGGGGGTGTGGCAGATGCCACGGTGTCGTCCGGTGTGGCGAACGCCACGGTCGCCTCATCACAGCCTGCGATTTGACGCCTGTCAAGTTTCATTCCGGTCCCGGCGTGGTGCAAGGTAATGCTCGTGAGCGTCTCCATACCGTCGGACGACCCCGGCCAACAGCCGCGTCGCCGCGGCGACCGGCAGCGGAAGGCCATCCTCGGGGCCGTGCGCGAACTGCTGCAGGAGGCGCCGTTCGACGATCTGTCGGTCAGCACGATCAGCGACCGGGCCGGTGTGGCCAGGTCGGGCTTCTACTTCTACTTCGACTCCAAGTACGCCGTGCTGGCGCAGATCCTCGAGGAGGCGCAGCAGGAACTCGAGGAGTTGACGCACCACTTCGCGCCCCGCGAGCGCGACGAACTGCCCGCGGAGTTCGCCAGGCGGATGGTGCAGAGCGCCGCGGTGATGTTCGCGAACAACGATCCCGTCATGTCGGCCTGTATGGCGGCCCGCGCCACCGATGCGGAGATCCGCCGGATCCAGGACGACCAGATCGGGGCGATCGTCGACAAGATCGTCAAGATCGTCGAGGACGAGCGTGCCGCCGGTACCGCGCGACCGATCAGCGACGACGTCCCGATGCTCATCCGCACCCTGGGTGCCACCACCGTGATGGCCCTGTCGGGCGAGTCGGCCTTCGTCGGTTCCGCCGCGGGCTCCGACCGGGTGGTGGCCGTGCTCGAAAAGTTGTGGCTGTCGTCGCTGTGGGGCGGTACCGGGGTCTGACCGATACCGTCGGTATCGTCTCCGCCATGCCTGATCGTCAGACCGTCTCGCGCTACGCGGGTAAACGCTGCCTGATCACCGGCGCCGCGAGCGGCATCGGCCGCGCAACGGCTCTGGCACTGGCCGGTCGGGGTGCCGAGCTCTATCTGACCGATCGCGACGCCGACGGCCTCGAGGCCGCCGTCGCCGATGCCCGGGCCCTGGGCGCAACCGTCGCGGAGTACCGCGCGCTGGACATCTCCGATTACGACCAGGTCGCCCGATTCGCCGCCGACATCCACACCTGGCATCCGGCCATGGACGTCGTGATGAACATCGCCGGAGTCTCCGCATGGGGCACCGTCGACCAGCTGACCCACCGGCAGTGGCGCTCGATGGTGGACATCAACCTGATGGGGCCGATCCACGTGATCGAGGCGTTCGTGCCGCCGATGATCGCCGCCGGCCGCGGCGGTCAGCTGGTGAGCGTCTCGTCGGCGGCCGGTCTGGTCGCACTGCCATGGCACGCCGCGTACACCGCGAGCAAGGCCGGTCTCGTCGGGATGTCGGAGGTGCTGCGTTTCGACCTTGCGCGGCACCGCATCGGCGTGTCGGTCGTGGTGCCCGGCGCGGTCAAGACCCCCTTGGTCAATACCGTCGAGATCTCCGGGGTGGACCGGCAGGACCCCCAGGTCGAACGCTGGATCGCGCGGTTCTCCGGTCACGCGGTCAGCCCCGAGCGCGCCGCGGCCGCCATCCTGGCCGGTGTCGCGAAGAACCGGTTCCTGATCTACACATCGCCCGACATCCGGGCGTTGTATGCGTTCAAGCGCCTCGCCTGGTGGCCCTACAGCGTCGCGATGCGGCAGGTCAACGTGCTGTTCACCCGCGCACTGCGGCCGCGGCCGCAGCTGGACCGGTGAGCCCGCTCACTCCGACAGGGCCATGACGTCCGCCATCGCGTCGTGGAGACGCTGCGTGAGCAGGGCGGGCAGCTCACGGGCGTCGACCTCGCCGGCGGCAAGCATGTCGCTGATGCCGGACCAGGCCGCGCCCACGACCGCGGCCCACACCGCGAAGACCAGTTCCACCCGCCGGTCCTGCACGTCGGTGCCCATCCGTCGGGCCATCTCCTCGAGGGAGGCCGTGCAGCGCATCCGGATCGACAGCGGGCGCAGCGCCGGCGACACGTGCATCGTGCGCAGCAGTGACGTCAACCGCCGGACGTCGATCTGGGCCTCCGGGTTGTCGATGCGCTCCAGCAGCGCCACATTGGAGGCCAGCAGGGCCTGCAACGGCGGCAGATCGTCGGGGATGGTAGCGAACTCCGCGTGCGCGGCTTCGGCGTACGCGTCGACCATCCCGAGCAGCAGCTGTTCCTTGCTCGGGAAGTAGTGCGCCACGGTGCGCGGCGAGACGTCGACGGCGTTGGCGATCTGCTCGACCGTGGTCTTCGTGTAGCCCTGTTTGTCCACCAGATCGGCGGCCGCCTCGATCAACTTGGCCCGGGTGGCCTGCTTCTTGCGCTCGCGAAGGCCGGGGCGAGGTTTCGGTTCGGCCATGGCGGGGATGTTAGTCCACGTCAGACCCCGGCATGAGCAGGTCGAGCCGGACTCCCAGCAACCTGATCGGACGGTTCGTGTCGAACAGACCGAAAACGTCGAGCGCCCCGTCCACGACGGCTGCCTCGGCGACCGTCGCCGCCGCGAGCTTGCGCACCTTGGTGCGGGTGTGAAAGGTGGCCGTGCGCACCGTGACCGCGACGTGGGTCACCAGCCGGCCCTGCTCGGAAACCTCGGTGAGCGTGCGCCGAGCCAGATCCGCGACCGCCGTGCGCATCTCGTCCCGGTCGACCAGATCGTCGGGGAAGGTGACGACGTGGCTGCGCGAGCGTGGCACCCACGGCTGCGTGCTGACCTCGGTGTCGCCGCCGCCCTTGGCGAGCAGCAGGATCCACAGTCCGGTGCGGGGCCCGAAGGTGGCGATGAGGGTCTCGGCGTCCGCGTCGGCCAGCGCGCGGACCGTCGTGATATCAAGGGCGGCAAGTCTTTTGGTGGTCTTCGGGCCGATTCCCCAGAGCGTGTCGACGGGCAGGTGGCCCACCGTGTCCATCCAGTCGGCGTCGGTCAGCAACCGCACACCCGCGGGCTTGGCGAATCCGGTGGCGACCTTGGCGCGCTGCTTGTTGTCGCTGATGCCCACCGAGCAGGACAACCCGGTCGCGTCGGCCACCACTGCCCGGATGTGCTCGGCCAGAGCCATGGGATCGGCGGTGTCGGCGCTGAGATAGGCCTCGTCCCAACCCCATACCTCCACGGGATACCCGAGGTCGCGCAGCAGGTCCATCACCTCGGTCGAGGCGGCGTCGTAGGCGGGGGGATCCGAGGGCAGGAACACCGCGTCGGGGCAGCGGCGTGCCGCCGCGCGCAACGGCATGCCGGCGTGCACCCCGAACCCGCGGGCCTCGTAGGACGCGCACGTGACCACGGTGCGCGACGCGGTCGGGTCGCCCTGCCCGCCGACGATCACCGGCAGCCCGGCCAGATCCGGCCGACGGCGCAGTTCGACCGAGGCCAGGAACTGGTCCAGGTCCACATGCAAGATCCAGCGCATCTGGTTGCTAGCAGCCGCAGAGTTTCCGGGCCACGGTCTGCCAGCCCTCGACCAATTCGTCGAGTGACCGGCCGGCGGCGAGCTGGTGCTCGACATGGTCGACGTCGAGCAGCGCCAGTAGGGCGTCCGCCTGGGCGTCGAGATCGCCTGTGGTGCCGGCCTTTTCGAGCAGTACGCGCACGTGGGTCCGCAGCACCCGGGCCGCGGGGTTCTGCCGGGTGGCGGGGTCACGGTTGGCCGCCGAGAGCAACTCATGGTGGGTGTGCGCGAAGCGGATGCGGGCGTCGCCGAAGGCCAGCAGGCGTTCCAGGGGCGGTGCCGACGGGCCCAGGGGCGGTGGTCCGAACAGGAAGGCGTACTGGCTCACCTGCTCGTCCTCGTCGAGCAGCACACTCATCAATCCGGCGCGACTGCCGAAGCGCCGGAAGACGGTGCCCTTGCCGACGCCGGCGGCGCGCGCCAGATCGTCCATGGTCAGTGCGTCGGCGCCGCGTTCGGCGATCAGACGGCGGGCGGCATCCAGCAGGGCCGCCCGGTTGCGCGCCGCGTCACCCCGTTCGGCGGCCGGTGTCTCCAGCCGGATCAGCGGCAGCCCGTCGATGCTCACGTCTGCGACTTTACGTCAGCCGGAATTAATCGGACCACGGTCCGGTTAACTCGTGTGAAGATGGACCAAAACCGTGTGAGGGACCGAGAGGACGACATGTCATGACGAACATCCTGGTGCTGGTGGGCAGCCTGCGGGCGGCCTCGCTGAACCGGCAGCTGGCCGAGGTGGCCGTAGAACTCGGGACGGCCGAGGGTCTCGACGTCACCGTCTACGGCGGCCTGGGCGAGTTGCCGTTCTACAACGAGGATCTCGACACCGCCGATGTGCCGGCCGGGGTCGCGGCCCTGCGCGATGCCGCCGACCGGGCCGACGCCGTGCTGGCGGTCACCCCCGAATACAACGGGAGCATCCCGGCGGTGCTCAAGAACGCCATCGACTGGCTGTCGCGGCCCTACGGCAACAGCGCCATCAAGGGCAAGCCGATCGCGGTCATCGGGACCGCGCTGGGCCAGTACGGCGGGGTGTGGGCGCACGACGAGACGCGTAAGTCGTTCGGCATCGCCGGCGGCCGCGTGGTCGACTCGGTCACGCTGTCGGTGCCCGCCGGCACCCTGGACGGCCGGCATCCGCGCGAGGTGGCCGAGCTGGTGGCCGGAGTGCGAGAGGCGCTGCAGAAGTTGGCGGAGGCTCGGGCGGCCCGCTCGGCCGAGGAGAGCGTGGCCTGAACCGGGCCGCTGGAACAGAGCAGTGGCCGAGCCGTCGGCGGGTCGTCCTTGACCTGTCGGCGGCTTTGCTGTATTCGATGCGGCCCCGGGCGGCCCAACGCTGTCGGTGCCCGGTGGTACACAGACGCCAGGCGGAGGCCCGCAGGTCGGCGTGCCGGGCGTCTGCCGGAGGCGGCGCGTCGGCGTGTTGTGATCTGCGACACGCCGGTGCGTCGGCTTGGCAGGAGGTTACGACCAGGGAATTTCATGAATGTTGTTCAGAACATGTTGTATCTCTTCGCATCGATGGCCACTAGGTGTAGTGTCTGTGAAGCCGACAAGCCCCACACGTTCTCGAGTATCAGCAGGTCGGCCGGACGCTCGGAATCGAGGCTCCCGGGTCCCGCAAGGGACCGGAAGTCTTGCCGCAGAGCTCACCCGGCAGCAGGGAATTTCGGGGCTGGGCGGTCTGCTGAACAGATAGTGCAGTCAGAGCTGGATCCGTCCGTATGAGTCCGCAGTGAATTTCGCTGAGCCAGGTTGAGGGGAGCCGTACCGAATGATCACCGTCTACACCAAGCCCGCATGCGTGCAGTGCAATGCCACCTACAAGGCCCTCGACAAGCAGGGTGTGGCATATGACGTCGTCGACATCACCGAGAACTCCGAAGCCCGGGACTACGTGATGGCGCTGGGGTACCTGCAGGCTCCCGTGGTGGTTGCCGGTGATGAGCACTGGTCGGGGTTCCGTCCGGACCGCATCAAGGCACTGGGCGGGGTCGCCGCGGCCGCCACCGCCTAGTCCGCGGCAACAGGACAACCGGGGGAGAAGGGGATCAGATGGCCAGCATCGTCTACTTCTCCAGCGTGTCGGAGAACACCCACCGATTCGTCGAGAAGCTGGGTCTTCCCGCCACCCGCATCCCGTTGCACGGACGCATCGAGGTGGACGAGCCCTACGTCCTGATCCTGCCGACCTACGGCGGCGGCAAGGCCACCCCGGACATCAACAACGGTGGCTATGTGCCCAAGCAGGTCATCGCATTTCTCAACAACGAGCACAACCGGTCGTTGATCCGCGGCGTCATCGCCGCGGGCAACAACAATTTCGGCGAAGAGTTCGCCTATGCGGGCAACGTGGTGTCCCGCAAGTGCGGCGTGCCGTTTCTCTACCGCTTCGAACTCATGGGGACCCCCGACGACGTGGAAGCCGTTCGTACGGGGCTGGAAGATTTCTGGAAGGAACTGACGTGTCACCAACCGTCACAGCTGCAGAGCCTGTAACCACCGGCACGCACGCGCTCCCCGGGGAGACGGATTACCACGCGCTCAACGCGATGCTGAATCTGTACGACGCGGACGGCAAGATCCAGTTCGACAAGGATGTGCTGGCCGCGCGGGAGTACTTCCTGCAGCACGTCAACCAGAACACCGTCTTCTTCCACAATCAGGACGAGAAGCTCGACTACCTGATCCAGAAGGAGTACTACGAGCGCGAGGTGCTCGACCAGTACTCGCGCAACTTCGTCAAGACGTTGACGGATCGCGCGTACGCCAAGAAGTTTCGCTTCCCGACCTTCCTGGGCGCGTTCAAGTACTACACCAGCTACACGCTGAAGACCTTCGATGGAAAGCGCTACCTCGAGCGCTTCGAGGACCGCGTGGTGATGGTCGCGCTCACCCTGGCCTCCGGTGACACCGGCCTGGCCGAGAAGCTGGTCGACGAGATCATCGACGGCCGGTTCCAGCCGGCCACCCCGACGTTCCTGAATTCGGGCAAGAAGCAGCGCGGCGAGCCGGTTTCGTGCTTCCTGCTCCGTATCGAGGACAACATGGAGTCCATCGGGCGCTCCATCAACTCCGCACTGCAGCTGTCCAAGCGCGGCGGTGGAGTTGCCTTGCTGCTCACCAACATTCGTGAGCATGGCGCACCGATCAAGAACATCGAGAACCAGAGCAGCGGCGTCATTCCGATCATGAAGCTGCTCGAGGACTCGTTCTCCTACGCCAACCAGCTCGGCGCGCGTCAGGGCGCCGGCGCGGTCTACCTGCACGCGCATCACCCGGACATCTACCGGTTCCTGGATACCAAGCGCGAGAACGCCGACGAGAAGATCCGGATCAAGACGCTCTCGCTGGGCGTCGTGATCCCGGACATCACCTTCGAGCTGGCCAAGAAGAACGAGGACATGTATCTGTTCTCGCCCTACGACGTCGAGCGCGTCTACGGGGTGCCCTTCGCCGATATCTCGGTGACCGAGAAGTACTACGAGATGGTCGACGACGCGCGGATACGCAAGACCAAGATCAAGGCGCGCGAGTTCTTCCAGACGCTGGCGGAGCTGCAGTTCGAGTCCGGCTATCCGTACATCATGTACGAGGACACGGTGAACCGGGCCAACCCCATCGCCGGCAAGATCACCCACTCCAACCTGTGCAGCGAGATCCTGCAGGTGTCCACGCCGTCGGAGTTCAACGACGATCTGTCGTATTCCAAGGTGGGCAAGGATATCTCGTGCAACCTGGGTTCGCTCAACATCGCCAAGGCGATGGATTCGCCGGACTTCGCGCAGACCATCGAGGTGGCCATCCGGGCGCTGACCGCGGTGTCGGACCAGACCCACATCACGTCGGTGCCGTCGATCGAACAGGGCAACAACGATTCGCACGCGATCGGCCTGGGGCAGATGAACCTGCACGGGTATCTGGCGCGGGAGCGGGTCTACTACGGGTCCGAAGAGGGCGTGGACTTCACCAACATCTACTTCTACACGGTGTTGTTCCACGCGCTGCGGGCGTCCAACAAGATCGCCATCGAGCGGGGCAGCAAGTTCAAGGGCTTCGAGGACTCGAAGTACGCCAGCGGTGAGTTCTTCGACAAGTACACCGAGCAGGTGTGGGAGCCGGCCACCGACAAGGTGCGAAAGTTGTTCGCCGACGCGCAGATCCACATCCCGACCCAGGACGACTGGCGCAGACTCAAGGAGTCGGTGCAGGTGCACGGCATCTACAATCAGAACCTGCAGGCCGTCCCGCCCACCGGGTCGATCTCCTACATCAACCACTCCACCAGCTCGATCCACCCGGTGGCGTCCAAGATCGAGATCCGCAAGGAAGGCAAGATCGGGCGCGTCTACTATCCGGCGCCGTATCTGACCAACGACAACCTGGACTACTACCAGGACGCGTACGAGATCGGCTTCGAGAAGATCATCGACACGTATGCCGCGGCCACGCAGCACGTGGACCAGGGGTTGAGCCTGACGCTGTTCTTCAAGGACACCGCCAACACCCGCGAGGTCAACAAGGCGCAGATCTACGCCTGGCGCAAGGGGATCAAGACGCTCTACTACATCCGGCTGCGGCAGATGGCGCTGGAGGGCACCGAGGTGGAGGGTTGCGTCAGCTGCATGTTGTGACGATTCGTCACTAGCGGTACGCATCCTTGGTGCGTCCAGGGCGCCCACGTCCTTTCCCGGCACTAGCCAGGGATTTCGACACTGTCGAGGGTGTCGGGCGGCGAACCGTGCCACTGTGATACTGGCGGTGCCGACGGCGGAGACCGCGAGGTCGTCGGCGTCGGTGGGCTTCCAGGCCGCTCCGGTCCCGGGCTGCAGCTACCCCGACATCGATCGAAATTGGCGAGCGACCGCGGAGTGCGTTGCGAAGACCGCAGGGAAGGCTTAACTTTTCGGCGACTGATGCATCGGTCATTCAGGTGCGGAAGCTGGTAACCCCCCGACCCCTCCGGCTTCCGCACCTTCCACGTGGATCGGCGCCGGTCCACTGGACCCGGGCCAGGACCGCTCCGGCTCCGAAATCCGGACCCAAAGAGGTGTTGGGCACTTCAGACTCGGGGCCCCTCAGCGAGTCACGGCTGGCGGGCGGCGGCCCGGGCGGCGACATCCCGCATCTGCGCCGAGCTTCGTTCCTCACCGTGGCTGTAGGTCAGTGCACCGCCGTGCAGATGTTGCGCGTGGTCGGACATCCGGGTCAGCAGTGCCGTCGTGGTCTGCAGCCATCCGGCGGATGTCGTCGCCAGGACGGACGCCGACATACCTTGCCAGCCGGCCAACGCCGAATCGATGCGACCGTCGGCAGTGGCGTGCTCGGTCGCCATGGATTCGCCGTGAGCCGTCACCGCGGCACCCGAGGCCGTCAAGTCCTCCCGGTTCACCCGCAACGTCATCGCAACTCCTTGAACGGTGCTCCAGCTGGCCGATTATGTCTATCAGCGCATCCGCGGCGGCGCCAGTCACCCGGGTCCCGGCGTGCTCAGCTCTCGCGGGCCTGCTGCGCACGCAACGCCTTCAGGCGGCGTTGCTCGCTCCGGACGGCCTGGTAGCTCTCGCGTTCGGCGATCAGCCAGTCCGGCTTCTCCTCGAGCAGCACGTCGATCTGGGTGGTGGTCAGCGCGTCCACGACACCGCCGCGTGTCAGCCCGGCGATCGACACGCCCAGCTTGGCGGCCACGAGGTTCTTCGGGTGCGGGCCGTTCTTGCGGAGGTCCCGGAGCCACTGCGGCGGATCCGCTTGCAGGGCGGCCAGTTCGGTGCGGGTGATCGCGTTCTGCTGGAACTCCGGGGGCGTCGCCGGCAGGTATACGTCCAGCTTCTTCGCCGCGGTGGCGGGCTTCATGGACTGCGCGTTGGGCCTGCTCATCGGCTCAGCCTATCGGTAGCCTGAGCCCGTGGCTCCGTCGTCGCTGCGCTCGTTCTCCCTCGGGTACGTACCCGGTGGGACGCCCGCGAAGTGGGCCAGGATCTGGGCGGAGCGGCATCCCGAGGCCCCGCTGGAGTTGCGCGCCGTCGTCGCCGCGGAGGCCGCCGCCGCAGTGCGGACCGGCACGGTCGACGTGGCCGTGCTCCGGCCGCCGGCCGATACGTCCGGACTGGCCATCATCGCGCTCTACGAGGAGATCACGGTGGCCGTGGTGCCCACCGATCACCTTCTCGGCGCGGCCGACGAGATCACCGCCGCGGACCTCGATGGCGAGCCGATCCTGGTGCCGCTCGATGACGTCGTGGTCTGGGCGGACCGTCCCGGCGCAGCGGTCGATCACCGGCCCGAAACCACCTCGGAGGCAATCGAACTCGTCGCGGTGGGGCTCGGCGTCCTGATCGTTCCCCAATCGCTGGCACGGCTGTACCACCGCAAGGACCTCATCTACCGTCCGATCGTCGACGCGCCAACCTGCCCCGTGGTCCTCGCCTTCCCCGAGGGGCCGCAGTCGCCGTCGGTCGACGAGTTCATCGGGATCGTGCGGGGCCGAAGATCGGGTTCGTCGCGGGGGCAGGGCGAGCCGGCGCCGAAGCGCACGGCGCGGGAGAAGACGCTCGCCAAGCAGGCCGCCCGCGCAGCCGCCGGCAAGGTCGCCCGCAGGCCGGGCGGGGCGGGGCGGGGTCGACGCTGACGCGTGCGAGTCAGAAGTCGTTCGGCAAGAACAGAATTGACTTCTCCGACACGCCCTGATCGGTGCCGGGTCGAATTCGACGAACGGGCGCGATGTTCTCGGACTTTTCCCCGGTTCGTACGTTTGGGCGGGGTGGATCGGCGTGGTTTGAGAGGTAAGGCTTGCCTTATGCGGACCAGCGTCCTAGATTAACCGGAAATATTTCCTGTTTATTAGGCGGTGGCGATGAAGCGGGTGCTCGCAGCTCTGGTTCTGCTGGTCATGTGTGCACCGCCGGCACATGCCGATCCCGAACCGCACGGCGAGCCGCAGATCGGCGACGACTTCGCCATCACCTCCGAGGTGCCGACACTGGCCGAACTGGACGCGCAGATCAGGTTGCTCGTCGCCACCCATGCTCCCGATGCCGTCAAGGCCGCCCAACTCGAGGGCGGCAGCCGCGCGGTCATCGTGCCGAAGATGATCTACCGCATCGGCTTCTTCCGGCCGCCGCGGGGCTCGAGCATGGTCACCGGTCCCGAGACCCACGAACCCGACCGGCACACCGCGGTGATCAACGCCAGCCGCCAGGGTGCGCCAACAGTCCAGGTCACCGCCGAATGGCGGCGGATCGACGGGCGGTGGAAACTGGCGAGCAGATCGCTGTGCAACGGCGTCAAGACCATCGGCCTCCCGATTCCCTGCAACTTCGAATGATCCAAACCCGTGATCTGACAAAGTCCTTCGACGCCAACCGGGCCGTCGAGAACGTGACGGTCACCTTCCCGGCCGGCACCGTCACCGCACTCCTCGGGCTCAACGGCGCCGGCAAGACCACCCTGCTGTCGTTGCTCGCCGGGCTGATCCCTCCCGACGCCGGCGGCCTCACCGTCTGCGGCGCCGCGGCCGCGCACCTGGGTCCCGGTGCGATGAACCCACGCCACACCGTCGAGCAACATCTGCGGTGGCTGGCCGCGCTGGCCGGCCTCGACGCGGCTCGGGTGCCGGAAGTGCTGGGCATTGCCGAGTTGGCTGCGCTGCGCCGCACCCGGATCCGTGCGCTGTCGCTGGGACTTCGGCAGCGCGTCGCCATCGCCGGAACGCTGCTGTGCCGGCCCCGGGTGCTGCTGTTCGACGAGCCGCTCAACGGCCTCGACGTTCCGGGGGTGCTGTGGTTCCGCGGCCTGCTGCGCGAACTCGCCGCCGACGGCGCCACCGTGGTGATCGCCACCCACCTGCTGGCCGAGGTCGTCCTGACCGCCGGACGCGTGGCGATCCTGCAACGTGGCCGGTTGCGTATCGACGGCCCGCTGGCCGACCTGGTTCCGCCGGACGCCGACGCGCGGGAATGGTTGGAGTCCACGCTGATGGAGTGCGCGTGAGCACCGCCGTCATGCGTAGTGCCCGCGCCGAATGGATCCGCACCGCCGGGGCCGGCCGATTGTGGACGGTGCTGGCGCCCGCGGCGGTGTTGACACCGCTGGCGATCAGCGTCGGCATCGCGGCGGTGGCCGAGGCGTTCGCGCGCATCCCGGGTCAGCTTTCGGTGCTGCAGGTGCCGACCTCCAACGCCGGCTACTGGGTCATCACCATCACGCTGACGCTGGTCGCCATCGCCGCAGCCGACGGCCAGTCCAGCGAGAACCGTTACCGGACAGCCGAATACATCAGGCTCGCGATCCGGTCGCGATGGTCCGTGCCGGTGGGCCGGTGGCTGTTCTACGGCCTGCTCGGCGCGGCACTGGCGGCCGTCACGATGGTCATCGTCCTTGCCGCCCTGCCGGTGGTCTCGACGCGGGTGTACGGAACGGTGTCGGTGGCCGACCCCGTCGGGCTCCGTCTGGTGTGGACCACCACCGTGCTGGGGTTCTTCGCCGCCGGCGCCGGAATCGGTGTGGGTGCGCTGGTGCGCTCACCACTGGGTGCTGGTGCCGTCATCGTTGCGTGGACGTACGTGGTCGAGACAGCCGCCGGCTATCTGCCCGGCGGTCTTGCCGCGCAACGGTTCATGCCCGCGCTGAACGGGGGGTATGCAGCGGGTCAGGACACCGTGCTGATCCCGCCGTGGTCCCCGAACATCGCGCTGCTGTACGTGTGCGCCCTGTGCGCCGTCGCGTTCGGGGTCGGCGTGGCCGGCTCCGCATCCATGACTCCGACGAAAGGACGATCCGTTGAGTGATACCGATTCCGTGCCCATGGCCGGCCGTTCGGACGCCGATCTGCCCGGCCACTGGCTGCTGGCCCGGCTCGGCAAGCGGGTGCTGCGGCCCGGTGGCCTCGAGCTGACGAGCAGGGTGCTCGACGCCGCCCGGCTGACCGGCGCCGACGTTGTCGAACTGGGCCCGGGCCTCGGCCGCACCGCGGCGGACATCGTCGCCCGGCGCCCGCGCTCCTACGTCGGCGTCGACGACACCGCCGCCGCAACCGAATCCGTGCGCGCGGTCGTCGCACCCGTGGGCGGCACCGTCGTGGTGGCCGATGCCTCCGACACCGGACTGCCCAGCCGCAGCGCCGACGTGGTGATCGGGGAGGCCATGCTGACGATGCAGGGCGACAAGGCCAAGCGCGCCATCGTCGCCGAAGCGTTTCGCGTGCTGCGGCCCGGCGGCCGGTACGCCATCCACGAACTGGGCCTCACCCCCGACGGCATCGCGCAGGACACCAAGGACGACATCCGCCGGGAGATGTCCCGGGCGATCAAGGTCAACGCGCGCCCGCTGACCGCACACGAATGGACGCAATTGCTCACCGAGGCCGGCTTCGAGATCGACACCGTCGACCAAGCGCCGATGGCCCTGCTCGACCCGCGCCGGGTGCTCGCCGACGAGGGGCCGGCGGGTGCGTTGCGCATCGTCGGCAACCTCATCCGGCGGGGCGCGGCGCGGCGCCGCGTCATCGGAATGCGGCGCACCTTCACCCGGTACCGGAACTCGCTGACGGCCGTCGCCGTCGTCGGCATCGTCCCGTGACACACTCGGGAGGTGTCCGTGCAGCCCCACGACTCCCGCGCGCCCTCGGACAGGGCCGCCGGCCGGCAACGGGAAAAGGTCCTCGAGCTGCTGCGCGCCAGCGCCCATCCGGTGGACGCGCACCTGGTTGCCGACGCCCTGCAGATCCACGTCACGACAGCGCGGTTCCACCTGCAAGCGTTGGAGACGCAGGGAGATGTGCGACGGGCGGGCGCGCGGCCGGCGGGAGCCGGTCGGCCCAAACTGACCTACGAGCCGGTCCCGCGGCTGGACTATGCCGACATCGTCGCCCTGTTCGCCACCCACCTCGGCGGTACGGCCGACGAGCGGGAGCAGTGCGCCCGGCGGATCGGCGCGGATCTGGCACACCGGGTCCGGCTGGCCCGGCCGCGCGACCAGCAGACGCCGGCCGACCTGGTGGTCGCGGCCCTGGGAGAGCTCGGATTCCAGGTGCGCTCGGTGTTGTCGTCCTTCGGGACGGTCACGGTGCAGCTGTGTACCTGCCCGTTGGCCAAGGTCGCCGAGACCGCACCGGAAGTGGTGCGCGGTATCCAGCAGGGTCTCATTCAAGAGGTCATCGACCGTAACGTGGCCGCCATCGGCCGGAACTACCTCGTCACCGTCACGCCGGATGCGCGGGGTGGCTCGTGCGAGGTCGGATTGAAACTCGAACCCCACGAACCCCGCGAAAACCCTTGAAGGAGGAGCTGATATGGACGCACTGTCGCTGAAAGACCTTGGTGAAGAACAACTCTCGACGGCCCGGAGTGCGCACTCGGGGCGCGCGGCACACACCGTCTACGGTGGCCACGAGCACACGCTGCGCCAGACCCTGATCTCGCTGGCCGCGGGCAACGGTCTCGACGACCATGAGAGCCCGGGCCAGGCAACGCTTCTGGTGCTGCGGGGCCGGGTTCGGTTGGGCACGGCGGAGGAGTCGGTCGAGGGTGCCGAAGGTGACTTCCTGGCGATCCCGGCGCAGCGGCACAACCTGGCGGCGCTGGAGGATTCGGTGGTGCTGTTGACGGTGGTCGCGCACTGATCAGATTGTGAGCGTTCCGTCGGGGTTGACCGTCCAGGCGCGGTTGACCGCGACTTCCCAGACATGCCCGTCGGGGTCGGCGAAATAGCCCGAGTAGCCGCCCCAGTCGGTGTGTTCGGCGGGCCTGAGCACGGTGCCGCCGGCGGCGGCGGCCGCGGCCAGTGCGGCGTCGACGTCGGCCTCGCTGCGCTGGTTGACGGCGATCGTGACACCGCCGAAGCCGTTACCGGCGGGCACCGGCACCTCGGCGGCCATCTCGGCGCGGTCCCACAGCGCGAACGCGATGCCGGGTAGCTGGTAGAACGTCACGCCCTCATGGACGGCCGCCGGTGCCCAGCCGAGGCCGGTCTCGTAGAACCGCCGGGCGCGGGCGAGGTCGTCGACGCCCAGGGTCACCAGGCTCAAGCGCTGCTCCATCTTTCGAACCTACTCGCGCGGGGCGGACGAACCCGCGCCGAGCACAACATCGGTGTCGTACGGTAGCGGGGTCACAATCGGTTTGAGGCGGGGCCGGGGGAGACGTGCACCAGACACGCGATGAGCATCTGTTCGGGCCGGGGCCGAAACGCATCCTCGCGCTCGACGGCGGCGGCATCCGTGGTGCGTTGACGCTGGGCTATCTCGCCGAGATCGAAGCGATCCTGCGTCAGCGGGTGGGTGGCGATCCCGACTTCCGGCTGTGCGACTACTTCGACCTGATCGGCGGAACCTCCACCGGTTCCATCATCGCCACCGGCCTGGCGCTGGGCCTGTCGGTTGCCGAACTCGCGGTCATGTACCAGGCCCTCGGTGCGGATGTCTTCCAGAGCCGTGCGTTCCGGTTCGGGCTGATCGGCGCGAAGTTCCCGAAAGAACCTCTGGTGCAAGCACTCCAGGCCAATTTCGGCAATGAGACGCTGGGCAGCGACAAGCTGCGCACCGGGCTGGTGGTGATGACCAAGCGGCTCGACACCGGCAGCCCGTGGCTGCTGCACAACAACCCCCGCGGCCGATACTTCGGCCCCGACCCGGTCACCGGCACACCCGGGAACAGCGAGTTGCTGCTGCGCGACGTGGTTCGGGCCAGCACCGCCGCGCCGCACTACTTCGAGCCCGAGCTCATCACGCTGGGCCCGGGCCTCACGGGTGCGTTCGTCGACGGCGGCGTCAGCCCGTACAACAACCCCGCACTGCAGATGCTGATGATGGCGACCTGCAGCGGCTACCAACTGAATTGGCCGTTCGGCGCGGATCGACTGCTGTTGGTGTCGGCGGGCACCGGGCATCGGGGCCTGAAGATACCGCCCGACGAGGTGATGGGAATGCCCGCCGTGCAGTTGGCCGCCCAGTCGATCCTGTCGATCATGGAGGACGCCAACTGGCTGGGGCAGTCGATCCTGCAGTGGATGGCCGACAGCCCGACCTCATGGCAGATCGACAGCGAAATCGGGGATCTGCGAACCGATTCGCTCGGCGGCCCGGCGATGATCACCTACCAGCGCTACGAGGTATTGCTGGAGTCCGACTGGCTGGCCCGGACGCTCGGCATCGAACTGACCGACGAGCAGTGCGTCGAACTCACCGAGATGGACAACCCGGCGAATGCTCGCCAGCTCGCCGCTCTCGGGCGGACGGCCGCGAAGGCCCAGGTGGATCCCTCGCACCTGCCCGCGGCATTCGATATCGGGGAAACCTAGCGGTGTCGCGCATCTTCTCGAGCCACTCGAGCCGCGACGTTCGTGAGGTGAGATCGACGACGTCAGTCCGTGTCCGGACCTGCCGGTCGATCGGGACCGACGGATTCATACCGCTCGGCGAAGGCGTCCGCGGGTACCGGCCAGCACTCGCCGGCATCGCCCCGTACCACCCAGTCACCCTCAGCGGCGGTTACCGGCCCCTCCAAAGTGTCGACCACCTCGCCGGCGCGGGCCGGCCGGGCCTCGACCGTTCCGGTGCGCCGCCAGCGGTTGCCGCCGACGTGCTCGTGCGTGGCGCGGAAGATGTCGTCGCGCACCGAGTGTTCGTCACCCAGGCCGTCGTCCACGAACCAGTCGCCGGCGGCCGCACGCAGGGTGTGTCCCGAGGAGGTGGTCCAGGACCACGGTTGGTCGCGGCGCTCCGCGACGACCTCGCCGGTGCGCCGGAACTGTTGCCAGCCGAGCGCATCGGTGGCCGGACGGGATCGGTAGCCGAGTTCGCGCAGCTTCGTCAGGGTGGCGACCAGACTGGCCAGAGCGGCCCGCAGTAGTGCCGGGTCGGATTGCAGGTCGTCGAAATCGATGAGTTTGTCGTGGATCTTCGCCGCATCCTTGCGGACCTCGCCGTACCGCCAGCCGGCCGTCCGGTAGTAGCTGTACCAGTTCTCGTGCTCGGCGCGCGCCATCGCCACCGCGGTCTTCTCGTCGAAACCCAAGCAGCGCAATGCATCCAGTGGTTCTATCCCGCGCAGCCGGGCAGTCGACAACCCATCGGGCGGATAGCCCCAGGTATTCCAGGTGTGACCGCCGATCTCCTCGACCATTCTCAGTGCGTTGCGTACCTGACGGCGGTTTGAGCCCCGGTAGAACTCGTCGAGTTGTTCCCACGGGACCGCCGCCGCAGTCTGCCCACCGTTCTCGGCGACATAGCGGTCGTGGATCAGCCGGGCCGCCCGCTCCCAGGCATCCGGGGCCTGACCGGCGGCCATATCCATGCTCAACCGGTAGGTGCGCAGCTGCCCGAACACGGGTGGCCGGTCCGTCCCGGTGCCGGCGCCGGGCTCGTAGGCGTAGATCGGGGTCGCCGGAAAGCGTGCGGCCAGGCGGGTTCCCGTGGTGCCGTCCAGTCCCGCGTCGTCGGTCAGGATGACCGCGGTATTCGGATGGGCGGTCAGGTATCTCGTCAGTACCGCGACGGTGGGCCGGTCGCGCACCGCTCCGATCCCGCCCTCTTCGGGCCGGCCACCGCTCTGCTCGCGGGCATGCTCATGGTCGGCGAGGTACTCCTCGGCATCGGGCCCGACGAGTGTGAGTCGAGGTAGCGATCTACCCGGCTGGGGGTGGTAGCCCTGTTCCAGGATGCGTTGGGACATGTCGGCGCACAGGGCCAGGGCCAACCGGGACATGCCGCACACCAGGATCCGTTGTGCCCGTCGTTCGCCGGTGATCTCGTCCAGGAGACGGCGCGCGGTCACCTCGTATCGGCCCACGGCGTCGGGCGCCCAATGGGTGTCGGTGCCGCCGAGATGTTCGTCGCGCCAGGCAGCGGCCTGCCACGGGTCGTCGATGCGGACGGTCAGCGGAATCCGCCTGGCCGATCCCGGCAGGGCGGCGGTGATGGTGCGCAGCCGCGCCACGTTCGTCGACGGATCGGGCGCCAGCAGGTAGAGCCGATCGAGTTTTCGCCAGATGGGCAGTGCGGCAAGGCTCTCCGGGCGGGAGAGATCGGCGGTGAGGATCCGGGCCCCCTTGTTGCGGGCGGTACGCACGCAGGGTAGGTCGGCATCGGACGCCACGACCACCAGCGTGCCGCGCCCCTGCCTCGTGTCGGCGATGGCCGCGAGCATCGAGGACGCGTCGTCGTCGAGATCGACGACGACGGTGACCGAGCGCGCGAAGTGCACCCGTAGCCGGTCCAGCCGGGACCGGAACAGTGCGACGGCAACGCCGATGACGGAGAGGAAAACCGCTGCCAAGGCGCATAATTGAGCGATGTCGAGGGCTACCGGCAGGGGATCGGGGCACGCTCCGGAATCCAGCGACCGCGCCGGGTCGCCGCCTTTGACCAGTCCGGCGGTCCAGACCAACGGGGTGAAGAAGTCCGGGTGGGTGTCGTCCTGGCATCGCCAGTAGGACGCGACGCCGAGCATCGCGCTGGTCAACGCCAGGCCCACCACGATCAGCACGGGGGCTCCGGTGCGCCGGTCGTGGCCGGGTTGCGCCAGCGTCGCAGCCAGGGCGATCAGCACGACACTGATCACGGCGATGGTCACCGCAGAGTTGGGCCGGCCCAACCACTGCAACCAGGTCGGCATGGCTTCGCGCACCGATGGCCATGCGGCCAGCACCGCCAGGTATCCGATCAGTAGGCCGGCGAGTGCGGCCAGGATCGGCCGGAGAACTGTGAGTCCGCTGTGGCTGCTCCGCACAGGAGCAGCCTAGAGCTCTTACCGGGTCAACTGACCAGGTCCGACCAGAATTCGACGGTGGGCGTCGCGGCCCGTGACTCGGCGTGCGCGAATTCGCGGTCGATGTATTGGGCGAGGTCGGCGCCGTAGCAGATGATGTCCGTCTGATACATCGACAGCACCGGATGGCCGAAGGTACCGCGACCGGCGGGCAGATATCGATGCGAATGGACCGGCACCATCTGCGGTACCCGGTCCAGCTGCCAGCGCGCCGACCGCAGGGCGTGTTTCATGGCCGCCGGTCGCGGACCCCAAGCGGGATACCAGAATTCACTCCACTCGACGTCGAAGAGCACACCCTCGGCGGGCCACCGCAGCCGCTCGCGCAGCTTCTTCTCGGGCCCGTCACGCCAGTCCGGCCACATGTCGCCCAGCGGCAGCCCGGCAGCCAGGAAAGCGCGGTGGTCGTCGGCGAACTCGACCCCGAAAGTTGCTTCGATACGCTCGAATTCACTGTCGGCCAGGCCCGGCGCGATGTCGGCCACGCCCAGGGCGGCCAGCCGACCGGCGGCCTCGATACCCAGGAGATGTCCGTCGTCGACCACGACGAGGAATCTATTACGAGTGCGCCGGCGCTTGGGCGTTCTTGTAGAGCATCCGCAGCAGGCGATCCCGGAACGGCGCACTGTCGAGCGCGGCCAACCCGGCCCGCGCCACCCGCGGGTATCCGGCAAGTTTGTGGAAGTACCTGCCACGCCGGTACTCCCGGCCCCAGGCCTCCTCCATCCGCTGCGCATAGTTGGTGAAATCGTCGGGCCCGCCGTTGGTCAGGGCCGCGATCGCACAGTCGCCGGCGGCCAGGCCGGACTCCAGTGCCTTGGAGATCCCCGCGCCGGAGGTGGGCCGGCCGGCGCCCAGGGCGTCACCGGCGAACAGGACGCCGCGCCGCCAGGGCGGCCAGGCCGTGAAGCCCATCGGCAGTCGCCAGGCGCGAACCTCGCCGGCCCGCTTGAGGTCCGCCACACCGGGCAGCGCCCACTCCCGTGGCAACGTGGCCATGAAGTCGCCCAGGAAGTCCGTGGCGTTGATCTTCTGCCAGCCCCGGTAGCTGTTGACGTACCCCAGGCCGATGTTGACCCGCCCGTTGCCGAGTGGGAAGACCCACCCGTAGCCGGGCAGCTGATCGCCCTGGAACCTCAGCTTCAGGTGGATCTCCAACTCGTCGAAGTCCGGCCGCTCGATCGGCATCTCAGCGCGAATCGCGATGGCGGAGTAGCCATTTCGCTGGGACTGCAGGTGAAGTCCGCGCTTGATCGGGGAGTAGGCGCCGTCGGCGGCGATCACTGCGTCGGCACGCACGCTGCCGCCGTCGCGCAGCTCGACGCCGCAGACTCGGCCGGTGCCGTCCAGCAGCGGCCCGGCCACCTCGGTGCCTTGGCGGATCTGCGCCCCGGCGGAAGCGGCGTGCTTGAGCAGCAAGGTGTCCAGCTCGGGGCGTCGGGCGACGTAGCCGTGGTCGGGCATGCCCGGACGGCGCGGGAAACTCAGTTCCCACTCGCTGGGGCTGAAGACCCGCACCCCGCGTACGCGATGGAACCGGGAGAGCTCGCCGGACAGGCCCATCCGCTGCAGGTAGCTCACCGCGCGCGCGGTCAGGCCATCGCCGCAGGGTTTGTCGCGGGGGAAGTCGGCCTTGTCGAGGACGACGACATTCGCGCCGGTCTGGGCGGCCCGCCAGGCCGCTGCCGAACCGGCGGGCCCACCACCGACCACGGCCAGATCGAATCGTTCCGACACATTCGTCTCCCCAACTCGAGGAAACCCGACTTGCCCGCGATGCTAGTGAATTTCCGTCCGCCCCGCCGTGTGGGCAGGTCAGGGCCAATTGACGCGGTCGCAACGGTAAAGTTGGACATCGTGCGCGTGGTGCCGAGACCGAAACCGAAGCCCAGCGGGGACGTGGCCGTTCCCCCGGGGGTCAAGGTCGACGCGCGCAGTGAACGGTGGCGCGAGCACCGCAAGAAGGTGCGCGCCGAGATCGTGGACGCGGCGTTCCGCGCGATCGACCTGCACGGCCCGGAGGTCAGCGTCCGCGAGATCGCCGAGGAGGCCGGCACCGCAAAACCCAAGATCTACCGGCATTTCGCCGACAAGTCGGATCTGTTCCAGGCCATCGGTGAGCGCCTGCGGGACATGCTGTGGGCCGAGATCTACCCGGTGATCAACCTGGCCACCGACTCGTCGCAGGACGTCATCCGCAAGAGCATCGAGCAATACGTCTACCTCGTCGACGACCACCCCAACGTGGTGCGGTTCGTGCTCGCCGGCCGGTTCCCCGAGCAGGCCGAGGCCACCATGCGCGCGGTCAACCAGGGTCGCGAGATCACCCTGGCGATGGCCGAGCTCTTCAACAACGAACTGCGGGAGATGGAGCTGGACCGCCAGGCGCTGGAGCTGGCGGCGCACGCGTCGTTCGGCACCGCGGCCTCGGCGACCGACTGGTGGCTGGGGCCCGATTCGGACACGCCGCGCCGGATGCCGCGGGAGAAGTTCATCGATCACCTGACCACCATCATGATCGGCGCGATCATCGGGACCACCGAACTGCTGGGCATCCGGATCGACCGCGAGCTGCCCATCCACAAGGCCGTCCTGCGCGAACCCGGTGAGGCCGCGGATTCCTGAAATATTCGCCGGCGACACAACGTGTTGTGTTGCAGCGAGTTGTCGGACCCCAGTTGTAGTGTTGCGGACACACAGCTCATCGCTGCCCGCACCGTCAAGAGGGGTCCTCGAATGTCCGATGGAATGAAGCTCATCGATCGCGTTTCGGCCATCAATTGGAATCGTCTGCAGGACGAGAAGGACGCCGAGGTGTGGGACCGGCTGACCGGGAATTTCTGGCTGCCGGAGAAGGTGCCGGTGTCCAACGACATCCCGTCCTGGAACACCCTGAACGACAACGAGAAGCAGCTGACCATGCGGGTCTTCACCGGCCTGACGATGCTCGACACCATCCAGGGCACCGTCGGTGCGGTCAGCCTGATCCCGGATGCGCTGACCCCGCACGAGGAAGCGGTCTACACCAACATCGCGTTCATGGAGTCGGTGCACGCCAAGAGCTACAGCAACATCTTCTCCACCCTGTGTTCGACGGTCGAGATCGACGAGGCGTTCCGCTGGTCGGAGGAGAACCCCAACCTGCAGCGCAAGGCCGAGATCGTGCTGCAGTACTACAAGGGTGACGAGCCGCTGAAGCGCAAGGTGGCCTCCACGCTGCTGGAGAGCTTCCTGTTCTACTCCGGCTTCTACCTGCCGATGTACTGGAGCAGCCGGGCCAAGCTGACCAACACCGCCGACATGATCCGGTTGATCATCCGCGACGAGGCCGTGCACGGGTACTACATCGGCTACAAGTACCAGAAGGGCCTGGCGCTCGAGGACACCGTCAAGCAACAGGAGCTCAAGGATTACACCTACGAGTTGCTCTTCGAGCTCTACGACAACGAGGTGGAGTACACCCAGGATCTGTACGACAGCGTTGGCCTGTCCGAGGACGTCAAGAAGTTCCTGCGCTACAACGCGAACAAGGCGCTGATGAACCTGGGTTACGAGGCGCTGTTCCCGCGTGACGAGACCGACGTCAACCCGGCCATCCTGTCGGCGCTGTCACCGAATGCCGACGAGAATCACGACTTCTTCTCGGGATCGGGATCGTCGTACGTGATCGGCAAGGCCGTCGTCACCGAGGACGAGGACTGGGACTTCTAAAGCCGCCCAGACGTACGAATTGGCGCGAAACACCAAGTGCTTTGCGCCAATTCGTCGAACGGGGCCCGGTGAACGTGGGGTGAACGAGGACTGAACTGTCCCACCCGCCCTGGCGGCCATGACGGCCGGTCGCGACAATGAGCGGGTGACCACCAAAGAGTTGCTGCACCGGGTCCTCGACTGGCTGCGTGCCGGCTATCCCGAGGGCGTGCCGGGCCAGGATCGCGTCCCGTTGCTGGCGCTGCTGCGCAACACGCCGTTGTCCGAGGATCAGATCAAGGAAGTGGTCCGCCACATCACCGCGACGGACTCGACCGCGTTGGCCGATGGATCGATCACCGGCGACGAGATCGAGTCCTTCATCCAGGACGTCACCCACCACGATGCGGGGCCGGAGAACGTCCACCGCGTCGCCGCCAAGCTCGCCGCCGCCGGCTGGCCGCTCGCGGGTCTCGAGGCGGAAGCGCCGGACGCGTAGACGCCGAGGGGCCACCTTCTTCCCGAGAACCCGATTGGGAGGGGAAGAAAGTGGCTCCTGAGCGGAAGAACTAGATGGTCGCGGTGTCGATGACGAACCGGTACCGCACGTCGCTGGCGAGCACGCGCTCGTAGGCCTCGTTGACATACGCGGCGTCGACGACCTCGATTTCCGGGGTGACGTCATGTTCGGCGCAGAAGTCGAGCATCTCCTGGGTCTGCGGGATGCCGCCGATCAGTGAGCCGGAGATGCTGCGCCGCCCGAAGATCAGTGCGCCCGCCGGAACGCTCATCGGGTTCTCCGGCATGCCCAGTTCGACCAGGGTGCCGTCGGTCTTCAACAGGCCGAGGTAGTCGCCGAGATTCAGGTTGGCCGACACCGTGTTGAGGATGAGGTCGAACCGGCCCGCGAGCTTTTTGAAGGTACTGGGGTCGGAGGTGGCGAAGTACTCGTCGGCGCCCAGGCGCAGGCCGTCCTCCATCTTCTTGAGCGACTGGCTGAGGACGGTCACCTGCGCCCCCATCGCGTGCGCGAGCTTGACCGCCATATGCCCCAGACCGCCCAGTCCGATGACCGCGACCTGCGAATCGGGGCCCGCGTTCCAGTGCCGCAGCGGCGAATACGTGGTGATGCCGGCGCATAGCAGGGGAGCGGCCTGGTCCAGGGGGATGGTATCCGGGATGCGCAGCACGTAGTTCTCGTCGACGACGATCGCGGTGCTGTAGCCGCCCTGGGTGCGCTGCCCGTCCCGGCCCGTGGCGTTGTAGGTGCCGACCATTCCGCCGCCGGTGCAGTACTGCTGCTCGCCGGCCAGGCAGCTGTCGCATCCGCGACAGGAGTCCACGAAGCAGCCCACACCGACGCGGTCGCCGACCTTGTATTTCGTTACCTCAGAACCGATCTCGGTGACGATGCCGGCGATCTCATGGCCCGGCACGATCGGGAAACCGGCCCGGCCCCATTCGTTGCGGACGGTGTGGATGTCGGAGTGGCAGATCCCGGCGAACTTGATGTCGAAGGCCACATCGTGCGGGCCGACGTCGCGGCGCTCGATGGTGGTCCGGGTCAGGGGTTCGGTGGCGGAGGTCGCGGCGTAGGCGGGGATTGTCGTTGTCATGTCTTCTTCTCGTGTCCCTACAGGTGAATCAGATATGCATAGCTTATCGAAGTAATTGCCACACACGCCAGTGAATGTGGCTGAACACACGCAACCGGCTGCCCGCCGGATTGATTCCCGCCCGATCAGTTGATCGGGGCGTTGATCCAGCGCAGGTCGTCGAGAATGCCGCGGGCGGCCACCAGACCCTGGCCGGTCTGCCAGACCTCGTTGTTCACCGCGAACACCCGGTTGTCCCGGTTGGCCGAGAGCCTGCGCCAGGCCGCACTGTCGAGTACCGCGCCCGCCCGGTCCTTGGCCGCCGCCGAATCGAACGACAGGTAGATGATGTCGGCGTCGGCCGCAGAGAAGTCAGCATCGCCCAATTCCTTTGCAGTGGAACCGATTTCGAGGTAAGGCCGGTCGGTGAAGCGTTGGGCCGCGGGCCGGTCCACCCCGAATGTGGCCAGCACCGAGGCCGGAAAGTTGTCGGCGCCGTAGACCCGCACTGTGTTCTCCGTCAGCTGCACGATGGAGGCCTGATAGTGCGCGGCATCAGCGGCCGCCGAGATCTGCTTGGCCTGGTCGTCGAATGCGGTGATCAGATCCTGGGCCGCGGTGCCCCGGCCGGTGGCCGCACCGACGGCCCGCAGCGTGTCCTGCCACTTCGCCCCGCCGGGTCCGGTGAACACCGTGGGCGCGATCGCGGACAGCGCCCCGTACGTCGCTGCTCCGTCGGCCTGGGCGCCCAGAATCAGGTCCGGCTCGGCCGCCGCAATGCCACCGGGATCGAGGTTGCCGGGCGAACCGACCACCGGCACGCCGTGCAGCACGGTCCCCAGGTACGAGGGCTGCACCGCGGCAGCCACGACGCGGGACTGCAGTCCCAGCGCGCACAGCGCATCGAGCTGGCCCGCGTCCAGTGCGACGATCCGGGCCGGGTCCACGGGCACGTTAACCTCGGCGACATCTCCGCTACCGGCGCCGCTGGCCACCCGCCGCGTACCCTCGCCGGGCTCGGCGGGCACCGGCTCGGCCGCACACGATTCGTCGGGCCGGCGCTGATTTCCCAGCACACCGGCCGAAGCGATCTTGGTGGTGCTGGTGACGATGCTGGTCGACGGCGTGACGGGACTCATGCCCTGCGGCTGACTGCAGCCGGTCGGGGCCAGCCACAGGACGGCCAGGACACCGGCTGAAATCGGGACCGCACGCACGGCCCCGACGGTAACAAAGACGACCCGGCGCACCCCGCCGACGTGCGGATTGGGGCCGTCGCGAAGACATCTACGACGTATTGTCGGACCCGCGCCGACACACGGGCGATCGGCGGCTAGGATTCTGCTCAAGTCCGCGATGTTTGGAGGATCTCTTGACCGCCGAAGCACCCCCGATTGGTGAACTCGAGGCCACCCGTCCTTACCGGGAGCGGATGGGACCCAAGGGCAACCTGGTCTACAAGCTGATCACCACCACCGATCACAAGCTGATCGGCATCATGTATTGCGTCGTGTGCTTCTCGTTCTTCCTGCTCGGCGGCCTGATGGCGCTGCTCATGCGGGTGGAGCTGTCGGCCCCGGGCCTGCAGTTCCTGTCCAATGAGCAGTTCAACCAGCTGTTCACCATGCACGGCACCGCGATGCTGCTGTTCTACGCGACGCCCATCGTGTTCGGCTTCGCCAACCTGGTGATGCCGCTGCAGATCGGCGCCCCCGACGTGGCCTTCCCGCGGCTCAACGCGCTGTCGTTCTGGCTGTTCCTGTTCGGCGCGCTGATCGCGCTGTCCGGGTTCATCACCCCCGGTGGTGCCGCCGACTTCGGCTGGACCGCCTACACCCCGCTGAGCAACGCCATCCACTCGCCGGGCGCGGGCGGGGACCTGTGGATCCTGGGCCTGGCCGTCGGCGGTCTGGGCACCATCCTGGGCGCGGTCAACATGATCACCACCGTCGTCTGCATGCGCGCCCCGGGCATGACCATGTTCCGGATGCCGATCTTCACCTGGAACATCCTGGTGACCTCGATCCTGGTGCTGCTGGCCTTCCCGATCCTGACCGCCGCGCTGTTCGGCCTGGCCGCCGACCGACACCTCGGGGCGCACGTCTACGACCCGGCCAACGGCGGGGTGATGCTGTTCCAGCACCTGTTCTGGTTCTTCGGCCACCCCGAGGTGTACATCCTGGCGCTGCCGTTCTTCGGCGTGGTCTCCGAGATCTTCCCGGTGTTCTCCCGCAAGCCGATCTTCGGCTACACCACGCTGGTGTACGCGACGCTGTCCATCGCGGCGCTGTCGGTGGCCGTGTGGGCGCACCACATGTACGCGACGGGCGCGGTGCTGCTGCCGTTCTTCTCGTTCATGACGTTCCTGATCGCGGTGCCCACCGGCATCAAGTTCTTCAACTGGATCGGCACGATGTGGAAGGGCCAGTTGACCTTCGAGACGCCGATGCTGTTCTCCGTCGGCTTCCTGGTGACCTTCCTCCTCGGTGGCCTGTCCGGCGTGCTGCTGGCCAGCCCGCCGCTGGACTTCCACGTGTCCGACACCTACTTCGTCGTCGCGCACTTCCATTACGTGCTCTTCGGCACCATCGTGTTCGCGACCTATGCGGGCATCTACTTCTGGTTCCCGAAGATGACGGGCCGCATGCTCGACGAGCGTCTCGGCAAGTTCCACTTCTGGCTGACGTTCATCGGGTTCCACACCACGTTCCTGGTGCAGCACTGGCTGGGCAACGAGGGTATGCCGCGCCGGTATGCGGACTACCTGCCCTCCGACGGGTTCACCACGCTGAACGTGGTCTCCACCATCGGCGCATTCACCCTCGGGATCTCGACGCTGCCGTTCCTCTGGAACGTGTTCAAGAGCTGGCGTTACGGCGAGGTCGTGACCGTCGACGATCCGTGGGGCTACGGCAACTCGCTGGAGTGGGCCACCAGTTGCCCGCCGCCGCGGCACAACTTCACCGAGCTGCCGCGGATCCGCTCCGAGCGGCCGGCGTTCGAGCTGCACTACCCGCACATGGTGGAGCGCATGCGCGCCGAGGCCCACGTGGGCCGGGACCACACCAACACGCACACCCACGCCTAGGCGTGTCGACGTCGCAGGTGCCGGTGCTGATCACCGTCACCGGTGTCGACCGTCCCGGTGTGACCTCGGCGCTGTTCGAGGTGCTCTCGCGCCACGGTGTTGATCTGCTCAACGTCGAACAGGTGGTCATCCGGGGGCGGTTGGTGCTCGGTGTGCTGGTGTCCGGCGGCTCGGGGGATTCCGACACGGCCGAGGGATCACCGTTGTACCGGGAGATCCAGGAGGCCGTTCACGAACTCGGGCTCGACGTCAGCATCGAGCGCAGCGACGACATCCGGGTCATCCGGGAGCCGTCCACGCACACCATCGTCGTGCTGGGCCGGCCCATCACCGCGACGGCGTTCGGGGTGCTGGCCCGCGAGGCCGCCGCGCTGGGCGTCAACATCGACACCATTCGCGGGGTGTCCGACTATCCGGTCACCGGACTCGAACTTCGGGTGTCCGTGCCCGCGGGCGCCGAGAACCGTCTGCAGACTGCGCTGGCCCGGGTGGCCGCCGACGAGGGCGTGGACGTCGCCATCGAGGAGTACAGCCTGGAACGCCGCGCCAAGCGGCTGATCGTGTTCGACGTCGACTCCACCCTGATCCAGGGCGAGGTGATCGAGATGCTGGCCGCGCGCGCGGGTGCGGAGGCCAAGGTCGCCGCCATCACCGAGGCCGCCATGCGCGGTGAACTCGACTTCGAGGAGTCGCTGCGCGAGCGGGTGGCCACGTTGGCGGGGCTGCCCGCCGGGGTGGTCGACGAGGTTGCCGACCAGTTGGAGCTGACGGCGGGGGCGCGCACCACCATCCGCACCTTGCGGCGCTTGGGTTTTCACTGCGGGGTGGTCTCGGGCGGCTTCCGGCAGGTGATCGACCCGCTGGCGCACGAGTTGATGCTGGACTACGTGGCGGCCAACCAGCTCGAGATCGTCGACGGCATTCTCACCGGCCGGGTGATCGGTCCGGTGATCGACCGGCCCGGCAAGGCCAAGGCACTGCGCGAGTTCGCCGAACAGGCCGGCGTCCCGATGGAACAGACGGTGGCGGTCGGCGACGGCGCCAACGACATCGACATGCTGGCCGCGGCAGGCCTCGGGGTCGCGTTCAACGCCAAGCCGGCGCTGCGGGAGGTGGCCGACGCGTCGCTGAGCCATCCGTACCTGGACACGGTGTTGTTCTTCCTGGGCGTCACCCGCGGTGAGATCGAGGCGGCCGACGCCGTCGACGGCACCGCCCGCCGGGTCGACATCCCCCCGGCTTGATCAGACCACGGGCGCGGCGGCCGGCAGTGAATCGACCGGCGCCGGGCCGGCCCCGGTGATCTGCGCCCAGGCCCGCGCCAGTAGCGGAATCGCTTCTGCGAGTTGGTCATCCGGGAGCGCGTAGGGCACCCGGATGTAGCGCTCGAGGGTACCGTCGACCCCGAATCGGGGACCCGGCGGGATATCGACGCCCAGCCGGGAGGCGGCCGCCGACAGCGCCGAACTCATCGGTGCGGGCAGCCGCATCCACATCGACAGGCCGCCGGTGCTCAATGCGGCGGGCTTCGTGCTCGCGGAAGTACGCCGCTCGCCGAACCCGCCGGTGCTCAGCGGGGTGTTGCACGGCCGCCAGTCGGGCAGGTGCTCGGCCAGCAGTGCGCGCAGCAGTTCGCGGCGGTGCCGGATCAGTTCCCGGCGTTCGGGCAGCACCTGGTCGGCGGCCCCGATGAGCCTGGCCGCGGCCAGTTGTTCGAGGATCGCGGTGCCCAGGTCCACCGACGGACGCCGAGCCGCGATGGTGGCCAGCGTGGCCTGTTCGGCCCGGATCCAGCCGATGCGCAGCCCGCCCCAGAAGGACTTGGACATCGACCCGACGGTGAGCGCCAGGTCCGGTCGTGCGACGTCGGCGGCCAGCGGGGGTGGCGGCGGTTCGTCGAGCCAGATGTCGGTCATGGTCTCGTCGATGACGGTTCGGGTCCGGGTCTCGACGATGATGTGGCCCAGTTGCTTTCGTTGTTCGGCGGGCATGGTCAGGCCGGTCGGGTTGTGCTGGTCGGGGATCAGGTAGGCCAGCGCGGGGGCGAGTTGGCGGATGGCGGTGTGCAGCGCACCCAGGTCCCAGCCCTCGTCGGGAGCCAGGGAGACCGGCACTGCGCGGGCGCCGGCCGCGCCGATCGCGGCCAGCGCACCGGGGTAGGTGGGTTGTTCCACCAGAACCCGATCGCCCGGTTCGATGAATGTGGACAGGATCAGGCCGATGGCGTTCAGGGCGCCGGTGGTGACCATGATCTGGTCGGGCTCGGTGAAAAGACCACGGGCCGAATATCTTTCGGCGATCGCTGCCCGCAGCGGAGGGGCGCCGTACAACTCCAGGCCGGCCGAGTGCAGGTAGGCGCCGATGTCGGTGGCCGCCGCGCCGAATGCGTCGAGCACCGCCGAGGCCGGTGCGGACATCGCCGCCGCGGCCAGGTTGATCGTCGTCGGGGTGGTGCGATCCGGCGCGGGCGGCGTCCCCATGGTCTCGGGCAGGGCCGTCGTGCTGCGCGCACCGCGCCGGGCGGTCAGGTAACCCTCGTCGCGCATCTGGGCGTACGCGGTGGTGACGGTGGTGCGGGAGACCCGCAGTGCGTCGGCCAGCGCGCGTTCGCTGGGCAGCCGCGACCCGACCGGCAGGCGCCCGTCGACGATCAGCATCCGCAGACCGTCGGCCAAGCCCTGGTACACCGGACCGCTCCCGTTGGCCGTCCGCCAGTTGCCCAGCTCCCGGGCCAACAGGTCCACATCGAGTCGTCGATCGGCCATTTCTCGCGTCATTGGATGCCAGTTTGCCTCAACTGGCTATTGATGGGCAAGCCACTTGCGGGCCACCATGGGCTCATGTCCACGAACTGGAAGCCACTGGCCCGGGTGGCCGGCTGGTTGAGAACCCCGCAACCCCGATCCGGCGCCCGATGCGCCGACCTGGACGCCGACCTGCGGCGCGCGCACGCGGACCTGGCTGCCCTGCGGGCCCGGTTCCCCGATCACTCATGAGGGGCGTCGCGCGCGGGAGCGCTCTGCTCGTCGGCCTGATGCTCTACGGCTTCTCGATGGCGTTGATGGTGCGCGCCGGGCTGGGCCTGGATCCGTGGGACGTGTTCCACCAGGGGCTCTCGCTGCGCACCGGCATGACCATCGGGACCGCGAGCGCGGTGGCCGGAGTGGCGGTGCTGCTGGCCTGGATCCCGCTGCGCAACCGGCCGGGGATCGGAACGCTGGCCAACGTCGTCGTCATCGCGGTCACCGTCGACGCGGCCCTGGCCGTCCTGCCGGCCCCGACCGGCCTGGGGCCTCGGGTCGCGATGATGCTGGGCGCCGTGGCGCTCAACGCCGTCGCAACGGTTCTCTACATCGGCGCCGGACTGGGTCCGGGTCCGCGCGACGGCCTGATGACCGGCCTGGTGGCCCGCACCGGGAAGTCAGTTCGGTTGGTGCGCACCACAATCGAGGTGACGGTGCTGGTGTCGGGCTGGCTGCTCGGCGGGAGCGTCGGCGTGGGCACCGTGGTCTACGCCCTGGCCATCGGTCCGCTGGTCCAGCTGATCCTGCGACTCACTCCGGCACGCGTGTTGGCGGTCAGCGGCTGGTCAGACCGGGGACCGGTGCCCGCGGATGAGCTGTCTACCATGGTCGAGTGGCCGACGCCGAGACCGACCCCGACCTGCTGATCGATTTCCACAAGGTGTCGCTGCGCCGGGGCGGGCGCTCGCTGGTCGGCCCGGTCACCTGGCAGGTCGAACTCGACGAACGGTGGGTCATCATCGGCCCCAACGGCGCGGGCAAGACGTCGCTGCTGCGCATTGCCGCGGCCTCGGAGCATCCGTCCTCGGGCACCGCGTTCGTGCTCGGGGAGCGGCTCGGCCGGACCGACACCAACGAGTTGCGTGCGCGGGTCGGTCTATCCAGTTCGGCTCTGGCGCAACGGGTTCCGGACGACGAGGTGGTTCGCGATCTGGTGGTATCGGCCGGCTATTCCGTGCTGGGCCGGTGGCGTGAACGCTACGAGGACATCGACTACGAGCGGGCGGTCGACACCCTCGAGAGCCTGGGCGCCGAGCACCTGGCCCAGCGGACCTTCGGCACCCTGTCCGAAGGCGAGCGCAAGCGCGTCCTGATCGCCCGCGCGCTGATGACCGATCCGGAACTGCTGCTGCTCGACGAACCGGCGGCCGGCCTGGACCTCGGCGGCCGCGAGGAACTGGTGGCCCGGCTCTCCGACCTGGCCGCCGACCCCGACGCCCCGGCGCTGGTGCTGGTGACCCACCACGTCGAGGAGATCCCGCCGGGCTTCAGCCACTGCCTGATGCTCTCCGAGGGCACCGTCGTGGCCGCCGGCCTGCTCGACGATGTGCTGACCGGCGAGAATCTGTCAGCGGCATTCGGGCAGTCGATCGCCGTCGACGTGCTCGACGGCCGGTACTTCGCACGACGGGTACGCAGCCGCGCGGCACACAGGAGGCGAGCATGACCACCGACACCCCTCCCGAGCCATTGCCGGCCCGGCCGGCCGCCACCGTGATGCTGGTGCGCGACACCACCCGCGGCATCGAGGTGTTCCTGATGCGCCGGCACCGCGCCATGGAGTTCGTCGGCGGCGTGGTGGTATTCCCCGGCGGTGGTGTCGACGACCGCGACCGCAGCGCCGACATCGACTGGTACGGCCCGGCGCCGTCGTGGTTCGCCGAACGGCTCGGGGTCGCCGAGGATCTGGCGCTCGCGCTGGTCTGCGCGGCGGCCCGGGAGACCTTCGAGGAGTCCGGGGTGCTGTTCGCCGGTCCGGGCGCCGCCGACGGCACCGCCGGCATCGTCAGCGACGCCAGCGTCTACGCCACCGCCCGCGCCGCACTGGCCGACAATTCGTTGTCGTTCGGCGATTTCCTGCGGACCGAGGGCCTGGTGCTGCGGGCCGACCTGCTGCGGCCGTGGGCCAACTGGGTGACCCCGGAGGAGGAGCGCACCCGGCGCTACGACACCTTCTTCTTCGTCGGCGCCCTGCCGGAGGGCCAGCGTGCCGACGGCGAGAACACCGAATCGGACCGGGTGGCCTGGGCGCTGCCCGAGGCCGCGCTCGACGAATTCAGCGCCCAGCGCATCTTCCTGCTCCCGCCGACCTGGACGCAGCTGGATTCGCTGACCGGGCGCACGGTGGCCGAGGTGTTGTCGGTGGATCGGCAGATCGCCGCGGTGCAGCCCACCCTGACCGTGGCCGGCGGTAACTGGGAGATCGAGTTCTTCGACAGCGCCCGCTACAACGCGGCCCGCGCGGGACGCGCACCGTGACCCGGCGGCCCGGCCGCGAGTTCGTCTCCGTACACACCGACCCGGCTGTCCCGGGCGTGGGCACCATCCTGTTGAACCGGCCACCGACCAACGCACTGACCCGGCAGGTCTACCGCGAGCTGACCTCGGCGGCCGAGGAGGTGGCCGGCCGCAGCGAGGTCGCCGCGGTGATCCTGTACGGCGGTCACGAGATCTTCTGTGCCGGCGACGACGTCCCGGAGTTGCGGACGCTGTCGGCCAAGGAGGCCGCTGTGGGCGCCCGGGTGCGCCACCGGGCTTTCGAAGCCGTCACTTCGATCCCCAAGCCGACGGTGGCGGCCGTGACGGGCTACGCGCTGGGCGGCGGACTGACCCTGGCACTGTCGGCCGACTGGCGGGTGTCCGGTGACAACGTGCGGGTGGGCGCCACCGAGATCCTGGCCGGGCTGATCCCCGGCGGCGGGGGGATGGCCCGGCTGGTCCGGGTGGTCGGCGCCAGCCGGGCCAAGGAACTGGTCTACAGCGGCCGGTTCGTCGACGCCAAGGAAGCCTTGGCCCTCGGCCTGCTGGATGAACTGGTGGCCCCGGACGGTGTCTACGACGCGGCCGTGGCGTGGGCCCGGCGATTCGTCGACGCCCCGCCGGAGGCCCTGGCCGCCGCCAAGGCGGTGATCGACGGGTTACTGACCGCCAAGCCCAAGCAGATCGCCGAGGAACGTCGCCGATACGTCGAGGTCTTCGCCGCGAACCAGGGCCCGGCCTCGGCACGTTAGGCTGTCCTACCATGACGACCACAGACCCATCCCCGAATCCGCACGCCACCGCGGAGCAGGTCGAGGCCGCGCGGCATGACACCAAGCTCGCCCAGGTCCTGTACCACGACTGGGAGGCCGAGAGCTACGACGACAAGTGGTCGATCTCGTACGACCAGCGCTGCATCGACTACGCGCGCGGCCGCTTCGACGAGATCGTGCCCGCCGAGGTCCAGCGTGATCTGCCGTACGACCGGGCGCTCGAGCTGGGTTGCGGCACCGGCTTCTTCCTGCTGAACCTCATCCAGTCCGGAGTGGCTCGGCGCGGGTCGGTCACCGACCTGTCGCCCGGGATGGTCAAGGTCGCGACCCGCAACGGCCAGAACCTCGGGCTGGACATCGACGGCCGGGTGGCCGACGCCGAGGGAATCCCCTACGAGGACAACACCTTCGACCTCGTTGTCGGGCATGCGGTGCTGCATCACATTCCCGACGTCGAGCTGTCGCTGCGCGAGGTCATCCGGGTGCTCGAGCCGGGTGGGCGATTCATCTTCGCCGGTGAGCCGACCACGGTGGGCAACGCGTATGCCCGCCGGCTGGCGGACCTGACGTGGAAGTCCACCGTCGCTGCGATGAAACTGCCCGGGCTGGGCAGCTGGCGCCGGCCGCAGTCCGAACTCGACGAGAACTCCCGGGCCGCCGCCCTGGAGTGGATCGTCGATCTGCACACCTTCGATCCGGCCGACCTCGAGCGGATGGCCCGGTCGGCCGGTGCCGTCGAGGTCGCCACCGCCAGCGAGGAGTTCACCGCGGCGATGCTGGGCTGGCCGGTGCGGACCTTCGAATCCACCGTTCCGCCCGGCAAGCTGGGCTGGGGCTGGGCGAAGTTCGCCTTCGGCAGTTGGACCACGCTGAGCTGGGTCGACGCGAACGTCTGGCGCCGCGTCGTACCCAAGGGCTGGTTCTACAACGTGATGATCACCGGGGTAAAGCCTGGCGCTTGAGTTCACCCTCGGCGACGTCGCCTACCTGGGTTCCGGACCGGGGGGCGCCGCGCTCGCCGAGGTCGAGACCAGGCTGCCGAGGGGCCGCGCCACGGTGGCCGACGTCGCCGCCGTCCGCGCCCGGTTCGGTGACCGCGCGGCAATCCTCATCGAAACCACCCTGCTGCGCCGTCGCGCCGATGTGAAACTCCCCGGCACCGCGGACTGGCTGTTCACCGATGATTCGCTGCAGCAATCCACCGCGGCCCCGGTGGCCGCGCACCGGGCCACCCGGCTGGCCGGTCGCGCCGTGCACGACGTCACCTGTTCGATCGGCGGCGAGTTGGCCGCGCTGCGGGGCACCGCCTCGATGCTGGTGGGCAGCGATCTGGATCCGGTCCGGCTGGCGATGGCGCGGCACAATCTGTCCCGGGGCGGGGTGCCGGCGCCGCTGCTCTGCCGTGCCGACGCCCTGGCGCCGGTCACCCGCGACACTGTCGTCGTGGCGGATCCGGCCCGCCGCTCCGACGGGCGCCGGCGATTCGATCCGCGCGACTACGTTCCCGCCCTGGACCGGTTGTCCGAGGTCTATCGCGGCCGCGATCTGGTGGTGAAGTGCGCTCCGGGAATCGATTTCGATGCGCTGCCGGCCCTGGGATATCAGGGCGAGGTCGAACTGGTGTCGTTGGCGGGCTCGGTGCGCGAGGCCTGCCTCTGGTCGCCCGGGCTGGCCGAGCCGGGAGTCACCCGCCGTGCGGTGGTGCTCGACCGGGCCGAGCAGATCACCGATGCGGATCCGGCCGAATCCGGCGTGGCGCCGGCCGGTCGCTGGATCGTCGATCCCGACGGCGCGGTGGTGCGGGCGGGCCTGGTGCGCCAGTACGCCACGCGACACGGACTGTGGCAGCTCGATCCGCACATCGCCTACCTGTCCGGTGACCGACTTCCGGCCGGCGTGCGTGGCTTCGAGGTGCTCGAGGAACTGTCCTACTCGGAGAATCGGCTACGCCGGGCACTCGCGGCCAACGATTGCGGTTCGTGCGAGATCCTGGTGCGCGGGGTGGATGTCGACCCGGACGGGTTGCGCCGCCGACTGCGGTTGAGGGGGACCCGGGCACTGTCGGTGGTGCTCATGCGCATCGGCGCGGGCGCGGCCTCCCGGCCGGTGGCGTTTGTTTGCCGCGCAGCGCGGCAAACATCTGACGGCTAATGATTGTTGTTTGCCGCTAATATTCTGCGGCCGATCTGGTCTATCCGTATTCTTGCGAAAACGCTTGTGCGTGCATGATATTGGTAACCGATTTGCGTTAGCTGTGGGCAGGGGTGGTGGATGACAGGGTGTTGGGGGAGTCCGTGATGGGGGGAGCCCTGTCCTGGTGGCGTCGGTCCGACCATTACTACTGGTTGACGGCGCTGCTGACCGCCCGCTCGGTGCAGACCCACACCTGCCGGTTGATGGGACTGGTGACCTTCGGGTTCGGTCTGATCCCGGTCGTCATGCTGGCCAGCCCGGCCGGTCCGCACGGTCGCACCGGCACCGTCCTCGCGCTGGTGATCTCGGTCGTCACCCTGATCCAGGCGGGGATGTGGCTGCGCGGCCGATGGCCCTCCAAACAGCGCTCGCTGTTCTACGTGACCACCTCGGCCATCTGCATCGCCGTGTCGTGCCTGATCCAGTCGCTGCCGGTTGCCGGTCTGCTGGGCTGTACCGCGTTCGCCGCACTGGCGATCTACATCGCCTTCTTCCACAGCGCCCGCTTCCTGACCCTGAACGCGATACTGGCCTGTGCCATCACCATCACGCTGGCGGTGCGGGTGGCCATGCACGGCGACCCCGTACTGGCGGTGTGCGCGGCGGTGTCCGTGTGGCTGGCCTACGTCCTGGTCCCGTTCACCGGTCACATGCTGATGCGCCTGCTCGACGTCGACGAACCCAACAGCGACATCGACCCCCTGACCGGCTTGCTGAACCGGCGGTCCTTCTACCGGCGGACCGGGGAGCTGTTCTCGGTCCGCGGCCGGCTCGATGATCGTTACCTCACGATCGTGCTGATCGACCTCGACAACTACCTGCTGCTGGCCGACACCAAGGGGCCCGAGGCCGGGGATCGTGCCTGTGTCGCGGTTGCCCAGACACTGCGTGAAACCACGCGGGGTGACGCGGTTGTCGCGCGCAGCGGCGACTCGGAGTTCCTGATCTCGGACACCTTCGCCACCGCGGACGCCTCACCGCTGGTCGAGCGGGTGCGCGGGGCCATCGCCACCACACCGCCCCGGCTGACGGCGAGCATGGGCGTGGTGTGCACCCCGCTGCGGGCGCTGGCCGAGCTTCCGCCCGAGGAGACGCTCGACGCCCTGATCGCACTGGCGCACGCCGAGATGACCGCGGCCCGCCGGGCCGGCGGCAACCAGGCGCGCAGCATCGAGTCCGCGGCCCCCCGCGTCGACGAATGGGACCTCGGACCCGACGACGAACCCTGGTGAGTCAGCCGGCCGCGGCGAATCCGTAGACCTGACCGTCGCTGGTGGCCACCACCACCCGGCGGTCCTGCCCGACCGAGATCCCGACGGGGAACCCCGTTGCGTCCGGCAGCGGATACGTGTTGACGGTCTGCCCGTTCTCGGGCGTGAACACGAGCAGCGACATGCGCCGCTCGTCGCCCTGGGTCTCGTCGATCACCGTGTAGGCGATGTCGCGGCCGGCCTGGGCAGCGGTGGTCAGCGGATGGACGTCGCCGCGCCGCCAGACCTCCTCGGCGTGATCGCCGGCGTCCTTGACCGCCACCAGTTCGGTGTCGGGACCGCCGCCGGCCAGAATCAGCCCGCCGGGTCCGACGGTCGGCGGCGTCTGTGCCAGGAAGTCAAGCGGCACAGACCATTTCACGCTGCCGTCGGCGGCGTTGAGCGCCCACAGCGCCCGGTTGCGCCCGTTGACGTACACCGTGGCGCCGTCGGGGGAGAACACCGGCGCCGCGATGACACCACCGGCCACGGCGTCGGCGGTCCAGGAGCGACCGAGCATCGGCGCCCGGCCGTTCTGGTAGTGCAGCGCGGTCAGCGTCGCGTGCGGCTCACCGGGCTGCCAGACCGGGACGACGATGGTGCCGGTGCCGGCGAAGAACGCGGGCGCCGCGGCGATCGGGCACTCCGGCCCGCTGCGCGCGCAGTCGGCCAGGCCGCGGGTCGAGTCCGTCGGGTCGATGCCGCCCACCAGATCGATCGGATTGCCGGCCACCACCCCGCGATGGGCGTCGAACACCAGCACCTGACCCAGATGGGTCACCACCAGCAGGTGGTTGTCGCCCAGCAGGCGTGGCGTCATCGGCATGCCGATCACCTGGGCACGCCACCTGATCCACTGCGTCGGCGGATAGGACATGATCAGGCCGGGCTGACCGACGTAGAGGTTGTCGAAACCGTCGAACAGCGCGCCCGCGAAGCCGCCGCCCTGGATCAACCGCGTGCACCACCGTTGCCGGCCGTGATTGCCGTTCTCCCACACCATCAGTGAGCAGCCGCCCGCCGTCTGCGCGTTGGCCGCCAGGTAGCCGTCGGACCCCAGGGCCACAGCCGCGCCCAGATCGCCCTTGACCGAGCGGGTCCAGTCCAGCGTCAGCTCGTGCGCGCCGGCGGTGCCGGTGTAGCTGCGGTTGGCGGCGTCGGCGTACTGCGCGGGCCAACCGCCGGCCGGGGCGGCATCCACCCACGAATCGGTGCCGTGGCAGCCGCTGAGAACGGAGACAACCAGGGCCGAGGACGCCAGCGCGACGAGTCGCCGAAGCACCAGTGCCGTTCCCTCCTGGTCGTGCCGGTGATTCCGGCACCTTGAGGGTATCCCGTGGGTATCCCGTCGCCCTCCGAGCCTCGCGTAGGCTTTCCGGCCATGACGACCATGTGGGGTGCGCCGCTGCACAAACGCTGGCGCGGATCGCGACTCAAAGACCCACGTCAGGCGAAATTCCTGACCGTTGACTCGCTCAAATGGGTGCTGGCCAACAAGGCCTACACACCGTGGTACCTGGTCCGGTATTACCGGCTGCTGAAGTTCAAGCTGGCCAATCCGCACATCATCACGCGCGGCATGGTCTTCCTGGGCAAGGGCGTAGAAATTCAAGCCACCCCCGAGCTGTCCCAGATGGAGATCGGTCGCTGGGTGCACATCGGCGACAAGAACACCATCCGCTGCCACGAGGGTTCCCTGCGGATCGGCGACAAGGTGGTGCTGGGCCGCGACAACGTCATCAACACCTACCTCGACATCGAGCTCGGCGAGTCCGCGCTGATGGCCGACTGGTGCTACGTCTGCGACTTCGACCACAGGATGGACAGCATCGAACTGCCCATCAAGGATCAGGGCATCGTCAAGAGTCCGGTGCGCATCGGCCCCGACACCTGGATCGCGGCCAAGGTGACCATCCTGCGCGGCACCACCATCGGGCGCGGCTGCGTGCTCGGCGCCCACGCCGTGGTCAAGGGGGAGATCCCGGACTATTCGATCGCGGTCGGCGCACCGGCCAAGGTGGTGCGCAACCGCAAGCTGGATTGGGAGACCACCGCCGCCCAGCGCGCCGAGCTGGCCGCGGCGCTGGCCGACATCGAACGCAAGAAGGCCGCCCGCTAACCGTAGTCCGGCAGCGGCCGTTCCACGATCAGGCGGCGCGGCTGTGGTTGGCGCTCGGCACGTTTGGCGGCCAGGTACACCTGCGCGGTGTGATCGGCCACCGTCATCCAGGAGAAGTCGGACGTGAGCCGGTCGCGGGCGGCCAGCGCGCGGGTCTGCGCGGCGGCCGGGTCGTCGAGCACGGTGCGCACCGCGGTGGCCAGTGCGGCCAGGTTGCGCGGCGGGAACGACGTCCCGGTGACACCGTCGATGACGGCCTCGCCGAGGCCCCCGACGGTCGAGGTGACCAGCGGGGCGCCGGTGGCCGCGGCCTCGAGCGCCACGATTCCGAACGGCTCGTAGTGCGACGGCAGCACCGCGGCATCGCAGCGGTGCAGGTGTTCCAGCAACTGCGAATGATCAACCCGGCCAATGAAATTCACGGCCTTGAGCACCTTGTGGCGACGGGCCTGTTCGACCAGGAAATCCAGCTGGGTGCCGTCGCCGGCGACGGTCAGGGTGGTGCCGGGATGGGTGCGCCGGATCCGGGGCAGCGCGGCGATCGCGTCGTGCACGCCCTTCTCGTACTCGAGCCGGCCGAAGTACAGCAGTTCGGCGGGTTCGGTCGGTTCGGTGGGTTCGGCGTGGGAGCGGCGCATGGCGAACGGCCAACCGTCGGTGTCGATCCCGTTGGGGATCACGGTGGTCTCGGACAGTCCCGGGCCGAACAGTGCGGTGATCTCCTCGCGCATCGAGGCCGAGCAGGTGATCAGCGAGTCCGACTCGTGCACCAGCCAGGACTCGAGTGCGTGCACTTGCCGGCTGACCGCGCCCGAGACCCAGCCGGAGTGTCGGCCGGCCTCGGTGGCGTGGATGGTGGAAACCAATGGCACATCGAAGAATTCGGCCAGCGCGATCGCGGGGTGGGCCACCAGCCAGTCGTGGGCGTGCACCACGTCGGGCCGCCAGTCCCTGATCGACAGGCCGGCGCGCGTCATCGCGTGCCCCATGGCCATCGTCCAGGCCATCATGTCGTCGCCGAAGGTGAACTCATGCGGATCCTGGGCCGCGGCGACGACGCGCACGCCCTCGCTGACCTCGTCGACGGTCGGGTGGGTGCTCGGGTCGGTGTCGGTGGGCCGGCGGGACAGCACCACCACTTCATGTCCGTCGGCGACCAGTTCGGTGGCCAGGTGGTGCACGTGCCGCCCCAGCCCGCCGATCACCACCGGCGGGTACTCCCACGACACCATCAGGATCTTCATCGGGCCGTCCCCTGTTGGCGCGAGCGTCCGCATTTGTACAGATGTGCGCGGCGTGTTGCGTACGAACACGCACGCTCGCGGAGTATGGGGGGTCGTTTCATCGGGGCAGCCGCCGGGCGTCCAGGGCGCCGAACAACCCGTCGGCGCGGTTCCAGCCCTCGGCCAACCGGGCGGCGGTGTCGTGCCGGCCCGCCGCGTGCGCGTCGGCGATCTCCCGGGTGGCGTGCGCATGCAGGTGGGCGCGATAGCGCGCGTAGTCGGCGGCGGAGTCCTTGCTGACCATGAATGGCCAGTCGCTGGACACCGTCAGCAGCGTCTCCCGCAGGATCTGATCGGCCACGAAATCTCGGGCCGGAGCTCCGCCGGCCTGCGCGAGCCCCTTGTCCACGCATGCCAGCGCGGTGTCGACCACCTCAACGTTCAGCTGGACCAGATCGGCCACCTGCTCACCGGACCAGACCTGCCAATCCTTGCCGGAACCCCAAGAGCTGGGCGGCAATTCGACGGGGCCGCCGACAAACCCGCGGGCGGCCGCGTCCGACAGGGTGCCCACCTCGATGCCCGCGGCGGGCAGGGCCCGCAGGACTCGTTCGAGCCAGAGCGGACCCTCGTACCACCAGTGCCCGAACAACTCGGTGTCGAAAGCGGCGATCACGTGCGCGGGGCGACCGATGCGCTCGGACTCCGTGCGCAGCCGGCGCCGGACCACCTCGACGAAATCGGCGACATGCGCGTCGACCGCGGCGTCGGCGCGCTGCGGATCGTAGGGCGCCTTCTCCTCCGACGGCACGTTGCGACCGGTGACGCGCGCCGGCTTGAGTCCGGTGGCGTGGTCGTAGGTATGAAAATCCCGGTAGGCGGCGTGCCCGGGATAACCGGACTTCGGCGACCAGACCCGGTAACTGACCTGGAGGTCGCGGCCGAACGCCAGGACGCCGGTGTCACCGACGGGCCGGCCCAGTGCGGTATCGCCGTGCAGCGACGGCCCGTCGACCATGAAGTGCCCGACACCCGCATCGGCGTAACCGTGCTCCATGCCCGGGGCGTAGGCGCACTCGGGCGCCCAGATGCCCACCGGGGTGTGCGCGAAGCGCTGCTGGGCATCGGCCAGGCCCTCGCGCAGCGCGAACTCGCGCAGTCGCGGATTCAGCAACGGCTGGAACGGATGTGCCAATGGGCCGCCGAGCAATTCGACCGTGCCGGCCGAGATGAGTTGGCGCAGTAGGGGACTGGCGCCGTGTCGCCACAGCGTCTCGAAGTCGGCCAGGGCCCGGTCGGCCTCGACCCGTTCGCGAATTCCGAAGGTGCGCAACGCTTCCGACGGAAGAGTGGTGGCCTCCTGGGCGCGCAGACCCCAGTTGGCCAGCCAGTGGTGCATGCCGTCGAGGCAGTAGGGATCGTCGAGCTGGGCCGTCACCACCGGCGTCATGCCCAGGGTCACCAGGCCGGTGCGATCCTCGGCGGCCAGCGTGCGCAGCACCCGCATCAGCGGCAGGTAGGCCGCCGACCAGGACTGGTAGAGCCATTCCTCGCCGACCGGCCACCGGCCGTGGTGGGCCAGCCATGGCAGGTGGGTATGCAGGACCAGACTGAAGAGTCCGGGAGTGGGTTCGGTCACGGGCGCACCGCGATCGCCACGAGGTCCAGGCTGTCATCAATATTGCAGTTGTTGCGTCCGCTCTCCAGCAGTTCGAAGTCCTCGGTGCGGACGGCGGTGACGTCGGCCAGCAGATCGTCCGGCCAGGGTGCGTCGGCCAGCGCCCGCGCGATCTGCGCGTCGATGATCGATCCGCCGTGCCGGGCGTCCATGGCGCGCAACGCGGGGCCGTGAAAAACGCCCTGGACGCGTTCCATCTCGAAGCCCCCGTCGGCCAGGAGCTCGGTGAGCTCGGCGGCGTTGAGTTCGCGGGTGTGGAATGGGTTGACCGGGGTGTCGCTGCCAGGGGTGAACGTGATCCGGTTCGGCGTCGACATCAGGAGCAGGCCGCCGGGCCGGAGCACCCGCCGGCATTCGGCCACGAACTGTGACTGATCCCACAGGTGCTCGATGACCTGGAAGTTCACCACGACGTCCACCGACGCGTCGGGCAGCGGCAGGTCCGTCAGATTCCCCTGGAGCACCTCCACGCGCGGATACCGGGCCCGCACGTGCGCGACGGCCGAGTCGTCGTAGTCCACGCCCGTCACGCGCCGGGCCACCCCGGCCAGCAGATCGGCCCCGTAGCCCTCGCCGAATCCCGCTTCCAGCACGTCACGGCCCGTGCAACGGTCCGCCAGGCGCTGGTAGACCACCTCGTGCCGGCGGAACCAGTAGTTCTCGATGTCCAGGCCAGGAACCGTGCGCTCACCGGTCAGGGGCAGCGTGTCAACCCGCTTGGGGGAACCCCCGGAAGCGGGTTTCTCGTCGGTCGGTCCGTCGGTAACGAATGCGCTCATTGGAAGGCAGGCTAACGCGTGCCAGGTATGGGCGGGCTGAACATGCAGGACGACCGGTTATGGTGTACGAGCGAACCCCCATAAGTTACTGACTAGTAACATTGCCGGGGGATCCCAAAATGGCCAAGCACCCTGTGTCGGTTCGCGCCGCGCGGGGCCCGTCGAGGAGGACGAAACAGAGTCATGACGAACATCGTGGTCCTGATCAAACAGGTCCCAGACACCTGGTCGGAGCGCAAGCTGACCGACGGTGACTTCACGCTGGACCGTGAGGCCGCCGACGCGGTGCTGGACGAGATCAACGAGCGCGCCGTTGAGGAAGCGCTGCTGATCAAGGAGCGTGAGGGTGACGCGGGCGGCACGGTCACCGTGCTGACCGCCGGCCCGGAGCGCGCCACCGAGGCAATCCGCAAGGCCCTGTCGATGGGCGCCGACAAGGCCGTCCACCTCAAGGACGACGGCATGCACGGCTCCGACGTCATCCAGACCGCCTGGGCACTGGCTCGCGCGCTGGGCACCATCGAGGGCACCGAGCTGGTCATCGCCGGCAACGAGGCCACCGACGGCGTGGGCGGCGCGGTGCCGGCCATCATCGCCGAGTACCTGGGCCTGCCGCAGCTGACCCACGTGCGCAAGCTGACCGTCGAGGGCGGCAAGGTGACCGCCGAACGCGAGACCGACGACGGCGTGTTCACCCTGGAGGCATCGCTGCCGGCCATCGTGAGCGTCAACGAGAAGATCAACGAGCCGCGCTTCCCGTCCTTCAAGGGCATCATGGCCGCCAAGAAGAAGGAAGTCGCCGTGCTCAGCCTCGGCGAGATCGGTGTCGAGGCGGATGAGGTCGGCCGCGAGAACGCCGGTTCCACCGTGCTGTCGGCCACCCCGAAGCCGCCGAAGACCGCGGGCGAGAAGATCACCGACGAAGGCGACGGCGGCAGCAAGATCGCCGAGTACCTGGTCGGTCAGAAACTCATCTGATATCCCCTGAACCCCAAAGATTAAGAGGCTGAACAACAATGGCTGAAGTACTTGTGCTCGTCGAGCATGCGGACGGTGCCCTGAAGAAGGTCACCTCCGAGTTGATCACCGCGGCCCGGGCTCTCGGTGAGCCGTCCGCCGTCGTGGTGGGTGCCCCCGGCACCGCCGCCGGCCTGGCCGCGGATCTCGCGGCTGCCGGTGCGGCCAAGATCTACGTCGCCGAGTCGGCCGACGTCGACAACGTCCTGGTGACCCCCTACGTGGACGTGCTGGCCGCGCTGGCCGAGTCCGTCGCCCCAGCCGGCGTGCTGATTGCCGCCAACGCCGACGGCAAGGAGATCGCCGGCCGGCTGGCCGCCCGCATCGGTTCGGGTCTGCTGGTCGATGTCATCGAGGTCCGCGAGGGCCCGGTGGGTGTTCATTCCATCTTCGGTGGCGCGTTCACCGTCGAGGCCCAGGCCAACGGCGACACCCCGGTGATCACCGTGCGCCCGGGTGCCATCGAGGCGGCCCCGGCCGCCGCCGCCGGCGAGCAGGTCACCGTCGAGGTGCCCGCCGCCGCGGAGAACGCCACCAAGATCACCGCGCGGGAGCCCGTCGTCGCCGGTGACCGTCCGGAGCTGACGGAAGCCTCCGTCGTCGTCTCCGGTGGTCGTGGTGTGGGCAGCGCCGAGAAGTTCTCGGTGGTCGAGGAGCTCGCCGACGCCCTGGGCGGTGCCGTGGGCGCGTCGCGTGCCGCGGTCGACTCCGGCTACTACCCGGGCCAGTTCCAGGTGGGCCAGACCGGCAAGACCGTCTCCCCGCAGCTGTACATCGCCCTGGGCATCTCGGGCGCCATCCAGCACCGGGCCGGCATGCAGACGTCGAAGACGATCATCGCCGTCAACAAGGACGAGGAAGCGCCGATCTTCGAGATCGCCGACTACGGCATCGTCGGCGACCTGTTCAACGTGACCCCGCAGCTGACGGAGGCCGTCAAGGCTCGCAAGGGCTGACCGCTTTCCGCCGCGAGCAGACGCAAAGGTCCCCATTTCCCTCGGGAAATGGGGACCTTTGCGTCTGCTCGGCGGGTGAACTCGTATTCACCTGACGCTCACGAACACGTCACGCGCCGATTGCCGTCACGCCGATTGGCTGGTCGAACCTGCAGGTCATGAGCACTGCTTCCGTACTCATAGCCGCCGACCCCGCCGACCGGCCCGTTGATTCCAGCGGTGCGCCCCGCTACACCCTGCTGCTGTCGAGAGATCCGGAATTGATCGCCGCGGCCCAGCGGCTGCGTCACGACGTCTTCAGCACCGAACCGGGATTCGCGCTGCCCGCCTCACCCGACGGGCGCGACGCCGACCGGTTCGACGAGCACTGCGATCACCTGCTGGTCCGCGAGGACAACAGCGGAGAACTGGTGGGCTGCTACCGGATGTTGCCGCCCCCGGGTGCGATTGCCGCTGGAAGTCTTTACACCGCAACCGAATTCGAGGTCAGCGGCTGGGATTCGCTGCGGCCGTCGCTGGTCGAGATGGGCCGGGCGGTGGTGCGTGCCGAGCACCGCAACGGCGCGGTGGTCCTGCTGATGTGGGCCGGCATCCTGGCCTACCTCGATCACAGCGGCTACGAATACGTCACCGGCTGCGTATCGGTACCCACCCACGACCCGACCGGCCTCACGCCCGCGGGCACACAGGTACGTGGGGTGCGCGACTTCGTGGGCCGCCGCCACTGCGCGCCGCCGGAGCGCACCGTCTACCCCTACCGGCCGGTGCTGCTCGACGGCCGCGGCCTGGACGCCATCGAACCGCCGGCCCGACCCGAGGTTCCGGCTCTCATGCGCGGCTACCTGCGGCTGGGCGCCCAGGTGTGCGGCGAACCGGCCCACGACCCGGACTTCGGCGTGGCGGATTTCCCGGCGCTCCTGGACAAACGGAACGCCGACACCCGGTATCTCACGCGATTGCGGTCGGTGTCGGCCGCGACGGAGCTGGTGTCGTGACGACCGCCAATCCCTGGCTGCCCAGCGCCTCGTGCGACGAGGGCTGCCTGCGCGCCGGTGCGGCGCCGGCCGGTGCGCGGGCAGCCGTCACGTTCCGGGTGGTGCTGCGGGTGCTGGGAGTGTTGCCGCTGCTGTCGGCGCTGCCCCTGCTGGTGGTGCCGTTGCCCGGTCGCTCACACATCCAGCGCGGCTATTGCCGGCTGGTGCTGCGCTGTCTGGGTGTGCGAATCACGGTGTCGGGCGGCCCGATTCGCAACCTGCGTGGGGTGCTGGTGGTCAGCGGGCACATCTCGTGGGTGGACATCTTCGCGATCGGCGCGGTGCTGCCCGGATCGTTCGTGGCCAAGGCGGAACTGATCAGCTGGCCCGCCTTCGGTGTCCTGGCCCGGCTGATGAAGGTGATCCCGATCGAGCGCGGCAGCCTGCGTCGGCTGCCGGCGGTGGTCGATGCCGTGGCGGCCCGGCTGCGTGCCGGCCACACCGTGGTGGCCTTCCCCGAGGGCACCACGTGGTGCGGACTGGGCTACGGCCCCTTCCGGCCGGCGATGTTCCAGGCCGCCATCGACGCCGCCAGGCCCGTGCAGCCGCTGTGTCTGACCTACCACCACCGGGACGGCAGCGCATCGACCGTGCCCGCCTACATCGGCGACGACACCCTGTGGTCGTCGATCTGCCGGATGGTGACGGCCCGGCGGACCGTCGTGCACGTCCATGTCGATTCGCTGCAGTTGCCCAGTGCCGATCGCCGCGAACTGGCCCAGCGCTGCCAGGTCGCCGTCCGCGATGCGCAACCGGCCGATCGCACGCCCGGGCACGCGCTGGTGGCCTGACCGGCCGGTCGGCCGGCCCGGCTTCTGCGGGTACCCTGGACAGGCCATGAGTCCCGCCCGTCCGGTGTATCTCGACCACGCCGCCACCACCCCGATGTTGCCTGCTGCCATCGAGGCGATGGCCGCTGTCCTCGGCACCGTCGGCAACGCGTCGTCACTGCACACCGCGGGTCGCACCGCGCGCCGTCGGATGGAGGAGTCGCGGGAGTCCATCGCGGCGGCCCTGGGTGCGCGGCCATCGGAGGTGATCTTCACCGGCGGTGGGACCGAGAGCGACAACCTGGCGGTCAAGGGCATCTACTGGGCGCGCAGCGATGCGCAGCCACGCCGGCGCCGCATCATCACCACCGCCGTCGAACACCACGCCGTCCTGGACGCGCTGGGCTGGCTCGCCGAACACGAAGGTGCCGTCGTCACGTTCCTGCCCACCGAGTCCGACGGTTCGGTGACGGCGGGGGCGCTGCGCGCAACGCTCGAGGAGCACGGCGAAGAGGTCGCGCTGGTATCTGTCATGTGGGCCAACAACGAGGTCGGCACGATCATGCCGGTCGGCGAATTGACCGCCGTGGCCGCCGAGTTCGACGTCCCGCTGCACACCGACGCCGTCCAGGCCGTCGGGCAGATCCCCGTCGATTTCGCGGCCAGCGGGTGTGCGGCGATGAGCGTGGCCGCGCACAAGTTCGGTGGTCCGACGGGCGTGGGTGCGCTGCTCCTGCGCCGCGATGTCGCGTGTGTGCCACTCATCCACGGTGGCGGCCAGGAGCGTGACGTGCGTTCGGGCACACCGGATGTCGCCGGCGCGGTCGCCATGGCCACCGCGGCCCGGATCGCCGTCGACGGCCTGGCGGACAGCGCGGCGCGGTTGCGCGGCCTGCGGGATCAGTTGATCGACGGTGTGCTCGCCGAGATCGAGGACGTCGTCGTCAACGGGGCGCGGCAGAACCGGCTGCCGGGCAACGCCCACTTCACCTTCCGTGGCTGCGAGGGCGACTCGCTGCTGATGTTGTTGGACGCCAACGGGATCGAATGTTCCACCGGTTCGGCCTGCACGGCCGGCGTGGCGCAGCCCTCGCACGTCCTGCTGGCCATGGGTGCGGATCCGGCGACCGCCCGGGGTTCGCTGCGATTGTCCCTGGGCCACACCACCGTTGAGGCCGACATCGACGCCGCCGTCGAGGTGCTGCCCGGCGCCGTCGAGCGGGCCCGGCAGGCGGCCCTGGCGAGTGCCGGGAGAGCCTGATGCGGGTGCTTGCCGCGATGAGCGGCGGAGTGGATTCCTCGGTGGCCGCGGCCCGCATGGTCGACGCCGGTCACGACGTCACCGGTGTGCACATGGCGTTGTCGTCGGCACCGGGGGCCTTGCGCACCGGGTCGCGCGGCTGCTGCTCCAAGGAGGACGCCGGCGACGCCCGCCGCGTCGCAGACGTTCTCGGGATCCCGTTCTACGTCTGGGATTTCGCGGACCGCTTCAAGGAAGACGTGATCGACGACTTCGTCGACTCCTATGCCCGGGGCGAGACCCCCAACCCGTGCGTGCGCTGCAACGAGAAGATCAAGTTCTCGGCGTTGTCGGCCCGCGCGCTGGCCCTGGGATTCGACGCGGTGGCCACCGGGCACTACGCCCGGCTGTCCGACGGCCGGCTGCGCCGGGCGGTCGACCGCGACAAGGACCAGTCCTACGTATTGGCCGTGCTGACCGCAGAACAGTTGCGGCACGCGGTGTTTCCGATCGGAGACACCCCGAAGGCGCAGATCCGCGCCGAGGCGTCGCAGCGCGGACTGGCCGTGGCCACCAAGCCGGACAGCCACGACATCTGCTTCATCCCCTCCGGTGACACCCAGGCCTTCCTGGGCGCGCGGATCGGCGTGCGCCGGGGTGCCGTGGTGGACGCCGGGGGAGCGGTGCTCGCCGAGCACAACGGCGTTCACGAATTCACCATCGGGCAGCGCAAGGGCCTCGGTATCGCGGGTCCCGGGCCGGACGGCCGGCCGCGCTACGTCACCGACATCGATGCCGGCACCGGCACCGTGCGGGTCGGCTACGTCGAGGATCTCGACGTCTGGGAGCTGGCCGGTCAGCGGCCCGTGTTCACCGCGGGCCAGCCGTTCGCGGCGCCGGTGGAGTGCGAGGTCCAGGTGCGCGCGCACGGTGAGATCGTGCCTGCGACAGCGGAATTGGCCGACGGATCGCTGAGAGTGCGGTTGCGGTCAGCGCTGCGCGGGGTGGCGCCGGGACAGACCCTGGTGCTCTACCGCCCCGACGCCGGGGCCGGTGACGAGGTGCTGGCCAGCGCCACCATCGCCTGACGGCGAGGGGCACCGAGAGTCACACTCTTGACCGGGTCACTCGGCCGATGTGTACAACAACATCACTCTCGGCGCGGGTGGGGACCTACGGCTCCACGGTGACCTTGATGGCCTCACCCTTCTTGACGATCGTGAAGGCGTCGAGCACGTCGGTCAGCGGGATGTGCCGCGTGATCAGATCCTTGACCGGAACCTGGCCGGTCGAGATGTACTGCAGCGCACGCTTGTTGTGCTCGGGCGCCGAACCGTTGGCGCCGTGGATGTGCAACTGCCGGTAGTGCACCAGGTTCGAGTCGCACGTGATGGTGGGGTCGGTCTTGGGCAGGCCGCCGAAGAACGAGATGCGGCCATTGCGCGCGGCCATCGAAATCGCCTGCTCCTGAGCAACATTGGCGGCCGTCGCGGTGATCACGACGTCGGCGCCGCGGCCGCCGGTGAGCTCCATGACCCGCTCCACCACATCGACCTGGGATCCGTCGATGATCTCGTCGGGGGACACCGCGTCGGCCGACATCTGCAGCCGTTCGGCGTTGACGTCGACGAGATAGACCGGGCCGCACTTGTGCACGCCGCGCGCGATCCGGATGTGCATGCAGCCGATCGGGCCGGCGCCGAACACCACCACGGTGTCGCCCTCCTCGATGCCGAGCAACTCCTGGGCGTTGATGGCGCACGCGAACGGTTCGGCCGCCGACGCCTCGTCGAACCCGACATTGTCCGGAATGCGGTTCAGCCCATCGACTTTGAGAACCTGTCGGGGCACGATCATGTACTCGGCGAAGCCGCCGTCGTATTGGTAGCCCATCGAGGTCTGGTTCTGGCACACCGCCATCCAGCCCTTACGGCATTCGTAGCAGTCCCCGCAGGGCACCGCGGCGATCACCTGGACGCGGTCGCCGGCCTTCCAGTCGCTGCCGTAGGTGGTGTTGACGTCGGCGCCCACCTCGACGATCTCGCCGGCGATCTCATGGCCGATGGTTCGCGGGGGGCTGAGGTTCTGATGGCCGTTGTAGAAGATCTTGACGTCGGTGCCACAGGTCGAGCAGTTCCGGACGCGCATCTTGACCTCGTCGGGAGCACAGGTCGGTTCGGGAACGTCCTCGAGGCGGATGTCCTCCGGTGCGTAGAAGCGCAGGGCCTTCATTGCGGATCCTCTCGTATGTCCCGGTGTGTTGCCCAGCACTCTAACGGCGAATCGGGCATAAATCCACCAAATGGACTGCCCATTTTTGCCCGAATGCTTGCGCTGATGCCCGTTTATGGGTTGTACTTGTCCACATGTGACCGGCATCACCGGTCGTCGCCCGGGTTCGGGATGGACTAGTACGGAGGTTGATCGAGTTGTCCGAGGTCGCAGTTGTGCAAGAGCCCCGGGTCGGCGCCCGGGTGCGGGTCCAGAAGCTGGGCACGGCGTTGTCGAACATGGTCATGCCCAACATCGGTGCGTTCATCGCCTGGGGCCTGATCACCGCCCTGTTCATCAAGACCGGCTGGCTGCCGGGCCTGTTCCACGGACTGCAGGATCCCGACGGCTGGGTCGCCAAGATCGGCGGCTGGGGCTCGTTCGAGAGCGGCGGCATCGTCGGCCCGATGATCACCTACCTGCTGCCGATCCTCATCGGTTACACCGGCGGCAAGATGGTCTACGACACCCGCGGCGCGGTCGTCGGCGCGATCGCCACCATGGGTGTGGTCGCCGGCGCCGATGTGCCGATGTTCATGGGCGCGATGATCATGGGCCCGCTCGGCGGCTGGCTGATGAAGAAACTGGACGCGGTGTGGGACGGCAAGATCCGGCCCGGCTTCGAAATGCTGGTGGACAACTTCTCGGCCGGCATCCTCGGGCTGATCCTCGCGGTGTTCGGGTTCTTCGGGATCGGGCCCATCGTGTCGGGCTTCACCCACGCCGCCGGCAACGCCGTCGACTTCCTGGTGGACCACGACCTGCTACCGCTGACCTCGCTGTTCATCGAGCCGGCCAAGGTGCTGTTCCTCAACAACGCCATCAACCACGGTGTGCTGACGCCGCTGGGCACCACCCAGGCGCTCGAGACCGGCAAGTCGATCCTGTTCCTGCTCGAGGCCAACCCGGGGCCGGGCCTCGGATTGTTGTTGGCGTACATGGTTTTCGGGAAGGGAATCGCCCGGGCGTCGGCGCCCGGCGCGGCGATCATCCAGTTCTTCGGCGGCATCCACGAGATCTACTTCCCGTACGTGCTGATGAAGCCGAAGCTGATCGCGGCCACCATCCTCGGCGGCATGACCGGCGTCTTCATCAACGTGCTGTTCGGGTCGGGATTGCGCGCGCCGGCCGCCCCCGGATCGATCATCGCCGTCTACGCACAGACCGCATCCGGCAGCTTCCTGGGTGTCACCCTGTCGGTGCTCGGCGCTGCCGGGGTGTCGTTCCTGGTGGCATCCCTGCTGCTGAAGACCGACCGGGCCGACGACGACGGCGACCTGCACGCGGCCACCGCCGACATGGAAGCGCTCAAGGGCAAGAAGTCCAGCGTCGCCTCGGCCCTGGTGGGCGCCCAGCACGGTCCGGTGAAAAATATCGTGTTCGCGTGCGACGCCGGAATGGGTTCCTCGGCGATGGGGGCGTCGGTGTTGCGCAAGAAGATCCAGCAGGCCGGCTTCGGCGACGTCAAGGTCACCAACCAGTCGATCGCCAATCTCACCGACAGTTACGACCTCGTCGTCACCCACCGGGACCTGACCGCGCGGGCCCAGCAGCGGACCCCGTCGGCGACGCACGTGTCGGTCGACGACTTCATGAACAGTCCGCGCTACGACGAGGTCGTCGAGCTGTTGGGCCGCACCAACGCGGGTGCGCAGGCGCCCGCCGCGGTGGAGGACGAGGCCGCGCCGGCCGGCGAAGTGCTGGCCCTGGATTCGATCCGACTGACCGGGACGGCCACCACCCGCGACGAGGCCATCGCCGAGGCCGGTGCGCTGCTGGTCGCCGCCGGTGCGGTCGACCCGACCTACGTCGACGCCATGCACGACCGGGAGCGCTCGGTGTCGACGTACATGGGCAACGGCCTGGCGATCCCGCACGGCACCAACGAGGCCAAGGGGTCGATCCGGCGCACCGGCATCTCGTTCGTCCGGTTCCCCGCGCCGATCGACTGGAACGGCAAGCCCGCCGAGTTCGTCGTCGGGATCGCCGGTGCCGGCAATGACCACCTGGCGCTGCTGAACCAGATCGCCCAGGTGTTCATCAAGCCCGACGAGGTCGCGCGGCTGCGGGCCGCCCGGACTCCGGAAGAGATCAAGGAGATCCTCGTCGTCTCCGACAAGTAGCGACAAGTAGTGTGACGCAAGTGGATTCAGACACCCGGCAGAACCGGATCGTCGAGTTCGCCCGCACCCGGGGCCGGGTGGAGGTCAACGCGCTGGCCGACGAACTCGACGTCGCCAGCGAGACCATCCGTCGCGACCTGAAGGCGCTGGCGGGCCGGCGGCTGCTCAAGCGGGTCCACGGCGGAGCGGTGCCGTTGGAGACCGCGGCGTTCGAGTCCGGTGTCGAATACCGCAGTCAGGTCGACCTGGCGCAGAAGCACCGGATCGCCTCGGCGGCAACGGATCTGCTGCACGGCGCCGAGACGGTCTACCTGGACGAGGGATTCACACCGCGGCTGATCGCCGAACGGATCGCCGAACGGGAGCTGACCGTGGTGACCTCGTCGCTGCTGGTCGCCGAGGCGCTGGCGCACAGCACGTCCGTCACCGTCCTGCTGCTCGGCGGGCGAATGCGCGGCCGCACGCTGGCCACCGTGGACCACTGGGCGGTGGACATGCTCGCCGGCCTGGTGATCGACGTCGCTTTCCTGGGCACCAACGGGATCTCGCTCGAACACGGGCTCACCACACCCGATCCCGCCGTCGCGGCCGTCAAGGCCACGGCGGTCCGGGTGGCGCGGCGTCCGATTCTGGCGGCCGCCCACTCCAAGTTCGGGGAGGCGAGCTTCTGCCGGTTCGCGCAGGTGTCCGATTTCGAGGCGATCGTCACCGGCACCGAGTTGCCCGCTGCCGACGCCCGCCGGTACGAGGTGCTGGGACCTACCGTGCTGCGGGTGTGACACCGCGCGCGACGCCGGACGACCACATCAGCGCTGGTAGCACCACGGCCGCGATGAGCAGTGCCGGCACGTCGCCCCAGAGGTGTCCCATGTGGTGCGCACCGTGGAACGATTCCACCGCCATGACCACGGCGTGCACCGCGCTCGAAACCGCGGCGAACCAGATCAGGCTGATGTGCGCCTCCGGTTGTCGCGCCGCGTTCCACAGGAAGAGTCCGAGCGTCACATAGAGGCCGACGATCATCATGAAATAGTCGGATTGATAAGGCGATCCATGGTGCCAGGCCCACCCCGACGGCCACACCACGGCCAGCGGATACAGCAGGATCATCACCGTGCCGAACACGGCGAGGGCGATCTGCAGGAGCCGATAGCTCGTCGAGGTTGTCATTGTCGCGCTCCAGGTCGAAGGTTCGATGTCGTCATGCCCCCGTGGATACGAGCATGACATCCAATACGGTTCACCCATGAGTACATTCGCCGGTGCCACCGGTATCGGCTCCTGGCCCGGCACGTCGGCCCGCGAGGCCGCCGAGATCGTCATCGGAGAACTGCACCGGATGCCGCACCTGGTGGAGCTGCCCGGCCGCGGCGTGGGCGCGGACATGATCGGCCGGGCCGGCGCCCTGCTGGTCGACATCGCCGTCGACACCGTGCCGCGTGGCTACCGCATCGCCGCCCGGCCGGGGGCGGTGTCGCGACGGGCGGCCAGTCTGCTGCGCGAGGACATCGACGCGCTCGAAGAGGCCTGGGAGACCGCCGGACCCGGCTCGTCCGACCGGGTGGTCAAGGTGCAGGCGCCGGGTCCGGTGACGCTGGCCGCGCAGCTCGAGCTCGGCAACGGTCACCGGGCCATCACCGACGCCGGCGCGCTGCGCGACCTGACCGACTCGCTGACCGAGGGGATGACGCTGCACGCCGCGGAGGTGGCCCGCCGGCTCGGGTCCGCCGTCGTCGTGCAATACGACGAACCGTCACTGCCGGTCGCGCTGGCCGGCCGGCTCACCGGCGTCACCAGCATGACCCCCGTGCATCCGGTGGACGAGAGCGTCGCGATCGAACTGCTGGACCGCTGCGCCGGCGCCGGGCCGGCCGTCGTGCACTGCTGCGCCACCGATCTGCCGTGGAAGGTGTTGCAGCGCAGCAGTATCCAGGCGGTCTCGGTCGACGTATCGGTGCTGGCGCCGACAGATCTGGACGGCATCGGCGAGTTCGTGGAGTCGGGCCGCACGGTGCTGCTCGGGGTGGTGCCCACGACGGCGCCGGTCAAACCACCCGCCGTCGAGGAGGTGGCCAGGGCCGCGGCGGCGGTCACCGATCGGCTCGGCTTTGCTCGCGCGGTGTTGCGCGACCGCGTCGGCGTCACGCCCGCCTGCGGACTGGCCGGTGCCGCCGCAGCCTGGGCGAAGACAGCCATCGGGCTGTGCCAGAAGACGGCCGACGGCTTCGCCCAGGATCCGGAAGCGCTCTAGCGGGAATCCAGCTCCCTGATCAGCCGCTTGGGCGCCTGCAGCCGATACGAGGCATCGACGAGCTCGCCCACCTCGTCCCAATTCACTTGTGCTGCTTCGAAGTTCAGACCCAGCCAGCCGAACGGACCCAGATACATCGGAAAGAAGAACCGCCGATCCTGTTCCAGCGCGCGCCGTTCGGACTCGTCGATCTTCAACAGGACCGAATACGGATAGCGCACCATCTCACCATTGGCCTGCCCGACCTTGGACGATCCGCCGTAGACGGCGAACATCTTCGGGGCGCTGAAGGTCGGGCGACCGTGGGAGATCTTCTCGACGGCCTCGGGCAGCGCCAGGGCGATCCGGCGCAGCTCCGCGAGGCCCATGTCGTCGTCTCCGAACATGATCGGATGCGGCATGGGTCCAGGTTAGTCGGACCGCTTCGCTAACCTGCCAGAGTGAGCTCAGAACTGGCCGCCTCGGAAACCCCAGCTGCGGAGTCCGACCTGCGACGGCAGTGGCAGGAGCTCGCCGACGAGGTCCGCGACCACCAGTTCCGCTACTACGTGCGCGACGCCCCGACCATCACCGACGCCGACTTCGACGGCATGCTGCGGCGGCTGCAGACGCTCGAGGATGAGCACCCCGAGCTGCGCACCCCGGACTCGCCGACCCAGTTGGTGGGCGGGGCGGGGTTCGCCACCGAGTTCGCGCCGGCCGAGCATCTGGACCGGATGTTGTCCCTGGACAACGTCTTCAACGCCGACGAGCTGGCGGCCTGGACCGCCCGGGTGGCCGCGGAGATCGGTACCGACGAACACTTCCTGTGCGAACTCAAGATCGACGGGGTGGCGCTGGCACTGGTGTACCGCGACGGCCGCCTGGAGCGGGCGGCCACCCGCGGCGACGGCCGCACCGGCGAGGACGTCACGCTCAACGCCCGGACCATCACCGATATCCCGGAACGGCTCACCGGCACCGACGAATACCCGGTGCCCGCACTGCTCGAAGTGCGCGGCGAGGTGTTCTTCCGGATCGCCGACTTCGAAGCGCTCAACGCCAGCCTCGTCGAGGAGGGTAAGCCGCCGTTCGCCAACCCGCGCAACAGCGCCGCGGGCTCGCTGCGACAGAAGAACCCCGCCATCACGGCCCGGCGCAACCTGCACATGATCTGCCACGGCCTGGGCCACGCCGAGGGATTCGGCCCGGCCAGCCTGCACGACGCCTACCTGGCACTGAAGGCGTGGGGCTTGCCGGTGTCCGAACACACGGCGCGGGTGCAGGGCCTCGCCGCGGTCGAGGAGCGCATCGCCTACTGGGGGGAGCACCGGCACGACGTCGCGCACGAGATCGACGGTGTGGTGGTCAAGGTCGACGAGTTCCCGCTGCAGCGCCGTCTGGGCGCAACGTCCCGCGCCCCGCGCTGGGCGATCGCCTACAAGTACCCCCCGGAGGAGGCGCAGACCCGGCTGCTCGACATCCGCGTGAATGTCGGGCGCACCGGGCGCGTCACGCCCTTCGCCTACATGGAACCGGTGAAAGTGGCCGGCTCGACGGTCGGGCTGGCGACGCTGCACAATGCCTCGGAGGTCAAGCGCAAGGGCGTCCTGATCGGCGACACCGTGGTGATCCGCAAGGCCGGCGACGTCATCCCCGAGGTGCTCGGCCCCGTGGTCGATCTGCGCGACGGAACCGAACGCGAATTCGTCATGCCCACAACATGTCCCGAGTGCGGCAGCCCACTGGCCCCGGCCAAGGAGGGCGACGCCGACATTCGCTGCCCGAACTCGCGGTCGTGTCCGGCGCAGTTGCGGGAACGGGTGTTCCACATGTCGGGCCGCGGCGCCTTCGACATCGAGGGGTTGGGCTACGAGGCCGCCGTCGCGCTGCTGCAGGCCGGCGTGATCGCCGACGAGGGCGAACTGTTCACGCTGAGCGCCGACGACCTGCTGCGCACGGAGTTGTTCACCACCAAGGCCGGCGAGTTGTCGGCGAACGGAAAACGCTTGCTGGCCAACCTCGACAAGGCCAAGGAGCAGCCGCTGTGGCGGGTGCTGGTGGCGTTGTCCATCCGCCACGTTGGGCCGACGGCTGCGCGTGCGCTGGCCACCGAGTTCGGCAGCCTCGACGCCATCGAAGCCGCGTCCGAGGACCAGTTGGCGGCGGTCGAGGGGGTCGGTCCCACCATCGCGGCTGCGGTCACGGAGTGGTTCACCGTGGACTGGCATCGTGCGATCGTCGACAAGTGGCGCGCGGCCGGTGTCCGGATGGCCGACGAGCGCGACGCTTCCGTCGCGCGGACTCTGGAGGGGCTGACCATCGTCGTCACGGGCTCGCTGACGGGATTCTCCCGGGACGGGGCCAAGGAGGCGATCATCACCCGCGGGGGCAAGGCCGCCGGGTCGGTGTCGAAGAAGACCGACTACGTGGTGGCCGGCGACGCACCGGGCTCCAAGTACGACAAGGCGATCGAGCTAGGAGTGCCGGTGCTCGACGAGGACGGTTTCGCCCGCCTGCTGCAGGACGGCCCCGGCGCCGACAACACCCCGTAAAAGCCGAATCCGCTGGAACGGTCGTCCGTTCCAGCGGATGTCAGCGTGTCAGTAGCTCTACTTACTGGCGCACTTGGAGCACTGCGAGTCACCGTGGTTGCCGGTGAAGTACGCCCCGCAACTCGAACACCGCACCTGTACCTTCTCGACCATGCTTACCTCCGGGTCTGTGGGGATTTCTGGCTCTTCAAGGCTACTCCGGGCGTACTAGGTTCAGCGCACGATCGTGGCCACGATCCCGGCCAGGTAACCCAGCCGGGCCACTTCCGACGGCCGGAAATCGGGGCCGCCGGGCCGTCCGAGCACCATGGCCGTATGCGGATTGCCGAGCGGCGCGGCTGCCAGCGTGGTGTCCATGTCTCGCCAGACTTGCGGATTCCACTCGGCGGTGCCGTCGAGTGCCTGGGCGTGGTCGATCGGCATCCAGGGGGCCGTCTCGGCGTGGGTCTCGGGTGCGCCCGAACTGCCGGCGACGCGCCGCAGCCCGGCCCCGGTCAGCTCGACCACGGTGCACCAGCCGACCCGCAGTACCCTTGGCGCCTCGTCGACCAGAACCTGCAGCCTGGCGGCGCGGCCCGCAGCACCGGCGACATGGTCGATGAGCTCGAGTTCGCGGTGCGCCTCGAGCAGACCGGTGTGCGGCCGGATCGAGTCGACGTACACGCCGGAGATGTTCTCGGCCGCCGTGATCAGCATGTCGGGCATCGCTCCCGGCGGCAGCTCGACCACCAGGTCGTCGATCGCGTATCCGGGGGCGCGCTCGACGACGTCGAGGGACAGGATGTCGGCACCCACCGAACCGAGCGCCACGGCCAGGGAGCCGAGGCTGCCGGGCCGGTCGTCCAGTTGGACACGCAAGAGATACGAGGGCACGGCCAACACTCTGGCACAGGGTCCAGCTGTCGGCATTTCCGGTAGTGGCGGCCCACGCCGGTGGCGAGCGCACATCCACGTACGGACTTGCGGCCCGAATGTGTACGTCACTGAGTGCTCGGCGAGGAGAATTCTCAACTCGCTAGGCTCCTACGCGTGTCGCAAATCTCCCGAGACGACGTGGCCCATCTGGCCCGCCTGGCGCGTCTGGCGCTGACCGACGAGGAGCTCGACAGCTTCTCCGGTCAGCTCGACGCGATCCTGGAGCACGTCAGCCGAATCCAGTCCGTCGACGTCACCGGTGTGACGGCCACCGACAATCCGCTCGATCAGGTCAACGTGACCCGCCCCGACACTGTGGTCCCGGGCCTGACGCAGGGCGAGGCGCTGGCCGAGGCGCCGCGCGCCGAACAGGGCCGCTTCGCCGTCCCGCAGATCCTGGGGGAGAACCAGTGAGCACCGCTTCCGAGCTCGTCCGGTTCACCGCTGCCGAGCTGGCCGCCAAGATCGCCGCCAGAGAGGTGTCCTCGACCGAGGTCACCCGGGCCTGTCTCGACCAGATCGAGGCGACCGACGGCGACTATCACGCGTTCCTGCACGTGTCCGCCGACCAGGCGCTGGCGGCCGCCGCCGCCGTCGACGCCAAGGTCGCCGCGGGTGACGAGCTGCCGTCCGCGCTGGCGGGGGTGCCACTGGCGCTCAAGGACGTCTTCACCGCCACCGACATGCCCACCACATGCGGCTCGAAGATCCTCGAGGGCTGGACCTCGCCGTACGACGCGACGGTGACCACGCGCATCCGCCGCGCCGGCATCCCCATCCTGGGCAAGACGAACATGGACGAGTTCGCCATGGGCAGCTCGACCGAGAACTCGGCATACGGCCCGACCCGCAATCCGTGGGACACCGAGCGGGTGCCGGGCGGCTCCGGCGGCGGCAGTGCCGCCGCGCTGGCCGCGTTCCAGGCGCCCCTGGCGATCGGCTCCGACACCGGCGGCTCGATCCGCCAGCCCGCCGCGCTGACCGCCACGGTCGGCGTCAAGCCGACCTACGGAACGGTGAGCCGCTACGGGCTGGTCGCCTGCGCCTCGTCACTGGACCAGGGTGGTCCGTGCGCGCGCACCGTGCTGGACACCGCGCTGCTGCACGAGGTCATTGCGGGCCACGATCCCCGCGACGCCACCTCCGTCGATGTGCCCGTCCCGGATGTCGTCGCGGCCGCGCGCGCCGGTGCGGCCGGGGACCTGCGCGGCGTGAAGGTCGGTGTGGTGGCCCAGCTGCACCGCGGCGAGGGCTATCAGCCCGGTGTACTGGAATCTTTCAATGCCGCCGTGGAACAGTTGCGCGCGCTCGGCGCGACGGTCACCGAGGTGGACTGCCCGCACATCGACCACTCGATGGCCGCCTACTACCTGATCCTGCCGTCGGAGGTGTCGAGCAACCTGGCGCGGTTCGATGCCATGCGCTACGGACTTCGCGTCGGCGACGACGGCACGCACAGCGCCGAGGAGGTCATGGCGCTGACCCGCGCCGCCGGATTCGGCCCAGAAGTCAAGCGCCGCATCATGATCGGCACCTATGCGCTGTCGGCCGGCTATTACGACGCGTACTACAACCAGGCCCAGAAGGTGCGCACGCTGATCGCCGACGACCTGGACAAGGCCTACGAGTCCGTGGACGTCCTTGTCAGCCCGGCCACCCCGACCACCGCGTTCCGGCTGGGGGAGAAGGTCGACGATCCGCTGGCGATGTACCTGTTCGACCTGTGCACCCTGCCGCTCAACCTGGCCGGGCACTGCGGCATCTCGGTGCCGTCGGGACTCGCACCGGACGACAACCTGCCGGTCGGTCTGCAGATCATGGCGCCCGCCCTGGCCGACGACCGCGTCTACCGCGTGGGTGCGGCCTACGAAACTGCGCGAGGACCGCTACCCACCGCGATCTGATGCGGTTGGATGGCCCCATGCGGATCGGAGTTCTCACCGGCGGCGGCGACTGTCCGGGCCTCAACGCCGTCATCCGGGCCGTGGTTCGGACCTGCGATATGCGGTACGGCTCGACCGTGGTCGGGTTCGAGGACGGCTGGCGCGGACTGCTGGAGAACCGCCGCGTGCAGTTGGTCAACGACGACCGCAACGACCGGTTGCTGGCCAAGGGCGGCACGATGCTGGGCACCGCGCGGGTCAACCCGGACACGTTGCGTGCCGGCCTCGAACGGATCAAACAGAACCTGGACGACAACGGCATCGACTGCCTGATCCCGATCGGCGGGGAAGGCACGCTGACCGCGGGCAAGTGGCTCTCCGACGAGGGCGTCCCGGTCGTCGGGGTGCCCAAGACGATCGACAACGACATCGACCAGACCGACGTCACGTTCGGCCACGACACCGCGGTGATGATCGCCACCGAGGCCATCGACCGCCTGCACAGCACCGCCGAATCGCACGAGCGGGTGATGCTCGTCGAGGTCATGGGCCGGCACGCGGGCTGGATCGCGCTGAACTCCGGGCTGGCCGCCGGAGCGCACATGACCCTGATCCCCGAGCAGCCCTTCGACGTCGAAGAGGTGTGCCGGCTGGTGAAAAGGCGCTTCCAGCATGGCAATTCGAGTTTCATCTGTGTCGTGGCCGAGGGTGCCAAACCCGCCGAGGGCTCCATGCAGCTACGTGAGGGCGGCACCGACGAATTCGGTCACGAACGGTTCACCGGCGTCGCGCAGCAGCTGGCCCTCGAGGTGGAGCAGCGGACCAAGAAGGACGTCCGGGTGACCGTCCTGGGGCATGTTCAGCGCGGCGGCACCCCGACGGCCTACGACCGGGTGCTGGCCACTCGGTTCGGCGTCAACGCCGCCGACGCCGCGCACGCCGGTGAGTTCGGCATGATGGTCAGCCTGCGCGGCGAGACCATCGGGCGGGTCCCGCTGGCCGATGCGGTCGCGCACCTCAAACTGGTTCCGCAGTGGCGTTACGACGACGCCGCAGAGTTCTTCGGCTGAAATCGCCCCCACTAGGATGAGCGGCATGACCGCTGCAACGGCCGATCTGCTCGACTACGACGACGTCATCGCCGCCTACGACCCCGTCCTCGGGCTCGAGGTGCACGTCGAGTTGTCCACCGCCACCAAGATGTTCTGCGGCTGCGCCACCACCTTCGGCGCCGAACCCAACACCCAGGTGTGCCCCGTCTGTCTCGGCATGCCGGGCGCGCTGCCGGTGGTCAACGCCGCCGCGGTGGAGTCGGCGATCCGGATCGGCCTGGCGCTGAACTGCGAGATCGTCGACTGGTGCCGGTTCGCCCGGAAGAACTACTTCTACCCGGATATGCCGAAGAACTACCAGATCAGCCAGTATGACGAGCCGATCGCGATCAACGGTTACCTCGACGTCCCGCTCGAGGACGGCAGCACCTGGCGGGTGGAGATCGAGCGCGCCCACATGGAGGAGGACACCGGCAAGTCGCTGCACATCGGCAGCGACACCGGCCGGATCGCCGGCGCCACCGAGTCGCTGTTGGACTACAACCGGGCCGGTGTGCCCCTGATCGAGATCGTCACCAAGCCGATCGTCGGGACCGGCGAGAACGCGCCGCAGATCGCGCGCGCCTACGTCACCGCGTTGCGGGAAGTGTTGCGCGGCCTGGATGTCTCCGATGTCCGGATGGATCAGGGCTCGATGCGCTGTGACTCCAATGTGTCCCTGATGCCCAAGGGCGCAACGGAATTCGGCACCAGGACCGAGACCAAGAACGTCAACTCGCTCAAGAGCGTCGAGGTGGCGGTGCGCTACGAGATGCGCCGCCAGGCGGCGCTGCTGCAGGCCGGGGGGTCCATCACCCAGGAGACCCGGCATTTCCACGAGGACGGATACACCTCACCCGGCCGCGCCAAGGAGACCGCCGAGGACTACCGGTACTTCCCGGAGCCCGATCTGGAACCGGTGGCGCCGTCACGGGAGCTCGTCGAGCAGCTGCGCGGCACCATCCCGGAGCTACCGTGGCTGGCGCTCGAGCGAATTCAGGCCGACTGGGGAGTGTCGGACGAGGTGATGCGCGACCTGGTGAATGCCGGGGCGGTGGAGCTGGTGGCCGCCACCGTGGCCGAGGGCGCCTCGAGTGAGGCCGCCCGTGCCTGGTGGGGGAACTTCCTGGTGCAGAAGGCCAATGAAATTGGGCGTCCGGTTTCCGAATTGCCCATCACTCCCGCCCAGGTGGCCGCCGTGGTGAAACTCGTTGACGACGGCAAACTTTCGAACAAGCTGGCCCGCCAGGTGATCGAGGGCGTGCTGGCCGGTGAGGGTGAGCCGGAGGCTGTGATGAACGCCCGCGGGCTGGTCGTCGTGCGCGACGACTCGCTGATCCAGTCAGCGGTGGACGAGGCGCTGGCCGCCAATCCCGATGTGGCCGAGAAGATCCGGGGCGGCAAGGTGCAGGCTGCCGGCGCCATCGTCGGCGCGGTGATGAAGGCCACCAACGGTCAGGCCGACGCGGCACGCGTCCGTGAGCTGGTACTGGCGGCCTGCGGCGCCTAGCTCAGATCGGCATCGCTGCGCGGGAATCCGCCCTGCGGGAACAACGGGAACACCACGTCGTCGAGCTTGTCGGGATCGCCGGCGGTGCGGTTGACCGTTCCGCCCCAGACGTTTCCGTCGGGGGACAGCGCCAGCGCCCACGCGTGGCCGTGCTGGTCCTGGCGGACCACCTCCGGCTCACCGGTGACCGCGCCGGTGTCCGGCGCCAGTTTCACCGCGACGGTCTGCTTGGTGTTGACCAGATTCACCAGCACGCTGCCCTCGACGGCTGCGCACCCCGCCACACCGGGCTTGTCCGGCCACGTCCACACCGTCGACGTCTTGGAGTCCTTGGTGATCCGCTGCAGGCGGTCGCCGGTCGGGCTGCGGTCGGTGACGTACAGCGAGCCGTCGCCCGGATCGATGCACATCGAACCGCCCCCGCCCAGACCGGTCAGCGCGGTGGTCAACGGCGCCTGGCCGACGGTGGTGGGCTGCTCGATCCGCAGCAGTTTGCCCGCCAGTGACCCCGGGTCGGCGGCCGCACCCGGATTGCCGGCGTCGCCGGTCTGGACCATCAGGGTGGTCGGGCTGGTGAAGATCAGCGAGCCGGCGTTGCCCGAGGCGCCCTTCGGGATGCCGGTCAGGATTTCCTTGGGCACGTCGTCGTCGGCGATGCGGACCACCCGGTTGTCGGTGGGTGTGCTGATGTAGGCGTACATCAACCGGTCCTGCTGGTAGGTCGGTGACTTCACGATGTCCAGCAGCCCGCCGTCGCCGGACCCGTCGACGGGGATGACCAGCCGGGTCTTCGGCTCGGCGTTGACCGACACCTCCTTGACGGCTCCGGTGGTGCGCTCGGCGACCAGGGCGGTCTTGCCGTCCTCGCCCATGATCAGTCCGCTGGTGCTCTCCAGGCAGCCCTGCATGACGCCGGGCGCCGGGCACGCCTTGGGGAACGGGTTCGCGGGCAACGGTGGGGGTGGCGGCGGAGTGGAGGTCGCCGGGGCGCCGCGCTCCGGTTCGGTGGTGAACGGTTGGGACTGTGCGTCGTCGAACCGGGCGCAACCCGTCAGCGATCCGGACAGCGTGACAACCAGCCCGGCGGTCAGCGCGGCCAGCACGCCGCGGACGGGCGGGGACATCAGCATGCAGCCAGGTTACGGATTGCGATTATTGCCCGGCAAAAGGGCCGCTCAAATCCCCGATTCCCAGGATTTTCGTCCTACCCTGGCTGTCGTGACGAGCGCTTCGAATGATCCCAGCTGGCAGCGGCCGGCCTCGGCCAGCCTGGTCGACCCGGAGGACGATCTGCCGTCGGCCACGTACGGTGGCGACTTCGAGACCACGAAGATTCCCAACTACGCCACGCCGCCGGGAGACGCGTACAGCGCGAGCACGCCGGAGCCCGTCAACCCCTACGCGGCCAACCCCTACGCATCCGACAGTGCCTCGGGCCTGGGCGTGCTGAACGATCCCGAGCCGCTGCCGTACGTGCAGCCGCAGTCCGCGCGGTCGCCGTCCGTCGGGCCGGAGGAGATCGAACCCGACGACGGCCGGTCCCGGACCACCGACCGCCGGGGCACCCAGGATCTGGGCCTGCTGCTGTTGCGGGTGGGTTTCGGCGCGCTGCTGATCGTGCACGGCCTGCAGAAGGTGTTCGGCTGGTGGGGTGGCGCCGGGCTGGGCGGCTTCGGCGACGGGCTGGCCGACCTGGGCTACCAGCACGCGAACATCCTGACCTACGTGGCGGCCGGCACGGAGATCGCCGCGGGTGTGCTGCTGGTGCTGGGGCTGTTCACCCCGCTGGCGGCCGCAGCGGCGCTGGCGTACCTGATCAACGGGCTGATCGCCGGGATCGCGACGCAGTCGAACCCGCACGAGTTCGCGTTCTTCCTACCGAACGGCCATGAGTTCGAGCTGACGCTGATCGTCGTTGCGATCGCGATCATCCTGGTCGGTCCGGGCCGCTACGGATTCGACGCCGGCCGGGGCTGGGCGCGCCGGCCGTTCATCGGCTCATTCCTGGCGCTGCTGCTGGGCATCGGCGGCGGTATCGCGGTGTGGGTGCTGCTCAACGGTGGAAATCCGCTGAGCTAATTCGATCTGTCCAGCGTCCACTGCGAGCGCTACTCGGTGTTCGTCGCAGCCACCGCAGAACAGAACCAGGTTTGGGCTCAGCCGTACGGGTTGGGCACCCGTCCGCCGCTGGCCTCGGTCAGCAGCGGCAGCGTCGAGAACGTCACCGCGGGCAGCGGCACGTCGCCGCCGCCGCTCTTCAGATGCGCCCGTGCCCACGACGACTTGTCGAATCGCAGACCTTCGATGTCCTCCCAGCGCATCGTCGTACTGCCCAGCAGGGTTCGGGCGGTGACGGAGTCGCGGTCGGCGACCGTACGCGAACGGAAGATGAAGACCGACATCGCCAACGGGATCAACAGCAGCAGCGCGGCCCACGGTGAGATCACCAGGAACACCAGCAGACTCAACGCGAAGAACCCGACGGCGAAGTGCGCCATCGGCGAAATGCTGATCACCACTCGGTCGGTTTCGATATCGGCGGACACGCCCTGCATCATAGGAGCCACCCGCAATTTGACCTTTGACCTGTGCGGAGACTACCGTCGACGGTCATGCGGAGCATGCTCGTAGTACTTTGCCGGCGCGTTGGTGCGTGACCTGGCGAGCTTCCAGCTACCAGCACCCCGACGCGCAACCCTCGTGCAGCCCAAGCTGACGGGGGTTTTTTGTTGCCCACAGCGATGAATCCCAGACCAAGAACCCGAAGGAACAGACCGTGAGCGCACCGACCACGCGGCCACCGGAACCGACCACCGCACCCAAACCGACCAACGGTGTTCCCCGCCAGGCCTCCAACCGGGTGCCCCCGCAGCAGATGACCGGGGCCCAGTCGGTGGTCCGCTCCCTCGAGGAGATGGGCGTCGACACCATCTTCGGCATCCCCGGCGGCGCCGTCCTGCCCGTCTACGATCCCCTGTTCGACTCGACCAAACTGCGCCACGTCCTGGTGCGCCACGAGCAGGGCGCCGGCCACGCCGCCAGCGGCTACGCGCACGCCACCGGCCGCGTCGGCGTCATGATGGCCACCTCCGGGCCGGGCGCCACCAACCTGGTGACCCCGCTGGCCGATGCGCAGATGGACTCGATCCCCGTCGTCGCCATCACCGGCCAGGTGGGCCGCAGCCTGATCGGCACGGACGCCTTCCAGGAGGCCGACATCTCGGGCATCACCATGCCGATCACCAAGCACAACTTCCTGGTTCGCAACGGTGACGAGATCCCGCAGGTGATCGCCGAGGCATTCCACATCGCCGCCTCGGGTCGGCCCGGCGCGGTCCTCGTGGACATTCCCAAGGACGTGCTGCAGGGCACGTGCACGTTCAGCTGGCCGCCGGAGATGGATCTGCCCGGCTACAAGCCGAACACCAAGCCGCACAGCCGCCAGATCAAGGAAGCCGCGAAACTGATCAAGGCTGCCCGCAAACCGGTGCTCTATGTCGGCGGCGGCGTGATCCGCGGCGAGGCGACCGAGGAGCTGCTGGACCTGGCCGAGCTGACCGGCATCCCGGTGGTCACGACGCTGATGGCGCGCGGAGCCTTCCCCGACAGCCATCCGCAGCACCTGGGCATGCCCGGTATGCACGGCACCGTCGCGGCCGTGGCCGCGCTGCAGCGCAGTGATCTGCTGATCGCGCTGGGCACCCGGTTCGACGACCGCGTCACGGGCCAGCTGTCCTCATTCGCACCGGATGCCAAGGTGATTCACGCCGACATCGACCCCGCGGAGATCGGCAAGAACCGCAACGCCGACGTTCCGATCGTCGGTGACGTCAAGGCCGTGATCGTCGATCTGATCGCGGCGCTGCGTCGCGACGACGTGCCCGGCAACCTGAAGCTGGACAGCTGGTGGGAGTACCTGTCGAGCGTCCGTGCGACCTATCCGCTGAGCTATGGGCCGCAGAGCGACGGCAGCCTGTCCCCGGAACTGGTCATCGAGAAGCTCGGCGAGATCGCCGGCCCCGACGCGATCTACGTCGCCGGGGTTGGGCAGCACCAGATGTGGGCCGCGCAGTTCATCAAGTACGAGAAGCCGCGTACGTGGCTGAACTCCGGTGGGCTGGGCACGATGGGCTACGCCATCCCGGCGGCCATGGGCGCCAAGATGGCCCGCCCGGAGGCCGAGGTGTGGGCCATCGACGGCGACGGCTGCTTCCAGATGACCAACCAGGAGCTGGCCACCTGTGCCATCGAGGGTGTGCCGATCAAGGTGGCGCTGATCAACAACGGAAACCTGGGCATGGTTCGGCAGTGGCAGACGCTGTTCTACGAAAAGCGGTACAGCCAAACCGATCTGGCCACCCACAGCCAGCGCATCCCGGATTTCGTCATGCTGGCCGAGGCCATGGGTTGCGCCGGGCTGCGGTGCGAGCGTGAGGAGGACGTCGAGGACGTCATCCGGCAGGCGCGGGAGATCAATGACCGCCCGGTGGTCATCGACTTCATCGTCGGTGCCGACGCCCAGGTGTGGCCGATGGTCGCGGCGGGCACCAGCAACGACGAGATCATGGCGGCGCGCGACATCCGCCCGCTGTTCGACAACGAAGATCAGGTCTAGAGATGACGGTCACCACACACACCCTGTCGGTTCTGGTCGAGGACAAGCCGGGCGTCCTGGCGCGCGTCGCGGCGCTGTTCTCGCGGCGCGGGTTCAACATCGAGTCGCTCGCGGTCGGTGCCACCGAGGCCAAGAACATGTCGCGCATGACGATCGTCGTGTCGGTCGAGGACTTCCCGCTCGAACAGATCACCAAGCAGCTGAACAAGCTGATCAATGTGATCAAGATCGTCGAGCAGGACGAGGAGAACTCGGTCTCCCGCGAGCTCGCACTGATCAAGGTGCGCGCTGATGCGGGCACCCGCAGTCAGGTGATCGAGGCGGTGAACCTGTTCCGCGCCAAGGTCGTCGACGTCTCCACCGAGTCGCTGACCATCGAGGCGACCGGGACCCAGGAGAAGATCGGGGCGCTGCTGCGCGTCCTCGAGCCCTACGGTATTCGTGAGATCGTGCAGTCGGGGGTCGTGTCGCTGGCACGCGGGCCGCGGGGCATCGGGACCACAAGATAACGACACCAAGATGCCGACTGTGTGGGCTACGCATCTGTGACGGCGATTTCCGTCCAAGACCCCCACGGTCGGCGCCAATCGAAAGAGATAAGGAAAAGGCAAGTGGCAGTTGAGATGTTCTACGACGACGACGCAGACCTGTCGATCATCGCCGGTCGCAAGGTCGGGGTCATCGGCTACGGCAGCCAGGGGCACGCGCACGCGCTGTCGCTGCGCGACTCCGGCGTCGACGTGAAAGTCGGTCTGCGCGAAGGCTCCAAGTCCCGCGAGAAGGTCGAGGAGCAGGGCCTGACCGTCGACACCCCCGAAGAAGTTGCCAAGTGGGCCGACGTGATCATGCTGCTGGCGCCGGACACCGCCCAGGCCGAGATCTTCAAGAACGACATCGAGCCGCACCTCGAGGACGGCAATGCGCTGTTCTTCGGCCACGGCCTGAACATCCACTTCGGCCTGATCAAGCCGCCGGCCAATGTCACCGTCGGCATGGTCGCCCCGAAAGGCCCCGGCCATCTGGTCCGCCGCCAGTTCGTCGACGGTAAGGGTGTGCCCTGTCTGATCGCCGTGGACCAGGACCCCAAGGGTGAGGGGCAGGCGCTGGCGCTGTCGTACGCCAAGGGCATCGGCGGCACGCGCGCGGGCGTCATCAAGACCGACTTCAAGGAAGAGACCGAGACCGACCTGTTCGGTGAGCAGGCCGTGTTGTGCGGTGGCACCGAGGAATTGGTCAAGACCGGCTTCGAGGTCATGGTCGAGGCGGGCTACGCGCCGGAGATGGCCTACTTCGAGGTGCTGCACGAGCTCAAGCTGATCGTCGACCTGATGTACGAGGGCGGCATCGCGCGGATGAACTACTCGGTGTCCGACACCGCGGAGTTCGGTGGCTATCTCAGCGGCCCCCGCGTCATCGACGCCGACACCAAGGAGCGGATGCGCGCCATCCTCAAGGACATCCAGGACGGCACATTCGTCAAGCGCCTGGTGGCCAACGTCGAGGGCGGCAACAAGGAACTCGAAGGGCTGCGCAAGCAGAACGCCGAGCACCCGATCGAGGTCACCGGCAAGAAGCTGCGCGACCTGATGAGCTGGGTGGACCGGCCGATCACCGAAACCGCCTAGCTTGCAACCGTTCTGGCCGCGGCTGGTTCCCTCAGGGGGCCAGCCGCGGCAGCGTCTTGATCCCGAATTCGCGCTTCAGGACCGTGCGCGCGGCGTAGTAGCCGGCCATGCCGTGCACACCGGTGCCGGGTGGGGTCGCCGACGAGCACAGGTACGCCTGCGGGATCGGCGTGGTCCACGGATTGAGCCGCGGCGTCGGACCGACGATGGCCGACCGTAGATTCGCCCCGCCCACGATGATGTCACCGCCGACGTAGTTCGCGTTGTGTACCGACATCTGCGCCGCCGGGACCACCCGTGCCGCCAGCACCAGATCGCGGAAACCCGGTGCATACCTCTCGAATTGGGCGGTGACGGTCTCGGACAGGTCGGCGGTCGAATTCGCCGGCACGTGGGAGTAGGTCCACAGGGGCCGGCGGCCCCGGTCGTCGATGCGGGACGGATCGGCCAGGTGCGGCAGCGCGGCCAGCGTCATGGGCCACTCCGCGTGCCGACCGTCGGCAATCTCCCGCTCGGCGAGCGCCATCTGCGGGCGGGAGCCGCCGAGGTGGATGGTCGGGGACTGGGCCACCCGGCCGTCGCGCCACGGGATGTCGCCGGACAGCACGAAATCGACCTTGCACACCCCGGGGCCAAACCGGTAGCGCCGCAAGGCTTTCGCGTACCGCGCCGGTACCGCGTCGCGGTAGATGTCCAGGAGTGCGGTCGGCGCGGTGTCGTAGACGACGACGCCGGCCGGCGGTGCGGTGACGGGCTCGCCCAGGACCAGCTCACCGCCGTGCGCCTCGAGGTCGGCGATCAGCGCGTCGGTGATCACCTGGGTGCCGCCGATCGGCACGGGCCAGCCCGCCGTGTGGGCCACGGTGCCGAGCATCAGCCCGGCGCCGCTGTTGACCGGCGACGGCATTCGCGAGATGGCGTGGGTGCCCACTCCGGTGAACAGTGCCCGGGCGTCATCGCCGCGCAGCATCGCCCAGGCCGGGCTGCCCTGGGCGAGCACCCGAAGGCCGGTCCGCACGGTGGTCGGCAGGTCCGGCGGCAGTGAGCGTTTGTCCCCGAGGAAGAAGCCCAGCACGCCGTCCACGTGTTCGACGAGCGGGCCGAACAGCGTCCGCCACGATGCGCCGTCGTCGAGTTCCTCACACGTGCGCGCCAGGCTGCGGTAGGCGACGGCGGCGGGATGGTTCGGCAGCGGGTTGGCGTAGGAGATCTCCGGGGACACCAGCTGGACCCCGCGCGCGGCCAGGTCGAATTCCGCGAAGAAAGGTGAGGCGATGCCGAGCGGATGGACCGCCGAACACACGTCGTGCAGCACGCCGGGGTATTCGGGGTCCGGCGCGCTGCGGGCACCGCCGCCGGGGGTGGATTGGCCCTCGATCACCCGCACCGAGAGCCCGGCCCGGGCGCAGATGACCGCGGCGCTCAGACCGTTGGGGCCGCTTCCGACGACGGTGACGTCAACCACAGTGCTCCACCCTATTAGTCTGTCCGAGTGAGTTTGCCTGTTGTACTGATCGCCGACAAGCTGGCCCAGTCCACTGTGGACGCCCTCGGAGACGGGGTCGAAGTCCGCTGGGTGGACGGCCCCGACCGGGAGAAGCTGCTGGCCGCGGTACCCGAGGCCGACGCGCTGCTGGTCCGTTCGGCCACCACCGTGGACGACGAGGTGCTGGCCGCCGCACCGAAGCTCAAGATCGTGGGCCGCGCCGGCGTCGGCCTGGACAATGTCGACGTCGACGCCGCCACCAAACGCGGGGTCATGGTCGTCAATGCGCCCACCTCCAACATCCACACCGCCGCTGAGCATGCCGTCACGCTGATGCTGGCCGCCGCCCGCCAGATCCCGCAGGCCGATGCGTCGCTGCGGGAGCACGAGTGGAAGCGGTCGAGCTTCAACGGCGTGGAGATCTTCGGCAAGACCGTCGGTGTCGTGGGCCTGGGCCGGATCGGGCAGCTGTTCGCGCAGCGCCTGGCGGCGTTCGAGACCAACGTCATCGCCTACGACCCCTACGTGTCGGCCGCCCGGGCCACCCAGCTGGGCATCGAGCTGCTGCCCCTGGACGAGGTCTTGTCCCGCGCCGACCTGATCTCGGTGCATCTGCCGAAAACCGCTGAGACCAAAGGCATTATCGGCAGGGAGGCGCTGGCCAGGACCAAGCCGGGCGTCATCATCGTCAACGCCGCACGCGGTGGCCTGATCGACGAGCAAGCCCTGGCCGATGCGATCAACAGCGGCCACGTCCGCGCCGCCGGCCTGGACGTGTTCGACACCGAACCCTGCACCGACAGCCCGCTCTTCGACCTCCCGCAGGTGGTCGTGACCCCGCACCTGGGGGCGTCGACGTCGGAGGCGCAGGACCGCGCCGGCACCGACGTCGCGCGCTCGGTCCTGCTCGCACTGGCCGGGGAGTTCGTGCCCGAGGCCGTCAACGTCTCCGGCGGCGCCGTCGGCGACGAGGTCGCGCCGTGGCTGGACATCGTGCGCAAGCAGGGTGTGCTGCTGGGTGCGCTGGCCAAGACGGTGCCGTCGACGGTGTCGGTAGACGTGTACGGCGAGCTGGCGTCGGAGAATGTGGACATCCTGAAGCTGTCGGCGTTGCGGGGCCTGTTCTCCGCCGTGACCGACGAGCCGATCACGTTCGTCAACACGCCGGCCCGGGCCGCCGAGCGGGGGGTCAGCGCCGAGCTGACCACGTCGGCAGAGAGCCCGAACCACCGCAGCCTGGTCGACGTGCGCGCGGTGTACCCGGACGGCTCCCAGCTGAATGTGTCCGGCACGCTGACCGGGCCGCAGCAGGTGCAGAAGATCGTCAACGTCAACGGCCGCAACCTCGAGCTGCGCGCCGAGGGCCTCAACCTGATCGCCAGCTACGCCGACAAGCCCGGCTCGCTGGGCAAGATCGGCACGATCCTGGGCAACGAAGGCATCGACATCCAGGCGGCCGCACTCAGCCAGGACGCCGACGGTCCGGGTGCGACGCTGCTGCTGCGCGTCAACACCGACGTGCCGGAGGCCACCCGTGCGGCGATCCGCGACGCCGTCGAGGCCACCACGCTGGAACTGGTCGACCTGTCATGACGGCGACGTTGAAACTGGCGGTCATTGCCGGTGACGGCATCGGGCCGGAGGTCATCGAGCAGGCCGGCCGCGTGCTCGACGCGGTGCTGCCCGGCGTCGAGAAGACGGAATACGACCTGGGTGCCCGGCGCTACCACGCGACCGGCGACATCCTGTCCGAGAGCACCATCGAGGAGTTGCGCGGCTACGACGCGATCCTGCTCGGGGCCATCGGTGATCCGTCGGTGCCGCCCGGTCTGCTCGAGCGCGGTCTGCTGCTCAAGTTGCGGTTCGCGTTGGACCACCACGTCAACCTGCGCCCTGGCCGGCTGTATCCCGGTGTGAGCAGCCCGATCTCGGGTGCCGGTGAAATCGATTTCGTCGTGGTCCGCGAGGGCACCGAGGGTCCGTACACCGGCAACGGCGGTGCGTTGCGCGTCGGCACCCCGCACGAGGTGGCCACCGAGGTCAGCGTCAACACGGCGTTCGGCGTGCAGCGGGTGGTGCGCGACGCGTTCACCCGCGCGCAGGCACGGCGCAAGCATCTGACGCTGGTGCACAAGACCAACGTGCTGGCGTTCGCCGGCAGCCTGTGGTCGCGCACCGTCGACGAGGTGGCCTACGAGTTCCCCGATGTCGAAGTGGCCTACCAGCACATCGACGCCGCCACCATCCACATGGTGACCGATCCGGGTCGCTTCGATGTGATCGTGACGGACAACCTGTTCGGCGACATCATCACCGACCTGGCCGCTGCGGTGTGTGGCGGCATCGGGCTGGCGGCCAGCGGCAACATCGACGCCACCCGGACCAACCCGTCGATGTTCGAGCCGGTGCACGGCAGTGCGCCGGACATCGCCGGACAGGGTCTGGCCGATCCGACGGCGGCCGTCATGAGCGTGGCGCTGCTGCTGGCGCATGTCGGCGAGGACGAGGCCGCCGCCCGGGTGGACGCGGCGGTGTCGGATCATCTCGCCACGCGCGGGACCGACAAGCTGTCCACCGCCCAGGTCGGGGATCGGATTCTCGAGCGACTGTAGACACTCATCGAATAGTGTCCATTCATGGGGTTTCTCAGTCCTGATCTGCCCGTGGTCGACGTCGCCGAGTGGCGCAAGAGCGACCGGGCGGAACGCCTGCGGCCGATGGCCCGGCACATCGCCGAGCGCGGTATGGGCTACCCGGAGGTCTTCTACGTCCTCTACGCCGTCAAGATCGGGCTGTACATCGTGGCGGGCCTCGGTTTCGCGTTGGCCACCAAGGGAATCGACGGCTGGGGCAACATCGGGGCCGGGTGGAACGAGCCGATCGTCTTCCAGAAGGTGGTGTTGTGGTCGCTGCTGTTCGAGGTTCTCGGCCTCGGCTGCGGTTTTGGCCCGCTGACCGGAAAAGTGATGCCGCCGTTGGGTTCACCGCTCTACTGGCTGCGCACCGGCACGGTCCGGCTGCCGCCGTGGCCGCGGCGTATCCCGCTGACGGGCGGTGACCGGCGCACCCTTTTCGAGGTGCTGCTCTACGCCGCCCTGATCGCCACGACGCTGTACACGCTGTGCTCGGACGGCACCGGTGCGGTTCCCGCGCTGGACACCACCGTCGGGGTGTTGCCGGCGTGGAAGGTCGGTGTGGTGCTCGCGATCCTGGCCGTGATCGGCCTGCGCGACAAGCTGATCTACCTGGCCGCCCGCGGCGAGGTCTACGGAACGTTGGCGTTGACCTTCCTGCTGGCGCCGGTGAACATGATCGTCGCTGCCAAGTGCGTGATGCTGTGCATCTGGTTCGGCGCCGCGGTGTCCAAGCTGAACCGGCACTTCCCGTACGTCGTGGCCACCATGATGGCCAACAATCCCATCATCCGCCTGAAATCTTTGCGGCGCATGATGTTCCGCAAGTTCCCCGACGATCTGCAACCCAGCTGGGCGCCCCGGCTGCTGGCCCACACCGGTACCGCGATCGAACTGCTGGCGCCGCCGGTGTTGTTCTTCTCGCACGGCGGACCGCTCACCTACCTCGCGGCGGCGCTGCTGATCGCGCTGCACCTGATCATCCTGACGTCGATCCCGCTGGGTGTGCCGCTGGAGTGGAACGTCTACATGCTGTTCGCGATCGTGACGCTGTTCGTCGACAAGGCGTCCTTCGGGCTGTCCGATCTCTGGTTCCCGCAGGCGTGGGCGGTGGTGGCGCTGCTGGCGGTGGTGCTGACCACCATCGTGATCGGCAACCTGTATCCGCGCCGGGTGTCGTTCCTTCCCGGCATGCGCTACTACGCCGGCAACTGGGATCTGTCCGTGTGGTGCCTGACCGATTCGGCCTGCGAGAAGATCGCCGCGAACCGGATCGGGCTGGGCCTGTTGCCGCACAAGCAGATCGAGAAGTTCTATGCCGCCGAGGGCGAGGGTGCCGCCGACGTCCCCAAGGAGCTGGCGCTCGCATTCCGGGTGATGTTCGCCAACGGCCGCGGCCTGCTCACGCTGCTGAACCGGGCGATTCCCGTTGGCCGGGAACGGGATTACGCGATCATCGAGGGGGAGCAGTTCTGCGCGTACGCGATCGGCTGGAATTTCGGTGACGGGCATCTGCACAACGAACAGCTGATCGAGGCGCTGCAGAGCCGGTGCCATTTCGAACCCGGCGAGGTTCGGGTGATCCTGCTCGACGGGCAACCGATCCAGACGCCGACACATGAGTACCGACTGGTCGATGCGGCCACCGGCGAATTCGAGCGCGGGACGTTCCGGGTCGCCGACACGTGTGCGCGTCAGCCATGGCAGGACGACGTGCCGGTGCAGGTGTCCGCGGCGCACGGTCGCTCGTGAGTCTTCCCGGTGCGTCGTGACCACACCTGCGGCGGGCCCCGAAAAGGCCACTGACTCCGTGCGTTCCGTGCATGTCTGCATCACGGCGACGCTCGCGGGTGTACTCATCGGTGTTGTCGGCGGCGCCTTCCGCTGGTGTCTGGAGGAAGCCGATCGCCTGCGCATCGATCTCGTCGCCTGGGCACACGGGCTGCCCGGCCCCGGCTGGCTCGTCCCGACCGTCGCGGCCGCCGTCGGCGCGGCGCTCGCCGCGTTGATCGTCCGGTGGGAGCCGCTGGCCGCCGGGAGCGGCATCCAGCACGTCGAGGCTGTCTTTCTGGGCGCGGCCCGGCCGCCGCTGCTGCGACTGCTGCCGGCGAAGTTCGTCGGTGGACTGTTGAGCATCGGATCCGGTCTGGTGCTGGGCCGCGAGGGGCCGACGGTGCACATGGGCGCGGCCATCGGAGCCGAGGCCGCCCGTCGCGCGCGCCTGCCCGATCCCGAGGTCCGGATGATGCAGACGGCACTCGGCGGGGCGGGGCTCGCGGTCGCGTTCAACGCGCCCATCGGAGGTACCCTCTTCACCCTCGAGGAGGTCACCAAGTCGTTCCGGATGAACACCGTGCTGGCGACGCTGTTCGCCGCGACCGCCGCGGTGTCCTGCTCTCGGCTCATCCTCGGCAACCATCCCGACTTCCGGGTCGACCCGATCGGGGCGCCGGCCCTGGCGTGGCTTCCGGTCTTCGTCGCCTTCGGGTTGCTCACCGGCGCTCTGGGTGCGGCCTACAACGGGCTGGTGTTGTGGTTCCTCGATCACGTCGGCGGCTTCCACCGGATCCCGGCGCTCGCCAAGGCCGGCGCCATCGGTGCCGTCGTCGGACTCGTGATGTTCCTCTCCCCGCTCGCGGTGGGCGGCGGCGACCAACTGACGCAACGGATCTTGGCCGGGAACCACATCGTCGTGACGGCGGTGGTCGGATATCTCGCGGTGCGGTTGATCGCCGGCCCCCTGTCGTACTCGGCCGCGGTGCCCGGCGGCCTGTTCGCGCCGATGCTGGCCGTCGGCTCGCTGTGGGGAGTGTTGTTCAGCGCGGGAGTGAACGTCGTATGGCCTGGGGCCGCACTGTCTTTGGCGGTTCCGATGGCGTTGGTCGGGATGGCGGCGTTCTTCGGGGCCACCGTGCGGGCGCCCGTGACCGCGATGGTGCTCGTGACGGAGATGACGGCGACGACAGAGGTGATCGTGCCGATGATGGCGGCGACGGCCGCGGCGGTGCTGGCCGCGTACGTCATCGGATCGCCGCCGATCTACGACAGCCTTCGCGAGCGGATGCCCGATGAGGAGTCGATCGAACGGCGCGGCGACGGATAACGCCGGGCGGCATCGAGTCAGCCTTGACTGCGACGTTTCCCGAGTGGCCGTCGCCGGCAGCGCTGAGTCGATGCAGGGGTCAGTGACGGTCGTTGGCCCGTAGCGGATCCGCATGCACCGGCACCAACGGCAGTGCCACCAAGGGGAATAGCGCACACACCGCGAAGGCGACGGGGAAGCCGGCCGCGGTGATCAGGGCACCGAAGACCGGCGGCACGACACCGGTGGTGAACAGCTGAGCGGTGTTCTGCATGCCGAGTGCCCGGCCGCTCCAGAACGGTCCGGCGATCTCGGCGATTGCGGTGAACGCCAGACCGTTGTCGGACACCGTGACCACCGACGCCACCACCATGACGGCCACGGCCAGTGGCGAATCCAGCTGGTCCAGGAGCGCCAGTAGACCCATCGACAATGCCGCGACGGCGGCGATCCAGCGCACCGGATGCAATCGCGAACCCACCAGATCGGACCACCGGCCCGCCGCGATTCGCCCTGCGGCACCCAATAATTGGGCCATCGTGACCATCAGCCCCGCGGAGCCGGCCGACCAGCCGTGGCCGCTCATCAACCACACCAGGGTGAACGTCCAGACCAGCGACTGCGGTGCCACCAACAGCACCGACACCGCGTGGATCCGCCAGAGTGTCGACGTGCCGCGGTACGGATTGGCCAACTCGTCGGGGTGGGCCTGCTCGCGCGGCGGGCGTGGGGGATCGAGTAACCCGACGGCCACGACGACGGCGGCTGCCGCGCAGACGACGGCCGGGAAGAGCAGTGCCGTGGACACGCCGTGCGACTGCGCCACCCGTGGAATCACCAAGGCGCCCAATCCGACACCGAGCGGTTGCGCGGTCTGGCGGATACCCATCACCAGCCCGCGCCGCTCCGGCGGGAACCAGCCGACCACCACGCGCGCGCTCGCCGAATTGCTCGACGCCGCGGCCATCCCGCCGAGGAAGAGGAACGCTGCGACGGCCACCAGCGAGTGCGCCCACGCGGCCGCGAAGGCCGCCGCGGCCGTCAGCGCCGAGCCCAGCGCCAGCACCAGTCGCTCGCCGACCCGGTCCACGACGTACCCCCAAGCGATCAGGGTGACCACCATGCCGAAGCTGGGCATCGCCGAGATCAGGCCGGCGCGGGACAGGTCCAGGCCGCGCTCGCTGTGCAGCGTCGGGATCAGGAAGGCAACACCGTTGATGAACACGTTGGCGCACAACGTCGCACCGAGCGCGATTGCCAGCATCGACCAGCGGCGAACGGTACCGATCTGCGTGGCGGACATGACGCCATCGTGTCACAGCATCCCAGAATGCTGAATTCTACGTCCAAATAGTGAGACGCTAGCCGATGGCGGCCAGCCCGTCGTGCCGGCGGTACGAGCGGTCGCCACCGGTGTCGGCCATCCCGCGCCTGATGAATCCCACGCGGGCCCGCTGGCCCAATTCCTCACTGAGCCAGGTCATTCCGGGCAGCACACGGCGGTATTCGAACACCCGGTTGGCTGCGGCGGAGGCCAGCACCGCGGCCTGCAGCGCCTTGTTGTCCGGCAATCCGAGACGATCGGCGTTCGACCTACCGAGCACCAAGCGGCTGTACGAGGACAGATACCCGCGAGCCAGCGCCATCACCCGCGGCTCGTCGCGGCCACCGTGCAGCGCGTCGGCCAGCCGCATGGAATCGTCGTCGGGCAGGAACTCGGTGTCGGCCTCGAGCCAGAACAGCCGCCAGGTGTCGTCCTCGCAGGCCGGAACCAGCTCGGGGTGGACGCCCATCAGCCCGCCCACATAGCGCCAGAAGTGGAACACCGCGTCACGCTCACGGTCGGTGAAGCGCATGCCCATCGCCTGGCAGCCCGCCAGATTGGCCAGCGAGAACAGCATCAGCGTTCCTGCCAGCTGAACCTGGTTGACCGGCGCGTCCCACTGATCGAAATCCCAGTCCTCGCGCCGGGCCATCGCGGCCCGCACCATCGCGTGCATCACCCGCACCCGCAGGATCCCGGTGTATCCCCGGGCGAACCGATCCAGCCCGCCCGGCGAGGTGACATCGATGTACCACTGCGCGGTCTCGTTGAGCCGGCGCGGCGCCATCTCGCGCAGATCCCCGGTGCCCACCAACGGCTTGTCGGCCTTGGAGGCCAGATAGCCCCCGGTCAGCGCCAGCCCGGGGAGCGCCAGCCCGATGCCGACGATGCCCGTGCGCATACTGACCCGCGCGGCCAGCGCCAGCTTGTCGTGATCCAGCCAGTACGGCTCGTCCTCCACGGCGGCGAAGAACGCCACCAACTCCGGCGGCGGGTCGGCGACCGCGCCCAGACCGCCGTCCGCCGCCGCCTCGAACATCGCCCGGCCCTCCCCGGTGGGGAGGCGCTGCATCATCGCCACCAGGTCGTCGGCCAGCGGGTCGCCCAGGTCGGCGAACCGCCGGAACGACGCGTGTTGAGCGGCGGTGGCGCGCACGTCGCCGGTCGCCAGCAGGCGCACGAACATGTTGAACGGGAACTCGGTCAGGGATGCCGGATTCGGCAGCTTCTCTGGTGCCATAGCACACGGTAGCACCCGGTGGTACGGTGGGTGTATGGGTCGGCCTGCCGAAATCAGCCAGCGTGATTTGCGTATGAGGTCCCGCGAGATCATGGATGGGGTCGAGCGGGGGGATACGTTCGTCGTGACGCGTGATGGACGGGCAATCGGACAACTGGTTCCACTGCGGCCCCGTCGGACGTTCGTTCCTCGGGAAGAGGTTCTGGCGCTGGGCAGGAATCTTCCGGTTATCGATGCCGACCGGTTCCGTGCCGACGTCGATGCGATGGCCGATCCATACGCCGACGATCCGTATGCCCGGTGACCAGCCGCCGGGTGAGGCCGGACTTGTCGATACCAACATCCTGATCCACTGGAATCGGCTGGACCCGGAGCTGCTTCCACGGGAGGTCGCCGTCAGCGCGATCACCATCGCCGAACTCGCGGCCGGTGTGCACGCGACCGATGACGGCATCGAGCGGGCCAGGCGGATGGAATTGCTCCAGCGTGTCGAGAGTGCCTTCGAGCCGATCCCCTTCGGGGTGGAGGCGGCACGGGCCTATGGCGCCATCACCGCCGCCGTTCGCGAATCTGGCCGATCGCCGCGATCGCGGGTGGCCGACCAGATGATCGCGGCGATCGCTCTGGCACTGCAATTGCCGCTCTTCACCACGAATCCTGCTGATTTCGAGGGGATTTCGAAGGTAGTCAGGGTTGTCGCGGTGCCGCGTCCCTGACTCTCCGCCCCTACGATCCGCCCCGGATCCTGCCGCCGGCGATGACCTCGGTGATCCGCGCCTGATCTCCCGAAGCTCGCTGATGGCCGAGGGTGTCGGTCGCCGTACTCCGCGCCCAGTTCACGAGGCGAACCCGGGTCGCCTCTACCCTGAACCAATGCGCCTAGGTCGAATTGCCAGCCCCGACGGCGTCGCCTTCGTCTCGATCGAGGGTGATGACGGAGCGGAGGCCTGTAGGGAAATCGCCGAGCACCCATTCGGAACGCCGACGTTCACCGGCCGGTCCTGGCCGCTGGCCGACGTGCGGCTGCTGGCTCCCATCCTGGCCAGCAAGGTGATCTGCATGGGCAAGAACTACGCCGCCCACGCCGCCGAGATGGGTGGTGTCGCACCGGAGGATCCGGTGATCTTCCTCAAGCCGAACACCGCGATCATCGGCCCGAATGTGGCGATCCAGCTGCCCCCCGACGCGAACCCCGTCCATCACGAAGGAGAGCTCGCTGTCGTGATCGGCCGGCCGTGCAAGGATGTGCCGGCCGCTCGCGCCGCCGAGAACATCCTGGGTTACACGATCGCCAACGACGTCTCGGCACGCGATCAACAGCAGCAGGACGGCCAGTGGATGCGGGCCAAGGGCCATGACACCTTCTGCCCGGTGGGCCCGTGGATCGTCACCGACCTGGATCCCGGTGATCTCGAGTTGACCACCAAGGTCAACGGGGAGGTGCGTCAGCACTCGAACACCGCGCTGATGCTGCACGACGTCGGCGCGATCGTCGAATGGGTGTCGGCGGTCATGACGCTGCTGCCGGGCGACCTGATCCTGACCGGGACCCCCGAGGGGGTCGGCCCGATCGAGGACGGCGACACCGTCAGCATCACCATCTCTGGGATCGGTACTCTGTCGAATCCCGTTGTGCGCAAAGGAAAGCGATGACCGAGCACGTTCGCGTCCGATTCTGCCCCTCGCCGACGGGCACACCGCACGTCGGCCTGATCCGGACCGCCCTGTTCAACTGGGCGTACGCGCGGCACACCGGCGGCGACTTCGTGTTCCGCATCGAGGACACCGACGCGGCCCGCGACAGCGAGGAGAGCTACAACGCGCTCCTCGACGCGCTGCGCTGGCTGGGCCTGGACTGGGACGAGGGTCCCGAGGTCGGCGGACCCTACGGGCCCTACCGGCAGTCGCAGCGCAGCGAGATCTACCGCGATGTCATCGACAAGCTCCTGGCGGCCGGCGAGGCCTACGAGGCGTATTCGACGCCGGAGGAGGTCGAAGCCAGACACGTGGCCGCCGGCCGCAACCCGAAGCTGGGCTACGACAACTTCGACCGGGACCTGTCGGAGGAGCAGCGCGCGGGCTTCCGGGCCGAGGGCCGGAACCCGGTCATTCGGTTGCGGATGCCCGACACCGATCTCACCTGGCACGACCTGGTGCGCGGGGAGACCACCTTCCCGGCCGGGTCGGTGCCGGACTTCGCGATCACCCGGGGCAACGGAGATCCGTTGTACACCTTGGTCAATCCGGTCGACGACGCGTGCATGAAGATCACCCACGTGTTGCGCGGTGAGGACCTGCTGCCGTCGACCCCGCGCCAACTCGCGCTGTACGCGGCGCTCATCCGGATCGGTGTGGCCGAGGCCACCCCGCAGTTCGCCCATCTGCCACCGGTTCTGGGCGACGGCAACAAGAAGCTGTCCAAGCGCGATCCACAATCGAACCTGTTCCTGCATCGCGATCGCGGGTTCATTCCCGAGGGTCTGCTGAATTACCTTGCGCTGCTTGGCTGGGGGATCGCCGACGACAACGACATCTTCAGTCTGACGGAGATGGTCGCTGCCTTCGACGTCGTCGACGTCAACTCCAACCCGGCACGGTTCGACCAGAAGAAGGCCGACGCACTCAACGCCGAACACATCCGGTTGTTGTCCCCAACGGATTTCACCGCTCGGCTGCGCGACTACTTCGCCACCCACGGCCACGACACCGGGCTGGACGAGGCCGGATTCGCCGAGGCCGCCGGGCTGGTGCAGACGCGGATCGTGGTGCTCGGCGATGCGTGGGGACTGTTGAAGTTCCTCGACGAGGGTTCCTACGAGATCGACCCGAAGGCCGCCGCCAAGGAATTGGGGCCCGATTCGGCTCCGGTGCTCGGGGCGGCCGTCGCCGCGCTGGATGCGGTGGGGGACTGGACGACGTCCAACATCGAGGCCGCGCTGAAGTCGAGCCTGATCGACGGGCTGGAACTGAAACCCCGCAAGGCCTTCGGCCCGATCCGGGTCGCGGTCACGGGCTCGTCGGTGAGTCCGCCGCTGTTCGAGTCGATGGAGCTGCTGGGCCGGGAGCGCAGTCTGGCCCGGCTGCGGGCGGTGCAGGGCTGACCGCGATTAAGGGCTGCCGGGATTCTTTGGTAGTCTTGCCGACGGCCCTGACGGGCTGGATCCGGCCGCCGGAAACCCGCATATTTGTGGGCCCATGGCGTCTGACCAGCAAAGACGGGTAGTCAATGGGGTATGGTGTAATTGGCAACACTAGGGATTCTGATTCCCTCATTCTAGGTTCGAGTCCTGGTACCCCAGCAATTCGGCGGGTTCGGCGAGCGGTGTCGTTTCGCGAGCACGAGGCCCGCCGAAGGCCGTCTGGTGAATTAGGTCGGGCGGTTTCGCCTGAGCTATGCTTTCCAACCGTAAGTTCTAGCCCCCGTCGTCTAGCGGCCTAGGACGCCGCCCTCTCACGGCGGTAGCGTGGGTTCGAATCCCATCGGGGGTACCAGCAGAAAAGGCTCTCGGAAATCCGAGAGCCTTCTCCATTTGGGCCGCTACTGCTGGGGCGCGGTGGATCCCGACATCGGCATCGGTGGCATCCCGAGCTTGCGGTGGTCCCACGACCGGGTCCGGCTGGAGTTCAGCCGCACGGCCACCCGCTTGTTCATCATCATGTCGACCCCGGGGCGCATCTCCTCGGTGTAGGGGCCGGTGTAGCGCTCCCACACACTGATCCCCACCGCGAGGATGGTGTCCGGGTCGTCGACGATCTCGACGGTGCCCTCGAACGACACCCCCCGCAATGTGTCGTAGGTGTCGCCGTCCTCGATCATGAACGTGAAGCGCGGGTCGCGGAGCAGGTTCACGGCCTTCTGCGATTTGATCTTCGTCTCGAGCCAGATCACCCCGTCGACGATGCCGTACCACATGGCCACCAGGTGCGGCAGACCGTCGGCGCCGATGGTGGCGAGGGTCCCGGTGCGGCTGTTGGTGACGAAGTCGGTGATCTCATCCTCGGACATCACGATCTGCGAGCGTTGTTTGGTTCCCATGCAGTGGAGTGTGTCAGTAGCCTCGGCCCAGTGACTCCGTCGGGGCCGTCGAGCGAGTTGCCGCGCAGTCTCGGGGTGTTCGACGCGGTCCTGGTCGGGCTGGGCGCGATGCTGGGGGCCGGCATCTTCGCCGCCCTCGGGCCGGCGGCCGCGGCCGGTGGGTCCGGATTGCTCGCCGGGCTGGCCGTCGCGGGGTTGATCGCGTACTGCAACGCCGTCTCGTCGGCGCGGCTGGCGGTGCGCTACCCGGTGTCCGGCGGCGCATATGTCCATGGGCGAGAACGGCTGGGGCCGTTCTGCGGATACCTGGCCGGCTGGGCCTTCATCGTCGGGAAGACGGCGTCCTGCGCGGCCATGGCGCTGACGGTCGGGTTCCACCTGTGGCCCGCACACGCGCATCTGGTGGCGGTGTCGGCGGTCGTCGTCGTCACCGTCGTCAACTGTGCCGGCGTGCAGAAGTCGGCGCGGATGACGCGGTGGATCGTGGTCCTGGTGGTGGCCGTCCTGGCCAGTGTGGTCGCCGCGACCATGCACTCGGGCCACTGGGATGTGGAGCGGTTGAGCAGCGGTGCTCCACATTCGGTTGCGGGTGCTCTGCAGTCGGCCGGGCTGCTGTTCTTCGCGTTCGCCGGGTATGCGCGGATCGCCACTCTGGCCGAGGAGGTCCGCGACCCGGCCCACGTCATTCCCCGGGCGATCCGGCTGGCGCTGGCCATCGCACTCGCCGTGTACCTCGCTGTGGCGGTCGCCGTGCTCGGCGTTCTGGGGCCGGGGCCGCTGGCCGCCTCCAGCGCTCCGCTGCTCGAGGCGGTGCGCGCCGTCGGCGCCGACCAGCTGGCTCCCGTGGTGGCCGGCGGTGCGGTCCTGGCCGCGACGGGCGCGCTGCTCGCACTGCTGCTGGGGGTGTCCCGGACCGTGCTGGCGATGGCCCGCGACGGTCATCTGCCGCGCATCCTGGCCGTTGTGCACCCGCGGTTCGCGGTGCCGCAGTACGCCGAGATCGCGATCGGCGCGGTGGTCGCGATCCTGGCGGTGAGCACCGATCTGCGTGGGGTGATCGGCTTCTCGTCGTTCGCCGTACTGGCCTACTACGCGATCGCCAATGCGTCGGCACTCACCCTGGGGCGGGCTCGGCTGATTCCGATTATCGGCGGTATCGGTTGTGTCACAATCGCTTTCACGCTGCCGACCGCCTGGGTGCTGGCCGGGTCGGTGCTGCTGGCGGTGGGGGCCGTGCTCTATCTCGTGCGGGTCACAGGCGGCGGGTCAGGGCCTCGGCCGCGGCCAGCAGGTCGGTAGCCCAGCGTTCGCCGGGTCGGCGACCCATTCGGTCGATCGGGCCGGACACCGAGATCGCTGCGATCACCGCACCGGTGGAATCACGCACGGGCGCCGACACACTGGCGACGCCGGGTTCGCGCTCCGCGGCGCTCTGTGCCCAGCCACGGCGGCGGACCTCCGCCAGTGCGCGGTCGGTGAACATCGCCGCGGGCAGTACCGCGTCGCGCGTGGCCGCATCGCCGAAGGCCAACAGCACCTTGGCGCCCGAACCCGCCGTCATCGGCAGTCGGGTGCCGACGGGCACGGTATCGCGCAGTCCCGCAGGGGGTTCCAGAGCGGCCACACAGACCCGGGAGGTGCCGTCGCGGCGGTACAACTGCACGCTCTCCCCGGTGATCTCCCGGAGCCGCGGCAGGACGGCCGCCCCGGCCGTGAGCAGCGGGTCGTCGACGTGGACAGCCAGCTCGGTCAGGGCCGGGCCGAGCTGCCAGCGGCCGTCGCCGCTGCGGGCCAGCAACCGGTGTACCTCCAGGCCGGCGGCCAGTCGGTGCGCGGTGGCGCGCGGAAGCCCGGTGCGTTCGCAGAGTTCGGCCAGACCGCACGGGGAATCGGCAATCGCGTGCAATACCCCCACGGCTTTGTCGAGAACGCCGATACCGCTATCCTGTCTCACAGAGAGATATTAGCTTCCCGCATGCTGAGATAGCCAGCCCGTGTGAATTCCGGCTGCGGGGGAATCGAGATGTGATGTCCAAGAACGCACGGCCGGCCGAAGAACCACGGACCATGGCCGAAAAGGTCTGGGCCGACCACGTTGTGGCGGCCGGCGACGGCGAGCCCGATCTCATCTACATCGATCTACACCTGGTACACGAGGTCACCAGCCCACAGGCCTTCGACGGACTGCGGCTGGCCGGCCGGCCGGTGCACCGCCCCGACCTGACGATCGCGACCGAGGACCACAACGTCCCAACGGTCGACATCGACCAGCCGATCGCCGACCCGGTGTCCCGCACCCAGGTCGAGACGCTGCGGCGCAACTGCGAAGAGTTCGGTATCCGGTTGCACCCCATGGGCGATGCCGAGCAGGGGATCGTGCACATCATCGGACCGCAGCTGGGTCTGACCCAGCCGGGCATGACCGTGGTGTGCGGCGACAGCCACACCTCGACCCACGGCGCGTTCGGGGCCATCGCGATGGGCATCGGCACGTCCGAGGTGGAACACGTGCTGGCCACCCAGACCCTGCCGCTCAAACCGTTCAGGACCATGGCGGTCAACGTCGACGGCGTGCTGCCGCCCGGGGTCACCGCCAAGGACATCATCCTGGCCGTGATCGCCAAGATCGGTACCGGCGGCGGCCAGGGCCACGTGATCGAATACCGCGGCAGCGCCATCGAGTCGCTGTCGATGGAAGGCCGGATGACGGTCTGCAACATGAGCATCGAGGCCGGAGCGCGGGCCGGCATGGTGGCCCCCGACGAAACCACCTACGAGTATCTGAAGGGCCGCGCGCACGCGCCCACCGGTGCGGACTGGGACCACGCGGTGGCCGCCTGGGACACGTTACGCACGGACCCGGGAGCGGAATTCGACACCGAGGTCTACATCGACGCGGCCAGCCTGAGCCCGTTCGTCACCTGGGGCACCAACCCCGGACAGGGTGTTCCGCTGTCGGGCAACGTCCCCGATCCCGAGCTGATGACCGACGACGACAGCAAGCAGGCCGCCGAGAAAGCATTGGCATACATGGACCTTCGGGCCGGCACTCCGATGCGGGAGATCCCCGTTGACGCGGTGTTCGTCGGCTCGTGCACCAACGGGCGGATCGAGGATCTGCGGGCAGTGGCCGACGTGCTGCGCGGGCGCAAGGTCGCCGACAGCGTGCGGATGCTGATCGTGCCGGGCTCGATGAAAGTGCGTGCCCAGGCCGAATCCGAAGGTCTGGCTGACATATTCACCGCCGCCGGTGCCGACTGGCGCCAGGCGGGCTGCTCGATGTGCCTGGGGATGAACCCGGATCAGCTGTCGCCCGGGGAGCGCTGCGCGTCGACGTCGAACCGCAATTTCGAAGGCCGGCAGGGCAAAGGCGGCCGTACCCACCTGGTTTCGCCGGTGGTGGCGGCCGCGACAGCGGTGCGCGGAACGCTGTCGTCGCCGGCGGATCTGAACTGAAGGACCTGGAGGAATTTCTGATGGAGGCATTTCACACCCACACCGGAATCGGTGTCCCGCTGCGGCGTTCCAACGTCGACACCGACCAGATCATCCCCGCGGTCTACCTGAAGCGGGTGACGCGAACGGGTTTCGAGGACGGGCTGTTCGCCGCCTGGCGCACCGATCCGAGCTTCATCCTGAATCTCAGCCCGTTCGACAAGGGCTCGGTGCTGGTGGCCGGGCCAGATTTCGGCACCGGATCCTCGCGCGAACATGCCGTGTGGGCACTGATGGATTATGGATTCCGGGTGGTGATCTCGCCGCGATTTGCCGATATTTTCCGCGGGAATGCGGGCAAGGCCGGATTGTTGGCGGCTCAGGTGAGTCACGACGATGTCGAACTCCTGTGGAAGCTGATCGAACAAAATCCGGGATTGGAAATCACTGTCAATCTTCAAGATCGGATTATCACCGCCGGAACGGCGGTGGTGCCGTTCACGATTGACGATTACACCGCGTGGCGATTGCTCGAAGGGCTCGACGATATAGGCCTTACGCTGCGGAAACTCGATCAGATCGAGGCTTTCGAATCGGCCCGCCCGGAATGGAAACCGCGCACTCTGCCGGCTCCCTGACACCTCCGGAACCCCCTTTCCGAGGGGCCAAGCGGCCCAACCGGATTGCCGACCGGGTCGGCAAAAAAGTTCGCCAGAATCGGTGAAACTGCGCGTGGCACTTGGAAATCAGCCTTGCCAAGGTCTACCGTGTCCTCTAGTCGGCTCAAGGAGGGCCACTAAATCTCGGAGGGTTTGCATGAACAAAGCGGAGCTCATCGACGTACTCACGGAGAAGCTCGGCTCGGACCGCCGGCAGGCGACCGCCGCCGTGGAGCACATCGTCGACACGATCGTGCGTGCCGTGCACAAGGGCGAGAGCGTGACCATCACCGGCTTCGGCGTTTTCGAGCAGCGCAAGCGCGCGGCCCGCGTCGCGCGTAATCCCCGCACCGGCGAAACGGTGAAGGTGAAGCCGACCTCCGTGCCCGCATTCCGTCCCGGTGCACAGTTCAAAGCCGTTGTGGCCGGGGCCCAGAAGCTCCCCTCGGACGGACCCGCGGTCAAGCGCGGCTCGGTCGGCGGCGGCGGCGCGGTCCGCAAGACGGTCGCCAAGCGCGCCGTCAAGAAGGCCGCGGTGAAGAAGGTGGTGGCCAAGAAGGCCGCGCCGGCGAAGAAGGCTCCGGTCAAGAAGGCCGTCGTGAAGAAGGCGGCCGTCAAGAAGGTCGCCGCCAAGAAGGCTCCGGTCAAGAAGGCCGTCGTGAAGAAGGCGGCCGTCAAGAAGGTCGCCGCCAAGAAGGCTCCGGTCAAGAAGGCCGTCGTCAAGAAGGCCGCAGTCAAGAAGGTCGCCGCCAAGAAGGCACCGGCCCGGGGCCGCAAGTAAGCCGCACTCGGTACTGAACAGAGAGACGCCGCGGGAGCATCACTCCCGCGGCGTTTCTCTGTGCTACTTCTCCGGCGCCGCCAGCGGACTGCAGATGTGATCGGCCGCGATCACCTTGCCGTCGGCGATCGACAACACCCACACGCTGCCCTTGCGGTTGCGGGACTTGTCTGGCCGCGCGCCGTCGCGTTCGCACCACCAGGTGATCAGATCGGGAATCACCTTGCCCTGTGTACAGATAACCCGCGTGCCGGATTTCGCGGCGATCTCGAGCACCCGCTGGCGCGCACGTTTGGGCCGGTCGGCGTACGCCTCCTCGGTGAGCGCCGGTTCGTCGCGGATCTGCGTCGAGAGTTCGTCGGCCAACGGTTCGATGGTCTGGCGGCAGCGCACCCGGTCGGCGGCGTGCAGGTCGGTGGCGCCGAACGCGAGCAGCAGCCACACCAGCGATTCCGCCTGCGCCCGGCCATGTTTGTCCAGCGGCCGCTTGCGGTCGTCACCCTTGTAACGGCTCTTGCGCCCCGCCGTCGCGTGCCGGACGATCAGCACCGTCTGGGTGTCCGCCGGCTGTTTGGCGAACCTGCGCAATACTTTCCGGTCATACGGGTAGGTCAATCTGGCCAGCGCAGCTGGCACGGGTAGCCAGATCAGCTGGTCCACCTCGTCGTTCGGGCTGAATTCGCCTTCACCGGCTCGTGCCGCCCAGTAGACGACCTTCTTGACGCCATCGCCGATGGGATAGCTGACCGACAGGAGCCGCCGCCCCAGCCGGCAGTGGTAGCCCGTCTCCTCGAGGATCTCGCGCACGGCGGTGACCGCTTCGGTCTCACCCGGATCGACCTTGCCCTTGGGCAGCGACCAGTCGTCGTACCGGGGGCGGTGGACGATGGCGATCTCGAGCACCGGGGCAACGGCTGGGTCCGAGGCCGCGTCCGATTCGGCAGCCCGGTATCGCCACAGCACCGCTCCGGCCGCGCGCACTTGCGCGGGAGGCCCGGGCACGTCTTTGGACACCTCAACTCCTGCAGGTCAATCCGGCGCCCTTCGGGGACCGGATGTGCCGGTGATAACGAGTGACCGGTTACGGGTGGCGGTGCTTCTCCATCATGGACGCCTGATGATCGCGGACCGACTGGCCCTCGGCCGGCAGCGCGGTCCAGTGGCCGTCGGCACCCAACTCCCAACAGCGCGTCGCGGGGTCCATGGCCGATTCGAAGACGTCGTCGAGCTGAGCCGTCAGCCTGGGCTCCTTCACCTGCGCCATCACCTCCACCCGTCGGTCGAGATTACGATGCATCATGTCGGCGCTGCCGATCCAGAATTCATTGATGGCGCTGAAGTGAATAATGCGTGAGTGTTCGAGGAACCGGCCGAGGATCGAGCGCACCACGATGTTCTCCGAGAACCCCGGCGCCCCCGGCCGCAACGCGCAGATGCCGCGCACCACGACCTCGACGCGAACCCCCGCCTGTGAGGCGCGGTAGAGCGCGTCGATCACCTGCTCGTCGACCAGGGCGTTCATCTTCAGCCGGATCCGCCCGTCGGCGCCGCCCCGGGTCGCCTCGGCCTCGCGCTCGATGCGTTCGATGATGCCCTTGCGCACGCTGTGGGGTGCGACCAGCAGATTGCGGTAGCTGACTTTTCGCGAATAGCCGGTCAGCGAGTTGAACAGGTCGGTCAGGTCCGCGCCGATGTCCGGGGCCGCGGTCAGCAGTCCCACGTCCTCGTACAGACGCGCGGTCTTCGGGTTGTAGTTGCCGGTGCCGATATGGCAGTAGCGGCGGATGGTCGAACCCTCGCGGCGCACCACCAGGCATGTCTTGCAGTGGGTCTTGAGCCCGATCAGCCCGTAGACCACGTGCACGCCGGCCTGCTCCAGCTTGCGCGCCCAAGTGATGTTCGCCTGTTCGTCGAACCGGGCCTTGATCTCGACGAGGGCCACCACCTGCTTGCCGGCCTCGGCGGCGTCGATCAGGGCGTTGACGATCGGGGAGTCACCCGAGGTCCGGTACAGGGTCTGCTTGATGGCCAACACGTTCGGGTCGGCCGCGGCCTGCTCGATGAACCGCTGCACCGTCGTCGAGAACGAGTCGTAGGGGTGGTGCACCAGCACATCGCCGTCGCGCAGCGTCGCGAAAATGCTCTTCGGCGTTTCCCGTTCGCCGAACGCCGGCGGTGTCGCGGGCACGAACGCGCGGTCCTTGAGCGCGGGCCGGTCCACGCCGTAGATCTGCCACAGCGACGACAGGTCCAGCAGTCCGGGGACCTGGATGACGTCGCCGGGATCGACATCGAGTTCGCGCAGCAGCAATTCGAGCATGTTCTCGGTCATGTCGTCGGCGACCTCGAGGCGCACCGGTGAGCCGAACCGGCGCCGCGCCAACTCGCGTTCGAGGGCCTGCAGCAGGTCCTCGTCGCGGTCTTCCTCGACCTCCATGTCCGCATTGCGGGTGATCCGGAAGGCATGGTGTTCGACGATGTCCAGGCCGGGGAACAACGCCGGCAGGAATGCCGCGATCAGTTCCTCCATGGGCAGGAACCGGATGTTGTGATGACCGTCGTCGCGTTCGTCGCCCTTGAGTTCGACGAACCGGTCGACGTTGTCGGGCACCTTGATACGCGCGAAATGCGTGGTGCCGTCCTCGGGCTGGCGCACCGTGATCGCCAGGTTGAGGCTCAGTCCGCTCACGAACGGGAACGGGTGTGCGGGGTCGACCGCCAGCGGCGTGAGCACCGGGAAGACCTGCTCGTTGAAGTAGGTGGCGAGCCGATCGCGTTCGTGCTGGTCGATGTCGGACCAACCGACCACCAGGATGCCCTCGGCGGCCAGCGCCGGGCGGACCTCGTCGAGGAAGACCCGTGCGTGCCGGCTGGCGATCTGCTGGGTGCGCTCGCCGATTCGGCGCAGCTGCTCGCGGGGAGACAGGCCGTCGGCCGACCGTACGGACAGTCCCATCTCGTCGCGGCGTTTCAGCCCGGCCACCCGGACCATGTAGAACTCGTCGAGGTTCGACGCGAAGATCGCCAGGAACTTCGCTCGTTCCAGTAGCGGCAGCGACGGGTCGTCGGCCAGGGCGAGCACGCGGGCGTTGAAGTCCAGCCAGCTCAGTTCGCGGTTGAGATACCGGTTCTCCGGCAGTTCCTGGACCTCCAGACCGGGAGAGGTCGCAGCGGGCGGGGCTTCGGGAGCCTGATGGCGCGCATCAACGGCCGCGTCGTTTTCCTCGGCAGTTGCAGCGGCCGGCTGGTCGGTCTCGATGTCGGTCACGGTTGAATCATCGCCTATCGCAGTGCGGGTTGCTAGCGGCGCCGCTCACCGAGCCGTTCACCATGTCGATCTCTCGCGCGGTGGCGCTGCCGACGCCGAAGCGCCGCGCCGCATCCAGGTCGTCTGGTGTGTCGATATCGCAGCGCAGCCCGGGCCACGGTTCGGACAGTTCGATTGCGCCCGAATTTCGGTGGGACACAGCGGAATTGGTGCCGAAGTTGGGATCCAGCGGAACGCCGAAGGCGAACAGCGCCGAGGTGCCGGTGCCATGCCGGTCGGCCACGAAGCTGCGTGGGAAGGCCCGCGCGGCGACGATCGCCTGATCGAGTTCGACGGTGCGCAACGCGGGCAGATCACCTTGGAGCGCTGCAACATTCGGTGTTTCGGCGCCGACGAACGCAGCCGCGGCGCGGAGGGCGTTGTTGAGGGGATCGGAGTGTCCGGCGGGGGTGGGGTCGGCGAGCACGCGGACGGCCAGTTCGGCGGCGAGTGCGGCTACCCCGGTCTCGTCGGCGTCCGGTGTGACGATGGTGACGGACTGCACGGCCCGTGCCGCGGCGGCCGCGGCGAGGGTGTCCGCCAGCATCGCCAGCACCACCCGTTCGCGCGTCCGGTCGCCGAACAGCGGCGCCAACCGGGTCTTGGCCGCGCCGAGTCGTTTGACCGCGATGATCAGGCCGACGCCCGTGCTCATGGTGTCCATCCTGCCAGCGCCGCTCGTCTAGGCTTGCCGGGTGTCCAACTCGTTGGGAACGGTGACGGTGATGGGTGCGGGCGCATGGGGCACGGCGATCGCCAAGGTCGCCGCCGATGCCGGCAACGACGTGCGGCTGTGGGCCCGGCACCGCGAGGTGGCCGACGAGATCAACTCGACCCGCCGCAACACCGGCTATCTGGGCGATGTCGAACTGCCCGCTAACGTCACCGCCGTGACCGACGCCGGCGCGGCGCTGTCCGACGTCACGACGGTGCTGTGCGGCGTGCCCGCGCAGACGTTGCGCCAGAATCTCGAGGACTGGACGCCGCTGCTGACGTCCGGCGCCACCCTGGTCAGCCTGGCCAAGGGCATCGAACTGGGCACGCTGATGCGGATGAGCCAGGTGATCGTGCAGGTCACCGGCGTCGACCCCAATCAGGTGGCGGTGCTGTCCGGGCCCAACCTGGCCAGCGAGATCGCCGTCGGGCAACCGGCGGCCACCGTCATCGCGTGCGCCGATTCCGGCCGGGCGGTGGCCCTGCAGCGCGGGCTGAACACCGCGTACTTCCGGCCGTACACCAACGCCGACGTCATCGGCACCGAGATCGGTGGCGCGTGCAAGAACGTCATCGCGCTGGCCTGCGGAATGGCGGCCGGCGTCGGCCTGGGTGAGAACACCGCCGCGGCCATCATCACCCGCGGACTGGCCGAGATCATGCGGCTGGGCATTGCCGTGGGCGCCAAGGGTGCGACGCTGGCCGGACTGGCCGGGGTTGGGGACCTGGTGGCGACGTGCAGTTCACCGCAGTCGCGCAACCGGGCGTTCGGTGAGCGCCTGGGCCTCGGCGAGACGCTGGCGGCCGCCCAGCTGGCCGGCGGCGGACATGTCGCCGAGGGCGTGACGTCCTGCGAATCGGTGCTCGCGTTGGCCTCCAGCTACGACGTGGAGATGCCGCTGACCGATGCGGTGCACCGGGTCTGCCACCGCGGCCTGTCGGTGATCGAGGCGGTGGCCGCCCTGCTGGGCCGCAGCACCAAGCCGGAGTGAGGCGCGTCGATGAGCATTGAGCCGGGCCGGTTCGGAATGTCCACGCGGACGGTGAAAGCCGTTGATATCGAAGCCGTTCCGGGGAATCCCATCGCCCCGCCGATCACCCCGGCAACCACCTTCCATCTCGGCAACCCTTCCGATGGGCTCGACTTCTACGGGCGCGCCTCGAATCCTGCTTGGCGACAACTGGAATCGGCGCTCGCGGGGCTCGAGGGCGCCGCCTCGGCGCTGGTGTTCGGATCCGGGATGGCGGCCATCACCGCGGTGCTGCGAGCGTTGACAACACCGGACTCGACCCTGGTGGTACCGGCCGACGGCTACTATCAGGTGCGGGCCTACGCATCGGAATATCTTGCGCCACAGGGAATCACCGTCGTCGCGGCGTCCAGCGCCGAGATGTGCGATGCGGCCGGGTCGGCCGATGTGGTACTTGCCGAGACGCCGGCCAACCCGAGCCTGGATGTCACCGACCTGCACCGGTTGGCGCTGATCTGCCGTGGGCGCGGCGCGCGGCTGGTGGTCGACAACACCACCGCGACTCCGCTCGGTCAGACGCCGCTGGCGCTGGGCGCCGATGTGGTGGTGGCCAGCGCCACCAAGGCGCTGGCCGGGCACAGCGACCTGCTGGCCGGTTATGCGGCCGGCGGCGACGCGGAGCTGATGGCGGCGGTGGCCCGTGAGCGCCTGCTGTCCGGCCCGGTGCTCGGTGCCTTCGAGACCTGGCTGCTGATGCGCAGCCTGGGTACCGCGGGCCTGCGGTACGAGCGGCAATGCCAGAACGCGATGGCGCTGGCGGGTGCGTTGAGCCGGCATCCGGCGGTGCGGTCGGTGCGCTACCCAGGACTGCCCGACGACCCCGCGCACAGCGTGGCCGTCGCGCAGATGCGCCGGTTCGGCGGACTGGTGTCCATCGAACTGGCCGGCGCCGAGGCCGTCGCGCGGCTGGCCGAGCGCAGCGAGCTGTTGGTGGCGGCCACCAGTTTCGGGGGCATCCACACTTCGGTGGACCGCCGGGCCCGCTGGGGCGACGCCGTGTCCGCCGGCTTCGCGCGGATATCGCTCGGCATCGAGGACACCGACGACCTGCTGGCCGATTTCGAGCAGGCCCTCGACCAGACGTGATTTGTTCAGCGCCCCCTGCGAGTTCCACTCGCACGTTGTCGCAGCCGGCGCTGAACAGATGAGGGCCCCACCGCGGGCGCGGTGGATCGTCGGCTCGGCGGAGTTTGATTGCCTCGCTCCTCCCCACCGCGGGCGCGGTGGATCGTCGGCTCGGCGGAGTTTGATTGCCTCGCTCCTCCCCACCGCGGGCGCGGTGGATCGTCGGCTCGGCGGGTAGCCTCTGACCTTGTGACAGCCCGCCAACCCCGCGTCCGCGTCGCCGTCGTCTTCGGCGGCCGCAGCTCCGAACACGCCATCTCCTGCGTCTCGGCGGGCAGCATCCTGCGCAATTTGGATCCGGAGCGGTTCGAGGTCGTCCCCATCGGAATCACACCGGGCGGCGCGTGGGTGCTCTCCGATGCCACCCCCGCCACCCTGGCCATCACCGACGGCCGGTTGCCCGAGGTCACCGCGGACTCCGGCGCGGCACTGGCGCTCAGCGCCGATCCCGGTCGGCGCGGCGAACTGGTCTCGCTGGGCACGGCCGGTGAGGTACTCGGATCCGTCGACGTCGTCTTCCCCGTCCTGCACGGCCCGTATGGCGAGGACGGCACCATCCAGGGTCTGCTCGAACTGGCCGGCATCCCGTACGTCGGGGCCGGTGTGCTGGCCAGCGCGACCGGGATGGACAAGGAGTTCACCAAGAAGCTGCTGATCGCCGCCGGGCTGCCGGTCGGCGACCACGTGGTGCTGCGCCGTGGTCAGGAAACCCTGGAACCCGAGCAGCAGCAGCGGCTCGGGCTGCCGGTGTTCGTCAAACCCGCGCGCGCCGGATCGTCGATCGGCGTCAGCCGCGTGACCTCCTGGGCCGACCTGCCCGCCGCGGTGGCCGCCGCCCGCGCGCACGACCCGAAGGTGATCGTCGAGGCCGCCATCGTCGGGCGCGAACTGGAATGCGGTGTGCTGGAACTGCCGGACGGCCGGGTCGAGGCCAGCACGGTGGGGGAGATCCGGGTCGCCGGTGTGCGGGGCCGCGAGGACGGCTTCTACGACTTCACCACCAAGTACCTGGCCGATGCCGCCGAGCTGGACGTGCCCGCCAAGGTCGACGACGACGTCGCCGACGAGATCCGGCAGTTGGCCATCCGTGCCTTCGACGCCATCGACGGCCAGGGCCTGGCCCGTGTCGACTTCTTCCTGACCGACGACGGACCCGTCCTCAACGAGATCAACACCATGCCCGGTTTCACCACTATCTCGATGTATCCGCGGATGTGGGCGGCCAGCGGCGTGGACTACCCGACGCTGTTGGCGACCATGGTCGACACCGCGCTGGCCCGCGGCACCGGCCTGCGCTGAGCGGCGCCGAATTCGACGAATTGGCGCGCGGCACTCGGACTTTCGCGCCCATTCGTGCGTTTCGGCGTGGGCAGGGTCAGCGGGGTGGGGCCGGGTCGATCGGCCTGGCGGGCAGTGCTGCGACGGCCTGCGACAGATCCTGGATGGCCGCCGGCCCGGAGTCGGCCGGCAACGTCAGCGCCACATACACGGGCCGGTCGACGGCGAACCACGTGATGCGGTCGGATTCGGCGACCCGGAACCAGGCCACCTGGTCGACCATCTGCAACGGCGAGCCAACCACGAAGTCGTCGGGCCGATCCAGGCCGCAGCGCAGGATCACGGGTTCGGCCCCGGTCCCGGTGCGCCAGACGGCGACCCCGGGCGGCGCCGGGAACGCGACATCGGTGCGCTGGTAGTCACCGAGCCGGTCGGGCAGGGCTGCCAGCAGATCCTGGCAGGGCTGTTCGGCGGCATGCGGGGCGCGAACCGCGGCCACCGGCACCGGTGGCGACGAACTGCGATGTGCGGCGATCGCCACGACCGTGACAGCCGCGGCCACGGCGATCAGCAGCGCGGCGATCAGGACCGCGCGCGGTGGACCGTCCCGCTCGGGATCACTCACCTGCCACGGACGCGATCGGACAGGTCAGTGTGCGGGTGATGCCCTCGACGGCCTGCACGCCGGACACCACATCGGCGCGCAGCGATTCCAGCGTGCCCGCACTGACGCGGGCGACCACGTCGTATGGACCGGTGACGTACTCCGACGACCGCACTCCGGGCAGGCCCGCGACCTGCTTGGCAACCACCTCGGCGCGGCCCACTTCCGTCTGGATCAGAATGAAGGCCTCGACCACCCGGTTCTCCTGCCTGGTCTCATAAACTGACGTGTCCGTGCACAAGAAAACTACCGCAGGTGGCGGCGGTGTTCAGGTCGGCGCGGAGGCGACGAGGGGTGATATGGCCGACGATGATGCCCCCACGCTGGGCAGTCTCGGCGAGTTCGCCGTCATCGACCGGCTGATCGCGGCGGGCAGCCAGCCGGCGTCGGTCCTCGTCGGGCCCGGCGACGACGCGGCCCTGCTGGCCGTGCCCGACGGGCGTGCGCTGGTGTCCACCGACATGCTCGTCGAGGGCCGGCACTTCCGGCTGGACTGGTCGTCGTCGTACGACGTCGGGCGCAAGGCGATTGCGCAGAACGCCGCCGACATCGAGGCGATGGGCGGGCAGTGCACCGGATTCGTGGTGGCGTTCGGGGCTCCCGCCGACACCCCGATGGACCTGGTGGCCGCGCTGTGGGCCGGGATGTGGGACGAGGCGGCCCGCTGCGGCAACGCCCCGATCATCGGCGGTGACCTGGTGCGCAGTCCGCAGTGGGTGATCAGTGTCACCGTGCTCGGTGAGCTCGACGGCCGCGGTCCGGTCGGGCTCGGTGGGGCGCGGGCCGGCGATGTGATCGCGGTGGCCGGGGGACTGGGCCGCTCGGCCGCCGGGTACGCATTGCTGACCGCAGGCTCCCCGGAGTTCCCCGAACTGATCGCCCGGCATCGGGTGCCCGAACCGCCCTACGGGCAGGGCCCCGCGGCGGCGGAGGCGGGGGCGACGGCGATGACGGATGTGTCCGACGGCCTGATCGCCGACCTGGGCCACATCGCGGAGGCCTCGGGGGTGGGTATCGATCTGAGCACCGCGGGGCTGGCCGCGGATCACGATGGCGTGGCCGATGCGGCCGCCGCGTTGGGTGTCGATCCGTGGGACTGGGTGCTCGGCGGCGGGGAGGACCACGCTCTGGTCGCGTGTTTCCCCGGTGCGGTGCCATCCGGCTGGCGGGTGATCGGCGTGGTGACCGATGGACCCGTCGGTGCGCATGTCTATGGCGCCGAGTGGACCGGTTGCGCCGGCTGGGACTCGTTCAATTAGGTTGGTCGCTCGTGACGGCCCGCCCACTTGCTGAACTCGTCGACCCCGGCTGGGCCGCGGCCCTCGAACCGGTGGGGGCCCAGGTGGGCGCCATGGGCGACTTTCTGCGGTCTGAACTCGCCGAAGGCCGTGGCTACCTGCCCTCTGGCCCGAATGTATTGCGTGCCTTCAGTTTTCCCCTCGATCAGGTGCGGGTGCTGATCGTCGGCCAGGACCCCTATCCGACCCCTGGGCATGCGGTCGGCCTGAGTTTCTCGGTGGCCCCCGACGTGCGTCCGCTGCCCCGCAGCCTGGAGAACATCTTCACCGAGTACGGATCGGACCTGGGACTGCCCAAGCCGTCCACCGGTGATCTGACGCCGTGGTCCGCCCAGGGCGTGATGATGCTGAACAGGGTGCTGACGGTACGGCCGGGCAACCCGGCGTCACATCGCGGCAAGGGGTGGGAGGCCGTGACCGAATGCGCGATCAAGGCGTTGGTGGCCCGCGGCACACCACTGGTGGCGATCCTGTGGGGACGCGATGCGCAGACCCTCAAACCGATGCTGGGCGACAGTGTCGGGGTGATCGAGAGCGTGCACCCCTCGCCGCTGTCGGCATCCCGGGGATTCTTCGGGTCACGGCCGTTCAGTCGCTCGAACGCGATGCTGGCCGAGATGGGCGCCGAGCCGATCGACTGGCGGCTGCCCTGAGCAAGAACAGGATCTGTTCTGCGGGTACGGCGACGAACTGCGAGTAGACCTCGCAGGGATTGCGGAACAGATCGAAAAGGGAACTAGCCCCGTACGACCTTGCCGGCCTTGATGCACGACGTGCAGGCGTTGACGCGCTTGCGGTTGCCGCCCGGGCGGTCGACGGAGTGCACGACCTGGATGTTCGGGTTCCACCGCCGGCTGGTCCGGCGATGCGAGTGCGACACCGACTTGCCGAAGCCGGGGCCCTTACCGCAGATATCGCATACGGCAGCCATAGTGAGTAACTCCTCGAAGTCAGTGCTTTGAGCCAACGACCGCGGTAGCGGGTGACTCGACAACCGGACCAGGATACCGGTCGGCCGTGGTGAACTCCAAAACGCCGGACACGCGACTGTGGACGCGCGCAGGCGTGCTGTCGGTGCGTGTGACTAGGCTGGCGCCCGCGTGGTGGCAGTGCAGTAGCGGGAATTGTGGTCCGAGGCGGGAGGCGCGATGGCGGAGCCGACCTCGCGGCCCGGCTGCCCGGCCCTGGACGGCGCTGCGCTGCGGCAGTGGGCGCACGCGGCCGTCGGCGACCTGATCACCCACGTCGACGAGATCAACCGCCTCAACGTCTTCCCGGTCGCCGACAGCGACACCGGCACGAACATGCTGTTCACCATGCGTGCGGCGCTCGCGCGGGTGGACTTCGACGACGACGGCGGGAGCGACGCGGCAGCCGTGGCACGTGCCCTATCCGCGGGTGCGCTGCACGGTGCCCGGGGTAACTCCGGGGTGATCCTGTCGCAGATCCTGCGGGGGATCGCCGACGTGACGCAATCCGACATCGACGCCGAGAGGTTCGGTGCCGCCCTTCGGCACGCCATCGATCTGGTGATCACCTCGATGGGCGGCGAGCTCGTCCCGGGCACCATCGTGTCGGTCCTGCAGGCCGCCGCCGGGGCGGCCGAGGGTGCCGCCGCGTCCGGTGATCTGGCCGCGGCCGTCACCGCCGCGGCCGACGCCGCGGCCGTCGCCCTGGACAAGACGCCCGGTCAACTCGCGGTGCTGGCCGACGCCGGCGTCGTCGATTCGGGCGGGCGGGGGCTGCTGGTCCTGCTGGACGCCCTGGTTCGTACCGTCACCGGCCGCGCCCCGGTCCGCCCGGTCTACGAACCGCCCACCGCGGCCGGCCCAACGCTCACGGTCGTCGTGCCGCCGCAGTTCGAAGTGATGTTCCACGTCCACCCCTGCAGCGCCGGACAGGCCGAGAGCCTACGCAAGGACCTCGACGCCGTGGGTGAATCGGTGGCCCTGGCGCCGACGCACACCGGGGGGCATTCGGTGCATGTGCACACCGACGACGCCGGTGCGGCCATCGAGGCCGGCCTGCGCTTCGGGACGCCCAGCCACATCCAGATCTCCACGCTGACCGGGGGAGCCGCCGGGCCGGCGCCGGGCAGCTGGAGCCGCGACCGCGCGGTGCTGGCCGTCGTCGACGGCGAGGGCGCGGCGCGGCTGTTCGCCGGCGAGGGCGCCTGCGTGCTGCAGGCCCAGGAACCCGGGGCGGGACCGGTGGTCAGCGCCCAGCAGCTGCTGCGCGCGCTCGTCGACACCGGCGCCGCGTCGGTCATGTTGCTGCCCAACGGTTTTGTGGCCGCAGAGGAGCTGGTGGCCGGCTGTACCGCCGCCATCGGCTGGGGCATCGACGTGGTGCCGCTGCCCACCCGGTCCATGGTTCAGGGCTTGGCGGCACTGGCCGTGCACGACGTCGCGCGTCCCGCCGTCGACGACGGCTACACGATGGCCGCGGCCGCCGGTGCTACCCGGATCGGTTCGGTCCGGATGGCCGCCGAGGACGCGCTGACGTGGGCGGGGCCGTGTCACACCGGCGACGGCCTGGGCATCTTCGGCGGCGAGGTGCTGGTGGTGCGCCACGACGTGACCGCGGCGGCGCGCGGCCTGATCGACCTGATGCTCGGTGTGGGCGGGGAATTGGTGACGGTGCTGCTGGGAGCGGGTCTCGGCGCGTCGGCGCCCGACGTGGCCGCGGCACTGATCGAGCATGTGCACCGGCATCACCTCGGCACCGAGCTGGTCACCTACGACACCGGACACGACGGCGACGCACTGTTCATCGGGGTGGAGTGAGCAAGTGGCCACACTGACCGACCGGCTCGAATACGTCATCGGGGTGAAGGCCGCCGACGCGCTCGCCGAACACTTCGGCATCGTCACCGTCGATGACCTGCTGCGGCACTATCCGCGCAAATACAGCAAGGGCTCGACGGCGTTCGGCGACGGGGACGCACCGCCGGACGAGGGTGAGCACATCACGCTGATCGCCACCGTCGCGAAGGTCAGGTCCAACCGCGCGCGCAAGACGGGCAAGGAGTTCCTGGTGGTCACGCTCAACAACGGTGTGACTGCCACCTTCTTCCACCCGAGATACCTCAAGGGCGGTCTGGTCGAAGGCGCTCGGGTGATGATGTCCGGCGAGGTCGGATTCTTCCGGGGCACCATGCAATTGACCCACCCGGCGTTCCTTCTGCTCGACACCGGCAAGGGCACCGCGTCGCTGAAGAAGATGGTGGCCGCGACCAGCGACGGTGGTGGCGGTGGCGAGGTGGACCTCGCGCTGTTCGACCGCGACTTCTTCCCGATCTATCAGGCCACCGCCAAGTTGCAGAGCTGGGACATCTACGCCTGCGTGCGCCAGGTTCTCGCGGTGCTCGACCCGGTCCCGGAGCCGCTGCCGGAAGACATTCTGCGCCAACGGAATCTGATGTCCGAGGATGACGCGCTGCGGGCCGTGCACCTGAGCGAGAATGCGGACGAACGCGACCGTGCGCTGGACCGGCTGCGGTTCGACGAGGCCGTCGGCCTGCAATGGGCGCTGGTGGGCCGGCGCTACGGCGAACTCTCCGAGACGGGGCCGCCCGCGCTGCCCCGCGAGGACGGGCTCCGCGCGGCGCTGCTGAACCGGCTGCCGTTCGAGCTCACCAACGGCCAGAACGACGTATTGTCGGTCATTTCAACGGAATTGACGGCATCGCGGCCCATGAACCGGATGCTGCAGGGCGAGGTCGGGTCCGGCAAGACGGTGGTCGCACTGCTGGCCATGCTGCAGGTGGTGGACGCCGGCTACCAGTGTGCCATGCTGGCCCCCACCGAGGTGCTGGCCGACCAGCACGCGCGCTCGATTCGCGATGTTCTGGGTCCGCTGGCGATGGCGGGCCAACTCGGTGGATCCGACGACGCGACCCGGGTAGCGCTGCTGACCGGTTCCATGTCGGCGGCGCAGAAGCGTGCGGTGCGCGACGAGATCGCCTCCGGCGCGGCCGGCATCGTCATCGGCACCCATGCCCTGCTGCAGGATGCCGTGGAGTTCCACCAGCTCGGGATGGTGGTGGTGGACGAACAACACCGCTTCGGTGTCGAACAGCGTGATCAGTTGCGCGCCAAGGCAAAAGGGGGGATCACACCACACCTGCTGGTGATGACGGCCACCCCGATCCCGCGCACGGTCGCCCTGACGGTGTACGGCGACCTGGAGACCTCGACGCTGCGGGAGCTGCCCCGCGGCCGGCAGCCGATCGCCACCAGCGTGATCTTCGCCGGCCAGCAGGAGAAATGGATGGACCGGGCCTGGGCCCGCATCCGTGAGGAGGTGGCCGCGGGCCGGCAAGCCTACGTGGTGGCGGCCCGGATCGACGACGACGAGAAGAAACCCGTCCAACGAATGGACCGCGATCCCCGCGACGGCCCGCCGCGCAAGGCCACCGCCGTGGTGGACCTCTACAACCAGCTGCGGACCGGGGAATTGGCCGGGCTGCGGCTGGGTCTCATGCACGGCAGGCTGCCGCCGGAGGAGAAGGACACCGTGATGTCCGCCTTTCGGGACGGCGACATCGACGTCCTGGTGTGCACCACGGTCATCGAGGTGGGCGTCGACGTCCCCAACGCGACGGTCATGCTGGTGATGGACGCCGACTGGTTCGGCATCAGTCAGCTGCACCAGCTGCGCGGCCGGATCGGCCGCGGTGAACATCCCAGCCTGTGTCTGCTGGTGACCGGACTCGCACGGGGTTCCCGGGCGGGGGAGCGGTTGCAGGCGGTCGCCTCCACCCTCGACGGCTTCGAGCTGGCCGATCTGGACCTGGCCGAACGCCGGGAGGGTGATGTGCTGGGCCGCAACCAGTCCGGCCGCTCCTACGGGCTACGGCTGCTGTCGCTGGGGCAGGACCGCGAGGTCATCGAGGCGGCCCGGACATTCTGCGAGCAGGTCTACCACCGCGATCCGGACCACCCCGGCCTGGCCCTGCTGGCGGCGCCGTTCACCGAGGGTGAGCGGGTGGAATACCTGGACAAGTCATGAGTCGGCGCGGCTGGCTATGGCTGTCGCTCGCGGCGGTGCTGGCCGTCGTGGTCGCGGTGCAGACCGTGCTGGCCAGTCGGCACGAGGCGTTCGTCGCCGCCGCCGACGCACCCACCGTCGCTCCCGGGGTGGATGTCCTGGCCGGAATTCCGTTGGTGCCGTTGCGGATCCGTGGGCACGACTACCGGCGTGCGGCGTTCGGCGATTCCTGGGACGACGACAACGGGGCGCCCGGCGGGCACAACGGGTGCGACACCCGCAACGACATCCTCGACCGCGATCTGACCGACAAGACCTTCGTGGCGATCAAACGCTGCCCCCATGCCGTGGCCACCGGAACGCTGCGGGACCCCTACACCAACACCGTGATCCCGTTCGTCCGCGGTAACCAGATCGGGGCGTCGGTGCAGATCGACCACATCGTGCCGCTGGCCTACGCCTGGGACATGGGTGCCCGCGACTGGCCGGACGATCTGCGGCTACGGTTCGCCAACGACCCGGCGAATCTCCTTGCGGTGCAGGGCCAGGCGAATCAGGACAAGGGTGATCAGGAACCGGCCACCTGGATGCCGCCGAACCAGGCGTTCTGGTGCCAGTATTCGCTGCAGTTCATCGAGGTGCTGCGGGGATACCACCTGCCGGTCGATGGGCCCTCGGCGGACCGGCTGCGGCAGGCGGCCGGCACGTGCCCGACGGGCTAGGTACCGGTGTAGGTGTCCGGGTCCGGCCGGAACCGGGTGCCGCCGGAACCGTCGTCGAGAGCGCACAGCGCGGCCATGTCCGATTCGGTGAGCTCGAAGTCGAACACGTCGAAGTTCTCGGCAATGCGCTCCGGCGACGACGAGCGGGGGATGACCACGTTGCCCAGCTGCAGGCTCCACCGGATCAGGACCTGGGCCGGCGACTTGCCGTAGTTCGCGGCCGCCGCGGTGACCGTCGCGTTGTCGAGCAGGTTGCCCACGCCCAGCGGACTGTAGGCCTCGGTCACGATGTTGCGCTCGGCGTCCACGGCGCGCAGCTGGGCCTGATTGAGCAGCGGGTGCAGCTCGATCTGGTTGACCACCGGCGTCACGAACGACAGGTCGATCAGGTCGCTCAGGTTCTCCGGGGTGAAGTTGCACACGCCGATCGACTTGGTCAGACCGTCGGCCTGCGAGCGCATCATGCCGCCGAAACTGTCGACGTACTTACCCTTTTCGGTGGCCGGCCAGTGGATCAGGTACAGGTCGACGTAATCCATCCCGAGGCGGTCCAGGCTGGCCTTGATGGCATCCTGGCTGCCCTGGAAGCCCTGGTCGTCGGTGGCCAGCTTGGTGGTGACAAAGATCTCGGCGCGCGGGATCCCGGAGGCGGCGATCGCGCGGCCCACCGCGGCCTCGTTGCCGTAGGCCGACGCCGTGTCGATCAGCCGGTAGCCGATCTCCAGCGCGGCGGAGACGGCACGCTCGGTCTCGGCATCGGACAGTTCGGCGACGCCGAGACCGAGCGCCGGAATCGCGTTGTCGTCGTTGAGCCCGATCGAGGGAACGGCCATCAGATCCACCTGCCAGTCGAGAAGAGCGCCCAGCACCTACTGGGCGCCGCTCACGATATATGCGAGACGAACACGCGGTCTAATCTGTGCGCGCTACCGTGCTCAGTCGTGGCAGTACCAACACGTCGGCGGCGGTTACCGATCCCGATCCTGATCGCGGCCTGCCGGGCCGCGCCGAAGCTGTTGCCGGCGCTGCCCGACGGCACCAAACGGCGGATGTCCGGTGGCCGCGCCGTGGTCATCGACGGCAACACGCTGGACCCCACCCTGCAGGCGTTCACGGCCGGCCTGCGGCTCGTCGGTGTCACCGGACTGGTGCTCGACGACGACGCCGCGCTGAGCCGGCGGCTGTTCGAATCCCTGGTGCCGCTCAGCGGCCCGCCCGTGTCCGTCGATGTGACCGAGATGTCGATCCCGGGGCCGGGCGGCCCGATCCAGGTGCGGCACTACCGGCCCGCCGAGGCCGGGGCGCCCGCGCTGGTGTACTTCCACGGCGGCGGCTGGGTGCTCGGCAGTCTGGATTCCTACGACCCGGTGGCGCGGATCCTGTGCCGGGATGCGGGCGTCCACGTGCTCTCGGTCGACTACCGGCTCGCACCCGAGCATCCGGCGCCGGCGGCAACCGACGACTGCCTGGCGGCGTTCCGCTGGGTGGTCGAGCACGCCGAAGAACTGGGCGTCCGGCCGGACCGGATCGCCGTCGGCGGCGACAGCGCCGGGGGTGCCCTGGCCGCCTCGGTGGCGCAACTGACCCGGTCCGACGCGATCGGACCCGTCATGCAGTTGCTGATCTACCCGGTCACCGACATCCGCGCGCCCACCCGGTCGCGGACCCTGTTCGACGACGGTTTCGTCCTCGGCGGGCATGACCTCGAATGGTTCGGCGACCAGTACCTCGGCACGTCCATGCCGGAGGACGACCCGCGGGTCTCGCCGGCGCGTGCGGCCGACCTGTCTGGGCTGCCGCCGGCGCTGGTGGTCACCGCCGGCTTCGACCCGCTGCGCGACGAGGGCAATGCCTACGCGGCCGCGCTGACCGACGCCGGGGTGGCGGTGGACCTGCGCGAAATGACCGCGATGACCCACGGGTTCATCAACTTCGACGGCCTGGGCGGCGGTTCCAGCACCTGCATCGACGAACTGACCTCGGCACTGCGGGCGCACCTGCGACGGGGCTGAGGAGGGGGAACCCGCTGCCCGGTACGCTGGTTGACCGTGGCCAACAAATCCAAGCGCCCCGCCAGCTACGACCTGAAGGCGGCCGACCGCAAACGAAACCTCTGGGTCCAGATCGGGCTGACGGCCCTGGTCATCGCCATCGGCGCCGGGATCTTCTTCTACATCGTCTCCAACGGAAAGCCCGCCAAGCACTCCGGCGACGTCGAGGCGGTGCGGGTGGCCACGTCAAAGGTGGTGACCAAGGACGGCAGCACGGAGCCCAAGGCCGTCATCTCGTTCTACGAGGACTTCCAGTGCCCGCACTGCGCGGCGTTCGAGAAATCGTTCGGCCCCACCGTCAACAAGCTGATCGACACGGGTGCCATCGCCGCCGACTACTACATGGTGGCGATCCTCAACAGCTCGGCGAACGACCAGTACTCCACCCGCGCGGCCAATGCCGGCTACTGCGTCGCCGACGCCGACACCAGCGCCACCAAGGATGCCTTCCGCCGATTCCACACCGCGCTGTTCGCCCAGCAACCCCCTGAAGGGGCGCCGGCGCCGGACAACAAGGCCCTCATCGAAACCGCCCGGCAGGCCGGTGTGGTCGGCACGGTGCCCGACTGTGTGAACGGCGGCAAGAACAACGAGATGGTCGAGGGGCTGGCCGGCGCGGCCAAGATCACCGCGACGCCGACCGTGCGCATCAACGGCGAGGACTACAAGTACACGACCCCGGACGCGCTGGTGGCCAAGGTCAAGGAGATCGTCGGCGACGTGCCGGGCCTGGACGGCGCGGTCGCGCCCGCGGCGTGATGACGGACACGCAGGCATCGGCGGTGCCGGCTGCTGACTCGCCGGCGCCGGCGTACGCCTCGCCGCGGGTGGGGCGGGCCTCGGCGCTGTGGATCGTGCTGGCCGGTGCGATCGGCCTGGCGTCGTCGTTCACGCTGACCGTCGAGAAGATCGAGCTGCTGATCAACCCGAAGTACGTGCCGTCGTGCAACTTCAACCCGGTGCTGTCCTGCGGGTCGATCATGGTGACCAAGCAGGCCTCGCTGTTCGGTTTCCCCAACCCGCTGATCGGGATCGTGTCGTTCACCCTGGTGATCGTCACCGGCGTGCTCGCCTGGTCGAAAGTTCGCATCCCGCAGTGGTATTGGGTCGGACTGCTGATCGGCACCACGTTGGGCGCGGTGTTCGTGCACTGGCTGATCTTCCAGAGTCTGTATCGCATCGGCGCGCTGTGCCCGTACTGCATGGTGGTGTGGAGCGTGACGATCCCGCTCTTGGTGGTGGTGGCCGGGATCGCGCTGCGACCACTCGCGGGCAACGCGGTCGCCCGCACGCTGTACCAGTGGCGCTGGTCCATCGTGGCGGTGTGGTTCGCCGCGCTGATCCTGGCGATCCTGGCCCGGTTCTGGGCTTACTGGTCCACCCTGCTGTAGCCCGAACACGCCGAAACGTACGTTTCGGCGCTCGAGTGCGAGAGCAACGCGCCATTTCGTCGATCTCGGGAGGCTCCGATGGCACTGACGGCCGAAGAAGAAGCCATCGTCTCGACGGTCCGCGACTTCGTCGACAAGCAGGTCAGGCCGGTGGTGCGGGAGTTGGAGCACGCCAACACCTATCCGGCCGAGCTGATCGACACCATGAAGGAGATCGGGGTCTTCGGGCTGTCGATCCCCGAACCGTACGGGTTCGGCGTCGTGTCGATGCCCTGCTATGTCAGGGTGGCCGAGGAACTGGCCCGGGGCTGGATGAGTCTGGCCGGTGCCATGGGCGGACACACTGTGGTGGCCAAGCTGCTGGTCACCTTCGGCACCGAAGAACAGAAGCAGCGTTACCTGCCACGGATGGCCACCGGCGAGCTGCGCGCCACGATGGCGCTGACGGAACCGGGCGGCGGCTCGGATCTGCAGGCGATGCGCACCGTCGTCCGCCGTGACGACGACCATTACGTGGTCAACGGGTCGAAGACCTGGATCTCCAATGCACGGCGGTCCGGGCTGGTCGCCCTGCTGTGCAAGACCGATCCGGACGCCCGGCCGGCGCACCGCGGCGTCTCGATCCTGTTGGTGGAGAACCCTTCCCCAGGTTTCACGATCTCCAAGGACCTGCCCAAACTGGGCTACAAGGGCGTCGAGGCCTGCGAGCTGAACTTCGACGACTGCCGGGTGCCGGCCGCTGCTCTGCTGGGCGCCGCGGAGGGCAACGGGTTCGCCCAGATGATGAAGGGCCTCGAGGTCGGCCGACTGCAGGTGGCCGCCCGCGCGACCGGGGTGGCGCGGGCCGCGTTCGACGACGCGCTGGCCTACGCCCAGGATCGGGAGAGCTTCGGCAAGCCGATCTGGGAACACCAGGCCGTCGGTAACCTGCTCGCCGACATGGGCACCAGGCTGGCCGCCGCCCGGGCGCTGCTGCTGTCGGCGGCCGAGAAGTTCGACTCGGGGGAGCGCGTCGACCTGGAGGCCGGGATGGCCAAGCTGTTCTGCTCGGAGGCCGCGATGCAGATCGCACTCGATGCCGTCCGCGTCCACGGCGGCTACGGCTATTCGACCGAGTACGACGTCGAGCGTTATTTCCGGGACGCGCCGCTGATGATCGTCGGCGAGGGCACCAACGAGATCCAGAAGGGCGTCATCGTAAAGCAATTGGTCAAACGGGGCGGCCTGGGTATCTGAGCGGCGCACTTTGCTGCCGGAACCTGCCGAGATCGACGAAGTGTTGCATAGCTCTCGCACTGTTGCGCCGAGACGTACGTTTCGGTTTATGTTGTCCCGGCACCGCCCCATCGATTGCTCGAGGAGTGAAGACAGTGTTCTCCAAGGTTCTGGTCGCCAATCGCGGTGAGATCGCGATCCGGGCGTTCCGCGCCGCCTACGAGCTGAATATCGCCACGGTGGCGGTGTACCCGTACGAGGACCGCAATTCGTTGCACCGCCTCAAGGCCGACGAGTCCTACCAGATCGGTGAGCGGGGCCACCCGGTGCGCGCTTACCTCGACGTCGACGAGATCGTCGCGACCGCGCGTGCGTGTGGGGCCGACGCGATCTATCCGGGCTACGGATTTCTCTCGGAGAATCCCGATCTGGCCGCGGCGTGTGCGGCGGCGGGCATCACGTTCGTCGGGCCGAGCGCCGAGGTGCTCGAGCTGACCGGGAACAAGGCCCGGGCGATTGCGGCGGCGCAGGCGGCCGGCCTGCCGGTGCTGACCTCGTCGGCGCCGTCGTCGTCGGTCGACGAGCTGGTGCGGGCCGCACAGGACATGGAGTTCCCCTTGTTCGTCAAGGCCGTCGCCGGCGGTGGCGGTCGCGGAATGCGCCGGGTGAGCCATCCCATGGCCCTGCCCGAAGCCATCGAAGCGGCCTCGCGCGAGGCGGAGTCGGCGTTCGGCGACCCCACGGTGTTCCTCGAACAGGCCGTGATCAACCCGCGCCACATCGAGGTGCAGATCCTTGCGGACGGGTCCGGCCGCGAAAATGGCGTCATCCATCTCTACGAGCGCGACTGTTCGCTGCAACGCCGGCACCAGAAGGTGATCGAGCTTGCTCCCGCCCCCAATCTGGATCCCGCTCTGCGCCAACGGATCTGCGACGACGCCGTGGCCTTCGCGCGCCAGATCGGCTACTCGTGTGCGGGCACCGTGGAGTTCCTGCTGGACGAGCGCGGCAATCACGTCTTCATCGAGATGAACCCGCGCATCCAGGTCGAGCACACGGTGACCGAGGAGGTCACCGATGTGGACCTGGTGTCCAGCCAGCTGCGGGTGGCCGGCGGGGAGTCGCTGGAAGACCTTGGTCTGGAACAGGATTCGATCGTTCTGCACGGTGCGGCACTGCAGTGCCGGATCACCACCGAGGATCCGGCCAACGGGTTCCGGCCCGACACGGGTCGGATCACGGCCTACCGCAGCCCGGGCGGCGCCGGGGTGCGCCTGGACGGCGGCACCAACGTCGGTGCGGAGGTGTCCGCGCATTTCGACTCGATGCTGGTGAAACTGACTTGCCGCGGAAAGGATTTCGCCACCGCGGTGCGCCGGGCCCGCCGCGCGGTCACCGAGTTCCGGATCCGCGGCGTGTCGACGAACATCCCGTTCCTGCAGGCGGTTCTGGACGACCCGGACTTCCGCGCCGGGCGCATCACCACGTCCTTCATCGACGAGCGTCCGCAGCTGCTCACCGCTCGCACCAGTGCCGACCGTGGCACCAAGATCCTGAACTACCTGGCCGACGTGACGGTGAACAAGCCGCACGGTGAGCGGCCGTCGACGGTCTACCCCCAGGACAAGCTGCCCGCCGTCGACCTGACGGTCCCGCCACCCGCCGGTTCCAAGCAGAAGCTCGACGAACTGGGTCCGGGGGGTTTCGCGACCTGGATGCGCGATTCCCGTGGCGTCAAGGTCACCGATACGACGTTCCGGGATGCTCATCAGTCGTTGCTGGCCACCCGGATCCGCACCACCGGCCTGCTGATGGTGGCCGGTCACATCGCGCGAACGACCCCGCAGTTGTTGTCGATGGAGTGCTGGGGCGGCGCCACCTATGACGTGGCCCTGCGGTTCCTCAAGGAAGACCCGTGGGAGCGGCTGGCCGCGCTGCGCGAGGCGATGCCCAACATCTGCCTGCAGATGCTGCTGCGCGGACGCAACACCGTCGGCTACACCCCGTATCCGGAGACCGTCACCCACGCGTTCGTCGACGAGGCCGCCCGCACCGGGGTCGACATCTTCCGGATCTTCGACGCGCTGAACAACGTGGACTCGATGCGGCCCGCGATCGACGCGGTGCGCGGAACCGGTTGCGCGGTGGCCGAGGTCGCGATGTCCTACACCGGTGACCTGTCCGACCCGAACGAGAATCTCTACACGCTGGACTACTACCTGAAACTGGCCGAGCAGATCGTCGACGCCGGCGCGCACGTGCTGGCGATCAAGGACATGGCCGGACTGCTGCGCGCGCCCGCGGCCGCCACGTTGGTGTCTGCGCTGCGGGAACGCTTCGACCTGCCGGTGCACGTGCACACCCACGACACCCCGGGCGGTCAGTTGGCCACCTATGTGGCGGCGTGGCAGGCCGGGGCCAGCGCCGTCGACGGCGCCGCGGCCCCGATGGCGGGCACCACCAGCCAGCCAGCACTGTCCTCGATCGTGGCCGCCGCCGCGCACACCGAGTACGACACCGGGCTGTCGCTGCCCGCGGTGTGCGATCTCGAGCCGTACTGGGAGGCGCTGCGAAAGGTGTACGCGCCGTTCGATGTTGCGGCATCCGGCCCGTTCACGTCCACCGGCCGGGTGTACACCCACGAGATCCCGGGCGGGCAGCTGTCCAACCTGCGCCAGCAGGCCATTGCGCTGGGCCTGGGCGACCGGTTCGAGGACGTCGAGAACGCCTATGCCGGAGCCGACCGCATCCTGGGCCGCCTGGTGAAGGTCACGCCGTCGAGCAAGGTGGTCGGCGACCTGGCCCTGGCGCTGGTGGGCGCGGGCGTCTCCGCCGAGGACTTCGCCGCGGATCCGGCCCGCTACGACATCCCCGAATCGGTGATCGGTTTCCTGCGCGGCGAGCTGGGTGATCCCCCCGGTGGCTGGCCGGAACCGTTGCGCACCAAGGCATTACAGGGACGCGGCCCGGCCCGGCCCGAACAACAGCTGTCCGACGACGACAATGCGGCGCTGGCCCGGACCGGGGTGGACCGCCAGGTCGCCCTGAACCGGCTGCTGTTCCCGGGGCCGACCGCCGAGTTCGAGGCACACCGCGAGGAGTTCGGCGACACCTCGCAGATCAGCGCCAACCAGTTCTTCTACGGTCTGCGCCGCGGCGAGGAACACCGCGTCAAGCTCGAGAAGGGTGTGGAGCTGCTGATCGGCCTCGAGGCCGTCTCCGAGCCCGATGAACGCGGCATGCGGACCGTGATGTGCATCCTCAACGGGCAGCTGCGCCCGGTACTGGTGCGCGACCGCTCGATCTCCGCAGCCACCCCGGCCGCCGAGAAGGCCGACCGGGGCAACCCCGATCACGTCGCTGCCCCGTTCGCCGGCGTGGTGACGCTCGGCATCGACACCGGGGACACCGTCGAGGCCGGACAGACCATCGCCACCATCGAGGCCATGAAGATGGAGGCGGCCATCACCGCACCCAAGGCGGGAACCGTGCAGCGGATCGCCGTGGCCCCGACGGCACATGTCGAAGGCGGCGACCTGTTGGCGGTGATCAGCTGACCCGCATCATCGGCGGTGCCGCCGGCGGGCGGCGGATCTCGGTGCCCCAGCACAAGTCGGGGATGGGCACCCGGCCGACCACGGACCGGGTCCGTGAGTCGTTGTTCAACGTGCTCGCCGCCCGGCTGGATTTCACCGGGCTGGCGGTGCTCGACCTGTATGCCGGGTCGGGTGCCCTTGGGCTGGAGGCGCTTTCGCGCGGCGCGGCCTCGGCGTTGTTCGTCGAATCCGACCAGCGTGCCGCGGCCGTCATCGCCCGCAACGCCACCGAACTCGGGCTAGCCGGCGCGGCGGTCCGGCGGGGGTCCGTCGCTGCGGTGCTCGCCGGTACCGGTGCGCCGGTGGATCTGGTGTTCGCCGATCCGCCGTATGACGTCAGCACCACGGAGGTGCAGCGGATACTCGAACTGCTCGGCGAAAACGGCTGGACCACAACGGGAACCATCGCGGTGGTGGAACGTCCGGTGGCCGCTGCGGAGATCGACCCGCCGCGCGGCTGGGACGCGCTGGCGCCGCGCAGATACGGCGACACCCGGCTCGAGTGGGCTGAATTCGGCTGACGGTCTTCCGTTACTCCGAAAGGCGGATCTACAATCGCCGGAGGCCGACAGGGGGCGTCATGGTCGAAGCGGGGAATGTGCAGCCGGTGGACGTGCGCTCTCTGCCGCTTCCACCGAAGAGTCCATTGTCCTTGCGGCAGCAGGTGAACGCCGTACGTCAGGCGCATACCGGTTGTCAGGCGTTGCGCGACGCAGGTGGTCCGGTCACGCGCCTCAGTTTTGCGCCTCGGTGGTTGATGCCGCCGGTGATCGTCGTGACATCGCCTCGTGGGGGACGGGACATGTTGTCGCCCTCCGCGGCGACGATGGAACGGGTTTCGGTGCACGCCGAGATGCGGCGTCTGCTCGGCGACAACCTATTCGACGTGCCGTACGACGAGTGGCTGCCCATGCGTCGCGCGCTGCAACCAATTTTCACGAAGAAGAACGTCGCGACGTTCGCGGCCCACATGGCCGGGGCTGCGGAGACGACAACGCGAGGCTGGGAGGACGGTGGCCTGGTCGATCTGGACGCAGAGTGCCGCAAGCTGACCCTTCGAGCTCTGGGGCGATCAGTGCTCGGGGTGGACCTCGACCAGAGATCGGAACAGATCGCGGGTTCGCTGAATACCGCTCTGTCGTACATCGCGGACCGGAGCGGCAGCCCGATTCGCGCGCCCGCGTGGCTACCGACGCCGGCGCGCCGTCGTGCTCTGCGCGCTGCGGCGGTACTGCGCGGCCTCACCGGAGACGTCTTGCGCGAATGCCGGCAGGACACCGGCAGGGATGCACCGCTGGTGCGAGCACTGATGGCGGCCGCCGACCCCGAGACTGGGAAATGTTTGTCCGACAACGAGATTCGCGATCAGCTGATCATTTTCATGGTCGCCGGACACGACACCACCGCCACCACACTCGCCTATGCGTTGTGGCAATTGGGCCGCCGTCCCGAACTGCAGGCGCGTGCGGTGGACGAGGTCGCGGCAATCGGTGAGCGGGAACTGGCCGGTGACGACGTTGCGGCGTTGCCCTATGTGGGTGCGATCGTGCATGAGGCCTTACGGCTCTGCCCGCCGAGTCCGGCGCTCGGGCGCACCGCGACCAGCGACGTCGCCGTCGACGGTTACCGGGTACCGGCCGGATCATTGTTGATCTACGGCACCGCCGCGGTGCAACGCGATCCGGCGCTGTGGGATCGCCCCGACGAGTTCGATCCCGACCGATTCATGGGGGCCGCCGCCAGGACGCACGACCGCTGGCAGTACGCGCCATTCGGCGCCGGCCCGCGGACCTGCATCGGCGATCACTTCGCGATGCTGGAAGCCACACTGGCGTTGGCAACCGTGCTGCGACGGATCGAGATCACCTCCGTCGACGACGATTTTCCGGTGGAGTTTCCGTTCACCTTGGTTGCGGCCGAGCCGATCCGGGCGATGGTGCACCGTCGGTAGGTGGCGGCCCTGTACCGTCTGAGCCCATGAGCGGCGCCGTCTGTCCGGGGTCCTTCGACCCCGTCACCCTGGGACACATCGACGTTTTCGAGCGGGCCGCCGCGCAGTTCGACGAAGTGGTGGTCGCGGTGCTGGTCAACCCGAACAAGAAGGGGATGTTCAGCGCCGACGAACGCATCGAGATGATCGCGGAGTCCACGGCGCACCTGCCCAACCTGCGGGTCGAGTCCGGTCAGGGTCTGGTGGTCGACTTCGCCCGGGAGCGCGGCCTGTCGGCGATCGTCAAGGGTCTGCGCACCGGCACCGACTTCGAGTACGAGCTGCAGATGGCGCAGATGAACAAGCACGTCGCCGGCGTCGACACCTTCTTCGTGGCCACCACGCCGCAGTATTCGTTCGTGTCGTCGTCGCTGGCCAAGGAGGTCGCGACGTTCGGCGGCGACGTATCGGCGCTGCTGCCCGACGCGGTCAACCGGCGGTTGCGGGAAAAGCTCGCCTGAAACCTCGCCCAAACGTACGTCTCGGCACGAAAACACGGCGTGTCGTCGCCCAGACGTACGTTTCGGCGCTTTTTTGCGACACACCGGCGTCGCCAATCCAGTCACACGCGTAACACCAGGCACAATAGCCACAGTTGCTGTTCTGACCACGTGGAGGGTGCGCCGTGTATCGAGTTTTTGAAGCGCTCGACGAGCTGGGAGCCATCGTCGAAGAGGCCCGCGGCGTCCCGATGACCGCGGGCTGTGTGGTTCCGCGCGGTGACGTCCTGGAACTGATCGATGACATCAAGGACGCCATCCCCGGTGAGCTCGATGACGCCCAGGATGTGCTGGACGCGCGGGACGGAATGCTGCGCGACGCCAAGGCCCACGCCGACGGCATGGTCAGCTCTGCCACCACCGAGGCCGAATCCACCGTCGGGCACGCCCGCGCCGAGGCCGACCGGATGCTCTCGGAGGCCAAGTCGCACGCCGACCGGATGGTTGCCGAGGCTCGCGCGCACTGCGACCAGATGGTCGGGGAGGCCCGCGAGGAGGCCAACCGGCTCAGCTCGGCCGCCAAACGGGACTACGAGACGAGTGTCGGCCGGGCCAAGGCGGAAGCCGACCGCCTGGTCGAGAGCGGCAACATGAGCTACGAGAAGGCCGTCCAGGAGGGCATCAAGGAGCAGCAGCGGCTGGTGTCGCAGACCGAGGTGGTGGCCACGGCCAGCGCAGAGGCCACCCGGTTGGTCGACTCCGCCCACGCCGAGGCCGACCGGCTGCGCGGCGAATGCGACATCTACGTCGACAGCAAGCTCGCCGAATTCGAGGAATACCTCAACGGCACGCTGCGCTCGGTGGGCCGCGGTCGCCATCAGCTCCGCACGGCCGCCGGAACCCACGACTACGTTTCACGCTGACGCGGGGGTCACACCGACCGCACCTCGCGGTGCTGGTCAGCGGTATTGATTAGACTTGCCAACATGGCTGCCCGAAATCCGCTGGTAATCAGCGTCGCACGGCTGGGACGCCGGCCGGGCTCGATGACCGAGCTCCGCGACACGGTGCCCAGCCCCACGCGGATCGGCCTGGACCTCGAGGCGATCGAGGCCGGCGCGCCGCTGGATCTCGACCTGAGACTCGAGTCGGTCGCCGAGGGTGTTCTGGTGACGGGCACCGTCGAGGCACCGACGGTCGGTCAGTGTTCACGCTGCCTGGAGCCGTTCACCGGCAGCGTGTCCATTCCGCTGACCGAGCTGTTCGCCTATCCGGACAGCGCCACCGAGGCCACCACCGAGGAGGACGAGGTCGGCCACGTGGTCGACGACGCCGTCGATCTCGAGCAGGCCATCATCGACGCGGTCGGTCTCGAGCTGCCCCTCTCACCGCTGTGCCGGCCGGATTGCGCCGGATTGTGTCCGCAGTGCGGGGTGGTCCTGGCCACCGCCGAACCGGACCACCACCACGACATCGTCGATCCGCGCTGGGCCAAGCTCGCCGAGATGCTGCCCGAGAACAACGGCGAGGCCCGGTGACCGACGCCGGTCAGGATCCGGCCGCGGCCCGGCAGCCGCTGCTGGACGCGCTGGGCGTCATCCTTCCCGACGAGGTTCTGACCCTGGCGCTGACGCACCGCAGTTACGCCTACGAGCACGGTGGCCTGCCCACCAACGAGCGCCTGGAGTTTCTCGGCGACGCGGTGCTCGAGCTGACCGTCACCGTCGAACTGTTCCAGCGGCACCCTGACCGGCCCGAGGGGGATCTGGCCAAGTTGCGTGCCAGCGTGGTCAACACCCAGGCGCTGGCGGACGTCGCCCGCGGCCTGGCCGACGGGGGACTCGGCGAGTACCTGCTGCTGGGCCGTGGCGAACTGAACTCCGGCGGCCGCGACAAGGCCAGCATCCTGGCCGACGGGCTGGAGGCGCTGCTGGGTGCCATTTATCTCGAGCACGGCCTGGAAACCGCCCACGCGGCAATCCTGCGACTGTTCGGCGCGCTGCTCGACATCGCGCCCAGCCTGGGTGCCGGCCTGGATTGGAAGTCCAGCCTGCAGGAGTTGACCGCCGCCCGAAATCTCGGCGTGCCCAGCTACGTCGTCACCTCCACGGGGCCCGACCACGACAAGCAGTTCACCGCCACCGTCGTCGTCATGAACGCCGAGTACGGCACCGGCGTCGGCCGCACCAAGAAGGAAGCCGAACTCAAGGCGGCCTCGGCGGCGTGGACGGTCCTCGAGAGTGCCGCCGGGTCGACGGTGCCGCCGCGCTAGGCGGCGGAGGAGCGAAGCGATAGGGATGAACCGCTAGTGCCCGAACTGCCCGAGGTCGAGGTGGTGCGCCGCGGCCTGCAGCGCCACCTCGCCGGACGAACCATCACGGCGGTCCGGGTGCACCACCCGCGCGCGGTGCGCCGGCACGAGGCCGGTGCCGGCGACCTGACGGCCCGCCTATTGGGGGCCGCGATCACCGGCACGGGCCGGCGCGGCAAATATCTGTGGCTGACCCTGGACAGCGGCGGTGCCCGTAGCGCCGGGCCTCGTGCTCGCGGAACCACACCGCTCGCCGAACCCGGCGGGGGCGAGGCGCTCGTCGTGCACCTGGGCATGAGCGGTCAGATGCTGTTGGGACCGGTGGCGCGCACCGAGCACGTGCGCATCGCCGCGCTGCTCGACGACGGCACTGCGCTCAGCTTCGTCGACCAGCGCACGTTCGGCGGCTGGATGCTCACCGATCTCGTGGACGACGGCTCCGGGGCCGAGGTGCCGGTCCCCGTCGCGCACATCGCCCGCGATCCGCTGGACCCGGGGTTCGACCGCGACGCCGTGGTTAATGTGTTGCGGCACAAGCATTCCGAGATCAAACGTCAATTGCTGGATCAGACCGTGGTGTCGGGGATCGGCAACATCTACGCCGACGAGTCGCTGTGGCGCGCGAAGGTCAACGGCGCCCGGCTGGCCGAGAAGCTGAGCCGGCCCAAGCTCGCCGAGCTGCTCGACCACGCCGCCGACGTGATGCGCGAGGCGCTGGCGCAGGGCGGCACGTCGTTCGACTCGCTGTATGTCAACGTCAATGGCGAGTCCGGCTACTTCGACCGGTCCCTGGACGCCTACGGCCGCGATGGGTTGCCGTGCCGGCGTTGCGGGGCCGTCATGCGCCGGGAGAAGTTCATGAACCGCTCGTCGTTCTACTGCCCGCGCTGCCAACCGCGCCCGCGAGCCTGACGTGGGGTTGAAATACTCCGCGAGCGTCCGCTTTTGTACTCGACACACCGGGCGGTTGTGTACAGACACGGCCGCTCGCCGGAATTTGAGGAGTTGCAGATGACCGAACTGTGGGTCGAGCGCACCGGCACCCGCCGCTATACCGGGCGCAGCTCGCGCGGGGCCGAGGTGCTGGTGGGCTCCGAGGACGTCGACGGCGTCTTCACGCCCGGCGAGCTGATGAAGATCGCCCTGGCCGCCTGCAGCGGGATGTCCAGCGACCAGCCGCTGGCGCGCCGCCTCGGCGACGACTACACCGCGACCATCGACGTCACCGGTGCCGCCGACCGCGACAACGAGGTGTACCCGGAGCTGTCGGAAACCCTGCACATCGACCTGTCCGGCATGTCGGCCGAGGAGGCCGAGCGGGTGCGCACCGTCGTGCAGCGCGCCGTCGACGCGGTGTGCACGGTGGGTCGCACGCTGAGAGCGGGCACCCGCGTCGGCTTCGACATCGACGACAACCGCTGATGACGGAGCCTGCGGTGCGCCTCACCGCCTGGGTGCACGGCTACGTCCAGGGCGTCGGGTTCCGGTGGTGGACCCGGTCCCGCGCACTCGAACTCGGCCTGACCGGATACGCCAAGAATCAGGACGACGGACGCGTGCTCGTCGTCGCCCAGGGCGCGCGCCCGGACTGCGAGGCCCTGCTGGATCTGCTGCGCGGCCCGGACACCCCGGGCCGGGTCGACAAGGTGATTTCCGACTGGTCGGACAACCCCGAGCCGATCCAGGGTTTCCGCGAACGTTAGCGGTACTCTGGCACGCCATGCACCTCAAGAGTCTGACGCTGAAGGGCTTCAAGTCCTTCGCATCGCCGACGACTCTGCGCTTCGAGCCGGGCATCACCGCGGTGGTGGGCCCCAACGGCTCCGGCAAGTCCAACGTGGTCGACGCCCTGGCGTGGGTGATGGGCGAACAGGGCGCCAAGACGCTGCGCGGCGGCAAGATGGAGGACGTCATCTTCGCCGGCACGTCGAGCCGCGCTCCGCTGGGCCGCGCCGAGGTGACTGTCACGATCGACAACTCCGACAACGCGCTGCCCATCGAATACTCCGAGGTGTCGATCACCCGCCGGATGTTCCGCGACGGCGCCGGCGAATACGAGATCAACGGCGCCAGTTGCCGTTTGATGGATGTGCAGGAACTGCTGAGCGACTCCGGCATCGGCCGCGAGATGCACGTCATCGTCGGGCAGGGTCGGCTCTCGCAGATCCTGGAATCCCGCCCGGAGGACCGCCGCGCGTTCATCGAGGAGGCGGCCGGCGTCCTCAAGCACCGCAAGCGCAAGGAGAAGGCGGTCCGCAAGCTCGATGCGATGGCCGCCAACCTGGCCCGGCTGACCGACCTGACCACCGAACTGCGCCGGCAGCTCAAACCGCTGGGCCGCCAGGCCGAGATGGCGCGCCGGGCGCAGACCATCCAGGCCGATCTGCGCGACGCCCGCCTGCGGTTGGCGGCCGACGACCTGGTGACGCGGCAGGCCGAGTTCGACGGCGTCGGCGGGACGGAAGCCGCGCTGCGCAAGGAACACGACGAAGCGGTGGCCGCGCTGGAGGCGGCGTCGGCCGAACTCGCCGCGCACGAGTCGGCCGTGGCGCAGCTGTCCGAGCGGGCCGAACGGGCCCAGCAGAGCTGGTTCGCGCTGTCGGCGCTGGCCGAGCGGGTCAGCGCCACCGTGCGCATCGCCAGCGACCGGGCCCAGCTGCTGGAGACGGACTCGGCGGCCACCGCGTCGACGGGCCCGGATCCCGACGACCTGGACCGGCAGGCCGAGGAGGTCGCGGCGGCCGAGCAGGTCCTGCTGGGCGAATTGACCCAGGCGCGGACCCGGCTCGAGGTCGCCCGGGCCGAACTGGGTGAGGCCGAACAGGTGGCCGCCGACGCCGAGCGCGCGCACATGGCCGCCGTGCGGGCCGAGGCCGACCGCCGCGAGGGGCTGGCGCGGCTGGCCGGTCAGGTCGAGACCATGCGGGCGCGCGTCGAGTCGATCGACGAACGCGTCGGCCGGCTCACCAACGGGATCGAGGAAGCCGCCGCGCGCGCGCAGCACGCGCAGGCCGAGTTCGAGACCGTGCAGAGTCACGTCGGCGAACTGGACGAGAGTGAGGTCGGCCTCGACGATCACCATGACCGGACGGTGGCCGCACTGCGATTGGCCGACGAGCGGGTGGCCGAACTGCAGGCCGCCGAGCGCGGCGCCGAACGCGAGGTCGCCTCGCTGCGGGCCCGCATCGACGCGCTGGCGGTCGGGCTCGAGCGCAAGGACGGCGCCGCCTGGCTGATCGAAAACCGGAGCAACACAGGACTTTTCGGGTCGATAGCGAAGCTGGTCAAGGTCGATGCCGGATACGAGACGGCCCTGGCGACTGTTCTCGGCTCGGCCGCCGACGCGGTGGCGGCCGAGAACTTCAGCGCCGCCAGCGCCGCGGTGACGGCGCTCAAGGAAGCCGACGGCGGGCGGGCGGCCATCATGCTGGGGGACTGGCCGGTCGACGACCCGCGCTCCGGTGCCCCGGCGCCGGCGGGGACCCGCTGGGCGCTGGATCTCGTCGAGGCGCCCGATCGGCTGCGCGGCGCGCTGGCCGCGCTGCTGGGTCACGTCGTGGTGGTCGACGACCTGTCGCACGCGCTGCAGGTCGTCTCCGGCAACCCCCGGCTGCGGGCGGTCACCATCGACGGCGACCTGGTGGGCCAGGGCTGGGTCAACGGCGGCTCGGACCGCAAGCCCAGCACACTCGAGATCACGTCGGCGATCGAGCGGGCCCGTGCCGAGCTCGTCGCCGCCGAGGCGCGCGGGGGTGAGCTGTCCGCGGCGCTGGCCGGTGCCACGCTCGAGCAGGCCGACCGGCAGGACGCCGCCGAGCAGGCGCTGGCGGCCCTCAACGAGTCGGACGCGGCGATCTCCCGCATCTACGAGACCCTGGGCCGGCTGGGCCAGGATGCTCGCACCGCGGACGAGGAATGGCGCCGCCAGACCACCCAGCGCGACGAACTCGAGGCCAGCCGTCAGCAGACCGTCACCGAGCTGTCCGAGCTCGAGACCCGGCTGCGCAACGCGCAGGAGACCCCGGCGCCCGGCGCCGACGAGCCCGTGGACCGAGAGCGGTTCGCGGCCGCGGCCGAGGCGGCCCGCAGCGCCGAGGTGGAGGCCCGGCTGGCGGTGCGCACCGCCGAGGAACGCGCCAATGCCGTTCGGGGACGGGCTGATTCACTGCGCCGGGCGGCCGCTGCCGAACGGGAGGCACGGGCGCGGGCGGCCCGGGCCCGGGTGGCCCGCGAGCATGCCGCCGCCGTCGCCGCCGCCGTGGCCGAGTCCGGCCGTCAGGTTGCCGAGAAGCTGGCCGCCGCCGTCGCCGTGGCATCCCGCACCCGCGACGGGCTGGCCACCGAACGTCAGCAGCGCGCCACCGCATTGACCGGCGCGCGGGAGCGTGTCGACCACCTGAACTCCCGCATCAGCGCGCTGACCGATTCGCTGCACCGCGACGAGGTCGCCAAGGCTCAGGCCGCGATGCGCATCGAGCAGCTCGAACAGCAGGTGCTCGAGCAATTCGGCATGGCTCATGCGGATCTGGTGGCCGAATACGGCCCGGACGTGGCGCTGCCGCCCACCGAGCTCGAGATCGCCGAGTACGAACAGGCCAAGGAGCGCGGCGAGCAGGTCAGTGCGCCGGCGCCGATGCCGTTCGACCGGCCGACCCAGGAACGCCGGGCCAAACGCGCCGAACGCGAGCTCGCCGAACTGGGCCGGGTCAATCCGCTGGCGCTCGAGGAGTTCGCCGCCCTCGAGGAGCGCTACAACTTCCTCTCCACGCAGCTCGAGGACGTCAAGGCCGCCCGCAAGGACCTGCTCGACGTCGTCGACGAGGTCGATGCCCGCATCCTGCAGGTGTTCACCGAGGCCTACACCGACGTCGAGCGTGAGTTCACCCAGGTGTTCGCATCGCTGTTCCCGGGCGGTGAGGGCCGGCTGCTGCTGACCGATCCGTCCGACATGCTGACCACCGGTGTGGAGGTCGAGGCCCGCCCGCCCGGCAAGAAGGTCAAGCGGCTGTCCCTGCTCTCCGGCGGCGAGAAGTCGCTGACCGCGGTCGCGATGCTGGTGGCCATCTTCCGGGCCCGGCCGTCGCCGTTCTACATCATGGACGAGGTCGAGGCCGCCCTCGACGATGTCAACCTGCAGCGCCTGCTCGGCCTGTTCGAACAGCTGCGGGAGCGTTCGCAGCTGATCGTGATCACCCATCAGAAGCCCACCATGGAGATCGCCGACGCGCTCTACGGCGTCACGATGCAGGGCGACGGGATCACGCAGGTGATCTCGCAGAAGATGCGCGGCCAGGAACTCGTCAGCACGTAATAGCACTGCGCCGAGCGTCCGCCCTTGTACATCTGCTGCCGGCGTGTCGCGTACCGACGCGGCCGCTCGCGGGAAATGGGTGGGCCTTTGGAACAATGGCCGACGTGAGCCCCGAAGTCCTCTGGATCGTCATCGCCGTCATCGCCGTCCTGATCATCACGGCGCTGGTCGTCGGCCTCGTGCGGCACCGGCGCGGCCGGATCAGCCTGGCCAGCCCGCCGGCCGCGGACCAGACCCGGGAGATCGACCGCTCGGGCGGCTACACCGCGTCCTCGGGCATCACGTTCAGCCAGGCAGTTCGGGCCGATGCGGAACCGGCACCGCCGAGCGTGGGCGACGACGCGACCGTTCCGCGGGATGCCCCGAAGCGGCCCATCGCCGACGTGCGGCTGCCCGAACCGGTCATTGAGGCCGCACCCGAGGTCCCGGCACCGGCGGTCGAAGCTCCTGCGATCGATACGATCGCGCCGACGGCCGGCCGCCTCGAGCGGCTGCGCGGGCGGCTGGCCAAATCACAGAATGCGTTGGGCCGCAGCGTATTAGGACTGATCGGTGGCGGCGACCTCGACGAGGATTCCTGGGAGGAGGTCGAGGACACCCTGCTGATCGCCGACCTGGGCCCGACGGTCACCGCCGGGGTGCTCACGCATCTGCGCGCGGCGCTGGCGGCCAGCGCGGTCCGCACCGACGCCGACGCCCGCGCCGTGCTGCGCGAGGCGCTGATCAACGAACTGCATCCGGAATTCGACCGGTCCATCAAGGCGCTGCCGCACGCCGACAAGCCGTCGGTGCTGCTGGTGGTGGGCGTCAACGGCACCGGCAAGACCACCACCGTCGGCAAGCTGGCCCGCGTGCTGGTGGCCGACGGTCGCCGGGTGGTGCTCGGCGCCGCCGACACCTTCCGTGCCGCGGCGGCCGATCAACTGCAGGCGTGGGCCTCCCGGGTGGGCGCCGACGTGGTGCGGGGCGCCGAGGGCGCCGATCCGGCGTCCGTCGCCTACGACGCCGTCGACAAGGGGATCGAAGCCGGCGCGGACGTCGTCGTCATCGACACGGCCGGCCGGCTGCACACCAAGACCGGTCTGATGGACGAACTCGGCAAGGTCAAGCGGGTGGTGTCCAAGCGGGCCGAGGTCGACGAGGTGCTGCTGGTGCTCGACGCCACCATCGGCCAGAACGGGCTGGCGCAGGCCAAGGTGTTCAGCGAGGTCGTCGACATCACCGGCGTGGTGCTGACCAAGCTGGACGGCACGGCCAAGGGCGGCATCGTGTTCCGGGTCCAGGAGGACCTCGGGGTGCCCGTGAAGCTGGTCGGACTGGGGGAGGGCCCCGATGATCTGGCGCCCTTCGAGCCGGGGGCCTTCGTCGACGCGCTGCTCGGTTGAGTCGCCACGGCCCGCGAGCGCTCGACCACGGACGAATTTGACCCCGCAGAACGTACGTAGCTGAGCCCGCACGCGGAGATGCGCCGGCAAAAGCCCACGATGTAACGCCGGCGAAACGCAGACGGGCTATCCGTTCACATGCGCGAAACACCGGTGCTCTGTCGCTGAAACATCCACTGCGCATTGTCCTTTCCTAGGTCAACGGTGTCTGACCGTGGCATGGGCGAAGGAGGATGTAGGGAGTGGACGGTTTTCCAACGATGGGTGTGCCGGATACCGGCGACACCGCGTGGATGCTGGCAAGCGCCGCGCTCGTTCTGTTGATGACGCCGGGTCTGGCGTTCTTCTACGGCGGTATGGTGCGCGCCAAGGGTGTGCTCAACATGATCATGATGAGCATCAGCGCGATGGGCGTCGTGACGGTGCTGTGGGTGCTGTACGGCTACTCGATGGCCTTCGGCAACGACGTCAGCAACCTCTTCGGCGACCCCACGCAGTTCTTCGGGCTCAAGGGTCTGATCGGCGGTAACGCGACGGCCGCGGTGGTGGCCGATCCGACCGCCGGTGTCGAGGCCGCCGACGCCGTCAACATCCCGTTGGTGGGCACGCTGCCGGCAACGGTCTTCGTGGCATTCCAGCTGATGTTCGCGATCATCACCGTGGCCCTGATCTCCGGCGCCGTTGCTGACCGCGTCAAGTTCAGCGGCTGGCTGCTGTTCACCGCCCTGTGGATCACCGTGGTCTACTTCCCCGTCGCTCACTGGGTGTTCTCGTTCGACGGCGTCACCGCCGAGTACGGCGGCTGGATCGCCAACAAGCTCAAGGCCGTCGACTTCGCCGGTGGCACCGCGGTGCACATCAACGCCGGTACCGCCGGTCTGGTTCTGGCCCTCATCCTGGGCAAGCGGCACGGCTGGCCGGGCACCCCGATGCGTCCGCACAACCTGCCCTTCGTGATGCTCGGTGCCGGTCTGCTGTGGTTCGGCTGGTACGGCTTCAACGCCGGATCCGCCACCAGCTCAGGTGGTCTGGCCGGTTCGACGTTCGTGACCACCACGGTGGCCACCGCGGCCGCGATGCTGGGCTGGCTCCTGACGGAGCGCATCCGGGACGGGCATGCCACCTCCCTGGGTGCGGCCTCGGGCATCGTCGCCGGCCTGGTGGCGATCACGCCGTCGTGCTCCTCGGTGAATGTCGTTGGCGCACTGGTGATCGGTGTGGTTGCCGGTATCCTCTGCGCGCTGGCAGTCGGGCTGAAGTTCAAGTTCGGCTACGACGACTCGCTCGACGTCGTCGGTGTCCACCTGGTGGGTGGCATCATCGGAACGTTGCTGGTCGGCCTGGTGGCCGCACCGGAGGCCGGCGCCGGTGTGGCGGGCCTGTTCTACGGCGGTGGCTGGGACCAACTGTGGCGACAGGCCGTTGGCGCGGGCGGGGTTCTGCTCTATTCGGCCATCGGCACCGCTATCTTGGCGTTGATCGTGAAATACACGGTCGGGCTGCGACTGGACCGGGAGGACGAGGCGTCCGGTATCGATGAATCCGAGCACGCGGAGTCGGCGTATGACTTCGCCACGGCGGGTACGGGTTCGGTCATCGGACGTTCGGAGGTATGAGGGAAATGAAACTGATCACTGCGATCGTCAAGCCGTTCACGCTCGAAGACGTCAAGACCGGTCTCGAGCAGGCAGGCATCCTGGGGATGACCGTCAGCGAGGTGCAGGGCTACGGGCGTCAGAAGGGCCACACCGAGGTGTACCGGGGTGCGGAATACTCGGTGGACTTCGTCCCGAAGGTGCGCGTCGAGGTCGTGGTCGACGACGCCGCCGTGGACAAGGTGGTGGACGTCATCGTCCAGGCCGCCCGTACCGGCAAGATCGGCGACGGCAAGGTGTGGGTGAGTCCCGTCGACACCGTGGTGCGCGTGCGTACCGGTGAGCGTGGGACCGACGCCCTTTGATACAGGACAACTTCTGATCCCGTCTCCCCGGTTCCTGGGTTCCGGTGGACAACAAGGCAACCGACAAGGGGAGACGACATGACGAAGACACCAGACCCCGCCACCGGAGCCTCCTCAGGGGAGGTTCCGGTGGCGGGCTCGTCTGGTCGCATCCCCACCAAACCGGCCGACGATCTGTCGACCGCCGTGCGCCAGCTGCTCAACGGCAGCCTGCGCCAACTGGATTCGGCCGGCCTGCGGGATGCGCTGCGTGACCTCTACGAGTTCTGGCTCACCACCAAGGCCGCCGAGATCGGTGTCACGTCGACCAGTGGATTCGCCATCGTCGCGACCGGAGGTCTGGGCCGCGGCGAACTCGCCCCGTACTCGGACCTCGACCTGACCCTGGTGCACGACGACATGCCGGCCGACGTCGTCGCAGGGGTGGCCGAGTCACTGTGGTATCCGTTGTGGGACGCCAACATTCGGCTCGACCACAGTGTGCGCACCGTGCCCGAGGCGCTGACCGTGGCCAACGAGGACATCTCGGCCGGCCTGGCGATGCTCGAGGCCCGGCACATCGCCGGTGACGCCGAGCTGTCCGGGCTGCTGATCGGCGGCGCGCGCCGGCAGTGGCGGACCGGTATCGCGTCCCGGTTCGACGCTCTGGTGGCCGAGACGGAAGCACGATGGCAGCGCAGCGGCCAGATCGCCCATCGTGCCGAACCGGATCTCAAGAGCGGCCGCGGCGGACTGCGCGACGTCCAGCTGCTCAACGCGCTCGCCATCGCGCAGCTCGCCGACGTCTACCCGAGTCAGTCGCTGGCCTCGCCCACCGGCTCGCTGGGGGGTGCGCACCTGGCCCTGCTGAACGTGCGGACCGAACTGCACCGGGTCTCCGCCCGCGGCCGCGACCAGTTGTTGGCCCAGTTCGCCGACGAGATCGGGGCCGCACTGCGCATCGGCGACCGGTTCGATCTGGCCCGGGTGCTCTCCGATGCGGCGCGAACCATCAGCTATTACGTGGACGCGGGTTTGCGCACTGCGGGAAATGCATTGCCGCGCAAAGGTTTGTCTGCGTTGCGCCGACCGGCGCGGCGGCCGCTGGACGAGGGTGTGCTGGAGTTCAACGGCGAGGTCATCCTGGCCCGCGACGCCCGGCCGGAGCGCGACCCGGGCCTGATCCTGCGGGTGGCGGCGGCCTCGGCCACCACCGGCCTGCCGATGTCGGCCGCCACGCTGAGCAGGCTGGCGGCCTCGGCGCCGGAGCTGCGCACGCCGTGGCCGCGGCAGGCGCTCAAGGATCTGCTGGTGATGCTCGCGGCCGGGGCCACCGCGGTGTCCACGGTGGAGGCACTGGACCGCACCGGGCTGTGGGGCCGGCTCTTCCCGGAATGGGGCGCGGTGCGCGACCTGCCCCCGCGCGACGTGGTGCACATCTGGACCGTCGACCGTCATCTCATCGAAACCGTCTCGCGCGCAGCAACTTTCACCACCCGGGTGGCGCGGCCGGATCTGCTGCTGCTGGGCGCGCTGTGTCACGACATCGGCAAGGGCCGCGGCGGCGACCACAGCGTCATCGGCGCCGAGCTGGCGGTGCAGATCGGCACCCGGCTGGGGCTGTGGCCCTCGGATGTGGAACTGCTCTCCTCGATCGTGCGCTACCACCTGCTGCTCCCGGACACCGCGACCCGCAAGGATCTGCAGGACCCCGCCACCATCGCGAGCGTCGTCGCCACCCTCGACGGAGACTCGGTCCTGCTGGAACTGCTGCAGGTACTGGCCGAGGCGGATTCGCTGGCCACCGGCCCCGGGGTGTGGGGCGACTGGAAGGCCTCGCTGATCGGGGACCTGGTCCGGCGGTGCCGGCTGCTGATGGCCGGCGAGTCGCTGCCGCACGCCGATCCGGTGGACCCGCGGCTGCTCGAACTGGCCGCCCAGCAGGACGGCGTGCACGTCGAACTGGTTCCCGGCGACGGGTCCTACATCTACAACGTCACGATGACCGGCCCGGACCGGCGGGGCGCGCTGTCGCGGGCCGCCGGGGTGATGGCGCTCAACTCGCTGCGGGTGCACTCGGCATCGGTCAACAGCTACGAGGGTTCGGCGATCGACACGTTCGTGGTCTCACCGCACTTCGGTTCGCCGCCGCCGGCCGAACTGCTGCGCCAGCAGTTGATCCTGGCGCTTGCCGGCGAACTGGACGTGATGGGCACGCTCGAACAACGTGACCACGACGCGGCCACCGCCAAGGGCCGCGCCGGGGACATTCCGGACGCGGTGCCGATCAATCGGGTGTCGGCACCCCCGCGCATCATCTGGCACGAGGGGCCGGTTCCCGATCAGCTGGTGGTGGAGATCCGGGCGATGGACCGGCCGGGTCTGCTGGCCCGCCTGACCGGGGCGTTCGAGCGGGCCGGGGTCGACATCTCCTGGGCGAAGGTCACCACGCTGGGTTCGACGGTGGTGGACGCGTTCGGCATCGTGGTACCGGCGCTGTCCCAGGCCGACATCCGGGAGTCGCTCGAGCGTGATCTGTTCGCGGTGCTGCCGACCCCGCCGCCGGCCAAACCCGCCGACGCCGAAGTGGCGGGCTGAAGCCGCGCCGAGTCAGCGTCTTGTGCGAGGCCCACTCGAACGACGTCGCGGTGAGGGCTGACTCGATGCGAGAAAGGTCACCAGGGCGCGTATGCCCAGCCCAGGTAACGCGCTCCGGGGGACGGATTCCAGGTCCGGAGCACCTGGACGGTCGGTCCGCCGCCGCCCACGCCGCCGGACACGAAGGTCCCGTCCCCGTGCGCGATGTCGACGTGGCCGGCGCCGCGGTCCCACGAACTCTCCGAGAACACCAGGGCGCCCCGCGGCGGGTCGGGCGTCATGTTGATCTTGTTCTGGGCGGCCAGCGCGTCGTGGAACAGCTTGGCGGTCTCGTAGCCGATGCCGGGGACGCCGAAGGCCGCCGCCACGAATACGCCGCAGCCGAAGTCGCCGCCGAAGTCGGACCCGACCATGCTGTCGGCTCGGGCGAGAGCGGCGTCGGCCTTGGCCGACGGGTCCGGGGCGGGCGGTGGGGCAGCCGACGTCGGGGTGGCGAACAGCAGCGCCGGGACTGCTGCCGCGCTCACAGCTGCCGAAGTGATGCGCCGACGCCCCATATCGCCCCCTGCCAGGTTGAGCTGCTTCTGGTCGAGTATTCGGCAGGCGGGTGACGGGCGTTACCGGATCGCACCGACCCATTAGGCTGGCCTTGTGTTTGAATCCCTCTCCGACCGGTTGACCGGAGCGCTGTCGGGTCTGCGCGGCAAGGGCCGGCTGACCGACGCGGATATCGATGCCACCGCCCGGGAGATCCGCCTGGCGCTGCTCGAGGCCGACGTGTCGCTGCCAGTGGTGCGGAACTTCATCGGCCGCATCAAGGAGCGCGCCAAGGGCGCCGAGGTGTCCGGCGCGCTGAACCCGGCCCAGCAGGTCGTCAAGATCGTCAACGAGGAACTCGTCGCGATCCTCGGCGGTCAGACCCGGCAGCTGCAGTTCGCCAAGAATCCGCCGACGGTCATCATGCTGGCCGGCCTGCAGGGCGCCGGTAAGACCACCCTGGCCGGCAAGCTGGCCAAATGGTTGAAGGGGCAGGGCCACACCCCGCTGCTGGTCGCCTGCGATCTGCAGCGCCCGGGCGCCGTCGACCAGCTGAAGATCGTCGGCGAGCGCGCCGGCGTCGTCACCTTCGCCCCCCACCCGGGTACCTCGGCGCAATCCGCGGACACCGGCGGTGCGGGGGCCGGAGACCCGGTTGCGGTGGCCGCGGCCGGCCTCGAGCACGCGAAGTCGCACATGTTCGACGTCGTCATCGTCGACACCGCGGGCCGGCTGGGTATCGACGACGTCCTGATGGCGCAGGCGGCGGCCATCCGCGACGCGGTCCGCCCCGACGAGACGTTCTTCGTGCTGGACGCGATGATCGGTCAGGACGCCGTCGCCACCGCCGAGGCCTTCGGCGCCGGTGTCGGGTTCACCGGCGTGGTGCTGACCAAGCTGGACGGCGACGCCCGCGGCGGCGCCGCGCTGTCGGTCCGCGAGATCACCGGCGTCCCCATCATGTTCGCGTCCACCGGGGAGAAGCTCGAGGACTTCGACGTCTTCCACCCGGACCGGATGGCGTCGCGAATCCTGGGCATGGGCGATGTGCTGAGCCTCATCGAGCAGGCCGAGCAGGTCTTCGACCAGCAGAAGGCCGAGGAGGCCGCCGCCAAGATCGGCTCCGGCGAGCTGACCCTGGAGGATTTCCTCGAGCAGATGCTGGCCATCCGCAAGATGGGGCCGATCGGCAACCTGCTCGGCATGCTGCCCGGTGCGGGACAGATGAAGGACGCGCTGGCCGCCGTCGACGACAGTCACCTCGACCGGGTGCAGGCCATCATCCGCGGCATGACGCCGCAGGAGCGCGCCGACCCCAAGATCATCAACGCCTCCCGTCGGCTGCGGATCGCCAACGGGTCCGGCGTCTCGGTGTCTGAGGTGAACCAGCTGGTCGATCGGTTCTTCGAAGCCCGGAAGATGATGTCGCAGATGGCCGGTAGCTTCGGCTTCCCCGGCGCGCGGAAGTCGTCGAAGAACCGCAAGAAGAACGCCAAGGGCAAGGGCAAGAAGGGTGGCCGGGGGCCGACGCCGCCGAAGGCGCGTAACCCGTTGGTCGCCGGGATGCCCGGTGGCTTCCCCGACCTGTCCCAGATGCCACCCGGTCTCGATGAATTGCCGCCCGGACTGGCCGATTTCGACCTGTCCAAGCTGAAGTTCCCGGGCCAGAAGTAGGTGTGCGGCCCGCTGCACATCCGGGGCACGGTCCTGCCGGACGGCGAGCCCGCGGACTGGTGGGTGCGCGACGGACTGTTGTCGGCCGAGCCGATCGCGGATGCGACGACGGTGTTCGGTGCCGACGGGTATGACGGCTGGATCATCCCCGGTCTGGTCGACGCGCACTGTCATGTCGGTCTGGGGGTGCACGGCGCCACGTCGCTCGACGAGGCGGTCGAACAGGCCGAGACCGAGCGGGCCGCCGGCGCGCTGCTGCTGCGCGATGCCGGTTCCCCGGTGGACACCCGCAGCCTCGACGACCGCGAAGACCTGCCGCGCATCATCCGGGCCGGCCGGCACATCGCTCGTCCCAAGCGGTACAGCCCCGGGCTGCCCATCGACATCGAGGACGAATCGCAGCTGCCCGACGTGGTCGCCGAGCAGGCCCGGTTCGGCGACGGCTGGGTCAAGCTGGTCGGCGACTGGATCGACCGCGCGGTGGGGGACCTGGCCCCGCTGTGGTCGGACGACGTGCTCACCGCCGCCATCGAGGCCGCGCACGCCAACGGCGCCCGGGTGACCGCCCACGTGTTCGGCGAGGACGCGCTGCCCGGTCTGATCAACGCCGGCATCGACTGCATCGAGCACGGCACCGGACTGACCGACGACACCATCGCGATGATGGCCGCCCGTGGCACCGCCCTGGTACCCACCCTGATCAACATCGACAATTTTCCCGGAATCGCCGATGCCGCAACGAAATACCCCACCTACGCCAAGCACATGCGCGACCTCTATGCGTCGTGCCGGGCCCGGGTCGGTGCCGCGCGGGAGGCCGGGGTGGCCATCTACGCGGGCACCGACGCCGGCAGCATGGTGGCCCACGGCCGGATCGCCGACGAGGTGCAGGCGCTGCACGGCGTCGGGATGAGTCCGCACGACGCGCTGGGCGCAGCATCGTGGGATGCGCGGAACTGGTTGGGCCGCAGTGGGATCGAACACGGCGCCCGCGCAGACCTGTTGTGCTTCCGGTCCGATCCGCGCCGACCCGGAGTGTTGAACCATCCCGATCTGGTGATCCTGGCAGGAGTGGTGTACCCGTGACCGTTGTTGATCTGAGCCACCGCATCCGGGCCGGGCTGAACACCTATCCGGGGCTGCCCGCGCCCGTCATCACACCGCATCTGACCCGGGCGCAGTCGCGGGAGAAGTACGCGCCGGGAACCGAATTCGCGATGGACGTCATCACGATGATCGGGAACACCGGCACCTATCTCGATTCGCCGTTCCACCGCTACGCCGACGGCGCCGACCTGGCCGGACTGGATCTGGCCACCCTGGTCGGGCTGCCGGCCGAGGTGTTCGACCTGGACTCGACCGAACGCGGTATCGATGTGGCCGCGCTGGCCGGCCGCGATCTGCAGGGTACGGCGGTCCTGTTGCACACCGGCTGGGACCGGCACTTCGGGTCGGCCGAATACGGTTCGGGCGCACCGTATTTGACCGCTCAGGGGGCGCAGTACCTGATCGACGCCGGTGCCGTACTGGTCGGCATCGACTCGGTCAACATCGACGACACCGAGTCCGGCGGTGAGCGCCCCGCCCACACACTGCTGCTCGGCGCCGGCGTGCACGTCGTGGAGCACCTGACCAACCTGGGTGCCCTGCCATCGTCGGGGGCGCGGTTCACCGCCGCGCCGCCGGCCATCGAGGGCTTCGGGACGTTCCCGGTGCGGGCCTTCGCCGATCTGTGAGCGCGTATTCGCGCCGAGTGTGGGGCTCATGGTTGGCGGAATCAAGATTTGCGTGCGTGAGGCCCACGCTCGGCGCAGAGCGGCTCAACGCGGCTGGGCGAAACCCCAGTCCAGCAGGCCCACGGCCTGATCCCATAGCGGACCGTCGCCCTTCATCAGCACCGCCACCAACCGCCGGCCGTCGCGCTGGGCCACGGTGACGAAGGTGTCTCCGGCCAGATCGGTGTAGCCGGTCTTGCCGGCCAGATCGCCGGGATAGCGCGCCAGCAGCTTGTTCTGTGCGGTAAGCGTCTTGTAGCCGCCGCGGTCGGGGAACTGGGCCGAGGGCTGCCGGAAGATCTGGGCGATGATCGGGTAACTCAACGCGGCCCGGTAGATCAACGCGAGGTCGTGCGGGCTGGTCAGGGTTTCCCAGCCCGGGCCGTCCAGGCCGGACGGCGACATCGCCCGGGTGCGCCGGGCGCCCAGGCTGGCGGCCTTCGCCGTCATCCGGGCGATGGCCGCGCGGTAGCCGCCGAGCATGTCACCCAACAGATTCGCGGCGTCGTTCCCCGACACCATCAACAGCCCGTCGAGCAGCTGCCGGGCGGTGTACACCTGCCCCGGAACCAGTCCCACACAAGAACATTCGACCTGGGTGTGCGCCGTAGTGGCGCGCACCGCGGCGTTCGGCGCGAGGTTGTCGAGCACCACCATGGCCAGTAGCGCCTTGATGGTGCTCGCCGGCGCGTGCACGCCGTAGGGGTCCTTGCCGGCCAGGATCTTTCCGCTGTCGATGTCTGCCACCAGCCAGGCCTGCGCCGGTCCCTCTGGCGCGGTGACCGCGGCGGCAGGCCCGACGACGGGTTCGGCGGCAACGGACGGGCACAGCGACAGTGGCACCGCCGCCACGACAAGCGTCGTCGCCGCGATCGTCAACGCACGTCGCAGGGCCACGAGCGACGACAGTAGGCGGCCGGCGTCTACTCCAGGACGCGCTGAGATCTCGAACGGGTTGCGGCTACAGCGCGCCGACGCTGGAGCTGCGATCCAGGGCGAACCCCCAGTCGAGCAGGCTGGCGGCCTGATCCCAGTAGCTGGGCCCGCCCTCGTGGACCAACCCGTACATCATCGCGACCACCAGGCGCCGCCCGTTGCGCTCGGCCGCGCCGACGAACGTCTTGCGGGCCAGGTCGGTGTAGCCGGTCTTGCCGCCGAGGAAGCCGGGATAGCGGTGCAGCATCTCGTCCTGGTTGACCAGCACCTTGTCGCCGGTCTTGGTGGGGAACACCGCCGACGGTTGGCTGGTGATCTGGGCGAACACCGGATAGCTCATGGCGTTGCGGAAGATGACGGCCAGATCGTGCGGCGTACTCCACATCGCCATGCCGGGTGCGTCGATACCCGATGGGCTGCCGGTGTTGGTGCCGTAGGCGCCCAGCAGGGCGGCCTTGGCGTTCATCTTGGCCACGGCTTCGTCGGCGCCGCCGACCATCCGGGCCAGGGTGTTGGCCGCGTCGTTGCCGGACACCAGCAGCAGCCCCTCGAGCAGTTGGCGGGCGGTGTAGGTGACTCCGGGGGCCACCCCGGCGCAGTTGCATTCCACGTGGGTGTCCGCCTCGGTGGCGACGATGGTCGAATCCAGCGGCACCTCGTCCAGGATCACCTGCGCCAGAAGGGTTTTGATCGTGCTGGCCGGCGGCGACGGAGCGTCCTCGTTGCGGCCGGCCAGGACCTGGCCCGTGTCCATGTCGGCAATGATCCACGATGCCGCCGGCCCGCCGGGGATCGGGGCCGAACCGGCCGGCTGCACGTCGAGGGGATCGGCCATCGCCACTGGGGCGGCGACCAGGGACAGCAGGACGGCAAGGCAGGTCAGAATCCGGCGCATGGCCTCCGAGCCTAACCCGCCGCCGGGTTCGGCGAGCGGTGTAGTTCCGCGAGCAGGAGGCCCGGCGGCGAGGGCACCGCCGGGTTCGGCGAGCGGTGTAGTTCCGCGAGCAGGAGGCCCGGCGGCGAGGGCACCGCCGGGTTCGGCGAGCGGTGTAGTTCCGCGAGCAGGAGGCCCGGCGGAAACGAAACCGGTGGCGATCAGTACACATCGCGCAGGTAGCGATGCGCCTTGATGAGCTCGTTGACGTAGGAGTGCGCGGCGGCCGCATCCATGCCGCCCGCCCCGGCCACGATCTCGTGCAGTGCGACGTCGACGTCCTTGGCCATGGCCTCGGCGTCCCCGCACACGTAGAGGTGCGCGCCACGCTGCAACCAGTCGAACAGTTCGGCGCCGTTCTCCTTCATGCGTTGCTGCACATAGACTTTCGGGCTGTCGGTCTCCCGGGAGAAGGCCAGGTCCAGGCGCGTCAGGACGCCGGACTCTGCGAACGCGGTGAGCTCCGGGCCGTACAGGAAGTCGGTGGCGCGCCGACGGTCGTCGAAGAACAACCAGGACTGCCCGGTGGCGCTCTGCGCCTGCCGTTCCCGCAGGAATGCCCGGAACGGGGCGATTCCGGTGCCCGGGCCGACCATGATGATGGGGACGTCGGGCGCCGGCAGCCGGAAGCCGTGATTGGGCCGCGGATGCACCCGCACCGAGGCGCACCGGTCGGCCAGGAAGGTCGAGGCCACGCCCCCGCGCAGGCGGCCGCGGGCGGTGTGCCGCACGGTGGCGACGGTCAGGTGGACCCGCCGCCCGTCGACCAGCGGGCTCGACGCGATCGAGTAGTCGCGGAACTGCAGCGGCCGCAGCGCCTCCACCACCTCGTCGACACCCAGGTCGGCGAGCTCGAGCAGGTCCAGCACATCGTGGTCGCCGGCGCCGAGGATCTGCGCCGCCCCGGGCCCGCCGGCGCGGGCCGCCACCAGGTCGACGAGGTCGCGCGACGGGGTCCGGATCTCCAACTGGTCGGCCAGCAGCTCGCCGAGGGGCTGCTCATGACCGTCGAGAATGTAATCGGCCGCGACGCCCAGGCGCGCCAGCACCGCCGCCACCAGCTCCGGATCGTTGACGGGATGAACCGCGATCGAGTCCCCGGCGGCGTAGTCGATCCCGGAGTCGCCCAGGTCGATCTCGACGTGCCGGACCTCCTTGTCGGATTCCGGCGCGGTCAGCAGGCGATTGACCGTGACCCGGGCTTCGAACGGGTGGTTGCGGTCCCACGGGGCCGCGCGGACCGTCGTTGCCGGCGCGGGCACCGGTGCGGTTCGGGTGCCCGTCGACGCCGCCTCGAGCAGCTTGATCACGTCGGCGCTCCAGGCGGCCGCGTCCTTCTCGTAGTAGCAGTCGCAGTCCACCCGGTCGGCGATGCGGGTCGCCCCGAGGGCCTGCAGGCGCTCGTCGAGGTCGCGGCCGGCCTGGCAGAACAGGGGATAGGACTGATCGCCGAGTGCCAGCACCGCGAACGACAGGTGGTCGAGCCGGGCGGCGCCCTCGGCGCTGAGTTCCTCCCAGAACACGGTGCCGTTGTCGGGGAATTCGCCGTCGCCGAAGGTCGAGGACACCGCGACGAAGTGCGTCGCGGCCTGCAGATCGGCCAACGGGATGTCGTTGAGCTCGGTCTCGGCGACGTCGACAGCGAGGATTCCGCGTTCCTTGCAGGCGTCGGCCAGCTGCATCGCGATGTACTCGGCGGCGCCCATATCGCTGGCGTAGCCCACGATCAGCGAGAACTCCGGACGGTCCTGCACACCCACCCCACTCGGTCGCTTAGTAGTTAGGGTGACCTTACTTGCGACGCGGGTGGATGTGCGGCCTACCTTTCACGGTGTGCTGAGCCTGCAGGAGATATCCGACCGGCTGGAGATCCAGCAACTGCTCGTCGACTATTCGACCGCGCTCGACCAGCGCCGGTTCGACGACCTCGATGCGGTGTTCACCCCGGATGCCTACATCGACTACCGCGTCACGGGCGGCATCGACGGGCACTATCCCGAGGTCAAGAGGTGGCTCGCCGACGTGCTACCGAACTTCCCGGCCTACTCGCACATGCTGGGCAATGTCGACATCCGCTTCTCCGCCGACGCCGACAATGCGTCCGTGCGCACCATCTGCTTCAACCCGATGGTGTTCAAGGCCGCGGAGGGCGACAAGCCGAGCCAGATCCTGTTCGTCGGTATCTGGTACGTCGACGAACTGATCCGGACCGCCGACGGCTGGCGGATGACCCGGCGCGTCGAGGAGAAGTGCTTCGACAAGCTCCTCTGAGTCATCTGACGGCGGTCAGTCTGCGGTCAGAGCGAAGAATCGGACGGGCGGTCGCTCCCAGCGCAGTCTCGGCGGGGTTGGCGGGATTTTTGTCCGGCCTGGCGGTTCTGGCAGAATCAGCGGCTGTCTGTCGCGCGACTCCGGCCGTGCGCGGTCACACACGTGAGGCAAAACCGGATCCGGGCCACCTGCCCGGCATCGCTGAATTGCAGCGTGGCAACCACAGGAGACGTTTCATCATGGCTGTCAAGATCAAGCTCACCCGGCTTGGCAAGATCCGCAATCCCCAGTACCGCATCGCCGTCGCCGACGCGCGCACCCGCCGCGATGGTCGCGCCATCGAGGTCATCGGCCGCTACCACCCCAAGGAAGAGCCGAGCCTGATCGAGATCGATTCGGAGCGCGCGCAGTACTGGCTCGGTGTCGGCGCCCAGCCCACCGAACCCGTTCTGGCGCTGCTGAAGATCACCGGCGACTGGCAGAAGTTCAAGGGCCTGCCGGGAGCCGAGGGCACCCTGAAGGTCAAGGAGCCGAAGCCGTCCAAGCTGGACCTGTTCAACGCCGCTCTGGCCAGCGCCGATGGCGCTCCCAGCGGTGAGGCCACCCAGCTGAAGAAGAAGAAGGCGCCCGCGAAGAAGGTCGAGGAGGCCGCCGACGAGGCTCCTGCCGCTGAAGAGGCGCCGGCTGTCGAAGCCGAGGCCCCGGCTGCTGAAGCCTCGGCCGCCGAAGCCGAGACGCCTGCCGAATGAGCACCGTCGTCGTCGACGCCGTCGAGCATCTGGTTCGCGGAATCGTCGACAACCCTGACGACGTCCGCGTCGATCTGGTGACCAACCGCCGTGGCCGCACCGTCGAGGTGCACGTCCACCCCGACGACCTGGGCAAGGTGATCGGTCGCGGTGGTCGCACCGCGACCGCCCTGCGCACCCTGGTCGCCGGCATCGGCGGTCGCGGCATCCGTGTCGACGTGGTGGACACCGACCAGTAGCCGCTCGTGGAGCTGGTCGTCGGGCGCGTGGCCAAGGCGCACGGCATCACCGGCGAGGTGGTCGTCGATGTTCGGACAGACGACCCGGAAATCCGCTTCGCCCGCGGTAACACTTTGCGGGCCAAGGGATTCCGTGGTCGGCCGGACGGCAGTTACACCATCGAGTCGGCCCGCGCGCACGGCGGGCGGCTGCTGGTGCGACTGGCCGGCGTCAACGACCGCGACAGCGCCGATGCCCTGCGCGGGACCCTGTTCGTGGTCGACTCCGGCGAACTGCCGCCCATTACCGAACCCGACGAGTACTACGACCATCAGCTCGAAGGACTGCGGGTCCGCACGGTTGGCGGCGCCGACGTCGGCGTCGTGGCCGAGGTGTTGCACACCGCGGCGGGGGAGCTGCTGAGTGTGACGCGGCCCGACGGCACCGAGGTGCTGGTTCCGTTCGTGACCGCGATCGTGCCGACGGTTGCAGTGTCTGACCGGCCCGGGGCGGGCTATATCGAGATCGACCCGCCCGACGGCCTGCTGAACCTGGACGAGCTGTGACGGGCAGCAGTCGATGAGGATCGACATTGTCACGATCTTCCCGGCGTATCTCGAGCCGCTGCGGGAGTCGCTGCCGGGCAAGGCCATTCAGTCCGGCCTGGTGGAGCTCGGCGTCCACGACCTACGGAACTGGACGCAGGATGTGCATCGATCGGTCGACGACGCACCGTACGGTGGCGGCCCGGGAATGGTGATGCGCGCCCCGATCTGGGGGCAGGCGCTCGACGAAATCTGTTCGGAGCGTTCGCTGCTGGTGATTCCGACACCGGCCGGCCGGTTGTTCGACCAGGCCACCGCGGCACGCTGGAGCGGCGAGGAGCACCTGGTGTTCGCCTGCGGCCGCTACGAGGGCATCGATCAGCGGGTGGCCGAGGACGCGGCGCGCCGGATGCGGGTCGAGGAGGTCTCGATCGGCGACTATGTGCTCAACGGCGGCGAGGCGGCCACCCTGGTGATGGTCGAGGCGGTGCTGCGGCTGTTGCCCAATGTGCTGGGCAATCCTGCTTCACACCAACAGGATTCGCACGCGTCGTCGCTCGGCGGAATGCTGGAGAGCCCCAGCTACACCCGGCCGCCGAGCTGGCGCGGGCTGGACGTGCCCGACGTCCTGCTCTCCGGTGACCATGCCCGGGTGGCGGCATGGCGACGCGCGGAATCGTTGCGCCGCACGCGCGAGCGCCGTCCGGATCTGCTCGATGACCTGCCGGACACCGACGCCTAGATCCGACCGCCGGGGAACATCGTCTTCACCGCGTCGGTGATGGTGGCGCGGGCATCGTCCGCGTCGGCGGCCTGCATCGAACTGATCGCCATCACGTAGCGGCGATCCATCCCGATCACCCCGGTCGACAGGTGCATCCAGTCGGCGCCGATGCAGCACATCCAGCCCTGCTTGACGGCGACGGGCTCGGCGTAGAGGCCTTCGGGGATGCCGAACCGCTGCGGGTACACCCCACCGGGCACCATTCCATCGGGCGCGGTGGGCGTCGACTGCGCCAGGTCGCCCACGATGATGTTGGCCTGCTCGGGCGGCAGTCCGCCGGCACCGGACAGCAGCATGTCGTAGTAGTGCACCAGGTCGGTGACCGTGCTGATGGTGTTGTACCAGCGGCCGTTTCCGGGGGTACGGGTGGCGGTCAGCCCGTAGCGGCCCACCACCCGGGTGATGATCGCGGAGCCGCCGCTGCGGTTCCAGAACGTCTCGGCGGCGCTGTCGTCCGAGGAACGCAGCATCAGGTCGAGCAGCTGCTGGTCTGCCGGTGTCAGTTCGGTCTGGCCCTTGGCCACCTGCAACAACAGATCGTCGGCGATGAACAGCTTCACCACCGACGCAATGGCGATGGTGCCGTCGCGCCCGTTGGTGACCAACTCGCCGGTGTCGCGGTCGAGCACCGCGACGTTGATGTCGGCCCCGGCGCGGGACGCGTCGGCCGTCGCCTGCTGGGCGCGGGCCGGCAAGCCGTCGAAGGCGGGGAGCATGCTGGGCGGCGCGGCCGGCGTGTTGTCGGCCGGCGCCCCCGGCAGCAGCGCGTGAACGTCGGAACCGGTGGGGCCCACCGGCGGAGCGCCGTAGACCTTGGCCTCGCACCCGGCGAGGCTGCCCAGCAGGGCCACGCAACCAACCGCCGCGACCGCCCGGGTCAGCGGGAACGGGCGGCGTGGCATGGGGCTCCTTCAGGGGCGCGTGCGGGGGATTGCTGGATAGGGTAATCGGCGGCGGTGCCAATCGCGCACTTCGCGAGCGGGCGTGTGCCGGACGCCGATCCGGCGGTCGCGATTTCGCTGCGTGCCCGTCATCTGGCACAATTGAGCAGTTGTCCGCGCCGGGCCGCTCACGCGCCGCCGCCGGGCGAACAACCCGCAAGCCCCAACCATCGGCTCGATGGGTCGGCCGCGCTCGTTCCCGAGCCGCCGCCCTTGGGCCGCGACCGCAAGGAAGAGTCACCGATGAACACGCTGGACTTCGTCGACCAGGCGTCGCTTCGCGACGACATCCCGGCTTTCGGCCCCGGCGACACCGTGAACGTGCACGTGAAGGTCATCGAGGGCAGCAAGGAGCGCATCCAGGTCTTCAAGGGTGTCGTCCTCCGGCGCCAGGGTGGCGGTGTGCGCGAGACCTTCACCGTCCGCAAGGAGAGCTACGGCGTGGGCGTGGAGCGCACGTTCCCCGTGCACTCGCCCAATGTCGACCACATCGAGGTCGTGACCCGCGGTGACGTGCGCCGCGCCAAGCTGTACTACCTGCGCGAACTGCGTGGCAAGAAGGCCAAGATCAAAGAGAAGCGCTGAACGCGCCCAGGGCGGCGCGCCCGGGCGCTGAGCTCGCAGGTTTCGTGGCTACGCTGTTGCCGTGACCGACACCTCTGACTCGGCCGATTCCACGGCGGCGCCCGACGAAACGTCCGCGGAGCCACCCAAGAAGCGTTCTGCGCTACGCGAATTCGTCATCCTGGTGTCCATCGCGCTGGTGTTCTACGTCGGCGTGATGACGTTCATCGCACGTCCCTACCTGATTCCCTCGGAGTCGATGGAGCCGACGCTGCACGGCTGCTCGGGCTGCGTCGGTGACCGCGTGGTGGTCGACAAGATGGTCTACCACTTCTCCCAGCCCGAACCCGGCGACGTCGTCGTCTTCAAGGGCCCGTCGGCCTGGAACGCCGGCTACAAGTCGAACCGTTCGACCAACACCGTCATCCGGGCGATCCAGAACGCGCTGTCGTTCGTCAATCTCATTCCTCCCGACGAGAACGACCTGGTCAAGCGCGTTATCGCGGTGGGCGGCCAGACGGTGCAGTGCCGCGTTGCCACCGGTCTGACCGTCGACGGCAAGCGCCTGACCGAGCCGTACCTGGACCCCGAGACCATGTCCGCCGACCCCGCCGAATTCCCCTGCCTGGGCAGCGAGTTCGGACCGGTGAAGGTGCCCGACGGTCGATTGTGGGTGATGGGCGACAACCGCACCCATTCGCTGGATTCGCGTGGTCACTGCGCGAGCAACCCGGCGGATTTCCAGAACGGTCTGATCTGCACGGGCGACCCGGAGCAGGGCACCGTCCCGGTGGGCAACGTGATCGGCAAGGCGCGTTTCATCGCCTGGCCGCCCGGCCGCTGGGGTGCCGTGCACGCGATCGACCCGCAGCAGGGCGGCTGACCATGAACTGGCCGCCGCGGACCGTCATCCGGCGGTCGGCGGGGCTGCGCACCCTCGAATCGGCGCTCTATCGCGGCGGTCTGGGTCCGGTGGCCGGGGTCGACGAGGTGGGCCGCGGCGCGTGTGCGGGTCCGCTGGTGGTGGCGGCCTGCGTGCTGGGCCCCAACCGGTTGGGCAGCCTGGCGGCCCTGGACGACTCCAAGAAGCTCGGCGAACGTGAACGCGAGCGGCTGTTTCCCCTGATCAAGCGGTATGCCCTGGCGTATCACGTGGTATTCATCCCGTCGGCCGAGGTGGATCGCCGCGGCGTGCACGTCGCCAACATCGAGGGCATGCGCCGCGCCGTTGCGGGGCTGGCGATGCGGCCCGGATATGTGCTCTCCGACGGATTCCGGGTGCCCGGCCTGGCGGTGCCGTCGCTGCCGGTGATCGGCGGTGACGGGGCGGCCGCGTGCATCGCCGCGGCCAGTGTGCTGGCCAAGGTCAGCCGGGACCGGCTCATGGTCGAGCTGGACGCCCAGTATCCCGGCTACGGGTTCGCCGAGCACAAGGGGTACAGCACGCTGGCCCATACCACCGCACTCTCGGCGCTGGGCCCGTCGGATCAGCACCGGTACTCGTTCATCAATGTGCGCCGGGTCGCAGGACAGGTTCGTCAGGCGTAGGGAAAGATGGACGGGTATCCACCGAACATGAGGGACAACAGACAACGATGAGCGCTGAAGATCTCGAGAAGTACGAAACCGAGATGGAGCTCTCGCTGTACCGCGAGTACAAGGACATCGTCGGGCAGTTCAGCTATGTGGTGGAGACCGAGCGGCGCTTCTATCTGGCCAACAACGTCGAGCTGATCCCGCACAACGCCGACGGTGAGGTGTACTTCGAGCTGCGCCTGGCCGATGCCTGGGTGTGGGACATGTACCGGCCGGCGCGCTTCGTCAAGCAGGTCCGAGTGATCACGTTCAAGGACGTGAACGTCGAAGAGGTGGAGAAGCCCGAGCTGCGGCTGCCCGAATAGCCGCTGGTTCGGCGAGCGGTGCTTTTCCGCGAGCGAGAGGCCCGGCTACGACTGAATAGCCGGGTTCGGCGAGCGGTGCTTTTCCGCGAGCGAGAGGCCCGGCTACGACTGAATAGCCGCTGGTTCAGATCCTCACGACGGACCGCACGGTGATGCGGTCCGCGCCGCACAGCCGGCAGTCCAGCCGACGCACCTTCAACCGCAGGTTGGCCAATTTGAGCGCCGACTCGCAGAACGGGTAGCAGCACCCGCACGACAGGGTGATCCACCAGGTGGCGTCGTGTTCCTGGTGGCTGCAGGAGCCCTTGCAGGCGCAGGGGATGGCGGCGTCGAAGTCGAGCGCTGTCAGCGAATCATCGAGCACATCTGTCACTACCGTCACATGCTCAGGGTAAAGCTGAGGTTGAGAGTTGTCCGGAAGGCGCGCCCGGGTTCAGTCGCGGCTCTCGACCCGAATCGGGCTCTCCATGGTCTGCAGAAGTTCGTTGAGTGCCGCACGGTCGTCGGCGCCGAGCGAGGTGAGCAGGTCGACCACCGATCTCACGTCGTCCTCGTCGGCCGGCCCGGCGCCTGCCGCCTTGGCGACGAAGGCGGGGTTGCGGATCAGCAGATCACGGATCGGGATCCGCTGGACCCGCAGTTCCGTCTTCGGTGGGATCTCGTTGTAGGGCTGTCCGCTGGCCAGCGGCAACGGTTGGCGGGCCGACGAGATTTCACCGCCGCCCTGTGTCGCGTGTTCTTCGGTGGCGGGATACAGCAGGACCGGGACGGGCCGGTCGGACTGCGGGATCCAGTTGAAAGGTGGCTTGTCCGAACGTATTACGGGAACCGTGAGCTCGACGTATCCCTCGGCGCGGGGGAATCTGTTCACCGAGAATGCCGACAGCCGGACCGGCTGGGACGAGTTGGCCGGCACCGGCACCGTGAGGCGCAGCACCGGGTGGCCGCCCTCGAGGGCCCAGCCGCCGGCGTACCAGGTGTAATAGTCGCCGGCCAGTGCGCCGCCGACGAAATCCTTCAGTTCCGCCAGTTGCACATTGGGATCGGTCGGCTGACCGTAGGGATACGACGAGTAGCGCGTGACATGGGCGGCAACCTCGAACGAGATGTTCGCGCCACTCAGGTTCGTCAACTCCAGCCAGTAGGCGGAGTACGTGGCGCGCATGGCACTCGATCCGTAACTCATGCTGCTGATGTCGAAACTGGAAACCAACACGACCGAGCCCCCTCTGCGTGTGCCTGGTTGGAGCCTACTGCGGTTCACCGGAGTCGAACAGGCCGATCTCGTTCCGCGCGAGCCACCCGAATGGGTCGTCCGGAGCGTGGTATTCGAGCCCGACGTATCCGCCGTACCCGCCGTCGGCCAGTCGCCGAAGGTGCCCCTCCAGATCGACGCGTCCCGTGCCCGGCGCACCCCGGCCGGGGGCGTCGGCGATCTGGACGTGCCCGATGCGGTCGACGTGGGTGTCGATGACGGCGGGGACGTCGTCGCCGTTGACGGTCAGGTGGTAGAGGTCGGCCAGCAGCCGCAGTGACGACACCCCCGTTTGCGCCTGCACCCGGTCCATCACCGCGAGGGCGTCGGCCGCCGTCCGCAGCGGGTAGGCGGGGATGGCACTGAGCGGTTCCAGCACCACCGCTGCGCCCTGTCGTTCGGCGAGTCCGGCCGCGTGGGCAAGGTTCTCGATTGCCACGGCGTCCTGGGCGGCGGGATCGAGGCCGTCGCGGCGGTTGCCGTACAACGCGTTGAACACCTTGGTGCCCAACTGATCTCCGATGGCCAGGGCGATCTCGACGCTGTCGCGGAAGAGGATGGTCCGCCGCGGATCGCTGAGCAGGCCGCGTTCACCGGCGGCCAGGTCGCCGGCGGCGAAGTTCAGCCCGCTCAGGGTGACCCCCGCGTCGGCGATGCTCCGAACGAACGCATCGACCTCCCGCTGGGTGGGAATCGCGGCGTCGAACGGCCACCAGAACTCCACGGCGTCGAACCCCGCCGAGCGTGCGGCTGATACACGTTGCGGCACAGGGAGATTCGTCAGAAGTATGGAACAGTTGACGGTGAACCGCACGACTCAGCCCCGGCCGTGGAACGGCATGCCGCGGGCCATGATGGTCAGTTGTGGGACCGACACCTCCAGCGGCAGATCGATCAGATGGGCGATCGACGTGGCAACGTGAACGGCGTCGAAGGTCGGTTCGGCGGCCAGCGTCCCATTGGCCTGCAGTGTCTGGCTGAATCCAGAAGTCATTGCGGTGGCGGCGTTTCCGATGTCGATCTGGGTGACCGAGATGTCGAGGTCACGCAGATCGAGCAGCATCGAGGCCGTCAGTCCGGTGATCGCGTGCTTGGTGACGGTGTAGGCCACGTTGTTCGGGCGTGGCCGGTGCGCGGACAGTGAGCCGTTGTTGATGATCCGGCCGCCACGGGGGAGTTGAGCCGTCATGGCGCGGACCGCTTCGCGGGCGCAGAACACGCTGCCGTCGACGTTGGCCCGCCAAGTCTGGCGCCAGCCGTCGTCGTCGATCTGTGCGACGGACGCCGGCGGTCCGAACACCCCGGCGTTGTTGAACAACACGTCGACGCGGCCGAACGTCGCGACGGTGTCGTCGAACAGGGCCTTGGTCGAGGCCGGGTCGGTGACGTCGGTGGGGGTGACGCGGGCGTTGGGGTGTCCACCGGCGGTTTCGGTCAGGGCGTCGGGGCGGCGGCCGGCCAGCACCACGCGGTGGCCCCGGTCGAGGAGGACCCGAGCGGTGGCGCGGCCCAGGCCGCTGCCCGCTCCGGTGATGACGACGATCTTTCCGACGGTCTGCACCCCGTCATCGTCTCCAGCCTGTGGATCAATGCGCAACTGTGCACAACCCGGTGCTCTGGCCGGTGTTTCGGCATTCGGTGGTGCACCGCTGTCGGCGGGGATGCGCAGTCTGATGCCATGACCGTTCCGGAGAACCTGACCCGCGCCGAGATCGGCGCACGCGGTGAGCAATTGGCCGTCGACCATCTCGAGGCGCTGGGGATGCGGATCCTGGTGCGCAACTGGCGGTGCCGGTACGGCGAACTCGATGTCGTCGCCACCGACGCATCGGGCGGGACCGTGGTGTTCGTTGAGGTCAAGACCCGTACCGGCGATGGATTCGGTGGGCTGGCCGAAGCGGTGACACCCGAGAAGGTCCGCCGGATCCGCCGGCTGGCCGCGCTGTGGCTCGCGCAGCAGGATCGTCGGTTCGGGGCATTGCGCATCGATGTGGTCGGGGTGCGACTGGGGGGCACCCGGCGGTACGAGATCTCACATCTGAAGGGAGTGGGTTGATGGCGCTGGGGCGGGCATATTCGGTCGCGGTCAACGGGTTGCACGGTGAGATCGTGGAGATCGAGGCCGACATCACCTCGGGTCTGCCCGGTGTGCATCTGGTCGGCCTACCCGACGCGGCGCTGCAGGAGTCGCGCGACCGGGTCCGCTCGGCCATCACCAACAGCGGGAACGACTGGCCGATGTCGCGGCTGACGTTGGCACTGTCCCCGGCGACCCTGCCCAAGGTGGGGTCCGTCTACGACGTCGCCCTGGCGTGCGCCGTCCTCTCGGCCGCGGGCAAGAAGACCTGGCCGCGCCTGGAGAAGACCGTGCTGCTGGGCGAATTGGCGCTCGACGGCCGGGTTCGTCCGGTCCGTGGGGTGCTGCCCGCGGTGCTGGCCGCGCAGCGCGAGGGCCGGCCGACGGTGGTGGTACCGATGGAGAACCTCGCCGAGGCCAGCCTGGTGGACGGGATCGAGGTGCTCGGCGTGGCCACGCTGACGCAGCTGAAGTCCTGGTTCGAAGGGGCGGGGCAACTGGCCGAGCGGGTGCCCATCACCGCGCCGGATGACGACGGCTACGCCGACCTCGCCGATGTGGTGGGCCAGGATCAGGCCCGCTACGCCCTCGAGGTCGCTGCCGCCGGCGCACACCATCTGATGATGACCGGGCCCCCGGGCATCGGGAAAACCATGTTGGCGCAACGGCTTCCGGGTCTGCTGCCCGCACTCACCGAGACCGAGGCCCTGGAGGTCACCGCCATCCATTCGGTGGCCGGGCTGCTGGCCGACGACAGGCCGCTGATCACCACCCCGCCGTTCGTGGCGCCGCACCACAGCTCGACCGTCGCCGCACTGGTCGGCGGTGGCACCGGGATGGCCCGCCCGGGGGCTGTCAGCCGGGCCCACCGCGGCGTGCTGTTCCTCGACGAAGTCGCGGAGATCGGCACCAGCGTGCTCGAAGCCCTGCGAACTCCGTTGGAGGACGGGGAGATTCGCCTGGCTCGCCGCGACGGCGTGGCTCGCTACCCGGCGCGCTTCCAGTTGGTGCTGGCTGCCAACCTGTGCCCCTGTGCACCCGCCGATCCGCGAGACTGCATCTGCCCGGGCGCGGTCAAACGCCGCTACCTGGGCCGGCTGTCGGGTCCACTGCTGGACCGGGTCGATCTGCGGGTGCAGATGAATCCCGTGGGCGCGGGGGCGTTTCGCGACGGTGCCGCGGGGGAGTCCAGTGCGCAGGTGCAGGCCCGGGTCGCCCAGGCGCGGGCCGCCGCGGCCGAACGATGGAGCGTCCTGGGCGTGCGCACCAACGCCGAGGTGCCCGGGCCGGTGTTGCGCCGCGGGTTCCGGCCGGGCCCCGCGGCGATGGCGCCGCTGCGCGGGGCGATGGACCGGGGCACGTTGAGCGTGCGCGGTGCGGATCGTTGTCTGCGGGTGGCGTGGTCCATCGCGGATCTGCAGGGCCGCACCTCGCCCGACAAGGTCGACGTCGCCACGGCGTTGAGCTTCCGCGAGCACGGGGCGGCCCGATGAACGACCAGCGGACGTTGCTGGCCTGGGCCTACCTGTCGCGGGTCGTCGAGCCGCCCTGTGCCGCGCTGGCCGCTTACGTCGCCGTTGTCGGACCGGTCGAGGCGGCGGCCCGGATCCGGCGCGGAGATGAAGAGGAAGAACTTACTCCGTTCGTCGATGCGCGCCGCGAACAGGACTGCGCGGCAACCGATGTGGCCATGCTGCAGGCCCGGGGCGGTCGGCTGATCACCCCGGGCGACGACGAGTGGCCGCTGCTGGCACTCGTCGCGTTCGGCGGTACGGACGTCCGCAAGAAGGAGCGCAGCGATCCACCGCTGGTGCTGTGGGCGATCGGTCCGGCACGCCTCGACGAGGTCGCCGAACGCTCGGTCGCTCTGGTGGGCACCCGGGCGGCCACCGCCTACGGGGAACACGTCACCGCCGATCTGGCCGCGGGTCTGGTCGAGCGTGAGGTCGCAGTGGTCTCCGGCGGTGCGTACGGCATCGACGGTGCCGCCCATCGCGCGGCGCTGGCCTCCGACGGGACCACCGTCGCGGTGCTTGCCGGCGGGATCGACGTTCCCTACCCGAGTGGGCACTCCGCACTGCTGCACCGGATCTCGACCAGCGGACTGCTGCTCACCGAGTATGCGCCGGGGATCCGCCCGGCCCGACACCGCTTCCTGACCCGTAATCGTCTGGTCGCGGCACTGAGCGGGGCCACGGTGGTCGTGGAAGCGGGACTGCGCAGCGGAGCCGCCAGCACGGCGTCGTGGGCGCATGCGATGGGCCGGCCGGTGTGCGCGGTGCCGGGACCGGTGACGTCCTCGGCCTCGGCAGGTTGCCATCAACTGTTGCGGCGGGGCACCAGCACCCTGGTGACCCGCGCTGGCGAGATCGTCGAAATCATGGGCCGGATGGGCGAATTCGCGGATGAACCCGAGCATCCATCGACACCGCTGGACGGGCTGAGCGACGAGGAACGTCGCGTCCACGAGGCCTTCCCGGCGCGCGGACTGCGCAGCGCCGAGGACTTGGCACTGGAAGCCGCACTGCCGGTGCAACAGATTCTCGGGCCGCTGGCGATGCTGGAGGTTGCCGGCCTGGTCGAGAAGATCGACGGGAGGTGGCGACTGGTTCCCTCTGGGCGGCGAGAACCCTAGTCCTGCAGATGGAGTCGTTCGCCGTGCGGCCCGAGCAGCATGATGGCCTCCACCGGTCCGTCGGCGCAACCGAACCAATGCGGGGTCCAGGTGCTGAATTCGACGGCTTCGCCGGGCTCGATGACGAAGTCCCGGTCGCCGAGGATCAACCGCAGCCGGCCGGAGAGCACGTACATCCAATCCTGGCCCTCGTGTACCGGAAGGGTGTCCGGCGGGCGGCGCCGCCGGGCGCTGATCCGGATCCGGAAGGCGTGTAGTCCGGCCGCCGGCCCGTGCCGGGTCAATGGCCAGAAGGTAATGCCGTGCTGGGTGTGCGATTTGCCGTGCACCCGCGGGTCGGCCTGTTCGGGCTCGCGCAGCAGATCGTCGGTACTCACCGACAGGGCGGCGGCCAGCCGGGGTAGGTGGTCCAGCGCGAGCCGGCGCTTGCCCGATTCCAGCCGGCTCAGGGTCGAGACGTCGAGTCGTGCCACGGACGCGACCTCCTCGAGCGTCAGACCCTGGCGTAGTCGCAGTTCGCGGAGTCGGCGACGCACCCGCAGATCGACGTCGGCATCGTCCTCATTTGCCTGCATGGCAAACTAGCTTGCCAAAATGCGAACACATCGACAAGCATTGGCGATGACCCAGAACGCAGGAGGTGCCCGGATGCCCGAACATGGTTCCGAAGACGTTGCCGAAGATGCTGACCCGCAGCAGATGTGGGAGGACCGCTACGCCGGCCCGGACCGGATCTGGAGCGGCCGGCCCAACGCGCGGCTGGTCGAGTTCGTCACCGACCTCGCCCCGGGCCGCGCGCTGGATCTCGGCTGTGGTGAAGGTGGGGACACCGCGTGGCTGGCCCAGCGCGGGTGGCATGTGGTCGCCACCGACATCGCCGTCAACGCACTGCGCCGGGCCGCCGAGACCGCCGCAGAATTCGCCGACCGCATCGACTTCCAGCAGCATGATCTGACCGAGTCCTTCCCCGACGGCGAGTTCGATCTGGTGTCGGCGCACTTCCTGCATTCGTGGCACGACTGGGACCGCAACGTGGTGATGCGCCGGGCCGCAGCCGCCGTCGCCCCCGGCGGCATGCTGCTGATCGTCGATCACGGCGCGGCCCCGCCGTGGGCCGAAGGACATCACGATCATGTGTTCCCCAGCGCCACCGAGGTTCTCGACGGAATGATGCTGGACCCCGGTCAGTGGGACGAGGTGGCGGTCGGGCCCGCCGAACGCGAGGCCGTCGGGCCGGACGGTAGTCACGGCGCACTCATCGACAACCTGATCGTGCTGCGCCGGCGTTAGATGCTCAGCCGCCGGTAGCGCTGCAGCCGGCGCAGTCCGCCGGCCGAGGCCGAGCCCGGCTGCAGTGCGTGCACCAGTTGTGCGCGGACGTCGTCGGCGGCCAGGTGCATGCCGATGGCCACCAGGTGATTTGCGCTCGCCGATTCGGGGGCCTTGGCGAGGTGGATCGTCGTGCCCACCAGGTTGACGACGTAACGGCGCGCGGCCGCACGGGAATTGACCTCGATCACGCCCTTGAGGCGGTAGACGCCCGGCGGCGGATTCTCGAGCAGGTCGAACAACGCGTCGGGGTCGATACCGCCCGCTGAGGTCACCGTGACGGAATCGGCGTGGTCGAGGTCATGATCGTGCCCGTGGTCGCCGCTGTGCGCCGGGGCCTCGAGCAGCAGATCCCGCAACGACAGTTGCCCGGGTTCCTCGCTGCGCGCGCCGACGTCGTAGAGCAGCGCCGGGTCGATCCGCCCGGCGGTCACCCCGACGATGTGGGCGTCGGTGTTGAGCTCGCGGATCCGGGCCTGGATCCGGGCCAGGGCTGACTCGCGCTCGGCGTCCGGTACCTGGTCGAGCTTGTTGACGACCACCAGTGAGGCCGCGGCGTAGCGGGCCGGTGGAACGCTGCCGCGGTCGACGGTGTCGAAATGCGCGCGCGCATCGATGACGTCGACCACGCCGCCCCAGCGGACGTTGTCCGCTCCGCTGTAACGGATGATCCGGGAGATCGCGACCGGATCGGCCAGCCCGCTGGCCTCCACGATGATCGCGTCCAACCCGAGTGCGGGGTCGGCGAGCTTGGTCAGCGCCTCGTCCAGTGCGTCGTCGTCGGTCAGGCAGCACAGGCAGCCGCCGGCGATCGATGCCGGCTCGTCGATCTGTCCGGTCACCAGGGCGGCATCGACGTTCAGGTCGCCGAAGTCGTTGATCACGACGCCGATCCGCGCGCCGGGCGTGCGCAACACGTGGTTGAGCAGGGTCGTCTTGCCGGCGCCCAGGAAGCCGGTCAGCGCGATCACGGGGACCGCGCGGCTCTGCGGTGCCATTGCGCTCCTCCCGGTCGCGTACGGCCCTGCAGTGTAGTTAGCCCTCGTATAGTCGGTTCAATGGCAGGTCGCCCCATCCACAGTTTCACCGTCGTCGCCACCGATCAGATCGCCCCACATATCGTGCGCGTGGTGTTGGGCGGCAACGGTTTTGACACCTTCGAGCCCAGCTCGTTCGCCGACTCGTACGTCAAGGTGGTGATCGTGCCCAGCGGGGTGGACGTCACCGGACTGCCCAGGCCGCTGACCCTGGACAGTTTCGACGGGCTGCCCGAGAACCAGCGGCCCACGGTACGCACCTATACGGTGCGCCGCGCCGACGCCCAGCGCCGTGAGGTGAGCATCGATTTCGTCGTCCACGGTGACGACGGGTTCGCCGCCCCCTGGGCCGCAAAGGCGCAGCCGGGAGATCCGGCCTACCTGATGGGTCCCAGTGGCGCCTATTCGCCCGACCCGGCCGCCGACTGGCACCTGTTCGCCGGCGACGAGGCGGCCATCCCGGCCATCAGTGTGGCTCTGGAAGCGTTGCCGGCCGATGCGGTGGGCCAGGTGTTCCTCGAGGTCGCCACGCCGGAGGATGAGGTCGAGCTGAACGCGCCGGCGGGGGTGACGGTCAGTTGGGTGCATCGCGGTGGCCGGGCCGACGCGGTGCCCGACGATCTGGCCGGCGACCACGCCCCGTTGATCGCCGCCGTCACCACGGCACCCTGGCTACCCGGTCAGGTGCAGGTGTTCATCCACGGCGAGGCCCAGACCGTCATGCACAACCTGCGGCCCTACATCCGCAAGGAACGCGGTGTCGACGCGAAATGGGCGTCGTCGATCTCCGGTTACTGGCGCCGCGGCCGCACCGAGGAAACCTTCCGGCAGTGGAAGCGCGAACTCGCCGAGGCCGAGGCGGCCGAAGGCACAACCGCGTAACGACGCCGCGACACGCGGACGCCAACCTCACGGCGGCACCGGCCCGTCTGCCACGGTGAGCACGTGCACCCGTCCCTGCAGGTAATCCTCGGCGACTTCGCCGAGTACCTGGCGCTCGAACGCGGACGCTCGGCGCACACCCGGCGGGCCTACCTGGGTGACTTGCGTTCGTTGTTCGAATTCGTCTCCGAGCGGGCCCCCGGCGCGGACCTGGGTGCGGTCACGCTTCCGGTGCTGCGGTCGTGGTTGGCCGCGCAGGCCGCCGGCGGAGCGGCACGCACCACGCTGGCCCGCCGCACGTCGTCGGCCAAGACGTTCTTCGCCTGGGCGCTGCGCCGGGGGCTGGTCGACGCCGATCCCTCGGCCCGGCTGCAGACGCCACGGGCGCATCGCACATTGCCGGCGGTGCTGCGCACCGATCAGGCACTGGACGCCTTGGCGGCCGCGAAATCCGGTGCGGCTGAGGGCGATCCGCTGGCACTGCGGGATCGGCTGATCGTCGAGCTGCTGTACGCCACCGGAATCCGGGTCAGCGAGTTGTGCGGTCTGGACGTCGACGACATCCACCTTGGTGGGCGGCTGCTGCGCGTGCTGGGCAAGGGCAACAAGCAGCGCACCGCTCCGTTCGGTGAACCGGCCGCAGAGGCGCTGCGGGTCTGGCTGGTCGACGGCCGCCCCGAGTTGGCGACGCCGGACTCCGGGCCGGCGCTGCTGCTCGGCAGCCGCGGCAAGCGGCTGGATCCGCGGCAGGCCCGCACCGTGGTGCACCAGACGGTGTCGGCGGTCGACGGCGCCCCCGACATGGGCCCGCACGGGCTGCGGCACAGCGCCGCCACGCATCTGCTGGAGGGCGGTGCGGATCTGCGGATCGTGCAGGAACTGCTGGGCCACTCGACGCTGGCCACCACCCAGCTCTACACCCATGTCACCGTGGCGCGGTTACGGGCTGTGCACGATCAGGCCCACCCGCGGGCCTAACTGGCGCACGAATCAGTGCCGAGCGTCCGCCCTTGTACGGGACACGCCGATCGGATGTGTACAGACACGGCCGCTCGCGGGGGGAAAGGGGCGGGGGGAAAGGGGCGGGGGGAACGGGGCTACCCCGCGAGCGGTTTCAGCCGCACCCGGGTGCCGGCCAACAGACCGAGCGGGTCGACGTAGTCGGCGCGCGACGCCGGCCCCCACATCGCGCCCCAGTGCAGGCACGCCGGAGCCGGGCAGCCGGGGTGGCCCGCCTGCAACCGCCCGAGCGGAGTGTTGGCGTCGACCGTCTGCCCGGCGCGAACCAGCGCGCGAACCGGTTCGTAGCTGGTGTGCAGGCCACCCGGATGCGCCAGCGATACCACCGGACGGCCGGCCAATATCCCGGCGAACACGACCGTCGCGGAACCGGCCGCGTAGACGGGCTGATCGACCGCACCGGCCAGATCCACGCCGCGATGGCCCCGGTTCCAGTTGGGTGAGGGCGCGTCGAACATCCGTGTCACCGCCGGGGGTGGTCGCAACGGCCACTGCAGCCGGACGGCGTCGGCGGTCGCCGATACCGCCGGCAGCCCCCACAGGATGAGTATCGTGATGACGGGCCAGCGCATTGGCCCAGTTCACCGCGTTCTCGGCGGCCCGGAAAGTCGCAAGGCCGGTGTCTGGGGATGCGCTACGCACTGTGGACGGAGCACCCGTTTCGGTGCGGTAAACTCATTCCCGCAGCTCGCTCGCGCGGGCTGACTTCGCGCGTCTGCGAACGAGCTTCCCTCGATGGAGGTTCGTGACCTCGTATGCCGGGCGGTCCCGAACGTCGAACGACGCCAGGGTCCGGCATCGAAGCAGTCGCCAGGGTCCGGTGACACCCCGTCGCCGGACGACAACCGACACAACATAAGAGGTATGGCCATCATGGCTGTCGTAACAATGAAGCAGCTGCTCGACAGCGGCACGCACTTCGGGCATCAGACCCGACGCTGGAACCCCAAGATGAAGCGGTTCATCTTCACCGACCGCAACGGCATCTACATCATCGACCTGCAGCAGACCCTGACCTACATCGACAAAGCCTACGAGTTCGTCAAGGAGACCGTCGCCCACGGCGGGACCATCCTGTTCGTCGGCACCAAGAAGCAGGCGCAGGAGTCCATCGCCGACGAGGCCACCCGCGTCGGCATGCCCTATGTCAACCAGCGCTGGCTGGGCGGCATGCTCACCAACTTCTCCACCGTGCACAAGCGCCTGCAGCGGCTCAAGGAACTCGAGTCCATGGAGCAGACCGGTGGCTTCGAGGGTCGCACCAAGAAGGAAATCCTGATGCTGACCCGCGAGAAGAACAAGCTCGAGCGCAGCCTCGGCGGTATCCGGGACATGCAGAAGGTGCCTTCGGCCATCTGGGTCGTCGACACCAACAAGGAGCACCTGGCCGTCAGTGAGGCGATCAAGCTGAACATCCCGGTCATCGCGATCCTGGACACCAACTGCGATCCCGACCAGGTCAACTACCCGATCCCGGGCAACGACGACGCCATCCGCTCGGCTGCCCTGCTGACCAAGGTGGTCGCGTCCGCGGTCGCCGAGGGCCTGCAGGCCCGCTCCGGCGTGGCCGCCGGCGACGGCAAGCCCGAAGCCGGTGAGCCCCTGGCCGAGTGGGAGCAGGAGCTGCTCGCGTCCGCCACCACCGGGACCGAAACCGCCGAGACCACCGACGCATCCTGAGGAAGTACACACATGGCTGACTACACCGCTGCCGACGTCAAGCGCCTGCGGGAGCTGACCGGCGCCGGCATGCTCGATTGCAAGAACGCCCTCACCGAGACCGGTGGTGACTTCGACAAGGCCGTCGAGGTGCTGCGGATCAAGGGCGCCAAGGACGTCGGTAAGCGCGCCGAGCGCGCCACCGCCGAGGGCCTGGTGGCCGCCAAGGACGGCGCGCTGATCGAGCTCAACTCCGAGACCGACTTCGTCGCCAAGAACGCGGAGTTCCAGGAACTCGCGGCCAAGATCGTCGACGCCGCGCTGGACGCCAAGGCCACCGACCTGGACGCCCTCAAGGCGGCCAAGCTCGGTGACTCCACCGTCGAGCAGGCCGTCGCCGACCTGAGCGCCAAGATCGGCGAGAAGCTGGAACTGCGCCGGGTCGCCTACTTCGACGGTCAGGTCGAGCCGTACCTGCACAAGCGGGCCGCGGATCTGCCGCCGGCCGTGGGCGTGCTGGTCGAGTTCGAAGGTTCGGACAAAAATGCCGCGCACGCGGCTGCGCTGCAGATCGCCGCGCTGAAGGCGAAGTACCTCACCCGCGAGGACGTGCCCGAGGAGATCGTCGCCGGTGAGCGTCGGATCGCCGAGGAGACGGCCAAGGAAGAGGGCAAGCCCGAGGCCGCGCTGCCCAAGATCGTCGAGGGCCGGGTCAACGGTTTCTACAAGGACGTCGTGCTGCTCGACCAGCCGTCGGTGTCCGACAACAAGAAAACCGTCAAGGCCCTGCTGGACGAGGCCGGCGTGACCATCACCCGGTTCGTCCGCTTCGAGGTCGGCCAGCAGTAACCGCCGAGTCGACGATCCGGCCGAGTAACGCGGCCGGTGAGGAGCGAGGCAATTCAACAGAAGCCTGAGCGGCGCACCAACCGCTCATTCAGAACCCCGCGTCAGTGCCGGCGATCCCGGCGGCGCGGGGTTCTGCTGTCGGGAAGTTCCGGGCTGCCCGCGAGGTTGCAGACGCCATGCGCATCGGAGTGACATTCCCGCAGACCGAACTCGGCGGCGACCGTGGAGCCGTCAAGGCGTACGGGCAACGCGTCGAAGAACTCGGCTACACCCACATCCTGATCTACGACCATGTGCTCGGCGCCGACCCCGACGTGCACCAGGGTTGGCAGGGACCGTATGACGTCCACACCACCTTCCACGAACCGTTCGTCCTGTTCGGATTCCTTGCCGGGCTGACGGACCTCGAACTGGTCACCGGGGTGATCATCCTGCCGCAACGGCAGACCGCGCTGGTGGCCAAGCAGGCCGCCGAGGTCGACCTGCTCACCGGTGGCCGGTTCCGGCTCGGCATCGGATTGGGTTGGAACGCAGTCGAATACGAGGCGCTCGGCGAGAACTTCAGGAATCGGGGCCGACGCTCCGAGGAACAGGTCGAGGTGCTGCGCCGGCTGTGGACCGAGCCGACGGTGACGTTCGACGGCACCCATCACACCATCACCGGCGCGGGCCTGGCCCCGCTGCCGGTGCAGCGGCCCATCCCGGTGTGGTTCGGTGCGGCGACCGAGCGGGCGCTCGAGCGGGCCGGCCGGCTGGCCGACGGCTGGTTCCCGATGATGGAGATTGGCTCCGGTCTGGAGTGGGCGCGCGAGCGGGTGCACGACGCCGCGACGGCGGCCGGGCGCGATCCGGCGACCATCGGGATGGAGGGCCGGGTCACCTGGGCCGGCGACCCGGACCGGGCGCTCGCGGAGATCGCGGCGTGGCGCGCCGCCGGTGCCAGCCACGTCTCGATCAACACGATGGGCGCCGGACTGGATGGCGTCGACGAACATCTCGCTGTCCTGGAGCGCCTCGCGCAGCGGTAACGGCTGGTACCGTCGGCAGCCATGGTCGTTTCCGCGTTCACCGACGACGCCCTCGGGGACCTCGATGCCACCGGTGTGGCCGAGGCGATCCGGGCCGGCAAGATCTCCCGCGCCGAGGCCGTCGAAGCGGCCATCGCGCGCACGGAGAAGGTCAATCCCGAGCTCAACGGCCTGGCCTTCGAAGCGTTCGACCGGGCCCGGACCCGGGCCCAGTCCTCCTACGGCGGGTTCTTCGACGGCGTCCCGTCGTTCATCAAGGACAACGCCGACGTCGCGGGGATGCCCACCATGGAGGGCAGCGACGCCTGGGATCCCCGGCCCAAGGCCGCCGACGGCCCCTTCTCCCGCACGTTCCTGTCGACCGGACTGAACATCCTGGGCAAGACCCAGATGTCGGAGTTCGGTTTCAGCGGCGTCGCCGAGCACCCGCGACTGGGTGCGGTTCGCAATCCGTGGAACACCGACCACACCGCCGGGGCGTCGTCCTCTGGTTCGGCGGCCTTCGTCGCGGCCGGCGTCGTGCCGATCGCGCACGCCAACGATGGCGGTGGCTCCATCCGGATCCCGGCGGCCTGCAACGGCCTGGTGGGGCTCAAGCCGACCCGGGGCCGGCTGCCCCTCGAGCTCGAGCACGCCGAGATGCCGATCAAGCTCGTCGCCAACGGGGTCGTGACCCGCTCGGTCCGGGACACCGCCGCGTTCTTCCGGGAGGCCGAAAAGGCTTGGCGCAGCCCGAAACTCCCCGCCATCGGCGATGTGAGCGGACCCGGCGCCCAGCGGTTGCGCGTCGGGGTGCTGACCCGCTCGATCCGTCGGGAGAGCAGCCCCGAGGTCCAGGCGGCGACGCTGGACACCGCCGCGCTCCTGGAGAGCCTCGGTCACCACGTCGAGACCATCGACGAGATGCCGGTGCCCGATTCGTTCGTCGACGACTTCCTGCTGTACTGGGCGCTGCTGGCGATGGCGCTGGTGCGCGGCGGCCGCCGGCGCTTCGGGCCCAGCTTCGATCCGGGGCGGCTGGACAACCTGACGCTGGGACTCAACCGGCGGGCCACCCGCAACCTGCACCGGATGCCGGCGGCCCTGACGCGACTGGCCACCACCCGGCGCCGGACCCGCGCCCTGACCCAGCGCTACGACGTGGTGCTCACCCCGACGCTGGCCGATGAGACCCCGCCGGTCGGGCACATCGATCCGATGGGCGACTACGACCAGATCGTCGCCCGGCTGATCGATTGGGCCGCCTTCACCCCACTGCAGAACGTGACCGGCGATCCGGCCATCTCGCTGCCGCTGGCCCACTCGTCGACCGGGCTGCCGATCGGGATCATGTTCAGCGCCGCGGCGGGTCGCGAGGCCCGGCTGCTCGAGCTGGCCTTCGAACTCGAGGCCGCCCGGCCGTTCCAGGGGATCGTCGGCTGACCGCCCCCGCAGGACAGCACCGGCCCGGGTGGGGGATCATCAACGCAGTCGTGGGGAGGGTCATGAAGCGCAAGGCTGTGGTCCCGGTGGTCCTGGGCGTCATCGCCCTGGTCATCTTCGGGGTGATCCTGTCGAGTTGCTCGACGCAGGTGGGTCCCGGGCAGACGGCGGTCAAGGTCGACGACTACATCGTCATCCCCACCGACCCGAAGGTGGAGGGGTGCATCAATCCCGAGACCTCGGAGTTCAATCCGCCGGGCGGATTCAAGGTGTTCCGGTATCCGTCGCGGCAGATCAGCTGGGACGCCACCGGGGGACCCGATGCCGAGGCGCCATCCACCATCGTCGTCTCCAATGCGTCGGCACCGGCCGAACTGCGGGTGCCGGTGGTGATCACGTTCGACCTGACCACCGACTGCAACATGCTGATGGATTTCCACCGGGACTTCGGCACCAAGTATCAGGGCTGGCTCGACGACAACGGGCAGGTCACCACCGGTTGGGTGAACCTGTTGCGCTACGTGGTCGCCCAGCCCGCCGAGCAGGTCCTCATCAGCGTCGCCCAGAAGTACCCGTGGCGTGAGATCTGGAACGACGAGAAGGTGCGTATCGAGTTCCAGAACGCGCTGCGCGACGCCCTGCCCGGCGCCTCGAAGGCGCGTACCGACGGGCTGGAGTTCTTCACCAACTTCCAGGTGACCGTCATGAAGCCCGACCCGGTGGACGAAGGCCTCAAGGAGGCGATCATCGCCGAGCAGAAGGCGATCGCCGACGCCCGGGCGGCCGAGGCCAAGGGCGTGGCCGACGCGAACGCCGCGCGTGCCAAGGCCGAGGCCGACAAGGCCACCGCGCAGGCGCAGACCGAACTGGCCCGGCAGCAGGCGCTGCAGAAGCAGGCGGAGATCGCCGGCTATCCCAGCGCCGACGATTACCTGAAGGCCAAGGCCATCGAGAACGGGCAGAACCCCTACCAGCCGACCTACGTGGTGCCACAGGGTGGCTGAATAGCGCGCGCCCCCCGGTCCCGGCCCGCCCGCCGTTTGGCAGGATGGTCCGCGGACCGTCGGCGGCGGTCCGTCCCGGCGCGAACAGTCTGAGGAGTCTGATGGCGGAAATCACCACCGACGGCGCGCAATCCGCACCGGGCCCCGGCTATCACCGGGTACTGCTCAAACTCGGCGGTGAGATGTTCGGCGGCGGCGCGGTCGGTCTGGACCCGGATGTGGTGGCGCTGGTGGCCCGCCAGATCGCCGAGGTGGTCCGCGACGGCGTGCAGGTCGCGGTGGTGATCGGCGGCGGCAACTTCTTCCGCGGCGCGCAGTTGCAGCAGCGGGGTATGGAACGCACCCGCAGCGACTACATGGGCATGCTCGGCACCGTCATGAACAGCCTTGCGCTGCAAGACTTCCTGGAGAAGGAAGGCATCCAGACCCGGGTCCAGACGGCCATCGCCATGGGGCAGGTGGCCGAACCCTACATCCCGCTGCGGGCCCGCCGGCACCTGGAGAAGGGCCGCGTGGTGATCTTCGGTGCGGGTATGGGGCTGCCGTACTTCTCCACCGACACCACCGCCGCGCAGCGGGCGCTCGAGATCGGCGCCGACGTGGTGCTGATGGCCAAGGCCGTCGACGGCGTGTTCACCGCCGACCCGCGGACCCATCCCGACGCCCAGCTGCTCACCGCCGTCACGCACCGCGAGGTGATCGACCGCGGCCTGGCCGTCGCCGATGCCACCGCATTCAGCCTGTGCATGGACAACGGCATGCCGATCCTGGTGTTCAACCTGCTCACCGATGGCAATATCGCTCGGGCGGTCGCGGGTGAGAAGATCGGAACACTGGTCAGCACACAGACCGGGATGGGAGAAGAACCAGCGTGATTGACGAGGCGCTCTTCGACGCCGAGGAGAAGATGGAGAAGGCCGTGTCGGTGGCCCGGGACGACCTGGCGTCCATCCGGACCGGCCGCGCCAACCCGGGCATGTTCAACCGGATCAACATCGAGTACTACGGCTCGATGACCCCCATCACCCAGCTGTCGAGCATCAACGTGCCCGAGGCGCGCCTGGTCGTCATCAAACCCTACGAGGCGTCCCAGCTGCGCAGCATCGAGGACGCGATCCGCAACTCCGACCTCGGCGTGAACCCGAGCAACGACGGCAATGTCATCCGGGTGTCCGTTCCGCAGCTCACCGAGGAGCGTCGCCGCGATCTGGTGAAGCAGGCCAAGGGCAAGGGCGAGGACGCCAAGGTGTCCATCCGCAACATCCGCCGCAAGGCGATGGAGGAGCTGGCCCGGATCAAGAAGGACGGCGACGCCGGCGAGGACGACGTCGCGCGCGCGGAGAAGGACCTCGACAAGAGCACGCACACCTACACCGCTCAGGTCGACGACCTGGTCAAGCACAAGGAAGGCGAACTGCTGGAGGTCTGACCTCCAGCAGCCCGAGCCGTGGCAGAACCCGCGCCCCCAGCGCCTCCCGCCAAGACCTCCCGCGCCGGACGCAACCTGCCCGCCGCCATCGCGGTGGGTGTGACGCTCGGGGCGGGGCTGATCGCGATCCTGTTGTGGGCGCCGCGGGTGTGGGTGGCCGTCGTTGCAGTGGCGATGGCGGTGGCAACCCACGAGGTGGTGAGTCGCCTGCGGGAGGGCGGTTTCGTCATCCCGGTCTGGCCGCTGCTGATCGGCGGTCAGGCGATGATCTGGCTGACCTGGCCGTTCGGTACGACGGGCGCGCTGGGCGCGTTCGGCGCGACGGTGCTGGTGTGTTTCGTGTGGCGGCTGCTGGCCGGGGGGCTCAACAGCGTCCCGCAGAACTATCTGCGCGACGTGTCGGTGACGGTCTTCCTGGCGTGCTGGATCCCGCTGTTCGGGGCGTTCGGCGCACTGCTGATCTATCCGGACGACGGCTGGGCGCGGGTGTTCTCGATGCTGCTGGTGGTCGTCTGCTCCGACGTCGGTGGCTACACCGCCGGGGTGCTGTTCGGTAAGCACCCCATGGTGCCGGCGATCAGCCCGAAGAAATCCTGGGAAGGGTTCATCGGATCGCTGGTGTTCGCGACCGTGGCGGCGGTCCTGCTGGTGATCTTCCTGCTGCACCGCCCGTGGTGGATCGGCATCTGCCTGGGCATCTTCCTGGTCGTCACGGGCACGCTCGGCGACCTGGTCGAATCGCAGGTCAAGCGTGATCTGGGGATCAAGGACATGGGCACGCTGCTACCGGGCCACGGCGGCATCATGGACCGCATCGACTCGATCCTGCCGTCGGCGGCGGCCACCTGGATCGTGCTGACCGCGCTCACCTGAGTTGCGCGCGTTCAGCCGCCATACTGGAGGGCGTCATGAAGCAGGAACTGGTATTCGAAGCGCCCAAGCGGGGCATGCCGCCGCGGCATTTCGCCGACCTCGACCCCGCTGCGCGCGCCGGGGCCGTCGCCGAACTCGGGCTGCCGGCATTCCGGGCCAAGCAGTTGGCCACGCAGTACTACGGCCGGCTGACCGGCGATCCACGCCAGATGACGGACCTACCGGCCGCGGTCCGGGACCAGGTCGCCGGTGCGTTGTTCCCCGACCTGCTGACCGCGGCGCGCCAGATCCAGTGCGACCGCGGCGAGACGCGAAAGACGTTGTGGCGCGCCGGGGACGGCACCACCTTCGAGTCGGTGCTGATGCGCTATCCGGACCGCGCGACGGTGTGTATCTCGTCGCAGGCGGGCTGCGGCATGGCGTGCCCGTTCTGCGCGACCGGTCAGGGCGGGCTGACGCGCAACCTGTCGACCGCCGAGATCGTCGAGCAGGTACGTGCCGCTGCCGTGGCGACGCGCGACGAATTCTCGGGCCGCCTGTCCAATGTCGTGTTCATGGGCATGGGGGAGCCGCTGGCCAACTACAACCGGGTGATCGCCGCGGTCCGCCGCATCGTCGAGGCCCCGCCGGACGGGTTCGGCATCTCCGCGCGATCGGTCACGGTGTCGACGGTCGGGCTCGCCCCGGCGATCCGCCGGCTCGCCGACGAGGGCCTGGGGGTGACGCTGGCGCTGTCGCTGCACGCGCCCGATGACGAGCTGCGCGACACCCTGGTGCCGGTCAACAACCGGTGGTCGATCTCCGAAGCGCTGGACGCCGCGCGGTACTACGCCGATGTGACCGGCCGGCGGGTGTCCGTGGAGTACGCGCTGATCCGGGATATCAACGATCAGCCGTGGCGGGCGGACCTGCTGGGCCGCAAGCTGCACGGCGCGTTCGGTCCGCTGGTGCACGTCAACCTGATTCCACTGAACCCGACGCCGGGGAGCGCTTGGGACGCCAGCCCGAAGGCCGTCGAACGCGAGTTCGTCCGGCGGGTGCGGGCCAGGGGCGTGTCATGCACCGTGCGGGACACCCGGGGCCGCGAGATCGCGGCCGCCTGCGGCCAACTCGCCGCCGACGGCGCCTGACATACGCCCAAACGTGCGTTTGGGGGAATCTTGCGAGGAGTGCCCGCCATTTCGTAGATCTGGGTGACGAGACGCAGAAGGCCGTGCCGGCGGCAGCGAGTGGCCGAGACCTACGAAATGGTGCGGGTTACTCGAACTTTCCCGCCCGTGCGTACGTTTCGGCGGGGTCGGGGCGGGGGCTAGCGGAGCCAGCCGCGGCGGCGGCCCCAGATGTCGCGGATCAGGATGACCGCGATCACCACGGCGAACGAGACCAGGAAGACGTCCTCGACCTTGCCGACGTGGTTGCCGTGCATCATCAGCAGCAGGAAGCCGATGGCGAACACGCCGACGCCGTACCAGGTGCGGTGGTTGATCTTGCTCCAACCCCATTTGGCGGAGGGCACATCGGCCTCGTCCACCCCGTCGTGCCGCTCAACCTCGGTGCTGACCATGGCTGTCATTCTGGCATACCGGACGGCGCCGGACTCAGCGGATCCGCTGGTACCGGCGCAGGGCCTCGGCCCGTTCGCGGCCGTGGTCGACGATGGGCTCGGGGTAGGCCCCGGGATGCTCGCTGTCGCCCAGCTCCGGGATCCAGCGCCGCACGTAGGTGCCGTCGGGGTCGAACTTGCCGGCCTGGGTCTGCGGGTTGAACACCCGGAAGTACGGCGCCGCGTCGGTGCCGCTGCCGGCGGCCCACTGCCAGCCGTGGTTGTTGCTGGCGACGTCGCCGTCCACCAACTGGTCCAGGAACCAGCGGGCACCCCACTGCCAGGGCAGGTGCAGATCCTTGACCAGGAACGACGCGGCGATCATCCGCACCCGGTTCGGCATGAATCCGGTCTGGCGCAACTGACGCATGCCGGCGTCGACGATCGGGAAGCCCGTCCGGCCCTCCTGCCAGGCGGCGAACGCGGCGCGCGCGTCCGGCCCGTCGTCGACCTCGATGGCGTCGAAGCCGGCGTTGAAGTTCCACCACGCACTGCGGGGCCACTGCGCCAGCACGGTGGCGTAGAAATCGCGAAAGGCCAACTCGCGCAGGTACGCCCGCGGCCCGGCCGCGCGGGCGTCGAGGTCGGCGGCCATGGTTCGCGGGTGGATGTTGCCGAAGTGCAGGTAGGCCGACATCCGGCTGGTGTTGTCGAGGTCGGGCCGGTCGCGGTCGGTGTCGTAGCCGTCGACGGCCGCCTCGGCGAAGCGTTTCCAGCGCCGCCGGGCGGCCTTCTCGCCGGCCGGCAGCTCGAGCTCGGTGCCCGGGTCCGGGATCGCGATGTTCTTGGCGTCGATGTCGGCGGGGTCGATCCACCGGGCCGCGGCCGGCCCGGTACGCGGCGGCGCCCGCCAGCCGTGTTCGACCCAGCGCCGGTAGTAGGGCGTGAAGACCTGATACGGCGTGCCGTCGGGTTTCGTCACTCGGCCGGGGGATACCAGGTATGGCGAGCCGGTTTCCACCAGTTCGACGTCACCGAGCGCGGCGCGCACCGCGGTGTCGCGGCGCACCCCGAACGGGGTGAACTCCGCCGACACGTGCACCGACGACGCACCGATCTGTCTGGCCAGGTTGGGGATCCGGGTCTCGGGCCGGCCGCGTGTCACCAGCAACCGGCCGTCGAGGGCGGCGGAGAGTTCGCGCAACGAGTCGTAGAGGAACTGCAGCCGGCGCTCGCCGGCGCCGGCCAACCGGGGATCGAGCACGTAACAGGCCAGGACGTCCGCGCCGTCGGCGCCCGCCTCGGCCAGCGCGGGCAGATCGGCCAGCCGCAGGTCGCGGCGGAACCAGAGCAGGCGGAGCGGAACCCTCTTGGAAGTGGTGGACATCGTGAAGTGATTGTGCCCGCTGCCCGCGCGGTTGAACCTCAGGTGCGGGCGCGCAACGCCCGGTATGCGGCCGGACCGACGACGCGGGCGAGGTCCTCCGGCCGCCCGCCGGCGTCGAGTTGCCTGCGCACGGCCACTTCACAGATCCCGAGGAAGATCTCGGTCAGCACGGGCCCGACCCGGTCCGGGTCGGCAACCTCCCAGCGTTCGAACAGTGGGTGCATGACCTGCGCCACCTGGGTGAGCAGCCGCGCTCGGCCGTGCGAAATCGCCTGCGCCAGAATCGGTTCGGGATCGTTGGCAAAGATGATCCGCCAGGACGCGGGCCGGTCGACGACGTCGTCGAGCAGCGAGGTGAAGCCGTCGACGAACATCTGCTCCACCGAGCCGGTCTTCAGGGGCGGCAGGATCGCCAGCAGTCGCTCCATCGCCACCTGGCTCTCACGGTCGAGCAGCGCGGCCAGCACCTCGCCGCGGCCGGGGTAGCAGTCGTAGACCACCGGCCGGCTGACCCCCATGCGCTCGGAGATCGCCGCCATGGTCACCGCGCCCAGGCCGCGTTCGGCCGCGATGTCCAGCGCGGCGTCGAGCACCTGGGGGCGGCGACGCTCCGGGCCCAGGTGCTTGGCCCGCCCGGTCGGGGCGGCCCGGTTCACCGAACGGCGCCCAGGATCGGCTGCGACTCGACGAGTCCCTCGTCGCTGGGGGCGATGCCCTGGCCGAAGACCCGGGCGTGCTGTTTGGCGCGCAGCTCCCGGTGCGCGTCGCGCGGGGTGTCGAACCCGAGCCGGGTCTGGGCCTCCTGCGGCGTGGTGGTCGCCGGGTCCAGTGGCGCGATACCCAGCAGGGCCCGGCCGGCGACCTCGACGGTGTTGGGCGACAACAGCTTCAGCAGTAATAGCTGCAGCCGAGTGTTCATCGCGAGCACCCGGTAGGACACCTTCAGCGGCAGCGTCACGGCGCGGTCGAGCGCTTTCTCGACGACCGGCCGGTTGTAGAGCCCGGACATCTCGCGCATCCAGACCGGCATGGTGGCCAGGGTGCCGCGCCGGATCATCGCGGTGGCCACCAGCGTGGCCGGGCGCAGCACCCGCGGCATCGGCGGCAGCATCACCTCGGCGCGCAGCAGGTGGTTCATCGCCTGGCGCGCGATGTCGGACCCGAGCAGCTGCGGCCGCATCTGCTCGAAATACGCCTGGATGCCCGCTCGGGTGCGGGGGACGTCGGCGGGATCGCATGTCTGCAGTTCGGCCGCGACCGCGCACTCGGCCCAGTACTGGCGTTCCTCGGCCTCGGAGAGCCGGCCCGGGCCGAAGGTCTCGTAGGCCTTGAGGATCGAGTGCCAGGCGGTCAGGTGGATCCAGAGCTGGGAGTCCGGGTCGTTGGCGTCGTAGTGCCGGCCGGTCACGGGGTCCTCGCCGATGGCCTTGGAGTGCACCTTGACCAGGACATCGGCGGCCTTGGCGGTGGCCGCGCTGCCGTCGAAGGCGACCATCGCGAAGTAGCGCAGCGTCCGGTCGTAGCGGGTGCGTGGCCGCTTGTAGATGTCGTGGGTCTTGTCGACGGCGGCGACCAGGCCGGGATCGAGTTCCTCGATCACGACCGCACGCTGGAAGCCGATCGACAGCGAGGTGGGATAGCTCCACACCTTCCAGGTGACCGAATCGGGTCCGAAGAACCCGTAGTCCTCGGCGGGGGCGGGGGTGGGAATGTGCAGCCACTCGCGAACCACATTCCGACGCTGTGTAGGAATTTCCGACATGGCGTAGGATTTTGCCCCAACGCACGTTTTCCGGTCAAGCCCCGATACGCGGCACAATGGTCCAGTGACCAACGCGCTGGCCGAACGACGCCGCAAGGTCCTGATCCTCGGCAGCACCGGGTCGATCGGCACCCAGGCGCTGGAGGTCATCGCGGCCAACCCGGACCGCTTCGAGCTGGTCGGCCTGGCCGCCGGCGGCGGCAATATCGACGTGCTGGCCGCCCAGCGGGCCGCCACCGGGGTGACCAACATCGCCGTCGCCGACCAGGACGCCGCCGCCCGGCTCGGCGACGTGACGCACGCGGGCCCGGACGCGGCCACCCGGATCGTGGAAGAGACCGCGGGAGTAGATGTCGTCCTCAACGCCCTGGTCGGCGCACTGGGGCTGGAGCCCACCCTCGCGGCCCTGCACAGCGGGGCCCGGCTGGCGCTGGCCAACAAGGAATCGCTGGTCGCGGGCGGCCCGCTGGTGCTCGCCGCCGCGGCCCCCGGCCAGATCGTCCCCGTCGACTCCGAACACTCCGCGCTGGCCCAGTGCCTGCGCTCCGGCAGCGCCGACGAGGTCGCCCGGCTGGTCCTGACCGCATCCGGCGGCCCGTTCCGCGGCTGGACCGCGCAGGCCCTGGAATCGGTCACCCCCGAACAAGCCGGCGCGCACCCCACCTGGTCCATGGGGCCGATGAACACCCTGAACTCGGCCTCGCTGATGAACAAAGGCCTCGAGCTGATCGAGACGCACCTGCTGTTCGGGATCCCGTACGACCGCATCGACGTGGTGGTGCACCCCCAGTCGATCGTGCACTCGATGGTCACGTTCGCCGACGGGTCGACCATTGCCCAGGCCAGCCCGCCGGACATGAAACTGCCCATCGCCCTGGCCCTCGGCTGGCCGGACCGGGTCCCCGGCGCCGCGGTGGCCTGCGACTTCAGCACCGCGTCCACCTGGGAGTTCGAGCCCCTGGACGACGACGTGTTCCCCGCGGTCGACCTGGCCCGGCAGGCCGGCACGACGGGCGGCTGCATGACCGCGGTCTACAACGCCGCCAACGAAGAAGCCGCAGAGGCCTTCCTGCAGGGCCGCATCTCGTTCCCCGCCATTGTCCGAACCGTCGCCGAGGTGTTGCACGCTGCGGACCGGTGGGCCGCGCAACCGGCTACCGTGGAAGACGTACTCGACGCGCAGGACTGGGCCCGCCAGCGGGCTCGCCAGGCGGTTTCACAGGAGGTAGTCCCGGCCCGATGATGTTCGCTCTCGGCATCGCGCTGTTCGCGCTGTGCATCCTGATCTCCGTCGCGCTGCACGAATGCGGCCACATGTGGGTGGCGCGCGCCACCGGCATGAAGGTGCGACGGTACTTCGTCGGTTTCGGCCCCACTCTGTGGTCCACCCACCGGCCCAACCAGATCGGCAGCACGGAGTACGGCGTCAAGGCCATCCCGCTGGGCGGCTTCTGCGACATCGCCGGAATGACCTCCGTCGAGGAACTCGAGCCCGGCGAAGAGCGCTACGCCATGTACAAGCAGAAGACCTGGAAGCGCGTCGCGGTGCTGTTCGCGGGCCCCGGGATGAACTTCGTACTCGGCCTGGTGATCCTCTACGTCATCGCGATCAGCTGGGGCCTGCCCGACCTGCACCCCAACACCACGGCCGTCGTCGGCCAAACCGCTTGTGTCGCACCGCAGGTCACCAAGGACGTCCAGGAGGGCCAGGACCCGTTCGGGCCGTGCCCGGAGCCGGGGCCGGGTCCGGCGGCGCTGGCCGGCATCCGGTCCGGCGACACCATCGTCAAGGTCGGCGACACCGACGTCGCGACGTTCACCGACATGGCCGCGGCCATCCGCCCGCTGCACGGCCCGGTACCCATCACCTTTGAAAGGGATGGCGCGACGCACGTCGTCACCGTCGACGTCGCGCAGACCCAGCGCTTCACCACGGCCGACGCCGCCGCGCCGGCCACCGTCGGCGCCATCGGCATCAGCGCCGCCGAACCGCCGGGGCCCACGCAGTACAACCCGGTGACCGCCGTCCCGGCCACCTTCGCGTTCACCGGCGACCTGGCCGTCGAACTGGGCAAGTCGCTGGCCAAGATCCCCACCAAGGTGGGCGCGCTGGTGCACGCCATCGGTGGCGGCGAGCGGGACCCCGAGACGCCGATCTCCGTGGTGGGTGCATCCATCATCGGCGGGGACACCGTCGACCACGGCCTGTGGGTGGCGTTCTGGTTCTTCCTGGCCCAGCTGAACTTCGTGCTCGGGGCGGTCAACCTGGTCCCGCTGCTGCCGTTCGACGGCGGGCACATCGCCATCGCCTGCTACGAGAAGGTCCGCGACATGTTCCGCCGGGCCCGTGGACTGGTCGCCGCCGCACCGGTCAACTACCTCAAGCTGATGCCCGCCACCTACGTCGTGCTGTTCGTCGTGATCGGGTACATGCTGCTGACCGTCACCGCCGACGTGGTCAACCCGATTCGCTTGTTCCAGTAAGGATTTCATCATGACGTCCATCGGCCTCGGGATGCCGGCACCGCCGGTTCCCGTGCTGGCGCCCCGACGCCCCACCCGCCAGCTGCGGGTCGGCGATGTCGGCGTCGGCAGTGACTCACCCATCTCGGTGCAGTCCATGTGCACCACCAAGACCCACGACATCAACGCCACCCTGCAGCAGATCGCGGAGCTGACGGCCTCGGGCTGCGACATCGTGCGCGTGGCGTGCCCGCGCCAGGAGGACGCCGACGCGCTGCCCATCATCGCCAAGAAGTCGAAGATCCCGGTGATCGCCGACATCCACTTCCAGCCGAAATACATCTTCGCCGCGATCGACGCGGGCTGCGCCGCCGTGCGGGTCAACCCGGGCAATATCAAGGAATTCGACGGCCGCGTCGCCGAGGTGGCCAAGGCCGCCGGCGCCGCCGGGATCCCGATCCGCATCGGTGTGAACGCCGGTTCGCTGGATCCCCGGCTGCTCCAGAAATACGGCAAGGCCACGCCCGAGGCGCTCGTCGAGTCCGCGCTGTGGGAGGCCTCGCTGTTCGAGGAGCACGGCTTTGGCGACATCAAGATCAGCGTCAAGCACAACGACCCCGTCATCATGGTCGCGGCCTACGAGCTGCTGGCCGCGCAGTGCGACTATCCGTTGCACCTCGGCGTCACCGAGGCCGGCCCGGCGTTCCAGGGGACCATCAAATCGGCGGTCGCCTTCGGAGCGCTGCTGTCGCGCGGCATCGGCGACACCATCCGGGTGTCGCTCAGTGCCCCACCCGCCGAAGAGGTCAAGGTGGGCAACCAGATCCTGGAGTCGCTGAACCTGCGCCCGCGCGGTCTCGAGATCGTGTCCTGCCCGTCGTGCGGCCGCGCGCAGGTCGATGTGTACACGCTGGCCAACGAGGTCACCGCGGGCCTCGAGGGCATGGACGTTCCGCTGCGCGTGGCCGTCATGGGCTGCGTGGTCAACGGGCCCGGCGAGGCCCGGGAGGCGGACCTCGGTGTCGCCTCGGGCAACGGCAAGGGCCAGATCTTCGTCAAAGGTGAGGTCATCAAGACCGTCCCCGAGGCGCAGATCGTGGAGACCCTGATCGAGGAAGCCCTGCGACTGGCGGAGGGCATGGGCGCTGATGGTGGGGGAAGTCCCAGCGGCGCGCCGGTCGTGACCGTAAGCTGAGGACGACCTCCCAGGACGTAACGGATCGGTTCCCCATGTCGGCTCCGCCACTGTTCCGCCTTGTCGACGAACGACGGGTGTCGCTGGTGCGCGACGTGGACGCGATCAACCGGGTACTCGACGCCGACCCCGTCGGATCCTGCATGGTGGCCGCCCGGGTGGCCGATCACGGTGTGGAGCCCGCCGCCATCGGCGGCGAGCTGTGGACGCGCCGGCATGCCGACGAGTCGCTGTGCTACGCCGGCGCGAACCTCATTCCGCTGCGCGGGGGCGGCTCCGACCTGAATGCGTTCGCGGACAAGGCAATGGGCTCGGCGCGCCGGTGCTCGTCGGTGGTCGGTCGTGCCGAACTGGTGCTGCCGATGTGGGAGCGGCTGCAGACCACCTGGGGTCCGGCACGCGATGTCCGGGACAACCAGCCGCTGCTGGCGCTGTCGGCGGCGCCGGCGTGTGCCGTCGACCCGGCGGTGCGCCGGGTGCGGATCGATGAGCTCGACGCGTATCTGGTGGCCGCCGTCGACATGTTCATCGGTGAGGTGGGCATCGACCCGCGGCTCGGCGACGGCGGACGGGGTTACCGGCGCCGGGTGGCCGGGCTGATCGCGGCGGGCCGCGCCTGGGCGCGTTTCGAACACGGGCAGGTGATCTTCAAGGCCGAGGTCGGCTCGGAATCGCCGGCCGTCGGCCAGATCCAGGGCGTCTGGGTGCACCCCGACCGGCGCGGGCACGGGCTGGGCACGGCGGGGACGGCCGCACTGGCCGCCGCGGTGGTGGCGGGCGGACGCATCGCCAGTCTGTACGTGAACAGCTTCAACACCGTGGCCCGAGCGTCGTACGCCAGGATCGGCTTCAGCCAGGTCGGCACGTTCGCCACCGTGCTGCTGGACTGAGCCTCTGCCTCCATCGACTCAGCGAAAACTGCGGCATCGCCCGAGTGGAGGTCGCAGTCACCGCTGAACAGATCGGGTGTGGGGGTGTCGCTGCGGGCCATGGCGCCCGCGCAGACTTAACATCAGCCTCAATGGTCACAATAAGATCAACAGTCACACACGTTTCGGTCATGGCCGTCGCGGTCCTGATCGGCAGCGGCGTCTCGGCATGCACGCCCAGGCCCGACGGCCCGGCCCCGACCGCCCAACAGTTCTTCGCGCGACTGGCCACCGGCGACACCACCGCCGCGGCGCAACTGACCGACCGGCCCGACGACGCCCGCAACACGCTCAACGCCTCCTGGGCCGGGCTGCAGGCCACCCACCTGGACGCCCAGGTGCTCGGCTCCGGATTCACCGAGGACACCGGAACCGTCGACTACCGCTACACCTGGCACCTGCCGAAGGACCGGACCTGGACCTACGACGGCCAGCTGAACATGGTGCGCAACGAGGGGCGTTGGGAAGTCCGTTGGGCCGCAACGGGTTTGCATCCGAAGCTGGGTGACCACCAGACCCTGGAGCTGCGCGGCGACGCGCCGAAACGGGCCTCGGTCAACGAGTTGGGCGGCACCGACGTGCTGCGGCCGGGCAACCTGTATCGCTACAGCCTGGACGCCAAACTCGCCGGGCCGGAGCTGATGTCGAGCGCACGCGCGGTCATCGACGCCCTGCACCCCTTCGACAACACCCTGGACAACCCGCAGCGGCTGGCCGAGCAGACCAGCGCCGCCGCCCGCATGGACCTGATCACCCTGAACAAGGGCGACAACGACCGCATCGCGCCGCTCATCGCGCAGCGGCCCGGCGTCGTGGTCACCCCGATTGCCGACCTGTTGCCCACCGACCCGGCCTTCGCGCCCGCCATCGTCGGCGAGGTCAAGAAGGCCGTCATCGACCAGCTCGACGGCGCGGCCGGCTGGGAAGTGGTCAGCGTCAACCAGAACGGCCTGGACGTCGACGTCCTCAACGATGTCCAGCCCGCAGCCGCGCCCTCGGTGTCGATCACGCTGGATCGCGTCGTGCAGGACGCGGCCCAGCGGGCCGTCGACTGGCAGTGGCGCAAGGCGATGCTGGTGGTCATCAAGCCGTCGACGGGGGAGATCCTGGCGGTCGCGCAGAACGCCGCCGCCGACACCGACGGGCCCACCGCGACCATGGGCCTGTACCCGCCTGGTTCGACCTTCAAGATGGTCACCGCCGGCGCGGCGATCGAACGCGATATGGCCACCCCGGACACTCCGCTGGGCTGCCCGGGCGAGGCCGAGATCGGCCACCGCATCGTGCCGAACTACAACAAGTTCGACCTGGGCACCGTACCGATGGCCAAGGCGTTCGCGAACTCCTGCAACACCACCTTCGCCGAACTGGCCAGCCGGATGCCGCCGCGGGCACTGAACCAGACCGCGGCCCAGTACGGCATCGGCGCCGACTACACCATCGACGGGCTGCCGACGGTGACCGGATCGGTCCCGCCGACGGTCGACCTGGCCGAACGCACCGAGGACGGCTTCGGCCAGGGCAAGGTGCTGGCCAGCCCGTTCGGGATGGCGCTGGCGGCCGCCACCATCGCGGCCGGCCGGACGCCGGTGCCGCACCTGATCGTCGGGCGGACCACCGAGGTCAAGGCCCAGCAGCAGGCGCCCATCGCCGCGGACATGCTCGACGGACTGCGCTCGATGATGCGCATGGTGGTCACCAGCGGCACGGCCAAGGAGATCGGTGACTGCGGCGACGTCCGCGGCAAGACCGGCGAGGCGGAGTTCCCCGGCGGATCGCACGCCTGGTTCGCCGGCTACCGCGGGGATCTGGCGTTCGCTTCGCTGATCGTCGGCGGCGGCAGCTCGGAGTACGCGGTGCGGATGACCAAGGTGATGTTCGACGCACTGCCCCCCGGCTACCTGGCCTGACGGGTCGAGTGCCGCGACCGCGGCCGTAGACTGGACCGCGCCATGTCCAGCCTCGAACCCGTCCCCATGCGCGTCTCGGACGCCGACCGCAACGGCACCCTGCGCCGGTTGCACAACGCCGTCGCCCTCGGGCTGCTCGACATCGGTGAGTTCGAGGACCGGTCCATCCGGGTGGCCACGGCCAGGATGCGCGACGAACTCGACGCACTGGTCGACGACCTGCCCGGTCCGGGCGCCATCGTGACGTCGGCCACCGACCACCTCGAGCTGCGCGGCGTCCTGGGTTCCCTGGAGCGCCGGGGCGAGTGGATGGTTCCCACCCGGCTGACGCTGGTGCGCCGGATGGGTTCGGTGGATCTCGACCTGACCCGCGCGCGGTTTGCGGGCCCGATCGTCGTCATCGAGCTGGACCTCAAGTTCGGCTCCCTGGATCTGCGGTTGCCCGACGGCGCCAGCGCATCCATCGACGACGTCGAGGTGATCGTCGGCAGCGCGCGCGACCACCGGATCATCCAGCCCCCCGAGGGCAGGCCGCACGTCGTGCTCACCGGCAAGGTCACCTGGGGATCGGTCGACATCCGAGGTCCGCGGCGGTCCCGGCTCGGCCGGCGGATCGCCGAACGGGCGCTGCGCCGCTTGAACTGAGCGGCATCCTCAGCGCAGTTCCTCCGTCGGCACCCCGTAGCGCTGCTGATAGGCGCTGACCCGCTCACGCACCTCGCCGGCATCGAGGCCGGTGTCGGCCCACGTGTAGCGGCCGCCCCCGCCGTCGCCGGGGTGGCCGGCCAGGAAGTCGCGCATCCGCGCCTCGGTTTCGGGGCTCAGCTCGCGGCCCAGCCGCCGGTACACCGCCGCGATGGTGGCGAACGGGTCGCGCATGAAGTCGGAGAACAGCACGTCGATCACCCGGTCGTCGGAAAGCTTGTCCCGCAACGACATCGAGCGGTCCAGACCGACGGTGATCTCCTCGTAGGACTGCGCCGCACACTCGGCCGGATCGACGTCGTCGGAGGCCATCCGGCGCAGCAACGCGGTCAGCGCGGTGATGGAGGAGATGACGTTGAGCGGGTCGCGGTGGGTCTGGACGATCAGGGCGTCCGGGTACTCGGCCAGCAGGGCGTCGAGCTGCCACAGATGTGCCGGCGACTTCAGCAGCCACTGCCCGGGCACCCCGGATTGCAGGTGCTGCAGGAAGATTCGGTGGAACCGGTAGGCGCCGGCATGGTCGGCGTCGTGCAGCAGCCAGCGGTAGTAGTCCGGCAACCGGTACTGCACGCCGAAGATCATCGAGGTGAACTCGCTGGCGAATATCCGCACGCACTCCTGGCCCACCAGCGCACCCATCGGGTGGAACTTCAGGAAGCCGGGGATGATCAGCTCGGAGGCCTCCAGGGTGGCCTGGGTCTCGGCGATCCGCGGATCGCCGTGGTAGGTCTCGGGTTGCGGTGGGGGACAAGGGTGGTCGACCTCCCACGTCAGCGGCGGCCGCAGGTCGGGGTCCTGGGCCAGCAGGTCGTAGAGAATGGTGGTCCCGGTGCGGGGCTGCCCGACGATGACGATGGGCTGCGTGATGGGACCGTCGGCCACCGCGGGGTTCGCGGTCCGGTGGGCGACGATCTGCAGCCGGTTCACCAGAGCCCGCTGGATGTCGCCGCAGGCGATCTCGACGCCCAGCGGCGACAGCCGCGCCTGGTGCGCCAGGCCGTCGGTGAGCAACCCGAGCCCGTCCTGCCATGAGGTGCCGCAACCGAAATCGCCGAAGTCGTCGCTGCCGGCCGCGTCCTGGGCCTGGGCGATCAGGGTGGCGGGGTCGAAGCGGTTCATGCGCCCCGGCTTTCTTCGCGAGCGTCCGGGTTTGTACGGTCCGCCCCGGCGTGTCGCGTACAGACACGGCCGCTCGCGGAAGAAGGGGGTCGGGATTGGGGCGCCGGGTCGAGGTCCGTCACGGGCTCAGCGCCGATCGAGAACCGCGAAGCTCAGGGTGGCGCGGCACGCCAGCCGGTCCCGCCCGACGTCCGTGACGTCGACGGCGGTCACGATCAGCCGCCGGCCGGCCCGCACGATGGTCGCCTCCGCGCGGGCGGGCCCCACGACCACCGGGGCCAGATAGTTGATGTGCAGGTCGGCGGTGGTGACGTCCCGGTCCGCGCCGACGTGGCGTCCCGCCAGGATGCCGGCGGCAATGTCGATGAGGGTGGCCAGCAGCCCACCCTGGATGGCCCCGCGCACGTTGACCAGGTCCGGCCGGTTGTCCATCTCCATGACCACCCGGTCGTCGGTCTCCACGACCGTGCGGTAGTTGAGCTGGTGCAACAGGTGGATCGACTCGGTCACCGGCATGACGGTAGCAGTCCTCTCCCGTAGTGAGATTGGGATTCTCCGACCGCCGTGACGGCCCGCATGCCGAGCCCGGCGGGAAGTTACGCTGGTGGGCATGTCCGTTCGCACCGCCCTGGCTCCCGGAGAGCTGTCCCCGACGCTGCCGGTGCCCAAGGCGATACCCCGGCCCGAATACGCGTGGCAGCCCACCGTCAAGGAGGGCACCGAGCCCTGGGTGCAGTCACCCGAGGTGATCGAGAAGATGCGCGTCGCCGGCCGGATCGCCGCCCGCGCGCTGGCCGAGGCCGGCCGGGCGGTGGCCCCGGGCGTCACCACCGATCACCTGGACCGCGTGGCCCACGAGTACATGCTCGACCACGGGGCCTACCCGTCGACGCTGGGTTACAAAGGATTTCCGAAATCCTGCTGCACGTCGCTCAACGAGATCATCTGCCACGGCATCCCGGACTCGACGGTGATCGAGGACGGCGACATCGTCAACATCGACGTCACCGCCTACCTCGACGGGGTGCACGGCGACACCAACGCCACCTTCCTGGCCGGCAACGTCTCCGAGGAACACCGGCTGCTGGTCGAGCGCACGCACGAGGCCACCATGCGGGCCATCAAGGCCGTCAAGCCCGGACGGCAGCTGTCGGTCATCGGAAGGGTGATCGAGGCCTACGCAAACCGGTTCGGCTACAACGTGGTTCGCGATTTCACCGGGCACGGCATCGGCACCACCTTCCACAACGGCCTGGTGGTGCTGCACTATGACCAGCCGTCGGTGGACACCGTGATCGAACCCGGGATGACGTTCACCATCGAGCCGATGATCAACCTGGGCTCGCTGGACTACGAGATCTGGGACGACGGCTGGACCGTGGCCACCCGGGACAAGAAGTGGACCGCGCAGTTCGAGCACACGCTGGTGGTCACCGACGACGGCGCCGAGATCCTGACCCTGCCGTGACCCTCCTCCCTCCGCGAGCAGACGCAAAGGTGGAGGTTTCGCGCGGAAATGAGGGGCGTTTGCGTCTGCTCGCGGGGCAATGGTGAGCGGCGCGCTGCTGGTCGCGGGAACCACTTCCGACGCCGGCAAGTCGATGGTGGCGGCCGGCCTGTGCCGGCTGTTGGCGCGCAAGGGAATCCGGGTGGCGCCGTTCAAGGCGCAGAACATGTCCAACAACTCGGCGGTGACCGTCGACGGCGGTGAGATCGGCCGGGCGCAGGCGATGCAGGCCGCCGCCGCCGGGCTGGCGCCGCACACCCGCTTCAACCCGGTGTTGCTCAAGCCGGGCAGTGACCGGACCTCGCAGCTGGTGGTGCGCGGGCGGGCGGTGGGGCAGGTGCGCGCCGCGGACTACATCACCCATCGGGAGTACCTATCGTCCCTCATTGCCGACGAATTGTCCTCGCTGCGAAGCGAATTCGACGTCGTCATCTGCGAGGGCGCTGGTTCGCCGGCCGAGATCAACCTGCGCGCAACGGATCTGGCAAACATGGGCCTGGCCCGCGCCGCCGATCTGCCGGTGCTGATCGTCGGCGACATCGACCGCGGCGGTGTGCTGGCGCACTTCTTCGGCACCGTCGCCGTGCTCGAGCCGGCCGATCAGGCGCTGATCGCCGGCTTTCTGGTGAACAAGTTCCGCGGCGACCCCGCCCTGCTGGCACCGGGTCTGCGCCGGCTCGAGGAACTGACCGGGCGTCCCACCTACGGCGTCGTGCCCTACCGCGACGACCTGTGGTTGGACACCGAGGACTCGCTGTCGGTGGCCGTCGGGCGCGCGGTCGGGGTGCCGCAGCCGCCACGCGGACGGGCCGGGCTCGACGTCGCGGTGATCCGGCTGCCCCGGTTGTCCAACACCACCGATGTGGAGGCCCTGGCCTGCGAACCGGGTGTGACGGTCCGGTGGGTGCACCATGCCGCCGACCTGGCGAACGCCGACATCGTCGTGCTGCCGGGCACCAGGGCCACGGTGTCGGACCTGGCGTGGCTGCGGGCGCGTGGGCTGGACGCCGCCGTCGCCGCGCATGCCGCGGCGGGGCGCACCGTGCTCGGCGTCTGCGGCGGGTTCCAGATGCTGTGCCGACGCATCGACGATGACGTGGAGTCGGGGATCGGCACCGTCGACGGACTGGGCCTGCTCGATGCCGACATCACTTTCGCGCCGGAGAAGACACTGGTCCGGCACACCGGGGCGCTCATCGGTTACGAGATCCACCACGGCCAACTCACCCGGGCCGGCGCCGACGACTGGCTGGGGATCGGGCTGCGGTGCGGGCCGGTGTTCGGCACGCACTGGCACGGCCTGCTGGACAACAACGCGCTGCGCCGGGACTGGCTGATGGCCGCCGCGGTCGCCGCCGGCCGGACGGCCTTCGCCGTCGCCACCGACACCGACGTACCGGGCCGCCGCGACGCGCAGCTGGACATCCTGGCCGACCTGCTGGACACCCACGTCGACGTCGGGGCGATCATGGGCCTGATCGACAGCGGCGCCCCACCGCGGCCGACGATCACCACGGCGCTGGATCGCCTAACCTGAGGCCATGATCCGGCCACGGACGCATCGCCGGGCCTCGTGCTCGCGGAACCGAACCGCTCGCCGAACCCGGCCACGGACGCATCGCCGGGCCTCGTGCTCGCGGAACCGAACCGCTCGCCGAACCCGGCCACGGACGCATCGCCGGGCCTCGTGCTCGCGGAACCGAACCGCTCGCCGAACCCGGCGGTGGTTGGCGTGGTGCGCGGTCACCGGGGCCCTGTCCGTCATGATCGGTTGCGGCACCGTGGTACCCGGCACCCCCACCTGGCCGGGCGCCGTCCTGCAGAAGATGCTGCTGACCGAGGCCGACTTCCCGGCCGGCGTGCAATTCGACCAGATCCGGGAGGATCCCGGTGCCCCGGACGGTGCCGGCTCCCCACCGTCGATGCTGTCCAAACCGCCGGGCTGCGCGAACGCCCTGACCGACGTGATCGCGAAGTCGGCTGAACGCGGTCCGGGCAGCGCCGCGAAATACGCGGTGTCCTACGACGGCGCACACCTGCAGATGGCGGTGCTGTCGTGGTCGCTGGACCTCGACGCGCTGGCGGCCACCGCCACCCGGTGCGAGCACTTCGAGACCTTCTTCGACGCGCAATCCGCCGGCATCCCCATCACCACCACCTTGTTGCCGTCGAACGACGGGACCCTGATCTATCGGCAGACGATGGACCTGGCCGGCCGGCAGAGCAGCGTCTACATGGCGTTCGCCAACGTCGGCCGGTACGCGGTGTTCGGCGTCGTCTTCCCTACCGAGGATCCGGCCATCCCGGTCAAAGCGACGCTGCCGCAAACCTTTACCGACGTGGTCGGCCGGCAGGTGCAACGGATGCGGGCCGCCTGAAACGGCTCCGCACCGCGATGGCGGGCGGTAGCGTGGCCCGGTGGTCTCGACGATGATGACCGTTGATGGTTATCCGGTCCCCGTCGGTGTGACAGGCCCGGAACACAGCCCGGCGGTGTTGCTCCTGGGTGCGGCCGAACAGGCCGTGGCCGCCTACGACGCGGTCTGCGACCGCCTGCACACCGCGTCGCTGCGCACGGTCGTCATCGGGGCGGACCCGCGGCTGTCGCCCGAGGCGGTGCTCGGCATGCTCGACACGGTCGGGGTGCGCTGGGCGGTGATCGTCGGTGACCGCGCCGGAGCCGAACTGGCCTGGCAGCTGGCCGCCCACCGGCTGGACCGGTTCACCGCGCTGGTGGCCATCGACCGCGGCCACCCCGCGGTGCCCGACCACGAGGGCAGGATCCGGGACCCGAACTGCCCGCCGGTCGAGATGAACACCACCGCCCTGGTCAGCACCCCGGCGGCCCGGGCGATCGCGATGGCCAGCCAGCGCTACGTGTACGGCGATTTCCGGGTGGTCGACATGCTGGGCCGGCGCAACGCCGCCGAGTCGACGGCGCAGTTCGCCGCCGAGGTGGTCATGCGCACCAGCACCTGGTGACGCCGTCAGAGCGGTGGCTGCTCCGGCGTCCAGGCCTGCGGCAGCCCGGGACGCCCGGGGAACAGGAAGTCGACGAACGCCGCGGCCGTCGGCTGCGGTTCGTGATTGGCCAGTCCGGGCCGCTCGTTGGCCTCGATGAACACGTACTCCTCGCCGGTGACGTCGGGCACCAGCAGGTCGATCCCCGTCACCGGGATGCCGATGGCCTCGGCGGCGGTGACGGCCACCCGGCGCAGCTCGGGGTTCACCTGGGCGGTGACATCGTGGATGGTGCCGCCCTGGTGCAGGTTCGCGGTCCGGCGGACCCGCAGCCGGCGACCCTCGGGCAGCATGTCGTCCAGTGCCCAGCCGGCCTCGCGGACGGTCGCCTCGGTCACGTCGTCCAGCGGGATCCGGGACTCGCCGCCGGTGGCCGCGGCCCGGCGCCGGCTCTGCGCCTCGATCAGCTCGGCCACCGAGTGCGAGCCGGTGCCCGTCACCTCGGCGGGCATCCGCAGCGCGGCCGCCACCACGTGGCCGTCGATGACCACCAGCCGCAGGTCGTCGCCGTCGCAGCGCTGTTCGATCAGCACTTCCGGGTGCTCGGCGCGGGCGCGGGCCAGCGCGTCGTCCAGATCCGGCCCCGAGCGCACGCCGACGGTGATGCCCTTGCCCTGTTCACCCCGGGTCGGTTTGACGACCACACCGGCCTCGCCGACGTCGGCCAGGAAATCGTGGTCGGCGGAGTCGAAGGTGGCCAGCCGGCCGCGCGGTACGGTCACGCCGGCACCGCTGACGATGCGGCGGGTCAGCCGCTTGTCGTCGCAGCGACTCATGGCCACCGCCGAGGTGAATTCCGACAGCGATTCGCGGGTGATCACGCTGCGGCCGCCGTGCGACAGGAGCATCTCACCGGTCTCCGCGTCGAGCACCTCGACGCGGATGCCGCGGCGCAGCGCTTCGTCGGCGATGATCCGCGCGTACGGATTGAGATCGTCGACGGTTTCGGGTGCGGTGGTGAACAGCGGTTCGTTGATCGCGTTCTTGCGCTTGACGGCCAGGACCGGCACCCGGCTGAAGCCGAGCTTCTCGTAGAGCCCGATGGCCGCCGTATTGTCGTGTGCCACAGACAGATCCAGATAGGCCCGGCCGCGTTCGCGGAAGATGGCCGCCAGCGCGTGGGTCAGTGCGGCCCCGACGCCGGGCGCGCCGGCGGCGGGGTCGACGGCCAGCGTCCACAGGCTCGAGCCGCCCTCGGGGTCGCCGAACAGTCGCTCGTGGTCCACGCCGGTGACGACCCCGAGGACCGCGCCGCCGCCGTCGGGGTCGTCGCGCTCGGCGATCAGATACTCCACGGCATCGTTGTTCCGGTGGTTGTCCCAGATGACGGCGGTGGGGGCGGGCACCATGCCGCACCGCACGTAGACCCGGTTGATCTCGTCGGCGTCAGGAGCTGCGGTCAGGCTGCGCACCCGGAAGCCGGCCGGACCCGGGACGGCAGCGTCGGCGTCCTCCTGGTCGTTGAAGCGCAACCGGTAGGTGTAACTCGGGTCGATGAAGAGCTCCTGCGGGGCGCGCGCCACCAGGACGTGGGCCTCGCGGGCGTACATGCAAATGTCGCGACGGCCCGGGCCCTCGGCCGCCAGCACGTCGGCCAGCTTCTGCGGGTCGGCGAAGGTCTGGCCGAAAACCAGTCGGCCCCAGCCGAGTTCGAGGATCACGTCGTCGGCCATCGCGGCCACCAGGTGCGCGGGTGAATCCTCGTGCAGGGCGAGGGTGATGGCCTCGGTGTGGTGCTCGGTGGTCATGCCGCCGGCCCGGTGATGTCGTGCTTCTGCAGCCACAACTCGAGCAGCGCGATCTGCCACAGCTCGTTGCCGCGCAGCGGCGTCAGCCGGCCGTTCGGGTCGGCCAGCAGATGCTCGACGGCGCTGGCGGAGAACAGCCCACGCTCCTTGGCGGCCGGCGCGTAGAGCGCCTCGCGGACCAGGTCCAGGTACGGTCCCTGCAGATGGGTCAGCGCCGGTACCGGGAAGTATCCCTTGGGCCGGTCGATCACGTCATGGGGAATCACCTGTCGCGCAGCCTCTTTGAGCACCCCCTTGCCGCCGTGGGCGATCTTGAGCTCCGGCGGGCAGGTGGCGGCCAGTTCCACGAGTTCGTGATCGAGGAACGGCACCCGGCCCTCGAGTCCCCAGGCCATCGTCATGTTGTCCACCCGTTTGACCGGGTCGTCGATCAGCATCACGGCGGTGTCCAGCCGCAGTCCGCGGTCGACACCGGTGGCCGCGCCGGGGCGCCCGAAGTGTTCGGTGAGCAGCTCGCCGCTCGGGTCGCCCTCGTGTTGGAACGCCGGGTTCAGCAACCCGTGCACGCCGGCGTCGTCGCGGTCGAAGAAGGCCGCGCGGTAGGCGGCGACGGCACCCGCGAGGCTCGCGGCACCGGGTTCGGCGAGCGGGGGGTACCAGTGATAGCCGGCGAACACCTCGTCGGCGCCCTGACCCGATTGGACCACCTTGACGTGCTTGGAGACCTCCTGGGACAGCAGGTAGAACGCCACGCAGTCGTGGCTGACCATCGGTTCGCTCATGGCGCCGATGGCGCCGTCGAGCGCGGGCAGCATGCGTGCGGTGTCGATCCGGATCTGGTGGTGGTCGGTGCCGAAGTGCTTGGCGACGATGTCGGAGTAGACGAACTCGTCACCGGCGACGTCGCCCACCGATTCGAAGCCGATCGAGAACGTCTGCAGCCCGTGCTGGCCGGCTTCGGCGAGCAGGCCGACGATCAGACTGGAATCCACCCCGCCCGACAGCAGGCAGCCCACCGGCACGTCGGCGACCAGCCGGCGCTGCACCGCCACCCGCAGTGCGCCGAGAATCGCTTCCTCCCAATCCTTTTCGGACCAGTCGGCATGTTCGGCGCGGCGGGTGAAGTCGGGGGCCCAGTAGGTGGTCTGCACGCGCCGGCCGTCCGGCTCGAACGCGATCAGGGTCGCCGGGGGCACCTTGGTCACGCCGCGCAGGATGGTGCGCGGTGGTGGCACCACGGAATGGAAGCTCAGGTAGTGGTGCAGCGCGGCCGTGTCGATGCGGGTGTCCACGTCGCCGCCGTCGAGCAGGGCCGGCAGGGAGGAGGCGAAGCGCACCCGGCGGGCGTCCTCGCTCAGGTACAGGGGCTTGATCCCGAGCCGGTCGCGGCCCAGCAGGACCCGCCCGCTGTCGCGCTCGACGATCGCGAAGGCGAACATGCCGGCCAGGTGATCGACGAACTTATCGCCCCAGTGGTGGTAGGCCTTGAGCAGGACCTCGGTGTCGCTGTGCGAGAAGAACCGGTAGCCGTGGCCGCTCAGCTCCGCCCGCAGCAGTGGGTAGTTGTAGATGCAGCCGTTCCAGGCGATAGCCAGGCCCAGCTCGGGATCGACCATGGGCTGCGCGCCCGCCTCGGACAGGTCGATGATCTTGAGCCGGCGATGTCCGAGGGCCACCCGCCCGGCCGACCACACCCCGGCTCCGTCGGGACCGCGGTCCACCATCGTCTCGGCCATCGTGGCCACGGCACTGACGTCGGGTACTCGGCCATCGAGCCGGAGCTCCCCGCAGGCTCCACACATGTGTGGCCTTGTACCACCCCCGTGGCCTGCTCAAACGTCGCCGAGAGACGGGTCACATGCGAGGGGCGCCGACAAGACCGCGCCCCCCGGCAGCAGCACGAGGGGCGCGGGGCCCACCCGCGGGTGGGCCTATTGCGGGGGTCTATCCGGGTTTCAGCTGGTCACCGGCCAGTTCGACCTGCTTGATCGGGCCCTTGAACCACTTCTTCACCGAGACGTGCCAGTAGATGTAGAGCAGGATCAACACGCCGCCCACCAGCAGCGGGGTGTAGTTCACGTACTTCCATTCGAACGCGTCGCCCCACGGAACGCCGCCGGAGGAGGTGGGGAACATCGCGATGGCCGAGGTGATGACGATCTCGATGACGGCCACCGGGGCCATCCACCGGTGGTGCCCGCGCAGGTTCCACTTGCCGACGGTGAATGAGTCGCCCATCCGCCAGCGCAGGAAGATCGGCACCGCGAAGCACAGGTACAGCCCGACCACACCGATCGACACCACAGCGAAGAACGCCACCGGGACGGGTGCACCGTTGATGTCCACCTTGACCAGGGCGGGCAGTGTGATGAGGGCGGCCAGCGCCGCGGTGACGATCACGGCCGGCGCCGGAACGCGGTTGGCGTTGATCTTCGACCACAGCTGATGGCCGGGCACGGCGCGGTCGCGGCTGAATGCGAAGAGCATGCGCGACGCGCTGGTCTGGCAGGCCGTGGTGCAGAAGAACTGGCCGGCGGTCGAGATGAACAACACCAGCACCACCATGTTCTGCGGCAGGGCCTGGTTGAAGATCGTGACCACCGCGCCGCCGCCCGTCGACACCCCGTCAGGGTCCTGTACCGCGAACAGGAAGCTCAGCAGCAGGATCCAGCCGCCGAGCGCCGAGTAGAAGATGGACCGCCAGATGCCCTTGGCGGCCGCGTCCGCCGCGCTCTTGGTCTCCTCCGACAGATGCGCCGACGCGTCGTAGCCCGTGATCGTGTACTGCGTCAGGATCGCCGCGATCGGCAGCACGAACAGCAGCCAACCCCACCCGGACGTCGAGCCGCCGAACATCCCGCTGTTGTTGATCGTCTTGGCGAACACGTCGGAGAAGCTCGCGTGCTGTGCGGGCACCAGGAACAGGATCAGGATCACCGCGGCCGCGCCGGCGACGTGCCACCACACCGAGATGTTGTTGAGCACCGCCAGCAGATGGCTCGAGAAGATGTTGATGGTCGCCGAGATCACCAGGATCGCGACGAACAGCAGGAAGGTCCGGGTGAGGCTGTAGCCGGCCAGCCAGGTCTCGCTGAACGTGCCGAGGGTGAGGTCCAGGAAGGTGGCGCAGCCGTAGGCCACCGAGGCCAGGATCGCGATCAGGCCGATCAGGTTGAGCCAGCCGGTGTAGTAGCCGGCCTTCGGCCCGCCGAGTTTGGCTGCCCACCAGTAGATTCCGCCCGAGGTCGGGAACGCCGACACCAGCTCGGACATACAGAGCCCGATGACCAGGATGAAGATCGAGACCAACGGCCAGCCCCACGCGATGGCGGCGGGCCCGCCGTTGTTCCAGCCGAGGCCGAAGGACGTGAAGCAGCCGGCCAGGATCGAGATGATCGAGAACGAGATGGCGAAGTTCGAGAAGCCCGACCAGGAGCGGTGCAGTTCCTGGGCGTAGCCGAGTTTGGCGAGGTGCTGTTCGTCCTCGTCGAGCAGTTCGTGGCCTTCGGGCACAGCGTTCTCCTGCCTGATCCATGGGTGGGTCTCAGGGCAGAATAGGACGCTATTGGTCGGCTGTCCTACCTTTGGAGTGACGGTTGTGTAAATCTGTGCAGGGACGCCGGCGAGCGGCGGCCGTCCAATGGTTGACTCGGCGGGGGAAGGACGGGTGGGAACGGATGGGAAGAGAACCGCGATGCTGACGTTGTCCGATCTGCATTCCCTGGTCGCGGCGGGTCAGGTCGACACCGTCATCGTCGCGTTCGCCGACATGCAGGGCCGGCTGACCGGCAAGCGGGTGTCGGCCCGGCTGTTCGTCGAGGACGTCGCCGCCCACGGCGCCGAATGCTGCAACTACCTGCTGGCCGTGGACGTGGACATGAACACCGTCGACGGCTACGCCATCAGCAGCTGGGAGACCGGCTACGGCGACATGGTGATGACCCCCGACTTCGCCACCCTGCGGCTGCTGCCGTGGTTGCCGGGCACCGCGTTGGTGATGGCCGACCTGTCGTTCCACGGCGGTGTGCCGGTCCGGCCCGCGCCGCGGACCATCCTGCGCGCCCAGCTGGATCGCCTCGACCGGGCGGGGTTGCGTGCCTTTGTCGGCACCGAGCTGGAGTTCATGGTGTTCGACGACACCTACCGGGACGCGTGGCGGGCCCGGTACCGGGATCTGACCCCGGCCAGCGACTACAACGTGGACTACGCGATGCTCGCATCGACGCGGATGGAACCGCTGCTGCGCGACATCCGGCGCGGCATGGAGGGCGCCGGCATGTACTGCGAGGGCGTCAAGGGCGAATGCAACCTCGGCCAGCAGGAGATCGCGTTCCGCTACGACGACGCCCTGGTGACCTGTGACAACCACACCATCTACAAGAACGGTGCCAAGGAGATCGCCGATCAGCACGGCCAGTCGCTGACCTTCATGGCGAAATACGATGAGCGCGAAGGCAACAGCTGCCACGTGCACATCTCATTTCGGGGAATCGACGGTTCGGCTGTCTTTGCCGATGGCGACGACGCGTTCGGGATGTCGGCCATGTTCCGCAGCTTCGTGGCCGGCCAGATCGCGACGTTGCGTGAGCTGACCCTGTTCTACGCGCCGAACATCAACTCCTACAAGCGATTCGTCGACGGCAGCTTCGCGCCCACCGCGATTGCCTGGGGTATGGACAACCGGACCTGCTCGCTGCGGGTGGTCGGCCACGGCCACGGGATGCGGATGGAGTGCCGCGCCCCCGGCGGCGACGTCAACCCCTACCTGGCTGTCGCGGCGTTGATCGCCGGTGGCCTGCACGGCATCGAGAACGGTCTCGAGCTCGGGGAGCCGTGCGTCGGGAACGCGTATACCGGTTCGGCGCAACGACTTCCGACCACGCTGGCCGAGGCGGCCGCGTTGTTCGACGGGTCGGCAGTGGCCCGCGCCGCGTTCGGCGACGACGTCGTCGACCACTATCTGAACAACGCCCGCGTGGAACTCGACGCGTTCAATTCCGCGGTGACCGACTGGGAGAGGGTGCGCGGCTTTGAACGCCTCTGACCCTGCCGCGAGCAGACGCAAAGGCCCCTCGAACGAGGCCGATTCCGGGCTATTTGCGTCTGCTCGCGGGGGTCGTCCGGTGATCGGTGTGACCACCTACCTGCAGCAGGCCCGGTCCGGGGTGTGGGATGTCCCGGCGGCGTTCCTGCCCGCGATCTACCTCGAGGGGGTGACCCTGGCCGGCGGCATCGCGACGCTGCTGCCGCCCCAGCCGGTCGACGACGAGATCGTCGAACGCGTTCTGGACGGGCTCGACGGACTGATCCTGACCGGCGGGCGCGACGTCGACCCCGCCGCCTACGGCCACGTCAAACACCGCAAAACCGATGAGCCCGACCGGGTTCGGGACGCCTGGGAGTTCGCCCTGCTGCGCGGGGCCCTGGCACGCCGGCTGCCGGTGCTGGGCATCTGCCGCGGGGCCCAGGTGCTCAACGTGGCACTCGGCGGCACGCTGCATCAGCACCTGCCCGACGGCCTCGGCCACACCGGACACCACGCGGGCAACGCGGTGTTCAGCACGTCCACCATCCGCACCGTGCCCGGCACCCGGCTCGCCGCCCTGGTGGGGGAGTCGACGCAGGCGCAGTGCTACCACCACCAGGCCATCGCGGGCCTCGGGCACGGGCTGATCGTGGCCGCCACGGATGCGGCCGACGAGGTGGTGGAAGCCATCGAGGCAGATCCGCAGTCCGGGGACGGCTTCTGCGTTGCGGTGCAATGGCATCCGGAGGAACGCCTCGACGATCTGCGGCTGTTCGCCGGCCTGGTGGCCGCGGCGCGCGACCACACGACGGAAAGGATCTGAGTGAGCACGTCCAGCATGGTCACCGAGGTGATCAATCCGGCCACCGAGGAGGTGCTGCGCACCGTCGACCGTCTCGGTCTCGACGCCGTCGACGACGCGGTGGCCCGCGCCACGGCGGCCCAGAAGCGCTGGGCCGCGGCGGCACCCGCCGAGCGGGCCGCCGCGCTGCGGTCGTTCGCGGCCGTCGTCGACGCCCACGTCGACGAGTTGGCCGAGCTGGAAGTGGCCAATTCCGGGCACCCCATCAGCGCCGCCGAATGGGAGGCCGGCCACGTACGCGATGTGCTCCAGTATTACGCGGCGGCCCCGGAACGGTTGAGCGGCAAGCAGATTCCGGTGTCCGGTGGCCTCGACGTGACCATCCACGAGCCGCTCGGGGTGGTCGGGATCATCACGCCGTGGAACTTCCCGATGCCGATCGCGTCATGGGGGTTCGCGCCTGCCCTGGCGGCCGGTAATGCCGTGCTGGTCAAACCCGCCGAATGGACCCCGCTGACCACGCTGCGCATCGGCGAGCTCGCCGTCGAGGCCGGCCTGGACCCGGACCTCTTCCAGGTGCTGCCGGGCCGCGGATCGGTGATCGGGGACCGCTTCGTCACTCACCCCGACGTCCGCAAGGTGGTGTTCACCGGATCCACCGAGGTCGGCACGCAGGTCATGGCGGGGGCGGCCAAGCAGATCAAGCGGGTCACGCTGGAACTGGGCGGCAAGAGCGCCAACATCGTCTTCGACGACTGCGATCTGGAGAAGGCGGCCGCCACGGCGCCCTACGGCGTGTTCGACAACGCGGGGCAGGACTGCTGCGCGCGCAGCCGGATCCTGGTGCAGCGCAACGTCTATGACCGGTTCATGGAATTGCTCGAGCCGGCCGTCAAGGGCGTCGTGGTGGGGGATCCGGCCGCGCGGGACACCGAAATGGGCCCGCTGGTGTCCAGACCGCACTGGGAGTCGGTGGCCGCCTATGTGCCCGACGACGCCCCCGTTGCATTCCGGGGTTCCGCCCCGAGCGGGCCCGGCTACTGGTTCGCGCCCACCGTGCTGACCCCGCAGCGCACCGACCGCACCGTCAGCGAGGAGATCTTCGGGCCGGTGGTCGCCGTGCTGCCGTTCGACGACGAGGCCGATGCCATCGCCCTGGCCAATGCCACCGAATACGGTCTGTCCGGGTCGATCTGGACCGACAACCTGTCCCGGGCGCTGCGGGTGTCGCGGGCCGTCGAGGCCGGCAACCTCAGCGTCAACTCGCACTCGTCGGTCCGGTACAACACCCCGTTCGGCGGGTTCAAGCAGTCCGGGCTCGGCCGCGAACTCGGACCGGACGCCCCGGAACACTTCACCGAGACCAAGAACGTCTTCTTCGCGATGGGAGAGCAGTAGATGGATCTGACGCAGCGGCTCAAGGACAAGGTCGCCGTCGTGACCGGCGGTGCCAGCGGCATCGGCCTGGCCGCGGTGAAGCGGATGCGGGCCGAGGGCGCGGTCGTCGTCATCGGCGACATCGACCCGACGACGGGCAAGGCCGTCGCCGACGAACTGAACGTGACGTTCGTCCAGGTCGACGTTGCCGACGAGGACGCGGTGAACAACCTGTTCGACACCGCTTTCAAGGTGCACGGCGGAGTCGACATCGCCTTCAACAACGCCGGTATCAGCCCGCCGGATGACGACCTGATCGAGAACACCGAACTGCCCGCCTGGCAGAAGGTCCAGGACATCAACCTCAAGAGCGTGTACCTGTGCTGCCGCGCCGCGCTGCGGCACATGGTTCCCGCGCAGCGCGGCTCGATCATCAACACCGCGTCGTTCGTCGCGGTGATGGGTTCGGCCACCTCGCAGATCTCCTACACCGCATCCAAGGGCGGCGTGCTGGCGATGTCGCGGGAGCTCGGGGTGCAGTTCGCCCGGCAGGGTATCCGGGTCAATGCGCTGTGCCCGGGCCCGGTGAACACGCCGCTGCTGCAGGAACTGTTCGCCAAGGATCCCGAACGCGCGGCGCGCCGGCTGGTGCACATCCCGCTCGGCCGCTTCGCCGAACCGGAGGAGTTGGCGGCCGCGGTCGCGTTCCTGGCCTCCGACGACTCGTCGTTCATCACCGGTTCGACGTTCCTGGTCGACGGCGGCATCAGCTCGGCCTACGTCACGCCGCTGTAGAACCGCCGACCATGACCGCCGCCCACGATCCCGCACCCGCCGGTGGGGCGCTGCTGCGCCCGGTGCGGCTCGGCAACGCGTTCGAGGAGACCGTGGGGCGGCTGCTGCAGACGATCCGGCTCGGTGTCCTGGCTCCCGGAGAGTCGCTGCCGCCCGAGCGCGAACTGGCCGCGCGGCTGGGGGTTTCGCGCGACACGGTCCGCGAGGCGATCAAGAGCCTGGCCGATGCGGGTTACCTGGTGTCCAAACGCGGCCGCTACGGCGGCACCTTCCTGGCCGAGCAGATCCCCGCGCTGTCGGCCGACACCCCGCGGTTCACCCGGGCGGAGATCGACGACGCCCTGCGGCTACGCGAGATCCTCGAGGTGGGTGCCGCGCGGATGGCGGCCACCCGGACCCTGACCGCCGCCGAACGGGAGGGGCTGTGGTCGCGGCTGGCCGATGTCCGCGACGCGGGCCTCGACGACTACCGGCGGCTGGACTCCCGGCTGCACCTGGCCGTCGCCGAGGCCGCCGGGTCGCCCTCGCTGGTGCCGCTGGTGGCCGAGAACCGGATGCGCCTGAACGCGCTGCTGGACCAGATCCCGCTGCTGGCGCGCAACATCGCGCACTCCAACGAGCAGCACGAGGCCATCGTCATCGCCATCCTGGCCGGGGACGCCGAGGCGGCCGGTTCGGCGATGTGCAGCCACGTCGGCGGTTCGGCTGCCCTGTTGCACGGGTTCCTGGACTAGATTCGGACCATGAACGCCGGCGCGGACCAGGTGCACAGGGCCACCACAGCGCTGACCGACGTCGACACGGCCGGGTGGGCGCAGCGCTTCGACCTGCTGTCCGATCCGCATCGCCTGGAGATCCTGCTCAGCCTGCACCGCGCACCCGGTATCTGCGTCAGCGATCTGGCGGCCGCGCTGAACCGTTCGGAGAATGCGGTCTCGCAGGCGCTGCGGGTGCTGCGTCAGCAGGGCTGGGTCGGCAGCGAGCGCGTCGGGCGGCAGGTCTGCTACCGGCTCGAGGACGAGACCGTGCACGATCTGCTGCACTGGATCGGCGCCCGGCACAGCTGACGGTCATCTCCGGCGCCGCATCATGCCGATCGCGATGTCTGCGACCAGGAATCCCGCCAGCGGGATGCCCAGCAGCGGTAGGAACCAGCCGACCGCCAACGTGCCGGCGGCCAGTAACGCGATCCCCGCGGGATGCAACCGGCGCAGCGCGCCACGACTGGGTGGCCGGCCCACCGCCCAGTCGGTGCCACGTGTCGGCCGGCGTTGCCACCACATTCGGTAGCCGTGAACGATGACCGCGACCAGGCCGACCGCGACGCCGAACAGAAGTAGCTGGTTGAGAAGCCCGAACAAGAAGCCCATATGGGCGCGGATGCCCCAGTCGGCCAACTTGGCCATCAGCGAGTAGTCGCGCCAGTAGTCGACGGTGCTGGTGACCGTCAGATCGGCCGGGTCGACCGTCGCGGCATTGGTGGTCAATCGGTAGGGCTTGTCGATCTCGGTGACGGCGACGCCCTCGCCGGGCGCGCTGGGCAGCGTGATCTCGACCGGGAAATGCACGCCGGCCCACTGCGCCGCTCGCACCACCGCGTCATGATCGATAGCGGAGTCCGGGATCTCGGTTCCGGCGGTGGGCAACGCCGAATCAAGCTGTGGGCGTTCCCAATTCAGTGCCGAGCGGAGTTCGGTCACGTGCGCCCCGGCGTATGTGGACCAGGTGATCCCGGTGGCCGACAGGAACAGCAGCGCGGCCAGCAGCCACACGCCGGTCGCGCCGTGCCAGTTGAGCGTGCGGGATCGGCCGGCGGCGCGGCGGTCGACCGTCAGCAGCCGGACCCGCCCGGTGCGGACGCGTTGCCGGGCGGCACGAGCCACCCATAGGTAGAGCCCGCCGAGTGCGACCACCCACAGCCAGGACGCCGCGATCTCGCTGTAGATGCGACCCGGCTCACCAAGATTCAGGTGGCGATGCAGCCCATCGAGCCAGGTGCTCAGCGGCAGGTAGCCGAACCAGGTGACCTCGTCGCCGAGTACCCGGCCGGTGTACGGGTCCACGAACACGGCGCGCCGGTGTTCGTCGTCCAGGGCTGGATCGGAGATGTAGACCCTGGTCGAATCGGTGCCGTTGGCCGCGGGCCGTAGGCCGGTGACCGTCAGACCAGGGAACGCGGCGGCCGCCGCAGCCACCTGGTCGTGGATGGGCAGGGGAGTTCCGGATGGTTCGACGTGAAGTTCGTCGGCGTGGACGAACCGTTCGATGGTCGGGCTCAGCGCGTAGAGACCGCCGGTGACGGCGGCGACCAGGATGAACGGCGCCACCAGGACGCCGGCATAGAAGTGGAGTCGGGCGATCAACGGGCGCCACGCACGTGGAGCCGGTGACATCGGTTCGGTGGCGTTATGGGTGTTCTCGGACAGGGTCATGGGTGCAGCACCTTTGGTTCGGATTGGGGACGACGGCGTCACACACGCGGACGGCGCTCGGCGCATGGGTAGCGGCGAGCGCGGAAGGTGATCGGTGACGCCGACAGTGGTCGGCGGGTCGGAGAGTTAGCCGGCGACGGGTCTCGGCGGTGCCCGCATCCCCAGGCCCTGGCACCGTAGGACAGCTCGTGCGGCAATGCCCTTGGCCCAGAAGATGATCGAGCGCGGGACCGGTTGCGGCGATCTGTTGAGTACCAGGCGCAGCCAGCACAGGATCGAGCCGGCGACCGCTGTCAGATGCTCTACCGCCGCGATCGCGAGGCCGAGCAACACCGCTGCTGCCGCGTGGGCCGCGATCATCTGTGGGGTGAACGCCGGGCCGCCGTGGTGGTGGTCGGTGATCGTCAGCGCCAGGTGGCCGACCAGCTGGGTGACGGCCATCGCGGCCACTAGGGTCAGCGCCCGGTTGCCGGCTGAGGTCGGCCGGATCCCGCTGAACAAGGTGCCCACCGATGCGCAGAGCAGGATCGCCAGGCTGAGGGCACCACCGCGGGGGACGACGCCACCGGCGGCGGTATGGGCCACCGTCACGAGTGCTGCCGAGGATGCGGCAACGAGCGCGCCGCCCGCACGCCGCTTCCCGACTGGCCGCCCGCTCACGTGCAGCACCCTATCGCGGCCGGAGCCGCCCGATCGGCCAGGCGCCAACCTGAACATGTGAACAGCTAGACATATATTCACCGGCCTCATAGGGTCGACCCATGAGCGCCCCCCGATTCGACCGTACGGACTGGACGACGATGGCCTCGATGGGGGCGGTGGTGCTGGCCCTGCACGTGTTCGGCTGGGGTGTTCTGGTGTTCGGCGTTGCGCCCCAACACATCACGCTCGGTTCGGCCGGAGTCTTCGGGATCGGCCTCGGAGTGACGGCCTATCTGCTGGGTGTCCGGCACGCGTTCGACGCCGATCACATCGCCGTGATCGACAACACCACCCGCAAGCTCGTCGGCGAGGGTAAACGGTCGCTGTCGGCCGGGTTCTGGTTCTCGCTGGGCCACTCCAGCGTCGTCTTCGCGCTGGCGTTCCTATTGGCCATCGGTGTGCGCGCGCTGGTCGGCCCGGTGCAGGACGACGGTTCACCGATGCTGCAGACGCTCGGCCTGATCGGGTCGGTGGTGGCCGGGACGTTCCTGATCCTGATCGGCCTGACCAACCTGTTCGCCGTCGTCGGGATCGCCAAGGTGTTCCGTGCGATGCGTAACGGCGAGCTGGACGAGGCCGAACTGGAGCGCCAGCTGGACAACCGCGGCTTCATGGCCCGGCTGCTGTCCAGGGTGATGCGCCGGGTCGACAAGCCCTGGCACCTGTACCCGGTCGGCCTGCTCATGGGGCTGGGCTTCGACACGGCCACCCAGGTCGCACTGCTGGTGCTGGCGGCGGGGACCGCGGCGTTCACCCTGCCCTGGTATGCGGTGCTGGTATTGCCGGTGCTGTTCGCGGCCGGGATGAGCCTGTTCGACGCCGCCGACGGCATCTTCATGGCCCGCGCCTATGGATGGGCATTCCTGCGGCCGATCCGCAAGGTGTTCTACAACCTCACCGTGACGGTGCTCTCGGTGGTGGTGGCCCTGGTGATCGGCGTGATCGTGCTGGCCGGCCTGTTGGCCGACCGGCTCGGGATCGAATCGGGTCCGCTGGCGGTACTCGGTTCGGCGAATCTGGAATTCGTCGGGTTTGCGATAGTCGGGTTGTTCGCGGTGACCTGGTTGATCGCCGCCCTGGTCTGGCGGTTCGGCCGCATCGAGGAGCGCTGGACCGTTCCCGCCGGGTAGGCCGAGCGCCATCTCGTACGATCCGCAGAGAACAACACCAAGCAGTGGTGGACGGCCAACAAGCGCCGCTACGACGAGAACGTGGCGTGACGACGCGCTGCGCACCGCGCCGCGTGGCTACGCCGTCGACCACCCGCGCATCGCGCTGCTGCAGCTGCGCCGCCTGGCGGTGGCGCGCGAGGTGGGCGCCCCCGATTTGGCTCCGGGACAACCTCGGCGATCTCGTCGGCTGATTCAGTGCCGCCGCGCCGGTGGCCACTGCGGTTCGCCGCACAGGTCCAGCAGCGCGTTCTCGATCACCTCGGGCAGTGCCGGGTGGATCCAGTACTGTCCGCGGGCCATGGTCTGGCCGTCCAGCCCGAAACTCATCGCCTGGATCAGCGGCTGGATCAGGGTCGACGCCTGATGGCCCATGATGTGCGCGCCCACGAGCCCGCCACTGCCGGCCTCGACGATGATCTTGCAGATGCCCGTGGTGTCCTCCATCGCCCAGCCGTAGGCCACGTCGCCGAAATCCTGGATCTTGACCTTGATGTCCAAACCCTTTGCGCGGGCCTCATTCTCGGTCATCCCGACCCAGGCGATCTGAGGATCGGTGAACACCGCGGCCGGCACGAACCGGTGATCGGAGGACATCAACGCGTCCGTGTCGTCCCAGTCCTGCAGCAGATTGTGCCGCACCACCCGGGCCTCGTGGTTGGCGACGTGCTTGAGCTGGTAGTCCGAGCTGACGTCGCCGAGCGCGAAAACGCCTCGCGCCGCGGTGCGTTGGTATTCGTCGACCACGACCTGCCCGCCGTCGGTGACCTCGACGCCGGCCAGTTGTGCGTCCAGCAGGTCGCCGTTGGGGGTGCGGCCGGTGGCGACCAGGATCGCGTCGCCGTGCAGCGTCGAACCGCCGTCGAGTTCCAGGGTGGTACCGGTACCTCCGACCACCGTGCGGTGGCTGTGCACTCCCCACTTGCGCGCGGCGATATCGGTGAACCGTTCCCCGATGTCGTCGTCGCAGTGCGACAGCAGCGTCGAACCGCGCAATACCAGGGTCACCTTCGAACCCAGCGCCGCGAACACGTGCGCGAACTCCGCGGCGACGAAGCCGCCCCCGACGATCACCAGGTGCGCGGGCAGTTCCGGCAGCCGCATGATGGTGTCGCTGGTATGAAAGGTGATGTCGCTCTGCGCAATTGCCGGCGGGATCACCGACCGGGCGCCGGCGGCCAGCACCACCTTGTCCGACGTGAACTCCGTCCCGTCCTCGGTGCGCAACAGGTAGCGGCCATCGGGACGCGTCGGGCCGAACCGGGTGTGCACGTCGAACACCGTGACGTCGGGGGAGGACCGGCGGTAGCGCTCGCCGCCCAGCGCGATCGGGTCGATCCGGCCGAACACCCGCGAGACGATGTCACCCCAACGCACCCCGTCGACGTGCGCGTCGACACCGAACCGGGCGGCGTCGCGCACCGTCGCAGCCACCTCGGCGGCGTAGACGAACATCTTCGTCGGGATACAGCCCACGTTCAGGCAGGTGCCGCCGAAGGTGCCCTGCTCGCAGATCGCCACGCGCATGCCGGCATACCGATCGTCGAGAATGCTGTTGCCCGAACCGGTTCCGATGATGGTCAGATCGAAATGCTGCACAGCAGATCCCTTCTAGCGGTCCAGGAAGCGGTCCAGCCACCGGTCGAGTTCGAGGTAGGCGGCCGTGCGCGGCCCCGCCAGCGACAGGAAGACGTCGTGCTTGGCGTCCGGCACCGGTGCCACAGTGGTGTGCGTACCCCCGATGCAGCCCGCCCACCGCGCGATCTGCGTCACGTCCAGCACGGCGTCCCCGCGCTGGATCGCATCCGGGGCCGCGCCCGGCTTGATGCTGGTCTCGGCCACGCTGTGATCTGAACGCAGGATCAGATTGGGCACCCCGACATCCAGGCCGCGATGCAACCTGGCCTGGCCGCGCCGGACGGCATTGATCCAGCCGAACGTGACGGGAAACCCGCCGAGCGGCTTGAGCGTCAGGTCGTAGTCGAACTCGCCGCCGTAGTCGCGGTGCAGGGTCGTGCCGTACCCGCCCTCGGTCGGCTTGCGGACCACCGAGGTTCGGCGCACCTTGGCCAGCGCGATCAGCGCGGCCGCCGTCGGCGCGGTCCGAAGGATGGCCGGGCCGTGCAGGTCGAGGAACGGGCTGTTGAGGATCAGCCCGGCAACGCCCAGCGCCGCGGTCAGCCCGCGCTCGCGCAGCCGGTCCAGCCACAACGTCACGATCAGGCCGCCGGCGGAATGCCCGTAGACCCAGATGTCGGCGCCGTCGGTCTCGCTGGCGATGATCGCCACCGCGCGCTCCAGCTCGCGGTGGTACTCCGCGAGGTCCGTGGCGAAGTGCGGGGTCTGGCCCTCGCGCCAGGACCGGCCGCACTTGTGCAGGTCCAGCGCGTAGAACGCGAGATCGTGGGCGGCGAACCGGTCGGCCAGTTCGATGTTGAAGAAATAGTCAGTGTATCCGTGCACCGCGAGGACCGCTCGGCGCGCCGGCCGGGCCGGCCCCCGGCGGACCACGGTGGCCAGCAGGTCACCCTCGCCCAGCGGGTCGGCGCCGAGTTCGACGGTGTGTTGGTGGTAGCCGTCCAGGAGATCGGGTTCCCATGCCGTCACACCGGTCACTCTATCGATTCGGCAACCGGCGGGAGCTGCTGTGGTCGATGACTCAGGGCGGCTGCCTGGGATTCTCGGCACGTCGCGGGATAACCTGGCAATCGTGACTTCTGTTGCCAAGACCGACGTCGTTCTCATCGGCGCGGGCATCATGAGCTCGACCCTCGGTGCCCTGCTCCGCCTGGTGGAACCGGACTGGTCCATCACCATGATCGAGCGCCTCGACGGCGCCGCGGCCGAGAGCAGCGACCCCTGGAACAACGCCGGCACCGGGCACTCGGCGCTGTGCGAGCTCAACTACACCCCCGAGAACGCCGACGGTTCCATCGACATCGCCAAGGCCGTCAACGTCAACGAGCAGTTCCAGGTGTCGCGGCAGTTCTGGGCGCACGCCGTGGAGAACGGGGTGCTCACCGATGTGCGCAGCTTCCTCAACCCGGTGCCGCACGTGTCGTTCGTGCACGGCGCCGACCGCGTGGACTACCTGCGCCGCCGCCGTGACGCGCTGGTGTCCAACCCGTTGTTCGCGGGCATGGAGTTCATCGACGGCGCCGACGAGTTCGCCCGCCGGCTGCCGTTCATGGCTGCCGGGCGCGACTTCTCCGACCCCGTCGCCCTGAACTGGACCACCGACGGCACCGACATCGACTTCGGGTCGCTGTCCAAGCAGCTGATCGGCTACGGCGTGCGCAACGGCACCACCGCGCTGTTCGGCAACGAGGTTCGCGACCTGTCCCGCGAGTCCGACGGCACCTGGACGCTGAAGGTCCGCAATCGCCGCACCGGTGAGACCCAGCGGATCAACGCCCGCTTCGTGTTCGTCGGCGCCGGCGGCGACGCGCTGCACCTCCTGCAGAAGTCGGGCATCAAGGAGTCCAAGGGTTACGGCGGGTTCCCCGTCGGCGGCCAGTTCCTGCGGACCTCCAACCCGGCACTGACCGCCCAGCACGTCGCCAAGGTGTATGGCTTCCCGCCGCTGGGCGCACCGCCGATGTCGGCGCCGCACCTGGACACCCGCATCATCAACGGCAAATCCTGGCTGCTGTTCGGGCCGTTCGCCGGCTGGTCGCCCAAGTTCCTCAAGCAGGGACACATCACCGATCTGCCGGGCAGCGTGAAGCCCGACAACCTGGCCTCCATGATCGGGGTCGGGCTGACCCAGATGAGCCTGGTCAACTACCTGCTCGGCCAGCTGACGCTGTCGCCCGGGGCCCGGGTGGACACGTTGCGCGAATTCGCGCCCAGCGCCGTCGACTCCGACTGGGACCTGTCGGTGGCCGGTCAGCGCGTGCAGGTGATCAAGCCGAAGGAATCCGGGCTGGGCGGCACGCTCGAGTTCGGGACCACCGTGCTCAGTGCGGCCGACGGCAGCATCGCCGGCCTGCTCGGTGCCTCGCCGGGCGCCTCCACCGCGGTCCCGGCCATGTTGGACGTGCTGGAACGTTGCTTCGCCGACCGGTACGCCACCGCCTGGCAGCCCCGGCTCAAGGAGATGATCCCGTCGCTGGGCGCCAAACTGTCCGACGAGCCGGGCCTGTTCACCGAGGTATGGGATTGGGGCACCCGGGTGCTCGGCCTGTGACGGTCGCCCTGCGCCGCCTGCGGGCTCCCGATGTGGATGCCGCCACCCTGTACGAACTGCTCAAACTGCGGGTCGAGGTCTTCGTCGTCGAACAGGCCTGCCCGTATCCCGAACTCGACGGGCGTGATCTGCTGGCCGAGACCCGGCATTTCTGGCTCGAGGAGCCGGCGGCGGCCGGAACGGCGACGGTGGTCAGCACCCTGCGGCTGATGGAGGAGCACACCGGCGGCGACAAGGCGTTCCGGATCGGCCGCGTCTGCACCAAGCGGGAGCACCGTGGCCACGGGCACACCCACCGGTTGCTGGCCGCGGCGCTGGCCGAGGTCGGCGCCTACGAGTGCCGGATCGATGCGCAGACCTACCTCGCCGAGATGTACGGCCGGCACGGATTCGTCACCGACGGCGCGGAGTTCCTCGAGGACGGCATCCCGCACATCGCGATGGTCCGGCCCGGGCGCCAGTCATGAACCCCGCCGATCCGAATTCGCCGGGCCTCGTGCTCGCGGAACAACGCCGCTCGCCGAACCCGGCGTACCCGTTCACCGCCATCGTCGGCCACGACGAGCTCCGGCTCGCGCTGATCCTGTGCGCCATCCGCCCGGAGATCGGCGGTGTGCTGATCCGCGGCGAGAAGGGCACCGCCAAGTCCACCGCCGTGCGCGGTCTGGCCGGGCTGCTGGCGGCCATCGGGGACTCCGGGCTGGTCGAGCTGCCCATCGGCGCCACCGAGGACCGGGTCATCGGATCGCTGGATCTGCAGAAGGTGCTCGCCGCGGGCGAGCACGCCTTCTCGCCGGGCCTGCTGGCCCGGGCCCACGGCGGCGTCCTCTACGTCGACGAGGTCAACCTGCTGCACGACCATCTGGTGGACGTCCTGCTCGACGCCGCCGCGATGGGCCGGGTGCACATCGAGCGCGACGGCGTATCCCATTCGCACGACGCGCGTTTCTTGCTGATCGGCACGATGAATCCCGAAGAGGGGGAGCTGCGCCCGCAATTGCTGGACCGGTTCGGTCTGACCGTCGACGTCCGGGCGTCCCGCGACGTCGACGTACGCACCTCGGTCATCCGCGCGCGGATGTCCTACGAGGCTGATCCGGCCGCGTTCGGCGCCCGCTACGCCGACGAGGAGGCCGCACTGGCCGAACGCATCGCGGCCGCGCGGGAGCGGGTGGCTGATGTGGTCCTGGGCGACGACGAGCTGCGCCAGATCGCCGCGCTGTGTGCCGCGTTCGACGTCGACGGGATGCGCGCGGATCTGGTGGTGGCCCGCACGGCAGTCGCGCACGCCGCCTGGCGCGGCGCCGATGCCGTGAGCGTGGACGACATCCGGGTGGCCGCCGAGTTCGCGCTGCCGCACCGCCGCCGCCGCGACCCCTTCGACGAGCCCGGGCTGGATCGCGACACGCTGGATCAGGCGCTGGCCGACGCCGGCGCAGCGCCGGAACCCGATCCCGACCCGGATCCCGATCCGCCCGGCGGTGGTCAGCGGGACCCGGAAACCCAAGCACCCGAGGGGAATTCGGCTGCATCGGCACCGGCGGCCGCGCGGCCCAGCGCGCCACCGTCCGCGGTGTTCAAGACCCGCGCGCTGCGGATCCCGGGCGTGGGAGAGGGGGCACCCGGCCGGCGTTCGCGGGCCCGCAACCGCGCCGGAGCGGTGGTGGCCGTCAGCCCCGACGACTCCGGTGACGGTCTGCACCTGTTCGCGACCCTGCTGGCCGCCGCCGGCCGATCGCCGGCGCGCGGCGCGGTGCGTCCGGCCGTGCAGGATGTCCGGCGCGCCCTGCGCGAGGGCCGCGAGGGCAACCTGGTGGTCTTCGTCGTCGACGCCTCGGGGTCGATGGCCGCCCGCGACCGGATGTCCGCGGTCAGCGGAGCGGCGCTGTCCCTGTTGCGCGACGCCTATCAGCGCCGGGATCAGGTGGCGGTCATCACCTTTCGGGGCAGCGAGGCCGGCGTGCTGCTGCCGCCGACATCGTCGGCGCACATCGCCGGACGCCGGCTGGCCCGTTTCGACACCGGCGGCAGGACGCCACTGGCGGCCGGACTGCTGGCCGCGCGCGATCTGGTGGCCCGGCAGAAGGTCCGTGACCCCTCGCGGCGCGCCCTGGTGGTGGTGCTCACCGACGGTCGGGCGACCGGCGGTCCGGATCCGTTGGGCCGCAGCCGAATTGCTGCCGCTCGCCTGCTGGCCGAAGGGGCCGCGGCAGTGGTGGTCGACTGCGAGACGTCCTACATCCGGCTCGGCCTGGCCGGCGAACTCGCCGGCTGGCTGGGTGCGCCGGTGCTGCGGCTCGAGCAGCTGCGGGCCGACCACCTGAGTCACGCCGTCCGAGCCGTCGCCTGAGCGGAGGTACCCACATGCCACAGGGCCGCCCAAGCGAGATCCCCGACGACGGGCTGACCACCCGGGCCCGCCGCAACGCGCCGCTGCTCGCGGTGCACACCGGCGCCGGCAAGGGCAAATCGACGGCCGCGTTCGGGATGGCCCTGCGCGCCTGGAACGCCGGCCTCTCGGTCGCGGTGTTCCAGTTCGTCAAGAGTGCGAAGTGGAAAGTGGGCGAGGAGAACGCTTTTCGCGCCCTGGACCGGTTGCACGAGGAGTACGGCGCCGGCGCGCCCGTCGAGTGGCACAAGATGGGCGCCGGCTGGTCGTGGTCCCGTAAGCCCGGCGACGAGGCCGACCACGCCGCCGCGGCCGTCGAGGGCTGGGCGGAGATCGCCCGGCGGCTCGCCGGACAGCAGCACGGGTTCTATGTGCTCGACGAATTCACCTACCCGCTGAAGTGGGGGTGGGTGGACACCGCGGAAGTGGTCGAGGTTCTGCGCAACCGTCCGGGCAACCAGCACGTCGTGATCACCGGCCGGGACGCGCCGCCGGAATTGCTCGAGGCCGCCGACCTGGTGACCGAGATGACCAAGATCAAGCACCCCATGGATGCCGGCCGCAAGGGCCAGAAGGGCATCGAATGGTGAGCTCTTTCTCCCGCGAGCGGCCGTGTCTGTACACCGACACGCCGGCCGCCGCGTACAAATGCGGACGCTCGCGGAATCGAGACGGCCGGTGACCACCCCGGCCGTCGTGATCGCCGCCCCGGCGTCCGGCAGCGGGAAGACCACCATCGCAACGGGTCTCATGGGTGCGCTGCGCGCCGCCGGACATACGGTGGCCGGCTTCAAGGTGGGCCCCGACTTCATCGACCCCGGCTACCACGCGCTGGCCACCGGCCGGCCGGGCCGCAATCTGGACCCCGTGCTGGTCGGCCAGGAGCTGGTCGGCCCGCTCTACCGGCACGGCAGCGACGACGCCGACATCGCCGTGGTCGAAGGTGTGATGGGGTTGTTCGACGGCCGTATCGAGGCCGGAACAGCAACGGTGGCAACAGGATCCACCGCCCATGTCGCCGGCCTGATCGGTGCTCCGGTGGTCCTGGTGGTGGATGCGCGCGGCCAGAGCCACAGCATCGCCGCACTGCTGCACGGGTTCTCGACGTTCGACACGGCGACCCGCGTCGGCGGCGTGATCCTCAACCGGGTCGGATCGCCGCGGCACGAACAGGTGCTGCGGCAGGCCTGTGAGTCCGCCGGGATCGCGGTGCTCGGCGCCGTGCCGCGCGTCGACGAGATCGCCGTGCCGTCCCGCCACCTGGGCCTGATCACCGCCGTCGAACACGGCCGCCGGGCCACCGCCGCGGTGGCCGCGATGACCGGCCTGATCACCCGGCACGTCGACCTCGCCGCCGTCGCGGCCCTGGCCGGCGCGCGGGTGCCCGCCGCGCCGTGGCACCCCGGCGTGGTCGGCGAACCGGTCAGCGGTGCACCCGTGGTGGCGGTCGCCGCCGGACCCGCCTTCAGCTTCGGCTACGCCGAACACCCCGAACTATTGCGCGCGGCGGGGGCGCGCGTCGTCGAATTCGATCCGATGACCGAACGCCTTCCCGACGGCACCGCGGCCCTCGTGCTGCCGGGCGGTTTCCCCGAGCAGTATCCCGGCGAACTGTCCGGCAACGACGCACTGCGAGCCGACATCGGCGCATTGGCCCGCCGGGCCCCGATACACGCCGAGTGCGCCGGGCTGACGTATCTGATGACCGACCTCGACGGCCATCCCATGTGTGACGTACTGCACGGTTCGGCCCGGTTCACCGACCGGTTGACCCTGGGCTACCGCGACGCCGTCGCCGTCACCGAGTCCTCGGTGCACACCGTGGGGCAGCGGGTGAACGGACACGAATTCCACCGCACCACAGTCGATTTCACGCAGGAATACCCGTCGGCGTGGGCGTTTCGCGGCGCCGGTTCCGAATCGGTGCAGGAGGGCGCCGTGCACGCGGGCATACACGCGTCGTACCTGCACACCCATCCGGCCGCCGACGCCGGCGCGGTGCGCCGGTTCGTCGCACACGCCGCGGCATCTAAGCTCGCCGGGTGATCGAGAACGCCTACCTCGTCGGGCTGCGACTGGCCGGTAAGAAGGTCGTCGTGGTCGGCGGCGGCACGGTGGCGCAGCGCCGGCTCGGGCTGTTGGTGTCCACCGGCGCCGACGTGCACGTCGTCACGCGGGCCGCGACGCCCGCCGTCGAGTCGATGGCCGGCATCACCCTGGTGCTGCGGGACTACCGCGACGGCGACCTGGCCGACGCCTGGTACGCGATCGCCGCCACCGACGACCCGGCCGTCAACGCTGCCGTGGTGGCCGAGGCGGATCGCCGCCAGATCTTCTGCGTCCGCGCCGACATCGCCCGTGAGGGCAGCGCGGTCACGCCCGCCACCTTCGACCACGACGGGCTCTCGGTCGGGGTGCTGGCCGGCGGTGAGCACCGCCGCAGCGCGGCCATCCGCACCGCCATCCACGAGGCGCTGCAGCAGGGACTCATCACCCCCGGGGCGGAGTTGGCCGACCTGAAGGGCAGCATCGCGCTCGTCGGCGGCGGGCCCGGCGACCCCGAACTGATCACCGTGCGCGGCCGGCGCCTGCTCGCGCACGCCGACGTGGTGGTGGCCGACCGCCTGGCGCCGCCGGAACTGCTGGCCGAACTGCCGCCGGACGTCGAGGTGATCGACGCCGCGAAGGTGCCCTATGGCCGCGCGATGGCCCAGGAGGCCATCAACGACGTCCTGATCGACCGCGCCCGGGCCGGCAAGTTCGTCGTGCGGCTCAAGGGCGGCGATCCGTTCGTGTTCGCCCGCGGATATGAGGAAGTCCTCGCGTGCGCCGAAGCCGGGATCCCCGTCACAGTGGTTCCCGGCGTCACGAGCGCGATCGGGGTGCCGGCACTGGCCGGCGTCCCCGTCACCCACCGCGCCGTCAACCACGAGTTCGTCGTGGTCAGCGGACACCTCGCGCCCGACCACCCGGATTCACTGGTGAACTGGCCGGCCCTGGCGGCGCTGTCGGGCACGATCGTGCTGCTCATGGCCGTCGAACGGATCGGCCTGTTCGCGACGGCGCTGATGGACGGCGGCCGGCCCGGGGAGACCCCGGTGCTGGTGGTCCAGCACGGCGCGACCACCCGGCAGCGGGTGCTGCGGACGACGCTGGCCGGGGCGGCCGAGGAGATGGTGGCGCAGGGAATCCGACCGCCGGCGATCATCGTGATCGGCCCTGTTGTGGACGTCGGGGCGGGTCTCGGTTAGGACTCGGTCCCACCTGCGAGTCTTTAAACTTCTCTTAAGATTACTGTAGGGTAGCCCGCTATGACGGCTCTCAACGATGCAGAGCGGGTGGCGGCTGCCGCCCGGACCGCACCGCGCGACCGTGACCTGCCCGTGCCAACTCAGGAGCCTGGATCCCAGCTGGGCCGGTTCTACCCGGCGTGGCTGCCGTCCTACCGGTTCATCGCCGCGGTGGTCGCCATCGGCGGCATGCAGCTGCTGGCGACCATGGACAGCACCGTCGCGATCGTGGCGCTGCCGAAGATCCAGGACGAGCTCTCCCTGTCCGACGCCGGCCGCAGCTGGGTCATCACGGCCTACGTGCTCACCTTCGGCGGCCTGATGCTGCTCGGCGGGCGGCTCGGCGACACCATCGGCCGCAAGCGGACCTTCATCGTCGGTGTCGCGCTGTTCACCATCGCCTCCGTGCTCTGCGGCGTCGCCTGGGACGAGGCCACCCTGGTCATCGCCCGGCTGCTGCAGGGCGTCGGCGCCGCGATCGCCAGCCCGGCCGGCCTGGCGCTGGTGGCCACCACATTCCCCAAGGGCCCGGCGCGCAACGCGGCGACGGCCGTGTTCGCGGCCATGACCGGCATCGGTTCGGTGATGGGCCTGGTGGTCGGCGGCGCGCTGGTCGAGGTGTCCTGGCGACTGGCCTTCCTGGTGAACATCCCGATCGGCCTGGTGATGATCTACCTGGCCCGCACCACGCTGCGCGAGACCCACAAGGAGCGGATGAAGCTCGACGCCGCCGGCGCACTGCTGGCGACGCTGGGCTGCACGGCCGCCGTGTTCGGGTTCACCCAGGGCCCGGAGAACGGCTGGCTGGCCCCGCTCACCCTGGTCTCCGCGGCGGTGGCGCTGGCCGCTGGCGTCGCGTTCGTGATCGTCGAACGCACCGCCGAGAACCCCGTCGTGCCGTTCGCCCTGTTCAAGGACCGCAACCGGCTGGCCACCTTCTCGGCGATCTTCCTGGCCGGCGGCGTCATGTTCACCCTGACGGTGCTCATCGGCCTGTACGTGCAGGACATCATGGGCTACACCGCGCTACGCGCCGGCATCTCGTTCATCCCGTTCGTCATCGCACTCGGCGTCGGCCTGGGCCTGTCCTCGCACCTGGTGTCGATCTTCTCGCCCCGGGTGCTGGTGATCGGCGGCGGCATCATGGTGCTGGCGGCGATGATCTACGGCTCGACGCTCAACCGTGGCATCCCGTACTTCCCGAACCTGGTCATCCCGATCGTGGTCGGCGGCTTCGGCATCGGCATGATCGTGGTCCCGCTGACGGTATCGGCCATCGCCGGTGTCGGCTTCGACCAGATCGGACCCGTTTCGGCCATCGCCCTGATGCTGCAGAACCTCGGCGGCCCGGTGGTACTGGCCGTCATCCAGGCCGTCATCACCTCGCGCACCCTGTACCTGGGCGGCACCACCGGCCCGGTCAAGAACATGAACGACGCGCAGATCGCGGCGCTGGACGCGGGCTACACGTACGGCCTGCTGTGGGTGGCGGCGGTGGCCGTCCTCGTCGGCGGCGCCGCGTTGTTCATCGGCTACACCGCCAAGCAGGTCGCGCACGCGCAGGAAGTCAAGGACGCGATCGACGCCGGCGAACTCTAGGCCCCTCGACTCGCCGCGTCCTCAGCCCGACCGTCGGCGCTGATCGGTAGGGTCGGGTCTCATGCCCGCCGGATCGAGAGCCAGCGCCCGGCTGTCGGAGAGCGTCGTCGGCATCGCGATCCTGGCGATCACCGGCATGCAGTTGATGTCGACCCTCGACGGCACCATCGCCATCGTCGCGCTGCCGCGGATGCAGGCCGACCTGGATCTCTCCGACGCGTCCAAGAGCTGGATCATCACCGGATATGCGCTGACCTTCGGGGGGCTGCTGCTGCTCGGCGGGCGCATCGGTGACGCCATCGGCCGCAAGCGGGCGTTCCTGTCCGGCGTTGGGGTGTTCACCATTTCGTCCCTGGTCTGCGGTCTGGCGCACGACCAGTGGACGTTGATCGCCGCGCGCGCCGTACAGGGCGCCGGTGCCGCCGTCGCCGCCCCCACCGGCCTGGCGCTGATCGCCACCACCTACGCCGTCGGCCACGCACGTAATCAGGCGCTGGCGGTGTCGGCCGCGATGCAGGGCCTGGGTTCGGTGCTCGGCCTGGTGCTGGGCGGTGCCCTGACCGCCGTCTCCTGGCGACTGGCGTTCCTGGTGAATGTGCCGATCGGCCTGCTCATCATCTGGATCGCGGTCACCCGGATCGCCGAAACCCAGCACGAACGATTCAAACTCGACATCACCGGCGCCCTGCTGGCGACACTGGGCTGCAGTGCGGCAGTGCTGGTGTTCACGCAGGGTCCCCCGCGCGGCTGGATCGACCCGTGGGTGATCGGCGCCGGGCTGGCAGCGCTGGTGTGCCTGCTGGCGTTCTGGTCCATCGAACGCCGGGCCGACAACCCATTGGTCCCCCCGACGGTGTTCGACAACCGCAACCGCGTCGCGTCCTTCGCGGCCTACTTCCTGGCCGGCGGGGTGATGCTGACCCTCAGCGTCATGATCGGCCTGCTGGTGCAGGACGTGCTGGGCTACTCGCCGCTGCGGGCCGGTCTGTGCTTCATGCCGTTCGCCCTGGCGTTCGTGGTCGGCAACATCCTGGCCACCCGGTTGGCGCCGATCATTGCACCGCGCTGGCTGATCCTCGGCGGTGGCGTACTGGTGCTGGCGGCCATGCTGTTCGGCTCGACGCTCAGCCGTGGCATCCCGTACTTCCCGGACCTCGTCACCCCGCTGGTCGTCGGCGGTCTGGGGATCGGGCTGATCTCGGTGATCCTGCCGCTGTGCGCCATCGCGCAGGTGGATCCGCGCGACATCGGACCGGTCTCGTCGATCACGTTGATGGTCTACAACCTGGGCGGGCCGCTGATGCTGGTGGTCATCCAGGCCGTGCAGACCTCCCGCACGCTGTACCTGGGCGGCACCACCGGCCCGGTCAAGGACATGACGCCGGCGCAGCTCGACGCGCTGGGCCACGGCTATACGTACTCGCTGCTGTGGGTTGCCGCCATCGCGGTGCTGGTGGGTGTCGTCGCGCTGTTCATCGGGTTCTCCGCCCGTGACATCGCCCGCGCCCAGCACACCCGCGAGGCCGTCGATGCGGGGGAACTGTGAGCCGCGTCGATACACTGCGGGTCGTGCCCAGATCCCCAGCTGAACTCCCAGCCGGATCCGATCCGGACCGGCCGGCCGTATCGGGCGAGACGGCCCGCCGGTCGTCACGTGTCATCCGCGGGCTCGACGCCGCGCAGCGTCGGGCGCATCGCCGCGAACAACTCCTGACCGCCGCGTTCGAACTGATCGCGCGCGACGGATATGCCAACACCTCGATCGAGCAGATCTGCCAGACGGCCTATGTCGGCAACAAGGCCTTCTACGAGGTGTTCGACAGCAAGGAAGACTGCTATCTGGCATTGCTCACGCAGATCGCCGAACGGATCGAAACACGCGCGGTCGAGGCGCTGAGCCAGGCTCCGGGCAATGCCGACGAAGCGGTGCACCGGTTGCTGTCGGTGTTCGCGCACGCACTGGTCGACGACCCGCGGGTGGCGGTCGTGGCCTTCGGTGAATGTGCCGGCATATCCCCCCGTGTCGAACGCCAGCGTCGCGAGAACCGGCGCTGGACCGCCGGTTTCATCGAGGAGTTCTGGAGACGGGAATTCAATTGTGTGTCAACCGATTCGGTGGACTATCACGCGCTCGCGGTGTCGGTCGTGGGCGGACTGTTCGAGAGTGTCGCCGACTGGTTGCACCAGCGTGAGACCGGGGACGGCGCTCCCGACGTCGATGACCTGATCGGCAACATGGCCGGCTTCATGTCGGTGGTCCGCGCGGGTATCGCAGCCTCGGCACGCTGACGGTCGCAAATTCGAACAAGAAGGCTTGTTCTGAGAAGTGATTCTTGTCACTACCAAGCATGGCTGGTACCTTTGCGTTCCGATGGACGCGTCGTGTGGCGCAGGACACATCTGGGTCGGAAGCAGGGACGATGAACGGTCTTGGTCGAGTGGTGCCGCGCTGTCAGCAGACGGTTCTCATCGTCGGTGTGGTGGTGGCCGTCCTCGTCGGCGGCCTGGCGGGCGCACTGAAACCTGTCTACCACGGCGCGATCCGGCTGCTGGCCACGACGATCGGCGTGGGCCCGTCGTTCGACGGGTTCGGCCTGAGCATCCCACTGTTGTTCAACGGCACCGTCATTCCGGCGGGGGACACCTTCCACACCGTGCCGTATCCCGCGCAGATCAATCTCGACTATCCGTTCATCTCGGACCTGCCGCTGCTCTCGGATCTGCCGTACTGGCCGCATTCACTGAAGCAGTCCGAGCGGATCGGCGCGGGCCTGCTCGAACAGGACCTCGCGCGCACGCCGGCCACGTCGCAGGTGACCGTCATCGGCTATTCGCAGGGCACCCAGGTCGCCGAGATCGCCCGGGCCGACATGGCGAAGGACCCGGCGTACGTCGCCAACGCCGACAAGTACCACTTCGTCCTGGTGGGGGATCCCTATCAGCCCAACGGCGGGATCTTGTCGCGGTTCACGTCGTGGAGTGAGGCGCAGGGGATCGGCGATCTGTTCCCGTTCGGCCGCCCGGGTCCGTCCGACAGTCCGTTCCGCACTACGTATTACCAGAACCAGTACGACGGATTTGCTGATTTCCCAGCGTATTTCAGCCTGCTATCGGTGACCAACGCGTTGGTGGGGATCCTGTTCGAACACGTCGTGCCGGGGTATGTGTTCGACGATCCCACCGAATCCAACGTCGTTTCCACCACGGTGGGCAACACCACCTACGTGACCATCCCGCACCTGCTGCCGCTGCTGGCGCCCTTGCGCCTGGCCGCCTCGCTGGTGGGCGCGCAGCGCCTGGTCGATGCGCTGGATCCGATCGTGCGGGTCTTCGTCGAGATGGGCTACGACCGCACGGCCGATCCCAGTCAGGTCAAGGAGTTCGCCTGGTCGATACCGGAGGAGAAGGTCCGCGAGGCGCATGACGCGCTGCCGGCCGCGTTCGCGCAGTCGATGGCGATCCTCGGCGGCGCGATCTACACCCCGACGGTGCCGGTCCCGGTGGTCGCCTCCGAACAGCCCGCGACACCCGTGACCGAACACCCGGCCATTCCGGTGGACAACTCGCCCGCGGCGCAGGCGGTCCACGACACGGTCAGCGGAGTTGCCAACGTGTTGGGCGCCGGGTCCCAGACGGTGGCCTGGGCGCTGCGCACGATCAGCGGCAAGGAGCCGCTCGAGGAGGGCGCGGCCGATTCGGGAGCCGCGGCCGCCGATGAGACTTCCGTCGGGCAGCGCGACGTCGCAGCGACCCGGTCGCAGAACCGTACGGCTCAACCGGCCGATGAACCCGAACCCGAGGCGACGACGGAGCCCGAGGCGACCGAGGACGTCACGAAGGACCCCGAATCGACCAAGGAACCCGAGGCGACCGGCGACGTCACGAAGGACCCCGAGTCGACCAAGGACCCCGAGCCGACAACGGGGCCGGAGACGAAGTCGGATGATCGGAGTGCCGCCGCGCCGGTAGGCTAGCCGCCTGTGATCACCCGCATGTCGGAGCTGTTCCTGCGCACGCTCCGCGACGACCCCGCCGACGCCGAAGTCCCCAGCCACAAGCTGCTGATCCGGGCGGGCTATGTCCGGCCGATCGCGCCCGGCCTGTACAGCTGGCTGCCGCTGGGGCTGAAGGTGTTACGCAAGATCGAGTCCGTGGTCCGCGACGAGATGGTCGCGATCGGCGCGCAGGAGATCCTGTTCCCGGCGCTGCTGCCGCGCGGGCCGTACGAGACCACGGGCCGTTGGACGGAGTACGGCGACAACCTGTTCCGGCTGACCGACCGTCGCGACAACGACATGCTGCTGGGCCCCACCCACGAAGAGTTGTTCACCCTGACGGTCAAGGGGGAGTACAGCTCCTACAAGGACTTCCCGCTGATCCTATTCCAGATCCAGACCAAGTACCGCGACGAGGCGCGTCCGCGCGCCGGCATCCTGCGCGGCCGTGAGTTCATCATGAAGGACTCGTACTCGTTCGACATCGACGAGGGTGGTCTGAAGAACGCCTACCACGCCCACCGCGAGGCCTATCAGAAGATCTTCGACCGCCTGCACGTGAAATACGTGATCGTGTCGGCGGTTTCGGGTGCGATGGGCGGCAGCGCCTCCGAAGAGTTCCTGGCCGAGAGCGAGGTCGGCGAGGACACCTTCGTGCGTTGCGTCGAATCCGGCTACGCCGCCAACGTCGAGGCCGTGCTGACCCGGGTCCCGGAGTCGCGGCCGACGGACGGCCTGCCGGCCGCGGTGGTGCACGACACCCCGGGCACCGAGACCATCGCCAAGCTGGTCGACTGGGCCAATGGCGCCCTGGGCCGACCGGTGACCGCCGCCGACACGTTGAAGAACGTCCTGCTGAAGGTCCGCGAACCGGGCGCCGAGGACTGGGAGTTGCTCGCCGTCGGCGTCCCCGGCGACCGCGAGGTGGACGACAAACGCCTGGGCGCGGCCCTGGACCCCGCCGAGTACGCGATGCTCGACGACGCCGACTTCGCCCGCAACCCGTTCCTGGTCAAGGGCTACATCGGGCCGAAGGGATTGCAGGACAACGGAGTTCGCTATCTGGTCGATCCCCGGGTGGTGGACGGCACCAGCTGGATCACCGGTGCGGACGCAGCCGGTAAGCATGTCGTCGGCCTGGTCGCCGGGCGGGATTTCACCCCGGACGGCACCATCGAGGCCGCCGAGGTCCGCGACGGCGATCCCTCGCCCGACGGCGCCGGTCCGCTGGTCAGTGCGCGCGGCATCGAGATCGGCCACATCTTCCAGCTGGGGCGCAAGTACACCGACGCCTTCACCGCCGACGTGCTCGGCGAGGACGGCAAGCCGGTGCGGCTGACCATGGGCTCCTACGGTGTCGGTGTGTCCCGGCTGGTGGCCGTGATCGCCGAGCAGCACCACGACCAGCTGGGCCTGCGCTGGCCGGCCAGCGTCGCCCCGTTCGACGTGCACCTGGTGATCGCCAACAAGGACGACGAAGCACGAACGGGCGCAACCGAATTGGTTGCGGCCCTGGATCGTCGTGGTCTGGATGTGTTGTTCGACGACCGCACCGCGTCGCCAGGGGTGAAGTTCAAGGATGCCGAACTGCTCGGTGTGCCGTGGATCGTCGTGGTGGGCCGGGGCTGGGCCAACGGCGTGGTCGAGCTGCGGAATCGGTTCACCGGCGACAACCGCGAGATCGCCGTGGACGAGGCTGCCGCGGCGATCGAGGCCGCCGTCCGGAGCTGACCCCCGGGGGGCTTCGGCTAGTCCTTGCCGCCGGGGAAGGACTGGGTCAACGGCCAGACCTTCAGGATGCGCTTCCAGCGCGCGGTGAGCACCGCCGACTGCGTCAACGCCGACACCGCGAAGGCGCGCACCGCGTCGCCGTCCGAGCCCGCGCGCGCCTGTTCGAGGACGGCACGCCACGCGACCGCGGCGTCGCTCTCCATCCGCACGGCCAGGTTCGCCGCGTCGGTCGGATCGTTGACCTCCATGGGGAGCTGGTAGCCGGCCGCCGGCAGCGGCGGCGTGACCGATTGCGACCGCAACAACTCGATGGTCCGTTCGCGCTGGGCGCGGTGGACCTTCATCGCCTCGGCCACCAGGTCGTTGTCGTCCGCGGTGGAGTGCGCCGACACGATCCCGTAGCCGTAGATCGTGGCGTGCTCGACGGTCAGCGCGTCGTACAGCGCGGCCGCATCGGCGGCGTCGGGCCGGCTGGGCATCGGCTCGGTGGACGTCATTGGGCGGCCGCCGGTGCGTTCAGCGTGACGGTGGCCGACGCGGTGCAGGATGCGGCGATCGAACCGAGCAACCCCGCCCGGTAGCCGGCCTGGCTGGCGGCCAGCTGGCCGGCGCCGTCGGCGGCGCGGCGTAGCGCGGCGACGACATCCTTGACGGTTGGCGGCGGCGTGGCGCCGGTCCCGGTGGCGGCCGTGGTGGCGGTGGTCGTCGTGGCGGTGGGGGCGGACTGCCCGGCCGCCCGCGCGATCTCGACGCCGAGGGCCCGGGCGTGCTCGGTGCGCTCGCCGGCGATCTGGTTCAGCGCCCGCACCAGCGGGGGAGCCGGCGGCGGGGACGCCGCCGCGGCGGCCCGGGCCTGTTCGGCGTCGGCAACGGCCTGGTCCTGTACGGCCTGCAGTGGATCGACCTTCGGCTCCGACGAGCCACATGCCGAAGCGGTGACCGTCAACAGCGCGAGTCCGGCGGCTCCGACCAGGACGTCCCGCCTGCGTAGAGTGGCCGTTTCGGGACGGGGGCGCAGCACAGCAACATCCTGCCACGGCTGCGTTTGCGGCTGGTCGCCCGTTTGGCTGGCGTATCGTGGGTGGCTGGCCAGGTGCAGGTGACAATTCAAGATGAGGAGCTCGTCGTGACTGAACGGTCTCGGGGAATGCCCTCTCCGTCCGAGGTGGTCGAGCTGCTCGGCGCGGATTTCGCCCGCGCGGGTTTCGAGATCGACAACGTCACCATCGACACCGCGGCCCGGCCGCCCCGGATCGTCATCGTCGCCGACGGCGACACCGCCCTGGATCTGGACACCGTCGCCGAATTGTCCCGCGCCGCGTCGGAGCGACTCGACGCCCTGCCCGGCGTCGTGGACAGCTACGTGCTCGAGGTCAGCTCGCCCGGGGTCGACCGTCCGTTGACCACCGAGAAGCACTTCCGCCGGGCGCGCGGCCGGAAGGTGGAGCTGCAGCTGGCCGACGGCACCGGCCTGACGGGCCGCATCGGCGATGTCGACGGGGGCGCGTTGAGACTGATCACCCGGGTCCGGTCGGACTGGGCGGTTCGCCAGATCCCGCTGGCTGATATTGCCAAAGCTGTTGTGCAGGTCGAGTTTTCAACTCCAGGTGCACGTGAGCTGGAACTGTTGGGTCAAACCGGAACGGAGGCCTGAGCATGAATATCGACATGGCCGCATTGCACGCCATCGAGGTCGACCGGGGGATCCCCGCGGGAGAACTCCTCGACACCATCAAGTCAGCGCTGCTGACCGCCTACCGGCACACCGCGGGTCATCAGGCCGAGGCCGCCATCGACATCGACGCCAAGACCGGCGAGGTCAAGGTGATGGCGCGTGAACTCGACGAGGACGGCAACCTGGTCACCGAATGGGACGACACCCCTGAGGGATTCGGCCGGGTCGCGGCCACCACGGCGCGCCAGGTCATGCTGCAGCGGTTCCGCGACGCCGAGAACGAGAAGATCTACGGCGAATTCGCCGCCCGCGAGGGCGACATCGTCGCCGGTGTCATCCAGCAGAACGCCCGCGCCAATGCGCTCGGCGAGGTGGTGCTGCGGATGGGCAGCGAGACCAAGTTCTCCGAGGGCGTCATCCCGTCCTCCGAACAGGTGCCCGGCGAGAGGTACGACCACGGCGACCGGCTGCGTTGCTACGTGCTCGGGGTGACGCGCGGGATCCGGGAACCCAAGATCCGGCTGTCGCGCACCCATCCCAATCTGGTGCGCAAGCTGTTCGCGCTCGAGGTCCCCGAGATCGCCGAGGGTTCGGTGGAGATCGTCGCCGTCGCCCGCGAGGCCGGGCACCGATCCAAGATCGCCGTCGCCTCCAAGGTCTCGGGACTCAACGCCAAGGGCGCCTGCATCGGCCCGATGGGCCAGCGGGTGCGCAACGTCATGCGCGAACTGTCCGACGAGAAGATCGACATCATCGACTACGACGAGGACCCGGCACGGTTCGTCGCCAACGCGCTCTCGCCGGCCAAGGTCATCTCGGTGACCGTGATCGACCCGCAGGCGCGGGCGGCCCGCGTCGTGGTGCCGGACTTCCAGCTGTCCCTGGCCATCGGCAAGGAGGGGCAGAACGCCCGGCTGGCGGCCCGGTTGACCGGGTGGCGCATCGACATCCGCAGCGATGCCGCCGTCGATGCTGCTGATCAGGCCGGACCCGGGCCCGGGGGTGCCGCGGCGCACCGCGCGCCGGATGACCACTAGACCAGTCGATACCGCCGATTGACGTGGTTCGGAACACCCCTCGCGTGAAGGTAGACTGAGCCGTGATCCAGCGCGAGGGTTCGGCTCGCGCGCACAGAAGCCCTGGGAGCCCCGAAGGACCGGTGCGGACGTGCGTGGGATGCCGGAAGCGAGAGTTGGCCGCCGAACTGCTGCGGATAGTGGCTGTGTCGGACGGTGCCGGAATCGGTCAGGTGGCCGATTCATTGGTCGTTGACACGGCCGGTAACCTTCCGGGTCGGGGTGCGTGGCTGCATCCCGACCAGCAGTGTCTGTCCGAAGCGATCCGGCGGCGTGCGTTCACCAGGGCGTTGCGGATCACCGGTTCACCGGACACCACCGGGGTCGTCGAGCACTGGCAGTCGCTCGCCGCGTCGGCCGGCAGCAGCACGAGAAGTAGTTAGGTAGCGAAGAACATGAGCACACCGTGAAGTCCCGATGACCATGCGTCATAGCTAAACCCGAGGCGCGGCGCCGACCGCTGTCGCCTCTAGAGATGGAGATGTCAGTGGCAGCAGGCAAGGCCCGCGTGCACGAGTTGGCCAAGGAACTCGGTGTCACCAGTAAGGAAGTCCTCGCGCGGCTCAGTGAGCAGGGCGAGTTCGTGAAATCGGCGTCGTCGACGGTGGAAGCTCCCGTCGCGCGACGCCTGCGTGAATCATTCGGTGGGAACAAGCCCGTCGCTGAGAAGGCGCCCGCCACGTCGGCGGCTCCGGCGGCGCAGGCTCCGAGCCCCGCGCCCAGCGCGCCGGCCGCCGCACCCGCGGCAGCGGCTCCGGGCCCGGCTCCGGGTTCGTCGATCCCCGGCCCCAAGCCGGCCGCGCCGAAGCCGCCCGCTCCCGCGCAACCGGCTGCCCCTGCGGCGGCCGCGCCCGCACCTGCGGCCCCGCCGGCGGCACCCGGTGCCCCCGGCCCGCGGCCCGGGCCGAAGCCCGCCGCGCCGCGGCCCCCGCGCGTCGGCAACAACCCGTTCTCCTCGCAGCAGCCCGTCGAGCGGCCGATGCCCCGGCCGATGGGAGCCCCGGGGCCCGGCGGTCCCCGCCCAGGTCCCGGTGCCGGTGGCCCCCGCCCCGGTGGCGGCCCGCGGCCCACTCCCGGCAACATGCCGCCGCGCCCGCCCGGCGCCGGTGCGGCCGGTCGTCCGGCACGCCCGGGCGCGCCCCGTCCCGGTGGCGGCCCGCGGCCCGGCCCCGGTCAGGGAGCTCGGCCCGGTGGCGGTGGCGGTAACTACCGCGGTGGTGGTGCCGGAGCCGGCGCGGGTGCCGGTGGTGGCGCCGCCGCAGGCGGTTTCCGGGGTCGTCCCGGCGGTGGCGGTGGCGGCGGTCGGCCGGGCCAGCGCGGTGGCGCGGCCGGTGCGTTCGGCCGTCCCGGCGGCGCACCCAAGCGTGGCCGCAAGTCGAAGCGGGCCAAACGCGCCGAATACGAGAACATGCAGGCGCCGGTCGTCGGCGGCGTGCGGTTGCCGCACGGCAACGGCGAGACCATCCGGTTGGCGCGCGGCGCCTCCCTGTCCGACTTCGCCGAGAAGATCAACGCCAACCCGGCCTCGCTGGTCCAGGCGCTGTTCAACCTCGGCGAGATGGTGACCGCCACGCAGTCCGTGGGTGACGAGACCCTGGAACTGCTCGGCAGCGAGATGAACTACGTCGTGCAGGTGGTCTCGCCCGAGGACGAGGACCGCGAGCTGCTGGAGTCCTTCGACCTCTCCTACGGAGAAGACTCGGGCGACGAGGGCGATCTGGAGGTCCGACCTCCCGTCGTCACCGTCATGGGCCACGTCGACCACGGCAAGACCCGACTGCTGGACACCATCCGGAATGCCAGCGTGCGCGAGGGCGAGGCCGGCGGCATCACCCAGCACATCGGCGCCTACCAGGTCGAGGTCGAACACGACGGCGCCGAGCGTCCGATCACCTTCATCGACACCCCGGGTCACGAGGCGTTCACCGCCATGCGTGCCCGCGGCGCGAAGGCCACCGACATCGCCATCCTGGTGGTCGCGGCCGACGACGGCGTCATGCCGCAGACGGTGGAGGCCATCAACCACGCGCAGGCCGCCGACGTGCCAATTGTGGTGGCGGTCAACAAGATCGACAAGGAGGGCGCCGACCCGGCCAAGATCCGGGCGCAGCTCACCGAGTACAACCTGGTGGCCGAGGACTACGGCGGCGACACCATGTTCGTCGACATCTCGGCCAAGCAGGGCACCAACATCGATCAGCTGCTCGAGGCGGTCGTGCTGACCGCCGACGCGGCCCTGGACCTGCGGGCCAACCCCGACATGGAGGCCCAGGGTGTGGCGATCGAGGCGCACCTGGACCGCGGTCGCGGCCCGGTTGCGACGGTGCTCATCCAGCGCGGCACGCTGCGGGTCGGCGATTCGGTGGTCGCCGGCGACGCCTACGGTCGCGTGCGCCGGATGGTCGACGAGCACGGCGAGGACGTCGAAGAGGCGCTGCCGTCGCGGCCGGTCCAGGTCATCGGCTTCACGTCGGTGCCGGGTGCGGGCGACAACTTCCTCGTCGTCGACGAGGACCGGATCGCCCGGCAGATCGCCGACCGGCGCAGCGCGCGCAAGCGCAACGCACTGGCCGCCCGCTCGCGCAAGCGGATCAGTCTGGAAGATCTGGATTCGGCGCTGAAGGAAACCAGCCAGCTGAACCTGATCCTCAAGGGCGACAACGCCGGTACGGTCGAGGCGCTCGAGGAGGCCCTGCTGGGCATCCAGGTCGACGACGAGGTCGAGCTGCGGGTCATCGACCGCGGTGTCGGTGGCGTCACCGAGACCAACGTCAACCTGGCGTCGGCATCGGATGCGATCATCATCGGCTTCAACGTGCGGGCCGAGGGCAAGGCCACCGAGCTGGCCAACCGCGAAGGTGTGGAGATCCGGTACTACTCGGTGATCTACCAGGCCATCGACGAGATCGAGAGTGCGCTCAAGGGCATGCTCAAGCCGATCTACGAGGAGAAGGAGCTCGGCCGCGCCGAGATCCGCGCCATCTTCCGGTCGTCCAAGGTCGGTAACATCGCGGGCTGCCTGGTGCAGTCGGGCATCATGCGCCGCAACGCCAAGGCCCGGTTGCTCCGCGACAACGTCGTGGTCGCCGAGAACCTCACGGTCTCGTCGCTCAAGCGGGAGAAGGACGACGCCACCGAGGTGCGTGAGGGTTACGAGTGCGGTCTGACTCTGACCTACAGCGACATCAAGGAAGGCGATGTGATCGAGACCTACGAGCTCGTCGAGAAAGAGCGGGTCTAGCGATGACGCTCGCGCGAGGAGCCGACGCTGATGGCTGATCCCGCACGGGCCAGACGTCTGGCCAAGCGGATCTCCACCATCGTCGCCTCGGCCATCGAGTACGAGATCAAGGATCCGCGGCTGGCCGGGGTGACGATCACCGATGCCAAGGTGACCGGTGATCTGCACGATGCCACGCTGTACTACACCGTGCTGGGCCGCAGCCTCGACGAGGAGCCGGACTATGCCGGCGCCGCCGCGGCGCTCGAGAGCGCCAAGGGCACCCTGCGCACCAGGGTGGGCGCCGGCACCGGTGTCCGGTTCACCCCGACGCTGAGTTTCGTGCGCGACACCGTGCCCGATGCGGCGAACCGGATGGAGGAGCTGCTCGCCCGCGCCCGGGCGGCCGATGCCGATGTGGCCCGGATTCGGCAGGGAGCCGTTCCGGCCGGTGAGGCCGACCCGTACCGGGTGAGCGGCGCTGCCGAGGACGACGACACCGAGGACGACACCGACGAGGCCGTCGATCGAGCCTGAGCGCTGGCAGATCCGCCACGCCAAGTGGGCCGATTGGTGGCTCTATCAGCAAATTCTCAGCAGATGTGTCAATTTTGCCGCCAACCCGTTAATTGGGTGTTAACGTACGCCGCGAAATTCGATTTGTTCCGCGGGGTCGCACCGGTCGCATGGTGTTGGCGCGGCGGGGTTGATGACATCCGGGACGGGGATCTTGTACATGAATGCTGCGCGGAATTCTGGAAAAGCCAAGCACGCCATGCCAAAACACGCTCTGGCGAAGAGTTCGCCCAGGCACGCGATGGCGAAGGTGAACGCCAACGCGTCCAATTACGTCGGTCGCGTCGGTGCGCTGGCCGTGGCGCTCGGTGTCGGCGCTGCGGTGACGGCCTGGATGCCGCTCGGTTTTGCCCAAACCTCCGAGTCGGGTACGTCAGCTGATTCGGCGGGCACCGCGTCGGCACCCCAGAAGACGGATGCGGGCCCGTCCGCGAGCGCAGCGGGTTCGGACAACGCAAAAGATTCCGATTCGGCCGACCAGGACAGTGGTTCGGCGACCAACACCGATGCCGACGGTGGTGACGCATCCGGCAGCGACGCATCCGGCGATGACGCTTCTGGTGATGACGCTTCCGGCGACGACGCTTCTGGTGATGACGCCACGGGTGATGACGCCACGGGTGATGACGACTCGGGGGCTCCGAGCACCACCGACCCGACCGACAGCGATACGCCGAAGGACGCCGCCGCGACCGACGATGACAGCACCGGATCATCGCGTTCCGGCGGGTCGAAGGAGACGCGCACCGAGAGCGATCCGGAGCCGGCGGCCGAACCGTCCGAGTCAGCGAAGGCCGATTCGTCGACGGATGCCGACGAGAAGTCCGCTTCGAAGGAGGAGGACAGCACTGAGCCAGCCGCGCAGGAGCCGTCGACGGGCACCGTCCTGCCCATCGTGACCGTGCCCGTGGCAGACCTGCCGGCCGGTGCGATCCCGGATTCGGGTATCCCCGTCGTGGCCGTCGTGGTGAAGGCCGACCCGGACGGTGCCAGCGAGGCCCCGTCGGGTTCTCCGCTCGCCGAATCACTGCTGGTGGCCACTGCGCTGGGAGCTGCCCGCCGCGAGGCGGAAGAGGACCAGACGGTCGAGGTCAGCGTGGCCGCGGTGGCCGCGACCCTGACCGCAGCCGCGCCGGCAGCGCCCTTCGAGATCTGGTTCGGCACCCTGCTGCTGATCGGAGACGGCACCGCGGAGCACCCCAACGGCGGCATCCTGATCGGCAATGGCTACAGCTGGACGGGTGACTCGTGCAACGCCGGACTGGCCTGCATCGGCGGCAACGGTGGCTTGCTCGGCAGCGGCGGTAGTGGCTACAACGGTGGCGCCGGCGGCTCGGCCGGTTGGTTCGGCGATGGCGGCCGCGGCGGCGTCGGCGTGTTGTGGATCAACAACGGAACGGGCGGTAAGGGCGGCACCGGCGGCCTGATCAGCGGCCGCGGTGGTGACGGCGGCACCGGAGCTACCGGTGCGGACGGCGACGACGGCACGCAGAGCCTTGCCGCAACGATCGGTGGCACGGGCGGCACCGGCGGTGACGGCGGTGACGGTGGCTGGATCTTCGGCAGCGCCGGCTCGGGCGGTACCGGCGGCGTCGGCGGTCACGGCGGCAACGGTTACGACGGCCTCGACGGTGTCGACGGCGGCAATGGCGGTGACGGCGGTGACGGCGGTGACGGCGCCCAGGGCGGTCAGGGTGGTACCGGCGGCAATGGCGGTCAGGCCCACACCTGGTTCGTGATCGTCACCACCGGCGCCAACGGCAGCGGCGGCAAGGGCGGCGCCGGCGGCGACGCCGGGGACGCCGGCAACGGCGGAGTGGGCATTGCAGGCACATCGGCCGACCCAGACGGCGGCCGTGGTGGGGACGGCGGCACCCGCGGTAACGCGGCGCTCGGCGGCGCAGGTGGTGCCGCCGGCTCGCATGGCTCCGGCGGCTCCACCGGTGCGACCGGTGCGGCCGGCGGCGCTGCCGGTGGCGGCGACGGTGGTCGCGGCGGTGATGGCTGGGACAGCGACGATCCGACGCGCGCCGGCGGCAATGGCGGCGACGGCGGCAACGCGGGCCCGGTCGGCAACGGCGGTGTCGGCGGTGAGGGCGGCAATGGCGCCGCTGGCGACTTCGATGTGACGGATTCCGGAAGCGGCAGTGCGGGCGGTGCCGGCGGTTCGGGCGGCCTCGGCAGCGTCAGCGGCTTCAACGGCGAAGGCGGCGCCGGTGGCCATGGCGGCGCCGGCGCGAGCCTGGGTGTCGGTGCGACCGCCGGACTCGGCGGCGCCGGTGGCGCCGGCTCGGCGGCCACCCCGACCGCGGGTGGCGTCGGTGGCGGTGGCGGTGGCGGTGGCGGTGGCGCCCGCGTCGAAGGCATCAACGGCGGCACGGTGTCCAGCGGCAGCACGGCCACCGGTGGTGCCGGTGGCACCGGTGGGGCCGGCTCGGCGACGGGCGTCGGCGGTACGGGCGGCACCGGTGGTGGCGCGAGCGTGCTGGCCGATGGCGCCGGCAGCGCTGCGGCTGGTTCGGCCTACGGCGGTGCTGGTGGCAATGGTGGCAACAACGGCGGTACCGGTGGCGCCGGCGGTGCGGGCGGCGTCCAGGCCATTGGGGCCAACAGTTCCGCACTCGGCATCGGAAAGGGCGGTGCCGGCGGCAACGGCAGCGACGGCGGTACCGGTGGTGCCGGCGGTGAGGGCATCACCAATGCCAACGAGAGCGGCTTGGCCAACGGTCCGAGTACCGGCGGTGCCGGTGGGTCGGCGACCGGGGCCGGCAGCGTCGGTGGCGACGGCGGCGGTGCCTGGGTGCAGGCCGGTTACGGCGGCGGCCCCGGTGGTGTCTCGTCCGGCTCGGCCACCGGCGGTGCCGGCGGTACGGCCAGTGACGGAGGGTCCGGCGGTGACGGCGGCTACGCGGTGGTGCTGTCGGCGGGAACGTCGACCGCGGATGGCGACGCCACGGGCGGTGCTGGTGGATCATCCAGTGCCACAGGGGTTTCCGGCGGCGACGGCGGTTCGGCCAACATCGCGGCCCTGACGGGTGCGAATATCTCCGGCGGGACCGCCACCGGCGGCGCCGGCGGAACCGGTAACGGCGGCGCGGGCGGTGCCGGCGGCGCTGGCTGGATCCAGGGCTACGACTCGGGCACCTCGATCTCCGACGGCACGTCGGTGGGCGGCGCTGGCGGAGCCGGCGGTGCCAATGGCACCAACGGAGCGGCCGGCGGTGCCGGAGGTGCGGGCGGCAACAGCACGTTCTGGCTCAACAGCGGTCAGATTTCGACCGGTGAATCCAACTCGGGCGGCGACGGCGGCGTCGGCGGTGCGGGCGGCGACGGTGCGGGCTCCGACGGTGGCGCCGGTGGTGCCGGCGGTATCGGTGGTGCCATCGGGATCGGTGTGGGTGCCGGCGGTGACGGTGGCGCTGGTGGCGTCGGTGGCACCAACGGTGGCGCTGGCGGTGTCGGTGGTGCCGGCGGCCAGGCGACCGCGACCCCGGGCAGCGGTGGGACCGCGACGGGCGGCGCGGGCGGTGCCGGCGGCGCCGGTGGCGACGGCCACAAGGGCGGCTCGGGTGCGGCCGGCGGTGTCGCGACGATCACCACGACCAACGGCGGTTCGGCGGCCGGCAGCACCGCCACCGGCGGTGCCGGCGGCGAAGGCGGGGCCGGGTCGGCCACCGGCGCCGGTGGTTCCGGTGGTGCAGGTGGCGCTGCGACGGTGCAGTCGGATGGCGCGGGCAGCGTTGCCGACGGAGATGCGACCGGTGGTGCAGGTGGCGCCGGCGGCGTCAACGGCGGCGTCGGTGGTAGCGGCGGCGAAGGTGGCATCGAGGCCCTGGGTGCCAACAGCTATGCCGGCGGTACCGGCCTCGGTGGTGCCGGTGGTGCCGGCCTGAACGGCGGCGTCGGTGGCAGTGGCGGCGAAGGCATCACCAACGCCTACCTCGACGGTCACGCGGATGGCACCAGCACGGGAGGTTCTGGTGGTTCGGGAACCGGGGTCGGCAGCGTTGGTGGCGACGGTGGCGGTGCCTGGGTGCAGGCCGGTTACGACGGTGGATCCGGTGGTGTTGCGACCGGGTCTGCCGAGGGTGGCAAGGGTGGCGACGCCACGAACGGCGGTACCGGCGGCGACGGCGCCTACGGATTGGTGATGGCCGTGGGGACAGCCACGACCGGTGCGGCGACCGCGTCGGGCACGGCCACCGGCGGTGCCGGGGGCGATGCCAGCGCGGCTGGCGCAACCGGTGGTGCCGGCGGTTCGGCCCAGGTCACCGGCTTCAACGGCCAGACCACCTCGGGTAGTGCGACCGGTGGTGCCGGCGGCGCCGGTAACGGTGGCGACGGCGGGGCCGGCAACCAGGGCTGGGTCGGGGTGTACGACTACGCCGGACCGGCCGGCAGCACGGTCGCCAATGGCACAGCGGTGGGTGGCGACGGCGGCGACGGCGGCCTCAACGACGAGGTGGACAACACGCGTGGTGGCACCGGCGGCATTGGAGGCCAGGCGTTGGTCGGCGCTGACGGTGGCGGTGCGGTCGATGGAGCGACGTCGACCGCGGGCGCCGGAGGTGTCGGCGGCGACGGCTCGGCGGCCGGAGCCGGCGGAACCGGTGGTGCGGGCGGCTACGCCGAGATCTGGGCCGGTGGTGTCGGCAGCGGTGCCGACGGCACCGCTACCGGTGGCGCTGGCGGCGACTCGGTCGGAACGGGCACCGGCGGTGCCGGTGGTCGGGGTTATGTGCTGGCCCAGGCCGGTGGACATGCCTCGGCCACCGATGACGGCGCGGTCGGCGGTGCCGGTGGCAACGGCAGCACGGGCGGAACCGGCGGTGCCGGTGGCGAGGGCAAGGTTTCGGCCACCGCGTCCGGCTCGACCGCCAGCGGATCCGGCGTCGGTGGTGCCGGCGGCGCGGGCAGCAACGGCGGTGCCGGTGGGGCCGGAGCGCAGGGCGGCATCTTCGCCCAGCGGGTCAACAGCTCGGCGACCGGCACGGGTATCGGCGGTGCCGGCGGGTTCGGCGACGGCGCCGGGAGCACCGGCGCCAAGGGCGGCGGCGGCTGGATCCAGACCGGCTACTACGCCGGTGGTGCCGGCAGCAGTGCCAGCGGATATGCCCTCGGTGGCGCCGGTGGCAACGCGACGTCCGGTGGCACCGGCGGCGTCGGCGGCGGGTCCGTCGTGCTCGCCACCGGGGATAACTCCAAGGCCAGCGGCTCCACCTACGGCGGTGCCGGCGGTGATGGCTCCAATGGCGGTAAGGGCGGCGCGGGCGCGCTCGGCCAGATCGTCACGATGGGCGCCGGCTCGACATTCGGCTCCACCTCCGCGAGCGGCACTGCCACCGGCGGCGACGGCGGCAGCGGCACCGGCGCGGGCGTGACGGGCGGCAACGGCGGTCAGGCCGTGATCAGTGTCGGAGCGTCCTCCGGTGCGGTCATCGACGCCACAGCCAGTGGAACCGTGACCGGTGGTGCCGGTGGCGCAGGCCAGAACGGGGTCAACGGCGGTGTCGGCGGCTCGGGCAAGATCACGCTCAAGGGTGTGGGTGACTCCGTCACCGGCAGCACCGCGACGGGGACGGACGCCGTTACCGGGGCGGCCGGCGGCACCGCGCAGATCAGCACCAACGGCGGCACGGTGACCAACAGTTCGGCGGTCGCCGGGGCCAACACCGCGGGTGCGGCCGGTGGCGGCGCCAGCATCAGCCTGACCGGGAACTCGATCGTCAGCGGCACCGACGCCATCGGTGGTGACGCCGGGTCGGGCAAGGCCGGCGGCAGCGCGACGGTGACCGTCACCGCCGGTGCGACCGTCAAGGACAGCACCGCGACGGGCGGCAAGGGCTCCGACACCGCTGTTGGTGGCAAGGCCACGATCACGGCCTCGGACGCGGGCACCCTCGTCACCGGTTCGACCGCGACCGGCGGCGACGCCGGGGCGGGCGACGTCAACGGTGGCGTCGGTGGCGCAGGCGGCAACGGAAACCTGACCGCGAGCCTCGGCGGCAACATCACCGACGGCACGGCCGTCGGTGGCGTCGGTGGCGTCGGCACCACGGGCGGCATCGGTGGCGCCGGGGCCAACGGCAACATCACGGTGACCAGCGGCACCAGCGCCGGCGCCACGGCGACCGGTGGTGACGGCGGCGCCGGAAGCGGCAGTGGCGGCAAGGGTGGTGCCGGTGGTCTTGCCACCGTCACCGCGACCGTCGCCAGCAGCTCGGCCACCGGCACCGCCACCGGCGGGACGGGCGGTGCGGGCGACACCGGCATCGGCGGCGCCGGCGGCACCGCGACCATCAGCGCTTCGGCAGCCGGCAGCTCGGCCAGCGGCGACGCCACCGGCGGTGCCGGTGGTGCCGGCAGCACCGGTGGTACCGGCAAGGCCGGTGGCAATGGTGTGATCACCGCGACGGCGGCTAACGCCATCGCCAACGGCACTGCTACCGGTGGTGCGGGTGGCGCCGGCCTCAATGGCGGCACCGGTGGTGCCGGTTCCTTCGGCCAGATCGCTGCTCAGCGCACCGGTAGCCATGCCAGCGGCACGGCGATCGGCGGTGCCGGCGGGTTCGGCGACGGCACCGGCAGCGTTGGCGGTAATGGCGCCGGCGGTTACATCAACACCGGTCTGTACAGCGGTCGAGGTGACGACAGCACCGCCAGCGGCACGGCGATCGGCGGCGCCGGTGGCAATGCGACCACCGGCGGCAAGGGCGGCGTCGGCGGCGTGGGCACTCTCATCGCGTCCGGAACCGGGTCGTCGGCCAGCGGCTACGCCTACGGTGGTGCCGGCGGTACCGGTTCCAGCAGCGGAACCGGCGCGGCGGGCGGCCGGGCGCAGATCACCTCGGGCGGCAACTCCTCCGGTGCCGACAACTCCACGGCCAGTGGAACTGTCACCGCCGGTTCCGGGGGCAGCGGCACGGGTTCCGGTGTCACCGGTGGTGCCGGCGGCGGGGCCACGATCGGATCGGGTCAGTTGAGCAGCGGTGTCGGCTTCAACACCCACTCCAGTGGCACCGTCACCGGCGGTGCCGGTGGAGCCGGCCAGAACGGCGTCAACGGCGGCGCCGGTGGAGCTGCCTCGATCAACTCCCGGGGCAACAACGACTCCGTCACCAACGGCACTGTGATCGGCGGTGCCGGTGCGACCGGAGCAGTCGGCGGTGCCGCCACCATCAACGTCAGCGGTGGTGCCGGAAGCTCCGCCGTGGGCGCGACGGCTACCGGCGGCGATGCCGGTGCGGGAGACGCCAACGGCGGCCTCGGCGGCGCCGGTGGAGCCGCCACCGTGAGCGCCTCGGGTGGCGGCGTGGTCAGTGGCGGCGGCGCGACGGGTGGTGACGGTGGCACCGGCAGCACCGGTGGCAAGGGCGGCGCCGGTGGCGCGGCGACCGTCAATTCGAGCTCGCTGGCGAATTCGGTCACCGACTCGACGGCGACCGGCGGCGCCGGCGGAACCGGGACGGGTAGCGGGAAGACCGGCGGTGCCGGTGGGACCGTCACCCTCAACGGCCCGGCGACCAACCAGATCGTGACCGGAGCCAACGGGACCAACAACCCGTAGCCGGTGACGGCATCAGTCAGGCAGGCCCGCTCCGGCGGGCCTGCCTGCCGTCGCTCATACGACCCGCAGCCCGTCCGGGATCTTGTCCGGATCGCGCCAGAAGGCGTCGTTGACGAAGCGTTCGAAGAGGTCGGGCGGGAGCACGGTATCGCGCGGTTCCGCTTTCACCTGGCCGTTGACGGTGTGCAACCCAGGGGTGCCGGCCCGGTCGTCGAATTCGGTGACGTCATAGTCGACGTGGTTGAAATTGTGGTCGAAGGCCGGCTCGTCGATGAACTCGTAGATGGCGTGCATTGCCCTGGCCGGTTCGGTGGTCAGCGTCTCGTACTGCACCAACAGCAGGCGGTCCCGTTGAGCGCCGTAGCAGGCCTGCTTGAGCGCGTCATAGGGACCGCCGACCATGCCGTCCTGCCCGGAGACCTGGCTCGCTCTGGTGTAGACGGTTCCGCCGGGGCTGTAGTTGAAGATCGACGACGGGCTGAAGACATTGCGCTGCACCAGCCGCTCGATGCTGTCGATCACCCACGGCAGGTCCCGCACACAGGCGATGACCTTGGCCTCGGGAAAGAGCTGGGCGAGCGCCGGCATCCGCGCGCACCAGGTGCGGTTGGTATCGAAGATGAGTTCGGCGGTGCAATCCGCGTAGTAGCTCTCGAACAGCCCGTGCAGGATCCGACGGCGTTTGGTGTCGTCCAGGAACACCGAGAACTCGTTGCGGGCGCTCATCTGGGACAGCAGGGCGTCGAACAGGCCGGCCAGGGGGCCGGACATCCCGGCCTCGGCGCGCGGGTTCTGCCGCAGCAGCGCCGCCAGCAGTGTCGATCCCGACCGGGGCAGACCAGAGATGAAGTGCAGCGCCGTCACGGCGCAGAGTCTGCAACCAGATCGTCTGGACCGCAAGCAAACGGCCGAGTCAGGGTGCCCCCAACACGATGCAGCTTTGACCCGTACCGTGTTCACTGAGGTGGACGTGGTGGACCCCCGCACGCACCGAATCCGAGAGAAGCGATGACGACGATCGAACCCAGGACCGACACCGGCCGGCGGGTGGATGCCAACGGTGCCGTCGAGGTGCTCTCGGCGGCCCGGACCGTGCTCATCGTCTGTCACGTGTTTCCCGACGCCGACACCATCGGCGCGGGCCTGGCACTCGCCCAGGTGCTCGACCGGATCGGGAAGGACGTCCAGGTCAGCTTTGCCGCACCCGCCATGCTGCCGGAGTCGCTGCAGACGCTGCCCGGCGGCCGGCTGCTGGTCGCACCGCAGGAGGTGTACGAGGACGTCGACCTACTGGTCACCGTCGACATTCCCAGCGTCAACCGGCTCGGGGGGTTGCGCCGGTTCGCCGAGAGGGCCCCGCAGGTGCTGGTGATCGACCACCACGCGTCGAACGAATTGTTCGGCACGGCCAATTTCGTCGAGGTGATGGCGGATTCGACCACCCTCCTGGTGGCCGATCTGCTCGATGCATGGAGTCAGCCGATCGACGTGTCCGTCGCGCACTGCCTGTACGCGGGACTGACCACCGACACCGGATCGTTCCGCTGGGCCACCGCCCGCGCCCACCGGTTGGCGGCCCGGTTGGTCGAAGCCGGGATCGACAATGCCGGCATCAGCCGGACCCTCATGGACACCCATCCATTCGCCTGGCTGCCGATGCTGTCGCGGGTCCTGGCGTCGGCACAACTGCTGCCGGCCGACGTCGGTGGCTGCGGTTTCGTGTACACCATCGTTCCGCACGACGAATGGCGGCGGGCCCGCGCCGAGGAGGTCGAGAGCATCGTCGATATCGTCCGCACCACCGCGCAGGCCGAGGTGGCCGCGGTGTTCAAGGAGATAGAACCGGAGCATTGGTCGGTGTCGATGCGTGCCAAGGCGTTCAATCTGACACCCGTGGCGGCGTCGTTCGGGGGAGGCGGCCACCGGTTCGCCGCCGGATTCAACGTGAACGGACCGATCGACGAGGTCGTGACCGCGCTGCGGCGCGCGCTTGGCTGACGCGGATCCGGGGACCGGAGCGCCGGCCGGCGGCCCGACGAACCGGTCCATCGCCGGCCTGGCGCTGCCGGCACTGGGGGTGCTGGCTGCCGAACCTCTGTACCTGTTGTTCGACCTGGCCGTGGTCGGTCGGCTGGGTGCGTTGGCCCTGGCCGGCCTCGCGATCGGTGCACTGGTCCTGGGCCTGGTGTCCTCGCAGGGCACATTCCTGTCCTACGGCACGACGGCGCGATCGGCCCGGCACTACGGTGCCGGTGACCGCCGGGCGGCCGTCGGCGAGGGCGTACAGGCCACCTGGCTGGCTGTCGGCGTGGGTTTCGTGATCGTGATGGTGGTCGAGCTGGCCGCCGGCCCGATCGTCGCGACCATCGCGGGCTCCCGTGAGATCGCCGGCGCCGCCCTGCCGTGGCTGCGGGTCGCGATCCTGGGCGCGCCGGCGATCCTGATCTCGTTGGCCGGCAACGGCTGGATGCGTGGTGTGCAGGACACCGCGCGCCCACTGCGCTACGTCGTCACCGGATTCGTGGTCTGCGCGCTGCTGTGTCCGGTGCTGGTGTACGGCTGGCTGGGCCTGCCGCGGCTGGAGCTGGCCGGCTCGGCGCTGGCGAACCTGGTGGGCCAGTGGGTGGCCGCGGCACTGTTCTGCCGGGCACTGGTTGCCGAGCGGGCGCCGTGGCGGCCCGATCCGGCGGTGCTGCGGGCGCAGGCGGTGATGGGTCGCGATCTGTTGGCCCGCTCATTGGCGTTCCAGGCATGTTTCGTCTCGGCCGCGGCGGTCGCCGCGCGGTTCGGCGCGGCAGCGGTCGCCGCGCACCAGGTGGTGCTGCAGTTGTGGAGTTTCCTTGCGCTGGTGCTGGATTCGCTGGCCATTGCCGCACAGTCATTGGTGGGGGCCGCGCTGGGTGCGGGCGATCCGAGCCGGGCCAGGTCGGTGGCCTGGCGGGTGACGGTGTTCTCGACGGCCGCCGCGGCGGTGCTGGCGCTGATCTTCGCGCTCGGTTCTGATGCCCTGCCCAGGCTCTTCACCGGCGATCGCGCGGTGCTCGGCGCCATCGGCGTGCCGTGGTGGTTCATGGTGGCCCAATTGCCGATTGCCGGACTCGTTTTCGCGCTCGACGGGGTGCTACTGGGCGCCGGTGACGCGAAGTTCATGCGCAATGCCACCTTGTTCAGTGCGCTCGTCGGCTTCCTGCCGCCGATCTGGTTGTCGCTGGTCCACGGCTGGGGGCTGGCCGGCATCTGGGCGGGTCTGTCGGCCTTCATGGTGCTGCGGCTGCTGTTCGTCGGGTGGCGGGCGTTCTCGGGTCGCTGGCTGGTCTGACGTCGCAGCAACACCCGTGGACGATCTGTTCTGCATCCTCTGCGAGATCTACTCGGGCTTTGTCGCAGCCACCGCAGAACAGTCGGTGCGCGGGTCAGCGGCGAGCCACCGCGGCCCAGCCGAACTCGTTGGTGCGCACCTGAACATCACCGAAGCCCGCTGCGGCCAACCGGTCGGGCAGCGTCGCCGGATCCACCGGGTTGTAGGTGTCGTCCTCGTGCATGCCGGCCAGCCCGTCGCTGGCCAGGCTGTCACTGGCGACCAGTGCAGCGCCCGGCGTCAACACCCGTGCCACTTCGGCGAACAGCCGGTCCTGGAGCTCGGCCGTGGGGACGTGGTGCAGCATCGTGAAACATGCTGCGCCGGTGAACTTCTCGTCGGGGAAATCGAGCGCGGTGGCATCGCCGTCGACGATCTGGACCGACGGGGCGCCCGCGAAGCGGTCGCGCAGCATCGCCGCCAGGGCGGGGTCGATCTCCACCGACGTCAGTTGCGGGGTCAGCCCGGACAGCACGTCGGTGGTGGCGCCGTAACCCGGGCCGACCTCGAGGACGTCGTCGCCGAGCTCGACCTCACCGAGCGCCCACGGCAGGATGATGTCGCGGATCGCCTGGCGCCATTCGTCGCTGCCGCACATCTCATGTGCTTCGTTCACGTCCTCGACGTTAGCGGGTTGTGCGCTCCGGCGGCGAAGTCCATCCCGACGCCCGCGTTGAGCAATGCGGCTCCCACACCCAGGGCCGCGACCACCAGGACGAGCCCGATCAGCGGCCAGACGAAGGTGGCGGTCCGTTTCCGCACGGCCCAGATGGTGCCGCCGATGGCGACGGCCGCGGCCAGCGCCAGTCCGCCCCACGCCACCAGGAACGCGGCGTTGATGGTGGTGAAGTTGCACCGGTTATCGGGTCCGCTGGAACACCCATCGGTGGCCATCACCGCGAACAGGGAGAAGAACCCGCCGACGCCGCCGACGAGGACCAGCGTGATCCAGAGCAGAACGGTGGCGACGGTGTCGGCTGTCGATGCGGGCTTCATGGTTCTATGGCCGCACCTGTGCGCGGCCGCGGGCCATCACGCCGGATCGGCTGGCCGCGATGTCGTCACCGGTCGTGGATCGCATCCACGCCCGCGCCGCCTCCGCCTCGAGCCACAGCGCCGAACTGGTCTGGTCGGCGTCGATGCGGTGATAGGACGCCAGCAGCGACCGCACGGCCTTCTGATTGTTGCCCGCGATGGTGGCGGCCACCCGGCGGGCGGCGGGCAGCAGCTCGTCGTGGGCCACCACCTCGGTGACCAAGCCGGCCCGCAGTGCCTCGTCGGCCGACAGGTAGTCACCGGTCAGGCTCATCCGCCGGGCCAGCCCGACGCCCACCTTCTGCGGCAGCCGGACCGACAGTCCCCAGGTGGGCAACAAGCCCACGCGGGCGTGGGTGTCGGCGAACGCCGCGTTCTCCGACGCGATCAGGACGTCGCAGTACAGCGCCAGTTCGAGGCCGCCCGTGACCGCAGCGCCGTTGATGGCGCCGATCACCGGCTTGGACATGTCGGGCCATTTCGGCGAGATGTCGGGCAGCTCGGTGGTGTCGCCCAGTTCCTTGAGGTCCAGTCCGGCGCAGAACACCGGGTCGGCGCCGGTGACGATGACGACGTCGACGGCGTCGTCGGCCTCGGCGTCCGCCAGGGCGCGGAAGAACCGGCGGCGTAGTTCGGCGGACAGCGCGTTGCGCGACGCCGGCCGGTTCAGTGTCAGCGTGCGGATGCGGTCGGTGGTGTCGGTCAACAGGGCGTCTTCGGTCACAAGGGCACGATAGCCAGCCGCAACGGACGCGCCTACCTTGGAGGCCATGTGCCGGAACATCACCGAACTCCGTGGCCTGGAGCCGCCCGCCACCACCATCGAGGTCGAGGCCGCCGCTCGCCAGTACGTCCGCAAGGTCAGCGGCATCACCCGCCCGTCGGAGGCCAACGGCGCAGCGTTCGAGGCGGCCGTCGCCGAGGTCGCGGCCGTCACCGCGCGCCTGCTCGAAACCCTGCCGCCGCGCCGTCAGCCGCCCAGATCCGTCCCGCCGCTGCGCCGGCCCGAGGTGCTGGCGCGCCTGAACGCCCGATGACACCCGCCCTCAAGGAGTGGGCTGCGGCGGTGCTGGCGCTGCTCGACGGGCGCCAGACGGTGCTGCTGCGCAAGGGCGGAATCCACGAGAAGCGATTCGGCGTCACCGCCCGTGAGTTCGTCCTGTTCCCGACGTTCGCGCACGGTCACGCCGAGCGGGTGCGACCCGAGCATCGCGACCTGCTTGCCGCCGCGGCCACCGACAGCACCGAGACCCAGCTGGTGATCCGTGCGGCCGCCCGGGTGGTCGCGGCCGTCGAGGTCCACCGGCCCGAGCGCATCGACGAGCTGGCCGATCTGCACATCTGGACCGACCGGTCGGTGCGCGCCGAGCGGCTGGATTTCCGGCCCCGGCATCGGCTCACCGTGCTGGTGGTGCAAGCCCGTCCGTTGATCACGCCGGCCGCGCTGCCGCGGCTCGACGACTACGCCGGTTGCCGGAGTTGGGTCGAGTTACCGGTGGAGTCCGAAGTTGCTGCGCCCGTTCATGATTCAGCCACTCTGACCGGGGTCGCCGATCGGGTCCGGCGGCTGGTGGGCTGACGGGGTCCCGAGCGGCAGGGTGAGCCGCGACGAGCCGCCGTGGTGGATGGTGTGGGTGGCGGGGCGCATCTGGTGACCGCTGCCCTGATTCTCGCCGGTGCCCAGGTTGCGGGTGAAGCGCGGATGGGATCCACCGGCCACCAGCACCCGGATCCGGGAGCCGGCCCGGAACCGGTGGGCGATCTCGTCGAGTTCCAGTCGTATCGGCTCCCGACCGTCCCGGATCAGGCGGCGGTAGCCGTCACTGACGTTGCGGGACCGGCCCTTTCGGTCGACCTCGGACACCCGCACGAACAGGTCGACGTAGGGGTTGTCGGTCTCGTGATCCAGCTCGACCACCGCAGGGCCGTACACATAGACGTCCTCGGCCAGCGGTTGGCTGGTGAACGTCAGCACGTCGCCGCGCTCGGCGAGCCGCTCGTCGCGCAGGTAGCCGCCGTCGTTCGACAACAACGCGCCGCCGACCGTCGGGGTGGGGTGGTGCGGATCGAAGGTGAATCTCGACCGGGCCGGGGGACCCGGCGGTGGTTCGAGCACCAGTGCGCCCGGCTGCAGGAACCAGGTGCGCGTCGTGGTGGCCGGCGGCCACTCCGGGAGTCGGCGCCAGCCACCGCCGCCGGTGACGAAGACGTGCACCGGACTGCGGGGTGGTGCGGGCCGTCCGGTCAGGCGCTGGTCGAGGAAGGCCAGCGCCTCCCGCAGGATCCGCGGGGCGGCCTTGGTCGACATGTGGCCGTGGGTCCACGGCCCGATGGTCAGCGCGACGTCGACACCACGGCTGTGCAACCGGTGGTATTGCTCGATCGTCTGGGCCAGGAATACGTCCTGCCAGCCGCCGACCAGCAGCACCGGCACGGTGGCGCCGTCGAGTGCGGCGTAGAACTTGTGCCTGTCCCAGTAGGGATCGTCGACGTCGGGATGCTCGAACCAGCCCTCCCACCACGATGCGCCGTCGCCCAACAGCGAACGGCCGGCGGCCACCAGCGGCACCCGGGCGGCAGTGCGCTCGAGCACCGCGGGCAGGCGCCGGCGGCGCGGGATGTCACGCAGCCGCCGGGGGTCTTCCTGGTGGGTGACGGCGTAGCTCCACAGCAGGTAGTCGTTGACGGCGAACGCGCCGCTGCCCCAACTCGCCAGGGGGAAGTCGTGGTTGCCGACGATGATGACCGCACCGGCCATGTCCGCGGGCGGATCGGTCAGCAGGGCCCACTGCGCGGTGCCGAGGTAGGAGATTCCGGCGGTGACGAATCTTCCCGTGTACCAAGGTTGTTGGCGCATCCACGCGACGGTGTCGGCGCCGTCGGCGGCCTCGTTGACGGTCGGGTTGAACTCGCCGCCGGACCCGAAGGTGCCCCGGACGCTCTGCACCAGCACCTGATAGCCGCGCGCGGCGAACATGCCGCCGAAGACCGCCGACAGCGGGAAGCCGCGGCCGTAGGGGGTACGCACCAGCAGGGTGCCGACCGGGGCGGAGCACTGGGGAATGTAGTGGTCCGCGATCAGTTCGACGCCGTCGCGCATCGGGACGGTGACGCCGTTGTCCACGCGGTACTCATTGGTGGGCGCCGGCAGGCGAAGCGCCTTGCTCAGCGCCCGGTCGGCGCGGACTCGCAGGCTCACCCGGCCAGGTTACGCAATGCCCAACGGGGGATCGTCGGAGGTGATCAGTGCGGCCACCTTGTTCAGCAGCCAGCCGACGGCCTGTGTCGCGTCCTCCTCGGGCAGGTTCCAGGTGCCGACCAGGCGTTCGTAGGTGGGCAGGTTCCAGAGCACGTCGAGCAGCCCGGCGGTGGCCCGCTGCTGCGGCTCCGTCCATTGCGGCGCGGCGTCGGCCACGGCGCACCGCAATGCGTCACGGCGCCGCCGATCGACGTCGGCGAAGGTCGGATCCTGTGGTGTGTTGACGGATTCGCCGACCGAAAAACGTTGCAGGGAACCAAAAACCCGTGCCGTCACCTCGGCGAGGTTGTCCAGCGTGACGTCTTCGTAGGTAATGCCGGCGTGCTCCTCGAGCCGCGCCATCACCGCGTCGTGCAGGTGCCGCTCGGTGGGGAAGTGTCGGTACACGGTGCGTTCGCCCACACCGGCCCGTGCGGCTACCGCCCGGAAGGTCAGTTCCTCCCAGTTCCAGCTGGCGAAGTCGTGCACCAGTTCGACGGCGGCGGCGATGATGCGCTCCCGGGTCTGGGCTGCTTGGGCCCGACGGGTGGAGCTGTCGTATCGCCGCCGGGAATTGCTTGACGCTTCGCTCATATTGATGGCAGTGTACTGTCTCGAATTGCCGAATGGTGGAGGACACGTGCGAGATCTGCTCGACCGCGCCCGGGCCGAGACCGGCCTGCAGGACTTCGGTGACGACGCGTTCCTGGAGGGTCTCGAAATCCTGACCGCTGCGCTGCGGTCCGAGGCCCGCCTCAACGCGCGCGGCGAGGCCTACATCTACCCGCGCATCGTCGGGCATCTGTCCCAGCGCCTGCAGGTCGAGGACTGGTACGCCCGGCATCCGGAGATCGATGAGGTGCCGGTGGCCGAGCCGCTCTTCGGGCTCGGCCTGCCGCGCACCGGGTCGACCGCTCTGAGTTTCCTGCTCGCCCAGGATCCCGGCATCCGGTACCTGCGCAGCTGGGAGTCGGCCACGCCCTGTCCACCGCCGTCCACCGTCGTCGGCGTTGACCCCCGCATTCCGCGGGACACGCCGAAAGTGCTGGCGGGCAGCCGTTCTCACGTTCCGGTCGACGCGCGCGGGCCGATGGAGTGCCTCGACCTGATGGCCCTGGACTTCAAATCGCAGATCTTCCAGGCGTTCGCGCAGATTCCCACCTACTCGCAGTGGCTGGTGGAGCGGGCGGATTTCACCTCCACCTACCGCTACCAGCGCCGGGTGCTCGCGCTTCTGGCGTGGGGTGAACCGGTGCGCCCGTGGCGCCTGAAGACCCCGGCTCATGTGTTGTCGCTGACCTACCTCGACGAGGTGTTCCCCGATGCCCGGTTCGTGATGACCCACCGCGATCCGTCCGATGTGCTGCTGTCGGTCGCTGATGTGTACGCCGACATCGTGGGTGGATTCACCGATCACCTGGACCGCCGGTATCTCGGTGAACTCAATGTCGCCCAGTGGGCGACCGGGACGCAACGGGTGTGCCGGTTCCGCGCGGGCCCGGCCGGCGCCCGCTTCTTCGATATCGACTTCACCGCGATGGCGGCGGATCCCCTCGGCGAGGTCCGGCGCCTGTACGCCTGGCTGGGTCGACCGGTGAGCGATGAATTCGAGGCCGGCATGGCGCACTGGTGGGCGCAGAACGCGGCCGACCGGGAGCCGCACCCCAAGGCCGATCCGGCGGATTTCGGGATGGACTTCGACGCCATCCGTCCGTTGTTCGCCGAGTATCTGGCACTATCCGCCGACTGGACGAAAAGTGGAGAGAGCCATGGGAATTGACCTTACCGGCGGGCTCGACCCGGACCGCGAGCTGATGTTCGCGAGTCGCCCCGACGACCCGGAGATGCGTGATTCGGCGAGCTTCTGGGTGCTCGACGACCGGGGCGAGTTCGGGTTGCCCCGGATCGGGATCGAGGCCGTCGCTTCCAGTTGGAACGCCCACCAGACCCAGGTCAACGTGGCCCTGGCCGACGGCCGGGTGTTCCGGTTGCGCGACGAGGGTGCCGCCTGGCCGGCCGAGGGTCCTGACGGCCGCCCGACCGTGCTCGGCGCCGGACCGCTGGTGTTCCGGTGTATTCGGCCGTTCCAGTCCTGGGTGCTCGAGTTCGACGGCCGGGCCGTCGCGACGTCCTCGGCGGCGCTGGTCTCCGGTCCCGGGGACGGTCCGCTGGTCGATCTGGCGTTCCGGGTCTGGGCCACCATGGCGGCACCGCCGTGGATCCAGGGCACCATGCGGCCCGAGGCCGGCGAGAGTCTCGCGACATCCATCGTCGGTGACCTGATGGGTGGTCCCCGCTACGAACAACTGTTCCGGGCCACCGGTTCGCTGCGCGTCGACGGAACCGAGCAGACGTTCACCGGCACCGGTCTGCGGATCCGGCGGCAGGGCGTGCGCCGGTTGGAAGGGTTCTGGGGGCACTGCTGGCAGTCGGCGTTGTTCCCCAGCGGGAAAGGCTTCGGCTACATCGCGTATCCGCCCCGGCCGGACGGTGAGCCGCAGTACAACGAGGGATTTGTATTCCGCGGCGACGGGGAACTCGAACCGGCACGTGTGGTGCAGGCACCGTGGCTGACCAGGCTGCGCCCGGCGCTGGGAGCCGAGGTGCCAGTGGTGCTGGAGACCGCTGGCGGCGTCGAGCGCATCGACGGGGTGACAGTCCTGTCCACCCACAACGTCCAGCGCGGAGCAGCGCCGGGCGACGACGCAGTGAAGACCGCGAACTGGAGCTTCCCGCCGCTGCAGCAGGCCGGCGTCCGCTACACCTGGGACGGCGAGCAGGCGATCGGAATGCTGGAGCGGTCGAACATGCCCGAATTTGTCTTCGACCTGCATGAGGAATAGGTCAGCGATCGCGCTTGTCGATATCGGGCATGAACGTTGATGACAGTGTGCGCGAATTCATCGGGAGCGGCGTCGACGCGACGTTGGTGACCCTCAACGCGGACGGCAGTCCGCAGGCGTCGCTGGTGTGGATGGCGCTGCGTTCGACCCCCGACGGCGACGAGCTGGTCAGCGCCCACCTCAGCCACAACTATCAGAAGTTGCGCAACATCCGGCGCGATCCTCGGGTAGTGGTGACCGTCGTCGGGCAGCGCCGGGCCGATGAACCGGTGACGCCCTATTTGGTGGTGACCGGGACGGCACACCTCGACGAGGGCGGTGCGCCCGATCTGCTCACCGAGCTGACCGCGGTGCGTGCCCCCGAGTTCGTCGGGAAGTTCCCACCCGCGGGCTCACCACCGGGAGTGCTCACCCGCGTTCGCATCGACAAGGTGGGCGGCGTCGGCCCGTGGGCGCCGTTCGGCGCCTAGTGCCCGGCCGGTTCAGAACTTGTAGTACGGCACGAGTTCGTTGGCGCGGCGCATGTTCTCGGCCATGCAGTCCGGGGCGTTGGGTGAATATATCGGGGAGTAGAACAGCGACTGCTGGATCAGCCCGTAGCCGGTCTTGAACGCGATCATGCAGGAGAACCACCAGCGGTTGTTCCAGTCGGTGGGCTTCATCACCCAGAACGTCGCCGCGCGGTGCCCGGCGATGTCGGTCTCGACGGCGTCGGGCGGCAGGGTGTCCTCGTAGGTCCGCCACACGAACGCCTCGACGGCCATCTGGTAATTCCCGGCGTCCAGCTGACAGCGCAGGCCGTCCTGGGGCTCCGGCGGCGTGAAGCCGAGGCCCAGGTTGTTGATCACGTCCAGCGGGATGTCGCGGCACGGATCGAACGGATCCGGGTCGGTCAGGTTGAGCACGGGCGATTTGATCGTGGTCTCGGGCGCCAGTGGCATTCCGGTGGCACGCAGGTCGACCGCCATGGACGGTCCCGTGGGCGGCGCCGGCGCCTGAAGAACAATGACGACCGCGGCCAGCAAAGCGCCCAATGCAGCACAGAGCCGCATCCTGGCGACCATGACACCCCTCTCGTGTTCGGAACCGACCTGAGCCGGGAGTCTACAAGCCTGGGCGAGAACGTGTTCTAGTTTCCTGTGCTGCGGTGCGACCTGTGGTGAGTACCGGCAGTAGGCTCTCGGGTTGTGTCGCATCAACCGCAGGGCAGACTGCGCCCCACGCTGTGGGCGATCAGCGACCTGCACACCGGGCACAGCGGCAACAAGCCGGTCACCGAGGAGCTGTATCCGTCCACGCCGGACGACTGGCTGATCGTGGCGGGCGACGTCGCCGAGCGGACCGACGAGATCCGCTGGGCGCTCGACCTGCTGCGTAAGCGCTTCGCCAAGGTGATCTGGGTGCCGGGGAACCATGAGCTGTGGACCACCGGCAAGGACCCGGTCCAGGTGTTCGGCCGGTCCCGCTACGACTACCTGGTCAACATGTGCGACGAGATGGGCATCGTCACTCCGGAGCACCCCTTCCCGATCTGGACCGAGGAGGGCGGCCCGGCCACGATCGTGCCGATGTTCCTGCTGTACGACTACTCGTTCCTGCCGGCCGGGGCCGGCACCAAGAGCGAGGGTCTGGCGATCGCCAAGGACAACGGCGTGGTCGCCACCGACGAGTACCTGCTCTCCAGCGAGCCCTACGCCACCAAGGACGCCTGGTGCCACGACCGATTGGTGCACACCCGCAAACGGCTGGAAGACCTCGACTGGATGATGCCGACGGTGTTGGTCAACCACTTCCCGATGGTTCGTGAACCCTGCGACGTGATGTTCTACCCGGAGTTCTCCCTGTGGTGCGGCACGACGGCCACCAGGGACTGGCACACCCGCTACAACGCGGTGTGTTCGGTCTACGGGCACCTGCACATTCCGCGCACCACGTGGTACGACGGGGTGCGCTTCGAAGAGGTCTCGGTGGGCTATCCGCGGGAGTGGCGCCGACGCAAGCCCTATCGCTGGCTCCGGCAGGTGCTGCCGGACCCGAATTACGCCCCGGGTTATCTCAACGACTTCGGCGGCCATTTCGTCATCACCCCGGAGATGCAGGCGCAGTCCGCGCAGTTCCGGGACCGGCTACGGTCGCGGCGGTCATGACGCGGCTGATCGACCCGTTGCTGCCCGCCGATGTGGCCGCCGCGGAGATCTACTCCGACCTACCCGGTCTGGCGCCGCTGCCCGAAGAGGAGCCGCTGATCGCGAAGTCGGTTGCCAAGCGCCGCAACGAGTTCGTCGCGGTGCGCCATTGCGCCCGGATCGCGCTGGCTCAACTCGGTGTGGAGCCCGCCCCGATCCTCAAGGGGGACAAGGGCGAACCGTGCTGGCCCGACGGCGTCGTCGGCAGTCTGACGCACTGTGAGGGTTACCGCGGAGCCGTGGTGGCCCACCGGGCCGACGTCCGCTCACTGGGCATCGACGCCGAACCGCACGACGTACTGCCGCGCGGGGTGCTCGACTCGATCAGCCTGCCGGTCGAACGTCAGCAGTTGCAGGTGCTGCCGGATGGGCTGCACTGGGACCGAATCCTGTTCTGCGCCAAGGAGGCAACCTACAAGGCGTGGTTCCCGCTGACACACCGCTGGTTGGGTTTCGAGGACGCCCACATCGCGTTCGAGGTCGATGCCGACGGGACGTCGGGCACGTTCTCGTCGAGAATCCTGATCGATCCCGCTGCCGAGAGCGGGGCGCCGTTGACGGTGCTCGACGGGCGCTGGACGGTGACCGACGGACTGGCGCTGACGGCGATCGTGTTGTGAATGCCGGTGGTCCCGCGCCCGGGATCGTCGTCGTCGACAAGCCGGGCGGGATGACGAGCCACGACGTGGTCGGGCGGTGCCGGCGCATCTTCGGTACCCGCAAGGTCGGTCATGCCGGCACGCTGGACCCGATGGCCACCGGTGTGCTGGTGGTCGGGATCGAGCGGGCCACCAAGATCCTCGGGCTGATCTCCGGTACGTCGAAGTCGTACGACGCGACCATCCGGCTGGGCCAGACGACATCGACCGATGACGCCGAAGGCCAACTGCTGCAGTCTGTTTCGGCTCACTCGGTTACCGATTCCGCCATCGACGACGCGGTGGCTCCGCTGCGCGGCGATATCGACCAGATCCCGTCGAAGGTCAGCGCGGTCAAGATCGGCGGCAAGAGGGCCTATCAGCTTGCCCGCGAGGGGCAGGAGGTCGAACTGGCGGCCCGCCGGGTCCGTATCGACCGGTTCGACGTTCTCGCGATCCGGCGGGCCGGTGAGCTCCCGGACGTGGTGGACCTGGACGTGACGGTGGATTGTTCGTCCGGCACCTACATCCGCGCACTGGCCCGCGACCTTGGCAGCGCCCTCGGGGTGGGTGGTCATCTGACGGCGTTGCGCCGCACCAGGGTTGGTGGTTTCGGCCTCGACCAGGCGCACCAACTCGAGCAACTGGCCGAGGAGCCGCGGTTGAGTTACACCCTCGACGAGGCGTGCCTGTTGGGGTTCGCGCGCCGGGACCTGACCGATGCCCAGGTGGTGGACGTCGGCCATGGTCGGCCCCTCGACCCTGCCGGTATCCCGGGTGTCTACGCGGCAGTCGCGCCGGAAGGCCGAGTGATGGCGCTGTTGGAGGACGGGCCCACGCGAACGAAATCGGTGGTCGTCGTGCGCCCAGCGACGATGCAGGACGGGACGATGCAGTACGGGACGTCCTGAGGGTCAGTTGCCGCCGTCGCCGCCGGTGCCGCCCGCACCGCCGGACGTGCCGGAGCCAGTAGATCCGGCACCGCCGGGTGATCCAGCAGCAGTAGGGCCGTTTCCGCCCGTGCCGCCGGCGCCACCGCTGCCGGGGGTGGCGCCATTGCCGCCGTAGCCACCCGTGCCACCGTTGCCGCCGCCCAGGCTGCCGTCACCACCCTGGCCGCCCTTACCGCCGGTGCCGCCGACGCCGGTGAGAAAGCCGCCGTTGCCGCCGTTGCCGCCGAGCCCGCCCCATTCGCCGTAACCCTTGGAGATGTCGGCGCCATCGCCGCCGTTGCCGCCGTCACCGCCCTTGGTGCCGAATGTGCCGGCGCTGCCGCCGTCGCCGCCGTTGCCGCCGCGGCCGCCATCGGGGCCGGCGGATCCGCCGGTGCCGCCTTGGCCGCCGTCGCTCCAACCGAGGACGCCGCCGCCACCGCCGTCGCCGCCGTCGCCGGCGTTGCCCGTTGCGGAATCGCCGCCGTCGCCGCCGGTGCCGCCCCTGGCCGGCCCGGTGATGTTCATCAGCGCGGCGCTGCCGCCGTCGCCGCCGTCGCCGGCGTTGCCGTAGACGGAGTCGCCGCCCGCGCCGCCGTCTGCGCCGGAACCGGCCCACTGGCCGGCGGCCCCACCTCTGCCGCCATCGCCGGCCCGGATCAGGCGGTCCGACGGCGCGGTCACGCTGTAGCCCGCACCGCCGGCACCGGCAAATATTCCGGTGCTGCGGGTGCCGCCCCAGTCGCCGCCCTTGCCGCCGTTGCCGCCGTCGGGGTGATACGCAGTGCCGGCGGCACCGTCACCACCGTTGCCGAACATCCCGGCGTCGCCGCCGTCGCCGCCACCCCAGCCGTTGCCGCCGTTGCCGCTCAGCCAGCCGCCCTTGCCGCCGTTGCAGGTGTCCGTGCAGGTGGTGGCGTCGTAGCTGAAGCCGTTGCCGAAGAAGATGCCGGCGTTCGGGTGCTCGGCAGTGCCGTCGCCCCAGAAAATGTTGAACGGTTCGGTGGCGGCCGCCAGGCCGATGGTTCCGAGCTTCGGGGCGTCAGCCGTGGGGCAGAAGCTCGGTTCGTCGACGGAACAACCCGACGTCGCCTGGTCGGCGGGGGCCGCTGCGGCGGTTCCGGCCTCGGCGAGGGTGACGAGAAGACCGCTCCCGAAGAGGGCGGCGCCTGCCAGTCCGACCCGCAATTGCGGCGCGCGATCCGATGAGCTGCGGTGTTTCGGCACGAAATTATCCCCCCGGAGAGCATGATCCGCGAACGGGTCATTGATTTCGCATCACCATAGCGGGTCAATTCCCGGATCCCGGTCGATGGTTCCTCGGAATAAGGCCGTGTCGGTGGGCGGGCAACGGGTCGGAAAGGCGCGATGTCGGGCGGTCGATCGGGGCCACGTGCGCGACAGTGCCGCCCGTCGCCGACAACCTCATGGGGCCTCGCCGACCGGAATTGAGGTATGTAGTTGCTCTAGCGGCCAGCTACCCCTACTCGGATATTTGTTGACGCAGACCTGCTGGGTGCGATCGACATGAGGGAGCGCGAATGGCTACTGGAAGCCTTGGGGGACAACACCGGGAACCAAAACGTCGCCACAACAGCGGCGCCGCAGGGGGATCACCGGCCAGACTTCCGGTGGCGCCCGGCGTCCGTCAGTTTCGCGGTGGAGCACGAAGCGCCGAGCCTTCGCGGGTCCGTCGGTTGTCGGCTGGCTTCGCGCTGGCGACGGTGACCGCACTCGGCGTTGTCGAGGCCGCTCCGATGCTCATGGCGCACGGGCCGGCTAATTCGTCGACCGAGTACCGAAGTGTTCAAAAAGAGGTCCGACTTGCCTCATCCTCGATTCTCAACATCCCGATAAACCTGCTGATCGACATCATCAATATCCCCGGAAATGAAATCGAGGCCATCGACTCGTTCTCCACTGCGCAGATCTATGGCGGCACGTGGTGGGTGAGCACCGCGTCGAACATCTGGGGCGTGGATCCCGCGGACTACGCGCGGTTCGCGTCCCTGGTCGAAATACTCGTCCCGATCACGGCGCTGTCGGGAGCCGACGACGACCTCTACACCGGGACCGGCCTGGCCCAGCAGTTCGCGAAATTCATGGCTGCCGAGTTCCCTGTCGACCCCTCGTGCGACGCCGAGAGCTGCGCGCCGAACTCCCCGGAAAGTCCCATCACGGGGATCACCGCCGTCGATCAGGCCATCTGGACGGCGCTGATGCTCACTGGCGCGGTCGACATTCCGGTCATCAAGAACCTGTTCAAGGTCTCGCTGGCCGACCTGCTCAGCGGTTACGACTTCGGTGAGGTCGTCGATCCGAGTGGCACCGTCTATACGGGGTTGGGTATCTCCGGAACGACGGACAGCGACCTGATGCCCTGGTCGAACACGACATTCACCTTGGACCTGATCGCGCCCATCGAGAACTACATCAACCACCTGATGGAGGATCCCTCGGAGAACGCGATCGAGCTTCCCGATCTGGGCGAGATCGGCAGGACTCTCCAGACCGCCCTCGCAGGCATCATCGTCGCGTTCGACCCGTTCACGCCCGGCAGTCCGCTGTGCGTGGGTTCCTGTGCCTCCCAGGCCGATTCGATTCCGACGATCGTGCAGGCGATCTCCGATCTCTGGCCGGGCAACGAGACCCTCGAGTCCTGGCTGCAGTCCTACGAGGACGGCATCGCCAACGTGCCCACGCAGGACAATGTCGACAACAGCAACAAACTGTGGAAATCGTCGTCATTCTGGGACTTCAGCAATCCCACCCTCTCGGACGATCTCGTCAATATCGGCGTCAACCCGAGCTCGTTGGCCTCTTCGTTCTACGAATTGTGGAAGTCCCTCGGGCTGAACCCGGATCCCCTCCATACGGATGAGTCGACGGTCGACACGTTGTCGACGAGCACGGAATCGTTGGCTGCGGTGTCGACTTCGAACAACGATGTGGATACCAGTGCTACTGACGCGGCGGAGACGGGCACCGGCGCCGCGGATGCCACCGAGGCGACGCTGGCGGCTACCAGCGCGAGTGCCGATGAATCCAACGGCGCCGATGCCGACACCGACATCGACACCGACAGCGACTCGACGGCGACGCGCGGTCAAACTGCCGATGATGACAAGAGCGCCGATCCCGGCACCGCCAGTGCCAAGCAGGCCGACAGCGCTGAGAGCGCGGACACCGCGGGCAGCGAGGATGCCGACAGCGCAGGCACCGCCAGCGTTACGCACACCGACAAGGACAGCGACAGTGGCAGCGGGAAGGACACCGCGAAGTGAGCGTGGGGTGCGCGTCGTAGGTGATCGGCGGATTCTCGACGGCGTAGGACGGAGGACCAATGCCACCGACAGAAGACCGAAGTCCCTAACTCCCGACCGGCGGCGGTGAGAACATGGAAGCCATGAGTGGTATCGATGTGCCTGCAGCCGGGTCGATCGCGGTGTCCGACCTCATCGGGGATCCAGTGGTGCGAATTCCTGTCGACGCGACGGTGCTGGCGGCCGCTCAGGCGATCATCAAGGCTGGTGTCGGCGCCGTCATTGTCGGCGAGGACGACCGTCCGGCCGCACTGCTGAGTGAACGTGACGTCGCCCTGATCGTGGCCGCCGGCCGCGATCCGTCACGGGTGTCGGCGGCAGAGGTGGCCAGCAAGGATCTGGTGTGGTGCGAGGCCAGTGACACCGTCGACACTGTGGCGATGAAGATGACCGACCGCCACATTCGCCACATTCTGGTGGAGGACGGCGCGGCCACGGTGGGCATTGTCTCCGCGCGCGACCTGCTCGGGGTGTACGCCTCGGATGCCGATCTGGAGCCGACGCTCTAGGCCGCGCGCGAAAACTGTTCTGGTGCAACGCATTCAATGTTCGGCGCGCCTGTTCATTATCCAGTGGCGGCGTCGGCCTGTCGAATCGCCGCGCGCAGCCGGGTACTGCGGGCCAGTAGTGGTTCCGCCAGAGCGATGGTCGTTCGCAACGCCAGCAGCACCGGCAGGTAACCCGGCGCGTACACCCAACGTGCCCGCGCCGTGATCCCACGGACGAGGGCGCGGGCCGCGTCGTCAACCGGCGCCGGCTTGCGGAACCACTTGGGTAGTGGCGCCAGGACCACTTCGAGTCCGGTGCCGTCCAGGAGGTCGTTGCGCACCATTCCCGTGTCGATCAGTCCGAAATAGGCGACGCCGGCGGTGGCGCCGGTTTCGGTGAGTTCCATCCGCAGCGACCGGCCGAAGGCTTCGGCCCCGGCCTTGCTCACGCCGTACGCGGCGATGGTCGGCGTCGGAATCGCGGCGGCGGCTGACGCGATGACCAGGACGTAGCCTTTTCGGTTCAGGATCGACGGCAGCGCGGCACGAACGGTGCGGGACACACCAAGGATGTTCACCTCGATCACCCGCTCGAACGCGTCCGGGTCGACCGCGGCGAAAGTCTTTACGGGACCGATGATTCCGGCGTTGGCAATCAGCATGTCGATGCCGCCGAACCGGTTGATCACCTCGGCCATCGTACGTTCGAGCGCGGCTGCGTCGCAGACATCGGCGACGAATGCTTCGGCGCGCGAGCCCAGCGATTCGGCCACGGCGCGCACCCCGCCCTCGTCGCGATCGATCAGGGCGACCTGGGCGCCGTCGGCGACCAGGAGCCGGGCGGTGGCTTCGCCGATGCCGGCCGCGGCGCCGGTGATCACCACAACCTTGCCGTTCAGTTTCCGTGGATTCGAGCGGCGCAGACGTCCCAAGATCATGACGTCACGTTATGAATCCGCGGTGCGAATCGGAATGTGGGAACCGGACCGGTATTTGATATTTTCAGACGCATGGTCACTGCGGGTGCTCGCAATGGTGCGAGTTGGGACTTCCCGCGTTCGCCGATCGCAAGTCGTCATCTGCTGGAGACGGCCGAGGCGCACGGGCTCGACGCCGCAACGGTTCTGGCTGGAACGGGGCTGACCGTCGCACAGGTCGCCGATCCGTCGACCGAGGTTCAGGCCACCCAAGAGCTGACGATCGCGCGCAACCTGTTGCATGAGGTCGACGAACCCACCAGTCTCGGCGTGGAAACCGGGCTGCGGTACAGCCTCGTCAGCACGGGGATCCTCGGATATGCATTCCTCACCAGCCCGACCGTGCGTGATGCAATCACCATCGGCCGTCGTTTCGCCGCCTTGAGTTCGACGTTTCTGGACATCTCCACACGTGAATCCGAGGACGGTCTCGTCCTGGAACTCGATACCGTCCAGATTCCCGCGGATGTCCGGCGATTTCTGGTGGTACGCGATCTTGTGGCCATCAGCCAGATCGCTCCGCTGCTCGTTGCCGGCGTCTTCGACGCGGATCTGACAGTCGAGCTGGGGCTGGCGGATCTGCCGCTGGAGCTGGCGTATCTGCCGCTGGAGCTGTTGGGCGAAACTGGACTGGAGGTCACCGTCGACGAGGGTGCCTCGCTCTCGTCGATAACCATCCCGCACGAGCTGCTGGATCAACCGATGCCCGCCGCGGACCCCGACACGGCGGCCAGTTGTATCGCGCAATGCGAGGAGTTGCTCGAACGTCGTCGCCACCGCGGGGGAATGGCGGCGACGCTACGCAGCAGACTGTTGGAGGATCCTGCCCGGATGCCGTCGATGGGGCAGGTGGCGCGTGAACTCGCGGTGGCCGAACGGACTCTGCACCGACAACTTGCCGCGGAACACACCAGTTTTCGTGCGCTGGTGGACGAGGTCCGCGAGACGCTCGCCGTCGAGCTACTCGGAAACAACCTCACGGTCGAAGAGGTCGCACGTCGGCTGGGCTACTCCGAAACCGCGGCGTTCACCCAGGCATTCAAGCGTTGGCGGGGCCATCCGCCCAGTAGGCTGCATGGGCGATAGCGCGTACGCGATGTCCGGTTGTATCAAATACCTGACCGATTCGCACATTCCGAGCCCGCTCCGGCCCCCCTTAACGTGGTCGCATGGCAACGAGGTCACCGCTGTCCCGGCGTGCGCTTGATCTGTCCGGCAATGTCGTCCTAGTTACGGGTTCCGCCAACGGAATTGGCGCCGAAACTGCCCGACAGTTGACGGCGGCCGGTGCTCACGTGCTGCACTGCCGTACGTCACTGCGCTGCGAGGCTATGTCTTGATGGTGTCCTCGATCATGGCGCTGATCCCCAGTCCGACTGCTGCGGGTTACGGTGCGACGAAGACCGGAGTCGAGGCGTTCGGACGGACACTGCGAATAGAACTGGCCGACAAGGATGTTCGGGTGGGGCTGGCCTACTTCGGTTTGATCGACACCGGGATGGTGCGTGATGTCGTTTCCAGCACGGGATTCGGGGCCGCGCTGGCCAAGTTGCCTGGGTTATTCGGCCGTCCCGCGCCGGTCGCACAGGCCGGTTCGGTCATGGTCGCCGGCATTGCGCACCGGAAGAGCCGGGTATTCGCCGCCCGCTACGTTCGCCTGCTGCTGAGCTTGCGCACCGTGCTGGGTGTGGGCGATCGGCTGGTCGCGCGAAATCGTGATCTCGCCAACATCATTCGGCAAGCCGATGCACTTCCTGTGCTGCACGCAGAAGGGGCCGGTCATGAGTACCGATAGCCGCAGGCGCACGCCGTCGGTTGCGATCATCGGTGCCGGCATGTCTGGAATGTGCATGGCGATCACGTTGCTGAGGGCGGGAATCAGTGACGTCACGGTCTACGAGAAGGCGTCCGAGGTTGGCGGAACGTGGCGGGACAACACGTACCCCGGACTGAGTTGCGACGTCGCCTCCCGGTTCTACCAGTACACGTTCTTCCCGAACCCGACGTGGACCCGCTTCTTCTCGCCGGGAGCGGAGATCCAGTCCTATTTCACCCAGGTTGCCGACGACTTCGGGCTGCGCGGCCTGATCCGGTTCGATACGGAGGTCGTCGAGGCCGTGTTCGCCGAACACAAGTGGCGGATCCGGACCGCTGGCGGCGAGCAGCAGGAGGTTGACTTCCTGATCTCGGCGGCCGGGGTCCTGCGGGAACCGCGTTACCCTGACATCAATGGCCTCAACGATTTTCGCGGCCCGGTGATGCACTCGGCCCGATGGGACCATTCGGTACCGACGACGGGTGAGCGAGTGGCTGTCATCGGTACCGGGTCGACCGGCGTGCAGATCGTATGCGGGCTGGCACAGACCTCGGCGCGGCTCGAGATGTTCCAGCGCAGCCCGCAGTGGGTTGTTCCGTTCCCCAACCTGCCGTACTCGCGGCGGACCGATGTGCTGCGAAGGCACTTGCCGGCGTCGGGCCGCCTTGCCTACCGTACCTACCAAGTGGTCTACGAGATCCTGTTGCGGGCCATGGTGGAACCCGGCTGGCAGCGAACGCTTCTCGGCAACCTGTGCCGGGCCAACCTGCGCACGGTGCGCGACCCCGAATTGCGTCGCAAGCTCACACCTGACTACGAGCCGATGTGTCGTCGCCTGATCCTCTCGGACGGCTTCTACCGGGCGCTGCAACGCGACAACGTGGATCTGGTCACCGAGGCCATCGATCACGTCGAGCCGCGCGGCATCGTCACGGCCGACGGTGTACTGCACGAGGTCGATGTCATCGCCCTGGCCACCGGTTTCGACGCGCACGCCTATATGCGCCCGATGCGCCTGACTGGGTGCGACGGCGTCAGCGTCGACGAGGCATGGGCTGAGGGACCCAAGGCCTACCTTGGCGTGGCCATGCCGAATTTCCCGAACATGTTCATGCTGATGGGCCCGCACAGCCCATTGGGCAACTATTCGCTGATCGCCGTCGCCGAGACCCAGGCCGATCACATTCTCGGCTGGATCGATCGCTGGCGCGCCGGACAGTTCGATTCGGTCGCGCCGACCCAGGCGGCCACAGATGCGTTCTATGCCGAGATGCGCGCGGCGATGCCTGGCACCGTCTGGACCACGGGTTGCACCAGCTGGTACCTCGGCGCCGACGGCCTGCCCGAGCTCTGGCCGTGGACCCCGGCGCGCTATGGTGAGCGTCTGGGCGAGCCACCCGCGCTGGACCGATACGAACTTCGGCATGTGCGTCCGACCGACGGTGAGAAGGTGTCGCGCTGATGTCGGTCACCGTCGCACCGGTGGTCCTACGTTCTGTGGTCCGCCCGCTCGGGCGCCTCATCTTCCTGCCGCAATCGCCGTGGACCGTGCAGCGCCGGGCGCTCGATCTTGCGTTCACCTGGCCTGGCGCACCGCGCGAATTGACCGTCACGCGTGACGATCTCGGTGGCGTACCCACCGAAGTTCTGGCTCCTGAGCAACCCGGGAACCGGGTACTGCTGTACGTACACGGTGGTGGTTACACCGTCGGGTCGCCACGGAGTCATCGTGCGCTGGCCGGACGACTCGCGTTTGCGCTGCGGGCAGTGACCTATGTGCCCGACTACCGGCTGGCGCCGGAGCACCGGTTCCCGGCTGCATTCGAGGATTCGCTGGGGGCCTATCTGGCAGTACTGGAGCGCGCACAGAACGACGAGAAGGTGTTCGTGGCCGGTGATTCCGCCGGCGGGGGACTGGCGCTGGCGCTCGGTGTGGCGGCTGTGCAGCGCGGCTTGCCGTTGCCCGCCGCGATCGGGTTGCTCTGTCCCGCAATCGATTGGACGCTCGAAGCCATGCACCGGGTCCCGCGCGACGGCCGTGAACCGATGCTGACGCCCGACCTGTTGCGCCGTTTCTGCGACGCGTATCTGGATGCCGACGATCGGGCGCACCCCGCGGTGTCCCCGCTTCTTGCAGATCTTGCCGGGTTGCCGCCACTTGTCGTCGACGCCGCCGGTAACGACACGTTGCTGGAGCAGTCGCAACAGTTGGTCGATAAGGCGAGAAATGCCGGGGTCACCGTGCAATACCGCGAGCGCGCGAAGATGCCGCATGGCTTTCACTCCGGTGCGGGCCTGCTGGGTCAGGCGGACCGGGCGCTCGACGAGGTTGCCGCGGCGTTGGTGGCGTTGTCGAGCACGGCCGGGACGGCGCGGTGAGGCGGCGTCGTCGCCGCAACACTTCGTGTCCGCGGCAATAGTGTTCCTGCGGTGAGGCATTGAGCGGCAGGCACACATGTCCAATGGGACACCGGCCACTTCGACGCCGACGGGTTGTGGTTCGTCGACGGCCGCGACGACGAGATGATCGTCTCCGGCGGCGAGAATGTCTTTCCGCTCGAAGTGGAGAACCTGCTCATCGGGCATCCGGGTGTGCTGGACGTCGCAGTGATCGGCGTCGATGATGCGGAGTTCGGAAAACGGTTGCGCGCGTTCGTCGTCACCGCACCGGACACTGATCTCGAGGCGGACGACCTCAGAACCTTTGTGCGCGCGAATCTGGCGCGGCACAAGGTTCCTCGCGATGTCGTCTTCGTGCCCACGCTGCCGCGCAACGAGACGGGAAAACTGCTCGAGGGCCAATTGGCGCGGGACCGGACGGGGTGAGACCGGTCGCCGTTCAGCCGTCCGACGCCGGCCTCGAACCGAGGCCGTGACCCAGGGTCAGGCGGACGCGGTCACTGCGCGGGCCGCGAAATCGGCCGCCTGATCGGTCATCCCGTTGGCGGTGTACGAATTGTGCGCGGATTGGTCGTTGCCGGCGGGGGAGCAGACCGGGTCTGCGGGCGCACACAGTTCGATCGTCTTCGCCGCGTACAGATGCCCGATGGTGATCGGCGGCGCATCGAGGTCGAGCATCTGCACGAACTGCGCGCTGGGCTTGCCGAACAGTGCGACGGCGGCGACGTGCTGGGCCACGTCCGCCGACATGGGTCCGGAGATGCCGGTCGGGAGTTCGAATCCCGTGGGAACGGTGTCGGCGGTGGTATAGGCCGCTACCGCCGCGCCCTGCGAGAAGCCGCCGAGCACGATCTTGGTCGCGGGGCACGACGACGCGAGGGCCTGGATCCTGGCGGCCGCATCGGCCACCCCATCGGCGGCGCGCGGGAAGTCCAGCGAAGCGGGATAGTTCACCGGATAGACGTCGACGGCCTTGCCGGGTAGGCGGGCCTCGAGGGCATCGACGAACGTCTGCCCGGTGAACCCGACACCGGCTGGCTCGGTGGTGCCGCGCGCGAAGATCACCTCGACGGCGGGGCACGGCTCGGCGGCCGCGACGGCCGGTCGGGCCGTGGGCGCCACGACGGCGGCCGCCACTGCGCACAATGCTGCCGATGCGGCAGTCAGCTGATGCATGTCCGGACCTTCCTCGCGTCCCTCACGTCGATGTAGCGGGTACCCAAATCGGAACAAACCTTGCGCCGATTTCCCGGTGCCGATTCCGCGGCGGAGGTACGGCCGTCGGGTCAGCTCGCGACGATCCAGATTGCCTGAGCGGCGGGGCTTCCCAGTTCGACGGTGGCCGGCTCGCCGGCGTTCTCGATCCGGACCGAGATCATCCCGGCGAAGTCGCGGCGGGCCAGCACCTGCACCCGCGAGTCCAGGCTGATGCCCACGCTGTCGAAGTACCGGAGCATCTCCGGGTCCGCATCGGAGATGCGTGCCACCGTGCCGCTCTCGCCGTCCGCACAGTCGGAGAGCTGGCGGGCCGGGGGAGTCGGCACCCGGCCGTCGGCGGCCGGGATGGGATCGCCGTGCGGATCCCGGGTCGGGTAACCCAACTTGGCATCCATCCGGTCGAGCATCCGGTCGGACACCGCGTGCTCGAGGATCTCGGCCTCGTCGTGCACTTCATCCCAGCTGTAGCCGAGCTCGTTGACCAGGAACGTCTCGAGCAGACGGTGTCGGCGCACCATCGCCAGGGCGGCGGAGCGGCCCGTTTCGCTCAGTGTCACCGCGCCGTATTTCTCATGGTGCACGAGGCCCTGATCGGCCAGTTTGCGGATCGATTCGGACGCCGTGCTGGCCGACACCCCGATCCGTTCGGCGAGCATCTTGGTGCTGACCTTCTCGTGCGACCACTCCTGAGCGGTCCAGATGGTCTTCAGATAGTCCTGCGCGACCGACGACAGCTCACCTTCGGGGTTCGGTCGCGGACTCACGGAACGAAGTTTAGGCAATCTTTTCTTCCTACGGACACCTCACGCTGGGGATCTGGCGGTGGCAATGCCGCCCGGGCACCGTAGGCTGACACCGTGCAGCGGTGGCGGGGACAGGACGACATCCCCACGGACTGGGGTAGATGCGTCCTGACCATCGGTGTGTTCGACGGTGTGCACCGCGGACATGCCGAGTTGATCGCGCACGCCGTCAAGAGCGGACGGGCCCGCGGGGTTCCGGTGGTGCTGATGACCTTCGATCCGCATCCGATGGAGGTCGTCTTCCCGGGCAACCATCCCGCCCAGCTGACCACACTCACGCGGCGCGCCGAGCTGGCCGAGGACCTGGGCATCGACGTTTTCCTGGTGATGCCGTTCACCGCCGACTTCATGAAGCTCACCCCCGATCGCTACGTGCATGAGCTGCTCGTCGAGCGCCTGCACGTGGTCGAGGTGGTGGTCGGCGAGAACTTCACGTTCGGCAAGAAGGCCGCGGGGAACGTGGCCTTCCTGCGCAAGGCCGGCGAGAAGTTCGGCTTCGCGGTCGAATCCATGTCGTTGGTCGCCGAGCATCACCAGTCCGATTCGGTCACCTTCTCGGCCACGTACGTCCGTGCCTGCGTGGACGCCGGCGACGTGGTGGCCGCCGCCGAGGCCCTGGGACGCCCGCATCGGGTCGAGGGAGTGGTGGTCCGTGGTGACGGCCGTGGTCGGGTCCTCGGTTTCCCGACGGCCAATGTCGCTCCGCCGATGCATTCGGCGATCCCCGCCGACGGGGTCTACGCGGCCTGGTTCACGGTGCTCGGACACGGTCCGGTGGTGGGCAGCGTGGTGCCGGGGGAGCGCTATCAGGCAGCCGTCTCGGTCGGCACCAATCCCACCTTCTCGGGACGCACCCGCACGGTGGAGGCATTCGTCCTGGACACCGCCGCCGATCTCTACGGTCAGCACGTGGCCGTCGACTTCGTGGCCCGCATCCGCGGTCAGGAGAAGTTCGACCACGTCGATGAGCTGGTCAAGGCGATGGAACGCGACGTGGTCAGGGCCCGGGCGATTCTGTCCCACGGCTGATCACTGCTAGACTTCTCGACGACCAGGACGGTGCTGCGGTTCGCGGCGGCCCGTCTTTTTGTGTGAATCCAGTTCGCGGACCGATTGATGGAGTGAATTTCGTGGCGCTTACCGCCGAGCAGAAAAAAGAAATCCTGGGTACCTACGGTCTGCACGGGACCGACACCGGCTCGCCCGAGGCCCAGGTGGCGTTGCTGACCAAGCGCATCGCCGATCTGACCGAGCACCTCAAGCAGCACAAGCACGACCACCACTCGCGTCGTGGCCTGCTCCTGCTGGTCGGCCGCCGCCGCCGGCTGCTCAAGTACGTCGCGCAGGTCGACGTCGAGCGCTACCGCTCGCTGATCGAGCGTCTCGGCCTGCGCCGCTGAGTCGCCACCGGGCCATGGAGTTTGCCGGGGACCGGCAGCCCGCAGTGTAGAGTGAGGCTGTTCTTCGAGCCTGTCGGCTCACGAACAGTGGTGCGGTGCGTGTATATCCGCGCGCACCGTTCCAGCGCGTCACCGCAGGAGCCTTCCCATTTGTGGGCCGGTCTTCGGTAGTGGCTGCCGGACCACATCGTCGTCCGGCCGCTTCGATCGACGGCCGTAGCCGCATCTTGGGTCTAGGTACGGCGTGCCGTACATGTGGGCGAGCGAAACAGTTGAATACCAGAGAGGGTTAGCGGACACCAATGTCTGTAGCCGAGATCGACGAAGGCGTGTTCGAGTCGACCGCCACCATCGACAACGGGCGCTTCGGCTCCCGCACCATCCGTTTCGAGACGGGCCGGCTGGCCCGGCAGGCCGCCGGTTCGGTCGTGGCCTACCTCGACGACGAGACCATGCTGCTGAGCGCGACCACCGCCAGCAAGACTCCCAAGGATCATTTCGACTTCTTCCCGTTGACCATCGACGTCGAGGAGCGGATGTACGCCGCGGGCCGGATTCCCGGTTCGTTCTTCCGCCGTGAGGGTCGCCCGTCCACCGACGCGATCCTGACCTGCCGGCTGATCGACCGGCCGCTGCGCCCGACCTTCGTCAGCGGTCTGCGCAACGAGATCCAGGTGGTCGTCACCATCCTGAGCCTGGATCCCAAGGATCTCTACGATGTGCTGGCCATCAATGCCGCGTCGGCCTCCACCCAGATCTCGGGCCTGCCGTTCGCCGGCCCGGTCGGCGGTGTGCGTGTCGCTCTCATCGAGGACCAGTGGGTCGCGTTCCCCACCGTCGAGCAGCTCGAGAAGGCCGTCTTCGACATGGTCGTCGCGGGCCGCATCGCGGGTGACGATGTCGCGATCATGATGGTCGAGGCCGAGGCCACCGACAATGTCATCGATCTGATCGCCGGCGGTGCCGGTGCGCCCACGGAATCCGTTGTGGCCGAAGGCCTGGAAGCCGCCAAGCCCTTCATCGCCGAGTTGTGCCGGGCGCAGCAGGAGCTGCACGAGGCCGCCGGTAAAGCGACCGCCGAGTACCCGGTGTTCCCGGACTACCAGGACGACGTCTACTACTCGGTCGCCTCGGTGGCCACCGACGAGCTGGCCAAGGCGCTGAGCATCGCGGGCAAGGCGGAGCGCGACGCGCGCACCGACGAGATCAAGGGCCAGGTGCTCGACCGCCTGGCCGATACGTATGCCGGTCGCGAGAAGGAGATCGGTGCGGCCTACCGTTCGCTGACCAAGAAGCTTGTCCGCCAACGCATCCTGACCGACCACTTCCGCATCGACGGCCGCGGCATCACCGATATCCGCGCCCTGAGCGCCGAGGTCGCCGTGATCCCGCGGGCGCACGGCAGCGCCCTGTTCGAGCGCGGCGAGACCCAGATCATGGGTGTCACCACGCTCGACATGGTCAAGATGGCCCAGCAGATCGACTCGCTCGGGCCCGAAACCAGCAAGCGCTACATGCACCACTACAACTTCCCGCCGTATTCGACCGGTGAGACCGGTCGCGTCGGTTCGCCGAAGCGCCGCGAGATCGGCCACGGTGCGTTGGCCGAGCGGGCCCTGATGCCGGTGCTGCCGAGCGTCGAGGAGTTCCCGTACGCCATCCGCCAGGTCTCGGAAGCGTTGGGCTCCAACGGTTCCACCTCGATGGGTTCGGTGTGTGCGTCCACCCTGTCGCTGCTGAACGCCGGTGTGCCGCTGAAGGCTCCGGTCGCCGGTATCGCGATGGGCCTGGTCTCCGACGACGTCGAAGTCGACGGCAAGACCGAGCGTCGCTTCGTCGCGCTGACCGACATCCTGGGCGCCGAAGATGCCTTCGGCGACATGGACTTCAAGGTCGCCGGCACCAAGGATTTCGTCACCGCCCTCCAGTTGGACACGAAGCTCGACGGCATCCCGTCCGCGGTGCTCGCTGGCGCGCTGGCCCAGGCCAAGGATGCGCGCGCGACCATCCTGGAGGTGATGGCCGAGGCCATCGACGCGCCCGACGAGATGAGCCCGTACGCGCCGCGTATCACCACCATCAAGGTCCCGGTGGACAAGATCGGTGAGGTCATCGGCCCCAAGGGCAAGATGATCAACTCGATCACCGAGGAGACCGGCGCTTCGATCTCCATCGAGGACGACGGCACGGTGTTCGTCGGCGCCTCCAACGGCGAGGCCGCGCAGGCCGCGATCGACAAGATCAACGCGATCGCCAACCCGCAGCTGCCCAAGGTCGGGGAGCGGTTCCTCGGCACAGTGGTGAAGACCACTGACTTTGGAGCGTTCGTGTCGCTGTTGCCGGGTCGCGACGGCCTGGTGCACATCTCGAAGTTGGGTCGCGGCAAGCGGATCAACAAGGTCGAGGATGTCGCGAAGGTGGGCGACAAGCTCCGCGTCGAGATCGCCGACATCGACAATCGCGGCAAGATCTCGCTGGTGCTGGTCGCCGAAGATGACGCAGCAGAGACTCCGGAGGCGGCTCCTGCCGACGTTGCGACCGCCGACGCGTAATCGCTCAGCGGCAACCGATCAGACCGTCCGGCGCACTCTGCTGCCGGGCGGTCTGCGGGTTGTCACCGAGTACGTTCCGTCGGTGCGGTCCGCCTCGGTCGGCGTCTGGGTCGGTGTCGGTTCGCGCGACGAGGGCCCGACGGTGGCGGGGGCGGCGCACTTCCTCGAACACCTGTTGTTCAAGTCGACGCCGACGCGCACGGCCGTCGAGATCGCCCAGTCGATCGACGCCGTGGGCGGCGAACTGAACGCCTTCACGGCCAAGGAACACACCTGCTACTACGCGCACGTCCTCGACGCCGACCTGGCGCTCGCCGTCGATCTGGTGGCCGATGTCGTCCTGCGCGGGGAGTGTGCCGAACCGGATGTCGAGGTCGAGCGCGACGTGGTGCTCGAGGAAATCGCCATGCGCGACGACGATCCCGAGGACGCCCTGGGTGACGTGTTCCTCTCGGCGATGTTCGGGTCACATCCGGTGGGGCGCCCCGTCATCGGCAGTATGGACTCGATCGAGTCGATGACCCGCGATCAACTGCATTCGTTCCACATCCGGCGGTACACCCCCGAACGCATGGTGGTCGCCGTTGCCGGCAATATCGACCATGACGAGGTCGTCGCGCTGGTGCGCGAGCATTTCGGCCGCCACATGGTTCCCGGCGCCACGGCGCAACGTCCCCGCGGCGGGACCGGTCGGGTTCCCGGCCGGCCGACCCTGCAGCTGGTGAACCGGGAAGCCGAGCAGACCCACATGCTGTTGGGTGTGCGTACCCCGGGTCGGCACTGGAAGGACCGTTGGGCCCTGTCGGTACTCAACACCGCATTGGGCGGCGGACTGAGTTCACGGCTGTTCCAGCAGATCCGGGAATCCCGGGGACTGGCCTACTCCGTGTATTCGACGGTGGACATGTTCTCCGACGCCGGGGCGCTGTCGGTGTATTCGGCCTGCCTGCCGGAGCGGTTCGCCGAGGTGTCGGCCGTGACCTTCGATGTGCTGGAAACCGTTGCGCGTGAAGGCATCACCGAGCAGGAATGCCGGATTGCGAAGGGCTCGCTGCGCGGCGGGCTGGTGCTGGGCACCGAGGATTCCGCGTCACGGATGAACCGGCTGGGCCGCAGCGAGCTCAACTACGGTGAGCACCGCGGACTGTCGGAGAGCCTGGCCCATATCGACGCGGTCGAGGTCGACGAGGTCAACGCACTGGCGCGCAAACTGCTGTCCCGACCGTTCGGGGCGGCCGTCCTCGGACCGTATCGGTCGAAACGTTCACTGCCCAAACAGCTTCGGGCAGTCGCGGGCTAGCTCGTGTTGTTCGCGCTGCGCGATCTGGATGTGCCGGTGCTCGGCGCTCCGATGGCCGGCGGCCCGGGAACTCCGCAATTGGCGGCCTCGGTATCCTCGGCCGGCGGCTTGGGCTTCCTGCCCGGCGGCTACCTCGACGCGCAACAGCTGGCGGGGAACATCGCCGCCGCGCGGTCGTCCACCTCCGGACCGCTGGGAGTGAATCTGTTCGTCCCGCAGGCCGGCGTCGCCGACCCGGTCGAGCTCGAGCGCTACCGGGCCGCCCTGCGAGAGTTGGCCGACCGTTACGGTGTCGAACCCGGTGACCCCCGCTGGGACGACGACGGCTGGGACGCGAAGGTCGAGCTGCTGCTGGACGTCCGGCCCGAGGTTGTCTCGTTCACCTTCGCGCTGCCCGATCCGGCGGTGACGGCCCGGCTGCGGGCCGCCGGGATCGCGACCGCGATGACGGTCACCACCGTCGAAGAGGCGCGGGCAGCAACGGGTTTCGATGCTCTGGTGGTCCAGGGTCCGGAAGCCGGCGGGCATCGCGGAACCCTGGATCCTGCCGTCGAACCGTCCCGCCGGCCATTGCCCGAATTGCTGACCGCCGTGGTCGCCGCCGTCGACGTGCCGGTGGTGGCGGCCGGCGGCCTCACCGACGCCGGCGCCGTTGCGGTCGCGATGCGTGCCGGGGCATCCGCGGTGCAGGCCGGCACCGCACTCCTGCTGGCCGACGAGGCCGGCACAAATCCCGTGCACCGCGCGGCGCTGCGCGATCCCGGATTCACGAAAACCGTTGTCACCCGGTCCTTCTCGGGGCGGTACGCGCGAGGGCTGGAGAACGAGTTCACCCGGCACTTCGACCCGCTGGCACCGCTGGGATATCCCGAGGTGCACTACCTGACCTCGCCGATCCGACGGGCCGCCGTGGCCGCCGGCGACCCGCATGGAACGAACCTGTGGGCCGGGACCCAATTCCGCTCGGCGCGCGCGGCATCCGTCGCCGAGATCGTCAGCGGGCTCGTCGACGGCTGACGATCGGGTCACACAGCCGGGATCGGCTGGTCGTCGTCGCGTGGGCCGAAGACCCCGAAGCAATCGACCATCGTGTCCGTCGGTGCCGACGCCCAGTCCCACCCAGCGATCTGGCGCCGCGAGCGGCGGCTGAACATCGCCCGGAACAGTTCGTAGCCGGTGGCGCGCAACGCGGTCTGGTGTTCGCCCGACCCGCAGTGCCAGGTGCCGTCCCGCTCGTCGGTGACCGCGACGGTCGCAACGTCGTTCAGCCGTGCCCCGAGAAGTCCCATCATCGTGGAGAGGAACGGCTCTTCCCAGTGCTCCCGGTCGACGCTGCGCAGCCCCAGCGCTTCCCGCAGGTCCGATTCGTGACAGATCACATCGGCGGCCGCGTTGGGGCCGGTGAACCGTTGTCCGGCAAGGCTCGACGCGACGGCCGGCGCAAACTCCTGCCACTCGGCGAGGAGGTCCTGCACTGATCGATCGCGGCGTTCGGCGACCTGACGTGCGGTCCAGTCGTCACCGCCGGCGCCTTCGAGGCGTCCGCCCACGCCGTCGGCGGCCACCCCTACCAGGTGCGCGAGGACATCGTGCACCGTCCACTCCGGTGTCGCGGGCACGGTCAGCCCGAGCTGAGCCTCGTCGAGTTGGCCGGCGACGTCGGTGATTCGCAGCCAGGCGTTGCGATAGGTCTCGTCGAGCGGCGGGAGCGTCATCCCGCAGACCCTACTCCAATAGTGAGAAGACTCTAAGAAAGGGCGCTGGCGCGATGTGCCCGGCCGGAATTCATCGCCCGGCCGACGCAAGAATGCGCCGACCGGGCGATGGCGGCCAGGTTTGTGGGGATATCAGGCGAACAGCGGCGCCGGGTCGGTGAACGGCAGGCCGAGGTCGTCGGCGACCTGCTGGGACAGCAGCGCACCGTCGTGTGTCGAAAGACCTTTGGCCAGAGCGGGATTCGCGGCGCAGGCCGCCTTCCAGCCCCGGTCGGCCAGCTTCAGCACGTAGGGCATGGTGGCGTTCGTCAGGGCGAACGTGGACGTGCGCGGAACCGAGCCCGGCATGTTCGCGACGCAGTAGAACACGCTGTCGTGCACGGTGAACGTCGGGTCGTCGTGGGTGGTCGGCCGCGAGTCCTCGAAGCACCCACCCTGGTCGATCGCGATGTCCACCAGCACCGAACCCGTTTTCATATGTGCGACAGTGTCATTGGTGACCAGCTTGGGGGCCTTGGCGCCCGGCACCAGGACCGCGCCGATCACCAGGTCGGCCTGCTTGACCGCGTCCTCGAGTTCCAGCCGCGCGGAATAGCGGGTCTCGATGGCACCGCCGTACTCGGCGTCGATCTTGCGCAGGATGTTGATGTTGAGGTCGAACACCGTGACGTGAGCGCCCATGCCCCAGGCGACGGCGGCGGCGTTGTCGCCGGCCATTCCGCCGCCGATCACGACGACCTTGGCCGGGGCGACACCGGGGACGCCGCCCATCAGGACACCGCGGCCGCCCTGGGTCCGCATCAGGTGGTAGGCGCCCACCTGGGCCGCGAGCCGGCCCGCGACCTCGCTCATGGGGGCCAGCAGTGGCAGTGCGCCATCGGCGGTCTGCACCGTCTCGTAGGCGATCGACGTGGTACCGGAGGCGAGCAGCGCGTCCGTGCACGGCCTGGACGCGGCCAGGTGCAGGTACGTGAACAGCGTCTGATCCTTGCGCATCCGGGCGTACTCGGCCTCGATGGGCTCCTTGACCTTCAGCAGCAGATCCGCCTGCGACCACACCTGTTCGGCGGTGCTGACGATCTCCGCACCGGCCGCCTTGAAGTCGCGGTCGTCGATCGCCGAGCCCAGGCCGGCACCGGCCTGGACGACGACGTTGTGACCGCGCCGGGTCAGTTCGGCCACGCCGGCCGGGGTGAGCGCGACCCGGTATTCGTTGTTCTTGATTTCGGTAGGAACGCCGATATGCATCCGTCAAGTGTGAAGAAAGTGCGACATGATCACAAACATTATGAAGAAGATTCACTAGGATTCCGCCATGGCCGAACAACAGGCGGCGTCAACGGCGGGTCGCGGGTCCACGTCGAAGGATCTTCGGCCCACTCTGGACGACGTCGATCGCCGCATCCTCACAACCCTGCACAGCGACGCCCGCATTTCCAACAGCGCCCTCGCCGAGATCGTCGGGGTCGCGCCGTCGACCTGTCATGGGCGGGTGCGCCGACTGCAGGAGGTCGGGGTGATCCGCGGCTTCTACACCGACATCGATCCGGCGGCCATCGGGCTCTCGATGCAGGCGATGATCTCGGTGAGCCTGCAGTCCGGCGCGCGCGGCAAGATTCGCAAGTTCATCCAGCAGATCCGGCGCAAGCCCCAGGTGATGGACGTGTACTTCCTGGCGGGAGCCGACGATTTCATCCTGCACGTCGCCGCCCGCGACACCGAGGATCTTCGTGCGTTCGTCGTGGAGAACCTCAACGCCGACCATGACGTTGCCGGCACCCAGACCTCGCTGATCTTCGAGCATCTGCGGGGCGCGTCGCCATTGTGAACCCGCTGCGCCTCAGAACGGGGGCGCGATGTTGCGTTCGGCGACCCGATCGGCATTGAGGGCACGCTCGGCCCGGATCCGGGCCGCACGTGCCTTCACCCTGGGTCTTCTTCGTTTCGGCATCGCGAGCCCTCGTGACGGTGAGGACGGCGTGGCGGTAACGGCGGGCAGCGGCGCGCTGGATGGGTCGAAGCTCGGAAATAGCAGCGCGGCAAAGGGCTTCGTCGCGTAGGTCACTCCGGACGGGGTGGTGACGGTGACGGTGCCGTCAGGATCCTGTCGTTCGGACCATCCCGGCCAGAATGTCTTGAGCAGGTGATGTTTTCGGCATTTGCAGTTGGTGTTCGACGGATGAGTCGCACCGACCGGCCATGGAATGCTGTGGTCGATGTCGGCGGTGGTGGCCGGCCTGTCGCAGCCGGGGAAGCGGCACGTGAGATCGCGGTAGCGGACGAATCGGGAGTGGTCGGCGGGCAACCGGTAGCTGCTGGCCGGGGCGGGGCCGGGCGTGGTGAGCCATCGGACGGCCGCACCGCGGGCGATCAGGTCCGCCAGCAGTGTGGCGGGCAGCACCCCGCCGCGAGGCAGATCGACGACGACGGCGGCGGGGCGCGGAGCTGGTCCGTCATCAGACGCGGGCGGGGGCGGCGAGGGCGGAGCTGACGTCGGTTCGGGGGTCGCAGGTGGGGTTGGCGTCGCCGGTCCGTGCGGCCCGTCGTCGTCGGGCGGTGGGGTTGGTCCGGGTCGGGTCGGGCCCGTCGGATCGTCGTCGCCGGGATCCCCGTCGGGTTCGTCGGACAAGGCCGACGCGTCGGCCAGGATGTGCACGACGAACCGAGCCGCGACCTCGTCCTCACCGGCAGCGGCGGGGCAGTCGGGGTTGTCGCACCGGCAGGGCAAGCGGGTGGCTCGAACGGCAAGCGCCCCCATGGCATCGGACCGACGCTGTGCCAGGGTGCGGGGGTCGTCGTCGCACACGCTGTGGATCAGTGAACCGACGGCCTGGTGCAGCAGTGCACCATCCGCCGCCGACAGGCGGCCGGACACGCTGACGGTGCCCGAGGGGTCGCACGGGTCGCCGATCGTGAAATCGCGACCCTGCAACGAGTTCCGGGACCGTCTCACCGCCCCGGGGTCGCGGCGCTCCACGATCGCGTCGACAGCTTTCTCGAGCTTGTACTTCGACAACGGCCCGAAGCGTGAAGCGGAGTCGGCGATGTCCGCATCGATGGCGGTCAATGCGGCCGCGTCGGTGACCAGTCCGGTCCGGTTGCAGATGGTGCTGACGGCGCGCTCGCTGAGGTGGCCCGCCAGGTAGTGGGCGCCGACCGTGGGCAGCCTGTCACGCAGGGTGATCGCGTCGTCCATGAGTCCCGAAGCCCTGCCGTGCGACACCGACAGAGCGCATGCCACCTCTGCCGCGCAGGCGTCCCAGTCGTCGCAGGACCAGTCGGGGTGTTCGTCGACCACCCGTCGCCGCACCAGCTCCGCGACGGCCACCGCGGTGCGGGCCTCGGCGGCCGCTGCCACGCGGGCACTCTCGGTGATGGCCGCCGCCAGGGCAGCATCTCCGAGCCTGCGCACGTCGGCGGGATCCGGCAACTTGCTTTCGAACATGCTTGCGATCCTATTCGGCATTCGGCCAGGTAACGGCCGTCCATGGCCGTCACCGCGCCCAGTTGTGGATGAAATCCGAACTGTGGACAACGGGCCGGGATCGGGCGCACATCGCCGACTACGCTGCATCCATGCGAGTCGGAGTCTTGGGAGCCAAGGGCAAGGTCGGAGCGACGATGGTGGCGGCGGTGCGGGACGCCGACGATCTCACCTTCACCGCCGGGGTCGACGCGGGGGATGACCTGAGCCTGCTCACCGACAGCGGCACCGAGGCCGTCATCGACTTCACCCACCCCGACGTCGTGATGGACAACCTGAAGTTCTTGATCGACAACGGGATTCACGCGGTGGTCGGCACCACCGGCTTCACGCAGGAACGCCTCGATCAGGTGCAGAGCTGGGTCGACGACAAGCCGGGAGCTGCGGTGCTGATCGCACCGAACTTCGCGATCGGAGCGGTGCTCAGCATGCATTTCGCCAAGCAGGCCGCACCGTATTTCGAGTCGGTGGAGATCATCGAACTGCACCACCCGCACAAGGCCGACGCGCCGTCGGGCACCGCGACACGCACCGCGAAGCTGGTCGCTGAAGCCCGAAAGGGCCTGCCGCCCAACCCCGATGCCACCAGCACCGGGCTCGAGGGCGCGCGTGGCGCCGACGTCGACGGCATCCCGGTGCACTCGGTACGGCTGACCGGTCTGGTGGCCCATCAGGAGGTGCTGCTGGGGACCCTGGGCGAGACGCTGACCATTCGGCACGACAGTCTGGACCGCACGTCGTTCGTCCCGGGCGTGCTGCTCGCCGTCCGCAAGATCAACGAGCATCCGGGACTGACCGTGGGGATCGAGCCACTGCTGAACCTGCAATGAAGACCAGGCTGCTGATCGGCTTCCTGTGCCTGGCGCTCGTCGTCTACTTCGTGCTGCTGGGGCGCGTGGCCGTCGCGATGATCACCGACGGGCGCCCGGCGGCGGTGGGGCTCGGGATCGCGCTGCTGGCCTTCCCGGTCATCGGCGGCTGGGCGATGGTCGCCACTCTGCGGGCCGGCTTCGCGCACCAGAAGCTGGCCCGGCTGGCCGCGGCCCAGGGCATGGAACTCGACGTCAGCGACCTACCCCGGCGGGCGTCGGGCCGTATCGAACGTGGCGCCGCCGATCAGCTGTTCGACACCGTCCGCGCCGAACTGGATGACGATCCGGACAACTGGGTGCGCTGGTACCGGGTGGCGCGGGCCTACGACTATGCCGGGGACCGCAGCCGAGCCCGGGAAGCGATGAAGAGAGCCGTCCTGCTCGAGGAGCGACGGTGACGCGACTGCTGATCGTCCACCACACGCCGAGCCCGCACTGTCAGGAGATGTTCGAGGCGGTGGTCGCCGGCGCGACCGATCCCGAGATCGAAGCTGTCGAGGTCATCCGGCGCCCCGCGCTGACCGTCGCCCCGGTCGAGTGGTTGGAGGCCGACGGGTATCTGCTCGGCACTCCCGCCAACCTCGGCTATATCAGTGGGGCGCTCAAGCATGCGTTCGACTGTGCCTACTACCAGTTGCTCGACGCGACGCGGGGCAGACCCTTCGGCGTCTGGCTGCACGGCAACGAGGGCACCGAGGGTGCCGAGCGGGCCATCGACGGCATCACCGCCGGGTTGGGCTGGGAGCGGGCGGCGGCGACGGTGATCGCCTCGGGCAAACCGGCCAAGGCGGAGCTCGAAGCGTGCTGGAATCTGGGTGCGACGGTAGCGGCGCAGTTGATGGGGTAGGGGGCGCGATGCAGGGGCCGAACTTCATCCTTCTGCACGGTGGCGGTCAGGGCAGCTGGGTGTGGCGCCAGCTGATCGACGCCCTCACTGCGCAGTCCGCAGACTGCCTGACCCTCGATGTGCCCGGTTGCGGCACGAAGCGCGGACGCGACATCTCCGCGGTCGAATTCGATGACATTGCAACCGAACTCATCGCTGATGTCGAATCTGCCGGCCTGGCTGACCCGATTCTCGTCGGGCATTCGCAAGCCGGGCAGCTGATCCCGCGAATGGCCGACTTAGCGCCAGGGCTGTTCCGTCGGCTGATCTACGTCACGTGCTCGGCGGCGCCGCCCGGCCGATCGATCCTCGAGCTCATCGGAAACCAACGTCGCGGGGACGGGAACGACCAGGTGGGCTTCCCGCTCGATCCGGCGACGACGCCGCTCGGCGACCAGTTCCGTGCCATGTTCTGCAACGACATGTCGTCGACCGACCAGGATGCGTTCCTTGCCAAGCTGGGGCAGGACAACTGGCCGTTGAGTTCCTACACCTACCGCGACTGGCGCTATGACCACCTTGCCTCGGCGTTCTCGACCTACGTGATCTGCGAGCAGGACCAGAGCCTGCCGGCACCTTGGCAGGAGCGCTTCGCGGATACTCTGCAAGTCGGTCGCACTGTCCGAATCGATGCCGGACACCAGGCGATGAACACCCAACCCGGCGCGCTTGCCGACCTGTTGTTGACGGAAGCCGGCAACGACCGGGTTCGATAGGGACGACACCGATACGACGGAGGATCAGATGCCCGGAATCGCTGAGATCGCGCTCGCGGGGGCGCCGCTGGCCGGTGGCGCGCTACTCGGTCTGGCGGCTGGGAATATCAAGTCGCCCGATGTCCGGGCGCTGATCAAACAAGACATGGACCTGCTCGATCGGTTGCCGGCCGAGCAGGTCGAGCGGCGGGCCAACCTGCAGCGGGTCATCGACCAGCGCGTCGACGACCTGATCAACGGCGTCGACAAGGCGCAGTCCCTGCGCGAGATCGCAATGTCCTATCGCGGCAACTGGCGCGACATCGTCGTGTTCATCTGCGCGTTGCTGTTCACCATCATCTGGTGGAATGTCAGCCACAACCGGGCGAACTGGTTGGCGATGTTCCTGGCGATGATCCTGCTGTGCGTCGTCACCGCCGCCTACGCCGGCCGCGGCATCTGGCGCGCGTTGCGTTCCCTGGTCGGCAGCAGCAAGGACGACTGATCAGGTCAGGTCAATTTCGCGCCGAAGACCTCGCGCATCGCGGCCCAGTGCCGCTCGGCGGCTGCCGGGTCATAGGGCGCGTTGTCCGGCACGGCGAACCCGTGGGCGGCGGCGTAGAACTCGATGGTGTGCTCCACCCCGGCCGCGGTCAGCGCGCCGTCCAGCGTCTCGGCCTGTTCGGGGGTGAACGAGGCGTCGTTCTCGGCTGCGCCCACGTAGACCGCCGCCCGCATCTTGTCGGCCAGCAGGTGCGGGCTGCCCGGATCGTCGGCCGCCAGGCCGCCGCCGTGGAAACTCATTGCCGCCGCGACTCGTTCGGGTACCCGGCCGGCCACCACCAGCGAGGTCCGGCCGCCCATGCAGTAGCCGGTGGTGCCGAACGACCCGCCGCGCACCTCCGGTCGCCCGGCCAGATAATCGAAGAACGCCGCCGCGTCGGTGGCCATGATGTCGGGGGTGACCTTGGAGATCATGCCGAACAGTCGCGCGCGCTCGGCGGCATCGCCGAACACGCTGGCCATGTCGAACGGCGCCCAGCCGGGATCCCGGTAGTACACGTCGGGCACCAGGACGGCATACCCGTAGCCGGCCAGTCGCTGCGCCATCTCGGTGAATGCGGGCCGCGCCCCACCGGCATCGGGATACATGACCACGCCGGGCCATGGACCCTCGCCCTCGGGAAGAGCCAGGGTGACGGGGCAGGAGCCGTCGGAAGTGGTGATGACGTCGGTAATGGTGGGCATGCCATCCGTTCTACCGGAGCCGTCGGCACGTAAACTGCGGATGTGCCGATTCCAACCCCGTACGAGGACCTGCTTCGCCTGGTGCTCGCCGAGGGAGTTCCCAAATCCGATCGCACCGGCACCGGCACCCGCAGCCTGTTCGGGCATCAGATGCGCTATGACCTGTCCGCCGGTTTTCCGCTGATCACCACCAAGAAAGTCCACACCAAGTCGGTGATCTACGAACTGCTGTGGTTCCTGCGCGGCGACTCCAACGTACGCTGGCTCCAGGAGCACGGCGTGACAATCTGGGACGAATGGGCTTCTCCCACAGGTGAACTCGGACCCGTCTACGGGGTGCAGTGGCGGTCGTGGCCCACGCCGTCCGGTGCGCACATCGACCAGATCACCGCCGCCATCGAACTGCTCGAGCGGGACCCGGACTCGCGCCGCAACATCGTCTCGGCCTGGAACGTGGGAGAGATCCCGCAGATGGCCCTACCGCCGTGTCACGCGTTCTTCCAGTTCTACGTGGCGGACGGCAAGCTCAGCTGCCAGCTGTACCAGCGCAGCGCGGATCTGTTTCTCGGGGTGCCGTTCAACATCGCCAGCTACGCGCTGCTGACCCACATGGTGGCCGCGCAGACCGGCCTCGGGGTCGGCGAGTTCGTCTGGACCGGCGGCGACTGCCACATCTACGACAACCACGTGGACCAGGTCAACGAACAGCTCTCCCGCGACCCGCGGCCCTATCCGGAGCTCGTTCTGGCACAGCGTGATTCGATCTTCGATTACACCTACGAGGACATCGAGATCCGGGACTACCATCCGCATCCGGCGATCAAGGCACCCGTCGCGGTATGACCGGTCCCGCCCTGGTTTGGGCGCAGTCGACAGCTGGGGTGATCGGCCGTGATGGCGGCATCCCGTGGCACATTCCCGAGGATCTGGCGCACTTCAAGGAGCTCACTCTTGGGCATCCCGTGATCATGGGCCGGCTCACCTGGGATTCGCTGCCGGCCAGGTTCCGGCCCCTGCCAGGCCGGCGCAACCTCGTGCTCACTCGTGACCCGCACTTCGTTGCCGACGGTGCCGAGGTGATCGCGGCGCTGGACGACGCGCCGTCGGCCGACGCATGGGTGATCGGCGGGGCGCAGGTGTATGCGCTGGCGCTGCCGTTGGCCGCGCGTTGCGAGGTCACCGAGGTGGACGTGGACCTGGGACGCGAGGACGGCGACGCACTGGCACCGGTGCTCGACGACGGTTGGGTGCGCACCGCGGGGGACTGGCAGATCAGCACCTCGGGGTTGCGCTACCGGTTCGTCAGCTACCGGCGATGAACCTCTCGGTTGCACAGGCGCGACGAATTGCCCTGGCGGCACAGGGTTTTCATGAGCGGAAGCCGAGCGGTCCGGTGACGCGGGCGCAGCTGAAGCGGCTCATCGCCCGCATCCAGGTGCTGCAACTGGACTCGGTGTCGGTCGCGGTGCGAGCGCACTACGCCCCGGTGTTCAGCCGGCTCGGCGGCTACGACCGCGACCTGCTGGACCGGGCGGCCTGGAGTCACAGCGCCCGCTCTCCGCGCCTGCTCATCGAGTACTGGGCGCACGAGGCCGCGCTGATGGCGGTCGAGGACTGGCCGCTGCTGCGCTGGCGGATGCGCGAGTACGCCGACGGCCGGTGGGGCCGGGAGATCGTCCGGAAGAATCGGCGGCTGGCCGATGACATCGTCAGTGCCGTTGCGGACCGGGGCCCGTCGACGGCGGGGCAGATCGAGTCGCACCTGGAAGCGGAACCGCGCGGGCGTAAGGGTCCCTGGTGGGATCGCAGTGAGACCAAGTGGGTGGCCGAGGCGCTGTGGTCGTCGGGGGTGCTGACGACGGCGCACCGCACCGGATTCGCGCGGCACTACGACCTGACCGAGCGGGTGCTCCCGCCGGAGGTGCTGGCCCGGCAGGTGGACGACGGCCAGGCGGTGCGCGAGCTGATCCTCAAGGCCGCCGGTGCGCTGGGTGTGGGCACCGAGGCCGACCTCCGGGACTATTTCCGGCTGGGTGCCGCTCAGGTCAAACCGGCACTGGCCGCTCTCGTCGCCGCGGGGGAGTTGGAGCGCGTGACCATCGATGGTGTGCCCGCGTATCTCCTTGCCGGGCAGAAGATTCCGCGGGCCGATCGCGGGACCGCGCTGCTGTGCCCGTTCGATCCGCTGATCTTCTTCCGGCCGCGGGTCGAGCGGCTGTTCGGATTCCACTACCGGATCGAGATCTACACGCCGGCGGCAAAGCGGCAGTACGGCTACTACGTGTGGCCGTTCCTGCTCGACGGCGAACTCGTCGGCCGGGTCGATCTCAAGGCCGACCGCGCGGCGGGCGTGCTGCACGTCCCCGGCGCGTTCACCGAGGGCGGCCGGGACCGTCGCCGCATCGCCGCCGCGCTGGCCGCCGAACTCGCCTCGATGGCGGAATGGCTCGGCCTGCAAGGGGTTCGGGTCGGGGACCGAGGCGACCTCGCCGGGGCACTGGCAGCCTGCTGTTGACCTACCGCCGCGCGGCCGGACTAGGCTCACCCCGTGGCCGAGACCGCCCCGCTGCACGTACAGCTGATCGCCAAGACGGAGTTCGCGCCGCCGGTGGACGTCCCGTGGAGCACCGACGCCGACGGCGGCCAGGCGCTGGTCGAGTTCGCGGGCCGGGCCTGCTATCAGACCTGGGACAAGCCGAACCCGAGGACCGCCACGAACGCCGCGTACGTCAAGCACATCATCGACGTCGGGCATTTCGCGGCGCTCGAACATGCCAGCGCCACCTTCTACATCACCGGCGTGTCCCGGTCGTGCACCCATGAGCTGACCCGGCACCGGCACTTCTCCTACAGTCAGCTGTCCCAGCGCTACGTGCCCGCCGACGCGGCCGAGGTGGTGGTGCCGCCGGAGATCGCCGCCGATCCCGAGCTCGAACGGGTCTTCCTGCACGCGGTCGATGCCAGCCGAGTGGCCTTCGACGAGCTACTGGGCGGCCTGGAGTCCAAGCTCGACGACGCACCCGGTCAGACGCTGCGCCGCAAGCAGGCGCGCCAGGCCGCCCGCGCGATCCTGCCGAACGCCACCGAGAGCCGGATCGTGGTGACCGGCAACTACCGGGCCTGGCGGCACTTCATCGCGATGCGGGCCAGTGAGCACGCCGACGTGGAGATGCGCCGGCTGGCGATCGCCTGCCTGCGCCAACTGGCCGCGGCGGCACCCGCGGTGTTCGCCGATTTCGAGATCGCCACCCTGGCCGACGGCAGCGAGGTCGCGACCAGTCCGCTGGCGACGGACGTTTGAGAAACCGGTTCGCCCGGCACGGTAACCTTAGCGCCGTGAGCACCAGCGGATTCGACGTCAGCGCACGTGTGGGCACCGTGCTGACTGCCATGGTGACGCCGTTCGGCCCGGACGGCTCGCTGGATCTGGCCACCGCCAAGAAGCTCGCCACCCGGCTGGTCGACGCTGGGTGTGACGGCCTGGTGGTGTCCGGGACCACCGGGGAATCACCCACCACCACCGACGACGAGAAGATCGCGCTGCTGGGCGCCGTGCTCGAGGCGGTGGGCGACCGGGCCCGGATCATCGCGGGCGCCGGCACCTATGACACCGCTCACAGCGTGCACCTGGCGAAGGCGTGTGCCGCCGAGGGCGCGCACGGCCTGCTGGTGGTGACGCCGTACTACTCCCGGCCGCCGCAGGCCGGTCTGCTCGCGCACTTCCGCGCGGTCGCCAACGCCACCGAGCTGCCGAACGTGCTCTACGACATCCCGCCGCGCTCGTCGATCCCGATCGCCTGGGACACCCTGCGTGAGCTGGCGCGGCACCCGAACATCGTCGCGGTCAAGGATGCCAAGGGCGACCTGCACGGCGGCGCACAGATCATGGCCGAGACCGGCCTGGCGTACTACTCCGGTGACGATTCGCTGAATCTGCCGTGGCTGGCGGTCGGCGCGACCGGCGTCGTCAGCGTGTGGGGCCACGTCGCCGCCGGCCAGCTGCGCGACCTGGTGTCGTCGTTCAACTCCGGCGACATCGCGACGGCCCGCAAGATCACGGTGGGGCTGGCCCCGCTGGATGCCGCCCAGTCCCGGCTCGGCGGCGTGACCATGTCGAAGGCCGCGCTGCGGCTGCAGGGCTTCGACGCCGGCGATCCCCGACTGCCGCAGGTGCCGGCAACGCCCGAGCAGGTCGATGCGCTGGCCGCGGATCTTCGCGCCGCCGGCGTTCTGGGGTAGGCCTTGCCGATGGATACCGAACTCGCACCGCCCGGGCCGCTGGCCCCCGGTGGGCTGCGGGTCACCGCGCTGGGCGGGATCGGCGAAATCGGCCGCAACATGACGGTTTTCGAGCATCTGGGCCGTCTGCTGATCGTGGACTGCGGCGTGCTGTTCCCCACCCACGACGAACCCGGCGTCGACCTCATCCTGCCGGATCTGCGGCACATCGAGGACCGGCTCGAGGACATCGAGGCGCTGGTGCTCACCCACGCGCACGAGGACCACATCGGCGCCATCCCGTTCCTGCTCAAACTGCGGCCCGACATCCCCGTCGTGGGATCGCGGTTCACCCTGGCGCTGGTCGCCGCCAAGTGCCGCGAACACCGGATCAAACCGAAGTTCACCGAAGTCGCTGAGGGACAACGCAGTACGCACGGTGTGTTCGAATGCCAGTATTTCGCGGTCAATCATTCCATTCCCGACGCGCTGGCCATCGCCATCCACACCGGTGCGGGAACGGTCCTGCACACCGGTGACATCAAGCTGGACCAGACGCCGCTGGACGGCCGGCCGACCGATCTGCCCGGCATGTCCCGGCTCGGTGACGCCGGCGTCGATCTGTTCCTGTGCGATTCGACCAACTCCGAACATCCCGGGGTCAGCCCGTCGGAGAGCGAGGTGGGGCCGAACCTGCACCGGTTGATCCGCGGTGCTGACGGCCGCGTCATCGTCGCCTGCTTCGCGTCCAATGTCGATCGCGTGCAACAGATCATCGACGCCGCCGTTGCGTTGGGCCGCAAGGTGTCCTTCGTCGGCCGGTCGATGGTCCGCAACATGGGCATCGCGCGCGAGCTGGGATTCCTGACGGTGGCCGAGGACGATGTCCTGGACATCGGCGCGGCCGAGATGCTGCCGCCCGACCGGGTCGTGCTGGTGACGACGGGCACCCAGGGCGAGCCGATGGCGGCGCTGAGCCGGATGTCGAGGGGGGAGCACCGCAGCATCACCCTGACCGCGGGCGACCTGATCATCCTGTCCAGTTCGCTGATCCCCGGCAACGAGGAAGCGGTCTACGGCGTCATCGATTCGCTCGCCAAGATCGGTGCCCGGGTCGTGACCAACGCTCAAGTGCGCGTGCATGTTTCGGGTCACGCCTACGCCGGGGAGCTGCTCTTCCTGTACAACGGCGTGCGGCCCCGCAACGTGATGCCGGTGCACGGCACCTGGCGGCACCTGCGGGCCAACGCCAAGCTGGCCGCCGGCACCGGCGTGCCACCGGATAACATCCTGCTGGCCGAGAACGGCGTCAGCGTGGATCTGGTGAACGGTGTCGCGACCATCGCCGGGGCCGTGCCGGTGGGCAAGATGTTCGTCGACGGTCTCATCACCGGCGACGTGGGCGATGCCACGCTGGGGGAAAGGCTCATCCTCTCTTCGGGTTTCGTCGCGGTCACCGTCGTCGTGCAGCGCGGCACCGGCCGTCCGATCGCACCGGCGCACCTGCACTCCCGGGGGTTCAGCGAGGATCCCAAGGCGCTCGAGCCCGTCGCGTTGAAGGTGCAGGAGGAGTTGGAGACGCTGGCGGCGGGCAATGTCACCGACCCGGGACGGATCGCCCAGGCGGTCCGGCGCACGGTCGGTAAGTGGGTCGGCGAGACCTACCGGCGCCAACCGATGATCGTGCCCACCGTGCTCGAGGTCTGATCAGGAACGTCCGGCCCGCTCCGCCGCGTGGTCCTCGATCGCCTTTCCGATGGCGTGCGCGGCACGCTCCATGAACATGGTCCCGCTGCCGCGCACCCAGTCGCAGGAGGCGGCCGGGCCCGCGAGTTGGCCGGTGAAGTGCGGCATGACGTACTGGGCGAACAGTTCGTAGCTGTGCATCTTGGCCGCCGGCCGGGCCCAGTTGTGGTCCAGCAGCAGGAACGCGCCGAACCCGCCGTTGCTCGCCTCGACGAGCTCCTCGATCTTGGCGATGGCGTCCGCGGGCGTGCCGATCACGGCGAAGCCGGACTGGTTGTTGTTGGCCAGAATCTCTTCGACGGTGTCGCCCTGCACCGGTCCGCCCGGCAGCAGATGGCTGAAATACTGTGAGAACTCGACGATTCCGTATTCGACGTCCCGCTCCGCCTGCTCGCGGGTCTCGGCCAGGTGCATCGGGCCGACGAGGCGCCACTTGGACCGGTCCGCGACGTGACCGTGCTCGGCGGCGACCTCTTCCCACGTCGACCAGTGCTGGGCCAGCAGGTCCATGCCCTGTCGGGCGGTGGCCGCGATGGACAGCATCCCGACGCCGTGCCGGCCCGCGCCGCGCGGACCGGTCGGGGAGAACGAGGCGGCCACCGCGACGTCGAAACAGGGATCGGTGTAGGGCGCCAGTTGCAGCCGCGCATCCTGCAGGGTGAAGCCGTCGGTATGCATGGTGACCGTCTCGCCGCGCAGCAGGCGCATGATCGCGTCCAGACACTGCTCCATCCGCGGTCGCTGGTCGTCGGCGGGAATCCCGAGCATGTGTGCGTCGGACGTCAGCTGGCCGGGACCGCAGCCGAGCATCACGCGGCCGCGGGTCAGGTGGTCGAGCAGAACCATGCGGTCGGCCAGCATCAACGGGTTGTGATACGGCAGGGAATTCACTCCGGTACCCAGCTTGATGTGCTTGGTGCGTTCGGCGGCCACAGCGATCACCACTTCCGGGGAGGCGATGAGCTCGAAGCCGGCCGAATGATGCTCGCCGATCCATGCCTCGTGGAAGCCGAGCCGGTCCATCGCGACGATCAGGTCGAGATCGCGTTCGATGGCCAGCGTCGGGTTCTGCCCGGTGGGGTGGAACGGTGCCAAGAAGTTTCCGAAGCGCATCGGACCAGTCTGGGCCCAAACCCCATCGGGCGGATTGGATTCGGGAATCAGCGCTTGTTGACGTAGCCGGCGTCGACGGGCAGCGCGACCCCGGTGACGTAGCGCCCGGCGTCGGACACCAGGTAGAACACCGCGTTGGCGATGTCCTCGGGTTCCAGGGTCTGCACCGGCAACGCGTTCCCCATGTCCGGACCCCCCTGGGTCTCCTGCGCAATGCCCTCGAGCCACGACCGGGTGAAGTCGTTGTCGATCATCGGGGTGTTGACCCCGGCCGGATGGATCGAGTTCACCCGGATGTTGAACTGGGCCAACAGATTCGCGTAGGTCCGCATCAACCCGACGACGCCGTGTTTGGCCGCCGCGTAGCCCACCGACCCGGCGATCGGTGTGCCCACCCCGACCAGGCCCATGACCGAACTGGTCAGCACCATCGCGCCGCCGTTGCCGAACTTGATCATCGGCTTCATGGCCACGTCGACGGTGTGGTAGACGCCGGTCAGGTTGACGTCGAGGACGTCCTGCCACGCGCCGGCGTCGGCCATCGGTGCGATCCCGGCGTTCGCGACCACGATGTCGAGTCGGTCACCCAGCGCCTCGGTGCCGGCGCGCAACGCGGACTTCAGTGAATCCCGTTCGCGCACATCAGCTTCCGTCGCGAAGATCCGAGCGCCGGTCTCCTCGACCAATTTGACCGTGGCGGCCAGGTCGTCGGGGGTGGCCATCGGATAGGGCACCGACGCGATCTGGTCGCACAGGTCGACGGCGATGATGTCGGCGCCCTCGGAGGCGAGTTTCAGCGCGTGCGCGCGGCCCTGACCGCGCGCCGCACCGGTAATGAACGCGGTCCTGCCGGTCAGCGCACCCATCTCAGCCGCGCAGCTGACCCTTGGCGGGATCGCCGGCGACGATCGGCTTCAGCATCTTGATGTCGGGTGCGCCGTCGAGGTGCTCGCCGACCGCCCCGAACAGCTTGCCGATCGCCGGAGAGGTGCTGTGCGCCGTGAGCGCCTCCTCGTCGGCCCACTGCTCGACGAACACGAAGGTGTTGCCGGTTTCGTGCAGCGAGTACAGCTGGCAGCCGGGCTCGCCGTGCACCTCTTCGATGGCGGCCGTGCACGCGTCGCGAACGGCGTCGACGGACTCGGGTTTGGCGGTCATGGTGGCGACGACGACGACAGCGTTCTGGGGCATCTGCTCTCCCTCGGGGGACGTTCGTGTGACGCCATTCACCCTAACGACGGCGGCGTTCCGGCTTCGCGCGGCCTTCGCGGCGTAACAATTCGGCCACGGCCCGGGCCAATGGGCCAGTTCAGGGGCTGTGTGGCTGGTGTGGCGGATGGTGCAGCTGGGGTTGATGCGATTAGGCTTGCCGCATGCCTCCGAAGACCGCGACGCGTTCCGGCGCAGCCAAAACCAGCAGGTCACGAGCGGGTTCGCGACAGCCGGCCCGCAAGCCGGCCAAGAAGCCGAGCAGCCCCGCGGCCCGCCGCAACAATCCGTCCCTGGTGGCCTCGGCCGGTGCCGGAGCGGGACGCGCGGCGCGGGCAACCTGGCTGATGGTCGCCCGCGGCGTCGGGGGAACCGCACGGTCGGTCGGCCGGGCCCACGACATCGATCCCGGCCACCGCCGCGACGGGATCGCCCTGGCGCTGCTGGGCGTGGCGGTTGTCGTCGCCGCCAGCTCATGGTTCGACGCGGCCCGCCCGGTGGGAGCCTGGATCGACGAGATGCTGCGCACCGTGATCGGTGGCGCGGTCGTGCTGCTGCCGATCGCCCTGGTGGCCATCGCCGTCACCCTGATGCGGACCGCACCCAACCCGGAGGCCCGGCCCCGGTTGATCCTCGGCGCGGCCATGATCACGCTTCCGGCCCTGGGATTGTGGCACCTGTGGTCGGGCTCGCCCGATACGCCCGCGGGTCGCCGGCATGCCGGCGGGTTCGTCGGTCATGTGCTGGGCGGACCGCTGGCCGACGGGCTGAGCGCCTGGATCGCGGTGCCGCTGCTGTTCATCGGCGTGCTCTTCGGGGTGCTGCTGATGACCGGGACCACCATCCGCGAGGTGCCCGAGACCCTGAACGCCATGTTCGGCACGGCAATGTTCCGGCGCGACTACGACGGCGATGACGACTACGACGAGCGCGGCGAACACGACACGAATCCTGTTGCCGCACAGGGTTACCAGGACGATTTCTCGGACGGCTATTACGACAACGCCGTTGCCGACGACGACGGGCTGCCGGCCTGGCCGGGCGGCAGCCCCTACGAGAACTATCCGCTCACCGAGGGCCTCGCGGACGCCCCGACGGTCCCCGAGCCGGCGGCCCGACCGGCGCGCAAGCCACGCAAGAGCCCGGCAAAACCGAAGACCGACACCAAGGTTCTGGACCGGGTGATCGAGGGCCCGTATGTGCTTCCGTCGCTGGAGCTGCTGGTCGCCGGTGACCCGCCCAAGCGCCGCAGCCCCGCCAACGAGCAGATGGCCGATGCCATTTCCTCGGTGCTGCAACAGTTCAAGGTGGACGCCGCGGTCACCGGCTGCACCCGCGGGCCGACCGTCACGCGCTACGAGGTCGAGCTCGGCCCCGGCGTCAAGGTCGAGAAGATCACTGCGCTGCAACGCAATATCGCCTACGCGGTGGCCACCGAGAGCGTGCGCATGCTCGCGCCGATCCCCGGTAAGTCCGCGGTCGGGATCGAGGTGCCCAACACCGATCGTGAGATGGTCCGGCTGGCCGATGTGCTCACCGCACCGGAGACCCGAAAGGATCACCACCCGTTGGTGATCGGGCTGGGCAAGGACATCGAGGGCGACTTCATCTCGGCCAATCTGGCCAAGATGCCGCACCTGCTGGTGGCCGGCTCGACCGGTTCGGGCAAGTCCAGCTTCGTCAACTCGATGCTGGTGTCGCTGCTGGCCCGGGCCACCCCGGAAGAGGTCAGGATGATCCTGATCGACCCCAAGATGGTGGAACTGACGCCCTACGAAGGCATTCCGCACCTGATCACCCCCATCATCACCCAGCCCAAGAAGGCCGCCGCCGCGCTGGCCTGGCTGGTCGAGGAGATGGAACAGCGCTATCAGGACATGCAGGCATCCCGGGTCCGGCACATCGACGTGTTCAACGAGAAGGTGCGTTCCGGGGACATCACCGCGCCCCTGGGCAGCAACCGGGAGTACAAGCCGTATCCCTACATCCTGGCCATCGTCGATGAGCTCGCCGACCTGATGATGACCGCGCCGCGCGACGTCGAGGACGCCATCGTGCGGATCACCCAGAAGGCCCGTGCCGCCGGCATCCATCTGGTGCTGGCCACCCAGCGCCCGTCGGTCGACGTCGTCACCGGCCTGATCAAGACCAACGTGCCGTCCCGGCTGGCGTTCGCGACGTCATCGCTGACCGACAGCCGCGTCATCCTGGATCAGCCCGGTGCCGAGAAGCTCATCGGCATGGGCGACGGACTGTTCCTGCCGATGGGTGCGTCCAAGCCGCTGCGGTTGCAGGGCGCGTTCATCACCGACGAAGAGATCCACGCCATCGTCGAAGCCTGCAAGGATCAGGCCGAACCGGAGTACACCGACGGTGTCACCACGGCCAAGCCCACCGGCGAGCGCACCGACGTCGACCCCGACATCGGCGACGACATGGACGTCTTCCTGCAGGCCGTCGAATTGGTGGTGTCGAGTCAGTTCGGGTCGACCTCGATGCTGCAGCGCAAACTGCGCGTGGGCTTCGCCAAGGCCGGCCGCCTGATGGATCTGATGGAGACCCGCAACATCGTCGGGCCGTCCGAGGGCTCGAAGGCGCGCGAGGTTCTGGTCAAGCCCGACGAGCTGGCCGCGACGCTGACCCTGATCCGCGGCGGTTCGGATGCATCGGGCGGCTCGGGCGATCCCGACGACGACGAACCGGACTTCTGACGTCAGATCCCGCCGCTCCCGGAACCGCCGCCCAGCTCGATCTCGAACGGGGTGAGCGGCTCGGGCCACATCGGCTCCAACAGCGGTCCGGTGCACGTTGCGGCCTGCCCGGCCGGGTCGTCGGGGCAGCCGTTCGGGCAGTCGGCGGTGGCCTGCGGGCCGAAGCGGCACTGCGGGGTGGCGCCGGCCGGTGCGGCGACCATGACACCGGCGCCCAACAGCGCCGCGAGCATGGCGATCGCGCGTGCCATGGCGTCGACCCTACGACTACAGGACGAGCAACATCCGGGTGTTGCCGAGGATGTTCGGCTTCACGTATGACAGGTCGAGGAATTCGGCCACGCCGATGTCGTAGGACCGGCACATCTCCTCGTACACCTCGGCGGTGACGGGGGTGCCCTCGATCTCGGTGAAGCCGTGGCTGCCGAAGAATTCGGTCTCGAAGGTCAGCACGAACAGCCGCTGCAGCTGGAGATCGCGGGCCACCTCGATGAGCCGTTCGACGACGGCATGGCCGATGCCGCGGCCCTTGACCACCGGATCCACCGCGACGGTGCGCACCTCGCCCAGATCCGACCAGAGCACGTGCAGTGCGCCGCACCCGACGACCTCGCCGTCCAGCTCGGCCACCCACGTCTCCTGGACCGCCTCGTAGAGCGTGACGAGGTTCTTCTCCAGCAGAATCTTGCCGGAGTAGGTGTCGACGAGGCGCTTGATCGCGGGCACGTCCGTGGTCCGGGCGCGTCGTACCGTCGGCTCCTGGGCACCCGCGTTCACGGGAGCACAGTATCGGTTGCAGGCGCCGGACACCGCCTGGCTTATCCTGTCCCGGTGTCGGGGCCGGATATTCATCAACCAGCAGCCCCCCATCCACCCGTGCTGAACATCGCCAATCTGCTCACCGGGTTGCGCATGTTGCTGGTCCCGGTGTTCGTCGTGGCGCTCTTCGCCGGGGGCGGGCACGACAACGTGGCCCGCATCGTCGCGTTCGGCATCTTCGCCGTCGCGGTCCTCACCGACCGGGTCGACGGCCAGTTGGCCCGCCGCCGTGGCGAGGTGACCGAGTTCGGCAAGCTCGCCGACCCGATCGCCGACAAGGCGCTGGTGGGCGCGGCCCTGATCGGGTTGTCGATCCTCGGCGACCTGCCGTGGTGGGTGACGGTGCTGATCCTGGTTCGTGAGGTCGGCGTGACGGTGCTGCGGTTCGCGGTGCTGCGCCGCGGTGTCATCCCGGCCAGCCGCGGCGGCAAGCTCAAGACCCTGGTCCAGGCCGTGGCGATCGGGTTGTTCATCCTGCCGCTGACGGGCGGGTGGCACACCGTGGCCTGGGTGATCATGTGGATGGCCGTCGTGCTGACCGTGCTGACCGGGATCGACTACGTGGTGTCGGCGATCCGGAACTCCCGCCCGGCAGAGTGACCCGCGGGGTTCGGGAACCTTCCGACGGCCCGGTGACGTTGACACTCAACACGAGCTTTCGCGACATTCCAAAGGAGAACCGATGACGGTACTGATGCGCGAGGTGATCGGTGACGTCCTGCGCCGCGCCCGCATCGACCAGGGCCGCACACTGCGCGAAGTGTCCGATTCGGCGCGCGTGAGCCTGGGTTACCTCTCCGAGGTCGAACGTGGCCGCAAGGAACCGTCCAGCGAGCTGCTCGGCTCGATCTGCGGAGCCCTGGACATCCCGCTGTCCCGGGTGCTGATCGACGCCGGTGGCCAACTGGCCCGTGCCGAACAGCCCGTCGGCCAGAAGCAGGCCGTGGGCACCGCCAACATCGACATGAGCACCAAGGTCGTCATCCCGCCGGTCACCGCGATGGCGGTCGCCTAGGGAAATCTCGGTCTCCGGCCCGGACCGGGTGTACATCCGGAGGCGGCCCGATAAATTGGGCGGCGGCACGTGCCACGCACGGACAAGACCGAGACATCAACAGGGACTTCAACGACGTAAGGCGGAATCAACTCATGGCCAACCCGTTCGTCAAGGCATGGCGCTACCTGATGGCGCTGTTCAACTCCAAGATCGACGAGAACGCCGACCCGAAGATCCAGATCCAGCAGGCCATCGAGGACGCGCAGCGCCAGCATCAGGCGCTCAGCCAGCAGGCGGCGCAGGTCATCGGTAACCAGCGTCAGCTCGAGATGCGGTTGAACCGTCAGCTCGCCGACATCGAGAAGCTGCAGGCCAACGTGCGCCAGGCACTCACGCTGGCCGACCAGGCCACCGCCGCCGGCGATGCGGCCAAGGCCACCGACTACAACAACGCCGCCGAGGCGTTCGCCGCCCAGCTGGTCACCGCCGAGCAGAGCGTCGAGGATCTCAAGACGCTGCACGATCAGGCGCTGCAGGCCGCCGAACAGGCCAAGAAGGCGGTCGAACAGAACGCCATGATGCTGCAGCAGAAGATCGCCGAGCGCACCAAGCTGCTGTCCCAGCTCGAGCAGGCCAAGATGCAGGAACAGGTCAGCGCCTCGCTCCGGTCGATGAGCGAGATCGCGGCACCGGGGAACACCCCGAGCCTGGAAGAGATCCGCGACAAGATCGAGCGCCGTTACGCCAATGCGATGGGCTCGGCCGAGCTGGCACAGAACTCGGTGCAGGGCCGCATGCTCGAGGTCCAGCAGGCCAGCGTGCAGATGGCCGGCCACGACCGCCTCGAGCAGATCAAGGCCTCGATGCGCGGGGACGCGCTGCCGGCCGGCGGCGCCACGGTCACCCCGGCCGCGGCGGCTCCCGAGGTCACGGCCGCGCCCGACGAGCCGCTGAGCCAGTAGGTCCGAGGGAGTCCCATGTCAGCAGTCAGGTCCGCGGCCCGCGCCGCCCGCCGAGGTGCGCTGCAGCGCGGCGTCGACGCGGCCAGTGCCGCGGTCGACGTGGTGGCCAGCCGCCTGGCGGCCGCGGCGGACCCGCGGGCCCGGCTGCTGCGCAAACGTAGGTGGGCGCTGCGGCTGGCCGGGTTCTTCGGCTTCGCGACCGTCTTCTGGGTACTGGTGACCGGCCTGCTGGCCACCTGGAACACCCCGGTCTGGGCGCTGCTGATCACCGGGCTGATCGGTGCGGGCGCGGCTTTCCCGGCCGCGCTGCTGTTCCTGCGTTACCGCTGGCTGCGGGCCGAGCCGCTGCCGCACGAGCGGGTGACCAGCGGCCGCCGGCTCCCGCCACCCGGGTCGGCCGCGCGGCCGGCGATGTCCGCGCTGGGCGCCTCCGAGCGCGGACTGGTGTCGTTGATCGGGGTGATCGAGCGCGGCGAGTTGCTCCCGGCCGACGAGGTCGGTGAGGTCGGCGCGGCGGCGCACCGGTCGGCGGCGGCCATGGCCGCGACCGCCGACGAAGTGGTGTCCATGGAACGCGCGGCGGGCGCCTCGCCGCAGGCGCGCGCACATCTGGCCCCCACCATCAACGCGTTCACCGCGCAGCTGTCGGCCGGGGTTCGGCAGTACAACGAAATGGTCACTGCCGCAGCGCATCTGGTCTCGGCCGCCAATGGCACCGGAGGAGCGCCGGTACCGCTGCCGCAGCATCACTACCGGAGCGAGCTGACCTCGGCCACCGATCGGTTGCTGGGGTGGGCGCAGGCCTTCGACGAACTGGGCCCGCCCATCCGGATCTGACTCAGCCGGTCCGGCTGATCTTCACCGGCATCGTCAGCACCAGCGGCAGGTTTCGGCCGCAGTTCCCGCTGGCGCCGGTGGTCTCGTCCTTGCCGAGCCACAGGTCGGAGAACCGCTGCGACGTGCCGTCGGGTGCGGCGGAATAGAACGAGTACACCTGCAGACCCGGGGCCCGGGTGCCGTCGTCGCACGGAATCCATTCGGGGACATCGTGTTTGACGTACCACATGCCGCCGTTGACGGTGTATATGTTCGCGGTCCAGCCCAGGCTGCTGGTCACCGTGCCGGAGCAGGCCAGGGCCGATGAGCACACGGTGTCCACCGTCCACGTGCTGCGCACCGTCGGCTGGTCCTGGTAGCGCTCGTTCATCTGGGCCCATTCGCCGTTCGACACGACCGAGAAGGTGCCGTTCATCGCGTATTCGTCGAACTGGGCGCCGGCCACCGGGGCGCCGGCGGCGGTCGCGAGCGCCACCGCGGCGACGGTGGTCCCCAGTGTCGTCATGCCGCTACGCATGTGCCGCTCCTTCACATCGGCTCCAATGCGAAGTTGAACACGTTGGTACCGCCCGGGGCGCCGAAACAGCCCGTCTCGAACGTCGACGTGACCGTGCCCTGCAGCGACATGGCGTCCCAGGAGTAGACATCGTGCGACGGCAGCGCCTGGCCGAAGCAGCGGACGCCGTCGACCACGTCGACGCTCAACGTGTACCGGCCGTCGGCGTAGTACGCGGTGTTCTGGAATGTCGTGCCGTTGCGGCTGGGCCGTGGCACGGCGGTGACGCTGAGGTCGTCGGTCGGTGTGGTCACCGTTGGATCGGAGAACGGGGTGCCGCAACGCGGATCGCCGCCGCCGCAGGAATGGTTCACCAGCCAGACCCAGGCGACGTCGTTCCAGCGGTCGCTGTGGACCTGGTAGTTGCCGATGCTCATCCCGGCGGCGGAGGCTGCGGGTGCCGCGGTGACGGCGGCACACAGCAGCCCCAGCGCCACTGCCGGTGCGACGGCGGATGCGGTCCTCATGGGTCAGTTCTCCGACAGTCGGTAGACGCGCTCGGCGTTGGCGGCGAAGAGCTTGTCGCGGACGTCGTCGTCGAGGCCGGCGGTGATGTCCGCGTACGCGGTGTACAGCTGGTCGAAGCTGCCGTGCAGGCCGTCGACCGGAAAGTTGCTGGCGAACAGGCAGCGGTCGACGCCGAACGCCTCCATCGCGTACTCCACCCACGGCGCCAGCACGTCGGCCGCCATCGAGTGCAGGGGCATGGCCAGGCCGGAGAGCTTGCACAGCACGTTCTCCCCGACGCCGGCGAGCGCATCGATACCGTGACGCCAGAGTTCCTGTTCATCGGCACCGTCGTTGCGCGGCCAGCCGGTGTGTTCGACGACGACAACCAGGTCGGGGTGCCCTTCGAGGCCGCCGGCGGCCTCGACCAGCTGATCGGGGTGCGCCATCAGTTCGAACACCAGCCCGCGGTCCTGCAGCGCGCGCAGGATGTCGGGGGCGGGCAGACCGGCCTCCGCGGCGCCCATCGGCCGGACGCCGCGGAAGCGGGCGGCCGCACACTGGCGGTCGATGGCCGCGATCACGTCCGCCGTCGATCCCGGTGGCAGCCCGCCGATGATGGCATCGGGATGTCCGTCGGTCGCGGCTCGCCCATCGAGCTCGAGGGTCTCCTCGACGGAGTGCCGGCCCGTCGCGGCGGCCACGTTCACCAGCTTCTCGACGTTCCAGCCCGCGGCCTCCGACCGGTAGGTGGGGACGTCGAACCGGCGGGACATGCCCGTCACGTCACCCATGTTCAGGCCCGCCTGGCCGCTGGACAGGTAGGGATACCAGTCGGTGCGGGCGGGATCCCACAGGTGCACGTGGGCATCCACCACCCGCGACGGCCGGGCTGCGCTGCTCGACGTCATTGCGGTGCAACCATTTCCGTGAGCACATCGTCGAACCAGGCCGGTATGGCCGGTCCGCCGAAGCTGATGCTGCCGATGGGGTGGGGGTGGGCGCGCAGCCCGAACCACCCGGAACCGGCCACCAGTTCGGCACCGGCCAGATCGGCCGCCGCGGGGCTGCACACCAGATGTCTGACGAGTTCTATTGGCAGACAGTCGGTTTCCGTGCTGACGGCGAACGGGGTGACCAGATCCCCGGTCGCCCGGCGGCCGGCCCGGGCCAGTTGCGCCGCGGCCTGCGCGCGGCTGCGCCCACCGGCGGACCCGGCCGCGGTCACCGTCACCAGGCGTAGCGCCCGGTCCGCCGACCTGGCCAGGTCGGTGACGGTCCGGGTCCAGGTGGCGTCAGCATGGATCTTCTCGGCGAGTCCGTCGTGTTCGGCCAGAATGCGCTCCCACTCCGTGCCCGCCGCGCCGGCTGCCGACGAGCCCGTCAGGGCGACCACCACCGCATCGGGTGCGTCCAGGGCGGCCAGTTCGGCGGGGGAGGCGACGACCTGCGCGGTGACGCCGCGGGCCGCCAGGGCCGAGCCGAGCGCGGCGGAGAAATCTGCGCGGTCGGTCGCGATGACACAGCGCCGGATCGCCGGGTCCGGCAGGGCCGCATCAGGTTTCGCGTCGAAGAGCCTGCCGAACCGGGCATTGCTCCCGCCCCCGGTCGCCTGGCGGGCCTCGACGCCGCTCAGCGCCGAGGTGGTGGACTCCAGCACATGAGCCGGTGAGGCGACGTCATCGCCGCGGATCACCTCCAGCAGCCGGGGCTCGTCGACGACGGCGACCTCCGACCCGCCGCCGAAGAGCACCCGTCCGCGGCACGCCGCGAATGAGCTGCCGACCAAGTGGGCACCGAGCGGACCGAGGTCCTCGGGGGCGGGCATCGCGTCCAGGGACAGCCCGCCGGTCGCCGGCCCGGCCGGACCCTGTGCGCGCACCGGTGCGCGGCCCAGCGCCGCCGTCACCATGCGGGTGGCGGCGATGGGGGAGATGGCGTTGACGACCACCCCGGGCGGCGCATGCCGGCCCAGTTGCCATGTCAGTGCCGCCACCGCGCGTTTCGCGCAGCCGTAGGCACCGGCGTCGGCCGAGCGCCACCCCGATCCCGACGTGACGCCGAGGATATGGCCGTGACCGGCCGCGGCCATCAGCGGCAGGGCCGCGGTGAGCACGTTCAGGTAGCCGTCGAGGTGCACGGACAGAATGTCGCGCCAGTCGTCGTCCGAGCCCTTCCCGAAACTGGTGGGCCGCGTGATGCCGGCGATGTTGACCACGGCGTCGAGTCCGCCGAATTCGTCGGCGAGGTCGGTGAAGAGTCGGCGCACGCCGGCGCCGTCGGTGACCGACGTCCCGGATGCGCGCGCCCGGCCGCCGGCCGCCACGATCCGGCCGGCGGTGGTCTGCTCGGGCTCGGGCAGCCGCTCGGACCCGTCGACCGAGACCAGCGGGTCGACCGTGACGACGAAAGTTCCGGTCCGGCCGAGTGATTCGGCGATCGCGGCACCGATGCCGCCGCCACCACCGGTGACCACGGCAACCCGCTGCCGGTCGTTCATTGCAGGGTTAGCCCTTCGAATTCGCCTGAGGCGAGCCACTTTTCGAGCAGATCGCGGTAACCGAAGTAGTCGCCGAACCCGCGGCCGTAGTTGGTGTCGCGGGCGCGGATGGCGCCGGGGTCGCCCTCGTTGTTGAGCCGCGACGGTGTGCAGGCGGACATGACGGCACTGGGGTCGACGTACGTGTCGACGATCTGCTGGATCCAGTCGGCCTCCGCACCGGCGTCGACATCGAAGACCCGGACGCCCTTGTCCTCGAGCGCCGCGATGGTGCCGGCGACGAATTCGGCTCCCAGCACCGCGATCTGGGTGTAGTTCACGGTGACCACGGACTGTTGTCCCGGCGCGGGCATCACGAACATGTTCGGGAAGCCGCTGCTGGTCATGCCGAAGAGGCTGGCCGCGCCGTCCGCCCATTTCTCGGCCAGTGTGACGCCGCCGCGGCCCACGATCTCATGCCCGGCGCGACGCTGCAGCGGGGTGACCTCGGCCTCGAAGCCGGTGCCGTAGACGATGCAGTCGACCTCGTACTGCGTGCCCCCGACGACGGGCCCCGCGGCGGTGATCCGATCGATCCCGGCCGGGCAGTCCACCAGCGTCACGTTGGGCGAGTTGAACGCGCCGTAGTACTCGTCGTGGAAGCAGGGTCGCTTGCACAGGTACCGGTAGTAGGGCTTGAGGATCGCCGCGACCGCGGGGTCGCTCACCAGTTCGTCGACGCGGCGGCGGTGCTCCTCCATGATCGCGTAGTCGAGTTCCTCGGCGTTCCGCATGAACTCCGCAATGGCCAGAGCCTGGCCGTCCTTGTCTCGCCGCGGCGGGTTCTGGACCGCGGCGTAGTGGTGCGTCCAGCCGTCGTCGGTCAGGTCGGCGTCGACCTGCTTGCCGAGCATGATGGCCTGGAAATTGTCCATCCGGGCCTTCTGCCAACCGGGCTGCAGGCTCGCGCCGAAGTCGGGATCGGTCCGGCGGTTGCCGCGCACACCGATGGCCGACGGGGTGCGCTGGAACACGTAGACGTGCTTGGCGTCGCGGGCCAGCGGCGGCAGGCACTGCAGGCCGCTGGCGCCCGTCCCGATCAGGGCGACCGCCTTGTCGCCCAGGTTCGTCATCGGTTGGCCGGGGCCGCCGCCGGTGTGGGCGTAGTCCCAGCGGGCGGTGTGGAACGCCCGGCCCGCGAAGTCGTCCATCCCCGGAATCGCCGGCAGTTTCAGCAGATTGAGGATTCCGACCGCCAGGATGTAGTACCGGCAGGACAGCTGATCGCCGCGATCGGTGTGCACCGTCCAGCGGCCGGCGCCCTCGTCCCACACGGCGCGGGTGACCCCGGTGTGGAACAGCGCGTCGGACACCAGGTCGAACCGGTCGGCGACGGCCTGCAGATGCAGGCGGATCTCCTCGCCGGACGCGTACCGTTCGGTGGGCAGGTAGTCGAGCTCTTCGAGCAGCGGCAGGTACTGGTAGGACTCGACGTCGCACATCACGCCCGGATACCGGTTCCAGTACCACGTTCCGCCGACGCCGCCGGCATGGTCGACGATCCGGATCCGCTGGACGCCGGCCCGGCGCAGCTGCGCGCCGGCCAGCAGGCCGGCGATGCCGCCACCGAGGATCACCACATCGGGATCGTCGATGACCGGTGGACGTTCGGTGTACGGGGTGAACGGATCGGTGAGGTAGTCGGCGACCTTCCGGTCGTGGGCCATGTCGCGCAGCGCGGTCCGGCCGGCGACCAGCCGTCGATCGCGCTCGGCACGATATTTGGCGTGTACGACATCGGGGTCAAAGGCCCTCTGGGTACTCAAGGTCCTCCGTTCGGGGCAGTCGGCGGGCAGCCCTGCCAGTGTTACAAGTTCCGACCGAAATGTCACGGTATTGGTCCGCATCGGCCCAGGACAAAAATAGCTATTATTGCTAAGATACCGGCATCTGCAGGTGCTCAGTGTCGAGCCGGAAGGATCGCCCCGTTGGTCAGTCGCGCGCACCCCGACCACCCGACTCCGCGCGCCGTGCCGTGGGCGGTCCGCACGGCCGACCGGATACCCAAGCAGCGCTATTACGATCCGGAGTTCTACGCGCTCGAGGCCGAGCTGCTGTGGCCGCGGGTGTGGCAGATGGCGTGCCGGTTGGAGGAACTGCCCAACCCCGGCGACTTCGTCGAATACGAGATCCTGGATCAGTCGGTCATCGTGGTCCGGGTGGACGCCGATCATGTTCGCGCATACCACAATTCCTGTCGGCACCGCGGGATGAAGCTCGTCGAGGGCCAGGGCTCGCGACGCTCGTTCGTGTGCCCGTTCCACGGCTGGTGCTGGGACCTCGACGGTACGAACACCTTCGTGCTGCGTCCGGAACTGTTCGGCGAGGCCAACCTGGATGCCGGTGACCTGCGCCTGACACCCGTCCGATGTGAACTGTGGGGCGGGTGTGCGTGGATCAATCTGGACGACGATGCGCCGCCCCTGCGCGACCAACTCGAACCGTTCGCGTCCAGACATGACGAGTGGAACGTCGGCGCGCTGCGCACCGAATGGTGGAAGTCCTGCGTGCTGCCGGTGAACTGGAAGCTCGCCGCGGCCGCCTTCATGGAGGGCTACCACGTGCCGCAGACGCATCCACAATTGATGACGCGCGCCGCCGAACGCACCGGGGTGCATCCGGTGATCGAGACCAGCCTGCACTACATGCGCACCCTGGGCTCCGGGATGGGCGGCATGACCCACGAGAACGATGTGCGGATTGCCGAAGGGCTGCAACATCTCTCACTGCCCGATGATCCGAGGGAGGCGATGAAGGCCTGGCAGGTCGCCGTCAACGACGCCGTCACGGCATGGCACCGGGCCCGCGGATGCGACTTCCCCGACCTCAACGACCTGGACCGCCGCAAGGTCATCGACCCGATCGGGTTCGGCTTCCCGCACTACTTCCTGCTGCCGCAGTACAGCAGCGCGTCGTCGTACCGGATCCGCCCACTGGGCCCCGAGAGCACGTTGTTCGAGATCTGGTCGCTGACCCGGTTCCCGGGCGACCGCTCGCCGGGGCGGCCCATCCCGCCGGTACCGCTGCCGCCCGACGACCCGAGTTGGCCGATGATCCCGGCGCAGGATTTCTCCAACCTGCCCCGGCAGCAGCGGGGGCTGCACGCCCGCGGCTTCGAGTTCATGCGGCTCTCCGAACGGGTGGAGGGTCTGATCTCCAACTTCGAGCGGGTGATCGACGGGTTCCTGGCCGGGGTTCCGGCCGACCGGCTGGTGCCGGCCATCCAGCAGACCAACACCACCATCGATGTCCCGATCGCCGATCTGGGCCCGGGCGTCCGGGTCGGGACGGACGCCCCGACATGACCGACTGGGACGAATCCGTCGACCTGCTGATCGCGGGCAGCGGCGGTGGCGGGATGGTCGCCGCGCTGGCCGCGGTCGATGCGGGCCTGCAACCGTTGGTGATCGAGAAGCAGGGTCTGCTCGGCGGCTCCACGGGACTGTCCGGCGGCATGATCTGGTTGCCCGACAACCCGCTCATGCGGTCGGCCGGGATCGCGGACTCGCGCGAGGAGGCATTGGCCTACTTCGACGCCGTGGTCGGCGAGCACGGCGGGCCGGGGTCGTCACCCGCGCGCCGGGAGATGTTCCTGGCCGCCGGTTCGGAGATGATCACCTTCCTGCAGCGCATGGGCGTTCGGCTGGTGCGCTGCCCGGGGTGGGCCGACTACTACCCGAATCATCCCGGCGGCAACGTCGCGGGCCGCGCCGTCGAGGGCGTGCCCTTCGACGCGGCCGCGCTCGGCGTCTGGAGCGACAAGCTCCAGCCGGCCATGGCCAAGAACTACGGGTTCGTGCTGGCCACCAACGAACTGCGGTCGGTGCAGTACTTCAACCGGTCGGCCCGCGCCTTCGCCGTCGCCACCCGGGTGTTCGCCCGCACGCTCCTGGCCCGGGCCCGCCGCCGGGAGGTGTTGACCAACGGCGCGTCGCTGATCGGACAGATCCTGTGCGCCCTGATGAACTCCGCCGGCGGGTTCGGCGAGCGGAGTAGTTCCGCGAGCATGAGGCCCGACGGCAAAGCTGTTGGTAAGCCACCGATCTGGCTCGACTCGGCGATGGACGACCTGATCGTCGAGGATGACCGAGTCGTCGGCGCGCGGGTGCTGCGCGACGGCCGGGCGCTGAACGTGCGGGCCCGCCGGGGCGTGCTGTTGGCCGCCGGCGGTTTCGGCCGCAATCCCGAGATGCGGCGGTGCTACAGCGGCGATCAGCCCAACGAGGCCAAGTGGTCCATCGCCAATGCGGGCGACACCGGTGAGGTGCTGCAGACGGCCATGGACCTCGGTGCGGCAACCGACCTGCTCGACGAGGCCTGGTGGTTGCCGATGGCGTTCATCAACGACCCGGTGGCGGTGTCGATCGGTTCGGGGCGGCAGCGGCCCGGCGCCATCTACGTCGACGGCAACGGCAGGCGGTTCTGCAACGAGTCCAACTCGTACGTCGAGGTCGGCAAGGCCATGTACGCCGATCACGCGGTGCCGTGCTGGCAGATCTTCGACGAGGGCTACCTGCGCCGGTACGTCTCCGGTGCCAACCCGCTGAGGAAGCGCCGCCTGCCGGAGTCGCTGATCGACCCCGGGACCGGTAAGGGGCCGGTGAAGCGTGCCGGGACGGTGGCCGAGCTGGCGGGCCAGATCGGAGTTCCGGCAACCGAATTGGAGCGTACGGTGGCGCGGTTCAACGAATTCGCGGCGCGCGGGCTCGACCCCGACTTCGGCCGGGGCCAGTCGGCGTACAACGCCTGCCTGGGCGATCCCGGATACCGGCCGAACGCCGCGCTCGGGCCGCTGGACCGGGCGCCGTTCTACGCCACCCGGGTGTTCCCGGGTGACGTGGGGACGTGCGGCGGCCTGATCACCGACGAGTTCGCCCAGGTGCTCGATCAGCAGGGCAAGGTGATCGACGGGCTGTACGCCACGGGCAACATCACCGCGACGGTGATGGGCCGCACGTACCTGGGCGCCGGCGGCAGCATCGCCAACACCATGATCTTCGGCTACGTCGCCGCGTTGCACGCCGCGGGTCGGCCGGTGGGCTCCGCTACGGTGGAGGCTGTTCGCCGGCCGCCCGCTCGGTGAAATGCCTTGGCTTGAGCCCTGATTGGATCAGCTCGGCCCGGCGCGCCTGAACGTCGGTGGCCGCACCCACCATATTCGTCAGGATGTGGCTGACCTGCAGGTGCACCCGCATCCCCATCAGTTCGTAGGCCCGTTTGACGTTGTTCTTCACGGCCATCAGGGTGGTCAGGGGGATCTGGGCGATGCGCTGGGCCATGTCCTCGACCGTCGACTCGAGATCCTCCCGCGGCACCACCTTGTTCAGCAGTCCCCAGTCCAGGGCCTCCTGCGCCGACAGCGTCGGCGCCAGCAGCAGCCAGTCCATGGTGCGGTGCCAGTTCATCAGCAACCAGGGCTCGATCATGGTGTGCCCGCCGGGTTCGCCCAGGCTCTGCGCCAGCGGCATCTGGAACTGGGCGTCCTCGGAGGCCACGCAGAAATCGGTCAGCAGGCCCAGATAGATCCCGCCGCCCATGCAGTAGCCGTGGATGGCCGAGATGGTCGGCTTGGGGAACTCCCACAGATACAGCGTCGGCCACAGGAACAGGTCGGCGGTGCCCTTGTAGAGGTCCTCGAAGGTGTCGCCGAAGTCGGGGTACGGATTCTCGTCGGGACCCCAGCGGGCCACATGGCCGCCGCAGAATCCCTTGCCGTTGGCCTTGAGGATGACCACCTTGATCTCGCGGTCCCGGTCAGCCTCGTGCAGGCAGGCGTCGACCTCCTCGACCAGTTGGGCGTCCTTGGTGTTGGCCTTGTCGGGACGGTTGAGGATGATCCGCGCGATCGGCGGTTCCCGTTCGTAGATCACGGCATTCAGGACGCGGCGCTCGGCACTCATAGGATTGCCCCCGCGTCCTTGGCCGCCGAGATGTCATCCCAGTCCAGGTCGAGCTCGAGCAGGATCTCCTCGGTGTGCTGGCCGTGTTCGGGCGCGCGGGCGGCCGCCGGCGGGGTTTCGTCGAATTGCACTGGGGCGGCCACGATCTGGTATTCGTTGCCGTGATCGTCGACGTTGGGTACGACGTACCCGTTGGGCCGGACCTGCGGGTCGTTGAGGGTTTCGCGGGGGGTGGCCAGGGCTGCCCACACGCCGGGTTCGTCGGCGAGCACATCGTGCCAGTGCGCCAGGTCGTGTGCGGCGATGGCCTCGCCGACCAGGGCGGTGGCCTCGGCCGCGTTGGCGATCAGGTTGCTCGACGGCACGAACCGCTGGTCGGTGGCCAGTGCGGGCACGCCGATCCGCTCGCAGAATCCGGCCCAGAACCGGTCCGGCTGCAGGAAGACCAGTTGCAGCCAGCGGCCGTCCTTCGTCCGGTACCGGTTCACCAGGGGATTGATCGCCAGACCGGGCGGGGCGCCGGGGATGCCGTCCATGTCGAACAGGTCGGCGACGGAGATGGACGGCGCGATGGTCCACATGGCCTGCGCCAGCAGCGAGGAGTCGACGATGGTCGGTTCGCCGGTGCGTTCCCGGTGGAACAGCGCGGCGCACACGCCGCCGGCCAGGGTGATCCCGCCCTGCAGGTCACCGAACCCGGGGCCCTGTACTGCCGGGGTCTCGGTGCCGAACGGGGTCATCGTGTACGACACACCGCCGCGGGACAGATACGTCGCGGCGTCGAAACCGCCCCGGTCGCGGTCGGGTCCGCGGACGCCGGTGGCCGTGCCGCGGGCGATGATGATGTTCGGGTTGAACCCGCGAATATCGTCGACGGTCAACCGGGCGCGTTCCAGGGGACCGGGCAGCCAGTTGGTCAGGAACACATCGGCGGTGGCGAGGAGTTTGCCGAAATACTCACGGCCGGTGGGTGATTTCACGTCGATGGCGATGCTGCGCTTGCCGCGGTTGCCGATCTCGAGGATGAAGTCGATCTTGGCCCGCGCCGCCTCCTTGGTGAAACCGCCGACCACCAGCGCACGGCCGGGGTCACCGCCCTGGACCGGCTCCACCTTGATGACGTCGGCCCCCCAGTCCGCCAGTGCCGCGCCCGCAGAGGGTACGTAGGTCCAGGATGCGAGTTCGACGACGCGCACACCGCGAAGTACCTCCGACACGTCAGTTCCCTTCCGCGAGCTGTCGGCCGACGGCCTCCAGATAGTGATCGGTCGCGCCGAACAGCGCACTGAAGCCGAGCAGGCGCTCGAGGTAGAGGTGCGCGTCGTGCTCCCAGGTGAAACCGATGCCGCCGAACACCTGGATCGCGGTGTCGCCGACCGTGGCCAGCCGGCCGGCGAACGCCCGGATTCGCTGCGCGGCCAATCGCGCGTCGGCGGGGGCACCACCGTCGGCGGCCCAGAGTGCGTGGATCACCCCGCCGCGGGCGAGTTCGACGGTCTCGTACATGTCGACGCACAGGTGGGCGACAGCCTGGAAGCTGCCGATGGGCGCACCGAACTGCCGGCGCACCTTGGCGTACTCGACGGCGGAGTCCTGCACGGCCCGCGCGGCCCCGAGCGCGTCGGCGCCCGAGACGATGAGCACGTCGGCCACGACCGCTTCGAGATCGGCTGCCGACAGCGTGCCGAGGCGCTGGGCGGCCACGCCGTCCAGTTCGACGTCGAACAACTTGTGCGTCGGGTCGATGTGCGGTCGGGGGGAGACGGTGACGCCGGCCGCGGTGGGATCGACGGTGAACAAACCGATTTCGTCATTCGTGTCGGCCAGGACCAGCAGGACGCCGCTGGCCGCCGCGTCCGGCAGCGCGGTGATCGTGCCGTGCAGCGTCGCGCCGTCGGCGCGTGGCCGGTCTCCCCGCAACGGGCCGACCGTCGTGATGGTGGTCCCGTCGGCGATCCCGGCGAGCAGCTTGTCGACGTAGGCCCGATCCGCGGCCCCCAGTCGGGCCAGGGTCCGGGGGGCGGTGACAGCGGTCGACAGCCACGGGCCGGGGTGCAGACCCGCTCCGAGTTCTTCGGCGACGACGCCGGCCTCCACCATGCCCAGCCCGGCGCCACCGTGCTCCTCGGCGACCAGCACCCCGGTGGCGCCCAGCCCCGCCAACTCCTGCCACACCGCTGCGGTGGTGCCGGTCGGGTCGTCGAGCAGCGGGCGGACGTGCTCGGCGATGCCGGCCCGCTCGGCGCACCAGTGCCGCACCGTGTCCCGCAGCTGCGTCTGTTCCGCACTCAGTTCGAGATTCATTGTCCGCCTGCGGTTCTCATTTTCTCGGCAGCCCCAGCACCCGGGTGGCGGTGACGCCCTTGTTGATCTGGGTGGTGCCACCGGCGATGGTGAGGGATCGCGAGGCCAGGCGTTGCCGGCTCCATCGGTCGGTCACCTGCCGCGGGCCCAGGACGTCGAAGGCGAACTCGGCCATCGCCTGACCGACCTCGGCCCACACGCTCTTGGCCAGGCTGGACGAGCCGAGTGCGTCGCCGCCGTGGATGGCCGCCGAGATCGAACGCTTGCAGAGCAGCTCCAGGTAGTCGACCTGCACGGCGAGCTCACCGAGTCGGCGTAACGTCGCGGTGTCCTCGAGCGCGGGACGCCCATCGATCCGGTGCCCGGCCAGATCGGCGACCAGGTCGGCCAACTGTAGCTGCTGGGCGGCGTAAAGCCTTGCCGCTCCGGCACGTTCATGGCTCAGCGTAGTGGTAGCGACCTGCCAGCCGCCGTCGAGCGGACCCAGCAGGGCGTCCGCCGGAACGCGGACTTCGTGCAGGAACACCTCCGCGAAATCGGCCGCACCGTTGAGGGTCAGCAGGGGACGGGCCTCGATGCCGGGCAGGCGCATGTCGACGATCAGGCAGGAGATGCCCTTGTGCTTCGGGACGTCCGGGTCGGTGCGGACATAGAGTTGGCACCAGTCGGCCCGGTGGCCCAGTGAGGTCCAGACCTTCTGGCCGTTGACGATGAAGTGGTCGCCTTCCCGCACTGCCCTGGTGCGCAGCGACGCCAGGTCGGACCCGGCCTCGGGCTCCGACATGCCCTGGCACCAGATGTCGTCGGCACGGACCATCCGCGGCAGCAGCTCACGCTTCTGGGCTTCGGTGCCGTACTGCATGATCGCCGGGCCGATGTTGTTGATCCCGATCACGTTCAGCGGCAACGGAGTCCGGGCCCGGGTGATCTCCTCGGCGTGCACCAGCTGTTCGAGTGCCGACGCCCCACGTCCGCCGTATTCCTGCGGCCAGGACATCGCCCCCCAGCCCGCGTCGGCCACCGTGGCATCCCAGGCGCGACGGACCTCGAACTCGGCATCGGACATGTCGCGGCCGCGACCGGCCCGCACGATCTCGTCGGTCAGGTTCGCGCCCAGCCATGCGCGCAGTTCGCCGCGGAGTTGCTCCACGTGTGGCGGGTACGAGAAGTCCACTGTGCGTCCTGTCGGGCGGGCTGGATCGGTATCTTTGTTATTTTAGGAACTATAGTTACCGTAGGCGATACGGTAGCAACAACGTACTCCGAGAGGGCGGTCATGGGTCGAGTAGCCGACAAGGTGGTCCTGATCAGTGGAGCCGCCCGCGGCCAGGGCCGATCACACGCACAGCTGCTCGCGGCCGAGGGTGCCGACATCATCGCGGTGGACATCTGCGCGGACATCGACACCAACGAGTACCCGCTGTCGCGGCCCGAGGATCTCGACGAGACCGCCCGGCTGGTGGAGAAGGAAGGCCGGCGCGCCTACACGGAGATCGCCGACGTCCGGGATCGGGCGGCATTGTCCGCGGCGATCGACCGCGGGGTGGCCGAGCTCGGTCGTCTCGACGTGGTGGTCGCCAACGCGGGCATCGCGCCGTTGACGGCGGGTTCGGGCATCGAGGCATTCGTGGACGCCGTCGACGTCGACCTGGTGGGCGTGCTCAACCTGGTCCACTGCAGCGTCAAACATCTGGGCCCCGGTGCGTCGATCGTCGTCACCGGCTCGATGGCCGCGGCGCTCAGCGCCGCCAACAGCGGCGGCATCGACGCGGGCGCCGGGGGAGCGGGCTACGGGTTCGCCAAACAGGTTGTCGCACACTATGTCAACGATCTGGCGCTGCAGATGGCGCCGAAGAACATCCGCGTCAACGCCGTCCATCCCACCAACGTCAACACCGACATGCTGCACAGCCCGCCGATGTACCGGGCGTTCCGGCCGGACCTGACCGAACCGACCCGCGAGGATGCCGAGCTGGTCTTCCCGGTGCTGCAGGCCATGCCGATCCCATTCGTGGAGCCCGAGGACATCAGCGAGCTGGTGCTCTTCCTGGCCTCCGATGCGGCCCGGTACGTCACGGGACAGCAGATCGCAGTCGACGCGGGATGCGGGGTCAAGGCCCGGGCCTTCCGGGGACTGTGAGAGGAGCCGGCATGGCCAGGGGCATCATCTATCTCGAGACCCGACCGTCCTCGGCGGACTGCGAGGCCGAATACCACGACTGGTACAACGACACCCACCTCGCGGAGATCTGCTCGGTCGAGGGCATCACCGCCGCACGGCGATTCGCGCCGATCGATGGCCAGGGACCCTTCATCGCCATCTATGAACTCGACTGCGACGACCTCGATGCCGTGGTCGGCCGGCTACAGGAATTCGGCGCCAGCGGCAAGATGTCGTCGCTGCGATACCTGAGCATGGATCCGCCGCCCGTCCCGAAGGTGTACCGCGAGATCGGGTCCTATCGAAGATCAGCCCGGTAATGACGGCGACGCCCGATCTCCAGAAGCGCCTCTACAGTTTGATGGTTCTGATGAAGGCCGCCGACGACCGGCTGAGCAAGGGCATCGGAACCGGCGAATTCCTCTGTGTGTACTGGCCGTCGCGTGGGCAGGAGGCGGTGGCGGCCGGTATCGGGGTCACGCTGCGTCCCGACGACCGGCTCGTCACCACCTACCGCGGACTGCACGACCTGATCGGCAAGGGCGTGCCGCTCGAGGAGATCTACGGCGAGATGATGGGCCGCACCGTCGGCGCGAGCCGCGGCAAGGGCGGCACCATGCATATCGCCAATCCCGAAGTGGGAGTGATGCTGTCGACCGGCATCGTGGGGGCGGGGCCCCCCGTGGCGGTGGGTCTGGCGATGGCGGCCCAGCGCCAGGGCGCCGATCGCGTCACGGTGGTCAGCTTCGGTGACGGCGCCACCAACACCGGATCGTTCCACGAGGCCGCCAACATGGCGGCGCTGTGGGATCTGCCGGTGGTGTTCGTCTGCCAGAACAACCAGTACGCCGAGATGACGCCGACCTCCGACACCATGAAGATCGAACACGTCGCGCAGCGCGCCGCGGGGTACGGGATGCCCGGTGTCCGCGTCGACGGCAACGACCCGCTGGCCGTCACGACGGCGCTCGGCGAGGCGGTGGACCGGGCTCGCGGCGGCGGCGGCCCCACCCTGCTCGAGTGCGTCACCTTCCGATTCCGCGGGCACTACTTCGGCGACCGGATGAAGTACATCCCGAAGGAGCAACTCGAGGCGGCGCTGGCTGCCGATCCGGTCCCCGTGTTCCGGCAGCGGTTGGCCGATACCGGGGTGTGTTCGGCCGCAGAGCTCGACGCCATGGATGAATCCGCCGAGGCCGCAGTCGAATCCGCGCTCCGGGCGGTGCTGGCGGCGCCGCCGGCCGGCCTCGACGAACTGGACCGTGAGGTGTACGCCGTCCCCATCGGATATCCGAGCACGGCGGGTCACCCATGACCGAGCAGCGGATGTCGATGCGGGAGGCGCTGAACCTCGCACTCGATCACGCGCTGGAAACCGATCCGCGGGTTTTCCTGCTCGGTGAGGACATCGCGGATCCGGGCGCCACCGGGCCGACGGCCGGACTGTCGAGCAAGCACGGCCACGACCGCGTGCTCGACACCCCGATCTCCGAGGCCGCGATCGTGGGTGCCGCGGTCGGTGCGGCCATCGAGGGCATGCTGCCGGTCGCCGAGATCATGATCATGGACTTCATCGGCCTCGCGGCCGACCAGCTGATCAACAACGCCGCGAAGCTGCGGTTCATGACGGCGGGCAGAACCACTGCGCCCCTGACCATTCGGACCCAGGTGTACGGCGGGCTGGCCACCGGCGCCACCCACTCCCAGTCCCTGGAGGCGTGGTTCATGCACGTGCCGGGACTGAAGGTGATCGTGCCGTCCACCCCGCGGGATGCCAAGGGCCTGTTGACGTCGGCGATCTTCGACCCGGATCCGTGCCTGTTCATCGAGACCATCCGACTGCAGGGGATCAAGGGTCCCGTCCCGGCCGATCCCGGCTTCTCGATCCCGCTGGGCCGGATCGACATCAAGCGGCCCGGAACGGACGTCAGCCTGATCGCCTACGGGCGCGGTGTGCATGACGCGCTGGCCGCGGCCGAGACCCTGGCGGCCGAGCACGGCGTCAGCGCCGAGGTGGTCGATCTGCGCACGCTGGTTCCGCTCGACGTCGACGGCCTGGTGGAGAGCGTCGGACGCACCCGGCGGGCGGTGATCGCGCACCACGCCGTGCAGTTCGCGGGACCGGGCGCGGAGGTTGCGGCCATCCTGCACGCGCAACTGTTCGGACGCCTCGAGGCGCCGGTCGAGCGGGTGGGCGGCAGCTTCGTCCCGACGCCGGCCGCCGCGGAACTGGAAGCTGCTGCGTTGCCGACGCCGCAGCGCGTGGTGGACGCGGCTCTGCGGACGCTGCGTCCGGCGGAATCGAGTTCCCGTGGCTGACTTCGTCATTCGCATTCCCCGCGTCTCGGTGGCGGTGTCGGAGGCCGAACTCGTCGCGTTCCTGGTGGACGCCGGGGATCAGGTGGACGAGGGCGCGCCGATCTACGTCATCGCCACCGAGAAGGTGGAACAGGAGATCGAGGCCGGCGCATCGGGCACCGTGCGGTGGACCGGGCAGGTTGGCGAGACCTACGAGATCGGCGCCGAAATCGGCGTCATCACACATTGATCCGCGTAACAGTCAGTCAGTAGGGAGAAGCAGTGGATTTCGGACCGGACACCCGCGAACGCATCATCTACGAGAAGTCGGGCCCCATCGCCCGCATCACCCTGAACTGGCCGGAGAAGGCCAACGCGCAGGACCAGAAGCTGGCCGAGGAGGTCGATGCCGCCCTGCTCGACGCCGATCGTGACTACGACGTCAAGGTCCTGATCCTGCGCGCGAACGGCAAGGGCTTCTGTTCGGGGCACGCCATCGGGAACAACGCCCGCGACTACCCGAGTTTCGCCGAGGGCGCCCAGCGGACCGGCACGCCGTGGAAGGCGCAGACGGATCTGTTCGTGAAGCCCACCCTGAATCTGTGGGAGTTCTCCAAGCCGACCATCGCCCAGGTACACGGCTACTGCCTCGGTGGCGGCACCCACTACGGACTGACCACCGACATCGTGATCGCGGCCGACGACGCCTACTTCTCCTACCCTCCGCTGCAGGGCTTCGGTATGCCGTCGGGTGAATGTTCCATCGAGCCATGGGTTTTCATGAACTGGCGGCGGGCCTCCTACTATCTGTACACCGCCGAGGTGGTGAATGCCCCCAAGGCGCTCGAGTACGGATTGGTCAACGAGGTCGTGCCCCGCGACCAGCTGGAGGACCGGGTCGAATCGATCGCCCGGCACATCGCGCAGGCCCCGCTGACCACCCTGATGGCGACCAAGGCCAACATCAAGCGGGCCTGGGAGATGATGGGGATGCGGGTGCACTGGCAGACGTCCAACGATCTGGTGGTCCTGGCGTCGATGAGCAGCGACGTGCAGGAACTGATCGGGCAGGTGCTGGCCGGACGGATCAAGCCCGCGGAGATGGCGGCCCGGCAGGCCGCGGCCGCGAGCGACGGCGCCGCCACGCCCTGAGGATGCTCGCCGACCGAGGGCCATCGCCGGCGCTGATCCTCGCCGACGGCGCGGTGATCTCCTACGTCACGCTGTACCGGCGCAGCCAGCGGGTGGCGGCCCTGCTGCACGACGCCGGCCTGCGACCCGGCGACGGGGTCGCGCTGGTCCTGCCCAATTGCCCCGAGTTCTTCGAGATCGCCTGGGGTTGCCAGCTTTCCGGGCTGTACTACAGCGCGATGAACACCCATTTCACCGCGGACGAAGTGCGGTACGTGGTCGACGACTCCGATGCCGCGGCGGTGTTCGTCGACACGTCGATGACGGAGTTGGGGCAACGGATCGATGCGCCGATCCGGGTGGCGATCGGGCCCGGCCAACTCCCGGGCTGGCGCCCCTACGAACAGGCGGTGGCCGACGCCGGTGACGCACCGCCGCGGGCGGACGGCACCGAGATGCTGTATTCCTCGGGCACCACCGGACGGCCCAAGGCGGTGCGCCGCCCCCTGCCCGCCGACGGGAACGGGTCGTGGGCGCAGTCGGTACTCGAGCAGGCACTCGTCGTGCGTTACGGGATGACCCCGGACGATGTGTACCTCTCACCGGCGCCGCTCTACCACGCGGCCGGGATCAACTACACGATGGCCGTGCACCGGGTGGGTGCGGCCGCGGTGCTGATGCGCAGGTTCGATCCGGAGGACGTGCTGCGACTGATCGCCGAGCACCGGGTGACCCATGCGCAGTTCGTGCCGACGATGTTCGTCCGGATGCTGAAACTGCCCGAACACGTTCGCACTGCGTATGACCTGTCCAGCCTGCGGTGCGTGCTGCACGCCGCCGCCCCGTGCCCGGTGGAGGTCAAGCACCGGATGATGAACTGGTTCGGCCCGATCATCCACGAATACTACGGTGGCACCGAGGGTTTCGCGGGCACCGTCATCGGGCCGGACGAGTGGCTCGCGCATCCCGGCTCGGTCGGCCGGCCCCTGCATCCGGTGCACGTGCTGGCCGAGGACGGCATCGAGCTACCGCCGGGGCAGGCCGGTGAGCTGTTCTTCGAGGGCGGACCGTCGTTCGAGTACTTCAAGGATCCGCAGAAGACGGCCTCCGTCGCCAACGAGCGGGGTTGGCGCTCACTGGGTGACGTCGGCTACGTCGACGCGGACGGCTACCTCTACCTGACCGACCGGGCCAACTTCATGATCGTCTCCGGCGGGGTGAATATCTATCCGCAGGAAGCGGAGAACCTGTTGCTGATGCACCCGAAGCTGGTCGATGCCGCGGTCTTCGGTGTGCCCAATGCCGAGTTCGGTGAGGAGGTCAAGGCGGTGGTGCAACCGGCCGACGGAGTGGCGACCGGCGCCGGACTGGAGGCCGAACTGATCGCGTACTGCCGCGCCAACCTGGCCGCCTACAAGTGCCCGCGGTCCGTGGACTTCGACCCCGAGCTGCCCCGCGATCCGAACGGGAAGTTGTACAAGAGGATTGTCCGAGAACGTTATTGGGCCGGGCGCGACTCGCGCGTGCTCTAAGAAGTACGGAACGTCACCGGCAGGGTGGCGGGCGAGCGGAACGGCATGCCGACGATCCCGTCGCCCGCATCCACCAGCGTGAGGTCGGTGAGTCGGTCGAACAGCGCGTTCAGCATGGCCGTGGTCTCGACGCGGGCCAGGTGCATGCCCAGACAGCTGTGGATGCCGCCGGCGAACGAGACATGGGAGTGTCGCGGCCGGCCGATGTCGAACACTTCGGGGTTCTCCCACCGGGCCTCGTCCCGGTTGGCCGAACCGATGCAGAGGTTGATCTGCGCACCGGCCGGGATGGTGATGCCCTGGACCTCGACGTCGTAGCTGGCGGTCCGCGGCACCATGACCAGCGGCGTCTCGAACCGCAGGGCCTCCTCGATGGCCGCCGGGATCAGGCCACGATCGCGTTGCACGGCCGTGAGCTGCTCGGGATGCGTCAGCAGCAGGTACAGCAGGTTGCTGGAGGAGCGGTAGGTGGTCTCCAGGCCGGCCGGGAGCAGCAGACGCAGGAACGAGATGATGGCCTCGTCGGTCAGCTTCTCGCCATCGATCTCCGCGGTCACCAGATCGCCGATGATGTCGTCGGTCGGGTGGTCGCGGCGCAGGTCGACCTGGTTCTGGAAGTAGGTGCCCAGTTCGACCGACGCCAGGAGGCCGGCCTCGATGTCCGTCTGGATGGAGATCAGGTCCAGCGACAGCCGCCGGAACATGTCGAGGTCCTCCTGGGGCAGACCCAGCAGGGCGGCGGTGATCCGGGTGGGGAACTCGAACGTGAGCGCCTGGATGAGGTCGGCCGCACCGTCGTTGGCGATCTCGTCGACGAGCGCGTTGCAGATCGGGTCGATGACGGCGGGCTCCCAGGCCGTGAGTGCGCTCTGCCGGAACGCCTTTGACACCAGTGAGCGGTGGTCATGATGTTGTTTGCCGTGCATGCCCAGGATGGTCGGGCCGAACACCAGACCGATGGTCCTGTTGTGGAAGTCGGAGTTGAATGTCTGGTCGTCGCGGAACGCGGCGAACACACTGGCGAAGTCGAAGAAGGTCCACTCGTCGTCCGGGACGAACTCGGGCGGGGCCGAGGACATATCCATGATGCCGCCACGCCAGACGGGCGCGGTTCGGCGCATGTGGGCGAAGAAGCCGTACGGGTCGGCGGCCAGGTCGGGTGCACCCGGCTGATCCTGCGGGTCGAGATCTGTGGTCACCGGTGCCTCCTGCACGGCTGGTGGACGGCCTGGTGCAGCGGCTGCGGCCGTCGATCCATCATTGCTATCACTATCCCGTCACCGGCATCAGGTCCGTCCACGAGCCGGCCGGCTCGGCGGCGAGATTCGACTGTCGCCACAGTCGGCCGTCGCTCCCGAGGTAGGCCCCCGTGCGGGGGTTGTAGGTCGCCGTGGCGACCGAAGGTCCGGCTGTCGGGCCGCTGAACGAACTCGGCGCCACGATGCCGTCCGGTGCCACAGGTGGTGCTTGCTGCGGCGGGCCCGGCAGGGGGGAACCCTGCGTCGGCCCGAAGATCCGGTCGTTCGCGTCGACCCGACTGTCGGTGGGGATACCCTGGGCGATCAGGTTGGGATCGAGTGGATACGGTCCCAGGGCGTGCTGGCGCATCGCCAGCGGCTGGAACGGCTTGTCGCTGTTGCAGTCCTGCACGGTGGCGGCCCGCTTGCCGGGATGTTCGACGCACGGGAAGTTCCGCGCGCCGCGCACGTCGATGGGGGAGTCCTGCGGCAGCTTGCAGTAGAGGCCGTCGGGGGTGTCCATGTCGGTGGTGTCCTCGGGTGAGCGCCACTGCGAGGGCGGCAGGAAGCCCACCGTGCACGAGGGCGGGTCGGACACGGACACGGCGAAGTCGCCCATGGGTTTGCCGGTCGGATTGTTGATCGGCGCGACCGACTGGATCCCGGCGACGTAGGGCGGGAACAGCACGAGAAGTTGTTCCATCGACTTGTTGTAGGTCACGAACACCTGGCCCAGCGAGGTGAGGTTGGCCAGCAGGACCGGCAGCGTCGGCTTCACCTGTTCGAGCAGTCGCGAAACCTCCTGGGCGGCACCGGGACCGGTCTGCAGCAAGGTCCGCAGCCCCGCGTCGTGCTGGGCCAGGTCGCCGGTGACCCCCGCCAGCCCGTGCGCCCACTGCCGCAGGGAGTCGGTGCCGGCGGCCTGTGCGTCCAGCAGCGGGACGCTGTCGGTGACCAGTGCGCGGTTCTGGTCGGCCACCTCGTCGAGACGCTGCAGCACCGTCGACGAGGAATCCAGCAGTGACCCGATGTCGTAGCCGGCGCCGCCGAACGCCTTCGACGTCTCGTCGAGCAACGGCCCGAGCTTCTCCTTCGGGATGGACCCGACCAGGGCGTCGAGCTGGTCGAGCATCGGGCCGACGGGTTCGGGGATGGCGGCCCGCGCGGCATCGATGACCGATCCGTCGTGCAGGTACGGCGGGGTGCCCGCCGCCGGTTGCAGGTCGACGTACTGCTCACCGACGGCCGAGACGCTGCGCACCTTGGCGACCAGATCGGCGGGGATCCTCGGCGACGTCGGCAGGGACATGGTCGCCACGACGCGGCGGCCGTCGACCACCTGCAGATCGGTGACCTTGCCGACCTGGACGCCGCGGTAGGTGACGTTGCTGTACTTGTAGAGACCGCCGGACGCGGGCAGTTCGAGCTTGACGTTGATGCGGCCGATTCCCAGCATCGTGGGGGCCTGCAGATAGACCAGCGCCATGGCGGCGATGCCGACCAGCGCGGCGACGACGAACAGCACCAACTGGATTCGGATCATGCGCGTCAGCATCAGCCGCCTCCCTGCACTGCGGGTGGTGGGCTCACCGGGGACCCGTAGGGGCCGGCGAACACCTGCTGCGAACCGCTGGGCTGCGGCGGATTCTCCGGCGGGATCGGAATTCCGGGCGGCAGGGCGTTCAGTTGCGGCATGCCCGGGTTGCCCGGCACCGCCCCGAGCGGTCCGCCCGTCGGTGGCGGCGCGAGCGGCATGCCGAGCGGGTCGTAGGTGTAGCGCTGGGTGTAGGGCTCACCGGGGGCGGGCACCAGTGTGGCGTTCTCATCGCCCCAGCGGGTACCCAGCAGCAGTGAGCGCTTCAGACGGGGAACGGTGAAATCCAGTTCGCCGTAGAAGTTGATGTAATCGCCGCGGACGCCGCGATCGATGATGGTCTGGCCGAACGGGAACACGGTGGTGTACGCCAGTGCGGTGTCGAGTCCCTTCCCGACGTCGGCCAGCGACTTCAGGGTGGGTTCCAGGTTCTGCAGGTCGCGCACCAGATCGGCCTGGGTGTCGTTCACCAATTCCGTTGCCGTGTCGCTGAATACCCGCAATTTGTCCAGCGCCATGGTGAACCTCGGCCGTTCGGCGATCAGCACGTCCAGTGCCCGTGGGACGCTGATCAGGGCCCGCGTCAGGGTGTCGCGCTGCCCGGCGAACGTGATCGAGAGCCGGTTCAGGGTCTGGATGGACGCCAGGATGTCGTCGCGCTGCTGGTCCAGCGTGCCGACCAGGGTGTCCAGCCTGGACAGCACGTCGCGGACCGCCTGCGGATTGGCCGACAGGCCGGTGCTGAGGTTGTGGATGATGTCGCCGATCTGGCCGAGGCCTCCGCCGTTGATCACGGCGGCCAACGACGACAGCGTCTGCTCGGTGGACGGCGAGGTCCTGGTGTCGGCGACGCCGACGGTGGACCCTGGGGTGAGCCGGCCGTGCGGCTGTTGGCCCAGGGGCGGATCCAGCGCGACATGCATCGAGCCCAGCAGGCTGGTCTGCCCGATGGTGGCGACGGCGTTGGCGGGCACGACCACGTCGGGCCGCAGCGATACGTCCATATTGATGTGCCAGTTGTCGAACGACATCTTCCCGACGCTGCCCACCACCACGTCGTCGATCAGCACCGTCGAATTCTGTTCCAGGGTACCGATATTCGTGAATTGGAGGTGATAGGTGCTGGCGCCGGGCCCGCGTCCGACCGCGCCGGGCAGCGGCAGCGAGTTGACCCCGCCGAACCCGCAGCCGGACACGGCCAGTGCGGTGCTCAGCATCAGCGCGCCCACTGCGCGCCATCGGCCGTGGATGGTCATGACGGCGGCCCCTGGGCCGGCAACAGCAGGTTGGGCAGTGGCGCTCCCGGATACAGCGCGGGTGACGGGACCGCCGGGAGGTGATCGGGTGCCGACGGGCCCGGTGCGACCGCGGGCGGCTGGCCGAAACCGGGTGGTGGCGCCTGGTCGCCCTGGAAGCCGGTGTATGCGGAGACCGACGGGGGATCATCCGGCGGTGCGGGGGTGGGACCGCTGCCACCGGGGGCCAGTCGCGGCTCGGTGTAGATCAGCCGGTCGGGGTTGACCGACTTCTGCAGGTAGGGGTCGACGGGAAACGGAACCTCGTTGAAGGTGGCGGTGTTCAGCCCCGGCCCCAGGTACTGGGCGCACAGCTTCGCCGACTCCGCCGAGGTGATGTCGGAGATCGCCGCGACCGCGCCGCACAGCAGGCCGACCGGGTTGGAGAAGTTGCTCAGCGTGAACCGGCCGATCTGGCTGCCGGAGTCGGGGTCGTAGATCGAATAGCCGTTGGACACCGCGTTGGGCGCGGCGTGCAGCAGATTCTCGATGTCGAGCTGGTGATCGACCAGGTTCTGCGTGACGTTGGCGAGGCGCTGGACCTGTTCGGAGGTCTGGTCGCGGCTGCCCGCCACGAACCGCTGGACGTCGCCGATCGCCGAGGACAGGTCCGACAGCGCCGTCCCCACGTCGGTCCGGTCGTTGAGGACCGCGGTCAGGGTGGCGAACCGGTCCTGGAACTCCACGACCTGCTGGTTGCTGTCGCGCAGTGCGGTGACCACGGTCTGGAGATTCTTGATGACGTCGACCAGGTCGCCGCTGCCGTCGGCCAGGATCCGTCCCACCCCGGACAGTTCGGTCAGGGTCCGGCGCAGCTTGTCGCCGTTGCCGTCCATCGCGGCCGCCGCGCTGTCGATGAACCTGGACAGCGAGGTGCCCGATACTCCGCTGCGCGGGCCGAGATCGGTTGCCAGCTTGGTCAATTGGGCCTTGACTTCATCCCATTCGACCGGGATCGCGGTCCGCTCCACCGGGATCACGGCGCCGTCGTGCATCGTCGGTCCGCTGGTTTCGTACGCGGGCGCGAGTTGTACGTAGCGTGCGGCGACCAGACTCTGGGCGACGATCACCGCCTTGGCGTCGGCCGGGATCGGGACGCCGTTGTCGATGCGCAGTGTCATCGTGACCTGTCCGCCGCGAGGTTCGATGGCGCCGATGGTGCCGACCTTGACGCCCGCCACCCGGACCTCGTCGCCGGGATAGATCCCGGTCGCGCTGACGAAGTGGGCGGTGATGGTGGCCGGTGCGGACAGGGTGTTGCGCACCACGACGGCCACCCCGCCGATCAGCAGTGCGACCAGCGCTGCCGCCAGCAGCACCGCGGTGCGCCGGCCCCTCATCGCCGTCCCCCCGGAATCCCGTTGTAGGGCAACGGGAGTTCGGCCCGCGGTCCGGCGGTGTCCGGCGGTTGCCCCGAGTTGTTTCCGCGGCGGAACCCGAACGCGTAGTCGTAGAAGGGCTGGGCCAGGGTTCCGGGCAGCAGATTGGCGACGAACGCCTCGTAGAAGAATCCGTTGGCCACGGCCTCGCCCTGGGTGATCTGGTACTTGGCCAGACCCGGCAGCGCCTGGCCGATGTTGTCGCGGTTGCGCTCCAGCATGGCGATCACCGAGTTGAGTTTCTGCAGGGCCGGCGCGAGGGTCTTCTCGTTGTGGGCGACCAGCGCCGACAGTTCCTTGGACAGGGCCGAGACACTGGTCAGGACGTTGACGATCGCCTGGCGCCGATCGTTGAGCATCCCGATCAGGTCGTCGGCGCCGAGCAGCAGTGCGTTGAGCTGGCTACTGCGTTGCGCCAGTACGCCGCTGGCCCGGCCGGCGTTCTCCAGCAGGCCGCGCAGCGCGTCATTGCGGTTGTTCAGGGCACGCGACAGTCGGGTGACGCCGTCGAAGGTCGGCCCCAGCTGCGGTGCGATCCGGTCGATGGTCTCCGAGAGCGAGTCGAGCGCCTCATTGACGCCGGCGGTGTCGGTGCCGGCGGTGTTGGTGGTGAGGTCGCTGACGGCTTCGGTGAGCGAGTACGGCGAGGAGGTGCGCGAAACGGGGATGACGTCGTTCGGGTGCAGCGCCGTGCCGCCCGCCGATTCCAGCGTCAGGATGCGCTGACCGAGCAGCGTCGCGGTGCGGATGTGCGCGGTGGTCTGCGACCCGAGCGCGATGGCGCTGTCCACCCGGAACCTCACGTGCGCCTTGCCCTTGTCCAGTGAAACCCCGGTCACCGAGCCTACTTTCATGCCGGAGAGCCGAACGTCGTTGCCCGTGACCAGACCGCCGGCCTCGGTGAACAGCGCCTGGTATCCCACGGTGTTGGCCGACTGGGTGATCACGGTGGGTTGCAGGCCCACGGCGATGATCAGCAGCGTGATGACGACACCGATGAAGCCGGGCCGGACGAGGTGGGATCCGTGGTATCTCAACATTATTCGGAACACCTGCCGGTGTGTTGTTCGAACCACGGGAACACCGCGGTGTTCCCCGACTGGTCACTGATGCGGACGGACAGTCCGCAGATGTAGATGTTGAGCCAGCTGCCGTAGGAGCCCAGCCGAATCAGCTTCTTGTAGTTGCCGGGTGCGCGCTGCAGCGCACCGTCGAGCAGCGCTTTGTCGTCGTCGAGCAGGGGAGCCAGCCGGCCCAGTTGGCTGATGTCGGCGGTCAGCGGAGCGCGGGTGTGGCCGAGCAGGTCGGTCAATGACGCGGTGCCCCGGTCCAGCGATTCGATCGCGGAGCCGATCGGATCGCGGTCCGCCGAGAGCTGGGTGACCAGTTTCTCGAGTCGGTCGAGGGTCGCGGAGAACTGCGTGCCATTGTCCGCGAGGATGTCCACCACCTTGCCGAGGTTGTCGATCAGGTCCTCGATGACCTGGCTGTTGTCCGCCAGCCCGGTGGTGAACGAAGAGGTCTGGGAGAGTAGGGAATCCACCGTGCCGCCCTGCCCCTGGAACACCTGTACCAGGGCCGCGGACAACGCGTTGACATCCCGCGGGTTCAGGCCCTGGATCACGGGTTTGAGGCCACCCAGCAGCGTGTCCAGATCGAGCCCCGGTGTGGTGTGGTCGACCGGGATGCGCGAACCCTCCGGCAACAGCGCTGTGGCGCCGGGGCCGTCGATCAGTTCGAGGTAACGGTCACCGACCAGATTCAGGTAGCGGACCGCGAGCTTGGTGCCCCCGCTGATCGAGACGGCGCGGTCGACGTCGAATGTCACCACGACGCTGTGGTCACGTTGTATCGACAGATTGCCGACCGTGCCGACCCGAAGTCCGCCGGCGCGCACGGAGTCGCCCGTGCGCAGGCCCGAGATGTCGGTGAAGACCGCCGAGTACCGACTGGCGCTGCCGATCTGGAACTGGCCGAAGATCAGCAGCAGGAATGCCGTCAGCATCGACATCACCACGGCGAAGATGCCGAACTCGAGGTAGGTCCGGCGGCCGCCCCGCCTCACCCGGGTTGCCCGATCTGGGCGCTGTTGCGCGGCGGCCCGTCGATCGGACCGAACAGCAGCTGCTTGAGCCCGTCGGAGTTGAGCAGCAGGCCCTGGTTGCCGTACTGCGAGGGGTCGGAGCCGACGTCGGCCACGACGAACGGCGGACGCGAGTTGTATGGGACGGTGGGCAGTGACAGACAGTGCGGTCCGCCGGTGGCGGCGACCTTCGGCAGGTTGGACGGGTAGCGATAGCGCTCCCGGCCGTACTGGAAGGCGATGGAGTCCACGATGCCGGGCTTGTCCAGCGGGGGCGAGAGTGCCAGGGGCAGCAGGCCGGCCAGACCGCAGTTGATGGATTGGTGGTAGCGCTCGGTCAGATCCAGGGTGGGGACCAGCAGGTGGACCAGGTCCGCCAGACCCTGGCGATTCCCGCCGATGACGTCGGTGCCGATGTCGGCCAGCCCGATGGTGCTGACCAGCAGGGCATCCAGGTTCTGGCGTTCCTCGAACACGGTGTCGCTAATGGTCGTGGCGTTGTTGGTGATCGCGATGAGATCCGGGGCGGCGTCGGCGTAGGCGTCGGCCACCACGGGGGTGTCCGACAGGTCGCGGCGCAGGCTGGGCAACGTCGGCTCGAGCTTCGCCAGGTACCGATCGAGTTGATCCATCGTCGCACCGAACTGGCGCCCGCGGCCGTCGACGGCCTGTGCGATTGCGCTGAGTGTCTCGTTGAGTTTGTCGGGCTGGATCTGCGACAGCACCGACGAGAGCTGTTCGAAGATCGTGTTGAACTCGACGGTGACGTGGTCGGTGTCGAGCACCTGGCCGGGCCGCAGTGCGTGCCCGGATAGGTCGGCGGGTGGCACCAGGTTCACCGACTTGGCGCCGAACACCGTCGGCGACGAGATGTCGACGACGACATTGTCGGGAATCTGGGCCAGCTGATCCGGGTCCGCCTCGAGGTGGATCGCAGCCTGTCCGTCGGGCCGGTCCTCGATCGAGGAGACCCGACCGACCGGCACACCGAGCAGATTGACCTTGGCGCCGTTGTCCATCACCAGGCCGGCACGTGGGGACATGACCGTCAGCCCCACGGTGCGGGTGAAAGATCCACGGTAGGCACTCAGCGCCAGGATCACGATGGCCAGGGCGACGGCGACGGCCGCGATGCCGAGGAGAACGCGAAGCGCGGTGGGCTTCGGCAAGATCGTCTCCTCGTGGGCTGCCGCGCTAACCGGTGCGCCGAGCTAAATGTCTTTCATTGCAAAATTAGCGACGATCGTTACCGTACGCCTTACCGTGACCGAAGTCACTAGTTGGCGTGATGGAGATTGGTTAGCAAACCTAGGGCTCCGACGCGTCCGGACTCGTTGCGCGGGTTGGCAACTGGCTTGACCTGGCCACCGGCACGAATCAGGTGTCATGCTGGGTGCTGTTCAACTATCTATTATTGTGCTGATAGAAAATTTGCGTGCGTGTCAGATCGAGGTGGCGGTGCAGTGATGGCCCTGGCGAGCGACCGGTTTCCCATGCCGGCTTTTCCCGACGGCTGGTTCCAGGTCGCTTACGGCCATGAGGTCGCGGCAGGTGCGGTCGTGTCGCTGCACTACTTCGGTGAGCAGCTGATCTGCTACCGCGACTCGACCGGCGAGGCGATCGTGCTCGACGCCTACTGCCCGCACCAGGGCGCCGACATCGGCGTCGGCGGGACGGTGGAGGGCGACTGTGTGAAGTGCCCGTTCCACGGTTGGCTGTTCGACCGTACTGGTGCCAACGTCGAGATCCCGTATGCCCGCTCGGTCAACCGCACGGCCCGCCTGCGGCGCTGGCCGACCGTCGAACGCGCCGGCTGCATCTTCGTCTGGCACTCGGCGGCCGGTGGTGCGCCGGCCTGGGAGTTGCCCCTGGTGCCGGAATTCGATGACCCGGGATTCGTCTGGCACGTGCCCGACGGTGCGCGCTGGCAGATTCGCACCCACGTTCAGGAGATCTACGAGAACACCGTGGACGCAGCTCATTTCGCGACCGTGCACGGGGTGTCGAACTTCGGCGCGGTCGAGGTCACCCGTGACGGCCCCATGTTCCGGGCGGTCTCCGAGGTCAGCTTCGCCACCCCGCGTGGGCCGGTGCCGGGCGCGGTCGACTCCGAACTGTGGGGACTGGGTGTCGACATCGTGCGGCATCGCGGACTGGGGGCGTCCTGCACCCTGTTGGCGGCCACCCCGGTGGACGGTGAATACGTCGACGCCCGTTACACGTTCCTGGTGCAGCGCGACCGGGACGGCGGCGCGGGCGGGATGTCACGGCTGGGGGTGGGGATGATGAAGGACTTCATGAAGCAGATCACCCAGGACATACCCAGCCGAACAAGAATTTATTGCGGGAGGCCGCAACTGGCCGGCGGGGAGGGGGCCGTCACGAACTTCCGCGACTGGGCACAGCAGTCGTATCCGGCGTGAACACCGGCACGAAGACCGCCTCCTGCCCGGACGTCTGTCGTTCGAACCGAACGGTGACCGGCAGGCCGACGGCCACCGAATCGGGATCGCAATCGACGATGTTAGCCGCCAACCGCAGATCGGCCTGCTCGGCCAGTTCCACGATCGCGATGACGTACGGGGGCGGTACCGCAGGATTGAACGGGTGCCCGTTGACGGTGAAGGTGAACACCGTGCCGGCGCCGGACACCGGGCGGCTGATCAGTGCGGTATCGCAGGCGGGACAGCGTGATTCGGCCGGCAACACCCACCGGGCGCAGGACCGGCAGTAGGGGATGTGCAACTGCCCGTCGGCGCCGCCGGTCCAGAACGCGCGATTGCGCTCGGTGATCTCGGGCAGCATCCGCGCCGGAGCGCCGGGGTCACCTGACATGGTGCGTGTTCTCTCCTCACGGGATCTGCTGCGCAGCCAGCTGGGCTGTTTTTGTAATGATAGGGCGGGCATGACGATACGGAACGGAGACCGGGTGTGTCGTACTTCGAGAAGGACGCGATCCTCAGTGGGATCGGCATTTCGCACATCGGCCGGCGAACCGGGATCCCCGGGCTCGAGCTGACCCTGGACGCCACCCGGGCGGCGATCGCCGACGCCGGTCTCGAGCCGTCCGACATCGACGGCATCGCGACCCTCGGGGACACCCCGCGCCAGCAGGTGATCGAAGCGCTGGGCCTGCACGCCACGGATCGCAGCACCGGGTTCGACACCGCGGGCATCTTCAGCCCGTTGACCTCGGCCATTCTCGCGGTCGCCGAGGGACGTTCGCGTCACGTCCTGGTCTACCGCACCGTCGCGATGCTCGGTGGCTCGATGATCGACTCCTCGGCCAACCTGCCGCCGGAGCCCAACGCGCTGACCGCACCGCCGCTGGAACCCCGGTCACACGGCATCGGCGCCAACGATGACGTCGGCGAACTGATGGCCGCGCACGCCTACTCGGCGTCCAACTGGGTGGCGATGCACTGCCGCCGGCACATGGAACTCTACGGCACCACGAAGGAACAACTGGGCTGGCTGGCCATCAACAGCCGTGCGAACGCGGCGCTCAATCCCCTTGCCGCATACCGGGATCCATTGACCATGGCGGACTATCTGGCTGCCCGGCCCATCTCTTCGCCGCTGGGGCTCAACGACTGCGACGTGCCGGTGGACGGCTCGATCGCCGTCGTGGTGTCACACCGCGACCATGCGCCGGACTGTCCGACGGCACCGGTGGGCATCGAGGCGGTGGGCGGGGCCTACGGGACGGGCGGCTGGTTCCATCGGCCCGACTTCCCGAAGATGGCGTCCACGGAGGCGGCCGCGCAGATGTGGTCGCGCACCGATCTGACGCCCGGCGACGTGGACGTCGCCGAACTCTACGACGGGTTCACCTTCCTGACCATCGCCTGGCTGGAAGCCCTCGGGGTGTGCGGGCCGGGGGAGGGTGGCCCGTTCGTGGAGGGGGCGGCGCGCATCGCGCGGGACGGTGAGCTGCCGCTGAACACCTACGGGGGCCAGCTGTCGGCAGGCCGCATGCACGGGTACTGGACGCTGCACGAAGCATGCCTGCAACTGCGGGGTGAAGCGGGTGACCGTCAGCTCGCGCGGCAGCCGCGGACCGCGCTGGTGGCCGCCGGCGGCGGCCCCATCGCGGGCTGCCTGCTGCTCACTCGGTAAAGACGCCGAGACGCACGTTTGGGCGGAGAAGGTCGAGAGCGTGTCACCACTTCGTCGATCTCGCGCTCGGCCGCGTCCGAAGTATCGTGTCCGACCGCATCGACGGTCCTGTGCCGAGATCAACGCAATGGTGTGGGCAACTCGCCAACCACGCCGAAACGTACGTTTCGGCGTGGTTGGCGAGGGGTCAGCCGCCGGCGGACAGGGACACAGTCAGGTCGTCGACGATCTGAACCAGGTCCGTGTCGCCCAGCGCCGTGACCGCGGGCCGCACCGTGCCCGCCAGGTAGGTCAGCGCCTCGCCGGTGCGGCCGTCGTCCACGACCGGGCGCAGGGCCTCCACCAGCCCCGCCTCATGGTCGGCGCCGCGATCCTCCAGCATGGTGGACAGCACATCGACGAGCTCCCAATCCCGGTACAGCGCAAAGGATTTCTCGGAGATACCGAAACCCTGAACCGGTTGTCCGTGCATGGTGCCGACGAAGTGGAACGGCCCCTCCATGTACTCCACCGGCAGCGCGTGCGCCGGCACGGGCACCAGTGGCGTGCCGGCGAGTTCGAGGCCCAGGGATTTCGACCGGAAGACGTGCCGGTCCGGCAGGTAGCGCGCGCTGACCGGGGGTTTGATGAGTTGGCGTACCTCCTCGGGCCAGCGCACGTAGTTCTCGGTGTCGACCTCGATGTCCTCCACGCACACCGGTTCCCGGCCATCGGCGTAGGCGACCGTTGCGCCGGTGAATCCCCGCTGCGCGTTGCGGTGCCGTCGGTCGAACTGCCGCCACGCCACCACGTCGGCACCGTTGTCGAGGTGGATCGTGCGCCATTCATAGGAGACTGCCCGGGCGTCGCCATCGGTTCCGCCGCCACCGGCGGGTAGCGGGAACCACTGCCGGTCGATGTGTCCGCCCGACCCCGATACCTCCTCGGTCTCGGCGCCCCACCGCAGGGATCCGTGCATGTGCATTCCGGTCTGGAAGTAGGAGAACGTCTCGGGCTGGGCCAGGCAGCAGAACCGGCCGTTGTAGGTCGAGGCGCCGACCGGCACCGGTGGGCGACTGGCCGATACCGTCAACCGCAGTTCCATCTCCGCGCCCGACTGGTCGACACCCATCAATGTGACGTCATAGCCGAACGGGACCAGCGCACCCTCGGCGTCCCGACGGGCCGTCCACGAGGACCGTCCGGCGCGGCTGTCGAAAGCGAGGTCCATCAGCCCGGTTTCCGCGGACATCTTGTGAATCGTCCCCGCGGCCATGTTCTTCGGCGGCATGTCGTAGTCCGTGAAGGTGCCGTACGTGCCGTCGTCGAGGTCGAAGAAGGCCAGCGTGTGGAAGTCGGCGACCAGATCGCCACCCGGTCGGTTCTGGTTGAAGATGGTCAGGAACGCGAAGCGCCGCCCGGACGTCGCGGTCAGTTCGCCGGCCAGGAACCAGGTGTCGGACTGGCAGTGCGGGTGCACTCCCTCCGCGGCGGGGAAGTCGAATTCGGGATCCCCGGGTACCAGTTCGAAGGGGTACTGCAATTCGACCACCGTGCTCCTGCTCTCGTCGTTGAGTGAGAAGTGTTCTGCCGCAACTGATTCAGTGGCGAGGGTTCACTTGCGGCGGGTCAGGACCTGCGGCGAGTGCGCCCGGATGCGCTGATCGGAGTCCGTCGAGGCATGCGTGTGGGCCTCGGCGATGTGCTTGTGGGCCAAGCGGCGGGCCCGGTCCACGTCGCCGTCGGCGATCGCCTCGGTGAGCTTGATGTGGGCGTTGAGCGCGGACCGGCGCTTGGCCAGGGTGGGGTAGATGTTGGCCTCCTTGGCCGATTCGAACCACTGGCCCTCCTGGCTGGTCCACAGTGCCTCGAGGCTGCCCATCACCACGAGCATGGTGTGGTTGCCGCAGCCGAGCGCCAGGATGTGGTGGAATTCGCGGCCGATCTCGGAGAACTTGTCGGGATCCGCCAGGTTCTCGGCGAGGGCCTCGTTGCTGCTGATCAGTTGCGGAACAAGGGTCTTGGCGCGGTCCGGGCGGCGCGCGGCCAGCGCCGCGCACGACGGCTCGAGTTCGGCGAGCGCGGTCCGCAGGTCGGTGACGGGAACCGAATCGCTCTGCAGCACCAGCCCCAACATGTAGGCGGCACTGTTCTTGGCGGGTGCGTGCACGACGGCCCCGCCCCGATTGCCCCGGCGCACCGACACCAGCCCCTCGGTCTCCAGGATGCGCAGGGCCTCGCGGACGGAGACCAGGCTGACGTTGAAGTACTCGACGAGTTGCTTCTGACCGGGCAGGAGGTCGCCGTCGCGGAGGCTGCCGTCGACGATCTGCTGACGTAATTCGTCGGCGACGATCTCCGCGGTCCTGCGTGACGACAGCCGACGATGTGCCTCAGTCCCGATCCCGAGCATGGTCCCGTGCCTTCTGCAGCTGACGCGGTGAGTGCTTCGGGGCGCTGCCGGCCGTACGCACTTGGTTGTGAGTGGCAATTTTAACACTGATAGACCCCTCGGCGGTGGTCCAGCACTGCCGTCGGGAGCCCGCCGATATGTAGCTCTGTTTTTATATAAATAGCTATAGTGGCAACAATGGCGACCCGGGGTCGACCCTGGGCGCCGCTCCTCGAGAGGCAGCCCCCGCGATGAATGTCAACGACATGGTTCTGGTCAGCGTCGACGACCACGTCGTGGAGCCACCCGACGTCTTCGAGGGCCGCGTCGCGGCGAAATACCGCGAGCACGCACCCCGATTCATCACCCGGGACGACGGCACCAACGTGTGGGAGTACAACGGCGAAACGGTCGGCAACGTGGCGCTCAACGCGGTGGCCGGGCGTCCCAAGGAGGAATACGGGATCGAGCCGACATCCTTCACGCAGCTGCGGCCCGGCACGTACGACCACAACGAACGGGTCAAGGACATGAGCGCCAACGGCGTCCTCGGCTCGTTGTGCTTCCCGTCGTTCCCGCAGTTCTGCGGTCAGCTCTTCGCCCGCACCGCGGACAAGGACATCGCCCTGGCGATGGTGCAGGCCTACAACGACTGGCACATCGACGAGTGGTGCGGCAGTCACCCCGGGCGGTTCATCCCGTGCGCGATCCCGGCGATCTGGGACCCCGAGGTGATGGCCGCCGAGATCCGCCGGGTCGCCCAGAAGGGCTGTCATGCACTGACATTCAGCGAGAACCCGTCGAAACTCGGTTGGCCGTCGATCCATTCGGAGCACTGGGACCCGGTGTGGCGGGCCTGCAGCGAGGAATCCGTCGTGGTGTGCATGCACATCGGATCCTCCTCGCAGCTCACCATCACCTCGCCCGATGCGCCCATGGATGTGATGATCACGCTGCAGCCGATGAACATCGTGCAGGCGGCCGCCGACCTGGTGTGGTCGACCACCCTGCGCAGGTTCCCGGATCTGAGGTTCGCGCTGTCCGAGGGTGGAATCGGCTGGATCCCTTACTTTCTGGAGCGTATCGACTACAACTACGACCGCCACCACGCCTGGACCGGACAGGATTTCGGCGACCGGCTGCCCAGCGAGGTGTTCAACGAACATGTGCTGACCTGCTTCATCGACGACAAGTTCGGAATGCTCAGCAAGGATTCGCTGGACATGGACATGGTGACCTGGGAGTGCGACTACCCCCACTCCGACTCGAACTGGCCCGAGTCACCCGAGATCTTCGCGGCATCGGTGAGCGGTCTCAGCGACCTCGAGATCGACAAGGTCGGCCACCTCAACGCGATGCGGCACTTCCAGTACGACCCGTTCCCGATCCTCGGCGGGCGGGACAACTGCACCGTGGGCGCGCTGCGTGTCCAGGTCGAGGGCCACGACGTCACCATCAGATCGCAGAAGCGCGCGGGCCAGGGGGGCGGCAGCGCCGCCACCGCCGCCGCCGATCTGGTGAAGATGGCGGCCCGATCGGGCTCGGGCACGTAGCGCCAGGCGGGTTCGGCGAGCGGTGCAGTTCCGCTCAGATGTCGTGTGTGCCCGTCGAATTCGGGTCCCGGGGTCCGAACCGCGCGACATAGGAGTCGTGGACGTGGGCCCTCTTCTCCCGGTCCCGCTGGTCGACCAGGCCCGGGTCCAGGCCGTGCTTGCGCAGCACATGCCGGCGCCAGACCTTGTTCTGGGAGTGCGAGAAATAGATGAACGGGATCAGGATCGGCACCGTCATGCTCAGGTGGACCACGAAGCTGGCGGGGATGAACCAGAACGGCAGCAGGATCAGGAATGCCGGGATGACCATGCGGACCATCAACCGGGCGATGGCGCCCTTGCCGGTGACGTCCTCGACCACCCAGTCGCGCATCGAAGCCGGCAGTCGGCCGCCGTAGCAGTACCTCAGGTACTGCCAGGGATTCGGCCGCGGGCGATTCTGGTTGGCCACTAGAACTTCCGGTTGAGCGACGGGACCACGGCCCCGGCCAGTGCGCGCACCAAACCCTTGACGGCGTCGAAGGCGTCGAAGTAATCGCGCCACAACACGATCCGGCCGTCGCGCACCTCGAACACGCCGCACACGCCGATCAGGACGCGCACCCGGCCGACCCTGATGACGTCCGTCCGCTCGTTGAGGACGTTGTCGCCCTCGGCCACGTTGCGGTGGAACTTGACGTCGAATCCGATGCTGGGCCGTTCCATACCGCGCAACATGTTGGCGATCCGGCGGCTCCCGCGCGCGTGGGTGTAGCCGTAGTTCTCGTAGACCGCGTCGTCGGCCAGCATGGATTCCACGGTGTCGAAGTCCTTGTCGCGAAGCGCGTAGAGGAACTTCTCCACGATTGCCGTGTTGAGGTGGGTGACTTGCTCCGTCATGCGGCCAGCCTAGACCTCGTGACCTGTGGCACGCTGACCCGATGCGCGTCACCGTGGTCGCCGGTCCCGATCCCGGCCACGCCTTCCCGGCCATCGCCCTGTGCCTGCGCCTGCTCGCGGCCGGCGACCGGCCCACCCTGCTGACCGGCGTCGAATGGCTGGACACCGCCCGCGCGGCGGGGGTCGATGCCGCCGAGTTACTGGGCCTGGACCCCGATGACTCCGACGACGACGCCGACGACGGCGCCAAGCTGCACCGGCGCGCGGCGCGCATGGCGGTGCTCAACGTGCCCGTCATCCGGGAGCTGGCGCCGGATCTGGTGGTGTCCGACGTCATCACGGTGTGCGGTGGGCTGGCGGCCGAACTGCTGGGGCTGCCCTGGGTCGAACTCTGCCCGCATCCGCTGTATCGGCCGTCGCGGGGACTGCCGCCGGTCGGCAGCGGGCTGGCGCCGGGGACGGGTCTTCGTGGGCGGCTGCGGGACTCACTGATGCGGACACTGACGGACCGGTCGATCCGCCAGGGCGACCGGCAGCGCGCCCAGGCCCGGCTGGGCATCGGCTTGCCCCCCGATGATCCGGGACCGCGGCGCCGGCTGATCGCCACACTGCCCGCCCTCGAGGTGCCGCGGCCCGACTGGCCGGCCGAGGCGGTCGTCGTGGGCCCCCTGCATTTCGAACCGACGACCGCGGTGCTCGAGGTGCCACCGGGACCGGGCCCGCTGGTGGTGGTGGCACCCTCGACGGCCACCACCGGAACCGCTGGGCTGGCCGAGGTGGCGCTGCAGAGCCTGGTGCCGGGGGAGACGCTGCCCGCGGGCGCCCGGCTGGCGGTGTCCCGGCTGGGTGGGCCGGCGTTGACGTTGCCGCCGTACGCGGTGGCCGCCCTGGGGCGCCAGGACGTGCTGCTGCGCGGGGCGGATCTGATGATCTGCGGCAGCGGGCACGGCATCGTGTCGAAGACCTTGCTGGCCGGCGTGCCGCTGGTGCTGGTGCCCGGCGGCGGCGATCAGTGGGAGATCGCGAATCGTGTTGTGCGCCAAGGCTCCGGCCGATTGATCCGGCCGCTCGGTGGTGACGCTCTGGTGTCCGCCGTCACCGAGGTGCTGTCGTCGCCGCGGTACCGGGCGGCGGCCCGGGCGGCCGGGGAGTCGGTGTCCGGGGTGACCGATCCGGTACAGGTGTGCCACGACGCGATTGGGTAGGTTGGTGCCCGTGCGGCTGACCGAATTCCACGAACTCGTCGACGGCCGGTTCGGCGTGATGCGGGGCCGTTCCATGCTCGTCGACCACGTGCTGACCGGGTTCGGCGGGCGGACCGCCGCGCAGGCCATCGAGGAGGGTGTGGAGCCCCGCGAGGTATGGCGGGCACTGTGCGCCGACTTCGATGTACCCCGCGACCAATGGTGAGCATTCGCTGCTGACACGCTCGACACGCGGGCGGCGCGCCTCCTTGCGTTCGAACATCTGTTCGCTACTGTGGTGATCGTTCGACCGCGCCAACTTGGCTCGGACTTGTCACACCCCTGGTTTACCGTCGGGCCAACCGACCGGAATCCCGGTCACCGACTACCCGGAAGAGGTATCAGCATGGCTCAGGCTCCCGATCGCGAGAAGGCCCTCGACCTGGCGATGGCCCAGATCGAGAAGAATTTCGGCAAGGGCTCGGTGATGCGCCTCGGCGAAGAGGTTCGCCAGCCCATCTCGGTCATCCCCACCGGATCCATCGCCCTGGACGTGGCGCTGGGCATCGGGGGTCTGCCGCGCGGCCGCGTCGTCGAGATCTACGGCCCGGAATCCTCGGGCAAGACCACGGTCGCGCTGCACGCGGTGGCCAACGCGCAGGCCGCCGGTGGCATCGCGGCGTTCATCGACGCCGAGCACGCGCTGGATCCCGAGTACGCCAAGTCGCTCGGTGTGGACACCGACGCGCTGCTGGTGTCCCAGCCCGACACCGGGGAGCAGGCCCTCGAGATCGCCGACATGCTGATCCGGTCGGGCGCGCTGGACATCCTGGTCATCGACTCGGTGGCCGCGCTGGTGCCGCGCGCCGAGATCGAGGGCGAGATGGGCGACAGCCATGTCGGCCTGCAGGCCCGGCTGATGAGCCAGGCGCTGCGGAAAATGACCGGCGCACTGAACAATTCGGGCACCACCGCGATCTTCATCAACCAGTTGCGCGAGAAGATCGGAGTCATGTTCGGGTGCTTTTCCTACGACACCCGGGTCCAGCTGGCCGACGGCAGCACCGAGAAGATCGGCAAGATCGTCAACCAGAAGATGGACGTTGAGGTGCTGTCCTACGACCCCGTGAGCGATCAGATCGCACCTCGCAAGGTGGTGAACTGGTTCAACAACGGTCCGGCCGAGCAGTTCCTGCAATTCACGGTCGAGAAGTCCGGCGGCAACGGCCGCTCGCAGTTCGCCGCCACGCCCAACCACCTGATCCGCACCCCGGCGGGCTGGACCGAGGCCGGCGACATCATCGCCGGTGATCGCGTGATGGCCTCCGAGCCGCACCTGCTCAGCGAACAGCAGTTCCAGGTGGTGCTCGGTTCGCTGATGGGTGATGGCAATCTGTCACCGAATCGGCGCGACCGCAACGGTGTTCGGTTCCGGCTGGGTCACGGCGCCAAGCAGGTCGATTACCTGCAGTGGAAGACCGATCTGCTGGGCAACATCAAGCACACGGTTCGCAAGAACGACGAGGGCGCTGAGTTCGTCGACTTCACCCCGCTGCCGGAGCTCGGTGAGCTGCGCCAAGCGGTCTACCTCGGCGATGGCAAGAAGTTCCTCTCCGAGGACTATCTGAAGGCGCTCACCCCGCTGGCATTGGCCATCTGGTACATGGACGACGGTTCCTTCACCGTGCGGTCCAAGGGTCTGCAGCAGCGCACCCAGGGCGGCAGCGGCCGCATCGAGATCTGCGTCGAAGCCATGAGCGAGGGATCGCGGGAGCGTCTGAGCGGCTACCTGCGCGACACCCACGGTCTGGATGTGCGCCTGCGCTCCGCCGGTACCGCCGGCAAGTCGGTGCTGGTGTTCTCCACTGCAGCCACGGCCAAGTTCCAGGAATTAGTGGCGCCCTACATGGCACCGTCGATGGAGTACAAGCTGCTGCCCCGGTTCCGCGGCCTTGGCACGGTGGTGCCGGAGTTCGTCGAGCCCACTTCGCGGCTGGTGCCAGCCCGGGTGCTCGATGTTCATGTCAAGCCGCAGACTCGGTCGATGAACCGCTTCGACATCGAGATCGAGGGTTCGCACAACTATTTTGTCGACGGTGTGATGGTGCACAACTCGCCTGAAACCACCACGGGTGGAAAGGCATTGAAGTTCTACGCATCGGTTCGGTTGGATGTCAGGCGAATTGAAACCCTGAAAGACGGCACCGACGCAGTCGGTAACCGCACCCGTGTCAAGGTGGTCAAGAACAAGGTCAGCCCGCCATTCAAGCAGGCCGAGTTCGACATCCTGTATGGCAAGGGCATCTCCAAGGAGGGTTCGCTGATCGATATGGGCGTCGATCAGGGCTTCATCCGCAAGTCCGGTTCGTGGTTCACCTACGAGGGCGAGCAGTTGGGTCAGGGCAAGGAGAACGCCCGTAACTTCCTGATGGAGAACATCGACGTGGCCAACGAGATCGAGAAGAAGATCAAGGAGAAGCTCGGTATCGGCGCGGTGATGACCGATGAGGCACCCAATGAGCCGCTCCCGGCGCCCGTCGATTTCTGAGCCCGCTGAGGCCGAGTCGGTCGATCCGGTCAAGCGCGAGGAGCAGGCGCGGGCGCTATGCCTGCGCCTGCTCACCGCTCGGGCCCGGACCCGCTCGGAGTTGCAGACACACCTCGACAAGCGGGGCTACCCCGGCGAGGTGAGCACGCAGGTGCTCGACCGTCTGACCCAGGTCGGTCTGCTCGACGACGCCGACTTCGCCGAGCAGTGGGTACACAGCCGCCGCGTCAACGCCGGAAAGGGAAAGCGCGCGTTGGCCGTAGAGCTGCGTAACAAGGGCCTGGACAACACCGTCATCGACCAGGCGCTGGCCGGCATTGACGCCGGGGCCGAGCGGCAGCGGGCCGAAGAACTCGTCCGGGCCAAGCTGCGGCGCGAACGCCTCGACGACGGGGACGACCAGAAGGTACTACGCAGACTCGTCGCCATGCTGGCCCGCCGCGGCTACGGCCGGGGCATGGCCTTCGACGTGGTCACGGTGGAACTGGGCGCCGAACGCGAGCGGCGCCGCGTCTAGCAGGCCCCCGACCTGGGCATAGATTTCTCAGCTAATTCATGGCTTCGGCATCGGTGCAGCTCATGTCGGTGAACCACACTCAACGGTGAACAACGCTGAGATCAGCGGGAGGACGCGATGAGGATGACGCCCACTACGGCGACGGTTGTTTCCCTGGAATCCCACCCCACATGGCGGGCCAATCGTCGTCGGTCGAATGACATCGCCGCCGCGATGCGCCGCCATCCGTCGTGCTGGGGTGTGAGCCATCCCGAGACACCCGCCCGGCCCGGAGCGAACGTCCTGGTGCTGCCGGACCCGGGATAGCCGACCGCCTGGCGGCGAGTAGATTGCGGCCATGCTGATCTCGGTCAAGCTTGCGCCCACCTATGACTACCCGGTGCTCGCCGAATTCTGGCGCACCGCCGATCAGCTCGGCTTCCACGGCATCTGGGACTACGACCACTTCTACGGTCTGGTCGACCCGCAACAACCCACCTACGAGGGCTGGACGACGCTGGCCGCCATGGCGGCGCAGACCACCAACAGCCGGGTGGGCTGCCTGGTCGGGTCGGTGACCTACCACAATCCGGCACTCCTGGCGAAGATGGCCGTCACCATCGATCACATCAGCGGCGGCCGAGCCGAATTCGGGCTCGGCGCCGGCTGGCACGAACCCGAGCACCTCGGCTACGGCATCGACTTTCCGGCCCCGGGGGCGCGGGTCGAGATGCTCGACGAGGCACTGACCGTCATCAAGCGGCTGTGGAGCGAGGATTCGGTCACCCACAGCGGGCGCTTCTTCACCTTGCGGGACGCGGTGGCCAACCCCAAGCCGCTACAGCACCCGCACCCGCCGATCGTGATCGGCGGATCCAAGCCCAGGATGCTGCGCGTCATCGCGCGGCACGCCGACGAATGGAACATGGCCGGCGGCCAGACCCCGGACGAGTGGGCCAAGGTGAACGCCGACCTGGACGCGGCCTGCGCCGAGGTCAGACGACCCCGCGAAGAGATCCGCCGCGGTGTCCAATTGTTCCTGCATCCAAAGCAATCCGAGCAGATCGACAAGGAATTGGACACCCTGGCCGCGTACGGGAAGGTCGGCTGTCAGCACGTCGTGCTGTCGTTCTACCAGCCGCCGGATGCCGAACTGCTGCAGCGCTGCGCGGTGCTGGCATAGCGGCAATGCGGGATCTGTTCAGCGGCCCGTGCGAGACCTACTCGAACAACGTCGCAGCCAGGGCTGAACAGATTACGTACCGATGACCCTCGCGCCCGGCGCACCCTCCTGCTCGATCGCCTGGGCATCCAGCGGTCTGGGGGCCCGCTGCGAGCGCCGCAACCGGCGCTCCAACCGCACCGCCAACGAGGACAGGGTGAAGTTCACGGCGATCATCAACAGCGCGATCACGATCAGCGCGGGAATGTAGTTGCCGTAGGACGAGCCGACGACGGTGCCCTGACGGACCATCTCGACGTAGGTGATCTGGTATCCGATCGCGGTGTCCTTGAGCACCACCACCAACTGCGAGATCAGCACCGGCAGCATCGACGTGATCGCCTGCGGCAGCAGGATGCTGCGCATCGTCTGCCCCCAACGCAGGCCCAGCGATGCCGCCGCCTCGGACTGGCCGCGCGGCAGCGCGGTGATGCCCGCGCGCAGGATCTCGGCGATCACCGCGCTGTTGTAGAGCGTCAGGCCGGTCACCACACCGGCGAGGGCCAGATGCTTCGGCGGGAACAGGTCGTACTGGGCGTAGAGGAAGTAGGCGAAGATCATCATGATCAGCACCGGCACGGCCCGGAAGAACTCGACGAACGTTGAACACGCCCATCGCACAGCGGCATTGGGGATCATCCGGCCAACCCCGAGTATCACACCGAGGATCCCGGCCAGCCCGATCGATATCGCGGCGGCCGTCAGCGTGCCCTGAATGCCGGGCAGCACATAGGTTTTCCAGAGATTGGCGGTCAGGAACGGCTCCCACTTGGCCGCGGTCAGCTGGCCCCTGGCCGAGAGCTTCGAATACACCAGCCACGCCGCCAGCACCACCACGACGACGGTGACCGCGGAGATGACATGGTTACGCAGCCGGGCGCGCGGGCCCGGGGCGTCGAACAGTACCGAGCTCATCGCGCCACCGCCAACCGCTTACCCAGCCAGCCGAACAGCAGCCCCAGCGGCAGCGTCAGGATCACGAATCCGGCGGCGAATATCGACCCGACCACCAGCAGGGCCGCGGTGTTCTCGATCAGCTCCTTCATCAGCAGCGCGGCCTCGGCCACACCGATGGCCGAGGCGATGGTGGTGTTCTTGGTCAGGGCGATCAACACCGAGCCCAGCGGGATGATCACCGCCCGGAAAGCCTGCGGCAGCAGGACCATTCGCAGATTCTGACCGAAGGTGAAGCCCAGCGACCGGGCCGCTTCGGCCTGGCCCAGCGGAACGGTGTTCACTCCGGACCGCACCGTCTCGCAGACGAACGCGGCGGTGTAGACCGTCAGCCCGAGCGCCGCGAGCCGGAAGTTGCTGTCGTCGATCGACGTGGGCGAGTTGGGATCGGCCAGGGTGATGCCCAGGGTCTGCGACAGACCGAAGGAGCAGAACAGGATGATCAGCGTCAACGGCGTGTTGCGCACGATGTTGACGTACGTCGCGCCGATCCAGTTCAGCATCGGCACCGGAGACAGCCGCATCGCGGCCAGGCCGGTGCCGAGGATCAGCGCGCCCACCGCCGCGTAGACCGTCAGCTTGATGGTCACCCAGAACGCGGCCAGGATCTCCGCGCTGTGCTCGGTGAGGATCTGCATGACGGTCTACGTGACGTTCGGTCAGTACCGGTCCACCGCAGGCGGATTCGGCGTGGCGATACCGGCCTTGCCGAGGTTCTTCTCGAAGGCTGCCTTCCACGCGCCGTCCTTGGCCATCTTCTCGAGGGCGTCGTTGATCTTGGTGCGCAACTCGGAGTCGCCCTTCTTCAGGCCGATGCCGTACTTCTCCTCCGAGAACGGCTTGCCGACGATCTTGAACGTGCCGGGACTCTGCGCGGCGTAGCCGGCCAGGATGACCTCATCGGTGGTGACGGCGTCGATGGCGCCGTTCTTCAGCGCCTCGACGCACGCGGAGTAGGTGTCGTACTGCTGCAGCTGAACGCCGGGGTACTTGTCCTTGATGCGTTGTGCGGGAGTGGAACCCGAGACCGAGCACAGCTTCTTGTTGTTCTGCAGCGAATCGGCGCCGGTGATGTCGGTGTTGTCGCTGCGCACCAGCAGGCTCTGCCCGGTGATCAGGTACGGGCCGGCGAAATCGACCTTCTCCTTGCGGGAGTCGGTGATCGAATAGGTGGCCGCGATGAATTTCACCTGATCGTTCTGGATCAGCGTTTCCCGCTGGGCCGACGGCGATTCCTTCCACTCGATCTTGTCGGGGGAGTAGCCGAGTTCCTTGGCGACGTAGGTGGCCACGTCGACGTCGAAGCCGCTCATCGTGCCGTCGGGGTTCTTCATCCCGAGCCCGGGCTGATCGAACTTGGTCCCGATGACGATCTTGTCGGCCGAGCTGCTGCCGCCGCCACCGCCGCAGGCGGTCGCTGACAGGGGTAGGACGGCGGCCAGTGCGACGGCAGCCAGGATGCGCAACTTCGGGATGCTCACCGGGTGTTTCCTTTCACTAGGTCAGTGCTCGAGGATCTTGCTGAGAAAGTCCCTGGCCCGGTCCGAGCGCGGGTTGTCGAAGAATTCGGGCGGTTCGGCGTCCTCGACGACGGCGCCGTCGGCCATGAACACGACCCGGTGTGCGGCGCGGCGGGCGAACCCCATCTCGTGGGTGACCACGATCATCGTCATGCCGCCCTCGGCCAGCGAGGTCATCACGGCCAGCACCTCGTTGATCATCTCGGGATCCAGGGCACTGGTCGGTTCGTCGAACAGCATGACCTTCGGGTTCATCGCCAGCGACCGGGCGATGGCCACCCGCTGCTGCTGGCCGCCGGAGAGCTGGGCCGGATACTTGTCGGCCTGATTGGCCACGCCCACCCGTTCGAGCAGGGCGAGCCCATCCGCCCGGGCCTTGTCGGCGGCCACCTTGCGCACCTTGACCGGCGCCAGTGTGACGTTCTCCAGGATGGTCTTGTGGGCGAACAGGTTGAACGACTGGAACACCATGCCGACGTCGGACCGCAGTTCGGCGAGCTTGCGGCCCTCGGCGGGCAGCTCCTGGCCGTCGATGCTGATGCTGCCCGAGTCGACGGTCTCGAGCCGGTTGATGGTGCGGCACAGCGTCGACTTGCCCGAGCCGGACGGCCCGAGCACCACGATCACCTCGCCGCGGGCCACCTCGAGGTTGATATCGCGCAGCACGTGCAGATCGCCGAAATGCTTGTTGACCCCGCGCATCGCGACCATGGGCACTTCGGGGGCGGCCATACGGCCTGACCTTACCCAGTAATTGCACAGCCTGCCGGGAACTCCGATCCGCGAATTGGGTGAGCACCGATGCCGTCCGTACCATGGTCGGGTGAGTCGCAGTTCTTCCACCACGGTACGGCCGCCCAGGACGTACCAGGTCCGGACGTACGGCTGCCAGATGAACGTGCACGATTCCGAGCGCCTCGCCGGGCTGCTCGAGGCGGCCGGTTACCGGCGCGCCGAGGAGGGTGCCGACGCCGACGTGGTGGTGTTCAACACCTGCGCCGTTCGCGAGAACGCCGACAACAAGCTCTACGGCAACCTGAGCCATCTCGCGCCCCGCAAGAACGCCGACCCGGGGATGCAGATCGCGGTGGGCGGCTGCCTGGCGCAGAAGGACCGCGCCGCGGTGCTGAGCCGCGCGCCCTATGTCGACGTCGTGTTCGGCACCCACAACATCGGGTCGCTGCCTGCGCTACTGGACCGGGCCCGGCACAACCGCGAGGCCCAGGTCGAGATCGTCGAGGCGCTCGAGGAGTTCCCGTCAGCGCTGCCGGCTGCGCGCGAATCCGCTTACGCCGCATGGGTTTCCATCTCGGTGGGGTGCAACAACACCTGCACGTTCTGCATCGTTCCGTCGTTGCGGGGCAGGGAGGTGGACCGGCGTCCCGGCGACATCCTGGCCGAGGTGCAGTCCCTGGTGGACCAGGGCGTCCTGGAGGTCACCCTGCTGGGCCAGAACGTCAACGCCTACGGCGTCTCATTCGTCGATCCCGAGATCCCGCGTGACAGAGGGGCTTTTGCGGGTCTGTTGCGCGCCTGCGGGCGTATCGACGGCCTGGAACGGGTCCGGTTCACCTCGCCGCACCCCGCGGAGTTCACCGACGACGTCATCGACGCGATGGCGGGGACGCCCAATGTGTGCCCGAACCTGCACATGCCGCTGCAGTCCGGGTCGGACCGGATCCTGCGGGCGATGCGGCGCTCCTACCGCGCCGAGAAATACCTCGGCATCATCGACCGGGTGCGTGCCGCCATGCCGCATGCCGCCATCACCACCGACATCATCGTCGGATTCCCGGGCGAGACCGAAGCGGACTTCCAGGCCACCCTGGATGTGGTTCGCTCCGCGCGATTTTCTTCGGCGTTCACGTTCCAGTACTCCCAGCGGCCGGGCACCCCGGCGGCGGAGCTTCCCGACCAGCTGCCCAAACAGGTTGTGCAGGAACGCTATATGCGATTGCTGGCGCTGCAGGAGGACATCTCACTGGCGGAGAACCAGGACCAGATCGGCCGGACGGTGGAATTGCTGGTCGCCGTCGGCGAGGGCCGCAAGGACAGCGCGACCGCGCGGATGAGCGGACGCGCCCGCGACGGTCGCCTGGTGCACTTCGCGCCGGGCACCATGGGCGCACGACCCGGAGACATCGTGACCACGGTGGTCACGGGCGCCGCGCCGCATCACCTGATTGCCGATGGTGCTCCGCTGACGCACCGGCGCACCCGTGCCGGCGACGCCCACGAGGCGGGGCGGCGGCCGCTCACGGTCGGCCTCGGCATGCCGGGTGTCGGCACGCCCGCGACGGTGCCGGTGACCGCCGGGTGCGCTCGGTGAGCACTCCGGAAGACGAATTCGGCGCCTACCGAGACGAGATCGAGTCCGCCGAACGCCGCGTCGCGCGGGAGATCGATCCCGGTCCCCGGGCGCTGGTGGTCGCGATCCTGGTATTCGTGCTGCTGCTGACGTTCGTGCTGCCGCACACCGGGCACGCCCGGGGCGTCGACGTGCTGACCTACGATCCGGCCGCCCGCGACGCCGCGATCGCGCTCCCGTCGCGGGTCTTCTGCTGGGTCACCCTGCTCACGATCGGATTCTCGATGCTGGCGCTGCTGACCCGGCGGTGGGCCGTGGCCTGGCTGGCGCTGGCGGGCTCCTGGCTGGCCGGCGCCACCGGTCTACTGGCGGTGTGGTCGCGCCAGACCACGTCGGTGGGGCATCCCGGACCCGGGGTGGGCCTGGTGCTCGCCTGGATAACGGTGGTTGCGCTGGCGTTCCACTGGGCACGCGTGGTCTGGACGAGAACCGCGGCGCAACTGGCCGCCGAGGAACACCGCCGGCGACTGGCCGGTGACCAGCAGTCCAAGGGTCTGCTGGAAACCCTGGACCCGCCCGCTCCCGACGAGCCGGAGTCGGACGCCCGATAACAGGGGAGAGCGGCCGCCGCGGATGAGTCCGCGACGACCGCTCGATGGGGGGTGTCAGCCGTCGGCGCCGTCGGCGCCCTGAGCGCCGTTGGCCCCGGTCTTACCCTTGCTGCCGTCGGAGCCGCTGTTCCCGGTCTTGCCGGCGTTCCCGCTGGCGCCGGTGGCTCCCTTGGCCCCGTCGGCCCCGTCGTCGCCGGCCGCGCCGGTCTTGCCCGTGGCCCCGTCGGCGCCATCCGACCCGGCAGCGCCCTTCTTGCCCAGCAGACCGCCGGATCCTGCCGCGCCGGCCTTACCGCCGAGGCCGCCGGCCCCGCCGTCGCCACCGTCGCCACCGGAACCGCCGATGCCGCCCGACCCACCGTCGCCGCCCGCGCCAGCGGCGCCAGCGGCGCCACCATCGGCGCCGTCGCCGGCTGCACCACCGGCTCCGCCGGCGCCGCCCAGGCCGCCGGAACCGCCGATGCCCTGATAGGTCCCCTCGGCGGTCTTCGCCTGCGCGTGGCCACCGTTGCCGCCCCGGCCGCCGGTGCCGCCCTGCGCGCCGGCCCCGCCGTTGCCGCCGTTGCCACCGACACCGCCCGTGCCGCCGGTGCCCCCGGTCCCGCCGGTCCCGCCGGTTCCGCCGGCCCCGCCGCTGCCCCCGGTTCCCCCGTCGCCGCCGGCACCGCCGGTTCCGCCGTCGCCGCCCTTCCCGCCATCGCCGATCAGGCCGCCACGGCCGCCCTTTCCGCCGTTGCCCGCCGGAGCGCCCGCCAGGCCCTGGCCACCGGCGCTGCCCGCGGTGCCGGCCTGCCCGGCTCCGCCGGTGCCACCCTTCGAGCCGGCCGCTCCGGCCGCGCCCGCGGTGCCGTCGGTGCCCGCATCGCCGGCCGCGCCCGCCGCGCCCTTACCGCCCTGGCCGCCGATGCTGCCGAAGGCGTAGGTGCCGCCGGTGTTCATGGCGAACCCGCCGTCACCGCCGTCGCCGCCGGGGGCTCCGGTGCCCACGCCGTCGCCGCCGTTGCCGCCGGCGCCGCCGTAGGCGAATGTCGGGTCGTCGGTCTTGAGCACCGAGGTGATCAGCTTGATCTCGGCCGCCCAGATCGGGTTCAGCGGATTCTGCAGGAACGGGTTGGCCAGCACGTCGTCGAGCCAGCTGTCGTCCTTCTTCTGGGTGATCACCACCGGGACACCATCACCGCCGGCCGCACCGAGCGTTCCGTTGTCGCCCGGATTGCCGTGCAGTACCAGCACACCGTCGGACGTGGTGCTGGTGGTGGTCCCGCTGCCGTTGGCCGCCGTGGAGCTGCTGGCCGTTCCGGTGTTCACACCGTCGCGCCCGTCGAGACCGTTCGCACCGGCCGCCCCGTTGGCGCCGTCGGCACCCTTGGCGCCGGCGACGCCCTGAGCGCCCTTTGAGCCGTCGACCCCGTTGACGCCCGTGACGCCGGCGATACCGTTGCCGCCGGCACCGCCGTCGCCACCGCTGCCGATCAACGAGAAGAAGCCGACGTCGCCGCCGTCACCGCCGGTGGCCCCGGCGCCGCCCTTGCCGCCGTCACCGCCGTCACCGAGGAAGATGCCACCGGTGCCGCCCTTGCCGCCGGCCATTCCGGCGGCCGTGCCGTCGCCGCCCTTACCGCCATTGCCCCAGAGGATTCCGCCGTTCTGACCGTTCTCACCGGCGGCGCCGTCGGCGCCGTTGCCCACCCACATCAACCCGAGCGGATCGATGAACGTCAGGCCCGTCTTGCTGTCGACGGTCAGGGTGAAGAAGAAGTGGATCGTGAAGCCGGTCGCCGTGGTGGTCAGCAGACCCGTCGAGGCGTCCGCGGACGTGGCCAGCAGCGTCGCCTCCGAGGTTGCCCCGGTAACTGCCCGCGAGTGTCCCGTGCTGGAGCGAATCCCCATCGCCTGGTTCAGAAGATCCTGTGCCGATGCGGCATCCATGCTCTGCTCTGCCGCCTCTGCCTCCGCCGCCGCGCGCTGGGAGGTGCCCGCAGGGCCGACGGCCTGGCTGACGTCGATCCCATGCTGGCGCAGAATCTGCTGCAGTGTGCTCTGGGCGGCGGCCACCTGGTTGCCGGTCGGCACCAGGGCGCCGGAGGACTCGGCGGCCGCCGGCCGAACCGGGGCCGGCTGGATGCCTGCGCCGATCGTGCTGAGCGCCAGGCGAATCGGAGTCGGATGCGTCGCGGACAGCGTGGACGTGATCGGCGAGCTGAACAACAGCTGGCCGGTCGTGGCGAGCGCGAGCACGCTGCCCGCGACGGTCGTTCGGGTGTACCAGCTCGGCTGCCGGCCGGCGCGGTGCGTGTTGCCGCGACGACCTCGTGCTGAATTTCGGGTGGACATGTTCCTACTCCCCTCGGAGGGCACCGAACCCCCGTCGCGGCGCCCCGGATGTGAAGGCCGAACAATGAGGTGGGGGGTCGATCCCGACGCTAGGGGCCTGGCGGTGCACCACTCCTGCGTAGTGACTACTCGAAGCCGGTCGCCGGCCTACGCACCCGCTTGCGGGGGCAGCGCCACGGCGCCGGATGCGGCGCGCAGTTCACGGGCCCGCGCAGCGGCATCACGCTCCGGGTCCGTTGACCCGTCCCGCGGAACAGCCGCGCGGCCCGGGTCAGGCAGTCAGTTGCCGCAATGGTATCGCCGAAATCTTCGAATTGTGTTGCTGCAGCGAGTAACTGGTGAGCATCATCGGCGGCTACGGCCCTTGCCATCGTGGTGGCCGCAGCGATACGCGGTCCCTCGACCTGACCGGTCAGCGCGCCGAGGGCGGCGGCCACCTCGCGATCACCGAACTGGGCGGCCGCCTGGAGGCAGACGACCTCGCGCGCGAGCTGACCGCGGCCGTGCGCAACGTGGGCCGCGGTTCGGCTCAGGATGCGCGCCCGCTCCAACCGGCCGCCGGCGGCGGCGATGGCCGCGCTCGCGAGCACCGCATCCGGGTCGGTGAACCCGTAGGCGGGATGTCTGGTCCGGCGCATCCGGGCCTCGGTGGTACGGGCGGCCGCCAGGTCTCCGGAACGGGCGAGCGCCTGGGTTGCGACGATCCGGAATCGATAGCTCACGCCGAAGTTGTCCCGGAACTCCTCGAGCCGGTCCAGCGTGGCCGTGAGCCGGTGCCGGGCGGTGGCGGCCCGCCCCGATCCGAGGTCGGCCATGGCGCTGACCGCCAGCGCCACCGAATGCGCGATTCCCGGCGAGTCCCGGGTCTGTTCGAGTAGCTCGGCCGCGATGGTGTGTGCATCGGCGAGGCGGCCCACGGCGACGGCCGCCGTGACGGCGTGCTCGGCCACGCCCATCGCGTGCGCGGCGGCCCGGGGATTGCGGGCGGCGATCCGTGCCGCGTCCCGGGATGCGGTGATCGCCGCATCGACCTGCCCGCGATCGCCGAGGGCCGCCGCGGCCGCCCGGCAACGGCAGACGGCGGAAATGTCGTCGAGCAGGGTGGGGTCGGCACGCTCGAGCACGTGCAGCGCCTTGCGCGGCCGGCCGGACAGCGCCAGCTGTAACGCCTTGTTCGCCCGGGCCGGGTGGGCCATCACCGGATCGGTGGCGTGCAGCGCGTTGTCGACGAGTTCGGCGGCGGCGGCCGGGTTGGCCAACGGCCAGAACAGGTTCGTCGCGCGCATGCTGAGCACCTGCGACCGGGCCGGGACGGGCAACGCGTCGCCGTCGACGTCACGCAGCAGTTCTTCGGCCTCGGCGTTGCGCTGCGTCAGGAGCAGCTGGTGCGCTCGCCGGATCACCGCCTCCGACGCCGCGTCCGGCGCGCAGGCCGCATGAGCGAGGTGCGCGAACCGGCGCATCACCACGCCAGGAGAATGGGTCCGGTGTCCGTTGGCTCGTCGACCGGTTCGCCCTGATCGAAGATAGCAATATCGTCGGAATGGGCGGGCACAGCCTGGAGGTGCGATCTACGACGCACCCGTTCTTTTCCAGCAATCTCGGGTGAATTCCCTCGCTTCATCCGTACAGCATGCCGGATGATGATTTCGAACGCCCGAGTAGTGGGCTACCCGACGTGGTGCCGAACGGCTGGGGAACCGGCCGTCAGCGCTTTTTCTCCAGGGCCCCGGCCGCGGCCTGGGCCCATTCCCGCCACTGCGCCGCGCTGGCGCGGGCCTCGGCGGCCTCCTTCGTGCGGCCGGCCGCCTCGGCCTTGGCGGCCTGGCTCTCGAACTGCTCGGCACGGGTCACGAACTGCTGGGCGCGGGCGGCCGCCTCCGGGTCGGTGCGGTCCGCGTCGGCGGCGTCGCGCACCTTCTTCTCGACCGCACGCAGTCGGCGCTCGAGGTCCGTGCGTTCGCGCGGGACCTTCCCCAGCGCGTCCCACTTGTCGGTGAGGGCACGCAGCGCGGCGCGGGCCGCGTCGTGGTCGGTCGTGTCGATCCGCTCGGCCTCGACCAGCAGTGCCTCCTTCGCGGTGGCGTTGGCGGTCAGCTCGGCATCCCGCTCGGCGCTGACGGCGTTGCGTGCCGAGAAGAAGGCGTCCTGGGCGGCCTTGAACCGGTGCCACAGTTTGTCGTCGACGTCCTTGGCGGCCCGGCCCACGGTCTTCCACTCGGCCAGCAGGGCACGGAAGGCCGCGCTGGTGGCCGCCCAGTCGGTGGATCCGGTCAGCTCCTCGGCCCGCTCGCAGAGCCGTTCCTTGGCGGCGCGCGCGCCGGCCCGCTCACGGTCCAGGTCGGCGAAATGGGAGCCGCGGCGGCGGTTGAACGTCTCGCGCGCCGCCGAATAGCGCTTCCACAACGCATCGTCGGTCTTGCGGTCCAGACCGCTGACGGTCTTCCACTCGTCGAGGATCGCGCGCATCCGGTCGCCGGCGGACTTCCATTGCGTGGCGTTGGCGGCAAGATCTTCGGCCTCGGCGGCCAGCGCCTCCTTGCGTGCGATCTGGGCGGCGCGGTGCTCATCGCGCCGGGCCTTCTCCTCGGCGGCCGCCGTCTCGGCATGGTCGGCGATGGCCGACAGCCGGGTGGCCAGGGCATCGATATCACCGAGAACACTTGCGGTGGGCAGGGTTTCGGCCAGCGTTGCCGCCGCGGCCTTGATCTTGCGCGCATCGCCCGTGCCTGATTGCAGTCGCCGCTCCATCAGCGCGATCTCGGTCGACAGGTCGTCGAACCGGCGGCCGAAGTGGGCGTAGGCGGCCTCGGCATCGCCGGCCTGCCAGGATCCGATGACGCGCTCACCCGCGCTGCTGATCAACCACACCGTGCCGTCGTCGTCCACCCGGCCGAACCGGTGCGGATCCGACGCCGGGGCGGCGGGGGCGACCGGAGGGGCGGCGGCGCTGGGGCCGGGGTGTGGGCCGGGACGAGGCCCGGGCCGGGGTACCGCGGAGGGGAGGGGCACCTCGCCGGGAGCGGGATCTTGCGTTGTCATGAAACACCTACCCTCCACGCGGAGGTCGCCCTCCCGCACCTGCCGCGCGACGCGGCGCCTGTCGATTGCAGTCTCGAGAGTATTCAAACAGGTCGGGCGTCCGCACGCGGCCATGTCCCTGGTTCTGTCCGGGGTCGATCACAGGCACCGCCGGATGGATGAGAAGGTCTGCAGTCATGGGATCAGCCGGCATCGCCGCAGTGCTCGCCCTGGGCGCGGCCGTGTTCATCGCGATCGGCGATGTGATGCACCAGCGCCAGGCCCATGAGGTGACGGACGAACCCGTCGGGCACGTCGAGCTGTTCCTCCGGCTGCTGCGCGACCGGCGGTGGTGGTTGGGCTCGGCGGTGTCCGCCATCGGCTTCGGGTTGCAGGCGGCGGCCCTCGGACTGGGTTCGGTGCTGCTGGTGCAGGCCCTGCTGGTGACCTCGCTGCTGTTCGCGCTGCCGATCAACGCGCACCAGCAACACCGGCGGCTGACCCGCGCGGAGTGGACGTGGGCGATGCTGCTGGCGGCATCGGTGCTGGTGGTCGTCACGGTCGGCAATCCCACCGCCGGTCATTCGCGGGCGTCGCTGGCGACTTGGGCGGTGGTGACCGGCGTGCTGGGCATCGTGCTGGTGGTGTGTGTGGCGGCTGCCAACGCCGTCGGCGGCCCGCTCAGTGCGGTTCTGCTGGCGATGGTGTCGGGTGCGCTGTGGGGAGTGTTCGCGGTGCTGACCAAGGGTGTGGTGCACCTGCTCGGCGACGGCATCGGGCCGCTGCTGCGCTCCCCGGAGCTCTACGCCTGGGCCGCGGTCGCCGTCGCCGGCACCGCCTGGCAGCAGTCGTCCTTCCGGGCCGGCGCCCTGACCGCCTCGCTGCCGACGATGGCGATCGCCGAACCCGTGGTGGCCTCCGTACTCGGGGTGGTGGTGCTCGGGGAGACCCTGCGCCCCGGGGACGCGGGTTGGGCGGTGTTGACGGTGGCCGTCGTCGCGCTGGTGGCCTCGGTGGTCGGGCTGGCGCGCACGGAGGCCGTGGCGGCCTGACCGTGGGCTAGCGTGTCCTGCGTGTTGAGCGCCGTTGCGATCATTCCGTCGGCGCCGGTCCTGGTGCCCGGACTGGCCGGGGCGGCCGCTGCCGAATTGACCGACCTGTATGCCGCGGTGCGCGCCGCCGGTGCGACGCTCCCGCAGCGGTGGATCGGCATCGGCGCCGACCGGGCCGAGGATCGGGTGGGTCCCGACGCGGTGGGCACTTTTGCGGGATACGGCACCGACGTACCCGTCGCGATGTCGCCCGATGCGCACACCACGACGGCGATGCCGCTGTGCGCGCTGATCACCGGCTGGCTGCGCGGAGAGATCGCTCCGCGAGCGGTATCCGAAACACGTTGTTATCCAATATCATTGGAGCTGCCGTTGGCGATGGCGTGCGGACGGGCGCTGCGCGCGGAGATCGACGAGTGCGGCGAACCGGTGGGTGTGCTGGTGGTGGCCGACGGGGCGAACACGTTGACTCCGTCCGCGCCGGGCGGCCACGATCCCGACTCGGTCGCCGTGCAGACCGCGCTGGACGACGCCCTGGCCACCGGCGACACCGGGGCCCTGGCCGGGTTGCCGGCCGGGGTGATCGGCCGGGTCGCGTTCGCGGTGCTGGCCGGCCTGGCCGGAAACGGCCCGGCGGCGGCGCGTGAGCTCTACCGGGGCGCGCCGTACGGCGTCGGCTACTTCGTCGGCGTCTGGCAGCCGTGAGCACCCGGCCGATCGCCGTCATCGGGCCCACCGGCACCGGGAAGTCGGCGCTGGCGCTCGAGCTGGCCGAACACCTCGGCGGCGAGATCGTCAACGCCGACGCCATGCAGCTCTACCGCGGCATGGACATCGGCACCGCCAAGCTGGCTCCCGCCGAACGCCGCGGCATCCCGCATCATCAGCTCGACGTCCTCGACGTGACCGAGACGGCGACGGTGGCGCGTTATCAGCAGGCCGCCGCGGCCGACGTCGAGTCGATCGCGGCGCGGGGCGCGGTCCCGGTGATCGTCGGCGGATCGATGCTCTACGTGCAGTCCCTGCTGGACGATTGGGCGTTCCCGGCGACCGATCCGGATGTGCGGGCCCGCTGGGAGGCCCGGCTGGGCGAGGTCGGGGTGGCGGCCCTGCACGCCGAGCTGTCCCGCCGGGATCCCGACGCGGCCGCGACCATCCTGTCGACCGACGGCCGCCGCGTCGTGCGCGCTCTCGAAGTGATCGAACTGACCGGCGCGCCGTTCGCGGCCTCGGCCCCGGTGATCGGCGCGGCCCCGCGCTGGGACACCCTGATCGTCGGATTGGATTGGGACACTGCGATTCTCGACGACCGGCTGCGGCGCCGTACCGAGGCGATGTTCGGCCACGGCCTGGTCGACGAGGTCCGCACCCTCGAGATGGCCGGCCTGCGCAGGGGGGTGACGGCCGCGCGGGCGCTGGGGTACGCGCAGGTGCTCGAGGCCCTCGACGCCGGTTCGGACGGCCGTGAGGCCGAGGAGCCCACGTTCGTCGGGACCCGGCGCTACGTGCGCCGGCAGCGGTCCTGGTTCCGCCGCGACCACCGCGTCCGCTGGCTCGACGGCGCGGCCGGCGACCTGCTGAGCGCGACCGTCGCCGCGTGGCGGCACGTATCCTGATCAGGTGAAGTTCGCCAAGGGCCACGGCACGCAGAACGATTTCGTCCTGCTGCTCGACACACCCGCCGGGGTCGACCTGACGCCGGCGGCAGTGGCGGCCCTGTGCGACCGGCGCCGCGGCCTGGGCGCCGACGGGGTGCTGCGCGTCACCGTCGCCGGAGCGGCCCTCGACGCCGGGGTGTTCGACACCCTGCCCGAGGGGGTCGGCGCCGACGACTGGTTCATGGACTACCGCAACGCCGACGGCTCGGTTGCCGAGATGTGCGGTAACGGGGTCCGGGTGTTCGCGCACTATCTGTGGGCCGCGGGCCTGGAGCGGCGCACGGAATTCGTCGTCGGCACCCGGGCCGGGGCGCGCCCCGTGGTCATGGAGCACTACGAGCCCGTCGAGGCCGAGGTCACCGTCGATATGGGCAAGGCCGCCCGGCTCGGCGACGGGGTCGCGACGGTCGGCGGCAGGCGGTTCAGCGGACTGGCCGTTGATGTCGGCAACCCGCACCTGGCCTGCGTGGATCCCGGCCTGACGGTCGAAGCGCTGGCCGCCCTCGATGTCGCGGCTCCGGTGGAGTTCGACCCCGCCCAGTTCCCGCACGGCGTCAACGTCGAGGTGCTGACGGCTCCCCGCAACGGTTCGGTGGACATGCGGGTGCACGAACGCGGCGTGGGGGAGACGCGGTCGTGCGGCACCGGCACGGTGGCGGCCGCGGTGGCCGCCCTGCACTCGCTGGATGCCGACACGGGCGCCCTGACGGTGCGGATCCCGGGCGGGCAGGTCGAGGTCACCGTGACCGAGGCCACCAGCTATCTGCGTGGACCGTCGGTGATCCTGGCCCACGGTGACATCGACGACGGCTGGTGGCGGTCCCAGGCGTGAAATTCGTTCGCGCCGGCGCGGCGGCCGTGACACCATCGGAAACCGCATGACTGATTACTCGGATCCCACCTACAAAGACCCGACGCTCGGTGAACTGGCCCTGGAAGATCGCGCCGCGCTGCGCCGCGTCGCCGGGCTGTCCACCGAACTCGAAGACATCTCCGAAGTCGAATACCGACAGCTTCGGCTGGAACGCGTTGTGCTGGTGGGTATTTGGACCCAGGGCAGCGCCGCTGACGCGGATGCGAGCCTGGCCGAGCTGGCCGCGCTGGCCAAGACGGCCGGCTCGGAGGTGCTCGAGGGCCTGATCCAGCGGCGCGACAAGCCGGATCCGTCGACCTACATCGGGTCCGGCAAGGCCCAGGAGTTGCGTGAGGTGGTGCTGGCCACCGGCGCCGACACCGTGATCTGCGACGGCGAACTGTCACCGGCCCAGCTGACGGCGCTGGAGAAGGCGGTCAAGGTCAAGGTCATCGACCGGACCGCGCTGATCCTGGACATCTTCGCCCAGCACGCGACCAGTGCCGAGGGCAAGGCCCAGGTATCGCTGGCCCAGATGGAATACATGCTGCCGCGGCTTCGTGGCTGGGGTGAGTCGATGTCGCGGCAGGCCGGTGGCCGGGCCGGCGGTGCGGGCGGCGGAGTGGGTACCCGCGGGCCGGGCGAGACCAAGATCGAGACCGACCGCCGGCGCATCCGTGAGCGAATGGCCAAGCTGCGCCGTGAGATTCGCGACATGAAGAAGATCCGTGACACCCAGCGCAGCGGCCGCCGGCGCAGCGAGGTCCCGTCGATCGCGATCGTCGGCTACACCAATGCCGGCAAGTCCAGTCTGCTCAACGCGCTGACCGGGGCCGGGGTGCTGGTGGAGAACGCGTTGTTCGCCACGCTCGAACCCACCACGCGCCGTGGGCAGTTCGACGACGGCCGGCCCTTCGTGCTCACCGACACGGTGGGTTTCGTGCGGCACCTGCCGACCCAACTGGTCGAGGCGTTCCAGTCCACCCTGGAGGAGGTCGTCGACGCCGACCTGCTGGTGCATGTGGTGGACGGCTCCGATGTGGATCCGCTGGGCCAGATCAACGCCGTGCGCGAGGTCGTCAACGACGTCATCGCCACCCATGACACCAAGCCCGCGCCGGAGTTGTTGGTGGTCAACAAGATCGACGCGGCCGGGGATCTGGCGCTGGCGAAGCTCCGGCGGGCACTCCCCGGTGCGGTATTCGTCTCGGCGCGCACGGGTGAGGGTCTGGAGCGGCTGCGCCAGCGGCTCGGCGAGATGGTCGAGCCCACCGACGTCGCCGTCGACGTCACCATTCCCTACGACCGGGGAGACCTGGTGGCGCGCGTGCACGAGGTGGGCCGGGTGGATGCCACCGAACACACCGAGGGTGGTACCCGGATCAAGGCGCAGGTGCCCGTCGCGATGGCCGCCGCGCTGCGCGAGTTCACCTCGTAACCCGCTCACCCCCTCGCGAGCTCACCCGCTCGCGAGCTCACCCGCTCGCGAGCTCACCCCTCCGCGAGCTCACCCCTCCGCGAGCGGCCGTGTCTGTACGCGACACGCCGTGGTGTGCTGTACAAATGCGGACGCTCGCGGTCGAGGTGGCTACCGAACAGAGACCAGCTTCGCGACGCCGCGCATCACGATCCGGCTGACGGTGTGCTTGGCCGCATCGACCCGCGACGGCTTCGGCGGTGCTGCAGCGGTGCCGAGGCGGGGGAACAACGCCAGGGCGTTGTTGCGGTCGATCGCGGCGCGGGTGGCGCTGTCCAGCGAGTAGTTCTCGAGTTCCCCGGCGAACAATTGGGACGCCGGAAGAGGTGCGAAGGGGAAGTCGGAGCCGAAGGTGACGTGCCCGGGTCGGGCGAACGCCAGCAGCGACGGCAGCGCGGCCGGGCTCGACGACAGTGCGGTGTCGAAGTAGAACGAGGCGAAGTCGTCGAGATTGTCGGTCAGGCTGGCGCCGGTGTCGCCGAAGATCGACAGTGCCATCCGGTGGCTGGCATACGGCACGAAGCCGCCGGCATGACTCAGGATGAACCTGATGTTCGGGTACCGGCGCCGGATCCCGTTGCGCACCAACAGGTATGCCGCACGTGTGGTGTCGAGCAGGAAATCGGCGGCGAACGGCAGCACGCCGGGAACCACCGGACCGGGCAGTTCGGCGGGGTGGATGAACACCACGGCTGCGCGTGCGTCCAGGGCGGCGAACAGGTCGTCCTGGCCGTCCTGGCCGAGGTAGGTCCCGGCGTTGTTGGCCAGCAGCACCACACCGTCGGCCTGCAGATCATCGAGTGCGCGGACGGCTTCGGCCACCGCGCGGTCGACGTGCGGGAGTGGAACCGTCGCGAAAAGGCCGAACCTGTCCGGGTTCTCGGACACCACACCGGCCAGCTGGTCGTTGACGTCGCGGGCCAGTGCGGCGGCGTCGGCGGCCGCGGGCAGGAAGGTGGTGCCCGGCGTCGACACCGACAGGATCGCGGTGCTGACTTCCAGGGCGTCCATCGCGGCCAGGGATGCCTCCGGACTCCAGTCGGGCAGCTCGCGCCCGCCGGCCGCGTCGACGCCGGCCCTGCGGAGGGCTGCGCGATAGTCGGCGGGGATCGCGTGGTGATGGGTATCGATTCGGGACACGTGGGTGCCTTTCAGTTGTCGGGGATACCGGTCCCGGCCAGCGCGGGCACGACGTCCTCCCGGTGCAGCAGGGACGCGGCGCCGGTCTTGAATTGTTCCAGCTTGGCGATGACGGTCTGCCCCTCCCTGGTGTGCCCCCAGATGCTGATCCCCTGATGGGTGGTGGGCTCCCAGGTGGTCTCGTCGACGACGATCGGGTTCCACCCGACCTCCCATTCGAAACCGGACGGCGTCATCGCGTAATACGACAGCTCCTTGTCGTTGGTGTGCTGCCCGACGCCGAGCGCCATCTCGAAGCCGAGTTCGCGGACCCGCTGATACGACGTGGTCATGTCGTCGAGTTCGGCGACCTGGATGTTGAGGTGCTGGACGCGGGTGCGAATCGGGTTGAGCGGCAACCGGTTCACCGCCGCGATGGCCACCGAATGGTGCCGTTCGTTGACCCGCAGGAACCTGATCTTGAACTTCAGTCCACTGATGGTCTCGTCGATGAAGTCGCTCAACCGGGCGTCGAAGACGGTGTTGAAATAGCCGCGGACCTGGTGCGGCTTCTTGGTGGTCAGCGCCACGTGGCCCATTCCCGAAGCGCCGGTGACGAATCCGCCCCGGCTGACCATGTCGAGTGGGGCGTCGGCGATCTCGGCCCGGACGAAGATCTCCTGGTTCAGGCCGTTGGGCCCCGGGAATCGGGCGAGGCGTTCGACACCGCGCAGCGCGGCTTCCTCGGCGGTCCCGGTGGTCACCGGGACGCCGTGACCGGTCACCCGGGCCAGGACGTCGTCGAAGGTGGTGTGGTCGTCGAGTTGCCACCCGAGTGCGGTGACGTCCTCGGCGGGTCCGCGCTGCAGCAGGAACCGGCACCGGTGGTCGTCGAGCCGGAACCGGGTGACGTCGGGCAGCGCGTCGTCGTAGTGCATACCGATGGCGTCGCGGCCGAACCGGCGCCAGTCGGCGAACTTCTCGGTCTCGATGACGACGTAGCCCAGGCGCGTGCGGCCGAAGATGTCAGGCATGGGCCAGCCTCGAGTCCGATCCCAGGAAGTCCAGGACGAGTTGGTTGAACAGTTCGGCGCGCTCCCACTGCATCCAGTGCCCGGTGTGAGAGGTCATCACCAGTTCCGCGTTGGGCATCGTGTTCAGCAGCAGCGGACCGCCGGCGGGCTTGTTGACCTTGTCGTCACGGCCCCACAGGACCAGCGTCGGGTTCGGCAGAGCCTTCAGGCGCGGGTCCCGGGTGAGGTCCATCCGCCAGAGGGTGCGCAGCGCCAGCGGTCCGGACGGGCGGCGCAGCGGTGGATTGGCCACGACGTCGGGATCGATGGACGCCTGATAGCGCACGTCGATCAGATCATCGGGCACCGCGGCGCCGTCGTACACCAGGTAGGTCCGGATGAACGCCTCCAGCTTGGCGCGGCTGGGCCCGTCGCCGCCGTAATAGCCGAACAGGCTGTTGAGGCCTGCGGTCGGCAGACCGCGGGTGGTGCCGATGCCGCCGGGGCCCATCAGGACCAGCCGCCCGACGCGGTGCGGGCTGTCCAGCGCCAGGCGCAGAGCGGCGGCGCCGCCGTAGGAATTACCGATCAGGTGGGCGGTGTCGATGCCCAGGACGTCGAGCAGGCCGCGGATGGTGTCGGCGAGACCGCCGAAGGGATCGGACTGGTCGAGCTTCTTGGTGGATCGGCCGTAGCCGGGCATGTCGGGAACGATCACCCGGAAGTGCGCGGCCAGCGCGCCGATGTTGCGGGAGTAGTTGCTCACGCCGGAGGCGCCGGGGCCGCCGCCGTGCAGGAGCACCACCGCTGGCCCGGTGCCGGCCTCGGCGTAGAAGATGGGCCGGCCGTCGACGGTGACGGTGTGTTCGCTCAGGGTGGTGGTGCTACTCATGCGGGAACTCCATTTCGGGCGGGGGTGGGGATGCTCACTCCTGCGGGCGGAGCGGGTAGGAGTTGGCCGGAATCTGCTGCGGCGTAGATGAATCCGTCCGGACGGACGACGACGGCCCTGGCGTTCTTGCTGCGCAGCCAGGCGGTCAGCGCACCGGTGTGATCGTCGACGTCGCGACCGATCTCGATGATCGGAGCACCGGCCCAGGCTGCTGCGCCCGCGGGGGCGGCACCGATGTGCAGGATGGTCCACTGCCGATCGAGGACGTCGTCGAGCCGTTCGCGCCGGCCGTCGGCGGTGACCCAGGGCTGCGGGATGAGCCAGCCCACGGCGCGGTCCGTACGGCGCGCGCGGGCGAAGAAGCCGTCACCGTACCGAGCGTCGGGAATCCAGAACACCTTCTGACCCGCCACGGCGGAGCCGGGGATCCGGGTGACGGTGCCGAGTACGAAGTTGCGTACCGCGGCGACGGCCCGGCGCCGTTCGGTGATCACCCGACCGACCAGCACCGCGCGCCGGGTGACCTCGGTGACGTGTGGTTTGCGTTCGGCCTCATAGGAATCCAGCAGGGTCTCGGGTGCCCGGCCGGTGAGCACCGCGGCCAGTTTCCAGCACAGGTTGGCCGCGTCGCGCACACCGGCCGACATGCCCTGCCCGATCCAGGGCGGCATGGCGTGGGCGGCATCGCCGGCCAGGAAGACCCGGCCCACCCGCCACCGGTCGGCGGTCCGGACGTGGTGGCTGTAGACCACCGCCCGCAGGACCTTCACGTTGTCCTCGGTGATGCCCTGGCCGTGCAACACCTTCCACACGGATTCGTCGCTGACGAGGGTCTTGTCGTCGATGCCCGCCGGCGCCGGGAACTCCCAGCGGTGGTGCCCCAACGGAGTCGGGCAGTCGACCACCGGCTGTGCGGGATCGCAGTGAAAACGCAAGCGGTCGTGGGCATCCCACTCTTGCAGCACCTTGGTGTCGATCACCACCCAGCGTTCGCTGTAGGTCTTGCCGGAGTAGCCGACGCCGAGCAGGCCGCGGGTGGGGGAGGAGCCGCCGTCGGCCGCGATCACATACGACGCCCGGACCTTGCGGACGGTGTCGGCGCGCAGGTCGGCCAACAGCAGTTCGACGTGATCGGCCTTGTTGGCCGCCCGCAGTGATTCGTGCTCGAGCAGGATCTCCACATTGCCGAACCGGGCGACCCCTTCGCGCAGCACCTGATCGATCGCCGGTTGGTAGATGAACTGCTGGGGCGGATGCCCGCACCCGCGGCCCGCGATGGTGGTCTCGTAGAACGCATTGCCGTCGGCGCCGACCCACGCGACCGGCCGGTCCGGCAGCATGTCCTGCTGCAGCCGGTCGGCCAGGCCGACGGACTGCCAGATCCGCATCACCTCCTCGTCGGTGGAGATCGCGCGGGCGCGGCCGTAGATGTCGGGATCGCGCTCGATCACCAGCACCCGCAGGCCCAACTGGCCCAGGAGATTGGCCGCGGTGGCGCCGGTCGGGCCGTAGCCAACGATCGCGACGTCATAGGTCGTATCGCTCACTTCTTCATCCATTCGTTCGGCGCCGGTGCCGGCGTGGGGTTGTTCTGTAGTGATCAATACGGTAATGTAGCGATCGCTACAGAGTCAATAGTCCGGCTCGAACTCATGCCAGTGAGGAAGAATCAATGACCGATCCCGGCGATTACCCGGTGGCCATCATCGGCTCCGGCAACATCGGCACCGACCTGATGATCAAGATCCGGCGCAGCGACGGGCCCCTGCGCGTCGCCGCCATGGTCGGCATCGACCCGAACTCCGACGGGTTGGCCCGGGCCACGCGTCTGGGGGTCCCCACCACCGCCGGCGGCGTCGACGGACTGCTCGCGATGCCGGAGTTCGCCGACATCAAGCTGGTCTTCGACGCCACCTCCGCCGGCGCGCACCGGGCCAACTGGGCGAAGCTGGCACCGACCGGGGTGCGGATGCTCGACCTCACCCCCGCCGCGATCGGGCCCTACTGCGTGCCGGTGGTCAACGTCGAGGAATGCCTCGACGCGCCGAACCTCAACATGGTCACCTGCGGCGGCCAGGCCACCGTTCCGATCGTCGCCGCGGTGTCGGAAGCCGGGATCGTCTCCTACGCCGAGATGGTCTCCTCCATCTCGGCGCGGTCGGCCGGGCCCGGAACCCGGGCCAACATCGACGAATTCACCGAAACCACCTCGGCCGCACTGCAAACCGTCGGCGGAGCGCAGCGCGGCAAGGCCGTCATGATCCTCAATCCGGCCGATCCGCCGATCATGATGCGCAACACGGTCTACTGTCTGGTCCCGGACTCCGGCGGCGATCCCGACCCTGGCGCCATCGAGTCCTCGATCCTGGACATGGTCGACCGGGTCAGCGCCTACGTGCCGGGCTACCGGCTCGAGCAGCGCGTCCAGTTCGAGACCTTCACCGCCGACGCGCCGCTCTACATCCCCGAGACCGGGAAGTTCACCGGCACCCGGGTGACCGTGATGCTGGAGGTCACCGGCGCCGCGCACTACCTGCCCGCCTACGCCGGGAACCTGGACATCATGACCTCGGCGGCCAAGGCGACCGCCGAACGCATCGCCGTACACGAAACCGAAAAGCTCGGAGTCGCACGATGATTGATCTGTATGTCAGCGATGTCACGCTGCGCGACGGCATGCACGCGATCCGGCACCAGTACTCGGTCGGGCAGGCTGTGGCGATCGCCACCGCACTCGATGAGGCGGGCGTGGATTCCATCGAGGTCGCGCACGGCGACGGCCTGGCGGGCTCCAGCTGCATCTACGGCTTCGGTGCGCACACCGACCTCGAGTGGATCGAGGCCGTCGCGGGAGCGGTGCGTCGCGCAAAGGTCGCCACCCTGCTGCTGCCCGGCATCGGCACGGTGCACAACCTGACGGAGGCCTACCGGGCGGGGGCTCGGGTGGTCCGGGTCGCCACCCACTGCACCGAGGCCGACATCTCCGCCCAGCACATCGAGGCGGCCCGCGAGCTCGGCATGGACACCGTGGGCTTCCTGATGATGAGTCACATGACAACCCCGGATGCGCTGGCCGCCCAGGCCAAACTCATGGAGAGCTACGGCGCCACCTGCGTCTACGTGGTGGACTCCGGCGGCGCGATGACGATGCGTGACATTGCCGAACGTGTCGATGCGCTCCGCCAAACCCTTACGGCAACAACCGATATCGGGATCCATGCGCACCACAATCTGTCGCTGGGCGTGGCCAACTCGATCGTCGCCGTGGAGCACGGCGCAACCCGCGTCGACGCGTCGTTGACCGGGATGGGCGCCGGGGCGGGCAACGCCCCGCTCGAGGTGTTCATCGCGGCGGCCACCAAACTCGGCTGGCGGCACCGCTGCGATCTGCATGCGCTCGAGGATGCCGCCGACGACCTGGTCCGGCCGCTGCAGGACCGGCCCGTGCGGGTGGACCGCGAAACGCTGACGCTGGGATATGCCGGTGTCTACTCCAGCTTCCTGCGCCACGCCGAAGCCGCCGCTGCCCGCTACGACGTCGACGCCCGCAGCCTGCTCGAGGAGGCCGGCCGGCGCGGCATGGTCGGCGGTCAGGAGGACATGCTGGTCGCCATCGCGCTCGACCTGACCGCGGCCGCCGCCCGCCCGAACTGACCCGGCGGCGTCCGATGGCGGTGTACTGGAATCCTGGGCAATAGTGATCGGCACGGAGAAAGGGAGTGGACGTGAGCGCCGACAAGACCACGCAGGCCGGCCGGCGGCGCCGCCCGGACGGCGAACTGTCCCGTCAGCGCATCCTGGACGCGGCCACCGAGATTGCTGCCGAACGTGGCTACGAGGGCACCAGCATCGGGGCCGTGAGCGCCAAGTGCGGTCTGCCCGCCAGTTCCATCTACTGGCACTTCAAGGACAAGGACGACCTGATCGCCGCGGTGATCGAGCGGAGCTTCGGTTCGTGGTTGGCCGCGTGGGAGCTGCCGACGGATCTGACGAATCCCGAAGAGGCCTTCGCCGAGATGGCCGCGCGGATCGCCAAGGCGTTCCTGGATTCTCCCGACTTCATCCGGATCGGCCTGATGCTGGCGCTGGAACGACGCCCCGTGGAGCCCCGCGGGCGGGAGATGTTCGTGCAGGTGCGCGACCGGGTCAATCAGCGGCTGCTCGGAGCGGTTCGCCAGTTGGCACCCGGGTTGACCGAGGCCGACGTGCATCAGTTGGCGACCTACGCGATCGCCGGAGCCGACGGACTGATGGTGGCCAAGGAGATCGGCGGCGACGCGGTCGACCTGGTGGCCATGTTCGAGCTGCATGCCCGGGCCGTCTACGGGCTGGCGCAGCGGATGAACGCCCAAGACGGCACATGATCACCCGATGCTGCGCGATCATGGGGTTGCCATGACCGGACCGGACAGCAACGACAACGACAACGACGACCAGGCCGACGTCGAGCAACTCGCCGACGCTCTGCTGGCCGCCGCCGAGGACAGCGCCACCAACGACCCCGGGCCCGGCGAGGTGGTCTCCGAGGTCTGGCGCAACGCGGCATTCGCGCTGCGGCGCCTCGGCATCGACTTCATGCGCCGGTACAACCGGTTGGAGGTCACCGTCGAGCCCGAAACCCTCTCGGGGCCAGTCCTTTTCGTGGCCAATCATGGGTTCGGGGGCATCTTCGACCTGAACGTGTTCGCCACGGGCGCCGCGATGGAACAGATGCAGCTCGACCGTCCGGTGACCATCCTGACCCACCAGCTGGCATGGACGATGGGAATCGGGCCCCTGATCGAACCCGTCGGTGCGCGGGTGGCCAGCCGCCGATCCGCAGAGGAGGCGTTCGCCCGCGGCGAGCACGTGGTGGTGTACCCCGGGGGTGACCTCGACGCGGCGAAGGCATGGGATGACCGCAACCGCATCATGTTCGGCGGACGCCACGGCTACGCCCGCCTCGCCATCGACAACGGCGTGCCCATCGTGCCCATCGTGACCGCGGGCGCCGGCGAGTCACTGTTCGTCATCTCCAGCGGGGAACGATTGGCCCGCGCCACCCGCATCGACAAACTCCTGCGCCTCAAGGCGGCCCCGATCAGCGTGTCGCTGCCGTGGGGGATCAACGTCGGCGCCGTCGGCCTGCTGCCCTACCTGCCGTTGCCGTCCAAGATCGTCACCCGGGTACTGCCGGCGCAGGTGGCCGGCGACGGTGAGGACGCCACGGACTTCGCGGCGCGGGTCGAGACGGCCATGCAACGCGCACTCACCGAAATGACCGTGAACCGAAAGCCACTCATCGGCTGAGCCGCGGGCCGTCTGTTACTTTCTGGCGATGCGCGTTTGCCCGGGGGGTCGGCTTCGCCGTCGCATGATGGCGGTGACGTCGGTGTTGTGTTTGCTGATCATGGTCGTCGGCTCGCCCGTCACCCACGCGGAGCCGCCCCCGCCCGGCAGCGCCGGCTACTACCAGCCGTATGTCAATGATTTCACCGGCATGGAGGGCGCCTGGACCGCCGAGAAGGATGGCCCGCTCCCGCACAACGAGGTGCACATCGACTGGGATGTGCCGATCACGATGAGCGACGGCACCGTCCTGAAGGCGAACGTCTATCGCCCGATGGACGTAGCCGGCCCCGCCGAGCGGGCCGCGGGCGGCGGCACGGTGGTCACGGATCGGCTCCCCGTCATCCTCAACATCACGCCGTACACCAAGTGGTTGATGGCCGTGGCCGCCAAGGTGGTCAACGCCCCCGGGATCCAGGACGGCATCCTGCGCGGCATCGGCAGCCTGGAGAGCTCGGACCCGGCGCTGAAGAACCTCATGCAACTGCTGCAGACGCTGGACAGCGGCCTGGTGCAACTCGTGGGGGCCGACAAGCGGTTGGTGCGCAGCGGTTACGTCTGGATCGACGTCGACGTCCGTGGCACGGGGTTCTCCGACGGGATGTGGCAGCTGACCGGACCGCGCGAACAGCAGGATGCGCTCGAGGTCATCGATTGGATCAGCAAGCAGGACTTCAGCAACGGCAAGGTGGGGCTCACCGGATACTCCTACGACGCGATCAGCGCGCTGCAGGCCGCCTCGCACCGGCCGCCGGCACTCGGCGCGGTATTCGCGGGTAGCCCGGCCACCGACCTGGTCCAGGACGTGGCCGGCCGCGGTGGTGCGCTGAACATCGGGTTCCTGCCGTTCTGGTTGTGGGTTGTCAACGGGACCAAGCGAATTCCCGATGTGCAGGCGATGTTGCAGGGCAACTACGAGCAGGTCTACCGGCAGTGGATCGATGACCGCGCCGCGGACCCCACGACGATGTCCGAGGCGCTCTATACGGCGTTGAACGCCCGGACCGTCGACGAACTGCGTGCCTCGCCCGGGGCGTCGATGCTCCTGGACGCCGACGGGCCGTGGCGGCGGGCGACGCGCACCGACATGGCCAACATCAACGTCCCGACCATGATCACCGGTGCGTGGGGAGATCTGTTCCGCAACGCGGAGTTTCGGTCCTATCAGGATCTGACCGGCCTGGAGCCGGGTAAGAAGCAACTGATCCTCGGACCGGGCTACCACATCACGGCGGCCGGTGGGTTCGGGAAGCGCGACGCCCCGCCGCGACTGGACGTGCTGCAGAAAGCGTGGTTCGACCACTGGCTCAAGGGGATCGACAACGGTGTCGAGAACCTGGGCCCGGTTCTCGAGCAGATGCCCGGAGCGCAGGGCTGGCAACGAATCTCACAATTGCCGCGGCCCGGGATGACCAACCAGCGGATGTATTTCAGCAGCGATATCAGCGGAACGGCGTTCCGGACGCAGCACGACGGTTCGCTGTCGGCGGCGCCACCGGTCCAGCCCGACCAATTGACCGTCCGGGTCGGGGTTGCCAGCCTGTGTTCCGACATGACCAACACCCAGTATCTCGGGATCAGCGCGATCCTGATGGCGTGCGCGCAGGACGAGCGGCCGCACGAGATCGACGGCCTGACCTTCACCAGCGCGCCGGTCACCGTGCCGACGGTGATCTCGGGACCCGTTGCCGTGCACCTGAACACGCACCACGAGGGGACCGATGGCTTCTGGATGGCCACGGTCAGCGACGTCGATCCGGACTCCGGCAACTCGCTGCCGCTCAGCAGTGGCTGGGTGGTCTCCTCGATGCGCAAGGTCGATGAAGCCCGTAGCAAGCGGGGCCCCAACGGCGACTACGTCGATCCGATCCAGGCCCTGGATCTGGCAGGCGGCTATCAGCCGGTGACGCCCGGCCGGCCGACGGTCATGGACTTCGGGACGTACCCGTTGGACGCGGTGCTGCAACCGGGGCACCGGCTGCGGGTCAGCCTCTACAGCAGCAACTACCCGTCGGCGTTGCCGCCAATGCCGATGATGATCGGGGCCGGGCTCACCCCGCCGCCCTACGATGTCCGCGACGCGGTCCTGCTGTTCACACCGGGCAACACGTTCTATCCGGAACATCTCGATATCGACCCGGCCGCACCGAGTTGGGTGAGTATCCCGCTCAGCGACCCCCTGCGGTGAGCGCGCGCCGCGTTCACTACGGATGTAGAGAGCGCCGGGACTAGACTTCCGGCTCGTGCGACGGAAGCCGAACCCGCAGCAACGACGTCGCGAACTCTGCGACACGGCGATTCGACTGATCGCCGGCGACGGGCTCAAGGGCGTCAGTCATCTGAAGGTGGACCGCGGCGCCGGCGTGCCCGAGGGCACCACGTCGTTCTATTTCCGCACTCGCGCGGCGCTGCTCCGGGCCGTCGCCGAGCGTGTCGCCGAGCTGGACCTGAAGGATCTGACCGCCGCGACGTCGGTGCCCTCCGGACTGGCCGACCTCGTGGCCCGCTCGGCCACCGGTCGGCGCCGGACCAGGACGAAGGCCCGCACCGAACTCGCGCTGGAGGCCGCCCGTGATCCGGCCCTCGCGAACGCCCTGCGTGCCAATACCGAGAGGTTCTTCGAGCTGATCCGGGCCGACGTGCTGCGGCTGCAACCGGCGGGCGGTGAGATCAGCCCGACGGTGGTCGACGCGCAGACCTATGCGGTGATGATGTTCATCAGCGGGGTGATGCTGACCCGTTCCAGCGGCGGGGACGGGGTGCGCACGGCAGCCGAGCTGGATCGCATTCTCGCGGGCATCGTCGCGGGTGTTGCGCGGCAACATGATTCGTTGCCGTAGCGCTGTTGCGCCAGCCGGCGGGGGTCGGTGACCCGACGGTGGCAGGGGCGGGGCGGGGCGGGGCTAAAATAGAAATTAGGATCTAATTCTTGTAATGTGCCGGGCATGGGTCTCAGAGGCGAAGCCGCGATCGTCGGCTTCCATGAACTGCCGTGCGTGCGGATGCCGACGGGCACGCCGGAATTCACCATCGAACAGTGGGCGCGGCTGGCGGCCGCCGCGGTGGCCGATGCCGGCCTGTCCGTCGAGGACGTCGACGGACTGGTCACGACGGGGGTCTTCGAGTCGAACATCTTCGTGCCGTCGACGGTGGTCGAGTACCTGGGCCTGAAGGTCAACTTCGCCGAATATGTCGACCTCGGCGGGGCCAGTGCCGCGGCGATGATCTGGCGCGCCGCGGCCGCGATCGAACTGGGGATCTGCGAGGCCGTGCTCTGCGCCATCCCGGCCAATTTCCTGACCCCGACGCATCCCGACAGGCCGCTGGACATGACCGAGGCCATGTATTTCGGTGCATCGAGCATCCGCTTCGGCTCGCCGCAGGCCGAATTCGAGATTCCCTACGGCTACCTCGGGCAGAACGGGCCCTATGCGCAGGTCGCCCAGATGTACGGCGCCGCTTACGGTTACGACGAACGCGCGATGGCCAAGATCGCTGTCGACCAGCGGGTCAACGCCAACCACACCCCGGGCGCGGTGTTCCATGACAAGGCGATCACCATCGCCGACGTACTCGCCAGCCCGGTCATCGCGTCACCGCTGCACATGCTCGAGATCGTCATGCCCTGCATGGGTGGATCGGCGGTGCTGGTCACCAGCGAGCGGCTGGCCCGGCGGGCCCGCAACCGCCCGGTCTGGATCCGCGGCTTCGGCGAACAGGTGCCCTACAAGTCGCCGGTGTACGCGCCGGATCCACTGCGTACACCGATGTCCGACATCGCGCCCAAGGCTTTCGGGATGGCCGGACTGACGCCCGCGGAGGTCGACATGGTCTCGATCTACGACTGCTACACCATCACCGCGCTGCTCACGCTCGAGGACGCCGGCTTCTGCGAGAAGGGCAAGGGCATGCAGTTCGTCTCGGGCCACGACCTGACGTTCCGCGGCGACTTCCCGATGAACACCGCCGGCGGGCAGCTGGGCTACGGCCAGCCGGGCAACGCCGGCGGCATGCATCACGTGTGCGACGCCACCCGTCAGCTCATGGGCCGCGCGGGCCAGACCCAGGTTCCCGACTGCAACCGCGCGTTCGTCTCTGGCAACGGCGGTGTGCTCAGTGAACAAGAAGCCCTGATCCTGGTGGGGGACTAGAGACATGAACATGACCCGGCCGCTTCCGTTGCCGACACCGACCACCCAGCCCTACTGGGACCGCCTGAGCCGTCACGAGGTCTGGATCCAGTTCTCCCCGTCGCTCGGCCGCTATGTGTTCTACCCGCGGGTGCTGGCACCCGGAACGCTGGCCGACGATCTGGAGTGGCGCCAGATCTCCGGGGCCGGCACGCTCGTCAGCTTCACCGTCGCCGAGCGCCCGGTGGCGCCGCAGTTCGCCGACACCGTCCCGCAGATCCCCGCGGTGGTCGAGTGGGCCGAAGGCCCCCGTTTCGCCACCGAGCTGGTGGACGTCGACCCTGCCGAGCTGCTGGTCGGCATGCCCGTGGCGCCGGTATTCACCGACCACCCCGAGGCCGGTGTGACGCTGCTGCGCTACACCGCACAGCGATAGGACCACGCGCATGGTTATGGCGCTGAGCGACGAACAGATCCAGATCACCGACGCGGTAACACGATTCATCGAACGGCACGCCACCCTGGAACAGCTGCGACCGCACTTGGAGGCGTGCGCGGCAGGGGAGTTGCCGCCGTTCTGGACCGAGCTGGTCGCGCAGGGCTGGCAGGCCGTACAGGTGCCCGAGGAATTCGGCGGACAGGGCGGCGAGCTCGCCGACGCCGCCTGCGTGCTCGACGCCGCGGGTTACGGGCTGCTCGCCGGGCCGCTGCTGCCCACCCTCATCACCGGTGCGGTCGCCGCCGCCGCCGACCCGGGCCCAGCGGCGCACCGGCTGCTCCGCTCGATCGCCGAGGGTCGGCCGGCGGTCACCGTGGCCCCCGACGCCGGTCAATTGCGCTGCACGGCAACGGACTCCGGCTGGATCCTCGACGGCTCGGCCGGGCCCGAGATCGGTCTGCCGGGGGCCGGTCAGATTCTGATCAGTGCCCGCGAGCAGGACGGCCGGGTGCGCTGGTTCGCGCTGGCCGGCGACCGCCCCGGTGTGCAGGTAGTCGCCGACACCCCGACCGACCTGACCCGCGCGGCGGGCACCCTGCGCGTCGACGGTGCGGCGGTCTCCGACGCCGACGAGATCACTGGGCTGGATATCGTTGGTGCACAATGCATCACGATCGCGCTCAGGGCTGCCGAAGCCGCCGGAATGCTGCGCTGGTGCGTGGAATCCGTGGTCTCCTACCTCAAGGTCCGGGAGCAGTTCGGCCGCCCGATCGGGTCGTTCCAGGCGCTGCAGCACAAGGCCGCGCAACTGTTCGTGCACAGCGAACTGGCGACCGCCGCGGCCTGGGACGCCGTGCGGGCGATGTCGCAGGCCCCGGCCCAGCAGCGGGTCGCCGCGGCAGGAGCCGCGATCGTCGCACTGGGGCCACTTCCCGAACTCGTCGTCGACACCATGACCATGTTCGGCGCCATCGGTTACACGTGGGAGCACGACCTGCATCTGTACTGGAAGCGGGCCATCAGCCTGGCTGCGGCCACCGGGCCCACCGCCGGGTGGTCGCGGGGCCTGGGCGACCTCGACAGCCCGGCCCGCGATTTCGGCATCGACCTCGGCGAACTGGAGGATGCCGAGTTCCGCGGCCGGATCGCCGCCGCGCTGGACGCCGCGGCGGCGCTGCACAACGAACACCCCGGCAAGCAGAACCCGGAGTACCCGAAGTTCCGGACCGGGCCGCAGCGCACCCAACTGGCCGAAGCCGGTCTGGTGGCACCCCATTTCGCGGAGCCCTGGGGGCTGGCGGCCTCCCCGGCGCAGCAGCTGATCATCGACGAGGAATTCGACAAGCGTCCATTCCTGATCCGGCCGTCGCTGGGCATTGCCGAATGGATCCTGCCGGCGATCCTGAACGGGGGATCGCCGGAGCAGCGGGCGCGCTTCGCCGAGTCGACGCTGCGCGGTGAAACCTGTTGGTGCCAGCTCTTTTCCGAGCCCGGCGCGGGCTCGGACCTGGCGTCACTGTCCACCCGGGCCACCAAGGTCGACGGCGGATGGACCATCCGGGGCCAGAAGGTGTGGACGTCCTCGGCGCAGCTCGCCGACTGGGGCGCGCTGCTGGCCCGCACCGACCCGGACGCCCCCAAGCACAAGGGCATCGGCTACTTCCTGGTGGACATGAACACCCCGGGCATCCGGATCCGGCCCCTGCGGACCGCCAGTGGTGACGCGCATTTCAACGAGGTCTTCTTCGACGACGTCTTCGTGCCGGACGCCATGCTGGTGGGTGAACCGACCGCGGGCTGGTCGCACGCGTTGTCGACCATGGCCAACGAGCGGGTGGCCATCGGCGCCTACGTCAAGCTGGACAAGGAGCGTGAGCTGCGCGCTCTGGCCGAGCGGGCCGGGGCCGAGGGTGGCGACATCCGGCGGGCACTCGGGGAGGTTCGCGCGCATTCCAATGCCATTGGTGCTCTGGCGGTTCGGGACACATTGGGCCGGCTGGCCGGACACGGCCCGGGTCCGGCGTCGAGCGTCGGCAAGGTGGCCACCGCGCTACTGACGCGCCGGGTGACCGCCGCCGCGCTCGAACTGTCCGGCCGTGCGGCCATGGTCGGCGGCCCCGACCAACCGGCGGTCCAGCAGAGTCTCTTCATGCCCGCGGAGGTGATCGGTGGCGGCACGATGGAGATCCAGCTCAACATCATCGCGACGATGATCCTCGGGTTGCCCCGCCGATGACCACCACCGGTGCGCCTGCGGACCTGCCCGACTACAAGCGGGTGCGGCGGGCGCAGATCGTCCGCGCCGCCATGGACGCACTCAAGCGCGGCGAGTACGAGCAGATCCAGATGCGCGATGTCGCCGAGGCCGCCGACGTCGCCCTCGGCACTCTGTACCGGTACTTCAGCTCCAAGGAGCACGTGTACGCGGCGGTCCTGATGGAGTGGGCGCAACCGGTCTTCATTGCGGGGCAGGCTGATTCGCGCCTGGACGAACAAGGCCTGCGCGACAAGGTCCGCGGCATCATCGACAGCTTCGAGCGCCGGCCGGCGTTCTTCAAGGCCTGCATCATGCTGCAGAACACCACCGATCCCAACGCCGGACAGATCATGCGGCAGTTCGCCGACACCGCGCAGCAGACCCTGGCCGGGGACTTTGCGGCCCTGGGCATCACGGCGCCCGACGATGTGGCCGTCATGTTGTGGGGGATCATCAACACGATGCTGAGCGGGCATGTGCTGCACGGGCATCCGATGGCCGATGCCTACCGCATCGTCGACGCCTTCATCGACCTGGTGGTGAGATCGGCGGCCCCGCGGCGCTAGAGGTCTGACCGGCGCTCGGCGAGCCGGCGGCGGATTTACCCGATACCGGGGGTATCGACCAACCGCTCGGTCGGTTATCGTCGGGGCCACAACCCACGACATGGAGGTGACGATGGCCGCAGCAGCGACCTCGGTGGTGAAGTACAACCGCACACTGTTCGAACCGGAACACGACTTGTTCCGGGAGTCCTACCGCGCATTCCTGGACAAACACGTCGCGCCCTTCCACGAGCAGTGGGAGAAGGACAAGATCGTCGACCGGGGGATCTGGCTGGAAGCCGGAAAGCAGGGATTCCTCGGCATGGCGGTGCCCGAGGAGTACGGCGGCGGTGGCAACCCGGATTTCCGGTACAACGTCATCCTCAACGAGGAGACCACCGCGGCCCGGTTCGGCGGGCTGGGTTTCATCCTGCACAACGACGTCGTCGCGCCCTACCTGCTCAGATTGGCCACCGACGAGCAGAAGCAACGCTGGCTGCCGGGATTCTGCAGCGGCGAACTGATCACCGCCATCGCGATGACCGAGCCCGGCACTGGCAGCGACCTGCAGGGAATCAAGACCCGCGCGGTCAAACACGGTGACCACTACATCCTCAACGGCGCCAAGACGTTCATCACCAATGGCATCCATTCCGACCTGGTGATCGTGGTGGCGCAAACCGATCCCGACAAGGGGGCACTGGGCTTTTCGTTGCTGGTGGTCGAGCGCGGCATGCCGGGCTTCGAACGCGGACGCCACCTCGACAAGATCGGCCTGGACGCCCAGGACACCGCCGAACTCTCGTTCACCGACGTCAAGGTTCCGGTGGAGAACCTCCTCGGCGAGGAGGGGCAGGGATTCGTGTACCTGATGCAGAACCTGCCGCAGGAGCGAATCAGCATCGCGAGTGTGGCGGCCGCGGCGATGGAGACGGTGCTCGAGCAGACCGTGCAATACACCAAGGAGCGCAAGGCATTCGGTAAGCCGATCGGCAGTTTCCAGAACACCCGATTCCTGCTGGCCGAACTGTCCACCGAAGCCACGGCGGTCCGGATGATGATCGACGAGTTCCTCAGGCTCCATCTCGACGAGAAGCTCACCGTCGAACAGGCCGCAATGGCCAAGTGGTACAGCACGGAGAAGCAGGTTCACCTCATCGACCGTTGCCTCCAATTGCACGGCGGCTACGGATATATGCGCGAATATCCGGTTGCCCGGGCGTATCTGGATGCCCGCGTGCAGACCATTTACGGCGGCACCACCGAGATCATGAAGGAGATCATCGGACGCTCCCTGGGCATCTGATCCACGGTATTCGGCGGGCCGCGCGCGGAAATGAATATGCGCCGTGCCCGTCGCGGCTACACGTCATTTCGGTAGCGGATCTGTATTGTCCGAAATCGAGTGTGTGTTGGCTCCGGCATGTTCGCATTGCGCAACGGGTTGGAATTGCGGGAGGGTGCATGAGAATACGGCGACATGCGACGCGCCACTGGGCCTCTGGCCTGATTGGCGGCGCCGTCGTGGCAGTGGCCGCGGCGCTGACGCTGACGGCTCCCGTTGCGACGGCCAGCCCCGACAGCGATGCGACGGACGCGATCACGGCAGCCTGGACAGCGGCCGGCGGCGACGCGTCGTCGCTGGGTGCAAAGGACGGCGATCTCTACCCGGCCGGCCCCGGCTTCGGCCAGAACTTCGCCGGTGGCGCAATTTTCTACACGCCGGACACCGGCGCGAAGATCATGTACGGCGCGATCCTGGACAAATACCGTGCGCTGGGCGGCCCCGCCGATAGCGATCTCGGATTTCCGACCATCGACGAAGGCCCCGGCCGGGTCAGCCCCGACAGCCGCAACTCCACGTTCAGTGCGGCCGACCAGCCCGTGATCTTCTGGACGCCCGACACCGGCGCGTGGGTGGTTCGCGGTGCCATCAATGCGGCATGGGACCGGCTCGGTGGCTCGGCCGGCGTCCTGGGGGTGCCGACCGCCGACGAGACCTACGACGGCGCGGTGGTGACGCAGAAGTTCACCGGCGGCCAGCTCAGCTTCGACGGGCGCACCAAGACGTTCACCACTGACCCGCCGGACCTGGCGGGCCAGCTGGGTGATCTGACCATCCCCGGCGACGCCACCTCGGCCATCAACGCCGCCCTGCGGGCGGCCGGCGGCGTCGCCGGCCCGCTCGGCGCGCGCGCGGGCGACCAGTTCGCGATCCCGCCCGACGGCGCCGGTCAGGCGTTCGCCGGCGGCAAGATCTTCTACGGTCCGGGTACCGGCGCGCACGCGGTCACCGGCGCGATCCTGGAGAAATACGAGGCGGCGGGCGGACCGACCGGCGATCTGGGGCTGCCGAATGCACCGGAGGCAGACGGGGGAGTTCCCGGCAGCCGGGTGAGTTCGTTTGCCGCACAAGATAATCCCGTCATCTTTGCCACCACCGAGCACGGCGCGGTGATTGTTCGCGGCGCGATGAAGGCGGCCTGGGACAAACTCGGCGGTGCCGCCGGCTCGCTCGGTGTGCCGGTCTCCGACCAGAGCACCGACGGCGACAAGGTCACGCAGAAATTCAGCGCTGGGCAGCTGACGTGGGACTCCAAGAACAATTCGTTCACCAGTGATCCGGCCAACCTCGCCGACTCCCTCGGCGGTCTCGAAGTGCCCGCCGCCCCGCCGGCCGCCACCGTGCCGCCGACGTCCGAGGCGCCGAAGATGCCAAACCCGCCGAAGGACAACGCATTCAGCTTCCACACCTGGTGGCTGTGGTGGATCATTCCGCTGGCCCTGCTGCTCCTGGGCTCCCTGCTCGCGCTGTTGTCCGGCCGGCGCCGGCGGGCGACCCCCGAGCCCGCCGATGCGGTGGCCGACGACGCCCGCTGGCGCGCGGTCGACACCGACCAGCCGGGGGTCCCCGCGCCCGTATGGACGGAGCCGGAGGCACCCGCCGCACCGGCGAGCCACTGGGACGTCCCGAAGGTTCCCGAGGCCGGGGTATCCGGCATCGCCGAGCCCATCTCGGCCGACCACGAACTGTTCACCCACCGCGGCGCGCACCAGGCCGCCGACGATCAGGACGCGGTGGACACGGCGCCCACCCGGGTGCACGCCGACGGCGATGCCGTCGATAGCCCGACCGGGCGGCACGCGGCGATCGACCGCCCGGCGTGGAGCCCGTATCCCGAGGATCCCTGGGCGTCCGCACAGGCCTCGCTGTTCGAACCCCGGTACCAGGGCGTCGAGCATGTCGCCGACGTGTACGGCGACGACCATCCCGGGCCCGAGCCCGCTCCTGCAGCCGCAGCCGCCGAGGATTTCGCCGTCGATGCCGAGCCGGAACCGGCCGAATGGCTGGATGCCGACGTGGAGGACGCCGTCGATGACGAGTCCTATCTGCAGCAGGAGTACGTCGAGCCGGAACCGGTCGAGTCCGTCGAGCCCGCCGAGTCCGAACACGTCGAGCCCGCCGTCCAACCGACGCCGCCGGCGATCCATCTGCCGCTCGAAGATCCCGCGGCGATGCCGGAGGGCTACCCGGTCAAGGGCAGCATCACGGCCGGCGTCTACTACACCCCGGATAGCCCGAACTATGGCGATGTGGTCGCCGAGATCTGGTTCGCCGATGCGGAGCACGCCGAGGCGAACGGCTTCGTCCGGGCGTACTGACCCCACCGACCGGTCTCCGGCGAGTCCGGGCGTCCTCCGATCGGGGGACCACCGGTTCGTCCGGTGCATCCGCCGGTCACCCGATACTGAATCTCCCTGTGCCGCGGCATTGTTGAGTCATCGCCGAAGAGCGCACTCACACAAGGAGATTCACATGAACATCATCGCCCGCCGCATCGCCGCCGGAGCCACCCTGGCCATCGCCCCGGCCATCATCGCCGTCGCCACCGCCACTGCCGGCAATGCGTCGGCCACCCCGGAGCATCACGGCCCCTCGATCAGCGCGCCCGCCGAGCACGCCGCGCCGCGCTGGACCCCGTCCACCCCCGGTACCCCGGAGCACTTCCAGCACCCCAACCGTGGCCACCACTACGTCCGCTGACGCGTTCCCACCGGTCGGGTGCGTGATCAGATCTTGCGAATGACGGTGACGACCTTGCCGAGGATCACCGCATCATTGCCCGGGATGGGGTCGAACGCGGGGTTGTGCGGCATCAGCCAGACCTGTCCACTAGTGCGCTTGAACGTCTTCACGGTGGCTTCACCGTCGATCATCGCGGCGACGATGTCACCGTTGTCGGCGACGTTCTGCTGACGCACCACCACCCAGTCGCCGTCGCAGATCGCCGCGTCGACCATTGATTCGCCGACCACCTTCAGCAGGAACAGCGAGCCTTCACCGACCAGTTCGCGCGGCAGCGGGAAGACGTCCTCGACGGCCTCCTCGGCCAGGATCGGGCCGCCGGCGGCGATCCTGCCGAGCACCGGCACGAACGTGGGCTCGGGCAGCGCGTCGGATCCGGAGACGTCGGTCAGCACGGGATTGACCGCATCGTCGGCCCCGCGGACGTCGACCGCGCGGGGGCGGTTGGGGTCGCGGCGCAGATAGCCCTTGCGTTCGAGAGTGCGCAGCTGGTGTGCCACCGACGACGTCGAGGTCAGCCCCACTGCATCCCCGATCTCGCGGATGCTGGGCGGGTAGCCGCGGGACGTCACCGACGCCCGGATGACCTCGAGGATGGTCCGTTGACGTTCGGTCAGTGCGTTGTCCGACGGTCCGGATGACGGTGCGGCGTCGGGATCCTTGGTAGCGGCCATGCAGCCGAATGTAGTCCGCGGGCCGACAAGAATCAAACATGTGTTCGATCTGCGTGTCGCTCGCGTGGATGGCGCGGGCGGCCGGCCCGAACTTGTCGGTGGCCGGATCTATCCTTCGGCTACGAATCGATCACATGTTCGGATTGGGCTATACGATCGAACAAGTGATCGATATGGTTTCGAACATAGGAGCGAACCACAATGACGACGAAAGGGATCGACATGGCCGGCACCGGTATCTCTGAAAGCACCGCCCTGCACGCCTGGGACCTCGAGGACCTGGTGCTCTGGGAGCAGCTGATGACCGCACCGTCCGAACGGCAGCGCCGCTCGGCCCGCCCGCAGCGGGTGCGTGCGCAGCGCGGTCCGGCCCGGCCCGGTGGAGCTCCGCTGACCCACGCCGGCACCGGAGTCCGGTTCTCCCGCGCGGCGGGTACCAACCGGCGCCACACGGTGACCACCACCGCGGCCACCGTCGGACTGGCCCTGCTGGCCGGGCTCGTCACGCTGTGGCTGGGGGTGCTCGGTCACCTGGGTGGCTCCGCGAGTGACGCCTCGGCGGTACCCGGCCGGCTCGCGGTCGTTCAGGTGCATTCCGGCGAAACGCTGGCGCACGTGGCCGCCCGGGTGGCGCCGGACCTGCCCGTCGGCCAGGTGGTCGACCAGATCCGGCAGCTGAACACCCTCGGCTCGAACTCGATCGAGGCCGGGCAGACGCTCATCGCGCCGGTGAACTGACGATGCCCCGTTGCGGCGCACCGGCGGGCGTGCTGGTCCGTGCGCCGATCGCGCAGGTAGGCTCGGTGTCGTTCGGCTCGGGTCGCATCCGCCGCGAAGGAGAGGTCATGCATTGTCCTTTCTGCCGGCATCCGGACTCCCGCGTGGTCGACTCGCGCGAGACAGATGAGGGCCAGGCGATTCGACGCCGGCGCTCCTGTCCCGAGTGTGGCCGGCGGTTCACCACCGTCGAGACGGCGATCCTGGCGGTCGTCAAGCGAAGTGGCGTCACCGAGCCGTTCAGTCGCGAGAAGGTGATCAGCGGTGTCCGTCGCGCCTGTCAGGGCCGGCAGGTCGACGATGACGCGCTGAATCTGCTCGCTCAGCAGGTCGAGGACTCCGTGCGCGCCGCCGGATCGCCGGAGGTGCCCAGTAACGAGGTCGGGCTGGCGATCCTGGGCCCGCTCCGCGAACTCGACGAGGTGGCATATCTGCGATTCGCGTCCGTGTACCGGTCGTTCACCTCGGCCGATGATTTCGAACGCGAGATCCGGGCACTGCGCGAACACCGCGAGATCTCAACCCCCGGCGGCTGATTCGAGTTCGACCGGTGTGGTTCCGTCGCTGACCACGCGGCCGGCCACCCGAACCCAACCGTCCGCGTTCCACTTGGTCTCGAGCTGCGATCCACGGCCCTGGATGATGACCAGATCTCGGCTCAGGTAATCGGTCATCCGCACCGCGGCGGCACCGGTCGCCTCGTCCTCCCGGATGCCGAGGTGCGGGGCAAAACTCCGGGATCGGATCGCGCCCGCGGATTCGTCGATCCAGGCCCACAGGTAGACCTCGTCACCGTCGGCGTAATCGTCGGGATCGGCGGCCAGCAGTTCGTCGACGGAGCCCAATTGGTGGATGGCGAATTCAGGCGCCCACTCGGCTCGCGCGGTGATGGTCGTCAACGGTCCGTCACTGCTGACCGCGACGATTCCCGCCGGAACGGACAGCGTGCGCACCGGCGTGCCGGCCGACGCCAGGTGCCAGGCAGCGCCGACCGTGGGGTGACCGGCAAACGGCAACTCCACGGCCGGTGTGAAGATGTGCGCGGCAGTGGATGTCGCGCCGGGTCCCGGCGGCTCCACGAAAACCGTTTCGCTGTAACCCAATCGGGTGGCCAGCTGCTGGCGGCGCTCCGGTGCAACCGCGCCCGCGTCCACCACGCCCAATGGATTTCCGAAATTGCCCGCGGGGTCGGTGAACACCCGGAGCACCGTGACGTCGACAGCCATGACCCGACCTTACGTCGGGCGGTGCCTCAGGTGGCGCTGCGTTCGTCGGCGCCCATGGCGTCGAGCACCGCGACCCGCGTATCGACCGAACCGGACAGGGCGCCCTCGCTGATGCCGGCACGCAGCAGCTGGCGCAGTGCCACGTGATCGTATTCGGCCGGGCGGGTCGAATCGACGAACTGCTGGACCACCTCGACAAAACGGTCCGGGTCGTCATGGAACGGGAAATGGCCGGACCGCTCGAAGATCTCCAATTGCGAGCCGGGCATCGCGGCGTGCGCCATCTGGGCATGCGCGACGGGGATCACCACGTCGTTCTCGCCCCAGATGAGTTGCACCGGAACGGATTCGGTCAAATAACAGCGGTCCAGCATGGTGACCACCTGGCCGCGCCAGTCCACCACAGCGCGAAGTGTCCGGGTGAAGGCCGAGGAAGCGGTCGGCTCGGGAAGGTCGCGCAGGATGCGCAGCACGTCGGGCAGGTCGCGGCCGAGCCCCCGCGAGCCGAGCACGGCGCCGACGACCTGTCCGGCCAACTGCACCGCCGGGAGCACCATGGGCAGGCGCAGCAGCGCGAGCGCCTCGCCGCCCATCGGCAGTGAGGCCACCCGCAGCGCGACGTGCACGTCCTTGGTGACACCTCCGGAGCCGACCAGGATCAACCGTTCGACGAGCTGGGGGAACTGATAGGCGAACTGCATGGCGACGCCGCCGCCCAGAGAGTGCCCGACGACCGTCACCTTCTCGATGTCGAGCACGCTGAGCAGGTCGCGCATGCCGTTGGCGTAGGCGGCAACCGAGTAATCGGCCCGGGGCTTGTCGGACTGACCGTGGCCCAGCAGATCCGGCGCGATCACCGTGAACCGCTGCGCCAGCTTCGAGTGCACCGTGCTCCACGTGGCCGAGTTGTCGCCGATGCCGTGGATCAGTAATACCACCGGCCCCGACCCGGCTATCCGGTAAGCACGCCGGTAGCCGTGGATCATCTGGAACTCGAGCCTGGGCACGATCTCGCGCACCGGACGCAATCTGGTCTGACGTACCGCCATTGGCCAACTCCCGTCGTAGTGCGATGTCCCGGCGGGGCGCTATCCGGTATTGCCGTCAACCACCGCCGTTGTCGTCGCGCAGGTCGCCCTTCTCGTCGGTCTGCTGGGCGAGGAAACGCTCGAACTCGGCCCCGAGTTCGTCCCCGCTGGGGAGATCCTCGTCGCTGAGCAGGGCGCGGTTCTCCTGGGCAGTGACAAACGCATCGTACTGTCGCTCCAGCGCCGTCACCACTTGGGCGATCTCCGCACTGCCTTCGACCTGTTCGTCGATCCGGTTCCGGATCGACACCGCCGCGTCGGTCAGGGCGGTCATCGGGAGCTCCAACGAACCGATCCTGGCGAGTTGCTCGAGCAGCGCCTGCGCGGCCGCCGGATAGTCGGTCTGCGCCAGGTAGTGCGGGATGTGCACGGTGTAGCCAACGACCTCGTGGCCGTGCTGGGCCAGCCGGTACTCGAGCAGACTCGACGCGCTGCCCGGAACCTGGACCTCGCCGACCCACGGGGTGTGATCGGAGATCAGCTCGCGGTCGCTCGAGTGCGCCGTCAGCGTGATCGGCCGGGTGTGGGGGACAGCCATCGGGATGGCGCCCAGGCCGATCGTCCGGCGCACACCCAGCCGTTCGGCCAGCAGCCGTACCGCCGTCACGAACCGCTCCCATTTGAGGTCCGGCTCCATCCCGGCCAGGAGCAGGAATGGTGTGCCGACGGTGTCGTGCAGGGCGTAGAGGCCCAGCTGGGGGTCCTCGTAACCGGTGAAGCGGTCGGTCTTGAACGTCATGGTGGGGCGCCGTGAGCGGTAGTCGAGCAGGTCGTCGATCGCGAAGGACGCGACCAGCTCGGTGTCCAGCGAGTCGCGGAGGTGGGCGGCGGCCAGCTTGACGGCATGTCCGGCGTCCGAGAATCCCTCCAGGGCGTGCACCAACACCGGGCCCCGGCCGTCCGCCGACGCCAGCTGCGGACCGGGGAACTCCAGTTCGTACATCCCGCTGTGATCGGGCTCGTAGTGCTGGTGATGATCAGCCATCGCCATACCTCCTTCGCCCACCAGTGTCCCACTAGCCCGAACGTCCGACTCACGACCGGCGATTCCCAGGGCGCTCGGGCAGGATGACGCGTGCACGGCGTCGGTGCTGCAATTGCGCACCGGCGATCTTGTCCTCGCCGCGGCCCACTGTCTGTCGGGCGCTCAGCGGCAGCACCTTCGTGCAGGCCGCGGCCGACTTGGGTCCGGCCGGGGCGCACGACTGCTGATTCCATCCACAGTCGCATCCCCATCCACAGCCGGGGCCGTCGAGCGCCGCCGGCGGCGACGCGATGACGGACTCGCCGGGGAGCGTCTGCGCCATGACACACCACCGAATCGTCTTCAGCCTCAACCGGCCGGGTGCGCTCATCGCCGCGCTGCCCGCCGTCCTGGGATTCACCCCGGCGGATTCTCTCGTCCTGGCCTCGATCGAGAACGGCCAGCTCGGCGCGGTCATGCGCGTCGATCTGTGCCATGCGCTCGAGGGCGGCCTCGAGCAGATCGCGCACATCCTGGCCGCCGCGTCGCCCGAGGGGATCATCGCCGTCGTCGTGCAGGCCGATTGCGCCGATTGTTCGGAGTGCAACGAGGACTACCGGCTGCTCGGTCTGGACCTGGCCGGGGCGCTGGACGAGCAGGGCATCGACCTCTGCGCGCTCTACGTGGTGGACCGAGTGCAGGCCGGCGGTCGTTGGCATTGCGCGGATGGTTGCGGGCAGCACGGCATGATCGACGATCCGGATGTCTCGCCGCTGGCGGTCGAGGCCGTGGTGGATGGTCGACGGCTCTACAGCAGCCGGGCGGACCTGACGCAGGTGATCGCGGCCGAGGACGGCTCCGAGGCGCTGGTGGACCGCATCCGTGCCGTCGCCGATGACAGCCGGCCCGAACAGGAAGCCGACCCCGATGGCCACACCCGCCGTGGCGTCCTCGCCGCGATCGACGCCGCCAAACGCCTCGAGGCCGGCCGGCAACTCTCCGATGCCGCGTTGGCCGGCCTGGCCCACCACCTCACCGACTCTGCTGCCCGGGATGCGCTCTATGCCCTGGCCGTCGGGTTCCACGCGGCCCGCGCCGAAGCGCTGTGGACGCTCCTGGCCCGTCGCCTCCCAAAACCATGGCGACTGGAAGCCCTTGTGCTGCTGGCATTTTCGGCCTACGTCCGCAGCGACGGGCCGTTGGCCGGGATCGCCCTGGCCGAAGCCCTGGAGTGCGAACCGGCACATCGAATGGCCCGGATGCTCGACGAGGCGCTGTTGTCCGGGATGCGGCCCGCCCAGATTCGGGAGCTCGCACTCAGCGGTTACCGGGTGGCCGACCGGGTCGGCGTCGAGTTGCCGCCCTACCAGGGATCGGGCCGGCGGGCCGGGTGAGTCAGATCTTCTCGACCTTGACCGCGTGGGCCATCTCGTGCGGCAGATCGACGTTCTCGTGGCCGGGCATCACGATCGTCACGCCGCCCAACTGGTTGATCTCGGCGGTGACGCGCGCATTGGGCACCACGCCCGCGTCCTTGAGTCGAGCGATCAATGTGACGTCGCCCTGAACGTGTTCGGTGAGCTGCCGGACCACCACGGCGACCGGCGACCCCGGAGGCAGCTCGGTCAGCCGCACCAACGGGGCCTCCTCGGCGGACCGCTGCGGGTCAAGGCCCAGCTCGGACAAGCCGGGGATGGGATTGCCGAACGGGGACACCGTCGGGTCGGCGAGGACGGCCACCAGGCGGCGCTCGACCTCTTCGCTCATCACGTGTTCCCACTTGCAGGCCTCGGCGTGGACGTCTTCCCAGGGCAGACCGATGACATCCACCAGCAGCCGCTCGGCCAACCGGTGCTTGCGCATCACGGCGACGGCCAGGGTGCGACCCTTGTCGGTGAGTTCCAGATGGCGATCACCCGCAACGTGGAGCAACCCATCGCGTTCCATGCGCGAGACGGTCTGGCTGACCGTCGGACCGCTCTGCTCGAGGCGTTCGGCGATGCGCGCCCGCAGCGGAACCACGCCCTCTTCTTCGAGGTCGTAGATCGTCCGTAGGTACATTTCGGTGGTATCGACCAGGTCGTTCATAGGGTGCCCTCCATCCGGTCCGAGTCTACTTGGCGGGTGGTGCTTACGGTCGCCCAACGTTCCCGGCGTTGCGCGCACAGCAGTGTGCCCGCCGGAGGGGGACGGCGGGCACACTCATGAATCACGTATTTCCAGGTCAACTGGCGTACGAGCGCAGCCGATCCGCCCGGTCGCCGTGGCGCAGCTTGACCATGACCTCGCGCTCGATCTGACGGACCCGCTCACGGGACAGACCGAACAGCTTGCCGATCTGGTCGAGGGTGCGGGGCTGGCCGTCGTCGAGACCGAAGCGAAGGCGGATCACCTGCTGTTCGCGCTCGTCGAGGGTGGCCAGCACGTACCGGATGTCGGTGTGCAACAGCTCGGCGATGACGGTGTTCTCCGCAGACAGTGCCTCGGCGTCCTCGATGAAGTCGCCCAGGGGAGCCTCCTCGTCGCTGCCGACCGGCATGTCGAGGCTCACCGGGTCCCGGCTGTGCTCGAGCAGATCGGCGATCTTCTCGGCCGGAATACCGGACTCCTCGGCCAGTTCCTCATCGGTGGCCTCGCGGCCCATCGTCTGGTGCATCTCGCGCTTGATCCGGGCGAGCTTGTTGACCTGCTCGACGAGATGGACGGGCAGCCGGATGGTGCGACTCTGGTCGGCCATACCGCGGGTGATGGCCTGCCGGATCCACCACGTGGCATAGGTGGAGAACTTGAATCCCTTGGTGTAGTCGAACTTCTCCATCGCGCGGATCAGGCCCAGGTTGCCCTCCTGGATCAGGTCCAGCAGCGGCATGCCGCGACCGGTGTAGCGCTTGGCCAGCGACACGACCAGGCGAAGATTCGCCTCCAGCAGGTGGCTCCGGGCGGCCCGGCCATCGCGGGCCACGGTCGCCAGATCCCGCTTGCGGGCATCACCGAGACGCTTGCGGGTGTCGAGCAGATGCTGGGCGTACAGGCCCGCCTCGATGCGCTTGGCGAGTTCGACCTCGTCCGCGGCCGTCAGCAACGCCGTCTTACCGATGCCGTTCAGGTACACCCGCACCAGGTCTGCGGCAGGACTTTGAGCGTCCAGATCGCTGTCGACCCGGTATGCGGTGGCATTCGCCATTTCGGCCTCCTCGTTGGCTCGAGCGTTCACGGCGTACAACGCTCCATTGCGCCGAAGAGTTCCCGGGATTCCGTCACTTCACACACTCTGACGTGCAGAAATAGGCCGTTGACCTGAGAATGGCCTGAGAATCGGGAAAGACGTTGCTCAGCCGTCGTGACGGCGGGGGTCGTGTTCCGATTCGGGCGTCGCCCGATGCGCTTCCAGCACCGGCCGATCGGCCGTGGGGAACAGGGGAGTGCGCCGCCGGGCGTCGTCGAATCGGCGGGGCTCCTCGGCCCGGCGCGGGGGGCGGTCATTGGCGATCAGCACGGCCATCCAGGGCAGCGGTATCGACACCGCGATGATCGCCAGGGAGATCCAGCCGTTGTGCCAGATGTTGTAGGCCACTGCCGCGAAGATGAGCGCGGGAATTCGGAACGACATCAGGGTCAGATACTTGCGGACCCGCTGCCGGTGCTCCTCCTCGTAGGGCAGCGCCGCTCTGGTGATCAGTACGGGCCGGCCCTCGTCGTCGAAACCCAGCTCCTGGCTGTGCTTCATGGCACCACTCTTCCACATGTCGACCCCTTCGGGATCGGGCGATCCACTATGTCGACCCCTTCGGGCTCGGGCGATCCACTATGTCGAGCCCGTCGGGATCGGGCGATCCACTATGTCGACCCCGTCGGGCTCGGTCGGTCGATCCACCCGGCACAATGGACGCCATGCAGACCGACACCCTCGAGCGCACCGACGCCGACGTTCGGGCCGACGACGGCACCGACAGCGACACCCCGAAGTTCTTCCACTACGTCAAGAAGGACAAGATCGCCGAGAGCGCGGTCATGGGAACCCATGTGGTGGCGTTGTGCGGGGAGGTCTTCCCGGTCACTCGCTCACCCAAACCCGGCTCACCGGTGTGCCCGGACTGCAAGAAGATCTACGAGACGCTCAAGAAGGGCTGACGCCCTGCGGCTCGGATTCCGCAGTTTCGTTGTCCGGCCCGTCATTTCGTGATTCCAGCCACGACCGCAGCTGGTCGGCGTGGGTGTCCGGCGCCGGGAATTCCTCTTGGATGGCGTTGTTCAACTCGGCGCCGAGCATGATGGCGAAGCCGAGGAAGAAGGCGAACAGCAGGAACGCGATGGGCGTGGCCAGTGCGCCGTAGGTGTAGCCGGTGCGGGTGATGTAGGTCAGGTAGACGCGCAGTCCACCCGTGGCCACCACGAAGAAAACCGAAGCAAGGACCGCGCCGATCACCAGCCGGTGGGTGGGCAGCGGTTTGGGCAGCGACAGCCGGTAGAGCACCGTGATCGTGAGCACCAGCGAGCACACCATGAGCGGGTAGTAGCCGTACTGCAGGATGTTGTCCCAGCTGTCCGGGAGATATTCGGCGATCTTGCGCGGGCCCAATGCGATGAAGGGCGCGCTGGCGATGATGATCACCAGTCCGACGACGTACAGCCCCAGGGCATAGAACCGCTGCCGCACGGGATGGCGCAGCGGCGTCTGATCGTGTGCCTCGACGATCGAGTCGACGAACGCGGAGATGGCCGACGAGCCCGCCCACAGCGAAATGATGAACCCGATGGAGACGACTTCGCCGCGGGCCCCGATCACGATGTCGTGCACCGTCGGTTCGATGATCTCGGTGACGATGTTCTTGGAGAAGAAGCTGTTTGCCGTGGAGATCAGCCGGGCCTGGATGGTCGGCAGCGTGTCGGGCCCGAACAGCGGGGCGATGAACGCCAGGCTGCCGAGCATGCCGAGCAGCAGTGGCGGCAGCGACAGCACCGACCAGAAACCCGCTTGCGCGGACTCGGAGAAGATCGAGTCATCCCACGCCTTGGACAGGGTTCGCTTGAAGATTCGCCAGGCGTGATGGCGGGTGGGCTTCACGGGCTGGTCGGTCATGGCCTAACCAGCATCCCCGAAACGGAGCGATGTGCCCAGTTTCGCAGGCCCGGCGTGGCGGCGCCGCTCAGGCGTCCGCCGGGCTGACCTCCAACACGGCGGCCAGTTCGACCAGCTTGGCCTCGTGCTCGTTCGCATGATGTTGGCAGAACAGCAGTTCGGCTCCCGAGGGGAGCTTCGCGCGCACGCGGGCGGCGGCACCGCAGCGGTCGCAGCGATCAGCCCGGGTCAGTTCGGGACTAATCAGAGTTGCGGTCATGGCGCCTCCGTTCCTCGGGTGGTTACTACTGTGTCAGACGTTCGGCGTTTCGGCGTTGTTCCCCATCCGTTCTCGGGTGTGTCGTGTTTCACCGAGAGCACAATTTGCGGATCGGGCACGCTGGTCCTATGGCAGCTTCTCCACCCACGCTGGTGCACCTGTGCGGCCGTGCCGAATGGCAGGCCGCCTCGTCTGCTGGGGAGCACCGTCCGGCATCACTGTCCGACGTCGGTTTCGTTCATCTTTCGACCGTTGAGCAGGTACACCTGCCGGCCAACCGGCTGTTTGCCGGCCGACGGGATCTGGTACTGCTGTACCTGAATCCCGATGCGCTGAATGCGCCGCTGCGCTGGGAGCCCGGCGTGCCCACGGACCCGTCCGGGATGCTCTTCCCACATCTCTACGGACCGCTGCCGACGGCCGCTGTGATTGCTGTCACAGACTACGTTTCGGGGCCCGACGGGACCTTCTCGCCGCTGTCGGCGACATAGGCATCGGCCTCGATCTCGACCAGCAGATCGGGGGAGATCAACGCCGCCACCTGGACCATGGTCGCCGCGGGACGAATGTCGCCGAACACCTCGCGGTGTGCCGATCCGACCGCCGCCCACTGGCCGATGTCGGTCACGAAGATGCGGGTGCGAACCACGTCGGACAGCTCCGCCCCGACCTCCTGCAGTGCTGATCCGATGCGCCGCAACACCTCTCGGGTCTGGGCCGCCACGTCGGGGCCCGGTGCGGTGGTGCCGGCCACCGCGACGAAAGGTCCCTGACGCACCGCCCGTGAATAGCCGACAATGTCTTCGTACTCCGAACCCGACGAGACCCTCCGCACGGTCATTCGTGGTGCTGCCGCCGCAGTGAGTCCCAGTCGTGCTCGGCTTCGAGCTCCGCGATCAGGTTTCGCGTGCGTTCGCGCAGCAGCAACGTCCCCGCGACGCCGACCAGCACGGCCACCACGAGGGCGATCCAGGAGAACCGCGCCAGCCAGCGTTCGGCGGCCAGGCCCAGGTAGTACACGACGGCCGTGGTGCCGCCGGCCCACAGCACCGCGCCGGAGGCGTTGGCGACCAGGAACCTCGGATAGGGCATCTTCAGCGCGCCGGCCAGCGGCCCCGCCAGGATCCGCAGCAGCGCGACGAAGCGGCCGAAGAACACCGCCCACCCGCCCCAGCGGGCGAACAGCTGCTTGGCCAGCGCGACGTGCCCGGGCCCGAAGTGTTTCGGGAACCGGCGTCCGAGACGTTCGAACAATCCCAGCCCGTAGCGATGGCCGATCGAATATCCGATGGTGTCGCCGACGATCGCGCCCACCGTCGCGGCCGCTCCCACCGCGACCGGGCTGATGTCGAGCGTGTGACGCGATGCCAGCAGCGCGGCGCTGACCAACGCGATCTCGCCGGGCAGCGGGATGCCGAGGCTTTCCAGCCCGATCACCAGCCCGACGACCAGATACACCGCAACCGGCGGGATCGTCTGCAGCAGCGCATCGACGTTCACGCCGCTCAGCTTGCCCTATCGGGGAATGTCAGGCCGGGATTGCTTCGATGATCGCCAGCGGGGTCGGGGTGGGCAGCACCCGGTTGAGCCGGAAGCCCGCGCGTGCCAGCAGGTCGGCGTACTCGCGCTGGGTGCGCTCCTTGCCGCCGGCGGACACCAGCATCTCCAGATCCAGCAGCAGACCCAGATGGCCGGGCGCGCCCTCGGGCAGCACCATCTCGAACAGCAGCACCTTGCCGCCGGGGGCGATGGCGCCGCGGATCTTCCGCAGGATCTCGAGGGCGCGTTCGTCGTCCCAGTCGTGGATGATCGTCTTGAGCAGGTACGCGTCGCCGTCGGCGGGCACCGACTCGAAGAACGACCCGCCCTCGACATCGCATCGCTGCGCGACACCGGCGACCGTCAGCGGACCGTCGGTGTCGGAGGCGTCGGCCACGACCGACGGCAGGTCGAACAGCACTCCGCGGGCGGCGGGCGCGGCCCGCAGCACCGCCGACAGCAGCGCGCCATGTCCGCCACCAACGTCGACGATCCGGCGAAAGTTACTGAAATCGTATGCGGGAACGGCATTTTCGATCGCGACGGTGGACGTTCCGGTCATCGCGTCGTTGAACACCCGGGCGAAGTCGGGTTCGGTGTCCAGATAGTCGAAGAACTCCATCCCGCGCACCCGCGACACCGCCGTCTGGCCGGTGCGCACCGAGTGCTCCAGATCGCCCCAGTGCTCCCAGTGCGGCCGGCTGCCGATGAACGCGATCATCGGCGCCATGCTGGTCGCCTCGCCGGAGACCAGGGCACGGCCGATCCGGGTCAGTGCGAATCGGCCGTCGCGCCGCAGTTTGAACACCGAGCGACTGGCGAGTGCGCGCATCAGCCGGTAGGTGGCATCCGGATCCGCGCCCACCCGGCGCGCCACCTCGTCCGCGGTCAGCGGACCGTTCGCGAGTTCATCGGGGATGCCCAGCCGCACGGCGGCGTTCAGCGCCTGGGTCAGCCACGCGCCGAATCCCAACTCCATGGCCGCGACGCTGTTGGGAACGGTCGCCTTGTGCAGCCGGTCGAGCCCGGCCCGGAACGCGTTGACGGCGGCGATGAGCGCCGGCGGTGGTGTCTTGGCCACGTCGGCGCCGCTAGTCGAGGTAGTCGCGCAGGACCTGCGACCGGCTGGGGTGCCGCAGCTTCGACATCGTCTTCGACTCGATCTGGCGGATCCGTTCACGGGTGACCCCGTAGACCTGGCCGATCTCGTCCAGGGTGCGCGGCTGACCGTCGGTCAGACCGAACCGCAGCCGGACCACACCCGCCTCACGTTCGGACAGCGTCTCGAGCACCGACTGGAGCTGGTCCTGCAGGAGCGTGAAGCTGACGGCGTCGACGGCCACCACGGCTTCGCTGTCCTCGATGAAATCGCCGAGCTGGCTGTCGCCCTCGTCGCCGATGGTCTGGTCCAGTGAGATCGGCTCACGCGCGTACTGCTGGATCTCCAGCACCTTCTCCGGCGTGATGTCCATTTCCTTGGCCAGCTCTTCGGGCGTGGGCTCGCGACCCAGGTCCTGGAGCAGCTCGCGCTGGATGCGGCCGAGCTTGTTGATGACCTCGACCATGTGCACCGGGATGCGGATGGTGCGGGCCTGGTCGGCCATCGCGCGGGTGATGGCCTGGCGGATCCACCAGGTCGCATAGGTGGAGAACTTGTAGCCCTTGGTGTAGTCGAACTTCTCGACGGCGCGGATCAGGCCGAGATTGCCCTCCTGGATCAGGTCCAGGAACGCCATGCCGCGGCCGGTGTAGCGCTTGGCCAGGGACACCACCAGGCGCAGGTTGGCCTCGAGCAGGTGATTCTTGGCGCGGTCGCCGTCGCGGCAGATCCACATCATGTCCCGGCGCTGGGCGGCGGGCAGCTTCTCGCCCTTCTCCGTGAGTTCGCCCATCAGCTGGGTGGCGTACAGGCCGGCCTCGATGCGTTTGGCGAGCTCGACCTCCTCCTCGGCGTTGAGGAGCGCCACCTTGCCGATCTGCTTGAGGTAGGCGCGTACCGAGTCGGCCGAGGCCGTCAGCTCGGCGTCCTTGCGGGCTTGGCGCAGCGCCTCGGATTCTTCCTCGTCCCAGACGAAATCGCCCGAGGCCTTGTCCTTCTCGGACGGCTCGGCGATCTCCTCCTCGTCGCCGGCTGCCGCGCCGGCCGGCTTGCCATTGGCGGCCGCGCCGGCCTCGGGGGCCTCGTCGGAATCGCCCGCATCGTCGGATTCCTCGTCGTCGGATCCGGCGCCGGCCTCCTCGGCGTCGTCCTCGAGGTCTTCCAGATCGTCCTCGACGTCGAGATCGGCATCGTCCTCGAGCTCGGTGGGCTCGGAGTCCAGATCCTCGACGTCGTTGTCGAGATCTTCCTCGACGACACCTTCGGCGGCGCCATCGGCGGCGGTGGCCTTCTTCGCACGTGTCCGGGGTGCGGCGCCGTCCTTGGCCGGGGCCTTGGCGGCTGCCTTGGTGGCGCGCTTCGCGGGGGCCTTGGCCGGGGCCTTGCCAGCGGTTGCGGCGGCGGCCTTGGTGGCGCGCTTGGCCGGCGCGGCCGGGGCCTTGGCCGCTGCCTTCGGTTCTGCACTGGCCCGCTTGGCGGGGGTTGCTCTGGTGGCGGTGCGCTTCACCGGCTCTTCGGTCGCCGGGCTTGCCTTCGTGGCTGCCACGTACACCCTTTCGGTCTGCGGGGCTGCAGTGGGCATGGGCGCGCGCCACCACAGGGTCGGCTATGTGGACTGTCGGCGGGTGATCTCTGCGGGGAGCTTCGCCGCTATCCGTGTTGCGGCCGCCTCGACCATTGTAACGACAGAAACAGCCCGCTCCGCGCCAAGCTGGTCGATTCGGCGCGGGAATCCGGTCGGCTCAGTGGCCGGCGTCCACGGCGGCCATCGCCGCACCGACGATGCCCGCCGAGTTCTGCAGGGCCGCGGCGACCACCGGTGTGCGGTTCTTCAACAGCGGGACCCACTTGTCGGCCTTCCGGCTGATGCCGCCGCCGACGATGATGAGATCCGGCCAGATCGCGTTCTCCACCGCTACCAGCACCTTGGTGACCTCCCGGGTCCAGCGCTCGTAGCTCCAGTCCTTGTTCTCCTTGACCGAGGACGCGGCGCGGTGTTCGGCTTCCTTGCCGCCGACCTCGATATGGCCGAATTCGGTGTTGGGCAGCAGCAATCCGTGGTGGATGACCGCCGAGCCGATGCCGGTTCCGAAGGTCAGCAGCGCGATCACACCGTCGACGTCCTTGCCGGCGCCGAACCGCTGCTCGGCCAGGCCGGCGGCGTCGGCGTCGTTGAGGACCGTCACCGGACGGCCCCCCAGCGCTCGGCTGTAGACGGCGTTGACGTCGGTCCCGATCCAGGTCTTGTCGACGTTGGCGGCGGTCCGGACGACGCCGTGGGTGATGACGCCGGGGTAGGTCACGCCCAGCGGGCCGGTCCAGTCGAAGTGCTCGACCACCTTGGCGATCGTCGCGGCGACCGCGTCGGGGGTCGAGGGCTGGGGGGTGGGCAGCTTGAACCGGTCGCCGATCAGCTGGCCGGTGTCCAGATCCACGATGCCGCCCTTGACGCCGCTGCCGCCGACGTCGATCCCGAAGCTGCGGTTCATCGGGCTGGATTCGGTCATGGTGGCTCCTCGGCGGGGCGGGTGGTCAGCGACTGAAACCTGAGTGCGACAAAACCCTAGTGCGTGGCCGCAATCTTGGTGGGCTGCCGGGCGATTCGGGCGCCGATCTGTGGTGCGATGGTGCGGTGACCGCCCCCACCGGACAACCGGAGACCCTGCGCATCACTGCCGAACAGCTGGCCGCCGAGGCGGCCGGCTATGTGGCGACCCGCCGCCGGGAGGTGTTCGGGGCGGAGTCGCCCGACGGTCCCGGGGTGAGCGGTGCGGTATCCGCCAAGAGCACCCCGACGGACCCGGTCACCGTGGTCGACACCGAGACCGAGGAACTGCTGCGCCGCCGGGTCGCCGAACTGCGGCCCGGCGACGTGGTGCTGGGGGAGGAGCGCGGTGGCCCGGGCGCCATCGGCGCCGGAACCGTCACCTGGGTGGTCGACCCGGTCGACGGCACCGTCAACTTCGTGTACGGGATCCCGGTCTTCGCGGTGTCGGTGGCCGCTCAGGTCGACGGGGTGTCGCTGGCCGGCGCGGTCGCCGACGTGAGCACCGGTGAGATCTACTCGGCCGCACTGGGCGGCGGTGCCCACGTCCGGGGCCCCGCGGGCCGCCGGCGACTGTCCTGCACCGGGGCGACCGATCTGGGAATGACATTGCTGGGCACCGGATTCGGGTATGCACCCGCCCGCCGCACGGCCCAGGGCCGACTGCTGGCGCAGCTGCTGCCGCAGGTGCGCGACGTGCGGCGGCTGGGCTCGGCGGCGCTGGATCTGTGCATGGTGGCCGCGGGCCGCCTGGATGCGCACTACGAGCACGGACTCAACGTGTGGGACTGGGCCGCCGGCGCGCTGATCGCGGCCGAGGCGGGTGCGGTGGTCCGGCTGCCCGCGCCCGGTGAACCGCTCGGTCTGACGCTGGCCGCCGCGCCGGGGGTCGCCGACGCGCTGTGCGCGGCGCTGGCGCGCTGCGGCGCCCTGGGGCCGCTGCCGGGAGTGGCCGGCAGCTAGCAGCTGGCCCCGTGGATCTTCGCGATCAGCGCGGGGTCGGCGGGCTCGGTGGCGTCGGGCCGCAGGCCGGCCAGTACCGCGTCGATGTCGTCGTTGTGGGTGAGCGTGGTGAAGTCGGTGCCCACGGCCAGGTCGACGGAATCGTCGTCGCGCCCGTCGGAGAACAGTTCGGTACACGGGGCGACCAGCCAAAGCGCGGCCGCGGCGGCCTTGCCGTTGTCGCCGAAGCGGATCTGTCCCTGGCAGCTCAGCTTGGTGTTGTTGTAGACGGGGTCGTTGGCCGCTGTCGGCTGAGCGAAGCCGAGATCGCGGAGCGCCGAGGAGACCTCGGCGGCCTGGCCGCCATGACCGCTGGCGTTGAGGACGCGGATCTTGGTGGAGGCGAGTTTGGCGGGGGTCACCGAGGCCATGGTGGTGGGCGACACCTGCTTGCCCAGGGTTGGGGCGTTGGCGTCGGCGGCAGGCGGCGGCTCGTTGCACACCGCGGCCTGATGGACCTCGGCCGGCCGGGTCAGGGCGATCAGCCAGATGATCCCTGTGACGACGGTGAGTGCCACCGCAGCAATGACGCCCGGCCAGATGTTCCGCCGCCGGAACGGCAATCCCCGCTTGTCGAAGGCCGTGCCTTCTGTGATGTGCGCAACCACGCCTGCACTCTAGAGCACCCGTCCTGAACTGGGGGATTGCGAAATGTCTCCATATGTGACGTAAATCACACTTGAAGACCGCAGGTTCCGGGCACGAATCGTTTGGTGATGACGTTCGGCACTGGTACAAAGCTCTGTCGCAAGGACTTGCGCGCGGGGATTCCAGAGGGGAAGACGAGATGGCTACCGACTATGACGCCCCACGGCGCTCCGAGACCGACGATGTTTCCGAGGATTCACTCGAAGAACTGAAGGCCCGCCGCAACGAAGCGCAGTCCGCCGTCGTCGATGTCGACGAGTCCGAATCCGCCGAGAACTTCGAACTACCCGGTGCTGATCTGTCCGGTGAAGAGCTTTCCGTGCGGGTGGTCCCGAAGCAGGCCGACGAGTTCACCTGTTCGAGCTGTTTCCTGGTCCAACACCGCAGCAGACTCGCCACCGAGAAGAACGGCGTGATGATCTGCACCGACTGCGCGGCCTGAGTCGAGTCGACGCAGCGCCGAGGTACGAGGCGCGGAGGAGCGAGACGATTCGGGCTGAGTCGCGTCGACGCAGCGCCGAGGTACGAGGCGCGGAGGAGCGAGACGATTCGGGCTGAGTCGCGTCGACGCAGCGCCGAGGTACGAGGCGCGGAGGAGCTGGGTCAGCTCCGCAGCGCGGAGAGCACCCGGTCCGGATGTCGGGTGCTGAGCAGCCAGTACGGCGTCGGGTCATCGGGATCGTCGAGCACCACCAACACCAGCGGCCCCACCCAGGCGCGGTGCGCCACGAAAGCTGCCGGGTCGAGCTGACGGCCCAACGCCGCTGATTTCGCCGATGCGGGCACCGAGGCGGACCGGGTGATCACCGAGGCGGGCAGGTGCGCCTGCCCGGCCCACAACTCGGTGTCGTCGGCGCCGATGGTGACGCGCACCTCCGAGCGGCCCAGCCAGAGCAACACGCCGGTGGCGACCGCGAACAGGATGGCGTAGGGCAGCCAGTCGGGCAGCGTGCGCACACCCATGTTCACTTCGGCGGCGATCACCGCTGCCACGCCGAATCCGGCCGGCCACCACCACCACGGCACCCACAGCCGCTCGCGGTACCGCACGGTCTGCGGGGCGACACGCGAATCGGGCACGCGGCCAAGGGTAGTCTGTGGCCTCGTGTCCACCCGTCTCGCGGTCGTCCGCCTCGACCAGGAGCTGCCGTTGCCGGCGCGCGCCCATCCGGGCGACGCCGGTGTCGATCTGTTCAGTGCCGTCGACGTCGAACTGGGCCCGGGTCACCGGGAGCTGGTGCCGACGGGACTCGCGGTGGCGATTCCCGAGGGAATGGTGGGCCTGGTGCACCCGCGGTCGGGACTCGCGGCGCGCGTGGGACTTTCGATCGTGAACAGTCCCGGCACCATCGATGCCGGCTATCGCGGCGAGATCAAGGTGTCGTTGATCAATCTCGATCCGACCCAGCCCATCCGGATCAGCCGGGGGGATCGGATCGCACAATTATTGGTTCAGCGTGTCGAACTTCCGGAACTTGTCGAGGTGCAATCCTTCGACGAGGCCGGGCTGGGCGGCACGACCCGTGGCGACGGAGGCCACGGCTCATCGGGAGGACATGCGAGTCTCTGATGGCGTTCGGTAAGCAGAAACATTCGAAGCAGGACAACGAGGCCGACGGCACGGACGCCGTCGTTCCGGTCGGCCGCGGGGACGTCCAGGGCGACGAGCCCGCCGCCGGCGGGGAGCTCGAGGGCCCCTTCGACCTCGAGGACTTCGACGACCCGGAAACCGCGGCCGTCGGGCGGCTGGATCTGGGATCGGTGCTCATCCCGATGCCCGACGCCGGCCAGGTGCAGGTCGAGCTGAACGAGACGGGCGCACCCAGTGCGGTGTGGGTGATCACCCCCAACGGCCGGTTCACGGTGGCCGCCTACGCGGCGCCCAAGAGCGCCGGGCTGTGGCGGGAGGTGGCGTCCGAGCTCGCGGATGCGTTGCGCAAGGACACGCCCAACGTCTCGATCGAAACCGGACCGTGGGGCCGTGAGGTCGTCGGCCTGAGCGAGGGTGCGGTGCGGTTCATCGGCGTCGACGGCTACCGCTGGATGATCAGGTGCGTGGTCAACGGTCCGCGGGAGACGTTCAACGCGCTGGCCGCCGAAGCGCGGAAGACGTTGGTGGACACCGTCGTTCGGCGCGACAGCACGCCACTTCCGGTGCGTACGCCGCTGCCGGTGCAGTTGCCCGAGCCCATGCTCGAGCAGTTGCGGGCCGCCGCCGCACAAGCCGCCGCCCAGGCGCAGCAGGGCCAGCCACCCACCGCTGCGCCGGCCGGTCCGCCAGTTCCGCCGGTGCCGACCGAACCCGCTTCCGAACCGGTCGCACGGCGCAGCCAGGGTTCGGCCATGCAGCAGTTCCGCGGTGTGACCGGGGGCTGACCGAGGCCCGCGCCGTCACACGTCGGCCAGGGCGGCCAGGCAGGCCGCACCCAGCGCGCCGGCGTCCGCGCCGATGTCGTCGAGCGTGACCGTCCGCAGCGATGCATTCGGGGCCGCGGCCACCCACTCGACCCCTACCTCCAGCGGATGCACCGGGTCGTCGGAGGCCGATACGACCCCCATCGGTGTGGTCATGGCGGACAGCTCCGCGGTGGTCGGTGCGACGAACCCCGCCGCCTCCGTCATGGCGTCCGGCAGATCCGGCCACTGACCCAGCCATGACCGGGTCAGCTCGTCGGCCAGCCAGGGCGGGCTGGATTCGCGCATCCGCGTCGTGGTGGCCACCAGGCCGTCGCGCCGCAATTCGCCGGCCGTGTGGAGCGCGGCCAGCGCCGCCGGGGCGGCGTCGGGTTTCCCCGTCCAGGCGGGCAGCGCGGCCAGCACGGCCACCGTGCGCGACGGATGCGCGATCGCCCAGGCGACGGCCACGGCGGCTCCCAATGACACGCCGGCGACGGCGATCGGGCCGTCGCGGGACGCGTCGTCGAGCGCCCGGTGATAACCGGCGATCAGTCCGGCCGGCTGCGGTGTGTGCGGGATCACCACCGCGCCGACGGAGTGCAACGCCGGCGCGAACGCCCGGTAGACGTAGTCGTCATCGGAGCCGGTGCCCGGCAGCAGAACGGTCGGCACCCCGCGAAGTTCAACACTCATAGGACGATCGTGCACCGCATGTGCATTCCGGAACGAACGGGTCTACCGTGGCTAACGTCATCGCGGAAAGCGGTGATCCGCTAACCCGGGATCCGTTGAGTTTTTCAGGAGAAGCCATGGCCACGGCCGAAGGTTATCTGCGCCGGCTCACCCGTCGCCTGACGGAGGATCCTGAACAGCGTGATGTCGAGGAACTGACCGACAAGGCCGCCTGTACCGGCGCCCACCGGGCCATCGACTGCGAGCGCGGCCAGGAGGTCACGATGGTCGGCACGCTGCGCAGCGTGGAGGCCAACGCCAAGGGGTGTGCGGGCGGCGTGCGCGCCGAGTTGTTCGACGGCACCGACGCGGTGATGCTCGTCTGGCTGGGTCAGCGCCGGATCCCCGGCATCGAGTCCGGACGCACGCTGCGGGTGCGCGGCCGGCTGGGCAAGCTGGAGAACGGCGCCAAGGCGATCTACAACCCGCACTACGAAATTCAGCGCTGATCTTGGCGGACGACCAAACCGGCGGGCAGGCCCTGCTGGCTCAGATGGGCGGCGTCGCCGGACTGATCTACTCGTCACTGCCCGTGGTGGTGTTCGTTCCCGTTTCTTCCATGTTCGGTCTGCTGCCGGCGATCATCACCGCGCTGATCGTCGCCGCGCTGATCCTGGCCTGGCGGCTGGTCCGGCATGAGTCCGTCCAGCCCGCCGTATCGGGCTTCATCGGGGTCGGCTTCTGCGCGCTGATCGCCTGGTACGTCGGGGCGGCCAAGGGCTATTTCCTGCTGGGGATCTGGATGTCGCTGTTCTGGGCGGCGGTGTTCGGGCTGTCGATCCTGATCCGCCGGCCGGTCGTCGGCTACGTCTGGAGCTGGGTCAACGGACACGGCTACCGCTGGCGATCGGTCCGCCGCGCCGTCACGGCCTTCGACGTGGCGACCTTCACCTGGGTGGTCGTGTTCGCCGCGCGGTTCCTGGTCCAGCACCAGTTGTATGACATGGACCGGACGGGCTGGCTGGCCGCCGCCCGCATCGCGATGGGCTGGCCGCTGACCGGAGTGGCAGCACTGGCAACGTATTTCGCGATCAAGTCGGCGCAGCGCGCCGTGCACGCCGCCTTTCCGGACTAGACCGTCGGCAGCAGGATCGCCCGCAATTCGTCCTCGACCTCCGCGGCGGCGACGAGCAGCAGTTCATCGCCGCCCTCGAGGGGCTCGTCGGGCTCGGGCACGATCACCCGGTTGCCGCGCAGGATGGTCACCAGCGCTGCGTCCCTGGGCAATTCGAGCTTGCGGACAGGACGCCCACCCCAGGGGGTGTCGTCGGGCAGCGTGATCTCCACCAGGTTGGCCGCACCCTTGCGGAACTCCATGATGCGCACGAGGTCGCCGATCGACACCGCCTCCTCGACCAGCGAGGCCAGCATGCGCGGTGTCGACACCGCGACGTCGACGCCCCAGGATTCGTCGAACAGCCACTCGTTGCGCGGGTCGTTGACCCGGGCCACCACCCGCGACACGGCGAACTCGGTCTTGGCCAGCAGCGACAGCACCACGTTGGCCTTGTCGTCGCCCGTGGCGGCGATGACCACGTCGAACTCCTCGAGTTTGACCGACTCGAGCAGGCTGAGTTCGCACGCGTCGCCCAGGCGCCAGTGCGCGCCGGGGATGGCGTCGACGTCGATGTGATCGGCGTTGCGTTCGATGAGCGACACGTCGTGGTCGCTCTCGATCAGTTCGCGGGCGATGGATCGCCCGACCGCTCCGGCTCCGGCGATGGCGACCTTCATGAGCGCACTCCTACGGCCCGAGTGTCCGGCTTTGTACACGGGAGCCCGGCGTGTCGCGTACGAACACGGACGCTCGCGGAGAAAACGATGGGCATCAGTGGGCCTCCTCGCCGAGGTCCGCCGGGGGCGGCATCGCGGCGATCGCCACCGCCTCGGCGACGTGCCCGGACACCGCGGCGATGTACACCTGATCGCTGGCCTGGATGACGGTCTTGGCCTCGGGCAGCACCCCCGCGCCGAACCGGATCAGGAACGCGACCCGCGCCCCGGTGGTCGTCTCGAGGTCGGTGACGCGGTGGCCGAACCAGTCGTCGTGCAGCACCACCTCGGCGACTGCGACATTCCCGGTCGGATCCCGCCATTTGGCGGTCTCGGATTCCTGCACGAGGGCGTTGAGCAGACGGTCGGTGGTCCACGGCACGGTGGCCACGGTGGGGATGCCCAGCCGTTCGTAGACCTGTGCGCGGCCGGCGTCGTAGATGCGCGCCACCACGCGTTGTACGCCGAACGTCTCGCGCGCCACCCGGGCCGAGATGATGTTGGAATTGTCGCCCGAGGAAACCGCCGCGAACGCGCCCGCGCCCTCGATGCCGGCCCGCAGGAGCACGTCGCGATCGAAGCCCATGCCCAGCACCCGCTCGCCGGTGAAATCGGGGCTCAGGCGCTGGAATGCGCTGCTGTCACGGTCGATGACGGCGACCTCATGGCCGATCCGGTCCAGGGCGCCGGCCAGCGACGCGCCGACCCGACCGCACCCCATCACCACTACGCGCACCAGGTGTCCTTTCGGCTCGGCCGCTCGCTCGTATGAAGACCGTACGCGGAACGCTACAGGCGTGATGGCTTAGGCATACCCTTGGTCCTCGTGTCCAAATTATCGACGGCCGCTCGACGCCTTGTTCTGGGACAGCCGTTCCGCAGCGACAAATTGGGCCACACGTTGCTGCCCAAGCGCATCGCCCTGCCCGTGTTCGCCTCCGATGCGATGTCCTCGGTGGCCTACGCGCCCGAGGAGATCTTCCTGGTGCTCTCGGTGGCGGGGCTGTCGGCCTACGCACTGACGCCGTGGATCGGGCTGGCGGTCGCCTTCGTGATGCTGGTGGTGGTGGCCAGCTACCGGCAGAACGTGCACGCCTACCCGTCCGGCGGCGGTGACTACGAAGTGGTGACCACCAACCTGGGGCCGACGGCCGGGTTGACGGTGGCCAGTGCGCTGATGGTGGATTACGTTCTGACCGTTGCGGTTTCGATGGCTTCCGCGATGTCCAACATCGGTTCGGCGGTACCGTACATCGCGCAGCACAAGATGTGGTTCGCGGTGGTGGCGATCCTGCTGCTGATGTCGATGAACCTGCGTGGTATCCGCGAATCGGGCACCGCGTTCGCCATCCCGACCTACGCCTTCATCGTCGGCATGTTCATCATGCTGGGCTACGGGATGTTCCGGATCTACGTGCTGGGCGATCCGATCCGCGCGGAGTCGGCCGGCTTCACGATGCACGCCGAGCACGGCGACGTGCTCGGCTTCGCGTTGGTCTTCCTGGTCGCCCGGTCGTTCTCGTCGGGCTGCGCGGCGCTGACCGGCGTGGAGGCGATCAGCAACGGCGTCCCGGCCTTCCAGAAGCCGAAGTCCAAGAACGCCGCGACGACGCTGCTGATGCTGGGCTCCATCGCGGTGGCGCTGCTGATGGGCATCATCGTGCTGGCCGAGAAACTCGGTGTGCAGATCGTCGACGACCCCGCGACCCAGCTGGAGGGTGCGCCGGCCGGCTATCACCAGAAGACGCTGGTGGCCCAGCTGGCGCAGGCCGTGTTCGGCAGCTTCCATCTCGGATTCATCTTGATCACCGTCGTGACCGCGCTGATCCTGGTGCTGGCCGCCAACACCGCGTTCAACGGTTTCCCGGTGCTGGGGTCGATCCTGGCCCAGGACAGCTATCTGCCCCGGCAGCTGCACACCCGCGGTGACCGGCTGGCGTTCTCCAACGGCATCCTGTTCCTGGCGTTCGCCGCCATCGCGTTCGTGGTCGCGTTCAAGGCCGAGGTCACCGCGCTGATCCAGCTGTACATCGTCGGGGTGTTCGTGTCGTTCACGCTCAGCCAGATCGGCATGGTGCGGCACTGGACCCGCCACCTGAAGACCGAGACCGACCCGGCGGTGCGCCGACAGATGATTCGCTCGCGGGTGGTCAATACCATCGGATTCCTCTGCACGGGAACGGTTCTGCTGGTGGTGCTGGTCACCAAGTTCCTCGCCGGGGCGTGGATCGCGATCGTGGCGATGACCGCACTGTTCGTCATCATGAAGCTCATCCACCGGCACTACGCCGCCGTGAGCCGGGAGTTGGCGAACCAGGAGTCCGAGGTCGACGACATCGTGCTGCCCAGCCGCAACCACGCCGTGGTGCTGGTGTCCAAGCTGCACCTGCCGACGCTGCGGGCGCTGGCCTACGCGCGGGCCACCCGGCCCGACGTCCTGGAGGCCATCACGGTCAGCGTCGACGACGGTGAGACCAAACAACTGGTGCACAGATGGCAGGAGAGCGACATCAGTGTGCCGCTCAAGGTGGTCGCCTCGCCGTACCGCGAAATCACCCGCCCCGTACTGGATTACGTCAAGCGCATCACCAAGGACTCACCGCGCACGGTGGTGACGGTGTTCATCCCCGAATACGTGGTGGGGCACTGGTGGGAGGGCATCCTGCACAATCAGAGCGCACTGCGGCTCAAGGGCCGGCTGCTGTTCGAGCCCAACGTCATGGTGACTTCCGTTCCGTGGCAATTGAATTCGTCCGAGCGACTGAAGACGTTGCAGCCCCAGTCGGCGCCGGGCGATGCCAGACGGGGAATCCTGGATTGAGTCTGCTGACACTGACCGCCGGTGCGCCCGCCAACGGCGGCAGCTGCGTGGCGCGCGGGGACGACGGCCGAGTGGTGTTCGTGCGCTACGCGCTGCCGGGCGAGACGGTGCGGGCCCGGGTCGTCGATCAACGCGGATCCTATTGGCACGCCGTAGCGGTGGAGATCCTGGAACCCGCGTCCGAGCGCATCGAATCGCTGTGCCCGATCGCCGGCGTCGACGGTGCGGGCTGCTGCGACATGGCGTTCGCGGATCCCGTCGCGTTGCGCACGATCAAGGGCGAGGTGGTGGCCAATCAGCTGCAGCGCCTCGGCGGGTTCGCCTGGACCGGCGCGGCCGAGCCCGTCGGCCCCGGCGGGGCAACCGGCTGGCGGACCCGGGTGCGTCTCGAGGTCGGTGCCGACGGCCGGCCCGGCTTCCACCGCTACCACAGCGCTGAACTGGTGACCGACCTGCGTTGTGCCCAGCTGTCCGCCGGCATGCTCGATGATCTGCCCGTCGACGGCGCGCGGGTGGGAGACCAGCTGCACGTGGTGCTCGACGACGATGGTGCGCGGCATGTCGTGGCCAGCGGCGGGGAGCGCCGGCCGCGGGTGCTGGCCGGCGAGTACGCCGCGGTACAGCGGGTCGGGGATCGACGCTGGACGCTTCCGGTGACCGCGTTCTGGCAGTCGCACCGCGACGCCGCCGGTGTCTACAGCCAACTCGTGACCGACTGGGCCGCAATCGAACCCGGCGCAACCGCATGGGACCTCTACGGCGGAGCCGGGTTGTTCGCGGCGGCCCTGGCCGAGCGCGCCGGACCCGCCGGGCAGGTGGTCAGCGTGGACACCTCGCGGTCCGGCGCCAGGGCGGGCCGGGCGGCACTGGCCGATCTGCCGCAGGTGCGTTTCGTCACCGATTCGGTCCGCAAGGCGCTGCCGGCGCTGACCGGTGCAGCCGCGAAAATAGAGGTCGCCGTGCTGGACCCGCCGCGCGCGGGCGCCGGCCGCGAGGTTGTCGAGCAGGTGGCGTCGGCCGGCGTGCCGCGAGTGATCCACATCGGTTGTGAGGCAGCGTCCTTCGCGCGGGACATCGGGCTCTACCTCGGGCAGGGCTACACCGTGGAGCGCCTGCGGGTGTTCGACGCCTTCCCGCTGACGCACCACGTCGAGTGCATCGCCCTGCTCACCCGCTGACCGCAGCCCTGTTAGGTTCGATCGATGGCACGACCGATCTTCGGTGGGCGCCTGCTCACCCGGGAATCCTGGCCGGAGACCCGCCGCGTCACCGACATCCTGCGCAAGGAGACGGTGGGCGGCATCCTGCTGCTGATCGCGGCGGGTGCGGCCCTGCTGTGGGCCAACTCCCCGTATTCGGCTGCCTACCACCGGGTCTCGGAGACCGTGATCGGTCCGCGTGCGCTGCACCTGGACCTGTCGGTGTCGGCATGGGTGGCCGACGGTCTGCTGGCCATCTTCTTCTTCGTGGTCGGGCTGGAGCTCAAGCGCGAGTTCGTTGCCGGGGATCTGCGCGACCCCGCCCGCGCGGCGCTGCCGATCCTGGCCGCGGTCGGCGGCATGGTCGTTCCCGCGGCGGTCTACGTCGCGGTCAACCTGGCGGCCGGTTCCCCGGACACGTTGGACGGATGGGCGGTCCCGACGGCCACCGACATCGCGTTCGCGCTGGCGGTGCTCGCGGTCATCTCCACCCACCTGCCGGCGGCGCTGCGGACCTTCCTGCTCACCCTCGCGGTGGTCGACGACCTCCTTGCGATCATCGTGATCGCGGTGTTCTACACCGACCATCTGGCGCCGCTGCCACTGATCGGCGCGCTGGCGCTGATCGCCGTCTTCGGACTGGCCGTGCGGCGCGGGGTCCGAATGTGGTGGGTCCTGGTTCCACTGGCCGTCGTCGCGTGGGCGCTCATGCACGCCAGCGGCGTGCATTCGACGGTCGCCGGGGTGCTGTTGGGTTTCGCCGTACCGGTGCTGGGTCCGCACGCCGCCGCCGAACACTTCGAGCACCGGATGCGGCCGCTGTCGGCCGGCGTCGCGGTTCCCGTGTTCGCCTTCTTCGCCGCCGGTGTGACCGTCAGCGGTTGGGCGGGATTGCTGGCCGCGATGGGTGATCCCGTGACCCTCGGGGTGCTGGCGGGACTGGTGGTGGGCAAACCGGTGGGCGTGTTCCTCACCACGTATCTGGCGGCCCGGTTCACCCACGCCCGCCTCGACGACGACCTGGCCTGGCGCGACGTGCTCGGGGTCGCGCTGCTGGCGGGGATCGGCTTCACCGTCTCACTGCTGATCGGCGAATTGGCGTTCGGCCACGGCACGCCGGAGGGCGAGGACGTCAAGGTCGCCGTGCTGCTCGGGTCGCTGGCCGCGGGGCTGTTGGCCGCGCTCGTTCTGCTCGGCCGCAACGCCGCGTACCGGCGGATACACGCCGCCGAGACCGCCGACACAGACAACGACGGCATCCCCGATGTCTACGGGACGCACGGGCCGCCATCCGGCTGAACCCAGGTTGCTCGAGTACACTGGTCGGATGCTTGAACAGATCCGCGGACCCGCAGATCTGCAGCACCTTTCCCAATCCCAGCTCGATGATCTGGCTCACGAGATCAGGGATTTCCTGATTCACAAGGTGGCTGCCAGCGGCGGGCACCTCGGTCCCAACCTGGGTGTGGTCGAACTGACGCTGGCTCTGCACCGGGTGTTCGACTCGCCGCACGACCCGATCATCTTCGACACCGGCCATCAGGCCTACGTGCACAAGATGCTGACGGGGCGGATGGGCGATTTCGACTCGCTGCGCCGCAAGGGTGGTCTGTCCGGATATCCGTCGCGCGCGGAGAGCGACCACGACTGGGTCGAGTCCAGCCACGCCTCGACGGCGCTGTCCTATGCCGACGGTCTGGCCAAGGCGTTCGAGCTGACCGGGCATCGCAACCGGCACGTGGTGGCCGTCGTCGGCGATGGCGCCCTGACCGGTGGCATGTGCTGGGAAGCGCTGAACAACATCGCCGCCGCCAACCGTCCCGTGGTGATCGTCGTCAACGACAACGGCCGCAGCTACGCACCCACCATCGGCGGGCTGGCCGACCACCTGGCCACCCTGCGCCTGCAGCCGGGCTACGAGAAGCTGCTGGAGAAGGGCCGGGATCTCGTCCGCGGCGTTCCGATGGTCGGCGAGTTCTGCTACCACTGCATGCACAGCGTCAAGGCGGGACTCAAGGATGCCCTGTCGCCCCAGGCGATGTTCACCGACCTGGGCCTGAAGTACGTCGGGCCCATCGACGGCCACGACGAGCACGCCGTCGAGTCGGCGCTGCGCAGCGCGCGGGACTTCAACGCCCCGGTGATCGTGCACGTGGTCACCCGCAAGGGCATGGGTTACGGTCCGGCCGAGGCCGACGAGGACGAGCAGATGCACGCTTGCGGCGTCATCGACCCGGCAACGGGCCTGGCCACCTCCGAGGCCGCGCTGGGCTGGACCACCGTCTTCTCCGACGAGCTGATCCGCATCGCCGGCAAGCGCCGCGACGTCGTCGGGATCACCGCCGCGATGCCGGGACCGACCGGTCTGGCCGAATTCGGAAAGCGGTTCCCGGATCGCGTGTTCGACGTCGGCATCGCCGAACAGCACGCGCTGACCTCGGCCGCGGGCCTGGCCATGGGTGGACTGCACCCGGTGGTGGCCATCTACTCGACCTTCCTCAACCGGGCCTTCGACCAGGTGATGATGGACGTCGCGCTGCACAGGCTGCCGGTCACGATCGTGCTCGACCGGGCCGGCGTCACCGGCCCCGACGGCGCCAGCCATAACGGGATGTGGGACCTGGCGATGCTGGGCATCGTGCCCGACATGCGGGTCGCCGCACCGCGCGATGCCACCCGGCTGCGTGAGGAACTGGCCGAGGCGCTCGCCGTCGGCGACGGCCCCACCGCGTTGCGTTTCCCCAAAGGTGATGTGGGCGAGGATATTCCGGCGTTGCATCGTGTGGCCGGCGGCCTCGATGTGCTGGCCACCCCGGCCGACGGACTGGGCAACGACGTACTGCTGGTGGCCGTCGGCGCGCTGGCCGGCATGGCGCTGGGCAGCGCCGAGCGGCTGCGTAACCAGGGGATCGGGGTGACGGTCGTCGACCCGCGCTGGGTGCTGCCCGTCTCGGACGGCCTCGTGGAACTGGCGGCCGCCCACAAGCTGGTGGTGACGCTGGAGGACAACGGCGTGGCCGGCGGGATCGGGTCGGCGGTGTCGGCGGCGCTGCGGCGTGCCGAGATCGATGTGCCCTGTCGAGACATCGGCGTACCGCAGCGGTTCCTGGCGCACGCCTCGCGCGGCGAGATCTTCGCCGAGATCGGGCTCACCGACCAGAATGTGGCGCGGCGGATCACCGGATGGGTTGCCGCGCAGGGCGCTGCGGCGGCCGAGCCCGAGATCAGCGAACGCCTCGACTGACGGTCGAATCGGTTCGACGGCATCAGGAGGACCTCTGAAACGTATTGGTGCCCTGCTGATCTGCCTGTTGGTCGCTCTGGCGACGACGGGTGTGGCGATGGCCACACCGCCGAGCTGGTCCGGGTTGAATGCCACGGTCTACGCCGGACCCATCGGACCTCCCGGCACTCTGATCGAGACGGTGCCGCTGGACCCCGCGCTGTCGGTGCGCGGCGCGTCCGCGGCGTATCGCATCCTCTACGCGAGCATCGATCAGCACGACCGGCCCGCCGTCGGCACGGCCGCGGTGTTCACACCGAGAACCGCAGCGCCACAGGGTGGCTGGCCGGTGATCGCCTGGGCGCACGGCACCGTCGGACTCGGCGACGACTGCACCCCGTCCGCGAACGCGCGCAGTCCACGCGACAACGAGTACTTGAGCCACTGGCTCGACCAGGGCTACGCCGTCGTCGCCGCCGACTATGTCGGCCTGGGCACCCCCGGGCTGATGAGTTACCTCAACGCCCGGACCACCGCGCACGGCATCGTCGACGCGGTGATCGCGGCACACCACATGGATTTGCCGCTGTCGCCCAGGTGGGCGGTCGTCGGGCAGTCGCAGGGCGGGGGTGCAGCCGTGGCCACCGCCCGCTGGGCCACGGAGTTCAGCGCCGGGTCCGGGCTGGACTACCGCGGCGTCGTCGCCACCGGGACACCGGCCGGCGTCGAAGCAATGGTGGGCCAGGCCGGCCCGCAGATGACGGTGCCGCCCAACCTGGATCCGATCGCCAACGCCTACGCCGCCTACATCGTGGCCGCGCTGCGCGAGGCCCGTCCCGACCTGAACCTCGACTCGGCGCTGACCCCGGCCGGGCGTGCCGCGGCCGACCGGGCCGAGTCGGTGTGCGTCCATGAACTGGCCGCGGCACTGGCCGATATGACGGTGCCCGGTTTCTTCTCGGGCCCACTGGCCGGCATCCCCGGCTATCTCGAAGCGGTCGACCAGTTCATGGGCATCCCCGATGCCGGTTTCGACCGGCCGATCTTCCTGGGTGTCGGACTGCAGGACCGGGACGTGCCCCCGGATCTGACGCTGCGTTTCCACGACCGGCTGGTGGCCAACGGTCAACCGGTGGTCCTGAAGGTGTATCCCGACGACGATCACAGCAGTACCGTCCTCGCGTCGATGGCGGATTCGACACCATTCCTGGCCGCCCGGTTCGCCGGGTAGGGTGCGCCCATGGACGCCGAACTGGAGGGATGGAAAGCCGCCGGGCAGGTCTTCGACTACCTGGGTTTCGACATCTTCTACCGCGTCGACGGTCCGCCCGCCGGCTCGGGTCCCTATCTGCTGGCGATCCACGGCTACCCGTTCAATTCGTGGGACTGGTCGCTGATCTGGCCGGCGATCACGCAGCGGTTCACGGTGATCGCCCCCGACATGATCGGTATGGGTTTCTCCGACAAGCCGCGCGCGTACGAGTATTCGGTGGCCGACCACGCCGATATGCACGAGGCGCTGCTGAGGCACCTCGGTGTCGAGCACGCGCACATCCTGGCCCACGATCTGGGTGACTCGGTGGGTCAGGAACTGTTGGCGCGCATGCATTTCGGTGAACAGAGCTACGGCGACTGGTGCATCGACTCGATCACCTGGCTCAACGGCGGCCTGTTCAACGAGGCGTATACCCCGCGTGCGATGCAGAAGCTCATGTCGCGAACTCCCATGGGCGACTTGATGAGTCCGCTGCAGGGCAGCCCGTTGTCGCGGAGGCTGCTGGAACCCACGCTGGCCGAGATGTTCGGGCCGCACACCAAACCGGACTCGGAGCTGATGGCGAAGTTCCATCAGATTCTGGAGTACAACGACGGAAAGCGGGTGCTGCACAAGGTCGGCCGCTTCCTCGACGACCGGTACCGGCACCGCAACAGGTGGGTGCGGGCGATGCGGGAGACCGCCGTGCCGATGCGGCTGATCGACGGCCCCGTCGACCCCAACTCGGGTGCCCATATGGCCGCGCGGTACCGCGACGTCATCCCGAACGCGGACGTGGTGATGCTCGGCGACGACATTGGTCACTGGCCGCAGATCGAAGCGCCCGAACAGGTGTCGGCGCACTTCCTCGAATTCGTGACGACGCTGATCTAGCCGCCGGTCAGCGCCGCGGCGAGGGCGGGCACCGCCAACTCGCGCTGCCAGGTCCGTGCGCCGCCGTCGCGCAGCACCGCTTCGACGGTGGCCACCGCCGTGGCGCTGTCGGTTGTCGGCGCCCAGTCCCAGCACAGGCGCCGGACCAGTTCCGGTGACACCAGGTTCTCGGTGGGCACATGCACGCGTTCGGACACCTCGCTCAGTGCGTTGCGCGCGGCCTCGAGGCGCGCGGCCGCCTCGGGTTTGCGCCTGCTCCAGCGCACGGCCGGGGGCGGCCCGTTCTGCGGTTCGGACGCATGCGGGGGATCGGGGTCGGCCCGGCCGGCGGCCAGCGCATCCAGCCAGATCTTGGCGCTGCGGCGCTGTTTGGGCCCGCCGAACACGGGCAGCGCCAGTAGTTCTTCGACGGTCTTCGGGTCGGCCTGGGCGGCGTCGATGATCGCCGAATCGGGCAGGATCCGGCCCGGCGCGATGTCGCGGCGCTGGGCGATATGGTCGCGGGTGTTCCACAGTTCGCGTACCTCGGCCAGCGCGCGCCGGTTGCGAACCTTGTGGATGCCGGAGGTGCGCCGCCACCGGTCCCGACGCGTCGGGGTGGCCTCGGAAGTGCGGACGAACTCGAATTCCTGTGCGGCCCAATCGGTTTTGCCCTGTTCGGTGAGCAGGACCGAGATGGCCTCGCGCAGTTCGAGCAGCACCTCGACGTCCAGTGCGGCGTAGTTGAGCCACGCGGGCGGCAGCGGCCGTTTGGACCAGTCCGCGGCCCCGTGTCCCTTGGCCAGTCCCAGGCCCAGCATCCGCTGCACCATCGCGGCCAGGTTGACCCGGTCGAATCCCGCCAGCCGACCGGCCAACTCGGTGTCGTAGAGGCTGGGCGGGTGCATGCCGACCTCGGCCAGACACGGCAGATCCTGGTCCGCGGCGTGCAGGATCCACTCGTCGGTGGCCAGTACCTCGGCCACCGGTGCGAGCACGGTCAGCGGATCACCGCCGTGGCTGACCGGGTCGATCAGCACGGTGCCCGCGCCGGCGCGGCGGATCTGGATCAGATAGGCCCGGTTGGAGTACCGAAAGCCCGACGCGCGCTCGGCGTCCACCGCGAACGGGCCGGTCCCCGACGCCAGGAGGTCGGCCGCCGCGGCGATCTCGCGCGTGTAGACCGACAGCGGCGGAACCCCGTCGGCGGGTTCGAGGAGCGGAAGCGGCTCCGGTTCGGGGGCGGCCTCCTCGCTGGCGGCGACCTGGTCGTCGGTCTGGCTCATAGTCAGGCGCGCGACCGTGAACCGAGGTCGGTCACCCCCACCGGCGGCAGGCCCGCGGCATGTTCGAGCACCTCGCAGAACGCCTGCACATGCACCCCGAGTTCCGGTGTGGTGGCCGTCCAGGACGCCCGCAGTTCGAGCTGGTGTGCGCGCGGCGGACCGGAGATGTCGCCGTAGCGCACTGACGTGGTGGCGGTGACGGTGCCGCCGAGGGCCGTGACGTGCTCGGACCGTGTCTCGAGCGCGTCGACCAGCCAGCTCCAGGCCACCTCGGGCAGCAGCGGGTCGACGGCTTCGGTGGAATCCAGATCGGCCTGGATGTAGGCCACCAGCCGCATGGTGCCGTCCCACGCCTCGGAGCCCTCGGGGTCGTGCAGCAGGATCAGCCGGCCGAACGCGTCACCGTCGGACTGCTCGGGCACCACCGCGAGATCGGAGACCAGCTCGGGATGTTTGACCTCGGCGCCGATCGCGTAGCTGAAGGGCGCCAGCCGCTGTGGCGGGCGGATCGGGCCGAGTTCGATCTCCGGCCGGACCGTCGCGGCGTTCATCGCCTCCACGGCATCGTGGAATTCGGCCGGTTCGGCGGAGGTCACGAATCGACGCTAGCCCCATCTGAGCAGCGACGGGCGCAGGCGCGCCGTTTTTTGGCCCGGGTGCCGGTGATGGCAGCATGGACGCCGATGAACGTGCCCCAGGACGTCCCCCAGGACGCGCGCCCGAACACCCGTCGTGACCTGCCCGACTCGTCCTATCTGGCCGCCGCGGCCGGTCGCACGCCCGCCCGGACGCCGGTGTGGTTCATGCGGCAGGCCGGCCGCAGCCTGCCCGAATACCGCGCGCTGCGCGCCAACCACCGCATGCTCGACGCGTGCTTCGACGCCGACCTGGTCTGCGAGATCACCCTGCAGCCGATCCGGCGCCACCATGTGGACGCGGCGATCCTGTTCTCCGACATCGTGGTGCCGCTGCGCGGCGCGGGCATCGACCTGGACATCGTGCCCGACGTCGGTCCGGTGATCGCCTCGCCCGTCCGGACCGCCGCCGACGTCGCCCGCATCGGCGTGCTGGATCCGGCGGCCGTACAACCCGTCTCCGAGGCGGTCTCCCTGCTGGTCGACGCCCTGGGCGAGGTACCGCTGATCGGGTTCGCCGGCGCGCCGTTCACCCTGGCGTCGTATCTGGTCGAGGGCGGCCCGAGCAAGCATCATGAGCGCACCAAGGCGATGATGCTGGCCGATCCATCGACGTGGCACGCGCTGATGACCGCGCTGACCGACATCACCATCGCGTTCCTGCGCCTGCAGGTCGACGCCGGAGTGGACGCGATCCAGGTGTTCGACTCCTGGGCGGGCACGCTGTCCCTGGCCGACTACCGCGAGCTGGTGCTGCCGCATTCGACGCGGGTGTTCCAGGCGATGGCCGGCGCGGGCATCCCGATGACCCACTTCGGGGTGGGCACCGCGGAGCTGCTCGGGGCCATGGGCGAGGCGGGCGCCACCGTCGTCGGGGTGGACTGGCGCACCACGCTGTCGGATGCGGCCACCCGCGTCCGGCCGGGCACGGCCCTGCAGGGCAACCTCGATCCCGTCGTGCTGATGGCCGGCTGGGACATCGTGGAAGCCCGGGCGCGGGCCGTTGTCGAGGACGGCCGGGCCGCCGTCGCCGCGGGTGCGGCCGGGCACATCTTCAACCTCGGCCACGGCGTGATGCCGGCCACCGATCCCGCTGTGCTGACCGACCTGGTGGCGTTGGTGCATTCGTTGTGATGCCCAGGGGTCCGTCGTATTGTGTTGTGGGGGGCGGCATTTCGGGCCTGGCGGCGGCCTACCGGCTGCGCCGCGCAGTGGGTCCCGACGCCACCATCACCGTTTTCGACCCGGCTGACCGGCTCGGCGGAATCCTGCGGACCGAACGGGTCGGCGGCCAGTCGATGGACATCGGCGCCGAAGCGTTCGTGGCCCGCCGGCCCGAGATGCCCGGACTGCTCGCCGACCTCGGCCTGGCCGGGCGGCGAATCTCCCCGACGGGCGCCAGGCCGCTGATCTACGCCGGCGCGCGGCTGCATCCGCTGCCGGCCGGGACGGTCAACGGCATCCCCAGCGCCGCCGCCCCGATGACGGATCTGGTGGACGCGGCGACGCTGGCGCACATGGGCGCCGAACCGTCGCGCCCGCTGTCCTGGCACGCCGGGGCCGATCCCTCGGTCGGTGACCTCGTCGCGGACCGGTTCGGCGCGCAGGTGGTGGCCCGCTCGGTGGATCCGATGCTCTCGGGGGTGTACGCCGGTACGGCCACCGGCATCGGTCTGCGTTCGGCGGTGCCGACGGTGGCCGCGGCCCTGGACCGCGGCGCGCCGAACCTGACCGAGGCCGTGCGGGCGGTGTTGCCGCCGGGTCCCGCCGGTCCGGTGTTCGGGGCGGTCGACGGCGGTTACCAGGTGGTGCTGGATGCGCTGGTGGCCCAGAGCGGGCTGCGCTGGCAGGGCACCGCGGTGGTGGAACTCCTGCGCGACGGCGGCGGCTGGAACGTCTACGACGACGAAGGCACCTGCTGGCCCGCCGACGGGGTGATCCTGGCGCTGCCCGCGCCGCGGCTGGCCGCGCTGACGGCCGGGCCGGCGCCGCGCACCGCGGCCGCTGCGCGGCGCATCGAGGTCGCGTCGTCGGTGGTGGTGGCGCTGGCGGTGCCCGGCGGAACGCCGTTGCCGCAGAACTCCGGCGTGCTGGTGGCCACCGGAGAACCGTTGCACGCCAAGGCGATCACGCTGTCCGGACGCAAGTGGGGGTCGCGGGGTAACGCGGAGCTGCTGCGGTTGTCGTTCGGCCGGTCCGGCGACACGATCGCGCGCGATACCTCTGACGACACGCTGCTGGCCTGGTCGCTGGAGGACCTGCGCACGGTTTTCGGCATCGACGTCGAGCCGGTGGACGTCCGGGTGCACCGCTGGCTGGACGCCATGCCGCAGTACGCGCCCGGCCACGGCCGCCTGGTTGCCGAACTGCGGGCCGGGCTGCCGCCGGGCCTGGCGGTGGCGGGCAACTATCTCGACGGCATCGGGGTGCCGGCCTGTGTGGGTGCGGCCGGACTGGCCGTGCAGGCGCTGTCGGGTGCCGTGGGACGATAGAGGCATGGCCAAGCTGGACTACGACAAACTCAACTCCACCACCCGCTACATGATGATCACGGCGTTCGCGGTGAACCCGGGCGAGCTGGACGACGATCGTGCCGATGTGGTCGACGACGTCGCCACCTTCTTCAAACAGCAGGAGGAGAGAGGCGTCGTACTGCGCGGGCTCTACGACGTGGCGGGGATGCGCGCCGACGCGGACTTCATGACCTGGACGCACGCCGAGCGCATCGAGGACCTGCAGGCCGCCTACACCGGTTTCCGCCGCACCCGGCTGGGCCGGGTGTCCGAGCCGGTGTGGAGCGCCGCCGCGTTGCACCGTCCCGCCGAGTTCAACAAGAGTCACGTCCCGGCGTTCATCGCCGGCGAACCCGCCGGTGACTACGTGTGCGTGTACCCGTTCGTGCGGTCCCTCGAGTGGTACCTGCTGCCCGACGACGAGCGCCGCCACCTGCTCGTCGAGCACGGCATGGCCGGCCGCGAATACGCCGATGTCCGGGCCAACACCGTGCCCGCCTTCGCACTCGGTGATTACGAGTGGATCCTCGCCTTCGAGGGGCCCGATCTGGGCCGCATCGTCGAACTCATGTGGAAGCTGCGCTACACCGGCGCCCGCCGGCACGCCCGCGAGGAGACGCCGTTCTTCACCGGGCCGCGTCGCAGCGTCGAGGATCTGATCGCCGCGCTGCCGTAGGCCCGCCTAGGAGTTGGGTGCCAGCTTCAGGGAGATCGAATTGATGCAGTACCGCTGATCCGTCGGGGTCGGATAGCCCTCGCCGGAGAACACGTGGCCCAGATGGCTGTGGCAGCTGGCGCACAGCACCTCGACCCGCCGCATGCCGTGCGTGTCGTCGGGCCGGAGCAGGACCGCTTCGGACTGGCTCGGGTTGAAGAACGACGGCCATCCGCAGTGCGAGTCGAATTTCTCTGTGCTGCGGAACAATTCGGCTCCGCAGGCGCGGCAGTTGTACACACCTTCGGTACGCGTGTCGGTGTACTCGCCGACACCCGGGCGTTCCGTGCCGGCCCGGCGCAGGACCGCGAACTCCTCCGGTGTCAGCTTCGAACGCCACTCGTCATCGGTCAACTGCACCTTGGCCGGGGGGAGCTCCCGTTGGCTGCGGGTCGTCATCAGCACACGCTAGCGCGGTCGGGCGGCGGCGTCATCCAGGGCGGGTCGATTCCCCCGGCCAGACGATCCTCCGATCGGGCGTCGAGGTAGCGGAAGTAGAGCACGCAGACCACCACGATCAGGATCAGCGACCAGCCGTAGGTGATCTTCATGTACTCGAGGAAACGTCCGGTGGTGGGCCAGCGCCACATCAGCCAGCGGTCCATCGTCAGGAAGCCGTAGGTGGCCAGCCAGGCCGGCCAGTTGCGCAGCACGGAATTCGGCAGCACCACCGTCATGAGGAACGGGAACAGCATCATCGAGTAGTAGCCCTGCGCCAGGGACAGCACCAGCCAGGACGTCACCAGCAGTACGCCCGACGACGTGAGCATCCAGAACCGCTGATCGCGCTCGCGGTAGTACCGGTACAGCAGCCACAGGCTGGCGGCCGCGAGCGCCACGAACAGCGCCCGCAGCGCCATGATCAGCCACAGCGGCAGACCGTAGTAGGTGCCGTTGCCCAGGATGGAGGAGTTGAAGTAGTCCCGGGTGCCCAGGATGTAGGGCAGCGTGTTGTGCACGAAGCTGCCGGCGTCGGAGACCAGCGGCCAGGCCGCGGCGTTGACGGCGATCGGCACCGCGAACGCCGCGGCCAGCGTGCGCCACTGCCGGTTGAGCAGCGGGATCAGCAGCAGCACCCCGAGCACCGGTTTGACCACCAGCGACAGGCCGATCGCAATGCCGGCCCACCACTGATGGCCGACCTTGCCGGACAGCAGGAACTTCAGGAACACCACCTCGGCGAGCAGGATGCAGCCGTTGATGTTGGTGAAAACCAGTGTGTTGGTGACGGATTCGGTGACGAACATGGCCGCCAGCACGGCGGGCAGGGCCACTGAGGTCAGCGCGAACCCGAACATGCGCACCAGCAGGCAGGCCGCGGCGATGATCGCGACGGTGTTCAGTGCGACGAACCAGTTGTGCGAGGCGAAGATCGTGTTGATGTAGCCGAACGGGGCCATCAGCAGGGTGCCGCCCGGTGGGTACAGGTAGTGCGGGTCGACGTAGTCCAGGTGTTCGTTGTAGATGTCGACGCCGGCGCGGAAGTTGCGGACCGCGCGGTACACCGGGGCCCAGTCATCGGTGATGTAACCGTTGCTGGTGAGCACCCAACTGCGGTGGATGATCGACATGATGGCGATCGGCCACAGCGCCACGCGAAACACCTCGGCGGTGGTCATGGGGGCGGATCGGGGCCGGAAGGCGCGAAGGACAGCCGTCACGCCGGAACCGTACCCCGTGGACGAGAGCGCATGGCTCAGGCGGGGCAGTACGTGTCCGTCTCCGGCGTCTTGCCGGAGTCGACGTAGGCGATCAGCGGGGCCAGCGCACAGCTCGAGTAGATCGAGGCGCCGTGGCCGATGCCCTGCCAGATGACCCGTTTGCTGGCCGCGTTCGCGTTGATGACCGTCGCCGCGGTGGCCGCCACCCCCTCGTTGCCGGCGATGGGATCGTTCTGCACGCCCATCAACAGCACGCCGACCTTGAGGTTCTTCGGGTCCTGCGGTGCGGTGCCGCTGGGCCAGTTCAGGCACTTGACCAGGTTGAGGGCGGCGACGGTGCCGAACTGCGGGTAGGTCTTGTTCCAAGCGACGACGAGTTCACGGACCCGGTCGGGGGTCGGCCGGTTGAGTGCGTCGCTGCACCGGTTGATGAACTGGCCGTCGGTTTCGCGCAGCGAGTCCGACTGCGTGATGAGGTCCATGATCGGTCCGCTGTCGCCGGAGCGGGCCGAGGCCAGGATCTGGGCCAGCCGGTTGGTGCTGGCCACCCGATCGCCGACGGGGAAGCCCAGGGCGGTGATCAATCCGTTGGCCAGGGCGGCCAGCGAGGCGCCCCCGGGCCCACGGCCGGCCCGCGCATCGGCCAGCAGGGCGTTCACGGCGCCCTTGGGATCCGGCCCGAGCGGGCAATTGGTCGCCGCGCACTGGGTGGCGAACGCGTCGAGCGCGGCCTGCTGGCCCTTGGCCTGTTGGTCGGCCGCCATCTCGGCGCCGATGCCGTACGGGATGGGGGAGTCGAGCACCAGCCGGGCGACCTTGTCCGGATGCGAGCCGGCGAACGCCAGCGCCACCTGGGCGCCGTTGCCGATGCCCAGGACGGCCAGCCGCGGCACATCCCAGCTGCTGCGCAGACGTTCGAGGTCCTCGGCCGCGCGGGCGTTGTCGTAGGCCGAATCGCCGGGCGCCAGCGCGTCGGTGCAACTGGTGGTGGCGGTCAGCGTGATGGCGCCCAGATTGGCCACCGGGTCGTCGCCCGACTCGAACTGGGCCTGGTTCTGCATCTCCTGCCGGTCGAACAGGTCGCGGCAGTCCACGGCGCTGGAGCGGCCCATGCCGCGGCGGTCGACGGCGACGATGGGCCGGGCCTTCAGCACATCAGCGCCGGAGCGGGACAGCCACTGTGGCAGCTGCACCGAGGTCGGAATGTCCGAGCCGGTGGTGATCACCAGCGGACCGGCGTCGGCCGGGGTGGCGGCCGTCCTGGCGCGGACGACACCGATCGACACTGTTCCGCTGGCGCCGCTGATCGGGTCGAGGTCGGCGTCGTAGGTTGCGCAGTCCAGCAGGACCCCGGCCGGGGCGGGCACCCCGGCGTCGCCGAAGACCTGCGTGGTGCACGGGCTCCAGGCCAAGTCCTTCTTGGGTGCCGCGATCTCCGGTGGTCCCTCGGGTGGCGCGGTGGTCGGGCTGGGCCCGGACCCGCCCGAGTGCCCGGAGTCGGATGCGTAGCGCGGGTTCGCGCCCAACAACGGCACGCAACCCGAGAGCAGGGCGGTGGCCGCGACCAGAGTCGCCACGAACGGGACGGACCGTTTCACGCAGACCACAGTAGCGAGCCGGGCCGACTGCTCACCCGCGCACGTAGCGCGCGTACAGATAGCCGGTCTCGTCGGCCAGCAGGTGCGCGCGCCGCATCCCGGTCTGCACCTGGCCCGCGCCGGTGGAGATCCGGCGCGCCTGCCCGCCCACCAGCATCGGCGCCAGCGTCAGGCACAGCTCATCGAGCAGGCCGGCATCGATGAAGGTGGAATGCAGGCTCGGGCCACCCTCGGTGAGCACCCGGCGCAGCCCGCGGTCGGCCAGCACGCGCAGGACGGTCGCGATGTCCACGCCGGCGGAGTCCGTCGCCGAACAGGCCAGCACCTCGGCCGCCGGCCCGAGTCGCTCGGCGGCGTCGTCCGCTCCGGCCGCGGTGGTCAGCACGAGCGGGGGGACCTCGGTGTGGGTGAACACCTTCATGTCGCGGTCGAGGAGTCCGGACTGGGTGACGATCGCGATCGGCGGGACCTCCGACTGCCCGCGGTCGCGGCGGGCCTGACGGGCCGCGGCGGACATCTGGGCGCCGCCGTAGTTCTCGACGCGGACGGTGCCGGCGCCGACGACGATCACGTCGGCCAGTTCGCGCATCAATCCGAACAGCGCCTTGTCGCCGGGTCCGGCCAGGCCGCCGGACTTGCCGTCGGCGGTCGCGCCGCCATCGAGGCTGGCGATGAAGTTGGACCGCACCCAGCACCGCGTCAGGTCGGCGGGGTAGGAGTAGAGCTCGGGTAATCGGGATTCGGGAACAACCTCAGCGGTGTCGAGCAGTGTGAGTTGTATCCCAGCGTCGGCTTGGCCCATGAGTTCGATTGCAACACGTCGCTACAGTTCTGCGCATGCAACGTCTCGTGGACCGTCATCCGACGGTGTCGCCCGAGCGGCTGATCGCCCAGCTCGTGCCGCCGCCGACGTTCGCCGACGTCAGCTTCGACAACTACCGGCCCGACTCCGGCGAGCCCACCCAGGGCGCGGCGGTGGAGTTCTGCCGGCGGTTCTGCGCGGAAGCGGTCAAGCGCAAGCAGGGCAAACGCAAGATGCTCGGGAAACGCGAGACGCTGCCGGGGGTCGGGCTCTACCTGGACGGCGGGTTCGGCGTGGGCAAGACGCACCTGTTGGCGTCCGCCTACTACTCATTGGCCGGCGCCGGTGCCGGGCCGGCGGCGTTCGCGACGTTCGGCGAACTGACCCAGCTGGCCGGGGTGTTCGGGTTCACCGAGTGCATCGACCTGCTGGCCGAATACGTGGTGGTCTGCATCGACGAGTTCGAGCTCGACGACCCGGGTAACACCACGCTGGTCTCGCGCCTGCTGTCGGCCCTGGTCCAGCGGGGTGTGTCGATTGCGGCCACGTCGAACACGCTGCCCGAACAACTCGGTGAGGGCCGTTTCGCGGCGCAGGACTTCCTGCGCGAGATCAACACGCTCGCAGCGATTTTCACCACGGTGCGGATCGAGGGACCGGACTACCGGCACCGCGGGTTACCGCCGGCGCCCGAACCGATGACCGACGAGCAGGTGACTGCGGCGGCCGCTGCCGTGCCCGGAGCCACCCTCGACAACTTCGACGAGCTGTGCGCGCACCTGGCCACGATGCATCCGTCGCGGTACCTGACGCTGATCGAAGGTGTGCGCGAAGTGTTCCTGACCGGGGTGCACGCGCTGGATGATCAGGCGGTCGCGCTGCGGCTGGTGTCGCTGACCGACCGGCTCTACGACGCGGGCGTGCCGGTGGTGGCGTCCGGGGACAAGCTCGACACCGTGTTCACCGACGAGATGCTCGCCGGGGGCTACCGCAAGAAGTACCTGCGGGCCACCTCACGGTTGTTGGCGCTGACCGCCGCCGGTATCGACGCGGGTCAGCGCGTCATCACGTAGTCGTTCTCGAGGGTGTCGCCGAGCCGGAACGTCTTGGTGCCGCCGATCGTGAAACCGTGCTTGCGATAGAACCGTTGGGCCCGCTCGTTCTGCTGGTTGACCCCGAGCCACAACGTGCCGGTGCCGCGGTCCCGGGCGTCGTCGATGGCCGCGCGCATCAGGGCGGCCGCGACCGGGCCACCGTGCGCCTCGGGTGCGACGTAGATCTTGGACAGTTCGGTCATCGGACCCTCGGGCAGCGCCGCGAGTACGTCGGGATCGGTCGGTCTGGCGTGAATCAGCATGGCGTAGCCCAGGATTCGAGTGCCGTCGCGGGCGACGAACACCGCACGGTCCGGGTCGGCGAGGTATTCGGCGAACCGCGCCGCGGACAGGTTCTCGGCGACGAACGCGGCGATGTTCTCGGCGGTGGACGACGGCGGGCAGGCGAGTGGGAAGGTCGCGGCAGCGACGGCGGCCAGCTCGGGCAGATCCGTGGGAGCGGCCGCGCTGACGACTACAGGTTCCACTGGGCCAGGTGGATCCCGGTCCTCTTGTTGATGAGCACCACGTGCGACACGAGGTCGCGGTAGCAGTCCCAGAACACCGCGCCCGCCACCGTGGCCCCGGGCGTCGCGTTGGCCATCGCCGCCCTGAGGTCGGCGGGGTCGTCGGTGGCGCGGGGCTCGTAGGCATCACCGGTGGGCGTCACCCCGCGGAACTGGAAGCTGACGGGAATGGCCCCCGGTGTCGGCGCACTGACCGCATGGATGACGACGTTGGCGCGCCAGACCTGCTCACGCGGTGGGCGGGGCGGATAGCCCCAGCCGGCCGGGATCTCCGACGGCGTCACGTTGACGACGGTGACGTCGGCGATCACGTTGCCGTCGTGGATGCGCAGGGTGTCACCGAGGCGGCCGATGGGCGTTTCGACGGCGGTCTGGGCGGGGGCCGCGCTGGCCGGTGTGGTGGCCAGGGCCAGTATCGGGAGGACCGCGATCAGGATCATCAGCCAACGGCGCATGTTCGCATGATGGCACACGACGGTTCGGGGATCGGCGGGTTGCCGGTGTCAGGAGGGGATCAGGGTGCGTGCGGTGCGCAGGCGGCTGCGGCTGATCTGGCGCGCTACGGCGACGATCACGCCGAGCTGAACCAGCCCGATCAGGACGACCGGCCAGAGCAGTCCGAAGACGACGGCATACGTCGTGCGATGTGGGACGGGCCGGCGCTGGGAGAAATGATCGGCCGCGTCGACTGCCAGCGTGGTGCAGACCAGGCCGCAGGCCAGGTACAGAACGACCATCATGGTGGTTGACATCGTTGTCATCACATCCTCAACGCGGGGCGAACTCCATTGTTCACCTATAGCCATGCGCTGCTGGCAACAAACACTGGCTTGGCTGTGAAATTGTTATCTGTGACACAGCGGTAGTCAAATCCGGGCAGAAAAGGTGCTCCGACCGCGCACGGGCGTGGATTCGCCGTGGCGTCGCAATCTTCGCGGTATGGCGGCCGGGCAAAGCCTGAGTCCTGGTCACTCCTCGCCGGTGGTCGCCGTTCCGAACGGTCCGCGACCATGCTCCGGAGCATCGCCGGAATGCGGCTCGGTGCTGATCCGGGCGGTCTTCTTCGGTTCGGCGGCGGAGACCCGAGCGTTGCTGCGCTCGAGTTCGGCGTCCAGGTCGCGACTGGTCCGGACGGTCGCGATCACCAGCCAGGCCGTGACCAGCACCGCGACGGCGCCGACGGCCCACCAGAGGTGTTCGGTGAGCAGTCCGATGAGCAAGAGCAACGCCAGCACGCCGATCGCTGCCCCGCAGCGACCGTATCGACGGCGTTGGCTCACGGGATCCCCCTCACGAGGTGACACCGCAATTGTGCCAGGGGAACGTTTGCGATCGGGTCGAATCCCGGGCGGCGCGCTACTGGATATGCGGCCCGCGCCCAGAGGCTTCGCGTGCTGCACGAGGGCTGTTCTGGTCGAACAGCTCCAGTTGGATCGGCGCAGGTCAGGACATGTTCCATGTCGCGTGTTCAAGACTTCATGGTGACGTGATCGAAATCATTATTGCCATCCCGTACAAACGCCGTACAGTGATGACATACGTTGACGTAGGTCGACACGGGAGAGAAAAACGATGGCTACGACCAAGACGGACCGTGTAGAGGTCCGCGTGGCTCGACAGACCCACGAGCAGATTAGCGCCGCAGCCGAGGTCGTAAACGAGTCCACCTCTGAGTTCATGCGGAACGCAGCGCTGGATCGTGCCGACAAGATCTTGGCGCTGTCCAGTCGAACGCTTATGCCTGCGGACCAGTTTGACTCGATGATCAAGGCACTGGACGTTCCCGATCACGCACCCAACCTGGAGAAGCTCGCTGCACAGCCAAGGCTGTTTTCTCGTCAATGACCTGGGTCACGGGCGGGCTGGCCGATCACCACGAGCTCGACACGTTCGACTGCGGCGTCGAGTCCATGAATCAGTGGCTGACCAACAACGCGCGACGAGCAAACAAGCAGGACACGGCTCGTGTGTATGTGTGGACCGAGCGCGGCCAGAGCAAGGTCCTGGCCTATTTTGCGATAACCCCGACCACGGTTGACCGGCATGAGGACGGGATCAGTAAATCCGCTGCCAAACTCGATCGGGTCCCGGCGTTCATGATTGCGAAGCTGGCGGTTGATAAATCGATACAGGGTCAGGGTGCTGGTATGGATTTGGTGTTCGATGCCATTACCCGCATCGTAGGAGCGGCTCAGCTTGGCGGCGGTCGCCTGATTGTTGTCGACGCGATCGATCAGGCGACCGCCGGCGTTTACCAAAGGCTGGATTTCATACCGGTAGAGAACACGCCTAACCGGCTGTACATGAAAGTCGAGACTGCACGAGTCGGGCTCGGAATTGCCTGAGGTCTGTTGCCCCGCTTGGCCTCTAGCAGTCGCGCATCGCGCTACAGGCAGTGGCCAAACACGCAGGTAGAGACGACGACACCTCGGTGTTTCGCCCAGTTCCCCCTTCTACAGGCAAGGGAGCCGCCGCGACCGCCGCTCATCGCGGCACGTCGGTCAGCAGTGCGCGGGCGCAAGCACCTTGATTTGCCGGATGTCATCGATGGTGACGGGCTCGGGCCACCCCGGCGTGCCATGACCGAGGCAATGGATAGCAGCGCGAATGCCCACGACCTGCGCGGGCACATCGGCAATAGATGCCTCGGTGTCGATGGAAACGGCCAGCGTCAGCAGGTCCCCATCGGCAACGACAGCAATCACCGGATGTATGACTAGGTTGCCGACCATGTGTGCAAATGTGGTGCAGAGGCCGTTCTCGGAGTGAGAAACTGCTCTGAACTGCAGTGATGCTGGTGCGCGATACTGGGATTGAACTATCTATCGCGACGGTCGGCAGTTCAGGCGTCCACCTGCAAAAACTACTGTTCAGCCGGTGGCAAGCCAGACAGTACCAGACGAATTCAGTGACTCATGGCGGCACGCGGATACACTCATTCCGCAAATATCCCGCAAAGATTGGGTACTGAGCATGGCAGGCAAGGGGAAACGCAGCTTCGGCGGCCTACGCCAGCTCCCAACACGTGTGCCCGGCCGGGCGGGTCGCTGGCAGGCGAACTACACCGGTCCGGACGGAAACATTCATAAGGCCCCACGGACGTTCGCCGACAAGATCGATGCCGAGGCGTGGCTGACCGATCGTCGGCGTGAAATCGACCGCGGCCTATGGAGTCCGCACATCGAGAACGACAGCGAACCCGCACCGCTATTCGAGGACTACGCCAAGACCTGGCTGGAAACGCGAACTGTCCGAGGCAATCCCATCCGGCCCAGAACTCGCGCGCACTACCAGATGATCCTCGACGCCTACCTGATCCCAGCGTTCGGCGCCGCCCGACTCGATGCGATCAGCGCAGACGCCGTGCGGCTCTGGTACGCGAAACTCCTTCCCCACAAGGACACAATGCGGGCCCACACATACAGCCTGCTTCGCACGATCCTCAACGAGGCGGTCCGGCAGGAGGTGATCGCAGCCAACCCCTGCAAGATCGTCGGGGCGTCCGTGGCCAGACGGGCGACCAAAACCAAACCCGCGTCTATCCCCGAACTGGAAGCAATCGCCGCCGCGATGGAACCCCCGCAGCTCCGCCCCATGATCTGGCTCGCCGCCTGGTGCGCAGTCCGATTCGGCGAACTGGTCGAGCTGCGCCGCGGCGATATCGCCTTCTACACAACTGACGACGGCGACGGTGCAATCATCCACATCACGCGCCAAGCCGTCCGCGTCGGCGGCACCTACCACGTCGGACCGCCCAAAAGCGACGCTGGCATCCGCGACGTGACAGTCCCGCCCCACCTCGTCCCGATGCTCAAATCCCACCTCGACCAGCACGTCGGAAAACCGACCACCGCACTGCTGTTCCCAGCAATCACCGACCCCACCGCCCACCTCCAACCATCGGCGTTCACCCGCAACTACTACAAAGCGCGCGCTGCCTCGAACCGAAAAGACTTGCGGTTCCACGACTTACGACATACCGGCGCGGTTCTCGCAGCGCAGTCGGGAGCCACCCTCGCCGAACTCATGGCGCGCCTTGGGCATTCAACCCCCGAGGCCGCGATGCGATACCAGTGGGCCGCTCAAGGGCGCGACCGCAAAATCGCCGAACAACTCTCCGCGCTGGCCCAGGCCTACCGCGACTAGTAGAGCAGGGCGCGCCAATCCCCCGCTTTCTGACGGCGGATCATTTAACCGCTGGCACGGGGACGCGCCCTGCTCTGTCCACTCATGCTACCGAGTGACACGCCGGGGGGCCACAACATGAGGCACCCCCGCCCCTGACTGGGCTAGTGTCGCAGCCACCAAAGCAGTGACTGGGCACACCGAGGCACCCTCGGTCCCGAGGAAATCTCGGGTCCCATGAGCTTTGCGGGGACGCAATGTCCCTGGCCCGCTGGAGCAGTCCAAGCATGGGCTTACGGGGTTTTCGGAATCGTTCGGGCGAAACGCCCAGATCGTCCCAATACCTCTCAGGCCCTTGGCTTCTGACGACTGACCACGGGTTTGGAAGGACTGCACGACATGGCGCGTCGTTACGCGACTTTTCAACAAGCTGCCGACTACCTCGGCGTTCACCCACGCACGATACGCAGGCTCATAGCTGCTGGCCGGCTGACTGGCTATCGCAACGGGTCCCGCCTGATGCGCGTCGACCTGGACGAGATCGACGCTCAGATGAAGCCATTCGGCGGCGCGGTGTAGGGCCAAAATGCGGCGACCGAAGTTCATGCAGAAAACACCGGACGACAACGAGCGGTACGGACCCGCTGCCGCGGATGTTCTCGCGCATATCCGCTATCGGTGCGGGTCGGACGCCCCTGACTGCATCGTGGTCGATGGCTTGCGGTGGTGGCGGGTGTCTATGGCTGATCTCGGGCACGAGATTGGCCTATCCCGGCGCGCCGTCCAAACGGCGCTAGACCGACTTGGCGATGCCGTCGTGGCAGAACATTTCAAGCCGCTAGCAAACCCATCCCGGGCATACCGGCCGAGCACCGATATGTGCTCGGCCGTGGAAGCTGAGCACGAAACGGTGCCGACCCCTGCACCGAAACGTGCGGAGGTCAGCACCGAAACGTGCTCAGTACCTCTTATAGAGAAAGTAGAGAAGGAGGGAGAAGGCGCGGGCCAGACCGACCGGCCCGCCGCCTTGGCCGGCGTCCCCGATTCGGCAAACGGACCCGCCCTGCAAATCGATCCGAGCGTTGAACCGCAGCGGTATTGCAACGAGCACATGCCGGACGGCACGCCGAAGCGTTGCCCCGCGTGCGGTTGGCATAGGGATGTCCACAAACGCTGGGAGACGGCTCGCGCGGAGGCTGCGCGGCACGCGAGACCGCCTCGCCCACCGTGGCGATGCCTGACGTGTCGAGATACCGACATCGTCCTAAGCACCGACGGAGCCCCGGCGCGAGGTCCGTACGTGTGCCTCCACGATGGCACCCGGCGACCCATGAGGGATGCCGACAAGAGTTGGGCCGCAAAAGTTTTGCACCGACTCGCCTCCAAAGACGGCAAGGACGGGATGGGGGAAGCGTGACCATGAAACCCGCGCCGGCCGGACTCCTCGCCGTTAGTGGAGTCGTGGTCCTCAGCGGTGACGCGCTTCGCGCGGCCCTGGACTGCGCTGTCATCGCGATCAGAACTCGTCAACGGAACGGCCAACCCACCCGAAGCTATCAGGCTCTCGCCGATCAGCTCGCCGGCGCAATGTCCGCAACCGGACAATCGGACGGCCGCCAACCCGGAACTTGCGATGCTGCACCCGTGCAACTGTCACCAGACATGCCACTCGCCGAGGCGGCCCGCGAGCTAGGGCTCAGTGAACGACAAACTCGTCGCCTTGCCCGGCGGCTCGGTGGCCAAAAGATCGGCGGCCGTTGGCTTCTCGACAGTGCGGCCGTACGCGAACACATCGAAGGATCAAAGCAATGAACACCAGGGACAGACAGATCGACATCGTGATGAGCAGCACCGAAGACGAACTACGGCAACTCAGGGGCCGCCTGTTCGACCGGTTCGGCGAACCCAATGACGACGGCCAACTCCTCGGTGACGGCCCGAGCACCGAGGACGAACCCAATGAGCAACAGGAACAGGACGACCTCACAGACCTGAGGCAACGCCTCTTCGGTGACACCCCGATCAAAGACTAAGGAGTAAGCAATGCAAATCGCCGCACGCGCCTACATGGCGGTCATCAATCGGGTGACGAGCCAGCTCGGGGCAGCACTGCCGCCAGCGCTTGACACCGCGTTCACTGCCGCTTCTGGCCTCCGTGAGGCCGCCGACAGGATCGAAGGCAGTGCTGAAGCCGTCAACGCCCGCATCATCGACTGCCTCAAACGGGGTGTCGATTGGCATACCGACAAGCAACTCCAGGCGCTCGTGCTCGACCGCGTGGTCGCGGCCAACGGAATTCGAGAAGCCGCAGCCGCCGAAGCTGAAATCATCGTCAAGGCAGCACTTATCGAGAACGCCGACGGCATCGTCGAAGCATGGCGCGCCGTCCTGGCCGACGATGCTGCGGCACTGACCGCCGGCTACGACAAACTCCATATCGATGACCTCGACGGAGCGGACACCCTCGCGCTGGCCCGGCGCGGCCTCGTCGACGTGTGGGCCGACGCGCGAACCGCAGTCGAGCGCTTCCACATCGCAACCGAAGGCTGGAACATGCTGGCCGTCGTCGCGGGGGTTCAGCGTGGTGCCGGTACCGAACCGCTCATCCTTGCCTCACTCACCCTGACCGAAATCAACAGCGTCGACAAGCCCGACGCATGGATGTTGACCAGACTCACCGACGAACCACTGCAACTGGCCACCTTCGCGCAGTACCGGCAGCGTGTCAGAACGCTCGAAGCGGAATACGCCCGACTGCGCAGTGAACAGGAAGCACGGAACGAACAGGCGCTCAGCGATAGCTACCGGCGATAGTTGGTTCTCACTCGTGTCCCGCGCGGTTGCGACCAACCTCCCCCTGGGGGAGGTCTCCGGCACCCCCTCGCCGCCGCCCCTCAGGGCATAGGCGGGCCTTCTCTCCCCAAGCTTCTTTTTCACACACAGGACAGAAATGCACCGAGTAATGCAACGCAAAGTGGACTGTTTTCCCAGCTCGGGGGTCCGAGGCCGTGCGTTTCGGGGGGTAACAGGTCGCTTCCGGGGAGAGATCGGGGTAGCTGGTCGCCTGCAGCGGCGCGGACAGCTCAGGGGCCATATGACGTTACACCGCAATGCATTTCGGACGGCGACCGTCAGCCCGTTGCCCGGCGTCCACTAACGAAGGGATCATAGCCATGCCAGAACTTCTCACCGCGTGGATCACCCTGGCCGTCAGCGCCGACGACATGCGCCGCGACATCACCCGCGAGTTCGACCACCTCGACCGAACCGCCGGCGGCGTTGGCCGGCGCATCGGCCAGCAGCTCGAACGTGCCGTGGGCAAGTCGGCGACAACGGCCGTCCGCGAGGTCGAGGGCAAACTGTCAGAACGGCTGGGCGCCAAGGTCGGCACGGCCGTCGGATCTGCGATCGCTGTCGGCGTCGTCCGGCCTCTCTCGCCCGCGATCCGCGGTGTCGTCGCACTGATGGACAAGGCCGGCGCTGATGCCGGCAGAAGCTTCTCTCGCCGATTCGAAGCGACCGCCAAGGTCCGCACCCCGCCCACCGCCGCCGCAGTGCTGAGCGGCGGTTCCGGCGGCAAGGGTGGGGTGCTCACAGGCGCACTGGACAGTCTGACGAGCCTCGGTGGCAAGGGGGGAATGATCACCGGGGTCATCGCCGACGTCGCGAAGATCGCGCCGCCGGTGATCGCCGCCGCCGGCGCCTTCAAGGTGCTCTCGGCCGGGTTCGACCGCCTCCAGGCGATTGACGACGCGAGATTCAAACTCCGGTCACTGGGCAACGACACCAGAACTGTTGACCAGATCATGAAATCGGCGCTCGAATCGGTAAAGGGCACCGCCTTCGGCATGGACGAAGCCGCCAACACGGCTGCCACGGCGGTGGCCGCCGGCATCAAACCCGGCCAGGACCTGACGAAGTATCTGACGGAGGTCGCCGACGCCGCTGCTATCGGTCAGACGTCCCTCGCGGACATGGGCTCGATCTTCAACAAGGTCCAGACCAACGGCAAAGCCATGACCGACGACCTGCAAATGCTCGCCGACCGTGGGTTGCCGATCTTCACCTGGCTGCAGAACGAATACAAGGTTTCCGGCGCCGAGCTGTCGAAAATGGTCGAGAACGGCAAAGTCGATGCCGCCACCTTCCAACGTGTCGTCGCCGCCAACATCGGCGGCGCCGCCAAAGGCATGGGTCAATCGCTCAGCGGCTCGATAAAGAACCTGAGCGCAGGGATCAGCAGGCTCGGCGCATCGATCCTCGAACCGTTCTTCGGTCTCAGCGGAGACGCACTCGGCAAGGCCACCGAATACATCGACAAACTCACCGCCGCGGTCAAAGAGCACCAGCCCGAAATCGTTAGCGTCGCAAGCGTTATCGCCTCAAAGCTGACCGACATGGCCGGCACCGCCGCCGAAGCATTCGCGTCGTTGCTTCGCGGCTTCGCCAATGTGCTCGAGAAGGCCGGCCCGATGGTCGCCCGATTCGGGGGCGTGCTCACAAAGATCGGCGGCATGCCGATCGTGGGCAAGTTGTTCCCCGAGATCGGAGACGCCGGCAAAGCGCTGCAGACGATCGGCGACACCATGGCCAGTGACGACGTCATCAACGGCCTACGGAACTTTTCGACCACCGTGGACAAGGCCGGCGAGAACCTCCACAACGCTGCCGGTGACGTCATCGCCTGGGGTCAACGTGCCTCCGATGCAATGCAATTCACCAAAGACCTCGGCGACAGTATCGAGCTGCTGCCGGATAAGAAGACCATCGTCCTCACCGACAACAGCCCCGAAGTCATCGACCGCATCGACACGACCCAATACCGCATCGATCACCTCGAAGACGGCACCGTCACTATCACCGCGCTCACCGAGGAAGCCGAACGCAAAGCCAACGCGTGGCGCGCCAAGCAGGGCGGCACCCCGCTGGAGATCCCGCTCGACATCCAAACGCAGCGCGCCCGCGAAGCACTCGATCGCCTGGTGGCCGATGCACCGAAGACCATCTCAATGCTCGCGCAGATCAACACCAACGTCACGCCCTCGGCCGGGCCGGCTACGCCCCCGGCGTCTGGCAACCCGCTATTGGTGCCCTACCGCGCGGCCGGCGCGATCGTTCCGATGGTCGACGGCGGACTTCGGCAGATCCGAAAGCCGACCGTCGCAGACATCTTCGCCGGCCGCGGCGCGGGCACCATCTTCGCCGAGGAGGAGACCGGCGGGGAGGCCTACATTCCGCTGGCCCCCGGGAAGCGCGGTCGCTCCCGCCGGATCCTGGCCGAGGTGGCCCGATTGTTCGGGATGACCGTCATGGCCGACGGCGGCATCACCGTCGAGGCACTCAAAGAGTTCGCCTCCGGCCTCGGGGGACGCACCTACAGCTGGGGGGCCGGCAACGGCGACACCTTCGACACCGACTGCTCCGGGGCGCAATCCACCGTCGCGAACTTCATCACCGGCGGCCAGGGCCGGTTCGGCACCGCCGACGAAGCGACGGCCCTGCTGTCCCGCGGCTTCCAGCAGGGCGACCCGCCCGCCGGCATCGCCGCCTACTGGGTCGGCTGGCGCAACGGCGGCCCCGGCGGCGGCCACACCGCCGGCACGATCGTCGACCCGCTCGGCGGCAACGTCAACGTCGAGATGGGCGGCCGCGGCGGGTCCGGACAATACGGATCCGGCGCCGCCGGCGCCGCCGACTTCCCCAGCCGCGCCTGGATCGCCCTGGCCGGCGGCGACGACCCGTCAGCCTCCTCGAGCTTCACCGGCGGCTACCGCGCCGCCACCAGTAAGGAACTCACCGCCGCCGCCGGACGCACCAGCAGTGCGGCCACATCGAAACGCAACGCTGACCAAGGCGTCGACGACGCGACCTATCGCCGGGACAAGGCTCAGCAGCGCCTCGACGACGCCGCCGCGGCCGGCAAGGACACCACCGACGCCCAGCACAGCCTCGACGTCGCCAACCGCGAACTCGCCGACGCCCGCGACCGCCAGACCAACGCCACCGACAAGCTCACCACCGCACAGCAGGACGAAGCCGACCTCAAGACCAAGGGCAAGGAAACCGCACTCCAACAGATCAAGGACAGCGGTGGTGGCAACGATGCGTCCTCCTTCGGGCAGTCCCTCGTTGCCGGCCTGTTCCAAGGCGTAGGCCTCGACGGATCAGTGTTCTCCAATCTCTTCGACTGGCCAAACATGAAATCCGTTCTTGCAGTGGCGAACTGGGCCGGTGGGCGACTCCAGAACGCTATGGCGGCTGAGAGCGCCGGCGCCGGGAGTGGGGGCGGCGTCGGCGACTTCATCAACCCAATCGAACCCCCGCAAGCGCTCACCCCGATCAGCCGGCCCGACGAACCGCACCCAGGCAGCGGCGCAGCACCCGGCCCGGCCGGCGGACCCACCTATGTGGTCCAGGGGAACGTGGGCATGGATCCCCGCGCACTGACACAACGATTCGACTCCGCGCACAACCAAGCGTGGCGCCGCAACATGTCCGCGGTCAGGCCCGGAAAATGACGACCCATCAATGCGATCCTGACCCAGACCCCAGGGGCGGCACCGTCACCTACTCGCGCGTCCTCCGATTACTCATCGGCGTGCTGAAGAACGACGGCGGATGGCTGTCTGACTTCAGCGAAATCATCACGGCCGCAACGGTAGAGGATATCGAACAAAGCGGTGGCTGCTGCTTTAAGTGCACCGTGGCCCTCGTCGGCACAATGGCCGGCATCGCCACCGCGTCCATGCAAGCGCACAACCCGGACATCCTGATGGCCTACGAACTGGAACTCGCAGCGATCGAGGCCGGCGCGCAAAAGCCGCCGTCCGATTGATCCAGCGTCAACCCCTCGTTGACGGCACACCGTGATTTGTGATTGAAACTGGGGGTGGGGGCGCAATGCCTCCGTGAGACGGAGGGGCGCCCCCCGACCCACCATAACTTAAACTCGCGGCATCGAGCTGTGGGTGAGCAGCGTTGCTCGGAACGGCTCGGTGAGCGCTTCCCCGTAGGCGCGGCGTTCAGTGGCGTCCAGGGCGACCTGGAGGTAATCAGCCGGCACGCCGCGATTGGTGTCGATGGCCCAGTTGATCAGGTCATAAACGGCCAGCCAGGCTTCTCCGGCAGCGAGATTTGTTCTCGAAGGGTGTTGACCGCCGGAGTGCTCAGCTCATGCCGGAACAAAGTGCAGTAGGCGGCTACCGAGTTCATTCAAATTCACGATCCCCAGATCGTACCGGGGGGCGTGCCGTTCGGGCTGCTGCCCTGACGCGAGTGCGGAACCCCTACGGGGTGCGGGCTTGTCTGACCCCTCCCCAAGCAACCCCCGGTCCAAACGCCCCTCACCGGATCGGGCCCACGACTTGTAGACCGGCCGGTTTTCGGCCAGTCTGAGCTATGGGCACGGCCCGCCGGTGATCAAACGATCGGGCCGTGACCCCCAGGCACGGTGGGGGATTGGGCTACGTGCCGCCTGGTCGGTTCACGTCGGACCCTGGCAATAGCGACGTCAGCGCTTGGGACCTCTCCTTTGTTGCTACTTCTGCTTTGCGTAGCCCCGAAGGGCGAGGACTCGACGCTCGGCGTGCTGCTGCCGCCAGCGACCCAGGTTCAGTGCCGTGATGGCGTCACGCTGCCGACTGTCTGAGACACGCGTGTAGATCTGGGTCGATTGAATTGACTTGTGGCGCAACAATTCCTGCACTGTTCGCAAATCGTTGCCGTCGTCGAGCAGGCTCGTGGCATACCAATGCCGCAGACTGTGCGGCGTGCCAGCCACCCCGGCCCGGCGCATCGTGCGGCCAACGATGTCGGAGACTGACTTGCTCAATACGTGTTCACTCGGGTAGCCGCGCATCGGGAACCACCAGCCGGTTGCTGGCATCGTCGCGGCGAGTTCGATCAGCAGCGGATGAAGTGGCACCGACTTCAACCGCCGGCCTTTGCCCTTCACCCACAGCAGCCGAGCCGCCAGGTCCACGTCCTCACCACGTACCTTTGCGATCTCGTGGACCCGCAAGCCTGCCAACAGTGCGAGGAGGATCATCGCCCGCGTGCTCGACCACATCCGCGCAGACAACAACTTGGGCACATCGACGTCGGCAATCGGCCGCGGAACCCGCTCGGGCACCTTCACCCGACCGACCTTGATCATCGGATCATCGGTGCGCCGGTCGGTGATCTGCAACCACTTGAACCATGCCGCCAGATAGCTGCGGTACGTCGCTGCTGTCGAATCCGACCAATCAGCGTCGTGGCCGGCGATCCAGCGCACGATGTCGATTGGTGCGGCACGCACCGGCTGCACACCGGTTTCGGCGTGGAACTGGGCCAACACTCGCACCCGTTCGCTGATCGTGTTTACCGACAACCGCTGAGCGTGCTGCCACAACTCCCAGTCCTCAAGGCCCAGGACCAACACCGCGCCCGGCGCGGTCACAGCGAAACCACCACGTGCGACTCACCGAAAGATCCGAACACATGCCCGCAGGACGCGCACCGCGGCACCTCGTCGGCTAACTCCCGAGCGGCGCCCGCGTCCAGCCAGGCCAACAAGTGCAGGCCGCACACCGCACCCATCTCGCACCCGCACGCCAACGCAAGCAGCGCCGTGGCCCGCCGCCGGCAACCCGCGGCCACTGCACACCGGCGCAGCGCCCGCTCGAACTCAAGGTCGGCGACACGGGCGAGACGGCTCACCGTCCGGCCTCGATTACACGAAGGTCCTCGGAATGCACCTGGTCGATCCGGCCGTCATCCCAACGGACCCGCACATACGCCTTGCACACCCGTGACACGCGGCCCACAGGGCCGTCGGCACAACCCGTGATGCCGACGTACCGGACTCGCTGACCTGTGCGCAGCGGCGCGGCGTCAGGGTGCGGCGGTATGGTTTCGGAACGGTTCACGGTCGCCTCCGTGGGTCGAGGCCCCGCGGGTGTTGTGAGCACCAGGCGGGGCCGACTTCATTCGGTCCCGCCTGAGCTGCATTCCGTAAACATTCCGCAAACAACAGAAAAGGCCCGGTTCGAAAACCGGGCCTGACCTGCTTATACAGTCTGTGCGCGATACTGGGATTGAACCAGTGACCTCTTCCGTGTCAGGGAAGCGCTCTCCCGCTGAGCTAATCGCGCCGGGTTAGAACTTGGAGGTGGAGACGGGAATCGAACCCGTGTGCACGGCTTTGCAGGCCGTTGCCTCACCACTCGGCCACTCCACCGCTGGGGTTGATGCGAATCGCACCTTCGAGCGGATGACGGGATTCGAACCCGCGACCCTCACCTTGGCAAGGTGATGCGCTACCAACTGCGCTACATCCGCGTGCCACGGGCGAGATCGTCGCCCGTCGCGATGCACGACGATAGTCCACGCGGGCTGGCGTGCACAAATCCCTGGTCGCGCAAGCGGACTGGAAAAGCTCCGACGAGGTCTAGAAGATGCTGTAGCTCTGTCGGGACAGCCGGAAACCGTGCCCGTCGGCGTTGGCGCAACGCACCCCGGCCTCGTCGCTCGCGCAGGTGAATCCACCGGCTCGTTGCGTCTGTCCGTAACCCAGGGCCGGCCCGGCGTGCAGCGTGGTGTCTCCGGCGCACACGAACGCCGCCGGCCCGTGTGGATCCATCGAGATGCCCTGGCCGTAGCCCGTGAAGCTCGGGCAGTCCGTCGGTCGCGGTGGCGGCGACCATTCGCGTTCCGCGATGTCGCAGCGCAGGTATTCGGCGTCCATGATGCAGCCGATGTTGCCGCTCGGTGAGGTGAACGACTCCAGATCCGCGGCCGCGACCGGTGCGGCGAACACCCCGAGCGCAGCCGAGCCGACCAGCAACGAGAGAGGCCTCATCCGGCCGAAGCTACTCCCTGACGACGTCGCTCGTGGGGCAAGTGGGTGGGCGAGACGGATTCCAGTCCGTCGGGGTCGCCGTGTTAGTGTTCGACCTCGTTCGATGTCGTTGAACCGGGGTCGAACACGTCGCGACGGTCTCGTAGCTCAGTGGAAGAGCGTCCGCCTCACACGCGGAAGGTCGCTGGTTCGAACCCAGCCGGGACCACAAGAAAGCCCTGATCAGGGGCTTTTTGCGTTAGAGCGAAAAACGGGCTTGGCACCGGGTTGACACATCGGGATTTTCCAAGAGGTAGGGCCACCCGCGACAAACCGGACTCAACGGTCTGGATCCAGTGCGTCATGCCGTTCACCGAAACGTGGGACACCGCAGCGTTGTCGGCGTGGGGCATCCTCGAGATCGAGTTCCTCGAAGACCGCGGACTGACTCGACGACGCGCCGACCCGCCGACGCGCCGCCGGTGAGCCGCAACGGTCGCGGTCAGTTCCGCCGGCCGGCTCGTTCGGCGAAATCGTCGAGAGCGGCCAGCACCTGCGGTGCCCGCCACGCACGGTTGCGTGACTTGTCGGTGAACTCGACGACGATCCCTGCCTCTGTCAACGGATCCATGTAGCGGCGGGGATGGTCGGTCGGGATGCCCAGTTCCTGCCTCAGCAGCACACCGTTGACGACGGGGCGCCGAGTCAGTAGGTCGGCCACTCGCCATATCGCCGAGTCCGAGCGTGCGGTGATTCGCTGGTTCCAGTCCGCGCGGATGTCTCGGAGCTCTTTGACCAGGGCGCGCCCATTGGTGACCGCCCGCATTCCCGCCGCGGCGAACGCCGCGATGATCGGGGCGGCATCTCCATTGCGGTAGGCGGTCAGTGCGGCGAAATAGCCGTTAGTGTCGGCCAGCAGCCCTGCGGACACCGGCACTGTCACCTGCCGGGTGAGGCCTTTGTTTCGCAACATCGCTTGCACGAGTGCCCGGCCGGTGCGGCCGTTGCCGTCGGTGAACGGGTGGATCGTTTCGAATTGTGCATGGGTGACGGCGATCTGGGGGAGCAGTGCCACATCGTCACGAGCGGCGAAGGCAAGAAGGTCGTCGATGGCCGCAGGCACCCGGGTATGTTCGGGTGCCACGAACACCGCTGAGCGTGGAGAGTTTCCGCCGATCCACACCGGCTCGGTGCGCCACTGCCCGGGGGTGTGGCGCGACTGGCCGGTCATCAGTGCGGCGTGCATGGCCAGGATCGCCGCGACGTCGATGCGCCGCGACAGCTCGACCGCCGCGGTCATCGCCGCGGTGTTGGCGACGATCGCTTTGGCATTGGGTTTGCCCTTGCCGCCGGGCAGTTCGGCTTCGGCGATCGATCGCGCCGAAGCGGACAGGTTCTCGATCTGCGAGCTGGCGGCCGATTCCGAGCGCAACAGCACCGCGGCGAACGGCGCGATCTCAGCTCCCAGTTCGGCGTCGAAGCGGGCGATCTCATGGCTCGCATCTTCGGCGTGCGCGCGGATCGTCGGGTCCACGGTGAGCTCCAAGCCGGTGATGGAGGCCGGGATCGCCGCCTGGTACGGGCCGCCACTGCTCGACGCGCGGGAGTGTGGACCGTCGTAGTGCGGCGCCCATTGCAGAGTCTCGTAGGACAGGGGCGCAAGTGTCGTCACGATCCTACGATAGCGACACTTATCGACATAAGTGTCGCTATTGTTCAGGGATAGCGACACGTGATGTCGGCACCGCAGATGCGTGGGGACCCTGCCTGAACGCGCTTACCCGTACCTTGACCGGCCGCGCTGCGGGAACAGAAATTCCCGCCGCCCGCCGGAGCCGATGTGTCGGCAACCAGCGCGGTGGGGTTCTTGATCAACCGGCGGATGCAGTCCGCTGGGCCGGCGCTGTTCGATTCCGAAGCGGGTAGCGGAAACTGCGTTGCTCCCTCTTTTCGGGCAGGTCACCTGCTCTGAGCAGAGACAACGTCCCTCGCGAATGTTTGCCAGATTCAGTCAACTAGAACTTCAGCAACGTCTTGCTTAGGGTCGCCTCCAAGTCGAACGATGGGGGAGACCAAGCATGAATCGTGCAACTAATCGTGCTCATCTGCGTGCTAACGACCACACTGAAGCCGATCGCCTGCCCCGGATGGGCAAAGTTTTGACGGTGAGTGCCATAGTCGCCAGCTCGACGATTGCCGGAGTGTGCGCCGGAACGGCCGACGACCACGCTGCTCGCCGAGCAGCCGTCTCGCTGGCCACCGAGGTTCGCACTCTCAAGGGTTCGGTGCCGTGGTCGATCGACGCGACGCTCAACGGCGCGGTGTGCGGCGCAGCCAGCGGCAACACCTGCACCAACCTCCAGTACCCGGAGGTGACCGGTGACATTGGGGTCATCGTGGGTGAGAACCTCCTCGACAAGGCACTGGACGCCGCCTCGACACCGCAGATCGTCTTCGGCTACTCCGCGGGCGCGGTCGTGGCGTCGCGATGGCTTTCCGAGCACGCTTCGGACGCAGATGCCCCGTCGGCCGACAATGTGTCGTTCATCTTCATCGGGAATCCCAAGCGCAAGTACGGCGGGTCGACCACGGAGTACACCAGTACCCCGACGACGCCCAACACCCAGTACACCGTCCTGGACATCAGCCGCGAATACGACGGGGTGTCCGACGTCCCCGACGATCCGACGAACCTTCTCGCCGTGCTCAATTCGCTCGCCGGCTACTTCTTCGTGCACACCAGTTACTCGAACATTGACCTCGTCAACGACGACAAGCTGGTGTGGACGGAAGGCAACACCACCTACGTGCTGGTGCGCACCGCGAACCTGCCGCTGCTGGATCCACTGCGGTACATCGGGCTGGGCTTTGTGGCCGATGCCCTCAACGCACCGCTGAAGAACATCGTCGATTCGGCCTACCACCGCGACTATCCCGGCGTCATCACCGATCCCACCGCAGCGCAGCAGGCGGTCGACGACGCGCTGCGCGGCCCGGCCGCTACCAAATCGACGGCGCCCGCCACGGCTACGACGACGTTGGCCGCGGCCGCCGCCAAGACAGCCGCGGCACTGGTCACCACCGCTAGTAGCACGAGGTCGCCGGAGCCGGCCGACGCTGCCGCCCCGACTGAGTCAGCGGCCGACAGCGACGATGTGGTGGAGCCGAAAACTACTGTGGCACAGGCCATCGAGACCGACGCCGTGGCCGATACATCCGCCGCATCAGAGGCTGATTCCAAGGCCGATGCTGCCGAGTCAGACTCCGACGTCAAGAGCGATACCGCGACGCCGTCGCGGGCGGATGTCGAACCGGCGAAAGCAACGGACACCACCGCCGGCGCCAGGTCCAACAGTTCCTCCGACTCCGCCGCGAGTGGCACGAGCACGTCGGCGGCGAGCTCCTAACGCCAGAGGCGCGTCGGATCGCAGGGTCGACGGCGATCAGATCTGGCTCGAGGAGCGAGAGTTGTCCTCGCAGAGGGTGATCGGGCAGCTACCTGTCACCGGTTGCCGATGGGGATTGGGTCGCGGCGTGCAGTAGCTGCTCGCGGACCGGTTCGGGCAGGCCGATCAGCGCGGTGGTGATCCTGCGCACCCGTGAGTTGTGCGTCAGTGCCAGCCAGTCGAGGTCGTCGTCGAGCAGTTTGGTGTAGGCGATGTCGGCGGTGCCGGCCAGATAGTTGGGGTCGACGCCGAAGAACTCGCCGATCAGCTCCAGCGATCGGGTGGAGGGCCGTGCCCGCACCCCGCTGCGCAGTTGCGAGAGATAGGGCGCGGAGAACTTGAAACCGCGAGCCGCCAGGAAGTCCAACAGTTCGCTGCTGTAGTACGGGCGGTCGGCCCCGGGGGCGCGGATGGTGTCGAAGAGCCTGTTGAGGCGCATCGCGAAGGTTTCGTTGGCGTCGAATGCCAGTGGCGCGGCGGCTCGTCGTCCCATTTCACATCCCCGATGGCAAATTAAATGACCGCGACATGAGTTGTCAGTTTAGCGTGAGGCAAACGGCAGGGCGCTATTTGACGTATGCGTCGAAGACTGGGCGTCTCGCGTCTGTCCTTACCTGCGGTAACGACCGGCCGAGAGGCGTCGGACTTGCAAAAAACCATGGCGGCTTGCGAATTCCCTGTTCGAATGATCCCGATGTTCGCCATCGAACGGCCTCGTCGTATCCCTCTGCGCCGCTCCGCCCACGGTGCCGAGGTGCGCTCAGGGGATGCCCTGAAGGATCGTCAGCAATCAACTGACCGAACTGATGTGCCCCGCGGTTTAAATTCAGCAAAGAATTGTCAGTCGTTGCAGGGATCTACACGGGGTGCCACGGCAATCGGCGTCGCACGGCGGTCGTCCCGCCGATTCCCCTCATGACGTGGACGAATGAGTTGGTCTTGGTCGAGGCCGCCGAGTGGCCCGCTAAAATCACGGTCTGATAACGGTGGATTTCCACCCCGGATGGTGTTCGAGGGGTCGCACATGAGCCGACGTGGCTCTCGGGTTGCCGCGGTGCTGATCGGCGCGCTCGCGACGGTCGTGGCGGTCGGCGCCGACGCCGAACCGTCCACCGCTGCACCCGCCGCCGCTGGTCCGATGGTGAATGAATCCGGCGCGCAGCTCATCGCGTTGCTGCCCGGCGCTCCGGCGGTGCGCACCATCGTCCAGAACGACGCGAATCCGCCTGCCGCCGAGGTTCTGGCGGCGGCCCGGTTGCGGGTGGTGCCCAATCCGCAGGTGCTGCCGATCGGCCGGGCGCCCGAGCGGGGCCTGCAGGTCAGGACGATCCTGGCCTCGCGCATCATCAGCGCGGTGTTCCCGGAGATCCAGAACATCGGCGGTGTCCGGCCCGACGCGCTGCGCTGGCATCCGAACGGACTGGCGCTCGACGTCATGATCCCGAACGCGTCGAGCTCGGCGGGGATCGCACTGGGCGACCGGATCGTGGCGTATGTACTGCGTAATGCCGACCGGATCGGCATCCAGGACGCCATCTGGCGCGGCACCTACTACACGCCCAGCGGCCCCAGCGGGTCCGGCTACGGTCACTACGACCACGTACATGTCACCACCACCGGCGGCGGCTATCCGGACGGTTCCGAGGTCTACTACCGCTGACCCGGGGGCGGTCAACCCACGGGTACCGAGATCTCCACCTCCGTGCCGGGCGTGGTGGGGCGCACCGCGAACGTGCCACCGGCGGCCTGCACCTTGGCACGCGTCGACGCCATCCCGATATGACCGCCCCGCACGCTGCGCGCCACTGCATCGGGATCGATGCCCACTCCATCATCGGAGATCCGCACCCAGGCATCGTCATCGGAGCGTCCGAGTTCGATCCAAAGGTTCTGCGCGCGTGCGTGTTTGACCGCGTTGGTGGTGATCTCACGCGCCGCGCCGTAGAGCAGTCCGTCGGCGGGGGTGGGGCCGGAATCCCCCCAGATGCCGGCGTCGAAGTGGACCGCCATTCCCGACCGGGAGCCGATACCCTCGACCAGTGCAGCCAGCGCGGCCGGCAGGCCGGCCGAGGCCAGCACCGCGGGGTGCAGTTCGCGGACGACGTCGCGCAGCAGATGGGTGGCTTCGGTCAGCGCGGAGTCGGCCCGGTCGGCGGCCCCGGCCGAACCGGTGCGGACATCATCGAGATCTTGGCGCGCGACGATGACATACTGCAGGGCGCCGTCGTGCAGGCGTTCCGAAAGTGCCTGACGCTCCTGTGTTTCCAGATTCCTCAGCTCGTCGAGCAGGTGGCTGCGCTGCGACGCCAGCTCCGCGATGGCCTCCACCTTGGACCGCTGGATCCGGGACAGGGCCACCGAGCCGCCGGCCACGCCGGCCAGTGCCACCAGCCGCATGAGGATCGAGCCCCACGGCTCCTCGTTGGCGGACTGATTGATCAGGGACACCGCCAGGTAGGTCGCCAGTGTCGGTACGGCGATGAACCCGCTGACATACGGATCCAGTTGCGCCGCAGCGATCAGGGGGATGAGGAAGAGCCCGGTGCTCAACACGTCCGAGGTCCAGCTCATCGGCGACGCCAATCCGGTCAGCACCGAAAGTGTCGCCACCACAGTCAGATCCGCCCCCAGCATCAGCAGGGCCAGGGCGCGCCCCCTGCTGACACCGGCCCGTGACCGAGGGTGCAGCGCCACGCTGCACCAGACCGTCACCGCCACCGCGTAGACGGCCAGCACCGCCAGGCAAACCCACCGTTGGGCGTTGGGTGGCTCGAGGAGCAGCGTGATCGCGATGAAGATCACCAACACGACCCGCAGGACGCACTGCAGAGCGATGCCCATCAGGTGCCCGTCGGCATCGGACATCGGTGTCTCCCGTCGGCTCGGCGTGGTCCGAGTATAGGAGTAGGTGCGTCGCCGACTGTGGGAAACGCCACGCTAGGCTCACGATCGTGACCCAGCCCTCACCGTCGCTCGCACCTCCCGCCACCTGGGACGACATCACTCCGGAGTGGATGACGGCCGCCCTGTCGGTCGGCCGGGCCGGGGTGGTCATCGACGCGGTGACGGTGCAGATGCGCGACGACGGCACCAACCGCCGCGCCCGGTTGGCGCTGACCTATGCCGAAGGAACCGGTCCGGCAACGGTTTTCGTCAAGGGCGTTGATCCCGACCACCGCGAACTGATCAAGATGACCAGCGGCCTGTTCCATGAGCCCCGGCTCTTCGCCGCCGGGATCGAGCTGCCTCTCGAGCATCCGGTGGTCTACGCGACGGCCATCGACGAGGCCGCCGAGGACTTCGTCATCGTGATGGAGGACCTGACGGCTCGCGGTGCCGATCCGCGGGACGCCACCCGCCCGCTCACGCCGCAACAGGCTGCCAGTGCGGTTCGGGGATTGGCCCGCATGCATGGAAAGTACTGGGGTGAAAGGCTTTCCAGTAGCCCGGAGCTCGACTGGGTCGTGCCGTTCCTGCCATGGGACGGAATGCAGTACGCACCGTTGCCGGCGGCCCAGGAAAGGCTCTCGGCGGACACCCCGGCCGAAGTGCTCGCACTGACCATCGACCAACTGGTCGACGACATCTGGAAGCCCTACATCCGGAGTCTGATCCGGGCCCCGCAGACGCTGTTGCACGGCGATCCGCACATTGGCAACACCTACCTGTTGCCCGACGGCGAGGTCGGATTCCTGGACTGGCAGGTGCTGCGGCGCGGCAACTGGTCACTGGACCTCGGCTATTTCCTGCAGGGCGCGCTGACCACCGCGGACCGTCGCGTGCACGAGGATGCGCTGCTCGTGGAGTACCGCGACGCACTCGGTTTGCCGGCGGCCGAACTGCCGGACCTGGACGAGATCCGGCTGCGCTACCGGGCATCGGTGGCGCACGGGCTGTGCACCTGGCTGGCGACCGCCAGCGCGGGGGAGTTGTGGCAGCGACCCGACATCGCCCTGGCCCTGGCGCAACGTTATTCGATGGCGTACGGAGATCTGCAAACCGCCCAGGCGATCGCGGAGATCGACTGCGGCTGAAGCGGACTCAGGCCGGCGTGCCGGCCAGTGCGCAGGCCATCTGCGCGTTGTGCGCGTCGGTGTTCATCCCGTCCGCGGTGTCATTGAGGGTGTTCCCGCCGCCGTGCACTCCCATCACCAGGAGCAGTTTGGTGGCCCGCAGCGACCAGGACTGCATGGGTGCCGAGATGTCGCCGGCCAGCCCGGGTGTCGCCGCGGCGCCCCATGCGGTGGACGCGGCCTCGCGCAGTGCGGTGCGGCCCACGACGTTGGAGTTCTGCACCTCGGGGTTGCCGTAGTCGACATAGTTACCGCCGCCGGCGGTGGCGTAGGCGAAGTCCTCGTAGTTGGTGGCCGCATAACTCAGCGCGGCCGAGAACTGTTTGCAGGCAACGGAGGACGGGCTGTCGGTATCGACCGGGGCCGCCGGATCCGCCGCGACGATGGTCGTGTCCGCGCTGGGGCCGGGTGGTGCAGGAGCGGGGGCGACATCGGGCTCGGCGCCCGCGCCGGTGGCGGTGAGAAGCATCACACCGGCCGACATGACCGACGACGCGATCATCCGACGCATGACGATGGGGTTCATCCGATCCCTCTCATTCACTCGATCACCAGCCAGAACGGCCGCAGTGGCAGGACTCTACCGGTGTTCGCGACACGCAGGTCGCTCGAAACTCGCACCGGAACCTTGAATCAACAGGTCAGTTGGGTTGCCGAAAGTTGAACTCCGACTGAATAAATCACCATTGGCCAGCACCGGGCCGGACAGCTTATCGGAGGCTCGGCGAATGCGGAAGAGATTGAATCCTGCCAAACCGCTGTGCGCCCGCGTTGCGCGAAGGATACGCGCCCCAAGAATCACCCTGATAACAATTCGCCGCCAAAGTTGTTGCTGCGTTTACCGTTTGGACACCCGGTCCCTCAATAGTTCGACGGGACAGATCCCGCCGGGGTCACAACAACGAGAGGCACAACCCCTTCCATGTTGCATCGTATTGCCACCGTGGCTTCTGTATGCGTGTTGCTCCCAGTGCTGGGGTCGTCGCCGATTGCGCTGGCTGATCCGCCGGCCGACCCCGCCGTCGTTCCGGTCGCGAACGCGGCCCCGCCCGCGCCGGACGCGGCTGCTCCGCCGGTCCCCGGTGGTCCCGCCGGCCCGGTTCCCTCAGCAGCCCCCGGCGTGCTGACCACCCCGGACGGTTGGCAGGTGATCGTGTCCGGCAAGGACGAGTCGATGGAGCCCGTCGCCTCCCTCACCGGCGCTCCGACCTCCCGTGAGTACCTGGTGGACGGAACCTTCATCGGCGGCGTCACCGGCAAGGGCAGCACCAAGCTCGCCGGCGGGACCCTCGAGGCCGGATACCAGATCGGTTGCGGCATCACGCAGGACGACATCGAGTCGATCACCTCGGCCGGCATCACTCCCGGTATCGGCATTCCGATCATCAACGGATCGATCTTCCCGGTGACGCTGTCCCCGTCGCTGAGCCAGCAGATCAAGATCGCGCTGAAGCCCGGCACCGTGAACATCGTCCCGGTGGGCAAGAAGTCCTTCAAGGGCACCAACCCGCGGGTCTCGATCACCGGATTCCGCATCAAGATCGACGGTTGCGCCGGTCAGTCCTTCATCCGGTCGTACGCGACGTTGACCAGCTCCACCGACAACACCGACGACGTGGTCACCTACCTCGGCGTCACCAAGGCCGTCTGAGCCGGACGCTGCGGACCGGTTACGCCCACACGTTCCCCGAGACTCGAAAGGTCTTAGTACGACATGATGCATCGATTCGCCACCCTGGCCGCCGTGTGCGTGCTCGCACCGCTGAGCGCCGCACCCACCGCGTTCGCCGACCCTGCGCCGGCCGACCCCGCCGCCGCGCCCGCCGTTCCTGCCGCCGACGCGGCGCCGCCGCCACCGCCGGTCGACACGGGCGTGGTGGCCTCGGAGGTCCCGGGTATCGCACACACCCCCGACGGCCGCACCCTGACCGTCGCGGCCAAGAACGAGACCCAGCTGCCCGTCGCGCCGCTGACCACCTCGTTGTCCTCGCGGGAGTGGCTCGTCGGGGGGACGTTCACCGGTTCGGGCATGGGCGAGGTCAAGGGCGGCACCCTCGAGGTCGGCTACCAGATCGGCTGCGGCATCGAGATGGACAAGATCAAGCTCAACGGCTCGATCGGTATCGGAGCCGGTTCCCTGAGCCTCAACCCGACCGCCGCGGCCCCCGTCGGCCTGGGCTCGCTGACGGTTCCGATCCAGGGCCAGATCGAGGTCGAGCCCCGGCCGGGCACCATCACCAACGTCGCGGTGGACAAGAAGTCGTTCAAGGGTGACGCGACCCGGGTGACCGTGAAGGACGTGCACATCAAGGTCGACAACTGCGTCGGCGCATCGTCGTTGCGCTCCTACGCGGTGCTGACCAGCTCCGGCACCGACGCGGACGACATCGTCGCCTACTACGGCGTCGCGAAGGTCTTCTGAGCGAAGATGCTGCCCCGCATAGCATTCCGACCGGGTTCGGAGATTCGCGCAGCCGCCGCGTTCGGCGTGGTCGCCGTCGGGACAGCACTCTGTCTGGCGGCAACCGCGTCGGCCGACCCCGCGGCGCCGCCGGTCGATCCGGCCGTACCGGTGGAGCCGGGGGCGCCCGTCGTCGCCGGTCCACCGCCGGCACCGGCGCCATTGGCACTGGGCCCGTTGGGTGCCACCAGTGGCGCGACGCCGATCGGCATCACCGATTTCCTGCTGGGTCAGTACCAGACTCCGTCGCTGCCGGGGGCGGGGCCCGCGGTAGCGCCGGATGTCAACGTGCTGAACGCCGGTCAGTTCCTCAATCCGCTGAACTACCGGGTGCCGACGCCGGAACGGGTGCCGGACCAGGTCTCGCCGTATCAGCTGGCGCCGGCGACGGATCCGGGCCCCTTCGCGAGGGTCGAGGCGATGAAGGGCCAGCACGCAATCCTGCACGGCGCGCTGGGCCGGATGCCGATCGGCGACCTCAGCCAGCCGCTGCCGGGGACGGCCCCGCCGGTGGGCACGGTGCTGCCGGCCGGTCCGGTGCAGAACCTGCCGGACATTCCCGGCGCGCTGCCCGGCCTCGTGCTGCCCCCGCCCCCGCCGGAAATTGATCCGGCAATTCCGCCAGCCGTCCCGCAACCATTGATTCCGCCGACCGGATAGCGTCGCATTCAATTCAAATTCGTCCACCCGCTCGGGCGGGTGGACGAATTTGTGCGTCGACGCCGACGCCATCGAAATAACGGAGCCATTCGGGAAAGCAAACGGAGGGGCTGCCCGGATATTCCGGGCAACCCCTCCGTCCTGATATCGGCAGCGGGTCAGAAACCGCCCGCGGCGCCACCGGTGCCGCCGGCGCCGCCGGTCGTGCCGGAGCCCGCGGAACCGGTGCCGCCGGTCGAGCCGGAGCCGAAGCCGCCGTTGCCGCCCTTGCCGCCGTTGCCACCGGTACCGGGTGCGGTGCCGTTGCCACCCTTGCCGCCGTTGCCGCCCTTGCCGCCGATCTGCGAGCCGTTGCCGCCGTCGCCACCGGTGCCGCCACCGGCCCCGGTGGTCGCGCCCGCGCCACCGGCTCCACCGGTGCCGCCGCCGCCACCCAGTGCGCCGCCCGAGCCGCCGGATCCGCCCGAGCCGCCCTTGCCGCCGCTGGTCGAACCATCGCCGCCGAGGCCACCGGCACCGCCGGCGCCGCTCCCGCCGCCGAACAGGCCGCCGTTGCCGCCCTCGCCACCGTTGCCGCCCGCGCCGCCGGCACCCGCAGCGTTGGTCCCGCCGGCGCCACCGGCGCCCGCGTTTCCGCCGTTGCCGCCGAAGGTGCCCGAGTTGCCGCCGTCGCCGCCTTCACCGCCGGCGCCACCGGCGCCACCGGATCCGCCCGCGCCACCGGCGCCGCCGTTGGCCGAACCGGTCAGGCCGCCGTTGCCGCCGTCACCGCCGTTGCCGCCCTTGCCGCCGGCCGCGGTGGACGAACCGCCCACGCCGCCGGCACCACCGCCACCCTGGGCCAATGTGGGCAGTTGGGCGCCGTTGCCGCCGTTGCCGCCGTTGCCGGCATTGCCGGTGGAGCTATTGCCGCCGGCGCCGCCGGCCCCGCCGGAACCGGCGTTCAGCCCGGCGCTGCCGCCGTCGCCGCCGTTGCCGGCGGTGGCCCCGGCCGGGGAGGCCGCGGTCACGCTGTAGCCCGCGCCGCCGGCGCCACCGGTGCCGGCCAGGGTGCCGGTGCTGCTGGTGCCGCCCCAGTCGCCGCCCTTGCCGCCGTTGCCGCCGTCGGGATGCGCCGCCGTGCCGGCACCGCCGGCGCCGCCGTTGCCGTAGAGGCTGGCGTTGCCGCCGTCGCCGCCGCCCCAGCCGTTGCCGCCGTTGCCGAACAGGCCGGCGTTGCCGCCCTTGCAGGTGCTGGCGCAGGTGGCGGCGTCATAGCTGAAGCCGTTGCCGCCGAACCAGCCCGCGTCGGGGTGGGCGGCCGTGCCGTTGCCGAAGAAGATGTTGAATGGTTCGTCGGCCGCCAACCGAACGGCCGGTGCGGCGGCCGCACCCGCACCGAACAGATCGCCGGTCGTGCAGGTGCCGAGCGCATCGGTGACGCAGCCGGGGCTGGATTCGGCGGGTGCCGCGGATGCCGTCGTGGCCTCCGTGAGTGCGACGAACAGGCCGCTCCCGAACAGTGCGGCGCCCGCGATGCCGACGCGCAGATGTGGCGCGCGATCCGGGAATTTGCGGTGTTTGGACACGTGAATACCTTCCCCTGAAAAGAATTGGGCCATTTGGCATCAGAAACGTAGCACAGTATTTGCTGCCCAGTGCCCGGGGAATAGGCCTGTTGGAGCCGGTTATCCGGCCTTTTCGTGGTGGTGGACCGATGACCGTTATTCGAGTGTTCACGGTATGTGAAGAATGGGCGAACGGCAATTTGAATCGGTTTGAATGAATTGCCGGCGGAGTGCTATTTGCAGAGTTCGGTGATGTGGTCGCCCGCGGCCTGGGTGTCGCGGAGTCGGCCGGTCTGGGCGTTGTCGTCGTCGCCGACACCGGCGAGCAGGTTCATGGCGATCGCCCGCAGTCCGTCGGTGAACGTGTGGATGGTGGCGGTGAGATCGGCGGGTACTGCCGGATCGGTCAGGCTCAGCAGGTAGTCGGCGCCACCGATCATCGCCAGGCGGGCGTTGGCGGAGACCGCCTGCACGGCAACCGGGTTGTTGCCCAGGTCGGCGTGGGTCTGCCTCGTCACCGCATCCCGCACGGTCTTGAACGCCGCGCAGGCACGGGCCTTCGCGGCGGCCGCGTCGGCGGCGGGAGCCGGAGCGGTGGTGGCGGTGCTGCGCGCCGCGCTGTCGGGTGCCCCGGAGCGGTGCAGCGCCACGCCGGCCAGACCGGTGCCGACGAGTGCCACCGCGAGGGCGACCGGGGCGACCAGTCCGCCCCGGGTTCTGGCGGCGGGGGAGGTCGGGTTCTCAGTGGGCTTGGCCATGGCGGCGATTCTAACCAGCCCCGCCGGAACACCGTTGGAGCGCAACCGAATCAGATGCTCAGGCCCACCGTGGTGCTCAGCCCGCCGTCGACGGGGATCACGGCGCCGGTCACGTAGTTGGCCGCGCGCGAGGCCAGATAGATCGCCGCGCCGGCCATGTCCTCACCGCGGCCCAGCCGTCCGACCGGGGTGCCGGCTGCCAGCCGGTCGCCGACGGCGTCCAGCGTGGCAGCCATCATCTTGGACGGAAAGGGCCCGGGCGCAATGGCATTCACCAGGATCGTGGGTGCCAGCGCGTGGGCCATGTGCCGGGTCAGCTGGTGCACCGCGGCCTTCGACGACGAGTAGGAGTAGGTGCCCATGCGGGGTACCACGATGCCATCGATCGAGCCGATGTTGATGACGCGGGCCGGGTCGTCGGCGGTGGAGGCGGCCTCCAGCAGCGGGCGGGCCAGCTGGGTCAGCAGGAACGGCGCCTTGACGTTCAGGGTGAGCACCTTGTCGAACGCCGCCGCGGGAAAGTCGTCGAACGGTGCTCCCCAGGTCGCTCCGGCGTTGTTGACCAGGATGTCGAGCCGGTCGGTGTGTGTGCCGACGGCGTCGATCAGTTCGGCGCACTGGTCCTCGCGGCTGACGTCGGCGGGGATGGCGTGCACCTCGCCGAACTCGGTCAACGCCTCTCGGGTCGCGGCACACGCGTCGGCCTTGCGCGACGAGACGATGATCCGCGCGCCGGCACGCAGGTAGCCCTCGGCGATCATCAGGCCGATGCCGCTGGTGCCGCCGGTGATCAGGGCGGTCTTGCCGGCGATGGAGAACAGGTCGGGTCCCATGGGCCGAATGTAGACCACGCGCCGTTGACCGCATCGAAGTAAACCGATTAGTGTACGTAGGATGACCGATGACTGGCAGCCCACGGCCTGCATCCTCTGCGAATGCAATTGCGGCATCGTCGTCCAGACCGAGGACCGCACACTGGCCCGGATCCGCGGCGACAAGAATCATCCCGGCACCCGCGGCTACACCTGCAACAAGGCCTTGCGGCTGGACCACTATCAGAACAACCGGACCCGGCTGACCAGCCCGATGCGCCGGCGCCCGGACGGCACCTATGAGGAGATCGACTGGGACACCGCGATCGCCGAGATCGCCGAGGGCCTCGCGGCGATCCGCGACGCGCACGGCGGCGACAAGATCTTCTATTACGGCGGCGGCGGCCAGGGCAACCATCTCGGCGGCGCCTACAGCGGCGCATTCCTCAAGGTCATCGGGTCCCGCTACCGGTCCAGCGCACTCGCCCAGGAGAAGACGGGCGAGGCCTGGGTCGACGCCCACCTCTACGCCGGGCACACCCGTGGCGAGTTCGAGCACGCCGAGGTTTCGGTGTTCGTCGGCAAGAACCCATGGATGTCGCAGAGCTTCCCGCGGGCCCGCACCGTGCTCAACGAGATCGCCCGCGACCCGGCCCGCTCGATGCTCGTGATCGACCCCGTGATCACCGACACCGCGAAGATGGCCGACTTCCACCTGCGCGTGCGGCCCGGTACCGATGCCTGGTGCCTGGCCGCCCTGGCCGCCGTGCTGGTGCAGGAAAACCTTTGCGATGAAACATTTTTGGCCCAGCATGTGACGGGCGCCGACACCGTGCGGCAGGTGCTGGCACAGGTGCCGGTCGACGACTACGCGATCCGGTGCGGTGTCGACGCCGACCTGCTGCGCCGTGCCGCGCGCCGGATCGCCGGCGCGGACAGCGTGGCCGTGTTCGAGGATCTCGGCGTGCAGCAGGCACCCAACAGCACGGTGTGTTCCTATCTGAACAAGCTGCTGTGGATCCTCACCGGCAACTTCGCCAAACGTGGTGCGCAGCATCTGCATTCGGCATTCGCGCCGTTGATGCGCTACACCGGCGGCGTCGGGCGCACCCCGGTCACCGGCGCGCCGATCATCTCCGGGCTGATCCCCGGCAATGCCGTCCCGCAGGAGATCGCGACCGACCACCCGGACCGGTTCCGGGCGATGATCGTCGAGAGCAGCAATCCGGCGCACTCACTGGCGGATTCGGCCGCCTGCCGGGCGGCGTTCGAGCAACTCGAGCTGCTGGTGGTGGTCGACGTCGCGATGACGGAGACCGCGCGGCTGGCGCACTACGTGCTGCCCGCCGCCTCTCAGTTCGAGAAGCCCGAGGCGACGTTCTTCAATCTGGAGTTCCCGCACAACACCTTTCAGCTGCGGCACCCGCTGTTCGAGCCGGTCGAGGGCACGTTGGACGAACCCGAGATCTGGTCCCGGCTGGTCCGCGCACTGGGCGTGGTCGACGAGGCCGACCTGGCCCCGTTGCGCCGGGCCGCCGCCGAGGGGCTCGACGCCTACGCCGAACAATTCTTCACCTCGGCGGCCACCAGCCCGATGATCGCCAAGACGCTGCCATACGTGCTCTACGAGACGCTCGGCCCGACATTGCCCGACGGGCTGGCCGGCGCTGCGGCGCTGTGGGGCCTGGCCCAGAAGGCGTTCCTGACCTATCCCGAGGCCGTCACCCGGGCCGGCCACGCCAGCGGCAATGCGCTGTTCGAGGCCATCCTGGCCAGCCCGTCCGGAGTCACGTTCACCGTGCACGACTATCCGGACGATTTCGCGTTGATCGGCCATCAGGATCACAAGATCCACCTGGACCTGCCCGAGATGATCGACGCCGTCCGAGCGCTGCCCGATACGGCGGCCCAGCTGACCACCGCCGAATTCCCCATCGTGCTGGCCGCCGGGGAACGCCGGGCCTACACCGCCAACGACATCTTCCGCGATCCGAGCTGGCGCAAACGGGACGCCGACGGTGCCCTGCGGGTCAGTGTCGACGATGCGCAGACGCTGGGCCTGGTGGACGGCGGTCGGGCGCGGATCACCACCCGGGCCGGCAGCGTGGAGGCCACCGTCGAGGTCAGCGACGCCATGCAGGCCGGCCACGCGGCGCTGCCCAACGGATACGGCCTGGACTACCGCGACGTCGACGGCGCGACGCTGGTTCCGGGGGTTGCCCCCAACACGCTCACCTCCTCGGACTGGCGGGACGAATTCGCCGGTACCCCATGGCACAAGCACGTCCCGGCGCGTATCGAGGCGCTCTCGGTCTGAACGTCGACTGACGTAGCGTGGCCGGGTGGAGTTCAACCTGGCCGAGATTTTCGCCGCGGTGGCCGCCGCCGTGCCCGACGCCGACTGCATCGTGGCCGGGCGGCGCCACTTCACCTACCGGCAGGTCGACGACCGGACCAACCGGCTCGCCCGGGTGCTGCGGGACTGGGGGCTGGGCGCGCACACCGAACGCGCCGCGCTGGCCGGGCACCAGTCCGGGCAGAGCCACCTCGCGCTCTACATGACCAACGGCAACCCGTATCTGGAAGGCATGATCGGCGCCTACAAGGCCCGGGTGGCCCCGTTCAACGTCAACTACCGCTACGTCGCCGAGGAACTGGCCTACGTGCTGGACAATGCCGGGGCGTCTGCGGTGATGTACGACGCGCAGTTCGGTCCGACGCTGGCCGAGGCGCTGGGCCCGGCACCCGACATGCACCTCATCCACGTCGACGACGGATCCGGGGTGCCGCCGCTCCCGGGTGCGCTGCGGTACGAGAACCTGCTCAGGTCGGTTGCCTCGCCCGAGCCGTTGGACCTGGCGTTGTCGCCGGATGATCTCTACATCCTCTACACCGGCGGCACGACCGGGATGCCCAAGGGGGTGCTGTGGCGCCAGAACGATATCTATCTCAACGCCATGGGCGGTCGGTTGTTCGGCAGCACCGATCAGATGACCAGCCTCGAGCAGATCGTGGCCCGCGCGAAATTGGGCGGCGCGGGGTCGCTGACGTGCGCACCGCTGATGCACGGCGCCGCGCAGTGGTCGGCGTTCAGCTGCATCCTCGCCGGGCGTCCGTGCGTGATGTCCTCTGTCACAAGCCATTTCGATCCCATCGATATCTGGGAACTGGCGGCCCGGGAGCGGGTGGCGATGATCCTGATCGTGGGTGACGCGTTCGCCCGCCCGCTGGCCGATGCGCTGGAGGCCAATCCGGGGCGCTGGGATCTCAGTGGGTTGCAGACCATCGGCAGCGGCGGGGCGCTGTTCAGCGCCGGCGTCAAGCAGCGACTCCTGGCCGCGCTGCCGCAGCTGCGCATCCTCGACGCCGGGGGATCCTCGGAGACCGGGTCGCAGATGGGTCAGATCTCCACCGCGGGCGGCTCCGGTACGGGCCGGTTCGCGCCCAACCCCGGCGCCGTCGTCGTCGATGCCACCATGACCCGCATCCTGGCGCCGGGTGACGACGAGATCGGCTGGCTGGCGCAGCGGGGCCTGGTACCGCTGGGCTACCTCGACGACCCCGACAAGAGCGCGCGGACCTTCCCGCTGGTCGACGGCGTCCGACACTCGATCCCGGGGGACCGCGCCCGCTGGGATGCCGACGGCAGCATCGAACTGCTGGGCCGGGACTCGGTGACCATCAACTCCGGTGGCGAGAAGATCTTCGCCGAGGAGGTCGAGGCCGCCGTCGGCCACCATCCCGCGGTCTACGACGTGGTGGTGGTCGGGCGGCCCAGCGCCCGGTGGGGCAGCGAGGTGGTGGCACTGGTCCAGCTGGCCGAGGGCACCGCGGCCGGCCCGGAGGTCGCGGCGTCGATCATCGCCGAGGCGGGACGGCACATCGCGCGCTACAAGCTGCCCAAGGATGTGTTGTTCCGGGATAGGGTGCTGCGCTCGCCGTCCGGCAAGGCCGACTACCGGTGGGCCAGGGCGGAAGTGAGCTAATCGGTCGCGGGCTTCTCGTCCTGGACGAAACCGCGAAGGTAGCTGAAGCCCTCGTGCCGCCAGGCCTGGTACGCCCAGATCAGGGTGATCACCGGCAGCGCGCCGAAGGCCACCCACCACCGTGCGCCGGGCGGCACCAGCCCGCGGATCACCTCGTCGCGGGACGTGCCGTCGACGTAGGCCGGCAGCCAGTCGTGCAGCAGCAGCGTCAGCATCCGGGTGGCCTCGAACGGCCCGGCGACAGTGGCCAGTACCCAACTGGCACAACCGATCAGCAGTGCCCACGGCCAGGCCAACAGCAGGGACTGGTCGTCGACGATGTCGGCGGCCGAGCGGATCGACTCGCCGATGAACATGATGCCCAGCGTCACGATGAACACGCCGACCTGCGCCGTCAGCAGATCGTCGATCACCGGGTTGGCCTGCTCGTCACCCGAGCGGATCGGCAGGCCGAACGCCAGCGACACCAGCCCGGCGAGCAGGGCCAGCAGCATCAACGCCGAGACGATGTCGTCGACCCGCATGAACGATTCGGTAAGGATGCGGGTGACCAGCTTCGACGACGCCGCCGGCCGGGTCTGATAGAGCACCATCACCACCAGCCCCGAGATCACCACCGACAGCAACCACGACACCACCGCCGCGCAGATCAGCACCAGCGCCAACGAGCCGAGGATCGGGATCAGTTCGGCGTTGTCGTCGGACCCGTTGCGCACCACTAGTAGTGGCACCACGCCGATCGCGCCCACGCCGACCACCCGCAGCAGCAGGGGCAGCGTGAATCCGGCGATCTCACCGGCGTCGACGTCGGGATCGTGGCGCCGGATCGAGGCGACCTCGGCGCGCAGCACCGAGCGGGCTCGGGTCAGCGACAGTCGGGGCGCCACAGCGCGAATCTAGACCGCGTGCAGGTATCGCTTCGTGACGACACGCTGGACAAACGCGGTCACCGGGCTGCCGAGCCGACTCCACCAGGTCGCATGCCGGGAGAACGCCACCACCTCGGCGTGCACCGACCCGTCGGCGGGGTCGTAACGCACCGCGAACCGTTCCTCGCCGGACTCGGCGTGCCCGGGCAGGGTGCCGTAGGCAAAGCCACGTTGGTCGGGCTCGTCGACGGTGTAGACCACCCGGCACGGCGCCGGGATCGGCCCGAGTCGGCCGAGCACCAGGGTGCCCACCCGCGCGACCTCGGTGGTCGCGTCGACGCGGACACCGGCGCCGCGCAGCATGCCGTAGCGCATGACGCGCTCGGCGGCCTCCTCGAAGCGCTCGCGGCCCGTTCCGATGCGCGCGCTGACGCGGACGTGGTGGTAGCCCGGCGGCAGTGGGTCGTCGGCCGTCGCGCCGACCTCCGAATAGGTCAGCGGACGGCCCTCGAGATCCGCCAGGGACATTCCGATCACAGTGCGCGCAATCCGTTCGTCAACAGCGCGACGCCGAGCAGGAGCAGTACGGCGACGGTGATGGCCACCTGGTGACGGCGCACCCAGTCGGCGAACCGGGCCAGGACCGCGTCCACCCGGTGCGACCAGATCATGTACGCCAGGATCGGCAGCACCGCCGTCGACCCGCCCAGCAGGGTGAAGTAGGCGATCGCCGCGCCGGTCGCCGGCGCGCCCAGGTTGGCCGATCCGATCGCGAATCCTGCTGCGGCGCAAGCGAACACCAGCTTTGGATTCAGGAAGGTCAGCGCCACGCCGACGAAGGCGGCGGCCGCCGGCGTGATGTGCTCGAGTCGATCGACCCAGGTCGCCTCCGCTGCGGCCGCGCCGGGCCGGCGCCAGTACCAGAGCGCGGCCAGGATGAACGCCACCCCGGCCGCCACCCGCAGCCAGGCCGTCCAGTGCGGCGGGGTGGCCTGCAGTCCGCCCATCAGGCGCGGTACCCCGACGAACAGCGTGGTGATGGCGGCCTTGGCCACCAGCCAGCCGCTGATGAACGCCAGTCCGGTGGCGCGGGGCCGGTCGCTGTGCACCACCAGTGCGATCGCGGGCAGCACTGTGAACGGTGAGAGCGCGACCACCATCGCCAGCGCCGTGATTTCGCCGAGCACTCTCCTCCTTCAGGCGATTTCGGTGCATCCGCCGTCGTCAGGCGACGGTCACCGCACCGAAATCGCAGTCTGGCACAGCCGCTACGGTGTCGTGGTGAGCAGTACTCACCGCGGCGGCGGCTTCAACCCGGTCGAACCGACCAGCAAGGGCGGCCCCGATTACGGGCGGTTCATCGCGGCGGTGCGCGAGCTGCAGGACCACGCGCGGGCCGTCGACGCCCCCGACAGGGTGATCACCGAGGCCGCCGATCTGCTGGAGAAGGTCGGCACACTGCTGGCCCCCTACGACGCCGACGAATGGCATTCGCCGTCCGGCCGGCGCTTCGATCTGCCCAACCGCGGCAACGTGCTGGGCGTGCCGTCCGACCTGGCCCGCACCCCCGATGACCGGATCGAGGGCACCGTCCGATTCGCCCGCTTCCACCTGGGCCGCAACGGCGCCGTACACGGCGGGGCCATCGGGTTGTTCTTCGACTCGCTGCTGGGCTACAGCGCCTTCGTCCTGTCGGGACAGCGCGCGCAGCGCACGGCATTCCTGCACATCGACTACCGCGCGATCGTGCCCATCGAGAAGACCCTGCGCGTCACCGGCGAGCTGACCGGCGAGGAGGGCCGCAAGATCACGGTGCAGGGAAGTATCTGGGACGGCGACACCCTGCTCACCGAGGCGCACGCCCTGTTCGTCAAGCTCAAACCGGGTCAGCCGTGAAGCGCCGGCTGACCCGGTGGCGGGAGCGCCTGCGCAGCCGGCGCACCACCAATCTGGTGTACCGGACGATGGTCGGCATCACCGGTGCCGTCGTGCTGGCCGGCGGCATCGTCGCCATTCCCTATCCGGGTCCGGGCTGGGCCATCGTGTTCATCGGCCTGGCCATCCTGGCCAGCGAGTTCGCCTGGGCCCATCACACCCTGCGGTTCGTGAAGGGCCGCTACGACGGTTTCATGGAGTGGTTCGGTCGGCAGTCGCCGTGGCTGCGCGGCGCCGGCATGGTGCTGACGACGGTGGTGGTGCTCGGCACGCTGTGGATGATCGGCGCGATGGACCTGATGGCCGGTTGGGTGGGTGTCGACCGGCCCTGGCTGCAAAGCCCGATCGGTCTCGGGTCCTGACCGCCCACCCCGATAGCATGGTCGCGACCAAGCACCTGCCCGTTCGAGGAGAATCCCGATGACCACCGCCGCACAGCCCGCATCCGGGCATGACGGCGGCGACCCGCAGCATCCGGCTACGCCGGGCTTGCGATCGCCGCGCGCCCTGATCAGGGTCCCCGCGGGCACCACGGCGGGTGCGGCGGTTCGCGAAGCGGGCCTGCCCGGGCGCGGGGAGTCGAACGCTGTCGTCGTGGTGGCCGACCCGGACGGCAAGCTGCGCGACCTGAGCTGGGTGGCGGCCGCCGACACCGAGGTGCGTCCCGTGTCCGCCGACACCGAGGAGGGGCGCAGTGTCATCCGGCACAGCGCCGCCCACGTGCTCGCGCAGGCCGTGCAGGAGCTCTTCCCGGCCGCCAAGCTCGGTATCGGCCCGCCGATCACCGATGGCTTCTACTACGACTTCTCCGTCGCCGAGCCGTTCACGCCGGAGGATCTCGAGAAGCTCGAGAAGCGGATGGCCAAGATCGTCAAGGACGGTCAGCTCTTCGACCGCCGGGTGTTCGAGTCCGTGGAACAGGCGCGCGTGGAGTTGGCGACCGAACCGTTCAAGCTCGAACTCATCGACGACAAGTCCGGCGACCCGGATGTGATGGAAGTGGGCGGCGACGAGCTGACCGCCTACGACAACCTCAATCCCCGGACCCGCGAACGTATCTGGGGCGATCTCTGCCGGGGTCCGCACATTCCGACCACCAAGTACATCCCGGCGTTCAAGCTGACCCGTTCGTCGGCGGCGTATTGGCGCGGTGACCAGAACAACGCGAGCCTGCAACGCATCTACGGCACCGCGTGGGAGTCGCAGGAGGCCCTGGACCGGCACCTCGAGCTGATCGAGGAGGCCCTGCGCCGCGACCACCGCAAGCTCGGTGTCGAACTGGACCTGTTCAGCTTTCCCGACGAATTGGGTTCGGGCCTACCGGTTTTCCATCCGCGCGGTGGGATCCTGCGCAAGGAGCTCGAGGACTACTCGCGGCGCAAGCACGTCGAGGCGGGCTACCAGTTCGTCAACACCCCGCACATCACGAAGGAACAGCTGTACGTCACCTCCGGGCACCTGGAGTGGTACGCCGACGGCATGTTCCCGCCGATGCACATCGACGCCGAGTACACCGACGACGGCGCGCTGCGCAAGCCGGGGCAGAACTACTACCTCAAGCCGATGAACTGCCCCATGCATCATCTGATCTACCGTTCCCGTGGCCGGTCCTACCGCGAATTGCCCTTGCGGCTCTTCGAATTCGGCTCGGTGTACCGCTACGAGAAGTCGGGCGTGATCCACGGCCTGACCCGGGTGCGCGGGATGACCCAGGACGACTCGCACATCTACACCACGCGCGAGCAGATGCGCGACGAGCTGACCTCGCTGCTGCAGTTCGTCCTCGACCTGTTGTCCGACTACGGCCTCGACGACTACTACCTGGAGTTGTCCACCAAGGACCCCGAGAAGTACGTCGGCTCCGACGAGCTGTGGGAGGAGGCCACCGAGACGCTACGCGAGGTGGCGGAATCTTCTGGCCTGCAACTGGTTCCGGATCCGGGCGGGGCGGCGTTCTACGGGCCCAAGATCTCCGTCCAGGTCAAGGACGCCCTGGGCCGGAACTGGCAGATGTCGACCATCCAGCTCGACTTCAACATGCCCGACCGGTTCGAGCTGGAGTACACCGCGCCCGATGGCACCCGGCAGCGCCCGGTGCTGATCCACCGTGCGTTGTTCGGTTCGATCGAGCGGTTCATCGGCGTGCTCACCGAGCACTACGCCGGGGCGTTCCCGGCGTGGCTGGCGCCGGTACAGGTGGTCGGTATCCCGGTCGCCGACGGGCATGTTCCGTATCTGGAAGATGTTGCCGCGCAACTGCGTTCGGCCGGGATCCGGGCCGAGGTCGATGCCAGTGACGACCGGATGGCCAAGAAGATCGTCAACCAGACAAACCTCAAGGTGCCGTTCATGCTGTTGGCGGGTGACCGGGACGTCGAGGCCGGGGCGGTGTCCTTCCGGTTCGGCGACCGCACCCAGATCAACGGGGTGCCGCGGGACGCGGCCGTCGCCGCCATCGCCGAATGGATTGGCCAACGCCAGAACGCAACGCCCACAGCCGAACTCATGGAGGTGAGCTCGGCGTGACGGAGGACACGGGGGACCGGTTGCAGCGGCTGTGGACGCCGTACCGGATGAGCTACATCATCGGCGAGGTCAAGGAGAACCGAAGCGATCCCACGGAGGATCAACGGGGGTCGGCCGGCTCCAAGCGGCCGTTCACCGACATTCCGAACCTGTCCGACGAGGACGGTCTGGTGGTGGCCCGCGGTGAGCTGGTGTACGCCGTGCTCAACCTGTACCCGTACAACCCGGGTCACCTGATGGTGGTGCCCTACCGGCAGGTGTCCGAACTCGAGGACCTGACCGCGGCCGAGACCGCCGAGCTGATGGCGTTCACGCAGAAGGCGATCCGGGTGATGAAGGGCGTGTCCAACCCGGACGGCTTCAACGTCGGGCTGAACCTGGGTCGCAGCGCCGGCGGCTCGCTGGCCGAACATCTGCACATGCACGTCGTGCCGCGCTGGAGCGGGGACGCGAACTTCATCACCGTGATCGGCGACACCAAGGTGGTCCCGCAACTGCTCAGCGACACCCGCGCACTGCTGGCCACGGAGTGGGCCCGGGATCTCCCGTGAGCAACTTCTACCTGCTCACCCGTGCGGCCTACGCCAAGCTGTCGGCGCCGGTGGCCCGGGTGGCGCTGCGCGCCGGGTTGACTCCGGACGCCATCACCATCGTGGGAACGGCCGGAACGGTGCTCGGTGCGCTGGCACTGTTCCCGACGGGCCGGCTGTTCGCGGGATTCCTGGTGATCTGGTTCTTCGTGCTCGCCGACATGCTCGACGGCGCGATGGCGCGAGAACGCGGCTACGGCACGAAGTTCGGCGGAGTGCTCGACGCCACCTGTGACCGGATCGCCGACGGGGCGATCTTCTGCGGCCTGCTGTGGTGGGCCGCGTTCGGGCTGCACGACGCCACGTTGGCGGTCGCGACCCTGATCTGCCTGGTCACCTCGCAGGTGATCTCCTACATCAAGGCGCGGGCCGAGGCCAACGGCCTCAGCGGCGACGGTGGCCTGATCGAACGCCCGGAACGGCTGATCCTCGTGCTGGCCGGCGCCGGCCTCTCCGACATCCCGGGTTTCCCGCTGCCGTGGCTGCTGCCCGCGGCGATGTGGGTCCTGGCGGCGCTGAGCCTGCTCACCGTTGCGCAGCGGCTGCATTCGGTCCGGTGCTCGCCGGGTGCCATCGACCCGTTGCGCCCGGACGTGCCCGAGGGCCAGTGATGTCAATGATGTCCACGCCCGGCGGGGTTCCCAACGTTCCGGCGCTCGGCGGCCTGCGGGTGCCGCTGACCGGCCGGGTCTCGGACCTGGGCTACGCGACGGGCTGGCGGCTGGTGCGGGCCATGCCGGAATTCGTCGCCCGCAACACCTTTGACGCCGGCGCCTGGTATGCCTCACTGGGCGGCGGCCCGGACCAATTGCGCCGCAACCTGGCGCGGGTGATCGGGGTGGCGCCGAGGGATGTCCCCGGCGACCTGATCCGCGCGTCGCTGGAGTCCTATGCGCGGTACTGGCGGGAAGCGTTCCGGCTGCCGTCGATGAATCTGCCCGAGGTCGCCCGCCGCCTCGATGAGGTGTTCATCGGTGCCGAGCATTTCGCCAACGCCAAGGCGGCCGGTCGCGGCGCCATCATCGCGTTGCCGCACAGCGGGAACTGGGACCTGGCGGGCGTGTGGGTGGTACAGCACTACGGCCGGTTCGCCACCGTCGCCGAGCGGCTGAAGCCGGAGTCGCTCTACCGGCGCTTCGTCGAATACCGGGAGTCGCTGGGCTTCGAGATCATCCCGCTCACCGGCGGCGCCCAGCCACCGTTCGAGGTGCTCGCGGATCGGTTGCGCGGCAACGGAATCGTTTGTCTGATGTCGGACCGCGACCTGACCTCACGCGGCGTGGAGGTCGAGTTCTTCGGCGAAGCCACCCGGCTGCCGGCCGGCCCGGCCAAACTGGCGCTGCAGACCGGGGCGCCGCTGCATCCGGCCCACGTGCACTACGACGGCGCCGACTGTGTGGTGCACATCTTCGATGCCCTCGACACGGATTCCGGTGACGTCGGGGTCATCACGCAGGCGCTCGCGGACGTGTTCGCCGGGGCCATCGCCGAGCACCCCGAGGACTGGCACATGTTGCAGCCCCAGTGGATTGCCGATCTGAGCGCGGAGAAACGGGCCCGATTGCACCGGGGGACCTGATGCGTATCGGCATGGTGTGCCCCTACTCGCTGGACGTCGCTGGCGGGGTCCAGGCACACGTGCTGCAACTGGCCGAGGTGATGCGTGAACGCGGGCACCATGTCAGCGTGCTGGCGCCCGCCTCCGCCGACGCGCACGCGCACCTGCCCGACTTCGTGGTGTCCGGCGGCAAGGCCGTGCCGATCCCGTACAACGGGTCGGTGGCGCGGCTGCGGTTCGGGCCCGCGACACTGCGCAAGGTCAAGAAGTGGCTGCTGAAGGGCGATTTCGACGTGCTGCACCTGCACGAGCCCAACGCGCCCAGCCTGTCGATGCTGGCGTTGCAGGCCGCCGAGGGTCCGATCGTGGCGACGTTCCACACCTCGACCACGAAGTCGTTGACGCTCAGTGTTTTCCAGGGAATCCTGCGGCCGTCCCACGAGAAGATCGTCGGCCGCATCGCCGTCTCCGACCTGGCGCGGCGCTGGCAGATGGAAGCCCTGGGGTCGGATGCGGTGGAGATCCCCAACGGTGTCGACGTCGCGGCATTCGCGTCCGCGCCGACGCTGCCGGGCTATCCGCGCGCGGGACGGTCGGTCCTGTTCCTGGGCCGCTACGACGAGCCCCGCAAGGGCATGAGCGTGCTACTGGGGGCGCTGCCCGCGCTGGTCGCGCACTTCCCGGATCTCGAGGTGTTGATCGTCGGCCGTGGCGACGAGGACGAATTACGCAGTGCGGCAGGCGAACTCGCCGGTCATCTGCGGTTCCTCGGTCAGGTGGACGATGCCGAGAAGGCGTCGGCGCTGCGCAGCGCCGACGTGTACTGCGCGCCGAATCTGGGCGGCGAGAGTTTCGGCATCGTGCTCGTGGAAGCGATGGCCGCCGGCACCCCGGTGGTGGCCAGTGACCTCGACGCATTCCGCCGGGTGCTGGCCGACGGCGCCGCGGGACGGCTGGTGCCGGTCGGTGACTCCGATGCGCTCGCGGTCGCGCTGATCGGCGTGCTGGACAACCCCGCGGCTCGGCAGCGCTACGTCGCCGCGGCCGCCGAGGCCGTGCAGCGCTACGACTGGTCGGTGGTGGCCGATCAGATCATCCGGGTGTACGAGACGGTGGCCGGCGCCGGGGTGAAGGTCCAGGTGGTCCCGTGAGCGCCGGGTTGACGGTGCTGCTCGCCCTGGGCACGCTGGTGGCCTTCGTGCTGGCGATGGGCGCGGTGTGGGCGTTCGGCACCGCCAACCGGCTGGATCGCCTGCACGTCCGTTACGACCTGTCCTGGCAGGCGCTGGACAGCGCGCTGGCCCGCCGCGCGGTGGTGGCCCGCGCGGTGGCCGCCGACAGCTACGGCGACCTGGCTGTCGGCCGCCGTCTCGTCGCGCTGGCCGACGCCGCTGAGCGCTCGCCGCGCGCGGGCCGCGAGACCGCCGAGAACGAACTGTCGACGGCATTGGCGCGGGTCGACATGACCAGGTTGCCCACCCCGCTGGTGGCCGAACTTGCCGACGCCGAGGCCCGGGTGGTGCTGGCCCGGCGGTTCCACAACGACGCCGTCCGGGACACGCTGTCCCTGCGGGAGCGTCCCATCGTCCGATTGCTGCGTCTCGGCGGGCACGCACCGTTGCCGACGTACTTCGAGATCGCCGAACGGGTGACGAATCCGGACACCGAGACCGACGAGCCCCTGCTGCGGACGTCGGCGCGGGTGGTGCTGCTCGACGAGACCGGGGCGGTGCTGCTGTTCTGCGGATCCGATCCGGCCAAAGATTCCGCCGGGCCGGCACGCAAGTGGTGGTTCACCGTCGGTGGTCAGGCGCTGGCCGGGGAGCGGCTGGTGCAGGCCGCCGTCCGGGAGCTGGCCGAGGAGACGGGGTTGCGGGTGCATCCCGACGAACTCCTCGGCCCGGTCTGGCGGCGTGACGCGATGATCGACTTCAACGGGTCGGTGATGCGCAGCCGCGAGTTCTTCTTCGTCCACCGCACCACCCGGTTCGATCCGTCGGAGGCCGGCCGCACGGCGCTGGAACGCCGCTACATCCACGGGCACCGCTGGTGTGACGCGGCAGACATCGCGAATCTGGCCCGGGCCGGGCAGACCGTGTATCCGCTGCAGCTGGGGGAGCTGCTGGATACCGCTCAGCGGTTGACGGGCGCCCCGGAGACCTGGGCGGCCCCCGCGGAGCCGCAGGCCATCCGCTGACACTGTTCTTTCGCGCGAGCGTGCAGCCGTATGTAATTCCGATCACCGCAAATGCGTATGGCTGCACATTCGTGATGGTCGTGCGCTGATCGCCTGGACAATCGGTTTGGTGCGCACCCTTAGAATGGGCGGGTAACCAGCCAAGGAGAGATAACTGTGGACGCCCAGACCAACGGGACGGCCCCCCGGACCGGAACCGCGCGCGTCAAGCGCGGCATGGCCGAAATGCTCAAGGGCGGCGTCATCATGGACGTCGTCACCCCCGAACAGGCCCGCATCGCCGAGGCAGCGGGGGCCGTCGCCGTCATGGCGCTCGAACGCGTACCCGCCGACATCCGCGCCCAGGGCGGGGTGTCGCGGATGAGCGATCCGGACATGATCGAGGGCATCATCGAAGCCGTCACCATTCCGGTGATGGCCAAGGCCCGCATCGGTCATTTCGTCGAGGCGCAGATCCTGCAGAGCCTCGGGGTGGACTACGTCGACGAGTCCGAGGTGCTCACCCCGGCTGACTACGAGAACCACATCGACAAGTGGCGTTTCACCGTGCCGTTCGTCTGCGGCGCCACCAACCTGGGCGAAGCGCTGCGGCGCATCACCGAGGGCGCGGCCATGATCCGTTCCAAGGGTGAGGCCGGCACCGGTGACGTCTCGAACGCCACCACCCACATGCGCAAGATCGGTGCCGAGATCCGGCGCCTGACATCGCTGTCCGAGGACGAGTTGTTCGTGGCCGCCAAGGAACTGCAGGCGCCCTACGAACTGGTGGCGGAGGTGGCGCAGGCCGGCAAGCTGCCGGTGACGCTGTTCACCGCGGGCGGCATCGCCACCCCGGCAGATGCGGCGATGATGATGCAGCTCGGCGCCGAGGGTGTGTTCGTCGGGTCGGGGATCTTCAAGTCCGGCGACCCGGCGCAGCGGGCGGCCGCGATCGTCAAGGCCACCACGTTCTACGACGACCCCGACGTGCTGGCCAAGGTGTCCCGCGGGCTGGGTGAGGCCATGGTCGGGATCAACGTCGAGGACATCGCGCAGCCGCACCGCCTCGCCTCGCGCGGCTGGTAACCCTTGGCCATCGAAGAGATCCTCGATCTGGAACAGCTCGAGGTCAATATCTACCGCGGTGGCGTGTTCAGTCCCGAATCGGGGTTCCTGCAAAGGACTTTCGGCGGGCACGTGGCGGGTCAGTCACTGGTCTCGGCGGTTCGGACCGTCGAACCGCAGTTCCAGGTGCATTCGCTGCACGGTTATTTCCTGCGTCCCGGTGATGCCCGCGCCCCGACGGTGTACCTGGTGGACCGGATCCGCGACGGCGGGTCGTTCTGCACCCGCCGGGTCAGCGCGGTCCAGCACGGCAAGACCATCTTCAGCATGTCGGCGTCGTTCCAGAGTGATCAGAGCGGCATCGAGCACCAGGACGCGATGCCGCCGGCGCCGGCGCCCGACGACCTGCCCAGCTTCATCAAGAAGGGCGGGGTGTTCGACGACGCGAGTTTCTCCCAGTTCGCCGAGTGGGACGTCCGGATGGTGCCCCGCGAACAGCTGCAACTGACCCCCGGCAAGGCCTCCCAGCAGCAGGTCTGGTTCAGGCACCGTGATCCGCTGCCCGACGACCACGTGTTGCACATCTGCGCGCTGGCCTACATGAGCGATCTGACCCTGCTCGGTTCGGCGCAGGTCAACCACATCGAGGAGCGCAAGCACCTGATGGTGGCGTCCCTGGACCACGCGCTGTGGTTCATGCGGCCGTTCCGGGCCGACGAGTGGCTGCTCTACGACCAGTCCTCACCGTCGGCGTGCGGCGGCCGGTCACTCACCCAGGGCAAGATCTACAACCAGTACGGCGAGATGGTCGCGGCCGTCATGCAGGAGGGGCTGACCCGCTATCAGCGGGACTACTCGGGCCCGGGGAAGTGAACGCCCCGCGCGTCGGTGTACTCGCGTTGCAGGGCGACACCCGCGAACATCTGGCCGCGTTGCATGCGTGCGGCGCCGAGGCCGTGACCGTGCGCCGCGCCGGCGAACTGGATTCGGTTGACGGACTGGTGATCCCGGGCGGGGAGTCCACCGCGATCAGTCACCTGCTGCGGGTCTTCGAGCTGCTCGAGCCGCTGCGGACCGCGCTGGCCGGTGGGCTGCCGGTGTACGGATCGTGCGCCGGGATGATCCTGCTGGCGTCGGAGATCCTGGATGCCGGTAATCAGGGCCGCGAGGCCGTACCGCTGGGCACCATCGATATGACGGTGCGGCGCAACGCTTTCGGGCGACAGGTGGATTCGTTCGAGGACGACCTGGACTTCGCCGGACTCGCCGAGCCCGTGCACGCCGTCTTCATCCGGGCGCCGTGGGTCGAGCGGGTGGGGCCGTTGGTGGAGGTGCTGGCCACCGCGGCCGGTCATCCTGTCGCCGTGCGGCAGGGCAGCGCGCTGGCAACGGCCTTCCATCCCGAGGTCACCGGGGACCGCCGGGTGCACCAGCTGTTCGTCGACGGGCTCTGACCTTCCACGGCGAGTGTGCGTGTCGGTACCCGACACGCCGCGGTGGAGCGTACTTCTGCGCACGTTCGGCGGGGAACCCTCACGCCCGGTAGACGCTCTGGCCCTCCTTGATGGTCTCCAGGACCCTGATGTCCTTGATCGCCATCGGATCGACGGTCAGCGGATTGCCATCCAGCACAACCAGATCGGCCAATTTGCCGGGGGTCAGTGAGCCCTTCTGGTCGGCCTCGCCGTATTGGGCGGCCGCGTTGATCGTGATGGTCCGAAGCGCCTCGGCCGGCGTGATGCACTGATCGGCGCCGAGCACCGCGCCGCTGCGCGATACCCGGTTGACCGCCGTCCACATCAGGAACATCTGATCCAGCGGGGTGACCACGAAATCGGTGTGATTGGTGGGCTGTAGCCCGAGGTCGAGCGCCGCGCGCATGGGGGACAGGAAGTCGGCCTGCTGTCTGCCGCGCAGCGCGACGTGCGCGTCGCCGAAATAGAAGGTGTGCTCGGTGAAGAACGACGGGATGATGTTGTATTCGACGTACCGCCGCAACTGATCCCGGCGAACAAACTGCGAGTGCACCATGACGGTGCGCCGCGGCCGGGACAGATCGCCGGCGGCGGCGAATTCGTGTGCGGTCAGCGCGACGTCGATGGCCGCGTCGCCGTTGGCGTGGATGTCCAGCGGCAGCCCGAGGTCGTACACCGTCTTGAACCAGCCGTTGACGGTGTCCTGGGTGAACGGCAACTCGCCGCACCAATTCTGTTGTCCGTCAGGTCCTTCGGTGAGATACGGCGTGGTGAAGTACGCGGTGCGGCCCTGCGGTGAACCGTCCAGGGTCACCTTGACCCCGCCCAGTTTGAGCCGGTTGACGTAGCGGCCGAAGGTCTCCGGCGGATTGTCCGCCAGCACCTCGGCGAGATCGAGGATGAACGGATAGGCGACGATGTCGATCAGCGCGGCCCCGCCCGCCGCGGCGCGCTGCATCAACGCGACGTCGGAGGCGTGCGAGGCGCCCTCGTGGGCCGTGGTGATCCCGGCCGCGGCGTAGAGCAGCTGCCCCGCCCTGCTCCAGTCGACCTCCTGGGCGGCAGTGGGTTTGGGCATCGCCGCGAAGATCGGCAGGAACGCGGTTTCCATCACCAGGCCGTCGGGCTCGTTGCTGCCCGGTTGGCGCACGATCACCCCACCCGGTGGCGTCGGCGTGTCCGCGGTGATCCCGAACTTGCGCATGGCGGCGCCGTTGAGGACGGCGCCGTGCATCGACACATGGCCCACGAGCACGGGAGTGTCGGGGAAGTCGACGTCCAGGTCGGCCCTGGACAGCGTGCGGCCACCGGGCATCAGGGTGTCGTCGTAGCCGTAGGCCACCAGCATCTCGCCCGGCGTGATCGGGTGTGCGTCTCGAAAGCGCTCGAGCGCGTTGATGATCGCGGGGACATCGGCACCCGGGCCGGCCGGCGGGGCGAACACGTTGACCTGGTTTGCCACGCTCAGTGCGTTGATGTAATGGCTGTGCGGGTCGACGAATCCCGGCGCCAGGGTGGCGCCGTCCAGCTCGACGACGGCGGTCGTGGGGCCACGCTGGTCGGCCAGCACGTCCGTGCGCGTCCCGACGGCGGTGATCCGGCCGTCGTACACCGCGACGGCCTCGCCGGTCGGGTGTGCGTCGTCCATGGTGATGACATTTGCGCCGACATAGATGGTGGCCGCTGCTGACACCCGACCGAGTCTAGGTTCGCCGTTAGACTCCGGGCCGTGGAATGGGTTTCGCAATGGTGGCAGCACGACGTCGTGGACGGCTACAAGGGGCCGCTGCTGCTGAGCTTCGTCGCGTTCGTGGTGACCTTCCTGACCACCCGCACCATCACCCGGATGATCCGGGCGGGCAAGGGGCCGTTCCACAACGTCAGCGCCGGGGGAGTGCACATGCACCACTCGACGCCGGGCATCATCCTGCTGATCGCGGGCGCGTTCACCGCCGTGGGCTGCCCGCCGCTGTCGGTGTGGTCGTACCTGGCGGCGCTGCTGGTCGGGGTCGGCTCGTCGTTGGTGCTCGACGAGTTCGCGATGATCTTCCGATTGCAGGACGTCTACTGGACCCAGGAGGGCCAGCTGTCGGTCAACATCGTGACGCTGGCCGGCGCGTGCGTCGGCCTGGCCGCCGCCGGAGTTTCGCCGATCCACACCGACGATCTGCCCGCGGGCGTCGCGGCCTGGCGCTACGCGGCCGTGGTGGCCCTGCTGCTGCACTTCCTGGTGGTGGCCGTCGTGGCGTTGAAGGGCAAGTACCCGACGGCGTTGATCAGCCTGTTTGTCTCACCGGTCGCCTGGGTGGCCGCCATCCGGCTGGCCCGCCCGACCTCCCCCTGGGCGCGCAAGTGGTACGACCAGAAGAAGCTGGAGAGCGCCCGGACCCGCGCCGACGACTTCGACGAGCGTTGGGCGCCGATCCGGCGGCACTGGGACGACCTCATCGGCGGGACGCCGTCGGTGCCGGACCCGGCTCAGTAGTTCTGGCCCGGGAGCACGGGCAGCAGCAGCCGCGACGACGAGAACACCGTGTTGATGCTGCTGGTGCCCACCGACGCGTGCCGGAAGTTCATGATGGCCGGTGTCTCCGGGTTCTGGTCGTCACTCGTCAGCACGACGCGAATGCGATGCCCGGCGGCGAATCGGCGGGCGTTGGGCACCAACGGGATTCGGTATTCGATCGGCTGGCCGACCGGAACTGCCACCGCCGTGCGGCAGGGCAACACCGGGGCCCCGGGGGTGCTGGCGGCATCGTCCACCGTGCGCAGTCCGGCCCGCAGATAGCCGGCGGTGACGTCGGCCGCGGTGCCGTCGGGGGCGATGTCCTGCAGTGTGGCCAGCCACGCGGTGTCCGTCGCGGTCGCCGAGGCTGTCAGCCGCAGTTCGATGTCGCCGACCACGTCCAGGTCGTGTTCCATTGGGGCAGAGGTCCAGTCGAGCAGCGCGGGCGGGTCGATCGCGCTGGCCCTGACGCGGCCGGTGCCCGATCCCAGGGTTATCAACGACCGGGATCCCGGGTCGCCCTCGTCGGCGGCCAGTGCTCCGTCGGCGCGTAGCGCCAGCTCCCGGTGCGCGGTGCCGGCCGGCGGCCACTGCTCGGCGGTGTGCCAACCCTCGGCGCCGGGCAGCACGTACCGGATGGGCGGGCCGTCCAGGATCCCGGTGTCGGCACCCTTGAGCCAGTGGTCGAACCAGGCCAGCGCCTCGGTGTGCAGGCTCTCCCACGGCCAGGTCAATCCGTACTGGCCGAGCAGGCCCATCCGGACATTTGGATTGTGCGCCAGCGCTTTCCAGCACGCGAATGTCGACGGCAGGTGCAGTGGGACGTTCTCCCAGTCGCAGCCCAGGTAGACCGGGATGTCGATATCGGATAGCAGGGGAGTGAGATCCCTTTCTTCCCACCAGGAATCGCGCAGTGGATGTCTCACGAACGCGTCCAGCCACAGCTCGTCCCACGGATGCGGATCGTGGGGGAGCTTCAGCACCTGGCGCATGACGGTGACGGCGGCCTCGCCGTTCATGGTGCCGAACTTGCGATGCAGCGGGCCGGTGTTCAGCACCTTTCGGGCGATCTGTAGCGGCAGGCTGCGCCAGAACTCGTCGCTGCGTCCCGACGTCAGGCCCATCATCGACAGGAAGGGCGTCAGGAACGACGAACTCACCAGGCCGTGGTGGCTGGCCGCCTCGAACAGGTCGGCGGTGACGGCCACGGGGAAGATGGCCTTCAGGTGCGGGGGCTTCTCGACGGCGGCCTCCAGTTGCGTCATGGCGAAGTAGCTGATGCCGATCATCCCGACGGTGCCGTCACACCAGGGCTGGGCGGCGGCCCACTCGACCAGGTCGTACATGTCGTGGCGTTCCTGGGCGTCGAAGAAACCGAACGTGCCGCCCGACCCGCCGGTGCCGCGGACGTTGGCGATGACGTGCACGTAGCCGCGGGAGACCCAGAACTCGGTGTTGCCGGCCTCGATGAAGCCCATCGGCGCGCCGAGGTCCTGGATCTGGCGCGGGTAGGGCGAGGCCGCGATCAGCGCGGGAAAACGCCCGTCGGCGTCGGGCCGGTGCACGTCGGCCAGCAGGGTGGTGCCGTCGCGGACCGGGACACCCACGTTGACGTCGTGCCGAACGGAGTGCGTGGGTTCGGTGAGGTTGCGGTACTGCCGGCCGGTGGTCTGGGGGCCATTGAGATGGGAACTGAGTGCGGGCATGGCGATTCCTCAAGTAATTCACGGTCTGTTGAAACTAGTCTCACGCTACGATGAGACAAGTCTCAACGCAAGAGGAAATTCGTGCGAGGATGAATCTCATGTCGAGGAAGCCGACAACTCCGGGACCGCGGGACGAACGCGGCGTGCTGGCCGGCCGGATCCTGGATGCGGCTCGCCAGGCCTTCGCGGAGACGGGCTGGGCGGGCACCACCATCCGAGCCGTCGCGCGGGCCGCCGACGTCGATCCGGCCCTGGTCTATCACTACTTCGACTCCAAGGAGGGGCTGCTCGACGCCGCCACCAACCCGCCGGCGCGCTGGCTCGAGAACGTCGCCAGGACGTGGACCGCCCCGGTGGACGATCTGGGTGAGGCGCTGTTGCGCCTGATGCTCGGTGCGTGGGCCGACGAGGAGACCGGACGCGTGCTGCGGGCCGTGCTGCAGACGGCGGCGCACGAACCGGCCACCCGCGAGAAGCTGCGCCGGGTGGTGGAGGGCCAGCTGATCGGGGTGTCCTCGCTTACCGACGATGAACGTTCGGTGCGCAGTGGCCTGATCGCGTCGCAGATCATGGGTCTGGCCATGATGCGGTATGTCTGGAAGATCGAACCCGTGGCGTCCATGACCGACGACGAACTGGTCGCCGCGGTGGCGCCGAATCTCCAGCGCTACGTCAGCGGAAACCTGGACCAGTAGACTCGTCGGGTCAGATACGGCGAGAACAAGAGGTAGTACCTGCATGAGCGGCCATTCCAAGTGGGCCACCACCAAGCACAAGAAGGCCGTCATCGATGCCAAGCGCGGCAAGATGTTCGCCAAGCTGATCAAGAATATCGAGGTCGCGGCGCGTGTCGGCGGTGGTGACCCGGCCGGCAACCCCACCTTGTACGACGCCATCCAGAAGGCCAAGAAGTCCTCGGTGCCCAACGACAACATCGAGCGGGCGCGCAAACGCGGCGGCGGCGAAGAGGCCGGCGGCGCGGACTGGCAGAACATCACCTATGAGGGTTACGGGCCCAACGGTGTCGCGGTGTTGATCGAGTGTCTGACCGACAACCGCAACCGCGCCGCCGGTGAGGTCCGCGTCGCGATGACCCGCAACGGCGGCAACATGGCCGATCCCGGTTCGGTGTCCTACCTGTTCTCCCGCAAGGGTGTCATCACCCTGGAGAAGAACGGTCTGACCGAGGACGACGTGCTGTTGGCCGTCCTCGAGGCCGGTGCCGAGGAGGTCAACGACCTCGACGAGGCCTTCGAGGTCATCTGCGAGCCGACCGATCTGGTGGCCGTGCGCACCGCATTGCAGGACGCCGGAATCGACTACGACTCCGCCGAGGCGAGCTTCCAGCCGTCGGTCACCGTGCCGGTGGATCTCGAGGGTGCCCGCAAGGTGCTCAAGCTGATCGACGCGCTCGAGGACAGCGACGACGTGCAGGACGTCTACACGAATATCGACATTCCCGACGACGTCGCCGCACAACTCGACGCCGAGTAGTTCTCGGTTCCTCCGTTTCTATGCGGGCGTGCGCGTCGGTACGGCGACACGCCCGCCGGCGACTGGATTTTGTGCACCCTCGTCGATGAGGTCCAGCCGTGCGTCGGTGCCTTTACTCGCCTTTGACCGCGTGTTGAATCGTCCCACCGAGTATCGATCATGTGACTACGCTTCTTTCGGTGGAGCTGGGGGTTCTGGGCCGCTCCAGGTTCGGATGGACGGCGCGCCCGTCGCGATACCGGGCGCGAAACCGCGCGCCATCCTCACGATGCTCGGCCTGCATCATGGATCGATCGTCGCGGCCGGCACGCTGGTCGAGTTGCTCTGGGGTGACGACCCGCCGCGCACCGCCGACAAGGCCCTACAGACCCACATATCGTCGCTCCGCCGCACCCTGGGTGACGGTTTCGTGGTGACCGAGGGAACCGGCTGGACCCTGAGCACCACCGAGATCGATGCGGCGCGTTACGAACTGGCCGCCAGGACGGGGCGTGCCGCCGGCGACACCAGCGCGGCGGTGGCCCGGTTCGACGAGGCGCTGGCCCTGTGGCGCGGAATCCCCGAACTGCCCGACACCGCCCGGGGGGCGTCGGAGAAGACCCGCTGGGCGGAGGGCCATGCCGCGCTGGTCGAGGACCGCGCCGACGCACTGCTCGCGACGGGCCGTGCGGCAGAGATCGTCGGCGAGCTCGAGGCCGCGGTGGCCGACGCACCGCTGCGCGAGAGGCGTTGGGGCCAGCTGATGCTCGCCCTGTACCGCGCCGGCAGGCAGGGCGAGGCGCTCGGCGCCTATCAACGCGCCCGGTCGCTGCTCGCCGACCAGCTCGGCGTCGACCCGGGGCCGGATCTTCGACGGCTCGAGGCCGCGATCGTCGCGCAGGATGTGACATTGGAAATACCTGCGACACAACAACTTGCGACGGTGATGCGTGCAGTGACCTTCCTGCTCACCGACATCGAGGGATCGACCGCCGCGTGGGAGGCCGAAGCCGACGCCATGGCCGTTGCGCTCGCGCGTCACGACGAGGTCATCGAGCAGATCGTCACGTCCCGCGGTGGACGGCTGATCAAGACCCGCGGCGAGGGCGATGCCACGTTCTCGGTTTTCGAGCGGCCTTCTGCGGCGGCCGCTGCTGCCATCGAGGTGCAGGACGCGATCCGGCATGAGCCGTGGGAACTGATGCAGCCCATGCGAATCCGCGTGGCGTTGCACACGGGCGAGGTCGAGCTTCGCGACGGCGACTATTTCGGCCGGGCGTGAACCGCGCCGCGCGGCTGCGGTCGCTGGCCGAGGGTGGCCAGATTCTGTGCTCCGGTGCGACGGCCGAACTCGTCATCGACTCGTTGCCCGACGACGTCGTGCTCGCCGACCTGGGACTGCGCCAGCTGAAGAACCTGGCGCGCCCGGAGCACGTTTTCGCGTTGCGCCTGGAAGACGCCGATGACATTCTCCGACAGCCGACAGCTGAGCCACCGATGGAACGGCCGCCCCTGCCCACGGTGCTGGCCGGTCCCGGCCCATTCGTCGGGCGCGGGCGCGAGTTGGAGGCGCTCCTGACCACGTGGCAGACCGCGCTCACCGATGGCATGCATGCCGTGTTGATCGCCGGTGAACCCGGTGTGGGCAAGACCCGGCTGGCGGGCGAATGGTCCCGGCAGGCGTACCGGCACGGGGCCGTAGTGATCTACGGCCGCTGCGACGAGGACCTCGGGGCGCCCTATCAGGCGTTCACGGAAGCCCTGCGATCGCTCGTGCCCAGCCTCGGTGCCGACCGGCTCCGGGGGATGCGCGGCGTCGAAGCGTTGCTTCCGCTCGTTCCCGGGCTGGCCGATGTCGTACCTGACATCGCCGCCCCGACGCGCGCCGACCCGGACACCGAACGGTATGCGCTCTTCGACGCCGTGGTCGCCGTGCTGGGAATGGCTTCGGCGAACGCACCCGTCGTGCTGATTCTCGACGATCTGCAATGGGCCGCGAAACCTACGCTGCTCCTGTTGCGTCATCTGCTGCGCTTCGGCGAGCACGCCCGGGTGCAGATCGTCGGCACGTACCGCAGCACCGACCTCGACCGATCGCATCCGCTGGCGGCGATGCTCGCCGACCTGCACCGTGACGGCACCGCCGGCCGGATTGCGCTCAGCGGCCTGAACGAGAGCGACGTGACGGCGTATGTCACCGAGGCCGGCTACGAGGACGAAGAGTTGGCTCGCGCACTGGCATCCGTCACCGGTGGCAATCCGTTCTTCCTCATCGAGGCACTGCGCCATGTGGCAGAGAGCGGCGGCCACTGGGATGCGGGCACCCTGCCGCAGGGAGTTCGGGAAGCCGTGAGCCGCAGGCTTTCCCGGCTTCCGGCGGCGACCAACAAGGCCCTCGCGGCAGCCGCGGTTGTCGGCAGCCGGTTCGCGCTGGATCTCGTCGAGCGGGTGGTCGACCAAGATCTCGTCGACGCGTTCGACGATGCGTGCCAAGCCGGCATCGTGGTCGAAGAGCCCGGGGGTCGATACCGGTTCAACCATGCCATCGTCCGACAGTCGCTGCTCGCCGAGTTGGCGTCCGTGCGGCGGATGCGGCTGCACCAGCGCATCGCCACGACGCTCGAGAACGCGCCCGGTGCCGACGATGAGCTCTTGGACGAACTGGCTCACCACTACTTCGAATGTGCCTGGGCCGGTAACGCGGCCAAGGCCGTCGAATACTGCCGGCGCGCGGCGGACCAGGCGATGACCCGCCTCGCCTACGAAGGAGCGGCCGAACTCTACGACCGCGCCCTGCATGCATTGGAGGAACTCGACGACGAATTGCCCGACCGCGCCGACCAGGCCGCCGAACTCCTGGTGGCGCGCTGCGAGGCTCTGTTGGCCGCCGGCGACGTGGCGTCCGCGGTGGATGCGGTGACGCAACTGCAAGGGGCCGCGCGGGATTCTGTCCGTCTCGCGGCGTGGGCCACGTGCTTCGACGGCCAGCTGTCGATGCTCGTCCATCCCGAGCGGCTGGACGACGTCGAAACCGCTGTTGCGGTGGCCGCAGAGAAGCTCGCCAAATTGCACGATGCCGCGGGAGAAGCCAAGGCGCACACCGTCCGTGCCGCGTGCCTCGCCCGACTCGGCCGAATCGGCGACTGTGAGATCACGCTGGACAATGCTCTCACCGCGGCACGGCGTGCGCGCGAACACCGGCGGGTGAATGCGGTTCTCGCCGGCGCGCCACTAGCGGCGCTGTGGGGCCCGAGCCCGGTATCGCGGGCCGGGGGGCGGTGTCTCGACGTCGTGCGGCTCCTTCGTATCACCACCGACTCACCCGCGGTCGAGGCGACGTCGACGCGGTGTCAGGCGGTGTTGGAGGCTTTTCGTGGCCGTGCAGCGGCCGCCCGGCGAATGATCGAATCCGCTAGGCGGGTGGTCACCGAGCTCGGCTTGCGTCATGCGCTTCTCGAGGTCGAGCACTTTGCCGGCATCGTCGAACTGGTGTGCGGCGATCCCGCCGCGGCCGAGCCCCATCTGCGCCAGGCGTACAACGGCTTTCGTCGCATGCACCTCGACGCCGACATCGCCGAGACGGCGGCGTTGTTGGCGCGTACCTGCCTCGAACTCGGCCGGGATGCCGAGGCCGACGAATTATGTTCGGAGAGCGAACGTCTCGCGGGACATGCGCTCAAGGCGTCGATCGCCTGGCGCACGGTACGAGCCCAGCTGCTGGGGCGCGGTGGTGATCATGTCGAGGCGCGGCGTATCGCCGAGGCCGCTGTCGGCCTGGCCGAGACCACCGACTTGTTGGTCGATCACGGCGACGCGTGCCTCGCATTGGCGGTGGTGTTGGACGCCGCCGGCGATGTCGCCGGGGCGCGCGCCGCCGCCCAGCGCGCGGTGGGTCTGTATGACACCAAAGGCGCTGCGGCACTTGCCGACAACGCGTTCCGTGTTGTCGGTGCAAAGCCATCGCCCGCCCCGGCACCACCCGCACCCCCGAGCGTCGAGTATGACACCGCGGCCGTCCGGGCAAGTAAGTGTGTGGTGGCCGCTATCGACCACGGGGACTGGGACGAGCTCGAGCGGCTGTGCGTACCGCCGGAAGCATCCATCGAGAGTCGGCGGAAGGTCGTCGGCTTCGAACCGAACGAATTCGCCGCGCACGACGTGATACATCAGACGAGGTGCGACCTGGAGAACGGGGCCATGCGGGCCGACCACGTCGTTATCGCTGTGCGAGGCGAGCGGCTCGCGCTCGCCCGCGTGGTGCTGAGCACCGCCGACTCGACCCCTGGGGCGCCGCGCGACGAATTTCTGCAGGTGTACGGCGTCAACGACGAGGGGCGAATAGCGCTGCAGGTGTGGTTCGACCTCGACGACATGGCTGCCGCGCTCGCCGAACTCGACGCGCTCCACGCTCGATCCGCGGAGGCGCATCCACCGGCGCGACGCCTCGAGAATGCGGCGAGCGGAGTGAGCCAGCGCTTCTGGACGTGTTTCTTGGCCCGCGACTGGGAAGCGTTGGCCGAGATCCTGGCCGACGATGCGACCGTCGAGGATCGTCGTCCCGTGGTGAATTACGGCCTGATGCAGGGCCGGGATTCAGTCGTCGAAAGTCTCAGGGTGGGGGCCGATACGGGCGTCGCGCATGTATCGCAGACGACCATCGCGACCCGCGGCGAGCGCCTTGCCCTCGTTCATATCCACTTCTCGAGTCACGATCAGCGGTTCGAAGCGTTCCAAAGTGACTTCATCGTTGCCGTCGAGACCGATACCACGGGGCGGAGTGGGGCGAACGTGGTGTACGACGTCGAGGACTTCGACGCCGCCATCGCCGAACTCGACTCCCGGTATCGCGGGGGAGAGGCAGCCGCCCACGCGCAGACGTGGTCGGCTGTCGCATCTGCCTACACCGCGATCAACCGGCTCCAGATGCCGCTGATGACGCCGGACTGCGTGACTGTCGACCACCGAGGCGAGCTGGCGTTCGGACCGGACGAGTTGTCCGCATATCTGCGCGCCGGGCGTGATGGTGACCAGGCCACGACGACGTACATCGAGGCCGTGCATCGGCTCGACCGCCGCGGAGCCGTCGTCACATACGCGGCGAACGAGACCTTACGAGAAGGCTTCGACGCCGAATGGCGGGGCATCGCTGTCCTGACCGTTGCAGAGAAGATGGTCAGCCGTTGTGAAGTCTTCGATGAGACAGACCTGGACGCCGCGCTCGCCCGCTTCGACGAACTTCACCTCGACGGTTCCGGCGCTGCCGCCGAACGCGCCGAGAATTAGCGGCCTGGCGGGTGCGGGTTAGCTCATCAGCACGCGATAGTGCCGCTCGGCGAAGAGCCAGCGCCCGCCCATCCGTACCAACCGGTCGGTGTACTCGCCGACGACCCGCCGGCTGGTTCCGTCGCGCAGGCCGATGTATTCCAGGCAGTGCGACCGCACGTCGGCCGCGTCGCCGTCGACCTCGATCGCGCCGGCCTGTGCGAAGAACGCCATCTGCGCGACGGCCTCGAAGACGCCGTGCCATTGCGCGCGTAGTTCGTCCTTGCCGTGGCAGTCACCCCCGGGTCCGGTGCGGATGGCGTCCTCGGTCCAGCAGGACAGGTAGCCGTCGAGATCCTGCCTGGTGACCGCATCGGCGTAGCCCGCCAGGAGTTCACGGATCAGTTCACGGTCCTCGGCGGGTCCGGAGAAGGCCATGCGGGCGATCGTACGGTCGGGGTGTGTCCTGCGTCGGATTGTCGCCGTCCGCGGCTAAGGTATCGAACAGCTGTTCGTAGACGGAAGGGTTGGGGCGTGCGCGTGATGGGAGTCGACCCCGGGTTGACGCGCTGCGGCCTGTCGGTGATCGAGACCGGCAAGGGCCGTCACGTCACCGCCCTGGACGTCGACGTGGTGCGCACCCCGGCCGACCAACCCCTGGCCAAGCGGCTGTTGACCATCAGCGACACCGTCGAGCACTGGCTCGACACCCACGTGCCGGACGTCATCGCCATCGAGCGGGTGTTCTCCAACCAGAACGCCAACACCGCCATGGGCACCGCGCAGGCCGCCGGCGTCATCGCGCTTGCTGCCGCCCGCCGCGACATCGACGTGCACTTCCACACCCCCAGCGAGGTCAAGGCCGCCGTCACCGGAAACGGCCGGGCCGACAAGGCTCAGGTCACCACCATGGTCACCAAAATCCTTGCGCTGCAGGCCAAGCCGACGCCGGCTGATGCTGCTGATGCGCTGGCGCTGGCGATCTGTCACTGCTGGCGGGCGCCGATGATCGCCCGGATGGCCGCTGCCGAGGCGATGGCCGCCGAGCAGCGCCGCAAGTACCAGGCCCGGCTCAAGGCCGTCCGGTGATCGCCTCGGTGCGCGGTGAGGTCCTCGACGTCGCGCTGGACCACACGGTCGTCGAAGCGGGCGGCGTGGGCTACAAGGTCATGTGCACCCCGGCCACCCTGGCCACCCTGCGCCGCGGCACCGAAGCGCGGTTGGTCACCGCGATGATCGTGCGCGAGGACTCCCAGACCCTCTACGGCTTCGCCGACGCCGACGCCCGCGACCTGTTCGGCACGCTGCTCGGGGTGTCCGGGGTCGGGCCCAAGATCGCGCTGGCCACCCTCGCCGTGTACGACGCCCCGACGCTGCGGCAGGCCCTGGCCGACGGCGATGTCACCGCCCTGACGCGGGTGCCCGGTATCGGCAAGCGCGGCGCCGAGCGGATGGTGCTCGAACTGCGGGACAAGATCGGCGCCACCCCGGCCGCCGGTGGGACGGGCGTGGCCGGCGGCCACGGGGTCCGCGGCCCGGTGGTCGAAGCCCTGGTCGGCCTCGGCTTCGCCCAGAAGCAGGCCGAGGACGCCTGCGACAAGGTGCTCGCCGGCGACCCGGACGCCAGCACCTCCGCCGTGCTGCGGGCCGCCCTGAACCTGCTGGGCAAGAACAAGTGAGCCGCTTCGACGGGGACGATCCCGAGGTTGAGGACGAGCGGGACGTCTCGCCCGCACTGACGGTCGGCGAGGGCGACATCGACGCCAGCCTGCGGCCGCGCTCGCTGCAGGAGTTCATCGGCCAGCCGCGGGTGCGCGAGCAGCTGCAGCTGGTGATCGAGGGGGCCAAGAACCGCGGCGGGACACCGGATCACATCCTGCTGTCCGGGCCGCCGGGCCTGGGCAAGACCTCGCTGGCGATGATCATCGCCGCCGAGCTGGGCTCCGCGTTGCGGGTCACCTCGGGACCCGCGCTGGAACGCGCGGGCGACCTGGCCGCGATGCTGTCCAACCTCGTCGAGGGCGACGTCCTCTTCATCGACGAGATCCACCGGATTGCCCGGCCGGCCGAGGAGATGCTGTACCTGGCGATGGAGGACTTCCGCGTCGACGTCGTCGTCGGGAAGGGCCCCGGTGCGACATCCATCCCGCTGGAGGTGGCGCCGTTCACGCTGGTCGGGGCGACCACCCGGTCCGGCGCGCTGACCGGGCCGCTGCGCGACCGGTTCGGGTTCACCGCGCACATGGACTTCTACGAGCCCCTCGAACTGGAACTGGTGCTGTCGCGCTCGGCCGGCATCCTGGGCATCGAACTCGGCCAGGAGGCGGGCGCCGAGATCGCGCGACGTTCGCGGGGCACGCCGCGCATCGCCAACCGGCTGCTGCGCCGGGTCCGCGACTACGCCGAGGTGCGCGCGGACGGTGTCATCACCCGCGACATCGCCAAGGCCGCACTCGCGGTGTACGACGTCGATGAACTCGGGCTGGACCGGCTGGACCGCGCGGTGCTGTCCGCGCTCACCCGGAGCTTCGGCGGCGGGCCCGTGGGGGTGTCGACGCTGGCGGTCGCGGTCGGCGAGGAGGCCACCACGGTCGAGGAGGTCTGCGAGCCGTTCCTGGTGCGGGCCGGGATGATCGCGCGCACCCCGCGCGGCCGCGTCGCCACTCGGGCGGCCTGGACGCATCTGGGTCTGACCCCACCGCAGGTCACTGGGCTGGGCCAGCAGGGTCTCTTCGAATAGCTCTCGTGGGAGGATGCCAAAGTGTCTGGGGTATCAGGAAGAATTCGGTGGGTCGTTTCGGTTGTGGTGGTTGCGATCATGATCGGGCTGTTGATCTATAACCTGGTCGCGTGATGCTGACCGCCGCCTTGATCATCGCAGCGCTGGCCGCGCTGCTGCACGTCTACATCTTCACGATGGAATCGCTGACATGGACGTCGCCGCGCACCCGGGCGACTTTCGGCACCACGGCCGAGGAGGCCGAGACCACCAAACTGCTGGCGTTCAACCAGGGCTTCTACAACCTGTTCCTGGCGATCGTCACCGGTGTCGGAATCGTCGCCCTGGCCCTGGGGCACACCGGGGTCGGGACCGCGCTGATCCTCGCGGGCATCGGGTCGATGGCCGCCGCCGCGCTGGTCCTGATGGCCTCGGCGCGCGACAAGCTGCGGGCCGCGGTGGTGCAGGGCACCCTGCCGGTGATCGGGATCATCCTGCTGCTCATCGGGTTACGCGGCTAGCTGTTACTGCGGGTGGCCGGCCACGTACTCGGCGGCGGGCACGGGCGCCGTCGCGGCGTACCCGATGGGCAGCAGCACATCGCCGGCGGTGGTCTTGCAGTAGACGTCCCAGTTGTAGTACCCGCCGAATGCGGTCGGGTCGGCAGCGAGCACGGCGGCGTACTCCTGGACAGCCCGCACGTAGGCGTCGGAATGGTTGTACGCGAACACCGCCCGGTACGGATCGCCGGCAAAACCGTTGGCGGCCAGCATCAGGCCGGCCGCCATGATCGCGTCCCGCGGCGCGTGGATGTCACCCTGGCCGTAGGCGCCGAACGTCTCCGGCAGGAACTGCATCGGACCCTGCGCCCCCGCCGTGCTGTCCCCGTTGATGCTGCCCAGCCGGGTCTCGATCAGGTTGATCGCGGCCAGGTAGTTCCACGCGACACCGGTGGCGGCTTCGGCCTCGTGGTAGTAGCCCAGCAGCTCTCCGGCGGGTGCCGGCGGCTGAATCCGCCACGCGGGCAACGTATCCCGGATCGGCGCCAGCGCATTGAGCGCGCGGCGCGCGGCGACGTTGTGATCGTAGCCGTCCAGCAGTTCCGGTGGTATGCGCGGACGGACGACCGAATCCCACTCGGGGTGATTGCCGAGCGCGCGGTAGGCCGCCTGCTGACGCTTCGCGGCCGTCGCCAGTTCGCCCGGCGGCGTGGCCGGGTCACGCACGACGCGTTCGTCGGCCACCAGATCATCGGCCAGCGCAGCCGGGTCGGTGGCCAGGACGGGCTGGATGCCGGTGGGTACGGGCCGCGGGGGAGCAGCCGGGACCGGGGCGAGCACCGGAGGGGACTCCGCGATCACCGTCACCGGGCCCGGTGCCGCGGTCGAGTCGGTGCAGCCGATCATGCCGAGCAGACCGGCGGCCAGCATCAGCGGCGCTCCGCCGCGCATTGCGCCCTGAACCACGCCCCGGATCACGGCGCCAACGCTACAGCAGACCCAGTAGCTTCAGATCGGTTATGTACTTGACGATCATTGCGCGGGAGATGTGCGGAATGTCCTTGTCGGGGCCGATTTTCGCGTCCTGGACGGCGGCGCGGAAGGCGTCGGTGGGCGCCATCGAGCCGTTCATCGGCACCCCGGGCTGCTGGTAGTTGTGCAGCAGCGGCAACAGTGACGCCTGTCGCTGCCGATCGGGTAGTGCGTGCAGCGCGGTCTCGAACCGGCCCAGCCATTCGTCGTAGCGGGCCACCCGGGTGATCGGGTATCCCGCCGCGACCAGCCAGTCGACGAACTCGTCCATCCCGAGGCCGTCGTCATGGGGGTTCATCACGTGGTAGGTCTCAAAACTTCCGCCCGACTCCAACGCAACGCGCTCACCCAGCGTCGAGATCGCCTCGGCGATGAACTCCACCGGCAGGCCGTCGTAGTGTGCGCGTTGCCGGGCGCCGTCGGCGTCGAGCACATAGAACGACCCCGGCGCGATCCCGGTGGCCACCAGCGACAGCATCATCCTGGTGAACATGTCGGGCAGGTTGAGCTGGCCGGCATAGCTGGTGTCGGCCAGGATCATGTCGCAGCGGAACACCGAAACGGGCAGACCACACAGGTCGTGGGCCTCGCGTAGCAGGACCTCGCCGGCCCACTTGCTGTTGCCGTAACCGTTGGCATAGGTGTCGTCGACGCGGCGCGCCGGGCTGATGGCGCGGATGTCCCCGGTCTCGCTGAACCTCCCGGGCTCGATACCCGCGCCGACGCCGATCGTCGAGACATAGGCGAACGGTTTGATGCGGGTGGTCAGTGCGATCCGGATCAGTTCGGCGGTGCCCACCGCGTTGGGCCCGAACAGCTCCCGGTACGGCAGCACATGGTTGACCAGGGCCGCGGGGTCGACGATGAAATCGACCTCGTCGGCCAGTCGCTGCCAGGTAGCGGGGTCCAGTCCGAGGTTGCGCTCACCCTTGTCGCCGGCGATGACGACCAGGTGCGGCGCCAGTTCCCGGTAGTGGGCGATCAGGGCCGCATCACCGGTATCGAAGGTGGCGTCGAGCCGGGTCCGGGCCTGGTCGTCGGACTTCGCCCGAACCAGACAGATGACCGTGCCGTCGACAAGTGCCATCCGCTCGAGCCACTCCAGCAGCAGGTATCGACCGAGGAAGCCGGTTGCGCCGGTGAGTAATACGGTGCGGATCTCGGATCGCGGTCCGGGCAGCGACGGTGCGGCGGCCAGTGTCGGCGCGTCGATGAACTTGTCCAGGGTCAGATCGGCGGCGCGCACCTCGGCGGCGTCCCGGCCGTGCACGGCGGCGTACGTCGGGCGACCGGTGTCCTCGCAGCGTTCGGCCTCGATGCGGTCGGCGATGGCAGACAGATCGGTCGCCGGGCTGACGATGATCCCGACGGGAACGTCGACCTCGAGGATCTCCCGCAGTAGGTTGGCGAAGGTCAACGCGGACAACGAATCTCCGCCGAGATCGGTGAAGTGGTCGGTGCCGGACACCTCGGCGGCCGAAACGCCCAGAAGCGCGGCGGCAGTCTGGACGACGGTCGGCAGCACCGGGCCGGCGGACCCGGTCCGGCGCAATCGGCGCAATTCACCGGCCTGCGCGCCGGCCAGTTCGGTGTAGAGGTCTTCCAGCTGCGCGCCGTAACGCTCCTTGAGCTTGGGCCAGGCGAGCTTGCGGATGCCGGTCAGCAGACCGTTCTCCACGCTGAACGGGGTGGTCTCGACCAGGAAGTCGCGCGGGACCTCGTACGACTGCAGGTCGGCGGTCCGCGCGGCCCTCTTCAGGGAGTCGGCGAGCGCACTGCGCAGCGCATCCGGATCATGTTGGGCCAGAGCATGTTCGGTCGGCACGATCACGGCCAGCAGGTAGGGCCGGGTGCTGTTGGCGTACAGGTAGATCTGGTGCACCAGCGGACTGGCGGTGAAGGCGGCTTCGAGCTTGGACACCGTTACGAATTCACCCTGGGAGAGCTTGAGCACGTTGTTGCGACGATCGATGTACTCCACCCGGTCGGGTCCGAGCTCGGCCACGATGTCACCCGTGCGGTAGAACCCGTCGGCGTCGAACATCTCGGCGGTCAGCTCGGGCCGCTCGTAGTAGCCCGGGAACACCTGCGTGGAGCGCAGCAGCAGTTCGCCCCGCGGATACGGCTGGTCGCTGCGGAGGTAGCCGAGTTCGGGGACGTCCACCAGCTTGTAGTCGAGCACCGGCGGTCGCCGGATCACGCCGTCGACGAATACCGCCCCGGCCTCGGTCGACCCGTAGCCCTCCTGCAGGTGCATGCCGAGGAAATCCTCGACCCAGGACCGCAACTCGCCCGAGATGGGGGCCGACCCCGTCAGCGCGGCGACATAGCGGTCGCCGAGGGTGCGGCGCCGGACGGCGGCCATCACATCGGTGGGGGAGCCGTCGGTGCGGTCGAGTTCACCGAGGTACTCCTGGTGGAGCATGTCCCAGATCCGGGGCACCAAGTTCAGTTGGGTGGGGTGCACCAGGGCGAGATCCTCGATCAGGGTCGACAGATCGCTGCGTGCGGCGAAATACGCCGTGCCGCCGGTGGACAGTGCGCCGTAGAGGATCCCTCGCCCCATCACGTGGCTCATCGGCAGGAAGCTCAGCACGATCGAGGGCAACAACCCTTGCTGCTCGTTCCAGTGGGCAGCCGTCGCCACCCGCCAGTGGTCGGCGACCTTGGGCGCCGGATAGATCGCACCCTTGGGCGCCCCGGTGCTGCCGGAGGTGTACACCAGCAGGGCCAGGTCGTCCTCACTCTGCGGAACCCGCAGTGGCACAACGGAATCCGTACCCGCGGCGATCAGTTCGGTGAGGCGTGTCAGTTCGATGGCGCTGCCGGCCAGTCGTGCGGTTGCGGCGGCCAGGGCGTCGCGGTGGTCGTCGTCGCCGTCGTACACGTCGAAGACCACCAGACGCGCCGGCGACGGGCCGGTTTCGATCACCGCAACCGCGTCGTCGAGGAAGTCGATGCTGGTGGCGATCACCGTGGGTTCGGTCTCGGTGATGATGGGGGACAGCACGGACAGCGGCGCGCTGGTCTGCAGGGGTACGGCCACCGCGGCCAACTGCGTGAGTGCGATGTCGATGGTGGTGTAGTCGACGCTGGTGAATCCGAGGATCGCCACCCGGTCGCCGCGGTGCACCGTATCGGCGAGCGCGGCCGTCACCGCCTGCACGCGATCCCAGAGTTGGCCGTAGGTCAGCGTTTCAAACTGCGGTTGCAGCACCGCGGTGGTGCGGCCGGTGTCCGGATCCCGGCGGTAGGTGACAACCCGCTGTCCGACGGCAGGCCGGTCGGCGTAGCCGGTCATGACGGTGCGGATGATCTCGGGCAGTGACAGCGCCGGATCGTCGGCGGCCGCGCTCACGATCGGGTCGGGAGCCGCCGCGGCGAACTGGGGATCGGTGTCGTAGAGCGAGGCGATCCGGCGTTGCAGCCGTTGGTCGCGGGTATCGGTGAGCATGGGGCAAATCCTTTGAGCGTTATGCAAGTTCCGGCGGCACAGCGCCACCATCCGAAAACTACGTTAGCAAAACTAATTATATTCCCGCCAACTCCGCCTCTGCCGGATCGCTGTGAATCAGGCCCGGGAGTCGTCCGGGTTGAGCTCGTCGAGCAGGCGCTGCATGGTGTCGCACATCACTGCGAAATTCCTGGCGCCGACCATGTCGGCCCAGCGCCTCTCGATGTCGATGACGCGCGCGCCGGCTGCCGTCATGAGCGCGTTGCCGCGGGTTGTCAGGTCGATGAGTTTGGCGCGCCCGTCGGCGGGGTCGGGCCGTCGCACGAGGTATCCGAGGTCAACCAGATCGTTGACCAGTTCCGAAGTGGCCGCCAGGCTCAGCTGCGCCCGGCCGGCCAGGTCGGTCAGGCGGATGCCGCCCATGCGCAGATTGCCGAGGATCTGCAGGTGTGGGTTGCGGATGTCGCCGTAGCCGAGTTCGGCCCGCGGGGCGGCCAGTTCGATGCGGAACTCGCTCAGCAGTCTGATCAGCAACTGCCCGACGGCCTGTCGATCGGGGGATGGTCTTGAGCCGCCATGCGCCCAGAGAATACTACGGATACCGAAATTTCGGATTCCGAAGCAAATGAGGCCGGCCGATGATCACCGAGAGTTCCGAGTCCATCAGCACCGACTTGTGCCGCATTCATGTCCGTCGCGCCGGTTCCGGTCCGCCGGTGCTGCTCTGGCACAGCCTGTTCGTCGACTCGCGTTCGTGGGGATCGCTCTTCGACCGATTGGCCGAACGGCGCAGTGTCATCGCCGTCGACGGCCCGTGCCACGGTCGCAGCGGTGCGGTGTTGCGCCACTTCGGCTTCGATGAGGTGGCCGACGCGGCGGTGACGGTGCTCGACCGGTTGGGACTGGACACACCGGTCGACTGGGTGGGCAACGCCTGGGGTGGCCACGTCGGGATTCAGGTCGCTGCCCGCCATCCCGACCGGCTGCGCACACTGGCCGCCGTCGGCACGCCGGTGCGCGGATTGACCGCCCGTGAACACTGGACCATGTGTTGGCCCCTGGTGCAGATCTACCGACTGGCCGGGCCGCAGCCATGGCTGCGCAAGATCCTGGCGGACATCCTCATCGGGCCCGCAGCCATCGCCGCCCAACCAGGTCCGGCGGCACAGCTGATGGAGTCGTTCAGTTCCGCGCCGCGTGCAGCCATGCACAGCGCCATGCGATCGATGATGCTGAACCGTCCGGGAATGGCCGGCGACGCGGCGGGACTGCGGCTGCCGGTGCTGATGATGCCCGTGCACGGCGATGGCATGGGTTCCAGCCCGGCGGACATCCGGGCCGTGGCGGACACCATGTCCGACGCCCGCGTCGCCGAGGTCGCCGGTCAGGGGCACCTGGCTCCGCTGCTGATCGACCCCGGCACCGTGTTCGATCAGCTGCAGGCGTTCTGGAGATAGCGCCGAGCGTTGCCGTATGTCACGCGAAATCGTCTGCGCCGTAGCATGAGTCGACGCTCGGCACCGGGACCTACAGGTCCGCCAGGATCAGCGCCAGCACATCGAGGCCCTCGAGCAACAACTCGTCACTGATGGTCAACGGCGGCAGGAACCGCAGGATGTTCCCGTAGGTGCCGCAGCTCAGCACGATCACCCCGGCGGCATGTGCGGCGGCGCAGAGCTTCTTCGTCAGCTCGGAATCCGGTTCTGCCGTGCCCGATTTCACCAACTCGACGGCAATCATCGCACCACGGCCGCGGACGTCACCGATGCGGTCGTCGTCGGCCTGCAGCCGGCCCAGCCGGTCCTTCATGAGGCGTTCGATCTCGCCCGCCCGGTCGATCAGGTTCGTGGTCTCGATGGTCTCGAGGGTGGCCAGCGCGGCCGCGCAGGCGATCGGGTTGCCGCCGTAGGTGCCGCCCAGGCCCGACACGTGCGGCGCGTCCATGATCTCCGCGCGCCCGGTCACCGCCGACAGCGGCAGTCCGTCGGCCACGCCCTTGGCGATCACGATCAGGTCGGGCTCGATGCCCTCGTGCTCGCAGGCGAACATCGCACCGGTCCGGGCGATGCCGCTCTGCACCTCGTCGGCGATGAACACCACATTGTTGTCCCGGCACCACTGCAGCAGCGCGGGCAGGAAACCCGGTGCGGGAACGATGAATCCGCCCTCACCCTGGATCGGTTCGATGATGAGGGCCGCCAGGTTGGCGGCGCCGATCTGCTTGTCGATGATGCTCAACGCCCGCTCGGCGGCCAGCTCGCCGTTGGTGCCCATCTCCTTGTCGATCAGGCCGTCGCGGTACGGGTAGGACATGGGCGCGCGGTAGATCTCCGGGGAGAACGGTCCGAACCCGCTCTTGTACGGCATCGACTTGGCTGTCAGGGCCATCGTCATGTTCGTGCGGCCGTGATAGGCGTGGTCGAACGCCACCACGGCGGTCTTCTTCGTGTAGGAGCGCGCGATCTTGACGGCGTTCTCGACGGCCTCGGCGCCGGAGTTGAACAGCGCGGTCCGCTTCTGCCCGGTACCCGGCGTCAGCCTGTTGAGGTGCTCGGCGACGGTGACGTATTCCTCATACGGGGTCACCATGAAGCAGGTGTGGGTGAACTCGGCCACCTGTTCGCGCACCGCCTCCACCACCAGCGGCGACGAGTTGCCGATGGTGGTCACCGCGATCCCCGAACCCAGGTCGATCAGCCGGTTCCCGTCGACGTCCTCGACGATCCCGCCGAAGGCCCGCTGACAGTAGACGGGCATCGTCACGCCCACGCCGCTGGACACCGCGGCCGACTTGCGCGCGGCCAGTTCCTTCGAGCGGGGGCCGGGGATGTCGGTGGCGAGCAGGCGGCTCTGTTCCAGGTCGGTCACACGGTGAGCGTAGTCCGCGGTGCGGTCCGTCACCCCGTTTCTGCGGGCACGCGAATGGGCGACGGCGCGACATCGCGGGGGTTACGCTGCGCAGCAGAGGTACGCGGGGCAGGCGGGGTGATGCAGATATGTCGCGCATCTTCCTGAGCCACTCCAGCGCCGACTCGCGCGCGGCGGTGGCGGTCAAACAGTGGCTCGTCGGGCAGGATCCGTCGCTCGATGACGACATCTTTCTCGACCTGGACCCTGACACCGGCATCGGCGCGGGTGTGCGCTGGAAGGACGCCCTGATCCAGGCCAGCGACCGGTGCGAGGCCGTGGTGTGTCTGCTTTCGAAGAACTGGCGCAACTCGTCCTGGTGCGTCGGTGAGTTCCGGGCCGCCGAACTGCACAAGAAACAGATCTTCGCCGCCCGACTGGAGGACATCAGCGATTCCGACCCGACCTCCGACTGGCAGCACGTCGACCTCTTCGGGTCTGGCCCGCAGATCGATATCGACATCGGCGACGACGGCCCGCCGATCTCCTTCATCGCATCGGGACTGCGCCGGTTGCGCGACGGCCTGTGGGCGGCGGGTATCGGGGCGCAGTCGTTTCCGTGGCCACCTGCGGATGAACCGGATCGGGCGCCGTACCGGGGCTGGGAGCCGTTCGAGCCGGTCGACGCCGGGGTGTTCTTCGGCCGGGACACCCAGATTCTGCGCGCCACCGAAGCCCTGCGGGAGATGAGGATCCTGCGCACCAGCATGCTCTTCGTCGTGCTCGGCCCGTCCGGCGCGGGCAAGTCGTCGTTCCTGCGTGCCGGGGTGCTGCCGCGACTGCGCAAGGACGACCGGTCCTACGTGGTGCTCGACGTGGTCCGCCCGGAGCGCAACGTGCTCACCGGTGAGTCCGGTCTGGCCCAAGCGATCTGGGACAGCCGCACCCGGCTGGACCTCACCGGGCCGTCGCTCGGCGATATCCGGGCGGCCTGCATGGCCGGCGACGCCCGGAGCGTCGGCGGCTGGCTGCGGGACTGCCAGGACGCCGCGACGACGCGCATGCTCGACGGCCCACATGGTGAGCCGCCGACCCTGCTGCTGCCACTGGATCAGGCCGAGGAGTTGTTCTCGACGGAAGCCGGCGACCAGGCGACGGTGTTCATGACGATGCTGCGCGATCTGGCCGATGCCGGGATCGCGCTGATCGTCACGGTCACGATCCGGACCGACCGCTACGAGGTGATGCAGACGGCGCCGGAGTTGGCCGGTGTCGGCAGTGTGGTCTTCGATCAGCTGAAGCCGATGCGGCCGACCCAGTTCAAGGAGGTGATCACCGGGCCGGCGGCACGGTCGGCCCGGAGCCGGCACCGATTCACCCTGGACGACGACCTGGTGGAGCGGCTGCTGTCCGACGCCGGTGGGGGCGCCGACGGTGGTGACGCACTGCCCCTGCTCTCGCTGACACTGGCCCGGCTCTATCACGACTACGGCTCCACGGGACGAATCACGTTGGCGCCGTACGACGCCGGCGGTGGGATGGCCAGCATCGTGCAGACCGAGATCGACGATCTACTGTCCGGGGATCCCGACGTCCGGGCAGGTGAATTGGCGCTGCTGCGAAGTGCTTTCGTCCCGTGGCTGGCAACGGTGAACCCGATCAACGACCAGCCGTTGCGCCGGGTCGCCCGGTGGGCCGATCTGCCGCTGCCGAGCCGTCCGCTGGTCGAGCGCCTGGTCGGTCGACGGCTGCTCGTGAGCGATGTTCGCGACGGTGAACGGGTGGTCGAGGTTGCCCTGGAGAGTTTGTTCCGGCAGTGGGCCGACCTGGCGGGCTGGCTGCGTGAGCACCGCGATGACCTCAAGGCCGCCGACAACGTCGAGCGTAACGCCGAGGGCTGGCGCTCCAGTGGCCGCGACGAGTCCTGGCTGCTGGCCGGAACACGCCTGGCGGAGGCCGAGAAGCTCACCACGGCACCGGGTTTCGCCCAGCGGCTGACTCCCGCCGCTGACTATCTGGCCGCCTCGCGGGCCTACGACCAGGAGCGGGTGGAACTCGAACGCCAACATCACGAGGCCGAATTGCAGGCCGCCCGTGAACGAGCCGCAGCGGCCCGGGAGAAGCAGAAGACGGCCGAGGAATATGCCCGGGTGCTGCGCCGCCGCTCCCGGGTCCTGCGCGTGGCGGTGGCCGTCGCGGTGGTGGTCGCCCTGGTTGCGGCGGCCGGATTCGTCTACGCCATGGTGGCCCGCGGGCAGGCCCAGGAACGCACGCGCGAGGCGCGCGCGCTGCAGCTGGTTCAGGAGGCCAGGGCGATGCTCAGCGGGACGCTGCCGGGCAGCGACGTGGCCGCGTTCCAGGGGTTGCTGGCGGCTGCTGCGCTCAGCGGTCACCACGACGACGCGCCGCTGTTGGAGGCTCTGTTGGAGCGCCCCCGGACGTTGAAGATCATGCCGACCGCGGCCGGCGTATCGGCGGTCGCGTACACTCCCGACGGCCGTCGCTTCGCGGCTGCGCTCGCGAATGGAACAGTGCGGCAATGGAATTCGGATCGAACCCCGATCGCCACCCCGCTCGATGTGCCGGCCACGCCAGCGGCGGACTACAGCGCGGTTGCCTACGATCCGGACGGTTCGCGACTGGTGGTCGGGCGGCGGGACGGCCGGGTGTTGCTGTTCGATGCCGACAGCGGGGCCCGACTGCTGCCGGAGATGTATGGGCATCGGGGCACCGTGGTCGGGGTCGCGGTCTCCCGCGACCGGATCGTGTCGGCCGGAGCAGACCGGACCGTGCGAGTCTGGAACGCGCGTACCGGCCGGCAGGTCGCCGATATCGACACGGGCAGTCAGGTGTTCGGCCTCGCCGTCGACCCCGCCGGCCGGTTCATCGCGTCCGCCGGTGCTGATGGGGTGGTGCGGCTGTGGGACTTCGACGCTCACCGCCTGACGCGGGAATTCAAGGTGCCCAACGGAAGTGCGATGAGTGTCGCGATCAGCGCGGCCGGCCCCGGGGGTGCCGGGCGGATCGCGGCCGGCGACGCCCGTGGCGTCGTCCGGATGTGGAGTCTGGCACCCGGCCCGGGCGGCCCGGTTGTCGACTTCGCCGGTCATACCGACGCTGTCATGAGTCTGGCCTTCGATCCCGCCGGTGACCGACTGGTTTCCGGCGGTGTGGACCAGACGGTTCGGCTGTGGAACGTCGGTGCCGGCCGGCCGATCGGCGACCCGATGACCGGTCACCACGACACTGTCTGGGGAGTGGCGTTCAGCCCCGACGGGCACACGGTGGTCAGCGGCGCCGGGATCGACGACAAGTCGATACGAATCTGGAATGCCGATACGCCGCAACCTGTTTCACGCCCGGTGGTCGGCAACGGCGAACGGTTCACCGGTGCCGCGTTCAGCCCCGATGGCGGCGCTGTCGTGTCCGGTGGCAGCGACCACGCGGTCCGGATGTGGGACACCGACACCGGGCAGCCACTCGGCGACCCGGCACTGCTGCCCGGGGTGGTCAATGCGACGGCGTTCAGTCCGGCGGGTGATCGCGTCGGTGCCGGCAGCGCCGACGGCACGGTCGGGATCTGGCCCGTCGTGCACTCACCCGACGGTTCTCCGGGGCTGGGCACACAACCCGCCCTGCTGCACACCGACGGCGCGGCGGTCCTGGCGGTGGCGTTCAGCGCGCGCGGGGACCGGCTGGCCGCGGCGACCGCCGACGGTTCGGTGTGGGTCTGGGACGCCGACACCCTCGAGCTGATCCGGCACTGGCCGAACGCCCACCGGGGCGTGGTGTTCACCGTCGCGTTCAGTCCGGACGGCGACCAGATCGCCTCCGGCGGCGTCGACGGGCAGCTGCGAATCTGGGACGTCGACGGCGAAGCGCCCGGCCGGCCGCCGCTGATCGGACGGCCCGGGGTGATCACCGGCGTCGCGTTCGGCCCCGATGGCACGCTGGCCACCGCCGGTACGCAGGCAGGCGCCGACGGTAAACCGGTCGGTGTGGTGCGGCTCTGGGATGTGGCCGGGCGCCGGGTGCTGGCCGAGCACACCACCCACTCGGGGCTGTTGGCGGCGGTGGCCGTCAGCCCGGACGGCGGGCGGCTGGCCACCGGAGGGTTCGACCGGTTCGTCACCCTGTGGCGTGTCGCACCGGGCCGGACGGCCATCGATCCGATCGGCGATCCGCTGCCCGGCCACGACTCCGGGGTGGCCAGCGTCGCGTTCAGCTCCCGCGGTGACCATCTGGTGTCCAGCAGCTCGGACGGCACCCTGCGGTTGTGGACGGTGCCCGCGGCGTCGGATCTGTCCAGATTGCTGTGCGACAAGCTCACCGAGAACATGGATCCGGCCGAGTGGCGACGCCGTGTCCAATTCGTCGACTACGTGCCGTCCTGCCCGGGATTGCCGGTGGCCGGCGGGTGAGTGGGCTCAGCGGTCGCCGAACAGGTAGACGACCGCGTCGCCGCCGCCCGAGCAGGTGATGAAGCCGTCGGTCGGGATGCAGTACATCTCGTACGACTTGCGGGTGACGGTGCTGGCCGCCTGCACCACGCGCCGGGGATCACCGGACGGCGCGCCGTAGGCGCGGCGGACCTCCTCGGCGAATCCGCACGAGGTGAATGGTGTCCCGATGGCCGAGGCCGTCAGCGGTGGAATGCCCTGATAGACCTGAGGGCACCGAGTGGCCCCCGGGGGCAACCCCGGCACCGTCGGTGCGGCCCCGGCCGCGGTACCGGCAGCCTGCGCGCCGGTCGACTCCGGCGCCACCAACACATACGTCCCGCCGGCGACGCCGGCTGCGCAGGCCGCCGCGGCCACCGAGCGCAGCACGCCCTGCGCGGACGGGCGGTTCACCGCGGTCCGTTCAGCGTCGGCCCGTCGACCGTGTCGATCGTGGTGAACCGGTCGACCGGATCCCGGCGCAGCCGCCGGGCCCGGTGCACCGGATGACCGAGGGTGATGACGGCGGCCAGGGTCAACTGCGGGGGAGCGCCGAGCAGTTCCTGTACGGCGTCCTCCGCGTGTACGGACATGGTGGTCAGGACGCCGCCGAGCCCTTCGGCGTGCGCCGCCAGCAGGATGCTCCACGCGAACGGGTAGATCGAGGCCCCGCCCGCATAGGTGTAGCGGTCCAGATCGCGGTCGACGGCCGCGAACAACGACACGTCGGCGAACAGTGCCAGCATCACGGGCACGTCGGCGAAGTTCTCGGCGAACCCGGGGTCGGCCCGTCCCCGCGCCGCCACCTGGTCCGCGACCGTGACGGCGGCACGCTCGTCGGCGCGGTCGTTGGTGGGGGCCCAGGGGCGCAGGCCGGCCTCGCGCATCGCGACATAGTCGTACCAGCCCCGCTGGTAGAGCTCGGCCATCCGGCGTCGGCGGTCCGGGTCGCGCACGACGACGACATGCCAGGACTGTGCGTTGCCGCCGTTGGGGGCGAATCGGGCGGCGTCCAGGATCCGGGCCAGCGTCTCGTCGGGCACCGGCTGGGCGGTGAACTCGCGCACGGCGCCGGTTGATCGCAGCGCGTCGATCAGCTCCACACGCTCATCTTGGGCCCGTACCCAGATGCTGGCAATCGGGTTGCGTGCGGTGTGGCGACCAGTGTGTCTGGGCGAACTGGCACACTGGAGCCCGATGAAGCGCGGTCGGCCCGCCGTCCCCGGCGCCTGCGCAACCTGCCTCGACGTTAGGAACTGTCATGGATCTAGTCGCATTCCTGCCGATGCTGATCATCCTCGGCGCGTTCATGTTCTTCGCGTCAAGGCGTCAGCGCAAAGCCATGCAGGCCACGATCGACCTGCACGACTCCCTGCGGGTCGGCGATCGCGTCCACACCACGGCCGGGTTGCAGGCGACCATCGTCGCCCTCGCCGACGACACCGTTGACCTGGAGATCGCCCCCGGCGTGGTCACCACCTGGATGAAGTTGGCGATCCGCGACCGCATCGAGCCCGCGTTGGACGAGCCGGGTTCCTCGGACGCCCCGGCGACCTCCTCGACGCCCGGCGAGATCACCGAATCCACCGGCATCATCGACGCCGCCAACCCTGATCGGCCCTGACCGCCCGCCGGTCCGGCTCCCAGGTCCGGCACGTACCCTTTTCGAGATATTTCACGAGACAGGCGCGACGGCGCGGTTGAGAACTTCCGAGGAGAAACACCAACGTGGCATCGCCTACGGCCAGGAATGTAGTGCATCCGTACCGCTACCTGACGCTGTTCCTGGTCCTGCTGATCGGCGCCTACCTGCTGGTCTTCCTGACCGGTGACAAGCAGGCCAAGCCCAAGCTCGGTATCGACCTGCAGGGTGGAACGCGCGTGACCCTGACCGCGCGCACACCCGATGGCTCGTCACCGACCCGCGAGTCGCTGGAGAAGGCCAAGGAGATCATCACCTCGCGCGTCGACGGCCTCGGTGTGTCGGGTTCCGAGGTAGTGATCGACGGCGACAACCTGGTGATCACGGTCCCGGGCAACGACGGGAGCGAGGCCCGCAACCTGGGCCAGACGGCGCGCCTCTATGTTCGTCCCGTCATCCACGCCATGGCGTCCCAGCAGGGCGCCCCGCAGGGTGCCGAGGCCGGTGCGCCGGGAGGCCCCGGTGGCCCGGGAGCGCCGGGTGCGCCCGGAGCCCCCGCACCGGGAGGAAACCCGGGAGCGCCCGCCCCGGGAATGCCCGGAATGCCCTTGCCGCCCATGCTCGGTGGGGCTCCGGGCGATCAGCCCGAACCGGGCGCCCCACCCGCCCAGCCGGGTTCGCCCCCACCCGCCCAGCCGGGTTCGCCCCCACCCGCCCAGCCCCGGCCCTTTCCGCTCGAGCCCACCCCAGCGCCCACGCCCGCGCCGGCCCCGAGCCCGGCCCCGGCGCCCGCACCGCCGGGCGCCCCCAAGCCGCCGGACCCGAAGAAGGATCTCGCCGACCGCATCGCGTTCGAGAAGCAGCTACGGCAGAGCCCCAACCAGAACATCCAGATCCTGGCCCTGCAGTACCAGGCCGGCCGCTGCGGCGACAAGGACGTCCTGGCCGGTAACGACGACCCGAACCTGCCCCTGGTGACGTGCTCGCAGGACGGCAAGTCGGTCTACCTGCTGGACAAGTCGATCATCAGCGGTGATCAGATCGAGAACGCCACCTCCGGCTTCGACCAGCAGGGCTCGCGCTACGTGGTCGATCTGCAGTTCAAGGGCGACGCGGCCGACACCTGGGCCAACTTCACCGCCGCCAACATCGGCACCCAGACCGCCTTCACGCTGGACTCGCAGGTGGTCTCGGCGCCGGCCATCCAGGAGGCCATCCCGGGCGGCCGCACGCAGATCACCGGGCAGTTCACCGCCGACTCGGCGAAGGAACTGGCCAACTCGCTCAAGTACGGCTCGCTGCCGCTGTCGTTCGAGTCGTCGGAGGCCGAAACCGTTTCGGCCACACTGGGATTGACCTCGCTGCGGGCCGGCCTGATCGCCGGTGCGATCGGCCTGGCGCTGGTGCTGCTGTACTCACTGCTCTATTACCGGGTCCTCGGTCTGCTGGTGGCGCTGTCCCTGGTCGCCTCCGGCGCGATGGTCTACGCCATCCTGGTGCTGCTCGGCAGGTACATGGGCTACACCCTGGACCTGGCCGGCATCGCCGGTCTGATCATCGGCATCGGCACCACCGCGGACTCCTTCGTGGTGTTCTTCGAACGAATCAAGGACGAGATCCGTGAGGGTCGGTCGTTCCGCTCCGCGGTGCCTCGCGGTTGGGCCCGCGCCCGCAAGACCATCCTGTCCGGCAACGCCGTGACCTTCATCGCCGCGCTGGTGCTGTATCTGCTGGCGGTCGGACAGGTCAAGGGCTTCGCGTTCACCCTCGGCCTGACCACCATCCTCGACGTCGTCGTGGTGTTCCTGGTGACGTGGCCGCTGGTGTACCTCGCCAGCAAGTCGACCACGCTGGCCAAACCGGCCTACAACGGTCTCGGCGCGGTCCAGCAGGTGGCCCGGGAGCGTCGCGCCGCCGCAACTTCGACGGGACGGGGATAGGCCATGACTGACACTCCCGATCTGACCGTGACCACCGAGGCTCTCGAAGCCGGCGAGGCGACACTGCCCAAGCACGGCTTCCTCAACCGGCTCTACACCGGCACCGGGGCGTTCGAGGTCATTGGCAAGCGCAAGCTGTGGTTCGCCATCAGCGGTGCCATTCTGCTCATCTCGATCGCCGCGATCCTGTTGCGCGGCTTCACCTTCGGTATCGACTTCGAGGGCGGCACCAAGGTTTCCATGCCCGCCGGCGAGGCCACCTCGCAACAGGTCGAGGACGTCTTCAGCCAGACGCTCGGCAAGGCGCCCGAATCGGTGGTGATCGTCGGCAACGGCTCGGCGGCCACCGTGCAGATCCGTTCGGAGACGCTGGACAGCGGTGAGACCGCCAAACTCCGCGAGGCGCTGTTCGCCAAGTTCTCGCCCCGCGGATCGGACGGCCAGCCCAGCGCACAGGCGATCAGCGACTCGGCCGTCTCGGAGACCTGGGGCGGGCAGATCACCAAGAAGGCACTGGTCGCGCTCCTGGTGTTCGTCGTGATCGTCGCCATCTACATCGGCGTCCGCTACGAGCGCTACATGGCGATCGCCGCCCTGGCCACCATGTTCTTCGACCTCCTGGTGACCGCGGGGGTCTACGCGCTGGTCGGCTTCGAGGTCACCCCGGCCACCGTGATCGGTCTGTTGACCATCCTGGGCTTCTCGCTCTACGACACGGTCATCGTGTTCGACAAGGTCGAGGAGAACACCCACGGCTTCGAGCACACCACCCGGCGCACCTTCGCCGAGCAGGCCAACCTGGCGGTCAACCAGACCTTCATGCGATCGATCAACACCAGCCTCATCTCGCTGCTGCCGATCATCGCGCTGATCGTCGTCGCGGTCTGGCTGCTGGGTGTGGGCACGCTGAAGGACCTCGCGCTGGTCCAGCTGGTCGGCATCATCGTCGGTACCTACTCGTCGATCTTCTTCGCCACCCCGCTGCTGGTCACCCTGCGCGAACGCACCGAACTGGTGCGCACCCACACCCGCCGCGTCCTCAAGCGGCGGGCCCGGGCCGGCGGCGCCGAAGCGGCGTCGGCCGGCGACGGATCGGGCGCCGGGGCGTCGGACATCAGCGATGTGACCGAGGGCGCCGGGCCCGAGGCACTGACCACCGTCGCGGGCAGCAAGCCCGCCCCGGGGGCCAAGCCGCTCCGGCCCACCGCCAGCCGCACCGGCCGCCCCACGGGTAAACGCCGGCATTAGAGGTCGACTGATGCGTCCCGCCATCCGCCGCCGGGCCACCGTGGTCGGCGCCGCCGTGCTGACCGCCGCGAGTTTCGCGGTCACGTCGTGCGGGCATGGTGCGGCCGACCACATCGACTACGCCGTCGACGGCACGCTGCTCACCTACAACACCAACACCGTCGCGGGGGCCGCATCCAGCGGGCCGCAGGCCTTCGCGCGGGTGCTGACCGGATTCGGCTATCACGGCCCGGACGGCCAGGTGGTCGGCGACCATGATTTCGGGTCGGTCGCCGTGGTCGGCCGGGAACCGCTGGTGCTGGACTACCAGATCGCCGACAACGCGGTGTACTCCGACGGCAAACCGATCACCTGTGACGACATGGTGCTCGCCTGGGCCGCCCAATCCGGGCGATTCCCCGGCTTCGACGCCGCCAGCAAGGCCGGCTACATCGACATCACCGGGATCGACTGCCAACCCGGTCAGAAGAAGGCCCGGGTGTCCTTCGCGCCGGGCCGGTCGATCGCCGACTACCCACAGCTGTTCACGGCCACCTCGCTGATGCCGTCGCACGTGATCTCCGATGAGCTCGGGCTGGGCGAGGGCGGCACCACCGTCGCGGTCCAGCAGAACGATCCGCAGAAGCTGGCCCAGATCGCCCAGGTGTGGAACACCACCTGGGACCTGCACCCCGGCCTCGACGCCAAGCGGTTCCCGTCGTCGGGCCCGTACAAGATCGCCTCGGTCCGCGCCGACGGCGCGGTCGAACTGGTCGCCAACGACCGCTGGTGGGGCGCCAAGCCGGTGACGGACCGGATCACCGTGTGGCCGCGCGGGGTCGACGTGCAGGACCGGATCAACGCCGGCACGTTCAACGTCGTCGACATCGCGACGGGGTCGTCGGGCACCCTGACCACACCCGACGGCTACACCCGCACGGACTACCCGTCGGCCGGGATCGAGCAGCTCATCTTCGCCCCGGGGGGACCCCTCGCGGCGCCGCCGGCGCGCCGGGCGGTGGCACTGTGCACGCCGCGCGACGTCATCGCCCGCAACGCCGAGGTCCCGGTGAGCGACGCCCGGCTCAACCCGGCGGCCGACAATTCGTTCGGCCAGGCCGAGGTGGTGGCCGAGGCCGGGCAGTTCGCCGTGTCCAACCCCGACGCGGCGCGCGCCGCGCTGGCCGGGGCGCCGCTTTCGGTGCGCATCGGCTATCAGACTCCGAACCCGCGGCTGGCCGCCGCCGTCGGCGCGATCGCCAAGGCCTGCGCCCCGGCCGGCATCACGGTGTCCGATGCCGCCTCGGACACCATCGGTCCGCAGGCGTTGCGGGACGGCATCATCGACGTGCTGCTGGCCAGCACCGGCGGTGCCACCGGCAGCGGCTCGACGGGATCGTCGGCCCTGGACGCCTATTCGCTGTTCACCGGCAACGGCAACAACCTGCCCAACTACGGCAACGGTCAGATCGACGGCATCATCAGCGCCCTGGCGGTGACGGTCGATCCCAAGGAGCAGACCCGGCAGATTGCCGCCGGCGCACCGGTGCTGTGGGCCGACGTTCCGACGCTGCCGCTCTACCGTCAACAGCGCACCCTGCTGACATCCACGGAGATGCAGGCGGTGGATGCCGGCCCGGCGCGCTGGGGCGCGGGCTGGAACATGGACCGCTGGCAGCGGGGGAAGTGAGGGAATACGTGGCCCACCCTGCGGTCGACCCCGAGGTCACCGAACTGGTTGTGGAACTGACCCGAGAGGTGCCGGATTTCCCCGAACCGGGCGTGCAGTTCAAGGATCTGACGCCGCTGCTGGCCGATCGGCGCGGCCTCACCGTCGTCACCGGCGCATTGGCCGACATCGCCGAGGGATCCGACCTGATCGCCGGGATCGATGCCCGCGGCTTCCTGCTTGGCGCCGCCGTGGCCACCAAACTCGGGACCGGAGTGCTGGCGATCCGCAAGGGCGGCAAACTGCCGCCGCCGGTGCGCCGCGAGGAGTATGCCCTCGAGTACGGCACGGCGGTTCTCGAGATCCCCGCCGAGGGCATCGACCTGACCGGGCTGCGCATCGCCCTCATCGACGACGTGCTGGCCACCGGAGGCACCATGGCGGCGGCCCGCAAGCTGCTCGTCGACGGCGGGGCGCATGTGACCGTCGGCGCGGTGGTTCTCGAGCTGACCGACCTGGGCGGGCGGGACGTCGTGGCCCCGCTGGCGGTGACCAGCCTGCGTTCCATCTGACCGGACGATCGGCAATACTCGGCGATACCCTTGGAGTTCCTGGGACGGCGGCACATCGGGAGGTGACGGACGTGGCGGACGAGCAGGGCGCGGTCGCGCCGGCATCCACGGTGCCGCCGCTCGACACGGTGCACAGCGACGCGCCCGATCAGACGAAGGCGGCGGCCGCCGTGACCACAGCGGCCGCCACCAGCGCCTCCCGGCGGGTCCGGGCCCGGCTGGCGCGGCGGATGACGTCGCAGCGCGGCGCCCTCAACCCGGTGCTCGAGCCGCTGGTGGCGGTGCACCGCGAGATCCATCCCAAGGCGGACCTGGCATTGCTACAGCGCGCCTACGCGGTCGCCGAGGAACGCCACGCCACACAGATGCGCAAGTCCGGCGATCCCTACATCACCCATCCGCTGGCCGTCGCCAGCATCCTGGCGGAGCTGGGGATGGACACCACCACCCTGGTGGCCGCGCTGCTGCACGACACGGTCGAGGACACCGGCTACACCCTCGAGGCGCTGACCGCCGATTTCGGTGAGGAGGTCGGCCACCTGGTCGACGGGGTGACCAAGCTCGACCGCGTGGTGCTCGGCAGCGCGGCCGAGGCCGAGACCATCCGCAAGATGATCACCGCAATGGCGCGCGATCCGCGCGTGCTGGTGATCAAGGTGGCCGACCGATTGCACAACATGCGCACCATGCGGTTCCTGCCCCCGGAGAAGCAGGCCCGCAAGGCCCGCGAGACGCTGGAAGTGATTGCGCCCCTTGCACATCGGCTGGGTATGGCGACGGTCAAGTGGGAGCTCGAGGATCTGTCGTTCGCCATCCTGCATCCCAAGAAATACGAGGAGATCGTCCGGCTGGTGGCCGACCGGGCCCCGTCGCGCGACACCTACCTGGCCAAGGTGCGGGCCGAGATCACGGCCACCCTGAACGCTTCGCGCATCAACGCGGTGGTCGAGGGCCGGCCCAAGCACTACTGGTCGATCTATCAGAAGATGATCGTCAAGGGCCGTGACTTCGACGATATCCACGACCTGGTCGGGGTCCGCATTCTCTGCGACGAGATCCGCGATTGCTATGCCGCTGTGGGCGTTGTGCATTCGCTGTGGCAGCCGATGGCCGGCCGGTTCAAGGACTACATCGCCCAGCCCCGGTTCGGGGTCTACCAGTCACTGCACACCACCGTCGTCGGCCCGGAGGGCAAGCCGCTGGAGGTGCAGATCCGCACCCGCGATATGCACCGCACCGCCGAGTACGGCATCGCGGCGCACTGGCGCTACAAGGAGGGCAAGGGCCGCGTCCCGGCGAACTACGCGGCCGCCGAGATCGACGACATGGCGTGGATGCGCCAGCTGCTCGACTGGCAGCGGGAGGCCGCCGATCCGGGCGAGTTCCTGGAGTCGCTGCGCTACGACCTGGCCGTCGCCGAGATCTTCGTGTTCACGCCGAAGGGTGACGTGATCACGCTGCCCGCCGGCTCAACGCCGGTCGACTTCGCCTACGCCGTGCACACGGAGGTGGGCCACCGCTGCATCGGTGCCCGGGTCAACGGCCGGCTGGTGGCGCTGGAGCGCAAGCTCGAGAACGGTGAAGTGGTGGAGGTTTTCACCTCCAAGGCCGCCAATGCCGGGCCGTCACGCGACTGGCAGACCTTTGTCGTCTCACCGCGGGCCAAGGCCAAGATCCGGCAATGGTTCGCCAAGGAGCGCCGCGAGGAGGCCCTCGAAGCCGGCAAGGACAGCATTGCCCGCGAGGTGCGTCGTGGCGGACTTCCGTTGCAGCGCTTGATGAGTGCGGACTCCATGGGCGCCCTGGCGCGTGAACTGCGCTACGCCGACGTGTCGGCGCTCTACACCGCGGTCGGCGAGGGCCACATCTCGGCGCGGCACGTGGTGCAGCGGCTGATCGCTCAGCTAGGTGGCGCCGAGGATGCCGAGGACGAGATCGCCGAGCGGTCGACGCCGTCGAACATCCCGGTGCGCCAACGCAGTAACGAGGACGTCGGGGTATCGGTGCCCGGGGCGCCGGGGACGCTGACCAAGCTGGCCAAGTGCTGCACGCCGGTGCCCGGCGACGCGATCATGGGGTTCGTCACCCGCGGCGGCGGGGTCAGCGTGCACCGCACCGACTGCACCAACGCGTCCTCACTGCAGCAGCAGGCCGAACGAATCATCGAGGTCAAGTGGGCGCCGTCGCCGTCGTCGGTGTTCCTGGTGGCCATCCAGGTCGAGGCGCTCGACCGGCACCGGTTGCTCTCCGATGTCACCCGGGTGCTCGCCGACGAAAAGGTGAACATCCTGTCGGCGCAGGTGACCACCTCGGATGATCGGGTTGCGGTGAGCCGCTTCACCTTCGAGATGGGCGACCCCAAGCATCTGGGTCATGTGCTCAACGTGGTCCGCAACGTCGAGGGCGTGTACGACGTCTACCGCGTGACGTCCGCCGCCTGACGACCCTTTCGCGAGGGTGCACCCTTGTGCATTTCGGCAGCCGGAAAGCACACAAGGATGCACCCTCGCGAACGGGATGAGGGGCCTAACGCCGTCAGGCCGGCTGCACCGCCGCCCGCCACGCCAGCGGATTGAGGTTGCGGAACGGATCCTCGGTGCGCAGTTCCCGCAGGTCGGCGAGGATCTGTTCGAGGGCGTCCTGGGTGGCGCTCTTGACCTGCTGCTCCCAGGCCATCGCTCGGACACGGGACGGCTTGCCGGTGTCGATCGGCGGCCCGAACCGCAGGTACATCCGCTGCGGACGTGGGATCAGTGTCGGGCCGATGCCGCGGACCAGCGGCATGGCCATCTCCCTGCGGCCACCGAACCGCTCGCCGAAGGACGTGCTGAGCCGGCCCCAGACGCCGTCGCGTTGCATGATCGGCCGGTACACGTCGTCGCCGCCGACGAGCCCGACCGGCACGATGCGATAGTCGTGCGCAATGGCGACCCGGGCGAACCCGCTGCGACCGTCCCAGCGCAGCTGGTATTCCTCGCCCTTGAACTTCGGGATCTCCCGCCCGCCGCCCGGGAACACCAGGACGGTTTCGTCGTGCCGCATGAGTTCTCGCGCGGTATCCGGGTGACCAACCACCGCACCCATTGCCGCCAGCAGGTCGCCGGCCGGGCCGGGCAGCTGCCCGAATCCGCGGTCGGCGAGCGGACGGATCCAGCGACCGAGTTCGCGACGCACGTAGTACGGGATCAGCAGGGTCTCGGTGCCGAACTGAGTGTGGTTGCCCACCAACAGGAATCGGCCATCCCGGGGGAGATGCTCGAGTCCGTCGACATACGGTTTGGCGAGGTCGACGACAGGGTCGAGGGCATCACCGGCCGCGCCGGCGACGGCCCGCAACGTCTTTATCCGGTCGGGCGGAGCCATGATCGCGTCGATGTCCGCCGGGGTGAGCGGCCGCGGTTCCGGCGGTCCGAACCTCATGGTGTTGTCCTTTCAACGGTTCCCCCACCATACCGAACGAACTAGTTCGTCTGGCTATGATGACGCTGTGAGATCGACGACCCAGCTACGTGACGAGATCCTGGACGCCGCCCGGGCCGAGTTCGCGCAGTACGGGCTCGCCGGATCCCGGATCGACCGAATCGCCCGTGCGGCGCACGCCAGCAAGGAACGCCTGTACGCCCACTTCGGCGACAAGGAGTCGCTGTTCCGCGAGGTGGTGGCCGCCGATGGGCAGGCCTACTTCGCGTCCGTCCGCCTGGTCCCGGAGAACATCGCCGAGTTCGCCGGCGAGGTCCACGATCTCGCCATCGAGCACCCCGCGCTGCTGCGGATGATCACCTGGGCCCGGCTGGAGGGGCTGGCGCTGACCGAACCGCAGTTCGAGGCCGACGCGCCGCCCGCACACGCCGTCGCGGCGATCGAGAGCGCGCAGGCCGTCGGGCTGGTCGACCCGATGTGGTCACCGCTCGATCTGCTGGCCCTGCTGTTCGGGATCGGGCTGGCCTGGGCGCAGTCCCCGCACCCGGATGCCGTCACCGACGACGCGGAACTTCTCGCCGCGCGCCGGGCCGCTGCCGTCGAGGCCGCCGCCCGCGTCGTCGCGGCGCGCTGACTCAGTCCAGCTGGATCGACTTCACCCGGACGTCGACGTTCGGGGCGCCGTCGTCGCCGCCGCCCTTGACCCCGGCGCCGGCGATCTTGTCCAGGGTGGCCAGACCGGTCTCGTCGATCGTGCCGAACACCGTGTACTGCGGCGGCAGCTGGGACTCCTTGTACACCAGGAAGAACTGGCTGCCGTTGGTGCCCGGGCCGGCGTTGGCCATCGCCAGGGTGCCGCGCGGATAGGTCACCGGCTGCTGGGCCTCCGGGGCGTCCGCGGGGTACTGGTCGGTCGGGTATTCGTTGTCGAACTTGTAGCCGGGGCCCCCGGTGCCCAGCCCGGTCGGGTCGCCGCACTGCAGCACCCCCAGACCGGGTGCGGTGGTGAGCCGGTGGCACGGGGTGTCGTTGAAGTACCCCTGCTGAGCCAGGCTGGCGAAGCTGTTCACCGTGCAGGGCGACTTGGCGTTGTCCAGCTGCAACCCGATATTGCCCTGGCTGGTGGACATGCTGACGCTGACCTGCGCGGGATCGGTCGGCACCTTGCCGGCCTTCGGCGGTGTGGCCGGCTTGGACGCGGTGCCCTCTGCCGGGTACTGGCAGTTGGCGCCGAGATTGGCCGACGCGGTGAACGGCGGTAGCTTGCCGTCGGCGGCCGGCGCGGTGCTGGGGCCGGCGTTGGCGGTGGTCTCGGGGGCGGCCGAGGCCGTCGCGGTGCCCGCGCCGCCCTTGTCGTCCTTGCTCTTGTTCATCCACACCAGGCCGACCACCACGGCCACGGCCACCAGCGCGGCGAGCACGGATCCGATGATCGCCGCGAGCCGCTGCCGGCGGGCCTTCTCCGCCCGGCGTTCCAGCTGACGCTCCAGCTTGCGCTTGGCGGTCTCGCGCCGTTGTTCGTTGGTGGGCACCGGTGCTGTCCTCCACGGTCGGTAGTGCGGTCCGCAAGGAGTCTGCCAGCCGATTCTGAGGTGAATCTGAGCGGGGTGGACACTGGTCGGCGTGCTGATAACCGGTTTTGCCGTCGGCCCGCACGAGACCAACTGCTATCTGGTGGCCGCTCGGGCGTCGGGTCCGGCGATCGTGATCGACCCGGGCGACGAAGCAGTCGGCACGCTCGAGTACTACTTCACCGTCAACGACCTCACTCCGGCGGCGGTCCTGCTGACCCACGGCCACCCCGGTCACAGCGGCGCCGTATTCGACCTGTGTACGGGCTGGGACGTCCCGGTCTACCTGCATCCCGCCGACGTCGACCTGCTCGACGAGCCGCCCACGGACGTCCGCGCGGTGGCCGACGGGGCCGTGCTGTCGGTCGCGGGGATCGACGTGGCGGTCGACCACACGCCGGGGCATACGCCGGGCTCGGTCACCTACCGCGTCACCGCGGACACCGACGAGGGCCCGGCGGAGGTGGCGTTCACGGGTGACACCCTGGGCTTCCGCTGGGTGGGCCGCGGCGCGCCGGACGCCGACCGGGCGGCGTTGCTGAGGTCCGTCGGTGCAAAACTGTTGGTGCTCGGGGACGCCACCGTGGTACTACCGGGGCACGGCACCTCGACGACCATCGGCGGCGAACGCCGATTCAACCCGTACTGCAAGGATCTGTCCCGTGACTGAGTTCAGAGCGCCCAAGGGCGTGCCCGACTACCTGCCGCCGGAGTCGGCCCAGTTCGTCGCGGTGCGGGACGGTCTGCTGGCCACGGCGCGGCGCGCCGGCTACGGCGACGTCGAGCTGCCCATCTTCGAGGACACCGCGCTGTTCGCCCGGGGCGTCGGCGAGTCCACCGACGTGGTGTCCAAGGAGATGTACACGTTCGCCGACCGTGGGGATCGATCGGTGACGCTGCGCCCGGAGGGCACCGCCGGGGTGATGCGCGCGGTGATCGAGCACGGTCTGGACCGCGGCGCACTGCCGGTCAAGCTGTGCTACTCGGGCCCGTTCTTCCGGTACGAGCGCCCGCAGGCCGGGCGCTACCGGCAGCTGCAGCAGGTCGGGGTCGAGGCGATCGGCGTCGACGATCCGGCGCTGGACGCCGAGGTGATCGCGATCGCCGACGCCGGGTTCCGGTCCCTGGGGCTGACCGGGTTCCGGCTGGAGATCACCTCGCTGGGCGATGACACCTGCCGCCCGGCCTATCGGGAGTTGTTGCAGGAGTATCTGTTTCGGCTCGATCTCGATGGAGCCACCCGTCAGCGCGCCGAGATCAACCCGCTGCGGGTGCTCGACGACAAGCGCCCGGAGGTCCGGGAGCTGACCGCCGACGCGCCGGTCATGCTCGATCACCTGTCCCCGGAGTCGCGCACCCATTTCGACACCGTGCTGACGCATCTGGATGCGCTCGGGGTGCCGTACGTGATCAATCCACGCATGGTGCGCGGACTGGACTACTACACCAAGACCACCTTCGAGTTCGTGCACGACGGGCTGGGAGCGCAGTCCGGGATCGGCGGCGGCGGCCGCTACGACGGCCTGATGCGCGAACTGGGCGGTCAGGACCTCTCCGGTATCGGTTTCGGCCTGGGCGTCGACCGCACCCTGCTGGCCCTGAAGGCCGAGGGTGTGACGGCCGGTCCCGGCTCGCGGGTCGAGGTCTTCGGTGTTCCGTTGGGGGACGAGGCAAAACGGTCGTTGGCGGTGCTGGGCGCGCAGCTGCGCTCGGCCGGTGTTCGGGTGGATCTGGCCTACGGCGATCGCGGCATGAAGGGCGCGATGAAGGCGGCCGACCGCTCCGGCGCGGCGCTGGCCTTGGTGGCCGGTGATCGCGACATCGAGGCCGGCACCGTGGGCGTAAAGGATCTGGCGACCGGTGAGCAGGTCGATGTGGCAGCTGATTCGGTTGTCGCAGAGGTTCTTTCGCGGTTGGCCGGAGCGGATCGGTAGCCCGATGGCGTCGATGGGAGTGACAGCGCTCTGGTTGTCCGTTGTGCTGGTGGTCGCGGTGGCAGCGGGCCTGTCGGTGGTGAGCATCTGGCTGGCCCACAGATTCAAGCGGTCCAGGGGCAGTGAACTGAAATCTCCGCTGGCTCCGTTCATCACCACCGTCGCACTGGTATACGGAGCGCTATTGGGTTTTACCGTCGTCGTTGCCTGGGAACAGTTCTCGTCCGCCGAGGCCAACGTCGCCAACGAGGCGTCCACGCTGGCGACGATGTACCGGCAGACCGTGGCGCTGCCTGCGCCGGAGCAGGCCAGGGTTCGGGAAATGCTGCGCACCTACACGACGGCAACCAAGGGGGAGTGGACCGCTCAGGGCCGGGACGACGCCAGCGCCACCGCGCGGACGACCATCACCGATCTGTACCGCGTCCTGGGCAGCCGGCCCACCGACGAAGGGGCCAGCCCGATCGAGGGTGAGATCCTGGCCCAGGTCACCACGTTGACGTCGCAGCGCAACATCCGGGTCCTGGATGCGCGTCCGCGTATCCCCGGGTTGTTGTGGACCGGGCTGGTGTTCGGGGGGATCGTTTTGATCGGCCTGACGGGGTTCACGCCCATGGAGAGCCGGCGCGGCCACCTGGTGCTGACCACTGCCGTCGCGACCCTGCTCTGCCTGCTGCTCTACATCGTCTACTGGCTGGACCACCCGTTCGGTTACCAGGTCGGCGTCACCCCGGCGCCGTTCGAACAGTCGGTGCAGGTGTTCGACTCCGTCGACAACGGCACCTAGTCGGCGCGGGCGTGCCGCTGAGCACGCCCGATCCGCTCGTGTCCCTCGGCGACCAGCGTCGCCATCCGTCGCCGCGCGGCGTCGTCGAGGCCGATGCATTGGGTGTCGGGCCAGGTGGATGTCACCGCCATGGTCTCATCGCACCAATCGATCACCAGCTTCAGGAACTCGCCATAGAAAGCGACCGCACGCTCCGTCAGGTGTAGGCGTTGGGGGAACGGTCCGCCGGTCTCGAGTAGATCCTCACCCAGTGCCACAGCGGCGCTGAGTGTTTCGAGAGTTCGGTCGGTCGTGTTCTCCAGGGCCGTACGGAAGTCCGTGATCGTGCCCTGGTCGGCGAGCAGCGTGCGCACGAGCATCTCGGCCTCGACGGTCGGTGGGGCAGGAGCGGTCCCCAGCCAGTCGGCCAGTGCGGCGCGCCCGGCGTCGGTGATCGAGTAGCGCGAGCGCTGGCGGTTTCCGTTCTCGACCACCTCGACGGTCGCATGCCCCCGTTCGACGATCTTCTTGAGTTCGGCGTAGAGATGCGCCTCCGAGCGCGGCCAGAAGTAGTGCAGGCTGCGTTTGGATTGTGCGACAAGTTCATACGCCGACCACGGTTGGACGGCCAGGAGGCCCAGCACGGCGAAGGAGGAGGCGCTCGGAGTGGAAGCCACCCCTTGACTCTACTCCAATGTGGAGTAATGTTACTCCACATTGGAGCAAGGGGGTTGGGGTGGTGACAGAATACGTCGGTCTGGTGGACACCGATCGCGACGAACTTCGCGAGCGGATCGCAGAGGCCCAGGATCGGTTCGACCAGTTGATCAGGACAGCCAGTCCGCACGATCGTCCGCGCGGCATGGACTGGACCGTCGCACAGGTCGGTGCGCATATGGTGACCATCGTCCAGCGATACAGTTCGATCGCTCGGACCGGCGGATTCCGCATGGCGGATCGGTCGGGCATTCCAAGTCTCAATGATGATGAGCTGCAATCAGTCTCAGGATCGCTACCCGAGATCGCGGACCGCATCCGCGAACTGGAGCCAGAGATGAGTGATTTCTTCGACACCGTGTCCGGCCACGGCCAGGTATTGCCGTTCCACGGGGGTGTCAGTATCGACGGCATCACCACGCAGACCAACTGGCTGGGCGAGCTGCTCCTGCACGGTGAAGACATCGCCCGCGCGGTGGGGCGCCCCTGGGAGATCAGCGAGCGTGACATGCTGTTGGTCGCAAGGGGGCTCATGCAGATTGCCCCGGGCTTCGTCCGTCCCGGCAGCTGCCCGGGCGACGGCATCCGGACCATCTTCCTGGTGCCCGGGGCGCGGCCGTATTTCATGCACCTGCACGACGATACGGTCGACGCGCGGGCGCGCCGGTCCGACGATCGTGCCGATGCGGTGCTGCGGTTGCCCGCGTCGACCTTCACGCGCATGCTCTATCAACGCATCGGCCCGCTGACGGCGGCTCGCCGCGGCCTGCTGATCGTCGGTGGCCGCCGGCCGTGGCGCGCGCTCAAGGTGCAATCGTGCATCGAGCGTGTCTGACCCCTAGCCGCCTCGCGCCACAGTGTCGAGCATCTCGTCGATCCGCCCGATCCCACCGTCGAACGGGTTACCGCGTTTGATCACATAGGTGCCGGCCGGGCTGACCGCGATGAGTTTCGGTGAGCTGGAACCGATCTGGATCCGGCGCTCGAAGCGAACCTGGTCCAGGGGGAGCAGCGGGCTGTTCGGATAGCTGAACAGGCCGAGCTTTCGGTCCAGCACCGCCACCGGGCGGCACTCGCCCGGTGGCCGGGCCCGGCGCGCGCGGATCGCACGAACCGTCAGGAAGGTCAGCACCGCCGCGAGCAGTCCGGCACCCAGGAACGCGATGCCGAGCGGTCGGGATGGCATGTCGGTCAGCGTCGCGACCAATCCGAAGCCCGCCACAACCAGTGTGATGACACCGAGCACGAACGCCAGCGTCGACAGCGCGCCGGTGCGCCGGTCGATGACCACGACACGACGGCCGTCGTCGGTGACCAGCAGACCACCGGTGTCGGCGAGGATGCGTGGAGGGTGCGCCTCGGTCATGAGGTGAGTCTGCCCGCGAGGGTGCGCAAAAGTGCACGACACGCCGTGCGAATGCGGACCGACACGCACGGTCACCGGGGATGGGATCTAGATCGCCATGGCCGCACGAACATCGGATTCCGAGGCGGAACCGCCTGCGCCGGAATGGGTTACCCGGCCGGCTTCCAGGATGTAGTAGCGCTGCGCGGCCTCCAGTGCGAAGCCGATGTGCTGCTCGACCAGCAGCACGCCCAGATCGCCCCGGCGGGTCAACTCCGTGATGGTGGCCTCGATCTCGGCGACCACCGACGGCTGGATGCCCTCTGTCGGCTCGTCGAGGATCAGCACCTTCGGGGAGGTGATCAGGGCCCGCGCGATCGCGAGCTGCTGGCGCTGGCCGCCCGACAGCAGACCGGCCCGGCGGGTCAGCAGTTCCCTGAGGGCCGGGAACAGGTCGAGCTGTTCGTCGATCAGCGCGGCACCGCCCCGCCGGCCGTCGGCCACTACCTGCAGATTCTCCATCGTGGTCAGCTGCCCGAAGGACTGCTGGCCCTGCGGCACGTATGCCAGCCCACGCCTCACGCGCGCGGACGGGCGCAGCCGGGTGATGTCCTCGCCGTCGAAAAGCACTGCGCCGGAAGAACATTTGAGCAATCCGACCGCCGCCCGCAGCAAAGTGGTCTTGCCTGCCCCGTTGTGGCCCATCACGGCGGCCACCCCGTCGGACGGCACTTCGATGCTCGCCCCGTGGATCACTTCGGAGCGGCCGTAGCCGGTGCGGACATCCGCGAGTTGCAGCATCTAGGACGCCTCCAGATCTTCGGTTCCCGCCGCCGCCGTACCGAGGTAGACCTCCTGCACCTTCGGATTGGCCTGGACGTCGGCCACGGTGCCCTCGGCGATCACCCGGCCCCGCGCGAGCACCGTCACCGACGTCGCGAACGCCCGCATGAAGTCCATGTCGTGTTCGACGACCACCACGGTGCGCTCGGCACCGATGCGGCGCAACAGGTTTCCCGTCTCCTCGCGTTCCTCGGCGCTCATCCCGGCCACCGGCTCGTCGAGCAGCAGCACATCGGCGTTCTGCACGAGCAGCATCCCGATCTCCAACCACTGCTTCTGCCCGTGCGCCAGCACACCGGCAGGTTTGTCGGCCAGCCCGGCCAGCCCGATCGTCTCCAGTGCTTCTTCGATGGCCGGCAGCACGCCGTGCCGCCGTCGCAGCAGGGTCCACCACGACCGGCCGGCCCCGGCGGCGATGTCCAGGTTCTGCAGCACGGTGAGCTGTTCGAACACCGAGGCGGTCTGGAAGGTGCGGCCCACCCCGAATCGGGCGATCTGGTGCACCTTCTTGCCCAGCAGTTCGACCCCGGACTTGTTGACCGAACCCGTGGCCCCCACCAGGCCGGTGATGGCGTCGATCACGGTGGTCTTGCCGGCGCCGTTGGGGCCGATCAGGAAGCGCAGATCGCCCTGGAAGAGGGTCAGGTCGACCTCGCTGACCGCCTTGAATCCGTCGAAATCGACTGTCAGGCCACGCACTTCGAGATACTCGCTGCCCATGCCGACATTGCCGCCGGCGACGGGCTCGACGTCGGTACTCACGTGCTCGCCCCCACTTTCTCGGGTTCAGGTTCGGGTGCCGGAGCAGGTTCGGTGTCACGTCGGCGCCAGCGCTTCAGCAGCGTGCCGAGGCCGGCGAGGCCGGCCGGGAGGAAGCCCACCACCACGATGAACAGCAACCCCTGGGCGTAGGTCCACCCCGACGGGAAACGCTCGGAGAACGTGGTCTGCGCCCAGGCGACCGCGATCGCGCCGAGGACCGGGCCCAGCAACGTGGTGCGCCCGCCGATCGCCACGCCGATCAGGAACATGATCGACGGCACGACGCCCACCTGCGCGGGCGTGATGAAGCCGATGATGGGCGCAAAGAGCGCGCCGGCGACACTGGCGAACAGTGCGGCCGCGGTGTAGGCCACCACTTTCACGTTGGCCGGGTCGTAACCCAGGAAGCGCACCCGCTCCTCGCCGTCGCGGACCGCCACCAGAAGTTCGCCGTACCGGCTCTGCATCAACTGCCGCACCACCGCCACCGCGATCAGCAGCATTCCTGCGGCGATGAAGTACAGCATCTGCCGGTTCACCGGATCCGACAGCCGGAAACCGAAGAACGTCCGAAAACCGTTGAGGCCGTTGCTGCCACCGAGATGGAACGACGGGTTGACGAGCAGGATCGCCAGCGCCGCCGCCAGCGCCTGCGACAGGATCGCGAAGTAGGCGCCCTTGACGCGGCGCTTGAACACGCCCAGGCCCAGCAGGACGGCGATCACCGTGGGTAACGCGACGATGGCCAGCAGTGTGAACGCCACCGAACTGAACGGCTCCCAGAACGCGGGCAGTTTCGTGGTGCCGGCGATCTGCATGAAATCCGGTACCGCCTGCTTGCGGACCTCCGCGTCGGCGATCTTGAGGTGCATGCCCATCATGTAGGCGCCCAGCCCGAAGAAAACGCCCTGACCCAGCACGAGCATGCCGCCGCGGCCCCAGGCCAGCCCGATGCCGGCGGCGACGATCGCGTAGCACAGATACTGGCCCAGCAGTCCGAGGCGGAAGCTGCTCAGGACGGCCGGTGCCACCCCGAACAGCAGGACGGCCGCGACCGCGAAACCCGCCCAGGTCTGCCATCGCCCCACGAACGTTCTCATACGAGACTCCTTGTGCGCACGGTGAACAACCCCTGCGGACGGACCTGCAGGAAGATCACGATGATGACGAAGACGATCACCTTGGCCAGTGACGCGGTGGTGCTGTACTCGATGAACGAATTCAGGATGCCCAGCGCGAAGGCCGCGATGACGGTGCCTTTGATCTGACCGAGGCCCCCGACTACCACCACCAGGAATGCGTCGATCAGGTAGGCCTGACCGGTGGTCGAACTGGTCGAGCCGATCAACGTGAGCGCCACACCGGCGACACTGGCCAGGCCGGACCCGATGAAGAACGTGGTGATGTCGGTCCGGCGCGACGAGATGCCGCTGGTCTCGGCGAGGTCGCGGTTCTGGACCACCGCGCGGATACGCCGTCCCATGGGGGAGTGCTTCAGCGCCGCCGCCAGCACCGTCACGCAGACGATGGCCAGCACCAGGATGAAGATGCGGGTCCTGGGCACCACCGCGCCCAGGATCTCCACCCCGCCGGACAGCCAGGCCGGTGCGGTGACGTTCACCGCCGGCGCGCCGAAGACGTCACGGGCGACCTGCTGCAGGATCAGCCCGACGCCGAAGGTCACCAGCAGGGTGTCCAGTGGCCGGTGGTACATCCGCCGGATCAGCGTCACCTCGAGCAGCGCGCCGAGCAGTCCGCCGACCAGGAATCCCAGGGCCAGCGAAACCAGCAGGGAGACACCGGCATTGGCGATGAACTTCTGCACCACGAAGGCCGTGTAGCAGCCGGCCATGATGAACTCGCCGTGCGCCATGTTGATGACGCCCATCTGGCCGAAGGTCAGGGCCAGACCGAGGGCGGCCAGCAACAGGATCGAGCCGAGGCTCAATCCCGTTGCCAGCTGTCCGATCAGTATTTCCATCGCCGAGCCGACGATGCGGCCGCCGTAGGCGGGTGAGGAGGAGCGAGGCAGTCGGGCATACGTCAGCCGGACAGCCCGGCGGCCCACGGGTAGGACTTCAGGAAGGGGTCCGGCTCGATCGGCCCGGGTGATTCCCAGATCGTGTAGATCAGGCCGTCGGGATGGATCTCGCCGATCCGCGCAGTCTTGGTGATGTGGTGGTTCTCGCCGTCGATGGTGACCAGACCCTCGGGTGCGTCGAACGTGACACCGCCGGCGTTGTCCTGAATTGCCTTGGTGTCAAAGGCTTTCGCCTTCTCGACGGTGTTCTTCCACAGGTACACCGATACGTAGGCGGCCTCCATCGGGTCCGACGTCGGCTTGTCGGCGCCGTACTTGGCCTTGTAGGCGTCGACGAACGCCTTGTTCACCGGGTTGTCCACGGTCTGGTAGTAGTTCCACGCGGTCAGCTGGCCCTTGATGTTGTCCGCGCCGATGCCGGTGACCTCCTCCTCGGCGATGGACACCGACACCACCGGCATCTTCTCCGGCGTCAGGCCCGCATTCGTGTACTCCTTGAAGAACGCCACGTTGGAGTCGCCGTTGAGGGTGTTGAACACCGCCCCGGCATTGGAGGCGCGGACCTTGTTGACGATCGTGGAGAAGTCGGTGGAGCCCAGCGGGGTGTAGTCCTCTCCCTTGATCTCGATCCCGTTGGCCGCGGCGTAGGCCTTGATGATGCGGTTGGCGGTCTGCGGGAACACGTAGTCGCTGCCCACCAGGTAGAGCGACTTGACGCCCTTCTGCTCGAGGTAGTCCAGCGCCGGCACGATCTGCTGGTTGGTGGTGGCACCGGTGTAGAAGATGTTCTTCGACGCCTCGAGGCCCTCGTACTGCACCGGGTAGTACAGCAGCGAGTCGTTCGACTCGAAGACCGGCAGCATCGCCTTGCGGCTCGAGGACGTCCACCCGCCGAACACCGCGGCCACGCAGTCGTCCTTGATCAGCTTCTCGGCCTTCTGTGCGAAGACCGCGGGATCGGATGCGCCGTCCTCGCCGACCAGTTCGATCTGCTTGCCCAGCACGCCGCCCTTTTCGTTGATCTGGTCGACGGCCAGCTTGATGGCGTCGCGCACGGTGACCTCGGAGATGGCCATGGTGCCCGACAGCGAGTTCAGCGATCCCACCTTGATCTTCGAGCCGGAAGTGTCGACGCAGGACTCGGATCCGGCGGCGCCGGTGGACTCCTCGGTGGCCTTGCTGCCGCAGCCGGCGAGCAGGAGCGCCGCCGTGGCGAGGACGCTGCCTGCCGCCAGGGCCGGCCTTCTCAGTGGGGGACACGCAGAACTGGGCATCGACAGCCTTTCGTGGAGGTGGGATCGGGCGCGCAACCATGGGCGCCAAGGCGGACGCTAGGGCGTTCGTGTTTCTGGGAAATATCTGTGTGTCACGTCCCGGTAAACCTGCCGCTCGATCGGTATTCCGGCGAATCGGAACGGCGCGGTGCCGTAACGCTTCGGTAGCGTGGGCAGATATGAGGTACATGGCCACCACACACCGACTTGCGGCTGCCCTCGCGCTGACCGCCACCGCCGTCGTACTCGGTCAGGGCACGGCATATGCCGATCCCGAGCCGGCGCCCGCCCCGGCTCCCGAGCAGCCCGCCCCCGCGCCGGCTCCGGCCCCCGGCGGCAATGTCGTCTACACGGTGACCGCCGACGGTCCCGGCCAGGTCGAGCTCTTCTACCTGGTGAACCAGCCGCCGAGCAAGGCCGCCTACAACGCGGACGCCTATTCATTCGTCCAGCGGGTTCCCGTGGCACTGGCCCCGGGCGTGCCCTGGACATTCTCGGCGAACCTGGCCGATCCGCAGTGGGCGATCCTGACCGTCAGCAGCACCACGCACGGCGGTCAGGCCGCCCCCAACGTCTCGTGCGACATCGCTGTCGACGGGCACTCGGTGGCCCACGATCAGCAGCCGTACAACCCGCGGTGCCAGCTGTCCAACTGGTGACCTTCGTCGTCACCGTCACCCCTTGCGTCGAGGTGTAGTTTCGAGGGAGTTGCTCGGTCAGGCGTGATTCGGGGTGAAGTGAGCAATGGCCCTGGACGAAGACAAGCTGAATGCCTTCATCGGCAAGGCATTGGGAGACTTGGGCGCCGCGGTGGGCGCCGCGCTGGTGCTCATCGGTGACGAGCTCGGGTTGTACCGCGCGCTGGCGGCCGGGTCGTCGACCTCCGCTGAGCTGGCCGCGAACACCGGAACGAACGAACGATATGTCCGGGAGTGGCTGGCGAATCAGGCCGCGGGCGGCTACGTCGAATACGACGCCGAGCGCGACGTCTATTACCTGAACGCCGAGCAGGCGCTCTGTCTCGCCGACGATTCGGGCCCCATCGATCTGCCGGCGGCCTACTCCATCGTCGAGGACCTGTTCCACGTCAGGGATCGGGCCGTCGCAAATTTCCGCAGCGGCGCCGGAATGGAATGGGGCGAGCATCACCCCTGTCTGTTCCGGGCCGCCGAGCGGTTCTTCCGGGCCGGTTACAACGCCAGCCTGCTCGCCGAATGGCTGCCGGCCATGGACGGAGTGGTGGACAAACTGGCCGCCGGCGGGTCCGTCGCCGATGTCGGATGCGGACACGGGGTGACGACAATCCTGATGGCACAGGCGTTTCCGCGTTCGGAGTTCGTGGGCATCGACTATCACGAACCATCGGTGGTCACCGCACGCGAGCACGCGGCCGCACTGGGGGTGACCAACGCGAGCTTCGAGGTCGCGGACGCCGTTTCCTATTCTGGGTCCTATTCCGGCGACGGCTACGACCTGATCGCGTTCTTCGACTGCCTGCACGATATGGCCGATCCAGCCGGTGCGGCCCGGCACGCCAGGGCGGCGCTGAAACCGGACGGCCACTGCCTGCTGGTCGAACCGGCAGCCGGTGACAGCGTCGCGGACAATCTCAACCCGGTGGGCCGGATCTTCTACGGCGCCTCCACGATGATCTGCGTTCCGGTATCGCTCGCGCGGCAGGGACCGGCGCTGGGCGCGCAGGCCGGCGAACACCGGCTCGCCGAGGTGATGGTCGCCCAGGGTGGCTTCAGCCGGTTCGGCCGAGTGGCGGAGACGCCGTTCAACCTCGTCTTCGAAGCCCGCCCCTGACACTTGACACCGGATCGAACACATGTTCGCATAGGTCATGCGCTGGGAAGCTCAACGGATCGGGGTGGACGACGGCGCCCTGCCCGGCCTCGCTCGGATCGGATTCGTGCGCACCGTGCGCACCCCGCAGTTCGAGGGCATCACGTTCCATGAAGTGCTGTGCAAATCGGCGCTGAACAAGGTGCCCGACAGTGCCGTCCTGCCCTTCCGGTTCACCGTCAACGCCTACCGCGGATGCTCGCACGCCTGCCGATACTGCTTCGCGCGGCCCACCCACGAGTACCTCGATCTGGACGCCGGGGCCGACTTCGACGCCCAGATCGTGGTCAAGACCAACGTGGTCGACGTTCTGCGCCGCGAACTGCACCGGCCGTCGTGGGGTCGCGAGACCGTTGCGCTCGGCACCAACACCGACCCCTATCAGCGGGCCGAGGGTCGGTATGCACTGATGCCGGGAATCATTGCGGCGCTGCGTGATTCGGGAACCGGGATGTCGATACTGACCAAGGGGACGCTGCTGCGACGCGACCTGCCCCTGCTGGTCGACGCGGAGGTTCCGGTCTCGGTGGCGGTTTCCCTGGCGGTCGGCGACGCCGATCTGCACCGTGATCTGGAACCGGGCACGCCCACACCCGCTGCCCGGCTCGAGCTGATCACCGCGATCCGCGACGCCGGCCTGGACTGCCACGTCATGGTCGCTCCCGTGCTGCCGTATCTGACGGATTCGGTTGCGCACCTCGACGATCTGCTGGCCCGGATCAGTGCCGCGGGGGCAACGGGCGTCACCGTGTTCGGGCTGCATCTGCGGGGTGCGACGCGGCCGTGGTTCATGGAGTGGCTGGCGCGCGCCCGGCCCGACCTGGTCGGGCCCTACCGGCGGTTGTACCGGCGGGGCGCATATCTGCCGGAGGAGTACCGGCGGACGCTGCGGGAACGGGCCGCCCCGTTGATCGCCCGGTACGGGTTGAGCGGTCGGCAGCGCCGGCTGGAGCCGCCGTTGGCGGCTCCAGAACTGTTGCAGCCCACGCTTTTCTAGAGCGGCTCGGCACCTGGATGTGCCCGCCGCCAGGCCAGGATCGCGGTGTCCCACGCGTCGCCGTCCAGTGCGGTGAGCGACGCCGGGAACAGCCCGTCCTCCTCCTTGGCGATGTGCTCGTAGAGTTCGTCGAACGCTGCCCGGAACCGGTCCTGATCCGCGGCGAAGGTCAGGTCGACGGACTCCAGCAGGGTGGCCAGTTCGCGGTGCTCGGCGATGAGCGGCGTGATGTGCTCGGCGAACAGCTCGTCGGACATCATCACCGCGAACAGACCGTCTTCCTCGCCCTGCCAGTGCGCGCGGAGCTCGTCGTACATCGACGCGACCTCGGCGTGGGCCCGTGCGGGGTCGCCCTGGTCGAGAGCCCGCACGGCGGCACCGCCGTGGTTGATCACCCGCTCGTGCTCGGCGATGTAATCCCGAAGCAGTGGAATCTCGCGACAGCCGCAGTAGTGGCACACGGGTCCATTGTCCCCGCCCGCCGCAGTGGTTCCTAGGCCTGGCCGAACGTCATGGAATCCATGTTCCAGTAGCCGCGCAGGTTGGTCAGCAGCCCGGCCGCGTCGACCTTGTAGGTGAAGATCCCGCGGACGTCGGTGGTGAATCCGCCGTCGAACTCGAAGTGCAGATTGAGGATGTGGGCGATCTCGTCGGGCGAGCTGGACGGGAAGGTTTCCTCGGCCTTGACGCTGCGCACCGTGGTCTTGCCGATGGTGTCGTCGTAGAAGACGCCGACCGCGGCCTTGCCGCGGATGCCGGTGCCGTCGGCGTTGGTGGGGGCCTCGCCGATCGGATCCTCGATGAGCACGTCGTCGGCCATCAGGGCCAGCCAGGCCGCCTTGTCGCCGGCGTTGACGGCGGCCCAGGACGCCCGTGAAGCGGCGAGGGCGGGGGAGGTGTCGATGGCGGGTTGGCTCGTCATGTGGACACCTTAGCCAGAGTGTTCACTCTGCCTTCGCCGAGACCGACGAAATGGTGGCGGGCTCTCGCACTTTTTCGCCCAAACGGACGTTTCGGGGTTACTGGCGGCCGCGTTTGACCTGGTTGAAGGGGACTCCGCGGTCGGCGGCCAACTCGCGGGGGAAGCCGAGGATGCGCTCGGCGATCACGTTGCGGGCCATCTCGGAACTGCCGCCACCCAACGAGCCCGTCTGCCGGGACAGGTAGCGCACGCCCACGTCGAACACTCCGCCGTCGCCGGTCTCGTCGATGACGCCCGCGGTTCCGGCGATGGCCAGCGCGGTGTCGACCTCGAGTTCGGTGGTGTCGGCGTGGAACAACCGGATCAGGGTGCCGGCGTTGGGCGGCAGCGCTCCGGTCGCGATCGACGTCGACACGTGTTGGATCAGTTGCTCCTTGACCTCGCGGTGCACCAGCGCCCGCCCGGCGAGCTCCTGGACCCGTGGCTCGTCGGACTGACCGGTGGCCTCGGCGATCGCCACATAGTCCGGCGGCATCTCGGACGCGTTCTCGGCGCCGCGTCCGCTGGCGAACTCCGAACCGCCGCCGACCGCGCGCCGCTCATGGTGCAGCTGCCGCGATGCCACGGCCCAGCCGCCGTTGACCTCGCCCACCACGGCGTCGTCACCGAGCTCGAGGCCGTCGAAGAACTCCTCGCAGAACTCCTCGTTGCCGTTGACCTCCTTGATCCGGCGCATCGTGATGCCGGGGGAGTTCAGCGGGACCAAGAACATGGTCAGGCCCTCGTGCTTGGGCACGTTCCAGTCGGTGCGGGCCAGCATCAGGCCATAGTCGGCGGCGAAGGCGCTGGTGCTCCAGGTCTTGGCGCCGTTGATGATCCACTTGTCGCCCTGGCGGTCGGCGCGCGTGATGACGCCGGCCAGGTCCGAGCCGCCGCTGGGCTCGCTGAGCAGCTGGCAGAGGATCTCCTCGCCGCGGATGGCGGCCGAGATGCGGTCGCGCTTCTGCTGTTCGCTGCCCATGTCGAGGATGGTTGCCGCGCAGATGGTGAAGCTCGGGACGTTGAGGATCAGCGGCATTTCGTAGGTGCGGCATTCGGCGTCGAAGGCCTGCTGGTACGCGAGGTCCAGCCCCAGGCCGCCGTATTCGCGGGGGAAGCAGATGCCGGCGAAGCCGCCGGCGTGCAGCTTGCGTTGCATTTCGGTGGCGCGGTCCCACGACGACTGCTCGGCCCGCACGAAGAACGGCGGGTTGTCCGGGTCGATGCGGGTCATGTTCTCGGCCAGCCAGGTTCGGGCCCGGGCCGCGAATTCTGTTACGGATTCCGGCATTTCGCCAACCTCGGTGGCCGTTGTCACGGTCTCGGTCATGCGTGGACGTCCTCCTGCTTCCGGCTGAGTTCGTACACGGTGCGGTAGTGGTCCTCGGGGGAGCCGAACATCGCCCGGTACAGCGCCGCGCGGCGCAGGAACAGATGTAGGTCGTGCTCCCAGGTGACGCCGATGCCGCCGTGCAGCTGCACGCAGTCCTGCAGGATCACCGGGGTTCGTTCGGCCACATAGGCTTTCGCGATGCTGACCAGTTTGGGGGCGTCGGGCGAGCGGCCGGCCACCGCGGCCACCGCACCGGCGGTGGTGGCCCGGGCCGCCTCGAACCACATCTTGTCGTTCGCAAAGCGGTGCTTGAGCGCCTGGTAGGACGAGAGCGGTCGGCCGAAGCTGTGCCGGTCGGTGAGCCACTGGGTGGTGAAGCCGAGCACGGTGTCCAGGATGCCGACGAGTTCGGCGCACTGCAGTATCAGTGCGACCTGGCGCTGTCGCTCGATGATGGCCGGCGTCTGCTCGGCGCTGCCGACGACGGCGTCGCTGCCGATCTCGACACCGTCGAACTGCACTCGGGCGTAAATCTTGACCATGTCCAGTGAGCGCTGCGGGGTGACGGTGACGCCGGCGGTGTCGGCCGGCACCACGAACTGACGCAGCGTGCCGTCGCAGTTGGCAGTGACCAGTAGCGCGCCCGCCCGGTCGCCGGCCTCGACACGGTCCTTGACGCCGTCGATGCGGTAGCCGGACGCCGTCTGGGTGGCCGTTGTTGCCGACGCGGTCGGGTCGAAGGGCCGGCCGGGTTCGTAGACCGCCCAGGACGCCACGAGTTCACCGGCCACCAGGGCCTCGATGGTGTCGCCGTGGCCCTCGGGCGCCTCGACCAGACCGGCGAGCACCACGCTCACCGGATGCAACGGCCCGGGTGCCACCGAGCGCCCCACCTGCTCGGCGACGAGCGCCAGATCGGCCACGCCGTCACCCGAAACACTGCCTCCGCCAAGTTCTTCGGGGACCAGCAGGCTGGCCCAGCCCAGCTCGGCGGCGCGTTGCCACCAGCCGGGGTCGTACGATTCGTCGGCGGCGTGCAGCTCGCGTACCCGCGTCAGCGGGGCTTCCTTGTCCAGGAAAGCCTGCGTGGTCGACGCGAACAGCATCTGTTCGGGATTGGCGACGTCGGTCATCGTGGTCCTCGGTGAGTGTGCGTGTTGGTCCGCTCCCGCGCGGCGTGCCGCACACTTGTGCGCACGCTCGCGCCGGAGCGTCGGGCGATCTCAGGCGGGGAGGACGAGCGCCGGGACGTCCGGCTTGTAGACCACCTTGTTGTCGACCTTGAACAGGTCGACCATATTGCGTCCCATCACCTTTTTCACGCCCTCGTCGTCGAGGCCGTGCGCCACCAGGTCGTCGACCAGGTTGATCGGGTCGGCCAGACCCTCGGGGTGCGGCCAGTCCGAACCGAAGATCACGCGGTCGATGCCGCACAGCTCGGCCATCTTCTTGAAGTCGTCCTCCCAGAACGGAGCGACGTACACGCAGCGCCGGAAGGCCTCCACCGGATCCTCGGGGAACTCGTTCGGCATCTTCGAGAAGACGTCCTTGAACTGGTAGAAGAGGTAGGGCACCCAGGATGCACCGTTCTCGACGGACAGGATGCGCAGGTCGGGGTTGCGGGTGAACGTGCCGTGGCAGACCAGCGCGGCCATGGTGTCCTCGATGGGCCGCTTGCCCATCGCCACCATCCGGAACGAGGTGGGCTTGAACGGCAGGAACTCGTCGGCCGGCTCCCAGTCGTTGAGGTACTGCGCGTAGCCGGAGTCCGAGGCGTGCATTGCGACGGGGATGCCGGCCTTCACGCAGGCCTGCCAGAACGGATCGAACTCCTCGGTGCCGAAGGAGCGTGTTCCCCGGAAGCCGGGTACCGGGGCCGGGCGCACCAGCACGGTCTTCGCGCCGCGCTCGAGACACCACTCGAGCTCCTCGAGTGCGCGGTCGACGATCGGCAGCGTGATGACCGGGGTGGAGAAGATGCGGTCCTCGTAGTTGAACTGCCAGGTCTCGTACATCCACTCGTTGAGGGCGTGGATGATGTCGTGGATCAGGTTCGGATCGTCCTTGAGGCGCTCCTCGACCAGGCTGGCCAGCGTCGGGAACATCAGCGTGTAGTCCAGGCCCAGCCCGTCCATCACCTCGAGCCGGGCGGCCGGATCACGAAACGCCGGAATGGATTTCATCGGCTTGCCCATGACCTCGCGGTAGCTCTTGCCGCCGCTACCGTGCCGGAAGTACTCCTCCTGGGCGCCCGGTCGCGCGACCACCTCGAAGGTGGGATTCGGGATGTAGTCGCTGATGTGGTTGCGCACCACGATCTTGGTGCGGCCGTGCACGTCGATGTAGTCGATGACGCCCTTGTGCTTGGCCGGCAGGAACTTGGTGAGCGCCTCTTTGGGCTCGTAGAAGTGGTTGTCGGCGTCGAAGACCGGATAGTCGAGGATGCGTGACGGCATGGTGACGAACTCCTGGGATGGCTGACTGTGGGCATTGGGTGGGCGGCGCTGGTAATGGCATTACCGCTCGGTGGTAACAAGATTACCATGAGAGGCCGGTGCGGGGCCAGGGGCGGTTCGGTGCGGTTGTTTTCGCAGCTCAGACGGCCGTCAGGCCGCGCAGGCAGAACGTGAAGACGTGATCGCTCTCAATGACCGTTCCGGTCAGGTCGGTGCCGAGGCCGCGTAGCCGCAGGGCGCCCAGGATGCTCTGCGTCAGGACCGCCGCGTCGGCGTCGAGATCCAGGTCGGCGCGGAAGGCGCCCTCGGTCACGCCGCGGCGCAGGATCTCTACCACCAGCTCGTGCAATGGCCGCAGGACCAGCGCGAACTCGCGCGGCCGGGTCTGCAGCAGGTGGTCGTTGTAGTAGCTCAGGCCCCGGTTGATGCTGTCCTGGGTGCTCGAATGCGCTGGGGCGCTGATCCGTTCGACGAGCCGCCGCAATGCGTCGGTGGCGGACATCTCCGCGGTCTCGGCACGCCAGCGCGTCGTCGCGTCGATCATGATCCGCTCGACCAGCGCCAGCAGCAGTTCGTCCTTGGTGGCAAAGTGCTGGTAGAAGGCCCGCAGGGAGGTCTTCGAGCGCTGCACGACGTCCAGCACGGTGAAGTCGGTGCCGCCCGTCTCGCCCAGGATGTCCAGGGCCGAGCGCATGAAGCTCTCGGCGCGCGACTCCGCCACCGGCGAGTTCGCGCCGGAGCCGTTGGGCTTGGCCATGGCGTCCCCTGAAGGTCGTGCGCGGTGCAGATGTCCGCGCCGTTGGAGCACGAGGGTACAGCTCGGACGCCCGGGTGTGGAGGGTTGGCCGCGACGTGCGCCGCGGACTACTGTGTGGAACCCAAGGCGGGCCGCAGGCCTCGCGCGATGGCGCACCCTGACCCGCCGGCATCTGACTGCTGTGTGTGATCCGTTGTGTACCAACATGAATCGTGGGAGAAGGGCGAAAGCAGAATGACAACCGAATCGGGCAGCGCGGTGTGGACGCTGCAGGGTTTGCTCGACCTGTTCGATGTGCCGTTCAGCGGGAGGAGCGACGGCGATGATGTCGTGCTCGCCGAGACCGGCCTGGCGGGCCAGGACGACCGGCAGGTGGTCGAGGGCACCCAGGTACTGGCGCAGGCGATCGTGGCTGTGGCCAAACGCTTTCCGGACAAGTCGGTCCGCACGGCTACGGCGGTGTTCAGCCGCGCGGTGATGGTCGGTGCGCCGGTCGAACTCGGGATCGACGTGTTCCATGAAGGCCGCTCCACCGCCACGGCGCTGGTGACCGCCACCCAGAACGGGAAGCGCTGCATCACCGTCACGGTGCTCGCCGATGTGCCGTCCGAAGACGTGATCCGTCACGAGCTGCCGAAGCCGGCCGTGGCCGGCCCGGACCAGGCGAACGTCTCCGAGATGCCGATGACGGGGCGCCAGCTGCGGCTGGTCGACGTGGTCGACGTCAACAGCCCCGACGAGGTCGGCCCGCCCGAGCTGTACGCCTGGCTGCACTACGACCCGGTGCCGGCCCGCGACGATCTGGCCAAAGCGCTGGTCGCGTATTTCACCGGGCACCTTGGTATTTCGACGACGATGCGGGCTCACGAGGGCATCGGAACCGCGCAGGCACACCTGACGGTCTCCACCGCACCGATGACCGTCACTGTGTCGTTCCACGAACCGTTCCACTGGGACGGCTGGCTGCTCTACACCCATGAGAGCACCCAGGTGGGTGGCGGGATGTCCTACGTGCGCGGCACCGTGCACACCGAGGACGGCCGGCTGCTCGCGTCGTTCACGCAGGACGCGCTGATCCGCCCGTTGCGCACCACCGACAACGCGATCAAGGCGCAGTCCCGCCTGTAGGTGGTCGATCTCCCCGGCGAGTGTGCGTGTAGGTCCGCGACTCGCCGGGGATACCTGTACTTCTGTGCACCCTCGTAGCCGGACGGGCGGGTGCATCGTTCGCGTCGGGCGCGGTGCGAGGGTGCCGAAAAGTTCGCGGCGGGGCGGCGTGTCGCGTACCGACACGCACGCTCACGGAAAAAAGTCAGCCCTACGGGTGGTCGAGGTCGCGGGCGTTGTAGGTGTCGCACTTGTTCGGGTTACCGGTCTGGTAGCCGACGGTGAACCACGCCTGACGTTCGGACGACGAGCCGTGCGTCCAGGACTCCGGGTTGACCCGGCCGGTGGCCTGCTTCTGGATCCGGTCGTCGCCCACCGATGACGCCGCCGACAGCGCATCGGCAATGTCCTTGTCGCTCAACGGCTGCAGGAAGGTCACGTCGGTGCCGGGCTGCTTGGTGATGGCGGCGTAGTGCGCCCACACCCCGGCGTAGCAGTCGGCCTGCAACTCGGTGCGCACGCTGTTGCCCTCGGCGCCCTGCGGACCCTGCTGCGCCTTTCCGATGTCGCCCAGCAGGTTCTGGACGTGATGGCCGTATTCGTGGGCCACCACGTACTCCTGGGCCAACGGGCCACCACTGGAACCGAACTGCTTGGTGAGCACATCGAAGAAGTCGGTGTCGAAATACGCCACTTGGTCGGCGGGGCAGTAGAACGGGCCGACGTCGGAGGTGGCCGCCCCGCACGCGGTATTGGTCTGGCCCTTGAACAGTTTCATGTGGGGAGGCGTGTAGCCCTTCATCAGCTGACTCCACACGCCGTCGACGGAGTTGCCGGTAGCGATCATCCGGCACTCGATCTTCTCGTTGGCGTCCTTGCCGGTTCGGCACTGGTTGAGGTCGAAACCGGGTGCGTCGACGCCGCCCTGCGGTTCGATGGCCTGCTGGCTGAGCACCGAACCGGGATCGCCGCCCAGGAACAGCGTGAGCAGCAGGATCACCAGCCCGACCATGCCGCCGCCGACAGCGATACCGCCGCCACCCCCCGGGAAGCCGCCACCGCCCCCGCTGGTCGAGGTGCGGCTGGTGTCGATCCGGACACCTTCGTTGAAGGTCATGCTGGCCCCTTCGAGGTCACGCTGCATCGCTTTGCCGTACAGCTTTGCACACTACGATTTTGCCGTGGCCGTCGTTGCTCGAGTTGAGACCACCGTCGTCACCCGGACCGGTGCGGTCCGCGGGACGCGGGAAGGGGCGGTCGCGGTGTGGCGCGGCGTGCCGTACGCACAGCAGCCCGTCGGTGCCCGGCGTTTCATGGCGCCCGGCCCACTGCCGTCGTGGGAGGGCGTTCGCGACGCCACCCGGCACGGTCCGCTGCCACCGCAGGGCAAGACATTCGTCGGCGCCGGCCGCGACGATCCCAAACATCGCGACGAGGCGTGCCTGACGCTGACGGTGTGGTCGCCCGATCCGGGCGCCGCGCTGCCCGTCATGGTGTGGATCCCCGGCGGTGCGTTCGTGTTCGGGGCCGGTCAGTTCCAGCTGTACAACGGGTCGCGGCTGGCAGCCAACGGCAACGTCGTGGTGGTCAATGTGACGTACCGGATCGGCGTGTTCGGTGGGTTCGAACTCGGTTCCCTCGGAGAGGGTTTCGACGACAACCTGTGCCTGCGTGACCAGATCGCGGCACTGGAGTGGGTGCGCGACAACATCGCCGCGTTCGGCGGTGACCCCGACCGGGTGACGGTGTTCGGGGAGTCGGCGGGTGCGACGTCGGTGCTGGCGTTGCTGGCCAGCCCCGCGGCCCAGGGACTGTTCGGCCGCGCCATCGCGCAGTCTCCGGCCCTGCCGTTGATCGCCGACCACGACACCCGGGCTGAACAGGCGCAGCGATTCGTCGCCGACCTGGGCGTGGCGCCGGCCGAACTCAAGGAGCTGCCGCAGCGCGACCTGCGCCGGGCGGCCGGGCGCCAACAGCTGCGCAGCGTCGGGACCTCGCCGACGCTGGCCTACGGGCTCACCCACGGCACCGAGCTGCTGCCGCACCATCCGGTCCCGGCGGCACGCGCCGGCGCCATGGCACCCTTGCCGCTGATCGTCGGCACCAACAGTCATGAGGCCTCGATGTTCGCCTGGTCGCGCCCGCCGATGTTGCCCACCACCGCACCGCTGGTCGACGACTACTTCGCCCGGGTGGCTCCCGACGACCGCGAGCGGATGCTGGCGGCGTACCCGGGCTATCCGCGCCGGCGCGCGCTGGTGACGTTCGGCTCCGACGTCATGTTCGGTGCCCCGACATGGGCGTTCGCCGACGCCTACAGCGCGTGCGCGCCGACTTTTGTCTATCGCTTCGACCACGTCACGTCGACGCTGCGGGCGCTGGGCCTGGGCGCCACGCACGGCAGTGAGATCGTGCACGTGCACCACAGCTACGGCTCCTACCTCGGCCGCAAGCTGCACCCGCTGGGCCGGCACGTGCCGCCAGCGGTGGGGCGGCGCATGCAGCGGTACTGGCTGGAGTTCGTCGGCGGCAACCCGCCCGGCCCGGACTGGCCGCAGTATCGGGTTCCGCGCCGGGCTGTCCGGATCATCGGCACGACGCGCGACGCCACCGTCGACGATCCCGACGCGGTGCGCCGCCTCGCCTGGGAGGGCCTGCACGGCAACGGGTTTGAGGGTTTTCAGCCTCTGGGCGTCAGCGGTTGACGGCGAACCGGGCGGCGCCGTAGCTGCGCAGGTTGTACAGGAATCGCTGGAACAGCCAGCCCATCACCGGCCGGCCCAGCGTCATCCCGAGCCGGCCGGCCAGACCGTTCGGTTTCATGGCCATCACCCAGGTCAGGTGGCAGCCAGTGGGCGTCCGGACCACCCGGTAGTCCTCGGCGAACGCGGTGATCGCCCGGGTGGTGGACTCGTTGAACCGGAAAGCCATGTGCGTGAACGGCTCCCAGGCCAGGAACTCCTCATCGCCGGTGATGCCGCCGCGCATGTCCACGGTGCGGGTGGTGCCCACGCCGCGGGGTTCGGGCGAGGTCCAGGTGACCCTGGTGATCGCCGATGCCCAGTGCGGCCAGGATTCGGCGTCGGCCAGCACGTCGAACAACTGCTCGGGCGTGATCGCCAGGTCGACCGTGCTGACGAACCGGAACGGCGCCGTCTCGGTGAAGTCGAGGCCGACCCGCTGGCAGGGATAGCGCTTGGGCATGGGCGCCAGCCTACTGGGACCCCTCTAGACTGGGCAGTCGTCTTCCCCAGAGCTCTAGGAGTGTTTGTGCTGCGCAGTCACGATGCCGGGTCGTTGCGGGCCGCCGACGCCGGAAAGACGGTGACGCTGGCGGGCTGGGTGGCCCGACGGCGTGACCACGGTGGCGTCATCTTCATCGATCTGCGCGACGTCAGCGGCGTTGCCCAGGTGGTGTTCCGCGACGAGGGTGTGCTGGCGCAGGCGCACCGGCTGCGCGCCGAGTTCTGCGTCGCCGTCACCGGCGTCGTCGAGATCCGGCCGGAGGGCAACGCCAACGCCGAGATTGCCACCGGTGAGATCGAGGTCAATGCGACGGCGCTGACGGTGCTGGGGGAGAGCGCGCCGTTGCCGTTCCAGCTCGACGAGACCGCCGGCGAGGAAGCCCGCCTGCGATACCGCTACCTGGATCTTCGCCGCGAGGGGCCGGGCAACGCAATCCGGTTGCGCTCCAAGGTGAATGCCGCCGCACGCGCGGTGCTGGCCGACCACGATTTCGTGGAGATCGAGACGCCGACGCTGACGCGGTCGACGCCCGAAGGCGCCCGGGACTTCCTGGTGCCCGCGCGCCTGCAACCCGGCAGCTTCTACGCGCTGCCGCAGAGCCCGCAGCTGTTCAAACAGCTGCTGATGGTTGCCGGGATGGAGCGCTACTACCAGATCGCCCGCTGCTACCGCGACGAGGATTTCCGCGCCGACCGGCAGCCGGAGTTCACCCAGCTGGACATGGAGATGAGCTTCGTCGAACCCGACGACGTGATCGCCGTTTCCGAAGAAGTGCTGCGGGCACTGTGGTCCCTGATCGGCTACGACCTGCCCCTGCCGTTACCGCGGATCAGCTACGCCGACGCCATGCGCCGCTTCGGCAGCGACAAGCCCGACCTGCGGTTCGCCGTCGAACTGGTCGAATGCACCGATTACTTCACCGACACGCCGTTCCGGGTGTTCCAGGCGCCCTACGTGGGGGCCGTGGTCATGCCCGGCGGGGCGTCGCAGCCGCGCCGCACGCTGGACGGCTGGCAGGAGTTCGCCAAGCAGCGCGGCCACAAGGGCCTGGCCTATGTGTTGATCGGTGAGGATGGCGAGCTGACCGGCCCGGTGGCCAAGAACCTGTCCGACGCCGAGCGCGCCGGGCTGGCCGCCCACGTCGGCGCCGCGCCGGGCGACTGTGTCTTCTTCGCCGCCGGCACCGCAAAGAATGCCCGCGCACTGCTGGGTGCCACCCGCATCGAGATCGCCAAGCGGCTGGACCTGATCGACCCCGCCGCCTGGGCGTTCACCTGGGTGGTGGACTGGCCGCTGTTCGAGGCCACCGACGACGCCACCGCATCCGGCGACGTCGCCGTCGGCTCCGGCGCGTGGACGGCGGTGCACCACGCGTTCACCTCACCCCAGCCCGGCTCGGAGGCCACCTTCGACACCGACCCCGGCAGCGCGCTGGCCAATGCGTACGACATCGTGTGCAACGGCAACGAGATCGGCGGCGGGTCCATCCGTATCCACCGCCGCGACGTGCAGGAGCGGGTGTTCGCGATGATGGGCATCGATCACAACGAAGCCCAGGACAAGTTCGGATTCCTGTTGGAGGCCTTCACGTTCGGCGCCCCGCCGCACGGCGGCATCGCGTTCGGCTGGGACCGGATCACCGCGCTGCTGGCCGGCGAGGACTCGATCCGTGAGGTGATCGCCTTCCCGAAGACCGGCGGCGGTGTCGACCCGCTGACGGAAGCACCGGCGCCGATCACCGCCCAGCAGCGCAAGGAATCCGGCATCGACGCGAAACCGGAACCGGCCGCGCCGTGACCGATTTCAACGCCAACGTCGTCGAGGAGTTCCGCGCCAACCGTGGCGTGGTCGGCGGACCGTTCGCGGGCCGCACGATGCTGCTGCTGCACACCACGGGTGCCCGCTCGGGTGAGCCCCGGCTGTCACCGCTGGTGTACGTCACCGTCGACGGGCGGATGCTGATCATCGCGTCCTACGCCGGTGCCCCCAGCGATCCGGCCTGGGCGCACAACCTGCGGGCCCAGCCGAGGGCGCGGATCGAGGCCGCCACGCCGGACGGAATCGTCGAGCGGGAGGTGCTCGCCCGCGAACTGCCCCCCGACGAACGGGACACGGTGTACCCGGCAGTCATCGCGCAGGCACCGAATTTCGCGGACTACCAGTCGAAGACCTCCCGGGTCATCCCGATCTTCGAACTCGGCTAACTCGACAGGAACCCGCGCAACGCCTCGGCCATCTCGGCCCGGATCGGCGCACCGGAGACCACCAGGTCGACCATGGTGGGCGACAGGTGGGTGTGGCCGCGCGCCTGGACGTGCCGCGTCGGTACGCCGGCGGCGGCCAGCGCCTCGGCGTAGGCGTCGCCCTCGTCGCGCAGCGGGTCGAACTCGGCGGTGATCACCACAGCCGGCGGCAGGCCGGACAGATCGGCGGCGCGCAACGGCGCCAGCCGTGGGTCGTCCGGATCGGCTGGATCGTCGCCGGCACAGTAGTGCAGCCGGAACCAGTCCATCACCCCGGTGGTCAGCCCGTAACCGACGGCGTTCTCGGTGTGCGACGGGTAGCGCCGGGTGTCGGTCGGCGGGGTCAGCAGCGCCTGCCCGGCGATCCGCGGGCCATCCTGCTCGCGGGCCAGGTGGCACATCACGGTCGCCATGTTGGCGCCCGCACTCCAGCCGGCCACGGCCAGCCGGTCGGAAACCCCGCCCAGTTCGGCGGCGTGCTCGGCGACCCAGCGCAGTGCCGCGTAACCGTCGTCGACCGCGGCGGGGAACGGGTGTTCCGGGCCGTGCCGGTAGTTCACCGAGACGACCAGCGCGTCGGTGCGCACACACAGGTCCCGGCACAGCGAGTCGTCGGAAGTCTCGTCGCCCAGCACCCAACCGCCGCCGTGCCAGTAGACGATCACCGGATGCGGGCCGGGCGTGGCGGGCCGGTACAGCCGGTAGGCCAGTTCACCGGCGGGGCCCGGGAGCTTTCCGTCGAGCACCTCGCCGACCTCGGGGCCCGGTGGGTAGGCGGCGACGGACAGTGCCCACAGCCCGCGGGCGTCGTCGACGGGCAGCGATTCCATGGGCGGCAGGTTCAGCTCGGCCATCTGCTCGAGCACGGCCTGGATGTCGGGTTGCAAGCGTCGCACCAGGCCATCGTTGCACACCGTCCGGTCCGGACCGGTCAGCCGGAACCCGAGGTAGCCCTGTTCGACGACGTCGGCGCACACTGCGGCGTAGGCGTCGACCCCCGGGGTGTACGGCATGAAGACCTGTGGTTTGCCGGGGACGTTGGCGCCCATGTACCACGAATTCGCCTGGGGGAAAAGGGTTATCGCGGCGCCGTCGGCGAGGTGCCGCATCCAGCCGGTTTCCGCGGTAGCGGTGGGCTCGATGGTGTCCAGGCCCTGTGTGCGCAGGTGGGCCAGGACGTCGGCGACGACGTCGATGTGCTGTTCGATGGAAACGGCCATGTTGGACAGCACCGACGGGCTGCCCGGTCCGGCGATCAGGAACAGGTTCGGGAACCCGGCCACCGTCAGCCCCAGATACGTCGAAGGACCTTGTGCCCATTTGTCTTTCAGGGTCAGGCCGTTGCGGCCGGTGATGTCCACGGCCAGCACTGCACCGGTCATCGCATCGAAGCCGGTGGCCAGCACGATCGCGTCCACCTCGAATGACTCACCGGCCGTGTCGATCCCGGTCTCGGTCACGGTCCGCAGCGGCTGCGCGCGCAGGTCGACCAGTCGCACGTGTGGTGCGTTGAACGTCTCGAAGTAGTCGGTGTTCAGGGCGAGTCTCTTGGCCCCGACCGGATACCCGGTGGGGCTCAGCGCGTCAGCGGTCCTGGGATCCTGCACGGCCGCACGGATCTTGGCGCGCAAGAAGTCGGCGAGTTCGTCGTTGGTCCTCGGGTTGGTCATCAGGTCGGCGTAGATGTTGAAGACCTCGAGCAGTTCGCCCAGCTGCCAGGCCCGCTCGTATCGGGCCCGGCGTTCGTCCGGTGTGGCCATGAACGCGAACGTCTGGGTGCGCTCGACAGGCACACCGCCGAAGGATTCGCGGGCGGCGGCGCGGTAGGCCGGCTCGTCCTCGAGCGCGGCGATCTTGTTCTCCGACAGCGGTCCGTTGTGCGCCGGGATGGAGAAGCACGGGGTGCGCTGGAACACCAGCACCTCCCGGGCCTGCTGGGCGATCAACGGAATCGATTGAATGCCGGACGATCCCGTACCGATCACCGCGACGCGCTCACCGGTGAAGTCCGGTGGCTCGTGCGGCCAGCGGCCGGTGAGATAGACCTCACCGCCGAACCTGTCGAGCCCCTCGACGTCGGGATCCTTGGGCATCGACAGGCAGCCGGTCGCCATCACCAGGTGCCGGCAGGTCACCTCGTCACCGCGGTCGGTGTGCACCCGCCACGTCGACGTCGCGTCGTCCCAGGCGACGCTGGTGACCCGGGTGTTGAACCGGATGTCGCGGCGCAGCCCGAACTTGTCGGCGACGTGTTCGAGGTAACGAAGGATCTCCGGTTGGGTGGCGTACTTCTCCGACCACTGCCAGTCGCTGCGCCAGTCCGGGTCGAAGCTGAACATGTAGTCGACACTCGGGATGTCCACCCGCGCACCCGGATACCGGTTCCAGTACCACGTGCCGCCGACGTCCGCGCCGGCCTCGAAGGCGCACGCCGTCAGCCCGAGCTCCCGCAGCCGGTGCAACGTCCCGAGCCCGGCGAAACCGGCCCCCACCACCACGACGTCGACGGCCCCCACAGCGTCCATGCAGCGAGTATTCCGTGTCGTGGAGCACCTCAGGGTGCTTTCCCGATTCCGCGCGCGATGCGCGGTCCGGCGCCGTGTGCTGGGATGAGACGCATGGGAATCAAAGTGGCGCTGGAGCACCGCACCAGCTACACCTTCGACCGTCTGGTGGAGGTGTACCCGCACGTCATCCGGCTGCGTCCGGCGCCACATTCGCGCACCCCGATCGAGGCGTACTCCCTCGAGGTGGAACCGGCGGACCACTTCATCAACTGGCAGCAGGATGCGTTCGGCAACTTCGTGGCCCGACTCGTGTTTCCCAACCGTGCCCGCCGGCTGAGCATCACGGTCGGTCTGATCGCCGACCTGAAGGTGATCAATCCGTTCGACTTCTTCATCGAGGAATACGCGGAAGCGATTCCGTTCGAATACCCCAAGGCGCTCCTCGACGACCTCGAGCCCTACCTGCGTCCGGTCGACGAGGGCGAGGAAGGCAGTGGGCCGGGCCCGCTCGTCGGAGAATGGGTGCGCAACTTCGCCGTCATCCCCGGCACCCGGACCATCGACTTCCTGGTGTCGCTCAACCAGGCGGTGAACGCCGCCGTCGGGTACAGCCTCCGGATGGAACCCGGCGTCCAGACCCCGGACTTCACGCTGCGCACCGGAGTCGGATCCTGCCGTGACATGACCTGGCTACTGGTGTCCGTGCTGCGGCAACTGGGTTTGGCGGCCCGGTTCGTGTCGGGCTACTCGGTGCAGTTGACCTCCGACGTCGAGGCGCTCGACGGCCCGTCCGGGGTCGCGGCGGACGTCACCGATCTGCATGCCTGGGCCGAGGTCTACATCCCCGGGGCCGGCTGGATCGGGCTGGACGCGACGTCGGGTCTGTTCGCCGGCGAGGGCCACATCCCGTTGTCGGCCACGCCGCACCCCGCCTCGTCGGCGCCCATCACCGGTTCCACCGGGGTCGCCGAGGCCACGCTCGAGTTCTCCAACACCGTCACCCGCATCCACGAGGACCCCCGCGTCACGCTGCCCTACACCGACGCGGCCTGGGCGACCATCGTCGAACTCGGCGAGCGCGTCGACAAACGACTCGCCGAGGGCGACGTCCGACTGACGGTGGGCGGCGAGCCCACCTTCGTGTCGATCGACAACCAGGTGGACCCGGAGTGGACCACCGACGCCGACGGCCCGGACAAGCGGGTCCGCGCCTCCGTGCTGGCCGCGCGCTGCAAGAAGATATGGGCACCGCGCGGGCTGGTGCAACGCAGCCAGGGCAAGTGGTATCCCGGAGAACCGTTGCCGCGCTGGCAGATCGGGCTGCTGTGGCGCACCGACGGTCAACCGTTGTGGCGTGATCCGAGCCTGCTGGCCGATCCGTGGCCCGAGCATCCGCAGCCGCGTGCGGTGGACCCCGACGTGCCCCGGGCGGTGCTTGCCGGCATCGCCGAGAGCCTGGGCCTGCCGCCCACCCAGGTGCGCCCGGCCCACGAGGATCCACTGAGCAGGCTCGGCGCCGCCGTCCGATTGCCGGCCGGCGACCCGGTGTCCGACGACGACGATCTGGCCGCGGACTCCACCGACGCACGCGCGGAGCTGCTGGCCCGCCTCGACGCGGTGGTCACCGAACCGCGGGCCTACGTGCTGCCGCTGCACCGCCGCGAGGACGGCACCGGCTGGGCGAGCGCCGACTGGCGGCTGCGGCGCGGCCGGATCGTGCTGCTGGACGGCGATTCCCCGGCCGGTCTGCGGCTGCCGCTGAACTCGATCAACTGGCGGCCGGCGCGCCCGACTCCCGAGGGCGACCCGCTGGCCGTCAAGGGTGAACTCGGCATCGAGGAGGAGAACCCGGCCGAGATCGATGACACGCCCGACGCCCCGACCACCGCGATGGTCGCCGAGATCCGCAGCGACGGCGGCGGGGAGTTCTTGTACGTCTTCATGCCGCCCACCGAGGAGGCCGACCACTTCGTGGACCTGATCGCCCGGCTGGAATCGGCGGTGGCGGCCACGGGTTGTCCGGTGATCATCGAGGGTTACGGCCCGCCCGGCGACGCGCGCCTGCAGTCCATGACGATCACCCCGGACCCGGGTGTCATCGAGGTCAACGTCGCACCTACGGCCAGTTTCGCCGAACAGCGTGCGCAGCTCGAGATCCTCTACGAACAGGCCCGGCTGGCCCGGCTGTCCACCGAGTCGTTCGACGTGGACGGCACCCACGGTGGCACCGGCGGCGGCAACCACATCACGCTGGGCGGGATCACCCCGGCCGACTCGCCACTGCTGCGCCGGCCGGACCTGCTGGTCTCGCTGCTGACGTACTGGCAGCGGCATCCGGCGTTGTCGTACCTGTTCGCGGGCCGGTTCATCGGGACCACCTCGCAGGCACCGCGCGTGGACGAGGGCCGCGCCGAGGCGCTCTATGAACTGGAGATCGCGTTCGCCGAGATCGCCCGGCTGTCCGAGGGCAAGGCATCGCAGCCGTGGGTCACCGACCGGGCCCTGCGGCACCTGCTGACCGACATCACCGGCAACACCCACCGCGCCGAGTTCTGCATCGACAAGCTCTACAGCCCCGACAGCAACCGCGGCCGGCTCGGGCTGTTGGAGCTGCGCGGGTTCGAGATGCCGCCGCACTACCAGATGGCCATGGTGCAGTCGCTGCTGGTGCGCTCACTGGTGGCGTGGTTCTGGGAGGAGCCGCTGCGGGCTCCGCTGATCCGGCATGGCGCCAACCTGCATGGCCGATATTTGTTGCCGCACTTCCTGATTCACGATATCGCCGATGTCGCGGCCGATCTGCGTGCGCACGGCGTCGACTTCGAGACCAGCTGGCTGGACCCGTTCACCGAGTTCCGGTTCCCGCGGATCGGCACGGCGGTGTTCGACGGCGTGGAACTGGAGCTGCGCGGGGCGATCGAACCGTGGAACGTACTGGGCGAGGAGTCGACGGCCGGCGGCACCGCGCGCTACGTCGACTCGTCGGTGGAACGGATCCAGGTCCGGCTGATCGGCGCCGACCGGCAGCGCTACGTGGTCACCTGCAACGACCATCCGATTCCGATGCTGGCCACCGGCAATCCCGACATCCAGGTCGGCGGGGTGCGGTACCGGGCCTGGCAACCGCCGAGCGCGCTGCACCCGACCATCACCGTTGACGGCCCGCTGCGGTTCGAGCTCGTCGACATGGCCACCGGCACGTCCCGCGGCGGCTGCACGTACCACGTCTCGCATCCCGGTGGCCGGTCCTACGACGCGCCGCCGGTCAACGCCGTCGAGGCCGAGTCCCGCCGGGGCCGCCGGTTCGAGGCCACCGGGTTCACCGCGGGCGCGCTGGATCTGTCGGATATCAGGGAGAAGCAGGCGCGGCAGTCCACCGACGTCGGCGCACCGGGGATCCTCGATCTGCGCCGGGTGCGTACCGTGCTGCACTGACGGCGTGAGCCGTCGCACATTGCCCGCCGGGCACGGGGTGCGGCAAACTGCCGTGTCCGGATGATCCAGTGCCGGCAGGCCCGAGACAGGAGGTAGCCCGTTGTCCGCGCCGCTGCCTGCCTCGGATCCCGACCTGGGCCCGGCGGACCCCGGCCCGTACGACCCCGACCAGTTGCTGGCGGGCTACCGCGCCGCCCGCACCCAGGCCGACCTGTTCGACGACCACACCGGCCAGGCGGGCCGAGCGGGGGCCTACGACGAATTCGTCGACGCCACCGGCCGGGTCCGCCCCGCCTGGCGGTCGCTGGCCGAGGGGGTCGGTGAACGGGGCCTGGCCGGCCTGGACCGGTTGCGCGCCGACGTTCGCGGCCTCGTCGACAACGACGGCATCACCTACATCCCGGTGGACGACAGGGCCAAGGCCGACCGTTACGGCACGGCACCCGGCGTCTGGCACCTGGACGCGATGCCGTTGATGGTCTCGGCGGCCGATTGGGAGGCGCTCGAATCCGGCCTCGTGCAGCGGTCCCGCTTGCTCGACGCGGTGCTGACGGATCTGTACGGGCCGCGCCAGTCGATCACCGGTGGGGTGCTGCCCCCGGAACTGGTGTTCGCCCACCCCGGCTACATCCGGGCGGCACGCGGGATCACGGTGCCCGGCCGGCATCAGCTCTTCATGCACGGCTGCGACGTCAGCCGGGTCGCCGACGGCAGCTTCGCCGTCAACGCCGACTGGACCCAGGCCCCGTCCGGGGCCGGTTACGCGCTGGCCGACCGCCGCGTCGTCGCACACACCATCCCCGACATCTACGAGCGCATCGCCCCGCGCGCGACATCGCCGTTCGCCCAGGCGCTGCGGCTGTCGCTGATCGAGGCCGCACCCGAGACCGCCGAGGATCCCGTCGTGGTGGTGCTCTCACCCGGTAGCCACTCCGAGACGGCCTTCGACCAGGCCTACCTGGCGTCGCTGCTGGGCTTCCCGCTGGTCGAGAGCGCCGACCTGGTGGTGCGCGACGGCAAACTCTGGATGCGCTCGCTGGGTACCTTCAAGCGCGTCGACGTGGTGCTACGTCGTGTCGACGCCGAGTACGCCGATCCGCTCGACCTGCGGGCCGAGTCCCGGCTCGGGGTGGTCGGCCTGGTCGAGGCGCAGCGGCGCGGCGCCGTCACGGTGGTCAACAGCCTGGGTAGCGGCATCCTGGAGAGTCCCGGACTGGCCCGGTTCCTGCCGGAGCTGGCCCAACGACTGCTCGGCGAGACCCCGCTGCTGGCGACGGCGCCGATGTACTGGGGCGGTATCGGCACCGAACGCTCGCACCTGTTGAGTCACCTGGACTCACTGTTGATCCGGTCCGCGGTCGGGGCGGCACCGATGGTCGGTCCGATGCTGTCCTCGGAGCAGCGGTCGGACCTGGCGGCCCGTATCGAGGCGAGGCCATGGCAGTTCGTCGGCCAGGAACTGCCGCAGTTCTCGGTCGCTCCCACCGACCATTACAGCGGCGGCCTGCGGGCCGGCAGCGTCGGCATGCGTCTGTTCACGGTGTCGCAGCGGGGCGGCTACGCGCCCATGATCGGCGGCCTGGGCTACGTGCTGGCTCCCGGCGTCGACGCCTATTCGATGAAAACGATTGCCGCCAAAGATGTTTGGGTGCAGCCACTGACCCGGGCACGGGCCGTGGCACCGGTGCCGATCGACCTGCCGGTGATCACGGCCAGCGGCACCCGCGCCGTCAGTTCACCCCGTGTGCTGTCCGATCTGTTCTGGACCGGCCGCTACGCCGAGCGCGCCGAGGGCATGGCCCGGCTGCTCACCATCACCCGCGAGCGTTATCACGAATATCGGCACCGGCAGTATCTGGACGCCAGTGAATGCGTGCCGGTGCTGCTGGCTGCCCTGGGCGGGATCACCGGCACCGACACGGGCGTGGGTGCCCCCGACAACGCAGCGGACCACGCCGAAACCATCGCGGTGGCCCCGACCACGCTGTGGGCGCTGACCGCCGACCGGACCCGGTCCGGCTCACTGGCCCAATCCGTCGAACGCCTGGGCCTGGCCGCGCGCGCCGTGCGCGACCAGATGTCCAACGACACCTGGATGGTGCTGGCCGCGGTCGACCGCGCCGTGCTCAACCAGCCGGCCCGGCCGCCGGAATCCCTGGTGCGCGCCGACGCGCTGATGGCCTCCGCGCACGCCCGCACCCTGTCCGGGATGCTGGCGCTGGCCGGGGTGGCGGGGGAATCGATGGTCCGAGACGTCGGCTGGATCACGATGGACTCGGGCAAGCGGATCGAGCGCGGCCTGTGGCTGTCGGCCCTGCTGCGCGCGACGATGACCACCGTCCGCAGCCCCGAGGCCGAGCAGGCCATCACCGAGGCCGTCCTGGTGGCCTGCGAATCGTCGGTCATCTACCGGCGGCGCAACCTGGGCAAGGTCAGCATCGCTGCGGTGGCCGACCTGTTGCTCTTCGACGCCGAGAATCCGCGGTCCCTGGTGTTCCAGCTCGACCGCTTGCGCGCCAATCTGCGCGCCATGCCCGGCGCGTCGGGTTCGTCGCGGCCTGAGCGCCTCGCCGAGGAGATGATGACCCGGGTGCGGCGGCTGGACCCGCAGGATCTCGAACACGTCGACGACGACGGCCGGCGCGCCGAGCTGGGCGGCCTGCTCGACGGAGTGCACTCGGGTCTGCGGGAGCTGTCCACCGTCATCACCGACACCCAGCTCTCGCTGCCCGGCGGCATGCAACCGCTGTGGGGCCCGGATCAGTTGCGGGTGCTGCCGTGAACCTGGAAACCGCTCGCAGCTACCGGATCACGCATCGCACCGACTACCGCTACTCCGACGTCGTCACCAGTTCGTACGGCCGGGGCTTCCTCACGCCGCGGGACTCCCCGGTCCAGCGCTGCCTGTCGTACACCGTCGACATCGATCCGGCCCCGGCCGACCAGTCCACCAGTCGCGACGCCTACGGCAACATCAGCTCGTACTTCCACGTCACGCACCCGCACCGGGAGCTGACCGTCATCAGCTCGTCCGTCGTCGAGGTGGATCCGCCGCCGGCGGATCTCTACCGGTCCGGATCGGCGGTGGCGCCCTGGGAGATCGCCCGGCCGGCCGGCTCCGCCGGCGCGCTGGCCGTCGAGTTCACCCTGGACCTCGAGTTCCCCGAGATCACCGACGCCGTGCGGGAGTACGCCGCACCCAGCTTCGTGCCGGGCCGGCCCCTGATCGAGGTGCTCAACGACCTGAACCACCGCATCTTCGACGACTTCACCTACCGGTCGGGATCGACGACGGTGTCGACCCTGGTGTCGGAGGTGCTGGCCGCGCGCGAAGGGGTCTGCCAGGACTTCGCCCGGCTGGCCATCGCATGCCTGCGGGCCAACGGCCTGGCCGCCAGCTATGTGTCCGGATACCTGGCCACCGACCCGCCCCCGGGTAAGGAACGGATGTTCGGGGTGGACGCCACGCACGCGTGGGCAGCCGTGTGGACGCCGCAGAACCAGTGGCTGGCACTGGATCCGACCAACGATCAGATGATCGACGAGCGTTACATCGTCGTGGGATGGGGTAGAGACTATGCGGATGTTCCGCCGCTGCGCGGGATCATCTATACGGACTCGGAAAGCAGCGTGATCGACGTGTCGGTCGACGTTGCACCCTTCGAAGGGGGAATCCTCCATGCGTGACTTCCTGTGCCCCAACTGCGGCCAGCATCTGACGTTCGAGAACTCGGTCTGCCTGTCGTGCGGCAGCCCGGTCGGCTTCTCGCTGCCCGACGCGGCGATGCTGGTGATCGCCTCCGGTCCCGACAGCGAACACGGCGGCGCGGTGGATGCCAGCCAGTATCGGTTGTGCGCGAATCTGCATCTGGCCGAATGCAATTGGCTGGTCAAGCTGGACCCCGCCAGTACCGTGCAGGGCGAGCTGTGCGCGTCGTGCCGCCTGACGCGCACCCGGCCCAACGACGCGGACACCACGGCCCTGGCCGCGTTCGCCGTGGCCGAGAAGGCAAAGCGCCGGCTGATCGCCGAGCTGGCCGAACTCGACCTGCCGATCACCGGGCGGGACGCCGACCCACAGTACGGGCTGGCGTTCGATCTACTCTCGAGTGAGTTCGACCAGGTGTTCACCGGCCATGAGGACGGTGTGATCACCCTGGATCTCGCCGAGGGTGACGACGTCCACCGGGAGCAGCTGCGCAAGGCCATGGACGAGCCCTACCGCACGCTGCTCGGGCACTTCCGCCATGAGATCGGCCACTATTACTACTACCGCCTGGTGGATCCGTCGCCGGCCTACCGGGAGCAGTTCCAGCAGCTGTTCGGCGATCCGAACGCCGACTACCAGGCGGCCCTGGACCGGCATTACAACGACGGCCCGCCCGAGGGCTGGGAGCAGAACTATGTCTCCTCCTACGCCACCATGCACCCGGCCGAGGACTGGGCCGAGACGTTCGCGCACTACCTGCACATCCGCGACACCCTGGACACTTCGGCGGCGTTCGGCCTGGCCCCGGCGGGAGCGACGTTCGACCGACGGGCGTTGGGCCCCAGTGGCTTTGACTCGATCATCGAGATGTGGCTGCCGCTGGCGTGGTCGCTGAACATGGTGAACCGGTCGATGGGCCGCGACGACCTGTACCCGTTCGTGCTGCCTGGGCCGGTGCTGGACAAGATGCGCTTCATCCACACCGTGATCGATGAGGTGACCGCGAAACTGGCCAAGCCGGACGCGGCGACCCTCTGACGCCCCCGGCGTGGCGTGCCCGCGCCGACGCACCGGCATCCCTAGGATCTCCCGGGTGGATGATCGCTACGGCTCCGACATTCTGGCCCGAAACCCGCACGGCGACCGGCGAACTCGGTCGACCGAGCATGCCGCCAAACCGGGCCTGGTGGTCGAGGATGCCCAGAGCGGCTGGGTCGGCGCGGTGGTGCGCATCGAACTCGGCCGCGTCGACCTCGAGGACCGCAACGGCCGGGTGAAGGGCTTCCCGCTGGGCCCCGGCTTCCTGATCGACGGCAAGCCCGTCATCCTGACCGCGCCGCCGCTGCAGCCCGCTGCCAAGGGCCCGGCGCGCACGGCCTCGGGTTCGGTCGCGGTGCCCGGCGCCCGCGCTCGGGTCGCGCTGGCCGGCCGCATCTACGTCGAGGGCCGCCACGACGCCGAGCTCGTCGAGCAGGTATGGGGCGACGATCTGCGGATCGAGGGCGTCGTCGTCGAGTACCTCGGCGGTGTCGACGATCTGCCCGGCATCGTGGCCGAGTTCGCACCGGGACCGCAGCGCCGTCTCGGCGTGCTCGTCGACCATCTGGTCGCCGGGTCCAAGGAGGCCCGGATCGCCGAGCAGGTCCGGCGCTCACCGGCCGGCGCGCACACGCTGGTGGTCGGTCATCCCTACGTCGACATCTGGCAGGCCGTCAAACCCGAGCGGCTGGGCCTCGAGCGGTGGCCCGTCATCCCGCGCAACATCGAGTGGAAGCACGGCATCTGTGACGCCCTGGACTGGCCGCACGGTTCGCAGGCCGACATCGCTCGGGCCTGGCAGAAGATCCGCTCGCGCGTGCGGGACTGGACCGACCTGGAGCCCGCGCTGATCGGCCGGGTCGAGGAGCTGATCGACTTCGTGACCGAGCCCGGTCAGGCCTAGCTGCAGATGCTGGGCCGACCGGCCAGGTAGTTGCAGATCGCCGGGAACCGGGCGATCACCCCCGGATCGAGCACGTCGTTGAAGGTCAGGGTGAACGGGGTCTTCGTCACGGCGGCCGGAATGCCGCACGCCGCGGCGTTGACCGACGTGCGGGTGCCGGTCAGGTTCGGCGGACCGTTCGGATCGGGCGCGGTGAACGCGAAGGTTTCGGTGCGGGCCGCGTAGCTACCGTCGGGGCAGGTCAGCCCTTCGGGCTGCTCGACCTGGAAGGTCCACAGGCCACCGGTCAGCCGTGCCCGACCGGAGAAGTTCACCAGCTTCTCCTCGCGGGTGACCAACGACGGCGTGCTGGCGGTGACGAGGACCGTGCAGCCCAGGGTCTGGATCGTCTCGTCGGTGTAGTCGGCCTGGGCGCGGGTGCCGTTGGGCTGGATGCAGATGCTCTGCAGCTCCCAGTTGGCGGACGGCACCCCGGGCTGGTTGAACGTGTAGTACCCGTCGACGGGCGGCAGGATCGCTCCCGCCGGCGCCGCGAGTGCGATGGCGGTCAGGACGATTCCCAGCATCATCACGACCAGACGTCGCACGGTGAACTCCTCATCGTTGATCGGGATACTCCAGCATCGTATGTGTCCGGCCGCCGTGGTAAGCCTGAACCGTGTCCGACGGTCTGTTCGACCTGTCCAGCGGTGCCACGCCCGGCGGGGCGCCGCCCGCTGGCTCACCCCTGGCCGTCCGGATGCGGCCGGAATCGCTCGACGAGGTGGTCGGCCAGGAACATCTGCTCGGCCCGGGGTCACCACTGCGCCGTCTCGTTGACGGTTCCGGCGCGGCGTCGGTCATCCTGTACGGCCCGCCCGGCACCGGCAAGACCACGCTGGCCTCGCTGATCTCCGGCGCCACGGGCCGCCGTTTCGAGGCGCTCTCGGCGCTGTCGGCCGGTGTCAAAGAGGTTCGCGCCGTGATCGAGGGCGCCCGGACGGCCGCCGCGTACGGCGACCAGACGGTGCTGTTCATCGATGAGGTGCACCGCTTTTCCAAGACGCAGCAGGACGCGCTGCTGGCCGCCGTGGAGAACCGGGTGGTGCTGTTGGTGGCGGCCACCACGGAGAACCCGTCATTCTCGGTCGTGGCTCCGCTGCTGTCGCGCTCGCTGATCCTGCAGCTGCAGCCGTTGAGCGCCGACGGTATCAAGACCGTCCTGCAGCGGGCGGTGGCCGACCCGCGCGGGCTGGACGGCGCCGTGACGGTGGACGACGACGCGCTGGATCTGCTGGTGCGACTGTCCGCCGGCGACGCCCGCCGGGCCCTGACCGCACTGGAGGTGTCCGCGGAGGCGGGTGATCGGGTCACCGTCGAGGTGGTCGAACAGTCCCTGGACAAGGCCGCGGTGCGCTACGACCGCGACGGCGATCAGCACTACGACGTCATCAGTGCCTTCATCAAGTCGGTCCGGGGGTCCGACGTCGACGCGGCGCTGCACTACCTGGCGCGGATGCTGACCGCGGGGGAGGATCCCCGGTTCATCGCCCGCCGGCTGATGATCCTGGCCAGCGAGGACATCGGGATGGCGGACCCTTCGGCACTCCCGCTGGCGGTGGCGGCCGCCCAGACCGTGCAGCTGATCGGGTTGCCCGAGGCGCAGCTGACCCTGGCGCACGCCACCGTGCACCTGGCCACGGCGCCCAAGTCCAACGCGGTCACCATGGCGCTGGGCGCGGCCATGGCCGACATCAAGGCCGGTAAGGCCGGGATGGTGCCGGCACATCTGCGCGACGGCCACTATTCGGGCGCGGCCGCGCTGGGCAACGCCCAGGAGTACCTCTATGCGCACGACCAACCGGGAGGCGTTGCGGCGCAACAATATCCGCCCGATGAGTTGGTCGGAGTCGATTACTACACGCCCACACCCCACGGAGGTGAACGGGAGATCGGCGGGCGGCTCGAGAAGCTGCGGGCGATCATCCGGCGGCGGCGGTAGGGGCGAGCGTCAGCCGACCGGGAGTGCCTCCAAGAATCCTGACACGGTGTAGCGACCGGAGAAGCTGCTGTCGCCTCCGTAGAAGGAGCCGCCGAACGCATCGAACTGTATTGAATTCGGGCCATTGACGTAAATCCGCACATAGTGGTTGAAACCGAAGAAGCGCCGGTCCTGCTCTAGGTCGCTCATCGCCCCACCCTCGACCCACGAAAACGAATAATTGGCCAGCCGGTCGTCGCTCTGCTCGACGCTGAGAACGGCCGGACCCAATACGGCGCCGTCGCCGTAGTAACACCCAGTGACGGTCTCGATTACAAGCCGCTTTCCCGGCGGGACCCTGTTCGGGAATTTGAACCGCCCGATGCTCTCGCCATTGTCGTCGAATTCACCGAACGTGGTGAACGGCTCCCAATGCTGCGGCAGGTCGGGTATCGCGATCACCTGCCCGACTGCGACCACGTTGGGGTTGGTGATTCCGTTGGCGCCGGCGATCAATGGGAACAGCGAGCTGTCGCCGTAGAAGAGCTGTGCGATTCCCGACAAAGTGCCGCCGGTCTTGATCGTGTACTTCCGTGCCATCACTCCTCCATCCGCTGGTGGTGAGCTGATGGTAGGGACGCCGACACGGCACGGCGCGGGTAGGCCGCTACTCGAACCGAACCGCTGGTTGCGTCCCATCCAGGCACGTTTCATCCAGTTGAAGGGTCCTGAACTGGACTGGCGGGCTTGTCGGTGGGTGGTGGCAGACTAGAACACATGTTCGATCACCTTGGTCCGTCGGATCTGGCTGCTGCTGATGACGGTGGTGTGGTGGGTGCGGTGGAGGGTTGGGCGCGGGCGGAGGCGGCGGGGGCGGCGCGGCGGTTGGCGGCAATCGGGGAGTTGGTGGAGCGTCGGTGTGCTCCGGATGGCGATGAGCGGGAGTTCTGGACGTGTGATGTGTGGGATGCCACGGCTGCGGAGGTGGGGGCGGCGTTGAACATGTCGATGCGCCGGGCGTCGTCGCAGATGTTCTTGGCGCGGTCGTTGCGGGAGCGGCTGCCGCGGGTGAATGCGTTGTTCTTGGCGGGTCGGGTGGCGGCGCGGTTGGTGTCGACGATTTCGTGGCGGACGCATCTGGTGGTCGACGATGCGGCGATGGCGGCCATTGATGCGGGGATCGCGGAGGCGGCCGAGAAGTGGGGGGTGCTCTCGGATGCCAAGGTGGACGACGCGATCGATGCGTTGGTGGAAAAGCACGACCCGAAGGCCAAGGAGTGGTTCGAGGCGGCCGCGCGTGGGGTGGATGTGCAGTTCGGCAAACCGGATGATGCGACGGGGACGTGTTCGGTGTGGGGTCGGTTGCTCAAGGTGCATGCGGAGTTGGCCGAGCGGCGGTTGACCCAGATCGCCCGGTCGGTGTGTGATGCGGATCCGCGCACGGTGGGGCAACGTCGTTCGGCGGCGGTGGGGGCGGTGTTCTCCGGGGCGGATCGGATTGCCTGTGAGTGTGGGGCGCCGGATTGTCCGAACCCGACCAACACTGCGCTGGCCGCCACGGTGGTGATCACAGTGGTCGCTGAGCAGGCCACCGTCGAGGCGGCCGGTGTGGGCGGCCCAGGGGCGGATCGCGATGCCCAGAGCGTTGCTGGGGCTGCGGAGGCGGCGCCACCCGCCAAAGCGCCGGCCGAGTCCGGCACCGAGGAACCTTCATCGGCACCGGCCAACTCGAAGCGGGTTGCGCCGGCGCAGCTGACCGTTGGAGGGATCATCCCGACGCCGTTGTTGGCGCATTTGATCCGCAACGGCGCCACGTTGGTCCCGTTGAAGACCCCGTGCCAGGAGGCCGAGGACCGGTATCGGCCCTCGGTGGGGCTGGCGCGGTTCGTGCGGTGCCGGGACATGACGTGCCGGTTTCCGGGTTGCAGCGCGCCGGCCGAGGTGTGCGATATCGATCATGCGATCGCCTACCCGGCCGGTCCGACGCATCCGTCGAACCTACGCTGCCTATGCCGAAAGCATCACTTGCTCAAGACGTTCCACGTCGGCGATGATGGCTGGTCGGATCGGCAGTATCCGGATGGGCGGATCGTGTGGACGGCGCCGACCGGGCGGACCTACACCACCCATCCCGGGGCGAGGGTGGCCTTCCCCGGCTGGGACATCACCACTGCGCCGTTGCCCGAACCACCCGCCGATACCCCCGTACCGGCCAACCGTGGCCTGCAGATGCCCAAACGCCGCCGCACCCGCGCCGCCGACCTTGCGGCCCGCATCAAGAACCGCCGCGCCCACAACGATTCGAGCTGAGCGCGCGCCGGCGTGTACATACGCGCTGGGAGACATTGCAGCGTAACAGTATTCACTGATGAGCCGCGGGCCGTCATCCGCCGGTGGCGAGGTCGGCCAGCACGCGATTGCGGATTCCGAGGAGCATGGCGCGCTCCATTACGAAGTGCGCCACGTCGAATGCCAATCCGCCTGCCGAGCCGCCAACACCGCGGGCCAGCAGCCGAGTTCCGTCCCCGTCGCCGCGCAGATGAAACGACCACACCCCGTGTGCCGGTCGGCCGGCCCGCCACCGCGCATGGTCGGCCGCTGACATCAGCACCAGGTCGGCGCCAGGTTCAACGGCGGTCACCACTTGGCGGGCCACCTCCCCGAACCGCCGCGCCAGCCAGACGGTGTCTCCGGGCGCAAGCTCCTGCCATTCCGGGTGCACCCGGTCTGCGTTGTGGATCCGGGCACCGACCGCCCGTTCCAGGATGTCGTAGCTGTAGAAGCCCGCGCGGTCCTCACCGATCTGCGCCAGCCAGGGCCACACCCGTTCCGGCGGCGCCGCGATCGTCACCGCGCGGGTGGTGCGGGCCGCAGTGTCGGCGTGATCGACGAGCTCGTCGCCTGGCAGGACGGCACGGACCTCGTCGACGGTCGCCCCCCAGGTGTAAGCCCAGCGGCGGAGACGCCACCTCCAGGCAACGACGCCGACAGCGGCGAGCCCCGCTCCGGCGCAACCCCAGCAGGCGATTCGCACGCCACCGACAATAAGCGCAGCGGCTCCTAGGCTGGATGGGTGCGCTCCGACACCCTCGACATCGACACCAGCCGTCGCCGCCTGGTCGATCTGACCCGCGACGTCCAAGGCTTCTGCACCGGGCAGGGGGACGGCCTGTGCAACGTGTTCGTGCCCCATGCCACCGCCGGCGTGGCGATCTTCGAGACCGGTGCGGGCTCGGAAGAAGACCTGCTCGACGCGCTGGAACGACTGCTGCCGCGCGACGACCGCTACCGCCACGCCCACGGCTCCTACGGGCACGGCGCCGACCATGTGCTGCCGGCGATCGTCGCCCCGTCGATCACCGTTCCCGTGCAGGCGGGCGGGCTGCTGCTGGGAACCTGGCAGTCGATCGTGCTCGTTGATCTGAACAGCGACAACCCACGCCGCTCGGTACGCCTGAGCTTTGTGAAGGGCTGACCAGCAGACCGGTAGGGTGGGGCGGTCGATCAACAAGATCCAGGAAGAGACCAGGAAACCAAGTGCAGACACACGAGATCAGGAAACGGTTCCTCGATCATTTCGTGAACGCGGGCCACACCGAGGTGCCCAGCGCATCGGTGATCCTCGACGATCCCAACCTGTTGTTCGTCAACGCCGGCATGGTTCAGTTCGTGCCGTTCTTCCTGGGTCAGCGGACCCCGCCGTACGACACCGCCACCAGCGTGCAGAAGTGCATCCGCACCCCTGACATCGACGAGGTGGGCATCACCACCCGGCACAACACCTTCTTCCAGATGGCGGGCAACTTCAGCTTCGGCGACTATTTCAAGCGCGGCGCCATCGAGCTGGCATGGGCGCTGTTGACCAAACCGGTCGCCGACGGCGGCTACGGCTTCGATCCCGAAAAGCTCTGGGCCACAGTCTTCTACGACGATGACGAGGCCGCCCAGCTCTGGCAGGAGGTCGCCGGCCTGCCGCCCGAACGGATCCAGCGCCGCGGAATGGCAGACAACTACTGGTCCATGGGCATCCCCGGGCCGTGCGGCCCGTGCTCGGAGATCTACTACGACCGCGGGCCCGATTACGGGGTCGAGGGCGGCCCGGAGGCCGACGAGAACCGCTACATCGAGATCTGGAATCTCGTGTTCATGCAGAACGAGCGCGGCGAGGGCACCTCCAAGGACGATTTCGAGATCCTCGGACCGCTGCCGCGCAAGAACATCGACACCGGCATGGGTGTCGAGCGCATCGCCTGCCTGCTCCAGAACGTCGACAACGTCTACGAGACGGACCTGGTCCGGCCCGCGATCGACCTGATCGCCGGGATCGCGCCGCGCGGTTACAACCAGGGCAATCACGCCGATGACGTGCGCTACCGCATCATCGCCGACCACAGCCGCACGGCGGCCATCATCATCGGCGACGGCGTCACCCCCGGCAACGAGGGCCGCGGCTACGTGCTGCGCCGGCTGCTGCGCCGCATCATCCGGGCCGCCAAGTTGCTCGGCGTCGAACGCCCCGTCATGGCCGATCTGATGGCAACGGTCCGCGACGCGATGGGCCCGTCCTATCCCGAGCTGGTCAACGACTTCGACCGGATCAATCGCATCGCGGTGGCCGAGGAGACGGCGTTCAACCGCACACTGGTCGCCGGCTCGAAACTGTTCGACGACGCCGCGCAGGCCACCAAGGCTTCCGGGAAGTCGATGCTGAGCGGCAGCGACGCGTTCGCGCTGCACGACACCTACGGCTTTCCGATCGACCTCACTCTCGAAATGGCTTCGGAGGCAGGGCTTTCCGTCGACGAACTCGGCTTCCGCGAGCTGATGGCCGAGCAACGGCGCCGGGCCAAGGCCGACGCGGCCGCGCGCAAGCATGCCCACGCCGACCTGACTGCCTACCGCGAGCTGGTCGATGCCGGACCGACGGAGTTCACCGGCTTCGACGAATTGACCTCGCAGGCAAGGATTCTCGGCATCTTCGTGGACGGCAAGCGGGTGCCGGTGGTGGCGCACGGTGGTCGCGATCAGGCCGCCGACCGGGTCGAGATCGTGCTCGACCGCACCCCGCTGTATGCCGAATCGGGCGGTCAGATCGCCGACATCGGAACGCTGACCGGAGCCAGTGGCGCTGCCAGGGCGCAGGTCACCGATGTGCAGAAGATCGCCAAGACGCTCTTCGTGCACCGGGTCAACGTCGAGTCCGGCGAATTCGTCGAGGGGGACACCGTCACCGCCGCCGTCGACGCGAACTGGCGCCACGGCGCCACGCAGGGCCATTCCGGCACGCACATGGTGCACGCCGCGCTGCGACAGGTGTTGGGGCCCAACGCTGTCCAGGCCGGTTCGCTGAACCGTCCGGGCTACCTGCGCTTCGACTTCAACTACCAGGGCGCGTTGAGCGACGAGCAGCGCGCACAGGTCGAGGAAGTCGCCAACGAGGCTGTGCAGGCCGACTTCGAGGTCCACACCTTCAACGAGAAGCTGGAGAAGGCCAAGGCGATGGGAGCCATGGCGATGTTCGGCGAGTCCTACCCCGACGAGGTCCGCGTCGTCGAGATCGGTGGACCGTTCTCGCTGGAACTGTGCGGTGGCACCCACGTGCACAACTCGGCCCAGATCGGTCCGGTGACCATCCTCGGCGAGTCGTCGGTCGGTTCCGGTGTGCGGCGCGTCGAGGCCTACGTGGGGCTGGACTCGTTCCGGCACTTGTCCAGGGAACGCGCGCTGATGGCCGGTCTGGCCTCGTCGCTCAAGGTGCCGTCCGAAGAGGTGCCGGCCCGGGTGGCGAACCTGGTGGAGCGGCTCAAGGTCGCCGAGAAGGAACTCGAACGGGTGCGGCTGGCGACGGCGCGCGCGGCTGCGGTGAATGCGGCCGCCGGAGCCGAGCGGGTCGGTAATGTCCGCCTGGTGGCGCAGCGGATGTCGGGCGAGATGTCGGCGAACGACCTGCGCTCGCTGGTGGGGGATATCAAGGGCAAGCTCGGCGCCGAACCCGGTGTGGTCGCGCTGATTGCCGAGGGCGACAACGGTTCGGTGCCCTACGTCGTCGCCGTCAACGACGCTGCGCGCGAGCTCGGTCTGTCGGCCGGCGATCTGGTTCGCGCGGTGTCGACGGCTGTGGATGGTCGAGGCGGCGGCAAGCCGGATCTGGCGCAGGGCTCGGGTAAGAACGCTTCGGGGATCGACGCCGCACTCGACGCCCTGCGCGCCGAGGTCGCCCGGAGCTGACCGCGTGACCTCTTGCGAAGCGCGGGTGCCGGACCGCCCCGGCCCCGATGACCCCGGCCGGGGCCGCAGGATCGGAATCGACGTCGGCACGGTTCGCATCGGGGTGGCCGTCAGCGACCCGGACGCCGTGCTCGCCACACCGGTCGAAACCGTGCGCCGGGCCAAGGACAACGGGCACCTGCGCCGGCTGGTAAACCTGATCGGTGAGTACGAGGCGGTCGAGGTGGTCGTCGGGCTGCCGCGCACCCTGGCCAACCGCGCCGGCTCGTCGGCCGCCGATGCCGTCGAACTCGCCGACCGATTGGCCGGACGCATTGCGCCCGTGCCGGTCCGGCTGGCCGACGAACGTCTCACCACGGTGACCGCGCAGCGTTCGCTGCGGGACGCCGGCGTGCGGGCGAAGGGGCAGCGCGCCGTCGTCGATCAGGCGGCCGCGGTCGCAATACTGCAGGGCTGGCTCGATCAGCGGCGTGCGCAGCTGCCGCAGTACCGGGAGACAGGCGATGGTTGAGTTCGACGACGAGTACGACCGAGGGTCCGAACCCGTCGAGCGCCCGCCCCGGCGCCGGATGGACCGGACCGCCCGGGCGCGTGCGGTCCGCCTCCGGCGGCGCCGCCGCACCATGGGTCTGCTGACACTGATGGTCCTCGGCGTGGTCATCGCCGGGATCGTGATGCTGGGCGGCAAGCTGTTCGGCGGAAAGTCGGCGGACTTCGCCGGTGACGGCAAGAGCGATGTGCTCATCGAGGTGCACCCCGGTGACACCACGGGGGCGATCGGCCAGACGCTGGTCGAACAGCACGTGATCGCCGAGGCCAAGCCGTTCGTCACAGCCGGGTTGAAGAACTCGGGTATTCAGGCCATCCAGCCCGGCTTCTACAAACTGCGCACCGAGATCTCGGCCGACAGCGCCATCGAGAAGCTCAACGATCCGGCCAACCGGATGGGCAAACTGACCGTCCCCGAGGGCCGCCAGCTCGACGACATCACCGATCTGCGCAACAACAAGGTCACCGAGGGCGTCTTCACCCTGATCGCACAGGCGAGTTGCGTCACCCTCAACGGCGACAAGAAGTGCGTCTCCGCAACGGATCTGAAGAACACCGCCGCCACCGCCAGCCCCCAGGACCTCAATGTGCCGGAGTGGGCACTGGAGCCGGTCACCAAGATGGGCAACGACCACCGCCGCCTCGAAGGTCTCATCGAGGCGGGCACCTGGAGTTTCGACCCGACGGGCACGCCGCAGGAGATCCTGGCTTCGTTGATCGGCACCAGTGCCGACCACTATGCGAGCAACGGTCTCGTGCAGGCCGCGCAGACCGCCAACATGTCGCCCTATGAGATCGTCACGGTGGCCTCGCTGCTCCAGAAGGAAGCCAAGCCAACCGATTTCGCGAAGGTCGCGCGGGTCATCTACAACAGGCTGAACCAGCCGCAGCGGCTCGAGTTCGACTCGACGGTCAACTATCCGCTGGATCGCCAGGAGGTGGCGACCACCGACGGGGACCGCGCCCGGGTCACCCCGTGGAACACCTATGCCTCCGACGGGCTGCCGGCGACGCCCGTCGGCTCACCGGGTGAGCAGGCCCTGAACGCGGCCGAACATCCCGAGGCCGGTGACTGGTTGTATTTCGTCACCATCGACATGGACGGCACCACCCTGTTCACCCATGACTACCAGCAGCATCTGGCGAACATCGAACTCGCCAAGCACAACGGCGTCCTGGACAGTGTCAGATAACGGCGTCCGCCGCGCCGCTGTGGTGGGCCGGCCGATCGCTCATTCCCGTTCTCCGCAACTGCATCTGGCGGCCTACCGCGCACTGGGGCTGGACACCTGGACCTATGACCGCATCGACTGCGGCGCCGAGGAGCTGCCGGCACTGGTCGAGGGTCTCGGCCCGGAGTGGGTCGGCCTGTCGGTGACGATGCCGGGCAAGTTCGCGGCACTGGCACTGGCCGACGAGCGCACCGCCCGCGCCGAACAAGTCGGTTCGGCCAACACCCTGGTGCGGACGGCGACGGGCTGGCGGGCCGACAACACCGACATCGACGGTGTGGTGGGCGCCCTGGGTGCGGTGTCGGGTCGCGCGATCGTGTTGGGGTCCGGCGGTACCGCGCCGGCGGTGGTCGCTGGTCTGGCCGCGCTCGGCGGCGGCTCGATCACCGAGGTCGTCGTCGCGGCCCGCAACTCCGCCCGGGCGGCCGAGCTGCTCGAGCTGGCCGACGCGCTCGGGGTGCCGGCCAGCCACGTCGATCTCGAACTGGGACCGCTGTCGGCCGCGGTGGCCGGGGCCGCCGTGCTGATCAACACGGTGCCCGCCGATGCCGCGGCGCCGTTCGCGCCCGCGGTCGCGCCGATCCCCGTGCTGCTCGACGCGATCTACGATCCGTGGCCGACACCGCTGGCGGCGGCGGTCGAGGCGGCGGGCGGTCGCGTCATCAGCGGCCTGCAGATGTTGCTGCACCAGGCCTACGCACAGGTCGAACAATTCACAGGCCGGCCCGCTCCGCGCGCACAGATGGCGGCCGCGCTCGGTTAGCCTGCGCCGATGGTGGCCTGTGCTGGGGTTCTGGTGGCGCTGTGGCTCGTCGCGCTGACGGTCGTCGACCTGCGTGAGATGCGGCTCCCCAATGCGCTGACGTTGCCCGGCGCGGCCGTCGTCCTGACCATTGCCGCCGGTTGCGGACGCGGGCTGCCCGCGCTGGCCGGTGCTGCCGCGCTGGCGGGCTGCTATCTGCTGATCCACCTGTTGTCGCCGGCCGGGATGGGCGCGGGCGACGTCAAACTCGCACTGGGCACCGGCGCGCTGACGGGAGCATTGGGGCCCCTGCCCTGGATGGTGGCCGCCATCGGCGCACCCGTACTGACGGTGCTGTTCGCGATCGCGTCGAGGCGCCGGACCCTCCCGCACGGCCCGGCGATGTGCGCGGCGACCGCGCTGGTGATGGCGCTGGCGCCGGTTCAGGGTGCGGTGCCGGATTTCGGCAGGACAACCGGTGCGTGGGAGGATGGGACACGTGTTGCGTTGGACCACTGCCGGTGAATCCCACGGCCGCGCTCTGGTGGCCCTTGTCGAGGGCATGGTCGCCGGCGTCGCCGTGAGCTCCGAAGACATCGCCGAACAACTACGCCGCCGTCGGCTGGGCTACGGCCGCGGCGCGCGGATGAAGTTCGAGCAGGACCAGGTGACCATCCTCGGCGGTGTCCGGCACGGGCTGACGCTGGGTGGCCCGATCGCCGTGGAGATCGGCAATACCGAGTGGCCCAAGTGGGAGACCGTGATGGCCTCCGATCCGGTTCCGGAGCGGGTACTTGCCGAAAAGGACGCAGCGCGCAACGCGCCGCTGACCCGGCCGCGCCCCGGGCACGCCGACTACGCCGGCATGCTCAAGTACGGTTTCGACGACGCCCGCCCGGTGCTCGAGCGCGCCAGTGCGCGGGAGACCGCGGCCCGGGTGGCCGCCGCCACCATCGCCCGCCAGTTCCTCGCGCAGGCGCTCGGCGTCGACGTCGTCTCGCACGTCGTGTCGATCGGCGCCTCGCAGCCCTACGCCGGACCGCCGCCGGTCGCCGCGGATCTGGCCGCCATCGACGACAGTCCGGTGCGCGCCTTCGACCAGGCGGCCGAGTCCGCCATGATCGCCGAGATCGAGGCCGCCAAGAAGGACGGCGACACCCTCGGCGGCGTCGTCGAGGTCGTCGTGCACGGCCTGCCGATCGGGCTGGGATCGTTCACCAGCGGCGACAACCGGCTCGACAGCCAGCTCGCCGCCGCCGTCATGGGCATCCAGGCGATCAAGGGCGTCGAGATCGGCGACGGCTTCGAGACCGCGCGGCGCCGGGGCAGCCAGGCCCACGACGAGATGTACCCGAGTGCTGATGGAATCGTGCGCTCCACCAACCGGGCCGGTGGCCTCGAGGGTGGGATGACCAACGGACAACCGCTGCGGGTACGCGCCGCCATGAAGCCCATTTCGACTGTGCCGCGGGCACTCTCGACGGTGGACATGGCCACCGGTGAGGAAGCGGTGGCCATCCACCAGCGCTCCGACGTGTGTGCCGTTCCGGCCGCCGCGGTGGTGGTGGAGGCCATGGTCGCCCTGGTACTGGCGCGCGCCACCCTGCAGAAGTTCGGCGGTGACTCCCTGGCCGAGACGCGTCGCAACGTCCAGGCGTATCTGGAGTCGGTGGCGCAGCGCGAACCGGCCCGGGTGTCGGGATAGCCATGGCGCCCAAGGCGGTTCTCGTCGGGATGCCCGGATCGGGTAAGTCCACCATCGGGCGTCGGCTGGCCAAGGCCATGGACCTGCCGTTGCTGGACACCGACGCCGCAATCGTCGAGACCACCGGCCGCACCATCGCCGACATCTTCGCCAACGACGGCGAGCAGGAGTTCCGGCGGATCGAGGAGGAGGTCGTCAAGGCGGCCCTGTCCTCCCACGAGGGGATCGTGTCGCTGGGCGGCGGCGCCATCACCAGTCCCGGTGTCCGCGAGGCGCTGGCCGGACACACCGTGGTGTATCTGGAAATCAGTGCGGCCGAAGGGGTTCGGCGTACCACCGGGGGTGCGCCGCGGCCGTTGCTGGCCGGCGACGACCCGGCCGAGAAATACCGCGAGCTGATGGGGCAGCGGGTCCCGCTGTACCGGGAGGTCGCCACCATGCGGGTGAACACCAACCGGCGCAACCCGGGCGCGGTGGTGCACCACCTGATCCACCGGCTGGAGAACCCGGGGCCGCCGCCGCGACGCCGACGCCGGCCGCCGTGGCGCGCCAACGTGCTACCCGGCTCGTCCGTACCGACCCCGGCGATCCCGGCCGCCCTGGCGGCGCGCCGCACCAAGGCAGGACAACGTTCCAAGGCAGGACAGTGAGCGAACACCCAGAACCCGTCACCGTGGAGGTGGCCGTCGACCCGCCGTATCCGGTCATCATCGGCACCGGTCTGCTCGGTGAGCTCGGCGACCTGCTCGACGGCACCCACAAGGTGGCCGTGCTCCATCAGCCGACCCTGGCCCAGACCGCCGAGTCGGTGCGTAAGTTCCTGTCCGACAAGGGCATCGACGCGCATCGCATCGAGATCCCGGATGCCGAGAACGGCAAGGACCTGCCCGTCGTCGGCTATGTCTGGGAGGTGCTGGGCCGAATAGGGCTGGGCCGCAAGGACGTTGTGGTGAGCCTCGGTGGCGGCGCCGCCACCGACGTCGCCGGTTTCATCGCCGCCACCTGGCTGCGCGGCGTCGACATCGTGCACGTGCCCACCACTCTGCTGGCCATGGTGGACGCCGCGGTGGGCGGCAAGACCGGGATCAACACCGACGCCGGCAAGAATCTGGTGGGCGCGTTCCACCAGCCGCGGGCGGTGCTCGTGGACCTCGCGATGCTGGCGACGTTGCCGCGCAACGAGCTGGTCGCCGGGATGGCGGAGATCGTCAAGGCCGGGTTCATCGCCGATCCGGTGATCCTCGATCTGATCGAGGCCGATCCGCAGGCCGCCCTGGACCCGTCGGGCGCCGTGCTGCCGGAGCTCATCCGGCGCGCGATCGCCGTCAAGGCCGAGGTGGTGGCCGCCGACGAGAAGGAATCCGCACTGCGGGAGATCCTCAACTACGGGCACACCCTGGCCCACGCCATCGAGCGCCGCGAGCGCTACCGCTGGCGGCACGGCGCGGCCGTGTCGGTGGGCCTGGTGTTCGCCGCCGAACTGGGCCGGCTGGCCGGCCGGCTCGACGACGAGACCGCGGACCGGCATCGCAGCGTGCTCACCGCGCTCGGGCTGCCCGTGACCTACGAGGCCGACGCGCTGCCTCAGCTGCTGGAGTACATGGCCGGCGACAAGAAGAACCGCGCCGGCGTGCTGCGTTTCGTGGTGCTCGACGGTCTGGCCAAGCCGGGCCGCCTCGAGGGTCCGGATCCGGCGCTGATCGCCGCGGCCTACTCCGAGATCACCGGGTAGCTACTCGGCGCGCGGGGTCTCGGCCGTCGCCGTGGCGTCGTCACGCACCGCGGCGAACACATCGGTGTCGGCCCGGTCCAGGTCGGCGGCGTCGTGCGCGCTGCCGTGCCGCGTCACCTCCGGCGCGTTGCGATCGATCAGCCACCGGCCGATCGCCACGCCCAGGACCGCGGGCAGGAACACCATCAGGGCGGTGAACGCCGCGAATGTGCTGAGCTCACTGATCAGGCCGGCCGTGTAGAGCGGTTTGTACACCATGGCGATGGCCCACGACACGATCCCGGACAACAGGCCGGCCACCAGACCCGCCAGCAGCCAGGTCATCGCGAAGTCCTCGCGGCGGTCCGGATCGGGATTGGTCCGCGCGTCGGTGCGGCCGTCGACCCAGCCCCACACCAACGCCAGGACGACGAGCACCGCGCACAGCGCGACGCTGATCATCACGGCGTGCGTCTCGAACTGGTTGATCAGGGTGCCCTGCACCACGCGGACGACGACCATCAACGCCGCGAACGCCAGGCCGCGCGGCAACCACTTACCCATGGGGCCACAGCGTAGCGAGTAGCGTCGTGGGCCGTGACACATATCCAGCGACGTGACGCTCTGAGTCACCGGCTGCAGGCCGCGGATCTGGACGCGATGCTGGTCAGCGACCTCAACAACGTGCGCTATCTGTCGGGGTTCACCGGTTCCAACGCGGCACTGCTGGTTTTCGCGGACGACCGGCCCGCGCTGCTGGCCACCGACGGCCGATACCTCACGCAGGCGGCACGCCAGGCGCCCGATCTGCAGACGGTCATCGAACGCGCCTGCGGTCCGCGGCTGACGGCCCGCGCCGTGACGGCCGGCGCCGGCCGGATCGGTTTCGAGGGTCATGTGGTGACGGTGGACGCCTTCGACGCGCTCGAGAAGCAACTCGGCGGGACTGCCCGACTGGTCCGCGCATCGGGCACGGTGGAGGGACTGCGCGAGGTCAAGGATGCCGGCGAGGTCGCCCTGCTGCGGCTGGCGTGCGAGGCCGCCGACGCCGCGCTGGCCGACCTGATCGAGCACGGCGGCCTGCGACCGGGGCGCACCGAGAAGGAGGTCCGCAACGAGCTCGAGGCGCTGATGCTCGCGCAGGGCGCCGACGGCCCGTCGTTCGAGACGATCGTCGCCGCCGGTCCCAATTCCGCGGTCCCGCACCACCGGCCGACCGACGCCGTGCTGGCCCACGGCGACTTCGTCAAGATCGATTTCGGCGCACTCGTCGGCGGATACCACTCGGACATGACGCGCACCTTCGTGCTCGGCGCCGCGCAGGACTGGCAGCGCGAGATCTACTCGCTGGTGGCCACCGCGCAACGGGCCGGCCGGGATGCGCTGGCCCCGGGTGTGGAGCTGGCCGGCGTGGACGATGCGGCGCGGTGCGTGATCGCCGAGGCCGGCTACGGGGAGACATTCAGCCACGGACTCGGTCACGGCGTCGGGTTGCAGATCCACGAAGCGCCGGGAATCAACGCCACCGCCGCCGGTACACTGCTTGCTGGCTCCGCGGTCACCGTGGAGCCAGGCGTCTACTTGCCCGATCGCGGCGGAGTCCGCATCGAGGACACGCTCGTCATCGGCGAGCACGGCCCAGACCTGCTTACCCGGTTCCCCAAGGAACTGCAGATCCTGAACTAGGAGTACCTATCGTGGCATCGACTGCCGATTTCAAGAACGGCCTCGTCCTCAACATCGATGGCCAGTTGTGGCAGATCGTCGAGTTCCAGCACGTCAAGCCCGGTAAGGGTCCGGCGTTCGTGCGGACCAAGCTCAAGAACGTCGTCTCGGGCAAGGTCGTCGACAAGACCTACAACGCCGGGGTCAAGGTGGAGGTCGAAACCGTCGACCGCCGCGACGCCACCTACCTCTACCGCGATGGCAGCGACTTCGTGTTCATGGACTCCGAGGACTACGAGCAGCATCCGCTGTCCGAGTCGCTGGTCGGTGACGCCGCCAACTTCCTGCTGGAGTCGATGCCGGTGCAGATCGCCTTCAACAACGGCGCGGCGCTCTACCTCGAGCTGCCGGTGTCGGTCGAACTGCTGGTCAGCCACACCGAGCCCGGCCTGCAGGGCGACCGATCGTCGGCGGGCACCAAGCCGGCCACCATGGAGACCGGCGCGGAGATCCAGGTGCCGCTGTTCATCAACACCGGGGACAAGCTCAAGATCGACACCCGCGACGGAAGCTACCTGGGTCGCGTGAATGCCTGACGGCAGGGCGGACGGGAAGCCAGGCCGGGTCGGCAGGTCGGGGGGCAGGCACGCTGCCCGCAAACGCGCCATCGACCTGCTGTTCGAGGCCGAGGCGCGGGGTCTGACCGCCGCCGAGGTGGCCGATTCACGCACCCTGCTGGCCAACTCGAAGGCCGGCATCGAACCGCTGAACCCGTACACGGAGACCGTGGCGCGCGGTGTCACCGAGAACGCGGCCCACATCGACGACCTGATCAGTTCGCACCTGCAGGGCTGGACCCTCGAGCGGCTGCCGGCCGTGGACCGGGCCATCCTGCGGGTCGCCGTGTGGGAGCTGTTGCACGCCACCGACGTGCCCGAGCCGGTGGCCGTCGACGAGGCCGTCGAGCTGGCCAAGGAGCTGTCCACGGACGATTCGCCCGGGTTCGTCAACGGCGTGCTGGGCCAGGTCATGCTGGTGACCCCGCAGATCCGGGCCGCCGCAAATGCACTGAGGCCGGAACAGTCGCAGTAGATCGCCGTACACTCACTGCCCATGGGATTCAATCCGAAGGACGCCATCGACTCGGCTCGTGACATCGCCACCTATGCGGTCGAGATGTCGGCCGACATCGTCGACAACGCCGTGGACATCCTCAAGGGCAACGTCGCCGAGGGTGCCAGCAACATCGTCCAGGACTCGATGGACATCGCCAGCCACACCGTGGAGAAGGTCAAGGAGATCGCCACGGGACGCGACTCCGAAGACTGACGGGCCAGCCGTCGGACAAGCTCGGCATCGACCTACAGGCCCAGCGCCTGATACGTCCGGCGGACGAATTTCGGTTGCGCGGTACGCAGTTTGGCCACCGAGGTGTTGCCCGCTATGGCTGCTGCGGCCTCACCGGCCTGAGCGCCCAGGTCGGGCGCGTTCTGGATCAGGTAGATCAGGATCAGGTCGGCGGTCGGATCGGCCTGCCACCAGGTGCCGAACGCGCCGGGCCAGGTGAACGAACCCACCCCACCGGGGCCGAACAGCGGCGTCGACTGCGTGGGATCGGTGACCACCGCGAGGTTCAGGCCGAAACCCCGGCCCTGCCAGTAGGGCATGCCCAGGAACGGGATGCGCTTCTGGGCGTCGGTCAGCCGGTCGGTGCGCATCTGCCGGACCGATTCGGCCGACAGCACCCGGACACCGTCGATCTGCCCGTCCGCCAACAACATTCGGGCGAACCGCAGGTAGTCGTCGGCGGTGGACCACAATCCGCCGCCGCCCTGGGAGAACCGCGGCGGGGAGATCGGCGCCGGACCCATCACGTCGTGACTGAGCCGGCCGTGGGCGTCCAGCTTGTACATCGTGGCGGCCCGCCGGCGCTGCTCGGGGGTCAGCCAGAAGCCCGTGTCGGTCATCTGCAGTGGGCCGAGGATCCGCTCGGCGAGCACGTCCTGCAGCGGTTTGCCCTCGAGCCGCGAGAGCAGGATCCCGAGCAGCTCGGTGGAATGGCTGTAGGTCAGTCGCTCACCGGGCTGGTGCAGCAGCGGCAGCCCGGCGATGTCGGCCAGCCAGTGGTCGGCGTCCTGGCGCAACGACACGCCCGCGTAGGCGCGTGCGATCGGACCCAGCACCGAGAACGCATAGGCCAGGCCGCTGCGGTGGGTCATCAGATCTTCGACCGTGATCGGGCGGATCGCCGGGACCGTCGAGTCCAGGGCGCCGCGAGGGTCCACCAGCACCTGCCGGTCGGCCAGCTCCGGCAACCAGTGGGTGACCGGGTCGCGCAGTGCCAACCGGCCCTGTTCCACCAGCGTCATGGCGGCGGCGACGGTCACCGGTTTGGTCATCGAGGCGATCCGGAAGATCGTGTCGCGCTGCATCGGCAGGCCGGCGTCGACGTCGCGGTAGCCGATCTCGTTGACCTGCAACACCTTTCCGGCCTGCCAGGCGAGCGTCACCGCTCCGGACAGCACGCCGTTGTCGACCGCTTCCCGGATGGATGCCTGGTTACCGTCGAGGTTCACCCGGTCAGCGTACTCAGCGCCCGTGTTCGCCTTCCCGGCTGTGGGCCTGTTAAGCTGCCCGGCAGTTCGACATCCTTTAACGAGCCGTCCAGAGAGGCGGAGAAGGAGGTCAGGCTCTGTGACGAGCGCCTCAGATAGTGACCGGGAACTGATGTCCGATGCGGACGTCGGCCGGACCATCTCCCGTATTGCGCATCAGATCATCGAGAAGACCGCTCTGGACGGTCCCGACGCGCCCCGCGTCGTTCTGCTCGGCATCCCCACCCGCGGGCCCGTCCTGGCGGCCCGGCTGGCCGCCAACATCAAGGAGTTCTCCGGTGTGGCCGTCGGTCACGGCTCCCTGGACATCACGCTCTACCGCGACGACCTGAACACCAAGCCGCCGCGCGCGCTCGAGGACACCACCATCCCCGCGGGCGGCATCGACGGGGCGCTGGTGATCCTGGTCGACGATGTGCTCTACACCGGCCGCTCGGTCCGCGGTGCCCTCGACGCGCTGCGCGATCTGGGCCGGCCCCGGGCCGTACAGCTGGCGGTCCTGGTGGATCGCGGCCACCGCGAACTGCCGATCCGCGCCGACTACGTCGGCAAGAACGTTCCGACGTCACGCGCGGAGAACGTCAAGGTCCGGCTGGTCGAGTCCGACGGGCACGACAGCGTCAAGATCGCCCCGCACGGAGGTCCCACCCGGTGAAACACCTGCTCAGCGCGGCCGATCTGACCCGGGCGGATGCCACCGCGATCCTGGACAATGCCGACCGGTTCGCCCAGGCCCTGACCGGTCGCGAGGTCAAGAAACTGCCCACCCTGCGCGGGCGCACCGTCATCACGATGTTCTACGAGAACTCCACCCGGACCCGGGTGTCCTTCGAGGTGGCCGCCAAGTGGATGAGCGCGGACACCATCAACGTCAGCGCGTCGGGATCCTCGGTGGCCAAGGGCGAGTCGTTGCGCGATACCGCGCTGACCCTGCGCGCGGCCGGTGCCGATGCGCTGATTATCCGGCACTCGGCCTCGGGGTCGGCGTACCAGCTGGCCGAATGGACCAGGGAGCCCGACGGTGCCGGACCGGCCGTCATCAACGCCGGTGACGGCACGCACGAGCATCCCACCCAGGCGCTGCTGGACGCGCTGACCATCCGGCAGCGGCTCGGCGGGTTCGAGGGTAAGCGCGTCGTGATCGTCGGCGATGTGCTGCACAGCCGGGTAGCGCGGTCCAACGTGCTGCTGCTCTCGACGCTCGGGGCCGACGTCGTGCTGGTCTCGCCGCGCACGCTGCTGCCGGCGGGGGTGGAGCAGTGGCCGGTGCGGGTGTCGAACGACCTGGACGCCGAACTGCCGGCCGCCGACGCCGCGATGATGCTGCGGGTACAGGCCGAGCGGATGAACGGCGGATTCTTCCCGTCCGAACGGGAGTACTCGGCCACCTACGGTTTGTCGGCCAAACGGCAGGCGATGCTGCCCGAGCACGCGGTGGTGATGCACCCCGGGCCGATGCTGCGGGGCATGGAGATCGCGTCGTCGGTGGCCGATTCTTCGCAGGCGGCGATCCTGCAGCAGGTGACCAACGGTGTGCACGTGCGGATGGCGGTGCTGTTCCATCTGCTGATCGGGGCCCAGCCGGCCGAGACGGGAGTGGACGCGTGAAGCTATCCAGCAACAGCATTCTGATCAAGGGCGTCCGGCTCTACGGCGACGGCGATCAGGTCGATGTCCTGGTCACCGACGGGCAGATCGCCGAGATCGGTACCGGCCTGGTGGCCGATCTGGATCTGGTCGAGGTGATCGATGCCGAGGGGCAGGTGCTGCTACCCGGCTTCGTCGATCTGCACACGCATCTGCGCGAGCCGGGCCGCGAGTACACCGAGACCATCGAAACCGGTTCGGCCGCAGCGGCTCTGGGCGGTTTCACCGCCGTGTTCGCGATGGCCAACACCGATCCGGTGGCCGATTCGCCGGTGGTCACCGACCATGTCTGGAAGCGCGGCCGCGATGTCGGCCTGGTCGACGTGCACCCGGTGGGTGCGGTCACGGTGGGCCTCGAGGGCAAGAAGCTCACCGAGATGGGGTTGATGGCCCAGGGCGCCGCGCAGGTCCGGATGTTCTCCGACGACGGCAAGTGCGTCGACGACCCGCTCATCATGCGCCGGGCACTGGAGTACGCGTCGGGGCTGGGTGTGCTGATCGCTCAGCATGCCGAGGAGCCCCGGCTGACGGTGGGCGCGGTAGCGCACGAAGGACCCAACGCGGCCCGGCTGGGCCTGGCCGGCTGGCCGCGTTCGGCCGAGGAGTCGATCGTGGCCCGGGACGCCATCCTGGCCAGGGATGCCGGCGCCCGGGTGCACATCTGCCACGCCTCCACCGCGGGCACCGTCGAGATCCTCAAATGGGCCAAGGCGCAAGGCATTTCGATCACCGCCGAGGTCACCCCGCATCACCTGCTGCTCGACGACGGCCGGCTGGAGACCTACGACGGCGTCAACCGGGTCAACCCGCCGCTGCGGGAGGCCGCCGACGTCGCCGCGCTGCGGCAGGCCCTGGCCGACGGTGTGATCGACTGTGTGGCAACCGATCACGCCCCGCACGCCGAACACGAGAAATGTGTGGAGTTCGCGAATGCCCGCCCCGGCATGATGGGGCTGCAGACCGCGTTGTCGGTGGTCGCCGAGGCGATGGTCGCCTCCGGGCTGTTCACCTGGCGCGACGTGGCCCGGGTGATGAGCGAGAACCCGGCCCGCATCGTCGGGCTGCCGGATCAGGGCCGGCCGCTCGAGGTCGGTGAGCCGGCGAATCTCACCGTGGTCGATCCCGCCGGCTCCTGGACGGTGGCCGGCGATCAGCTCGCCGGGCCGTCCGCGAACACCCCGTACGAGGCCATGACCCTGCCGGCGACGGTGACCGCCACCCTGCTGCGCGGCAAGATCACCACGCGCGACGGGAAGGTCGCCCGGTGAGCCCGGGACGCGGATGAACACCGGAACCCTGGTCGGGTCGCTGGTCTTCGCGGGGACCCTGGTGGTGGTGATCGCCCTCGTCATCCATCTCATGCTGCGCGGCTGGCGCCATCGTGCCCAGCGCCAGATCTCGACCATCGGGCAACTCCCGCCGCTGCCGGATACGGTGGGCCAGGCGGTGATTCCGGGCATCAAGGGCCTCTACGTCGGCAGCACCATCGCGCCCAGCTGGCAGGACCGGATCGCCGTCGGCGATCTGGGCTACCGCACCAAGGGCGTGCTGACCCGCTATCCGGAGGGAATCATGCTGCAGCGCAGCGGCGGTCGCCCGATCTGGATCCCGGCCGACGCCGTCACGGCCATCCGGGCCGAACGCGGTATCGCCGGGAAGGTGCTCACGCACGACGGCATCCTGGCCATCCGCTGGCGACTGCCCGGCGGTACCGAGATCGACACCGGCTTCCGCGCCGACGAGCGTGCGGACCACGACAGATGGATCGCGGCGTCCGAGGGCGCCGAACAGGGAGGGGCGGCATGACCGGCAAGGCGGTACTGGTGCTCGAGGACGGCCGGATGTTCACCGGCCGTGAATTCGGAGCCGTCGGCCAGACTCTGGGCGAGGCGGTGTTCTCCACCGGCATGTCCGGCTACCAGGAGACGCTGACCGATCCCAGCTATCACCGCCAGATCGTGATCGCCACCGCGCCCCAGATCGGCAACACCGGCTGGAACGGTGAGGACAGCGAGAGCCGCGACGACAAGATCTGGGTGGCCGGCTACGCGGTGCGCGATCCGTCGCCGCGGGCGTCGAACTGGCGGGCCACCGGGACGCTCGACGACGAACTGGTACGCCAGGGTGTCGTCGGCGTCGCCGGGATCGACACCCGCGCGGTGGTGCGGCACCTGCGCACCCGCGGCTCGATGAAGGCCGGCGTGTTCTCGGGCCCGGCGCTGGCCACCGAGGACGAGCTACTGGACCGGGTGCGTGGGCAGGACTCCATGCTGGGCGCCGATCTGGCCGGGCAGGTCAGCACGGATGCCGGGTATCTGGTGGAACCCGAAGGGCCATATCGGTTTACCGTCGCCGCGCTGGACCTGGGCATCAAGACCAACACACCGCGCAACTTCGCCGAGCGCGGTATCCGCAGCCACGTGCTGCCCAGTTCGGCCACCTTCGCCCAGATCGCCGACCTGAAGCCGGACGGGGTGTTCCTGTCCAACGGGCCGGGCGATCCCGCGACGGCCGACGCGATGGTCGCGGTCACCCGTGAGGTGCTGGGTGCCGGGATCCCGTTGTTCGGAATCTGTTTCGGCAACCAGATCCTCGGTCGCGCGCTGGGCCGGTCCACCTACAAGATGACCTTCGGCCACCGCGGGATCAACATCCCGGTCATGGATCATGCGACGGGGCGGGTCGCGATCACCGCGCAGAACCACGGCTTCGCCCTCGAGGGGGAGGCCGGCGAGGAGTTCGACACACCGTTCGGTCGGGCGGTGGTGAGCCACACCTGCGCCAATGACGGTGTGGTGGAAGGCATCCGACTGCTCGATGGCCGGGCCTTCTCGGTCCAGTACCACCCCGAGGCGGCGGCCGGCCCGCACGACGCCGAGTACCTGTTCGACCAGTTCGTCGACCTGATGGCGGGAGACAAGTGATCGCGAGCGTGCACCCATATGCAGATCTGCCCCTGACAAATGCACAAGGGTGCACGGTCGCGCACAAGGTGGGGAAGTAATGCCACGTCGCACCGACATCAACCACGTTCTGGTGATCGGGTCCGGGCCCATCGTCATCGGCCAGGCCTGCGAGTTCGACTACTCGGGCACCCAGGCCTGCCGCGTCCTGCGCTCCGAGGGCATCGAGGTCAGCCTGGTCAACTCGAATCCGGCGACCATCATGACCGACCCGGAGTACGCCGACCACACCTATGTCGAGCCCATCACCCCGGCCTTCGTCGAGAAGGTGATCGCCCAGCAGGCCGCCAACGGCCACAAGATCGACGCGCTGTTGGCCACCCTCGGCGGGCAGACGGCGCTGAACACCGCCGTGGCGCTGCACGAGAACGGCGCGCTGGAACGCTACGGCGTGGAGATGATCGGCGCCGACTTCGACGCCATCCAGCGCGGCGAGGACCGGCAGCGTTTCAAGGACATCGTCGCCAAGGTGGGAGGCGAATCCGCCCGCAGCCGTGTGTGTTTCACCATGGACGAGGTCCGCGAGACAGTGGCCGAACTCGGCTTGCCGGTGGTCGTGCGGCCCAGCTTCACCATGGGTGGCCTGGGCTCGGGCATGGCCGCCACCGTCGAGGACGTCGAACGGATGGCCGGCGACGGCCTGGCGGCATCGCCCAGCGCCAACGTGCTGATCGAGGAGTCCATCTACGGCTGGAAGGAATACGAACTCGAGCTCATGAGGGACCACCACGACAACGTGGTGGTGGTCTGCTCGATCGAGAACTTCGACCCGATGGGCGTGCACACCGGGGACTCGGTCACCGTGGCTCCCGCGATGACGCTGACCGACCGCGAATACCAGGACATGCGCGACCTGGGCATCGCGATCCTGCGCGAGGTCGGCGTCGACACGGGCGGCTGCAACATCCAGTTCGCCATCGATCCCCGCGACGGCCGGCTGATCGTCATCGAGATGAACCCGCGGGTCTCGCGGTCGAGCGCCCTGGCCTCCAAGGCCACCGGCTTCCCGATCGCCAAGATGGCCGCCAAGCTGGCCATCGGCTACACCCTCGACGAGATCGTCAACGACATCACCAAGGAGACCCCGGCCTGCTTCGAGCCGACGCTGGACTATGTGGTGGTCAAGGCGCCACGGTTCGCATTCGAGAAGTTCCCCGGCGCCGACGACACCCTGACCACCACCATGAAGTCCGTCGGTGAGGCGATGTCGTTGGGCCGCAACTTCATCGAGGCGCTCGGCAAGGTCATGCGGTCGCTGGAGACCAAACGGGCCGGCTTCTGGACGGGGCCCGATCCCGAGGGTTCCGTCGACGACGTTCTCCACCGGCTGCGCACGGCCAAGGACGGCCGGCTCTACGACATCGAGTACGCGCTGCGCCTGGGCGCCGGCGTCGAGCAGGTGGCCGCGGCCTCCGGCGTCGACCCGTGGTTCGTCGACCAGATCAACTCCTTGGTGGCGCTGCGCGCCGAACTGCTGCAGGCGGCGGTTCTCGACGAGGACCTGCTGCGGCGGTGCAAGCACAGCGGCCTGTCGGATCGTCAGATCGCCGCGCTGCGACCGGAACTGGCCGGCGAGGCCGGAGTGCGGACACTGCGCGAGCGGCTGAACATCCACCCGGTGTACAAGACGGTCGACACCTGCGCGGCCGAGTTCGAGGCCCGCACTCCGTACCACTACTCGAGCTACGAACTCGATCCCGCCGCCGAGACCGAGGTGGCCCCGCAGACCGACCGGCCCAAGGTGCTCATCCTGGGATCCGGGCCCAACCGCATCGGTCAGGGCATCGAGTTCGACTACAGCTGTGTGCACGCGGCAACCACGTTGAGCCAGGCCGGATTCGAGACCGTCATGGTCAACTGCAATCCGGAGACGGTGTCCACCGACTACGACACCGCCGACCGGTTGTACTTCGAACCGCTGACGTTCGAGGACGTGCTCGAGGTCTACCGCGCCGAACAGGGCTCCGGGGCCGGCGGACCCGGTGTGGTGGGTGTGATCGTGCAGCTGGGCGGGCAGACCCCGCTGGGACTGGCCGAACGCCTCGAGCGGGCCGGTGTCCCGATCGTCGGCACCAGTCCGCGGGCGATCGACCTGGCCGAGGATCGCGGCGCGTTCGGTGAGGTGCTGATCGGCGCGGGGCTGCCCGCTCCGCGGTTCGGCACCGCGACCAGTTTCGAGCAGGCCCGCAAGATCGCCGGTGACATCGGGTATCCGGTGCTGGTGCGGCCCTCCTACGTGCTCGGTGGCCGGGGCATGGAGATCGTGTACGACGAGGAGAATCTGAAGGGCTACATCGAGCGCGCGACCGAACTGTCCCCGGAACACCCGGTCCTGGTCGACCGGTTCCTCGAGGATGCCATCGAGATCGACGTCGACGCGCTCTGCGATGGCACCGAGGTGTACATCGGCGGCGTGATGGAGCACATTGAGGAGGCCGGCATCCATTCCGGCGACTCGGCCTGCGCGCTGCCACCGGTTACGTTGGGCCGCAGCGACATTGCCGCGGTGCGCCGGGCCACCGAGGCCATTGCGCACGGTATCGGCGTGGTCGGACTGCTGAACGTGCAGTACGCCCTGAAGGACGACGTCCTCTACGTGCTCGAGGCCAACCCGCGGGCCAGCCGGACCGTGCCGTTCGTGTCCAAGGCCACCGCGGTGCCGCTGGCCAAGGCCTGCGCGCGGATCATGCTGGGGGAGAGCATCGCCCAGCTGCGCGCCGAGGGCATCCTGATCGCCGAGGGCGACGGTGCCACCCCGGCCCCGAATGCGCCGATTGCGGTCAAGGAAGCCGTTCTGCCCTTCCACCGGTTCCGCCGCGCCGACGGTTCCAACGTCGACTCGCTGCTGGGTCCGGAGATGAAGTCCACCGGCGAGGTCATGGGAATCGACTCGAACTTCGGCAGTGCGTTCGCCAAGAGTCAGACCGCCGCCTACGGTTCACTGCCCGCTTCGGGCACCATCTTCGTGTCGGTGGCCAACCGGGACAAACGTTCCCTGGTGTTCCCGGTCAAACGCCTGGCCGACCTCGGGTTCCGGGTGCTGGCCACCGACGGTACGGCGGAGATGCTGCGGCGCAACGGGATTCCTGTCGAGGTGGTGCGCAAGCACTTCGAGCAGCCGGGCGGCGGCCGGCCGGAGATGTCGGCGGTCGAGGCGATCCGGGCCGGCGCGGTCGACATGGTGATCAACACGCCCTACGGCAACTCCGGGCCGCGCATCGACGGCTACGAGATCCGTTCGGCCGCCGTGCAGATGAACATCCCGTGCGTGACCACCGTGCAGGGCGCTTCGGCGGCCGTGCAGGGGATCGAGGCCGGCATCCGTGGTGACATCGGTGTGCAGTCGCTGCAGGAACTGCATCACGCGCTGGACCGCCGGCCGTGAGCGGATTCGGTTCCCGGCTGACGGCCGCGGTCGCCGGCCGGGGGCCGCTGTGCCCGGGGATCGACCCGCATCCGGAACTGCTCGCCGCGTGGGGGCTGACGGCCGACGCCGATGGTCTGGCCGCCTTCTGTGATGTGTGCGTGGCCGCCTTCGCCGGATTCGCGATCGTCAAACCCCAGGTGGCGTTCTTCGAGACCTACGGGTCGGCCGGCTTCGCCGTCCTCGAGCGCACGATGGCCGAACTGCGGGCCAACGGCGTCCTGGTACTCGCCGACGCCAAACGCGGCGACATCGGTACCACTATGGCCGCCTATGCCGCCGCATGGGCGGCCGATGGCCCGCTGGCGTGTGATGCGGTGACGGCCTCGCCGTACCTCGGCTTCGGCTCGCTACAGCCGCTGCTGGACACCGCTGCGGCGCACGACCGCGGTGTGTTCGTGCTGGCCGCCACCTCCAACCCGGAGGGCGCCGGAGTCCAGCGCGCCGTCCGGGCGGACGGCCGGACCGTCGCGCAGTCCGTCGTGGACGCCGCGGCCGCCGTCAACGCCGCCGATCCTGGGCTGGTGGGCGTCGTCGTCGGCGCCACCCTGACCGAGGTGCCCGACGTCAGCGGTCTGGGCGGGCCGGTCCTGGTGCCCGGAGTGGGAGCCCAGGGCGGCCGTCCCGAGACCCTGGCCGGCCTGGGCGGCGCGCGCCCCGGCCAGCTATTGCCCGCGGTATCCCGCGAGGTGCTGCGGGCCGGACCCGAGGTGGCCGCCGTGCGCGCAGCCGCCGAACGGCTGCGCGATGCGGTGGCTCACCTCGCCTGACGTGGGAATCCGGCGTCAGAGCCGGATCCACTGCCCCAGGAACCAGAAGCCCCAGCCATCGCCGTTGCCGGCCCGCAGCGGTTCGACGCGCTGGCCGTTCCACGTGAACGGCTGGTGATCCTGACGGCCCTGGTCAATGCCGCGGTGCTGCCAGTCGACCGGTGCGTCGGGCTGCCACTGCGGGCCCTGATTGCCCTGCCGGCCCTGATCACCGTGCGGATCATGGTTCTGGCACTGCGGGGCGTTCGGGGCGCCGCAGGGCTGGCCGGGATCGGCGCCGGCGGTGCCGATGCCGACGCCGAGCAGTCCGGCGAGTCCGATTCCTGCGGTGAGCGTCGATGCGCACGCGATGCGCCTGATATTCATCCGGTCAACTCCGTTCGGTCGAATTCGTGGGGTCGATCCCCACACCGAGCGACGCTATGGGCCGGTTCTGGGTCGGCGCCGTGCCCGCACTGGGCGCCGGCTGTGCATCCGGGTACGGGGCAACTACGAGACGAAAACCGTTTGGTAACAACAGGATCAGGCCTGGATATGCGCCCGGGGGCAGACGTGCAAAGGGCCGGCGGAGTAATGCTCCGTCGGCCCTTGCAGCGCGCCGGGTCGGGGGGTTGGCGCACATCTGCGGTTGGCTGCCGGTTGGGGGGAGCCGGGTGAACCAGCCGCATCGATACCCAACCTAAGGACCGAACCTGTGCCAGGCATATCGACAACCTGAGAACTTCCAGCAGTGTTGCGGCCGATCCCGACACGCGCGACACGCCGCGGGGACTTTGGGCCGATTCGGCGGCCATCCTGGGACGTCCCGACGCGTCCGCGACGGCGACCCGGGACGTTCGACGGAGTTGCCCGGCAACCCGCTAAACGGCCTCTGAACTGCATGTTCAGCGCGCCCGGCGGTGGCGGTCGGCGTCGCGGGGGACCTGTTGGCGCAATCGGGTGCGCGAGTGCCGACGGATTTCCCGGAGCCCTACACGCTGGGTCTTCGCCGAGGAAAGCAGGGGGTGGGGTTAGATTTCGTCCGTCAGCCTGGGTACGGTCGTCGTCGCTGGCTGGAGTACCCCGGCCGAGACAAGTAAAGATCGGTGCAGCGTTGCGGTGGGAATGTCCGAGGGAGCCGATAGCCTTCGGCGGGAACACCCCAACAAGCACCGAAAATCGCAATGAGACGGAGGAACCGTGGCACTTCCCCAGTTGACCGACGAACAGCGTGCAGCTGCGTTGGAGAAGGCTGCTGCCGCGCGTCGTGCACGGGCTGAGCTCAAGGATCGGCTCAAGCGCGGCGGCACCAACCTCAAGCAGGTCCTCAAGGATGCCGAGACCGATGAGGTCTTGGGCAAGATGAAGGTCTCCGCTCTGCTGGAGGCCCTGCCCAAGGTCGGCAAGGTCAAGGCCCAGGAGATCATGACCGAGCTGGAGATCGCTCCCACCCGCCGCCTGCGCGGCCTGGGCGATCGTCAGCGCAAGGCCCTGCTGGAAAAGTTCGACCCCTCCTGAGAGAGGTCCGCGATCGCTGACGGGGGACCGGACCGGCACGGCCGGGTGGTTGTGCTGGCCGGTCCCTCCGCGGTCGGGAAGTCGACGGTCGTTCGCTGTCTGCGCGAACGCGTCCCCGACCTGTACTTCAGCGTCTCGGCGACCACCCGGGCACCCCGCCCGGGTGAGATCGATGGTGTCGACTACCAGTTCGTGACGCCGGACGCCTTCTCCCATCTGATCGACCGCGGTGAACTGCTCGAATGGGCGGAAATTCACGGCGGTCTGCATCGTTCGGGCACCCCTGCGCAGCCGGTTCGGCAGGCCATGGCCGCCGGTCGCCCCGTTCTCATCGAGGTGGACCTCGCCGGGGCCAGGGCGGTCAAGGCGGCCCTGCCGGAGGTGGTGGCGGTGTTCCTGGCACCGCCGAGCTGGGAAGCCCTGGAAGCGCGCCTGCTCGGCCGCGGTACCGAGACCGCTGAGGTGCGTGAACGCCGGCTGGCCACCGCCCGCGCCGAATTGGCATCCCAGGATGACTTCGACGTGGTCGTCGTGAACAGCCAATTGGAGTCTGCCTGCGCTGAATTGGTATCCTTGCTGGTGGGAACTACGCCCGACGCGCCCTGATGGCGTCCGGAACCGCCGCCCAGGCCCTGAGACGGCCCACCAGAACTGCCCCTGAGACCCCCACGAAATTCGAGAGACCCCGGAGAACCGCACTGTGACCAACTCGCACGCCGACACCCTGCCCGCCGATTCGGCAGCCGATGGCATCGGTTCCTACGACACTCCGCTGGGCATCACCAACCCGCCGATCGACGAGCTGCTCGACCGCGCGTCCAGCAAGTACGCGCTGGTCATCTATGCCGCCAAGCGCGCCCGCCAGATCAACGACTACTACAACCAGCTCGGTGACGGCATCCTCGAGTACGTCGGTCCCCTGGTCGAGCCGGGCCTGCAGGAGAAGCCGCTGTCGATCGCGATGCGCGAGATCCACGGCGACCTCCTCGAGCACACCGAGGGCGAGTAGCCGGGAACCGCGCCGCCCATGACCGGTAAGCGCATCGTCGTCGGCGTCGCCGGCGGCATTGCCGCCTACAAGGCCTGCTCGGTCGTCCGCCAATTGACCGAGGCGGGCCACCAGGTGCGGGTGGTTCCCACCGAATCGGCGCTGAAGTTCGTCGGCGCCGCCACGTTCGAGGCGCTGTCCGGTTTCCCCGTCCATACCGGGGTCTTCAACGACGTCCATGAGGTTCCGCACGTCCGGATCGGCCAGGAGGCCGATCTCGTCATCGTCGCGCCGGCCACCGCCGACGTGCTGGCCCGTGCCGCCGCCGGCCGTGCCGACGACCTGCTGACCGCGACACTGCTGACCGCGCGCTGCCCGGTGCTGTTCGCGCCCGCGATGCACACCGAGATGTGGCAGCATCCGGCCACCTGCGCCAACGTGGCCACCTTGCGCAGCCGCGGCGCGGTGGTCCTCGAACCGGCGTCCGGCCGGCTGACCGGCGCCGACACCGGTCCGGGCCGGCTGCCCGAGCCCGAGGAGATCACCGCCTTCGCCGAGCTGCTGCTCGAGCGCGGCGACGCCCTGCCGTACGACCTGTCCGGAATCCGGCTGCTGGTGAGCGCCGGCGGCACCCGCGAACCCCTCGATCCGGTCCGGTTCATCGGTAACCGCAGCTCGGGCAAACAGGGTTACGCGGTGGCCCGGGTGGCCGCCCAGCGCGGCGCCGAGGTGACCCTGATCGCGGGCAACACCGCTGCGCTGGCCGATCCGGCCGGCGTCGAGGTGGTGCACATCGGATCGGCCGCCCAGCTGGCCGACGCGGTCTCCAAGCATGCCCCGGACGCCGACGTCCTCGTGATGGCCGCCGCCGTGGCCGACTTCCGGCCCGCCCACGTTGCAACCACGAAGATGAAAAAGGGTGCCGACAGCGAACCCAGCACCATCGACCTGCTGCGCAACGACGACGTGCTGGCCGGGGCGGTGCGGTCCCGGGCGGCCGGTCAGCTGCCCGACATGCGCGCGATCGTCGGCTTCGCGGCCGAAACGGGCGACGCCAACGGCGATGTCCTGTTCCACGCCCGGGCGAAACTGCGCCGCAAGGGCTGCGATCTGCTGGTGGTCAACGCGGTGGGCGAGGGCCGCGCGTTCGAGGTCGACAACAATGCCGGCTGGTTGCTGTCGGCCGACGGTACCGAGGCTGCGCTGGAGCTCGGGTCGAAGACATTGATGGCCAGCCGTATTGTGGATGCGATCGCGAGCATCGTCCGGGGCGATTGACGTCCCGTGTTCTGCCCTGTGCTTCGATGAACGAAGATTTGCCTCTTATCCGGAAGGAAACTGCAACGTGAGTGGTCGGCTGTTCACCAGTGAGTCGGTGACCGAAGGACATCCCGACAAGATCTGTGACGCCATCAGCGACTCCATCCTGGATGCGCTGCTCGCGGGTGACCCGAAGTCGCGCGTCGCGGTCGAGACGGCGGTGACCACCGGCCAGGTGCACGTCATCGGTGAGGTCACCACGTCGGCCAAGGAAGCGTTCGCCGACATCCCGCTGATCGTCCGGGACCGCATCAAGGAGATCGGCTACGACCACTCCGACAAGGGCTTCGACTACGCGACCTGCGGTGTCAACATCGGCATCGGCGCGCAGTCCCCGGATATCGCGGTCGGTGTCGACACGGCCTACGAGGCGCGGGTCGAGGGCGAGAAGGACCCGCTGGACTCGCAGGGTGCCGGCGACCAGGGCCTGATGTTCGGGTACGCCATCAACGACACCCCGGAGTTGATGCCGCTGCCCATCGCGCTGGCGCACCGGCTGTCCCGGCAGCTGACCAAGGTCCGCAAGGACGGCATCCTTGGTTACCTGCGGCCGGACGGCAAGACCCAGGTCACCATCGAATACTCGGGCAATACGCCGGTGCGGCTGGACACCGTGGTGCTGTCCACCCAGCACGCCGCCGACATCGACCTGGAGGCGACGCTGGCCCCCGACATCCGCGAGAAGGTCGTCAACACCGTGCTGGCCGACCTGGGCCACGACACGATGGACACCTCGGACTTCCGCCTGCTGGTGAACCCGACCGGCACGTTCGTCGTCGGCGGCCCGATGGGTGACGCCGGCCTGACCGGGCGAAAGATCATCGTCGACACCTATGGCGGCTGGGCGCGCCACGGCGGCGGTGCGTTCTCCGGCAAGGATCCGTCGAAGGTGGACCGCTCGGCTGCGTACGCGATGCGCTGGGTGGCCAAGAACGTCGTCGCCGCCGGCCTGGCCGAGCGGGTCGAGGTGCAGGTCGCCTACGCCATCGGCAAGGCCGCCCCGGTCGGGTTGTTCGTCGAGACCTTCGGCTCCGAGACCGTCGACCCGGCCCGCATCGAGAAGGCCATCACCAGCGTCTTCGATCTGCGCCCCGGTGCGATCGTGCGCGATCTGGACCTGCTGCGCCCCATCTACGCGCAGACCGCGGCGTATGGCCACTTCGGACGCACGGATGTGGATCTGCCGTGGGAGCAGCTGAACAAGGTCGAGGAGCTCAAGGCGTCGGTCTGACGACGATGCGGCGCGAGGGACGAGCGCCGTTGAGGAGTCGGACAATGGGGATCGGTCTGACCGACCTGACGAACAGACGGAAAGGGCCCCTCTCCGGGATGGAGTAGGGGCCCTTTCCGTCTGTTCGCGCGCGATGCGCGTGACGCGGTTATGCCGCGTGGGCGATGGTGACGGTATCGGTTTCGAAGCCGTCGATCTGCAGCCCTTCGGCGCGCAGGATCATGTCGAACAGCGCCGACTCCGCGATCTCGTGTGGATGGGCTTCGGCGTCCGCGTGGAGTGCGGCGATGACGGTCCGGTTCAGGGTGGTGGTAGCCATCGGGTGGCCTGCCTTTCTCTTTCTCGGCCCGCCTCGGTGAGGGCCGCTGTTGGTATCCAGTATCCGGAGGTCGACGCAAGCGCGGCTAGGGTAGGCGACTACCCGAAAAGGGCGTGGTCGGCGGCGGCCGGCGCACCCGGAAGTCGCCCGTCGAGCCTTGAAATCGCCGCTCCGGGTCCCGTTATCAGGTGTTTCTCAGCGCTTTCGCATCGCTGTCTGGGCTTTCGGGCGTCCTACCCCGGTCAGCGCGCCGCGTTGGGGTAGGTACCTACCTCAACGACCATCCGGGTGCCGGCCGGCGCGGATCAGCTGGGCCAGCTGGTCGCGGTCGTCGATCCCGAGCTTGCCGAAGATCCGGTACAGGTGCCCGTCGATGGTCCGGACGGAGACCCCGAGCCGGTCGGCGACCTGCCGGTTGGTCAGGCCGTCACCGACGAGTGTCGCGATCTCCCGTTCCCGTTCGGTGATCGGCAGCGGCGTGTCGAGCGCATCCAGGGCGGGCGTGTGGACACTGCCGCGGGTGGCCAGCCGCTGTGCCCGGGACGACGACTCGAACGCCTTCGCACGCGCTCCGGCCCGGTCGTGCTCGCCCGCGGCGTGCGCGGCGGCGTCGGCGGCGAGCCCGAGGGCGCCGAATCCTTCGAACTGCCGGGACGCGTCGTCGAGGACATCGCCGTCGCGGTCGCCCAGACCGCGGGCGTGGGCCGCCACGGCCGTCGTCATGAGGCTGGGTGCGAGCCGGCTCAACTGGCCCAGCCGCGCGGCCTGTGAGCGGTCGCCCAGCCGGATGGCGCAGTGCAGGGCGGCGATCTCCATGGTGTGCATCTGGGCGGCCCGGGCGATGCGTGCCGCCGACACCGCGTGCTCACGTGCCGTGGTGGTCTGACCGCCGGCGGCGCACACCCAGGCCCGTGCGAGGGCGAGCTCGGGCTCGAAGACGGCGACGTGCGGTCCGTTGGCCTCCTCGGCCTTGGCCAGTCCCGCGGCGGCGGCTTCGGCGTCGCCGCGCGCTCCTTCGGCCTGGGCCAGCCAGGCGGCCACCAGCATCACCCAGGTCGGTGGCAGCGAGCCGGACATCGCCCACAGCGAGCGCTGCAGCTGTTCGCACGCCGATGCGAGCATGCCCTGGGCGAGCTGGAGCCGCCCGTTGAGCGCGGCGACGATGGCCTCGGCCTGCGGCACCCCGGACGTCATCGCGGTGTAGTGCTGGCACACCTGTTCGGCCGCCGCCAGGTCGCCGCTGCCGGTCAGGGCGAAGATCTCGATGAAGCCGAGCGCGTAGCGCTGTGGCCCGGACTCGCAGGATTCGGCTGCGCGGGAACCGATTTCGGCGACGTCGATGCCCTCGGCGAACCTGCCGGACAGGGCCAGGGCGCCCCCGGTGGCCAGGGCCGCCCACACCGCCGCGGTGGGCAGGATCTCCGAACCCAGGGCGTCCTGACCGACGGCGACGGCGGTCGGCAGATCCCGGCCGAAGAAGGCGAACGCCGCCTCGATGGCGGCCATCGCATACATGTCCTGGCCCGGGGGAACGCGCCGGTTCACCGTCGCCAGGACCTCACGCGCCGCGTCGGGTCGGCCACAACCGAAGAAGAGATTCGCCGCGCGTACGCCGCCCCACCGCAGGGTGGCCCAGATGTCGGTGCCGTCGGGGTCCAGGGCGGCCAGGATCGCCTCGGCCTCGGGGCCGCGGCCCTGCCAGGCCAGCGAGTCGGCCAGCACGATGGCGGCGTCGATGGAACCACCCTGGTCCCAGGCGAACCGGGCGAGTTCCTCGCCGAGGGTGAGGTTGGCCATCGTGACCGCACTCGCGGCGGTGCTGACCACCAGTCCGAGGTCGGCCGGGTTGTCGCTGTGGATGGTGAACTGCGCGAGCTGGATGGTGGTGCGCACGTCGGTGCGCTCCGTGCCCGATACCGCCCGGGTGCGCTCGAGGTGCTTCGAAAAGCTCTGCGCCAGCATCGTATTGAGCACCCGGGTGCGCGCGAGCCCGCACCGCTGGCGGATGACCTCGCCCAGGATGGGGTTGGCGATCTGGACCAGGGTCTGGGTGCCGTCGCTGACCACCTGCACCGCACCCGCGCGCTCGGCGCCGGCGATGTCCTCGCTGTCGCACAGCTCGCGCAGGATCCGCCAGTCCAATACCTCGGCGGTCGCGACGATCTCGGCCACCTCGCGCTGTGCCGGAGTCAGCGTGTTGAGCTGTGACTCGACGACCTCGGTCAGGTCGGGGTCGAAGTGGAACTCGGAATTCATGGCCCACCGGCCGTCGCGCTGGGCCAGGGCGCCGTCGGACAGGGCGGCGGTGACCAGCCCGCGCAGGATCAGCGGGCTGCCCGAGGACAGGTGCTGCAGCCGGTCCACGGCCAGGTCGTCGACCTCGCCGTCCACCACCGACGACACCAGTTCGGCGGTCTCCGACCGGCTGAAGGGCTCGAGGTCGACGCGCTGTAGCAGGTCTTCCTTCCACAGCGCGGCGATGGCGTCATGCACGGGTTCCCCCGAGCGGCAGGTGACGATCAGCCGCAGCCGGCCGCCCATCGCGAGCTGTGAGACGAGCAGGGCCGACAGGGGGTCGAGGTACTGGGCGTCGTCGACGACGAGCAGCGTCTTCTCGCCGGCGGCCAGTTCGCGGTATGCCGTGGACAGCATAACGGCGGGCTCGCGGGCGTCCTCGATGAAGACCACCGGGTTGAATGCGCCGAGGGGCACGGCGCGGCCGGTCTTGGTGCCGAGCACGGTCCGTTTGTTCCAGCCGTCGGCGACCAGCCGCTCGGCCAACAGGTGAGCCAGGGTGGTCTTGCCGACACCGCCATCGCCCCGCAGGATGACACCACTGTGCTCCGAGTGAGTTACCAGCGCCCCCAACGCAACCCGAAACTCCTCGGACCGTGCCACGAAAGGCCACTCCGACACAGCTCGCCCTCGGGTGATGTCCCCATCGGCACTCGCACGATGGTTGGTCAGCAAAGTCTACACACCGGGGTGCAGAGCGCGGTTCAGGGCGGCCAGGCCGCGGTCGAACGCCTCGGCGGCGACGGGCGAGACCAGTGCCAGGCTGATGTAGCCGTGGATCATCGTCGGCTCGTTGCTCAGTGTGACGGGAACGCCTGCGGCGGTGAGCATTTCGGCGTACTTGGCGCCGTCGTCGCGCAACGGGTCGTGTTCGGCGGTGCCGATGTAGGCGGGCGGCAACCCGGCCAGGGATTCCGCGTTGGCCGGTGCCAGGTCGGTGGGCAGCGACCCCGGGTCGGCGAAATCGAAGTCCGGTACGTACCAGTGCAGGAACGCGGCGCTGACGTCCTCGCCGAGCATCGGCGCGCCGGCGTTCTCGGTGAACGACGGCAGGGACAGGTCGCCGACGGCCACGGGGTACCACAGCAGTTGGAAGATCAGCGGTGGCCCGCCGTTGTCCCGGGCCCGTAGCGCCATCACCGCCGACAGGTTGCCGCCGGCCGAATCACCGGCAACGGCAATGCGTTTCGGGTCGCCGCCGAGGTCGGTCACGTTCTCGCCGACCCACTGCAGGGCAGCCCAGGCGTCCTGCACGCCCTGCGGATACGGATGTTCGGGAGCCAGCCGGTAGTCGACGGACACCACGATGGCCTCGGCGCCGACGGCATGGGCGCGTGCGACGTGGTCATGGGTGTCCAGGTCGCCGATGCACCAGCCGCCCCCGTGGTAGAAGACCACCACTGGCAGGTCGCTGTGCTGCTCGATCGGCGGCCAGTAGATCCGGACCGGAATGTCGTCGATGTCGCCGTGGCCGACGACGCGTTCCTCGATGCGCATCTGCGGTAGCAATTCGGCCGGCGGTTTGACGGCCCGCAGCCGTTCGCGTGCCACCACGGCACCGTCGTCGATGGAGAATTCCAGCGGTACGGCGTCCATGACCTTCTTGATGACGGGATCGATGCCCGGGCGTGTCATGCATTCACCATAGGTGCGGCGCCCGCCGGCGCGGGCGCGCGCGTGCAGTACCTTCGGCAGATGCACAGGTGGTGGCTGGCCGCGGCCGTCGTCGGCGCGGTGTACGGGGTCGTGCTGGTCGCCATCTGGTCCAGGGTGGCCCCGGGCGCTGCGCTGACGGGTCAGTTCTGGGCCCAGCCCGCGCTGAAGTCGGCGATGGCGGTGTTGCTGGCGGTCGCCGTCCTGGCCCATCCCATCGCCCGGGAGCGTCGCTGGCTGCTGCCCGCGCTGCTGTTCTCCGCGGCCGGCGATTTCCTGCTGGCGATCCCGTGGTGGCCGCCGTCGTTCGTCGGCGGGTTGTCGGCGTTCCTGCTGGCGCACCTGTGCTTCCTGGGTGCGCTGCTGCCGCTGGCCGCGCCGACCCGGCCGCGGGTGGTCCTGGGTGCCGTCGTGGTGGCGGCGTGTGTCGGCCTGCTGGTGTGGTTCTGGCCCCATCTGGCCGCTGACGGCCTGACCGTTCCGGTCACCGTCTACATGCTGGTGCTGGCCGCGATGGTCGGTTCCGCGCTGCTGGCGCGCCTGCCCACGCCGTGGACGGCGCTGGGGGCGCTGTGCTTCGCCGTTTCGGACGCGATGATCGGGATCAGCGAGTTCATCCGGCGGGACCAGGCGCTGGCGGTGCCGATCTGGTGGGCGTACGCGGCCGCGATGGTGCTGATCGTCGCGGGCCTGATCTTCCGGCGTTCGTCGGTCGGTTCTGCTACACCGTCCACGTGACCACCGAGCGGCAGGCGGCCGAGCACGAGCCGATCGTGCGGGTGCTGCCGATGCTCGGTGTGCCGCACCTGGATCGCGAGTTCGACTACCTGGTGAGCGCCGAGCAGTCCGACGACGCCCAGCCGGGGGTGCGGGTCCGGGTGCGGTTCCACGGCCGACTGGTGGACGCGTTCGTGCTGGAACGGCGCAACGACACCGACCACGACGGTCGGCTGGGCTGGCTGGACCGGGTGGTGTCGCCGGAGCCGGTGCTCACCGGGGATGTGCGCCGCCTGGTCGACGCCGTGGCGGCCCGGTACGCGGGTACCCGCGCCGATGTGCTGCGGTTGGCCGTGCCACCGCGGCACGCCAAGGTGGAACGTGAAAGTGTTTCGCCACCAATACTTGCCGATCTTCCGATGCCGGACGTGTCGGGCTGGGATTCGTATGCCCGAGGCGGCCAGCTGCTCGACGCGCTGCACTCCGGGCGGGCGGCCCGGGCCATCTGGCAGGCCCTGCCCGGTGAGCGATGGACGGATCGGCTGGCCGAGGCGGCCGCCGCCACCATCAGCGGCGGGCGCAGCGTGCTCGTCGTGGTTCCCGATCAGCGGGACGTCGACGCGCTGTCGGCCAGTGCGCTGCCGCGCTGCGGCCCCGACGGCGTCGTCGCGCTCTCGGCCGGGCTGGGGCCCGCGGCACGCTACCGGCGCTGGCTCTCCGTGCTGCGGGGGCAGGCGCGCCTGGTGATCGGCACCCGCAGTGCGGTTTTCGCACCGGTGCAGAACCTGGGCCTGGTGATCGTCTGGGACGACGGCGACGACACGCTGGCCGAACCGCGGGCCCCCTACCCGCACGCCCGCGAAGTGGCGATGCTGCGCGCGCACCAATTGCGCTGCGCGGCGCTGATCGGCGGGTACGCCCGCACCGCGGAGGCACAGGCGCTGGTCCGCAGCGGCTGGGCGCACGACGTGGTGGCCACCCGGCAGACCGTGCGGGCCCGCGCGCCGCGTGTCGTACCGCTGGACGACGGTGGCTACGCCGACGAGCGGGACCCCGCGGCGCGCACCGCCCGGCTGCCGTCGGTGGCGTTGCGGGCGGCCCGGCAGGCCCTGGCCGACGGCCATCCGGTGCTGGTCCAGGTACCGCGCCGCGGCTACGTGCCGTCGCTGGCCTGCAACCGGTGCCGGAACATTGCCCGCTGCCGGCATTGCACAGGGCCGCTGGCGCTGAGCGCGGCCGGTAGTTCGGCGCAGTGCCGGTGGTGCGGGCGGGCCGACGCCGCCCTACGGTGTGCGCGCTGCGGTTCGGCCGAGGTGCGCGCGGTGGTGACCGGCGCCCGGCGCACGGCCGAAGAACTCGGTCGCGCGTTCGCCGGGGCGCAGGTTGTCACGTCGTCGGGTGAGTCGATGGTCGGTGAGATCGGTGCGGGCCCGGCGCTGGTGGTGGCGACGCCCGGCGCCGAGCCGCGGGCACCGTCGGGATATGGCGCGGCACTGCTGCTCGACAGCTGGGCGTTGTTGGGCCGGCAGGATCTGCGCGCCGCCGAGGACACGTTGCGGCGCTGGCTGTCGGCGGCCGCCCTGGTGCGCAGTCGCGCCGACGGCGGAGTCGTCGCCGTGGTCGCGGAGTCGGCCATCCCGACCGTGCAGGCACTCATCCGGTGGGATCCGGTCGGGCACGCCGAGGCCGAACTGGATGCCCGGGCCGAGGTCGGTCTGCCACCCGCCGTGCATCTGGCGGTGCTGGACGGACCGGCCGCGGCCACCGACGGGTTGCTGCGGGAGTGCCGCTTCGCCGGGGATGTCGAGGTGCTCGGGCCGGTGGACCTGCCGGTCGGGGTGCGCCGGCCCGCCGGCGTCGATGCGCAGCTCGAGGTGGTTCGGATGCTGGTCCGGGTTCCGCGGGGGCAGGGCCTGGCGCTGGCCGCCGCCCTGCGCCGCGCGACGGCCGTCCTCAGCGCGCGTCGGGAGAATGTGCCGGTGCGCGTCCAGATCGACCCGCTGCACATAGGGTGATGGGCATGTCGGGGGTCCGCAGGGCGATCTGGTTGACGATCGCGGCGCTGTTCGTCGTCGTCGGGGTGTTGTGGCCGTTGCCGTTCTCCGGTTTGTCGCAGGCCGGGCCGGCCAGCGATCCGGTCACCATCTCCGATTTCCAGGCCGACTTCCGCATCGATGCGGCCGGCAACCTGGATGCCGTCGAAACCATCACCGGTGAGTTCCCCGGCGACCGGCACGGCATCTTCCGGTACTGGGATGTCGCCAACCCCAACGATTCCGGGGTCCGGCAGGAACCGAACGTCATCTCGGTGCTGATGGACGGAGCGCCGATGCAGTACAAGATGCTGTGGGAGGACGGGGATCGGTTCCGGGTCGCCAAGATCGGCGATCCGGGCAGCTACCTCGACTACGGCACACACGTCTTCGAGATCCGCTACACCATTCCCGGCGTCATCGATCCCGGTACCACCGGGGAGCACAAGGAGTTCGCCGGTTCGACCGGCGACACCGGGCGGCAGTCTCCCTCGGTCTTCTATTGGAACGTCATCGCACCGTCGTGGAACAACCAGATCGAGCACGCCGATATCACCGTCACCCTGCCCGCGCCGATCACCGGGGCCCAGTGCTCGGTCGGCAGCGGGGTCGGGCGTGCGTGCACGGACCTGACGATCGGCGGCGACGCCGGACGGACGTTGACGGTCAGCGCGACCGACCTCGCGCCGCGGACCCCGGTCACCGTTCGCGCCGGCGTCGACATGGCCACCCCGGCGCGGGTGGAGTTGCCGTGGTCGTACAAGTGGGACCGGATCCTGGGCCGGTCGATGCGCGGCGTCATCTGGGTGGCGGCGCTGACGCTGGCCGGCGCGGCCGCCGGGCTCCTGATGTACCGCTCGACCGTGGAGAAGCCGCCCCCGTTCCCGCTGCAGTACGAGCCGCCGGCGGGCATCGGTCCGGTGCAGAGCGAGTACATCCGGACCGAATCGGTTGGCCCGCAGGCGCTGACGGCCACGCTGTTCCACCTGGCCGACCGGCAGCTGATCGACCTGCGCCAGACGAGCAAGAAGAAGTGGACGCTGCGCTATCTGCCGAGCCCGGAGTGGGCGTCGGTCGACCCGGTCGCCGGCGCCGTGGCTGCCACCCTCGGCATCGAGCGACCCGGTGGGGAGTTCAACGCCGGCGGCGGTGTCAAGGCCGGTGAACGCCTTACCGAGGCGAAGGGCACCATCGGTGCGACGGTGCACACCTGGGCCCGCTCGGGTGGGTTCACCGCGCCGCACCGGGTGGAGCACTGGGTCCGGGTCGCAAATCTGGTCGCCCTGGTACTGGCGGTCACCGCGGCGATCCGCTGGCTGTTCCCGGCCACCATGTGGGTGCTGCCGTTTGCGGCCTTCTTCCTGTGTTCGGCACTGTCGTGGCGTTCGGGGGTGGGCACTCGGCGCACCCCTGCGGGGCGCGAATTGTGGTCGCGGGCAGGCGGTTTCCATCGCATGCTGGTCACCGATTCGGCGGAGGCGCGGTTCGATTTCGCCGCCCGCAAGGATCTCTATGCCGCCTACCTGCCGTTCGCGCTGGCTGCCGGCGCCGCCGCCCTGTGGGCCAAGAAGTACCAGGCGATGATGGGAACGCCTGCCCCGCAACCGGATTGGTACCACTCGTCGGATAGGTCCTCGTCGTGGTTCGGCGGGGATTCGTCCGGTTCGGTGAGTTTCGACAGTTTCGAGTCGGCGTTGTCGTCGTCCATCGGCGCCTACACCGCGTCGCAGTCGTCGTCCTCCAGTGGTGGTGGCGGCGGTGGCGGCGGGGGTGGCGGCGGTGGCGGTGGTGGCGGCGGCGGAGGAGGAGGTTCCTGGTGAGGTGCTCATGATGAGATTCGTGTTGGTGCTGGCGCTGCTGGTGGTGGTGGCCATCGCGGTCGGATTCGTGTTGGGCTACAACAAGATCCGGTCGGCAGACGTCCGGGTGGACGAAGCGCTGGGCGGCATCGACGTGCAGTTGACCCGGCGGGCGTCACTGATCCCGGCACTGATCAGCACCGTGGGCACTTTCGCGGCGCACGAGAAGGCGATCCTGGATCACGTGTCGGATGCCCGGGCAGCGCTGACGTCGGCTACCGCCGGGAAATCCGTCGCGCAGCGCAGCGCCGCCGAGCAGCAGTTCGACAACGCAGTCGGACAGGTGATGGCGCTCGGCCAGAGCTACCCGCAACTGAACTCGTCGAACAACTTCCTGGACCTGCAGCGCAACCTCGCCGACACCGAGGACAAGCTGGCGTTCGCCCGGCAGTACTACAACGATGCGGTCGCCACGCTGAACCGGCTGGTCACCACCATCCCGTGGATGTTCGCCGCCGGCATGGCCGGGGGCAGGGAACGCGAGTACTACAAGGTCCCGAGCTGACCGGCGGTCGCGGCGTGCGAGGACGGTGCGCGACGCACCCCTAGACTGGCCGGATGCGTTTGGTGTTCGCCGGTACCCCCGAACCCGCACTGCCGTCGTTGCACCGCCTGATCGCCTCCCCGCACCACGACATCGTCGCCGTGCTGAGCCGACCGGACGCGGCCGCCGGCCGGCGCGGTAAACCGGCCCCGTCGCCGGTGGCGGCACTGGCGGCCGAGCACGGGATCCCGGTACTCAAGCCGCCGCGGCCGAACACCGCCGAATTCGTCGCCGAACTGGCCGCGCTGGCCCCCGACTGCTGTCCCGTGGTGGCCTACGGCGCGCTGCTGGGCGACGAATTGCTCGCGGTGCCCCGCCACGGCTGGGTGAACCTGCACTTCTCGCTGCTGCCGGCGTGGCGGGGTGCCGCGCCGGTGCAGGCCGCGATCGCGGCCGGGGACACCGTCACGGGGGCCACCACGTTCCAGATCGAGCGCAGTCTGGACAGTGGGCCGGTGTACGGCGTGGTGACCGAGACGGTCAGGCCCGATGACACCGCGGGCGATCTGCTGGGCCGGCTCGCCGAATCGGGTGCGGGTCTGCTCGAGGCGACGCTCGACGGGATCGAGGACGGTTCGTTGACCCCGGCGCCGCAACCCGCCGAGGGCATCAGTGTGGCGCCGAAGCTCACCGTCGACGGGGCGCGGGTGCGCTGGGAGCTGCCCGCGCACGTCGTCGAGCGGCGGCTGCGCGCGGTCACCCCGAACCCGGGTGCGTGGACGATGATCGGTGACACCCGGATCAAGCTCGGTCCGGTGACCCTGGCCGAGGAGGCCGACCTGGCGGCGGGGGAGATCCGGGTCGAACGCAACCGGGTACTGATCGGAACCGGTTCGGGCGCAGTGCAATTGGGCACAGTTCAACCGCCGGGGAAGAAGCCGATGAATGCGGCCGACTGGGCGCGCGGTGCCCGCCTCGACGTGCCGAGGGCCTCGTGAGCGATCGGCGGCCCACCCGCGGGCCGGGCCGGCGTCCGCAGCGCACACCGCTGGACCCGGCCCGGCGGGCCGCATTCGACGTGCTGCGCGCGGTGAGCGAACGCGATTCCTACGCGAACCTGGCGCTGCCGGCACTGCTGAGGGAACGCGGGATCGCCGGGCGGGACGCGGCATTCGCCACGGAGCTGACCTACGGCGCCTGCCGCACCCGCGGCCTGCTGGATGCGGTCATTGTGGCCGCCGCCGGCCGGCCCGTCGAGCGCATCGACCCCGTCCTGCTCGACCTGCTGCGGCTGGGGACCTATCAGCTGCTGCGCACCCGCGTCGAACAACATGCCGCGGTGTCCACCACCGTCGAGCAGGCGGCCATCGAATTCGATTCGGCGCGAGCCGGTTTCGTCAACGGCGTGCTGCGCACCATCGCCGGGCGCGACGAAGCCTCCTGGGTCGCCGAACTGGCGCCCCCGACGGCCGGGGATCCCGTCGGACACCTGGCGTTCACCCACGCACATCCCCGCTGGATCGCGCAGGCATTCGCCGACGCGCTGGGCGGGCGCGCGGGTGAGCTGGAGGCGTTGCTGCGCAGCGACGACGAGCGTCCGCTCGTGCACCTGGCCGCCCGCCCGGGCGTGCTGACCGCGGCCGAACTCGCCGAGGCGGTCGGGGGCGAGCTGGGCAGGTATTCCCCGTTCGCGGTGTACCTGCCGGGCGGGGATCCCGGCCGACTGGCGCCGGTGCGCGACGGCGCCGCGCTGGTGCAGGACGAGGGCAGCCAACTAGTGGCCCGGGCGCTCACCGAGGCGCCGCTGGTCGGTGCCGACGGTGGACGCTGGCTTGACCTGTGCGCGGGCCCGGGCGGCAAGACGGCCACCCTGGCCGGCATCGGCGCCGGGCAGGGCGCCCGCGTCACCGCGGTGGAGCCCGCGCCGCGCCGCGCCGACCTGGTGGAACAGAACACCGCCGGACTACCGGTCGACGTGGTCCGGGTCGACGGCCGCGACTCGGGACTGCAGCCGGGTTTCGACCGTGTCCTGGTCGACGCACCCTGCACCGGCCTCGGCGCGTTGCGCCGCCGGCCGGAGGCCCGCTGGCGCCGGCAGCCCACCGATGTGCCCGAGCTGACCCGGCTCCAGCGCGAGCTGCTGACCGCGGCGATCGAGCTGACCCGTCCCGGCGGCGTCATCGTCTACGCCACCTGTTCCCCGCACCTCGCCGAGACCGTCGGGGTGGTGGCCGACGCCCTGCGCCGCCACCCGGTGACGGCGTTGCCGACCGGTCCGCTGTTCGCGCCGGCGGCCGACCTGGCGGCCGGCGACGGGTCATACACCCAGTTGTGGCCACACCGGCACGGCACCGACGCGATGTTCGCCGCGGCCCTGCGCAGGGAGCAATGACTGGCGGGGTGGGACTCGCGGCGGGCGAAAATGATTAAGGTGAGCGCATGAATCGCCCGCTGATCGCCCCGTCGATCCTGGCCGCGGACTTCGCGCGGCTCGCCGAGGAGGTTGCCGCCGTCGAAGGTCCGGCAGGCGCCGACTGGCTGCACGTCGATGTGATGGACAACCACTTCGTGCCGAACCTGACGCTGGGCCTTCCGGTGGTGGAGAGCCTGTTGAAGGTCACCGACATCCCGATGGACTGCCACCTGATGATCGACGACCCCGACCGCTGGGCACCGCCGTACGCCGAAGCCGGCGCCCACAATGTCACGTTCCACGTCGAGGCGACCGACAACCCGGTGGGCGTGGCCCGCGACATCCGGGCCGCCGGCGCCAAGGCGGGTCTGTCGGTCAAGCCGGGCACACCGCTGGATCCCTACCTGGAGATCCTGCGCGACTTCGACACCCTGCTGGTGATGTCGGTGGAGCCGGGATTCGGCGGGCAGTCGTTCATCCCCGACGTGCTCGACAAGGTCCGCACCGCGCGGCGACTCGTCGACGCGGGGGAGTTGACCATCCTGGTCGAGATCGACGGCGGCATCAACGCCGACACCATCGAGGCCGCCGCCGAGGCCGGGGTGGACTGCTTCGTCGCCGGTTCGGCGGTCTATGGTGCGCAGGACCCGGCGGCGGCGGTGACGGCCCTGCGTCATCGGGCCGCCGCGGTGTCGCCGCATCTGACGGTATGACGGACCTCGCGGTCGCCATGCGGCTCGCCGTCGAACAGGCCGACGGAGTCAAGGGCGACACCTACCCGAATCCCCCTGTGGGAGCGGTGATCCTGGATGCGGCCGGCCAGATCGCCGGCGTGGGAGCCACCGAACCCCCGGGCGGCGCGCACGCCGAGCTGGTGGCCCTGCGCCGGGCCGGGACCCGCGCTGCGGGCGGCACCGCGGTGTGCACCCTGGAACCGTGCAACCATCACGGTCGCACGCCGCCGTGTGTGGACGCGCTGTTGGCGGCCGGCGTCTCGACCGTGGTCTTCGCCGTCGCCGACCCGAACCCGATCGCGGCCGGTGGCGCCGACCGGCTGCGCGCCGGGGGTATCGAGGTCGTCTCGGGCGTCGAGGCCGACCTGGTCGCCGGCGGTCCGCTGCGGGAATGGCTGCACAAGCAGCGCACCGGTCTGCCGCATGTCACCTGGAAGTACGCCACCAGCGTCGACGGCCGCAGCGCTGCCGCCGACGGATCCAGTCAGTGGATCACGTCGGAGGCCGCCCGGGTCGACGTCCACCGCCGGCGCCGGGCCGCCGACGCCATCGTGGTGGGAACGGGCACGGTCTTCGTCGACGATCCGGTGCTGACCGCGCGGCTGCCCGACGGCAGCCTGGCCGACCGCCAGCCGCTGCGCGTCGTGGTCGGCATGCGTGAGATCTCCTCGGAATCAAGAATTCTCAATGACGATTCGCGGACCATGGTGATCCGCACGCACGACCCCCACGAGGTGATCCAGTCGCTGCGCGACCGGACCGACATCCTGCTCGAGGGCGGGCCGGTACTGGCCGGAGCCTTCCTGCGCGCCGGCGTGGTCGACCGGATCCTGGCCTACGTCGCGCCGATCCTGTTGGGCGGGCCGATCTCCGCCGTCGACGACGTCGGGGTGACCAGCATTGCGCGGGCGCTGCGGTGGCGGTTCGACGGCGTCGAGCAGGTCGGCCCCGATCTGCTGCTGTCGATCATTCCCGACGCCCGGGGCTGAGGGGTGCCGGAACCACCGCGCCGTGCGCCTGCATTGGGCGAGTGAATCACGAAGTCCATCAACGATTTTCGCGAACCAAATCGCGACGTTCCGGTCGATCAGGCGTACGACGTCAGGTGAGCGCCCATGACCGCTACGGTGGTGCGGCAGAACGCCGGCAGATCGCCGGGATTTCGGCTGGAGATCAGTGTGTTCGGTCCGGCCGAACACACCACGACCTCTTCGTCGACCCAGTTTCCTCCGGCGTTGAGGATGTCGGTGCGCAGGCTGGGCCAGGAGGTCAACATCCGTCCGCGCACCACGTCCGCCTCCACCAGGGTCCACGGCGCGTGGCAGATCGCCGCCACCGGCTTGCCCGAGTCGAAGAACGCCTTGGTGAAGCCGACCGCGGCCCGGTCGGTGCGCAGCTGATCGGGATTGGCCACTCCGCCGGGGAGCACAAGGCCGATAAAACCGGTGACGTCGGCGTCGTCTGCGGCGATATCGGCATCGAACACGTCGGCCGCCGTAAGGTGCTCGAACGCCTGCACCTTGCCCGCCACCGTGGACACCAGGATGGGCGTTCCGCCGGCTCTCTCGACGGCTTGCCACGGATCCGTCAGTTCGCGCTGCTCGACGCCCTCGGGTGCCACCAGGAACGCGACCTTCTCATTGTTCAGCTCATTCGTCATCCGCGACGGGTACCCACGGCCTGGGTGAATACACGTCGGGGGATTCGGCGTGGGTGTGCCGGCCGGCGATCAGTAGCCCGACGAACGCGCCGACGATGCAGATGATCATGGTGATCCCGAACATCTCGCCGTACTGGTCGGCGAACGCCTCCCGGTAGCGGGTGGCCTCGGCCGCGATCTTCGCGGGCAGTGAGTCGGCGTGCGGCGCCGGCTTGGTGGCCAGGATCTGGTTGAAGCGGTACAAGCCCCAGGCGGACAGCGCCGCGACGCCGACGAGCATGCCGGTCATCCGCGCCACCACCACCAACGACGACGCGATGCCGTGCTGGACGGCGGGCACCACCCGCAGCGCCGCGGATGTCAGCGGGCCGATCACCAGGCCCAGGCCGAAGCCGGCGAGCACCAGATCGGTGCTGAATGCCGGCAGTGTGATGAAACCCAGATCATGTTGTGCGGTAAGCACATTGACGCCCCAGTGGGACACCAGCCAGTAGGCGAGGGCCGCGATGAGCATCCCGACGAACACCACGGCGCGGTCTCCGATGCGGGTGGCGATCGCACCGCCGATCAACGCCCCGACGGGCAGCGCCGCCAGGAACCAGGTCAGTTTCAGCGCGGCGTCCACCTGGTCCAGGCCGAGGACGCCCTGCCCGAACAGTTCGACGTTGACCAGGGTGACCATCAGCGCCGCGCCCGCGCAGACCGAGGTGCCCAGCGACGCCAGGAACGGCCGGAACGCGACGCCGGCCGGGTCGATCAGTTTGGTGCGGGAGTATCGCTCCCAGGCGAAGAACGCGATGCCCGCGACCACCGCCGCCGCGACCACCGGCAGGCCCCAGTGCGGCAGCACCTGCTTGCCGTCGGGCGCCGGGTTGTACAGCCCGACCACCGTCAGCCCGAGCGTGATCGCAAGCAGCACACCGCCGATCACGTCGACGCGCTCGCGCGGTCCCGCGCCGCGGTCGTGGGCGGGCACGCTGAAGTGGATCATCAGCATGGCGATCGCGGTGAGCGGCAGGTTGATCCAGAACACGTCGCGCCAGGTGTTGAGCACCGCAACGACGGCGATGCCGTACAGGGGGCCCAGCACACTGCCGAGTTCCTGCGCGGCACCCACCCCGCCGAGCACCGCGGCCCGGTTGCGGGCCGACCACAGATCGGCGGCCAGGGCCAGTGTCACCGGCAGCAGCGCCCCGCTGGCCGTGCCCTGGATGACCCGGCCGACCACCAGCGTCGTCAGATCGTCCGACAGCGCGGTGACCACCGAGCCCACGGCGAAGCCGGCGAGCCCGAGTTGGAGCACCAGCTTGCGGCCGAAGCGGTCGGAGGCCCGGCCGAGCAGCGGCATTGCCGCGATGTACCCCAGGAGGTAGCCGGTGATGATCGGCGCGACCTGCTGGATCTTGTTGATCGGGATGCCGACGTCTTTCATGATGTCGGTCATGATCGACACCACGACGTAGGTGTCGACGGCCCCGAGCAGGACGGCCAGACCGCCGGCGCTGATCGCGGTCCAGCGCCTGGTCTCTGCCCGCATCAGAGCTGGGGCTTGGCGACGGTGACCGGCTTGTTCCAATCCGACAGCGTCATCTGGACCGCGCTCCCGCCGCTGGGCTGCAGCCGGGCCTGGACCAGATTGTGGTCGCCGTCCGGCTGGATCCAGGCGGTGCCCGCAATCGGGCCGGTGACCTTGAGCTGCGGCAGGATCTGGTTGGCGGCCTCGGCGCTGACCTGGCCGGTGACCTTGACGGTGTCGATGCCGTTGATCTTCTCGGTGGTCTCCGACTTGGGATCGGAGAAGTTGCCCAGCACATTGGCCAGGCCGGTGTCCGGACGCAGGATGGTCGAAGGGTCGTAGATGTCGGCCGCCGGGCCCATGTCCAGCCAGTTGTTCGGCGACAGCGCGGCGAACAGGGTGCCGTCGGTGACGACGATATCGGCGTCGAGATCGGAGCCGCCCATGGTGATGGTGGCCTTGGCGGATGCTGCGGTGGCGGGCACGTTGGTCAGGTCACCCGACAGGCTCTTGACCGGTAGGCCCTCGATCTTGCCCTCGACGGTGATCTCCACGTGCGCGCTCTCGAGGCCCTTGGTGGTCTGGGCGGACTGCTGCAACAGCGTCGCGGCATCCGGCAGCGAGGCTGTCGACCCGCCACCGGACGATCCGCCCGAACATCCCGCGACCACGGCGGCGCAGAGCGCGGCCGCGCCGATCGTGCGGGTCAGGGCGGAATACCTGCGTTGGCGTGTCTGCATGCCCTGCATCGTAGTGGCCGTGCCGGACAGCTAGGTTTACAGGCGTGTTCACCGGGATCGTCGAAGAGTTGGGTGAGGTCGTCGGCAAGGACGAGCTGGTGGATGCCGCGCGCTTCGTCATTCGTGGCCCCGTGGTGACCGCCGATGCCGGCCACGGGGACTCGATCGCCGTCAACGGGGTCTGCCTGACCGTTGTCGAGGTGCTGCCCGACGGCCGGTTCAGCGCCGACGTGATGGCCGAGACGCTCAACCGCTCGAGCCTGGCCGGACTGTCGGTCGGTTCGCCCGTCAACCTCGAACGTGCCGCGGCGCTGAACAGCCGGCTCGGCGGTCACATCGTTCAGGGGCATGTCGACGGCACCGGATCGGTGATCTCCCGCACACCTTCGGAGCACTGGGAGGTGGTGCGCATCGGCCTGCCGGAACCACTGTCGCGCTACCTGGTGGAGAAGGGGTCGATCACCGTCGACGGCATCTCGCTGACCGTGTCGGACCTGGGTTCGGACTGGTTCGAGGTGTCCCTGATCCCGACCACGCTGGCGATGACGACGCTGGGTTCTGCGCCGGTGGGGACCACGGTCAACCTCGAGGTCGACGTCATCGCGAAATATGTCGAGCGGCTGCTGGGTGAACAGGGGAAGCAAGGTTAGTGGCGCGGTGGTTCATACTGGTTGGACCCTTCACCAAGGCTCACAGTTCACTTAACGCACAAGGTGGCTCCAATGACGAGGCTGGATAGCGTCGAACGGGCGCTGGCCGACATTGCCGCGGGCAAGGCCGTCGTCGTGGTCGACGATGAGGACCGCGAGAACGAGGGCGACCTCATCTTCGCCGCCGAGATGGCCACTCCCGAACTGGTGGCGTTCATGGTCCGCTACACCTCCGGCTATCTGTGTGTGCCGCTGGACGGAGACATCTGCGACCGGCTCGGACTGCTTCCGATGTACGCGGTGAACCAGGACAAGCACGGCACCGCCTACACCGTCACCGTCGATGCGAAAAACGGTGTGGGAACCGGTATCTCGGCCTCCGACCGCGCCACCACGATGCGCGCGCTGGCCAACCCCGGGGCCGTGGCGCAGGACTTCACCAAACCCGGGCACGTCGTGCCGCTGCGCGCCAAGGACGGCGGCGTGCTGCGCCGCCCCGGGCATACCGAGGCCGCCGTCGACCTGGCCCGGCTGGCCGGCCTGCAGCCGGCCGGCGCGATCTGCGAGATCGTCAGCCAGAAGGACGAGGGCGCGATGGCGCAGACCGACGAGCTGCGGGTCTTCGCCGACGACCACGATCTGGCGCTGATCTCCATCGCGGACCTCATCGAGTGGCGGCGCAAACACGAGAAGCACATCGAGCGGATCGCCGAGGCGCGCATCCCGACCCGGCACGGCGATTTCCGTGCGGTCGGATACAAGAGCGTCTACGACGACGTCGAGCACGTCGCCCTGGTCCGCGGCGAGATCGCGGGACCGCACAGCGACGGTGAGGACGTCCTGGTCCGGGTGCACTCCGAATGTCTGACCGGCGACGTCTTCGGTTCCCGGCGCTGCGACTGCGGGCCGCAGCTGGACGCGGCGATGGCGATGGTGGCCCGTGAGGGCCGTGGCGTGGTGCTCTACATGCGTGGGCACGAGGGCCGTGGCATCGGGCTGATGCACAAGCTGCAGGCCTATCAGCTGCAGGACGCCGGAGCGGACACCGTCGACGCGAACCTCGAGCTCGGACTGCCCGCCGATGCCCGCGACTACGGGATCGGTGCGCAGATCCTGGTCGATCTGGGCGTCCGGTCGATGCGCCTGCTGACCAACAACCCGGCCAAGCGGGTCGGCCTGGACGGTTACGGCCTGCACATCATCGAGCGGGTTCCGCTGCCGGTGCGGGCCAACGCCGAGAACATCAAGTACCTGATGACCAAGCGTGACCGGATGGGCCATGAGCTGACCGGGCTGGACGAGTACCACGAGTCCAACACGATGGAGAGCTACGACGAGGCGGCGTACCTGTTGGGTGAGCGGCACCGCCCGGGAGTGAGCGAATGAGTGGTGGCGCCGGCATCCCGGAGATGCCCGAGTTTGCCGACGACGCAGCGGACCTGTCATTGGCCATCGTCGCGAGCACCTGGCACTCCACGATCTGCGACGCGCTGCTCGACGGCGCGCTGCGGGTGGCCAAGTCCGCCGGTGTCGCCGAACCGACCGTCGTCCGGGTGCTGGGTGCCATCGAGATCCCGGTGGTGGCCCAGGAGCTGGCGCGCACCCACGACGCCGTCGTCGCCCTGGGCGTGGTGATCCGCGGCGGGACACCGCATTTCGACTATGTCTGCGATGCGGTGACCCAGGGTTTGACGCGCGTGTCGCTGGACGCGGCGACCCCGGTCGCCAACGGGGTGCTGACCACCAACACCGAGGAACAGGCGCTCGACCGGGCCGGGCTGCCGGGCTCGGCGGAGGACAAGGGCGAACAGGCCGCGGCAGCCGCGCTGAGCACCGCGCTGACCTTGCGGGTTCTGCGCGCGGCCGAATGAGCCCGTCCGAGCCGGGCTGGGATGTCACGCTGCGCCCCCGCCTGACACCGTATTTCGCCTACGGCGCCGCGTTCGTCATCGCGGCCGCCCATGTGGCCGTCGGGTTCCTGCTGAAGATCGGTTCCACCGGCGTGGTCTTCCAGACCGCCGACCAGGTGGCGATGGGTCTGCTCGGCGTCGTGCTGGCCGGCGTGGTGCTGCTGTTCACCCGGCCCCGGCTGCGCGTCGGGCCGGCCGGGTTGTCGGTGCGTAATCTGCTGGGCGACAAGCTGGTTCCCTGGGCGGCCGTGGTGGACGTGTCGTTCCCGGCGGGAGCGCGGTGGGCCCGCGTCGACCTGCCGCACGACGAATACGTCCCGCTGATGGCGATCCAGGCGGTCGACAAGGGTCGCGCGGTGCACGCGATGGACACCGTGCGCGCGCTGATGGCCGAGTATCAGCCGCCGGCTCCTGCGTGAGGTCCGGTCCACGACGGCGTCGGCCACTCCGGCGCGGCGGTCGTGTCTGCCCTCTCCACTAGGCTGGAACGCGTGCCTGATCCCGCGACGTACCGTCCGGCACCCGGTTCCATCCCGGTGGAGCCGGGCGTCTACCGGTTCTCCGATCAGCACGGCCGCGTCATCTACGTGGGCAAGGCCAAGAATCTGCGCAGCCGGCTGACGTCGTACTTCGCCGACATCGCCGGACTGCATCCGCGGACCCGCCAGATGGTTACCACGGCGGCGAACGTGCAGTGGACGGTGGTCACCACCGAGGTCGAGGCGCTCCAGCTCGAATACAACTGGATCAAGGAGTTCGACCCGCGGTTCAACGTCCGCTACCGCGACGACAAGTCCTACCCCGTGCTGGCCGTCACCGTCGGCGAAGAGTACCCGCGCCTGTTCGTCTACCGCGGTGCCCGGCGCAAGGGGGTGCGGTACTTCGGTCCGTACTCGCATGCCTGGGCGATCCGCGAGACGGTGGACCTGCTCACCCGCGTCTTCCCGGCCCGTACCTGTTCGGCCGGAGTTTTCAAGCGGCACAACCAGATCGGCCGGCCCTGCCTGCTCGGCTACATCGACAAGTGCGCGGCGCCGTGCGTGGGACGGGTCAGTGCCGACGAGCACCGCAGGATCGTCGAGGACTTCTGCGACTTCCTGTCGGGCAAGACCGACCGCTACGCCCGCGAGCTCGAGCAGCAGATGACGGAGGCCGCCGAGGCGCTCGACTTCGAGCGCGCCGCCCGGCTGCGCGACGACCTGTCGGCGTTGCGCCGGGCGCTCGAGAAGCAGGCGGTGGTCCTCGGCGACGGCACCGACGCCGACGTGGTGGCCTTTGCCGAGGACGCGCTCGAGGCCGCCGTTCAGGTGTTCCACGTACGCGGCGGCCGGGTCCGGGGTCAGCGCGGTTGGGTGGTCGAAAAGCCCAGTGGGCCAAGTGATCCGGATGAGTCCGTCGAGGCGCAGCTGGTCGAGCAGTTCCTCACCCAGTTCTATGGCGAACAGGCCGAACTGGGCGGCGCTGCCGATGAGGGCGGCTTCACCGGCGACGAGGCCACCAACCCGGTCCCGCGTGAGGTGCTGGTGCCCTGCCTGCCGCCGAACTCCGACGAGCTCGCCGCGTGGCTGTCGGGGCTGCGGGGGTCGCGCGTGGTTCTCCGGGTCCCGCGCCGCGGCGACAAGCGGGCGCTGGCCGAAACCGTGCAGCGCAACGCGGCCGAAGCGCTGCAGCAACACAAGATGCGCCGGGCTGGTGACTTCAACGCCAGATCCGCTGCGCTGCAGAGTATTCAGGACTGCCTCGGGCTGGCCGATGCACCGCTGCGCATCGAATGCGTGGACATCAGCCACGTGCAGGGCACCGACGTCGTGGCCTCGCTGGTGGTTTTCGAGGACGGTCTGCCGCGCAAATCCGACTACCGGCACTACTCGATCCGGGAGGCAGCCGGCGACGGGCGCTCCGACGACGTCGCCTCTATCGCCGAGGTCACCCGCCGCCGGTTCTGGCGGCACGTGCAGGACGCCAAGGATCCCGGCGAACTGGCGCCGGAGGGCAGGTCACGCAAATTCGCCTACCCGCCCAACCTCTACGTCGTCGACGGCGGCGCGCCCCAGGTGAACGCGGCCGCGGCGGCGCTGGCCGACCTCGGGGTCACCGATGTGGCGGTGATCGGATTGGCCAAACGGCTCGAGGAGGTCTGGGTGCCGGGCGAGCCGGACCCGGTCATCATGCCGCGCAACAGCGAAGGTCTCTATCTGCTGCAACGCATCCGGGACGAGGCGCACCGATTCGCCATCACCTTCCACCGGAGCAAGCGCTCGAAGCGGATGACCGCGTCGGCGCTGGATGCCGTCCCGGGTCTGGGCGAGCACCGGCGCAAGGCGCTGGTGACGCATTTCGGATCGGTGGCGCGGCTGCGCGACGCCTCGGTGGAGGAGATCACCTCGGTTCCCGGTATCGGCGTGGCCACCGCGACGGCAGTCCTGACCGCGCTCGGCGCCGGGCCGTCGGCCGCGGATTCTGCGGGATCGGCGGCAGGCGAGCCGACGCTCGGCAATGATGACGTTGCGGAACAGGTGACGCGATGACAGACAGAGCAGACGAAGTGACCTACGACGAATTCGGGGCACTGGAACCGGGTTCGGGTATCGATGTCGTTCTGGTGACCGGACTTTCGGGTGCCGGCCGCGGAACGGCCGCCAAGGTGCTCGAGGACCTGGGCTGGTACGTGGCGGACAATCTGCCGCCGGAGTTGATCACCCGCATGGTCGATCTGGGTCTGGCCGCCGGATCGCGCATCACCCAGCTGGCCGTCGTCATGGACGTGCGGTCGCGGGGATTCTCCGGCGACCTGGACTCGGTGCGCTCGGAGCTGGCCACCCGCGGCATCCGCCCACGGGTGCTGTTCCTGGAGGCCTCCGACCAGATCCTGGTCCGGCGTTACGAACAGAACCGGCGCAGCCACCCCATGCAGGGGGAGACGACGCTGGCCGAGGGCATCGCGGCCGAACGCGCCCTGCTGGCGCCGGTGCGCGCGGCCGCGGACCTGGTGATCGATACCTCGGCGCTGTCGGTACCGGCGTTGCGCGAGATCGTCGAACGGTCCTTCGGCGCCGAGTCGGCACCGACCACCAGCGTCACCGTGGAGTCGTTCGGCTTCAAGTACGGCCTGCCGATGGATGCCGACATGGTCATGGACGTCCGGTTCCTGCCGAACCCGCACTGGGTGGACGAGCTGCGACCGCACTCGGGTCAGCATCCGGCCGTGCGGGATTACGTGCTCGGTCAACCCGGCGCGCAGCGCTTCCTGTCGACCTACCATGAGCTGCTGGGACTAGTGGTGGACGGGTATCGGCGGGAGGGAAAGCGGTACATGACGGTTGCCATCGGCTGCACCGGCGGCAAGCACCGCAGTGTCGCGATGGCCGAGGCGCTGACCGGGTTGCTGTCGGCCGACCCCAATCTCGCGGTGCGGGCCCTGCACCGGGATCTGGGTCGCGAATGAGCTTCGGAGTCGAGCGTTGAGTCGCCGCATCGTCGCGCTCGGGGGTGGGCACGGCCTGTACGCCACGTTGTCGGCCGCCCGCCGGTTGACCCCGCACGTCACCGCGGTGGTGACGGTCGCCGACGACGGCGGTTCGTCGGGCCGGCTGCGCAGCGAACTCGACGTCGTGCCGCCCGGCGATCTGCGAATGGCGTTGGCGGCGTTGGCATCCGACAGTCCGCACGGTCGGCTGTGGGCCACCATCATGCAGCATCGCTTCGGCGGCAACGGGGCCCTCGCCGGCCACCCCATCGGGAATCTGCTGCTGGCCGGCATCAGCGAGGTCCTCGGTGATCCGGTGGCCGCGCTCGACGAGGTGGGCCGCATCCTCGGGGTCCGCGGCCGCGTGCTGCCGATGTGCCCCATCGCCCTGCAGATCGAGGCCGATGTGGCCGGGCTGGAATCGGACCCGAGGATGAGCAGGGCGATCCGCGGGCAGGTTGCCATCGCGACCACCCCGGGCAAGGTCCGCCGGGTGCGTCTGCTGCCCGGCAATCCGCCGGCCACCCGCCAGGCCGTCGACGCCATCATGGACGCCGACCTCGTCGTGCTGGGGCCGGGCTCATGGTTCACCAGTGTGATCCCGCACGTATTGGTGCCCGGGCTGGCCAACGCCCTGGCGGCCACGTCGGCGCGCCGGGCGATCGTGCTCAACCTGGCCGACGAGCCGGGGGAGACGGCGGGATTCTCCGCGGAACGGCACCTGCACGTGCTTGCCCAGCACGCCCCGGACTTCACCGTCCACGACGTGATCATCGACGCGGGCCGGGTGGCCGGCGAGCGTGAACGTGAGCAGTTGCGCCGAGCGGCCGCGATACTCCAGGCCGACGTCAGGTTTGCCGACGTCTCGAGACCTGGTACACCATTACATGACCCCGCGAAGCTGGCGGCGGCGCTCGACGGTGTCCGTGCGCCCGGCTCCGTGCCCGCGGCACCCACCATCCCGACGCCCGCGCCGGGCGCTGACGTACCGAGCCCTAGCCGACCGAGAGGTGACGATCCGTGGCGATGACGGCCGAGGTCAAGGACGAGCTGAGCCGGCTGGTGGTCAATTCCGTCAGCGCACGCCGCGCCGAGGTGGCAGCCCTGCTGCGCTTCGCCGGGGGCCTGCACATCGTCGCCGGCCGGGTGGTTGTCGAAGCCGAGGTGGATCTGGGCATCATCGCGCGCCGGCTGCGTAAGGACATCTTCGATCTGTACGGCTACAACGCCGTCGTGCATGTGCTGTCCGCCAGCGGAATCCGAAAGAGCACGCGGTATGTCGTACGCGTCGCCAAGGACGGCGAAGCGCTGGCGCGCCAGACGGGACTGCTGGATCTGCGTGGTCGCCCGGTGCGCGGCCTCCCGGCCCAGGTGGTCGGCGGCAGCGTCGCCGACGCCGAGGCCGCCTGGCGCGGGGCGTTCCTGGCGCACGGTTCGCTGACCGAACCGGGCCGCTCCTCGGCGCTCGAGGTCAGCTGCCCCGGTCCCGAGGCGGCGCTGGCGCTGGTCGGTGCGGCCCGCCGGCTCGGCGTGAGCGCCAAGGCGCGCGAGGTCCGCGGCGCCGACCGGGTGGTGGTGCGCGATGGTGAGGCCATCGGCGCGCTGCTGACCCGGATGGGCGCCCAGGACACCCGGCTGACCTGGGAGGAGCGCCGGATGCGCCGGGAGGTCCGGGCGACGGCCAACCGGCTGGCCAACTTCGACGATGCCAATCTGCGGCGTTCGGCCCGGGCGGCGGTGGCGGCGGCCGCACGGGTGGAGCGGGCGCTGCACATCCTCGGCGATGGCGTGCCCGACCATCTGGCCGCGGCCGGCAAGCTGCGCGTCGAGCACCGGCAGGCCTCGCTGGAGGAGCTCGGCCGGCTCGCCGAACCGCCGATGACGAAAGATGCTGTGGCAGGGCGCATCCGGCGGTTGCTGTCGATGGCTGACCGCAAGGCCAAACAAGACGGGATCCCCGACACCGAGTCGGCGGTGACCCCGGAACTGCTCGACGAGGCGTAGCGGCCGGCGGAGAACCACCACCCTTCCTCCGCGAGTGTGCGTGTCGGTACGCAACACGCCGCGGCGCGACGTTCCTGAGTGCACTTTCGCGGTCGACCCGATTCGCCGAACCCGCCGCCTCCGGCTCGAACATCCGCGAGAATCCCCGGATAGCGTCCGCTCAGGGGAGGGTGGGGCATGGCGGTGAGGCCACCGACGGGCACGGTGACGTTCCTGATCACCGACCTCGAGGGATCGACGCGCCTGTGGGAACAGGACCCCGAGGCGATGAAGGCGGCGATGGTCCGCCACGACGTGCTGGTGGAATCCGCCATCGCCGCCAACCGTGGCTATGTCTTTGCGCGCATGGGCGACGGGATGGCCGCGGCCTTCGCTACCGCGGGCGACGCGATCGCGGCCGCCGCGGGCATCCGCACGGCGCTGGCCGGCGAACGTTGGCCGACGACGGGCCCGTTGCGGGCGAGGGTCGGGCTGCACACCGACGAGGGCGTCGTCGTCAACGACACCTACGCCAGCCAGCCGGTCAACCGCTGTTCCCGGCTGATGACGGCCGCGCACGGTGGCCAGGTCGTCATCTCGGGCGCAACCGAGGTCCTGGTGCGCGACGAACTTCCAGATGGCCTGGAACTGATCGACCTCGGGGAGCATCGGCTCCGGGATCTCGGCCGTCCGGTCAGGATTTTCCAGCTCGGTCATGCCGGGCCGCGCGAGGAGTTCCCGCCGCTACGCAGTCTGGACTCCTTCGCCGGTAATCTGCCGGCGCAGGTGAACTCGTTCGTCGGACGGACCGCAGATGTAGCGAGAGTTCATGCGGCACTGGATGATTCGCGGATCGTCACGATCACCGGCGTCGGAGGTGTCGGTAAGACCCGATTGGCGATCCAGGTGGCTGCCGGACGGCTGCCGCGCTACCCGGACGGTGTGTGGTTGATCGAACTGGCCGCCACGCGCGATCCGGACGGTCTGGCCGACGTCGTGGCCGAGGCATTCCGCCTCACTCCGCGCGCCGGTCGATCCATCGAGGATTCGCTGATCGATCAGTTGACCGGCAAGCAACTCCTGCTGCTGCTGGACAACTGTGAACACCTGCTGGGGGCGGTGGCGCGGCTGGCCGGTCGTATCGAGCGTCGGTGCCCGGGCGTCGTCGTGTTGGCGACCAGCCGCGAGGGCATGGCGATCGACGGGGAGCAACTGATCGCCCTGCCACCGCTGCGGACCGGCGAGCCGGGGGAGGCGATCGAGGAACTCGTGCGCACCGATGCGGTGACGCTGTTCGTCGAACGTGCCCGCCAAGGGCGCGCCGACTTCACGATGACGTCCAACAACGCCGCAGCAGTGGTGGAGATCTGCCAGCGACTCGACGGTGTGCCGCTGGCGATCGAGCTGGCCGCCGCGCGCGTGATCGCCTTGAGCCCAACCGAACTCGCGCAACGGCTGGATCGGCGATTCCAGGTCCTCGCCGGCGGGCGCCGCGGGGCGGTCGATCGACACGCGACACTGCGCGCCGCGATCGACTGGTCCTATGAGTTGCTCAGCCCCGCCGAACAGCGATTGCTGGCACGGATGGCAATCTTCAGCGGGGGCTGCACGCTGAACGCGATCGAGGATGTGTGCAGTGGAGACGGCGTCGAACCCGCAGAGGTGCTCGACGGCGTCACGGGACTGGTGGCGCGTTCGCTGGTGGTCGCCGAGGACACGATCCTGGGAACGCGCTATCGCTTGCTCGAGACGATCCGGCAGTACGCCGAGGAACGCCTGGCCGGCGCGGGGGACCTCCAGGTGCTGCGCACCCGCCACGCGCGGTGTTACGCCGCGCTGTGCGCGCGGGCCAATGAGAACTTCTACGGTCCCGAACAACTCGTGTGGGCGCGGCAGGTCAACGCCGAACGCGACAATCTGCGCGCGGCACTGGCGAATGCCATCGACGCCGGTGACGCTGAGCTCGCCGTCGAACTCGTCGCCAACCAACCCCATCAGGAGCGGGCCGAAGGCCCGACCGGGGAGGTCGTCAACGTGCCGGTATCGCAGGTGTTGGATCTGCCCGGCGCAGAACGGGAACCGGGATATCCGCAAGTGCTGGTGATGGCCGCGTATGTCGCTCAGCACACCGGTGATTGGGACGCGGTGAACGAATTCTGCGATCGCGCCGTCGAAGCCGACCGGCGGCTGCCCGTGGCGCAGCGCAGCGACCGCGTCGAGATGGATGTGTGCAGCCTGCAGGCCCAGGCTTACCTGGCCGGGGGCAACTACGTCGCGGGTCTCGAGGCCTATATGCGTTCTGCTGATCTGGCCCGCGCCGCGGGATATGTCGGACTGGCCGCCATCTTCCTCGCCTACGGGGTCAGCTGCGCGGTGCTGGGCGGCGACGAGCAACGGGCGATCCAGACTGCCGAGCGGTCGGTCCGGCTGGCCCGGCGCTCCGGAATGCCGAGCGCCATCGTGCTCGGACTCAACGCTCGGGCGTTCGCTCTCGCCGCTCAGGATCCACCGCTCGCGCGGGAGTTGCTGACCGAGAGCCTGGCCCTCGGCAGTTGCCCGGGCGAAGAGGTGTCCTCGGGCCTGCTGACCGCGACCATGGTGGCGGCCCGCTTGCGGGATTGGGAGCTCACCCTTGCGCTGGCGACCCAGACCATGCGGCTCTGGCGCTGGAGTGCCGCCCTGATGCAGACCGCGCCGTGCCTGTCCCTGTGTGCACGGGCGCTGGCCGAGGAACACGCCGAGGTAGCCGGCGTGCTGCGCGGGGCCGCCTACGCCGCATATCACGCAGCCAGCCCGATCGATGCGCCCAACGCATCACCGGCCGCGGACACAGCGCATTTCAACTTCGTGCTCGAAGCCCTGCGGGAGACCGGCGAGATCGTCACCGCTGCGTTGGGCCGGGAGCGTCAACGCGAACTGCGGATCGAGGGCGCCGCGTTGTCGATGGACGAGGCGGTGTCCTACGCGCTGACCAATGGTTGACGTTTGACGACCAAACAGCACAGCGACAAGGCGACCGCACTAGGCTGATCGGCGAGCACTGGAATCGACCAAGGAGACACAAGTGACCATCCGGGTAGGCGTCAACGGATTCGGGCGTATCGGGCGCAACTTCTTCCGCGCTCTGGACGCGCAGCAGGCCGCGGGCAAGGCCAAGGACATCGAGATCGTCGCGGTCAACGACCTGACCGACAACGCGTCGCTCGCGCACCTGTTGAAGTTCGACTCGATCCTGGGCCGGCTGCCCTACGACGTCAGCCTGGAGGGTGACGACACCATCGTCGTGGGCAACACCAAGATCAAGGCGCTCGAGGTCAAGGAAGGCCCGGCGGCCCTGCCGTGGGGTGACCTCGGCGTCGACGTCGTGGTCGAGTCGACCGGCATCTTCACCAAGGCCGAGAAGGCCAAGGGCCACCTGGCCGCCGGGGCCAAGAAGGTCATCATCTCCGCGCCGGCCACCGACGAGGACATCACCATCGTGATGGGCGTCAACGACGACAAGTACGACGGCAGCCAGAACATCATCTCCAACGCGTCGTGCACCACGAACTGCCTCGGGCCGTTCGCCAAGGTGCTCAACGACGAATTCGGCATCGTCAAGGGTCTGATGACCACCGTGCACGCCTACACCCAGGATCAGAACCTGCAGGACGGCCCCCACAGCGATCTGCGTCGCGCCCGCGCCGCCGCGCTGAACATCGTGCCCACCTCTACGGGTGCGGCCAAGGCCATCGGTCTGGTGCTCCCCGAACTGAAGGGCAAGCTCGACGGATACGCGCTGCGGGTGCCGATCCCCACGGGCTCCTGCACCGACCTCACCGTCGAGCTGAAGAAGGCCGCCACCGCCGCCGAGATCAACGCCGCGATGAAGGCCGCCGCCGAGGGCCCCCTGAAGGGCATCCTGAAGTACTACGACGCCCCGATCGTGTCCAGCGACATCGTCACCGACCCGCACAGCTCGATCTTCGACGCGGGCCTGACCAAGGTGATCGACAACCAGGCCAAGGCCGTCTCGTGGTACGACAACGAATGGGGCTACTCGAACCGCCTGGTCGACCTGGTCGGTCTGGTCGGCAAGTCGCTGTAGGGGCGAGCGCAGCGACGGGAGATACGAAACGTCATGAGCGTCAAGACACTTGACGATCTGCTGACCGAGGGTGTTGAAGGTCGGGGCGTGCTGGTGCGCTCCGACTTCAACGTCCCCCTGGACGGCACGAAGATCACCGATCCGGGGCGGATCATCGCCTCGCTGCCCACCCTGAAGGCGCTCTCGGACGCGGGCGCCAAGGTCATCATCACCGCTCACCTCGGCCGGCCCGACGGGGCGCCGGACCCGAAGTACTCGCTGGCCCCGGTGGCCAAGGATCTGGGTGAGCGCCTCGGCAGGCACGTTCAGTTGGCCGGCGACGTGGTGGGCACCGACGCGCTGGCTCGCGCGGAAGGCCTCACCGACGGCGACATCCTGCTGCTGGAGAACATCCGCTTCGACCCGCGGGAGACGTCCAAGGACGAGGCCGAGCGGGACTCCCTGGCCAAGGCTCTGGTCGAACTGGTCGGTGATGATGCGGCATTCGTGTCCGATGGGTTCGGTGTGGTGCACCGCAAGCAGGCCTCGGTCTACGACGTGGCCAAGCTGCTGCCGCACTACGCCGGCACGCTGGTGGCCACCGAGGTCGGCGTGCTGCGCCAGCTGACCGAGTCGCACGAACGGCCGTACGCCGTGGTGCTCGGCGGCTCCAAGGTGTCCGACAAGCTCAAGGTCATCGAGAATCTCGCCACCAAGGCCGACAGTCTGGTGATCGGCGGCGGAATGTGCTTCACCTTCCTTGCCGCGCAAGGACTTCCGGTGGGCACCTCGCTGCTCGAGAAGGACATGGTCGACACCTGCAAGAAGCTGCTCGAGGACTACGGCGACGTCATCCACCTGCCGGTGGACTTCGTGGTCACCGAGAAGTTTGCGGCCGACTCACCACCGGAAACCGTTGCCGCCGACAGCATTCCGGAGGGCAAGATGGGCCTGGACATCGGACCCGAATCGGTCAAGCGATTCACGGTGCTGTTGTCGAACGCCAGGACCATCTTCTGGAACGGCCCCATGGGCGTGTTCGAATTCCCGTCGTACTCCGCAGGCACCAAGGGGGTGGCCGAGGCCATCATCGGTGCCACCGCCAAGGGCGCCTTCAGCGTGGTCGGTGGCGGCGACTCGGCGGCCGCGGTACGCACCCTGGGCCTGCCCGAGGATGGCTTCAGTCACATCTCCACCGGTGGCGGCGCGTCGCTGGAATACCTGGAGGGCAAGGAACTTCCCGGTATCGCGGTATTGGAAACCTAGGAGCTGAACGTGTCCCGTAAGCCGCTCATCGCCGGTAACTGGAAGATGAACCTCAATCACTTCGAGGCCATCGCCCTGGTACAGAAGATCGCTTTCTCGTTGCCCGACAAGTACTTCGACAAGGTCGACGTCACCGTCATCCCGCCGTTCACCGATCTGCGCAGCGTGCAGACCCTGGTCGACGGTGACAAACTGCGTCTCACCTATGGCGCGCAGGATCTCTCGCAGCACGAGTCCGGCGCCTACACCGGCGAGATCAGCGGTGCGTTCCTGGCCAAGCTGGGCTGCACGTTCGTCGTCATCGGGCACTCCGAACGGCGCACCTACCACGGCGAGAGCAACGAACTGGTGGCCGCGAAGACCGCCGCGGCACTGGCGAACGGCCTCACGCCGATCGTCTGCATCGGCGAGGGTCTCGAGATCCGTGAGGCGGGCAACCACGTCGAGTACAACGTCGAACAGCTGCGTGGGTCCCTGGCCGGGCTGAGCGCCGAGCAGATCGGCACCATCGTCATCGCCTACGAGCCGGTCTGGGCCATCGGCACCGGCCGGGTGGCCAGTGCGGCCGATGCGCAGGAGGTGTGTGCGGCGATCCGTGCCGAGCTCGCGCAGTTGGCCACCCCGGAGATCGCCGCGACGGTGCGGGTGCTCTACGGCGGATCCGTGAACGCCAAGAATGTCGGCGAGATCGTCGGGCAGGCCGACGTCGACGGCGCACTGGTCGGCGGGGCGTCGCTGGACGGCGAGCAGTTCGCCACCCTGAGCGCCATCGCCGCGGGCGGACCGCTGCCCTGACCGGTTCTTGCCGCGAGCGTGCACCCATATGCGAATACGGCCCTGTATTCGCATATGGGTGCACCTTCGCGGTGGATTTAGAGCCCCAAATCACCTCCGTGTAGGCTGGCCGGCATGGAATTGGCCCTGCGGATCGTGCTGGTGATCACCAGTCTCCTGGTGGTTCTGCTCGTTCTTCTGCACCGCGCCAAGGGCGGCGGTCTGTCGACCCTGTTCGGCGGCGGTGTGCAGTCCAGCCTGTCCGGCTCCACCGTCGTGGAGAAGAACCTCGACCGGTTGACCCTGTTCATCACCGGTATCTGGCTGGTCTCCATCATCGCGATGGGCCTGCAGATCAAGTACGGCGCCTAGCGCCCGGCCCGTGCGTCTGGGCCTGCCCGGGGACGACGAGGACGACGACCTCGACGACGACGTGGTTCCCGCCCCCGAAGGTGTCGCCGTCACCACGCGCTACCACCCGTTGATGTTCGGCTATGCGCTGTGCACGCCGAACATCCTGGTCGACGGGTGCCCGGTGCCGGTGGTCGGCTGGGGCCGGGTGATCATCCCGGCGGCGCCCGGAGAACACCACATCCAGGTGGATATCCCGCTGTTCGGAACCCGTCGCGTCGGCGCTGCCGAATGTACCGCCACGGTGACGGCGGGCACATTCACCGAACTGGGGTACCGCGCGCCGCGTGGCGGCTCCGCGCCGGGCTGGGTGGGACCTCGCAACTCGGGCTGATCAGCGGCTCTCGTCATGCGGTCACCTGGCGGTGCCGGGATACTGGAGAAATGGCAGAAGCCCCCGACACCGCCCTGGAACCGATCGGCGCCGTCCTGCGAACGAAGGTCGGCCGCGAAGCCACCGAACCGATGCGCGAGGACATCCGGTTGCTCGGCGGGATCCTCGGCGACACCGTCCGGGAGCAGAACGGGGCGGAGATCTTCGACCTGGTGGAGCGCGCCCGGGTCGAATCGTTCCGGGTCCGTCGTTCCGAGATCGACCGGGCCGACCTTGCCGCGATGTTCGACGGGATCGACGCCGCCACCGCGATTCCCGTCATCCGCGCCTTCACCACCTTCGCGCTGTTGGCCAACGTCGCCGAGGACATCCACCGGGAGCGCCGCCGCGCCGTTCACGTCGCAGCGGGGGAACCGCCGCAGGAAAGCACCCTGGACGCCACCTACCTGAAGCTCGACGGCGCCGGCCTGGACGCCCAGACCGTGGCCGCCGCGCTGCGCGGCGCGCTGGTCGCCCCGGTCATCACCGCGCATCCGACCGAGACGCGGCGACGGACCGTGTTCGACACCCAGCATCACATCACCCAGCTGATGCGGCTGCACGCACGCGGCCACACGCACACCGACGACGGGCGCAGCATCGAGGCCGAGTTGCGCCGCCAGATCCTGACCCTGTGGCAGACCGCGCTGATCCGGTTGTCCCGGTTGAAGATCCAGGACGAGATCGAGACCGGACTGCGCTACTACCCGGCGGCCTTCTTCGAGGTCATCCCGCAGGTCAACGCCGAGGTCCGCGACGCGCTGGCGGCGCGCTGGCCCGATGCGCAACTGCTGAGCGAGCCGATCCTGCGCCCCGGATCGTGGATCGGCGGCGACCGCGACGGCAATCCGAACGTGACGGCCGAGGTGGTGCGACTGGCCAGCGGTAGCGCCGCGCACACCGCGTTCGCACATTACTTCCGCGAGCTCACCGCGCTCGAGGAGGAGCTGTCGATGTCGGTCCGGCTGGTGCATGTCAGCGCCCAATTGGACACCCTGGCCGACGCACTCGACGAGCCGGCGCGCGCCGACGAGCCCTATCGTCGTGCGCTGCGCGGCATTCACGCCCGGCTGACCGCCACCGCGCTGGCGATCCTGGATCGCCAGCCCGAACATGAACTGGATCGCGGGCTCCCGCGCTATGACACGCCGGGCGAGTTCTTGGCCGATCTTGATGTCGTCGACGCATCGTTGCGTGCGAACGGGAGCACCCTGCTGGCCGATGACCGGTTGGCCCGGCTACGAGAAGCCGTGCGCGTCTTCGGTTTTCACCTGTGCGGCCTGGACCTGCGGCAGAACTCGGAGATGCACGAACAGGTGGTCGCCGAGCTGTTGGCGTGGGCCGGCGTGCATCCCGATTACGCCTCGCTGCCCGAGGATCAGCGCGTCGAGATCCTGGTGCGCGAACTGTCCACCCGCCGGCCGCTGACCACCGCGGACGCCGAGTTGTCCGAACTGGCCCACAAGGAACTCGACATCGTCCGGGCGGCCGCGCGCGCCGTCGATCTGTACGGGCCGTTGGCCGTGCCGAACTACATCATCTCGATGTGCCAATCGGTGTCGGACATGCTCGAGGCCGCGCTGTTGCTCAAGGAGGCCGGCCTGCTGGACGCCTCCGGCGCGACGCCCTACTGCCCGGTCGGGGTGGTGCCGCTGTTCGAGACGATCGACGACCTGCAGAGTGGGGCGGCGATCATGGAGTCGGTCCTGGGTCTGCCGCTGTATCGCGGTATCGTCACCGCGCGCGGGGACAGCCAGGAGATCATGCTCGGCTACTCCGATTCCAACAAGGACGGCGGATATCTGGCCGCCAACTGGGCGCTGTACCGGGCCGAACTGGACCTCGTCGAGATGGCTGCCAGGACGGGAATCCGGTTGCGGCTCTTCCACGGTCGTGGCGGGACGGTCGGCCGTGGCGGCGGCCCGAGTTACGACGCGATCCTGGCGCAACCGCCCGGGGCCGTCAACGGATCGCTGCGGTTGACCGAACAGGGCGAGATCATCGCGGCCAAGTACGCCGAACCCCTGATGGCCCATCGCAATCTGGAGACCCTGGTGGCCGCCACCCTGGAGTCGACACTGCTGGACACCGAAGGACTGGGCGGTCTGGCCGAATCCGCGTACGAGGTCCTCGATGATCTGGCCGCTCGCGCGCAACGCGCGTACTCCGAATTGGTCCACGACACACCGGGTTTCGTCGACTACTTCAAGGCGTCCACACCACTGAGCGAGATCGGTTCGCTGAACATCGGCAGCCGGCCGACGTCGCGGAAGCCGACGACGTCGATCTCCGATCTGCGGGCGATCCCGTGGGTCCTGGCCTGGAGTCAGTCGCGGGTGATGCTGCCGGGCTGGTACGGCACGGGAACCGCGTTCGAGGAGTGGATCGCCGCCGGCGAGGGCCGGCTGGCCGTCCTGCAGGACCTCTACAAGCGCTGGCCGTTCTTCCGCACCGTGCTCTCGAACATGGCCCAGGTGCTGGCGAAGTCGGACATGGGCCTGGCGGCCCAGTACTCGGAGCTGGTCGAGGATGCCGAACTGCGGGCCCGGGTGTTCGACAAGATCCTCGCCGAACACCAGCGCACCATCGCGATGCACAAGCTGATCACCGGACAGGATGATCTGCTCGCGGACAACCCGGCGCTGGCGCGTTCGGTGTTCAACCGGTTCCCGTACCTCGAGCCGCTGAACCACCTACAGGTCGAATTGCTGCGGCAGTATCGGGCCGGTGCCACCGACGAGAAGACCCAGCGGGGCATCCTGCTCACCATGAGCGGGCTCGCGACCGCGCTGCGCAACAGCGGTTAGACTAGCAGTTGCTATGGGACGCAAGGGCTGGCGCGGGTCACCACCGGCCGACGACAACGACGCGAGGTCGCGGATCGTCGCCGCGGCGACCCGCAGCATCGAACGGCGCGGACTGCAGAACACCACACTGTCGGAGATTGCCGGCGACCTTGGTGTCACCCGCCCGACCATCTACCGTTACTTCCCGTCGATCGATGAATTGCTCGACGCCGCAGCGGAATCGGCGCTCGGCGGCTGGACGGCCCGGATCGGGGAGCTGACCGCGGGCATCGATGATCCGGTGGAGCTGTTGGTGCAGGCCGTCGCCCATCTGGTGGAGCGCCTTCCCGACGAGCCGTTGCTCGCGCTGCTGCTGGACACCGACCGCGGCCGGTTGGTCAGCCGCCGGATGGTGTTGCCGGACGCGATTGCGCGTTCGCGCATCATGCTGGAGCATTCCGGGATCAACTGGACGGCAATGGGTTTCCGTGGCGCGGCAATGAACGACCTCGTGGAGTATCTGCTGCGGATGATCCAGTCCATGGTGATTGCGCCGTCGGACCCCCCGCGCTCACCCGCGGCGCTGCGGGACTATCTGCGGCAGTGGATCGCACCGGTTCTGCGCGATGCGTCGGACAGGGCGGAGCCCGACGTCAGCTGACGGTGCGTGGCGCCTGTTCCACGGGGACCACGACGGTGGCAGGCTGTTCGGGCATGTCCTCGGCGAAGAACCAGCGGAAGGCCATCAGCCCTTCGGGGTGGTCCTTGGTCGACAATGCATTCGGGTGATCCAGGAGTTCCCGGGCAATGACGATGGTCGTCGACCCGTCACTGTTGGTGACCGCCGATCCGCCATTGATACCGCTGCGGCCGTACTCGCTGTCGAAGGCGGCCATGAACTGATTCCATAGGGTCAGGTTCCAGAACCGGCACTGCGGATGTCGCACCGTGACGATCAGCGCTTCGTCGGCGTCGAGAGCGAACGCGCCCAGGCAGTAGACCGCGTCCTGCATCGAATAGCCATAGGTGGCGCCGCCGGTGCGGTACGGGGCTGCGAGCACATTGTGCGAAAGCGCTTGTCCGTCAGCGAGTTCGGCCGGCTTTCGCTCTTGTAGGACGAGTGGGGCGATCGCCAGCGTCGCCTGCGCGCCACGCAGCGCGGCCCGCAGGGCCGCGGCCACGCGGTCGTCGGATTTGTCCGGGCCCTCGGGCAGGCCCGCGTGGTCGACCACGTCGATGTCCCAGTCCACCCGACGGCCGGCGGCCGGATTGCGGTGGTAGTCGCGCGTCAGGATCCCGTGCGCGTCCTCGGAGAGCTCGATGAAGGGCCCGTCGTAGCCGTGCGGTCGCTGGGGTCCCAGCAGGCACGAGAATCGACCGTCGGCCAGCGGCATGTCCTGGTCGTAGAGCAGGCCCACCGTCTTGTTGGGCCACGCGCCGGGTTCGGGTTCGTTGTAGACGGTCAGCGAATACATATCGGAATCGTTGGGTGCACCGCTGACCCGATAGGTGCGCCGGGGATCGATCACCGCGTAGCTGTAATAGCAGTCCGTATTGTCACCGCCGAGACGGCGATCCTGGCGGAACGGTGTGGTCAGATCCGCGAACCGCGGGGCAACCGGATCGGCGAACAGCGTCATGTCCAGCGATTGCCCCAGCAGTGCGGCCAACCATCGGTAGCCCTCGGACACCGCGGTCTCGCCACGGACCGCACGATCACCTTCGAGGAAGAGCTTGTCGAAATCGGCGAAGGCGGTGAGCAATTCGTGCCAGGCTGCCGAGCTCTCGGGTGTAGACATGGTGCGAAGCATAGGCGCCAGTCAACTTACAACGCAACAGTTATTGTAAAATATGTAACGTCGGCGTAGCGTCCCGGCCATGGCATCAGACACCTCCGCGATCCACATCAGCGATCTGGCCCGGCCGACGTTCACCCCGGACGCACAGGCGATCATCGACGGGATGGCCGCGATGGCCGACTACTGCCCGCTGACGGTCGAGGGGCTGCACGAACAGGCCTCGGCGCAAACCGGATTGACCGATTTCGGGGCGCAGGACTACCGCGAGCGGATGGCAGTCCTGCTTCAGGCTTTCGACGAACTTCCCCATTTCACCAAGTTCGGCCGCACGTACGCGTTCTCGCTGATGCTGACCTTCCTCAACGGCCGGCTGCGGGTGATCGACCACCTGAAGCGGCACCCCGAGGTCTTCGACGTCGAGATCGACGCGCCGCTGGTGATCGCGGGGCTGCCCCGTACCGGGACGACGCACCTGCACAGTCTGCTCGCCGCCGACCCCGCCCTGCGGTCGCTGCCGTATTGGGAGGCCCAGGAGCCGCTGCCGCCGCCGGGGGAGGAAGGAACCATCGAACCGCGCCGGCAACGGACCGGCGACGCGCTGAACATCTCCAGCACCCTGATGCCCTACTTCCAGTTGATGCACGAGATGACGATCGACCACATCCACGAGGACATCGGTCTGATGGTGCAGGACTTCGCCAGCGGGTTCTTCACCACGCTGACGCACCTGCCCCGCTGGTCGGACTATCTGCGCGACCACGATCAGACGCCGGGCTATCAGTTCCTGCGGATGATGCTGCAGGTTTTGCAGCACCAGGACGGCCCGAACCTCCAGGGCCGGCGCTGGGTGCTCAAGAGCCCGCAGCACCTCGAACAGTTCGTGCCGATCATGGATGTCTTCCCCGATGCGACGATGATCGTCACCCATCGAGACCCCGTCGACGTCGCGGTCTCGATGGCCACGATGATGACGTACACGATGCGCATGAGCGTCGACGAGGTTGACGTGCCGACGGTGGCGAACTACTGGATCGGCCGCATCGAGGAAATGTTGAATTGCTGTCTGCGCGACCACGACAAGCTGCCCCCCGAGCGGACCATCGACGTTCGGTTCGACGAATTCATGGCCGACGATCTGGCCATGGTGCAACGCGTGTGGGACGTCGCCGGGTACGCCCCGTCCGACGAGTCTCGCCGGGCCGTCGCCGCGTATCTGACCGGGCACACGCGGGGCCGGTTGGGCACGGTCGACTACCGCGCCGAGGATCTCGGCCTCGATCGCGACGATCTGCGCCGGCGATTTGCCCCCTACGTCGAACGGTTCGTGACCGGCTCGGGCTAACCCTGGTTCATCGCCTGCAGCGTGTCGGCGATCCGCTGCAGCCCCGCGGCCGTACCGTCCAGCCGGCCGCGAATCTCGCTGAATCCGTTGTCCATCCGTGCGAAGCCGTCGTTCACGTGGTTTCGCAGATCGATGAAGTCCTGACGCAGGTCGATGAAGTCCTGGCGCTGGGCGTTGAAGGTCGCGGTCGTGGCCGCCCGGAATTCTCCGAACTCGGACCGCATGTCGGCGAATTCCTGGCTGACCTCTGTGCGCATGTCGGCGAATTCCTGGCTGACCTCTGTACGCACGGCTTCGAACTCCTGGCGGACGTCTGCGCGGAACTCACGAATCTCGGCACGGGTTTCACTCACGGCGCGGTCCGCGGCCCCCGCGAGGATGCGTGCCGCCGCAGCGTCATGCGAATTCGCATTGGTACGAACGGACAGATCCCGCACCTGGCCCTCGAGCGCCGTCACGCGAGATTCGAGGTCTTCGTCGTCGGCCATGTGTGCAGATTACCGGCGGGCGCCAGACTCGGCGCCCAGTTATCCACAGGCCTACATCCCGGTCCTGCTGCGCACTGCGGAGATCACTCCGCGAACCGCGTTCTCGGTGGCAGAAAGGGGGGACACGACGGTCTCGCCGACGTCGACGATCCGTTCCACGCGGTCGACGATCTTCTCGAGCCGCTCCACCACACCGATCAGTCGCGGTGCCAGTTCGTCGATCCTGGTGATCGTCTCGTTGAACCGCGCCAGGGTGGCGTCCAGGCCGTCGGTGGAGCGGTTCAGGTCGGTCAGCGTCTCGCCGAGGCCGCCGAGGACTTCCTCGACCTGGCCGACCGTGACGTCGGCGTTCAGCGCCGCCTGCGCCAGGGTCTGGAGGCGCTTCTTGGCGGGGCGCGTGGGCCGATAGTCGCTCTTGTCAACCATGGGACGAGACTAGCGGGGTGGCACAGGCACGGTCGGCGGGTTCAGCGCATTGCGCTGCGGCCGACCCCGGTGTCGGGGATGCTTCGGGAGTGAGCGCACCAGCCCGCGCCGAGTTGAAGGTCGCCCTGTTTGCGACCTGTTTCAACGACATCATGTGGCCCGAAACCCCCAAGTCGGTGGTGCGGTTGCTGCGCCGACTCGGGTGTGCCGTCGAATTCCCAGTGGCGCAGACGTGCTGCGGGCAGATGTTCACCAACACCGGCTATGCCGCCGAAGCGGTCCCCGCGGTGCGTACCTTCGTCGAGGCCTTCGCCGGCTACGACGCGATCGTTGCCCCGTCGGGCTCGTGCGTCGGATCGGTGCGCCACCAGCACCACGACGTGGCCGCCCGCGCCGGGGATCCCGATCTGCGCGCCGCCGTCGACGCGCTCGCACCGCGGGTCTACGAGCTCTCGGAATTCCTGGTCGACGTCCTCGGCGTCATCGACGTCGGGGCGTACTTCCCGCACCGCGTGACGTATCACCCCACCTGCCACTCGTTGCGAATGCTGCGGGTGGGGGACCGGCCCCTGCAGCTGCTGCGCGCGGTGCGCGGCCTGGACCTGGTCGAGCTGCCCGGCGCCGACCAATGCTGCGGGTTCGGCGGAACCTTCGCGATGAAGAACGCCGACACCTCGGTGGCGATGGGCTCGGACAAGGTCCGCCACGTCCGCGAAACCGGTGCTGAAGTCCTTGTCGCCAGCGACAATTCGTGCCTGGCGCACATCGGCGGGATGCTGTCCCGGCAGCGCAGCGGCATGCGGGTATTGCACTTGGCGGAGATCCTGGCATCCACCGAGGGGCATCCCACATGACCGGGCATCCGCACGTCGGCGTGACCGACGAGTTCATCGGCATGCCCAAGTTCCAGGTCGCCGCACGCGAGGCCCTGAGCAACTCGGTCCAACGGCGCAACCTCGCCCACGCGACCGGGATCATCCGCACCAAACGCGCGGATGTGGTTGGCGAACTGGACAATTGGGAGCAACTACGACTGGCCGCCGAAGCGATCAAGAATCGCGCGCTGGCGCACCTCGACCAGTACCTCCTGGAGTTCGAGGCCAACGCCACCGCGGCCGGCGCCACGGTGCACTGGGCGCGCGACGCCGCCGAGGCCAACCGCATTGTGGTGGATCTGGTCGCCGCGAAGGGCGCGACGGAGGTCGTCAAGGTCAAATCGATGGCGACGCAGGAGATCGAACTCAACGAGGCGCTGGCCGCCGCGGGGATCGACGCCTGGGAAACGGATCTGGCGGAGTTGATCGTCCAGCTCGGTGACGACTGGCCCAGCCACATCCTGGTGCCGGCGATCCACCGCAACCGGGCCGAGGTGCGCGAGATCTTCCTTCGCGAGATGGGCAAGGTCGGCCGTGCGGCGCCGGCGGACCTGACCGACGAGCCGCGACGGCTCGCCGAGGCCGCCCGGCTGCACCTGCGGGAGAAGTTCTTGCGCGCCAAGGTCGCGGTCTCGGGGGCCAACTTCGCCATCGCCGACACGGGCAGCCTGGTGGTGGTGGAGTCGGAGGGTAACGGGCGGATGTGCCTGACCCTGCCGGAGACCCTGATCTCCGTGGTGGGCATAGAGAAGTTGCTGCCCTCGTGGCGCGACCTGGAAGTCTTCCTGCAGGTGCTGCCGCGATCGAGCACCGGGGAGCGGGAGAACCCGTACACCTCGATCTGGACCGGTCCCTCGGCGGGTGACGGGCCCGCCGAGATGCACATCGTGCTGCTCGACAACGGTCGCACGAACGCGCTGGGCGACACGGTGGGCCGGCAGGCGTTGCGCTGCATCCGGTGTTCGGCCTGCCTGAATGTGTGTCCGGTCTACGAACGGGCCGGCGGCCACTCGTACGGGTCGGTGTATCCCGGACCGATCGGGGCAGTGCTGACGCCGCAATTGCGGGGCACGGCAAGCGATGTCGACAAGTCGCTGCCGTACGCGTCCAGCTTGTGCGGCGCCTGTTTCGACGTATGCCCCGTGCGCATCGACATCCCCTCGCTGCTGGTGCATCTGCGGACCCGGGTCGTTGACGAGCACCGCGGCGGCCTGCCGTCCGCGGAGGAACTGGCGATGAAGGGGGCCAGTTGGATGTTCGCCGACCATCGCCGATTCGAGGCCGCCGAGTCGGTGGCCGGTGCTGGCGGGAAGACGTTGCGCAGCAAGCTGTTCGGCAGCAAGAAGGTGATGCGATGGTTGCCGTGGCCGGCGAGTGTGTGGTCGGGTTCGCGCGATGTCCCGGTGCCGCCGGCCGAGTCGTTCCGGTCGTGGTGGGAGCGGACGAACGGCGGCGCCGATGAGCGCCCGTGAGTCGACGATGCGGCGCGAGGCAGGAGCGCCGAGGAGGAGCGAGCAATGAGTGCCCGTGAGGAGATCCTGGCCCGCATCCGTACCGCGCTGGCCGACCGACCGGAGCCGCCGCCGGTGCCGTGGACCTACGGGCAGCCGGTGAGCACCGGCGACCTCGACCTCGTCGAGCGGTTCATCGAACGAACTGCCGACTACCACGCCGTCGTCGAGCGTGTGCCCTCCGATGGTGCGGCCGCGGCGATCGGTGCGGCACTGGCCGCTGCGGGGGCGGTCACCGTCGTCGCCGACGACGTCGTGCAGGGTCGGTGGGCCTCGGGCGCCGACGTTGCCTGGGTGGCCGAAACGGGGCTCGGGGCAGCCGAATTGGACGGGATCGACGCTGTGGTGACCACCGCCACGGTCGGCATCGCCAATACCGGAACCATCATTCTCGACCACGGACCGGGCCAGGGGCGGCGAGCGCTCAGCCTGGTACCCGACGTCCATGTGTGCGTGATCGAAACCGGTCACATCGTCAGCGACGTCCCGCAGGCCGTGTCACGGCTGATCCAAGCCGGCAGCAACATCAGGCCGTTGACGTGGATCAGTGGACCCAGTGCGACCAGTGACATCGAACTCGACCGGGTCGAGGGTGTGCACGGCCCGCGCACGCTGCACGTCATCGTCGTGGACTGAGAACCCGCTCGCACCCTCTCGCAGAGAGCCCGGGCGGCGAAAACCGCGGTGCTCAAAGGCCGGCGGCGGCCTCGCGGTCCAGCAGCCACACGGTCTTCTCCCGCCCGATCGCGCCGGCGGCGGGCACGTCCACCGGATCGGCGCCACCGATGGCGGCGGCCACCGCCTCGGCCTTCGCGGCGCCGCCGACGACCAGCCAGACCTCCCGCGAACGGGCAATGGCGGGCAGCGTCAACGTGATTCGCTGCGGCGGTGGTTTCGGCGAGTCGGTCACCGCGACCACCAGGCGGTCCTGCTCGCGCACCGCCGCGGTATCCGGGAACAGTGAGTTGATGTGGCCCTCGCCGCCCATCCCGAGCAGGTGCACGTCGAAGCCGGCCGGCAGCAGCTGCTCGTAGGCGACGGCGGCGGCGTCGATGTCGGCGCCGAACTGGCCGTCGGACGGCGCCATCGGATGCACGTTGGCGCCGGGAATGTCGATGCTCTCCAGCAGGGCTTCGTAGGCCTGCTTGTAGTTGCGTTCGTCGTCGTCGTGCGGGACGAACCGGTCATCGCCCCAGTACAGGTGCACCTTGTCCCAGATGATGTCCAGCCCGTAGTCACGGACATGGCGCAGCAGCGCGATTCCGGTGCCGCCACCGGTCAGCACGATGTGGGCCGCCCCGCGACCGGCCACCGCGGACGTGATGGCGCCGACCAGGCGGGCACCGGCGGCCGTCGCCAGTTCGGCACTGTCGGAATAGGTTTCGATGATCGTCTCGGTCATGCGTACTGCACCTTGTCCAGGCCTTCCAGGGCTTCGCGGTAGATCTCGTCGGCGTCGAGGCGGCGCAGCTCCTCGGCCAGGCAGTCTCGGGTCTCCCGGCGCGCCAGCGGGAGCAACGCGTCGGGCCGATCCGTACGGGTCAGCGTGGCCGTCACACCGTCCTGTGGCCGGGCCAGCGTGATGGTCTCGGAGGGCCGGCTCAGTTCGACCTTCAGCTCACCCACAGAGCGCGTCACTGGTCCGTCGATCCGGCTGGCCAGCCAGCCCGCCAGAAGGTCGAGCGCCGGTTCGGTTGCCAGTCCGGAAACCCGTGCAGCCGTGATCGGTTCGTGCGGGGCCTGGTCGACGGCGGAGGCCAGCAGGGCCCGCCAATAGGTGACGCGACTCCAGCTCAGGTCGGTGTCACCCGGGGTGTAGCCGTGCAGCCTGCTCCGTATGCAGGCCAGCGGATCGGCGCCGTTGGTGGCATCGGTGATGCGATGGGCGGCCAACTGCCCCAATGGATCCCGTGCGGGAACCTCGGGCGCGACGTCCGGCCACCACGCCACCACCGGCGTGTCCGGCAGCAGGAAAGGAATCACCACGCTGCTGGCATGGTTGGCCAGCGGACCCGACAACCGCAATACGACCACCTCACCCGAACCGGCGTCGTGCCCGACGCGGATCTGCGCGTCCAGTCGGGCCTCGGTGGCCAGCCGGTCCAGCGGGCTGACCAGGATCACGCGGCACGGGTGTTCACGGCTGGCATGGTTGGCGGCCTCGATCGAATCTTCGATCATCGCCTCGGTGTCCGGTGCGATGACCAGGGTCAGCACCCTGCTCTGGGCGTAGACGCCGCCCTCTTCGCGAAGTTCCACCAGCTTGGCGTTGACATCGTTGGTGTTGGTGTCGGGCAGATCGACTATCACGACTAGGGCCTCCGCCATTCACGACCGGTGCGCCGCAACATCTCGAACGCCGACTCCGGACCCCAGCCGCCCGACTCGTACGGATCGGGTTTTCCGCCGGCGGCCCAGTTCTCCAATGCGGGATCCAGTATCTTCCAGGATAATTCGACCTCCTCGTTGTTGGGGAACAACGAGGGCTCGCCCAACAGCACGTCCAGGATCAGCCGCTCGTAGGCCTCCGGAGACTCCTCGGCGAAGGCCGAACCGTACGAGAAATCCATGTTGACGTCGCGGACCTCCATCAGATGTCCGGGCACCTTCGAACCAAAGCGCAGGGTGATGCCCTCGTCGGGCTGCACCCGGATCACCAGGGCGTTCTGGCCGAGCTCGTCGGTCATCGAGGCGTCGAACGGCAGGTGCGGGGCGCGTTTGAACACCAGTGCGATCTCGGTGACCCTGCGGCCCAACCGTTTTCCGGTGCGCAGGTAGAACGGCACGCCGGCCCAGCGGCGGGTGTCGACCTCGACGGTGACCGCCGCGAACGTCTCGGTGGTGGAGGTCTTGGAGAATCCCTCTTCGTCGAGCAGTCCGACCACTTTCTGACTGCCCTGCCACCCGGCGGTGTACTGGCCGCGTGAGGTGTTCTGGTCCAACGGGGTGACCAGGCGGGCCGAGGAGAGCACCTTGATCTTCTCGGTATGCAGCTCGGCGGGGGAGAAGTTGACCGGTTCCTCCATCGCGGTCAAGGCCATCAGCTGCAGCAGATGATTCTGGATGACGTCGCGCGCCGCGCCGATGCCGTCGTAATAGCCTGCGCGCCCGCCCAATCCGATGTCCTCGGCCATCGTGATCTGGACATGGTCGACGTAGTGGGAATTCCACACCGGCTCGAACAGCTCGTTGGCAAACCTCAGCGCGAGGAGGTTCTGCACGGTCTCCTTGCCCAGGTAGTGATCGATGCGGAACACCGAGGACTCCGGGAACACACTGTTGACGACGGTGTTGAGTGACTCCGCGCTGGCAAGATCGTGACCGAACGGCTTCTCGATCACCACGCGGTTCCAACAGCCGTCGGTGGTGGCCGCCAGGCCGGACTTCGACAGCTTCTCGCACACCACCGGGAACGATGCCGGTGGGATGGACAGGTAGAACGCGTGATTACCGCCGGTTCCGCGATCGACATCGAGCTTGTGCAAGGTGTCGGCGAGTCGGGCGAATGCGTCGTCGTCGTCGAAATCCCCGTGCACGAACCGAATTCCCTCGGCCAGCCGGTCCCAGACCTCCTGGCGGAACGGCGTCCGGGAGTGTTCCTTCACCGCTTCGAGCACCACGTCGCCGAAGTGCTCGTCGGCCCAATCCCGGCGGGCGAATCCGACCAGTGCGAACTGCGGGGCCAGCAGTCCGCGGTTGGCCAGGTCGTAGATGGCGGGCATCAGCTTCTTGCGGGCAAGGTCGCCGGTGACCCCGAAGATCACCACCGCGCACGGACCCGCGACGCGGGGCATCCGCTTGTCGCGTTTGTCCCGCAGCGGGTTCACCCAGTCGCCGGGTTCGGCGAGCGGTGTCGTTCCGCGAGCACGAGGCCCGGCGCCAACTGGACCCGCGGCGCCGTTGGTCATTTCCCCGCGGTGTCGAGTTGATCCCGGGTGGCGTCGATCAGCTCCTGCCACGACTTCTCGAACTTGTCGACACCCTCGTCCTCGAGGACCTTGAAGACGTCGACGAGGTCGATTCCGGCGGCGTCCAGCTCGTCGAACACGCCCTGGGACGCGTCGGCGGTGCCGGTGATGGTGTCACCGGTGATCTTGCCGTGGTCGGCGACGGCCTCGAGGGTCTTCTCCGGCATGGTGTTGACGGTGTTGGCCGCGACGAGTTCGGTGACGTACAGGGTGTCGGGATAGTCCGGGTTCTTCACCCCGGTGGACGCCCACAGGGGCCGCTGCACCCGCGCCCCCTTGGACGTCAGCGCTGCGAAGCGCTCGCCGCCCTCGAACACCTCCTGGTAGGCCGCGTACGCCAGACGGGCGTTGGCCAGGCCCGCCTTCCCGCGCAGCGCGAGCGCTTCCGGAGTGCCGATCTTGTCGAGCCGCGCGTCGATCTCGGTGTCCACCCGGGAGACGAAGAACGAAGCGACGGAATGGATCCTGGCCAGATCGTGGCCGGCCTCGGCGGCCGCTTCCAGGCCCGCGAGGTAGGCGTCCATCACGCCGCGGTGGCGCTCGACGGAGAAGATCAGGGTGACATTCACCGAGATGCCCTCTGCGATGACCGCCGTGATCGCCGGCAGCCCCGCCAGGGTGGCCGGGATCTTGATCAGCAGGTTCGGGCGGTCGACGATCTTCCACAGTTCGATGGCCTGCAGGATGGTCTTGTCGGTGTCGTGGGCCAGACGGGGGTCGACCTCGATGGACACCCGGCCGTCGACGCCGTCGGAGGCTTCGTACTGCTTGGCCAGCACGTCGCAGGCGTTGCGGACGTCGTCGGTGGTGACGGTGCGGATGGTGGCGTCGACGTCGGCGCCGCGCTCGGCGAGTTCGGCCACCTGGGTGTCGTAGGCGTGCCCCTTGGACAGGGCGGCCTGGAAGATCGACGGGTTGGTGGTGACGCCGACGACGCTGCGGGTATCGATGAGCTCCTGCAGGTTGCCGGTCTGCAGTCGGTCGCGGGACAGGTCGTCGAGCCACACGGAAACGCCGGCGGCGCTCAGGGCGGCCAGGTTCGGATTCTGGGTCATGCCAACTCCTCTGGGATCAGTTGTCCAATGCGCGTTCCGCAGCGGCCACCACGGCGCCGGGGGTGAAGCCGAACTCACGGAACAAGGTCTTGTCGTCGGCGGATTCGCCGAAGTGCTCGATGGAGACGATCTCGCCGGTGTCGCCGACGAACTTGTGCCACGGCATCGCGACGCCCGCCTCGACGGCCACGCGTGCCGACACACTGGGTGGCAGCACCGCATCCTGGTAGTCCTGCGGTTGTGCCTCGAACCATTCGACGCAGGGCATCGACACCACGGTGGCGTTGATGTCCTTGTCCGCCAACAACTTCTGTGCCTCGACGGCCAACTGCAGCTCGGAGCCGGTGGCGATCAGGATCACGTCGGCGTCGTCGGTCGGGTTGCCGCCGCCGAGCACGTACCCGCCCTTGGCAACACCGTCGGCGCTGGTGCCGTCGAGCACCGGAATCCCTTGCCGGGTCAGGATAAGGCCGACCGGACCCGATGAGGCGCCGCGCTCCAGGATCGTCCGCCAGGCGTAGGCCGTTTCGTTGGCGTCACCGGGGCGCACCACCGACAGCTGCGGGATGGCTCGCAGGGCGGCCAGGTGCTCGATCGGCTGGTGCGTGGGACCGTCCTCGCCGAGCCCGATCGAGTCGTGGGTCCAGATGTAGATGGTGTCGATGTCCATCAGCGCGGCCAGTCGCACAGCGGGGCGCATGTAGTCGGAGAACTGCAGGAAGGTGCCGCCGTAGGCGCGGGTCGGCCCGTGCAGCACGATGCCGGACAGGATCGAGCCCATGGCGTGCTCGCGGATGCCGAAGTGCAGCGTCCGGCCGTACCAGGTGGCGTTCCAGTCCTCGGTCGAGATCGACGGCGGGCCAAACGAATTGGCGCCCTTGATGGTGGTGTTGTTGCTGCCGGCCAGGTCGGCGGAGCCGCCCCACAGCTCGGGCAGCTTCGGTCCGACCGCCGAGAGCACCTCACCGGAGGCGGCTCGGGTGGCCAGGGCCTTGGAGCCGGGCTCCCAGTGCGGCAGGTCGGCGTCCCAGCCATCGGGCAGCTGCTGGGCCAGCAGCCGGTCCAGCAGCTTCTTGCGTTCGGGCTCGCGCTCGGCCCACGCGTCGAAGTCCTGCTGCCAGGCGTCGCGGGCCTCCTTGCCGCGGGCGACCAACTGCCGGGTGTGGGTGATGACGTCCTCGCTGACGTCGAAGCTCTTGTCGGGGTCGAAGCCGAGGACCTTCTTGGTGGCGGCGACCTCGTCGGCGCCCAGCGCCGAACCGTGCACCCCGCCGGTGTTCATCTTGGTCGGCGCCGGATAGCCGATGATGGTGCGCAGCGCGATGAACGACGGCTTATCCGTCACCTTTTTCGCGGCCTCGATTGCGTCTTCGATCCCGACGACGTTCTCGCCGCCCTCGACCTCCTGCACGTGCCAGCCGTACGCGCGGTATCGGGCAGGCACATCCTCGGACAGCGCGATGTCGGTGTTGTGCTCGATCGAGATCTTGTTGTCGTCCCAGATCACGATCAGGTTGCCCAACTGCTGGGTGCCGGCCAGCGAGGAGGCCTCGCTGGTGACGCCCTCCTCCATGTCGCCGTCGGAGGCGACGACGTAGATGTAGTGGTCGAACGGACTCTTGCCCGGAGCGGCGTCGGGATCGAACAGGCCGCGCTCGTAGCGGGCCGCCATCGCCATGCCCACCGCCGACGCCAGACCCTGACCCAGCGGGCCCGTGGTGATCTCCACGCCCTTGGTGTGCCGGAACTCCGGATGGCCCGGTGTCTTGGAACCCCACGTCCGCAGCGCCTCGATGTCGGAGAGCTCGAGACCGAAGCCGCCGAGGTACAGCTGCAGGTACAGCGTCAGGCTCGAATGCCCGCAGGACAGCACGAACCGGTCGCGGCCCAGCCAGTGGGTGTCCGTGGGATCGTGGCGCATCTGCCGTTGGAACAGCGTGTAGGCGAGCGGGGCCAGGCTCATCGCGGTGCCGGGATGCCCGTTGCCGACCTTCTGCACCGCATCGGCGGCCAGCACGCGGGCGGTGTCGACCGCTCGGGAATCGACGTCGGTCCAATCGTCCGGATGATGCGGTTCGGTGAGGGCGGCGATCTCTTCCACGGTGGTCACAGGCAGGTTCCTCCGGAGATGTCGGGGGTGTGTGGCGCTGTCCTCAACCCTAGTGCTCCAGCAGGCCGGTGTGCAGGCGGCACCGGGATTGGCCGCCGCGTTAACGGTCGGCGCGGCCTTCGGTCTACCATCCTCTGTAGTAGACGTAGCTCGAGCACCAGCAAGGAGTCAGCCGGGTGAGTATTCGCGAGGGCCACGCGCCCGGCCGAATCCGCTCCTCGCTGCTCGCCTATCTCGCGCTGACCAAACCGCGCGTCATCGAACTGCTGCTGGTCACCACCATTCCCGCCATGCTGCTGGCGCACCGCGGCACCGTCGACCCGCTGCTGATCGTCAACACGCTGTTCGGCGGGATCCTGGCGGCCGCCGGCGCCAACACCCTGAACTGTGTGGCCGACGCCGACATCGACAAGGTGATGAAGCGCACGGCCCGCCGGCCGCTGGCCACGGCCACCGTGCCGCGCACGCACGCCCTGATCTTCGGGCTGGCGCTGTCGGTCGGCTCGTTCTTCTGGCTGTGGTGGACCACCAACATGCTGTCGGCCCATCTGGCCGGCCTGACCATCGGGTTCTACGTCTTCATCTACACGCTGCTGCTCAAGCGCCGGACGTCGCAGAACGTCGTGTGGGGCGGGGCGGCCGGCTGCATGCCGGTCATGATCGGCTGGTCGGCGGTCACCGGGACCATCCAGTGGCCCGCGTTGGTGATGTTCCTGATCATCTTCTTCTGGACTCCGCCGCACACCTGGGCACTGGCCATGAAGTACAAGGATGACTACAAGGCGGCCGGTGTCCCGATGCTGCCGGTGGTGGCCACCGAGAAGCAGGTCACCACGCAGATCCTGGTCTACACCTGGCTGACGGTGCTGGCGACGCTGGCGCTGATACCCGCAACGGGCTGGCTCTACGGGGCGGTGGCCATCCTGGCCGGCGCCTGGTTCCTGGCGATGGCCCATCAGCTGCATGCGGGTGTGCGGCGCGGCCAGCCGGTCAAGCCGCTGCGGCTGTTCCTGCAGTCCAACAATTACCTGGCGGCCGTGTTCTGCGCCCTGGCCGTGGACTCGGCGCTGGATCTGCCGACCATCGCCCAGCTCTGGACCCGCTAGCCCCTTTCGATCCGCCCGCCGAGAATTGGGTTCCTAGCGCATTTTCCCGGTTCGGTACGGCAATAACCCAATGCTCGACGGGGTGAGGGTGCCGGTCCATCCAGCCGAACGCAGTGCCCGTTCGGCCCGGCCGATGATGCTGTGCGGATCGCGGAGATGCGCGGCCACGACTCGGACGATCCGCCAGCCCAAGCCATCGAAGTACTCCAGTCTCTCGATGTCGCTGCCGTGTTGACGTGGGTCATCCCAGTGCTGCGCCCCGTCGTATTCCACGCCGACCTTCCATTCCGGCCAGCCCATGTCGATCCGTCGCCGGCCCACCGGTATCTGTGTAGTGACGGTCGGGGTACCACCACGCAGCAGGACCAACCGGACCCGAGTCTCCTGGGGTGACTCGGCGCCGCCGTCGGCAACGGCAAGAACATCGCGCAACCGGCGGACGTACCGCGCTCCCGGGTGCCGGTCGACGACTTTTGCGATGTCGGCGAAGGCCGTGTTCGTTGCGTTCAGCAGCGCGTCGACGCGGACCAGCCCCTCGGTGAAAGCGAGGCGCCGTCCGAGGTCGAACACCGTTCGCTCGGCCGTCGTGCAGCTGATGCCCGACCGCGTGGTCAGCTCCTCTTCGGGAACCTGGTCCTGATGCACGATGATTCCCCTCGGCGCGGGGTACTGGGTGCGCAGCAACTCGGCCGGGGTCTCGTCGGGAATCCACCTGCTGCCGAGCAATACCGCCGCGGACAGGCCGGATGCGGTTGCCGTGCGTCCGGACCACAACCAGGCCGCCCGTACCCGATCCGCTGCTGTCAGCTCCAGATCCCTTGGCGCATAAACATTCTGGTGGACTCTCTGGTAACGCCGTTGCAGCTCACGTCTGGTCATCGCGCCGCCGGCGAGCGCTTCGCTGGCGAGGATCAGTTGTGACATCCCCGCATCGTCGGGGGCGCGGCTTCCCGTCGGTAGTCACCCCATCGTCGACCTGTGGAGAAACCACCAACTCATTGCGCCGAGAATTGGGTTCCGAACGCAAAACCCCAGGAAGCGATGTCAGAAACTCAACTCTCGGCGGAGGTTGGTTAGGGCACCAGGACGATCGAGCCCACTGTCTTGCGGCCCTGCAGATCCCGATGCGCGCGTTCGGCCTCGGCCAACGGGTAGTGCCCGCCGACCGTAATGGTGATCGACCCGTCGGCGATCGCCTCGATCACTTCGCCGGCCCGCCAGGCGAACTCGTCGGCGCTGCGGGTGAAGTGCGCCAGGTTCGGCCGGGTCAGATACACCGAACCGGCCTGGTTGAGCCGTTGCGGATCCACCGGCGGCACCGGGCCGCTGGCCGCACCGAACAACGCCAGGGTGCCACGCACGGCCAGGCTGGCCAGGCTGGCGTCGAACGTCGTTCGCCCCACGCCGTCGTAGACGGCCTGCACGCCCTTGCCGGCGGTCAGTTCGCGGATCCGGGCCGCGAAGACCGCCGGATCATCCGGATAGTCCAGCACCTCGATCGCGCCGGCCTGCCGGGACAACTCGGCCTTCTCCGGCGAGGACACCGTCGTGATCACCTTGGTGCCCAGGCTGGTTGCCCACTGCGTGAGGATCAGGCCGACGCCGCCCGCGCCCGCGTGCACCAATACGGTGTCCTGCGGAGTGATCTGGTACACCGACTTGATCAGGTAATGCGCGGTCATCCCCTTCAACAGGGCCGACGCGATCGAATCGGACGGCACGGAGTCGGGCACATAGGCCACGAAATCGGATGGGGCCAAGCAGTATTCGGCGTAGGCACCGTCGGCGTTCGCGGTCACCACGCGGTCGCCGACGTTGAGCACCGGCACGTCGGGACCGACCGCGGCGATGGTTCCGCACACCTCGGTGCCCACGACGAAGGGCACCTCGCGCGGGTAGAGCCCCGAGCGGAAGTAGGTGTCGATGAAGTTGACGCCGACGGCGTCGGCCTTGATCAGCACCTGGCCCGGGCCCGGTGCGGGTTCGGGCTTCTCGACGTAGGTCAGGACCTCGGGGCCACCGGTCACGGGAACTTCGATCACATGCATGCTGACTATCATCCTTGACGTGATGCCGATCAAGCTGGCCCGCCCCGATCTGTTCCATCCGAAGATCGTGTTGGCCGGGTGCCCGAAGCTGATCGAGGGGGACGGCGACGACGCGGGCCTGGTGCCCGCCCTGGCCGCCCGCGGCCTCCATGCCCGGTGGTTGTCCTGGGACGATCCGGCGACGTTGACCGCCGACCTGGTCATCCTGCGCGCCACCTGGGACTACATCGAGCGCCTCGACGAGTTCCTGGCCTGGTCGAGGAAGGTCCGTAATCTGTTGAACTCGCCGGCGGTGGTCGCCTGGAACACCGACAAACACTACCTGCACGATCTGGCGGTGGCCGGGGTGCCGGTGATCGAGAGCGAGTTCTTCGAACCGGGCCAGGACGTACATCTGCCGGCCGGGGAAGTGGTGGTGAAACCCGCGATCGGGATGGGTTCGATTGGCGCGCAACGCTTTACCGACAACGCGAAGGCGCGCGAGCATGCGGCGGTGCTGCAGGAATCGGGTTCGGCCATTCTGGTGCAGCCGTACCACCCGAAGGTCGAGGACGGGGAGACCGCGATGGTGTTCCTGGGCGGCGCGCCATCGCACGCATTCACCAAGGGCCCGATGCTGCCCGAGCCCGGTGCCGCGCAGGCGTTCGACCCCTCGGGCACCTACGCCGCCGAGGACCTCTCGGCCGCGGATCCCGAACCCGAGCTGTGGGACGTCGGCCATGCGGCGCTGGAGGCGGCGGCCGAACACCTCGGCATCGTGCCGACGGACTTCCTCTACGCCCGGGTGGACGTGATCGGGGGCCCCGCCGATCCGCAGGTGCTCGAGCTCGAGTTGGTGGAGCCGAGCCTCGGCTGGGGCCAGCTCGACGACGCCGCCCGCGCTCTGCAGCAGCGGCAGTTCGCGCGGGAGGTCGAGTCAGCCCTCGACCGGCTGGGCCTGGGTCCGCTGTCGCATCGACGCCCATAGCGCCGCGGTCCCGGCGGTGCACGCTGCCGCACCGGCCACGTGCACGGCGACCAGGGCGGCGGGCACGCCGGTGAAGAACTGCACGACGCCCACCAGGGCCTGAGCGCACACCAGTGCCAGCAGCACGTAGAGCCGGATGCGCACCGACCGTGGGGCGGCGACCGCCGCCAGGCCGAAGCACAGGCCGACGAGCAGTGACAGATAGATCCACAGCAGCGACGAGTGTGCGTGCACCAGGGTGGTGATCTCCACCTGCAGGCGGGCCACCGGGCGTGCGATGCTCTTGTCGCCGGCGTGGGGACCGGCGGCGGTCACCAGGGTGCCCGTCACCAGAACGGCTGCCAGAACCACCGCACTGACGAAAGTCAACGCCCGGAGCGCTTTCGGTACGACCAGGCGCGGCGGCCCGCCGCCGTCATCGGGGTCGGGCTCGCCGATCTTCACATACAGCAGGACCGCCAGCCACACCATCGTCATCGACGCCACCAGATGGATGGCGACCGTCCACCACAGCAGACCGGTCCGCACGGTGATGCCGCCGATGACGGCCTGTACCACCGTCGAGGCCGGCATCAGCCACGCGTAGACCAGCACCTCGCGTCGGCGGTGGGCGCGGTAGACGGCGACAACCACCGCAAAGGCCGTCAGCACCACCGCGAAGGTGATCATCCGGTTCCCGAACTCGACGGCCTGATGGATGCGAGGCACCTCGGGGTGCGTGACGGGCACGAAACTGCCGGGGAAGCACTGCGGCCAGGTGGGGCAGCCCAGCCCGGACGCCGTCACGCGCACGATGGCGCCGGTGACCGCGATGCCGCCCTGGGTCAGGATCACCAGTGCGGCGATCAGCCGCTGGGTGCGCAGACTGGCCCGGGGGAGCAGGTCGACGAGCCGCTGGAACACGACCTCAGCGTAGGGGACGCGCAACTACGTGTCGTAGTAGCCCCCGGTCCTCGATCTGTTCAGCGCCCTCAGCGATATCCACTCGGGGTTCGTCGCACTGGAGGCAGAACAGATCCGGAGGGTCGTCAGCTGAACCTGAACCAGCGCAGCGCGCCGAGCGCGCCGATCCCGCCCCACACCGCCAGCACGGCGATGCCCAACCAATCCACCGACAGTGTCATCGCCTGCGACAGCGCCTCGGTCAGTGCGCCCGACGGGGTCAGCCGGGCCACCCATCTCACCGCGGACGGGATGGCCTGCGTCTCCAGCGTCAGGGCGCCCAGACCGGCCAGGACGAACCACAGCAGGTTGGCCAGCGCGAGCACGACCTCGGCCTTCAGGGTGCCGCCCAACAGCAGGCCCAGGGCGACGAACGTCGCGGTGCCCAGTGCGATCACCACCGCACCCAGTAGCAGGCCCATCGGATGCGGTCGCCAGCCCAGTGCAAAACCGATGCCGCCCAACAGGATCGCCTGCAGGAAGACGACGGTGACGACGGCCAGCGCCTTGCCCGCGATGATGCCCCAGACCGGCAGCGCGGTGGCGCCGAGCCGTTTGAGGGCGCCGTAGCGGCGGTCGAAGGCCACCGCGATGGCCTGGCCGGTGAAGGCCGTCGAGATCACGGCCAGGGCCATGATCGCCGGGACGAAGGTGGCGACGCGGTGCGCGCCGAAATCACCCAGCGGGAGCAGGGTGAGTCCGATGAGCAGTGTGATCGGGATGAACATGGTGAGCAGTAACTGCTCGCCGTTGCGCAGCAGCAGCTTCAGATCGAGGGCGTACTGCGCGGCCAGCATCCGCTGCACCGGGGCCGGCCGCGGATCCGGTGCGAATGTGCCTGCGGGGAAAAGGTTCTCGCTCACTGCCGCAACTCCCGGCCGGTCAGGTCGAGGAAGACGTCCTCGAGGCTGCGCTGCTCCACGCGCATGTCGGTGGCCAGCACGTCCATCCGCGCGCACCAGGCCGTCACCGTCGCCAGCACCTGCGGATCGATGTGGCCCTCGATACGGTATTCGCCCGGGGACAGCTCCACGGCTCGGTAGCCCTCGGGCAGGGCCGCTTCCAGCAGTCCCAGGTCGAGTTTGCGCGGCGCGCTGAAACGCAGCTGATCCTCGGCGCCGCTGCGCATCAGTTCGGCCGGGGTTCCGGCGGCGACCTGTGCGCCGTGGTCGATGATTACGATCCGGTCGGCCAGCTCCTCGGCCTCCTTGAGCTGATGGGTGGTCAGGACGACCGTCACGCCGTCGCGGCGCAGCCCGTCGATCAGCTCCCAGACCACCAATCGCGCGTGGGCGTCCATCCCGGCGGTCGGTTCGTCGAGGAATACGAGTTCCGGGCGGCCCACGATGGCACACGCCAGCGCCAGCCGTTGCTGCTGACCGCCGGAGAGCCGGCGGTAGGTGGTGCGGGCGGCGTCGGTCAGGCCGAGGGTGTTCAGCAGCCAGGCCGGGTCCAGCGGATGTGCCGAGTAGGCCGCCACCAGGTTGAGCATCTCGGCGGCCCGGGCGGCCGGGTAGCCGCCACCGCCCTGGAGCATCACGCCGATCCGGGCGCGCAGCGCGGCGTTGTCGGCGATCGGATCCAGCCCGAGTACCCGGATGGTGCCCTCGTCGGGACGCACGAATCCCTCGCACATCTCGACCGTGGTCGTCTTGCCCGCCCCGTTGGGTCCCAGCAGCGCGAGAACCTGCGCGGGGGCCACCTCGAGGTCCAGGCCGGCCACCGCCGTCGTCGCGTCGTACCGCTTGGTCACCCCGGTCAGCTGGACAGGCAGGGGAGCACTCACGGGGAACCAGCGTAGGCGTCGGCGCTCGTCGGGTGCGCATCCGTGGTGCGCGCCGAACCGGTCAGCCCGCGCCACGGCAGGTGGTTCCAGGTCACGGCGATCAGGATCCCCACGATCAGGGCGCTGGCCAGCGTGGCGTCGAGGATCTGGAACAGCGCGAACCGGTCGCCGTTGGCGGTGGGCCCGAAGATGCCGACGACCAGCGTCACGGCGATCGTGGCGATGCGGAAGCCCGGGCGGGTGGCCCAGCAGGCCAGCGGGATGATGGCCCACAGCAGGTACCAGGGCTGCACGACCGGGAAGAGCAGGACGGTCGTGCCCATGGCCACCCCCAGCCCGCCCACCGGGTGCAGCCGGCCGCGCAGTACTGCCAGCAGCAACCAGGTGACCAGGACGGCGATGGTGGCGACGCCGATCGCGCGGGTCAGCGACAGCACGGCGGTGGTGTGATCACCCAGGCCCAGCAGGATGCCGATCTGACCGGTCCCCAGCGCGATCAGCGTGGGCGGGGACATCCAGCTGCGCACGACGTTGGCGGTGCCGAGCGTGAACAGCCAGCCGAAACCGAGTCCACTGGCCCAGCCGACGAGCGCCATCACCGCGAGGGAGAGAGTGCCGAGGCAGCCCGCGGCCGACAGGAACGCCGTCACGCCGCCGCCCCAGCGCCGGGCCAGGGCCACGGTCACGAACCCGAGCGCCAACAGGCCGGGCAGTTTCACCTGCGAGGACAGCGTGATCAGCACCGCACCGAGAACCAGCATGAGCAACGGTGACCATTCGTGCCGGCCGCCGCGCAGCGGCCGGGGGATCAGCGGACTGTCCGAATCGATGCCGCGCAGGGCGAATTCGGTGCCGGTGAGCATCAGCCCCAGCATCAGTGCCTCGTTGTGGATGCCGGCGACCAGATGCATGAGCAGCAGCGGGTTGGCCGCGCCCAGCCACAGCGCGCTGACCTCCGCAACGCCGCAACGACGGGCCAGTCGTGGCGTGGCCCAGACAATCAGGCTGACGCCGACGAGCACCACCAGCCGATGGCTGAGCACCGCCGCGACGATGTTCTCCTCGGTGAGCGCCGAGATCCACCGGCCGATCCACAGGAACAGCGGACCGTAGGGGGCGGGTGTCTCGCGCCACAGGCTGGGCACCGAGAGCGTGAAGACGTGGTCGAGCCCCAGACCGGTGGCCGGACCCACTCGGTAGGGATCCAGGCCGTTGCGCGCTATCTGGCTCTGCGCCAGATAGGAGTAGACGTCCTTGCTGTACATCGGCGGGGCGACCAGCAGCGGCAGCATCCAGAGCAGCAGCGTGTGGTCGAGCTGGCCGCGGGACAGCCGCCGCAGTGCACCGGAACCGGACGACTGCCCCAATGCGAACCGGCCGAGCATCAGCCAGGCCAGCGCCATCATCACGGCGCCGGTGGTGGTCATGGTCAACGACACCGTCTGGATGCGCGACGGCAGGTTGAGCACCCGGACGCCGAACGTCGGGTCCTGCACGACGGGGCGGGCGCCGGCGCCCAGGGCGCCGATGGCCATCAGGATCGTGCCGGTGGAGCCGAACAGCCGGGTGCGCCGCAGCGCGACCAGATCCGCGCCGGTCAGCGGGGAGCCCACAGTGCGCTCGTCGCCGTGCCAACGGGCGATCGAGGAACTCAGCGAGTGCGGGCGGGCTGCCACTGCTGCAGCGTAACCGGCCATCAGGGCGGCTCCCGACGGCCGTTGAAGTGTGACGACGCCAACAGTGGGTAGTTAGGTTGCCCTTGCTGGATTCACTCTGGGAATTGCGTCACACTGGTGTTGTGAAAATCCGCTCGGAGGTTGTGCGCGCCGCTGACGCCGCGCCCGCTCAGGATGGTCACACCCGCGGTTCCATCATCCGGCTGCTGCTGGAGTCCGGCCCCGTCACCGCGAGCCACATCGGTGAGCAGCTCGGGATCTCCGCCGCCGGTGTCCGCCGGCACCTCGATGCACTGATCGACGCGGGCGACGCCGAGGCGCACGCCGCGGCGGCCTGGCAGCAGGAGGGCCGGGGCCGTCCGGCCAAGCGGTACCGGATGACCGCCGCAGGCCGGGCCAAGCTCGAGCACACCTACGACGACCTGGCCTCGGCGGCCATGCGCCAGCTGCGCGAGATCGGCGGCGACGCGGCCATCCACACCTTCGCGCGCCGGCGCATCGACACGATCCTGGCCGACGTGCCACGGGTCGTCTCGCACGACGACGGGGAGGTCGAGGCCGCGGCCGACCGCATCGCCGACGCGCTGAGCAACGCGGGCTACGCCACCAGCACCACTCGGGTGGGTGGCCCGATCAAGGGTGTGCAGATCTGCCAGCACCACTGCCCGGTCTCCCACGTCGCCGAGGAGTTCCCGGAACTGTGCGAAGCGGAGCAGGAGGCCATGGCCGAGGTGCTGGGCACCCATGTCCAGCGGCTGGCGACCATCGCCAACGGCGACTTCGCGTGTACCACCCACGTCCCGCTGAATCCGGCCGGACACCAGTAGCACCACCTCCGGCACTCAGCCCGCGCCGGAGCCAACACAGGATCAGAAGGAGTGTGTCGCAATGACACTCACACCGGAGGTACAGCCTTCTGGGTTGAGCCAGGACGAGACCATCGCCGCGTTGGGAAATTACGGCTATGGCTGGTCCGACTCCGACGCCGCCGGCGCGGCCGCCCAGCGTGGGCTCTCCGAGGCCGTGGTCCGGGACATCTCGGCGAAGAAGAACGAACCCGACTGGATGCTCGAGACCCGGCTGAAGGCGCTGCGGACCTTCGGCAAGAAGCCGATGCCGAATTGGGGCTCCAACCTCGAGGGCATCGACTTCGACAACATCAAGTACTTCGTGCGGTCCACCGAGAAGCAGGCGACGTCCTGGGAGGAACTGCCGGAGGACATCAAGAACACCTATGACCGGCTGGGGATCCCCGAGGCGGAGAAGCAGCGACTGGTCGCAGGCGTGGCCGCCCAGTACGAATCCGAGGTGGTCTACCACCAGATCCGGGAGGATCTGGAGGCGCAGGGCGTCATCTTCCTCGACACCGACAGCGGCCTGAAGGAACACCCGGAGATCTTCCAGAAGCACTTCGGCACCGTGATTCCGGCCGGCGACAACAAATTCTCCGCCCTCAACACCGCGGTGTGGTCGGGTGGTTCGTTCATCTACGTCCCGCCGGGTGTGCGGGTCGACATCCCGCTGCAGGCCTACTTCCGGATCAACACCGAGAACATGGGCCAGTTCGAGCGGACGTTGATCATCGCCGACGAGGATTCGTACGTCCACTACGTGGAAGGGTGTACCGCGCCCATCTACAAGAGCGACTCGCTGCACAGCGCGGTGGTCGAGATCATCGTCAAACGTGGAGCGCGCGTTCGCTATACGACCATCCAGAACTGGTCGAACAACGTCTACAACCTGGTCACCAAGCGGGCCCGGGCCGAGGCCGGCGCCACCATGGAGTGGATCGACGGCAACATCGGCTCGAAGGTCACCATGAAGTACCCGGCCGTCTGGATGACCGGCGAGCACGCCAAGGGCGAGGTGCTCTCGGTGGCGTTCGCCGGCGAGGGTCAGCATCAGGACACCGGCGCCAAGATGCTGCACCTCGCGCCCAACACGAGCAGCAACATCGTGTCCAAGTCGGTGGCCCGCGGCGGCGGCCGTGCGTCCTACCGCGGGCTGGTGCAGGTGAACAAGGGTGCGCACGGGTCGCGCTCATCGGTGAAATGCGATGCGCTGCTGGTCGATACGATCAGCCGCTCCGACACCTACCCCTACGTCGACATCCGTGAGGACGACGTCACGATGGGCCACGAGGCCACCGTGTCGAAGGTCAGCGAGGACCAGATGTTCTATCTGATGAGCCGCGGCCTGACCGAGGACGAGGCCATGGCAATGGTGGTCCGCGGGTTCGTCGAGCCCATCGCCAAGGAACTGCCGATGGAGTATGCGCTGGAACTGAACCGGCTCATCGAGCTGCAGATGGAAGGCGCGGTCGGCTAGGTGAGCAATCTGACAGAAGCGGCAGAGGGCGTCGCGACCAACAAGGGCGAGCTGTTCTCCTCGTTCGACGTCAACGCGTTCGAGGTGCCGGGCGGCCGCGATGAGCTGTGGCGGTTTACCCCGCTGCGGCGGCTGCGCGGCCTGCACGACGGCACCGCCACCGCGACCGGACACGCCACCGTCACGGTGACCGACCAGCCGGGTGTCACCGTGGAGACCGTCGGCCGCGACGACGAGCGTCTCGGTCAGGCCGGCGTGCCGGCGGACCGCGTTGCCGCCCAGGCGTATTCGTCGTTCGAGCGGGCCACCATCGTGACCGTTGCGCGCGGCACCGAGGTGGAGCACACCATCAAGGTTGTCATCGACGGGCCCGGCGAGGGGAAGGTGGCCTACGGGCACCTGCAGATCCGTGTCGAGGAACTCGCGCGCGCCATCGTCGTCGTCGACCTGCGCGGTAGCGGCACCTACGCCGACAACCTGGAACTGATCGTGGGCGATTCGGCGGCCCTGGGGGTCATCTGGATCTCCGACTGGGCCGACGACATGGTGCACGTCAGCGCGCACCACGCCAAGCTGGGCCGCGACGCCCGGTTCGGGCATGTGAACGTGACCCTCGGCGGCGATGTGGTGCGGACCTCGGCCAACGTGCGGTTCACCGCGCCCGGCGGTGAGGCGCAGCTGCTGGGCACCTACTTCGCCGACGACGGGCAGTTCTTCGAGTCCCGGCTGCTGGTCGACCACGCGGTGCCCAACTGCAAGTCCGACGTGCTGTACAAGGGTGCGCTGCAAGGGGATCCGAATTCGCAGAAGCCCGATGCGCACACCGTGTGGATCGGCGATGTGCTGATCCGAGCCGAGGCCACCGGAACCGACACCTTCGAGGTCAATCGCAACCTGGTGCTGACCGACGGAGCGCGCGCCGATTCGGTGCCCAACCTGGAGATCGAGACCGGCGAGATCGTGGGTGCCGGACACGCCAGTGCCACTGGGCGGTTCGACGATCAGCAGCTGTTCTACCTGCAGGCCCGCGGCATCCCGCAGGACCAGGCCCGCCGTCTGCTGGTGCGCGGATTCTTCAACGAGATCATCGCGAAGATCACCGTGCCCGCGGTGCGCGAGCGCCTGACCGAAGCCATTGAGACAGAACTGCACAAGACCGAGACCACCGAATCGAGAAGCAACTAGCCATGACCACTCTGGAAATCAAAGACCTGCACGCTTCGGTGTTCTCACCGGAAGGTGACGAGGTGCCCATTCTCAAGGGCGTCAACCTGACCGTGAAGTCGGGGGAGACCCATGCGGTCATGGGCCCCAACGGCTCCGGCAAGTCGACACTGTCCTACGCCATCGCCGGGCATCCCAAGTACACCGTGACCTCCGGGTCGATCACCCTGGACGGGCAGAACGTCCTGGACATGAGTGTCGACGAACGTGCACGGGCCGGGCTCTTCCTGGCCATGCAGTACCCCGTCGAGGTGCCGGGCGTCTCGATGTCGAACTTCCTGCGCACCGCCGCCACCGCCGTGCGCGGTGAGGCGCCCAAGCTGCGGAACTGGGTCAAAGAGGTCAAGGCCGCCATGGGCGAGCTGGAGATCGATTCGGCCTTCGGTGAGCGAAGCGTCAACGAGGGCTTCTCGGGCGGCGAGAAGAAGCGCCACGAGATCCTGCAGCTGAGCCTGCTCAAGCCCAAGATCGCGATCCTGGACGAGACCGACTCGGGCCTGGATGTCGACGCGCTGCGGGTGGTCAGCGAGGGCGTCAACCGATATGCGGAGGCGGAGCACGGCGGCGTCCTGCTCATCACGCACTACACCCGGATCCTGCGCTACATCCAGCCGCAGTTCGTGCACGTGTTCGTCGATGGCCGCATCGTCGAGTCGGGCGGCCCGGAACTGGCCGACGAACTCGAGGAGAATGGCTACGTGCGCTTCACCCAGGCGGCCGCGGGAGCCTGACATGACGGCGTCGGTGGACCTGGATGTGACGGGGATCCGCGCGAATTTCCCGATCCTGAGCCGGGTGATGCGCGGTGGGAAGCAGTTGGCGTACCTGGATTCCGGCGCCACCTCGCAGAAGCCCCTGCAGGTGCTGGATGCCGAGCGGGAGTTCCTGTTGACCTCCAACGGCGCGGTGCATCGCGGTGCGCACCAGTTGATGGAGGAGGCCACCGACGCATACGAACAGGGCCGGGCCGATATCGCGGCGTTCGTCGGCGCCGACGCCGACGAACTGGTGTTCACCAAGAACGCCACCGAGGCGATCAACCTGGTGTCGTACGTGCTGGGGGACAACCGATTCGATCGTGTCGTCGGGCCCGGCGACGTTATCGTCACCACGGAACTCGAACACCACGCCAATCTGATTCCCTGGCAGGAGCTCTGCCGGCGCACCGGGGCGGAACTGAAATGGTTCGGCCTCGATGGCGAGGGCCGCATCGACATCGATTCTCTCGAACTGGACTCCCGGGTCAAAGTTGTTGCCTTCAGCCACCATTCGAATGTCACCGGCACGATCGCTCCGGTCGGCACGTTGGTGCAGCGCGCGCAGGCGGTCGGCGCCCTGACGGTGCTGGACGCCTGCCAATCGGTGCCGCACCAGCCGGTGGATCTCCATGCGCTCGGCGTGGATTTCGCCGCGTTCTCCGGCCACAAGATGCTCGGGCCCACCGGCATCGGCGTGCTCTACGGCCGCCGCGAATTACTGGCCGAGATGCCGCCGTTCCTGACCGGTGGCTCGATGATCGAAACGGTCACGATGGCGGGCGCCACGTATGCACCGGCCCCGCAGCGGTTCGAGGCCGGCACCCCAATGACCTCCCAGGTGGTCGGGCTGGCCGCTGCCGCACGGTATCTGAGTGCAATCGGGATGGATGCGGTCGAGCAGCACGAGGCCCAGCTGGTGGCCGCTGCGCTGGATGGCCTGGCGGGGATCCCGGCGGTCCGGATCGTGGGGCCGACGTCGCTGGTGGGCCGAGGTTCGCCGGTGTCATTCGTGGTCGACGGCGTGCACGCCCACGATGTGGGCCAGGTTCTGGACGACGAGGGCGTCGCGGTCCGGGTCGGGCACCACTGCGCGTGGCCGCTGCACCGCCGCTATGGCATCAATGCCACCGCGCGGGCGTCGTTCGCGGTCTACAACACCCTCGACGAGGTCGACCGGTTGGTGGCCGGGGTCCGCCGTGCGGTGGAGTTCTTCGCGTGAGAATGGAACAGATGTACCAGGACGTGATCCTGGACCACTACAAGCATCCGCATCACCGGGGCCTGCGCGAACCGTTCGCCGGTGAGTCCTTCCAGGTGAACCCCACCTGCGGCGATGAGGTCACCTTGCGCGTCACGTTGTCCGAGGACGGCGAGACCGTGACCGATGTGTCCTACGACGGGCAGGGTTGTTCGATCAGCCAGGCGGCCACCTCGGTGCTGGCCGACCAGGTGATCGGGCAGAACATCGGGGACGCGCTGAAGACCGTCGGCGCCTTCACCGAGATGATCTCGTCCCGGGGCGCCGTCGAGGGTGACGAGGATCTGATCGGTGACGGCATCGCGTTCGCCGGGGTGGCGAAGTATCCGGCCCGGGTGAAGTGCGCGCTGCTCGGCTGGATGGCATTCAAGGCCGCGCTGGCACAGGCCGGCGCCATCGATGACGCACTGGGCAAGGCGAAGGAGACCGCAGATGAGTGAGACCGCGAACGACGAACTGCTCGCCGACGTCGAGGAGGCCATGCACGACGTCGTCGATCCCGAACTCGGCATCAACGTCGTCGACCTCGGGCTGCTGTACGGGCTGGACCTCGAACAGGGCGAGTCCGGCACCGTGGCGCTCATCGACATGACGCTGACGTCCGCCGCCTGTCCGCTGACCGATGTCATCGAGGACCAGACCCGCACCGCGCTGGTGGGCGCCGGGCTGGTTCAGGAGATCAAGCTGAACTGGGTGTGGAACCCGCCGTGGGGTCCGGACAAGATCACCGACGACGGCCGGGAACAGTTGCGGGCCTTGGGTTTCACCGTCTGACGTCAGACACACTTGGCCGGCAGCGACTCACCGGGCTCCGGGTACGGCCCGTCGGTGCAGTAGGCGCCGGCTGCGGCAACGATCAACAGATAGGCGGCCACGGCCGTCCCGCCCGCGACCAGTGCGGTCGCGACCCCGACGTGCTGGGCCTGATGCTCACGCTCCTCGATCCGGGCGTTCTCGGCGTTGAGCTTGGTGCCGAGGTCGCTGAGGATCGGATCGCTGAGGATGGTCGGTACCAGGTGCGCCAGGTGCTCGCTCAGGTGGGCCCAGCCGTTCTCGTTGGTCACCCTCGGTCCGGTCTTGAGTTGTTCGATCGTCAGGTCGCGGATTATCTCGACCTCGTCGGGTATCGCGGCGGCGATCCGCGCGGCGCGCTTCAGCGCGAGGACCATCGAGGTCGGGGTGATGTCTTCTTCCTTCATGGCGTGCTCCTGGGGGTGGCGTTGACGGGGGTACGCCGCCATCGTGCGGGCTGTGCCGGCCCCGCTCGTGCGTAGCGGGTTACCTGTCATCGGCCCCGGACTACTCGCGGCGACGCCCCGGGTGGGGCCGAACGCGCGCATTGCGTCCGGACCAGCCCGATTACGAGGCAGGGCGGCGACTGGACGCGTCCTCCGAGTTGCCTGCGACGATGCTCGTCGACTGGATCCGGGTGTACGCACTGACCTGACGGGGAACAATGGCGCCGAGACCGGCGTTAGGAGAACCGTGGCTACCCAAGACCTCACCGCTGCGCAATTCAACGACACCATCAACGGCAACGACATCGTGCTGGTGGATTTCTGGGCGTCGTGGTGCGGCCCGTGCCGGGCGTTCGCGCCGACGTTCACCAAGGCGTCGGAGAACCATCCCGACATCGTTTTCGCCAAGGTGGACACCGAGGCGGAGCAGGAACTGGCGTCGGCCGCGCAGATCCGTTCGATCCCGACCCTGATGGCGTTCAAGAAGGGCAACCTGGTCTTCAACCAGGCCGGTGCGCTGCCGCCTGCCGCGCTCGAGCAGTTGATCCAACAGGTCAAGGAGTTCGACGTTGAAGCGGCCGCCGCCGCGCAGCAATCCCAGGGCGCCGACGAAGTCTGATCCCGGCGCGCGATAGCGTGCTGTCCGTGCGTTCCGAATACGTCCTGGTCGACCGGCCGCGCCCACATGTGGCGCTGGTGACGCTGAACCGTCCCGAGCGGATGAACTCGATGGCGTTCGACGTGATGCTGCCGTTGCGGGACGTGCTCGACGAACTCACCGACGACAACGATGTTCGCGCTGTTGTGCTGACCGGGGCCGGCCGGGGCTTTTCCTCCGGTGCCGACCACAAGTCCGCCGGCAGCATCCCGCATGTGCAGGGTCTGACCCGGCCCGGCTTCGGCCTGCGGTCGATGCAGGTCCTCGACGACGTCATCCTGGGCCTGCGCAAGATGCACCAGCCGGTGATCGCCGCGGTCAACGGCGCCGCGATCGGGGGCGGGTTGTGCCTGGCGCTGGCCTGTGACATCAGGGTCGCGGCGGACGGCGCCTATTTCCGGGCCGCCGGGATCAACAACGGGTTGACCGCCAGCGAGCTGGGGCTGAGCTACCTGTTGCCGCGCGCCATCGGCACGTCGCGCGCGTTCGAGCTGATGCTCACCGGCCGCGACGTCGACGCCGCCGAGGCCGGGCGGATCGGACTGGTGTCGCGGCACGTGCCCGACGCCGAGTTGCTCGACACCTGTTACGAGATGGCCGAGCGGATCGCCGCGTTCTCCCGCCCCGGCGTCGAGTTGACCAAGCGCACACTGTGGACCGGACTGGACGCCGGTAGCCTGGAGGGGCACATGCAGGCAGAAGGCCTGGGCCAACTCTACGTACGCCTGCTCACCTCAAACTTCGAAGAAGCGGTGAAAGCGCGCGCCGAGGGGCGCCCGCCGGTCTTCACCGACGAGAAGTAGCCAGGAGTTTCGCCCTTGATAACCGCAACGGACCTCGAGGTCCGCGCCGGCGCGCGCACGCTACTGGCCGTCGAGGGCGCGGCCCTGCGGGTACAGCCCGGTGACCGCATCGGCCTGGTGGGCCGCAACGGCGCCGGCAAGACCACGACCATGCGGATCCTGGCCGGGGAGGGCGAACCGTACGCGGGTACGGTCACCCGCACCGGTGACGTCGGATACCTGCCACAGGATCCCCGCGAGGGCGACTTGGACGTGCTCGCCCGCGACCGGGTGCTCTCGGCTCGCGGGCTGGACACGCTGCTGGCCGACCTGGAGAAGCAACAGGCGCTGATGGCCGAGGTCGCCGACGATGCCGCCCGCGACAAGGCAATTCGCCGATATGGACAACTGGAGGAACGGTTCTCGGCACTCGGCGGCTACGCGGCAGAGAGCGACGCCGGCCGGATCTGCGCGAGCCTGGGCCTGCCCGAACGCGTGCTGACCCAGCCGTTGCGGACGCTCTCCGGGGGTCAGCGCCGCCGCGTCGAGCTGTCCCGCATCCTGTTCGCCGCATCCGACGCGGGAGCCGCGGCGAACACGACGCTGCTGCTCGACGAGCCCACCAACCACCTGGACGCCGACTCGATCGGCTGGTTGCGCGATTTCCTGAGCAGCCATACCGGCGGTCTGATCGTCATCAGCCACGACGTCGAGCTGCTCGCCGACGTGGTCAACCGGGTGTGGTTCCTCGACGCCGTCCGCGGTGAGGCCGACGTGTACAACATGGGCTGGCACAAGTACCTCGACGCCCGCGCCACCGACGAGCAACGTCGTCGCCGGGAACGCGCCAACGCCGAACGCAAGGCCTCCGCACTGCGCACCCAGGCCGCCAAGATGGGCGCCAAGGCCACCAAAGCCGTTGCCGCACAGAACATGTTGCGCCGCGCCGATAAGATGATGGCCGAGCTCGACGCCGAGCGAATGGCCGACAAGGTGGCCCGGATCAAGTTCCCGACACCCGCACCGTGCGGCCGGGTCCCGCTGACCGCGTCCGGGCTGACGAAGAACTACGGTTCGCTCGAGGTGTTCACCGGTGTCGACCTGGCGATCGACCGCGGTTCACGGGTGGTGGTGCTGGGCCTCAACGGCGCCGGCAAGACGACGCTGCTGCGGATCCTGGCGGGCGTCGAGAGCCCGGACGCCGGCCAGATCGAGCCCGGACATGGTTGCCGGATCGGCTATTTCGCGCAGGAGCACGACACCCTGGACAACCTCGCAACGGTGTGGGAGAACATCCGCCACGCCGCACCGGATACCGGTGAACAGGACCTGCGCGGCCTGCTCGGGGCGTTCATGTTCACCGGGCCACAACTGGAGCAGCCCGCCGGCACACTGTCCGGCGGCGAGAAGACCCGGCTGGCGCTGGCGGGTCTGGTGGCCTCGACGGCCAATGTGCTGCTGCTCGACGAGCCGACCAACAACCTCGACCCGGCGTCGCGCGAGCAGGTGCTCGACGCGCTGCGCAGCTACCAGGGCTCGGTGGTGCTGGTGACCCACGATCCCGGTGCCGCCGAGGCACTGGCGCCGCAGCGAGTGCTGCTGCTGCCGGACGCCACCGAGGACTTCTGGTCCGAGGAGTACCGGGAACTGATCGAACTGGCGTAGCCCATCGCGTTGTGCACCAACAGATCCGGTGATTCAGACCCGGACCGGGCGCTGGCTCCCTAACCTGGCAGGGTCGGGTCTTTCCAACGCCGGGAGTCGTCGATGACGAAGCCGAACAAAGCACGCGATCAACTTCTGCGGGACCTGCGCAGCGCCTACGAGCGTGGCGCGAGCATCCGAACGCTGGTGTCCTCCACCGGCCGATCGTACGGCTCGATCCACAGCATGCTGCGTGAGTCGGGTGCGACCATGCGCAGCCGTGGCGGGCCGAATCACCGCAGTAGACCGGTGTGACTCCGCTCGCGCAGGGAACTCAGCGCTGCCGCACGGAGTCCTCGACGAGGTCGAGGACGGCCGACAGCCGCTGCGGATCGTCGCCGGATGCCAGCCGGGCCACCAGACCGTCGAGCACCAGATCGAGGTAGGTCTGCAGCACGTCGCCGGGGACATCCTCACGCAGCCGGCCGGCCTGCTTCTGCCGGGCCAGTCGGTCGTGCGTGGCGGCCGACAGTTCGGCTGACCGCTCGGCCCAGCCCTGATTGAACACCGGGTCATTGCGCAGCTTGCGGGCGATCTCCAAACGCGTTGCCAGCCAGTCGAACTGTTCCGGCGCCGCCAGCAGATCGCGCATCACCTGGATCAGGCCCTCGCGGGTGGCCACATCGGCCATCCGCTCGGCGTCCTCCCGGGCCAGCTCGAAGAACAGCGAGTCCTTGTCCCGGAAGTGATGGAAGATCGCCCCCCGCGACAAGCCGATGGTCTGTTCCAGGCGGCGCACCGTCGCCTTGTCGTAGCCGTATTCGGCAAAGCAGCGACGGGCGCCGTCGAGGATCTGGCGGCGCCGGGCCGCCAGATGGTCCTCGCTGACTCTGGGCATGTGCTGGGGGACTGGCTACGACTCGAGCATGTTCCGCAGCACGTACTGCAGAATGCCGCCGTTGCGGTAGTAGTCCGCCTCCCCGGGGGTGTCGATGCGCACCACGGCGTCGAACTCCACCTTCGACCCATCCTCCTTGGTGGCGGTCACCTTGACGGTCTTGGGCGTCTTGCCGTTGTTGAGCTCCTCGATACCGGTGATGTCGAAGGTCTCGGTGCCGTCCAGCTTCAGCGACGCGGCCGACTCGCCGGCCGGGAACTGCAGCGGGATGACGCCCATGCCGATCAGGTTCGAGCGGTGGATGCGCTCGAAGCTCTCGGTGATGACCGCGCGCACGCCGAGCAGCGTGGTGCCCTTGGCCGCCCAGTCCCGGGAAGAGCCGGACCCGTATTCCTTGCCGCCCAACACCACCAGCGGGATGCCGGCCTTCTGGTAGTTCTGCGAGGCGTCGTAGATGAACGCCTGCGGCGCGTCCTTCGCACTAGCGGACTGGGTGAAGTCACGGGTGTAGCCGCCGGACACGTCGTCGAGCAGTTGATTCCGCAGCCGGATGTTGGCGAAGGTGCCGCGGATCATGACCTCGTGGTTGCCGCGCCGTGAGCCCAGCGAGTTGAAGTCCTTGGGCTCAACGCCGTTGGCCTCGAGGTAGTCGGCGGCCGGGGTGCCCTTCTTGATCGAGCCGGCCGGGCTGATGTGGTCGGTGGTCACCGAATCACCCAACAGCGCAAGGACTCTGGCACCCTTGATGTCACTGACCGGCTCCGGCTCGGCGGGCATGCCGTCGAAGTACGGGGCCTTGCGGACATAGGTGGACTTGTCGTCCCACTTGAAGGTGTTGCCCTCCGGGGTGGGCAGCGAGCGCCAGCGCTCGTCGCCCTTGAACACGTCGGCGTAGCTGTCGGTGAACATCTCCCGGTTGATCGAGGAGGCGATGGTCTCCTGGATCTCGGCGGCCGAGGGCCAGATGTCCTTCAGGAAGACGTCGTTGCCGTCGGTGTCCTGCCCGAGCGGGTCGGTCTCGAAGTCGAAGTCCATGGTGCCCGCGATGCCATAGGCGATCACCAGCGGCGGGGAGGCCAGGTAGTTCATCTTCACGTCGGGGGAGATGCGGCCCTCGAAGTTGCGGTTGCCCGACAGCACCGCGGCCACCGACAGGTCATTCTCGTTGATCGCCGCCGAGATCTCGTCGGGCAGCGGGCCGGTGTTGCCGATGCATGTGGTGCAGCCGTAGCCGCCCAGGTAGTAGCCCAGCTTCTCCAGGTACGGCCACAGGCCGGCCTTGTTGTAGTAGTCGGTGACCACCTGTGAACCCGGCGCCATGTTCGTCTTGACCCACGGCTTGGAGGTCAGCCCCTTCTCGACGGCCTTCTTGGCCAGCAGGGCCGCGCCGAGCATCACCGACGGGTTGGACGTGTTGGTGCACGACGTGATGCCCGCGACGACGACGGCGCCGTGATCGAGTACGAACGTGCCGCGCTCGTCGGAGGTCACCGTGACCGGCTTGCTCGGCCGGCCGTTGGAGTTCTTCGCCGCCGAGTGCACCACGATGGCGTCCTCCTCGGCGAAGGTCAGCTTGGCCGGATCCGAGGCCGGGAAGCTGTCGTCGAGGGCGTCATCGAGGTTGGTCTGGACCGAGCCTTCTTCCTCGCCACCCACGTAGTTGTGGATGTCCTTGCGGAACGCGTTCTTCGCGTCGGACAGCTCGATGCGGTCCTGCGGACGCTTCGGGCCCGAGATCGAGGGCACGACGGTGGACAGGTCCAGCTCGAGGTACTCGGAGAACACCGGTTCGCGATCCGGGTTGTGCCACATGCCCTGCGTCTTGGCATAGGACTCGACGAGCGCGAGTTGCTCCTCGGTGCGGCCGGTCAGTCGCAGGTAGTTGATGGTCTCTTCGTCGATCGGGAAAATCGCTGCGGTGGAACCGAATTCGGGGCTCATGTTGCCCAGGGTGGCGCGGTTGGCCAGCGGCACCTCGGCCACACCCTTGCCGTAGAACTCGACGAACTTGCCGACCACGCCGTGCTTGCGCAGCATGTCGGTGACGGTGAGCACCACGTCGGTGGCGGTGACGCCGGGCTTGATCTCACCGGTCAGCTTGAAGCCGACGACGCGGGGGATGAGCATCGACACGGGCTGGCCCAGCATGGCCGCCTCCGCCTCGATACCGCCGACGCCCCAGCCCAGCACGCCCAGGCCGTTCTCCATCGTGGTGTGGCTGTCGGTGCCGACGCAGGTGTCCGGGTAGGCGACACCGTCGCGTTCGAACACCACCCGGGCCAGGTATTCGATGTTGACCTGGTGCACGATTCCGGTGCCCGGGGGGACGACCTTGAAGTCGTCGAACGCGCCCTGGCCCCAGCGCAGGAACTGGTAGCGCTCGCCGTTGCGCTCGTATTCGAGTTCCACGTTCTTCTCGAAAGCGTCGGCGCGGCCGAACACGTCCAGGATCACCGAGTGGTCGATGACCATCTCGGCGGGCGAGAGCGGGTTGACCTTCTCCGGGTCACCGCCGAGGGCCGCGACGGCCTCGCGCATGGTGGCCAGATCGACGATGCAGGGCACGCCGGTGAAGTCCTGCATCAGCACGCGCGCGGGGGTGAACTGGATCTCGATGCTGGGCTCGGCGGTCGGATCCCAGTTGGCGATGGCCTCGATGTGGTCCTTGGTGATGTTCGCGCCGTCCTCGGTGCGCAACAGGTTCTCGGCAAGCACCTTGAGGCTGTAGGGAAGCTTCTCGGTACCCGGAACCGCGTCCAGGCGATAGATCTCGTAGCTGTTGTCCCCGACCTCGAGTGTGCTTTTTGCTCCGAACGAATTCTGGCTGGTCACATCAACTCCCGGCGTCTTGTCGTAGTCACTGACGGGCTGTGTCGGCGACCTGGACCCACCTTAACAGTACGCGCGTACTGCAATGTGCGCGGGGGATCGACGACCGTCGGATACCAGTCTTCTCCTCGCGGGCGCGTGCTGCCACCGGGGGCCCGGGGCGTCGCGTAGCCTGCTGGGCATGTCCGGGCCGCACGAGATCCCCGCGTTCCCCAGCTTTCCCGCGGCGCCATCGCCGCTGCCGGCCTACATCCCGCCCGAGATCGACATGGATGCGGTCAAGGCCGAGGTGGCCGCCGGGGGAGTGAGCGCGCCGAAGTCGGACGTCCCCGGCCTGGAGCAGGTGGTCGCCGACGCCCGTGCCGACGGCATCGATCTCAAGATCGTGGTGGTCGACGTCAACCCGCCGATCGACACGCCGCTGCGCGACATCGCCACCGTCGTCGGCCAGGCCAACCCGGGGTCGACCGTCCTGGTGCTGAGCCCGTCGTTCTCCGGCACCTACAGTCCCACCTACGACCGGGTGCTCCTGGAGGCCGGTGAGGATCTGGCCCGCACGGGCAACCCGGTGCAGTCCGCGCAGAATTTCGTCAGCCAGCTCGGCACGCCGATATTCCCGTGGACCGAGTTCACGATCTTCCTGACCGTGGCGGTATTCCTGGCGGCCCTCGCAACACGAATCCTGCAGGTGGTTAGCAAACGTTCGGGATCCCCCGAAAATACTGCCCTGGTTGACAATTAGGCACTGTCGGCAACTCGTCGCAAATTCGAATATAACCATTCGGTCACACTCCCAGTAATTACAATCCTGTAGTTTGTGACAAAAGTTTCACTTGGGACAATTGTGACGTACGGTGCAGAGGATGCCTATTGTTTTAGGTGAGCCTCCAGTGACTGATTGGTTCGGGGCCACCCGGTCGCCTTCGAGGGAGTCGTGAGTCGATGAGACGCATCCTGCCTGCTCAAGGTCTTTCGCCGTTGTTGACGGTCGCCCTCGTTGTCGGGACACCCGGGGTGGCCACGGCCAGCCCCGGGAACTCCCCGGACAGCCTGGCCGCGCTGATCGCCGACGTCGCCGACGCCAACCAGAAACTGCAGGATCTGGGCGCAGCCGTGCAGACCCAGCAGGAGAGCGTCAACAAGGCGATCGTCGACGTCCAGACCGCCCGGGACAACGCCGACGCCGCCAAGAAGGACCTCGCCGCCAGCCAACAGGCCGTCACGGCGTCCAACGGCGCGATCACCGACGCCCAGCGCCGGTTCGACACGTTCGCCGCGGCCACGTACGTCAACGGGCCGGGCTCCTCCTATCTGATGGCGTCCTCGCCGGAGGAGTTCATCGCCACCGCGTCGGCCGGCCAGACGCTGGCCACCAGTGCGGCCCAGGTGATGACCGGACTGCAGAAGGCCCGCACCGAACAGGTCAACAAGGAGTCCGTCGCCCGCCTGGCGCAGCAGAAGGCCGACCGGACCACGGCCGATGCGCAGGCCAGCATGGATTCCGCGGTCGAGTCGCTCAAATCCGCGCAGCACACCTTCGCCGAGCAGCAGACCCAGATCAACCAACTCGCCGCACAGCGCGACGAGGCGCGGGCCAGGCTCGACGCGGCCCGCAAGGCCCAGGAACTCCGGGCGCCCGCCGCGGCCCCCGCGGGCAACGCGCCGGCCGCCGCCCCGGGAGCCCCGGCACCGCAGGGCGCGGCCGCGGGTCCGGCCGGCGGCTCGGGTTCAACCGACTGGGACCGCGCCGGAAACGGCGGGGTGAAGCCGCCCTACGGTGACGCCAGCGAATGGGACATGACGCTGCCGATGATCCCCAGCGCGTTCGTCTCCGGCGACCCGATCCAGATCATCAATGCCGTCCTGCTCATTGCACAGACGGCCGCGCAGTTCGTCGCCGACCTCGGCAAGAAGTTCCTGCAGGGCATCGGCCTGCTGCCCGCCGATCCGGTGAGCACCGACGGCAGCAACATTCCACTCGCGTACGGGTCCACCGCGGTCGAGTACGTCATCAAGCGCGGTATGTCGCAGATGGGTGTGCCGTACTCCTGGGGCGGCGGCACCGCGGCCGGGCCCAGTCGCGGCATCGACTCCGGCGCCGGCACCGTCGGCTTCGACTGCTCGGGCCTGGTGCTGTACGCGTTCGCCGGTGTCGGCATCAAGCTGCCGCACTACTCGGGCTCGCAGTACAACATGGGCCGCAAGATCCCCTCGTCGCAGATGCGCCGCGGCGACGTCATCTTCTACGGCCCCGGCGGCAGCCAGCACGTGACCATCTATCTCGGCAACGGCCAGATGCTCGAGGCGCCCTACACCGGATCCACCGTCAAGATCTCGCCGGTGCGCACCAGCGGCATGACTCCCTACGTGGTGCGCTACGTCGAATACTGATTGGTTGGACATGCGACACAAGCTCTTTCGTTGGATGCGGCCGCTGGCCCTGCTGATCGTCGCGGCAGCCGTCGCGCTCAGCCTCGCGTCACCGGCCGTCGCCGACGATGCCGGCCAGTGGGATCCGACGCTGCCCAAGCTGCTCAGCTCGGGCGCTCCGGGCGACCCGCTGGCCATCGCCAACGCCTCGCTGGCCGCGACCGCACAGGCCACCGAGGCCACCATGAGCCTGGGCCGGAAATTCCTGGAGAGCATGGGGATCGTCGCCCCGCAGGCCGCCAGTGTCGCTCCCGGCGCCCGGGTCCGTGGGCCGCAGGCCATCGAGTACGTCATCCGCCGGGGCGGCTCCCAGATCGGCGTCCCGTACTCCTGGGGCGGCGGTAAGCCCACCGGTCCCAGCACCGGTGTCGGCGACGGCGCCAATATCGTCGGGTTCGACTGCTCCGGCCTGACCCAGTTCTCGTTCGCCGGTGTGGGCGTGTTGATCCCGAAGTACTCCGGCGACCAGTACGACACCGGTCGCAAGGTGCCGATCTCGCAGGCCAAGCGTGGCGATCTGCTGTTCTGGGGTCCCGGCGGCGGCCAACACGTCGCGATCTACCTGGGCAACGGTCAGGTGCTCGAAGCCTCGGGCGCGGCGGTTCGGGTGGCCCCCGTCCGGACGGCGGGTCTGCAGCCCTACGCGGCCCGGATCATCGAGAGCTGATCCGGCGACCCGACCCGCTGAAGGTCAGGGCACGTCGACGGATTCCGAAGTGCCTGGAATAGTTGTGGCGGCGGCCCGGCACGGGCGGCCACGTCCATAGCACTGCAGTAACTCTTGTGGAGGATTGTCGATGACGTCACCAGGTGGGTCGCCCAACTACAGTTCGGGCGCGCACGCCGCCCCCTCGGCGACCGGATCGGTGAGCGGCTCGGCATCCCCCGGGGTCTCGGCCTCCTTCGCCCCGCCGGCTCCTGCGGCCGGACTCGCCGGTGAGGTCCAGACCCTCGAGCGGGCGATCTTCGAGGTCAAGCGCATCATCGTCGGCCAGGACCAGCTCGTGGAGCGAATCCTGGTCGGGCTGCTGGCCAAGGGACACGTGCTGCTCGAAGGTGTTCCCGGTGTGGCCAAGACCCTGGCCGTGGAGACCTTCGCCAAGGTGGTCGGCGGCACCTTCGCCCGCATCCAGTTCACCCCCGACCTGGTGCCCACCGACATCATCGGGACCCGCATCTACCGTCAGGGCCGCGAGGAATTCGACATCGAACTCGGTCCCGTCGTGTGCAACTTCCTGCTCGCCGACGAGATCAACCGCGCGCCGGCCAAGGTGCAGTCGGCCCTGCTCGAGGTCATGGCCGAGCGCAAGATCTCCATCGGCGGCAAGACGTTCCCGCTCCCCAAGCCCTTCCTGGTGATGGCCACCCAGAACCCGATCGAGAACGAGGGCGTCTATCCGCTGCCCGAGGCGCAGCGCGACCGCTTCCTCTTCAAGATCAACGTCGACTACCCGTCGCCGGAGGAGGAGCGCGAGATCATCTACCGGATGGGCATCACCCCGCCGGAGCCCAAGCAGATCCTCGATCCGGGCGACCTGGTCCGGCTGCAGGACCTGGCGGCCAACAACTTCGTGCACCACGCCCTGGTCGACTACGTGGTGCGGGTGATCACCGCGACGCGGCGGCCCGAGCAGTTCGGGATGCCCGACGTCAAGGCCTGGATCGCGTTCGGCGCCTCGCCGCGCGCATCGCTCGGCGTCATCGCCGCGGCCCGGGCGCTGGCCCTGGTGCGCGGTCGCGACTACGTCATCCCGCAGGACGTCATCGAGGTCATCCCCGATGTGCTCCGGCACCGGCTGGTCCTGACCTACGATGCGCTGGCCGACGACATCTCGCCGGAAGTGGTGATCAACCGCATCCTGCAGACGGTCGCGCTGCCCCAGGTGAATGCCGTTCCGCAGCAAGGCCATTCGGTGCCGCCGGTGGGCGCCGGGGCCGCCGCGCCGCAGTCCGCACCGGCTGCCGCCGGCCGCTGAGCGCACGTTGACCGAACCGCACACGCCGCACCCGCCGTCGTTCCAGCGCGGCGAGATCGGCGATCCCAAACTCTCGGCGGCCCTGCGCACACTGGAGCTCACCGTCAAGCGCAAGCTCGACGGCGTGCTGCACGGCAACCACCTGGGCCTGATCCCGGGCCCGGGGTCCGAGCCGGGGGAGTCGCGGCCCTATCAGCCCGGCGACGACGTCCGACGGATGGACTGGTCAGTCACCGCCCGGACGACGCATCCACATGTTCGCCAGATGATCGCCGACCGTGAGCTCGAGACCTGGCTGGTGGTCGACATGTCGGCCAGCCTGGACTTCGGCACCACCGGATGCGAGAAGCGGGATCTGGCGGTGGCCGCCGCCGCGGCGATCACCTATCTCAACAGCGGCGGGGGCAACCGTCTCGGCGCGATCATCACCAACGGCAGCGACATCGTGCGCGTTCCGGCCAGATCCGGGCGTCAGCACGAACAGACGCTGTTGCGCACCATTGCCACCACCCCACGCGCGCCGCTGGGCGTGCGCGGCGACCTGTCGGTGGCCATCGATGCGCTGCGCCGTCCCGAACGGCGCCGCGGCATGGCGGTGATCATCAGCGACTTCCTCGGACCCATCAACTGGATGCGGCCGCTGCGCGCCATCGCCGCGCGTCATGAGGTCCTCGGCGTGGAAGTGCTCGATCCGCGCGACGTCGAACTGCCCGATGTGGGCGATGTCATCCTGCAGGACACCGAGTCCGGCGTCACCCGCGAGTTCACCATCGACGCCCAGCTGCGCAACGACTTCGCGCAGGCCGCCGAGGCGCACCGTGCCGAGGTCGCGCGCACCCTCCGGCGCTGCGGGGCGCCGCTGATGACCCTGCGCACCGACCATGACTGGATCGCCGACACCGTGCGGTTCGTCGCATCGCGACGCCGCGGCGCGATGGCCGGGCACCCGTAGGCGGCGCAGCGGCCGATGGACGTAAAGAAGAGGACACCAGCTCTCACATGACACTGCCACTGCTCGGGCCGATGTCGCTGCGCGGCTTCGCACATCCGTGGTTCTTCCTGTTCCTGCTGGCCGTGCTGGCGCTGATCGTGTTCTACGTGGTTGCCCAGCTCGCCCGCCAGAAGCGCATCCTGCGCTTTGCGAACATGGAACTGCTGGAAAGCGTTGCGCCCAAACGACCCAACCGGTGGCGACACCTGCCCGCCATCCTGCTCATCGCCTCCCTGACAATGCTCACCATCGCGATGGCCGGGCCGACCAATGACGTCCGCATCCCGCGCAACCGCGCGGTCGTGATGCTCGCGATCGACGTGTCGCAATCGATGCGGGCCACCGACGTCGAACCCAGCCGGCTGGCGGCCGCCCAGCAGGCGGCCAAGAAGTTCGCCGAGGAACTGACCCCCGGCATCAACCTCGGGCTGATCGCCTACGCCGGAACTGCGACCGTCCTCGTCTCACCCACCACCAATCGCGACGCCACCAAGGCGGCGATCGACAAGCTGCAGCTGGCCGACCGCACCGCCACCGGCGAAGGCATCTTCACCGCGCTACAGGCCATCGCCACCGTCGGCGCGGTCATCGGCGGCGGCGACGAACCGCCGCCCGCCCGCATCGTGCTGTTCTCCGACGGCAAGGAGACGGTGCCGTCGAATCCCGACAATCCCAAGGGCGCGTTCACCGCGGCGCGAACCGCCAAGGACCAGGGTGTGCCGATCTCGACCATCTCCTTCGGGACGCCGTACGGATATGTGGACATCAACGATCAACGTCAGCCCGTCCCCGTCGACGACGAGACGCTGAAGAAGGTGGCCGAACTCTCCGGCGGCAACTCGTTCAGCGCGTCCAACCTCGAGGAGCTCAACAAGGTCTTCGAGGATCTGCAGCAACAGATCGGCTACGAGACCATCAAGGGCGACGCGAGCACGGGCTGGCTGCGACTGGGCTCGCTGATCCTGGCACTGGCGGCGCTGGCCGCCCTGCTGATCAACCGCCGGCTACCCGGCTAACCAGATTTCGGCGATCGAATACCGAGACGATAGGTTGACGACCATGACAGATCCTGCTGCGTCGGCGTCCGAAGGCGGTCGCCCCCCGTTCGTGTCCCGCTCGGTCCTGGTGACCGGCGGCAACCGGGGCATCGGCCTGGCGATCGCACGGCGGCTGGCCGCCGACGGGCACAAGGTCGCCGTCACCCACCGCGGATCCGGGGCGCCCGAGGGTCTGTTCGGCGTCGTGTGCGACGTCACCGACAACGAGGCCGTCGACCGTGCCTTCACCGAGGTCGAGGAGCACCAGGGCCCGGTCGAGGTGCTGGTGTCCAACGCCGGCATCTCCCAGGACGCGTTCATGATCCGGATGACCGAAGAGCGGTTCGAGAGCGTCATCGACGCCAACCTCACCGGTGCGTTCCGGGTGGCCCAGCGGGCGTCGCGCAGCATGCAGCGCAAGCGGTTCGGCCGGATCATCTTCATCGGCTCGGTCTCGGGCATGTGGGGGATCGGCAACCAGTCCAACTACGCCGCCGCCAAGGCGGGGCTGATCGGCATGGCCCGCTCGATCTCGCGCGAGATGTCCAAGGCCGGGGTCACCGCCAACGTCGTGGCCCCCGGCTACATCGACACCGAGATGACCCGTGCGCTCGACGAACGGATCCAAGAGGGCGCCCTGGACTTCATCCCGGCCAAGCGGGTCGGGACCGCCGAGGAGGTCGCCGGCGCGGTCAGCTTCCTGGCGTCGGAGGACGCCGGCTACATCGCCGGCGCGGTGATCCCCGTCGACGGCGGCATGGGCATGGGTCACTGACCCGAAAGTCTTTGCTCAGCAGATCTTTTCGATAAAGGAGTCAGCACAATGGCAGGTCTTCTCGAAGGTAAGCGCATCCTCGTCACGGGGATCATCACCGACAGCTCGATCGCGTTCCACATCGCGAAGGCGGCGCAGGAGGCGGGCGCGGAGTTGGTGCTCACCGGATTCGACCGGATGAAGCTGATCCAGCGCATCGCCGACCGGTTGCCGGAGAAGGCGCCGCTGCTGGAGCTCGACGTCCAGAACGAGGAGCACCTGGGCAGCCTGGCCGACCGGGTCACCGAGGTCATCGGCGCGGGCAACAAGCTCGACGGCGTGGTGCACTCGATCGGCTTCATGCCGCAGACCGGCATGGGCGTCAATCCCTTCTTCGACGCGCCCTACGAGGACGTCGCCAAGGGCATCCACATCTCGGCGTACTCGTACGCCGCGCTGGCCAAGGCCACCCTGCCCGTCATGAACCCCGGCGGCAGCATCGTCGGCATGGACTTCGACCCCACCCGGGCGATGCCGGCCTACAACTGGATGACGGTGGCCAAGAGCGCGCTGGAATCGGTCAACCGGTTCGTCGCGCGGGAGGCCGGCGCGTACGGCGTTCGGTCGAATCTCGTTGCTGCCGGCCCGATCCGGACGCTGGCGATGAGCGCGATCGTCGGCGGCGCCCTCGGCGAGGAGGCCGGCCAGCAGATGCAGCTGCTCGAGCAGGGCTGGGATCAGCGCGCGCCGATCGGCTGGAACATGAAGGACCCGACGCCGGTCGCCAAGACCGTCTGCGCGGTGCTGTCCGACTGGCTGCCGGCCACCACCGGGACCATCGTCTTCGCCGACGGCGGCGCACACACCCAGCTCTTGTAGACCCCGTGCAGTCCCCGGACATCCAGGCGATTCTGCTGCTGTCGTTCGGCGGCCCGGAGGGGCCGGACCAGGTTATGCCGTTCCTGCGCAACGTAACCCGCGGGCGCGGTATCCCCGACGAGCGGTTGGCGCAGGTCGCCGAGCACTATCTGCACTTCGGCGGCGTCTCGCCGATCAACGGCATCAACCGGGCCCTGATCGACCAGATCCGGGCACGCACCGAGCTACCGGTCTACTTCGGCAACCGCAACTGGGAGCCCTACGTCGAGGACGCCGTTGCAACCATGCGGGACAACGGGATTCGTCGCGCCGCGGTGTTCGCCACCTCGGCGTGGGGTGGCTACTCCGGGTGTGCCCAGTATCAGGAGGACATCACGCGGGCGCGGGCCGCGGCCGGCCCCGCGGCACCCGAACTCATCAAGCTGCGGTCCTACTTCGACCATCCGCTGCTGATCGAGATGTTCGCCGACGCGATCGCCACCGCCGCGGCCACCCTCCCGGACGAGCAGCGGGCCGGGGCGCGACTCGTCTTCACCGCGCACTCGATCCCGGAGCGGGCGCGGGACCGATGCGGGCCCGACCTCTACCGGCGGCAGGTCGCTCACACGTCGGCACTGGTGGCGGCCGCATCCGGGTACGGCGAATTCGACCAGGTGTGGCAGTCCCGGTCGGGCCCGCCGCAGGTGCCCTGGCTGGAACCGGACGTCGCCGATCACCTCGATGCACTGGCCGCCCGCGGCACCCGGGCGGTGATCGTCTGTCCGGTCGGGTTCGTGGCCGACCACATCGAAGTGGTGTGGGACCTCGACAACGAATTGTCGGAGCACGCCGCAGCGGCCGGCATCACGTTGGCGCGGACGTCCACGCCCAACGCCCAGCCTCGGTTCGCCGAGCTGGCGCTCGACCTCGTCGACGAGCTGCGCACCGGGCGCGAGCCCTCCAGAGTGCCTGCGGCTCAGTCGGTTCCGGGTTACGGACAGAGCATCGACGGCGCCTTCTGCACGCCGGAATGCGCGGCTAACGCCAGGCTGAATCCAGGATCGCGCTGACGGCCGCCAATCGGGCCGTGCGGACCACCGCGTCCAATGGGCGCAACGCGTCGCCGGCACCCTGCGCGTCGGACGAGGACTGCATGGCCGCCGGCATCAGGCCCGCGCTCACCGTGATGATGGCATCGACCTGCGTCGCATTCTCGAGCACCCGGATGGCCCGCTCGGGGGCGTGCTCGGGGGCCCGGTGGGCCAGGGTGGACTCCACCAACTGATCGATCAGGCCACGCGGATCGTCGATTCCCATGCCGTACCCCTCGGCGCGCAGCCGGCCCAGCGCATCGGCGGCCGATCGGACGGCCGAGCGCAGCGCGAACTCCGCGTCGCCGAGGTCGAAATGCTCGGGAGTCGGCGCGGCGGGCAGTGAGTACACCGTCCAGGCCACCGTGCACAGTTCCGGGGACGGTTCGAAATCCGGCTCGGCATAGTCGGTCTCGTCGTCGGCGTGGTCCAGATCGGCCACCAGGCCGACCGGCGTTCCGGTCGCCCCGCTGACGACGATCGCCTCGCCGGCGGCCACCGCGTCGCGCGCGAACGTGGTTCCCGCGGGCAGTCCCCGGACGTCGCCGGGCACGGGCAGGACCAGCGACAGGGCCGGCCCCGGGCTGGTGCGTGGGCCCGCGGCGGTCCGCAGGGTCTGGAGCATCGAGACCGCGCCCGCGTCGTTGAGGTCCGGCCAGGGCAGGCCGGTGGCGTCGGCCGCGGCGGCATCGTACGCGGTAACCGAATGCCTTGGCGCCCATTGCGATAGCGCGTCGAGGACGTCGTCCGGGGCGGCCCGGCCGGCGAGCCACGCGTTGGCCCACACGGTCAGCGAAGCGGTCGGGCACCACATGATGCGCAGTGTAACGGCACAGTGTGCGTCGAGCCCGCCACGCGGACGTGCCGCGCGGGTATTGTCGGGACATGCCTGCGGCCCTGATCTGGCTCGTCGCCGCACTGGGGCTTGCCGGTGCCGAGGCCCTCACCGGGGACATGTTCCTGTTGATGCTGGGCGGAGGCGCCCTGGCCGCCGCCGCCACCAGTTGGTTGTTCGCCTGGCCGATCTGGGTCGACGGCGCGGTGTTCCTGGTGGTCTCGGTCCTCCTGCTGGCGCTGGTGCGGCCCGCGCTGCGGCGCCGGCTCCTGGCCGGGCCGCCGGATCAGACCGGCATCGCCGCACTCGAGGGCAAGCACGCGCTGGTCCTGGACGAGGTGTCGTCGCACCACGGCCAGGTGAAGCTCGACGGCGAGGTCTGGACGGCCCGCCCGCTCAACGAGCAGGACGTCTATCAGCCCGGCGACCGCGTGACGGTCATGCGGATCGACGGCGCCACCGCGGTGGTCTGGAGAAACGAATAGAGGGGCAGGTTCATGAACGGTGCCGTTGCCGGACTGGTGTTGCTGGCGGTCCTGGTGATCCTCGCGATCATCATCGTGTCCAAGTCGGTGGCGCTGATCCCGCAGGCCGAGGCCGCCGTGATCGAACGGCTCGGCCGGTACAGCCGCACCGTCAGCGGCCAGCTCACCCTGCTGGTCCCGTTCATCGACCGGGTACGCGCCCGGGTCGACCTGCGTGAGCGGGTGGTGTCGTTCCCGCCGCAGCCGGTGATCACCGAGGACAACCTGACCCTCAACATCGACACCGTCGTGTACTTCCAGGTCACCAGCCCGCAGGCGGCGGTGTACGCCATCAGCAACTACATCGTCGGCGTCGAACAGCTGACCACCACCACGCTGCGCAACGTCGTCGGCGGCATGACACTGGAACAGACGTTGACCTCGCGCGACCAGATCAACGCGCAGCTGCGTGGGGTGCTCGACGAGGCCACCGGCAAGTGGGGCCTGCGGGTGGCCCGCGTGGAGCTGCGCAGCATCGACCCGCCGCCGTCGATCCAGGAGTCGATGGAAAAGCAGATGAAGGCCGAACGCGAGAAGCGCGCCATGATCCTGACCGCCGAGGGCACCCGGGAAGCGTCGATCAAGCAGGCCGAGGGCCAGAAGCAGTCCCAGATCCTGTCCGCCGAGGGCGCCAAACAGGCCGCGATCCTGTCCGCCGAGGCCGACCGGCAGTCCCGCATCCTGCGCGCCCAGGGTGAACGCGCCGCCCAGTACCTGAATGCCCAGGGCCAGGCGAAGGCCATCGAGAAGACGTTCGCCGCCATCAAGGCCGGCCGTCCCACCCCGGAGCTGCTGGCCTACCAGTACCTGCAGACCCTGCCGAAGATGGCCGAGGGCGAGGCCAACAAGGTGTGGCTGGTGCCCAGCGACTTCGGCTCGGCGCTGCAGGGCTTCACCAAACTGCTCGGCGCGCCCGGCGAGGACGGGGTATTCCGGTACACGCCGTCGCCGGAGGAGCCGGCCCCGGCCGACACCGACGACGCCGACGAGGTGGCCGACTGGTTCGAGACCAAGACCGATCCGGCGATCGCGCAGGCGGTGGCCAAGGCCGAGGCCGACGCCCGCAGCACCTCGGCGATCGCAATCGAACCACCGCCGCCGATCCAGTATTCGGTCGAGACGCAGCAACCGCTGCCACCGCAAGGAGCGCCGCCGAGCGGTGCGCACCGGGCCTGAGGAGGAGTCCGGAAATGGGATTGACATCGACCAAGGTGTACGACGCACTCGCGGCCTTCCAGGCCGTCGACGCCGCCGCCTGTGCGGCGCAGCTGCCGCCCATCCGGAAGTCGCTCGACGACGTTCACCTCGCGGAGAACCTCCGGCCGATCCTGCCGGTGGTCAAGGCGGCCTCAGCCATCGGGCTGGCGTCAGTCCGGTGGTTTCCCGCGCTGGCGCGGCTCACCACCTTCATGCTCACCGTGTACTTCATCCTGGCGGTGGCGTTCCACGTGCGGGCCCGCGACTGGAGCCCCGGGCTGGCGGCGGCGAGCTCATTCCTGGGTCTGTTCGGCGCGATGACGGTGCAGGGTCCGGCCGCCTCACGCTCCGCGTAGCGGGGCACAAATCGAGGGCTTTCGGACCTTAACGCGCCCGCCATCACAGCATTTTCTCAGGTCTTTCTGAGGGTATCCGGCCTGCTAGAGGCCGGTTTTAGGTGAATATTGGCTAGGCTAACCTATTATTACTTAGGTAAACCTCAGCTAAGTTTCGTCTGCGCAATAAGCGCGACCCCCTCGAAGAAGGAGCCTTCGTGCAACACGCCCTGTATCCATCCGCAGCGACGGCCGCGGCCGTGGTCGGCCCGGACCCGTCGCGGCGTAGGGCCAACAAGTTCATGCTCGCCGGAGCCGCAGTGGTGACCGCCGGCGCGCTCGTCGCCGGTCCCGCCACGCCGTCCCTGCCCATCGAGATCCAGAACCGTGCGGTTCAGCTCACGGCGTTGTCGGCCAAGGCCACGGACTCGCCGTTCGCGGTGTACACCGAGATCGTCGGCGACACCGTCACCAACGTCGCAAATCTCGCGGGCGCCTGGCTGGCCAATCCGTTCCCGGTGCTCACGCAGGTGGCCACCAACCAGATCGGCTACGCCTCGGAGTTCTTCGGTGCGGTCTTCGCCCTCCCCGCGAACTGGGATGCCTACACCAAGACCGAGCGTGCGCAGACCTTCCTGCAGCAGTGGCAGGATGCGACGGCCGCCGGAAACACCGGTGATGCCACCAGGTACGGCAGCAGCTACATCCTGTACGGCGCACTGGCCGCCCTCTCGCCGATCTACAACTCGATCCTGACCTACACCCCGCGCGGTAGCACGGTGGAGAACGTGGGCATTCCCGAGCAGATCGTGCAGAACCTCGCGAACGCCGTCGGCGCGATCTTCAGCCCCGCCACCTGGATCACCGGCATTTTCGAGTCGGTCTACGGCGCGGCGATCGGTGCGGTGTCCGCATTCAGCGACTGCGTCGTGGGCCTGGTGACCTCGGTGTCCAACGGCGACATCGGCGGTGCCATCAACTCCGTCCTGAACATGCCCGGGTTCGTGGTGAACGCCCTGCTCAACGGTTGGCAGCACCCGACGGCCCAAGCGCCGTTCCCGGCTCTGCTGACCTGGCAGGCCGGCGGTACCAATGCGACCACGTCGACCGGCCTGCTCGGTCAGCTGCTGGTGAAGATCCCAGCGGCGATCGCCAAGGCCATCACGCCGGCGCCCGCGGCGACGACCACCACGACGGCCACGGTGGCCGCGCTCAGCGTGTCGTCAACCGAAACCGCTTCCACCGCAACGGAATCCGCGAATGTCGCCGAGGCAGACGCGCAGTCGTCGACCACCGAATCGGAAACCGAATCGGCGGCCGTCGTTCCGGCCTCCGTGGCAACCGAGTCGGTGGACGACGTCACCGAGGACGCCACCGACGCCGCGTCGACCGACACCGTGTCGACGCCGGCTGCGGAGTCGGACGCCGATGATGCCGACACCACGCCGGCCGCGGCCGACGAGGCATCCGAAAGCGCTTCGGACGACACCGAATCCACCGATTCCGCCGCGACCGACGAATCGTCCACGGGTTCTGCGGATTCGGCCACGTCGGATTCCTCGGACTCCGATTCGGGTTCGGGTTCGGCCGCGTCCGGTTCGTCGGACTCGGGTTCGGGTTCGGCCGCGTCGGGCTCGTCGAGTTCCGGTTCGGCCCCGGCGTCGGGTTCGGGTTCGGGTTCGTCGGACTCGGAGTAGTAACGCAGTGCGGGCCGGGTTCCCTACGGGGAGCCCGGCTTTCGCATGTCGCCGGGATCCTTCCGGTGCTTGTACACCTCGTAGGCCAATCCCGAGATCCCCAGCGATGCGGTGACCAGGGAGATCAGGGCGAGTGCCGGGCTGACGTTTCCGGTGATCGCATCGCCCAGGATCACCACCGCGGCGGTGCCCGGCAGAATGCCCACCAGGGTCGCCAAGGTGTACGGCGCGACCCGTACCGCGGACGCGCCGGCGGCGTAGTTGATCACCGCGAACGGCACCATCGGGATCAACCGCAGCGACAGCACCGCCAGCCAGCCGCGTTGGCGCAGCCGGGCGTCCACCGCTTCGACGGCCGGATGGCTGACCAGGTTTGCCAACTGCCAACCGCCGGCCCGGACCAGCACCAGGGCGAGCACCGCGCTGGCGGTGCTCGCCGCCACCGCGATCACCGTGCCCAACCACGAGCCGAAGAGCAGGCCGGCCGCCAGCGTGAAGGCCGTCCGTGGGAAGGGGAGCACCGTCGCCATGATGTGGGCCACCAAGAATGCCAGCGGGAACCACGGCCCCACGGTGCTGGCCCAGTCGCGCAGTTGCACGGCGGTCGGTAACGGGACGAGCAGTGCAACTGCGACAAGGATCACAACGCCCACAACCAGCGTGATGATCCGGCGGCGGGACAGTTGCTGGGCGGTGGTGATCAGCGCCTCGCTCATATTGCGCAGCGTGCGGATGATCGTCGCGGCCACGGTTTCCAAGCCTACGGGCAGATTCGCTGGCATGTGCCGACCGGCCTCTTCGGCCGCGAACCCCATCATTTAGCCTGATTGGACGAGTGCCGGTGTCGCCGGCCGCCCTGCCGCGACGACAGGAGTTGCCGGTGTCCATCGATACCCCAGTTTCGAACGACGTCGGGTCGGAGAGCCGGTCCGACCTCGAACAGGGACGCGCGCGCTGGCGCAAGGCGGTCGCCGGAGTCCTGGCCAAGGGCCGCACCGGCGAGTTGCCCGCCGAACCCGAACGCGTGCTGGACACCGCGACCTACGAGGGCTTCGACATCCACCCGCTGTACACCGCGCTGGACGCGGTGGCGCAGGCGCCGCTGCCGGGCACCTTCCCCTTCACCCGCGGCGGCGACGGCGACCGTGACGTGCTGACCGGTTGGCGCGTGATGGAATCCTTCCCTGCGGCCGGGGTGGCCGCCGGGGCCGGCAATGCCGCCGTGCTGGGTGCCCTGTCGGACGGCGTCAGCGGCCTGGTGCTGCGGATCGGTGCGCAGGGCATTCCGGCGCCCGACGTGGACCGCCACCTCGAGGGTGTCTTCCTGGAACTGGTGCCCGTCGTGCTGGACGCCGGGGCCGATCTGCTCGTCGCCGCCGATGCGGTCCTCGATCTGGTCGCCGCGCTGCCCGCGGACAAACGTGGCGCGTTGTCGATCGACTGTGGCGCAGACCCGCTGACCGCCGCCGGCGATGACGCACCGGAGCTGGCAGATGTCATCGCCCTGGCGACCAGGCTCGCCGAGCACGGCGGCGGGATCCGCGCGATCACCGTCGACGGCCCGGCCCTGCACAACCGCGGCGCCAACGCCGCCCTGGAACTGGCCGGTGCGATCGCCGCCGGCGTGGCCTACGTGCGGCTGCTCATCGAGGCCGGCCTGCCGGTCGCCGATGCGTTGCGCCAGATCAGTTTCCGCTTCGCCGCCGACGACGACCAGTTCCTCACGATCGCCAAGATCCGTGCGGCCCGCCAACTCTGGGCCCGCGTCGCCGAGGTGGCCGGCGCGCCCGCTGCGGGGGCGGCAACCATCCACGCGGTCAGTTCGCTGCCGATGATGACGCAGCGCGACCCGTGGGTGAACATGCTGCGGTGCACCCTGGCGGCGTTCGGCGCCGGGGTGGGCGGCGCCGACACCGTGCTGGTGCAGCCGTTCGACGCCGCCATCCCGGGCGGGGCGCCGGGCATGAGCCCCGGTTTCGCGCGGCGCATCGCCCGCAACACGCAGCTGCTGCTGCTCGAGGAGTCCCACCTGGGTCGGGTGCTCGATCCGGCGGCCGGTTCCTGGTTCGTGGAGAGCCTGACCGAACAGCTGGCCGGCCAGGCCTGGGCGGATTTCCAGGCGATCGAGGCCGCCGGCGGGTTCGTGGCGGCCCGGGAGCTCGTGAGTGCCCGGATCGCCGAGGTGGCCGCGCGCCGCGCCGACGACATCGCCCACCGCAGGACGTCGGTCACCGGCGTGAACGAGTTCGCGAATCTGGCCGAACCTCCGGTGGCCCAGGCCGATTCACTGACGGGCGTCGCGCGCTATGCCGCCGGCTTCGAGGCCCTGCGGGACCGTTCGGACGCGTTCCTGGCCGGTGCCGGCGCCCGGCCGAAGGTGCTGCTGCTGCCGCTGGGTCCACTGGCCGAACACAACGTACGGACCACCTTCGCGACCAACCTGCTGGCCTCCGGCGGGATCGAGGCCGTCAACCCCGGTCCGCTCGATGCCGGCGGGGTGCCCGCGGCCGTCGCCACGGCCGATGGCGCGGCGATCGCGGTGGTTTGCGGAACCGACAGCCGGTACGGCGCCGAAGCCTCCGATGTGGTCGCCGCGGCGCGCGACGCCGGGGTCGAGCAGGTGTATCTGGCCGGCCCCGAGCGTGCGGTCGCCGAGGCCGCCAACAAACCGGACGGCTACCTGACGGCGAAAATCGATGCGGTCGAAGCGCTCTCGACCCTGCTCACCCGATTGGGGGCATGACCCATGACGACGTCCGACATCACCGCCCAGACGCTCGGCAGCTTCGCCGACGTACCGCTGCGCGGCGAAGCATCGGCCGCCGAGCCGACGGCGGACGATGTCACCGCGGCCGTCGACGCCGCCGCGACCGCCAACGGATACACCGCCGAACAACTGGCCTGGGCGACACCCGAGGGCATCGAGGTGCGCCCGGTCTACATCGAGGCGGACCGCGACGCCGCGGCCGCGGCGGGTTACCCGGTGGACACGTTCCCGGGCGAGCCACCGTTCATCCGCGGGCCGTACCCGACCATGTACGTCAACCAGCCCTGGACCATCCGGCAGTATGCGGGGTTCTCGACGGCGGCCGAGTCCAACGCGTTCTACCGGCGCAACCTGGCCGCGGGCCAGAAGGGCCTGTCGGTGGCCTTCGACCTGGCCACCCACCGCGGCTACGACTCGGATCACCCGCGGGTGGCCGGCGACGTCGGAATGGCCGGTGTGGCAATCGATTCCATCCTGGACATGCGCCAGCTGTTCGACGGTATCGATCTGAGCGCGGTGTCGGTGTCGATGACGATGAACGGTGCGGTGCTGCCGATCCTCGCGCTCTACGTGGTGGCGGCCGAGGAGCAGGGCGTGCCGCCGGAGAAGCTGGCCGGGACCATCCAGAACGACATCCTCAAGGAGTTCATGGTCCGCAACACCTACATCTACCCGCCGAAACCGTCGATGCGGATCATCTCCGACATCTTCGGTTACACCAGCGCCCGGATGCCGAAGTTCAACAGCATCTCCATCTCGGGCTACCACATCCAGGAAGCCGGGGCCACCGCCGATCTCGAGCTGGCCTACACACTGGCCGACGGGGTCGAGTACCTGAAGGCCGGCCGCGATGCCGGCCTCGACGTGGACAAGTTCGCACCCCGACTGTCGTTCTTCTGGGGCATCGGGATGAACTTCTTCATGGAGGTCGCGAAGCTGCGCGCGGGGCGGCTGCTGTGGAGCGAACTGGTGGCGGAGTTCGGTGCCGAGAACCCGAAATCGCTGTCCCTGCGCACCCATTCGCAGACCTCGGGCTGGTCGCTGACCGCGCAGGACGTGTTCAACAACGTCGCGCGCACGTGTGTCGAGGCCATGGCCGCCACCCAGGGGCACACGCAGTCACTGCACACCAACGCCCTCGACGAGGCGCTGGCGCTGCCGACCGACTTCTCCGCCCGCATCGCCCGCAACACCCAGTTGCTGCTGCAGCAGGAGTCGGGCACCACCCGGCCGATCGACCCCTGGGGCGGGTCGTACTACGTGGAGTGGCTCACCCATCAGCTGGCCGAGAAGGCCCGCGCCCACATCACGGAGGTCGCCGAGCACGGCGGTATGGCGCAGGCCATCGACGAGGGCATCCCGAAGCTGCGCATCGAGGAGGCCGCCGCGCGCACGCAGGCGCGCATCGACTCCGGCGCGCAGCCGCTGATCGGCGTCAACAAGTATCAGGTGTCCGCCGACGCTGACCAGGACATCGAGGTCCTCAAGGTCGAGAACAGCCGGGTGCGGGCCGAGCAGCTGGCCAAGCTGCAGCAGCTGCGCGCCGAACGTGACGAGGCGGCATGCCGGGCCGCGCTGGCCGAATTGACCAGGGCGGCAGGGGAGTCCGGTCACGCCGGCGAAGATGGTTTGAGTAACAACCTGCTGGCGCTGGCCATCGACGCCGCGCGGGCCAAGGCCACGCTCGGTGAGATCTCCGATGCGCTGGAGAAGGTGTACGGCCGGCACCAGGCCGAGATCCGAACCATCGCGGGTGTCTATCGGGATGAGGTCGGAAGTGGCGGGAATGTGACCCAGATGAGCCGAGCAACCGAATTGGTGGAGAAGTTCGCCGAAGCGGACGGCCGCCGCCCGCGCATCCTGGTCGCCAAGATGGGCCAGGACGGCCATGACCGCGGACAGAAGGTCATCGCCACCGCGTTCGCCGACATCGGATTCGACGTCGACGTCGGCTCGCTGTTCTCCACTCCGGACGAGGTGGCGCGCCAGGCCGCCGACAACGACGTGCACGTGGTGGGGGTGTCCTCGCTGGCCGCCGGTCATCTCACGCTGGTGCCCGCGCTGCGGGATGCACTGGCCGAGGTCGGCCGGCCCGACATCATGGTGGTGGTCGGGGGAGTCATTCCGCCGGGCGACTTCGACGAGCTCTACGCCGCCGGTGCCACGGCGATCTTCCCGCCGGGGACGGTCATCGCCGACGCCGCGATCGGTCTGCTGAACAAGCTGGCCGATCGCCTGGGCTACCAACTGAGCTAGATGCCGGATCCGAGCGAGTCCCTTCCGGGGAGAATCCGTGGCGGCGACCGCTCGGCCCTGGCGCGTGCGATCACGCTGATCGAGTCCAGCCGCGCCGATCATCGCGAACGCGCCCAGGAGCTGCTGCTCGAGCTGATGCCGGACGCCGGCCGGGCCAGTCACGTCGGCATCACCGGCGTTCCCGGCGTCGGGAAATCGACCGCCATCGAAGCGCTCGGGATGTATCTGATCGAGCGGGGCCACCGGGTGGCGGTGCTCGCGGTGGATCCGTCGTCGACGCGCACCGGCGGTTCGATACTCGGTGACAAGACCCGGATGGCCAGGCTGGCCACCCACCCCGACGCCTACATCCGGCCGTCGCCCACCTCGGGCACCCTCGGCGGGGTCGCGCGGGCCACTCGGGAGACGATCGTCCTGCTCGAGGCCGCCGGCTATGACGTGATCCTGGTGGAGACCGTCGGGGTCGGGCAGTCCGAGGTCACGGTTGCCGCGATGGTGGACACCTTCGTGTTCCTGACCCTGGCGCGCACCGGCGACCAGCTCCAGGGCATCAAGAAGGGCGTCCTCGAGCTCGCCGACATCGTGGTGGTGAACAAGGCCGACGGCGCCCACGCGGTCGAGGCGAAGAAAGCGGCGCGCGAGCTGGCCGGCGCCCTGCGGCTCATCCATCCGCACGATGCCCTCTGGCGGCCGCCGGTGTTGACGATGAGCGCGCTCGAGGGCACCGGGGTGGCCGAACTGTGGGACGCGGTGTTGCGGCACCGGCAGGTGCTCACCGACGCCGGTGAGTTCGAGGCCCGGCGGCGCGCCCAGCAGGTGGAGTGGACGTGGGCGATGGTGCGTGACGCCGTTCTCGACCGGGTGCTCAACGCGGCTTCCGTGCGGGCCATCAAGTCGGATGTCGAACGCCGGGTGCGCGATGGCGAACTCACTCCGGCGCTGGCCGCACAGGAGATCCTGCGGGCGGCAGATGTCTCACAGATCGATAACGTGCCGTAAGTCCGCTCATGGCACCGGTGTAGATTCCGGAGTGTGACCGACGTTACCGACCGGCAGCGCAGCGAGGCGCTCCCGAAGGGCGTGCAGGGCGCGGCGGACCCGAACTTCGCCTGTGCCGTACGCGCATTCGCCGCGATGTTCCCGCACCCGCGATTCGGTGGCGGTGCGCTCGCGGTCTACCTGGACGGCGAACCCGTCGTCGACGTCTGGACCGGATGGTCGGACCGGCGGGGTCGCGTGCACTGGTCCGAGGACACCGGCGCCATGGTGTTCTCGGCGACCAAGGGTGTGGCAGCGACGGTGATCCATCGCCTCGCCGACCGGGGCCTGATCGACTACGACGCCCCGATCGCCGAGTACTGGACCGAGTTCGGTGCCAACGGCAAGGCCGACATCACCGTGCGTGAGATGCTGCGGCACCGGGCCGGCCTGGCGCATCTCAACGGGGTGCGCAAGTCCGAGCTGCTGGACCACCGCCTCATGGAGGAGCGCATCGCCGCCGCCCCGGTGTCCCGGCAGCGCGGGAAGCCCGCGTATCACGCGCTCACCTACGGCTGGCTCGTCTCGGGTCTGGCCCGAGCGGTCACCGGCAAGGGGATGCGGCAACTGATCCGGGAGGAGGTTGCCGAACCGCTGAACACCGACGGCCTGCACCTCGGCCGTCCGGGGCCCGACTCGGCCACCCGACCCGCGCAGATCATCCACCCACAGCTGAACATTCCGAACCCGTTGTTCAACATCATCGCGCCGCGGGCGGCGCTGCATCCGCTGACGGCCGGGTTCGGTGCCCTGTACTTCCCCGGCATGAAGGCCGTCGTGCAGGGCAACGTCCCGCTGCTCGACAGCGAGATCCCGGCCGCCAACGGCGTCGCCACGGCACGCGGCCTGGCCCGGATGTACGGGGCACTGGCCAACGGCGGCCGGATGAACGGCACCCAGTTCCTGTCCCGCGAGCTCACCGCGGGTCTGATCGGCCGCCCCGACCTCACGCCCGACCGCAGTGTCGGGATGCCGCTGTCGTTCCACCTCGGCTATCACGGCTTGCCGATCCCCGGCGTGCTGCCCGGTTTCGGCCACGTCGGCCTGGGCGGTTCACTGGGCTGGGCCATCCCCGAGAGCGGCGTGGCGATCGGCTTCGTGCACAACCGGCTGCTGACCCCGTTCGTGATGACCGACCAGGCCGGTTTCGTCGGTACGGCGGCGCTGATCCGGGGCGGTGTGGCGCGGGCGCGACGCAGCGGATTCGAGCCGATCGGGGAGTTCGGGGCGCCGTTCGCGGTGTCCAAATCCATCGCGGGCTGACGCACCGGCCACGGACGGAGGCGCACGCGGCGAGCCGAACGTTCACACGATAAGGTGACCGGCGTGAACGGTCCAACGACGCTCTACATCTTTCCGCACGCGGGTGGCTCCCCGAGTTTCTACGCGCCGTTCGCCAAGACGTTCACCACGGATGTCAAGCGTGTCGCCGTCCAATACCCCGGCAAGGGGGGAACGCACGACCTGTCGTCGTTCACCACCATCTCCGAACTCGCGGACGAGGTGTGCCGCAAGCTCCCGCCGATCGGCGACGACTCGCGGAACATCGCGTTCTTCGGGCACAGCATGGGCGGACTGGTGTCCTTCGAGGTGGCCCGCCGCCTCGACGAGGCCGGTCACGGGATCGGGGCGCTGTTCCTGTCGGCGATCGCCTCACCGGGTCGCGTCGGGTTCGACTACATCCCCGACACCGATCGCGGTCTGCTGGACGCCGCCAGCCAGATGATGGGCGTCAATCCCGAATTCCTGGAGAACGAGGAGTTCGCCGCACGCATCCTCCCGACGCTGCGCGGTCTGATGTCGATCAGCAAGTACGAGTGCGGTCCCGACGCCACGGTGTCGTGCCCCATCTACGCGTACTTCGGCGACGACGATCCGGTGGCCACCCGGGAGAAGGTTCAGCCGTGGGCCGAGCGCACCACCGCCGAGTGCGTGTTACGGGAGTTCCCGGGGCATCACTTCTACCTCACGGACCATTTGCCGGAGTTGGTCAACGACATCGAGGAGCGTATTTCGCAACGCCTTGCTGAAGGTTAGCTGAGTGCTCTCACCGGAGCGGGTCCTCAGCTCAGAAATGTTACGGAGGTAAACGATCGGTTTCCCCGGGCCGATTTGCCAGCATGTTCGGAAGTGTCAGTTGTCCGCCATAAGTTACTCGGGAGTTGCGGATAACTGGGTCTTCGATCCAAACTGAACATGACCTGATTGCCGGGTGTTAGTCTCCGCGGTGGGTCAGTCCGGACAGACATGCGTGATGCACCTGGTACACGCACGTTCGTGAGCGAAGGGGTTAGTGGTCCTGTGGTGTCTAAGTCGATAATCGACGTTCTGGCGGAACGAGCCGAACAACAGCCCGATGACATCTCGTATACGTTCATCGACTACGACGTCGACCCGAACGGGTTTGCTGAATCGTTGACGTGGGCGCAGCTCCACAATCGCGTGCAGGTGGTTGCCGGCGAGTTGCGCAAGCTGGGCAAGGTCGGCGACCGCGCGGCCATCCTGGCCCCGCAGAGCTTGGAGTACATCGTCGGCTTCCTGGGCGCCCTGCAGGCCGGATTCGTCGCGGTGCCCCTGTCGGTTCCGATGATGGGCGTGCACGACGAGCGCGCCACCGCCGTTCTCAAGGACTGCACCCCGACCGTCGTACTGACGACCTCGGCCGCCGTCGACGCCGTGATGCCGTCGCTGGCCTCGGTACCCGGGGCGACCATCGTCGAATTGGACGCTCTCGACCTCGATTCGCCGGCTCTGCCCTTCACGGGTACCCAGGAGCTCGCGAAGACGGCCTTCCTGCAGTACACCTCGGGGTCCACCCGCACGCCCGCCGGCGTGATGGTGACCCACGCGGGCCTGATGGAGAACATGCGGCAGATCCAGTCCGACTGGTTCGAGGATTTCGGCGGCCTCGCGCCCGAGGGCACCACGCTGGTGTCGTGGCTGCCCTTCTACCACGACATGGGCCTGGTGCTGGGAATCTTCGGAACCATCGCCTACCAGGGCATGACGGCCGTGCTGACCACGCCGATGGCGTTCCTGCAGAAGCCGGCCCGCTGGATGCAGCTGGTGGCCCAGCACACCCGGTCGGTGTCACCGGCGCCGAACTTCGCCTATGAGCTGGCCGTGCGGCGGACCTCCGACGAGGACATGGCCGGGCTGAGCCTGGACGGCGTGCACTCGCTGGTCTCCGGTGCGGAGCGGATCCACGCCGCGACCATCAAGCGCTTCTACAACCGCTTCTCGCAGTTCGGTCTCAAGGACACCGCGTTCCGGCCGGCCTACGGCCTCGCCGAGGCGACGGTCTACGTCGGTTCGGGACTGGCCGCGCGGAAGGTTCCCATCGTCCGCTTCGACTACGAGAAGCTCGCCGCGGGCTACGCCAAGCGTTGCGAGGACGGCGCGGGCGTGGAGCTGATCGGTCACGGGAACTCGCGCGCCTGCATCTTCCGGATCGTCGATCCGGAGACCAGCACCGAATGCCCGTCGGACCGGGTGGGCGAGGTCTGGGTGCACGGTGACAACGTGTCCGCCGGCTACTGGCGCAATCCGCAGGCCACCGAGCGCACCTTCGGCCATCAGCTGATCGACCCGTCGCCCGGTACCCCGGACGGCCCGTGGCTGCGCACCGGCGACCTCGCCGTCATGTCCGAGGACGAGCTCTTCATCATCGGCCGGATCAAGGACCTGCTGATCATCGATGGCCGTAACCACTACCCGGACGACATCGAGGCCACCATCCAGGAGGTCAGTGGCGGTCGCGTCGCCGCCATCGCGGTCGCCGACGACAACAGCGAGAAGCTGGTCGCTATCGTCGAGTTCAAGAACCGCGGCATTGCCGATGAGGCCTCGGACCGGCTGCAGTCGGTGAAGCGGGAACTGACGTCGGCCATCTCCCGGTCGCACGGCGTGCGGGTCTCTGACCTGGTGATGGTTCCCCCGGGTTCCATCCCGATCACCACGAGCGGCAAGATCCGCCGGTCGTCGTGCATCGAGTTGTACCGCCGGAGTGAATTCGCGCGCCTCGACGGTGCGGTCTGATCGCTTAGGCTTCGTATCGGGGGTCTGGTACTGGACCGGTTTTCATCGACGAAAGCCGTTCATCTGTTCTGAAAGGCTGAGTTGAGCGAGAAGGCTGCGGCACGTCCGGATAGCCGGTCGATCATTGCCGATGCGCTGCGCAAGATCGATGATCTGACCGAGCGTCTGCAGATCGCGGAGCAAGGTGATACCGAGCCGATCGCGGTCGTCGGCGTCGGCTGTCGGTTCCCGGGGGACGTCAACAACCCCGAGCAGTACTGGCAGTTGCTGCGCGACGGGCGTGACGGCGTCGTGCGCGTTCCCGAGCAGCGGTGGGACGCCGATGCCTATTACTCACCGGACCACACGGTGCCGGGCACGATCTGCAGCCGTGAGGGTGGGTTCCTGACGTCGTGGCAGCCCGACGAGTTCGACGCGGAGTTCTTCGGCATGTCGCCGCGCGAGGCCGCCGGGATGGATCCCCAGCACCGGTTGCTGATGGAGGTCACCTGGGAGGCGCTGGAGAACGCGGGAGTGACCGCGACGCAGATCCGGGGTTCGCAGACCGGCGTCTTCGTCGGTCTGACCACCACGGACTACGCGTTCATGTCCCACTCGGCACAGTCGGGTCCCGAGGACGTCGATCCGTACTTCGCCTTCGGCAACGCGACCAACTTCGCGGCGGGCCGGCTGTCCTACTTCCTGGGCGTGCACGGCCCGGCGATGGTGGTGGACACGGCGTGTTCGTCGTCGTTGGTGACGATTCATCTGGCGGTGCAGAGCCTGCGTCGGCGCGAGACCGATCGGGCGATCGCGGCCGGGGTGAACCTGAACCTGAGTCCGGAGGGATTCATCGCCTGCTCACGCTGGGGCATGTTGGCGCCGGACGGGTTCTGCAAGACCTTCGATGCGGCCGCCGACGGGTATGTGCGTAGTGAGGGCGCCGGTGTGGTGGTGCTCAAGCGGCTTTCCGATGCGCTGGCGGCCGGGGACAACATCTGGGCCGTGGTGCGGGGTTCCGCGGTCAATCAGGACGGTCCCAGTAGCGGGCAGACGGTGCCCAGCGGCCCGGCGCAGCAGGCCGTGATGCGCTCGGCGCTGGCCGCGGCGCGGGTGGGCGCCGCGGAGATCGACTACGTGGAGGCACACGGTACGGGCACGGCACTGGGTGATCCGATCGAACTGGACGCGCTCACGGCGGTGTTCGGCGATCGGGGTGACTCCGCGCCGTTGGTGCTCGGGTCGGTGAAGACCAACCTGGGGCACCTGGAGACCGCAGCCGGGGTGGCCGGGTTCATCAAGACAGTGCTCAGCGTGCAGCGTGGGGTCATTCCGCGGCACCTGCACTTCCAGGGGTTGACGCCGCATGCGGGTCCGGGCGCGGCGAAGTTCACCATTGCGGCGCAGGAGCTGGCGTGGCCGGCGGTGGATCGGGTGCGTCGGGCCGGGGTGTCGTCCTTTGGCGTCAGCGGCACGAATGCGCACGTGATCGTGGAGCAGGCGCCCGAGATCGATGTGGCGGCGGCCGATGTGGCGCCGGTGGTGTCGTCGTTGGTTCTTTCGGGGAAGTCGGCGGCGCGGGTGGCGGCCTCGGCCGGGGTGTTGGCGGAGTGGCTCGAGGGGGCCGGCCAGGATGTGGCGCTGGCGGATGTGGCGCATACGTTGGCGCATCATCGGAGTCGGTTCAAGACGGTGGCGGGAGTGTGTGCGCGGGATCGGGCCGGGGCGATCGCCGGCCTGAAGGCCCTGGCCACCGGCGATTCCGCGCCCGGCGTGGTGCCGCCACGGCAGTCGTCGGGTGCCGGTTCGGGCGTCGCGTTCGTGTACTCCGGCCAGGGCTCGCAGTGGGCCGGCATGGGCCGGCAGCTGTTGGCCGATGAGCCGGTGTTCGCCGCGGCGGTCGACGAGCTCGAGCCGGTGTTCGTCCAGCACGTCGGGTTCTCGCTGAAGCAGATCCTGGCCGAGGGCACCGAGATCAGCGGCGACGCCCAGGTGCAGCCCGTCATCATGGCCGTCCAGCTGGCGCTGACGGCGCTCTGGCGGTCCTGCGGCGTCGAACCCGACACGGTCATGGGTCACTCGATGGGCGAGATCACCGCGGCTGTCGTCGCCGGTGTGCTCACCCCGGCCCAGGGGATCAAGATCATCGCGCGGCGCTCCAAGGTGATGTCGAAGATGGCCGGGCAGGGCGCGGTGGCGCTGGTCGAACTGGACGCCGAGGCCACCGAAGCGCTCATCGCCGACTACCCCGGTGTGGAGATCACGGTGTACTCGTCGCCGCGCCAGACCGTCGTCGCGGGTCCGGTGGACCAGGTGGATGCGGTGATCGCCGCCGTGGCCGCCCAGGACCGCTTCGCGCGGCGGGTCAAGATGGACGTCGCCTCGCACACCGCGCTGATGGATCCGATCCTGCCGGAGCTGGCCGAGGCCCTGGCCGACACCACGCCGGCCGAGCCGGCCCTCCGGTTCATCTCGACCGTCACCGAGGACTCCAGCGCACCTCGCCTGGATGCCGACTACTGGGTGGCCAACGTGCGCAAGCCGGTCCGGTTCAGCCAGGCAGTGGCCGCCGCCGCCGAGCGCTGCGGGACATTCGTCGAGATCAGTCCGCACCCGACGATGACGCACGCCATCACCGAATCGCTCGAGGCCGCCCAGCCGGATGCCCCCGCGCAGGTGGTGGCGACGCTCAAACGCGACGACGACGAAACCCTGTTCTTCCACACCCAGGTCGCGGCCATCGGGCGCACCGACACCGAGCATGTCCATCCGGGGGCGCCGGTCGTACTGCCGCCCACCCCCTGGCAGCACACCCGGCACTGGATCAGCGTGGACAACGCCAGCCGGCGCTCGGGTGCGCCGCCCATGCGGGGAACCCTGCTCGGCGAGCACAGCGTGCTGGCCACCACGCCGCTGCATCACGTGTGGCAGGCGCGGCTGGTTCCCGACAACAAGCCCTATCCCGGCGGTCACCGCGTGCACGGGGTCGAGCTGGTGCCGGTTTCCATTCTGCTGCAGACACTTTCGGCTGCCGCTGCCAAGACCGGGTCGTCGACGCTGTCCGATGTCCGGTTCGAGAACCCGATCGTCCTCGACCAGACCCGCCTGGTCCAGGTGGTCACCGACGGTGAACTGGTCACCATCTCGTCCGCGCTGGCCGGTGAGAGTTCGGCACAGCGCTGGGTCCGGCACGCCAGCGGACGCATCGACCGCACCCCGGCCGGCGACGAGCCGGCGGACGCGCCGACCACGGCGGTCGGTACCGCCGAGGCCGATCCGGGGCCGGATGCGGCCGGCGTCGCCGAGCTGATGGCCGAGTGGGGCGTCGAAGGCCAACCGTTCCCGTGGACCATCACCTCGCACCGCTCGATCCCGGATGGCCTGCTCGCGGGGGTCGAGATGGCCGAGCCTTCGGTGGTCGCCCTGATCGATGCCGCGGTCCACGTCGCACGCCTGGCCGACGGTGCCAACCGGGAGCTGCTGATGCCGGCCGCCGTCGAGAGCATCACGGTGACGGCGGAGTTCGCCGACGGACACGACATGATCGAGGTGCACCGGCGCGCCACGGGTGAGGCGGGGGAGCTGGTGGTCGACATCGCGGTTCGGGGCCCCGACCACGGAGCCGGTATCGAGGTGCGCGGACTGCATTTCGCGTCTGCCGAGCCGGCCACCGCCGCGGCCGATCCGGCCGCCCTGGCGCACGCCATCGAATGGGAGCCCTGGGTACGGGAGGACTCGCCCGAGTCCGGTGCGCACGTCGCCCCGGGAACCCTGGCGGTGGTCGGCCCCGACGCGGCCGCCGGCGCCCTGCGCGACGGCCTGGCGGCGGCCGGCTACACACCCGCCGGCGTGGACGAGGCGCGCTGCGTCGTCTACATCGCCGACCCCGAACCGAACATCGCGGGCGAATCCGACACCGACTGCGCGGTCCGATTGACGGCCGACATCGCCGCCCTGGTGCGTCGGCTGGCCAAGCGCCCGGGCGCCGTCGCGCTGTGGATCGTCACGCGTGGCGTCCGCGAGTGTGCGTCCGACGCCGCGCTGCGTCAGAGCAGCCTGTGGGGTCTGGCGGGCGTGGTTCGTGCCGAACAGCCCGATATCTGGGGCGGTCTGATCGACCTGCCGGACGAGCCCGTCGCCCTGATCGCCGAGCACGCCCCGGCGCTCGCGCCGGTCCTGGCCGGTCCGGTGCGGTCCATCCTGGCGGTGCGCGACGGCGCGGTGTTGGCGCCCGTCATCTCCCCGGTGCTCGGCGAACCGGTCCGCGAACCGCTGCGCTGCCGCCCCGACGCGGCCTATCTGATCACCGGTGGTCTGGGTGCGCTCGGTCTGTTGATGGCCGACTGGCTGGCCGATCTGGGCGCTCGCCGCCTGGTCCTGGCGGGCCGCAGCGGGCTGCCGCCGCGCCGGGACTGGGACAGCGAGTCCAACGATCCCGCGGTGCGACTGCGCATCGCGGCCGTGCGGGCCCTGGAGAACCGCGGCGTCGACGTGGAGGCCGTGGCACTGGACTCGGGCTCGGCCGACGCCGTCAGCGCGTTCCTGGCGGCTCGCGACGAGGCCGGGAAACCGCCGATCCGTGGCCTGATCCACGCCGCCGGTGTCACCGAGGGCCAGCTGCTGACCGAACTCGAGGACGACCGGCTGCGCACCACCATGTGGCCGAAGATTTCGGGCTCGCGGGTCCTGCACGAGGCGTTCCCGCCCGGCTCGGTCGAATTCTTCTACCTGACCTCGGCCGCCGGTGCGGTGTTCGGTGTGCCTGGTCAGGGTGCGTACGCGTCGGCCAACGCCTACCTCGACGGCCTGGCGCGGGCCCGGCACCGGCAGGGTTGCCGGTCACTGAGCCTGAACTGGGTGGCGTGGCGTGGTCTCGGGTTCGCCACCGAGGCCCAGGTGGTGCTCGACGAGCTCGAGCGGATGGGCTCGCGGCCGGTCACCCCGCAGGAGGCGTTCCCGGCCTGGGAGTACGTCGACACCTTCGACCTCGCGCAGGCGGTCATGGTGCCGCTGTCCGGCGGGCAGCCGGCCGATCAGGAGCCGTTGACGCCCGGGCGCGCGTGGACGGAGATGGCCAGGGCCGACCTGCTGGTGGAACTCGAGGGCGAGCTGAAGACCATCCTGTCGCGGGAGCTCGGCCTGCCGGAGGCAGACATCGACGTCACTCTGCCGTTCGCCGAGATGGGTCTGAACTCGGTGATGGCGATGTCGATCCGGCGCGATGCCGAGAGGTTGCTCGGGATTGAGTTGTCGGCAACGATGCTGTGGAATCACCCCACGATCACCGCGTTGACCGTGTTCCTGGCGGACAAGCTGGTTCCCGAACAGGGTTCGGACGATGACCAGTTGGTGACCGAATCTGACGGAAGTGTGCTCGACGAGTTGTTCGGCAGCGTGGAATCGACCGCTGTCGGCGAAAGAGGAGTTTGATGACCGAGCCGATGGACGAAGCGGCACTGCGCAACTGGTTGGTCGACTACCTGGTCACCAATGTCGGCTGCAATCCGGAGGAAGTCGACGTCGAGGCGTCGATGAACGACCTGGGCGTCGGTTCGCGTGACGCCGTGGTGCTCTCCGGTGAGTTGTCGGAGTTGCTCGGACGCCCGGTGTCGCCGGTGGAGTTCTGGCAGCACCCGACGATCGACTCGCTGGCGAAATTCCTCACCGGCGCCGAATCCGACAGTGACGACGGAACGGTGTACGTGCCGTCGGTCGGCACCCTGAACGAGCCGATCGCGGTCATCGGCCTGGGTTGCCGACTGCCCGGCGGGATCGCGGGCCCGGAAGCGTTGTGGCAGTTGCTCGCCGACGGCGGCAACACCGTGGGTGAGGTGCCCGCCGAGCGCTGGGCGGCCTTCGACGACGGCACCGCCGAAACCGCCGCCGCGATGTCCGCCACCACGCGGTGGGGGTCGTTCCTCGAGGAGATCGACACCTTCGACGCCGACTTCTTCGAGATCTCGCTGCGCGAGGCCGCCAAGATGGACCCGCAGCAGCGCATCCTGCTCGAGGTCGCCTGGGAGGCACTGGAGAACGCCGGCATCCCGGCCACCACGCTGCGTCGCTCGCAGACCGGCGTCTTCGTCGGCGCCAGCCTGAGCGAGTACGCCTATCTGGCCTCCACGGACCTGACATCGGTCGATGCCTGGAGCAACTCCGGCGGCGCACTGAGCATCATCGCCAACCGGCTGTCCTACCTGCTCGATCTGCGCGGTCCGTCGGTCACGGTGGACACCGCGTGTTCGTCGTCGCTGGTCGCGCTGCACCTGGCCTGCCAGAGCCTGCGCACCCAGGACTGCGACGTCGCCGTCGCCGGCGGCGTGAACCTGCTGCTGTCACCGGCGGTGTTCCGTGGTTTCGACCAGTCCGGTGCGCTGTCGAAGACCGGCGCCTGCCATTCGTTCGACGCCGACGCCGATGGATTCGTCCGCGGTGAGGGGTGTGGCGTCGTGGTGCTCAAGCGTCTCTCGGACGCGTTGCGCGACGGCAATCAGCCACTGGCGTTGATCCGCGGTTCCGCGGTGAACCAGGACGGCCGCTCCAACGGGATGCTCGCGCCCAACCCGGCCGCCCAGATGGCGGTGCTGCGCTCGGCCTACGGCAACGCCGGTGTGCCGCCGCAGGAGGTCGACTACGTCGAGGCGCACGGCACCGGAACGCTGCTCGGCGACCCGATCGAGGTGCGGGCCCTGGGTAGCGTCCTGGGCCGCGGCCGCGCCCAGGACGCCCCGCTGCTGCTGGGCGCGCTGAAGACCAACATCGGACATCTCGAGGCCGCCGCCGGAATTTCGGGCTTCATCAAGACCGTGCTGGCCGTGAACCGGGGGATCATCCCGGGCAATCTGCACTTCCAGAACCCCAACCCGCACATCCCGTTCGACCAGCTGCGCGTGAAAGTCGTTGCCGCTGAACAGAAGTGGCCCGAGACGGGCCGGCCGCGCCGGGCCGGGGTGTCGTCGTTCGGCTTCGGTGGGACCAACGCGCACGTCGTCATCGAACAGGCGTCGCCGATCAAGTCCGCCGAGCGCGGGCCCGATCCGGCCGTCAGCACCCTGGTGGTCACCGGGGCCACGCCCGAGCGCATCGCCGCCACCGCTGCCTCGCTGGCGGACTGGCTCGAGGGTGACGGCAAGAATGTGGGACTGGCCGACGTCGCGCACACCCTGAATCACCACCGGGCCGTGCACGGCCAGTTCGCCACCGTGTGCGCCCGCCGCAGCGAGGAGGCGGTCGCCGGTCTGCGCGCGATCGCCGAGCAGCGCACCGCGGACGGCGTCGGCGTGGTCGGACCGCACGAGGGATCGTGCGGTTCGGGCACCGTGTTCGTGTACTCCGGTCAGGGCTCGCACTGGGCCGGCATGGCGCGCAAGCTCCTCGACGACGAACCGGTGTTCGCCCGCTCGATCGCCGAGCTCGAGCCCGTGTTCGTCGAGCAGGTCGGCTACTCGCTGTGGGACATCCTGTCCGGCAGCAAGGCGATCAACGGCGACGCCCAGGTGCAGCCGGTGCTGATGGGTCTGCAGCTGGGGCTCACCGATCTGTGGCGGTCCTACGGCGTCCATCCCGACGCGGTCATCGGCCATTCGATGGGTGAGGTGACCGCCGCGGTGGTGTCCGGTGCGCTGTCGGTCGCCGACGGCCTGAAGGTCATCGGCGTGCGGTCCCGGCTGATGTCGCGGATGGCCGGGCAGGGCGCCGTCGCGCTGCTGAACCTGGACGCCGACGCGGTCGACGCCCTGATCGCCGACCATCCCGGCGTTGAGGTTGCGGGATATCTGTCCCCGCGCCAGACCGTGATCGCCGGGCCGGTGGAGCCCGTCGACGCACTCATCGCCGCGGTCAGCGCGCAGAACAAGTTCGCCCGGCGGGTCAACATGGAGGTGGCGTCGCACACCGCCCTGATGGACCCGATCCTGGCCGAATTGCGTTCTGCGCTGGCCGATATCACGCCGCGCAAGCCCTCGGTCCCGTTCCTGTCGACCGCGGTCGACGACCCGGCCCTGCTCGACGCCGACTACTGGGCCGCCAACGTGCGCAACCCGGCGCGGCTCATGCAGGCGGTCACCGCGGCCGCCGCGGAGAACACCACCTTCATCGAGGTGAGTGCCCATCCGATCCTGACCCACGCGATGGGGGAGACGCTCGAACCGCTGGGGCATCACCACACCATCGGGACGCTGTGGCGCGACGGGGACGACACCGTGCGGTTCCACACCAGCCTCAACGCCACGCACACCAACCGTCCGCCGGACACGCCGCATCTGCCCGAGCCGCATCCCGTGCTGCCCTCCACCCCCTGGTTGCACGACCGGCACTGGGTGGAGGTCACGCGGGCCGGCCGCACGGCGGGTCCGGCGCAGCCCCGCGGAGCCTGGACCGACCAGGACGACGTGGTGCCGCAGGACTGGTACTGCCAGCTGAACTGGCCCGTGGTCGACCTGCCGGAGGCGCCGGCCGACGCTGGCACCGACGGTGGTCGCTGGCTGGTGATCGGTGATCCCGGCCTGGCGAGCGCGCTCGGCCGCGTGGTCGGCGACCCGGCGCGCGTGACGGCACTGGCGCCCTCGGTGCTGGCCGATGACGCGGGCCGGTCAGCGCTGGTCGAGGCCCTCGGTGGGGTCGACCGGGTGCTGTTCGCTCCGGCGCTGGCGGCCGACGCGCTGTCAGCGACCGCGGGTTACGACCTGTTCCATGCGGGCCGGCGGCTGTCGGCCGCGCTGGCCGGGTTGGCGGGCGGGGCCGCGGGCGCGCCGAGGTTGTTCCTGCTGACCCGTAACGCCCAGCCCGTGAACGAGGGCGACCGCGCCAACGCCGTGCATGCGGTGCTGTGGGGGCTGGGGCGCACCCTGGCCCTCGAGCATCCCGAATTCTGGGGCCGCGTCGTCGACGTCGATGAATCGGTGCCCGCCGGACTGGCCGCCAAGTACCTCCTGGCGGAGTCGCTCGGCGCCGACACCGAAGATCAGGTGGTCTACCACGCGGGTCTGCGGCGGGTGCCGCGGCTGCAGTATGGCGTCCCGGTCGCCAGCGCGCCGGTCGATCTCGCCGAGGACACTTCGGGCTGCCAGCTGGTGATCGGTGCCACCGGCAACATCGGGCCGCACCTCATCCGCCAGCTCGCGAAGATGGGGGCGCGCACCGTCGTCGCGGTTTCCCGTAACCCCGGCTCGCGGCTCGATGACCTGACGGCCGAACTCGCGAAGTCCGGCACCACGTTGGTGACGGTGGCCGCCGACAGCACCGATCCGTCGGCGATGGCCGAACTGTTCGCCCGCTTCGGTGCCGACCTGCCGCCGCTGCACGGCGTCTATCTGGCGGCGTTCGGTGGCGGCCCGGTGACGCTGGCCGATATGACCGACGACGACGTGACGGCCATGTTCGCCCCGAAGCTCGACGCGCTCGCCGTGGTGCACCCGCTCTCGGTGGAGCATCCGGTGCGGCAGTTCGTGCTGTTCTCCTCGATCTCGGGGCTCACCGGGTCGCGCTGGCTGGCGCACTACACCGCCACCAGCACGTTCCTGGACACCTTCGCCTACGCGCGGCGGGCGGCCGGTCTGCCGGTGACCACCGTGAACTGGGGTCTGTGGAAGGCGTTGTCCGCCAACCAGTCCGACGAGGAGGCGCAGGTCAGCATCGACTCCGGTCTGATGCCGATGGCCGACGACGTCGCCATCGCCGCGCTGCGCTGGGTGGGCGGCGCCGGTGCGCCGGTGCGTTCGGTCGTGGTCGAGGCCGACTGGCCGTTGTTGGCCACCGCCTACCGCACCCGGGCTGCGCTGCACATCGTGGACGATCTGCTCGACGCCGGCCCCGTCGTGGGCGCCTCGACGGGCTCGGTCAACACGAAGTTCCGTTCGGGGTTGGGCGAGGCGGAGCCGGGCGAGCGGCAGGGCATCCTGGCCGCCCATGTCAGCGAACAGGTTTCGGCGGCGATGGGGCTGGGGCCCCGGCAGGCGCTGGAGCCGACCGCGGGATTCTTCCAGTCCGGGATGGACTCGCTGATGAGCGTCACCCTGCAACGGTCGCTCAGCGAGAGCCTCGGCGAGCAGTTGCCGACCTCGGTGATCTTCGACTACCCGAGTGTGGAGGCCCTGACCGGTTACCTGAGCGGCGTGCTGCCCGAACTGGTCGAGGCTTCGGAGGTCGACGACGCCGACGAGTACGACGACCTCAGTGACGACGAGCTGCTGGCGCAGCTCTCGGAAAGGTTGAGTTGAGCGCGATGTCGAGTGCAGCCCCGGATCGTCGATCGATCATTGCCGATGCGCTGCGCAAGATCGATGACCTGACCGAGCGTCTGCAGATCGCGGAGGAGGGGGACACCGAGCCGATCGCGGTGGTCGGCATCGGTTGTCGCCTGCCCGGCGGCGTCAACGACCCCGAGCAGTACTGGCAGTTGCTGCGCGACGGTGCCAGCGGTGTGGTGCGGGTTCCCGAAAACCGTTGGGATGTCGAGGAATTCTATTCGGCGGAGCAGCCCGTCCCGGGCACCATGTGCACGCGCGAGGGCGGGTTCCTGACGTCGTGGCAGCCCGACGAGTTCGACGCGGAGTTCTTCGGCATCTCGCCGCGGGAAGCCATCGGGATGGATCCGCAGCAGCGACTGCTGATGGAGGTCACCTGGGAGGCGCTGGAGAACGCGGGGGTGACCGCGACGCAGATCCGCGGTTCGCAGACCGGCGTGTTCGTCGGGCTCACCACCACCGACTACATCGCGCTCGGCTACGAGCGAAAAGGCGGCCCCGAGGACGTCAACCCCTACATCACCTTCGGCAACGCCTCCAACTTCGCGGCGGGCCGGTTGTCGTACTTCCTGGGCGCGCAGGGTCCCGCGGTGGTGGTGGATACGGCGTGTTCGTCGTCGTTGGTGACGATTCACCTGGCGGTGCAGAGCCTGCGTCGGCGTGAGACCGATCGGGCGATCGCCGCGGGCGTGAACCTGAATCTCCTGCCCGACAACTTCATCGCGTGCTCCCAGTGGGGCATGTTGGCGCCGGACGGTCTTTGCAAGACCTTCGATGCGGCCGCCGACGGGTATGTGCGTAGTGAGGGCGCCGGGGTGGTGGTGCTCAAGCGGCTGCGTGACGCGGTGGCCGACGGCGACAACATCTGGGCCGTGGTGCGCGGAACCGCGGTCAACCAGGACGGTCCCAGCAGTGGGCAGACGGTTCCGTCGGGTCCGGCGCAGCAGGCGGTGATGCGGTCGGCACTGGCCGCGGCGCGCGTAACGCCGGCCGAGGTCGATTACGTCGAGGCGCACGGGACGGGTACCCAGCTGGGTGATCCGATCGAATTGGACGCGCTGGCAGCGGTTTTCGGTGATCGTGGCGACTCGGCACCGTTGGTGCTGGGATCGGTGAAGACCAATATCGGCCACCTCGAGTCGGCGGCCGGGGTGGCCGGGTTCATCAAGACAGTGCTCAGCGTGCAGCGCGGCGTGATCCCGAAGCATCTGTACTTCGACGCCCTGACGCCGCATGCGGGTCCGGGCGCGGCGAAGTTCACCATTGCAGCGCAGGAGCTGGCGTGGCCGGCGGTGGATCGGGTGCGTCGGGCCGGGGTGTCGTCCTTTGGCGTCAGCGGCACGAATGCGCACGTGATCGTGGAGCAGGCGCCGGACGCGGAGGTTGCGCCGGCTGCTGCGGCGCCGGTGGTGTCGTCGTTGGTTCTTTCGGGGAAGTCGGCGGCCCGGGTCGCGGCACAGGCGGGCGTGTTGGCGGAGTGGCTCGACGGGGCCGGATCCGACACGGCACTGGCGGATGTCGCGCATACGTTGGCGCATCATCGGAGTCGGTTCAAGACGGTGGCGGGGGTCTGTGCGCGGGATCGGGCCGGTGCGATCGCCGGCCTGAAGGCCCTGGCCACCGGAGATTCCGCGCCCGGCGTCGTCGACCCGCACCTGCGGCCCATCGCCGGTGGCCGGGTATTCGTCTACTCCGGTCAGGGCTCGCACTGGCCGGGCATGGGCCGGCAGCTGTTGGCCGATGAGCCGGTGTTCGCCGCGGCGGTCGACGAGCTCGAGCCGGTGTTCGCCGAGCACGTCGGGTTCTCGCTGAAGCAGATCCTGACCGAGGGCACCGAGATCAGCGGCGACGCCCAGGTCCAGCCCGTCATCATGGGCCTGCAACTCGCGCTCACCACGCTGCTGCGCTCCTACGGCGTCGAACCCGCGGCGGTGATCGGTCACTCGATGGGCGAGGTGACGGCGGCCGTCGTCTCCGGTGCGCTGACGGTTCCCGACGGCCTGAAGGTCATCGGGTTCCGGTCCAAGCTGATGTCGAAGATGGCCGGGCAGGGCGCGGTGGCGCTGGTCGAACTGGACGCCGAGGCCACCGAAGCGCTCATCGCCGGACATTCCGGGGTGAGCATCGCCGGCTACCTGTCGCCGCGCCAGACCGTGATCGCCGGCCCGCCGGACCAGGTGGACGCGGTGATCGCCGCTGTTGCCGCCCAGGACCGCTTCGCGCGCCGGGTCAACATGGAGGTCGCGTCACACACCGCCTTCATGGATCCGATCCTGCCCGAATTGCGTTCGGCCCTGGCCGATCTGGTGCCCAGCGCCCCTGCCATTCCGTTCATCTCGACGGTCACCGAGGACTCCAGCGCACCACGTCTGGACGCCGACTACTGGGTGGCCAACGTCCGCCAGCCGGCCCGGGTCAGCCAGGCCGTCACCGCCGCCGCGGCGGACTACGGCACGTTCCTCGAGGTCAGCCCGCACCCGCTGCTGACCTACAACATCGGCGACACCCTCGAAGCCACCGGATCCGGCGACAATGTCACCGTCAGCTCCGCGCTGCGCCGGGTGGACGACGAAACCGTGTACTTTCACACCCAACTCGCCACGCTCGGCGCACCCGGCCGGCCGGCCGGGAGTGGCCGACCGGTCCAGCTGCCCCCGTCACCGTGGCAACACGACACCAGCTACTGGGTCGAGGACCATTCGCAGCAGCGCCGGGTGGCCGATCTGCATCCGCTGCTCGGGCCGCACGTCGAGATGCTCACCGGCGGCGAGCACATCTGGCAGACGGAACTCGACGCCCGGGCGCTGCCGTGGCTGGCCGACCGAATCCAGGGTCAGCCGGTTCTCTCGGCCGCGGGTATCGCCGACATGGTGCTGTCCGCCGGCCGTACCGCTCTGGGACTACCGGTGGAGGGGATCGAGGTCACCGACCTGCAGATCGAGCAACCGCTCGTCCTCGACCAGCCGACGCGCGTCACCACCCGGTTCGCGCCCGCCGACACCGGCTACCGCGTCGAGATCCACGCCAAGGCCGCCGCCGGTTGGCGCCGGCACGTGGTGGCGACCGTGCTCGCCACCCCGGGTCCGGTTCCGGCGGTGCCGGCCGAACCGGGTGCGGGCTGGACCGAGACCGACATCGCGCTGCCCGACGACGTCCCCGGCGACGCGCAGTACGCCGTCCATCCGGCCCTGCTGGCGTCGGCGTTGCAGGCGCTGGCCGCGGCCATTTCGGCCGATCAGGACGGAACCGTCCAGCTGCCAACGACTCTGGCCACCGTTCGGGTGTTCGGCCACGTGGGCCGGCGGGCCCGCTGCCGCATCGAGCCGGGCCGGATCCTGCTGGTCGACGACGCCGGGGCCGCCACCGCGGAACTCAGCGGCATCGAGTTCGCCGCGGTGGATCCCGGCTCGCTGCCCACCTCGCTCGACCAGATGACCTTCACCACCGAGTGGGTGGAGGCCCCGCTGGCCGCCGGTCAGGCCGCCCCGGGCAGCTGGGTGCTGCTGGCCGACGGCGACGCCGGGACGAAGGCACTGGTGGCCACCTTCGCCGCCCGGTTCGAGTCATCGACCCGACGGCTGATCACCGCGGACCTGACCGACGACGCGGCCGTGGCCGCTGCCGTCGCGAAGGCGGCGGCGGACCCGGACCTCCCGGCAGCCGGCATGATCGCGTTCATCGACCGGGGCGGGTTCGACGCGACCGACCCGGACGGCACGCTGCGGCGGTCCCGCGAACTGATCGTCGCGCTGTCGCAGGCGGCTCGCGCGGCCGCTGCCGGCTGGCAGGGCAACTCGGCACGGCTGTGGTTGATCACCCGTGACGGCCTGGCGGTTCGGGACGGCGAGTCGGGCGACCCGACCGCCGGCGCCCTGCGTGGTGTCATCCGAACCTGGCGATTCCCGGGCGAATTGGCCCGCACCCTGGCCGAGGAGCCCGATCTGGGCGCCACGCTCGTGGATCTGGACGGCGAGGACGCCGATGTGGTCACCGCCGTTCTGGACGAACTGGCCTCGCCGGTTCGCGACGACGTGATCGCCCGCCGGGCCGGGGTCCGGTACGCCGAACGGCTGACTCGGGCGGCTGTCGCCGCGGGTGCCCAGGACGCCGCCGTCCGGCCGGACGGCGCCTACATCATCACCGGCGGCCTCGGCGGCCTGGGCCTGGTCTTCGCGACGTGGCTGGCCGAGCGCGGCGCCGGGCGCATCGTGCTCAGCGGTCGGCGTGAACCGTCCGCGGATGAGCAGCGCCGGCTCGACCAGCTGGGAGCCACCGGTACCGAGATCGCTTATCTCCGTGGCGATCTCGCCGCGCCGGACGTGGCCCAGCGCCTCGTCGCCGCGGCCGAGGAGACCGGCCGGTTGCTGCGTGGTGTGCTGCATTCCGCCGGCGTGCTCGACGAGAGTCTGGTCTCCGCGGTCACCGCCGACGGGCTGGAACGCGTGTGGGCGGCCAAGGCGACCGGTGCGATGCGGATGCATCTGGCCACCGCCGACCGGCCGCTGGACTGGTGGGTCGGCTTCTCGTCGATGGCCGCGCTGCTGGGCCTGCCGGGGCAGTTGTCCTACGCCACCGCCAACGCCTGGCTCGACGGCTTCGTCACCTGGCTGCGGGCGGCGGGTCGGCCCGCCACCGCGGTCAGCTGGGGGCAGTGGTCCGACGTCGGTATCGGCGCCTCGATGACGCTGAGCGTCCTGGACCCGATCTCGCCGGCCGAGGGGGTGGACGCCCTGCAGACGCTGCTGGGTCAGCACCCGGCCCACGTGGGTGTCGCCCGGCTGCGCCTGGATCGCGCGCTGACCGCCACGCCCGAATTCCGCGACCTCGGTTACTTCGAGGCCGTGGTTGCCGAGGCCGACACCCGGCAGTCCGCCGACGGCCCGGCCGCCGAGGACGGCGACGGATCCGTCGCGCCGGTCGAGGATTGGTCGGCGATGACCGGGGACCAGCGGCGCGACGGGCTGAAGGCCGGCCTGCAGGCCATCCTGGGCCATGAGCTGCGGATGCCCGCGCGGTCGGTCGACGTCGAGCAGCCGTTCCCCGAAATGGGGCTCGATTCGATGATGGCGATGACGGTCCTCAAGCAGACCCAGCAATTGGCCGGGATCGACCTGTCGGCGTCGATGTTGTGGAATCACCCCACGATTGCGCAGTTGGCGAACCACTTGGCCGAACTCTTGGAACCGGACGAAGAGCCGGTCAGCCCCCTGCAAGATTCCAACGACGACGCCGACAGCCTCGGCGGCGGGGTGTTGGACGAACTGTTCGAGAGCGTGGAATCCGCTCCCGGCCGTAGTGAGAGCAGCAGCTTGTGATCAAGACGATTTTCAACCGCGTGTCGGCCATGTCGGCCGAGCAGCAGACGGCGCTGGACGAGCAGTTCACCAAGGCGTCGCGCATCGCGACCGCCGAGCCGATCGCCGTGGTCGGCATCGGCTGCCGCCTGCCGGGCGGGGTGGTGGGCCCCGAGTCGTACTGGAAGTTCCTGACCGCTGGTGAGGACGCGATCGGTGAGATCCCGGCGGACCGCTGGAATGCCGACGAGTACTACGACCCGGACACCTTCGCCCCGGGTCGGATGGCCTCGAAGTGGGGTGGCTTCGTCGATGACGTCGCCGGGTTCGACGCGGAGTTCTTCGGGATCTCCCCGCGTGAGGCCGAGGCGATGGACCCCCAGCAGCGGGTGATGCTCGAGGTCGCCTTCGAGGCGCTCGAACACGCCGGCGTCTCCCCGGAGGAGCTCTCGGGTCTGCGGGCCGCCGTCATGATGGGTGTGTATTACACGGAATACCAAGGTATTTCGGCTGCGAACCCCGACCACATCGATGCCTACTCGGCCACCGGGAACGCGCACGCGGTCGCGGTGGGCCGCATCGCGTACCTGCTCGGGTTGCGCGGTCCCGCGGTCGCGATCGACTCGGCGTGCTCGTCGTCCCTGGTGACCATTCACCTGGCCTGCCAGAGTCTGCGGCTGCGCGAGAGCGATCTGGCCCTGGCCGGCGGCGTCAGCCTGATCCTGCGCCCGGAGACCCAGATCGCGATGTCCAAGTGGGGCATGCTGTCCCCGCGCGGCAAGTGCCACAGTTTCGACGCCGGCGCCGACGGATTCGTCCGCGGCGAGGGTGCGGGCATCGTGGTGCTCAAGCGGCTCACCGATGCGATCCGCGACGGCAACCAGGTGTACGCGGTGATCCGCGGTTCGGCGATCAACCAGGACGGCCGGTCCAACGGGCTGACCGCGCCCAACACCCAGGCGCAGGTCGACGTCATCACCCGTGCGCTGCGCAGCGCCGACGTCGCCGGCAATTCGGTGAACCTGATCGAGGCACACGGCACCGGCACCGCGCTGGGCGATCCGATCGAGTTCGAGGCGCTGGCCGGGACCTACGGGCGCGGTGAGGGTCCGTGCGCGCTGGGTGCGGTCAAGACCAACATCGGGCATCTGGAGGCGGCGGCCGGGATCGCCGGCTTCATCAAGGCGGCGTTGTCGGTCCAGCACGGCCAGATCCCGCCCAACCTGAACTTCACCAAGTGGAATCCGGCGATCGACCCGGCGCCCACCCGGCTGTACGTGCCCACCGAGCTCACGGACTGGCCCCAGACCGAGGGCCCGCGTCGCGCCGCGGTGTCGTCGTTCGGCCTCGGCGGCACGAACGCGCACGTGGTGCTCGAGCAGGGGCCCGAGCCCGTCCCGGCCGCCGCACCGGCATCCGCCGTCACCACGCTGACGCTCTCGGGCAAGACCGATGAGCGTGTCGCGACCTGGGCGAAGACGCTCGGCGACTGGCTCGAGGGGCCGGGCGCCGAAGTGCCGTTGGCCGACGTCGCCCAGGCGCTCGGCCATCGTCCCCGGCAGGCCCGGGTGGCGGCGGTGTGCGCGCGCGATCGCGGCGAGGCGGTCGCCGGGCTACGGGCCCTGGCCGAGGCCCGCCCCACCCCGGGCGTGGTGGCTCCGCATCAGCCGGTCACCGGCCCGGGCACGGTGTTCCTCTACTCGGGTCAGGGCTCGCAGTGGGCCGGTATGGGCCGTGAACTGCTGACCACCGAACCGGCCTTCGCCGCGGCGGTCGACGAGCTCGAACCCGACTTCGTTGCGCAGGTGGGCTTCTCGCTGCGCGATGTCCTCGAATCCGGCGAGCCGGTGGTCGGTATCGACCGGATCCAGCCGGTGCTGGTGGGCATGCAGCTGGCGCTGACCGCGCTGTGGCGGTCCTACGGCGTGGAACCCGATGCGGTGATCGGACATTCGATGGGCGAGGTGGCCGCGGCGGTCGTGTCGGGCGCGCTGTCGGCCGCCGACGGCCTCAAGGTCATCGCCACCCGGTCCCGGCTGATGAAGCGACTGTCCGGCCAGGGTGCGATGGCGCTACTGGAACTGGACGCCGACGGTGCCGAGGCGTTGCTGGCCGACCATCCGGATCTGACGGTCGCGGTGTACGCGGCACCCAACCAGACGGTGATCGCCGGCCCGCCCGACCAGGTGGATGCGGTGGTCGCCGTGGTCGACGCGCAGGGCAAGCTGGCCCGCCGCGTCGAGGTGGACGTCGCCTCGCACCATCCCACCGTCGACCCGATCCTGGGCGAATTGCGTAGCGAGCTGGCCGATCTGGCGCCGCGGGCGCCGAAGATCCCGCTGCTGACCACCGTCGTGGACGAGGGCGTGGTGCCCGCCTTTGATGCCGCCTACTGGGTGGACAATCTGCGCAAGCCGGTCCGGTTCAGCCGGGCCGTCACCGAGGCCGCCGCCAACCACGCCACGTTCGTGGAGGTCAGCCCGCACCCGCTGCTCACCCACGCCATCAACGGCACCCTGGAGTCGGCGCGCCCCCGGGGCGACGTCCAGGTCGGCGGGACACTGTACCGAGACAACCCCGAGACGCTCTCGTTCCACACCCAGCTCGCGGACCTCGGGTCGTCGGCGAAGTCGGCGCCGGGGTCCGAAACCGATGGTGGTGCACGGAGTTTCATCGATCTGCCGCCCACGCCGTGGCAGCACGTCAGGTACTGGACGTCGGCGTCGGCCGCGGCCCGTCAGCCGGCCCACGCCCATCCGCTGCTGGGTCAGCATGTCGAGATGCCGACCGGCGACCACGTGTGGCAGGGCGACGTCGGCACCGATGCCGTCCCGTACATGGTGGACCACATCGTGCACGGCCAGGCCGTGATGCCGGCCACCGGTTTCGCGGAGATCGCGCTGGCCGCCGGCTGCGAGGCACTCGGCCTGCCGCCCGAGCGGGTGGCCGTCAACCGCGTCGAGGTCGAGCAGATGCTCCGCCTCGACGGGTCCACCCCGGTCACCACCCAGCTGCTCGGTTCGGCTGGGGAGAAACGCGTCGAGATCCATTCGCGCGCCGCGGACGGCAACTGGCGCCGGCACGCGGTCGCGACGGTCGAAGCGATCGCCCCGGCCACCCCGCCGGCCCGGGTCGTCGCTGCCAGCTCAGCGGACGGCACCGTCGTGGCACCGGCGGATCTGTACGCCGGCCTGCGCCGGACCGGGCTGCACCACGCCCAGGCCTTTGCCGCGCTCACCCGCATCGTCCGGCTGCCCGGCGGCGTCTCCGAGGTCGAGATCGTCCTGCCCGACGAAGCAACCGCACACCGCAGTTACCGCATCCACCCGGTGATGTTCGACGCGGCCCTGCAGGCGCTGGCCGCCGCCATCCCGGACGAGATGCTGGCCGGCTCCAGCGAATCGACCTACCTGCCGATCTCGTTCGAGGCCATCCGGGTGTTCGGCGACGTCGGGCGCCGCGCCAAGGCACGGGCCGAGCTGAACACCGTCGATCCCGAGGCCGCCGGTCTGCAGGGCCGCGTGGTGGTCACCGACGACGCGGGCAATCCCACCGCCGAGATCACCGGCATCTACATGCAGCGCGTGCAGCGGCGCACCGTGCCACTACCGTTGTCGCAGAAGGTGTTCGACACCAGCTGGGTCGAGTCCGCAGCCCGGCCGGCCGCCGAATCACCCACCGGCAGCTGGCTGGTGCTGACCGACGGCACCGACACCGAGGGGCCCGCGACCGAGTTCGTCGGCCGATTCGGCTCGGCGACACGGCGATTGATCACCGCGGACATCTCGAAGGAGTCCGAGGTGCTGGCGGCCTTCGCCAGCACGGCCGATGATCCGGCGCTGCCGCCGGCCGGGGTGATCGTGTTCGCCGGCAGCCGGTCGTTCGACGGCACGGCCGCCGGTGACGCGCTGACCCGTGGCCGCGAGTTGGCCTGGTCCATCGCGGCCACCGTGCGTGCGGTCATCGGGGGTTGGCACGGCAAGCCGCCGAAACTGTGGGTGGTCTCGCGAAACGGTTTGGCGGTCAACGGTTCCGAGGGTGGCGATCCGGCGATCGGCGGCCTCAAGGGCCTGATCCGGACGCTGGCCTACGAGCACCCGGATCTGCACACCACGCTCGTCGACATCGACGGCGCCGCCGCGGATGTGCTCGCGCCGGTGATCATCGAACTCGAGTCGGGCGGCACAGGCACCACGGATGATGTCGTGGCCTGGCGCGATGGAACCCGGTTCGCCGAACGCCTCGGTCGGGCGAACCTGGACACCACCAAGGATCCGGTGGTCCGGCCCGACGGCGCGTACGTCGTCACGGGCGGGCTGAGCGGTATCGGTCTGTTGGTGACGCGCTGGCTCGTCGAGCACGGCGCCGGCCGCATCATCCTCAACGCGCGTTCGCAGCCGTCCGAGGAGGCCCAGGCGATCCTGGCCGAACTCGGCGAGAAGGCGCAGATCGAGGTCGTCAACGGCGACATCGCCGACGCCGGCGTGGCCGAACGCCTGGTCGCCGCCGCCGAGGGCACCGGTCTGACGCTGCGCGGCGTCGTGCACAGCGCCGCGGTGCTCGAGGACCAGATCGTCGCCGCCCTGAGCCGCGACAGCCTGGAAAAGGTCTGGGCGCCCAAGGCGATCGGCGCCCTGCGGCTCAACGAGGCCACCGCGGGCAAGGAGCTCGACTGGTGGATCGGTTTCTCCTCGACGTCCTCGCTGCTGGGTTCGCCCGGGCAGGCGGCCTACGCCGCCGCCAGCTCGTGGCTGGACGGCCTGGTCGATTGGCGCAGGGCCAGCGGTCTGCCGGCCACCACCATCAACTGGGGCCAGTGGTCGGATATCGGCCTCGCGCGTGAATTGACCTTCAGCGCACTGGATCCCATCAGTCCCGACGAAGGCATGGAGGCCTTCACGGCGATCGTGGCCAACACCCTGCCGCGGGTCGGGGTGGCCCGCTTGCGGTTGGATCGCGCGGCCGCGGCGTTCCCGGAGATCCAGCAGATCGGGTTCTTCGCAGTCCTGGCCGAGGAGCTCGACGTCGACGCGGCCGACGACGACTGGGCCGGCCCGGAGGCGCTGCGGGAGATGGATCCCGCCGAGGCGAACCGCGTCGTCACCGCGCGGCTGGCACAGCGCATCCTGGCGATCATGGGTCACGCCAAGGGCAGCACCCTGGCCGTCGATCAGCCGCTGACCGAGCTGGGTCTGGACTCGTTGATGGCCGTGCGGATCCGCAACACGGTCCGCGCCGACTTCGGCGTCGAGCCGCCGGTTGCGCTGCTGCTGCAGGGCGCCTCGCTGACCGACCTGACCACCGACCTGACCCGCCAGCTGGGGCTGGAGGGTCAGCAGACCACCGAGGCCACGGACGGCGTCCGTGACCGCGCGAACAAGCGCGCCGCGGCCCGCCAGCGTGCCGCCGCACGGCGAAAAGTAGGAGATCGAGCGTGACCAGCAACACCGACAATTCGGCAGATTCGTTGCCGGACAACGCGATTGCCGTCATCGGCATGGCCGGCAGATTCCCCGGCGCCGATTCGGTGACGGAGTTCTGGGACAACCTGCGTGAGGGCAGGGAAACGATCGTCACCCTCTCGGAGGACGATCTGCTGGCCGAGGGCGTCAGCCCCAGGGCGCTGGCCAACCATTCCTACGTGCGGCGCGCCGGACTGATGCGCGGCATCGACGAATTCGACGCCGGCTTCTTCGGCTTCACGCCGCAGGCCGCGCGCACGATGGACCCCCAGCACCGGCTGTTCCTGCAGGAGGCCTACCACGCGCTCGAGGACGCCGGTTACACCCCGCCGAAGATCGATGCCACGGTCGGTGTTTTCGCGACCAGCACCACCGGCGGCTACCTGCTGCACAACCTGATGTCGCACTACGACCCCGAGTCGGTCATGGGCGAGGGCATCACCTTCGACATGGTCAACCTGTCGATGTCCAACGACAAGGACTACCTGGCCACCCGGGTGGCCTACCAGTTCAACCTGAGCGGGCCGGCGCTGTCGGTCCAGACCGCCTGCTCCTCGTCGCTGGTCGCGGTGCACCTGGCCTGCCAGAGCATCCTCAACGGCGAGTCGGACATGGCGCTGGCCGGGGCCGCGTCGCTGCGCGTCCCGCACCGCGTCGGCTACTGGCACGACCCGGGCTCGATGGTGTCGGCCACCGGGCACTGCCGGCCGTTCGACGTTCGCTCCGACGGCACCATCTTCTCCAGCGGCGTGGGCGTCGTGGTGCTCAAGGCGTTGCAGGACGCGATCGACGACGGTGACCGCATCCATGCGGTGATCCGCGGTTCGGCGCTCAACAACGACGGTTCGACCAAGATGACGTACGCCGCGCCGACGGTGGCCGGCCAGGCCGACGTCGTCGCCGAGGCGCACGCGGTCGCCGAGGTCGACGCCGCCAGCATCAGCTATGTCGAGACCCATGGCACGGGCACGCCGCTGGGCGACCCGATCGAGATCGAGGCGCTGCGACAGGCTTTCGAGATCTCGGAGGAGACCCGGCCGGGTCCGTGCTACATCGGCTCGGTCAAGTCCAACATCGGCCACCTGGAGTCGGCGGCCGGCATGGCGGCGCTGATCAAGACGATCATGTGCCTGAAGCACAAGGCCATCCCGGCCACGTTGCACTACACCAGCCCGAATCCCGAGTTGCACATCGACAAGGGCCCCTTCGTCGTGCGCAACGAGTACGGCGACTGGGAGTGGGACGGTGTTCTGCGCGCCGGTGTCAGCGCGTTCGGGGTGGGCGGCACCAACGCCCACGTCGTCCTCGAGGAGGCTCCGGCCGTCACTCCGACCGTCGATGTGGCCGGCCCCAAGGTGCTGCTGCTGTCGGCGCGCACCCCGGAGGCGTTGACCGAGGCCCGGGCCGAGCTGGCCGCGGATCTGGTCCGTCCCGGCGCGCCCGCGCTGGCCGACGTGGCCCATACCCTCGAACGCCGCCGTGCGGACAAGGTCCGGATGGCCGCGGTGGTCGCCGACCGGGAGAACGCGTCGAAGGTGCTGACCGCCGAGGAGCACGACAACGTGTTCATCGGTGAGGCGATCGACGGAACCGTCGCCAGCGCCAGCGCAGAGCGCGTGGTGTTCCTGTTCCCGGGCCAGGGCGCCCAGCACATCGGGATGGCCCGCGATCTGTACGACTCGGAGCCCGAGTTCGCCCGGCACTTCGACGAGTGTGTGGCGGGCTTCGACGCCGAGCTGGGTACCGACCTGAAGGCGGCCATCTTCGACGGCAGCGCACGGGATCTCGAGCGCACCGACCGCACTCAGCCCGCGCTGTTCACCGTGCAGTACGCCCTGGCGAAACTGCTGGAGAGCTACGGCATCGTGCCGGCGGCCATGGCCGGGCACAGCATCGGCGAGTACGCCGCCGCGACCATCGCGGGTGTCTTCGACCTCCCGACGGCCATCAAGGTCGTCGCGATGCGGGCCCGGCTGATGCACACCGCGCCCCGCGGCGTGATGGTGGCGGTCGCCCTCGGGCCGGAGGCGATCGCCCAATACCTTTCCGACGACGTGGATCTGGCCACGGTCAACGATCCGGGCGGCTGCGTCGTGGCGGGTACCGAGGAAGGCATCCGGGCATTCCAGGCGCGGCTGGCCGAGGCGGGCATCACCGCACGCAAGGTCCGGACGTCCCATGCGTTCCACTCGCGGCTGATGGATCCGGTGCTGCCGGAGTTCACCGGGTTCCTGTCCCGGATCACCCTGCGGGAGCCGCAGATTCCGCTGTTGTCGAACCTGACCGGCACCTGGCTGAGCGCGGGGGAGGCGACCAACCCGGCGACCTGGGCCCGCCAGATCCGGGCCACCGTCCGGTTCGCCGACGAGCTCGGCGTGCTGCTGGCCGACCCGAACCAGGTGTTCGTCGAGGTCGGTCCCGGTGGCACGCTGACCGCCTCGGCGATGCGGCATCCGAAGTGGTCGGAGCGGCACCGCGCGGTCCGGCTGATGCGCCACCACGCGCAGAGCCGCAACGACCGGGACGCGTTCCTGCTGGGCCTGGGTCAACTCTGGTCCGCCGGGGTGGACGTCGACTGGTCGCCGCTGAACGCCGGTGCCGAGCCGCACCTGGTGTCGCTGCCGGGGTATCGCTTTGCCCGCGAACGGCATTGGGTCGAGCACAAGCCGTTCGAAGGGCGTGCGGCCGACGGTGCCGGGGCTGCCGGGGCGGGCGGGGTCAATGGCACCGAGTTGCCGGCGGCCGCGACGGCCGCCGCGCAGGGTGGCGCCGGTGGCCGGTCACCGCTGGAGGCCACGCTGACGCGGATCTGGACGCAGTGCCTGGGCGTCGCGACGGTCGATCGGAACGCCAACTTCTTCGACATCGGCGGCGACTCACTGGTGGCGATCAGCGTCGCGATGTCGGCGTCGCACCAGGGGCTCGAGCTGACCCCACAGGATCTGTACGACAACCCGACGGTCGCTGCGTTGACCAGGGCGCTGACCGCGCGCTACGCCGCGGGCGGTCTGGCCCGGCACTCGTTCACCGAGGTCGAGCATCCGCCGGTCCCACCGAACCTGGACTTCTTCCTCGAACAGGGGTTGGCCGACCGGGGCCGGTGGCGCATCCCGCTGATCCTGCGGTTGCGCCCGGACGTCGCGATCGACGACGTCCGCGCGGTGCTCACCGCCGTCACCAACCATCACGAGGCGTTGCGGCTGCAACTCGCGGAGCGGGCGGGTATCTGGGAGCAGCACATCGGTGAACAGCTCGAATCCGTTGAGGTGGCGCAGGATTCGCTGCCGGGCGGCCTCGAGCCGGGCAGCGAGCAGGAGCGCGCCGCGGTGTTCGAAATCCTCGAGCAGCTGATCGCCGGCCAGGATCTGACGGCGCCCCCGCTGGTGGCCACACTCGTCACCGGCGCATCGGGCGGCCCGTCCTATCTGGCCCTCGCCGTGCACGGCATGGTTGCCGACGAGGCGTCCCGCGAGATCCTGGTGACCGACATCTTCACCGCGTTCGGGCAGCGGATGAACGGCCAGGACATCACGCTGCAGCCGGTTTCGGCGCAGTGGGGCGAGTGGTCGCAGCGCTGCGCCGGGCTGGCCACGCACCCGGCGGTGCTGGAGAGCCGGGACTACTGGCTGGCCAACGCGACCGCGGCCGATCTGCGCCTGCCGGTCGCCGACGCGGCCGACGGTCCTGCTGCGGGCGATCTGGTCCGGCTGTCGTCGGTGTTGAGCGTTGCCGAGACCGGCGAGGTCGACGAGGCGCGGCGCAATCGCGGGGTGGCGGTCGAGGAGGTGCTGCTGGCGGCGCTCGGTCGCACGCTGGCCGGCGTCGCCGGGTCCGGCGTCGCCGCGGTCGATCTGGGCGGGCCGGGGCGTTCGGTGCTGCGGCCCGATGTCGATCTGGGCCGGACGGTGGGTTCGTTCACCACCGTGTACCCCGTCGCGCTGCGGTGCGCGCCGAGTGCCGAGCTGGGCGCCCAGGAACTGCTGGACGCGGTGCACGAGACCGTCACCGGGGTTCCGCACCACGGCATCGGCTATGGGCTGTTGCGTTACCTGCACGCGCCGACCGCACGGTCGTTCGGCACGGTCCGATCCTCCGACATCGCGTTCACCTACGCGGGCACCATCCCCGACATGTCGGCGTTCGCCTCCGACGAAGCCCCGGTGCAGTTTGACACCGACGCGGAATCGCCGGTGCGCGAGGCGGTCCCGGGTCTGGGACATGCCTTGGAACTGCGCGTGTACCGGTCCCGCGGACAGCTGCACGTCGACTGGTGGTACGACGCGCGCCGCATCGACGCAGCCGCGGCGCAGGCCCTGGCCACGGCCTTCGGTACGGAACTGTCAGGACTGGTCGCCGAGGCCGCCATCGAAGAAGAACTGGATTCGGCGAATGACGAGCTGACGCTCGTCGAGTTCGACTGATGTCCGGCTCGAGTTTGGGAGTATGAGAAGTGTTTCCATCGTCGGTCATTCGCAAGCTGGCCAACAGTGAAGAGATGCTCGCCGAGACGGAGAATTTCGTCGGGCTGGCCGCGGACGTCAAGGGCCCCATCGACATCGACCAGCTCGAGACGGCCTACGACGCGCTGTTGGAGACGCGGCCGTACCTGACCACCCGGATCGAACGCGGCCCCGACGGCCGGCACCAACTGGTCGCCGACGATCTGGTTCCCGAGGGGATCGAGGTGGTCGAGCTCGACGACCCGGCGGACGAGGACCCGCCGCTGTACTTCAACCAGAACGAGTCGCTGGTGCATCTTCGCGTCACGATTCGCGACGGGCAGGCCCAGCCCACGCTGTATGTGCATCACGCGCTGGCCGACGGCCACCACATGTACAGCCTCATCGAGGAATTGCTGTCCTACTACACCGATCTGGTCACCAACGGGAAGATCCGGCGCGGGCCCGTACAGCCCGTGCCGGAGTCCATCGAGGCGATCCTGGCCGACCGCGGCATCCAGAAGGGGCCCCGGTCGGGCATCGAGCGGTTCATGCCCGCGATCTTCACCTACGACCTGCCGCCGTCGCGCCGCGCCGTCACCGGCGACAAACCGCCGTTCCCGGTGAAGGTTCCGATGGTGTCGTGCCGGCTCAGCGAGCAGCACACCGACAGCATCGTGGCCCTGTGCCGCAAGGAGAGCATCGGCCTGACGGCCATGGTCGCCGCCATCCTGCTGCTGGCGGAGTGGCGGATCCGGGGATCGGCGAACATCCCGATCCCGCTGATCTACACGGTCGACCTGCGATACTTCCTGACCCCGCCGGTGTCGGCGACCGGCTGCACCAATCCCATTGCGCTGACCACGTTCCTGGCCGACGTCGACCGCAGGACCGATGTGGTGGAGCTCGGCCGGGCGATCGCGGAGACCTTCAAGGCCGATCTGGCCGACGGCACGATCCAGCAGTCCCGGCTGCATTTCAGCCCGCAGTACTCCGGCAACGCACCCGGTCTGCCCGACGTGGTGCTGCTCTCCGACAACGGCCTGGTGCCGCCGGTGCGCACGCCTCCGGGTCTCGAGGTGATCAGCACGCACGGCGAGCTGTACTTCGCGGTGAGCTCCGGTATCGAGATCTATTTCACGCAGATCTATTCGGGCCAGCTGAACGTCGAATACCACTCGTTCGCACCGGATCCGGAGAAGTCGGTGGAGATCATCGAGACGTTGCTGCGCGAGGTCGCCGAGAAGTACGCCTAGACCGGCTGCGGCCGGTCTCAGGTCAGCTGCAGTGGCCCGAATGCGTACCGGTGGTACTGCAGCATGCCGCGCAGCGGCCGGATCGGCCGGATCGCCCGGGCGGCCGCCCGGAACGCGGCGGAGGTCCGCTGGAAGGTCGACGCGTCGAAGAACGTGACGGCGTCCAGCAGCCGAATCCCGTTGACATTCTTCAGGACATCCTCGGGGCTGTTGACGGCCCAGTACAGCGTTGAGCCGGACTGGCGCTGCAGCCGCTGGATCTTCTGGGTACGCACGGTGACCCAGTTGTAGAAGTCGATCTGGAGCTCGCCGGACGGGAACCGGTCGACGACGTGCTGGAGCAGTTCGGCGCCGTCCTGCGGCGTCAGGTACATGCTGATGCCCTCGGCCAGCAGCAGGGTGGGCCGGTCGGCGGGGATCTCGTCCAGCCAGGACGGGTCGGTGGCCGAGGTGGCCACCAGGTGGTAGTTCTCCCGGCTGGGGTAGACCTTCTTGCGCAGGTCGATCACGTCCGGATAGTCGACGTCGTACCACTGCACGTCGGGGCCCGGGTTCAACCGGAACACCCGGCTGTCCAGACCGCAACCCAGGTGGATCACCGTGGCGTGCGGGTGCGCGGCCAGGAATTGGGCCGCCCAGATGTCGTACTGCGCGGTGCGGACGGTGACCAACGGGGTCCACAGGTCGGCGATCTTGAGGGACGACCAGTCGAAATCGATGCGGTCCACGGCCTGTCTGGCAAACGTATCGCCCAGGATGGGTTGGCTGAATCCGGCGTCGAGGGCCTTGCAGTACAGGGTCGACAGCATCGTCTGCGCAGGTCCGGTGAGGTCAACGCGCACCAAGTCGGTCACGCCTGTGAGCTTAGTGGGCGCACGGTCCGAATGGGTTATCGGGGCGACCATCGGCTGGCAACCATCCGGGCGCGGCCCAGCCTCGCGGGAGAGCCGGGGCCGGACGCCTATACGATACTGACGCACGAGGTTATTCGGGCGTCTCAGGAGGTGCGGTGACGGATCTGTCCAACACGGGGCACGGTGATGAGCCGGTCGGGTCGCCGCGCGTGCTGCTGCTGTACTACTCCTACTCGGGTCAGTCCAAGAAGGTGCTCGAGACGGCCGGCGAGGTGTTCCGGGAGCGCGGTTACGAGGTGGTCCCGGCGGCCATCGAGTTCACCGATCCCCAGTACTCCGAACCGTTCTCACGGTTCCCGCTGCAGCGGGTGTGGCCCGATATGCTCAGCGTCCTCAAGGCCCAGGGCCGGGGCGAGCTCGGCGGCATCCGGATCCCGGACGCGGTCACCGACGGTGAGTACGACCTGATCTGCATCGGCTCGCCGACCTGGTGGAAAACGGTCAGCATGCCGATGCGTACGTTCCTGAAGTCGCCCGAGGCCAAGAAGCTGTTGTCCAACAAGCCTTTTGCGGTCTTCGTCGTCTGCCGGCAGTACTGGCTGGAGAATCTCACCGCGGTGCGGGAGCTGGCGCAGGAACAGGGCGGCAAATTCGTCGACGAGATTCACTTCACCTACCCGGGTGACACGGTCCGGTCGATGATGGCGCTCACCAGCTTCCTGGGCTCGGGGGAGTACCGCAAGCGCTACCTGGGTGTGCCCATCCCGCCCACCAACGTGCAGCCCGAACAGCTGACCCAGGCCCGGACGTTCGCCGCCGGCCTGGCGGACCGGCTGTTCGGCACCGGGAGCAACTGAGCGTGCCCCGCCCGTTCGAGGTCACGATGGAATCCCCGGCCACGGTCGACCAGGTGCACGGCGCGTTCGGTGACCGCGACTACTGGGTGGACCGGTTGACGCACTTCGGCGGTGCGAAGTCGTTGGAGGAGTTGACCGTTGGCGAGGACGGCACGATCACGGTCGTCGTTGCCGAGGACCTGCGGCACGGCGCCCTGCCGGGCATCCTGGCCAAGCTGTATCGCGGCGACCTGAACATCCTCAGCACCGAGACCTGGCGGCCCACCGCAGACGGGCGGGTGCACGGCGACATCGACGTGAAGGTGATCGGCGCCCCGGGTTCCGGTTCGGGCCGGGCCCTGCTCGGTCCGGCGGCGCAGGGTTCGCAGCTGGACCTGGCGGGCCTGGTGGAGTTCCGGGTCCCGTTGGTGGGCGGGCGGATCGAGAGCTTCGTGGCCGGGCAGTTCATCGACGGATTCGCCGATATCAACCGGTTCACCACCGAGTGGATCACCGGTCGTGCCTGACAACGCAGAGATCAGCAAGATCAGCAAGGTCGAAGCTGCGCGCCAGGCGATTCCCAGCACCGCCGAGGCGCTGGCCCGGCTCGACATGCCGCTGGAGTCGGCGATGATGAGCCAGCGGGCGATCCGTCGGCTCCTGCCGGACCCCGTCGACGACGCGCTGGTGCTCAAGTGCATCGATCTGGGGCTGCACGCGCCGACCGGGAACGACGGGCAGAACTGGGAATTCGTGGTCGTCAAGGATGTCGCGGTCAAGGAGAAGCTCGCCCAGCGCTATCGCCAGGCCTGGGTGCTGCAGCGTGATGTGGTGCTGCGCCGTGCCATTGCCGAGAGCGAGTCGATGGCCAAGATCGTCGGCTCGATCCAGTGGCAGATCGATCATTTCGCCGAGATCCCGGTGCTGGTGGTGGCGTGCCTGCGGCTCGGTGCCCGGGACGGCCGGCTGCCGGTGGTGCGGATGCAGTACGCCGCCGAATCGGCCTACTGGGGGTCGATCTATCCCAGTGTGCAGAACATGTTGCTGGCCGCGCGGGCCATGGGACTGGGGGCATCGCTGATCACCCTGCCGCTGTGGAGCCAGGCGTCGGCGCGGGCCATCCTGGGTCTGCCCGGCGCCGTTCACCCGATCTGCATCGTTCCGATGGGCTGGCCGCGCGGCCGGTACGGGCCGACCACCCGCAAGCCGGTCGACGAGGTGGCGCACCGCGATGTGTTCGGCAACCGAGTGTGGCTGGACAGCTACGAACGGCCGATCTGAATCAGGAACCCATGCCCGACAACAAGATTCGTTGCAGCATGCGATCGGTGACCAGGGCCCGCAGGAGCACGCTGGCCTTGCCGGACGCCCCGACGACGTAGCGGGGCCGGGGATTGCCGGACTCGATCGCCCGCACCACGGTGCGTGCGACGGTCTCGGCGCTGATGGCCGCGCCGGGCAGCTTCGACAGTTTGCGTACCGACGCGTCGCGGCGGCTCATGAACTCCCCGTACGGGTCGTCGTCGGCGTACTCCCAGACCTCGGCGAACTCGCCCTCGAAGAACGGCGTGCGCACTCCGGTCGGATCGACCTGCACGACCCGTACCCCGAACTGCGCCACCTCGGCGCGCAGCCCCAGCGAGAGCGCCTCCAACCCGGACTTGACGATGTGGTACGCGCCCCCGGCCGGACCGACCACGCGGCCCGCGACGCTCCCGATGTTGACGATGGTGCCCGCGCCACGGGCCCGCATCCCCGGCAGCACCGCTTGCGACAGCTGGAGTGGCGCAACGACATGCGCTTCGAACAGGGTCCGGACCTCGCTGGGCGTCTTCTGTTCGAGCACCCCGCGGTCGGGGATTCCCGCACTGTTCACCAGGGTGTCCACCGCGCCGTGCTCGGCGTCGATCTCGGCGACCAGGCGGGTCACGGCGGCCTCGTCGGTGACGTCCAGCGACCGCGCCCGCAGGCCGCGGGCCCGGAGGGCGTCGAGCGCCTCGGGGTTGCGGCCGGCCGCGTACACGAGGTGGCCGCGGGTGTGCAGCCGGTGCGCGGTGGCCTGGCCGATACCGCTCGTCGCGCCCGTGACCAGCGCAACCTTCTGGGGACTCATCGGGTCGTGCCGCCTCTCGGAGGATGGGTCGGAAGATGGATAGCGCACCGCTCGGGCGGCCCCGGGTTCGTGCCGGGCAATGGTAGCGAGTCGGGTAGCGGGGCTGCCCGGGCCCGCACCAGGTGAACCACGGCCGACAGATACCCGTGATAGCTTTTGCCGGTGCTCCAAGGCCTTCGTCGGGGAGGGGAGACTTCCACGTGCTCGAGGTGATCGACAAGGGGAGCATCAGTGATGCTCATCCGGTCCCTTTGCTGTTCGTGCACGGGGCCTGGCACGCGGCCTGGTGCTGGGACGAGCACTTCCTGAGCTTCTTCGCGGACAAGGGCTATCGCGCTGTGGCGCTCAACCTGCGGGGTCACGGCAACAGTCCCACCGACAAACCGTTACGGGCCTGTTCGGTTGCCGATTTCGTCGAGGACATCGCCTCGGTCGCCGACGGCCTGCCCACGCCGCCGGTGATCATCGGTCATTCGATGGGCGGACTGTTCGTCCAGCGTTATCTGGAGACGCACCACTGTCCCGCGGGCGTGCTGATGAGTTCCATGCCGCCCCAAGGGAATCTCGGGGCCACGTTGCGCTGGCTGCGCGAGCACCCGGTGCAATTCGTCAAGATCGCGATCAAGGGCCGGTCGTTGCCGTACATCAGCACCCCGGCAGCGGCGCGCGACAAGTTCTTCTCGGCCGGCACACCCGAGGCCGATGTGGTGAAGTACGCCGCGCTGCTGCAGGAGGGCAGTGCCCGGCTCGCCGTCGACTGCCTGATCCTCAGCCTGCCGAGGCCCAAGCGTGTCACTACACCGTTGCTGGTCCTCGGTGCCGACGAGGACGGCGCCCACACCCGGGCCGAGATCCTGGCGACGGCGCGCGCCTACCACACCGAGGCCGAGTTCTTTCCGCGGATGGGCCACGACATGATGCTGGAACCGGGCTGGGAGATGGTCGCCGAACGTATCCACACCTGGCTGGGTGGCCGCGGGCTCTGACGCCCCGGGGCGGCTGATCGGGGTGCCGCAGTCACGCGGCAATCGGACGTTGCTGGGCTGTATGATCGCCGCGTGCCGCTACCTGCCCCCAGTCCTGACTTCCGTGCCGTCGTCACCGGAGCCTCCAACGGCATCGGCGAAGCGCTGGCAATCGATCTGGCTGCGCGCGGCCACAACCTGATCATCACCGCCCGTCGCGAGGCGCTCCTCGATGCGCTCGCGGCCCGGCTGACCGACCGCTACGGGGTCACCGTCGAGGTACGGCCGGGCGACCTGGGCGATGCGGCGCAGCGGGCCAAGCTCGCCGAGGAGCTGGCCACCCGGAAGATCTCCATCCTGTGCGCCAACGCCGGGGTCGCCTCGCTCGGTCCGGTGGCGGAGCTGGACCCGGCCGCGGAGCGGGCGCTGGTGCAGCTCAATGTCGTTGCCGTGCACGATCTCGTGCTGGCCGTCCTGCCGGGAATGATCGAGCGCAGGGCCGGCGGCATCCTGATCTCCGGTTCGGCCGCCGGGAACTCACCGATCCCCAACAACACCTCCTACTCGGCCAGCAAGGCGTTCCTGAACGCGTTCAGCGAGGGCCTGCGCTGGGAACTGCGGAACACCGGCGTTTCCGTGACGTTGCTGGCGCCGGGTCCCGTGCGCACGGGTCAGCCGGACGAGGTGGACGCCGCGCTGGTCGACAAGATGGTCCCGGACTATTCCTGGGTCACCGCGGAGCACTGCGCCAAGGATTCCCTGGACGGGCTGCAACAGAACAAGGCCCGGGTGGTGCCCGGATTCCCCGCCAAGGCGATGAACCTGGTCAGCCTTTATGCCCCGCGCCGTGTGCTGATCCCGATCATGGGCAACTTCTACAAGAAGATGTCCGGCCGGTAGGCCTGGAGAGGGAACGGGAGCCAGAAATGGAAGGTTTCGCCGGAAAGGTCGCAGTGGTCACCGGCGCCGGGTCGGGTATCGGCCAGGCGCTGGCCGTCGAGCTGGCACGATCGGGAGCCAAGGTAGCGATCAGCGACGTCAACCCGGAAGGGCTGGCGATCACCGCGGAACGGTTGCGTGCGATCGGTGCGGACGTCAAGGCCGACCGGCTCGATGTGTCCGACGGTGCGGCGTTCGCCGCGTACGCCGAATCGGTCAACGAGCATTTCGGCAAGGTCAACCAGATCTACAACAACGCCGGCATGGGCTTCTACGGGGACGTCGAGATCACCCGCCTCGACGAGATCAAACGGGTCATGGACGTCGACTACTGGGGTGTGGTGCACGGAACCAAGGCGTTCCTGCCGTACCTGATCGCCTCCGGCGACGGCCATGTGGTGAACGTGTCCAGCGCGTTCGGGTTGTTCGCGGTGCCCGGGCAGGCTGCCTACAACTCCGCCAAGTTCGCGGTCCGGGGCTTCACCGAGGCCCTCAACCAGGAGATGACGCTGGCCCGCCAGCCCGTCCGGGTTTCCACGGTGTTCCCCGGTGGGGTGCCGAGCTCGTTCGTCAGTAACCTCACCCTGGCCGAGGAACTGCCAGAATTCGACACCGCCAGCACGTTCAACAAGCCGCTGTGGTCCACTCCGCCGGAGAAGGCGGCGCAGGTGATCCTGCAGGGTGTTCGCAAGAAGCGCTCCCGGATCATGGTCGGCCCGGACACCAAGGTGCTGGATTTCCTGGTGCGTATGACAGGCTCGGGCTACCAGTGGGTGGTCCCGCGAGTGGGCCGCCTGTTCATGAAACCGATTCGCTGAGGGCCGCCATGGATCACGATATTGCGCTAAATTGCTGGGGGACAATGCTTTTCGTCGCGCATATGTGGGTAGGGTAGCCTTCACGCCCATGAGTGACCAGCAACTCGACGCCATCATCGTGGGTGCCGGTTTCGGAGGGATCGGTACCGCGATCCAGCTGAAGAAGTTGGGTTACGAGAACCTGCTCATCCTGGATCGTGAAGACGATCTGGGCGGGACCTGGCACGTCAACCGCTATCCGGGGCTGGCGTGCGACGTGCCCTCGAACACCTATTCGTACCGTTTCGAGCCGTATCCGTACTGGTCCCGGTTGTACGCCCCCGGCGCCGAGATCAAGAAGTACGCCGAATACGTCGCCGACAAGTACGACGTGCGACGCCACATGCGCTTCGGAATCGCAGTGACCGGCGCGTGCTGGAACGAGGACGCCGAATGCTGGGACGTGGCCCTGGCCGACGGCGGCACACTGAGCGCCCGCTTCCTGATCGCGGCCACCGGCGTGCTCTCCCAGCCGTACTACCCGGAGATCCCCGGCATCCACGAGTTCGCCGGTCGCATCATCCACACCACGGCGTGGGACGACGATTACGCCATGGCGGGCCGCCGCGTCGCGCTCATCGGCACCGGCGCAACCGCGGTGCAGTTGATCCCGGAACTGGCGAAGGACGTCGCCGAGTTGACGGTGTACCAGCGCACCCCGATCCACGTGCTGCCGAAATCGGACTTCACCGTTCCCCGTTTCGTGCGGAGGGCATTCGCGCGGGTGCCGCTCGCGCAGCGGGTGATGCGGTCGATGACCGACGCCACCTACGAGGTCGGGTTCGTGCTGGCGGTGCTGAAGTACCAGCGATTCTGGTGGGTGAACAGCGCGGCCGAACGGGCCTCCCAGCTGTTGCGGTTCGTGTCGATCCGGGACAAGAAGCTGCGGCGCCAGCTGACCCCGGCCTACACCCTGGGATGTAAGCGCCCCACGTACTCCAACACGTACTACTCCACCTTCGCCAAGCCGAATGTCACACTGCAGACGTCGGGCATCGACCGGATCGAACCGGACGGCATCGTCGCGCTGGACGGGACGAAGGCGCAGATCGACACCCTGGTGCTGGCCACCGGTTTCGATATGTGGGAGAAGAACATCCCCGCCATCGAGATCATCGGCCGGGATGGCTGCAATCTGGGAAAGTTGTGGCGCGCCAACGGATTCCGGGCCTATGAAGGTATGACCACCCCCAACTTCCCGAACCTGCTCAACCTGAACAGCGCCTACGCGGTCAGTCTGAACTTCTTCGACATGATCGACTATCAGATGCGACACATGGAGCGCCTGTTCGGTGAGGTGCGCCGGCGCCACGCCACCAGGTTCGAGGTCACCGAGGAAGCCACCGACAGGTTCTGCGCCAGATTCGGCGAACTGCAGCGCAACACGGTGTTCTATCTCGGGGAGTGCGCCAATTCGCGGTCGTACTACTTCGCCCCGGACGGCGAGACCTATGTGCGTGCCACGTCAACGCGTGACTCGGTGCACTCGCAGAGTCAATTCCCGCTGAGCGACTACGCTCTGAGCGGGTCGGACATTGTCAGCGTCTGAAATCACCATCAGCGTCTGAGTCGAGGAGGCGGTGCAATATGACCGGTGACGGGTTTGCCGGAAAGGTCGCCGTGGTTACCGGCGCGGGGTCGGGCATCGGAGCGGAGCTCGCCGTGGCACTCGCGCGCGCGGGCGCCAAGGTGGCGATCAGTGATGTGAACCTCGCCGGTCTGGCGGCCACCGAAGAGCGCCTGAAGGCGATCGGCTGCCCGGCCCGGGCGGATCGGCTCGACGTCAGCGACCGGGCCGCCGTCCTGACCTATGCCGACGAGGTCCGTGACCACTTCGGGGTGGTGAACCAGATCTACAACAACGCGGGCGTGGCCTTCTTCGGCGAGATCGAGAACAGCGAGTTCACCGATTTCGAACGGGTCATGAACGTCAACTACTGGGGTGTCGTCAACGGCACCAAAGCCTTTCTGCCGCATGTGATCGCGTCCGGCGCCGGACATGTCGTCAACGTCTCGAGCATCTGGGGGATCTTCGCGGTGCCGGGTCAATCCGCCTACAACTCCTCGAAGTTCGCGGTGCGCGGTTTCACCGAGGCGCTGCGCCAGGAGATGAAGTTGGCGCACCATCGGGTGGGGGTGACGGCGGTGTACCCCAGCGGGGTCAGGACCGCGATCGCGCGCACGGCCACCGGTGCGCAGGGGCTCGACGTCAAGGAACTGGCGGACCTGTTCGACAACAAGCTGGCCAAGGGCAGTCCCGAGGCCGCGGCCCGGACCATCCTCGCGGGCGTGCGCAAGAACAAGGCGAAGGTGCTCGTCGGTCCGGGCGCCCGCACGTTCGACGTCGTCGTGCGCGCCACCGGTTCGGGCTATGAGCGGATCTTCGGTCCGCTCACCGGTCGCATGATGCCTAAGATGGACACGAAGGTCTGAGACGACATGCGCCCACCGCGTGAAGCTCGAGTTCCAACCGGTCAGTTTGCCGAGAGCGCTTCGCAGCGGAAAGGTACTGTGTAGTAACTATGGGTGAGCAGCACTACGACGTCATCATCATCGGGGCGGGTTTCGGCGGCATGGGAGCCGCCATCGAGATGAAGAGCCTGGGCTATCAGAACATCCTCATCGTCGACCGCGAGGATGATCTGGGTGGCACCTGGCATGTCAACCGGTATCCCGGCATCGCCGTGGACCAGCCGGCCACCACGTATTCGTACTGGTTCGAGCCGAATCCGTACTGGTCACGGCTATTTCCCACCGGCGCGGAGATGAAGGGTTACGCCGAGCACGTCGCCGACAAGTACGACGTGCGCCGGCACATGCGCTTCAGCACCACGGTCGAGGGTGCGCACTGGGACGAGGACGCGCACGTCTGGCGGGTCGCCCTGGCGGGCGGCGACGCGGTCAGTTCGCAGTTCCTGATCGCCGCGACCGGCTTCCTGTGCCAGCCGAAGATGCCTGACATTCCGGGGATCGAGAGCTTTGCCGGCCGCGTCATCCACACGGCCACGTGGGACCCGTCGTACTCGTTCGACGGTCGTCGCGCGGCGGTCATCGGCACCGGCTCCACCGGCATCCAGGTCATCCCCGAACTCGCCAAGCAGGCGTCGGAGCTCACGGTCTACCAGCGCACCCCGATCTGGGTGATGGGGAAGGCCGATATCGTCTTCCCGAAGTTCATCCAGCAGCTGTTCGCCAAGGTTCCGCTCACCCAGCGGATCCTGCGGTTCGGCACGGACACTTTCCTGGACATCGCGAACATCATCACGATGTGGAACTACAAGCACTTCAAGGTGGCCAACAAGGCCATCACGCTGGGGTCCCGGGTGCAGCGGCGGCTCGCGGTGCGCAGCAAGGACCTGTCCCAGAAGCTCGATCCGCCGTACGAGTTCGGCTGCAAGCGCCCGTCGATCTCCAACGACTACTACCGCACCTTCACGCGGCCCAATGTGCACCTCGAGACCAGCGGTATCGAGCGCATCGAGCCGGACGGCATCGTGGCGTCCGACGGCACCAAGCGCACCATCGACGCGCTGGTCCTGGCCACCGGGTACGACGTGTGGGAGAGCAACCTGCCGGCTGTCGAGGTCATCGGCCGGGACGGCCGCAACCTCGGGAAGTGGTGGCGGGAAGCGGGCTTCCAGGCCTATGAGGGCATCTCGGTGCCCCAGTTCCCGAACTTCCTGACCATGGCGAGCCCGTACGCCTGGGTCGGGTTGTCCTGGTTCAACACCGTCGAATACCAGATGCGGCACATGCGCCGGCTCTTCGGTGCACTGCAGAGCCGCGGCGCAACCACCTTCGAGGTCACCGACGACGCGAGCAAGCGGTTCCTGCAGGACGTGCAGCAACGTCTGGAGAGTTCGGTGTTCGTGCTCGGCGACTGCGCCTCGTCGCGGTCGTACTGGTTCAGCCCCAGCGGTGAGCCCGCGCTGTTCCGGCCGACGTCGGTCCGCAACGCCGTCCGGGCCCAGGACCGGTTCCCTTTATCGGATTACGCAATTTCGTGACGCCGAAGTCGCGAGACCGTTAGTGGTCACCCGTACACTCATTGGGAAAGTTGAGGCGAGTTCGGGCGGGTGCTGGAGATGACGGCGGTGAAACTGCTGGGTCGTATCTGGTTGCCGCTCGTCATTTTGCTGGTGCTCGGGTTAGGAGGGTACGCCGTGGTGAGACTGCACGGTGTCTTCGGTTCCGAGAAATACCCGACGTATGCCTCGGGCCCCCAGACGGATACCAAGCCGGTCAACCAGAAGCAGCTGGTATATGAGGTGTTCGGTCCCGAGGGCACCGTCGCCGATATCAGTTACTTCGATGCCCAGGCCCAACCCCAGCAGATCACCGGAGCGGCGTTGCCCTGGACGGTGACGGTCACTTCGGATTCGCCGGCCGTGGTTGGCAGCGTGGTCGCCCAGGGCGACAGTTACTCCATTGGATGCCGCATTTCGGTGAATGGCGAAATTAAGGACGAGAAAGTTTCCAACGAAGCCCACGCCTTTACCAGCTGCTTGGTAAAAGGCGCATGAGAACGCCCACGATGGAGACACCGGCCAAGCAGGGGCCGTGGCTGGCGCGGGTCGTCCGGCGGTTCGCGGTCCTGATCATCCTGGCGTGGGTGGCGTTCACCGCACTGGTTACCCTCGCCGTGCCGCCGCTGGAACAGGTCGCCAAGGAACGCGCGGTGTCGATGAGCGTCAAGGAGGCGCCGTCGATCATCGCGCAGAAGCACATCGCCGCGGTGTTCCACGAGCCGGACAACCAGAGTTCGGCCATGGTCGTGCTGGAGAGCGATCAGCCGCTCGGGGAGGTTGCACACCAGTACTACGACAACCTGATCCGGCAGCTGGCGGCCGATCCCAAGCACGTCCAGTATATCCAGAACTTCTGGGGTGACCCGCTCACCGCGCAGGCGGTGCAGAGCGCCGACGGCAAGTCGGCCTACGTGCAACTGAACCTGGCCGGCAGCCAGGGGGAGGTGCTGTCCAACCAGTCGGTCGACGCGGTCCGCAACATCATCGCGAAGACGCCGCCGCCGGACGGACTGAAGGTCTTCCTCACCGGTACCACGCCGATGGCGACCGACCTGGCCTACACCGGTGACCACGCCGCCATCAAGATCACCGCGGTGACCGTGGTGGTCATCTCGATCATGCTGCTGCTGGTCTACCGGTCGATCACCACGGTCATCCTGGTGATGATGATGATGGGTGTCGGCCTGTCGTCGGTGCGTGGGACGGTGGCCGCGCTGGCGCACTTCGGCCTGATCGGCCTGACCAGCTTCTCGATCAGCATTCTCGTGGCGCTGGCCATCGCTGCCGTCACCGACTACGCCATCTTCCTCATCGGGCGCTATCACGAGGCCCGCAACGCCGGCGAGGACCGCGAGACGGCCTACTACACCGCCAATCGCAGTGTCTCGCACGTGATCCTGGCCTCCGGTCTGACCATCGCCGGGGCCACGTTCTGCCTCAGCTTCACCCGGTTGCCGTTCTTCCAGACCATGGGCGTGCCCTGCGCGGTCGGCATGCTGGTCGCCATCGCCGCCGCACTCACCCTGGTGCCTGCGGTGATCACCGTGGCCAGCCGGTTCGGTCGGCTGCTCGAACCGAAGCGCAACATGTCGGCGCGCGGCTGGCGCAAGATCGGGACCGCCATCGTGCGCTGGCCCGCGCCGATCTTCGTGGCGTCCTGCGCTGTCGCCCTGATCGGCCTGCTCGCACTGCCCGGCTACAAGGTCAGCTACGAGGACCGGCCGTACATGCCCAAGAACACCCCCGCGATGATCGGGTGGGACGCCGCGGACCGGCACTTCCCGCCCGCGCGGATGATGCCCGAGGTCGTCATGATCGAGGGCGATCACGACATGCGCAACTCGGCGGACTTCCTGGTGCTCAACAAGCTGGCCGAGGACATCTTCCGGGTTCCGGGCGTCGCGCAGGTCCAGGGTGTGACCCGGCCCGAGGGCTCACCGCTGGCGAACACGTCGATCCCGGCCCTGCTGAGCATGCAGTCGGCCGGTCAGCAACAGAACGTCGAGTTCATGAAGAGCCGGCTCGACGAGATGCGCACCCAGGCCAACGACCTGTCGGGGACCATCGATTCGATGGAGCGCGCGTACTCGCTGATGCAGGACCTCACCGCGAAGACGCACAGCATGGTCAACGTCACCGCGCAGATGACCGACATCACCAAGCAGATCCGCGACGACGTCACCGCGATCAATGACTCGTTCGACAGGGCCGACCAGTACTTCAGCCGGGAAGGCTGCAACAACGTCGACACCTGTGTCGCGGCACGCGACGGTCGCGCGGCCGGGTTGCGTGCTCAGGACGGCTTCAACCAGATCACCGCCAAGCTCGACGAGTTGCAGCCCGACCTCCAGAATGTGGACTCCATCGCGCCGGAGCTGATGCAGCTGCTGCCACCGCAGATCGAGGCGCTGCGCAGCGTGCAGAGCCTGATGCTGACCGCGTACAGCACGATGTCCGGCATCGTCGGGCAGTCCGAAGCGTTGGGCGCCGATGCCAGCGCCATGGGGGAGGACTTCGACGCCGCGAAGACGGCGGATTCCTTCTACCTGCCGCGCGAGGCGTTCAACAACCCTGATTTCCAGCGCGTTGTGAAGCTGTTCGTGTCGCCCGACGGCAAGTCGGCGCGGTTCATCATCGCGCACCGGGACAATCCCGCCTCCAAGGACGGCATCGACCGGATCGACCACATCAGGACGGCCGCCGAGGAGTCGCTGAAGGGCACGCCGCTGGTGAACTCGACGATCTATGTGTCGGGTACCGCGTCCATCCTCAAGGACCTGCAGGATGCCTGGAACTACGACATCCTGATCGCGGGTATCGCGTCGATCTGCATCGTCCTGGTGATCATGCTGCTCATCACCCGGAGCATCGTGGCGTCGCTGGTGATCGTGGGCACGGTGGTGCTCTCGCTCGGTGCCTCGTTCGGATTGTCCGTGCTGCTGTGGCAGTACATCATCGGCGTCAACCTGCACTGGATGGTGATGCTGATGTCGGTCATCATCCTGTTGGCGGTCGGCGCCGACTACAACCTGCTGCTGGTATCCCGGTTCAAGGAAGAAAGACACGCAGGCCTGAAGACCGGAATGATCCGCGCGATGGGCGGCACCGGGAAGATCGTCACTCTGGCGGGTCTGGTGTTCGCCTTCACCATGGCGTCGATGATCGTCAGCGATCTGCTGGTGGTGGGTCAGGTCGGTACCACCATCGGCCTCGGCCTGCTGTTCGACACCCTGGTCGTGCGGTCGTTCATGATGCCGTCGGCGGCCGCGATGCTCGGCCGCTGGTTCTGGTGGCCGCAGAACGTGCGCACCCGCCCCTCCCGCGCCAAACATCGGGCCGGGTCGGTCGGCCGCGTCGTCGATGCCGGTCCGGTGGATGGCCTGTCGGACGCGCAGCACGTCGCCGCCGAAAACGGTGATGTTGCGACGACCAAGCCACTCGATCTATCGTCGAACGAGTTTGCCCGTCAGCCGCTGGATTTCGAACCATCGGTATCGGGTATCGGCCGTACCGGTCAACGGTGACGTGGGCAATCTTTGTAACGGTTCGGTGATGGTCGCGGATTCTCTTTGCCGACACGCGCGCCCGATCACCTTGTCGCGTTGCCAGAATTACGCAGAGCTGCACTTTTCGCACCTCGGCGGCCGCCACTTCCTTAGCCAGCCGGTTCCGACAACTTCCGTATAGTCGTTAGCTAGGGTAGGCTCTGCATCCGACCGAGCAACGTTTGGACGATTGGGGAGGGCCTTGCGCCAACAGGGACGACACCGCGGCACCAAGAGCCAGCGGGACACCGGCGCGGCAGGCCGTAACCAGAACAAGGCAGTCGTCGGCCATGAGCTCGCCCGGCGCGGGGGTGCCGGAGCGCTCACTACAGCAGTTCTTCCCTACGTCACGGCGGGTGTGGCCCTCATGGGCGCCAACGCCATGGTGCTCGATATGGCGGGCACCCCGGTGCAGCCCAAGGCCGACATCCGGGTGGTCAACCAGGACGTCCAGCTGGCCGGTTCGCTGCTGAACATCCCGATCAACCTGTTGATCGACCTCATCAACATCCCGTACTACGAGCAGCAGGCCCTCGATGTCGAGGGGCGCGCGTTCCTGTTCAGCGGCCCGTGGGCGGTCACCAGCCCGGCCAACGTCTGGGGTGAGGATCCGGCGGACTTCGCCCGGTTCTACGCCTTGGCCGCGACGCTCATCCCGATCCCGGCCCTGTCCGGGTTCAGCACCAGCACGGACTGGTCGGTCCAGGCCGACGAGATGATCTCCAACAACGGTTTCGCGAACCAGTTCGCGAAACTCCTGGCGGCGGAGTGGCCCGTCGACCCGACCTGCACCGCACTCCAGTGCGTGCCGAACACCCCCGTCAGCCCCATCACCGGGATCGCCGGCATCGACACCTCCATCTGGACCCTGATGATGCTGCTCGGGAAGGTCAAATTCCCCGTTATCGGCAACGTTATAAACAACCTGTTCGACTTGCAGCTCACTCTTAGCCTGCTCACTGGCCACAGCTTCGGTGAGCAGCCCAGCTACGACGGCCAGATCTACGAAGAGTTGGGCATCCCGGGCACGGTGCTCTCCGAGGACGGCACCACCTGGCTGATGCCATGGTCGAACACCGAGTTCAAGCTGGACCTGGTCGGACCCCTCGTCAACTGGTTCAACCATCTGACCGACGATCCGGCGAACAACCCGATCAAACTGCCCAGCCTGGAGGATTTCGGCCGGACCCTACAGACCTTCCTCGCGGGTCTGATCGTGGCGTTCAACCCGTTCACCCCCGGCAGCTCGCTCTGCCCGGGATTCTGCGCCTACATGTCGCAGGACCAGGCGTCGCCCGCCATCGTCCAGTTCATCGAGAACATGTGGCCGGGCAACACCTCCCTGCAGTCGTGGCTCGCCAATTACAAGGCCGGCACGTCGAACATGCCGTCGGACGACTACATCGACCACAACATCAATCTGTGGCGCAACGCGTTCTTCAACATGTGGAGCTTCGGCAACCCACTGGTGGACGACGAAAACATCAACTACGGGGGTAACCCGAGTGATCTTGCCCAGTTCTTCCACGCGTTCTGGACGTCGCTGGGCCTGACGCCGCCGCCCCTCGAGGTCGACAGCTCCTACGTCAAGGATGCCGGCCTGCAGGGCGGCGTGTACGCCCTGAAGGGCCAGGAGATCCCGATCTTCCTGATCCTCGAGACCGACCAGCAGAACGTCGCGCAGGCGACCGATTACGTCGGATCCTTCCTGACGCCGCCGGCGCCCGGACAGGTCGTCAACACCATCTGGTGGGAGCCGTCGGATCAGGTCGGCATCTGGTCGGTGAACAAGACCATCGGTGAGGACAAGACCCCCACCATCTACGGCTTCGACAAGGGCGCACTGATCGCCAGCAACTGGAAGCGCTGGTTCAACGACAACTACGACCCCGAGGCCGGCATCACGCCGAAGTTCGTGCTGACCGGTAACATCACCCGGCCGAACGGTGGCCTGTCCACCCGCCTCGACCTGTTCGATGCGTCCGGTCTGGGCAAGCCGTACAGCGTAGCCACGCCTACCACCACCACCGGTTCGAACGGCATCACCACGACGGACATCGCCTACCAGTACGACCCGTGGGCGGATATGCCGACCAACCTGCTCAACCCGTTCTCGCTGCTGAACTCGCTCCTGGCGATCGGCAACCACTACAAGTACTCGGACTCGGCGGACCCGAAGGCCGATTCCCTGTACCAGGGCAGCTTTGGCGACACGGACTACTACCTGACCCCCAGCAGCACCATGCCGCTGCTGTCGCCGCTGAACCTGATCCCGTTCGTCGGCAGCACATTGGTCGACATGCTCGATCCGGTCACCCGTGTGCTGGTCGAGTCCGGCTATGACCGGACCAAGAACCCGGGCGACCCGACGGCCGCCAACTTCTTCTACGTGCCGGATCTGGGCAAGCTGCTGTTCAGCAGCATCCCGACCGCCATCCTCACCGGCCTGGACAACGGCTTCGAGGCCGTCGGGATGGGCCGGGTGTTCGGGACCACCAGGCCTGACACCACGTCGGGGGCGGCCAACGGTGCGTACGGCGTCGGCGGTCCGCAGGTCGAGACTCCTTCTCAGAGCAACCTGGGGTCATCCTCGGTGGGCACGTCGATGCTCGCCGCGGCGAAGTCCGTGAGCACCTCGCTGGCAACCGGCGACGGCGGTAGCACGTCCACGGACTCGACCGGATCGACCGCCAGCACGGATTCGGCGGACAGCACGAGTGGTACCAGCACCGAGCCGACGAGTACGTCCACGGAGTCGACAGGGACCAGCACCGAGCCGACGAGCACGTCCACGGAGTCGACCGGTACGTCCACGGAGTCGACGGACACCAGCACCGAATCGACGGGAACGTCCACCGAGTCGACGGGCACCTCGACGGGGTCGACCGGTACGTCCACGGGATCGACCGGTTCCTCGACGAGCACCGCCGGCGATGACGATGACGATTCGGGCAGCAGCACCGATGACAAGGACTCGAGCGACAAGGGTTCATCCTCGACCGGCTCCAGCTCCTCGTCCACCGACTCGGGTTCGGAGAGCGGCAGCGGTTCGGGCTCGGGCAGCGGCTCGGCTGCCGGCAGCGGTTCGGGTTCTGGTGGTAGCTCGGCTTCCAGCAGCAGCTCGGATTCCGGTTCCAGCAGCAGCGACAAGTGATCCGCGGATCACGCTGAATCCACTGGTAGGGAAGGTCGAGCGGCCGTGAGCCTGGTACCGCCAGGTCTCACGCCGGCGCAGGAAAGCCTGTTCCTGACCCTGGGCAGCAGGGCGCTCGACAGTCGGCTGCCCGAACCCTTCCTGGGTGACACGCTCTCGGACGAGACCGTCGCCAGAACGGGATATCAGCTCGACAGATTCCCGCAGTTGGCCACCGCGGCCCTCGACCAACGGTCGAAGGTGTTCGACGTGGCCGTGCGCACCAAGCTGATGGACCAGATGGTGCGCGACTTCGTGCACCGCGAACCGCGCGCCGTCGTGCTCGATCTTGGTGCCGGACTGGACTGCAGATGCGCGCGGGTCGATCCGCCGCCCAGCGTTGACTGGTATGACATCGACTATCCGGAGGTCATCGATCTTCGCCGAAAAGTGTTGCCGCACTTGGCAAATGCACATGATGTCGGTGCAGATCTGACGGGGCCGGACTGGCTTCGCGACATCCCCGGCGACCGGCCCGCGTCGATCATCGCCGACGGCCTGATGCTGTTCCTCACCCAGGATGACTTGGTGTCGATCCTGCGGCGGCTGACGACACACTTCCCGAGCGGTGAAGTGATCCTCAACGCCTACACCTCGTATGCGATGTGGACGTTCAAGCGCTCCCGGGCGATGGCGCCGATCGCGGGTGACATCGCCAGTCCCGGTCTGAACAATCCCAGGAAGCTCGAGAAGCTGGTCGACGGCCTGCACCTGGTCGACGAGATCCTGCTCACCCGCACTTCGCAGGTGGCCGGGCTGCCGCGCGGGCCGCGGTGGGCATTCCGCGTCGCCGCCCGGAGCGCGCTGCTGTCCAGACTGATGACGACAGTGGTGCTGCGCTACCGCTTCTGAGTGCCGGGCAAGGTCGCGTCCGTCCGCTGGCCGTACAGTCGGTGTGGGACGGGGCGCAGGTGGGTAACACTTTCGGGCCCACCCCGATGTAATACTCGTCCCCGGTTCAACGGTCTGTGCAAGGGAGTATGTGGTGACGAAGCGACTGGCCATGATCGCGCTGGCCCTGTTGACGGCGTTCGGCACGTCGCCGGGCATCGCGCATGCCGATATCGACTACGGGGTGGGATCGGGTGCCACGGTGGGTGTGCTGCCCGGGGCGTTCGGGCTGCCCGAGATGGAATTCCCGTTCCTGCAGGGCAAGCCGTGTGCGCCGCCCAACCGCTGCGTCGGGATCCCCTACATGAACACCGCCGAATTCCTGGGCAACGACCTGGCGGTCAGGAGCATGGATGACGGACTGGCCAAACTCGAGCAGTGGATCGCGAACACGCCGGGCAAGAAGATCGCGATGGGTCACTCCCTGGGCGCCTCGGTCATCTACAGCTGGCTGCGCAAGCATTCCAACGATCCGTCGGCGCCGCCGCCCAGCGAGCTGAGCTTCATCACGATGGGCACCCCCGAGCATCAGCCCACCGGCTACATCTACAACGGCCCCAACCAGGCCATGTACGACTACCGCCGGGCCCAGGGCTTCGGCATCCCGGCCAACACGCCGTACCACGTCGTCGACGTGTGCCGGCAGTGGGACGGCTGGTGCTACTGGATCCCCGGTGACGAGCGCTCCAAGCGCGGGCAGACCGAGCTGCACATCGATTACACCAAGGTCAACCTGGACGACCCGGCCAATCAGGTCAGCGTCAACGGCAACGTGACCGAGGTACTGGTGCCGCCGCCGCCCGGCTGGGGCTGATCACAATCCCGGCAGCATCGCCGCCAGTACGATCAGCATCGCCAGAACCGTTGTGGTCCAACCGGTTACCGTGACGGCAAACGCCGGGCTCCGAACCGTCGGTGAACCGTCGGCGTCGTTCTCGGCCGTGATGCGGCCCCGCGATCGAGCGATCGCCACGACCGTCAGCGACAGGACGATGCTCAGGGCGGCCAGTACGACGCGGCCGTGCGACACCGGACCGTGGCTGGGGAACAGCAGCACCGCGCTGACGGCCAGATAGCCGAACGCGGTTCGTTCCCACGCCAGATGGGTCCTTTCGATCTGCAGGCCCGGCTTGGGATCCGCGGTGTCGGCCATCTCAGGGCGTATTCGGTTCGAAGATGATCAGGACCAGGAGGCAGGCGGTGACGCCCAGCAGGGCGATCGCGAGCAGCACCGGCAACCGGCTGATCGGAAGCTCCGCCTCGTCGCGCATCGCATCCTGGACCTGCTTCCACCGGCGTACCGACAGCGTCGCCAGCATTCCGCCGATCAGCACCAGCACCACGCTCAGGCCGTGCTTGACGCCCGGGATGCCGAAGGACGGCACCAGCTGCATCAGGCCCACCCCGCCGGCGATCAGCGCCAGTGCGGTCCGCATCCAGGCCAGGAAGGTGCGCTCGTTGGCCAGCGTGAACCGGTAGTCCGGGTCGCGGCCACCGGCGCCGCGAGAAGGCGGGGTCATGCCGTCAAACGTAGGGGTTCCGGCGCCGGGTCGGCGGTTGATTTGCACGGGCTAATAGAATCGACCCAACGGTTTCGATCCGGCCATCACCGGGGAGCCTTCGGAAGAAACGCCGGGTCAGCGCCCGGCCGACTAGACCCGAACGGGACGGCCCGTCACAGCCTGTGATCGAGCGGCGTGCCCGGTGCACGCAAGCGGGGTGGTACCGCGGCGCTCGCGCATTCCGCGCGGCCGTCGTCCCCGTGCCAGGAGTAGAGGCACAGGAGACGGCGTGAGCGACGCGAACGGCACGGACAGGACCTATCCGAGGCCGGGTTCCGGTACCCCGAATTTCCCGGCGCTGGAAATCGACGTCCTCGAATACTGGGACGGCGACGACACCTTCCGGGCGAGCGTCGCCCGCCGCGACGACGCACCCGAGTACGTCTTCTACGACGGGCCGCCCTTCGCCAACGGTCTGCCGCACTACGGTCATCTGTTGACCGGCTACGTCAAGGACATCGTCCCGCGCTACCGGACCATGCGGGGCTACAAGGTCGAGCGCCGATTCGGGTGGGACACCCACGGCCTGCCGGCCGAACTCGAGGTGCAGCGCCAACTCGGCATCACCGACAAGGCCCAGATCGAGAAGATGGGCATCGGCGAATTCAACGAGGCATGCCGGGAATCGGTGCTCACCTATACCGAGGAGTGGCGCGAGTACGTCACCCGGCAGGCCCGGTGGGTCGACTTCGACAACGACTACAAGACCTTGGACCTGACGTTCATGGAGTCGGTGATCTGGGCGTTCAAGCAGTTGTGGGACAAGGGCCTGGCCTACGAGGGCGTCCGGGTGCTGCCGTACTGCTGGAACGACGAGACGCCGCTGTCCAACCACGAACTGCGCATGGACGACGACGTCTATCAGAGCCGCCAGGACCCGGCCATCACCGTCGGCGTACGCGTCGAAGGGGGCCCGGACAATCCGCTGACCGGATCGCACCTGCTGGTGTGGACCACCACGCCATGGACGTTGCCGTCCAACCAGGCCGTCGCGGTCAATCCCGATGTCACCTACGTCGAGGTCACCGCGCCCGACGGCAACCGGTACGTGCTCGCGCAGGCCCGTCTGGCGGCCTACGCCCGGGAACTCGGTGAGGAGCCCGAGGTGCGGGGGACCTATTCGGGTGCCGAGCTGCTCGGCATGAAGTACCTGCCGCCGTTCCCGTACTTCATGGATTCGGAGAGCGCCCGCAACGCTTTTCAGGTGCTGCGCGGCGATTTCGTCACCACCGAGGACGGCACGGGCATCGTGCACATGGCCCCGGCCTACGGCGAGGACGACAAGGCCACCACCGATACCGTCGGCATCGTGCCGGCCCAACCGGTGGACTCCAAGGGCCGGTTCGACGCGTCGGTGCCCGACTACCAGGGCCAGCAGGTCTTCGAGGCCAACCCGAACATCATCCGGGACCTGAAGAACGGCACGGGGGCCGCGGCGCAGAACGGCGCGGTGCTGCTGCGTCACGAGACCTACGAGCACTCCTACCCGCACTGCTGGCGCTGCCGGAATCCGCTGATCTACCGCGCGGTGTCCTCGTGGTTCGTCAAGGTGACCGAATTCCGGGACCGCATGGTCGAACTCAACCAGCAGATCACCTGGTACCCCGAACACGTCAAGGACGGCCAGTTCGGCAAGTGGCTGGAGAACGCCAGGGACTGGTCGATCTCGCGAAACCGCTACTGGGGCAGCCCCATTCCGGTGTGGAAGTCCGACGATCCGGCCTATCCACGGATCGACGTGTACGGCAGTCTCGACGAACTCGAGCGTGACTTCGGGGTACGCCCGGACAACCTGCACCGCCCGTTCATCGATCAGCTGACCAGGCCCAACCCCGACGACCCGACCGGGAACTCCACGATGCGCCGCATCGAGGACATCTTCGACGTCTGGTTCGACTCCGGGTCCATGCCGTTCGCCCAGGTGCATTACCCGTTCGAGAACCAGGAATGGTTCCAGACCCATTTCCCCGGCGATTTCATCGTCGAGTACATCGGCCAGACCCGCGGCTGGTTCTACACCATGCACGTGCTGGCCACCGCGCTGTTCGACAAGCCGGCGTTCAAAACCTGTGTGGCACACGGCATCGTGCTGGGCAATGACGGCCAGAAGATGAGCAAGTCGCTGCGCAACTACCCCGACGTGTCGGAGGTCTTCGACCGCGACGGCTCGGACGCCATGCGCTGGTTCCTGATGGCGTCGCCCATCCTGCGTGGGGGGAACCTGGTTGTCACCGAGCAGGGCATCCGGGACGGCGTGCGGCAGGTCTTGCTGCCGTTGTGGAACGCCTACACCTTCCTGACGCTGTATGCGCCGAAAGCCGGTGTGTGGCGCACGGATTCGGCCAATGTGCTGGATCGCTACATCCTGGCCAAGCTGGCCGTGCTGCGCGACGAACTGACGGCGGCGCTGGACGTCTGTGACATCTCCGGGGCCTGCGAACAGCTGCGCCAGTTCACCGAGGCGCTGACCAACTGGTACGTGCGGCGGTCGCGTAACCGGTTCTGGGAGGAGGATGCCGACGCCATCGACACCTTGCACACGGTCCTCGAGGTGACCGCCCGGCTGGCCGCCCCGCTGTTGCCGATGGCCACCGAGGTGATCTGGCGCGGCGTCACCGGCGGTCGCTCGGTGCACCTGACCGACTGGCCCGGGGCCGGTGTGATGCCGGCCGATCCGGATCTGGTGGCGGCGATGGACCAGGTTCGCGAGGTGTGCTCGACCGGTTCGTCGCTGCGCAAGGCCAAGAAGCTTCGGGTTCGGCTGCCGTTGCCCAAACTGACGGTGGCGGTGCAGAACCCGGCTCAGCTGGAACCGTTCGTCAACCTCATCGCCGACGAGCTCAACGTCAAGGCGGTCGACCTGACCGACGACATCGCGGCCTACGGCCGGTTCGAACTGACAGTGAACGCGCGCGAAGCGGGCCCGCGGATCGGCAAGGATGTGCAGGCGGCGATCAAGGCGGTGAAGGCCGGCGAGGGCGTTCTCAACGCCGACGGCACCCTGAGCGCCGGCCCGGCCGTGCTCCTGCCGGCCGAGTTCAGCTCGAAACTCGTTGCCGCCGACCCCGAATGGACGGCGGCGCTGCCGGACGGTGCCGGTCTGGTGGTGCTCGACGGAGCCGTGACACCGGAACTCGAGGCCGAGGGCTGGGCCAAGGACCGCATCCGCGAACTGCAGGAACTGCGCAAGAACACCGGGCTGGACGTCTCGGACCGGGTCGTGGTGCTGATGTCGGTGCCGGACGACGGCAGCGCCAGGGCACAGTGGGCCCGCACCCATCGCGACCTGATCGCCGGTGAGATCCTGGCGACCAGCTTCGAGTTCGTCGGGCCGGATGCGCTGCCGGACGGTTCGGACATCGGTGACGGGGTACGGGTGTCGATCGTCCGGGCGTGAGCCCGATCAGCGGGTGACGCGGGCGGCCCTGCCCTGGAACTCCACCACGTCGCCGCCGGACAACTGGCGGCCCCGGCGGGTCTCGGCCTCGCCGTTGACCGTGATCAGCCCGTCGGCGATCACCGCCTTGGCCTCCGATCCGCTGTCGATCAGGCCGGCCAGTTTGAGGAACTGGCCGAGCCGGATCGACTCGTCGCGAATCGGCACGTCCGTCACGGGGTCCATGGTCCAGACGGTAGCCGCTTAGTATCTGCGACGTGGATCGCTGGGTCCTGCACCTCGACATGGACGCGTTCTTCGCGTCCGTCGAGCAACTGACCCGTCCGACCCTGCGGGGCCGCCCGGTGCTCGTCGGAGGGCTGGGCGGGCGCGGTGTGGTGGCCGGCGCGAGCTACGAGTCGCGGGTGTTCGGTGCGCGCTCGGCGATGCCAATGCACCAGGCCCGTCGGCTGGTGGGGGCCCAGGCGGTGGTGCTGCCGCCGCGCGGTGTGGTCTACGGGGTGGCCAGTCGACGGGTGTTCGAGACCGTCCGGTCGATGCTGGGCGTCCTCGAACAGCTGTCGTTCGACGAGGCCTTCGGTGAGCCCGCCGAGTTGCGGGGCGCCGGCGCCGCGGACGTCGAGGCGTACTGCGAGGCGTTGCGGACTCGGGTCGAACACGACACCGGGCTGGTGGCATCGGTGGGCGCGGGCTCGGGCAAGCAGATCGCCAAGATCGGCTCCGGGCTGGCCAAGCCGAACGGGATCCGGGTGATCACCCGCGCCGAGGAACGGCCCCTGCTCGACGCGCTGCCGGTTCGTCGGTTGTGGGGGATCGGCCCGGTGGCGGAGGACAAGCTGCACCGGCTCGGCATCGAAACCGTCGGGCAGCTCGCCGCGCTGGCGGAGGCCGAGGTCGCCGGGATCCTGGGGGCGACCGTCGGTCCGGCGCTGCACCGGCTGGCCCGGGGCATCGACGACCGCCCGGTGGTCGAGCGGGCCGAGGCCAAGCAGATCAGCGCCGAATCGACGTTCCCGGCGGACCTGACCACACTCGACCAGCTCCGCGACGCGGTGGGGCCGATCGGTGAGCACGCCCACCGTCGGCTGATGCGGGACGGCCGGGGCGCGCGCACCGTCACCGTCAAACTCAAGAAGGCCGACATGTCGACGTTGACGCGGTCGGCCACCCTGCCGTACGCAACCGGGGAGGCCGCCACCCTGATCGCCACCGCCCGCAGACTGTTGCTCGATCCCGTCGAGGTGGGGCCGATTCGCCTTCTGGGCGTTGGGTTTTCGGGCCTATCCGATGTACTCCAGGAGTCGTTGTTCCCGGAATTGGAGCAGCAGGAGGCCGAACTGGGCGACACGCGACTGCCGGGCTCGCCGGCGGAGCCGCAGTCCGGCGGCTGGCGCGTCGGTGACGACGTGACACACCCGGTTCTGGGCCACGGCTGGGTGCAGGGCGCCGGGCACGGGGTGATGACGGTGCGGTTCGAGACCCGCGGCAGCGGGCCGGGACCGACCCGCACGTTCGGGGTCGACGACCCCGAGGTCGGCAGGGCGAACCCGGTGGACAGCCTGGACTGGCCGGACTACGTCAGCGGGCTCGCCGAGGAGTGACCGGCGGGGTCAGTTGTCGCCGGGCCTCGTGCTCGCGGAACCACGCCGCTCGCCGAACCCGGCGGCGGTCAACCAAGTCGGTGGATGACCTCGCCGGGTGGGAGACCGGCGGCCAGCGCCGCCATCAGCAGCACCCGGGCCTGGGGCGGGCCCAGGTGCGACACCACCAGCGCGCCCGCGTCGAACATCGCGCGGCCCGGGCCGTAGTCCGGGTGCACCCCGGCGCCGGGCACCCGGCTGGACACCGCGACCGTGACGCCGGCCGCGCAGTGCCGTGCGACGGTGTCGACCACCGCGGCCCCGGCGTTGCCCGAACCCAGCGCCTCGAGCACGATCCCGCGTGCGCCCGCCGCCACGCAGGCGTCCAGCGCCACCGCGTCGCTGCCCGCGTACACGGCGACAATATCCACCCGGGGCGCCGTAGCGGCCAGGACGTCGGCCAAGAATGTTGCTGCGGAATGCGATTCGGATGCCGGTGGCCCGTCGAACCCGGTCGCCGTCTTGCGCAGGCCGACGGGGGACAGCGCCCGCCCGCCGAACGCCACCAGCACACCGCGGGTCGCGGGCCCGGCGGCCAGGGTCAGGGCGTTGCGCAGGTTGCCCGGCCCGTCGGCATCCGGGGCGTCGGCGCTGCGCATCGCGCCGGTCAGCACCAGCGGCGCCGCGCCGGTGTAGGTCAACGCCAGCCACAGCGCCGTCTCCTCGAGGGTGTCGGTCCCGTGGGTCACCACGACACCGTCGGCCCCGTCGGCAGACGCCCGCTCGGCGGCCAGCCGGATCGTGTCCCAGTCGGCCGGAGTCAGCTGCGAACTGTCGACCGCCATCAGCTCCACCGCCGACACCTGCACGTCGGCGGCCCCGCCGGCCAGGCCGTCGATCAGGTCGGCGCCTGAGCGGTTGGGTCGCAGGACCCCGTCGGCCCCGATCCCGGTGGCGATCGTTCCGCCGGTCGCAATGACCGTGAGGCGCCTCATGCGCTGATCATGCCCGATACCCCCGCGGCCACCCGTTGGTCACGCCTCGAGGGATGATGGGGGGCGTGACCGACGCGACCGAGCCCGCCGAGCAGGCGGAGAACGCCGAGGGGCGCGTCGAGACCACGGACCCGCCCGCGGCCGGCGCGCCGCGGCCGCGCCGCCGGTTGCGGATGCTGCTCACCGTCGCCGCCGTGGTGCTGGCCCTGGACGTCCTCACCAAGGTGCTCGCGGTGCGGTTCCTCACCCCGGGTCAACCGGTGTCGATCATCGGGGACACCGTGACATGGACGCTGGTGCGCAATCCGGGGGCCGCGTTCTCGATGGCCACCGGCTACACCTGGGGGCTGACACTGGTGGCCACCGCGGTGGTGGTCGGCATCATCATCATGGGCCGCCGACTGGTCTCGCCCTGGTGGGCACTCGGGCTGGGGATGATCCTCGGCGGTGCGCTGGGCAACCTGGTCGACCGGTTCTTCCGCTCGCCGGGGCCGTTGCGCGGACACGTGGTCGATTTCCTGTCCATCGGCTGGTGGCCGGTGTTCAACGTGGCCGACCCGGCTGTCGTCGGCGGGGCCATGCTGTTGGTGGTGTTGTCGCTGTTCGGTTTCGACTACGACACCGTGGGCCGGAGCACCGAATCCGGCAAGGCCCGTGCCGTCGGCGCGGCCGATCCGGCCGAGACGGACTGATGGCGGATCGGTCGTTGCCGGTGCCCGAGGGGCTGGCCGGTATGCGGGTCGACGCGGGTCTGGCGCGGCTGCTGGGACTGTCGCGAACGGCGGCGGCCGACCTGGCCGAGGACGGCGGGGTCGAGCTCGACGGTGCCCGGGTGGGCAAGTCCGACCGGCTCGTCGGGGGCGCCTGGCTGGAGGTGCGGTTGCCCGACGCGCCGCCGCCGGTGGAGAACGTTCCCGAACACATCGAGGGCATGGCGGTGCTCTACTCCGACGAGGACATCGTCGTGGTCGACAAACCGCCGGGGGTGGCCGCGCACGCGACGGTCGGCTGGCACGGTCCGACCGTGCTGGGTGGGCTGGCGGCCGCGGGGTTCCGCATCAGCACGTCGGGTATCCACGAGCGGCAGGGCATCGTGCACCGCCTGGACGTCGGAACGTCCGGGGTGATGGTGGTGGCGCTGTCGGAACGCGCCTACACCGTGCTCAAGCGGGCCTTCAAGGCCCGCACCGTCGAGAAGCGCTATCACGCGCTGGTCCAGGGTCATCCCGACCCGTCCAGTGGCACCATCGACGCCCCGATCGGCCGGCATCGTGGTCACGACTGGAAGTTCGCGGTCGTCGAGGGCGGCCGGCACAGCATCACGCATTACGACACCATCGAGGCTTTCGTGTCGGCCAGCCTGCTCGACATCCACCTCGAGACCGGACGCACCCACCAGATCCGGGTGCACTTCTCGGCGCTGCACCATCCGTGCTGCGGCGACCTGACCTACGGGGCCGATCCGACGCTGGCGAAAAAGCTTGGGCTGCAACGGCAATGGCTGCACGCCCGGTCGCTGGCCTTCGTACATCCGGCCGACGGGCGGTGGGTGGAGTTCACCGCGCCGTATCCGCAGGATCTTCAGCACGCCCTGGATGTTCTCCAGCAGCACGCATGAGGCGCTCCGCGGCGCGCACCGGTCTGCTGTTCGGCCTGGGCGCCTACGGGTCCTGGGGACTGTTCCCGGCCTTCTTCCCGCTGCTCAAACCGGCCGGCGCGTTCGAGGTGCTGGCCCACCGGATCGTGTGGACGCTGGTCTTCATGGTCGGCGTGCTGCTGGTCGCGGGGCTCGGCCGGGAGCTGCGCCGCATCGACGGACGCACCTGGTTGCTGCTGGCGGCGGCGTCCGCCCTGGTGTCGGCGAACTGGGTGATCTACATCTTCGCCGTCAACAACGGCCACGTCGTCGACGCCGCGCTCGGGTATTTCATCAACCCGTTGGTCAGCGTCGCGCTCGGAGTGGTCATCTTCGGTGAAAGGCTCAACAGGGCACAGGGTTTGGCCCTGGCCGTCGCGACGATCGCGGTGGTGGTGCTCGCCGTCGAGGTCGGTGCCCCGCCGTGGATCGCGTTCGGGCTGGCGTTCTCGTTCGGGCTGTACGGATTGGTCAAGAAGATCGTCCCGACCGATCCGCGGGTCAGCGTCGGCGTGGAATCGGCGCTGGCGGCGCCCTTCGCGCTGGCCTACATCGTGGTCGCGGCGGTGGGTGGGCACGGCCATTTTCTGGGGCAGGGCGCCGGACACGTCGCGCTGACGGTGCTGTGCGGACCCCTCACCGCGATCCCACTGCTGCTGTTCGCCGGGGCGGCGCAGCGCCTGCCGCTGGTCACGTTGGGCCTGCTGCAGTACCTGACCCCGGCCATGCAGATGACCTGGGGTGTGGTCGTCGGGCACGAACCGATGCCCCCGGCCCGGTGGCTGGGTTTCGCCCTGATCTGGGTGGCACTGGCGGTGTTCACCGTCGACGCGGTGGCCCGGTCCCGGCGTGGCGCCGCGGCCGAACTTTGACACGCCGTGAACGCCCGTCGCGACACGCCCGGAGCTGTCGGTCCGGCGTCCTAGACTGACGGGCCTATGGGTACCAGCGACTCCTTCGTGCATCTGCACAACCACACCGAATACTCGATGCTCGACGGTGCCGCGAAGGTCGCTCCCATGCTGGCCGAGGCCAAGCGCCTGGAGATGCCCGCCATCGGCATGACCGACCACGGCAACATGTTCGGCGCCAGCGAGTTCTACAACGCCGCCGTCAAGGCCGACATCACACCCATCATCGGCATCGAGGCCTACATCGCGCCCGGTTCGCGGTTCGATACCAAGCGCATCACCTGGGGCGACCCCAGCCAGAAGTCCGACGACGTCTCCGCCAGCGGCGCCTATCTGCACATGACGATGGTGGCCGAGAACGCGACCGGCCTGCGCAACCTGTTCAAGCTGTCCTCGCTGGCCTCCTTCGAGGGTCAGCTGGGCAAGTGGCCGCGGATGGACGCGGAGATCATCGCCGAACACGCGGCCGGCATCATCGCCACCACGGGCTGCCCGTCGGGGGAGGTGCAGACCCGGCTGCGCCTGGGCCACGAGCGGGAAGCGCTCGAGGCCGCCGCCAAGTGGCGTGAGATCTTCGGGCCCGACAACTTCTTCCTGGAACTGATGGACCACGGGCTGTCCATCGAGACCCGGGTCCGCGAGGGACTGCTCGAGGTGGGCCGCAAGCTCGGCATCCCGCCGCTGGCCACCAACGACTGCCACTACGTGACCCGGGAGGCCTCCCAGAACCACGAGGCGCTGCTGTGTGTGCAGACGGGCAAGACGCTCTCGGATCCCACGCGGTTCAAGTTCGACGGCGACGGCTACTACCTGAAGTCCGCGGCGGACATGCGCAGGATCTGGGATGCCGAGGTGCCCGGCGCCTGTGATTCCACCCTGTTGATCGCCGAGCGGGTGCAGCCGTACGCCGACGTGTGGGCCGAGCGGGACCGGATGCCGGTGTTCCCCGTGCCCGAGGGTCACGATCAGGGTTCCTGGTTGCGTCACGAGGTGCACGCGGGGTTGTCCCGCCGCTGCTCGAGTTTTCCCGGCGGGGCGGTTCCCACGGAGTACACCGAGCGCGCCGAGTACGAGATCAACGTCATCTGCGGCAAGGGTTTCCCGTCGTACTTCCTCATCGTGGCCGACCTGATCACCTACGCGCGGTCCATCGACATCCGGGTGGGGCCGGGCCGCGGATCGGCCGCCGGCTCACTGGTGGCCTACGCGCTGGGCATCACCAACATCGACCCGATCCCGCACGGGCTGCTCTTCGAGCGGTTCCTCAACCCCGAGCGGCCGTCGGCGCCCGATATCGACATCGACTTCGACGACCGTCGTCGCGGCGAGATGGTGCGCTACGCCGCCGACAAGTGGGGCAGCGACCGGGTGGCCCAGGTCATCACCTTCGGAACCATCAAGACCAAAGCGGCACTGAAGGATTCGGCCCGGGTCCACTACGGCCAGCCCGGCTTCGCCATCGCTGATCGGATCACCAAGGCCCTGCCGCCGCCGATCATGGCCAAGGACATCCCGCTCTCGGGGATCACCGATCCCAACCACGAGCGGTACAAGGAGGCCGCCGAGGTCCGCACGCTGATCGACACGGACTCCGACGTGCGCACCATCTACGAGACGGCCCGGGGTCTCGAGGGCCTGGTCCGCAATGCCGGTGTGCACGCGTGCGCGGTGATCATGAGCTCCGAGCCGCTGATCGACGCCATCCCACTGTGGAAGCGGCCGCAGGACGGCGCGATCATCACCGGCTGGGACTACCCGTCCTGCGAGGCCATCGGCCTGCTGAAGATGGACTTCCTGGGGCTGCGAAACCTCACGATCATCGGCGACGCGCTGGAGAACATCAAGGCCAACCGCGGCATCGATCTGGATCTCGAGTCGGTGCCCCTGGACGACCCGGCCACCTACGAGCTGCTCTCCCGCGGCGACACCCTGGGCGTGTTCCAGCTCGACGGCGGCCCGATGCGCGACCTGCTGCGCCGCATGCAGCCCACCGAATTCAATGACATCGTGGCGGTTCTCGCGCTGTACCGGCCGGGCCCGATGGGCATGAACGCGCACAACGACTACGCCGACCGCAAGAATGCCCGGCAGCCCATCAAGCCGATCCACCCCGAGCTCGAGGAGCCGTTGGCCGACATCCTGGCCGAGACCTACGGCCTGATCGTCTACCAAGAGCAGATCATGTTCATCGCCCAGAAGGTGGCCTCCTACACCATGGGTAAGGCCGATGCGCTGCGAAAAGCGATGGGCAAGAAGAAGATCGAGGTGCTCGAGGCCGAGTATCAGGGCTTCAAGGAGGGCATGACCGCCAACGGCTTCTCCGAGAAGGCCGTGAAAGCCTTGTGGGACACCATCCTTCCGTTCGCCGGTTACGCGTTCAACAAGTCGCACGCGGCCGGCTACGGGCTGGTGTCGTACTGGACGGCCTATCTCAAGGCCAACTACCAGTCGGAGTACATGGCCGGTCTGCTCACCTCGGTGGGCGACGACAAGGACAAGGCCGCGGTCTACCTGGCCGACTGCCGCCGGCTCGGCATCACGGTGCTGCCACCGGATGTCAACGAGTCGGTGCAGAACTTCGCCTCCGTCGGCGAGGACATCCGGTTCGGCCTGGGTGCCGTGCGCAACGTCGGAGCCAACGTCGTCGCGTCGCTCATCAAGACCCGCGCCGACAAGGGCGCCTTCACGGATTTCTCGGACTATCTGAACAAGATCGAGGTGACCGCCTGCAACAAGAAGGTCACCGAGTCGCTGATCAAGGCCGGCGCGTTCGACTCGCTCAAACACGCCCGCAAGGGACTGTTCCTGGTGCACACCGACGCGGTGGATTCCGTGCTGGGCACCAAGAAGGCCGAGGCGATGGGGCAGTTCGACCTGTTCGGCGGGGGTGATGAAGAAGGCGGCACCGACTCGGTATTCACCATCAAGGTGCCCGACGAGGAGTGGGAGGACAAGCACAAGCTGGCCCTCGAACGCGAGATGCTCGGCCTGTACGTGTCCGGTCATCCGCTCGACGGCGTGGCGCATCTGCTGAGCACCCAGGTGGACACCCAGCTCCCGGCCATTCTCGACGGCGACGTCGCCAACGATGCGCAGGTTCAGGTCGGCGGCATCCTCACCGCGGTCAACCGCCGGGTGAACAAGAACGGGTTGCCTTGGGCCTCGGCCCAATTGGAAGATCTGACCGGCGGCATCGAGGTCCTGTTCTTCCCGCAGACATATTCGATGCACGGTGCGGAGATCGCCGACGACGCGGTGGTGGTACTCCGGGCCAAGGTGTCGGTGCGTGACGACCGGCGCTCGCTGATCGTGCACGACCTGGCGGTGCCGGACTTCTCCAACGCGCAGCCCAACCGGCCGATCGCGGTCAGCCTGCCGACCCGGCAGTGCACCATCGACAAGGTCAGTGCGCTCAAGCAGGTGCTCGCCCGGCATCCCGGCACCGCGCAGGTGCACCTCCGGCTGATCAGCGGCGACCGGATCACCACCCTCGAGCTCGACCAGTCGCTGCGGGTGACGCCGTCGTCGGCGCTGATGGGCGATCTGAAGGCGCTGCTCGGGCCGGGCTGTCTGGGCGGCTAGGTCTTTACACCGGGCCGGATGATTACTACGTTCTGTAGTAGTCGACGGCGAGGGAGGGTCCCATGCGGTGGCGCGGTGTCAGTCACGTGGAATTCGCGGTGCTGGACTATGACGAATCGATCGCCTTCTACGACGCCATGTTCGGCTGGCTGGGCTACAGCAGCTTCTCCTCGCTGAACATGGAATATCAGTCGGTCTACTACATGACCCGGTACCTCAACCCGCACAGCTACATCGGCATCCAGCCCGCGCGATCGGGGGAGAAGCTGACCCATCCCGATCAGGCGGTCGGGATCAACCACATAGCCATGTGGGCGCGCAGTCGGCGGGAGGTCGACCGGTTCCACCGCGACTTCCTGGTCCAGCGCGGATTGCCGGTCACCGACGAGCCCACGGAGTACCCGCAGTACTGGCCCGGGTACTACGGGGTGTTCTTCGACGACCCGATCAACGGGATCCACTGGGAACTGGCGTGGGTGCCGAAGGTGCCCACCCCGCGGCAGGTGTGGTCGTTCTACCGGGCCATGCGATATCACGCTGGGAGCCGGCCCGACCTGGCTGCAACGGCTCCCGGCCTGGTGTGGCAGGCCCGGCGCACACTGCCGTCGCGCGGTAACTAGGGGCAGGGCACCCCGTTGGGCGTCCGGAACGGAACGCCTGCGGGGGTGTAGCACGGTGGCAGGCCGGCGGCGATCTGCCCGGCCTCCTCGTCGGCACCGGCCAGGACGGCCCCGGCGGCGACGTCGCCGGCGATGTTGGTGCAACCACCGACGCTGACGTGCCGTCCGCCGACATCACCGCAGACGTCCGCACCCGCGGTGGGTGCAACGGCCAGGGGTGCCAGCGTCAATCCGGTGGCCGCCGCGACCGCGGCAAGGGCTGGGCTGAATCTCATGTCGCGACCTTCCATGGCTGACACATCGGGCGTCCCAGTGTCAGCCCGCGGCGTCGGGCGCTCGGGGGTTTCTGCGAATTCACATCGAATCGACAGGTTGGCCCCCGGCGACGTCAGCGGCGGGTGTGCTGCAGTCCGAGGGTGAGCCACAGCAGGGTGGTCACGGCGGCTCCCATCAGCAGAGCACTCCCGGCCTCGACACTGGTGGCGGCCACTACCGCGAAGACCGCGATGCCCGTGATCAGGGCGAACAGCTTGTAAACCGGCCAGGGCACTCCGGCGATCGACACCTCGCGGGAGGCGGGGTGCGCGATTGCGGAGCGGAACTGTTCGGCGCTGGTCATATCGGTGACGATAGTCCGTAATCATGATTTCGGGAAGCCGAAACACCGGATGTGGAAGGCCGATTTCGCTAGGCTGACTACATGCCTCTATCTGGAGATTATGAACCCAGCACGTTGGATTGGGCGCGCGAAAACGCCGAAGAGATCATGGCGTCCGGCGGCACCAAGGGCATGGAGATGCGCGGCATGCCGGTCATCCTGCTGACCACCGTCGGCGCCAAGAGCGGCAAGATCCGTAAAACACCGCTCATGCGCGTCGAGCACGACGGGCAGTACGCCATCGTCGCATCGCTGGGCGGAGCGCCCAAGAACCCGGTCTGGTACTACAACGTCAAGGCGCACCCACACGTCGAATTGCAGGACGGCACCGTTTCGGGCGATTACGAGGCGCGCGAGGTGTTCGGCGACGAGAAGGCCGACTGGTGGGAGCGGGCGGTCGCCGCCTACCCCGACTACGCGGACTACCAGACGAAGACCGACCGCCAGATCCCGGTGTTCGTCCTGACGCCGTCCAACTGATCCCGGAATTCGACGTTCTGGTCGGTCCCACCCGCGCTTTTGCGCCGGAACGGGCGTTTGGGCGTTTGGAAAGGCCGCGTGGCACCATTGATCGGTGTCCGCTGAAGTGAGCCAGAGTGCCCGGGTGTCGCCGCTGTGCGCGGCCGATGTCGAGGCGGCGGCCCAGCGAATTTCCGGCGTGGTGACACCCACTCCGCTGCAGTTCAGCGACCGGCTGTCGCAATTGACCGGGGCGCTGGTCTATCTCAAGCGCGAAGACCTTCAGGTGGTCCGGTCCTACAAGCTGCGGGGCGCCTACAACCTGCTGATGCAGCTCACTCCCGAGGAGAAGGCCGCCGGCGTGGTGTGCTCGTCGGCGGGCAATCACGCACAGGGTTTCGCGCTGGCGTGTCGATCGATGGGCATCCACGGCCGGGTCTACGTCCCGGCGAAGACGCCGAAACAGAAGCGGGACCGGATCCGCTACCACGGTGGCGAGTTCATCGAGCTGATCGTCGGCGGCAAGACCTATGACCTGGCCGCCCAGGCGGCGCTGGACGACGTCGCGCGCACCGGAGCCACCCTGGTGCCGCCCTACGACGACGTGCGCACCATGGCCGGGCAGGGCACCATCGCCGTGGAGATCCTCGATCAGCTCGACGGGGAACCCGACCTGGTGGTGGTGCCCGTCGGCGGTGGCGGCTGCATCAGCGGGATGACGACGTATCTGGCCGAAAAGACAACGGCCACTTCAGTTCTCGGGATCGAACCGGCGGGTGCGGCGTCCATGTCCGCGGCGCTGGCCGCCGGTGAACCGGTGACGCTGGAACATGTCGACCAGTTCGTCGACGGCGCCGCGGTGGCGCGCGCCGGCCAAATGCCGTTCGGGGTGCTCTCGGCCGCCGGCGACATGGTGTCGGTGACCACGGTCGACGAGGGTGCCGTGTGCACGGCGATGCTGGACCTGTATCAGAACGAGGGCATCATCGCCGAGCCGGCCGGGGCGCTGTCGGTCGCGGGTCTGCTCGAGGCCGACATCGAGCCCGGGTCCACGGTGGTGTGCCTGATCTCCGGCGGCAACAACGACGTGTCGCGGTACGGCGAGGTGCTGGAGCGTTCGCTGGTGCACCTCGGGCTCAAGCACTACTTCCTGGTCGATTTCCCGCAGGAGCCCGGCGCATTGCGCCGGTTCCTCGACGAGGTGCTCGGCCCCAACGACGACATCACCCTGTTCGAGTACGTCAAGCGCAACAACCGCGAGACCGGCGAGGCCCTCGTCGGTATCCAGCTGGGCTCGGCGGCCGACCTGGAGGGTCTGATGGAGCGGATGCAGACCTCGGAGAGTCACATCGAACTGCTCGAGCCGGGCTCGCCGACGTACCGCTACCTGACCTAAAAGTCCCAGGGGCGGCGGCACCCCTTCCCGCGAGCGGCCGTGTCTGTACGGCGCCACGCCGCGTGTCGTGTACAAATCCGGCCGCTCGGCGGGAGGTTCGGGCGACCTCAGCGCCGGCGCAGGACGGCGAACGAGTGCCCGTCGAGCGCAGTGCCGGCCGCACCGGCACGCGGGGCGCCCCAGGCGTACACCACGTCACCGGTGGCAGGAACGGCGACCGCATCCGGCCCCAGGTTGCAGGCGATCGCGAGTGTTCCGCGGTACAGCACGATCCAGCGCGCGGCCTCGTCGAAATCGACCTCCATATGGTCCAGCCAGAAGTCGCCGAGATCGGGCTCGTTGCGGCGCAAAGTAATCAGATCCCGATACACGCTCAACATGCTGGCGTGGCCGTCGGATTCGCGTTCTGCCCAGTCCAGCTTCGAGCGCGCGAAGGTCGCCTCGTCCTGCGGGTCGGGCACGGTAGCGGGGTCCCAGCCGTGGTCGGCGAACTCGGCCTTGCGACCCTCGCGGGTGGCGTCGGCCAGATGTGGTTCCGGATGCGAGGTGAAGAACTGGAACGGAGTGGACGCCGCCCACTCCTCACCCATGAACACCATTGCCGTGAACGGCGTCAGCAGAGCCAGGGCGGCGCTGACCGCCAACTGCCCCGGTGTCAGGTAGGCGGTCGGCCGGTCCCCGGCGGCGCGGTTGCCGATCTGATCGTGCGTGCAGGTATACGCCATCAGGCGTGACCCGGGAATGGTCGCGGTGTCGAGCGGACGGCCGTGGCGGCGTTTGCGGAACGACGAGAAGGTGCCGGCGTGGAAGTACCCGGACTTCAGCGTCTCGGCCAGCGTCTCGATCGAGCCGAAATCGGAGTAGTAGCCGTGCTGTTCACCGGATACCGCGGTGTGCAGCGCGTGATGGATATCGTCGTCCCACTGTGCGGTCAGGCCGTAGCCCAGCTCGCTGCGGGGTGTGATGAACCGCGGGTCGTTGCGGTCACTCTCGGCGATCAGCGACAGCGGCCGGCCCAGTTGCGTTGCCAACGAATCGGTTTCGAGCGACAGCTCCTCGAGGATATGGATGGCAGTGGTGTCGACCAGCGCGTGAACGGCATCCAGGCGCAGTCCGTCGATGTGGAAATCGCGCATCCAGCGTAGCGCGCACCCGATGATGTGGTCGCGCACCGCATCGGAAAGATCGTCGGCGATGTTGATGCCCTCACCCCAGGGATTGGTGCCCTTGGACAGGTAGGGGCCGAACCGCGGCAGGTAGTTGCCCGACGGTCCGAGATGGTTGAAGACGACGTCGAGCAGGACTCCGAGTCCGCGGCGATGGCAGGCGTCCACGAATCGCACCAGCGCGTCCGGTCCGCCGTACGGTTCGTGCACGGCGTACCACAGCACGCCGTCATAGCCCCAGCCGTGGGTGCCGGCGAAGGCGTTCACCGGCATCAGCTCGACGAAGTCGACGCCGAGTTCGACGAGGGCACCCAGCTTCTCGATTGCGGAGTCCAATGTTCCCGCCGCAGTGAATGTTCCGATGTGCAGCTCGTAGATGACCGAGCCCGCGACGGATCGCCCCGCCCAATCGGCGTCGGTCCACTGTGCGGCGCCGGCGTTCCACAGCTGGGAGCGTTCGTGCACACCGTCGGGCTGGCGCGGTGAGCGGGGGTCCGGCAGCACCGTGGGGTCGTCGTCCAACAGGAAGCCGTAGCGGGCGTCGTCGGACGCGGCGACGGTCGCGCGCCACCAGCCGTCACCCGAGGGTGACGGACTCATCGGGTGTACGGTGCCGTCCACCTCGAGCCGGACCAGCCCGGGATTCGGCGCCCATACGGCGAACTCGTGTTCAGCCATCCGTGCGCTCCAACAGTGCCACGGGCAACGCGCCGAACAGGGTGCTGGCGGCCACGGTCCCGCGGTGATCCACATCCGTCAGGCAGTCCCGCCAGGTGCCGGCGGGGAGTGTGAGTGTGGTTGATCCCCAGCCGGTTTCGGACAATTCGACCGTCCATCGGCTGACCGCGACCACCACGTCCGCGCCGCGCCCGAAGGCGACGGCATGCTCGGCCCGCTCGCCGTCGGCCGGTAACGCGGTGTAGCCGCCGGAGCGGAAGGTGTCCAGACGCGCGCGGCGCAGCCGCAACGCCGCCCGGACCACCCGGAGCTTCGGGTGCTCGAGTGCGTCGAGGGCGTCCCGGCGCGCGGCGAAGTCGACCGGGCGGCGGTTGTCCGGATCGACGAGGTTGTCCTCCCAGAGTTCGGTGCCCTGATAGATGTCGGGAATGCCAGGGGCGGTGAGAGCCAACAGTTTCTGTCCCAGGGCGTCACTGTCGGCGTGGACGGCCAGCGCGTGGAGCAGCCCGGTCAGTCCGGTCGCCACCGGGCCGTCGAGCACCGTATCGACCCACGTGTGCACGGCCGTCTCGAAGGCATCGTCCGGATCGATCCATGAGGTGTGCAGGTGGGCCTCGCGGACGACTTTCGCGGCGTACGCATGCAGCCGATCGCGCAGGCTCTGGTCGACCTGCCCGGACCTCGGCCATACGCCGAACATGTTCTGCCACAGGAACAAGCCGGTGGCCGGATCCGGTGGCGGGCACAGCGCCTGCCAGTCGGCGACCAGTTGCGACCAGAGTCCGGGTACCTGGGACAGCACCCCGATGCGGGCGCGGACATCCTCACCCCGTTTGGTGTCGTGAGTGGTCAGCGCCGTCATCGACGAGGGCCAGCGGTAGGCCCGGACCGCGGCACTGTGGTGGAATTCGGCGGCACTGACGCCGAAGCGGTCCGGTTCGCCGCCGACCTCGTTGAGCGACACCAGGGTCGGATCCCGGTAGAACAGCCGGTCCTCGATGGCCTTCGCGGTCACCGCGCCGCACAGCTGTTGGATCCGGGCGGCCGGCTCGCGGTGCTCGAGTGCGGCGGCGACGGCGGTCAAGGGGGCAGCGAGCTCGGGCCGGGCGGCGACCGTTTCGGCGATGGCGGTGGACATCGTCGCCGCCAGGGCCGGATAGTCGCAGCGGTAGACGTCGACGTGGGTCAGCAAGCCGGTGATTGCATCGGGCAGGGCGGGATGGTCGACGCCGGTGGCGCTGACCACCGCGCGGTGGGCCCGGGCCAGTTCACTGCCGAGTGTGTCCGTGGCCGCAGCGGCCTTGAGTTCCCTTGCCCGACATGGGCTCTGGGTGAAGCCGGCCGCGGCGGCGAGATCCCGCAGCGGGACGCCCCCGGCGGGGTCGACGAAAAGCCCGCCGATCTCCCGCAGGGCGTCGTAGCCCGTGGTCCCGTTCACCGGCAGGCAGGCGTCGAGCGCCTCGTCGGGTGCCAGGATCTTCTCGATGACGATGTACGCATCCGGGCCGGTGAGCTCACGGAGGCGCCGCAGATAGCCGACCGGGTCGGCCAGCCCGTCGGGATGGTCGATACGCACGCCGTCGACCAGGCCCTCCGAGAACCACCGGGCCACTTCCCGGTGACTCGCCGCGAACACCGCGGGATCCTCCTGGCGCAGCGCGGCCAGCGAGGTGACCGAGAAGAACCGGCGGTAGCCGCAGGTGGCCGTGCGCCATCCCGTGAGGCGGTAGTGCTGGCGGTCGTGGATCTCCCGCGGGGTGCCCGTCGCGGTACCGGGGGCCAGGGGAAACTCCTTGTCTCCCAGTCGGAATACCTCGCCGTCGACTTCCAGATGATCGATATCGTCGTCGGATCCCAGCACCGGCAGCACGATCCGGGCGTCCGGGTCCAGGTCCCAGTCGATATCGAAGTAGGAGCTGTGGGCGGAGTCCCGGCCGAGCCTGAGCACGTCCCACCACCACGGATTGTGCTGGGGGAATTCGACGCCCACGTGATTGGGCACGATGTCGACGATGAGGCCCAGACCGCGGGACCTGGCCGCCGTGGCGAGGCGGGCCAGACCCTCGGCCCCGCCGAGTTCCGCCGAGACGGTGGTCGGATCGGTCACGTCGTAGCCGTGGGACGAGCCCGGTGCCGCGGTGAGGATCGGCGAGAGGTACAGGTGCGAAACACCGAGTGCGGCAAGGTAGTCGAGGATCGACTCGGCATCGGCAAAGGTGAACGACGTCCCACTGGCGGGGCCGCGCATCTGCAGACGGTACGTCGCGAGTACAGCGGCCGGCTGGTTCACGGGAATCACGCCGTCTTGCGGAACACCAGCACCGAACGTCCGGGCAACGTCACCGCTTCGCCGGCCTTGACCACCAGGTCGACGGCGCCGGTGGCTGCCGAGGTGTCCAGGTCCGCTGTCCACTCCGTCGCGTAATCGCCGTCGGGGGTGAAGAATTCGACCGGAGCCTTGTGCGCGTTGAAGCACAACAGGAACGAGTCGTCGACCACCCGTTCGCCCCGCGCGTTCGGCTCCGGGATCGCCTGGCCGTTGAGGAACACCGCCACCGACTTGAATCCGGAGTTCCAGTCCTCGGCGGTCATCTCCACACCGCCCTTGGTCAGCCAGGCGATATCGCGCTCGATCTGGCCGGTCAGGATCGACTCACCCTCGAAGAACCGGCGGCGCCGGAACACCGGGTGCGCCTTGCGGAGGGAGGTCACACTGCGCGCGAAGCTCAGCAGGTCCGCATTGGTCTCCAGCATCGACCAGTCCATCCACGACAGGGCCGAGTCCTGGCAGTAGACGTTGTTGTTGCCCGACTGGGTCCGCCCGATCTCGTCACCGTGACTGATCATCGGGGTGCCCTGCGAGAGCATGAGCGTCGCCAGGATGTTGCGCATCTGCTTGGCGCGCAATGACAGGATCTCCGGATCGTCGGTGGGGCCCTCCACACCGCAGTTCCAGGACCGGTTGTGGCTCTCGCCGTCGCGATTGTCCTCCCCGTTTGCCATGTTGTGTTTTTCGTTGTAGGACACCAGATCTGCGAGGGTGAAGCCGTCGTGTGCGGTGACGAAGTTGATGCTCGCGCTGGGGCGGCGGCAACTGGTCTCGTACAGATCCGACGACCCGGTGAGCCGGGACGCGAACTCGCCCAGGGTTGCGGGCTCGCCCCGCCAGTAGTCACGCACAGTGTCGCGGTATTTCCCGTTCCACTCGGTCCACAAACCCGGGAAATTGCCGACCTGGTAGCCGCCCTCGCCGATGTCCCACGGTTCGGCGATCAGCTTCACCTGACTCACCACCGGATCCTGTTGCACCAGATCGAAGAACGCCGAGAGCCGGTCCACGTCGTAGAACTCGCGGGCCAGTGTCGAGGCCAGGTCGAACCGGAATCCGTCGACGTGCATCTCGAGCACCCAGTACCGCAACGAATCCATGATCAGCTGGAGCGTGTGCGGATTGCGGGCGTTGAGACTGTTGCCGGTGCCGGTGAAGTCCTTGTAGTGGCGCAGATCGCCGTCGAGCAGGCGGTAGTAGGCGGCATTGTCGATGCCCCGGAAGTTCAGCGTGGGCCCGAGGTGATTGCCCTCGGCGGTGTGGTTGTAGACCACGTCGAGGATCACTTCGATGCCCGCCTCGTGGAAGGCCTTCACCATGTACTTGAATTCCGCCACCTCGCTGCCGGCGGCCCGCGTCGCGGCGTACTGGAAGTGCGGCGCGAAGAATCCGACCGTGTTGTACCCCCAGTAATTACGCAATCCGAGATCGATCAGTCGGTGATCGTGCAGGAACTGGTGGACGGGCATGAGCTCGATGGCGGTGACGTTCAGCGACACGAGGTGCTCGATGATGGCCGGATGGCCCAGGCCCGCATAGGTGCCGCGCAGCTCGTCGGGGATGCCCGGATGGGTCTGCGTCATGCCCTTGACGTGCGCCTCGTAGATGATCGTCTCGTGATACGGCGTGCGGGGCGCCCGGTCGTACCCCCAGTCGAAGTACGGGTTGATCACCACACTGGTCATGGTGTGGCCCAGGGAATCGATCATCGGGGGTGTGCCGCCGGTGGCGAGATCGTCGGCGTGCAGGTCGTAGGAGTAGACGGCCTGGGAGAATTCCACGTCGCCGTGGAACGACTTGCCGTACGGGTCGAGCAACAGCTTGGACGGATCGCAGCGATGTCCGGCCGCGGGATCCCACGGGCCGTGGACGCGGAAGCCGTAGCGCTGTCCGGGGCTGATGGTCGGTAGATAGGCATGCCAGACGTAGCCGTCGACCTCGTCGAGTTCGATCCGGGATTCAGCGCCGTCACGCCCGATCAGGCACAGCTCGACCCGGTCGGCAACCTCGGAGAACAGCGAGAAGTTGGTTCCGGCGCCGTCGTAGGACGAGCCCAGCGGGTACGAGCTGCCGGGCCACACCATCGACACGGTGGGCGGCTCGCTGGGTGACTCACTGACGGACACCGTTCGACCTTATCGGCGGACGGCCGAGCCCGCGTCACTGTCGGGACGACAGGGATTGCCGGACGTCACCACCAGCCGGTCGCCCGGCCCATCTGACGGCCCAGTTCCGGGATCATCGTGCGCATGTAGGTGGCCGTGAAGTGGTGAGAATCACGGTAGACCAACACATTTCCCTCCACCGCCCGGCAGAAGTCCGGCCGGCACACGGCATCGCTCATATCCAGTGGCTCGAGATTGGGGAACCGGCTCACGAAGTCCAGCGTCGGGTTGCGGGCCGACAGTACCTCGGACCGCTTCCGGCCGCAGGACACCGCGTCGCCGCCCTGGGCCAGACAGTCGGCCGGGATGAACGGCTTGCCGTCCTCGACCAGCCACGGGGTGTCTCGCATCGCCAGAACCGGAATCTTGTTGTCGGCGAACGTCTTCCAGATTCCGACATAGGTGCCCGGCATGACGTCGCCGGGTTTGGTGTTCCACGGCCGCGTCGAGGTGGTGAACACGAAGTCGGGGTGATCGGCGACCAGTTTGTCCATGGCCTTCTGCACCCACGTGTAGCACTGTGGGTAGGGATCGTTGTTCCCCATCACCAGTGGCTTCGGATCCGTGGACAACGCGCAGCCCATCTTCAGATACGTGACCACCTTGAAGTGGTGCTGCTTGCCCAGGGCGTCCAGGGCAGTGATCCAGTGTTCGGCGTGCGAACCCCCGGCCAGCGCGATGGTTCGGTCGGCGCTCGGGTCGCCGTAGGTGCAGTTGACGACGTCGCCGTTGCGGAAATCGCTGATGCAGCCCTGCAACGTGGTGACCGGGAGATCCTTGGCGGCCTCGAGCACGGTGGGCCGCATCGGCAACTTCGGCACGGTCACGTGGTCGAGCAGTGCCCGCGCGCCGGGGAAGTCCCGGCTGTTGAGGCCCTGCAGTTCCAGGCCCGCGGCCCGCTGGATGGTGACGTGCTCGCGCCAGGTGAACGACGTGGCGGTCAGCGCCACGCCGAGCAGGGCGACGGTCGAACCGAGCGCGATGGTGGGCCGGCGCAGGCGGGTCCACAGCGGCACCCGGACCTGTTCGATCTGGCCGGCCGAGCGCTGGGCCCGGCCGCGTTCGCGCAGCGGTTCCTCGACGAACCGCATTGTCAGGTAGGCCAACACCCCCGAGACGGCCAGCACGCCGGCGCCGTCGAGGACGGTGGCGTGGCTGTGCCCCGAATGGACCAGCCAGAAGATCAGCAGCAGCCAGTGCCACAGGTACAGCGAGTAGGCCATCGATCCCAGCCGGACCAGCGGCCGGGTCGCCAGCACCCGGTTCGGCAGCGGCTGCTTGCCGTGGGTACGTGGATCGGCGCTGAGGTTGGCCCCGGCCAGCACCATCAGGATGGTCGCGCCGATGGGCACCAGCGTCCAGGGCCCGGGGAACTCCTTGACCCCGTCGATGACCCAGCCGCAGGCCAGGACGGCGGCCAGCCCGATCGTCGCCATGGTCGTCCGCACCCACATGGGCAGGCGGATGTGGCTGACCAATGCTCCGGCCAGTGCTCCGGCGAGCAGTTCCCAGCCGCGCGCGAAGCTGTTGAAGTAGGCCGTGGCCTGGTCGGCCTGATGGGCGAAGATGGCATAGACGAAGGATGCGACGGTCAGCGCGCCCAGCAGCAGCAGGAAGAACGGCCGCAGCCGCGCGCCCAGCGGCCGGCGCAGCAGGGCGGCACATCCGAACACCAGGAACAGGAACGTCACGTAGAACTGGCCCTGCACCGACATGGACCAGATGTGCTGCAGGGGGCTGACGGTCTCGCCGGCCCGCAGGTAATCCGAGACGGTCCGGATGAGCTCCCAGTTCTGGTAGTAGCCCAGGCTGGCCAGGCTCTGGTCGGCGTAGGTCTCCCACCTGGTCTGCGGCTGGACCAGGATGGTCAGCACCGCGCCGGCGGCCAGCACCACGACCAGCGCCGGCAACAGGCGGCGGATCAGCCGGACGAGTTCGCGCCCCGGCTTCAGCGACGGCTGTGGGCTCAGGGCGTTGCGCAGCAGTTTGCTGCCGAAGAAGAAGCCGGACAGGGCCAGGAAGACGTCGACGCCGCCGGAGACCCGGCCGAACCAGATGTGGAACACGGCGACCATGAGGATCGCCACCCCGCGGAGGCCGTCGAGGTCGTGTCGGTAGAAGCCGGTCCTGCGCGCGTCGTTCGGCACCGGGGCGGCGGCGCGGGGCGGCGCGACATCCGGGACGGGACTGATTGCTGACGCCGGCTCGAGGGGTGTGGTGAGCGTCATGGTCGACAGACAATCTACCTAATCCGGCTGGGTACTCGCTCATCCGCTGTTCACGCAGAATTAGTGTGGTTGTCCGTGCCGGAGCGCCCCCGCCTTGATCCTCGAACTGTCAGTGCGGTCGACGCCGCGCATGTCTGGCACCCCTACAGCACGATCGGCGCACCCGGCCCGCCGGAAGGGATGCCGCCCCTGGTGACCGTGCGTGCGAAGGGTGCGTGGCTCACGGTGGTGCGCGACGGCCGCGAAGTCCCGGTCCTGGACGCGATGGCGTCGTGGTGGACGGCGGTGCACGGGCACGGGCACCCAGTGCTCGACGCCGCGTTGCGGGATCAGCTGGCGGTGCTCAACCACGTCATGTTCGGCGGTCTCACCCACGAACCGGCGGCCCGGCTGGCGCAGTTGCTCGTCGAGATCACTCCGCCGGGCCTGGATACCGTCTTCTTCTCCGATTCCGGGTCGGTGTCGGTGGAGGTCGCCATCAAGATGGCACTGCAGTACCAGATCAGCCGCGGCCGTCCCGGTCGGCACCGGCTGATGACCTGGCGCGGCGGCTATCACGGCGACACCTTCACCCCGATGAGCGTGTGCGACCCCGAGGGCGGCATGCACTCGTTGTGGACCGGGATCCTGGCCCAGCAGGTCTTCGCGCCGCAGGTTCCGACCGAATACGACCCGGCCTACAGTGCGGCGTTCGAGGATCAGCTGGCACACCACGCCGACGAACTGGCGGCGGTGATCGTCGAGCCGGTGGTGCAGGGCGCCGGCGGCATGCGGTTCCACGACCCGCGGTATCTGAACGACCTGCGCACCATCTGCGATCGGCACGATGTGCTGTTGATCTTCGACGAGATCGCGACCGGCTTCGGCCGCACCGGTGAACTGTTCGCGGCCGACCACGCCGGTGTCAGCCCGGACATCATGTGCGTGGGCAAGGCGCTGACGGGCGGGTACCTGACCCTGGCGGCCACGTTGTGCACTGCCGAGATCGCACATGTCATCAGCACAGCCGAGCCGGGTGCCCTGATGCACGGGCCGACGTTCATGGCCAACGCGCTGGCGTGTGCGGTGTCGGTGGCCAGCGTCGAGGTCCTGCTCGGGCAGGACTGGCGGACCCGGGTCGCAGAGATCTCCGCCGGACTGCGCGACGGGCTGCGGGCCGCCGCGACGCTGCCCGGGGTGGCCGATGTGCGGGTGCGGGGCGCCATCGGCGTCGTGGAGATGTCCGAGCCCGTCGACCTGGCGGTGGCCACCCCGGTGGCGCTCGATCACGGTGTCTGGTTGCGGCCGTTCCGCAATCTGATCTACGTGATGCCGCCGTTCATCTGCACCACCGCCGAGGTCGATCAGATCACCGCGGCCATGGTCGCGGTGGCCTCAGAAATGGCACCGCGCTAACCTGAACGGTGTTCAATTCCGTTCGGAGGCGATGGTGAGATGTCGGTGACCCGCAGTGTGACCCAGCCGCTGTCCTGGCTGGACCGCAACGAGTCGGACCGCCGCGCCGCCGGCCTGCGCCGGTCGCTGCGTCCGCGGTCGGCCGCCGACGCGGTCGTCGATCTGGCGTCCAACGACTACCTCGGCCTCAGCGGGCACCCCGATGTCATCGAGGGCGGCGTGGCGGCGTTGCGGACCTGGGGCGCCGGTTCGACGGGTTCGCGACTGGTCACCGGCGACACCGATCTGCACGAGCAGTTCGAGGACGAGCTCGCCGAATTCGTCGGCGCGCCAAGCGCTCTGGTGTTCTCCTCGGGTTACGCCGCGAACATCGGGGCAGTGGTTGCACTGTCGGGACCCGGTTCGCTGATCGTGTCCGACGCCTTTTCGCACGCGTCCCTGGTCGACGCCTGTCGGCTGTCCCGGGCGCGGGTGGCGGTCACCCCGCACAACGACGTCGACGCGATCGAGGCGGCCCTGGCCGCACGTACGGAAGACCGCGCCCTGGTGGTGACCGAGTCCGTCTTCTCCACCGACGGGGCACTGGCGCCGCTGCCCGAACTGCACGACGTCTGCCGCCGCCACGGTGCGGTGCTGCTGGTCGACGAGGCCCACGGGCTCGGAGTGCGCGGGGCCGGTGGCCGCGGACTGCTCGCCGAGACGGGTCTGGCCGACGCGCCCGACATCGTGATGACCACCACGCTGTCGAAATCGCTGGGCAGCCAGGGCGGTGCGGTCCTGGGTACGGCCGCGGTGCGCGACCACCTGATCGACACCGCCCGCACGTTCATCTTCGACACCGGGCTGGCGCCGGCTGCCGTCGGTGCGGCCGCCGCGGCGCTGCGGGTGTTGCGCGCCGAACCCGAGCGGGCAGCCGCCGTTCGCCGGCACGCCGAGCAGTTGGCCGATGTGTGTGATGTCGCCGAGAAGCCGGCATCGGCCGTGGTCTCCGTCATTCTGGGCGGACCCGAGCCGGCCCTGGCCGCGGCGCAGGCCTGCGCCGAACGCGGCCTGCGGGTGGGTTGTTTCCGCCCGCCGACGGTGCCGGCCGGAACGTCGCGGTTGCGGTTGACCGCCCGCGCCTCCCTGACCGGCGACGAGATGGTCCTGGCGCGCCGGGTTCTCACGGAAGTGCTGGGCACGGCGCGCCCGTGAGCGCCCTGTTCGTCACCGGGACCGACACCGGGGTCGGTAAGACCGTCAGCACGGCGGCCCTGGCCTGCCATGCCCGGCTGTCCGGACTGCGGGTCGCGGTGTGCAAGCCGGCCCAGACCGGAACCGCGGACGGCGATGACGACCTGGCCGAGATCGGCCGGCTGACCGGGGTCACGGCACTGGTCGGCGGGGCGCGCTACCCGCAACCTCTGGGTCCGGTCGCCGCGGCGCGCCAGGCCGGGATGCCACTGTGCACGGCGGGGGAGTTGCTCGCCGGCATCCGCGGCGCCGACGGGCCGGGCCAGCTCACCCTGGTGGAGGGCGCCGGGGGCCTGCTGGTCGAGCTCGGTGCCGACGGGGTGACGCTGCGCGACCTCGCCGTTGAACTCGGCGCCCCGGTGCTGGTGGTCACCGCACCCGGGCTGGGCACTCTCAACCACACCGCTCTCACCCTGGAAGCCCTTGCCGCCAAAGGTCTTTCATGCGCCGGGCTGGTCATCGGGAGCTGGCCCGCGGATCCGGGACCCGCAGAGAGATCCAACCGTGGTGCGCTGGCCGAACTCGCCCCGGTCCGCGCGGTGCTGCCCGCCGGCGCCGGTGCCCTGGACCCCGCGAACTTCGCCGAGCTGGCCCGGGACGCGTTCGACCCGGGCTGGGTCGGCGACCTGGTGCGTTGACGTGGTGCATTCGATCGAGCTGTTGTTCGACGCGGATACCGAAGCGGAGATCCGCCGACAGTGGGATGCCCTGGCCGCCGCCGGTCTGCCGAGTGCGGCCCAGAACCCGTCACCGACCAACCGGCCCCACGTCACCCTGGCAGTCGCCGAACGTATCGACCCCGACGCCGATGCGGGCCTGCGGTCCCTCGCGGGTCTGCCGCTGGACTGCGGGGTCGGGGCGCCGATGCTGTTCGGCTCCCGGACGCCGACCCTCGTCCGCCTCATCGTGCCCACCGCCGCACTGCTGACGCTGCATCGGGCCGTCGTCGCCGAGTGCCTGCCGCACGCGCAGCCCGGGCTCATGCCGAACAGCCGGCCCGATCAGTGGACGCCGCACGTCACACTGTGCCGGCGGCTCGCGCCGGCGGACATCGGGGCGGCGTTGGCGGTGATCGGCGGTCGCGACGTCGCCGGATCATTCGCCGGCCTGCGGCACTGGCACGGGGACGTCAAGCAGGCGGTATGCCTGCAGCCGCCGGCTTCCGGCTGAGCCGATGCGCGCCGATCCCGTCGATCAACAGCTGCAGCCCGAAGGCGAACCGGGCACCCGAATCGTCGGTCAGCACCGACTGCCCGTCGGCCAGCTCGGCACCCGCGGCGTCCCACTGCAGGCGGGACTGTTCGTCCGCGGTGAAGCCCAGGACGTAATAGATGACGGTGCGGGCGGCCAGTCCGGCCTGGTCCCCGCGATCCAGCCCCGCCTCGGCGGCGGCACGTGCCAGACCCTCGACCACGCGGCCCATCATCTCGGAGCGCCCGGCCGCGAAACTGGCCGAGACCAGCTCGGCGCCGTCGGTGTGCGACAGCAGCGCATCGCGCAGAGTGGCGCAGGTGGCGACGATACGGGAGCGCCAGGCGGCGTCGGCGTCCAGCGTCGCCAGCGGAGCGAGCATCTCGTCGGCCACCGCGCCGAGCAGCTCCTGCTTGTTGGCGAAATGCCAGTACAGCGCCCCGGGGCTGACCGCCAGCTCCCGGGCCAACCGGCGCATGGTGAGGTCGGCGACCCCGTAGTCGTCGAGGATCGCGAGCGCTTTGGCCACCAGGTCGGGTTTGTGCAGCTGCACGCCGCTACCATAACCTGAACGCTGTTCAAGTCCGCACCGAGGAGGAGTTTTCCCGATGACGCAGGCCGCCGTCGACATTCTGGGCCTGGCCCGCGAGCAGGTGCTGGACCGTGGGGAGGGTCTGGACCGCGATCAGGTGCTGCAGGTCCTGCAGCTTCCCGACGACAGCCTCGAGGACCTGCTGGCGTTGGCGCACGAGGTCCGGATGAAGTGGTGTGGTCCCGAGGTCGAGGTGGAGGGCATCATCAGCCTCAAGACCGGCGGCTGCCCCGAGGACTGCCATTTCTGTTCGCAGTCAGGCCTTTTCGCGTCGCCGGTGCGCAGCGCGTGGCTGGACATCCCGAGTCTGGTGGAGGCGGCCAAGCAGACCGCGAAGTCCGGCGCCACCGAGTTCTGCATCGTGGCCGCGGTCCGCGGCCCCGATGAGCGCCTGCTGGCCCAGGTCGCAGCCGGTATCGAGGCCATCCGTAACGAGGTCGACATCCAGATCGCGTGCTCGCTCGGCATGCTCAACCAGGAGCAGGTCGACCGACTCAAGGCCATGGGCGTGCACCGCTACAACCACAACCTCGAGACCGCGCAGTCCTACTTCCCCAACGTGGTGACCACGCACTCCTGGGAAGAGCGTTGGGGCACACTGGAAATGGTGCGCGAAGCCGGCATGGAGGTGTGCTGCGGCGGCATCCTCGGAATGGGGGAGACCCTCGAACAGCGCGCCGAATTCGCCGCCAACCTGGCCGAGCTCGATCCGCATGAGGTGCCGCTGAACTTCCTCAATCCGCGCCCGGGAACCCCGTTCGGCGAGCTCGAGGTACTGCCCGCGTCCGAGGCGCTCAAGGCCGTCGCCGCGTTCCGGCTCGCGTTGCCGCGCACCATGCTGCGCTTCGCCGGCGGGCGTGAGATCACCCTGGGAGATCTCGGGGCCAAGCAGGGCATCCTGGGTGGCATCAACGCCGTGATCGTAGGCAACTACCTGACCACGCTGGGCCGGCCGGCGGAGGCGGATCTCGAGTTGCTCGACGACCTGCAGATGCCGATCAAGGCCCTCAACGCCAGCTTGTGATGGTGACCGAGCTACCTCTGCCGGTCGGGGCGGGCACCTACAACGTCTACACCGGTGTCGCAGTGGATCTGGCGGTCGGTGCGGTGCTGCCGACGGCCGCCCAGCTCGGGCTGGAGCCGCCCCGGTTCTGTGCGGCCTGCGGCCGCCGGATGATCGTTCAGGTCCGGCCCGACGGCTGGTGGGCCAAGTGCTCGCGACACGGCTTGGTGGACTCGACCGACCTCGAGGATCGGCGATGAATTCGGTTGTCGCCCAACCTCGTACGAGCCGCGGTTCGGCGGCGGTCCGGGTGGTCCTCGGGCTGACCGGCGCGGGTGCCGTCGTCGGGGCGCTCTGGGTGCTGGTCGCCCCACCGGCCCACGGAGTGGTAGCGCTCAGCAAGAGCGGTGAGCGGGTGCACGCCTATCTCGGCAACGAGGCCGACAATTTCTTCGTGGCGGCCACGATGCTGCTCGGCATGCTCACCGTGCTGGCCGTCGTGGCCGCGGTGGCCGTCTGGCAGTGGCGCGCCCATCGGGGGCCCGTCATGGCGGTCGCGCTGACCGTCGGCTGCACGCTCGGTGCCCTGGCTGCCGCCGGCGTCGGCACGGCCCTGGCGCGCTGGCACTACGGGAAACTCGACATCGATGCTGCGCCGGTGACGCCGGACAACCGATTCCACTACTTCACCGAGGCGCCGTCGGTGTTCTTCGGCCACAACGCGATCCAGATGGCGACCGGACTGCTGATCCCGGCCATGACCGCGGCGCTGGTGTACGCGCTGCTGGCCATCGCGACCGCGCGCGACGACCTCGGGGCCTACCCGCCGGTGACGCAGTCCGATCCGGTGCCGATCACAAGGGGTTCCGGCCAATCCCTCGACTGGTGAGCACGCGGGCCGCGACCTTTCCGAGCCGCCACATGCCCAGGTAGGTCATCGGGTTGAGCAGGGTGGGCCAGGTGGTGCGGACGATGTGTTCGTCGAGGGGGCGGCCCTCGAAGCGGTCGATCAGCCAGCGCAACGCCATCGGCGCCGACAGCGGATGCAACAGGATGTGGTCACAGAAGCGGTCGCGGTGGTAGGTCACATTCGCCCCGCCCGCGACGTAGGCCTCGGCCAGTGCGTCGATATCGGCCACCGAGCCGATCTGGTCGTGCACCGCCTGCACGATCAGGACGGGCGGCGTCGGGACCGACGAGCCCAACTTGATCTCGGCGAGGATCTCTTCGACCTGCGGGAGGTCCAGCAGTTCGGTCAGCGGACGATCGATCATGTTGCCCATGTCGGTTCCGGCGAATCGCGCGATCGCATGCAGGGTGGTCATCCGCTGGATGCTGGCGAGCATGTTCTTGCCCTGGTCGGTCGTGTGCTCCTGCAGGAGGCGATCCAGCTGCGGGTAGATGTGGGTCAGCGCGGCGACGACCGCGCCCGGCAGGCCGGCGTAGATGCTGCCGTTGAGCCGCCGGAACGTGGAGCCCAGGTCGGCGATGGGCGACCCCAGGACGGCGCCCACGATATTCAGCTCGGGAGCGTAGGTGCCGTGCTCCTCGGCCGTCCACGCCGTGGCCAGGCCGCCGCCGGAGTATCCCCAGAGCCCGATCGGTGCCTCCGGCGACAGGCCGACCCGGTCGTACCCGAGCGCCGCCCGCAGGCCGTCGAGGGCCCGGTATCCGGGCTCGTGCGGGGCGCCCCACAGGCCGTGGGTGCCCTCGTGGTCGGGAACCGACACCGCCCAGCCCTCGGCGAGCGCGGCGGCCACCAGCAGGTATTCCAGCTGGGCGAATGACCCCAGCGCATGGGCACCCTTGCGCATCGCATAGGACGGGAAGCACCGCGCAGTGACCGCGTCGATGGCGCACTGGTAGGAGATGACGGGGCGCGGGTGATGCGGGGAGCGCTCGGCCGGCACGATCACGGTGGTGACCGCGGCTTCCGGAGCACCATGCATGTTGGTGGTGCGGTAGAGCAGCTGAATGGCCTTCGCGCGCTGGCGGATCAGTCCGAGGAAGCCCAGCTCGACGTCCCGGGAGCGCAGCACGGTGCCCGGTTCGGCGTGCTCGTAGCCCGCTGGGGCCAGGTAGAACGGGTCACGATCGGGAACCAGGGGCTTGGTCCCAGGCTCCAGCGGCTCATGAGGCACCCGGCCGATCCACTGCGGCTCGACCAGCCGCGCGGCGTTACCGGCTTCCATGTGCGACTCCCTTCGGCGCCGTTGCGACCGATTGTGTCTTACCAATCCCTTAAAAGACCAATCCGGTCAGCTTGGCGGACGCAGGGCCGCGAACTCGTCAGTGACACGCAGGAGTGAATCGGTGAATCGGTACAGAGCCGCCGGGCGGCCGCCGCTGCGACCGGATTGTGCGGTGGTGCCCGTGCGGGTGATCACGCCGCGACGGGCGAGCACTCGCTGCAGGTTGGTGGCATCCACCTGGTGGTCCAGCGCCGCGCTATAGATGTCCCGCAGTGTCGAGAGTGCGAATTCTTTTGGCGCCAGGGCGAAACCGAGGTTCGTGTAGGACAGTTTGGCCACGAGACGGGCGTGCGCGTGGGCCACCATCGGGGAGTGGTCGAAGGCCATCGGCGGCAGCGCGTCCACGGGGTGCCAGCGGGTGTCGGGCGGCAGCTCGGGTTTGGCGGGAGAGGGCACCAGGCCCAGGAACGTGGTGGCGATGGTGCGGTCACCGGGCACCCGATGTGGGTCGGAGAACACCGCCAGCTGCTCGAGGTGGGCAATCTCACGGAGGTCCACCTTCTCGGCGAGTTGGCGCCGGACTGAACTGGCGATGTCCTCGTCGTGCCGGAGCCGGCCGCCGGGAAGTGCCCAGGCGCCTTGCTGGGGATCCATCGCACGCTCCCACAGCAGCACGCTGAGCTGCGGCTTCGGGGTCGTCAGGTGACGCACCTGGAATAGGACGGCCAGCACTTCGTGTGCGGTGCTAGGATTGACCATGTTTTCGATCATAAGTCGAAAACCTCAGCCCGGAAAGGACCGGACATGACAGTTCTGGACCGACTGGAAACCCACAGTCCGCTGGCAACGCACATCATCGACAGCTCCGCCGGCTACACCGGGATCATCGGGGACGAGGAATGGGCCGCCGAGGTCCGCCGGCTGGCCACCCTGCGCGGCGCGACGCTGCTGGCGCACAATTACCAGCTGCCGGCCATCCAGGACGTCGCCGATCACGTCGGTGACTCACTGGCACTGTCCCGCATCGCTGCCGAGGCGCCCGAGGACACCATCGTGTTCTGCGGCGTGCACTTCATGGCCGAGACCGCCAAGATCCTCTCGCCGGACAAGACCGTACTGATCCCGGACCAGCGGGCCGGGTGTTCCCTGGCGGATTCGATCACCGCCGACGAACTGCGCGCCTGGAAGGATGACCACCCGGGCGCTGTCGTCGTCTCCTACGTCAACACCACCGCTGCTGTCAAAGCACTCACCGACATCTGCTGCACCTCCTCGAATGCCGTCGAGGTGGTCGCGTCCATCCCCGCCGACCGTGAGGTGCTGTTCTGCCCGGACCAGTTCCTGGGCGCCCACGTGCGCCGGATGACCGGCCGCAAGAACCTGCACATCTGGGCCGGCGAATGCCACGTGCACGCCGGCATCAATGGTGACGAGCTGGCCGAGCAGGCCCGCACACATCCCGACGCCGAGCTGTTCGTCCACCCCGAATGCGGTTGCGCCACGTCGGCTCTGTACCTGGCCGGCGAAGGCGCCTTCCCCGAGGAGCGGGTCAAGATCCTGTCCACCGGCGGCATGCTGGACGCGGCCCGGGAGTCACACGCCAAGCAGGTGCTGGTGGCCACCGAGGTCGGCATGTTGCACCAATTGCGCCGCGCGGCACCAGGAATCGACTTCCAGGCGGTCAACGACCGGGCGTCGTGCCGGTACATGAAGATGATCACCCCGGCCGCCCTGCTGCGCTGTCTGATCGAGGGGGCCGACGAGGTGCACGTCGACCGCGCCACCGCCGACCTGGCCCGCGCCAGCGTGCAGCGGATGATCGAGATCGGACAACCCGGCGGCGGCGAATGAGCACCGCGAATCGACGATGCCGGGCGAGGCACGAGCCCGGCGGAGGAGTGAGCGAATGAGCACCGGGCCCGGCTGCGGGGGTTCGGGTGTCTGGCAGCAGCGCGCCGACGTCGTCGTGATCGGTACGGGCGTCGCGGGTCTGGCGGCAGCGCTGGCCGCGCATCGCAGCGGCAGCAGGGTGGTGTTGCTGTCCAAGGCGTCGGAGGCCGAGGGTGCTACGGCCACGTTCTATGCGCAGGGCGGCATCGCCGTCGTCCTGCCCGAAACCGACGACTCGGTCGACGCGCATGTCCGTGACACCCTGGCGGCCGGCGGTGGGCTCTGCGACCCCGAGGCCGTTCGCTCGATCGTCGCCGACGGCTACGCCGCGGTGGCCGACCTGGTTTCCGACGGAGCCCGATTCGACGAGTCCGCCCCGGGCCACTGGGCGTTGACCCGCGAGGGCGGCCACTCCCGGCGCCGGATCGTCCACGCCGGCGGCGACGCCACGGGCGCCGAGGTGCAACGGGCGCTGGACCGGGCGGCGGCGCTGCTGGACATCAGGCGCGGGCACGTCGCCACGCAGGTGCTCCACGATGAGGGACGGGTCACCGGGGTGTTTGTGCACAGCCCCGAGGGGCCGGGTGTCCTGCACGCCCCATCGGTGATCCTGGCCACTGGCGGACTGGGCCACCTGTACCGCGCGACCACCAACCCAGAGGGCTCGACCGGTGACGGCATCGCCCTGGCGCTGTGGGCCGGCCTGGCCGTCAGCGACATCGAGTTCGTCCAGTTCCATCCGACGATGCTGTATGCCGGTACCGGTGGTGGGAGGCGCCCGCTGATCACCGAAGCCGTTCGCGGCGAGGGCGCCAAACTGGTTGATTCCCAAGGTGTTTCAGTGACCGATGGTGTACATCCGATGGGCGACCTGGCGCCCCGCGACGTGGTGGCGGCGGCGGTCGACACCCGTCTGCAGCAGACGGGGGACAACTGCGTGTATCTCGACGCCCGCGGCATCGCCGGGTTCGAAGTTCGATTCCCGACCGTGACCGCGGTGTGCCGGGCCGCCGGCATCGACCCGACCCGCCAGCCCATTCCGGTGGTTCCCGGCGCGCACTACAGCTGCGGCGGCGTCCGCACCGACGTCCACGGCCGGACCGAGCTTCCCGGCCTGTTCGCCGCGGGGGAGGTCGCACGGACCGGCATGCACGGCGCGAACCGGCTGGCGTCCAACAGCCTGCTGGAAGGCCTGGTCGTGGGGCAACGGTCCGGCCGACTGGCCGCCACCCACGCCGCCGACAGCGGTGCCGTTCGCGCCGTACTGCCCGAGCGTCGCACCTTCCCGGTACTCGACCGAAAGACGTTGCAGACCGCGATGTCCGAACATGCTTCGGTGATGCGGGACGCGTCCGGTCTGGCCAAACTCAGTGAAACACTCACTGCCACAACCATGACCGAGCCCAGCACCCGACGCGCGTTCGAAGATGTCGCGCTGACCGCAACAGCCGGCGCGCTGGTCGCTGCGGCGACCATCCGCACGGAAAGCCGCGGCTGCCACCATCGTTCGGACTTTCCCGACACCGATCCGGCCCAGGCCCGCAGCACCGTCGTGCGCAGCGTCGAGGATCGCGTTGTCACCGACGTCCCGGCGGTGCTGTGCTGATGCGGTTGACACACGACGAACTCGTGGAGGCCCGCTCCACGGTCCGGAAGGGTCTCGACGAGGACCTGCGCTACGGCCCCGACATCACCACCATCGCGACGGTGCCGGCCGATGCCGTCACCACTGCGGCACTGGTCAGCCGCGCCGACGGGGTGGCGGCCGGGATCGACATCGCGCTCCTGACTCTCGACGAGGTGCTCGGCGCCGACGGCTACCGGGTGCTGGGCCGCGCCGACGACGGCGACCGGCTGCGGCGTGGCGACGCGCTGCTCACGCTGGAGGCCGATACCCGCGGGCTGCTGACTGCTGAGCGCACCATGCTCAACCTGGTGTGCCACCTGTCGGGTATCGCGACGGCCACCGCCCGGTGGGCCGATGCCGTGGACGGCACCCGGGCCCGCATCCGCGATACCCGCAAGACCCTGCCCGGCCTGCGGGCCCTGCAGAAATACGCGGTCCGCGTCGGCGGCGGACTCAACCACCGGATGGGTCTGGGCGATGCCGCTCTGATCAAGGACAACCATGTGGCGGCGGCCGGGTCGGTACTGGCCGCGCTACGCGCCGTGCGGGCCGCGGCACCGGACCTGCCGTGCGAGGTGGAGGTCGATTCGCTCGAGCAGCTCGACCAGGTGCTCGCCGAGGATCTCGGGGAGCCGGGCCTGATCCTGCTCGACAACTTCGCGGTCTGGGAAACCCAGATCGCGGTCCAGCGCCGTGACACCCGCGCTCCGCGGGTCAAACTCGAATCCTCGGGCGGCCTGGAACTCGAGAACGCGGCCGCCTATGCCAACACCGGTGTCGACTATCTGGCCGTCGGGGCGCTGACCCATTCGGTCCGGGTGCTCGACATCGGCCTGGATATGTGAGTCGGGCGCAGCGTCAGTAGCCCGGCGGCAGCCCGTCGAGCAGGACGGTCTTGTGTTCCAGATAGGGCAGCAGGCCTTCGGTACCGCCCTCGCGCCCGATGCCGGATTGTTTGTACCCGCCGAACCCGATCGCGTAGTCGACCTTGAAACCGTTGTGTCCCACCGTCCCCGAGCGCAGCCGGCCGGCGACCTCCCGGGCGTGCGCGACATCCGGGGTGAACACGGCGGCGTTGAGGCCGTAGATGGTGTCGTTGGCGATGTCGATGGCGTGCTCCTCGTTATCGGCCGGGATCACCGACAGCACGGGCCCGAAGATCTCCTCCTGGGCGATGATGTGCTTGTTGTCGACGTCGGCGAACACCGTCGGTTCGACGTAGTAGCCGCGATCGAGGTGCTTGGGTCGCCCGCCGCCGGTCCGCAGCGTCGCGCCCTCCTCGATGCCCTTGGCGATGTAGCCCTGCACCCGGTCGACCTGACGGGCCATCGCCAGCGGCCCGAGCGCGGTGCCGGGGTCGAACGGGTCACCCACCGGCATCGCGGAGAAGGTGGCCGCGAGCGCGTCGGTGAACTCGTCGTGGCGGCTGCGCGGCACCACGATGCGGGTCAGGGATGCGCACACCTGACCGCTGAGGAAGCATTCGGCCGCCGCGATCATGGTGGCCGCGAATCCGAGATCGGCGTCGTCGAGGACGACCGCCGCTGACTTGCCGCCCAGCTCCAATGTGCAGCGGGCGATGCGCTCGCCACAGATGCCGGCAATGCGCCGTCCTGCCGCGGTCGATCCGGTGAAACTGATCTTGTCCACGCGTGGATCGCGGACCAGCAGTTCCGATACCTCGCGATCGCCCGTCAGCATGTTGAACACACCGGGCGGGAGCCCGACCTCGTCGGCGATCTCCGCCATCAGGTAGCCGGCGCTCGGAGCTTCCGGCGACATCTTGGCGACCACCGTGCAGCCGGCCAGCAGCGCGGGTGCGAGCTTGCTGACCAGCAGGGTCGACGGCGCGTTCCAGGGCACGATGAGACCGGCCACGCCCACGGGTTCGCGGACCCGAAGGCCGAAGGCGGCGCCGAACGCGCTCGGAGTGGGCGTCACCGCCTCCTCGAAGGGGAAGGTATCGGCCAGATCTGCGTAGTACCGCACGGTCGCGGCGTCCAACGGCCCGAGCATCTGCGCAGTGCCGAGGACAACTCCGGATTCGCGTGGCCACATCTGCCCGTACGCTTCCGCGCGGGCCTCCAACCGGTCGGCGATCGCCCGCAGGAATTCGGCACGTTCGGCGTGGGGCAGTCGCGGCCACGGGCCGTGATCGAATGCGCGCCGCGCGGCCCCGACCGCCAGGTCCATATCGGCCGGCTGCGCCTCGGCCACCCGGAAGTAGAGCTGTTCGGAATGCGAATCGATCACGTCGAACATCGAATCACCGGCCGGGGCCACCCAGTCGCCGTCGATGTAGAGCCGATCCGGACAGCGCAACGGAACAGGCGGAATTGCTGCAGTTGTCATGTCGATACCCCCGTATCCAACAGCTGAATGCCACTCTAGTTTCGATGCCTGCGCGGCGGAACCCCCGACCGGCGCGCATCCTCGATGAAGTTGCCCAGCAACGTGATTGCCGGCACGCAGTTACGCCGGGGTCATCCGGCGCACCAACGACAGCACCACCGCGGCGGTCGCGAACAGTCCGGAGAACGTCCGGCCCAGCGCGGTCTGCTGACGCGGGGTGCGCAACCAGCGCAGCAGTCTGGCGGCCAGCCCCGCATAGCCGCTCATCACGATCACGTCGACGACAGTCATGGTGGCGCCGATCGCCAGGTACTGCGGTGGCAGTGGCGCGGTCGGGACCACGAACTGCGGCAGCACCGCCAGCAGGAACACCAGACCTTTCGGATTGGTCAGGTTGACCAGTGCGCCACGTACCAGCAGTGCAACGCGACCGGCATCGCGACTGTCCAGGTCTGCGGTCAGGTCCAGGCCGGCGCTGCGCCACTGCGCGATGGCCAGGTAGATCAGATAGAGGACGCCGAGCCACTTGACGATGGTGAACGCCAGTGCCGAGCCCGCGAGGATGGCACCGAGGCCGACGGCGACCAGGGCCAGCTGTGTCATCAGCCCGACCTGTAGGCCCGCGATGCCCCAGTAGCTGCGACGCAGACCCAGGTTGAGACCGTTGGCCATCGAGAAGATTGCGCCCGCTCCGGGCGACAGGCTGATGGCGAACGAGGCACCCATGAACGCCAACCACAACCCCAGTTCCATTGGAGCAGTGTCGCAACGTCGAGCCGTGCAGCTCAAACGATTTTTATCGGCTGGACCGATCAGGGACAATTACCGAGATGGCTGGTTTCGAGATGACCCGGATCGATCTGCGTGGCCGTGTGCTGACGGCGGCGCAGCTGCGTGCCGCGCTGCCGCGAGGGGGCGTGGACGTCGACGCCGTACTGCCCAAGGTCCGGCCGATCGTCGAGGCCGTCGCCGAACGCGGTGCGGTGGCGGCCCTGGAATTCGGTGAGTCCTTCGACGGCGTGCGCCCCGGATCTGTCCGCGTTCCCGCGGCTGCACTGGCCGGCGCCCTGGCCGAGCTGGATCCGGCGGTGCGGGCCGCCCTCGAGGTCGCGATCACCCGCACCCGGACCGTGCATGCCGATCAGCGCCGCACCGACACCGTCACCCAACTGGCTCCCGGCGCCACCGTGACCGAGCGTTGGGTGCCCGTCGAACGGGTCGGCCTCTATGTGCCGGGCGGCAACGCCGTCTATCCGTCCAGCGTGGTGATGAACGTGGTGCCGGCCCAGACCGCGGAGGTGGATTCGCTGGTGATCGCCAGCCCGCCGCAGGCCGATTTCGGGGGGTTGCCGCACCCGACCATCTTGGCCGCAGCGGCGCTGCTCGGCGTCGACGAGGTGTGGGCCGTCGGCGGGGCGCAGGCGGTGGCGCTGCTGACCTACGGCGGCACCGATACCGACGGTGCCGAGCTGGCGCCCGTCGACATGATCACCGGCCCCGGCAACATCTACGTCACCGCCGCCAAGCGCATCTGCCGCTCGCTCATCGGGATCGACGCCGAGGCCGGGCCCACCGAGATCGCCATCCTGGCCGACCACACCGCCGATCCGGCGCACGTGGCCGCCGACCTGATCAGCCAGGCGGAGCACGACGAGATGGCCGCCAGCGTCCTGGTCACCGACAGCACCGCACTGGCGGACGCCGTTGATATCGAGGTCGCCGATCAATTGCAGACCACCACGCACCGCGCGCGCGTCACCGCCGCGCTGTCCGGCAAGCAGTCGGCCACGGTCCTGGTCGATGACGTCGAGCAGGGCGTCCGGGTGGTCAACGCGTACGCGGCCGAGCACCTCGAGATCCAGACCGACGACGCCGCCGCCGTTGCATTGCAGATCCGTTCGGCCGGAGCGATTTTCGTCGGTGCGTATTCGCCGGTGAGCCTCGGCGACTACTGCGCGGGCTCCAATCACGTGTTGCCGACCGCGGGCTGTGCGCGCCACTCGAGCGGACTGTCGGTGCAGACGTTCCTCAAGGGAATCCACATCGTCGACTACGACGAGGCGGCGCTCAAGGACGTGGCCGGCGACGTGATCGTGCTCGCCAAGGCCGAGAACCTGCCCGCGCACGGTGAGGCTGTCCGCCGGAGGTTCGAACGGTGAGCGCCGATCGGATCACGCTGGCCGATCTTCCGCTGCGCGAGGACCTTCGGGGCAAATCCCCCTACGGGGCACCACAACTCGATGTGCCGGTGCGGCTGAACACCAACGAGAACCCGCATCCGCCGACCCGCGCCCTGGTCGACGACGTCGTGGAATCCGTGCGGCAGGTGTCCGCCGAACTGCACCGCTATCCCGATCGCGACGCCGTTGCGCTGCGTACGGATCTGGCGGCCTATATGACGAGGGCAACCGGTGTGCAGCTCGGCGTCGAGAACCTCTGGGCGGCAAACGGTTCCAACGAGATCCTGCAACAACTTCTGCAGGCCTTCGGCGGTCCGGGGCGCTCGGCCATCGGCTTCGTGCCGTCGTACTCGATGCATCCGATCATCTCCGACGGCACCCAGACCCGATGGTTGCAGGCCGCCCGGGCTTCTGATTTCGGGCTGGACGTCGATGTCGCGGTCGCTGCGATCGCCGAGCAGCGACCCGACATCGTCTTCGTCACCAGCCCGAACAATCCGACCGGGCAGAGCGTCCCACTCGATGATCTGCGGCGGATCCTGGCCGCGATGACCGGCGGCATCCTGATCGTCGACGAGGCGTACGGCGAATTCTCGTCGCAGCCCAGCGCGGTCGCCCTGATCGACGAGTATCCGGCCAGGCTGATCGTGAGCCGGACCATGAGCAAGGCCTTCGCGTTCGCCGGCGGCCGGTTGGGGTATCTGATCGCTGCGCCCGCTGTGATCGATGCCCTGCTGCTGGTGCGACTGCCGTATCACCTGTCGATGCTGACGCAGGCGGCGGCACGGGCGGCGCTGCGCCACGCGGACGACACGCTCGCCAGTGTCGCAACGCTGGCGGCCGAACGTGATCGGGTATCGAAGTCGTTGTCCGACATGGGTTTCCGGGTCATTCACAGCGACGCGAATTTCGTCCTGTTCGGCGAGTTCGAGGACGCCGCGGCCACCTGGGAGCGATATCTGGACGCCGGGGTGCTGATCCGCGACGTCGGCATCCCCCGGTACCTGCGGACCACCATCGGGCTGGCCGCCGAGAACGACGCATTTCTGGCCGCCAGCGCCCAGCTGGCCTCGACGGTAGGAGCATCATGAGCAACCGGGTCGCCAAGGTCGAACGTAGGACCAAGGAGTCCGACATCGTCGTGGAGATCGACCTCGACGGCGCCGGCCGGACCGACATCGACACCGGCGTGCCGTTCTTCGATCACATGCTCACCTCCCTGGGTAGCCACGCCAGCTTCGACCTGACCGTGAAGGCCAAGGGCGACATCGAGATCGAGGGTCACCACACCATCGAGGACACCGCGATCGTGCTGGGCCAGGCACTGGGCCAGGCGCTCGGAGACAAGATGGGGATCCGCCGGTTCGGCGATGCCTACATCCCGATGGACGAGACGCTGGCGCACGCCGCCGTCGACGTCTCCGGCCGGCCGTACTTCGTGCACACCGGTGAGCCCGACTACATGGTGGACTTCACCATCGCGGGTTCGGCTAGGCCCGGCTCCACGCCATATCACACAGTGATCAACCGGCACGTGTTCGAGTCGCTGGCGTTCAACGCCCGCATCGCCCTGCATGTGCGCACGCTGTACGGCCGCGACCCGCACCACATCACCGAGGCGCAGTACAAGGCGGTCGCCCGCGCGCTGCGGCAGGCCGTCGAGCCCGACCCGCGGGTCTCCGGGGTGCCCTCCACCAAAGGCAGCCTGTGAAAGTTGTTGTCCTGGACTACGGGTCGGGGAACCTGCGCTCGGCGCAGCGGGCACTGGAACGCGTCGGTGCCGATGTCGAGGTCACTGCCGACGCCGATGCTGCTGCGAATGCCGACGGTCTGGTGGTCCCCGGCGTCGGTGCCTTCGAAGCCTGCATGACGGGGCTGCGTGGCATCGGCGGGGAGAAGATCATCGCCGAACGGGTGGCCGCCGGCCGTCCGGTGCTCGGTGTATGCGTCGGCATGCAGATCCTGTTCGCCCGCGGCGTGGAATTCGGGGTCGCATCCGTCGGGTGCGGTCAGTGGCCCGGCGCGGTCACCCGCCTCGACGCGCCCGTGATCCCGCACATGGGCTGGAACGTCGTGCAGGCGGCTCCCGGCAGTGCGCTGTTCAAGGGGTTGGACGCCGACACCCGGTTCTATTTCGTGCATTCCTACGCCGCCCAGGCGTGGGAGGGCAATCCCGATGCGTTGCTGACCTGGGCGACGCATCACGTGCCGTTCCTGGCCGCCGTCGAGGACGGCGTCCTGGCGGCCACACAGTTTCATCCGGAGAAGAGTGGCGACGCCGGTGCGGCGCTGCTCGCGAATTGGGTTGAGGGACTTTGACGTTGACGAACAAACTGATCCTGTTGCCGGCCGTGGACGTGGTCGACGGCAAGGCGGTCCGCCTGGTGCAGGGCAAGGCCGGCAGCGAGACCGACTACGGATCGGCACTGGAGGCCGCGCAGACCTGGCAGCGCGACGGCGCCGAGTGGATCCACCTGGTGGACCTGGACGCGGCCTTCGGACGCGGCACCAACCGTGAACTGCTCGCCGAGGTGGTCGGTCAGCTGGATGTGGCCGTCGAGCTGTCCGGTGGAATCCGTGACGACGAATCGCTGGAGGCCGCGCTGGCCACCGGTTGCGCGCGGGTCAACATCGGCACCGCCGCACTGGAGAATCCACAGTGGTGCGCCGCCGCCATCGCCGAGTACGGCGACAAGGTGGCCGTCGGGCTGGATGCCCAGCTCGAGAACGGGCAGTACCGGCTGCGCGGCCGCGGCTGGGAGACCGACGGCGGCGATCTGTGGGATGTGCTGGAACGCCTTGATCGCGAAGGGTGTTCGCGCTACGTGGTCACCGACGTCAGCAAGGACGGCACGCTGGCGGGTCCGAACCTGGATCTGCTGGGCGCGGTGGCCGACCGCACCAGCGCCCCGGTGATCGCTTCGGGCGGAGTGTCCAGCCTGGACGATCTGAGCGCGATCGCCACCCTGGCCGAGCGCGGCGTGGAGGGTGCCATCGTCGGAAAAGCGCTGTACGCCAATCGATTCACCTTGCCCGAGGCGCTCGCGGCGGTCAGCAAGTAGCGCCGATGACACCGTCTCCTGAGCAGCTGGCCACCTGGCTGCAGACCGCTGCCCAGATCCTCGATGGTGTCTCGGGACAGTTCATCGCCGGGCACCGGGCCGACTCGGCGGTGACCAAGAAGGGCAACGACTTCGCCACCGAGATCGATCTGGCCATCGAACGGCGCGTGGTCGCCGAGCTGACCGAACGCACCGGCATCGGCGTACACGGGGAGGAATTCGGTGGCGAGCCGGTCGAGTCCGAACTGGTCTGGGTGCTCGATCCCATCGATGGCACCTTCAACTATGCGGCAGGCTCACCGATGGCGGCCACGTTGCTCGCCCTGCTGTGGAACGGCACGCCGGTGCTCGGACTGACCTGGGTGCCGTTCGTCGGGCAGCGGTTCACGTCGTTGCCCGGTGGCCCGGTCCGCAATAACGGGAAACTGCTCGCACCGCTGTCCGAATCCGCGCTGGCCCAGTCCATCGTCGGCATCGGCACGTTCAACGTGGAGTCCCGGGGAGTGTTCCCCGGCCGTTATCGCGCCACGGTGCTCGAGAAGCTCAGCCGGCGGTGCTCGCGGGTGCGCATGCACGGCGCCACCGGCATCGACCTGGCCTATGTGGCTGCCGGAATATTGGGCGGTGCAATCAGTTTCGGCCACCATGTCTGGGATCATGCCGCCGGGGTGGCTCTGATCCGCGCGGCCGGCGGGGTGGTCACCGACCTGACCGGCGAGCAGTGGACGCCGGCGTCGAGTTCGGCCCTGGCGGGCGCGCCCGGAGTGCACGCACAGATGCTCGAGATCGTGGAATCTGCAGGCGTACCGGAGGATTACCGATGACCACCAGCGATGTCGCCACCCGGGTGATTCCGTGCCTGGACGTCGATGCCGGCCGAGTGGTCAAGGGCGTCAACTTCGAGAACCTGCGCGATGCCGGGGATCCGGTCGAGTTGGCCGCGGCCTATGACGCCGAGGGGGCCGACGAACTGACATTCCTGGACGTCACCGCGTCCTCGTCGGGCCGGGCCACGATGCTCGAGGTGGTGCGGCGCACCGCCGAGCAGGTGTTCATCCCCCTGACTGTCGGCGGGGGAGTGCGCGCCGTCGAGGACGTCGACGTTCTGTTGCGCGCCGGGGCGGACAAGGTGTCGGTGAACACGGCCGCCATCGCCCGACCAGACCTGCTGGCGGAGATGGCGCGGCAGTTCGGCTCGCAGTGCATCGTGCTGTCGGTCGACGCCCGTACCGTGCCCGCCGGATCGGCCCCCACCGAATCGGGCTGGGAGGTAACCACTCACGGCGGTCGCCGTGGGACCGGCATCGACGCCGTCGAATGGGCAAGGCGCGGAGCCGAACTCGGGGTGGGTGAAATCCTGTTGAACTCGATGGACGCTGACGGCACCAAGGCCGGGTTCGACCTGCCGATGTTGCGGGCCGTGCGCGCCGCGGTGACCGTCCCGGTGATCGCCAGCGGCGGTGCGGGCGCGGTCGAACACTTCGCCCCGGCGGTCCTGGCCGGGGCCGATGCGGTGCTGGCCGCGAGCGTGTTCCATTTCCGTGAGCTGAGCATTGGTGAGGTGAAGGCGGCGATGCGCGCGCAAGGGATCACGGTCCGATGAACGAACGGAGTCTGGATCCGGCGATCGCGGCTCGACTCAAGCACAATGCCGACGGCCTGTTCACCGCCGTCGTGCAGGAGCGCGGCAGCGGTGACGTGTTGATGGTGGCGTGGATGGACGAAGACGCCCTGGCCCGAACGTTGGAAACCCGTGAGGCAACCTATTTTTCGCGCTCCCGCAACGAACAGTGGGTCAAGGGCCTGACGTCGGGGCACACCCAGCGCGTGCATTCGGTCCGGCTGGATTGTGACGGCGACGCGGTGCTCCTGGAGGTCGATCAAGTGGGTGGGGCATGTCACACCGGCGACCACAGCTGCTTCGACGCAGACCAGCTGCTCGCCCCCGAGTAATCCCACCATCCCCACGAGCGCCCGTGTTTGTACGGTGACGCGCCTGCGATTTCCAGGGATCTTTGCAACACCCCTTCTGTTTGAGGAGTGTTGTCGGTGGCTGGAGTTCTGTCGAGTGTGAAGCGTAGGCAGTTCTGGGAGTTGGTTCGCTCGGGGTTGACGCCCGCTGAAGCTGGGGTGGCTGCCGGTGTGTCGGGTCATACCGGGCGGCGCTGGTTCCGTGACGCTGGTGGGGTGAAACCGTATGTGGGCAAACCCAAGAGCGATGGGCCCCGGCCCCGGCTGACTCTCGAGGAACGTATCCAGATCCAGGTCGGTGTGGGCCGCAACGAGTCGATGCGTTCGATCGGCCGACGCCTGGGTCGGCACGCCTCGACGATCAAGCACGAGCTCGATGTCAATGCTCGCCACCACAATGACGGCCGCGGGTCGGGGTATCGGCGCAAGGAGGCCTTCGGGGCCCGTCAGAGTGGCAACAGCGCCACCGTGCGCTACGACGCGGTGGCCGCCCACGACGCGGCGGCGCGGCGGGCCAGCCGGCCCAAGGACCGCAAGCTGGCCGGCAGTGACAGGCTGCGTGAGCAGGTGCAGACTCGGCTGGAACAGCGGCACAGTCCCCGGCAGATCTCGGAGCGGCTGCGCCGTGATTTCCCCGACGAGCCGGAGATGTGGGTGTCCCCTGAGGCGATCTATCAGGCGATTTACGTGCAGGGCAGGGGCGCGTTGCGCCGCGAGTTGCATCAGTGTCTGCGCAGCGGACGTGCGGTGCGCCGACCGCAGCATCAGCAGGGCACCCGGCGTACCCGGATCCCGGACATGATCAACATCGCCGACCGACCGCCGACCGTCGCTGACCGTGCCGTGCCTGGGCATTGGGAGGGTGATCTGATCCTGGGCAGCACGGCCTCGGCCTCGGCGATCGGCACCCTGGTGGAGCGGCAGACCCGGTTCGTGATGCTGCTGCACCTGCCGGCTGATCACGGTGCGCTGGCCGTTCAGGAGGCCATCATCGACAAGATCACTCAGTTGCCCGCGCACCTGCGGCGCTCACTGACCTGGGATCAGGGCATCGAAATGGCCAACCACAAAGCGATCGCCAAAGCCGCAGAACTCGACATCTACTTCTGCGATCCGCACTCGCCCTGGCAACGCGGAACCAACGAGAACACCAACGGCCTGTTACGCCAATACTTTCCGAAAGGCACCGACCTCAGGATCTACAGCACGCACTACCTCGACTACGTCGCAGCCGAACTCAACGGCCGCCCCCGCCAAACACTGAACTGGAAAACACCCGCCGAAGCACTCAACGAACTACTGTCCCAACCACCCCTTGTTGCATAGACCGCTTGAAACCGCCGCCGTGTGTGGTGTACAAACGCGGACGCTCGCTGGCTGTCGTCAGACCTCGATGCGGGTGGCCTTGGTGCGGGCGCCCCAGCGGCCGTCGGTGTAGCTGACGTCGATCGGGTGGTCGAATGCCGCGGTCACGTTTGCGGTGGTGACGGTGTCGACGGCGGCGCCGCTGGCCACCGTGCGGCCGTTGGCGATCAGCAGCGCGTGTGTGGTGGACGTCGGCAACTCTTCCAGGTGATGGGTCACCAGGATGGACGCCATCTCCGGGTGCGCATCGCCCATGGAGTCGACGGTCTCGAGCAGTTGTTCACGCGCCGCGACATCCAGCCCCGTCGTGGGCTCGTCGAGCAACAACAGCTCGGGCGCCGAAATCAGTGCTCGCGCAATGAGACTGCGTCCGCGCTCGCCCTGGGACAGGGTGGGCCAGGTGTCGTCGGCACGTGCGGTCATCCCGACGGTGGCGATCATGGCGTCGGCCCGGGCCAGCTCGTCCGGCGAGGGCGTCCAACGCATCGGGATGTCGATGGTCGCAGTTATCCCGGTCAGCACCACTTCCCGGACCGTCAGCGCACTGTGCAGCTTGTGCCGCGGATTCACGTGACCGATCGAGTGCCGCAGCCGGGCCAGGTCGGTCTTCCCCATCTGCTCGCCGAGTACCTGCACCGTGCCGCTGGTCGGAAAGGTCACGGCCGCACAGAAACCCAGCAGCGTGCTCTTGCCGGCCCCGTTCGGTCCGAGCAGTGCCCAGTGCTCACCGGGCTGCACCGTCAGTGAGATGCCGTCGATGATCTGTTTGCCGTCGCGGCGGAAGGTCACGTCCGACAGACGCAGGACGGGTTCGGTCATCATGATTCCGCTAGGTCTCGAGCGCCTTCGCGCAACCGGCCAGGATCTGTTCGAATCCCTGGCGCAGGACCCGTGATGTCAATGCCTCGGTGAATCGGCCGCCCGCCACTGCAGGATGGGTATAGGTGGTTTCCCAGTCGACGTGGGTGCCGGTGCCCGACGGCGTGAAGGTCATCGTGCCGCCCTGATGATCCAGCGGCGGAAAGACTTTCACGATCAGATAGGAGTAGCTGTGCGGCGGGTCGTAGGCCGTGATCTCCTCGTTGAACCACATCCCGGCCGCGAAGGCCTCCCGGACGGCGCCCACCCGCGGGCCCGGCGCGTCCGCACGCCAGCCGGCTTTCAGCATCAACCGCGCCGCGGTGAGATTGGCCGGGTCGGCCAACCAGGCGAACACCTGGTCCGGTGGCGCCGCGATGGTGCGTTCGACGTGGATGCGAACCATCAGGCGGACTTTCGCGCACGCAGTGTTTCGAGCGCCTTGTCGGCGTGGCTGTCCATCGAGGTCTCGCTGGCGATCACGTCGAGAACCGTGGCATCGGTGTCGATCACGAACGTGACCCGCTTGACCGGGATGAGCTTGCCCAGCAATCCGCGCTTGACCCCGAACCGGTCGGCGATGCGGCCGTCGGCGTCCGAGAGCAGCGGGTAGTCGAAGCGCTGCTTGTCGGCGAACTGCGCCTGCTTGTCGACGCTGTCCATGCTGATTCCGACCCGCTGGGCGCCCACGGCGGCGAACTCGCCGGCCAGGTCACGGAAATGACAGGCCTCCTTCGTGCAGCCCGGTGTCATCGCGGCGGGGTAGAAGAACAGCACCACGGGCCCACCGGCAAGAATCTCGCTGAATCGCCGGTCGGTGCCGGTCTGGTCGGGCAGCACAAAGTCGTCGACACGATCGCCTCGTTTCATGGTGGGTCACGCTACGCCGGGTTCGGCGAGCGGTGTTGTTCCGCGAGTGCGAGGCCCGGCGTGATGCGCCCGCCGGGTTCGGCGAGCGGTGTCGTTCCGCGAGTGCGAGGCCCGGCGTCATGCGCAGGCCCCGCGGGGGAACCGGGCGACGAGGATGACCTCGCGGGCCGGTCTGGGAGAATGACCGGGTGTTAGAGGACATCACCACCACGCGGGCCGACTTCCGCGCCCTGGCGGCCGAGCACCGCGTGGTCCCCGTGATCCGCAAGGTGCTCGCCGACAGCGAGACCCCGTTGTCGGCCTACCGCAAGCTGGCCGATAGCCGTCCGGGCACCTTCCTGCTCGAATCGGCCGAGAACGGACGGTCGTGGTCGCGCTGGTCGTTCATCGGTGCGGGCGCCCCGTCGGCGCTGACCGTGCGCGACGGCGAGGCGGTGTGGCTGGGCAGCACCCCGCAGGGCGCGCCCGCCGGCGGTGATCCCCTGCAGGCGTTGCGTGACTCGCTGGACCTGCTGGCCACGGCCGGGCTGCCGGATCTGCCGCCGCTGTCGGGTGGGATGGTCGGCTACTTCGCCTATGACCTGGTGCGCCGACTCGAGCGCCTGCCCGAACTCGCCGTGGATGACCTGCAGCTGCCGGACATGGTGATGCTGCTGGCCACCGACATCGCTGCGGTGGATCACCATGAGGGCACCATCACCCTGATCGCCAACGCGGTGAACTGGAACGGCACCGACGCACACGTGGACGAGGCCTACGACGATGCGATCCGGCGCCTGGACACCATGACCAATGCGCTGGGTCAGCCGCTGCCGTCGACGGTGGCGACGTTCACCCGACCGGCCGCGGTGCACCGCTCGCAGCGCACGGTCGAGGAGTACACCGCCATCGTCGAGAAGCTCGTCGGCGACATCGAGGCCGGCGAGGCCTTCCAGGTGGTGCCGTCCCAGCGTTTCGAGATGGACACCGACGTCGATCCGATCGACGTGTACCGGATGTTGCGGGTGTCCAATCCGAGCCCGTACATGTATCTGCTCAATATTCCCAATGATGTTGGGGAGACGGCTTTTTCGATCGTCGGGTCCAGCCCCGAGGCGCTGGTCCAGGTCAAGGATGGCTGGGCCACCACGCATCCGATCGCCGGCACCCGCTGGCGCGGCGCCACCGAGGAGGAGGATCAGCTGCTCGGCAAGGACCTGCTGGAGGACGAGAAGGAGCGCGCCGAGCACCTGATGCTGGTCGATCTGGGCCGCAACGATCTGGGCCGGGTCTGCGTCCCGGGAACCGTGCGCGTCGAGGACTACAGCCACATCGAGCGCTACAGCCACGTCATGCACCTGGTTTCCACCGTCACGGGAATGCTCGCCGACGGCCGCACCGCACTGGACGCCGTGACGGCCTGCTTCCCGGCCGGGACGCTCTCGGGCGCCCCGAAGGTGCGGGCCATGGAACTCATCGAAGAGGTCGAGAAGACCCGCCGCGGCCTCTACGGCGGTGTCGTCGGGTACCTGGATTTCGCCGGCGACGCCGACTTCGCCATCGCGATCCGTACCGCGCTGATGCGCGACGGCACGGCCTATGTGCAGGCCGGTGGCGGCGTGGTCGCCGATTCGAACGGGCCCTACGAGTACAACGAGGCCACCAACAAGGCCAAGGCGGTGCTCGCTGCCGTCGCGGCGGCCCAGACGCTGACGGCCGCGGGCGCGGCTCGGGAATCCGATGACTGACAAGGCGCGGCGGCTCATCCGGACCGCCCAGCTGCTCTTGGTGCTCGCCGGACTCGGACTGTGGGGGGCCGCCCGGCTGCCCTGGGTGTCGATCACGACCTTCGACGGGCTGGGGCAGCCCAGGACCACGACGTTGAGCGGCGGTACCTGGTCGACGGCGTTGATCCCGCTCGCGCTGCTGCTGGTGGCCGCCGCGGTTGCCGGACTGGCGATCCGGGGCTGGCCGCTGCGGGTGCTGGCGCTGCTGGTGGCGCTGGCCAGTGCCGCGGCGGGCTATCTGGCGATCGCCCAGTGGGTGGTTCCCGATGTGTCGGCGCGGGCGGCCGAGTTGGCGGGGATACCGGTGATGTTCCTGGTGGGCAGCGAACGCCGGTACGGCGGCGCGGTGCTGGCGTTGATCGCCGCGGTGCTGGCGCTGGTTGCCGCGGCCATCTTGATGCGCGCCGCCGCGCGCGCCCGCGGGGGTGCCGTGACCTCCGACAAGTACGTGACACCGTCGGCGCGACGGTCGGCCGCCCGGTCCGCTTCGGCCCCGGCGCAGGCCGACGACGCCACCGACGCGTCCGAGGTGTCGGAGCGCCGACTGTGGGATGCGCTCGACGACGGGCAGGATCCGACTGCAGAGGGTCGGTGACGGGGCAGCCCGCCACGGCGGCTACCCTTTGTAAACGGAAATCTCGGCGATTCTTCGACATCACGATCAGCGAGGGCCACGAGCGAAAGGGGCGGCGGGCATGAGTTCGGCGACGGTTCTCGACTCCATCATCGAAGGAGTCCGCGCAGACGTCGCCGCCCGGGAAGCCGTCGTGAGCATGGCGGACGTGAAGGCCGCGGCACACGCGGCGCCACCGCCCCGCGACGTGGTCGCGGCGCTGCGCCAGCCCGGGATCGCCGTCATCGCCGAGGTCAAGCGCGCGAGCCCGTCCCGTGGTCAGTTGGCCAACATCCCCGATCCCGCCGACCTGGCACGCGCGTATCAGAGCGGGGGCGCCCGGATCATCAGCGTGCTCACCGAGGAGCGCCGGTTCAACGGCTCGCTGGACGACCTGGACGCGGTGCGCGCCGCCGTGTCGATTCCGGTGCTGCGCAAGGACTTTGTGATTCGGCCCTACCAGATCCACGAGGCCCGTGCCCATGGCGCCGACATGCTGCTGCTGATTGTCGCCGCGCTCGAGCAGTCGGCCCTCGAGTCGATGCTGGATCGCACCGAGTCGCTGGGGATGACCGCACTCGTCGAGGTGCACACCGAGGAAGAGGCCGACCGCGCGCTGCAGGCCGGCGCCAAGGTCATCGGCGTGAACGCGCGTGATCTCAAGACCCTCGAAGTCGACCGGGACTGCTTTGCGCGCATCGCGCCGGGGCTGCCCTCCAACGTGATCCGCGTGGCCGAGTCGGGGGTGCGCGGCACCGGCGACCTGCTGGCCTACGCCGGCGCCGGGGCCGATGCGGTCCTGGTGGGTGAAGGTCTGGTCACCAGTGGTGATCCCCGCAGCGCGGTGGCGGATCTGGTCACCGCGGGCACCCATCCGTCCTGCCCCAAGCCGGCCCGCTAGCCCGGTGGCCGAACCGAAGAACCCCGGTCTCCCGCCCGCCAGTGCGGGCATCGTGGAGCCCAGCGGTCATGAACCCGATTCGGGCGGGCACTTCGGTGCGTACGGCGGGCGGTTCGTCGCCGAGGCGTTGATGGCGGTGATCGAGGAGGTCACCGCTGCCTACGAGAAGGCGCGTGCCGATCAGGAGTTCCTCGACACCCTGGACGAGCTGCAGGCCAACTATGCCGGTCGCCCGTCGCCGCTGTACGAGGCCACCCGGCTCTCCGCGCACGCCGGCGGGGCTCGACTGTTCCTCAAGCGAGAAGACCTCAACCACACCGGATCTCACAAGATCAACAATGTGCTCGGGCAGGCGTTGTTGGCGCGCCAGATGGGCAAGAAGCGCGTGATCGCCGAGACCGGCGCGGGTCAGCACGGCGTGGCCACTGCCACCGCGTGTGCCTTGCTCGATCTCGAGTGCGTCATCTACATGGGCGCCGTCGACACCGCCCGTCAGGCCCTCAACGTGGCCCGCATGCGACTGCTCGGCGCCGAGGTGGTGTCGGTCGACACCGGGTCGGCAACCCTCAAGGACGCGATCACCGAGGCGTTCCGGGACTGGGTGACCAACGCGGACTCCACCTACTACTGTTTCGGCACCGCCGCCGGGCCGCATCCGTTCCCGATGATGGTGCGCGACTTCCAGCGCGTCATCGGCCTCGAAGCCCGGGTCCAGATCCAGGAGCGCGTCCATCGACTGCCCGACGCCGTAACCGCCTGCGTGGGCGGCGGATCGAACGCGATCGGCATCTTCCACGCCTTCATCGACGACCCGGGTGTTCGACTGGTGGGCTTCGAGGCCGCCGGCGACGGCGTGGAGACCGGCCGGCACGCGGCGACCTTCACCGGCGGATCGCCGGGAGCCTTCCAGGGGTCGTACTCCTACCTGCTGCAGGACGAGGACGGCCAGACCATCGAATCGCATTCGATCTCAGCGGGTTTGGACTACCCCGGCGTCGGCCCCGAGCATGCCTACCTCAAGGACATCGGCCGCGCGGAGTACCGGCCGGTGACCGACAGCGAAGCGATGGAGGCCTTCCGTCTGTTGTGCCGCACCGAGGGAATCATTCCGGCGATCGAGTCGGCCCACGCCGTCGCCGGTGCGCTCCAACTCGGCACCGAGCTGGGCGAGAACGCGGTGATCGTGGTGAACCTGTCCGGCCGGGGCGACAAGGACGTGGCGACGGCGGCAAAGTGGTTCGGTCTGCTCGACGGCGGCACCGATGAGTGAAACCCGCGGTGTGGCACCAATCTTCGCTGCCTGCCGAGAAGAGAATCGTGCCGCGCTGATCGGCTACCTGCCCACCGGATATCCCGACGTGGACACCTCGATCGACGCCATGGTCGCCTTGGTCCGGTCCGGTTGCGACATCATCGAAGTCGGCATCGCGTACTCGGATCCGGGGATGGACGGTCCCACCATCGCGCGCGCCACCGAGACGGCATTGAGCCGCGGTGTCCGGGTTCGGGATGCCCTGCGCGCGGTCGAGGCGATCACCGCGGCCGGCGGTCACGCCGTGGTCATGACGTACTGGAACCCGGTGCTGCGCTACGGCGTCGACGCGTTCGCGCGGGACCTGGCCGGCGCCGGCGGGCTGGGTCTGATCACGCCCGATCTGATTCCGGACGAGGCCGATACCTGGCTGGCCGCCTCCGATCACCACCAATTGGACCGGGTCTTCCTGGTGGCCCCGTCGTCCACCCCGGAGCGGCTGGCGATGACCGTTGCCGCCTCGCGCGGGTTCGTCTACGCCGCCTCCACCATGGGTGTGACGGGCGCCCGCGCCGCGGTGTCCAACGCGGCGCCCGAACTCGTCGCACGGGTCCGGGCGATCTCCGACATTCCGGTCGGGGTGGGCCTGGGCGTGCGGTCGCGCGAGCAGGCTGCCGAGATCGGGTCCTATGCTGACGGCGTGATCGTGGGCTCGGCGCTGGTGTCCGCGTTGGACGGCGGCGTCGACGCAGTGAGCGCCCTGACGGCGGAACTTGCGCAAGGAGTGCGACAGCGGGTGAGCGCGTGACGACGACAACCCTGGCCTATTTCCCCAGCCCCGCACAGGGCGTCTGGCACCTGGGTCCCGTTCCCATTCGGGCCTACGCGGTGTGCATCATCGTCGGCATCATCGCGGCGCTGCTGGTCGGCGATCGGCGTTGGGTCGCCCGGGGCGGTGAGCGGGGCGTCATCTACGACATCGCGTTGTGGGCCGTGCCGTTCGGTCTGATCGGCGGCCGGCTCTATCACGTGATGACGGACTGGAGGACCTACTTCGGTCCGGGCGGCGCCGGCCCGATGGCCGCGTTGCGGATCTGGGACGGCGGCCTGGGCATCTGGGGCGCGGTGGCGCTCGGCGGCGTCGGGGCGTGGATCGCCTGCCGGCGCCGCGGAATCCCGCTGCCCGCGTTCGGAGATGCGATCGCGCCGGGGATAATCCTTGCGCAGGCGATCGGCCGGGTCGGCAATTACTTCAACCAGGAGCTCTACGGCCGCGAGACCACGGTTCCGTGGGGGATGCAGATCTTCTACCGGCAGGATCCCTCCGGGATCATCGACGTGCACTCGCTCAACGGGGTGTCGACCGGTCAGGTGGCCGCGGTGGTCCACCCGACCTTCTTGTACGAATTGCTCTGGAACCTCCTGGTTTTCGTGGTCCTGCTCCTCGTCGATCGCCGGTTCAAGATGGGTCATGGCCGGCTGTTCGCCCTCTATGTGGCGCTGTATTGCGTGGGCCGGTTCGTGGTGGAACTGCTGCGCGACGACACCGCGACACACATCGCCGGAATCCGGATCAACTCGTTCACATCGACCTTCGTCTTCCTCGGCGCGGTGGTGTACCTGATCCTCGCCAAGAAGGGCCGGGAAGACCCGAGCAGCTTGGGCGGCCGGCATGACGCGGACGAGTTCGACGACGAGCCGGAGCTGGCCCCGGCGCTGGCCGCGGAGCTGGCCGCGGTCGCAGCGGGGACCGGCGTGGTGGCCGCGGCGACCGTCGCGGGCGCCGAGGACGAGGAGGCTGCCGACCCGGACGCCGCCGGGGACGCGGACGACGCGTCCGAGGAGGCCGAGGACTTCGATCTCGAGGACAGCGGGGCGCTCGATGTCACGGCCCGCGACGAGGACGCCGATCTGGACCTGCTCGACTCCGCGGACGAATCGGAGTCGGTCGACGAATTCGAGGCGCTCGATGATTCGGGCGCGTCCGAGGCAGAGGACGAGTTCGCCGCCGAGGATTTCGTCGGCGAGGATGCGGACGATGTCGAGCCCGACGCCGAGGACGAAGCCGTGGTCGAGACCGAGGTAATCGCCCCGGGTGTCGAGGTGGAGTCCGCCGACGACGCCGAGGACGACGTCATCGACGAGGACCACGACCCGATCAGCGAAGAAGAACTCGAAGGTCTGTCGGACGATGTTGCGGTGGCGGCGCCAGTGTCCGAGCAGGAGGAGTTGCTCGAGGACGAGGTGGCGGACGAGGACGACGCGGCAGCCGAGGCAGACTCCGCCGACCCATCGACCGTGATCGAGGATGCCTCGGACGAGGCCGCCGATACGGGAACTGACACGGCCGAAGCTGCATACGAAACGCCTGCCGAAGCTGACGCGGAGGATCCGGAGGAATCGGTCACCGAGGCCGACGACGTTGCGGAATCCCAGGACGCACCGGAACCCGAGGGCGCCGCGGAATCGGTCACCGAGGCCGAGGACACCCCGGAACCCGAGGACGCACCGGAAGCTGCGCCTGAAGACGCTCCGGTCCCTGAGGATGCCGCGGAGCCTGCCGGTGAGGTGGAGGGCGCCGAGGAATCGGTCACCGAGGCCGAGGACACCCCGGAACCCGAGGTTGCGCCGGACGCCGATGCCGAGCCCGAAGCAGAACAGCCGGAACCCGAGGTCGAGCAGACCGAGGAACCCGTTGCGCCCCGGCGCCGGGGTCTGTTCCGTCGGCGGCGCTGACGTCCCTGGGCCGGGCGGCCGGTCTGGCATGCTGATGCCATGACGGATCCGAACTACGGTGCGAACCCCTCCGACGGGTTCCCCCCACCCCCGCCTCCGGGATATCCGCCGCCGCCACCGCAGCCCGGGCCCTACTATCCGCCGCCGCAGGATCCGTACGCGTTCGCGCCACCGCCGGGCGTCTACTTCGATCCGGCCGCACCGTTCGGCCGGGATCCGATAACCGGCGAACCGTTCTCGGACAAGTCCAAGGTGATCGCGGGCCTGCTTCAGCTCATCGGGCTGTTCGGGCTCCTGGGATTCGGGCGGCTCTACGTCGGCCAAACAACTACCGGCGTTATGCAACTGGTTGTCGGATTGGTTTGTACTTGGCTGTTGTCCTGGCTGACATGTGGCTTGTCAGCGCTTGTCCCGGTGATCTGGGGCATCGTGGACGCCATCATGATTTTCGGCGGTAGTGTCCGCGACGCTCAAGGGCGTCCATTGCGCAATGGCGCATAAAGCCCACCTTGTGCTGAATAGAGCCCAGCTCTATACGACGCTGGGCTCCGGCGGTGTGCTGCTGGGCGCCCTGACCTACGTCGGTGTGGTGGACCCGCACCGCCCCGGATCGGCATTCCCGGGCTGCCCGTTCAAGCTGGCCACCGGCTGGAACTGCCCGGGCTGCGGGGGCCTCCGAATGGTGCACGATCTGCTGCACGGTGACCTCTCTGCTGCCGTCGTCGACAACGTCTTCCTGCTGGTCGGGCTGCCCAGTCTGGCGTTCTGGGTGTTGCTGAGGATGCGGCAGGGGCGGGCGGTGTTCGGTCCGGTGACGGTGACCGTATTGGTCGCGCTGACCGTCGTGTGGACCGTCATGCGGAACCTGCCAGGCTTCCCGCTGGTGCCGACAATTCTCGACGGGTAGCCGGGTCGTCCCGCTGATACACTCTGAACACGGCGTTCGCAGCACCCACGGTGCTCGCCCACGTCGCTCGCGGGCCGACGCAGTCCCGTATCGATACACCGACTGCGGACCTGCCTGAGGACAAGAAGCCCTTCAGCACAACAACTCTCGCTACCGCGGTCATGCTGCGGAGGTGCGTGTACATGCTGTTCTCGGCGCTGCCTGAGGCCCAGGGTCTCTACCATCCCGAGCGTGAGCGCGACTCATGCGGTGTGGCGATGGTCACCGATATCAAGGGTCGCCGCTCGCACAGCATCGTCGCCGACGGCCTGAAGGCCCTCGAACACCTCGAACACCGTGGGGCCGCGGGCGCCGAACCCAACAGCGGTGACGGTGCCGGCATCCTGCTGCAGCTGCCTGTCGAGCTGCTGCGCGCCGTGGTCGATTTCGAACTTCCGACGCCGATCGGGGACGCGAACACCTTCGCCGCGGGCATCTGCTTCCTGCCGCAGGACCCGGACGCCCAAACCGCGGCGATGGCGCGAGTGGAGGCGATCGCGGCCGACGAGGGCATCGAGGTGCTCGGCTGGCGCACGGTGCCCGTGGACGCCGAGGGCGCCGACATCGGACCCACCGCGCTGGGTTGCATGCCCCATTTCGCCCAGTTGTTCGTGGCCGCACCGGAACGCGACGGCGTGCGCCCGGCGGGGCTGGCGCTCGACCGGCTGGTGTACCCGGTGCGCAAGCGCGCCGGTCATGTCACCCCGGACGTCGCGGCCGCCGGCACGGGCGTCTACTTCGCGTCGCTGTCCAGTCGGACCATCACCTACAAGGGCATGCTGACGGCGCCACAGATGTCGCACTTCTTCCCGGACCTGGCCGACGAGCGGTGTACCAGTGCCATCGCCATCGTGCACAGCCGGTTCTCCACCAACACCTTCCCGTCGTGGCCCCTGGCCCACCCGTTCCGCTTCGTCGCCCACAACGGCGAGATCAACACCGTTCGCGGGAACCGGAACCGGATGCACGCCCGTGAGGCGATGCTCGCCAGCGCGCACATCCGTGGCGATCTGTCGCGGCTCTCGCCGATCTGCACCCCCGATGCGTCGGACTCGGCATCGTTCGACCAGACATTGGAACTGTTGCACCTCGGCGGTCGCAGTCTGCCGCACGCGGTGATGATGATGATCCCGGAGGCCTGGGAGAACAACGCCACCATCAGCCCGCAACGGCGGGCCTTCTGCCAGTTCAACGCCTCCATCATGGAGCCTTGGGACGGGCCGGCCTGCGTCACCTTCACCGACGGCACCGTCGTGGGAGCAGTGTTGGACCGCAACGGATTACGGCCGGGCCGGTGGTGGCGCACCATCGACGACCGGATCATCCTCGCCAGTGAGGCCGGGGTGCTCGATGTGCCGTCGGCCGAGGTGGTCGCCAAGGGCCGGCTCGAGCCGGGACGGATGTTCCTGGTCGATACGTCAGCGGGCCGGCTGGTGCCCGACGAGGAGATCAAGGATGAACTGGCCGCAGCCGAACCCTACGGCGAGTGGCTGGACGCCGGACTGCTGACCCTCGAGTCGCTGCCCGAGCGTGCGCGGGTGCATCCCAACCACGAATCGGTGGTCCGACGCCAGATCGCCTTCGGCTACACCGAGGAAGATCTGCGAATCATGCTGGCGCCCATGGCGGCATCCGGCGCCGAGCCTCTCGGATCGATGGGCACCGACACCCCGACCGCGGTGCTGTCGCAGCGCTCGCGGCTGTTCTACGACTACTTCATCGAACTGTTCGCCCAGGTGACCAATCCGCCGCTGGACGCCATCCGGGAGGAGATCGTCACCTCGATGGCGCGCGTAATGGGACCGGAGCAGAATCTGCTCAACCCCACCGCGGCCTCCTGCCGGCAGATCCACGTGCCCTGGCCGATTCTCGACAACGACGAACTGAACAAGATCGTCCACATCAACGACGACGACGACCACCCCGGGCTGCGAACGGCGGTGCTCAAGGGCCTCTACGACGTCGAGCGCGGTGGGACCGGTCTGTCCGAGGCGCTCGAGGATCTGCGGCTGCGGGCATCGGAATCCATCGCCAGAGGCGCTCGCACGCTGGTGATCTCCGACCGGGACTCCGACCACACGCTGGCGCCCATCCCGTCGCTGCTGGCGGTGGCGGCCGTTCATCACCATCTCGTGCGGACCAAGGAGCGCACCAAGGTCGCGCTGGTGGTGGAGACCGGTGACGCCCGCGAAGTGCATCACATGGCCCTGCTGATCGGCTACGGTGCCGCGGCGGTCAACCCATATCTGGCATTCGAGTCGATCGAGGACCTGATCCGCGAGGGTGAGCTGACCGGCATCGAGCCCGCTGCGGCGGTGCGCAATTACCTCAAGGCGCTCGGCAAGGGCGTGATGAAGGTGATGAGCAAGATGGGCATCTCCACCGTCGGTTCCTACACCGGCGCACAGGCTTTCGAGGCGATCGGCCTGGACCAGGCGATGGTCGACGAGTACTTGGAGGGTACCGTCAGCCAACTCGGCGGCGTGGGCCTGGACGTGCTGGCCGACGAGGTCAGGTTCCGGCATCGCCGCGCCTATCCGGAGAACCCGACCGAGCGGGCGCACCGCCGGCTGTCCGTCGGCGGGGAGTACCAGTTCCGCCGCGACGGTGAGCTGCACCTGTTCACCCCCGAAACGGTGTTCCTGCTGCAACATTCGACCCGCACCGGGCGTGCGGACGTGTTCGCGAACTACACCGACGAGGTCGATCGGTTGTCGCGCGAGGGCGGCACGCTGCGTGGCCTGTTCGGATTCCGGACCGGTGTCCGTGAACCGGTTCCGCTCGACGAGGTCGAGTCGGTCGATGCGATCTGTACCCGATTCAACACCGGCGCGATGAGCTACGGCTCGATCTCGGCCGAGGCGCACGAGACGATGGCTATCGCGATGAACAACCTGGGCGGGCGGTCCAACAGCGGTGAGGGTGGCGAGGACGTGGAACGCCTCTACGATCCGCGGCTGCGCAGTGCGGTCAAGCAGGTGGCCTCCGGGCGGTTCGGCGTCACCAGCGACTACCTGGTGAATGCCACCGACATTCAGATCAAGATGGCCCAGGGTGCCAAACCCGGTGAGGGCGGCCAGCTTCCGGGCTACAAGGTTTACCCGAGCATCGCCAAGACCCGGCATTCGACCCCGGGTGTGGGTCTGATCTCACCGCCGCCGCACCACGACATCTATTCGATCGAGGATCTGGCTCAGCTGATCCACGATCTGAAGAACGCCAACGCCGATGCGCGCATCCACGTCAAGCTGGTCAGTTCGGTGGGTGTCGGCACCGTGGCCACCGGGGTGTCCAAGGCGCACGCGGACGTGGTGCTGATCAGCGGCTACGACGGCGGCACGGGCGCAGCCCCGCTGACCTCGCTCAAGCATGCCGGCGCGCCATGGGAGATCGGGCTGGCCGACACGCAGCAGACGCTGGTGCTCAACGGATTACGCGACCGGATCACCGTCCAGTGCGACGGTGGCATGCGCACCGCGCGCGACGTGATGGTCGCGATGCTGCTGGGCGCCGAGGAGTACGGCTTCGCCACCGCCCCGCTGATCGTGTCGGGCTGCATCATGATGCGGGTCTGTCACCTCGACACCTGCCCGGTCGGAGTGGCCACGCAGAACCCCGAGTTGCGGGCCCGGTTCAACGGCAAACCGGAGTTCGTCGAGAACTTCTTCCGGTTCATCGCCGAGGACATCCGGAAGTACCTGGCGCAGTTGGGGTTCCGGACCATCGACGAGGCCGTCGGGCACGCCGAGTTGCTCGACACCGCCGACGGGGTGGCGCACTGGAAGAGCAAGGGGCTGGACCTGAGCCGCCTGTTCGCCGTTCCCGGCGACGCACCCGGGGCGAAGTACCCCGAACGCCGGCGGGTCCGCGAGCAGGATCACGGTCTGGACCAGGCCCTGGACCAGACTCTGGTGGCGCTGGCCGAGGGTGCTCTCGAGGACGCCCATCCGGTGGTGCTGGAACTGCCCGTCCGCAACGTCAACCGGACCGTGGGCACGCTGCTGGGCTCGGAGGTCACCCGGCGCTACGGGGCACAGGGCCTGCCGGCCGACACCATCACCGTCAGGCTCACCGGTTCGGCCGGCCAGTCACTGGGTGCGTTCCTGCCGCCGGGCATAGCCATCGACCTGGTCGGCGACGCCAACGACTATGTCGGCAAGGGACTCTCGGGCGGGCGGATCGTGGTGCGTCCACCCGACGACGTGCTGTTCCTGCCCGAGGACAACGTCATTGCCGGGAACACCCTGATGTACGGCGCGACGTCCGGCGAGGTGTATCTGCGCGGCCGGGTGGGTGAGCGCTTCTGCGCGCGCAACTCCGGCGCACTGGCGGTGACCGAAGGCGTCGGCGACCACGCCTGCGAGTACATGACCGGTGGCCGGGTGGTCGTGCTCGGCCCGACCGGGCGCAACATCGCAGCGGGCATGTCCGGCGGTATCGCGTACGTACTTGGCCTGAACCCAAAGCAGGTGAACACGGCGATGGTGGAGTTGCAGCGCCTCGAACCCGAGGACCTGGCGTGGCTGCGCGAGATCGTCGCGCGCCATGCGCATTTCACGGACAGCACGGTGGCGGCATCGGTGCTGGCGGACTGGCCGCGGCGCAGTGCGCAGTTCACCAAGATCATGCCGACCGACTACCAGAAGGTGCTGCGGGCCACCCGGATGGCCAGGGCCGAGGGCCGCGACGTCGACGCAGCGATCATGGAGGCGACCCGTGGCTGACCCGCAGGGATTTCTTCAGGTGACCAAGGTCGAGGCCCACAAGCGGCCCGTCGACGAACGCGTCGGCGACTGGCGTGAGGTCTACGAGGCGCAGGACGCGCATGCGCGGGCCGCCGAGGTGAGCCAGCAGGCCCGGCGTTGCATGGACTGCGGGATTCCGTTCTGCCATTCCGGAACCGCGGGTTGCCCGCTGGGCAATCTGATCCCGGAGTGGAACGACCTCGTTCGGCGCGGGCGATGGGACGCCGCCAGTGAGCGGTTGCATGCCACCAACAACTTCCCGGAGTTCACCGGGCGGTTGTGTCCGGCGCCGTGCGAGGCGGCCTGCGTGCTGTCGATCGCCGAGGAGCAGACCGGCGGCAGCGTCACCATCAAGCGCATCGAACAGACCATCGTCGACCAGGCGTGGCTCGACGGCTCCGTGGAACCCCAACCGGCCGCGATCTCGACCGGCAAGAGCGTCGCGGTGGTGGGTTCGGGCCCGGCCGGACTGGCTGCGGCACAACAACTCACCCGCGCGGGGCACCACGTCACCGTCTACGAGCGCGACGACCGACTCGGCGGTCTGCTCCGCTACGGCATTCCCGAGTACAAGCTGGAGAAGTCGACGCTGAATCAGCGGCTGGCGCAGATGCGGGCGGAGGGTACCCGGTTCGTCACCGATTGCGAAGTGGGCGTTGATCTTTCGGCGGAGGAGTTGCACAACCGATTCGACGCGGTGGTGCTGGCCGTCGGTGCGCTGCGCGGCCGGGACAACGACGTGGAAGGCCGCAACCTGCACGGCGTACATCTGGCGATGGAACATCTGGTGCCGGCGAACAGGGAATGCGAGGGCGACGGACCGTCACCCATCAGCGCCGCCGGCAAGCACGTCGTGATCATCGGCGGCGGCGATACCGGCGCGGACTGCCTGGGCACCGCGCACCGCCAGGGTGCGGCGTCGGTCACCCAACTCGACTACAACCCCGAACCACCGGAGCTGCGCGACGATTCGGTGTCGCCGTGGCCGACGTGGCCGCTGGTGCTGCGGACCTCCCCGGCCCACGCCGAGGGCGGGCATCGGCGCTACGAGGTCGCCGTTCAGCGATTCGTGGGCGACGAGGACGGCAACCTGCGGGCCATGGAGATCGCCGAGGTCCAGGTGACGCGAGACCCCGGGACCGGGCGGCGCACCATCACGCCGGTCGGTGAGTCGCTGCAGATCCCGTGCGACCTGGCGTTGCTGGCCATCGGTTTCGACGGAGTCGAACACATGCCGCTGCTGGGTGGTCTGGGCCTGGAACTCAACCGGCGTGGCGCGCTGGCGTGCGGATCGGATTGGCAGACGACCGCACCGGGGGTGTTCGTCTGCGGTGACGCCCACCGCGGCGCCTCGCTGGTGGTCTGGGCGATCGCCGAGGGGCGCAGTGCGGCGCACGCCGTCGATGTGTTCCTGATGGGCGAGTCCGACCTTCCGGCACCGGTGCGGCCGTCGGCGCTGCCGCTGGCGGTCGTATAGATGACGACCGTATAGACGACGACGTTGCGAACTTCATGTGGACAATCCGTGCCGGCAACTGTATCGGTCGAGATGGTTACGACCCGCGACTATGCTGAGGCGTCGTGACTAGACGCGGAAAGATCGTTTGTACCCTCGGACCTGCCGTCGGCACAGATGAGATGGTGCGTGCACTGGTCGATGCGGGCATGGATGTGGCCCGGCTCAACATGAGCCACGGTGACTACAGCGACCACAAAGCGGCCTACGACAGGGTCCGTGCGGCCTCCGACGCCACCGCCCGGGCAGTCGGCATCCTGGCCGATCTGCAGGGGCCCAAGATCCGGTTGGGACGGTTTGCCGAGGGAGCCACCAGGTGGCAGACCGGCGAGACCGTGCGGATCACCGTCGAGGACGTCGTCGGCGACCACGATCGGGTGGGCACCACGTACAAGGGTCTGAACCGGGACGCGGCACCCGGGGACCGGCTGTTGGTCGATGACGGCAAGGTCGCGTTGGTGGTGGAGCACGTCGACGGATCCGACGTGGTCTGCTCGGTCACCGAGGGCGGACCGGTCAGCAACAACAAGGGCCTGTCGTTGCCGGGGATGAACGTCTCGGTGCCGGCCTTGTCGGAGAAGGACATCGAGGACCTCGAGTTCGCACTGAATCTCGGTGTGGACCTGGTCGCACTGTCGTTCGTGCGCTCACCCAGCGATGTCGAGCTGGTGCACGAGGTGATGGACCGCGTGGGCCGACGGGTGCCGGTGATCGCCAAGCTGGAGAAGCCGGAGGCGGTGGAGAACCTCGAGGCGATCGTGCTGGCCTTCGACGGCATCATGGTGGCCCGCGGCGATCTGGGCGTCGAGCTGCCACTGGAAGAGGTGCCGCTGGTCCAGAAGCGCGCCATTCAGATGGCGCGGGAGAACGCCAAGCCGGTGATCGTGGCGACCCAGATGCTGGAGTCGATGATCGAGAACTCGCGGCCCACCCGGGCCGAGGCCTCCGACGTGGCCAACGCCGTCATGGACGGCACCGATGCGGTGATGCTGTCGGGGGAGACCTCGGTGGGCAAGTATCCGCTCGACGCGGTCCGCACGATGGCGCGCATCATCTCGGCGGTGGAGGAGAACTCCACCGCCGCACCGCCGTTGACGCATGTGCCGCGCACCAAGCGCGGGGTCATCTCCTACGCCGCCCGCGATATCGGGGAGCGACTGGACGCCAAGGCCCTGGTGGCCTTCACCGAGTCCGGCGACACTGTGCGGCGGCTGGCCCGGCTGCATACCCCGCTGCCGCTGTTGGCGTTCACCGCGCTGCCGGAGGTCCGGTCCCAGTTGGCGCTCACCTGGGGAACCGAGACCTTCATCGTGGACGGAATGCAATCGACGGACGAGATGATCCGGCGGGCGGACCGCGAACTTCTGCAGATGAGCCGCTACAAGCGGGGCGACCTGGTGGTCATCGTCGCGGGCGCTCCGCCGGGCACAGTAGGCTCGACCAACCTGATCCATGTGCACCGGATCGGGGAGGACGACCACTAGAGGAGACATGTTGCCGGCAGCTTCGGACTTCGCGGAGCTGCTGGCCGTACTGGACCTCCGGCGGGCCGACGAGAACACTTTCTTCGGTACGCATCCGTCCAAGAATCCGATTCGGACCTTCGGCGGTCAGATGATGGCCCAGGCGCTGGTCGCGGGCAGCCGAACGGTCGCCCCCAGCCTGCCGGCCAGTGCGCTGTCGGTGCATTTCATCGCCGGCGGTGATCCGACCCAGGACCTCGAGTTCCAGGTCGTCCGGTTGCGTGACGAGCGGCGGTTCGCCAACCGCCGCGTGGACGTGGTCCAGGGTGACCAGTTGTTGGCCACGGCATTGATTTCCTACCTGTCGGGCGGCCGGGGCCTCGAACACGGGGTGCCCGCCCCGCAGGTCGCACCGCCGGACGGGCTGGCGAAGATCGACGACCTGCTGGTCGGCTATGAGCAGACGGTGCCGCTGTTCGTCGAGGCCCTGCGGCCCATCGAATGGCGCTACACCAACGACCCGGCCTGGATCATGCGGGACAAGGGGGAGCGGCTGCCGCACAACCGGGTGTGGATGACCACCGAGGGCGTCATGCCCGACGATCCGGTGCTGCACAACGCCGCGCTGGTCTACTCGTCGGACACCACGGTGCTCGACTCGATCATCACCACGCACGGTCTCTCGTGGGGCCACGACCGGATCTTCGCGGTGACGGTGAACCACTCGGTGTGGTTCCATCGCCCGGTCCGGTTCGACGAGTGGGTGCTGTACTCGACGACGTCACCGGTGGCGGCCGACTCGCGCGGCCTGGGTACCGGACACTTCTTCGACGCCGCCGGTCAGTTGTTGGCGACGGCCGTCCAAGAGGGCATCGTCAAACACTTCCCCAAGCGCTGAATACGCCGAAACGTACGTTTGGGCGCGAAAGATCGAGTAGCGCACGCCATTACGTCGCGCTCGGCGAAATCTGCCGGCGCGCCGGCTATGGCGTCGGGGTGAGCGTGATGCTCAACTGGTTCTCCAGATTGCCGCGGAATTCGTCCTGGCACTGCTGCTGCGCCGAGGTGTCGTTGCCGGCGTCGCGCATGCAGTCCATCAGGTCGCGGCCACCGAATTTGTTGAAGCCCCAGACGCCGACCGCGATCATCACCGCGCTGACGACGATGCCGAGGATGCCGAGCACGACGCCGGCGATGGCCATCCCACCGTTGGTGGCTTCACCGGAGCGGGCCCGGCGATGTCCCACGAAACCGAGGATGACGGCGAGGAGTCCGAGGGCGAAACCGCCGACGACGCTGAAGACGGCGGGCAACGACAGCAGGCCCAGGATCAACGCCGCGATGCCCAGGCCATTCTTCGGAGCGGCCGGCACGGGGGCCCCGTAGCCCGCGTAGGGCTGCGGCGGTGCGGGCGGGTAGCCGCCGGGGGCCGGCGGCGGCGGATAGGCACCGGGATACGGTCCGGCCGCATAGTTCGGCGGGTATCCCGGGGGTGGCGTGCCCGCCCCGTATGGCGCCGACGGCGCAGGACCCGAAGTCTCCGTGGGATTTTGCGGCGTGGCGGCCGGATCGCTTGGTTCAGTCATGGCGTAACACTCCCGTCAGTCCTGATGCGGCGGATTGGCAGCCAGGGTACCTGTCCGGATCGACGTTCAGGCGTGGACAGCCAAGATCGGGCGGCAGGTGATGCGTGGCGACCACGACGGTGCGATCGGCGTCGAAGAGCGCCCCAGGGGTGAACACCTCACGAAGGATGGCATCGGCGCTGTCGGCATCGAGATGCTCGGTCGGTTCGTCGAGCAGGACGATTGCACTGCGCGACAACAGCGCGCGGGCCAGGAGCAACCGGCGCCGCTGGCCCGCCGACACCGCTGCCGCACCGCCGGTGAGGACGGTCGCCAGACCGTGGGGCAGAGCATCCAGCCAGTCCCGCAGCCCGACGGCGCCCAGCGCGCCGAGGATCTCGGCGTCGGTGCAGTCACCACGGACCACCAGCAGGTTGTCGCGCACGGTGGTGGCGAAGATGTGGGCGTCCTCGGCGAAGAACGTGACCGCGGACCGCAGTGCGGCGTCGTCGTAGCTGGACAGTGGGGTCCCGGCGAGGGTCACCGACCCCGCGCGGGGGGCGATCAGCCCGGCCAGCGTCATCAGCAGCGTGGTCTTCCCGGCCCCACTGGGGCCGGTGACGGCCAGCCGCGCGCCGGACGGCAACTCCACCGGCGGGCCGGGGTGCAGATCGGCCCGCAGGGTCGCGTGCGCGGGAACCGGCCCGGCCGAGGGCCTCCGGGTCACCGTCTCGAGGCTCAGCGGCACGAGCCGGGCCGCGGCGATGCGCGCGCGGGTCAGGGAGACGGCCGCCGCCGGCAGCGCCGTGGTGGCTTCGAAGGCCGACAGCGGCAGCAGCATCAGGATGGCCACCGTCATGGGGGAGGCCGCGGCGGACAGCGCGATCCCGGCGACGGCCGCACCCAGCACGCTGATCCCGACGGCGGCGACCGGAACGGCGGCCGCGAATGCCGCGGGAATGGCCGCCCGGTCGGTCGCCCGGGCCCAATCCCGTTGGTGCTGTGCGGCTTCGGCGATGACGATCGGGAGCCGGCCGCTGACCCGGAGTTCGGCGGCATGGTCGAGGGCCAGCATCGTCGCATCGTCGCGCCCGGCGTGCTGCAGCCGGGCCACGCGTTCGTCGCGGGTCGCCGCCCGGGCCGACAACCACGGCGCACCCACCCCGGCGGCGAGCAGGCAGCCGGCCAGGACGGCCGCCGGGGGCGCGGAGATCAGCGCGATGCCGGCCACCGCGCTGACCGAGAGGACCGCGGCCACCGCAATCGGCAGGATCGCGCGCACCAGGACGTCCGACACCTCGTCCACGTCGGCGCCGAGTCGGCCCGCGAGATCACCGCCGGAGAGCCGGGCGGCGGGGGCCGTTGGTTGGTCCGCGAGCCGGCCGTAGATCTCCGCGCGGGCGTTCGATGCTGCCCGTAGGGCGGTGTCGTGCGAGGCGAGCCGTTCGCAGTAGTGCATGACCCCGCGGGTGATCGCCAGCGCCCGGACCGCCACTGCGGCGATCGACAGATCGAGCACCGGCGGCATCTGCCAGGCGCGGGTGATCAGCCAGGCGGATACGGCCGCCAGTGCCAGCGCACTGCCCAGGGACACGATGCCGAACGAGATGGCCAGCAGTAGGCGGGACATCCGGGGCCGCAATAGCCGCAGCGCCGCGACGAGGGGTTCAGACGTGCGCACGCTGACCCACCTCGCTGATGTGGTCGGCGACGGCGAGCACCGACGGACGATGGGCGATCACGACGACGGTGTCGCCGCGGCGGGCACGGGCGGTGAGCGCGCGCAGCACGCGGGACTCGGTGGTGGCATCCAAGTGGGCGGTGGGTTCATCGAGAAGGAGGACGGGGGCAGTGGAACCGAGGGCCCGTGCGAGCCCCAGTCGCTGCCGCTGGCCCAGCGACAGGCCCACGCCGTCGCGCCCGATGCGGGTGTGCACACCGTCGGGGAGGCCGGCCATCACGGCATCGAAACCTGACTCCGCGCAGGCGGTTTCGAGGTCGACGAGCTCGCCGAACAGCGTGAGATTCTCGGCGATGGTCCCCGGGATCAGGACGGGCCGCTGCGGCAGCCAGGCCAGCTGCGCCCACCACCGGCGCAGGTCGAGGTCGGTCACGTCGACGCCGGCGACGCGCACGGTTCCACTACTCGGCCGGGTCAGGCCGGTGATCACCTGGAAGGTGGTCGATTTGCCGGCGCCGTTGGGCCCGGTGAGCACGGTCAGCCGGCCGGGCTCGAGGTCGACCGTCAGCGCCGCCGGCGCCGGTCCGTCACGCCCGTCCACCGACAGTCCGGCGACCCGGATCGTGGCGCCCCGGGCGTCGACGGTCGCGGACCCGCCAGCCGCGGGCACGCCCCCGTCGCGGTCGAGGAGCGCAAATGCCTTGTCGGCCGCCGCTTTTCCGTCCTGCGCGGCGTGGAACTCGACGCCGACGCGGCGCAGCGGCCAGAACACGTCGGGCGCCAGCAGCAGCGCCGTGAGCCCATTGGCCAGGGTGATCTCGCCGAAGACCAGCCGCAGGCCGACGCTGACGGCCACCAGCGCCACGCCCAGGGTGGCGATCAATTCGAGCACGAGCGTCGACAGGAAGGCGATGCGCAGGGTGGCCATGGCCGAACGGCGATGGGTCGCACCGAGTTCGGCGATCCGGTCGCGTGGTCCGTCGGCGCGGCCCAGTGCGCGCAGGGTGGGGATGCCGGCGACGAGGTCGAGCAACCGGGACTGCAGCGTCGACATCGCCTGCAGGGCCGCCGCCGAACGATCGGCGGTGGCCAGTCCGATCAGCACCATGAATACCGGGATCAGCGGCAGCGCCACCAGCACCACGACGGCGGACCGCACGTCGAAGCAGGCCATCGCGATCACGGCCGCCGGGGTCAGGATCAACGCCTGGAACAGCGCCGGCAGATAGGCAGTGAAATACGGTCGCAGGCCGTCGAGCCCACGCAACAGCACCGCTGCGGCGTCGTCGTGCAATTCCGCGGCCCGGCGGGGATCGTCGGCGGTCACCGAGGTCAGCACGCCATCGGCGATCCCGGTGATCGTCGCCGCGGCGCCGCGCTGGCCGAGTCGGGCCTGAACCCAGGTGCCCAGCGCGCGAAACAGATAGAGCACCAACAGGATCAGCAGTGAGACGGCCCAGTGCCGCACGCTACGCGTCGCCGGTTCGGTGATCACGCCGGCAACAAGGTGCGCCAGCACGATCGCCGCGGCGATCGAACACACACTGATCACGACGCTGCACCCGACGGTGGCAACCAGGTGCCGACGGGTGGACGCCGACACCCGCCAGAGTCTCGGGTCGATGGGTCCCCGGCGCGCGGATCCGGTCAGGACACGCGTCCCGGCAACCCGATCGGATCCGGTATCCGGTCGGCGGTGATGCGCGCGCGAAACACCCAGTAGGTCCACGCCTGGTAGGCGATCACCAGTGGCGCGGTGACTACGGCCACCCAGGTCATGACCTTCAGTGTGTACGGACTCGACGAAGCGTTGTGGATCGTGAGGCTCCACTCCGGGTTCAGGGTCGACGGCACCAGATTCGGGTAGAGATCGCCGAAGAGCATGACGATCACCGCGACGACGGTCAGGGTGGTCGCGACGAACGCCCACCCGTCGTGAGTCCCCTTCAGCAGCAACAAGATCGCAGTAACCAGGCTGACCGCGGCCACTCCGAAGACCGCCCATGTCCACGGCTTGCCGTGGAGCGCTTCGGTCCACAGCCCGAATGCCGCGACCAGTCCGAGAACCGGCAGCGCGATCGTCCGTGCCAACGCCAGCGTGTTCGTCCGCACCTCGCCGGCGGTCTTCAGGGCGAGGAAAGCCGCACCGTGCAACAGGAACAGGCCGGCGGTGGCCAACCCGCCCAGCAGGGTGTAGGGGTTGATCACATCGGTGAATCCGAGTTGCATCTGCTTGTCGGCGTCCACCGGAACGCCGCGCACCAGGATCGCGAACGCGGTGCCCCAGAGGATCGCGGGCAGCCACGAACCTACCGCGATCCCGATGTCGGCCCAGGCGCGCCACTTCGGGTCGTCGATCTTGCCGCGCCACTCGATCGCGACGACCCGCAGGATCATCGCGAACAGGATCACGAACAGCGGTAGGTACAGCCCGGAGAACACCGTGGCGTACCAGCCGGGGAATGCCGCGAACATGGCGCCGCCGGCGGTGATCAGCCAGACCTCGTTGCCGTCCCACACCGGGCCGATCGTGTTCAGCACCGCCCGCCGGTGCTTCTCCTTGACGCCGGCTTCGGCGAGCGGCGTTGTTCCGCGAGCAAGAGGCCCGGCGCCCATCCGACCGAGTGGTGCCATCAGCATGCCGACGCCGAAGTCGAAGCCCTCCAGGAGGAAGAAGCCGACGAACAGCACCGCGACGAGGATGAACCAGAACTCCTGGAGTCCCATGTTGACCACCTCCCTAGTAGGCGAACGACAGCGGCGCCACGTCGGCATCATCGGGCGGTGCCGGGGGAGCCGGTTCGGCGTCGTGCTCGAGCGGACCCTCACTGATGTAGCGGCGCAACAGGTAGAACCAGATGACCGCGAGCACCGCATAGACCAGCGTGAAACCGATGAGGCTGAACCAGACCAGCCCGACGTGGTGGTGCGACACCCCGTCCTGCACCGTCAGGCGCACCATCGGGTCGCCGGTCGGATTGGGGGCCACCACCCAGGGCTGGCGGCCCATTTCGGTGAACACCCAGCCCGCCGAGCACGCCAGGAAGGGTGTCGGCAGCGTCCACAACGCGAACCGGGCGAACCAGCGCTGATCGGGTGTCCGGCCGCGGCGGGTCAGCCACAGCGTGGTGAGCGCGAACAGCACTGGGACGAGCAACAATCCGATCATCGCGCGGAACGACCAGTAGGTGACGAACAGATTGGGGCGGTAGTTGCCGGGGCCGAACTTGTCCACCGCGTGTTGTTGAAGGTCCTCGACACCCTGCAGAGTGACCCCGCTGAACTTGCCCTCGGCCAGGAAGGGAAGCACGTAGGGCACCTCGATGACACGGGTGATGCCGTCGCAGTTGTTGTGGGTGCCGACGGTCAGGATGGAGAACTTCGGGTCGGTTTCGGTGTGGCACAGCGATTCCGCCGAGGCCATCTTCATCGGTTGCTGCTGGAACATCAGCTTGCCCTGGATGTCGCCGGTGAACACCAACCCGCCCGCGGCGACCAGCGCGACGAGGCAACCGAGGATCGCGGCCGGCCGGTACATGGTGGCGGCGTCGGAATCCGATGATGCGGGCGCACCACGGGTACGGCTGCGCACCATCCACCAGGCGCACACCCCGGCGACGAAGGTGGCGGCGGTCAGGAATGCCGCGGTGACCGCGTGCAGGAAGGCCCAGATGCCGGTGTTGTTGGTGAAAAGCGCCATGATGCTGTGCAATTCGGCCCGGCCGGTGGCCGGGTTGTAGGACGCGCCCACCGGATGCTGCATGAACGAGTTGGCGCTGATGATGAAGAACGCCGACAGGTTGACCGCGATCGCGACGATCCAGATACAGGCCAGGTGCAGGGCCCGCGGCAGGCGCGTCCAGCCGAAGATCCACAGGCCGATGAAGGTCGATTCGAAGAAGAACGCGACCAGGGCCTCCATGGCCAGCGGCGCGCCGAAGATATCGCCGACGAACCGGGAGTACTCGCTCCAGTTCATTCCGAACTGGAATTCCTGGACGATCCCGGTGGCCACCCCGATGGCGAAGTTGATCAGGAACAGCTTCCCGAAAAACCTGGTCAGGCGGTACCACTCGGTGCGACCGGTGACGTGCCAGATGGTCTGCATCACCGCGATCAACGGCGCCAGGCCGATGGTCAGCGGCACGAAGATGAAGTGATAGACCGTCGTTATTCCGAACTGCCACCGTGAAACATCGAGGGCGTCCATTGGCACCAACTCCCGGCTGGGGAACTGCGACTACGAAGTACTACGGACTGTAGTACTTCGTAGTCGGCATTACCAGCGTGACGGTCACGCCTCGGCTGTGATTATCGCCGGTGTTCCCGCTACGAGGTCAGGGCTTTGGTCTGTTTCCGGATGACGAAGGCCATCACGATCTCGAACACGCCGATGAACACCAGGTACCAACCGACCACCATCAACAGGGTCAGCAGCGACAGGCCCGGCCAGGCCAGCATCACCACGCCGGCGATCAGGCTGATGATGCCGAAGAAGATCTCCCAGCCACGCCCCGGCAGCGCCGGATCGCTGATGGCCGACACGGTGTGCGCGACGCCCCGGAAGATGAAGCCGACCGCGATCCAGATGGCGAGCAGCAGAACCGCATAGCCCTCACCGAAATGCCGGAACGCCAGCACGGCCAGGACCAGCGAGGCCGCACCACTGATGAACAGCAGCACCCGGCCGCCGGCGGTCACGTGCAGCGAGAACGCGAAGAAAACCTGGGCAATACCGCTGATCAGCAGATACACGCCGAACAGGGTGGCCGCGACGACCAGAGTCTTGCCGGGCCACGCGAGCATCAGTGCACCCATGATGACGGCGAGCACACCCGAGAGCAGGGTGGACTTCCAAAGGTGCGGTGCGAGGCTTCGAACTTCGGTGAGCACAGGGGATTCCATGCCGGAAAGTGTGGCACAGCGAGGCCCCGCGTAGACCGCGCTGCGCTGGAAAGTCCTGTTCTGCTGCCACGATTGCGGCCGCTTTATTACTGTTCCGTTACCGGCAGTGCGAGATGGCTCCACGGTCGTTAACGTGCACTGCTTGGGGCACACGAAACGGCCCGACCAGAAAGTTGAGACAAAGTGGAAGCTGGAAACCAGGTCCGCCGTTGGTCCGGACTCGGATTGCGCGCGGTCGCCGTCGTGGCCCTGTCGGGAACGCTGGCGCTCGCGGGATGTACGAAGAACACCGATACCCAGGCTCCGGCCACGCAGACCACCGCGGCCCAGGCTTCGAAGGTCGATTCGATCGCGAACATGGTGCCCGAGGACATCAAGTCGTCGGGCAAGTTGGTCGTCGGCGTGAATGTCCCTTACACGCCAAACGAGTTCAAGGATCCCAGCGGGAAGATCATCGGATTCGACGTCGATCTGATGAACGCGATCGCTGCGACGCTCGGCCTGACGCCGGATTACCGCGAGGCGGACTTCGACAAGATCATCCCGTCCATCCAGGGCGGCACCTTCAACGTCGGGATGTCGTCGTTCACCGACACCAAGGAACGTGAGGCGACCGTCGACTTCGTCACCTACTTCTCGGCCGGCTCGCTGTGGGCCAAGCCTGCCGGGGCGGACATCACCCCGGACACCGCGTGCGGCAAGCGGGTTGCGGTGCAGGCCACCACGGTCCAGGAGACCGAAGAACTGCCGGCCCGCAGCAAGAAGTGCACCGACGAGGGCAAGCCGGCCATCGAGATCCTCAAGTTCGACGGTCAGGACCAGGCCACCAACGCCGTGGTACTGGGCCAGGCCGACGCGATGTCGGCCGATTCGCCGGTGACGCTGTACGCGATCAAGCAGAGCAACGGCAAGCTCGAGCAGGCGGGTGAGATCTTCGATTCGGCGCCGTACGGCTGGCCGGTGAAGAAGGGTTCGGCCCTGGCCGCGGCGATGCAGAAGGCGCTGGAGCATCTCATCGAGAGTGGCGACTACAAGACCATCGCCACCAACTGGGGCGTCGAGAAGGGCATGATCGACAAACCGGTGATCAACGGCGCGATCAACTGAGTCCGGTTTCGTAATCGATGAGCACCGACGATTCGCCGCCGCCCGGCACCGGGCCTGCCACGCCCGCCGCGATCGATGCGGTTCCGCTGCGGCATCCCTGGCGCTGGGTGACGGCGATCGTCGTGCTGGTCCTGGCCGCGCTGTTCCTCTACGGCGCGGCCACCAACCCGGCCTACCGCTGGCCCGTATTCGGCAAGTACATCCTCGACGAGCGCATCGTCAAGGGCGTCGTGGTGACCCTCGAGCTCACCGTGTTGTCGATGGTGTTGGCCATCGTGCTCGCGGTGATGCTCGCGGTGATGCGGCTGTCGCCGAATCCGGTGCTGCGCGCCGTTTCGTGGGTCTATCTGTGGATCTTCCGCGGCACCCCGGTCTGGGTCCAGCTGGTGTTCTGGGGCCTGGTCCCCACCATCTACAAGAACATCCAGCTCGGAATCCCGTTCGGGCCCAACTTCTTTCACCTGAACATCCAGAGCCTGGCACCGTACTTCTGGCTCGCGGTCGTCGGTCTGGCCCTCAACGAGGCCGCGTACCTGGCCGAGATCATCCGGGCCGGCATCTCCTCGGTGCCCGAGGGGCAGCACGAAGCCTCGGTGGCCCTGGGGATGTCGTGGTGGATGACCATGCGGCGCACGGTGTTGCCGCAGGCGATGCGGGTGATCATCCCGCCCACCGGCAACGAGTTCATCGGCATGCTCAAGACCACCTCGCTGGTGGCCGCGGTGCCGTTCACCAAGGACCTGTTCGGTGCCCAGCGAAACATCTCCGCGGTGATCTTCGAACCCGTTCCGCTGCTGATCGTCGCCTCCGCCTGGTACCTGCTGGTCACCAGCATCCTGATGGTCGGGCAGCACTACCTCGAGGAGTACTTCTCCCGCGGCGCCTCGCGCAAGCTGACCGCCAAGCAGCTCGAGGCGCTCAACGAGGCCGAACAGCTCGGAGAGGTGGGCCACGTATGACCGCTTCCGCCACCGGCAAGGTCCCCATGGTCAAGGCCGAGGGGGTGTGCAAGAACTTCGGCGCGCTTCAGGTGCTCAAGGGCGTCACACTCGAGATCGGCCGCGGCCAGGTGCTGGTGCTGATCGGGCCGTCCGGTTCGGGCAAGTCGACCTTCCTGCGGTGCATCAACCACCTCGAGCAGATCAATGGCGGCCGGCTCTATGTCGACGGTGAGCTCATCGGATATCGGGAGCGCGGCGACAAGCTCTACGAGATGTCCCCGCGCGACGCCGCGCGCCAGCGCCGTGACATCGGCATGGTGTTCCAGCATTTCAACCTGTTCCCGCACCGCACCGCGCTGGCCAACATCATCGAGGCGCCGATGCAGGTCAAGGGAGTGAAGAAGGCCGAGGCACTCGCACGCGCCAAGGATCTGCTGGGCAAGGTGGGGCTGTCGGCGAAGGCCGATGCCTACCCGGCGCAACTGTCCGGCGGGCAGCAGCAGCGCATCGCGATCGCCCGGGCACTGGCCATGGAACCCAAGCTGATGCTGTTCGACGAGCCCACCTCGGCACTGGACCCAGAGCTCGTCGGTGAGGTGCTGGCCGTCATGAAAGCTCTTGCGGCAGCGGGCATGACGATGGTCGTGGTGACCCATGAGATGGGCTTTGCCCGGGAGGTGGCCGACCAGCTGGTGTTCATGGACGGCGGCGTCATCGTGGAGGCGGGTCCGCCGCGCGAGGTGCTGGCCAACCCGCAGCACCAACGGACGCAGGCGTTTCTTTCCAAGGTGATGTAGCCACCGGCAGCGCCGGGGAGTCTGGGGAAAACCACGTGGAGGGGACACGCTTCGGGCAGTACGAATTGCTCGAATTGCTCGGTCGGGGCGGGATGGGCGAGGTGTACCGCGCCCGCGACACCAATACCGACCGCATCATCGCGCTCAAGGTGCTACCGGTCCAGATGGCCCGCGACACGGTCTTCCAGGAGCGATTCCGGCGCGAGGCGCAGGCCGCCTCGGGTGTCAACGACCCGCATGTCGTGCCGATCCACGGCTACGGTGAGATCGACGGCCGGCTCTATCTGGATATGCGGCTCATCGAAGGTGAGAACCTCGGAAACCTTCTGGCGCAACGGGATACACCGCTCGGGCCGCGGCTCGGCGCGGTGGTGGTGGAGCAGGTCGCGTCGGCGCTGGACTCTGCGCACGCCAACGGCCTGGTGCACCGCGACGTCAAACCGACGAACATCTTGATCTCCGACCGGGAATTCGTCTATCTCATCGACTTCGGCCTGGCCCGCGCCGCCGGCGAGCCGGGCCTGACCACCGCGGGCAGCACGCTGGGAACGCTGGCGTACATGGCCCCGGAGCGGTTCAACAGCGGGCAGAGTGACACCCGCTCGGACATCTATGCGCTCACCTGCGTGTTCTACGAATGCCTCACGGGGAAGCGCCCGTATCCCAGCGACAGCCTCGAGCAGCAGATCGCCGGGCATCTGATGTCGACCCCGCCGCGCCCGTCGGACGACGATCCCTCGTTGGCCGCCTTCGACGCCATCATCGCCAAGGGCATGGCCAAGGACCCCGACGACCGCTACCAGACCGGCCGCGATCTGGCGGTCGCGGTCCGTGCGGCGGTGGACGAACCCCGGGTGCGTGCATCGCGTGGCCGGGGCCGGCACTCGGCGGGTGAGCCCGGGTCGCGGAGCGGGTCGCGCCGCACCGCGGTGCTGGCGGCGCTGGCCGCGGTGCTGTTGGCCGCCGGCGGGCTCGGGGTCTGGCAGGTGCTCGCACACCGGGGTCCCGGTGATCAGCACCCGGCCGACGCCCCGGTGACCCTCGGTGCAGTGCCGTCGATCGCCGCGACCCTGCCCGAGGACATCAGGTCGCGCGGACGATTGATCGTCGGCGTCAACATTCCTTATGCGCCAAACGAATTCCGGGACGGCTACGGGCAGCTGGTGGGCTTCGACGTCGACCTGATGAACGCCGTCGCGCGCGTGCTCGGTGTGACGCCGGAATACCGGGAGGTCGACTTCGATACGATCCTGCCCTCGGTGCAGTCCGGTGATTTCGACATCGGGATGTCTTCGGTGACCGATACCGACGAGCGGGAGCGTCTGGTGGATTTCGTCACCTACTTCGAAGCCGGCACGCTGTGGGCGCAGCGGCCCGGGCCGCCGATCGACCCGGCGCACGCGTGCGGACTCCGCGTCGGTGTCACCACCGGGGTGATCCAGCAGACCAACGAGTTGCCGCACAAGAGTGACGCGTGTGTGGCCGCGGGGCTGCCCCCGATCGAGAGCGTGGTCTTCGAGCGGCAGGACGATCTGACCGCGGCCCTGCTCGCCGGTCACGTCGATGCGATGTCGGCGGATTCACCGGTCACCGGCTTTGCGATCAAGACCAGCGGTGGCGCGTTGGCCCCGGCCGGGGAGATATTCGACGCGGGGCCATACGGCTATCCGGTGCGGCGGGGCTCGCCGCTGGCCGAATCCCTGCGCCGAGCGCTCGTGCATCTGATGAAGTCGGGGGAGTACAAGACCATCGCGACCCTGTGGGGCGTCGAGCGGGGCACCATCGACACGCCGGTGATCAACGGCGCGATCCGCTGACGGGCGGCAACACCGTCGCGCCGTCGGCTGCCGGCGCGGATGTCTCCTGCCGGCCGACCAGGTACCAGGTGTGCATCACCCCTTTGCCCTTGACGTCGACGTCGCCGCGCTCGGTGAACGCGAACTCGTCGCGCAGGCGTTCGTAGACGTTCTGCGGCACCTGGATGCGCCCCGTCGGGTCGGTGCTCTCCATCCGGGAGGCGACGTTGACGGCGTCGCCCCACACGTCGTAGAAGAACCGCCGCGAACCCACCACGCCGGCCACCACCGGTCCGCTCGCCAGCCCGATGCGCATGCCGACGCCGTGTCCCTGCGGGTCACGCATCCGCGCGACGGCCTGCGCCATGTCCAGTGCCAGCGCCGCCAGCGCCTGCGCGTGGTCAGCACGCGGGTTCGGCACGCCGCTGACCACCATGTAGGCGTCCCCGGTGGTCTTGATCTTCTCGAGGCCGTGACGATCCACCAGCAGGTCGAACTCGCTGTAGACGTGGTCCAGGAAGGCCACCAGATCGCAGGGCGCGATCTCGCTGGCGCGTTCGGTGAAGCCGGCGATGTCGGCGAACAGGATCGACGCGTCGTCGTAGCGGTCGGCGATCATGTCGTGCGCGGGATCCTTGAGCCGGGCGGCGATGCTGGCGGGCAGGATGTTCGCCAGAAGTTGTTCCGAGCGTTCGTATTCCATTTCCATCGCGGTTTCGGCGCGGTCGATCTCGCGCAGGACGAACCACACCGCCGCGAAGGCCATCACCGCCGCCGCGGTGATCGAGACGATGAAACCGACGGTGATGCTCCAGTCCGGCTGGAGCCCCGTGTCGGCCGGGACGGTGAGCTCGAGGATGATGGCCAGCGCCACCCCGATCGCAGCCAGGACACCGGCCAGCGCGATGCGTTCGACACCCAGGGTCAGCACGACGATGGTCGCCGCGATCGGGTAGTAGAACAGCAACCCGGAGCCGGTCCCGACGTGCCAGGTGATGTAGAACAGCGACGCGTAGGCCAGCGCGGTGAAGGCCAGGGCCGGGACGAGTTCGCCGAAGCCGCGCAGCAGGGGAAGGGCCAGGAAGGCCACGGCGGTCGCGATGTTGATGATGCCCATCGGCCACAACGCCGAGCCGAGCGTCAGTTGGTAGAAGCCGAAGCCGGCGCTGACGAGCGCCGCGATGACCGCGGTGATTCGGAGGACGCGAAATCTGCGTACCGCCGCTTCCGCGTAGTGCGCATTGCGCGCGGTAACACAGGGATTCGGCCGACGGGATCGCGGACTCGTCAGCGCGGAAGGGGTCGAGCGGCGCGTGCCCGCCACGACGTCAGCGTAGCGTGCGGGGCCGGATCAGTGGGTGAACAGCATCAATCGGACGGTGTGGGCGACCACGGCTTCGAGGTCGTCACCCAGGTTGCCCGCCAGCCATTGCTGCGCCAGTTCGGCCATCGCGCCGGTGTACATCGCCGCCGCGACGGCCGTCGTGACCGGCTTCTCGCGCGGATGCGCCTGGGCGCGTTCGCTGAGCACCATCTGGCGCAGCAGTTCCTGGGCGATCTCGCGGCGGGCCGACAGCACCGGGTTGGCCCGCGCCTCGGTGAACAACACCCGGCCGCGGCGCGGATCGGCGGAACTGAACCCGAGCACGGCACGGATGCCGGCCCGGGTCTGCTCGATGTCGGTGCCGTCGGTGGCGGCGATCGCGGCCTCCACCTCCGCATTGAGGCCCTCGGCCACGCGGTCGTAGACGGCGCCGAGCAATTGGTCGGTGTCGGGGAAGCTCTCGTAGAAGTACCGCGTGTTCAACGATGTTCGACGGCACACCGAGCGCACCGACACCGCGCTCTCGCCCTCGGCGCCGAACAGTTCGAAGGCCGCCTCGACCAGCAGGGCGCGGCGTTCGGCGCGGCGGTCGGTCAGCGGCACACCGGCCCAGCGGGTCGGGCTCGACATGACCGACAGCCTAGCGCGGACCAGTCTGGACACAGGTGTATCCAGAAATGTAGGCTGCCGATCATGCAGCTGCCCTCCCTGCCCGCGCTCCCTCTGATGCCCCGATTGCCACACCAGCTCATGCAGCAGCGGATAACCCAGTTCTATGACGACGAGATCCGCAGCCGCTACTTCCGCGGTCTGGAATTCGCTGGGCCGCAAGGTGATCCGGGTTGGTTCGGTCCGGGCAGCGCGGTCTGGTACGTGCATTCCCACATGCCCGCGCTGGTGTTCGGGCTGCAGTGTGCGGCCTACCTGGAACGGTTCGACCCGAGCATCTTCTGGATGGGCGTCGACCACTCGCGGATCGTGGAACGTGACGAGCGCGGTGAGCCGACCATGCAGGTCGATCCCGAGGGTGCCGCGGTTCGCCTGGGTCATTCGGTGTCGTTCTTCATCGGCACGGCCTACGGTTCGACGGCCACCGCCGAGCGCGTCGCCAACACGGTGCGTGCCATGCACCACACCGTGAAGGGCACCCGTCCCGACGGCCTGCCCTACGACGCCGACGACCCGGACTGGTTGCGGTGGAACTACGCGACGGTGGTCTGGGGCATCGCCACCGCGCACGAGTACTACCATCCGAACCCGTTGCGGGGCAGCAAGATCGACCGTTACTACCGCGAGTTCGTCAAGGTCGGCCACGCGCTGGGCGGTACCGACCTGCCCGAGACCAAGGCGGACACCCTCGACTGCCTACGGGAGTACCTGCCCAAGCTGGCACTGACCTACGGCGCGGCCATGGCCACCGGTCCGAACCTCGCCGCGGCCCAGGCGCAGCCGCCCGGCGGCGAGTTCATCGACTGGGCCATTCGTGACACGCTGCCCAGCTGGGCCGCGGCCATGGTCATGCACCGTCCACCCAATCCCGTCGAACGAGCCGCCCGGCAGGCCGCGGTGTGGTCGGTGATCAACGGCATCCACTTCACGATGGGCCCGCTGCCGGAGTTCCGGGCCGCCCAGCGGCGGGTGGCCGGTGCGGATGAGGTGGCGGCGCCCACGTCACCGATGCACATCCCGGGCACCGATCCGAGGCGCAGCCGCGCCACGGCCGAGCAGATGGCCTGAGCCGGACCGCGGAATCTGACAGTCCGCCCCCGGTGGCAAACTCATTTCTGCAATCCGGCTGAATTCGCCGCCAGATCTCGCGCAACGCGTCTTCGGTCGCGTGCGGCCTGCTGAAGTGCGTTGACGGGGCAATATCAACCTGGTGTCGGTAATTGTCCGGCGCGCCGTCGTGATCGAAACGTGACCCCTTCGCGTGGTCCGAGCTATCATGCTCGCGTGTCGAATCGACTAGACGCGATGGGGGCGCGTCCCACGATGGCCACGGTGTCGGCGCCCGCGCCCCGACGCCGGCGCAGTCTCCGTCGGTTCGTCTTCATGTTGACGGCGTTCGTTCCCGGCGCGGTGTTCGCGTCCTGGGCGCTGGTGCAGCTGACGGGCTGGGGCGCGTTCTGGTGGCTGGCGCCCGTTGTGACGTTCGGGATCATCCCGGTGCTCGACCTCCTCGTCGGTTCCCGGTCGTCCGATCAGTCGGCCGCCACCCTGGAAACACTCGAAGACGACCCGCTCTACCGCTGGGCCACCTATCTGTATCTGCCGGCGCAGTACCTCTCGCTGATCTTCGCCTGCTGGCTGTGGGCCGGCGGCGGTTGGCTGGTGATGGGCTTCATCGACAAGATCGGCCTGATGGTGACCGTCGGGATAATCGGCGGCGTAGCGATCAATGCCGCACACGAACTCGGCCACAAGACCAGCCGGACCGAACGCCGTGCGAGCAAGGTGGCCCTGGCGCAAACCTGCTACGGACATTTCTATGTCGAGCACAATCGCGGCCATCACAAACGCGTTGCGACGGTGGAGGATCCGGCCACGTCACGGTTCGGCGAGAGTCTGTACCACTTCGTGCCGCGGTCCCTCGTCGGGAGTGTGCGTTCGGCGTGGGCGCTCGAGTCGCGGCGGTGGGACCGGGCCGGGCGCACGCGCTGGAACCCCCGCAACGACGTCCTCAATTCCTGGGCGATGACGGCCGGGCTGTTCGTCGTTCTCGGGGTCTGGTTCGGTCCGGTGGTGCTGCCCTGGTTGGCGGCGCAGGCCGTCATCGGCATCGGCCTGCTGGAAACGGTCAATTACCTCGAGCATTACGGCCTGCGTCGGCAGAAGCTGTCGAACGGCCGCTACGAGAAAGTGTCGCCGGAGCACAGCTGGAACAGCGACACCCTGGTGGCCAACCTGTTGCTGTTCCACCTGCAGCGGCATTCCGACCACCATGCGAACCCCGCCCGCCGGTATCAGACGCTGCGCACCAGGACCGAGGCACCGCAACTGCCGGCCGGCTACGGCACCATGGTGCTGCTCGCGCTCGTTCCGCCACTGTGGCGCCGCGTGATGGATCCGCGGGTACTGGCGCACTACGACAACGACATTCGGCGAGTGGGCCTGAGCCCACGGGCCGCGCTGCGGGTCGGCGGGTAGCCCGGTCAGTCCTGGTGCCCTCGGTGAGACTCGAACTCACACTGCACGGGTTTTGAATCCGTTTCCTCTGCCAATTGGGATACGAGGGCGCGCGCGACTAACCACCATAGATGATCGCCCCGGCGACATCGTCGGCCCCGTGGCGGGTGATCGTGAACCGACTGCGCGACAATGGGCCGATGAGCACCGACGCCGCCGAGGCCCCCGCACACCGCGTACTCATCGCCGAGGACGAGGCGCTGATCCGGCTCGACCTCGCCGAGATGCTGCGCGAGGAGGGTTACGAGGTCGTCGGTGAGGCCGGTGACGGCCAGGAGGCGGTCGAGCTGGCCGAGAAGCTGACCCCCGATCTGGTCATCATGGACGTCAAGATGCCGCGTCGCGACGGCATCGACGCCGCCCGGGAGATTGCCGAGAAGCGCATCGCCCCGATCGTGGTGCTCACCGCCTTCTCCCAGCGCGACCTCGTCGAGCGGGCCCGCGACGCCGGCGCGATGGCGTACCTGGTCAAGCCGTTCTCCATCAGCGATCTGATCCCCGCCATCGAACTTGCGGTCACCCGGTTCAGCGAGATCTCCGCGCTGGAGAAGGAGGTCGCCACGCTGGGCGACCGTCTCGAGACCCGCAAGCTGGTCGAACGCGCCAAAGGACTGCTGCAGGCCAAGCAGGGCATGTCGGAACCGGAGGCGTTCAAGTGGATCCAGCGCGCGGCGATGGACCGTCGCACCACCATGAAGCGGGTGGCCGAGGTGGTCCTCGAGACGCTGGATCCCGCTGCCGAGGGTGCCCCCGACACGCCATAGACAGCCCGTCGGAGCCGACGGGGCGCGTTAACACTGCGTTTCCCGTCGCGCCGTTCTGTCCTCTTTGACCGCGCTGACCGCTGCCTTTGCCCTGCCTGCCGTTCGACGCGACGGCACGCCTGCGCCAACACCACGCGATTACGTCGCCGGTTGGCTATGTTCTTTCCGAAGCGTTGGGGGGCCGGCCAGGCCCGTCGGGGCCTTCGTGAACACTTACCTGGAGGTGGATAGTGCGCGGTCGCACAATGCGAAGTGCGGTGGTTCTCGGTTCGGCAGCCCTGTTGGCGTTCGGCGTCGCCGGCTGCCAGCAGCAGTCGCAGTCCAGCGGCGGCGGCGGTAGTACCGCGGAGGCCAGCGACCTCAAGATCGTCGAACAGATTCCGATCGACCAGAACGGCGCCGAGGTCAAACCCCCCGCCGGATCCACCCCTGTCGACCCCGCCGGCGACGGCAAGGCCACCTGCCCGCCGGTGTCGCTGGCGATGGCCGGCGCCCTGACCGGCGCCGACGCCGCGCTGGGCGTCAACATCAAGAACGGTGTGCAGATGGCCGTCGACGCGCACAATGCGGCCAATCCCGGATGCCAGGTCCAGCTGAAGACCTTCGATACCGAGGGCGACCCGCAGAAGGCCACCCAGGTGGCCCCGCAGATCGTCGACGACGCCTTCACCATCGGCCTGATCGGTCCGGCGTTCTCGGGTGAGACCAAGGCCACCGGTCAGATCTTCGACCAGGCCGGACTGGCCGCCACCACGGCGTCGGCCACCAACGTGACGCTGTCCGAGCAGGGCTGGAAGACGTTCTTCCGTGGCCTGTCCAACGACGGTGTGCAGGGTCAGTCGATCGCCAACTACCTGAAGAACAACCTCGGGTACAAGAAGGTCTGCGTCGTCGACGACAGCACCGACTACGGCCTCGGTCTGGCCAAGGTCGTGCGCGACACACTCGCCGGCGTGGCGGACGCGTCCTGCAATATCTCGGTGAAGAAGGGCGACAAGGATTTCTCGGCCGCGGTGAACCAGGTCAAGGGCGCTTCGCCGGAGGCCGTGTTCTACTCCGGTTACTACGCCGAGGCCGCACCGTTCGTGCAGCAGCTGCGCGACGGCGGCTTCACCGGCACGTTCGCCAGTGCCGACGGAACCAAGGATCCCGAGTTCGTCAAGCAGGCCGGTCAGTCCTCCAAGGACGCCATCCTGTCCTGCCCGTGCAGCCCGGCCACCGGCGACTTCGCCAAGAACTACAAGGAGAAGTTCGGCCAGGACGCCGGCACCTACAGCCTCGAGGGCTACGACCTCGGCACGATCATGCTCAAGGGCATCGACTCGGGCAAGATCACCCGCGCGGACCTGCTGGACTTCGTCCGCAACTACCAGGGCCAGGGCGTGGCGCGCCACTACCAGTGGACCGACACCGGTGAACTGACCGACGCCATGGTCTGGATCTACAAGGTTCAGTAACCACATACGCGTGAGACGCGCCCGAGACCCGACGGCCTCGGGCGCGTCTTGCACTTCCACCAGCTGAAGGAGCCCGCCACCGGATGACGGCCGATTGCCTGAACCAGTACGCCTGTCTGGCGGCCAACATCAACTTCAATGTCGATGGGCTGCTGAAGAGCTTCTGGCAGTTGACGATCGACGGCCTGTCCTGGGGTTCGATCTACGCCTTGGTGGCCGTCGGCTACACGCTGGTGTTCGGGGTGCTGCGGCTGATCAACTTCGCCCACTCCGAGATCTTCATGCTCGGCATGTTCGGCGCCTACTTCTGCCTCGACATGATCCTGGGGTTCACCCCCAGCGGCAACGCCTACAACAAGGGTGTCCTGCTGACCGTGTTCTACCTGGGCATCGCGATGCTGTTCGCGATGCTGGTGTCCGGAAGTGCCGCTGTCGGACTGGAATTCGTGGCCTACCGGCCGCTGCGGCGCCGCAATGCCCGGCCGTTGACGTTCTTGATCACCGCGATCGGAATGTCCTTCGTGATCCAGGAGTTCGTGCACTTCATCCTGCCGCAGCTCATCCACGGCTACGGCGGCAACAACGCGCAGCAGCCGATCATCCTGGTGCAACCGAAGGTGCAGTTCACGGTGCTGGGCGCCCACGTCAGCAACGTGACGCTCGTGATCATCGGGGCCGCACTGGTTTTCGCGCTGCTGACCGACATCGTGATCAACCGCACCAAGTTCGGCCGCGGCATCCGTGCGGTTGCGCAGGACCCGACGACGGCCACGCTGATGGGGGTGTCGCGGGAACGAGTGATCATGACGACATTCCTCATCGGCGGACTGCTCGCCGGGGCGGCGGCGCTGCTCTACACCCTGAAGGTGCCGCAGGGAATCATCTACTCGGGCGGATTCCTGTTGGGCATCAAGGCATTCTCCGCCGCCGTCCTCGGCGGTATCGGGAACCTGCGCGGCGCCCTGTTGGGCGGGTTGATTCTCGGCGTGATGGAGAACTACGGCCAGATGCTGTTCGGCACCCAGTGGCGCGACGTCGTCGCTTTCGTGCTGCTGGTCCTGGTGCTGTTGATCCGGCCCACCGGCATCCTGGGTGAGAGCCTCGGGAAGGCGCGCGTATGACCGCCCCGAAACATCAAGCGGCCCGGATGTTCTCGGCACCCGGTGACGGCCTGCGCACCTGGTGGGATGAACTGACCCGGGTGCAGAAGTGGGGATTCGGCGTCATCGGATTCGCGGTGATGGCGCTGCTGCCCATCTACACACCGTCCTTCCTGAACACCCCCGGGGTCAGCTTCGACGGGGTGATGGCCCAGTTCGCGATGATCGCCCTGGTGGCGATCGGGCTCAACGTGGTGGTGGGCCAGGCGGGTCTGCTCGACCTGGGGTACGTCGGGTTCTATGCCGTCGGCGCCTACACGGTGGCGCTGCTGACCAGTCCGCAGAGCCCGTGGAACCAGCTGAGTGCGCACGGGATGTTCAGCAAGGACTGGGCATGGCTCTCGTGCGTGCCGCTGGCGATGGCCTTCACCGCGCTGGCCGGCCTCATTCTCGGGTTCCCGACGCTCCGGCTGCGCGGCGACTATCTGGCGATCGTGACCCTGGGCTTCGGTGAGATCATCCGGCTGCTGGCGGACAACCTCAATGACGTCACCAACGGATCGCGCGGTCTCGGCGGCATCGCCTACCCGCGCTTCGGCGAGGATCGCGTTCCCGGTGGCTACTTCTCGGCCGGTAACGCCATGGGCAATTCGAACTACGGAACCTGGTGGTACTGGCTGGGTCTGGTCCTGGTCGCGGTGGTCCTGCTCATCGTCGGCAACCTCGAGCGCAGCCGGGTCGGACGGGCGTGGGTGGCGATCCGGGAGGACGAGGACGCCGCGGAGATGATGGGCGTCAACACGTTCAAGTTCAAGCTGTGGGCCTTCGTCATCGGTGCCGGCATCGGCGGGCTGTCCGGCGCGCTGTATGCCGGCCAGGTTCAGTTCGTCATCCCCACGAACTTCAACATCATCAACTCGATGCTCTTCCTGTCGGCGGTGGTGCTCGGCGGGCAGGGCAACAAGCTGGGTGTCATCTTCGGCGCGTTCGTGATCGTCTACCTGCCCAACCGGCTGATGGGCGTGCACCTGTTCGGGGTGAATCTGGGCGATCTGAAGTACCTGTTCTTCGGCCTGGCGCTGGTGCTGCTGATGATCTTCCGGCCGCAGGGCCTGTTCCCGGTGCGCCAGCAGCTGCTGGCCTACGGCAAGCGGGCACGTGCACTGTTGAAGGGCGCATCCGGCGGACCGGGTTCCAAGGCGGCCGCATGACTGCACCGGACGAGCACGCGGACGACACGCCCGTCATCGACGAGGAGATGGCCGCCCTGCACCGCGATGTCAACGTCGCCGAGGGTCAGGTCCTGCTGGAGACAACCGATTTGACCGTCAAGTTCGGCGGCCTGACCGCGCTGGATTCGGTGAGCTTCCAGATCCGGCGGGGGGAGATCCTCGGACTCATCGGACCCAACGGCGCCGGTAAGACCACCTGCTTCAACGCCATCACCGGGGTCTACCGGCCGGCATCCGGTTCGGTGACCTTCGACGGTGAGCCGCTGGGCCGGATCAAGCGTCATCAGATCACCCGCCGCGGGATCGCCCGGACGTTCCAGAACGTTCGGCTGTGGGGTGAGATGACGGCGCTCGAGAACGTCGTCGTCGCCACCGATGCGCGGCACCGAACGTCGGTGCCCGGGGCCGTTCTGCGCTCGCCGCGGCATCGCCGGGAGGAGCACAGCGCCATCGAGAAGGCCGCCGCGCTGCTGCAATTCGTCGGGATCGCCCACCGCGGCGAGGAGAAGGCCAAGAACCTGCCCTACGGCGACCAGCGGCGCCTCGAGATCGCGCGAGCACTGGCCACCGAGCCCAAACTGCTCTGCCTGGACGAGCCTGCCGCCGGGTTCAATCCGAGCGAGAAGGCCGCCCTGATCGAGTTGATCCGGGCGATCCGCGACGACGGCTACACGGTGCTGCTCATCGAACACGACATGCGTCTGGTGATGGGGGTGACCGACCGGATCGTGGTGCTGGAGTTCGGCCGCAAGATCGCCGACGGACTGCCCGCCGAGATCCGGGAGGATCCGGCGGTGATCGCCGCCTACCTGGGAGTGCCCGATGACGAACTCGAGTGACGACCGCAGGGTGCTGCTGGAGGTCCGCGATGTCGTGGTGAACTACGGCAGAATCGAAGCGCTGCACGGGGTTTCGCTGTTGGTGCGGGAGGGGGAGTTGGTCACCCTGCTGGGCGCCAACGGGGCCGGCAAGACCACGATGATGCGGGCGATCTCCGGTCTGCGGCCGCTGACCTCGGGATCGGTGTGGTTCGACGGTCGGGATGTTTCTCGGGTCAAACCGCACCAGCGGGTCATCGACGGGTTGATCCAGGCCCCGGAGGGCCGTGGGGTCTTTCCCGGTATGACGGTTGTCGAGAACCTCGAGATGGGTTGCTACGGGCGGACATTCGACAACAAGGCGCAACACGACGAACGACTGGACTGGGTATTCGAAACCTTCCCGCGGTTGGCCGAACGCCGCTCGCAGGTTGGTGGCACCCTCTCGGGTGGGGAGCAGCAGATGCTGGCCATCGGCCGGGCGCTGATGGCCCGGCCCAAGGTACTGCTGCTGGACGAGCCGTCGATGGGTCTGGCGCCGATGGTGATCTCGCAGATCTTCAAGATCATCACCGAGATCAACAAGCAGGGCACCACGGTCCTGCTGGTCGAGCAGAACGCCCAGCAGGCGTTGAGCCGATCCGACCGGGCCTACATCCTCGAGACGGGCACGGTCACCCGGTCCGGGCCGGCGCGGGATCTGCTGGCCGACGACAGCGTGCGCGCGGCCTATCTGGGCGTTGCCTGAGTCCAGCAAATTTCATATTGCTGCCGCACACTGTCGGCACTGTCAATATTTTCGTAGCTGAAACATGGTCGGACTTCGAGCTCGTGGTGTGGGGTGTCACAGATTCTTGGAGCGTTCAAGCTGGCCACGCTGCCATATTGCCGTGTATGTTTGTTCCCGCATTTGTTTGCTGTCGCCGAGCGATGGTTCGCCGGTGGCCGAGTCCGAGGGGCTGGTGGGGAGTTGGCAGCAATTACTTGCTGGACCCTGGTCCTCATCATGGTCTGCGGTCTCGGCTGGCGACGGAGTGTCCGCCGGCGACGGCGTCGCCGCGATGTCTTCGACGACACCGAGTATCTGCAGACCCTGGCAACGCTGTGTCAGGGCTCGGTGCGCCGCAGTTTCCAGGCCTACCGCGACATCGACTGGGACCATCCCGACTTCCGCGTCGGACCCGACGACCCGCGCTGGATCCTGCCGCGCACCGACGCGCTCGGACGCCATCCCTGGTATCTCGCGCAGTCTCGGAGCAGGCGCATCGAGATCGGACTATGTCGACAGGCCAATATCGCCAAGGTGGCCATGCAGTTCGAGAGCATTCTGGTCCGCGGGTTGATGAACTACACGTTCCGGCTGCCCAACGGTTCACCCGAATTTCGTTACTGCGTGCACGAATCCGTCGAAGAGTGCAATCACATGATGATGTTCCAGGAGATGGTGAACCGGACCGGGGCCGACGTCGACGGAATGCCGCGGTGGCTGCGCTGGCTCTCGCCGGCACTGACACTGGCCGCCGGCCCGATGCCCAATTCGTTCTTCTTCGGCGTGCTGGCGGGCGAGGTGCCGTTCGACTGCACCCAGACCGCCATCCTGCGCGACGCCACCCCGACGCATCCGATACTCGAGCGGATCGTCGCGATCCACGTGGCCGAGGAGGCGCGGCACATCTCGTTCGCCCATTCCTACCTTGGTCGCAGCGTGCCGGGTATTCCTCGATTCGACCGGTTCCTGTTGTCGCTGTACGTTCCGCTCGTCATGCGAATGCTCTGCGGCGCATTCCTGGTGCTGCCGCGGAGCTTCTTCGCGCAGCTGGGGATTCCGCGCGGGGTCCGCCGGCAGGCCTTCTTCGGTGATCCGGCCTCGCGTCAGATGTTGCAGGACATGTACAGCGATATCCGAATGCTCTGTTACGAGGTCGATTTGATGAACCCGGCCGCACGGTTGATGTGGCGCGCCTGCCGGATCGGGGGCCGGCCGTCGCGCTACCGCGGCGAGCCGACCCGCCGTCTCATCGACGCGCCCTGATTCTCGGCGAGCGTGCGTGTCGGCCCGCCGACACGCCGCTGCGTCCGTACTTCTGCGCACCCTCGCGGGCAGGGTCAGTCGATGCGAAACCGCTTGAGCCGGCTCGTCGCACCCGAGGCCAGTTTCAGCTGCTCGCGCGGCACCCCCAGGTAGTCGGCCAACAACCGGACGACGGCGGCGTTGGCCTTCCCGTCGACGGCGCGTTCCCGGACATAGATCGTCAGATCGCCGTCGTCACCGCATTCGACCAGCGGGCCCTTCTTGCTGCCCGGTTTGACACGGACCGTCACCATCTCGGCCATGACCGAACATTCAACCGCCGAGGGTGCACAAAAGTGCGGCCCGCGCGGCGTGTCGGTGGACCAACATGCACGCTCGCCGGAGGAATTATCTGGCGACGATCACCGACGAGCCATGACCGAAGAGCCCCTGGTTGGCGGTGACGCCGACGGTGGCGCCCTCGACCTGCCGGCCGATGGCCTGGCCCCTGAGCTGCCAGGTCAACTCGCACACCTGGGCGATGGCCTGGGCCGGGATCGCTTCGCCGAAACAGGCCAGACCGCCGGACGGATTGACCGGAACCTTGCCGCCGAGGGTGGTGGCGCCGCTGCGCAGGAGTTGCTCGCCTTCGCCCCGGGCACACAGCCCCAGGTGCTCGTACCAGTCCAGCTCGAGTGCGGTGGACAGGTCGTAGACCTCGGCCAGGCTGACGTCCTCTGGGCCGATGCCGGCCTCGGCGTAGGCCGCGTCCAGGATCTGGTCCTTGAACACGCGTTCGGGCGCGGCCACCACTGCGGTGGAATCCGTTGCGATATCCGGCAATTCGGGTAGGTGCTGCGGATAGCGAGGCGTGACCGTGCTGATCGCACGTACCGATGGCACGCCGTCGAGCGAGCCCAGGTGCTTGCGGGCGAAATCGGCGCTGGCCACGATCAGGGCTGCGGCGCCATCGGAGGTGGCGCAGATGTCGAGTTGCCGCAGCGGATCGGCGACCACCGGACTGGCCAGCACGTCCTCGACGGTGGCTTCCTTGCGGTAGCGCGCATTGGGATTCTGCAGGCCGTGCCGCGAGTTCTTGATCTTCACCTGGGCGAAGTCCTCGGACGTGGCGCCGTACAGATCCATCCGGCGCCGCGCCAGCAGCGCGAAGTACACCGGGTTCATCGCACCGATCAGGTGGAAGCGCTGCCAGTCCGGGTCGTTCTTGCGTTCGCCGCCAACCGGGGCGAACGCGCCCTTGGGGGTGGTGTCCGCGCCGATCACCAACGCCACATCGCAGAAGCCGGCCAGGATCTGCGCGCGGGCGCTCTGCAGGGCCTGCGAGCCGCTGGCGCACGCGGCGTAGCTCGAACTGACCGGCACGCCGTTCCAGCCCAACTTCTGGGCGAAGGTCGACCCCGCAATGAAACCGGGGTACCCGTTGCGAATCGTGTCCGCGCCGGCCACCAATTGGATCTGACGCCAGTCGAGTCCGGCCTCGGCCAGGGCGGCCCGGGCAGCGACGACACCGTACTCGGTGAAATCGCGACCCCATTTGCCCCACGGGTGCATGCCCGCGCCCAGGATGTACAGCGGATCGGGGCTCGTGCTCATCGGCGCCGCTCCTCCTCATCGCTCGTGCCTTGCGCTGCATCGTCGACAGCGCCTGACGGGATCCTCCACGCGTACGTCAGCCGCTGGACGCCGTCGTCGTCGACGTAGAGCGGGGTCAGGGCCAACTCGAGTTCCATGCCCACCCCCAGGTCGGTGGCCAGCGTGCCGTCGACCACCTTTGCCAGCACGATCAGGCCCTCGTCGGCCAGCTCGACCGCCGCGATCGCGAACGGCTCGAACGGATCGGGCGCCGGGTAAGGCGCCGGCGGCGGATACCGGTTCTCGGTGTAGCTCCAGATCTTTCCGCGTCGCGAGAGCGCGACGGGTTCGAGGACGTCGCTGTCGCACGCCGGGTTGGGGCAGTTGTTGGCGCGCGGGGGGAAGACGTAGGTCCCGCACTGCGGACACTTCGACCCGATCAGATGCGGAAGTCCTGCCTCGTCGACATCCCACCAGCCGTCGATCGCGGGCTGGGTCGCGGTAGCTTCTGGCACCCGGTCAGCGTAACGGAGATCGGCGGCCAAACTGAAACGTGTTCCAGTTTTGTTCCGGCCACCGGGAGCCGAGCCTGCTGTCGGGCCCGATGCTTAGAGTTGAGCCCGTGAGTCCCGCCAAGACTGCCCCTGTCGCCGACGCGCCTTCTGACACGAAGCCCACCCTGATGCTGCTGGACGGCAACTCGCTGGCCTTCCGGGCGTTCTACGCGCTGCCCGCCGAGAACTTCAAGACCAAGGGCGGCCTGACCACCAACGCGGTGTACGGCTTCACGGCGATGCTGATCAACCTGCTGCGCGACGAAGGTCCCACGCACATCGCCGCCGCCTTCGACGTGTCCCGGCAGACCTTCCGCAAGGAGAAGTACCCGGAGTACAAGGAGGGACGGTCGGCAACGCCCGACGAGTTCCGCGGCCAGATCGACATCACCAAGGAAGTTCTTGTCGCACTGGGTATCACCGTGCTCGCCGAGCAGGGGTTCGAGGCCGACGACCTGATCGCCACCCTGGCCACCCAGGCCGAGGACCAGGGCTACCGGGTGCTGGTGGTCACCGGCGACCGGGATTCGCTGCAACTGGTCAGCGATGACGTCACCGTGCTCTACCCCCGCAAGGGCGTCAGCGAACTAACGCGCTTCACCCCGGATGCCGTCGTCGAGAAGTACGGCCTGACCCCGGCGCAATACCCGGATTTCGCGGCGCTGCGTGGCGACCCCAGTGACAACCTGCCGGGCATCCCGGGTGTGGGGGAGAAGACGGCCTCGAAGTGGATCGTGGAGTACGGCTCGCTGCAGGGCCTGGTCGACAACGTCGACACGGTCAAGGGCAAGGTCGGTGACGCGCTGCGCGCGCATCTGTCCTCGGTGATCCTGAACCGCGAGCTCACGGACCTGGTCAAGGACGTTCCGCTGGCGCAGACACCCGACACGCTGCGGATGCAGCCGTGGGACCGCGATCACATCCACCGGCTGTTCGACGATCTGGAATTCCGGGTGCTGCGCGACCGGCTGTTCGACACGCTGGCCTCGACGGATCCCGAGGTCGACGAAGGGTTCGACGTCCGCGGCGGCGCGCTGGCGCCCGGGGCCGTCGGTGCGTGGCTCGATGAACATCTCGCTGCCGGTGAGCGGGCCGGGATCGCGGTCGTGGGCACGCATCTGGCTTTCGACAGTGACGCGACCGCATTGGCGGTGGCAGCGGCCGACGGCGAAGGGTGCTACATCGACACCACGGCACTGACCCCGGAGGACGAGGCGGCACTCGCACAATGGCTGGCCGACGAGGGCAGGCCGAAAGCCGTGCACGAGGCGAAACTGGCAATGCACGACCTGGCCGGGCGCGGCTGGACCCTGGCCGGGGTTACGTCCGACACGGCGCTGGCCGCCTATCTGGTGCGTCCCGGGCAGCGCAGCTTCGCCCTGGATGACCTCTCGTTGCGCTACCTGCGCCGCGAACTGCGGGCGGATACCCCTGAGCAGCAACAGCTTTCGCTGCTCGATGACGAAGAGGGCGTGGATGATCAGGCCGTGCAGACGCTGATCCTGCGCGCCCGTGCGGTCATCGACCTGGCCGAGGCGCTGGACACCGAGCTGGACCGGATCGACTCAGCGTCCTTGCTGGTCGACATGGAACTGCCGGTGCAGTCGGCGCTGGCCGGCATGGAGACCACCGGAATCGCGGTCGATCTGGACCTGTTGACCCAGCTGCAGAGCCAGTTCGGCGACCAGATCCGCGACGCCGCGGAGGCCGCCTATGCCGTCATCGGCAAGCAGATCAACCTCGGTTCACCCAAGCAACTGCAGGTCGTGCTGTTCGACGAACTGGAAATGCCGAAGACCAAGAAGACCAAGACCGGCTACACCACGGATGCCGACGCGCTGCAGTCGCTGTTCGACAAGACCGGCCACCCCTTCCTGCAGCACCTGCTGACCCACCGCGACAAGACCCGGCTCAAGGTCACCGTCGACGGCCTGCTCGCGGCCACCGCGGCCGACGGGCGGATCCACACCACGTTCAACCAGACGATTGCGGCCACCGGCCGGCTCTCGTCCACCGAGCCGAACCTGCAGAACATCCCGATCCGGACCGAGGCCGGACGCGAGATCCGGGACGGCTTCGTCGTGGGCCAGGGCTACGCCGAATTGATGACCGCCGACTACAGCCAGATCGAGATGCGGATCATGGCGCACCTGTCCGGCGACGAAGGCCTCATCGAGGCGTTCAACACCGGCGAGGACCTCCACTCCTTCGTCGCCTCCCGGGCCTTTAGCGTCGAAATCGCGGATGTCACACCGGAATTGCGTCGTCGGGTGAAGGCGATGTCGTACGGCCTGGCGTACGGCCTGAGTGCGTACGGCCTGGCTTCCCAGCTCAAGATCTCCACGGAGGAGGCCAAGGCCCAGATGGACCAGTACTTCGCCCGATTCGGCGGGGTGCGCGACTATCTCCAATCCGTCGTCGAGCAGGCCCGCAAGGACGGCTACACCTCGACCGTGTTCGGCCGGCGGCGCTATCTGCCCGAGTTGGACAGCAGCAACCGTCAGGTGCGTGAGGCCGCCGAGCGGGCGGCCCTCAATGCGCCCATCCAGGGCAGCGCGGCCGACATCATCAAGGTGGCGATGATCAACGTGGACACGGCATTACGTGGGGCCGGGCTCGGCTCGCGGATGCTCCTGCAGGTGCACGACGAATTGCTGCTGGAGATTGCCGACGGTGAACGTGACGAGGTCGAAGCATTGATCCGCGACAAGATGGGCAGCGCCTATCCGCTCGACGTGCCCCTCGAGGTGTCGGTCGGATACGGCCGCAGCTGGGATGCCGCGGCGCACTAGCCTTCCGCGCGACCGTGCACGTATATGCAGTTCGAGGGCCGGAGAATGCATAAGCGTGCACCCTCGCCAGGAGTCAACCGAACTCGATGATGCCGCGAATGTTGCGGCCGGCCCGCAGATCGGCGATCGCGTCGTTGATCCCGTCGAGCGGATAGCGGCGGGTTACCAACTCGTCGAGTTTGAGATCGCCACTGCGATACGTCGACAGCAGCATCGGGATGGCGTTGCGCGGGTTCATGCCGCCGAACAGCAAGCCCTTGAGCTGTTTACAACCCTGGATCATGTCGACGAGCACCAGCGGTACGGTGTTGACCTCGAGTTTGGGGATCCCCGTCATCAGACAGGTGCCACCCTTTCGGGTCAGCATCATGGCCGGCGCGATCAGTTCGGCAGGCAGCACGCTGGGGGTCAGCACGACGCGATCCGCCATCACGCCCCTGGTCAGTTGATGGACCAGCGGTATGGCCTCCTCGACGCTCGGCGCAGTGTCGGTGGCGCCGAAGAACTTTGCCGAATCACGTTTGAAATCAACGGGATCCACCGCTACCACGTTGCTGGCGCCGGCGGCGCGCGCACCCTGCACGGCGTTGATCCCGATCCCACCGGTTCCGATCACGACCACCGTGTCACCGGGCTCGGTGCCCACGCCGACGGTGGCCGACCCCCACCCCGTGGTGACCCCACAGGACACCAGTGAGGCCGCCTCGAAGGGGATGTCGTCGTCAACCTTCACGAGCGAGTCCTCGGCGACCACCATGTATTCGGCAAACGTGCCGAGCTGTGTCATCGCGAATCAGATCCTCGTCGCCGAGGTGGCGGCGCGCGGTGCCGTCGGTGGTCATCTGACGGGAGAACAACAGCGCGCCACCGTCACACATGTACGACTTTCCGGATACGCACCACCGGCACCGACCGCAGGCCGGGATGAACGAGGTCGCGACGTGGTCGCCGGGCCGCACCGAGCGCACGCCGGGACCGACTTCGACGACCACGCCGGCACCCTCGTGGCCGCCCAGGAGCGGGAAATACTCCGGCGCGAGGCCGCCCATCGCCTCCACCATCGCCTGCAGTTCCGGCACCATCACGCCGTCGCCGGTGGCGTAGTGATCGTCGGAGTGACAGACCCCGGCGACTGACATCTTCACCAGCACTTCGCCGTCGCGAGGCGGATCGAGCGTGATCTCCTCGATGTCCCAATCCCGCCCGACCCCCCGCAATACCGCAGCCCGACATTTCATCTCGTTCCCCCTTTGATCAGACCCCTGTCGCTGTCAGTATGCGTGTGGCAACGTGGGCTCATGTCCCATTCGACGTTCTGGGCGCGGGGCCACTACGACGCGGTGGGTGATCGCATCGCCGGCATCGCGAACCGAGTGGTCAGCACGGCGGACCGACGGGTCGGACTGCGCGACGGTGCCGTGGTGGACCTGGGCTGCGGCACCGGGACCGCCTCGCTGTCCGCGGCCGACCGTGGAGCGCGGGTGACCGGCGTGGATCTCACCCCGGAGTTGATCGAACTGGCCGAGTCCCGGTGCGGCGACCGGCAGATCACCTGGGTAGTGGGCGACGCGGCCGAAACCGGTCTGGCCGACAGCGGATTCGACGCGGTGATCTCCAATATGGGCATCATCTTCGTCGATCCCGGGCGGCAGGTCGCCGAGATCGCGCGGCTGCTGAAACCTGGTGGCGTGCTGAGCTACTCGTCATGGGTGCGCACGGAGCCCAATCCGATCTACGATCCGGTGGCTGCCGTTTTCGGAGCGCCGGCGACCGGATTCGCGCCCGATCAGTGGGGCGACCCACCAGTGGTGCAGGCCCGACTGTCCGACGCTTTCGTGCAGATCGAGATCGAGAACCACAGCCACACTTGGCAATTCGATTCGCTGACCACAACGATGGAATTCCTGACGGAGGAATCGCCGATCCACGTCGCGGCGTTCGCCATCGCCGACGCGCAGCAGAGTGCCGCGCTCCGCTCCGGGTTCGAGGCTGCCCTGGCACCCTACGTGGGTGTCGACGGCGCGGTGAGCTTCGAGTCCCCCTACGTCGTGGTCAGCGCAATCGCCCTGGGTCAGCGCGGCGGGGTGACGAACCGGTAGCCCGCCAGGGCACGCAACGTCGCGTCGTAGGCCGCCCGGGTCGTCCGTAGCGTTTGGGTCTCCTCGTTGAACAGCGCATCCACCTCGGGGTTGCCGAACCCGCGGTCGATGCGGTCCTTCACGAAGGCCAAGTCGACCACCTGTGCGGCGAACCGCTTGGTCGCGCGGGCCGCGTTCTTGCCGCCGAAGCCCTGCGCGGCGGCGATCGCCTGTTTGCGGGTCGCCAGCGAGCCCAGCCAGGTCGCTTCGTTGGCGGTCACCAGCCCGGCGGTCACCATGCCGGGAAGTTTCGCGGCGACGGTGCGCTGTTCGCGGCGCCGGCTGTGCACCGCCAGCGTGATCACCAGCGCGAAGATCGGCACCATGAAGAAGGCGTAGACGCCGAAGTAGGCCTTGATGCCGAACAACGCCGAGCCGTTCCACACGCCGTGCAGCAGCACCGCGGCCAGGTAGCCGAGCAGGATGCAGCCCGCCTTGGCCAACGGGTTGCGCCGTTTGAGCGCGAAGTACACCCCGATGCCCGTCATCGTGGTGAACAGCGGATGTGCGAACGGTGCCATCACCAACCGCAGGGCGGCGGTCACCAGCGAGGCGGCCAGCGTCTCGGCGTTGGCGATGTAGAAGATGTCCTCGATCCACGCGAAGCCCGCAGCCACCAGCCCGGCGTACACCAGGCAGTCGGTCAGCGAGTTGAGCTCGAGTCGGCGCCGGCCGGTCATCATCAGCAGCAAGAACGAACCTTTCGCCGCTTCTTCGATGAGCGGCGCGCCGAACGCGACGGTGAAGGCACTGGCATCGGACTCGATCGTCGAGGCCGGATTGATCGCGTGTTCGAACACCACTTCGAGCACGATCGACACCACGATCGCCAGCGACGCCCCCCAGAGGAACGCGAACACCAGCAATCGCGGCGGTTCGGGTTCCCAGCGGTCCAGCCACAGGTACGCCAGCAGGACGACGGTGATGGCCGCGGTGGTCAGCGCGATCCCGATGACGGCGCCGCCCGGGTTGGTGGCCGTGATCAGGACGAGGATCAGCGCAACTGCCGTGCCGAGCGCGATGATCACGCCGACGGGCGCACCCACCTTGCGGATCTTGGCCGGTAGACCGGCATGGAACGGCTGGGGCACTTGTGGGTGCGACGGCACCGGCGGATTGTGCACGATGAGCAGGCTAGTGTGTCCGGCCACGGTCTCGGCGTGGTTGTTGCTCGGGGCCGAGGGACCGCTGGTCCAGGTCGGGTTTCGCTACCTGCCCGACCGGCGTCGGAGCCCCCGACGCCAGGCCGACGGCTACGTGATGGGTTTCTGGGACAGACCCTTCGACCCAGCGGTCCTTCTGGTGAACGAATGGCTCGAGCGATACGGGACGGCGGGCCGCGATGATCCCCGCCAGCGGGGCTGAGTTTGTCCAGCGTGTGCCCGGTGACGTAGGCTTATCCGGTACCCGTGTGCACATGTTCGCGGGCACGAAAGAACCAACAACCTGTCCCTACGATTAGACCTGTCCGGAGCAACCCAACAATATGTCAAGTCCCTCCGTCACCTCTCCGCAAGTAGCCCTCAACGACATCGGCACCGCGGAGGATTTCCTCGCCGCCATCGACAAGACCATCAAATACTTCAACGATGGCGACATCGTCGAAGGGACCATCGTCAAGGTTGACCGTGACGAAGTCCTGCTCGACATCGGTTACAAGACCGAAGGTGTCATTCCTTCCCGTGAGCTGTCCATCAAGCACGACGTCGACCCCAATGAGGTTGTGTCCGTCGGCGACGAGGTCGAAGCTCTGGTCCTCACCAAGGAGGACAAGGAAGGCCGCCTGATCCTGTCCAAGAAGCGCGCTCAGTACGAGCGTGCCTGGGGCACCATCGAAGAGCTCAAGGAGAAGGACGAGGCCGTCAAGGGCACCGTCATCGAGGTCGTCAAGGGCGGCCTGATCCTCGACATCGGCCTGCGCGGCTTCCTGCCCGCCTCCCTGGTCGAGATGCGTCGCGTCCGCGATCTGCAGCCGTACATCGGCAAGGAGATCGAGGCCAAGATCATCGAGCTCGACAAGAACCGCAACAACGTGGTGCTCTCGCGCCGTGCCTGGCTGGAGCAGACCCAGTCCGAGGTGCGCAGCGAGTTCCTCAACCAGCTCACCAAGGGCGCCATCCGCAAGGGTGTCGTGTCCTCGATCGTCAACTTCGGCGCGTTCGTCGATCTCGGCGGTGTCGACGGCCTGGTGCACGTCTCCGAGCTGTCCTGGAAGCACATCGACCACCCGTCGGAGGTCGTCCAGGTGGGCGACGAGGTCACCGTCGAGGTCCTCGACGTCGACATGGACCGCGAGCGGGTTTCGTTGTCGCTCAAGGCCACTCAGGAAGATCCGTGGCGCCACTTCGCGCGCACGCACGCCATCGGGCAGATCGTTCCGGGCAAGGTCACCAAGCTGGTTCCGTTCGGCGCGTTCGTCCGCGTCGAAGAGGGCATCGAGGGCCTGGTGCACATCTCCGAGCTGGCCGAGCGCCACGTCGAGGTGCCGGACCAGGTCGTGGCCGTCGGCGACGATGCGATGGTCAAGGTCATCGACATCGACCTGGAGCGTCGCCGGATCTCGCTGAGCCTCAAGCAGGCCAACGAGGACTACACCGAGGAGTTCGACCCCTCGAAGTACGGCATGGCCGACAGCTACGACGAGGCGGGCAACTACATCTTCCCCGAGGGCTTCGATGCCGAGACCAACGAATGGCTCGAGGGCTTCGACAAGCAGCGTTCCGAGTGGGAGGCCCGCTACGCCGAGGCCGAGCGTCGGCACAAGATGCACACGGCGCAGATGGAGAAGTTCGCCGCTGCCGAGGCCGAAGAAGCGGCCCGGCCGACGTCGTCCTCGTCGTCGTCCAACGGTGCCTCGCGCGAAGAGGCCGGCGGTTCGCTGGCCAGCGATGCTCAGCTGGCCGCGCTGCGCGAGAAGCTCGCCGGCAACGCCTGACACTGACGCAATACACGAAGAACTCCCCGGCCCCGCAAGGAGCCGGGGAGTTCTTCGTTCTGGGCCCCTGACAGACTGGCACCCATGCTGCGAATCGGACTGAGCGGGGGAATCGGCGCCGGAAAGTCAACGGTGTCGGCCACATTCGCCGAATGCGGCGGCATCGTCGTCGACGGCGACGTCATCGCCCGCGAGGTCGTCGAACCCGGCACGGAGGGGCTGGCCAAGCTGGTCGACGCGTTCGGGCGGGACATCCTGCACCCGGACGGGGCCCTCAACCGGCCCGCGCTGGCCGCCATCGCGTTCAGTGACGACGACAAGCGCGCCACCCTCAACGGGATCGTGCATCCGCTGGTCGCGCACCGTCGGTCGGAACTGATCGCTACGGCCGTTGAGGCCGCGGAATGCCCGGTCATCGTGGAAGATATTCCGCTGCTGGTGGAATCCCAGATGGCGCCGATGTTCCCGTTGGTCATCATGGTTCATGCCGACGAAGAGGTGCGCGTCCGGCGGCTGATCGACCACCGGGGATTCAGCGAGGACGACGCCCGGGCCCGGATCGCCGCGCAGGCCACCGAGGAGCAGCGCCGACTGGTCGCCGACGTGTGGCTGGAGAACTCGGGCAGCGCGGGCGAACTCGTGGAGCCGGCCCGTGACCTGTGGTACCAGCGCATCGTGCCCTTTGCGCACAACGTCCATGCCCGCCAACCCGTGCCCGGATCTGCGGGGCTGGCACCCTATGACCCCGATTGGCCCGAGCAGGCTCGTCGTATCGTCGCGCGCCTCAACACCGCGTGCGGACACCATGCCCTGCGGGTGGACCACATCGGGTCCACCGCGGTGCCGGGTCTGGACGCCAAGGACGTCATCGACATCCAGGTGACCGTGGATTCCCTGGCCACGGCCGACGAACTCGCCGAGGCGCTGCTGGCCGCGGGGTATCCGCGCGTCGAACACATCATCGCCGACGTCCCGAAGCCCGATGGCCGCAGCACCGTCGCCGCATTCGATCACACCGATGACAACCAGTTGTGGAACAAGCGATTTCATGCCTCGGCCGATCCGGGCCGGCCGACCAACATCCATGTGCGGGTGGCGGGTTGGCCCAATCAGCAGTTCGCGCTGCTGTTCACCGCTTGGCTCGTCGCGAACCCGGGGGTGCGCACCGACTATCTGGCCGCCAAGCGCACTGCCGCCGCGGCGCACTCCGATGTCGGGGCATACGCGGCCGCCAAGGAACCCTGGTTCCTCGACGGATACCGGCGGGCCTGGGCGTGGGCGGATGCCACGGGGTGGCAGCCCGCGCAGCACTGAGAGGTCAGGTGCTCGGAGGTTCCGGCGCCGGGGCCGGGGCCACCGGGGCGGCGGGGTCCGCGGGCGTCGCAACGCCGGCGGGCTTGATCAACGGTGCACCGCAGAACAGCTTGCCGTAGTCGGGGTCGTCGTCGGCGTGGGTCAGCCGTGGCCGGATGAACTGGTCGGCCTGCGCCACCACGGCGTCGTCGACGAGGATCTCGCAGTGCAGGTTGGCGCCGTAGGGCCACTGGATCGACACCTGCATGCCGGCCAGGTTCGCGTCGGACAGCACCGACTGGGCCTCGAACACCCGGCCCGGCAGCATCGTCGGATCGGCGCTCTGCACCTGGGTGTCGTTGATCTTGTAGGTGATCAGGGCCCCGCGCGCGACCCCGTCGATCCGCGCCCGATAGGTGATGTTGTGCAGCGGCTGATCCGCGGCATCCGGAGTCGTTCCGGCCCCGTCCGTCGGGGGGGCCGGCTGGGGTTCGGGGTCGGCCGATGCCGTGCCGGCGCACAACGGCGCACAGGCGACGACCAGCGCCGCGGCGGCGGCACGGACAGCGGGATTCACGTTTTCAGACATTACGCCGTTATCGCCAGGACAGGTCCATGCCGTTACCGCACAGCCAGCTCCGTAGGTCGTGGCCGTGGGCGGCCAGCCCGTCGATCGCACCCACCGCGGTGTGGATGGCCCGCTCGGCGGTTTCCGGGGTGATCAGCCCGGCGTGCAGGGCATCGAGGAGTTCGTCGACGTCGAGCAGCTCGGTCCGGTCGCCGGTATGGACGACCAGGTCGAGGTAGTGGTCCTCGGTCTGCCAGATGTCGCCGTCGATGCGGATGTCGCAGACGTCGAGGTAGAAGTCCTGCTCGCGTTCGTGCCCCGGATTCCAGTGGAAGATGCTGACCCGCAGACCCAGGTCGGGCAGCAGCCAGGACTCGAGATAGTGGAACTGGGCGCGGCCCGGCGTCGGCCGGGCCATGTACAGACCCCAGGGATGCGGGGTGTAGACGTCCACCGCGCGCACGATGCCCTTGGGATCGGTGTTGGTGCGCGCGGGAACGTCGAAGGTCTCGCGTTTGGGTGTGTGGATCCCGTCAGTTTAGGCAGAGCTGGGTTTCATGACCGGAAAAGGCGGCGAAGGTCGATCGTCCGCGGGCCCTGGCCGGCGGGCCGGGTGGTGATCCGCAATACGGCACCGAGCACCAGACTCACCCAGAAGGCGGTCCACAGCAGGTCGGCGGCATCGAGCCAGTCGCACTGGTAGGTGACGCGGTTCCGGCCGGTGGCGCAGGACCGGCCCAACCATTCGGCGACCTGGGCTGGACCGGGCCAGAAGATGAGCACCAGGAACAGCAGGCTGGCGGCCAACAGCGCCAGGCCGAGCACGCGCAACGCGATCCGGGCGGGTTCGGGCACGCGGGTGAGCGTACCGGCGGCCCCGCTAGAGAGTGAAGTTGTCGGTGCCCACTGCGGGCACGTTGCCGTGGAGTCGAGCAGCCCGGGCTAGGTGCACGGAATGCCGTGTGGGCCGCCAATCCAATGGCCCGGAGGATCCCAGGGGCAGTAGTCGTGCTTGATCTGCCCGGGCGAAGCCGGTAGCCAATTGGACCAATGGTTGCCGTCCGGCTGCCACGGTTTCCAATTGTCGTCCGCTTGGGCAAGGCCTGCGCCGATGCCCAGGGCCGCTGCACCGAGCGCACCGGCCAACGTCGCCGTTCCGATCAATTTCTTCGAGGTCATGCGGGTCACCTCGTCACCCAGTTTCCAATTGCCTCATGACCAGCTCGCGGTCACTTGATTGCTCCCCAAGCCTACGCGTGCTGTTCGCCGCTCCCGCAGCTGTTGTCGGCACCCCCACCTACTCTGGACACATGGCGTTCGCTACTGAACATCCGGTTGTCGCGCACTCCGAATACCGCGCGGTCGAGGAGCTGGTCCGCAGCGGCGGCCAGTTCGAAGTGGTCAGCGAATACGAGCCGGCCGGCGACCAGCCCGCGGCCATCGCGGACCTCGAGCGGCGGGTCCGGTCGGGGGAGCGCGACATCGTGCTGCTCGGCGCCACCGGGACCGGCAAGTCCGCGACCACCGCCTGGCTCATCGAAAAGCTGCAACGGCCCACCCTGGTCATGGCGCCCAACAAGACGCTGGCCGCCCAGTTGGCCAATGAGCTGCGAGAGATGTTGCCGCACAACGCGGTCGAGTACTTCGTGTCGTACTACGACTACTACCAGCCCGAGGCCTACATCGCGCAGACCGATACCTACATCGAGAAGGACAGCTCCATCAACGACGACGTCGAGCGGCTGCGGCACTCGGCGACCTCGAGTCTGCTGTCCCGGCGTGATGTCGTGGTGGTGGCGTCGGTGTCCTGCATCTACGGCCTGGGCACGCCGCAGTCCTACCTCGATCGTTCGGTGGAACTCAACGTCGGTGACGAGGTGCCCCGGGACGGGCTGCTGAGACTGCTGGTGGATGTGCAGTACACGCGCAACGATATGTCGTTCACGCGGGGCTCGTTCCGGGTCCGCGGCGACACCGTCGAGATCATCCCGTCCTACGAGGAACTCGCCGTGCGCATCGAGTACTTCGGCGACGAGATCGAGGCCCTCTACTACCTGCACCCGCTGACCGGCGACGTGGTCCGCAAGGTCGACTCGCTGCGGATCTTCCCGGCCACCCATTACGTCGCGGGGCCCGAACGGATGGCGCACGCCATCTCCACCATCGAGGCCGAGCTCGAGGCCCGGCTGTCGGAATTGGAGAACCAGGGCAAGCTGCTGGAGGCCCAGCGGCTGCGGATGCGGACCAACTACGACATCGAGATGATGCGTCAGGTCGGGTTCTGCTCGGGCATCGAGAATTACTCGCGGCACATCGACGGCCGGCCGGCCGGGTCGGCGCCGGCAACGCTGCTGGACTACTTCCCGGAGGACTTCCTGCTCGTCATCGACGAGTCGCACGTCACGGTGCCGCAGATCGGCGGGATGTACGAGGGCGACATGTCCCGCAAGCGCAACCTGGTGGACTTCGGCTTCCGGCTGCCGTCGGCCGTCGACAATCGGCCGCTGACCTGGGAGGAGTTCGCCGACCGGGTGGGCCAGACGGTGTACCTGTCGGCCACCCCCGGGCCCTATGAGCTCAGTCAGTCCGGTGGCGAGTTCGTCGAGCAGGTCATCCGTCCGACCGGGTTGGTCGACCCGATGGTGGTGGTGAAGCCGACCAAGGGCCAGATCGACGATCTGATCGGCGAGATCCGGATCCGCGCCGAACGCGACGAGCGCGTCCTGGTGACCACCTTGACCAAGAAGATGGCCGAGGACCTCACCGACTACCTGCTCGAGATGGGCATTCGGGTTCGGTACCTGCATTCCGAGGTCGACACCCTGCGGCGGGTGGAGCTGTTGCGGCAGTTGCGGCTCGGCGACTACGACGTCCTGGTCGGCATCAACCTGCTGCGTGAGGGTCTGGATCTGCCGGAGGTGTCGCTGGTGGCGATACTCGACGCCGACAAGGAGGGGTTCCTGCGCTCGCCGCGCAGCCTGATCCAGACCATCGGCCGCGCCGCCCGCAACGTCTCCGGCGAAGTGCACATGTACGCCGACAAGATCACCGACTCGATGAAGGAGGCCATCGACGAGACCGAGCGGCGCCGAGCCAAACAGATTGCCTACAACGAGGAGCACGGCATCGACCCGCAGCCGCTGCGGAAGAAGATCGCCGACATCCTGGATCAGGTCTACCGGGAGGCCGGCGATACCGAAGCTTCCGAGGCCGTCGCTGTCGGCGGATCCGGGCGGAACTCGTCACGGGGCCGGCGCGCCCAGGGCGAACCGGGCCGGTCGGTCAGCGCCGGGGTGTTCGAGGGCCGGGACACCAAGAGTATGCCGCGGGCCGAACTGGCGGACCTGATCAAGGACATGACCGAGCAGATGATGACGGCCGCCCGCGACCTCCAGTTCGAACTGGCCGCCCGGATCCGCGACGAGATCGCCGATCTGAAGAAGGAACTCCGCGGGATGGATGCCGCCGGGCTGAAATAGCGCATTAGCGTTGGACCGGTGACGGAGTCCGGTACGCAGGCGGGGTCTTGGCGGGATCTGCTGGGTGGCCGGTACCTGGGCACGTCGACGGTCCTGGCCGGTGGCGTCGCGCTGTATGCCACCAACGAGTTCCTGACGATCAGCCTGCTGCCCAGTGCGGTCGCCGAGATCGGCGGGCAACGGTTCTACGCCTGGGTCACCACGGTGTACCTGGTGGCCTCGGTGGTGGCGGCCATGACGGTCAGCGCGCTGCTGGTCCGGCTGGCACCGCGCGGGGCGTACCTTGCGAGCGCTGCCGCATTCGGGGTGGGCAGCGTCATGTGCGCGCTGGCGCCGTCGATGGAGATCCTGCTCGTCGGTCGGGTGGTACAAGGTGCTGCCGGCGGGGTGCTCGCCGGGCTCGGCTACGCTGTCATCAATTCCGCACTGCCGCAACGGTTGTGGACCCGGGCCTCGGCGCTGGTATCGGCGATGTGGGGAGTGGGCACCGTGGTGGGCCCGGCCGGTGGGGGATTGTTCGCGCAATTCGGCTCATGGCGGTGGGCATTCGGCGCGCTGGCGCTCCTCACGGTCGCGATCGCAGCGCTCGTGCCCGTCGCCCTGCCGGCCCGAACGGGTGAAGATGCTCAGCGCACCGGCTGGAACGTCCCGGTCCGGTCGCTGTTGCTGCTGGGCGGCGCCGCGATGTCGGTCAGTGCCGCCGGTATCCCCGACGACGTGAAGGTCTCGGGTGCACTGCTGGCAGTCGGGGCGGTATTGGTCGCCCTTTTCCTGCGGGTGGATCGCCGTCCCGGGGCATCGGTGTTGCCGCCCAGCGCATTCGGGCCGGGACCGTTGAAGTGGATCTACCTCACGCTGGGTCTGTTGATGGCAGCGACGATGGCCGACATGTACGTGCCGCTGTTCGGGCAGCGACTCGCCCACCTGGTGCCCGTGGCCGCCGGGTTCCTGGGCGTCGCCCTGTCGGTGGGCTGGACGGTCAGCGAGATCGCCAGTGCGTCGGTGAGTGGAACGCGCGTTACCGCGCGCATCGTCGCGGTTGCCCCGTTGGTGATGGCCGTCGGCCTGGCGCTGGCCGCCGTGAGCCAGATCGACGGGGCTTCGCTGAGCGTGGTGGCGGTGTGGGTGGTCGCGCTGTTCGTCGCCGGTTGCGGGATCGGGATGGCCTGGCCGCACCTATCGGCCTGGGCGATGGGCGATGTGGCCGACCCCGCCGAGGGTGGTGTCGCCGCGGCGGCGATCAACACGGTGCAGTTGATGTGCGGTGCGTTCGGCGCCGGCCTGGCCGGTGTGGTGGTCAACGTCAACGGGCATGGTGACGCCAGCGCGGCCCGCTGGATGTTCGGTCTGTTCGCGGGGCTGGCGGCGCTGACGGGCGTCGCGTCCTACCGGGCCTCCCGCGCCCGCCACTGACCGCGCTCTCCCGACCGCGAGCGTCCGTGTTTGCACGGCGCCACGCCGCTCCTGGTGTACAAATGCGGACGCCCGCGCGCAGGACTGTCTGAATCCCGGCGATCGCAACCCTTCGGGGGCCTCGCTCCGCGTGGCATGGTCGTATCAACGCGGGTGTGGCCGAGAGGATAGGCACCGGCCTGCAAAGCCGTTCACGCGGGTTCGAATCCCGCCACTCGCTCGGATATGTTGGTACACGTCAGATGTTGGTAGCGGGGATGGTCGACGAAGTGAAGTGTCCGAAAGCCAAGGGCCACTTCGAGTTGCGTCGAGACATCGGCGGCACCAGCGGGAACTGCAATGGGGCGGTGAATGTCTGGATTTCGCGACAAGATTGTCAACCTCTTCCAGCGGCGGTTGGCGAATCCCATCACCAAACTCAATCCCGGTCAGACCTTGCTGGAGACGACCGGCCGCAAGTCGGGCGAGCCGCGTCGCACCGCTGTGGGCGGACGCCGCGTCGGAGACCAGTTCTGGTTGGTGGCGGAGTTCGGTGAAGGCGCACAGTATGTGAAGAACATCCGGGCAAACCCCAGGGTCCGGCTGCGGCTTCGGGGCCATTGGTTGACGGGCACCGCACACCCCGTTCCCGAGGATGATCCGGTCGCACGGCTGGAACAGCTTCCGGCCTTCAATAGCTTTGGCGTGCGGACCTTCGGCTCGGATCTGCTCAGCATCCGGATCGACCTGGACTGAGGTTCGTCGCCACACGTCGCCGTTACGGGGCGGCGATCATCGCGGCCATCGCCACACCAAAGACGATCGCCGGCGCGGCCATGCAGCTCAGGAATCCGAGTCCGAATCGCCGGCCGCCGGCGGTGAAGGCCAGCACGATCTTGACGAGCAGGTTGGAGCCCAGTGCGGCAGCGATCGCAACCAGGGCGGTATCGACGGTGATGTCTCCCTTGGCGGCCAGGCTCGCGGCCGCCACCGAGCCGGCATGAGCATCGGCCAGGCCCGAGGCGAATGCGGCCAACACCGCGCCCCTGGCGCCGAAAACATCAGCGCCCCAACGGGCTACGAAGAGGGCGAAGGTCAGCACCGCCGCCAGGGTGAGAGCAGGCCGCAGAGCGAACGGACGCCCTGAGGGCGTCGCGTCGGTTGCGCTGTCATCAGCGGTGTCCTCGGTCGGGCGATGTGCGTCCCGGGCAACGAACACGGAGATCCCGACGAGCACCGCCGCTCCGGCGACCACCGGTGGCCACAGGAGGCGCAGGACGTCGACGTCGACGACGGCGATGACGACGAGCAGCTGGATGAACGTGGCAAGGCTGGCGAGCAGTGCGCCGGCGAGCGGCGGCCGACGACTCGTGGCTGTACGGCTCAGGCGAGCCATCGACGCGGTGGTCGCGCTGGCCGAGACGAACCCGCCGGCCAGGCCGGTGACGAGAAGACCCCGTTCACGGCCGAGCGCCCGAACGCCGATGTAACCGAACCAGCCGATGCCGGTCAGCAGAACAACGAGCAACCACACCTTCGAGGGATTGAGCACACCGTATGGGCCGAGATTCCGATCCGGCAGCAGCGGCAGGATCACGAACGCCACCACCAGGAAGCGGATGGCGTCCTCGACCTCGACCTCGCTGACGACCTCGCGGGCGAAGTGGTGGATCCGCGCCTTCGACACGAGCAGGCCCGCGACGACCACGGCGAGGGCCACGGCCAATGCGGGGCGGGTGAGGGCCAGGGCGCCGAGCAGATAGGCGACCAGGGCGGCGATGGCCGTGGTGATTCCCGCGTCCTCGGCGCTGGTGCGGAAGTACGACAACGCCACCAACGCGCTCACGCCGACAAGGCCCGCCACCATCACCCACTCGTCGAAGCTCGCCGAAACCACGCCCGCCAGCGACAGCAACGCGAACGAGCGCGATCCGGCCGGGATCTTGCGGATGTGACTGCGTTCGCGTTCGAGGCCGATCAGCAACCCGATGGCCAGCGCCACCAGGAAGGGCTGGATCTGCTGCCAATTCATCGGGACTCCTTATACGCAGACCAGGCTGTGTCAGAGCGTATGTCGGCGACCCGCCACTGGCTCACTCACCGGCCAGCGCCAGCACCTCGTCGAATCCGGCGCTGAGGCATTCCTGGAGCAGGTCGTGGTCGGGGATGGCTGCGGTGTCGACGTTGATGCCCACCGCGCAGGTGTCCACGTACGTCAGGAGCGTGACGTTGAGCGCCGATCCGATGGTGGGTCCGAACGCGTACTGGGCGCGTACCGTCGCGCCGCCGAGGAAGACCGGCACCGGCACCCCCGGAACGTCGCTGGCGACGAAGTCGACGTTGCGCAGGATCGAGCCGATATACCAGCGCGGCATGAGGTTCAGCGCGCCGGCGATGGTCTGCGTCAGCGGCAGCGACGGTTCGTCACGCACCCGGCTGGTGCGTTCATGGATCGCCGCGATGCGTTGCGCGGGATCGGCGACGCCCACCGGCACATCGAAACGCATGAGCGTTATCCTGTTGCCGCCCATCGGATCTGACTCATGACGCAGATTGATCGGCATGCTCAGGTGCAGGTCGCCCACCGCGCAGCCGTGCTTCTCGTGGTAGAGCCGCAGCCCACCGGCGACACCGGCCACGAACGCGTCGTTGAGCGCCCCTCCGGCGCGGTGCGCCGCCTCACGCAGCCCCGCCTTGGGTACATCGAGCACCGCCAGCCGGCGGGTCAGATCACGCTCGGTCATCAGCCCCGAGCCGGTGCGGTTCACCGGCCGAACGGTCCGGTAGACCGACGCCGCGGTGGCCGTGACCGATCCGATCGTGCCGAGCGGACTGCGCAGACCGCCGGCCAGCACGGTGGGCACGGCGCGGATGCCGCCGCTCACCGCGCGGCCGACCAGGCCGAGGTTGTAGCGCAGGGCGTCCCGGTACCCCGCAAGTGCGCCGGGCCGCGCCGCCGCAGGCGGGTCGGGTAGTGGTTCCCGCCGGCGCGGAGTGGCCGACAGGTCGAACAGCGTCAGCCCGATCTGGACACCGCCGACACCGTCGGTCAGCGCGTGGTGCACCTTGCACAGCAGGGCCGACCCGCCGTTCTCCAGGCCGTCCACCAGGGTGGCCTGCCACATCGGCCGGGCGGGATCGAACGCCTCCATCTGGGCCAGCCGCGCCATCTCGAGCACGCCCTCGAACGTGGCGGGCTCCGGGGCGCCGACGCGCCGTACGTGGTAGTCGAGGTCGAAATCGACAACCGGTTCCCACCGCGGTGGCGTACCACCCGGGGTGGATACCACCCGCTGCCGGAACATCGGCAGGGTCCGGCTGACGGCGTCGAACCTCTCGCGGAGAACGTCCCAGTCGGGGGTGCCGTCCATCATCAGGACGGTCACGATGGTGGACCGCAGTCGCGGATCGCTCTCCATCTGATAGGTGAAAGCGTCACTGTTGCGCATGAATTCGGCCATGTCGGCCTCCTTGCCACTCATCGTCCAACCTAGGAGCGTGGCCGGGCACGGGTGACGATTCCGCGCGGAGTCAGGACTTTCGCTGCGCAGCGAGGGACTTAATGCCTGGCGCTACCGACGGTGTCGCGGATCAGAATTCCCAGCGCCCAGCCGACGAGTGACAGGACAATGGCGCCCCAGATTGCCGTCCACCAGAACTTGTCGATGAACAGGCCCCAGTGTGTGACGTGATCGGTGATCCAGGAGGTGATCCACAACATGAGCGCGTTGATGACGATGTGCACCAGGCCCAGCGTCAGGATGTAGAGCGGTATCGCCAGAATCTGCACGATCGGCTTGATGACGGCGTTGACCAATCCGAAGATCACCGCGACCACCAGGACGATGCCGATCCGCTGCAGCGTGTTGGCGCCACCGACGATGTCGATACCCGGCACGATCAGCGTCACGAGCCAGAGCGCGAGGCCCGTGAACGCGGTGCGGATGAGGAACGGTCCCATGTTGATGATCTTGACATGCGGCGGTCCGGTAGTGCGGGAAATCAGCAACGACTCCTGTTGTCGGGCACTGGTTTTCCAGCCCTGTGACGATGCCGACATTGCCGGCGGGGATGAGCGCTGGATCAACGGGATGGGCGGATGTCGGCAAACTCACCTGCGACGTTTCCGTGCTGGTGAGGGGGCCGAGCGCCACTTCAGCGCCTTAACGGCGCGGCGATTCCTGCCCGATTGTGACCCAACGTCACGTGGCTACGGGTTACTGTCTCGGATGACGCTGGATCACCGATGAACTGTGGAGGGCATGGATGAGCAGCTACAAGACCGTGGTGGTTGGTACGGACGGCTCTGACTCGTCGCTGCGTGCTGTCGACCGAGCCGGCGCACTCGCTTCCGGTCCCGACGCCAAGGTTATCGTGGCAACGGCCTACTTCCCGTCGACCGACGACTCGCGTGCTGCCGACGTCCTCAAGGACGAGGGCTACAAGATGGCGGGCAATGCGCCGATCTACGCGATCCTGCGTGAGGCCAAGGACCGGGCCAAGGCGGCCGGCGCCGCCAATATCGAGGAGAAGGCGATCGTCGGCGCGCCGGTCGATGCGCTGGTCGATCTCGCCGAAGAAGTGAACGCCGATCTGCTGGTGGTCGGAAACGTCGGCCTGAGCACCATCGCCGGGCGGCTGCTCGGCTCGGTGCCGGCCAACGTCGCGCGTCGATCCAAGATCGACGTGCTGATCGTGCACACCACCTAGATCACCGACGCAGCGGTCGTCGCCGGGCCTCGTGCTCGCGGAACAACGCCGCTCGCCGAACCCGGCGAACTACCAGCCGCGTTCGCGCCACTCCTGCAAGTGGGGCCGCTCGGCGCCGAGCGTGGTGTCGTCGCCGTGGCCGGGATAGACCACGGTCGAATCGTCGTAGACGTCGAACACCCGGCTGGACACGTCGCCGAGTAACCGCTCGAAATCGCCGTCCTGCCAGGTCTTGCCGACCCCGCCCGGGAACAGGCAGTCCCCGGTGAAGAGCTGCGTCACGCCGCCGGTGGCCTCGCCGGACAGCGCGAGCGCCACCGAACCCGGGGTGTGCCCGCGCAGGTGGATGACGTCGAACTCGAGATCACCCACGGTGACGGTGTCGCCACCGGCGAGCAGTCGGTCCGGGGCGACCGGCAGGGGCTCGGCATCCAGTGCGTGGGCGGCGGTGGGCGCGCCCGTCGCCGCGGCGAGCGCCTCCAGCGCCTGCCAGTGGTCGAAGTGCTGATGCGTGGTCAGGATCAACGACACGTTCGGGGCGTGATCGCGGACCACCTCGGCCAGGGTGTCGGCGTCGTTGGCGGCGTCGATCAGCAGTGACTCTCCGGTGCGGGAACACGTCACCAGGTATGCGTTGTTGTCCATCGGGCCGACCGACACCTTCACGATCGAGGCGCCGGGCAAGGTGCGCCGCGCGCCGGAGCCCGCTTCGACGTGGCCGGTGTAGTCGTCATCGATCACAGTCATGCCGGTCACGTTACTGCCCGGCGAGGACTCGTCGGTTCTGGATTGACGCGCTCCTCACCGCCTCGTGCCTCGGCGGCTCGTCGACTTGTCGGTTCTGGATTGACGCGCTCCTCACCGCCGCGTGCCTCGGCGGCTCGTCGACTTGTCGGTACCGGCGAATAGCATGGACCACGTCGTCTGTGGAGCACACCGCAGGCGATCGCAAAGTTGCAGGTGGAGCCCTCGTGGATGGGCTCGGTGAGGGTTGATTACGTGGCTGACCGCCTGATCGTCAAGGGTGCGCGCGAGCACAATCTGCGTGGCATCGACCTCGATCTTCCGCGCGACTCGCTGATCGTGTTCACCGGGTTGTCGGGCTCGGGGAAGTCGTCCCTGGCATTCGACACCATCTTCGCCGAGGGGCAGCGGCGCTACGTCGAGTCACTGTCCGCGTACGCGCGGCAGTTCCTGGGCCAGATGGACAAGCCCGACGTCGACTTCATCGAGGGGCTCTCGCCGGCGGTGTCCATCGACCAGAAATCCACCAACCGCAACCCGCGTTCGACGGTCGGCACCATCACCGAGGTCTATGACTACCTGCGTCTGCTGTATGCGCGGGCGGGCACGCCGCATTGCCCGGTCTGTGGCGAGCGGATCGCCAGGCAGACACCGCAGCAGATCGTCGATCAGGTGCTCGCGATGGAGGAGGGCACCCGCTTCCAGGTGCTGGCTCCCGTGGTGCGGACCCGCAAGGGCGAGTTCGTCGACCTGTTCGACAAGCTCAACACCCAGGGCTACAGCCGGGTGCGCGTCGACGGCGTGGTGCATTCGCTGACCGACCCCCCGAAGCTCAAGAAGCAGGAGAAACACGACATCGAGGTGGTCGTCGACCGCCTGACCGTCAAGGCCACCGCCAAGCAGCGGCTCACCGATTCGGTGGAAACCGCGCTGAACCTCGCCGACGGCATCGTGGTGCTCGAATTCGTCGATCGCGACGACGACCATCCCAATCGGGAGCAGCGCTTCTCCGAAAAGCTGGCCTGTCCCAACGCGCATCCGCTGGCCGTCGACGACCTCGAACCCCGATCGTTCTCGTTCAATTCGCCCTACGGCGCCTGCCCGGAGTGCGTCGGCCTGGGCATCCGCAAGGAGGTCGACCCGGATCTGGTGGTGCCCGATCCCGAGTTGACGCTCGCCGAAGGTGCCGTGGCGCCGTGGTCGATGGGGCAGAGCGCCGAATACTTCACCCGGATGCTGGCGGGCCTCGGCGATGCGCTCGGATTCGACGTCGACACGCCCTGGAACAAGTTGCCGGCCAAGGCGCGCAGGGCGATTCTCGAAGGCTCCGATCAGCAGGTCCACGTCCGCTACAAGAACCGGTACGGCCGGGTGCGGTCCTACTACGCGGACTTCGAAGGTGTGCTGGCGTTCCTGGAACGCAAGATCGAGCAGACCGAGTCGGAGTTGATGAAGGAGCGCTACGAGGGCTTCATGCGCGACGTGCCGTGCCCGGTCTGCCAGGGCACCAGGCTCAAGCCGGAAATCCTGGCGGTCACCCTCGCTGCCGGCGAGCGCGGCGCGAAGTCCATCGCCGAGGTGTGTGCGCTGTCCATCTCGGACTGCTCGGACTTCCTCAATGCCCTCACCCTCGGTTCCCGCGAACAGGCGATCGCCGGGCAGGTCCTCAAAGAGGTGCAGTCACGGCTGGGCTTCCTGCTCGACGTCGGCCTCGAGTACCTGTCGCTCGAACGTGCCGCAGGCACGCTGTCCGGCGGCGAGGCCCAGCGCATCCGGCTGGCCACCCAGATCGGCTCGGGGCTGGTGGGCGTGCTGTACGTGCTCGACGAGCCGTCGATCGGTCTGCATCAACGTGACAACCGCCGGCTCATCGAAACCCTCACGCGGCTCAGGGATCTCGGCAACACCCTGATCGTCGTCGAACACGACGAGGACACCATCGCGCACTCGGACTGGGTGGTCGACATTGGCCCGGCGGCCGGTGAGCACGGCGGAACCGTCGTACACAGCGGGCCGTATGCCGACCTGTTGCGCAACAAGGACTCCATCACCGGCGCGTATCTGTCCGGTCGGCAGAGCATCGAGACGCCCGACATGCGCCGGGTGGCCGACCGGCGCCGGCAGCTGACCGTGGTCGGTGCCCGCGAGCACAACCTGCGCGACATCGACGTCGCGTTCCCGCTGGGGGTGCTGACGGCGGTGACCGGGGTGTCCGGTTCGGGTAAGTCGACCCTGGTCAACGACATCCTGGCGGCCGTGCTGGCCAACAAGCTCAATGGTGCCCGGCAGGTCCCGGGACGGCACACCCGGATCACGGGGCTGGACCACGTCGACAAGCTGGTGCGCGTCGACCAGTCACCGATCGGGCGCACCCCGCGGTCCAATCCGGCCACCTACACCGGGGTGTTCGACAAGATCCGCACGCTGTTCGCCGCCACCACCGAGGCCAAGGTGCGCGGGTACCAGCCGGGCCGATTCTCGTTCAATGTCAAGGGCGGACGCTGCGAGGCCTGTTCGGGCGACGGCACCATCAAGATCGAGATGAACTTCCTGCCGGATGTCTACGTGCCGTGCGAGGTCTGCCAGGGTGCCCGCTACAACCGCGAGACGCTCGAGGTCCACTACAAGGGCAAGACCATCTCCGAGGTCCTCGACATGTCGATCGAGGAGGCCGCCGAGTTCTTCGAACCGATCAGCGGGATCCACCGCTACTTGAAGACCCTGGTCGACGTCGGGCTGGGGTACGTCCGGCTCGGCCAGCCCGCGCCGACGCTGTCCGGCGGTGAGGCGCAGCGTGTGAAGCTGGCCGCCGAATTGCAGAAGCGTTCGACCGGCCGAACGGTGTACATCCTCGACGAACCCACCACCGGCTTGCACTTCGAGGACATCCGCAAGCTGCTGAAGGTCATCAACGGCCTTGTCGACAAAGGTAATTCGGTCATCGTCATCGAACACAACCTGGATGTCATCAAGACCTCCGACTGGGTCATCGACATGGGTCCCGAAGGTGGCGCCGGCGGCGGCACCGTCGTCGCGCAGGGCACTCCGGAGGACGTGGCGAACACGCCGGAGAGCTACACCGGCAAGTTCCTGGCCGAGATCCTGGCCGGCAGTGCGCCGCAGCCCACCAAGCGGCCGGCGCGCAAGCGCAAGGCGTCCGCCTGAGACAGCACTGACCACTACCCGGCGGACTTCGACAGCGGCGACGGGAAGCGGGGCTTGACGCGCACCCCGCCGAGCCAGCGAACCGTACCCCCGGGCGCCGACGAAATTTGGGATCGGTAGCGACGGCGGCCGTCTTGACTTCATTTCGACGACGCCAGCGAGGCGACGCACGAACGAAGGGACTATCGATGAAGCGAGTTGTCGCAGGTGTGATCGGACTGGCCGCGGGCGCCGCACTGATGGTGGGCTGCTCCGACGACAGCGGGAAGAGCGCGGGGCAGAACTCACCGTCCGCGGCCGCCAGCCCCCAGGTGTCCAGCGGCGGCAAGACGGCGGTCAAGGTCGATGGCGCCGACCTGCAGGGGCTCGATCTGAACTCGGTGACCTGCGTCAAGCAGGGCGGCAAGATCAATGTCGGCAGCGCCGCGATCGGCGGCCAGCAGGGGCTGGGTGTCGTGATGACCGACGAAGCCACCCCGGTGGTGCAGTCGCTCGGCATGGTGTTCGACGGCAACGCGCTGGCGGTCACCAACATGAACGGCGCCAGCGTCGGATCCGCCAAGGTCGCCGTCGACGGCAGCACCTACACGATCACCGGTGAGGCCACCGGGGCCGACATGAAGAACCCGATGGCCGGCATGATCACCAAGCCCTTCACCATCACGGTGACCTGCAGCTGACCAGGGGGAGGGGGAGAGCGGCGGGCGTGCCCAGCGCGCCCGCCGCTTTCTATGATTACGCGGTGGCGATCGACCCGGGAGTCGCGAGCGATCTGGCGCGGGCGCGCCACCTCGCGCTGGCTGCCGACGAAGGCGCGGCCAAGGAACTGCTGCTGTCGCTGATGCCGACGATCGAGCAGGCCGACCGCGACGACCTGATGCTCGAGGTGTTGGCCCAGCTCGGCGAGATCTATCTGGTCCGAACGGCATACGACGGGGTGACCGAAAGCATGAAACGCATCCGCGACTGCCTCGACACCTACCGCTGGATTCGGGCCGGGCAGCGGCCGGACCTGGCCCGGCAGGTCACCTTGTCCGACGCCGAGATCGACCAGATGCTTTCTCGCTACACCCGTCGCGCACTGTTCCTGCAGATCGGGCTGGCCGCCGCGAACGGCGAACATGAGGCGGCCGAATCGGGCCTGCTCGAGCTGATCGATCACCCCTCGGAAGCGGCGGGGCTGAATGACGAGCACCGGCACCTGGTGACCCACGCGCGAATCCTGTGCGCCGTCGCACTGTGTGACGATGACCTGCACGTCCAGTCGATCCCGCTGTGGGAGAAGGTGTTCGACGCGCTCGACGGACCCGGCGACGGTTCCGAGGACGACGATTCCCTCCGTGTGCTGGCCGGCACGGGATACGGGCGGTTCTGCGTGGAGACCGGCCGCCTTGGCGAGGCCGAGCCCTGGCTGCGTCGGGCCGAAGCCAGAGCCCGGGCGCGCGGTTGGGCCCTGGCCACCTCGCGCACCCAGCTGGAGCGGGCCACCGCCGCGTGGTCGGCGGGCGACCGGGCCGCCGCCCAGGAGCTGGTGCACGCGGCCTATCCGTCGATCGCCGAACATGCACGCGCGCATGATGTCTCGCGATGCTGGCTGTACTTCGGACTCATCAGCATCTCGGTCGATGCGCTCGATGATGCCGACGAGCGCCTCGGTCACGCCGAACGGCACTGGCGTGAACTCGGCCGTCCGCTGCACATCCACCGGATCCTCTTGCAGCGCAGCTGGGTCGACATCCTGCGCGGCGACTTCACCGCCGCGCGTACCCGGGTGGACGCGGCCCGGCAACTGCTCGACGAATGGCCCCGGCACAGCTGGCTGCAATATGCCCGGCTCGACGATCACCTCGGATCGATTCTGCGGGCCGAGGCGCTTGCCGACCCCGGTGCCGCGGACCGGAAGTTCGCCCAAGCGGCCGAACTGAAGATCCCCGCCGCACTTGCCGTCGATTCCGTGCGGTACGCGATCGGCGACGCGGACGCGCGGATGCGCTGGGCTGCCCACGTCTCGGCACGCATCCTGGCCGGGGCCTTCGCGGTGGCCTGGGAGTGGGGGAACACCGCCGTCGTGCGCGAACTCGTCGAATACCATTGTGCACGAGGCACATTCAACGCCCCGGAAGCGCTGGTGAGCGCTGACTGGGCCGACACCGCAACCGCCGCCGTCCCGGTCGACGAGACCGGCGAATACGCGCTGGTGGCCTCCGGTCACGGCTCCGTGGCGGCCGGGCCGCTCACCAGCTTGGGGGCGCTGCCGCCACTGCAGATGGATCCCGGTGCCGCGGCCGTCCTGGGCCACTACCGCGAGTTGGCCACGCAGCGCTACGGCCGCCAGGTCACCGCCGACAGCCCCGCGTGGCCGACATGGCCGTGACCGCACCGCCGACGCTCGTGTTGCGCTTCGCCGACGTCGGCGTCGCCGTCTATGCCAGCCTGCGGATCGTCGGCGTGCCCGGTTCCACCGTCACCTGGGTGATCGAGAACGCCGAACTGACCGCGCTCGGCGATCTGCTGGCCGACGCGATCCCGGATCCCCGCACTGCCGAGAGCCCGCGGGCTGCGGTCGAGCGTGCACTTACGACCGGCTCGCTGGCCACCCCGGACGCCGAGCAGCGCCTGGCCGGACAACTCGGTGACCGGCTGATCCCGTCGGCGGGCTGGGAGCTGATCGCCGCCAGTGCAGGTGACGAGCTGCCCACGCTGTTCGTCACTCCAGCCGCGCGATTGGCCCAGGTGCCGTGGTCGCTACTGTCGGCGCCCGGAGACCAGCGTCGGTTGATCGAGCTCGCCGACGTCCTGATGGCTGCGCCGGCGAATATCGCGAACTCTGCGCGGACGCCGAGCGTCGCGGCGGGCGGGGCAGCGCTGCTGATCCTCGACCCGAGGGTGCCGGGGCAGCGTCCGGACTCTGCGCTTGGTTCGGTGCTGGGCCGGCCCGACCCGGACAGCCCGCTGACCCGGTATTTCGCCGCGTTGTTGGCCGAGGGCAGCGTCCTGCCCGAGGTCGCGTCGGCCGTCGAGCTGTTCCGCAACGCCGATGCCGACCGGGGCTGGCTGGTGACCCAGCTGAATCGGCGCCCGGCCCGGTTGTTGTTCGTCGGACACGCGACCGCCGCCGAGGGCGCGGTCGGATACGCCGATCGCGCGGCGGTACACCTCGCCGACGCCGTACCACTGTCAGCGGCCGACCTGATGGCGGCGCGGCTGCCGATCCCGCCACGCGCCGCGCTGCTGGCCTGCTCCTCGGGCGGGGACTATCGCTTCGATGAGGCGACAGGATTGGTGGCCGCACTGATCCTGGGCGGTGCGGTGCTGGTGACCGCCACGCTGTGGTCGTTGCCCACCACCGCCGGCTACCGCCAATTCCGCAGTGCGGCAGATGGATTCGCAGACCCCATGGCTGAAACGGTCATTGCCGTCGACACGGCACACCGTGCGCGGGATGCCGGACGCGCCGTCAGTGGGTGGCAGCGGGACCAGTTACGTCGTTGGCGCAGCGGCGATGTCGCCGCCAGTCCGCTGTGGTGGGCTGCGCTGGCGACCTTCGCGGTGGACGGTGCCCGGTGATCCTCACCGCCCCGGCACGCGTACTGCGACCGATGATTCGTCCCCGGGCCGGTAGTAGGTGTCGATGATGCTGCCGGGGATGAAGGAGCTCAGCACCGCCTCGGGGATCAGCGTTGACTCCCGGGCCGGAAATTGTCCCCCCTCGGGCCTGCTGACCATGATGTCGAGCTCGACCCCGTGGAGGTCCTGGTCGAACTCACCGGTGAGGCGCAGTGCCACCACCACGCCGCGGGACCTGACGACGGTGGTGCTGGGCACCAGCAGCACCACCGCGGTGCCGGCGAACAGGAAGCCGAAGAACAGCAGCGAGAACAGACTGGGCATGTCAGCACCGTGGCGGAACCGGACCGCTACCGAACCCAACTTCTATCCTGTTCGGGTGAGTGCCGGACCCGGAACGGCGGTCGCCGTGCGGCCCCGCCGCGCGGTGATCGAGCACGCGTGGCGTGCCATCGGCCCCGGTGTCGAGGTGCTCAGTACCGATGACGGTGGCCCGCTGACGCGCACCGTCAAGCGGATCATCGATCCGCTGGTGCTGCGGCTGCGGTCCAACACCCGGTTCTCGGTCCCGTTCGTGTCCGTCGACGTCGCCGCGCAGATGCACGATCTCATCGTGGGGCAGACCGCGACGCTGCAGGCCACCGCGCAGTGGTTCGATCTGCTCAAGCGGGAACGTCGCCGATTGCGGATCACCACCGGCAATGCCCAGGAGCTGTACTTCCCGGTCTGCTATGAGCTCGCGCTCCTCGAAGGCCCACCGGCGCAACAGGACCGGGCCACAGCCGAACGGCACCTGCGCGCTGTGCACGCCGACCGCGACCGCACGGCGATCGAAGTGCTCAACCGATATCTGGCCGACGAGGCCGCCGTCGCCGCGCTGGCGGAGCAGCTGGCGCACAGCTGGCAGGACGTGCGGGCCGGCACCGGGATGACCGGGCCGTTCCTGGCCGGCCTGACCACGGCACTCGGCCCGACCGACGGGCACAACGCCGCCGCGGCGCGGCAACGGGTCTGGTCGGCGCTCGTTGCCGATGCCACGCCGTACAACCTCGGGGCGGCCGCCCACCACGACGGTTCGGGTCTGCCCTGGTCGATCGTCGAGATCGGCCTCAGTTCGGTCGAGCCGCAACGTCCCCCGGTCGTCATCGACACCGGCGGCGGGTCTGCGGCCGTCGGCGACCGCCCGCTGGACCGCAGCGTGATCGACCGGGTCCGATCCACCCTGCGCCGCGCGATGGACCGCGACGAACTGCCCGACGTGCCGACGCTGTGTGCAGAGGAGACCGATCGCGCGTGTGCACCCTGGGGCCTGCTGGCCGAGGACAAGCAGGCGACGTTGATCGCGGGCATCGAGGTTGCCGTGGACCTGGCGCCGCTCGACGGCGGCGCATCGACCCGGTACCAGCTGTCCGCCCGGATCCAGGCGCGGCTGCGGAAGGAGGCTTATGTGCTGCACGCGCGGCGCTACCTGGCCGGCACGGCCGCCGCCCACCCGCATCAGCAGCACGTCATCGACGAGCTGGCGGCTTTTCGCCGGCCCTACCTGAGCAGGTTGTGGGCGCGGCTGCACGGCCGCGATGTGTGGCAGGAGCCGTGCACGGACCTTGATGACGTACGCGCGCTCCTCGACGGGGTCGCCCGGTCGGTGAGTCTTGATCACCGACAGCGCATCAAGTCAATGCTCGAGGGGCTCCCGGCATGAGATTCTTCGCCGACTCCGGGCTGTGGAGCACCGGGCCCACTGCGGCACCCGACCCGTTGACCGCAGTGATCGAGCTCGCCGGCGCGGTCCTGTCGTGGACGATCGACGAGGCGCATCCCGACACGAATTCCGTTGCGCGCCTATCGATCACCGACATCACCTGCGTCGACTGGCTGTGGCGGCTGGTGGGTGAGGCCGGCCACGCGGCGATCGTCGCGGCGCTGGCCACCGACACGGTTCCGATGGGGGAGCGCGACGTGCCGGAGGTGGGGTTCATCGCCGGCGCGCTGGATCCGCTGTGGCGACTGGCGCTCGGCCACTGGTTGCGGCGTTGGTGGCCGGCGAGCCAGCGCGACGGCATTGCCGAACTCGACGGCGCACTCCTCGACGGCGAGCTCGCACTGTTGACCGCCGCCGCCGAGGACTATTTCGGGGACGGGACCCTGGACTCCGAGTTCACCACACTGCTGCGGCCGCACACCGTCGCGCTGGCCACGCTGCGGCAGGCGGGTGATCGGCGCGTGGCCGATCTGGTCGAGGCGTGCGCAGAGCTCGCGCAGGACAACGGCGTCGCCGTCGGTGCCGCGGTCGCCCCGGCCACTCTGCGGCGTCGCGACGACTACGCCCTGGCGGCGGGTCCGGGCAGCATCGACTCGTCCGGGCCGGGCATCGCGACGGGAGTGCGATCACTGAGTTGGGCGGGCGTGCCTCCGGGGGTCTTCGATGCGGCCGAGGACACCGTCGATTGGCGGATCGCCGTCGACGGTGGGGCTGTCAGCGCCGTGGTCGGCGTGGGATTGTCGGGCGCCGTCTCGCCGCAGGGCGTCGCGGTCGCGGTGCGCTCCGGCGCATTGCACGGCGCCGGTGAACTCGACGCCGGCGGCCGGGCAGTGCTGGAGCTGCTGGACGGGGCGAACGCACCGGTCACGGAATCGGCTGCCTGGAACCATGATTGGCGCACTGTCGAGGTGATGGTGGGGGCTGGTGTCGACGAGTCCGCGGAGGTGCGGGGTCGGGTCCGAGCCTTCGCGCGGGCACGGTTGCGGCGACCGGGTGCCGATGCCTTCCTGGCCGAGGTACTCGCGGCCGAATCGGACTACTGATCGGAACGCATGGACTCCCGGATCTGCGCGAGCCGTTCGGCGGCGGCCTTCTGCCTGGCCTCGTACTGTTCCTCGATGTTGTGCCCCTCGGGCGTATCGGCCGCGAGTTCGTGCGCACCGATCGCCGTTCCGTACCGGGTCTCGATCTTCTCGCGCACCGAGTCGAAGGTGGGCACGCCGTCGGGGGTATAGCCGACGTCCTCGACCGGTGGAACCGGGGCGGCGCCGGACGGCGGAGGTCCGGGCTCGGGTGTGGGCGCGTTCGTTTCGTCGGCCATTCCGCCACGGTACCGCCGACGGGGCGGCCGATCGATCGGTTACCGGCCCGCGGCCTCGGTGGACGTCTCCGCACCGGGCGTCGTGCCGGTGGCCGGCACATCGGCGGCCGAGCGCGCAGCGGCCGGCAGGGTCGGCGCCGGTACGCCCGGGGTGCGCAGAGCGCCGGCGAGCCAGGGCAACGCGGTGGCGAAGACCCGGGCGGCGAACGGCCAGTCGTGCTTGCCCGGCTGGGCGACGACGGCGCACTGGATACCGTGCGCCGCCCCCAGGGCGCACAGGGTGTTCGCCGCGGTGGTCTGGTCGCTGGGCCTGCCGGTGCCGGCGTGGTAACCCAACGGCGCCGTGCCGATGGCCGCCGGGATGTTCCGTGGCTGCGTGGCCGGGTTACCGGTGTTGGCGTTGATCGCGAACCACGCCGAAAGGCCTTGGTAAGGACCATGTTTGGTGATCACGGTGACCGGGTCCCAGGCCGCGTAAGTGGCTGCGTTGCCGCCGAACAGCCGGTTGATGGTCTGTGACCTGGTTCCGGAGTTGGGCGCCATATCACCGGCGATGTCGACGAACGCGCTGAACAACTCCGGGTGCATGGTCGTGAGGTCGACCGCGCAGGTGCCGCCCATCGACCAGCCGGCGATACCCCAGTTCGCGGCGTCGCTGCTGACGCCGAACTCGGCCGTCATGAACGGCCGGACATCCTTGGTCAGGTGATCGGCCACGTTTCCGCGCGGGCCGTTGACGCACTCGGTGTCGTTGTTGAACGCGCCGCCGGAATCGGCGAAGACCAACACCGGAGCGTTGCCGTGATGGGCCGCCGCGTAGGCGTCGACGGTGTTGACCGCGTTCCCCGCGCGCAGCCAGTCGGCCGGGGTGTTGAACTCGCCGCCGAGCATCAGTACGGTGGGCAACTTCGGCGGCGGGCTGGTGGCGAACCAGGCGGGCGGCAGGTACACGAGCTCGCCGCGGTGTTTGAAGCCGGATGCGGCGGCGGAGATGGTCACCGGGACGACGCTGCCCCGCGCCGGGAGCACATGGTGGGCCTGGACCTGCGCCGCCTGCGCGGTCACCGCGGCGCGGCTGGTCTGGTCGGGCAGCGGGCCGGAGGTCAGCTGACCCCACGCATTCTGCAGAGTCGGGAAGTAGCCCACCCAGGCATTGACGGCCAGGGCCGTGCTCAGCAGGCAGAGCGGGACAGCCAGGAGCGACACGCCACGCCGCCACCAGCGGGCCGCGCGCCAGCCCAACGCCGCGACGCCCACCGCGACGCCGCTGGCGGCGACCCAGGTCCACAGCTGGCGAGGGGCGGGCTCGTTGGCCAGTCCGTTGCTGGCGACGGCCCAGTACGCTGCCGCCGCGGCAATCACCCCGAACAGGGCCACCAGCGGCAGCCAGCGGCGCCGCCGGCCGGTGACGGCGACCAACAGGGCGGCCGCGGCCAGGGTCTGCACCGTCGTCGGCACCCAGCCGTGCATCAACGAAATATGCTGCTGGAAAAGGCCGAAGGGCGCCGACATCACTGTCACGGCCCAATCCTGGCCCGCGGATCTGGAAAATTGCTGTGAACGGTGACTACCGCGGTTTTGCGAGTGGGAACGGCAGGGTCTCCCGAATGCTGTGGCCGGTGATCATCATGACCACCCGGTCGACGCCCACGCCCAGGCCGCCGGTCGGGGGCATGGCGTACTCCATCGCCTGCAGGAAGTCCTCGTCGAGTTCCATGGCTTCCCGGTCGCCGCCCGCGGCCAGCAGCGACTGCTCCTGGAGGCGGCGGCGCTGCTCGACCGGGTCGGTCAATTCGCTGTAGGCGGTGCCGAGCTCCACGCCCCAGGCCACCAGGTCCCAGCGTTCGGCGACACCCGGCTTGCTGCGGTGGGGACGGGTCAGCGGTGACACCGAGGTGGGGAACTCGGTGTAGAAGGTCGGCGCCTCGGTGCGGTCCTCGACGAGGTGCTCGTACATCTCGAGGACGACGGCCCCCTCGTCCCACTGACGGTGATAGGGAATCTGGGCGGCATCGCAGAACCGGCGCAGCGTCGCGAGCTCGGTCCCGGCGTGGACGTGCTCACCGAGGGCCTCCGAGACCGCGTCATGCACGGTCTTGACCGGCCATCGGCCCGAGATGTCCACCGGCCTCAGCCTGCCGTCGGGTCCCGGCCGCATCGCCACCTGAGCGCCGCTGGCGGCCACGGCGGCATTCTGGATCAGTTCGCGGCAGCCGTCGATCCAGACCAGGTAGTCCGCGTGTGCCTGATAGGCCTCGAGCAGGGTGAATTCGGGGTTGTGGCTGAAGTCCACCCCTTCATTGCGGAAGGCCCGGCCCAGTTCGAAGACACGCTCGACGCCCCCGACGCACAGCCGCTTCAGATAGAGCTCCGGGGCGATCCGCAGATACAGATCCAGGTCGTAGGCGTTGATGTGGGTGACGAACGGGCGGGCGTTGGCGCCACCGTGGATCTGCTGCAGGATGGGCGTCTCGACTTCGATGAAGTCCTTTGCGAACAACGTTTCCCGGATGGAATGCAGGATCTGGCTGCGAGCGCGGATCAGCTCGCGTGCCTCGGTGTTGATCGCCAGGTCGACATAGCGTGACCGCACACGGGCCTCGGAGTCGGTCAGGCCTTTCCACTTGTCCGGCAGGGGGCGCAGGCACTTGCCGGTCAGTCGCCAGTTCCGCACCAGGACCGAACGAGTGCCGGTCCGGCTGAGCCCCATCGTGCCGGTGGCCTCGACGAGATCACCCAGGTCGATCGCCGCGGTGAAAGATCCGGTGCCAGAGCCGGACTCGAGTGCCGAATTGTCCAGCAGGACCTGGATTTCGCCGGACCAGTCCCGCAACTGGGCGAAGATCACACCCCCGTAATCGCGGATCCGCAGGACCCGGCCGGTCACGCTGACGGGCGTCCCGTCGGCTTCGGCGAGCGCGGCGCTGATCGCGTGGCTGGGTGGCTGGCCCACGGGATAGGCGTCAATTCCCTTGGCGCGCAGCGCGTCCAGCTTGTTCATCCGGACACGGACCTGCTCGGGCAACCGCGGCGGGGCGGTGCCGTCGGTCAGATCGACGGCGAGTCCGGAGATGTCCGGTGTGGAACCGTCGCCGTGCAGGTGTCCCGTGTCGACGAGTGCCTGCGGCACGGCGGGATGGTGTCCGGTGTGCTGGCGGTTGCGCCGGCCGAACGGCAGCACCAGGAACCCTTCGGCGATGACCGACGCGACACCGACCCGCGGGATCAGCCGGGCGTCCTCATAACACGCATAGCGCGGCACCCATTCGGGCAGGTACTTCATGTTCGACCGGTACAGCGTCTCGAGCTGCCACCATCGCGAGAAGAAGATCAGCAGGGCACGCCACAACCGCGCGACCGGGCCGGCGCCCAGTTGGGCGCCCTCTTCGAAGGCGGACCGGAACATGGCGAAGTTCAGCGAGATCCGGTTGATACCAAGGGCTTCCGACTGCAGACACAACTCGCTGACCATCAGCTCGATGGTGCCGTTGGGCGAACCGGGGGAGCGCCGCATCAGATCCAGTGAAACGCCGGTTGCACCCCAGGGCACCAGTGAGAGCATGGCCACCACCGCACCGCCGCCGTCGGAGCCGGGATCGCCCTGGACCGCTTCCACCAACAGGCACTCGCCGTCGGCGGGGTCGCCCAGCCGGCCCAGCGCCATCGAGAAGCCGCGCTCGGTCTCGGTGTCCCGCCAGGCGTCGGCGCGCTCGATCGCCGCCGCCAGTTCCGCCGGTGTCAGATCGCGGTGCCGCCGGATTCGTACGCTCAGTCCCGCCCGCCGGGCCCGGGTGACGGCCTGGCGGACCGGCTTCATCTCCGATCCGGACAGCGTGTAGCGGTCGGGGTACAGGATTGCCTCGTCGCCGAGTTCGATCGCATTGAGTCCGGCTTCGCGGAATGCCTGGGCCGCCGCCGAACTGGCACCCATCACGCCCGGTGCCCACCCATAGGTCTGGCACAGTTCGAGCCACGACTTGATCGCCGCCTGCCAGGCCCGTGGGTCGCCGACGGGGTCGCCGCTGGCCAGGCAGACTCCCACCTCGACGCGGTAGGTGACCGCGGCCCGGCCGTTGGCGGCGAACACCACCGACTTGTCGCGCCGGGTGGCGAAGTAACCCAGCGAATCGTTCTTGCCGTAGACCTCGAGCAGGCCGCGGATCGCGGACTCGTCCTGCCCGGTCAGCGCGTTCTCGGAGCGTTGCGACTGGAACAGCACGATGGCCGCGGCCATCAGGGCCAGCGCCCCGAACAGGCCCAGCAGCACGTTGATCAGGATGTGCGGATGCCCGCTGAACTGCTCGGGACCTGCACCGGAGAACGCGTTGACCCGGTTGACCGTGTAGAGGAACCGGTCTTCACGCGCCAGTGAACCGGGGAACAGCTCCACCAGGCACCAACCGATCAAGGTGCCCGTCGTCATCCCGACGATCAGGACCGCGGCGGCCTTGAACAACGCCGCGCGGCGCACTCTTGCCCAGAACTCGTTGCGTGCCAGTAGGAGCAGCACGATGAGGACGACGTGCACCACCAGGCCGATCAGTTCGCCGGCGTCCTGGAGGGCCGATTCGCCACCGGTGAGCAGATCACCGACGTTCCAGACGATCTCGGCGACCAAGTAGATCAGCAGGACCCACCAGGCGATGCGCTTGCGTGCGGCGAGCGCGGCAGCCAGCAGGGCCAGCACGAACGCCCAGGCGAAGCTCGTGTCGGGGAAGTTGAACAGGTAGTTGTTGACGAACTCGGCGGGGATGCGGATCAGCGACCGGACGAACGGTGAGACGCTGGCGATCAGTGACAGCGTCGCGATGACGCCGACGATCCACCCCGTGGCCGCCGGAACCCAGGGGTATGGCGTAGTGGGACGGCTGAGCGGCCGCGTGGTGACGGTCATATGCGGCGAGGATATGCGGTGGCGGGGTGACGCGGGGTGGGGACGGTTACCAGACCGGGCCGGTGTACTTCTCACCCGGGCCGTGACCGGGCTCCTCGGGTTCGGCGCTCGCTTCGCGGAAGGCCAGCTGCAGGCTCTTGAGGCCGTCGCGCAGCGGGCCGGCGTGGGGGCCGAGGTATTCCGCCGACGCGGTGACCAGACCGGCGAGCGCGGTGATCAGCCGGCGCGCCTCGTCGAGATCCCGATGGGAGCTGTCGTCCGGATCGGTGTCGGACAGCCCGAGCTTTTCCGCCGCGGCGCTCATCAGCATGACCGCGGACCGGCTGATGACCTCGACGGCGGGAATCTCGGCCAGTTCGCGGATTCTTGGATCGTCGGTCATGGCTGCTAGACTCGCATGCGCGACCGTTCCGGCTGACGCCGGGACAGCAAGTGGAGTCCCAACTCCCACCGTCTGCCCAGAGTTCCATAAGGGCACGGCGGTCCGGTCACCGGTAGTTCAGGGTAAACCGAGCTCCCGGATCCGCGTGTTCCATGCGGGCGGTTCACACCGTGACTGGTCGGCATTGGGCCCTGCTTCGAGCAGGGCTTTTCTGTTCTTACGGACAGATGCTGACGGGTTTGGGTCTCCTGGAAGACACATAACCAGGGAGGCCACATCAGCACTGAGACCCGCGTCAACGAGCGCATCCGCGTACCTGAAGTCCGATTGATCGGCCCCGGTGGGGAGCAGGTAGGCATCGTGCGCATCGAAGATGCACTCCGCGTCGCCGCGGATGCCGATCTCGATCTCGTCGAAGTAGCCCCGAATGCCAGGCCTCCGGTCTGCAAGATCATGGACTACGGCAAGTACAAGTACGAGACGGCTCTGAAGGAGCGCGAGTCTCGCAAGAACCAGCAGCAGACCGTCGTCAAGGAACAGAAGCTGCGCCCCAAGATCGACGACCACGACTACGAGACCAAGAAGGGTCACGTGGTCCGCTTCCTGGAAGCCGGGTCGAAGGTCAAGGTGACGATCATGTTCCGCGGCCGCGAACAGTCCCGCCCCGAACTGGGTTACCGGCTGTTGCAGCGCCTCGGCGCCGATGTGGCCGAACACGGCTTCATCGAGACGTCCGCCAAGCAGGACGGCCGGAACATGACGATGGTGCTGGCCCCGCACCGCGGCGCGAAGACCCGCGCCAAGGCGGCGCACGACGCCGACGCGCCGACGCCCGGCCCCGCCGGGAAGCCGGCCGAGGCTGATGCGCCCGCCGAGGACAACACGCAGACCACCTGAGCACCACCACCTGAGCAACGAACTGAGGACACATGCCCAAGGCCAAGACCCACAGCGGTGCATCGAAGCGGTTCCGCAAGACCGGAACCGGCAAGATCGTGCGCCAGAAGGCCAACCGCCGCCACCTGATGGAGCACAAGCCCACCACCCGCACCCGTCGCCTCGACGGTCGCACCGAGGTGGCCGCCAACGACGCCAAGCGTGTCGCCAAGATGCTGAACGGCTGAGCCCAGCCAACCGGACCTGAGACCAACGAGATAGGAATACCCCCATGGCACGCGTGAAGCGCGCACTCAACGCCCAGAAGAAGCGGCGCACAGTCCTCAAGGCTTCCAAGGGTTACCGCGGCCAGCGCTCGCGGCTCTACCGCAAGGCCAAAGAGCAGCAGCTGCACTCGATGACCTACGCCTACCGGGATCGCCGGGCCCGCAAGGGCGAGTTCCGTAAGCTGTGGATCGCCCGGATCAACGCCGCGGCCCGCGCGAACGACATCACCTACAACCGACTGATCCAGGGCCTCAAGGCCGCTGGCGTCGAGGTGGACCGCAAGAACCTCGCGGAGATCGCGGTCAGCGACGCCGCGGCATTCACCGCACTGGTCGAGGTCGCCAAGGCGGCGCTGCCCGCCGATGTCAACGCGCCGTCCGGCGAGGCCGCCTGAATCCGCCACTGACCGAACGATCGGCCCGCGTGGTCGCGGCAGTCAAACTGCTGCGCCCCGCGGGCCGTCGCCGTGTCGGGAGGTTTCTGGCCGAAGGGCCCAATCTCGTCGCGACCGCGGTCGCCCGCGGATGTGCCGTCGAGGTGTTCGCCACCACTGCGGCCCTCGACCGGCATGCCGGCCTGATCGGAAATACCCCGGTGCACCTGGTGACCGAACGCGCGGCAAAGGCGTTGTCCGACACCGTGACTCCCGCAGGTCTGGTGGCGGTGTGCGACATTCCCGCGGATGCGCTCCCGGCCAACCCGAAGCTGGTGGCGGTTCCGGTCGGCATCTCCGAGCCCGGTAACGCCGGCACGATGATCCGCATCGCTGACGCGATGGGCGCCGACGCCGTGCTGCTCGCCGGTCACGCGGTCGACCCGTACAACGGAAAATGTCTGCGGGCCTCGGCCGGGAGCATCTTCCATCTGCCCGTCGTCGTCGAACCCGACGCCGTCGTTGCGGTGGAGGCGCTGCGGGCCGCCGGTCTGGCAGTTCTGGCCACCACGCTCGACGATGCCGTCGATCTCGCCGACGCCGATCTGAGCGGCCCGACGGCCTGGCTGTTCGGGCCCGAGGCGCACGGCCTGCCCGCCGAGGTGACCGCACTGGCCGATCAGCGGGTGCGCATCGAAATGCCCGGCCACGCACAAAGTCTCAACGTCGCCGCGGCCGCGGCCATCTGCCTCTATCAGAGTGCGCGCGCACACAACGTATGACCGCGACCGTGCGTGTTGGTCCACATCTGCGCGGCGTGTCGCGTACTTCTGCGCACGCTCGGCGATGGAGGGCTATCCGCCGAGAAGCCCCCGGGCCACGTGGGTGATCTGGACCTCGTTGCTGCCGGCGTAGATCATCAGCGACTTCGCGTCGCGGGCGAGCTGTTCCACCCGGTACTCGGTCATGTAGCCGTTGCCGCCGAACAACTGCACGGCCTCCATCGCAACATCGGTGGCGGCCTGTGAGCAGTAGTACTTGATCGCCGACGCTTCGGCCAGCGAGATCTGCACGCCGCTCTGCTGGGCCTCGATGATGCGGAACAGCATGTTGCGCACATTCATTCGCGCGACCTCCATATTGGCCAGCTTGAGCTGGATCAGCTGGAACTGGCCGATCTCCTGACCCCACAGGGTCCGGCTCCTGGCGTAGTCGACGCACAGCCGCAGGCATTCCTCGATGACACCCAGCGACATCGAGGCCACCCCGATGCGCTCGGCCGAGAAGTTGGACCGGGCACTGGCCCGGCCGTCACCGGACTCATTGTGCTCGGTCTCACCCAGCAACCGGTCGCGGCCCAGCCGAACATTGCTGAAGAACAGCTCGCCGGTGCGCGACGAGTGAATCCCCATCTTGCGGAACGGTTTCGACTGTTCGAATCCGTCCATTCCGCGGTCCAGCACGAAGGTCAGCACCTTGCGGTCGCGCTTGTCGACACTCGGATCGCCTTCGTCCAGCTTGGCGTAGACGACGACCACATCGGCGTCGGGCCCGTTGGTGATGAAGGTCTTCTGGCCGTTGAGGATGTAGTCGCCCGAACCATCGGCGGCACGAATTACATACGATTTCATGCCGCCGAACGCGTCCGAGCCGGAGTCGGGTTCGGTGATGGCCCAGGCGCCGATCTTCTCGTAGGTCACCAGCCCGGGCAGCCAACGCTCCTGCTGGGCCAGGGTGCCGCGGGCGGCGATGGTCGGCACCGTCAGCCCGAGACTGACGCCCATGCCGGTCACGATGCCCATGCACACCCGGCACAGTTCGCTGATCATCATGAAGCCCATGCCGGCGGTCTCCGGTCCACCGCCCAGCATGCCGCCCCCGGTGCCGCCGCCGGACGACGTTCCGTCGCGCATCCTCGCCAGGCGCTTCTCCAGGGAGTCGCGGGCCATCGCGTCGAGCCCGAATGTCGCGAACAGCTTGCGGATGATCGGGTAGGGCTCCATCTCGCCGGATTCCAGGGCGTCGACGTGGGGCCGGACCTCTTTGTCCACGAATTGGCGGACGGCATCGCGCACGGCGAGGTCCACATCGGACCACTCGATCATTCGGTACTCGATTCGGTTGTCGGAGAGTTGATTTCAGGCGGCTGGTCGACGGCCGCGGGCGGGACGGAGCCCGGTGAGGGAGAACGTGGTGTGGACCAGCGAGCCGGCCCGCTCGGCGATGACCTTCGGGATCGGCGGGGCGGGGATCGGGGGCACCGGGAACGGCAGCCTGCGCTTGGGCGCGTAGTGCATCGGCATGCCCTTGCGGTCGCGGGGCGGATCCATGAAGAAGGGCGCCTCGACCAGTGGGGCGTCGGCCGGCGCCTGGCCGGCGGCGCGCCGATACGCGGCCAGCGCGCGGGGGTGCAAGCGGATCTCATCGGGCACCGCCCAGAATGCGATCTCGACGGCCTTGCCGAAGAGTCGTAGCAGCACTTCGTCGCCGGGGGTCCAGCGCATGCCCGCCCGCTCCCGGATGGCCGGGTCGAACAGGCCGGCGGCGATCCAGCGCTGTCCGGCGACCATCGGCCGGAAGAGTTGATCCCACAGCGGGGTCGGCATCATGACGAACTTGGGCTTCGGGATGCGGATGGTGAAGATGTCGAGCGTCGCCCGGTTGATCTCGAGGTCGTCGCGACAGGTGCGATCCCAGTACTCGCAGAACGCTTCCCAGGTTTCGGGCACGGGCCGCATGCTCATCCCGTACATCCGGTACCACTGGACGTGCTCGTCGAATAGTTGTCGCTTCTCGGCCTCGGTCAGCCCGCCGCAGAAGTACTCGGCAACCTTGAGGATCAGCATGAAGAAGGTGGCGTGCGCCCAGTAGAAGGTGTCGGGGTCCAGCGCGTGGTAGCGGCGTCCCTGCGCGTCGACACCCTTGATGGTGTTGTGGAAACCCTTGATCTGCGCGCCGGTCTCGGCGGCCCGGTCACCGTCGTAGACGACGCCCATGATGGGGTATACCGAGCGGGCGACCCGTTGCAGCGGTTCGCGCAGCAGGATCGAATGCTCCTCGACCCCCGCGCCCAACTGGGGGTACATGTTCTGGATCGCGCCGATCCAGACGCCCAGCATTCCGGTCCGCAGGTCGCCGAAGTACTTCCAGGTCAACGAGTCCGGGCCGAGCGGGTCCGCGGCAGCGGTCTCGCGGTTGGTTTCGGTGACACCACGTTGTGTCTTCATCCGTCCTCCTGATCCAGCGGAAGAGTTCTCACGATAATAGTGACAACCATCGTTGTCTACGATTTGGGCGGTCGCCGCGCCGGGGCGTTATCGGGCGGCTACCGCACCGCATCATGGCTGTGACCTGCTGATTCCTCGCGCCGACTGGGGCGTCGTTGCCGGGCCGGCGCGCCGGGACCTACCCTGACGCGGTGGACTCCGATGGCGCTCGACCCGCCGCGATCGAACCATCGGCCACCGAACCCGACGGAGCGGGGACCTGGCTGGCGGACACCAACCACAACCCCGGCCTGATCGCCTTCATCCGCCGGGTGCGCCGGTACCTGCCGGGCGACCCGGATTTCGGCGACCCGTTGTCGACCGCCGGCGTCGGCGGTCCCAGCGCCGCCGCCCGCGGCGTGGACCGGCTGCTACCCGACCGCGAGGCCGCATCCCGCGAGGTGAGTCTCGCCGGCCTGCAGGTGTGGCAGGCGCTGACCGAACGGATCTCGGGCAAGCGGGCCGACACCGAGACCACGATCGTCTTCACCGACCTGGTCGGATTCTCGTCCTGGTCGTTGCGCGCCGGTGACGACGCCACCCTCAAACTGCTGCGACGGGTCTCGGCGGCGGTCGAGCCGCCGATGCTCGACCGCGGCGGGCACATCGTCAAACGTATGGGCGACGGCCTGATGGCCGTGTTCCACACCCCGGACATCGCGATCACCGCCGCGCTGGCGGCCAGTGCAGCGATCGACGACGTGGTTGTCGACGGCTACACGCCGCGAATGCGGATCGGGATACATACCGGCCACCCGCAACGCATCGGCTCGGACTGGCTCGGCGTCGACGTCAACATCGCCGCGCGCGTGATGGAACGGGCAACCAAGGGCGGCATCATCGTCTCCGGACCCACCCTGGAGCTGCTGCCACCGGGACGGCTGGCCGAAATGGGCGTCACGGCCAAACGCGTGCGGCGTCAGGTGTTCGGTGCACGACCCACCGGGGTGCCGGCCGACCTGGTCATGTACCGGCTGGGAATTCGCAGGGACCTGACAGGTGACGACGCGGACACCGAGGACCGGCCGTCGGCATAGTGGGGTGACGATGTTGTCACGCACCGTCTCGCGGCTGACCCTGGTCCGGGTCACGGTGAGCTATGCGGCCGCCCTGACGGCGGTGAGCATCGCGCTGGTCCTGCGGGGTCCGGCCGCCGAGCACGCGGTGATCCGGCACGCGAGTACCAACCTGCACAACCTGCACCGCGGTCACCTGGGCACGCTGCTCGACAGCGCGTTCGTCGTGGACGCCGGCCCGGTCGTCTACTGGCTGCCGGGGCTCGTGTGCCTGTTGGCACTGTGCGAGCTGCAGTTCCGCAGTGCTCGCCTGGTGGTGGCCTTCGCCACAGCGCATCTGGGCGCCACCGTCCTGGTGGCGGTCGGGCTGCTGATCGCCGTGCGCCACGGCCTGTTGCCGCCGGCGGTGTCCCGGGCCGAGGACGTAGGTATGAGCTACGGCGCGGTCGGCGTGCTCGGCGCGCTGAGCGCCGCGATCCCGCGGCCGGCCCGTCCGGTGTGGGTCGCCGGCTGGATCGGCGTCGTGGTGGGTGCCGCCGCGGTGCTGCGGGATTTCACCTCCGTCGGCCACGGGATCGCACTGGCGCTGGGAATGCTGGTGTCCACCGCGTTCGGGCCGGCCGGCCGCTGGAGTCGGCTGCGGTGGGCGATGCTGTCGGTGGCCGCGGCATTCGGGTTCCTGGTGCTGGCCGACGGCGCCGCCGCGTTCGCGGTTGCCGGCGCAGTGGGGGCGGCGTGCGGGCTGGGCGCGGGTCTGATTGTGATTCAGCGGAATTCGGCCGCGGTGGCGATGTTCCAGTCGGCCCGCCAGGAGGCCGCGCCGGAATCGTCGAGCAATGCGCCCGGCGTGAGCCACTCGTAGAGTTCGGCGTAGGTCCGGGTGCGGCCGCCCTCGATCCGACGGTTGAGCATCGTGGGGTCCAGTTCGCCGAAGCCGCCGAGCCCCATCGAGGCGACGATCTGGGCCGCGCTGGCGACCGTGGCGCGCTGGAAGTTGTACACCCGCTTGGCCTTGTCCGGAACGTACAGCGACCGGATCAGGCCGGGATCCTGGGTCGCGACCCCGACCGGGCAGGTGTTGGTGTTGCACTTCTGCGCCTGGATGCAGCCGATCGCGAACATCATGGCGCGCGCCGACAGGGTGAAGTCGGCGCCCTGGATGATCCGCGAGACGATGTCCATCCCGCTGGCAACCTTGCCGGACGCGCCGATCTTGATGCGGTCGCGCAGTCCGGCGCCCACCAGTGCGTTGTGCACCAGCATCAGACCCTCGGTCAGTGGCATTCCGACGTGGTCCTCGAATTCCTGTGGGGCCGCACCCGTTCCGCCCTCGGAGCCGTCCACGATGACGAAATCCGGGGTGATGTCGGTGGCCAGCATGGCCTTGCAGAGCGACAGGAACTCGCTCCGGGCGCCCACGCACAATTTGAAGCCAACGGGTTTGCCGCCCGAGAGCCGGCGCAGCGTCGAGATGAACTCCATCATCTCGAGCGGGGTGCGAAAGGCCGTGTGCGCCGGCGGTGAGATCACCGTCTGGCCCTGGGGCACGCCGCGGGTCGCGGCGATCTCGGCGCTGACCTTGGCGCCGGGCAGCACGCCGCCCAGGCCGGGCTTGGCGCCCTGGGAGAGTTTGATCGAGATCGCCTTCACGGTCGGCAGCTGCGCCTTCTCGGCAAACTTGGCCGGATCGAAACCGCCGGTGTCGGTCCGGCAGCCGAAATAGCCGGAGGCGACCTCCCAGATCAGGTCCCCGCCCGGACGAAGGTGATAGGGGCTGATCGCACCCTCTCCGGTGTCGTGCGCGAACCCGCCCATGGCCGCCCCGCCGTTGAGCGCAAGGATGGCGTTGGACGACAGCGCACCAAAACTCATCGCCGAAACATTCAGCAGCGCAATGTCATACGGCTGGGTGCAGTCCGTCCCGCCCAGCCGTACCTTCGGCGCGACATCGGAGGCGAACCGCGCCCGCATCGAGTGCCGGACGAACTCGTAACCCAGCGCGTTGACGTCGCGTTCGGTGCCGAAGGGCTCGTCGCTCTTGGTGCCCTTGGCCCGTTCGTACACCATGTCGCGGGTCTCACGGTCGAACGGCGTGCCGTCCGTGTTGGACTCGATGAAGTACTGCTGGATCTCCGGGCGGATGGTCTCCATCAGGAATCGGGCGTGGCCGAGGATGGGAAACGACCGCAGGATCGCATGCCGCGTCTGGATCAGATCCCACGCCCCGAGGCCGGCCAGCAGCGCGACCGGGACGGCGATCACGAACCAACGGTGATCGATGATCACCGCCAGGACCCCCAGCACCGCCGCACCCAGCCCGAAGGCGGCGACGATCAATGCCCTCACCACCGCGAGAGGGTATCGCGTGCCGACCGCATATGATCGGCACTTGCATTACCGGGGAACGTCGGTGGGAACGAGCAAGGAGGCGCTGGCCGCGTGGCTGATCTTCCATATCTTTCCGCGGGCGCGCTGTCCCTGGCGGTCGACGCGGCGCGGGAGGCGTTCGCCGCGGCCGCCAACCTCGATGACCTGGCCCGCGCCAAGACCGACCACCTCGGCGACCGCGCACCGCTGGCCCTGGCACGCCAGGCCCTGGGCACCTTGGACAAGTCGGAACGCGCGGATGCCGGCAAACGGGTCAACGTCGCCCGCTCCGAGGCCCAGCGGCTCTTCGACGACCGCCTGGCGCAGTTGCGCGCCGACCGCGACGCCGAGGTTCTGGTGGCCGAGCGGATCGATGTCACGCTGCCGTCCACCCGCCAGCCGGTCGGGGCCCGCCATCCCATCACGATCCTGGCCGAGCGCATCACGGACACGTTCGTCGCGATGGGCTGGGAACTGGCCGAGGGGCCCGAGGTCGAGACCGAGCAGTTCAACTTCGACGCGCTGAACTTCCCGGTCGATCACCCCGCCCGCAGTGAACAGGACACGTTCTACATCGCGCCGGAGGGCTCGCGGCAGCTGCTGCGCACCCACACCTCGCCGGTCCAGGTCCGCGCCCTGCTGTCGCGGGAGCTGCCGGTCTACGTCGTCTCCATCGGACGCACCTTCCGCACCGACGAGCTGGACGCAACCCACACCCCGGTCTTCCACCAGGTCGAGGGCTTGGCCGTGGACCGGGGTCTGACCATGGCGCACCTCAAGGGCACCCTGGATGCATTCGCGCGGTCGGAGTTCGGGCCGGAGGCACGGACCCGGATCCGCCCGCACTTCTTCCCGTTCACCGAGCCGTCGGCCGAGTTCGACGTCTGGTTCGCCGACAAGAAGGGCGGCCCCGGCTGGGTCGAGTGGGGCGGCTGCGGCATGGTCAACCCGAATGTGTTGCGAGCCGCAGGAATCGACCCGGCGGAATACAGCGGGTTCGCGTTCGGGATGGGTATCGAGCGCACCCTGCAGTTCCGCAACGGAATTCCCGACATGCGCGACATGGTCGAGGGTGACGTCCGGTTCTCGCTGCCGTTCGGGGTGGGTGCCTGATGCGCGTTCCCTACAGCTGGCTGCGGGAGACCGTCCGGGCTGGCGCTCCTGACTGGGATGTGACGCCCGCCGGCCTCGAGGCCGCCCTGATCCGGATCGGCCATGAGGTCGAGGATGTGCTCGAGCTCGGTCCGGTCAGCGGTCCGCTCACCATGGGGCGGGTCGTCGAGATCGAGGAACTCACCGAGTTCAAGAAGCCCATCCGAGCCTGCAAGGTGGATGTGGGGGAGTCCCAACCGCGTGACATTGTTTGTGGGGCAACCAATTTCGCTGTCGGCGATCTGGTGGTGGTGGCATTGCCCGGCGTGACATTGCCGGGTGACTTCGTGATCGCCACTCGCAAGACCTACGGCCGAACCTCCGACGGGATGATCTGCTCGGCCGCCGAATTGGGGCTGGGCGCCGACCATTCCGGGATCATGGTGTTCCCGCCGGGAACCGCCGAACCGGGTGATTCCGGTATCGAGGTCCTCGGGCTCGACGACGTGGTGTTCGATCTGGCGATCACGCCGGACCGCGGTTACGGCCTGTCGATCCGTGGCATTGCGCGTGAGATCGCCTGCGCCTACGACCTGGATTACGTCGATCCGGCCGCGGTCCCGCCGCTGCCGGTCGAAGGTGAGGCCTGGCCGCTGACGGTGGATGCGGGCACCGGGGTGAGCCGCTTCGCCCTGCGGCCCGTGACGGGAATCGATCCCGCTGCCGTCTCGCCCTGGTGGCTGCGCCGTCGGCTGATGCTGTGCGGAATCCGGCCCATCTCACCGGCCGTCGACGTCACCAACTACGTGATGCTCGAGCTCGGCCACCCGATGCACGCTCACGACCGCGACCGGATCAACGGTGCTTTCCGGGTGCGTTTCGCCGCACCGGGCGAAACCGTGGTGACCCTCGACGACGTCGAACGCAAACTCGACCCGGCCGACGTGCTGATCGTCGACGACACCGGTACGGCCGCCATCGGTGGCGTGATGGGTGCGGGCAGCACCGAGATCCACGACGGATCGACCGATGTGCTGCTCGAGGCCGCGGTGTGGGATCCGGCGGCGGTGTCGCGGACCCAGCGCCGGTTGCATCTGGTCAGCGAGGCCGGCCGCCGGTACGAACGTTCGGTGGACCCCGCGATCTCGGTTGCGGCCATCGACCGCTGTGCGACGCTGCTCGCCGAGATCGCCGGCGGCACGGTCGAACCCACCCTGACGGACTGGCGGGGCGACCCGCCGCGCGATGACTGGTCGTATGCACCCATCAGGATGGCGGTCGACCTGCCCGACCGGATGGCCGGAGTGCGTTACGGCGACGGTGTGACGGTCGCGCGACTGCGCCAGATCGGCGCCGCGGTCGCCGAGCTTCCCGATGGCGTGCTTGAGGTCACCCCGCCGAGCTGGCGGCCGGATCTGGTGGAGCCCGCCGATCTGGTGGAGGAGGTCCTGCGCCTCGAAGGCCTGGATGTCATCCCGTCGGTATTGCCCACCGCGCCGGCCGGCCGCGGCCTGAGTGCCGCCCAGAAGCGCCGCCGGGCGGTCGGCAAATCGCTGGCACTGTCGGGCTACGTGGAGATCCTGCCGACGCCGTTCCTGCCGGCCGGGGTGTTCGACACCTGGGGGCTGGCCGCCGACGATCCGCGGCGCGACACCACCCGGGTGGTCAACCCGTTGGAGGCCGATCGGCCGCATCTGGCCACCACGTTGCTGCCCGCCATGCTGGAAGCGCTGGGCCGCAATGTTTCCCGCGGCGCGGGCGACGTGGCGCTGTTCTCCGTCGCGCAGGTGGTCCTACCGACGACGGAAACCCGTGCCGTCCAACGTATCCCGACCGACCGACGCCCCACCGAATCGGAGATCGGCGAATTGGACGCGTCGCTGCCCCGGCAGCCGCAGCACGTCGGGGTGGTGCTGACCGGACTGCGCGAGCCACGCGGCCCGTGGGGTCCGGGCCGGCGGGCCGAGGCCGCCGACGCATTCGAAGCCGTGCGCGTCGTGGCCCGCGCGTGTGGTGTCGAGGTGACGCTGCGACCCGCGCAGGAGTTGCCCTGGCATCCGGGGCGCTGCGCCGAGGTTTTCGTCGGCGACATCAGTGTCGGCTTCGCGGGTCAGCTGCATCCCGCCGTCGTCGAACGCGCGGGCCTGCCGAAGGGCACCTGCGCCGCGGAACTGGATCTGGACGCCATTCCCATCGTCGAGACGCTGCCCGCGCCACGGGTGTCGCCGTTCCCGGCGGTGTTCCAGGACCTCAGCCTGGTCGTCGACGACACGGTGCCCGCCGATGCGGTGATCGCCGCGGTGCGCGCCGGTGCCGGTGAGCTGCTCGAGGACGTCCAACTGTTCGACGTCTACTCGGGACCGCAGATCGGCGCGGGCCGCACGTCGCTGACGCTGGCGCTGCGGTTCCGCGCCGCCGACCGCACCCTGACCGAGGACGAGGCCAGCGCGGCGCGCGACGCCGCGGTGGCCGCCGCCGGTCGCGAGCTCGGTGCCACGCTGCGCACCTGATTGGTCGAGACGGTCGGATCAACGATTTCGGTGCATGACCCGGCGGTGGGCGACGGTCAATGCACCGAAATCGCCAATTTATTTGCATTGGATTGCATAACCATGCAGAATGCTCGAAATGACCACAGTGGCCCTGGCCGGCGCGAGCGGATACGCCGGCGGTGAGATCCTGCGGCTCCTGCTCGGACACCCGGCTCAGGCCGACGGCCGGCTGACCATCGGCGCGCTGACCGCCGCCGCGAGCGCCGGCACCACGCTGGCCGAACACCATCCGCATCTGCTCCCGCTGGCCGACCGGATCCTCGAGCCCACCGACATCGACGTACTGCGCGGACACGATGTGGTGTTCCTGGCGCTGCCGCACGGCCACTCCGCCGAGATCGCCGAGCAGTTGGGGCCCGACACCCTGGTGGTCGACTGCGGCGCGGACTTCCGGCTCACCGACGCCACGGACTGGCAGCGGTTCTACGGCTCGCCGCACGCGGGCAGCTGGCCCTACGGGCTGCCCGAACTTCCCGGCGGCCGCGACGCGCTGCGCGGCACCAAGCGGATCGCCGTGCCGGGCTGCTACCCGACGTCGGCGCTGCTGGCCCTGGTGCCGGCCGTCGCGGCCGGTCTCGTCGAGCCCACGGTCACCGTCGTCGCGGTCAGCGGGACCTCCGGCGCGGGCAAATCCGCCAAGGTCGATCTGCTGGCCGCCGAGGTCATCGGATCCGCCCGCGCCTACAACATCGCTGGCGCGCATCGACACACGCCGGAGATCGCCCAGGGGCTGCGGGCGGTCACCGACGCCACGGTGAGCGTGTCGTTCACCCCCGTGCTCATCCCGACGTCGCGGGGCATCCTGGCCACCTGTACGGCACCCACTACCGCATCGCTGGCCGAACTGCGGGCCGCCTACGAAAAGGCCTACGACGCAGAACCGTTCATCCATCTGCTGCCGGAGGGGCGGCTGCCCATGACGGGTGCCGTGATCGGATCCAACGCGGCGCAACTGCAGATCGCGGTCGATGCGGACGCCGGGGTGTTCGTCGCGGTGTGTGCCATCGATAACTTGACCAAGGGCACCGGGGGAGCGGCGGTGCAGTCGATGAACCTGGCACTGGGATGGCCCGAGACCGAAGGACTGTCGACCGTGGGAGTGGCACCGTGACCGGCGTTACCGAAGAGTCCCGGCTGCTGCGCAACCAAGGGGTGACGGCACCGGAGGGCTTCCGCGCCACCGGAATCAGCGCCGGCATCAAAGCTTCGGGCAACCTCGACCTGGCGCTGGTCTTCAACGAGGGCCCCGACTACGGCGCCGCCGGTGTTTTCACCCGCAATCAGGTCAAGGCCGCGCCCGTGCAATGGAGCCAGCAGGTGCTCACCACCGGCCGGCTGCGGGCGGTCATCCTGAATTCCGGCGGGGCGAACGCCTGCACCGGGCCGGGCGGCTTCCAGGACACCCACGCCACCGCCGAGGCCGTCGCCGCCGCACTGTCGGAGTGGGGCACCGAGACCGGGCCCATCGAGGTGGCGGTGTGCTCCACCGGCCTGATCGGCGACCGGTTGCCGATGGCCAAGGTGCTCGCGGGCGTCACCGAGATCGTGCACGAGATGGCCGGCGGCCTCACCGGTGGTGACGAAGCCGCGCGGGCCATCATGACCACCGACACCGTGCCGAAACAGGTTGCGCTGCACCACAAGAACAACTGGACTGTCGGTGCCATGGCCAAGGGCGCCGGGATGCTGGCCCCGTCGTTGGCCACCATGCTGGTGGTCATCACCACCGACGCGGTGGCCGATGGTGCCGCGCTGGACACCGCGCTGCGCCGGGCGACCGCGCTCACGTTCGACCGTCTCGATGTCGACGGCAGCTGCTCGACCAATGACACCGTCCTGCTGCTGGCCTCCGGCGCCAGCGCGATCACCCCCAGCCAGGACGAGCTGGACGACGCGATCCGGGCCGTCTGCGACGACCTGTGTGCCCAGCTGCAGGCCGACGCCGAGGGCGTCACCAAGCGGGTCACCATCACCGTGGCCGGCGCGCGCACCGAGGACGACGCCGTGGTGTGCGCGCGAGCCATCGCCCGCGACAGCCTGGTCAAGACCGCGCTGTTCGGTTCGGATCCGAACTGGGGCCGGGTACTGGCTGCCGTCGGTATCGCCCCGGTTGTGTTGGATCCGAACCGGATCTCGGTGTCGTTCAACGGTTCACCGGTGTGCGTCGACGGTGCCGGTGCACCCGGAGCCCGCGACGTCGACCTGTCCGGCGCCGATATCGACGTCACGGTGTCGTTGGGGCTCGGGGATGCGTCCGCGTCGATCCGGACCACCGATCTGTCGCACGCCTATGTCGAAGAGAATTCGGCGTACAGCTCATGACGGCCACCACCACCACCAAGGCGGCGATCCTCGCCGAAGCACTGCCGTGGCTCGTGCAACTGCACGGTCGCATCGTCGTCGTCAAGTACGGCGGCAACGCCATGACCGATGACGCCCTCAAGGCGGCCTTCGCCGCGGACATGGTGTTCCTGCGCAACTGCGGCATCCACCCGGTGGTAGTGCACGGCGGCGGCCCGCAGATCTCGGCGATGCTGAAACGCCTTGGTATCGAAGGGGATTTCAAGGGCGGCTTCCGGGTCACCACTCCCGAGGTGCTCGACGTCGCCCGCATGGTGCTGTTCGGTCAGGTGGGCCGTGAACTGGTCAACCTGATCAACGCGCACGGCCCGTATGCCGTCGGCATCACCGGCGAGGACGCCGCACTGTTCACCGCGGTCCGGCGCAGCGTCACCGTCGACGGGGTGGCCACCGACATCGGCCTGGTCGGCGACGTCGACCACGTCAACACCGACGCGGTGGTCGATCTCATTGCCGCGGGCCGGATCCCGGTGGTGTCCACCATCGCCCCCGACGTAGACGGCGTGGTGCACAACATCAACGCCGACACCGCCGCGGCTGCGCTGGCCGAAGCGCTGGGGGCCGAGAAGCTGGTCATGCTGACCGACATCGAGGGTCTCTACACCGACTGGCCGAACCGGGACTCGCTGGTCAGCGAGATCGACAGCGGCGCGCTGGCCCAACTGCTGCCGCGGCTGGAATCCGGCATGGTGCCCAAGGTGGAGGCGTGCCTGCGGGCCGTGGCCGGCGGGGTGCCCAGCGCGCACATCATCGACGGACGGATGGAGCACTGCGTCCTGGTCGAGCTGTTCACCAACGAGGGAACCGGCACCAAGGTGGTCCAGTCGGCATGACGAAAACCGAAGAACTGCAACACCGTTGGTCCGCGGTGATGATGGACAACTACGGCACCCCGGGATTGGCGCTGGCCACCGGCAACGGCGCGGTGCTGACCGATCCGGACGGCCGGACCTACCTCGACCTGCTCGGCGGCATCGCCGTCAACCTGCTGGGGCACCGGCATCCGGCGGTCATCGAAGCCGTCACCACCCAGCTGAACACCCTGGGCCACACGTCGAACCTGTACGCCACCGAGCCCGGCATCGCGCTGGCCGAGGCGCTGGTCGCCCAGCTCGGGCCCGACCACGTGGCCCGGGTGTTCTTCTGCAACTCGGGCACCGAGGCCAACGAGGTCGCCTTCAAGATCAGCCGGCTCACGGGCCGCACCAAACTCGTTGCCGCCGAGGGCGGATTCCACGGCCGCACGATGGGATCCCTGGCTCTGACGGGCCAACCGGCCAAACGCTCGCCGTTCGAACCGCTGCCGGGCGACGTCACCTTCGTGCCCTATGGGGACACCAACGCCCTGCGGGCGGCCGTCACCGACGAGACGGCGGCGGTGTTCCTGGAACCCATCATGGGGGAGGGCGGCGTCGTGGTCCCGCCGGCGGGCTATCTGGCCGCGGCTCGGGAGATCACGACCGACCACGGGGCCCTGCTGGTCCTCGACGAGGTGCAGACCGGGATCGGGCGCACCGGAACGTTTTTCGCCCACCAGCACGACGGCATCACGCCTGATGTGATGACCCTGGCCAAGGGTCTGGGCGGGGGATTGCCGATCGGTGCCTGCATCGGTATCGGCGCTGCTGCCGCCCTGATGACGCCCGGGCTGCACGGGAGCACGTTCGGCGGCAATCCGGTGTGCACCGCCGCGGCGCTGGCCGTGCTGCGCACGCTGGCCGCCGAGGATCTCGTCGCGCACACCGCCGCCCTCGGCAAAACCTTGGCGCACGATATCGAGGCACTCGACCATCCGCTGGTCGATCACGTCCGCGGGCGCGGTCTGTTGCAGGGCATCGTGCTGACGGAGCCCAGGGCCAAGGCCGCTGAAGCCGCCGCGCGGGAGGCCGGCTTCCTGGTCAACGCGGCCGCCCCCGAGGTCATCCGGCTGGCACCACCGCTGATCATCACCGAGGAGCAGCTGGGCAGCTTCGTCGGGGCGCTGTCGGGCGTCCTCGACACCGCCAGGGGTAGCGCATGAGCGCCAGGACCAACCCGACAACGCCCGAGGTCGCCGCCACCCGTGTGGGCCGCCAGGCCCGGATCGTCGCCCTGCTGTCGGCGCGTGAGGTGCACAGCCAGTCCGAGTTGGCGGCACTGTTGGCCGACGAGGGGATCGACGTCACCCAGGCCACGCTGTCGCGCGATCTCGAGGAACTCGGTGCGGTGAAACTCCGCGGCGCCGATGGGGGCACGGGCGTCTACGTGGTGCCCGAGGACGGCAGCCCGGTGAAGGGCATATCCGGTGGCACCGAACGGATGTCGCGGCTGCTCGGCGAACTCCTGGTGTCCACCGACGCCAGCGGCAACCTGGCGGTGCTGCGTACCCCGCCCGGCGCCGCCCAGTACCTGGCCAGCTCTATCGACCGCGCAGCCCTGCCGTACGTGGTCGGCACCATCGCCGGTGACGACACGGTGATGGTTGTCGCCCGCGAACCGATGACGGGCTCCGAGCTCGCCCACACCTTCGAAAACCTGCAGTAGCAACTGAACCGAACACAAAGGAGCTTCACCCATGTCCGATCGCGTCATCCTGGCGTACTCCGGCGGCCTGGACACCTCGGTGGCCATCAGCTGGATCGGCAAGGAGACCGGCAAAGAGGTTGTCGCCGTCGCCATCGACCTGGGCCAGGGTGGTGAGGACATGGAGGTGGTGCGGCAGCGCGCGCTCGACTGCGGCGCGGTCGAAGCCGTCGTCGTCGACGCCCGCGACGAGTTCGCCGATGAATACTGCCTGCCGACCATCCAGTCCAATGCGCTCTACATGGACCGCTATCCGCTGGTGTCCGCGATCAGTCGGCCGCTGATCGTCAAGCATCTGGTGACCGCGGCCCGCGAGCACGGCGGCACGATCGTCGCGCATGGCTGCACCGGTAAAGGCAACGACCAGGTTCGCTTCGAGGTCGGATTCGCTTCGCTGGCACCGGATCTCGAGGTCCTGGCTCCGGTCCGGGACTACGCCTGGACCCGGGAGAAGGCCATCGCGTTCGCCGAGGAGAACGCCATCCCGATCAACGTGACCAAGCGTTCGCCGTTCTCGATCGACCAGAACGTGTGGGGCCGCGCGGTTGAGACCGGTTTCCTCGAGCACCTCTGGAACGCGCCCACCAAGGACGTCTACGACTACACGCAGGATCCGACGCTGAACTGGAACACCCCCGACGAGGTGATCGTCGGCTTCGAGAAGGGTGTACCGGTATCAGTGGATGGACGTCGGGTCTCCGTCCTCGAGGCCATCGTCGAGCTCAACAAGCGGGCCGGTGAGCAGGGTGTCGGCCGGCTCGATGTGGTCGAGGACCGTCTGGTCGGTATCAAGAGCCGGGAGATCTACGAGGCACCCGGCGCGATGGCGCTCATCACCGCGCACACCGAACTCGAGCACGTCACCCTGGAACGCGAACTGGGCCGGTTCAAGCGGAACACCGACCAGAAGTGGGGCGAGCTGGTGTACGACGGCCTGTGGTACTCGCCGCTCAAGCGTGCCCTCGAGGCGTTCGTGGCCGAGACCCAGGAGCACGTCACCGGCGAGATCCGAATGGTGTTGCACGGCGGGCACATCGCCGTGAATGGGCGCCGGAGCGCGGAATCCCTGTACGACTTCAATCTGGCGACCTACGACGAGGGCGACAGTTTCGACCAATCCAGCGCCAAGGGCTTCGTGCATGTGCACGGGCTGAGCTCCAAGATCGCCGCCAAGCGGGACCTCGCCCAGTGATCAGGCCCTTTTCTCCGCGAGCGGCCGTGTCTGTACACCGACACGCCGTCGCGAGTGTACAACTGCGGACGCTCGCGGGGGAGAAGTGAGCACCAACGAGGGCGCGCTCTGGGGCGGACGGTTCGAGGGCGGCCCATCGGATGCCCTTGCCGCACTGAGCAAGTCGACCCATTTCGACTGGGTGCTCGCGCCCTACGACGTCGCCGCGTCCAAGGCCCACGCCCGCGTCCTGCACCGAGCGGGATTGCTGACCGACGATCAGCGCGACGGGCTGCTGGCCGGGCTGGACAGCCTGGGCGCCGACGTGGCCGACGGCAGCTTCCTGCCCACGGTCGCCGACGAGGACGTGCACGGCGCGCTCGAGCGCGGCCTGATCGATCGTGTCGGCCCGGATCTCGGCGGCCGGCTGCGCGCCGGCCGCTCGCGAAACGACCAGGTGGCCACGCTGTTCCGGATGTGGCTGCGCGACGCCGTGCGGCGGGTGTCCGACGGCGTGCTGCAGGTGGTCGATGCGCTGGCCACGCAGGCCGCCGCGCACCCGACGGCCATCATGCCGGGCAAGACGCACCTGCAGTCCGCCCAGCCGATCCTGCTGGCGCATCATCTGCTGGCCCATGCGCACCCGCTGCTGCGCGACGTGGACCGCATCGCCGATTTCGACGACCGGACCGCGGTGTCGCCCTACGGTTCCGGCGCACTGGCCGGCTCGTCGCTGGGTCTGGATCCCGATGCCATCGCCGCGGAGCTGGGTTTCGCCGCCGCGGCGGACAACTCCGTCGATGCCACGGCGGCAAGGGATTTCGCGGCCGAGGCGGCCTTCGTTCTCGCGATGATCGCCGTCGACCTGTCCCGGCTCGCCGAGGACATCATCCTGTGGAGCTCGACAGAATTCGGTTACGTGAAACTGCACGATTCCTGGTCGACGGGCAGTTCGATCATGCCGCAGAAGAAGAACCCGGACATTGCCGAGTTGGCGCGCGGCAAATCGGGACGGCTGATCGGCAACCTGACCGGCCTGCTGGCCACGCTCAAGGCGCAGCCGCTGGCGTACAACCGCGACCTCCAGGAGGACAAGGAGCCCGTCTTCGACTCGGTGGCGCAGCTGGAACTGCTGCTACCGGCGATGGCCGGACTGGTCGCCACCCTGACCTTCGACGAGGCCCGAATGGCCGAGCTGGCCCCGGCCGGATACACCTTGGCCACCGACATCGCCGAATGGATGGTCCGTCAAGGGGTTCCGTTCCGGGTCGCCCACGAGGCGGCCGGAGCGGCCGTCAAGACGGCCGAACAGCGCGGCGTGGGACTGGACGAACTCACCGACGAGGAGTTCGCCGGTATCGACCCCGCCCTGACAGCGCAGGTGCGCGAGGTGCTCACCGTGGCAGGTTCGGTGAATTCACGCAACGCCCGCGGCGGCACCGCCCCGGTTCAGGTGGCCAACCAGCTCGGTGTGGTCCGCGACACCGAGGCGCGGCTGCGGATCCGGCTCCGCCGCTGAACCACGCCGCGCCGGCACAGATCGACCGATCCGCCCGTCGGCGGGCCTACGCTGCAACGATGCCGTCTCGCAGCAGGTCCGCCGTCTACGCGCGGCGGCGTAAACGACGGCTGGACAAGGTCGAACACGACCTGACCGACGCCCAGTGGTCGGCACTCAAGGACGCCTGGGCGGGCTGCGCCTATTGCGGCGCACGACAGGCGGATCTGCAGAAGGACTGCATGCTGCCGATCTCGCGCGGCGGCCGCTACACGCTGGAGAACGTGGTGCCCGCCTGCCCGTCCTGCAATGCCAGCAAGTGCAACTTCGAGGTCACCTCATGGCTGCGCCGTAAGAAGTTCGACGAGCAGCGGTTCCTGGTTCGTCAGGTCGAGATCCGCCGGACGGTCGCGGCGGGCATTCAGTAATATCGGCGGCCATGGCCGACGTTGCGGACACCGAGCAGCCCGCCGGGCCACCAAAAAGGCTCCGGACCTGGCTGACCGGGCTGAAGCTCAGCCAGCTGTCCCAGATCGGCACCCTGGTAGTGCTTGCCGCCACCGCGATGTTCGGTGGGCTCGACACCGTCAACGACCACGTCACCGTCGGCGAGCCCGGCACCCCGTTCAGCGACGGCGAGTTCACCGTCACGGTCGAGCGGGCGTCACTGGTTCCGGAAGTGCGTACCGGCACCCGGGTGCTGCACGCGGCCGAACCCGGCCAACGCTATCTCGGTGTCGTCGCGCAACTGCGCAACGACGGCACGGTACCCGGGGTGATCAATCGCGAGCTGCAACTCGACGGCCAGCCGGACGCGGAGTTGGTCGGTGTCTGGCGGTTGTCCGAGGGCCAGCCGGTGTCGGCGCTGGGCCCCGGCTTGACAGATGAGGTGGCATTCGTCTGGTCGCTGCCCGAAGATGCGGTCGTGCAAGGGGATTCGGTCACGTTGCGAGTCTGGACGAAGACCTTCACCGAGATGGTCGCCACCTACGGCCAGGGCTGGCTGCCGAGTGCAACCGACTACATCACGGTCACCGTGCCGGTGAAGGTGTCCCCATGACGCGCGCCCGCTCGCTGCTGACGGTGCTGTCCACCGTGTTGGTCATCGCGGCCAGCGCGGTGCTGTGGCACAAGCTGCCGGTCGCCACGAACATCTTCGCCCCGTTCGACGTACACGGTGACATCGGGCAACCTACCGCCGGCCGAAATCTGACGGCCGTCGTCGACGGCGTGACCATCGCGCCCACCATGACAACCAAGTACGACCGAAAATTGCGGGCCATCGGCGTCTGGCTGGTGGTCGACGGGTTGTTCGACGTCGAGAACGACCCCGGCCTACTGCACGCCGACCTGCTGGTCGGACCCAACCGCTACGAGCCCGCCGACCTGATGGCCTATCAGCCGCCGCAGTTGCAGCCGGGCATCAGCGAGCGTCGCGGCTGGCCGTTCGACGTCGCACCGACGGTGCTCGACGGTGCCGAAACGGTGGTGTTCCGGGCCTGGCTCGGTGACGGGCGGCTGGAATCCCGGCTGGTGATCGACATCCCCCTCGACGACAAACGCGTCCAGCGCGCGCCCAGCATCGATCTACCGCCGCCGGCACGGGAGGCTCGATGACCCTGCTGCCCACAGACCTGTTCCGGCGCAACGTGATCGGGTTGCTGGTGACGACCGCGACGCTGGCCGGGCTGTATCTGACGCAGTACCGCGAGGACTGGTCGCTCTACCGGAGCTCCATCGTCCCCGACCACGTCGCCGACGCCGGTGGCGCGGTCGACGTCGGCGGGCTCACCTGGAGTGTCGAGTCCGTTCGCTACTACGACGACCTGCCCGGCTACGGTTTCAGCGACAAATTGCCGGAGGGTACAGGGGCCGTGGTCGTCACCGTCAACCGAAAGGGTGGCGGTCCGGATGAGACGTGCGACGGCGTCATCACCGACGGCAGCCGGCGCTGGCAGGCCGAGGGGATGGGCGGGCAGACCGCACGACTGGCGCCGGGGGTTACCGACAACTGCGCCAAGCCCGGCCCGGTGCAGTTCACCTTCGTCCTGCCGCGCGATGTCCGGCCCACTGCGGTCGATCTCGTCGATTACCGCGGCCGGATCATGGTGCGGCTGGGCCTGTAGGAGTTGCGGCGGCATCCTGACGCAGTACGTTCTCCACGCAGTGGGCGAACACCGACGCGATGAGACAGACCCGCAGTGACTCGATCAGCACGTGCGAGATCATCGCCATGACACCGGTGAACGCCGACCAGAACGGCAGCGGGTGGGGTCCGAGAACCCACGCCATGCCGCGCAGCAGGTAGCCGTCGCCCGCCACCTTGATGCCGTAGAACGCCCCGGTCATGTCCAGCCAGGCCAAGAACACGTAGGCCAGTACGTACAGCGCGAGAGCGGGAATCCCGGCATGCATGATCACCCGGGCCGAGTCGGTGATCGGCTTGAACTTGCCGAGCTGTGACGTCGCGCGCTCGACGCCGCTGTCCCGCACGTACTTCGGCAGCTGCTGCCAGCCCGCGCGCACCCGGGTCTGCGCCGTCGCCGTGCGGTCGACCAGCACACTGCCCGGTTGGCCGGTGAACCGCTGCACCGCGGCACGCCAATCCGGGGTCAGCCCGACACCGTAGACAATGCCCGCCACCGCCAGCCACATCAGCGGGACGGCAACTCCACCGAATGTGGTTCTCAGCACCCACATGAGCAGGTCCCACGCGTGTTCCAGCGGCGCGAAATGTGAGAACAGTTCGGCGCGGGTCTCGTTGAACCACACCATGATCCGGCGCTCCGAGATCCACTTCGACGGATTGATCAAGATCGTCAGGCCCTCGTTGACCGAGAAGCTCAGCACCAGGAACACCCACAGCGCGTCCACGTAGATCCGGACCAGCACCATCCATTTCGGCAGCCGGTCCTTGACCTTGTTGAGCGCCCACCGGGTCACCAATGCCGCCGCGATGATCGCCCAGGTGCTCGTGCTGACCGGAAGGCTGCCGGGAGTCACCTCGGGGATCTGCTGGTTGTTTGCCGCGGCGGTGAAGATGTCGGCGACCCGATAGTCCAGCGCGCGCGTCTCGAAGGCCACCCAATCTTCGCGGAACAACTTCCAGGCCAGATAGATCGCAAAGAACGGCACGATCACCGCGGAAAAGATGTCGACCCGGCTGCTGCGGGGTGTCGCGCCGCGGACCAACGCCGGAAGCGCGGGCCGCAATACCAGGAACATCCCGACGTAGGAGCCCAGCCGGGCCAGGCCGGCCATGGGCATGATCAGCGATGCCCACACGTCGTTGTCGTGGCCGGCCCAGGCCGCCAACTCGATGGCGGCATCCCGCCCGAGCACGCCCAACAGGTACCACGCCGCCAATTGCGGAAAGTACTGCACGAACAGGCGCAGCGGCCGCAGCAGGTAGCGCGTATCAGCTCGCGTCATCGGAGAGCTCCAGCCAACGGTCCTCCAATTCGTTGTTCTCGCTCTCCAGTTCGCGAAGCCGCGCGGTGAGCGCACCCAGCCCCGTGTAGTCGCTGTGGTCGTGCTCGGCGATCTCGGTGTGCAGAGCGGAGATCTGTTCGGCGACCTTGGCGAGCTTACGATCGACGGCGGCGATTTCCTTGCGGTTGGCGTAAAGAGCTGCACCCGCGCCGGATTGGGTCTGCGCCGGCGCCTCGGCGCGCACGGGTTCCGCCGCCAGCCGCAGGTATTCGTCGATACCGCCGGGCAAGTGACGCAGCCGGCCGTCCAGGATCGCGTACTGCTGATCGGTGACCCGCTCCAACAGATACCGGTCGTGCGAGACCACGATCAGCGTGCCCGGCCAGGAGTCCAGCAGATCTTCGGTGGCGGTCAGCATGTCGGTGTCGACGTCGTTGGTGGGCTCATCGAGGATCAGCACATTCGGTTCGCTCAGCAACGTCAGCATCAGCTGCAACCGGCGCCGCTGCCCGCCGGACAGGTCGGACACCCGGGCCGAAAGATGTTCGCGCCCAAAGCCGAGCCGTTCGAGCAGCTGCGCGGGTGTCAAGTCCTTGCCGTCGACGACAAAGGTGGTCTTCAGCCGGCCGAGCACTTCGCGGACCAGGTCGGCCTCGACGTCGGCGAGGATGCCGGCCTGCTGGTCGAGCATCGCCAACTGGACGGTCTTCCCGCGTTTGACCCGTCCGGAATCCGGCGTCACCGTGCCCGCGATCAGGCCGAGCAGCGTCGACTTGCCGGCTCCGTTGGCGCCGACGATGCCGGTGCGCTCACCCGGGCCGATCCGCCATTCCACGTCCCGCAACACTGTGCGGTCTCCGAAGGAAACCGACACGTCGAGTAGGTCGATGACGTCCTTGCCGAGCCGTGCGGTGGCCAGCTTCGCCAGCTCGATCGGGTTTCGCAGCGGCGGGACGTCCGCGATCAGGGCGTTGGCGGCATCGATGCGGAACTTCGGCTTCGACGTCCGCGCCGGCGCACCCCGGCGCAGCCAGGCCAGTTCCTTGCGCATCAGGTTCTGCCGCTTGGCCTCGGTGGCCGCCGCGATCCGGTCACGTTCGACCCGCTGCAGGATGTAGGCGGCGTAGCCACCGTCGAAGGGTTCGATAATCCCTCCCCGTGGGCCGGAGTGCACTTCCCACGTGGTCGTGGCGACCTCGTCGAGGAACCAGCGGTCGTGGGTCACCAGCAGCAGTCCGCCGCTCTCGCGTGCCCAGCGGCCCTTCAGGTGGGCGGCCAGCCAGGTGATGCCCTCGATGTCAAGGTGGTTGGTGGGCTCGTCCAGTGCGATGACGTCCCACTCCTCGATCAGTAGCGCCGCGAGTTGGACCCGCCGCCGCTGGCCGCCGGAGAGCGTGGAAACCGTTGCCTTCCAGTCGATGTCGGTAACCAGTCCGGCGACGACGTCGCGAACCCGGGGATCGCCGGCCCATTCGTGGTCGGCGCGCTCGCCGACCAGTTCCCAACCGACCGTGCGGGTTTCGTCGAGGGTGTCGGCCTGGTCGAGGGTTCCGACTCGCAGGCCGGTCCGCCGGGTGACGCGGCCAGCGTCCGGGGTGATCCGTCCGGTCAGCATCCCGAGCAGACTGGATTTGCCGTCACCGTTGCGCCCGACGACGCCGATCCGGTCACCGTCGTTGATGCCGGCACTGACCCCGTCGAACACCACGCGGGTCGGGTATTCCAGACGAAGGGATTCCGCGCCGAGCAGGTGTGCCACGCGGCTGACCCTAGTTGGCGGCGCCGCGGGGCGATAACGGCGTCTCCCAAGCCGGGCTTCGGGGGGCGGGCGGTATGCCATGATGTGCAAGCCGTCGGGGGTGCGGGGACCTCGCATCACACAGTAGGGGAGCGCTTGTGGACCTGAATCTTTCCGCGGTCACCGGGCCGATCCTGCGCCCGGTCGGGCGGTTGGTGGCCACCGCGCAGAACGGTCTCGAGGTGTTGCGTCTCGGCGGGCTCGAGACCGAATCGGTGCCGTCGCCGTTCCAGACCGTCGAAACCGTGCCGATGTACAAGTTGCGGCGCTATTTCCCGCCGGACAGCCGCGTCCGGACGAAGTCCGGACCGCCGGTCCTGATGGTCCACCCGATGATGATGTCGGCCAACATGTGGGACGTCACTCGCGAGGACGGCGCTGTCGGCATCCTGCACCGCGCCGGCCTCGATCCCTGGGTCATCGACTTCGGCGAACCGGACAAGGTGGAGGGCGGCATGCGCCGCACCCTGACCGATCACGTCGTGGCGCTGTCCGAGGCGATCGACACCGTCAAGGAGATCACCGGTCAGAACATCCACCTCGCCGGATACTCGCAGGGCGGGATGTTCTCCTACCAGGCGGCCGCCTACCGGCAGTCCAGGGATCTGGCGAGCATCATCGGATTCGGCGCCCCGGTGGACACCCTGGCGGCGTTGCCGATGGGGATCCCGCCCAATCTGGGCGCGGTGGCGGCCGGTTTCATGGCCGATCACGTCTTCAACCGCCTCGATATCCAGGGCTGGATGGCCCGCACGGGCTTCCAGATGCTCGACCCGCTGAAGACCGCGAAGGCCCGGGTCGATTTCGTTCGCCAACTGCACGACCGGGAGTCGCTCCTGCCGCGTGAGCAGCAGCGCCGGTTCCTGGATTCCGAGGGCTGGATCGCCTGGTCGGGTCCGGCGGTGTCCGAGCTGCTCAAGCAGTTCATCGCGCACAACCGGTTGATGTCGGGCGGGTTCGCGATCAACGGTCAGTTGGTGACGCTCACCGATATCACCTGCCCGGTGCTGGCGTTCGTCGGCGAGGTCGACGACATCGGCCAGCCCGCGTCGGTGCGCGGCATCAAGCGCGCAGCGCCCTCGGCCGAGGTCTACGAGACGATGATCCGGGCCGGACATTTCGGCCTGGTGGTCGGGACCAAGGCGTCCGAGATCACCTGGCCGACCGTGGCCGATTGGGTGCACTGGGTGCAGGACGGCGGCACCCGGCCCGCCAACGTCGAGCCGATGCCCGACGCCACGCAGCGCACCGAGATCGCCGATACCGGGGTGCCGCTCTCGGCACGCCTGGCGCACGGCGTCGGCGAGGCTTCCGAGGTTGCCCTGACACTGGCCCGCAGCGCCGCGGACGCGGTCGTCGCGGCGAACAAGTCCGTACGCACCCTGGTCATCGAGACCGCGCGCACGCTGCCGCGGCTGACCCGCTTGGGACAGATCAATGACCACACGCGAATCTCGCTGGGGCGCATCATCTCCGAGCAGGCCAAGGAATCGCCCAACGGCGAGTTCCTGCTCTTCGACGGCCGCGTGCACACCTACGAGGCAGTCGACCGCCGGATCAACAACGTGGTGCGCGGGCTCATCGATGTCGGTGTGCGACAGGGCGACCGGGTCGGGATCCTGATGGAGACCCGGCCGAGTGCTCTGGTGGCCATCGCCGCGCTGTCACGGCTCGGGGCGGTGTCGGTGTTGATGCCGCCCGACGGCGACCTGCACGAGGCGGCCCGGCTCGGCGGGGTGGCGGAGATCCTGACCGATCCGACGAATCTGGAGGCCGCCCGGCACCTGGCGCTGCAGGTGCTGGTGCTCGGCGGCGGCGAGTCCCGCGACCTGCATCTGCCCGACGACACCGGCGTGATCGACATGGAGCGGATCGATCCCGACGCGGTGACGCTGCCGGGGTGGTACCGCCCGAACCCCGGCTACGCGCGTGACCTGGCCTTCGTCGCCTTCAACACGGTCGGCGGCGAGCTCGTCGCCAAGCAGATCACCAACTACCGGTGGGCGCTGTCGGCGTTCGGGACCGCGTCGGCGGCCGCGTTGTCGGCGAGCGACACGGTCTACTGCCTGACGCCGCTGCACCATCAGTCGGGACTGCTGGTCGCCGTCGGCGGCGCGGTGGTGGGCGGCGCCCGCATCGCCCTGTCGCGCGGCCTGAAGCCGGAGCGGTTCGTCCAGGAACTCCGCCAGTACGGCGTGACCGTCGTGTCCTACACCTGGGCGATGCTGCGTGATGTCATCGACGATCCCGCGTTCGTCCTGCACGGCCACCATCCGGTTCGGCTGTTCATCGGCTCGGGTATGCCGACGGGGCTGTGGCAACGACTCACCGAGACGTTCGCGCCGGCGCGGGTGGTGGAGTTCTTCGCGACGACGGACGGCCAAGCGGTGCTGGCCAATGTGGCCGGTGCCAAGGTCGGCAGCAAGGGCCGGCCGTTACCCGGCGGCGGCGAGATCGAACTCGCGGCCTACGACGTGGATTCCGACCTCATCCTCGAGGACGACCGCGGCTTCGTCCAGGTTGCCGCGGTCGATCAGATCGGCGTGCTACTGGCGCATCCGCGGGGTCCGGTCGATCCGACGGCATCCGTCAAGCGCGGGGTGTTCGCGCCGTCCGACATCTGGGTGTCGACGGAATCGCTGTTCCGCCGCGACGTGGACGGCGACTACTGGCTGGTGGGGAACCGGAACGCAGCGATCCACACGGCGCGGGGGGTGACATTCCCCGAACCCATCACCGAGGCCGTCAGCCGGATCGGTGCGGTCGATCTGGCCGTCACCTATCCGGTGCCGACCACCACCGACCATGAGGCCGCGGTCACCGCGCTGACCCTGCGACCGGGGGCGTCGGTCACGGCGGCCGACCTCACCGATGCCCTGGCGTCGATGCCGGTCGGTCTGCCGCCGGACATCGTCCACGTGGTGCCCGAACTTCCCCTGTCGGCGACCTTCCGTCCGATGGCCGGTGTGCTGAGTGCCGCCGGGTTGCCCAAGGTTGGGCGGCAGGTCTGGTACCACGATCCCGAGGACGGCCGGTACAAACGATTGACCGCGACGGCCCGCACGGCGATCGGCGGGGTGTAACGCTGCCGGGTTCTGCAGCGAAACCGCTGGTAGGCTCGGCCGTAATCATTCCTTGCTGGAGGACGCCATGTCATTGCACGCGCGCCGCGTGATCGCAGGTCTGGGATTGGCCTCGGCTGTCGGCCTCTCGCTGGGCCTCGGCTACGCCGCGGCCGATCCCGAGACGCCCACGCCGACGTCGCCCACCCAGGCCGCGGGCACGCCCGGGCTCCAGCTGACCGGCGGGGCCGCCGGGGGCACTCCGACCGTGCCCCGCAAGCAGGCCACCGGTCCGGCACCGTCGTATGCCTATGTCCTTGATCAGTTGTCCACGGAGTTCTCCCGGGGTTCGGGCGCCGGTCAGGTCGCCAACCTGCTGAACGAAGCGCTGACGTTGCGGGCGCAGGGTTTCCCGCCCAGGCCGGGTGATCTCATGGCCGTGCAGGCCGCCGTCGCCAAGCGGCCCAACCAGGGTCCGTTGATCGCCGCGCTGCAGGGCACCATCGCGCATCAGCATCAAATGCAGTCGCAGAGCGGCAGTTCCTCGCAGGGCCAGCCGCAGGTCGGGTTCGGCATCAACCAGGGCACCTGGGCTCCGGGCAATCCGATGATCCAGGACGACCCGATCTTCCCGATGCCGGGTCGCAGTTAGCGTGCTGGACGCCAAACTGCTCGACATTCTGGTGTGCCCGGTGGACCGGGGTGGCCTGATCTACACCGGAGCCGAGCTCTACAACCCCCGGCTGCGGCGGGCCTACCGCATCGAGGACGGCATCCCGGTGCTGCTGGTCGACGAGTCGCGCGAGGTCACCGATGAGGCCGAGCACATGCGCCTGACGGCGGGTTAGCCGCCGTTCCCGGCCGGTTGGACCGCGATCCGCTGAACGCGGCGCAGGGGCTTCTCGGCGCCACCCTGTTCGGCCGGGGCGTCGCGGCGACGGTCGTCGAGGTCGAGGCGTACGGCGGTGTTCCCGACGGCCCCTGGCCGGACCCCGCGTCGCATTCCTACCGTGGTCCCAACGTCCGCAATCTGGTGATGACGGGACCGCCCGGCCGGCTCTACACCTATCGCAGCCACGGCATCCACGTGTGCGCCAATGTCGTGTGCGGGCCCGACGGAGTGGCCGCGGCAGTCCTGTTGCGCGCCGGGGTGATCATCGAGGGCGTCGACCTCGCGCACGAACGCCGAGGATCGGCAGTCCCGGCCAGGGCTCTGGCCAGGGGGCCCGGTAATCTGTGCGCCGCGCTGGGAATCACGTTGGCAGACAATGGGATTGACCTTCTCGATGCGTCTTCGCCTGTGCGGGTCGAGTTGGCTGATCGGCGCGCGGCGCTGGCCGGGCCGCGGGTCGGTGTGAGCAAGGCGGCGGATCGGCCGTGGCGTTTCTGGCTCGATCGGTATCCCGAGGTCTCGGCGTACCGGCGCAGTCCGCGGGCCCCGCTGACCGGGCGCAGCGACTGACCGGACCGCGATACGGGAAGATCGGCACATGGCCAATCTGACGGGCACGACCATCCTCGACGACTTGGACTGGCGCGGGCTCATCGCGCAGTCGACCGACCGCGAAGCACTCGCGGGACAGTTGGCGGCCGGTCCGGTCACGGTGTACTCGGGGTTCGATCCGACCGCACCCAGCCTGCACGCCGGACATCTGGTGCCGTTGCTCACACTCCGGCGCTTCCAGCAGGCCGGACACCGGCCGATCGTGCTGGCCGGCGGGGCGACGGGCCTCATCGGTGATCCGCGGGAGGCCGGTGAGCGCACCTTGAACACCACCGACACGGTGGCCGACTGGGCGGGCCGCATCCGCGGCCAACTGGAACGTTTCGTGGAATTCGACGATTCGCCGACCGGCGCGGTGGTCGAGAACAACCTCTCCTGGACCTCACAGCTGTCGGCCATCGAATTCCTGCGTGACCTCGGCAAGCACTTCTCCGTCAACGTCATGCTCGACCGGGACACGGTCCGCCGACGCCTCGACGGCGACGGCATCTCCTACACCGAGTTCAGCTACATGCTGTTGCAGGCCAACGACTACGTCGAACTGCACCAGCGGTACGGCTGCAGCCTGCAGGTCGGCGGGTCCGATCAGTGGGGCAACATCATCGCCGGCGTGCGGTTGGTGCGCCAGAAGGCGGGGGCCTCCGTCCATGCGCTGACCACGCCGCTGGTGACCGACTCCGAGGGCAAGAAGTTCGGCAAGTCCACCGGTGGTGGAAACCTGTGGCTCGACCCCGAGATGACGTCGCCGTACTCCTGGTACCAGTACTTCGTCAATACGGCCGACGCCGACGTCGTCGCGTATCTGCGCTGGTTCACCTTCCTCGACGCGGACGAGATCACCGAGCTGGAACGGGCCACCGCGGAGCGGCCGCACGAACGTGCCGCCCAGCGCCGGCTGGCCCAGGAGCTGACGAGCCTGGTCCACGGGGCGGCGGCGACGTCCGCGGTGGAGCTTGCCAGCCGGGCCCTGTTCGGCCGCGGTGAACTGACCGACCTCGACGAGCCCACCCTGGCCGCCGCGTTGCGCGAGGCCGCGAACAACGAGGTGGCCGAGCTGCCGCCCGGGGGTCCGGACTCCATCGCGGACCTGCTGGTGGCGACGGGGCTGGCGGCGAGCAAGGGAGCCGCGCGCCGCACGATCGCCGAGGGTGGGGTTTCGGTGAACAACGTGAAGGTGACGACCGACGAATGGGTCCCGGCGCCGTCGGATTTCCTGTTCGGCCGGTGGCTGGTGCTGCGCCGCGGCAAGCGGAATGTGGCCGGGGTGCAGCGGGTCGGAAGGCCGTCCGATTGATCTTGAAAGTTCGAAAAATGCCGTCTACCAGCCGATTTGACTCCGAGTTTCCAGAGCCGTAACTTATTGCGAGTCAACGCGACACGGCCTGGCCGGGGAGCGCGGAGACATCCCCAGGAATAACCCTGAGGCATCAGGGTGTTCTACAGTCCGCTCTAGATCTTCGCGGCCAATCGGTCGCGGGGTTTCTGCGCGGTCCGGGGATCAACAGCAAGTCTGTTGTTTGAGAACTCAATAGTGTGTTTGGTGGTTTTTGTTTGTTGTTTTTTGCCATGCTCTGGTACCCCCGTGTTGGGGTGTGGCGTGATTGTTTTTGATGCCAGTTTTTGGTGTCTTTTTGTTAGGTCAGATTTTTCTGATTCGGATTCTGCCTGCGCCTTTGGGTGTGGGGGTTTTTGTTTGGAGAGTTTGATCCTGGCTCAGGACGAACGCTGGCGGCGTGCTTAACACATGCAAGTCGAACGGTAAGGCCCTTCGGGGTACACGAGTGGCGAACGGGTGAGTAACACGTGGGTGATCTGCCCTGCACTTCGGGATAAGCCTGGGAAACTGGGTCTAATACCGGATAGGACTCCGAATCGCATGGTTTGGGGTGGAAAGCTTTTGCGGTGTGGGATGGGCCCGCGGCCTATCAGCTTGTTGGTGGGGTGATGGCCTACCAAGGCGACGACGGGTAGCCGGCCTGAGAGGGTGTCCGGCCACACTGGGACTGAGATACGGCCCAGACTCCTACGGGAGGCAGCAGTGGGGAATATTGCACAATGGGCGCAAGCCTGATGCAGCGACGCCGCGTGAGGGATGACGGCCTTCGGGTTGTAAACCTCTTTCAATAGGGACGAAGCGCAAGTGACGGTACCTATAGAAGAAGCACCGGCCAACTACGTGCCAGCAGCCGCGGTAATACGTAGGGTGCGAGCGTTGTCCGGAATTACTGGGCGTAAAGAGCTCGTAGGTGGTTTGTCGCGTTGTTCGTGAAATCCCACAACTTAATTGTGGGCGTGCGGGCGATACGGGCAGACTGGAGTACTGCAGGGGAGACTGGAATTCCTGGTGTAGCGGTGGAATGCGCAGATATCAGGAGGAACACCGGTGGCGAAGGCGGGTCTCTGGGCAGTAACTGACGCTGAGGAGCGAAAGCGTGGGGAGCGAACAGGATTAGATACCCTGGTAGTCCACGCCGTAAACGGTGGGTACTAGGTGTGGGTTTCCTTCCTTGGGATCCGTGCCGTAGCTAACGCATTAAGTACCCCGCCTGGGGAGTACGGCCGCAAGGCTAAAACTCAAAGAAATTGACGGGGGCCCGCACAAGCGGCGGAGCATGTGGATTAATTCGATGCAACGCGAAGAACCTTACCTGGGTTTGACATGCACAGGACGCCGGCAGAGATGTCGGTTCCCTTGTGGCCTGTGTGCAGGTGGTGCATGGCTGTCGTCAGCTCGTGTCGTGAGATGTTGGGTTAAGTCCCGCAACGAGCGCAACCCTTGTCCTATGTTGCCAGCGGGTTATGCCGGGGACTCGTAGGAGACTGCCGGGGTCAACTCGGAGGAAGGTGGGGATGACGTCAAGTCATCATGCCCCTTATGTCCAGGGCTTCACACATGCTACAATGGCCGGTACAAAGGGCTGCGATGCCGTGAGGTGGAGCGAATCCTTGTTAAAGCCGGTCTCAGTTCGGATCGGGGTCTGCAACTCGACCCCGTGAAGTCGGAGTCGCTAGTAATCGCAGATCAGCAACGCTGCGGTGAATACGTTCCCGGGCCTTGTACACACCGCCCGTCACGTCATGAAAGTCGGTAACACCCGAAGCCGGTGGCCTAACCCTTGTGGAGGGAGCCGTCGAAGGTGGGATCGGCGATTGGGACGAAGTCGTAACAAGGTAGCCGTACCGGAAGGTGCGGCTGGATCACCTCCTTTCTAAGGAGCACCACGATGTTCGGGCCGGCCCGCAGAGCGCGGGGTTCCCGGTTTTCGAACGGATTCGTTGGATGGGCCTGGTCTGTAGTGGATCGGGTTCTGGTGCGCGATGAACAAGACGTTGACCAGGGCGGGGCCTGCTCCTTTTGGGGTGGGTAGACCTGGTGTCACCAGACACACTGTTGGGTCCTGAGACAACAGGCCCGCGGGCCCGCCTTGTGGGGTGGGTGCCGGCCCCTGGATGGTCACCCCCCTTTTTTTGGGGGGTGGGTGTGTGGGGGTTCGTGTTGTCGCTCCATCTTGGTGGTGGGGTGTGGTGTTTGATTTGTGGATAGTGGTTGCGAGCATCAGACCGCATGATTGCTCGGGTTGTCGTCGCTCTTTCGGGGGTGGTGGTGGTTCGGGTGGTGTGTGGTTTGTTGTGGTGTAATTTTTTGTGATTCTCTATTTTTGGTTTTTTGTGTTGTAAGTGTTTAAGGGCGCATGGTGGATGCCTTGGCACTGGGAGCCGATGAAGGACGTGGGAGGCTGCGATATGCCTCGGGGAGCTGTCAACCGAGCGTTGATCCGAGGATGTCCGAATGGGGAAACCCGGCACGAGTGATGTCGTGTCACCTGGCACTGAATACATAGGTGTCAGGGGGGAACGCGGGGAAGTGAAACATCTCAGTACCCGTAGGAAGAGAAAACAATTGTGATTCCGTGAGTAGTGGCGAGCGAAAGCGGAGGATGGCTAAACCGTGTGCATGTGATACCCGGCGGGGGTTGTGTGTGCGGTGTTGTGGGGCGTTTCTTCTCTGGTCCGCCGGCCAGGGCGACAGTGAGAAACCGCAGGGTTAGGTGAAGTGGCCTGGGATGGTCTGCCGTAGACGGTGAGAGCCCGGTAACCGAAAACTTTGTGGCTGTTGTGGAATGTTCCCCGAGTAGCAGCGGGCCCGTGGAATCTGCTGTGAATCTGCCGGGACCACCCGGTAAGCCTGAATACTTCCCAGTGACCGATAGCGGATCAGTACCGTGAGGGAATGGTGAAAAGTACCCCGGGAGGGGAGTGAAATAGTACCTGAAACCGTGCGCTTACAATCCGTCAGAGCCTTCGACTTGTTCGTGGGGTGATGGCGTGCCTTTTGAAGAATGAGCCTGCGAGTCAGGGACATGTCGCGAGGTTAACCCGGGTGGGGTAGCCGTAGCGAAAGCGAGTCTGAATAGGGCGTATCCCCCGTGAGGGGGTGTAGTGGTGTGTTCTGGACCCGAAGCGGAGTGATCTACCCATGGCCAGGGTGAAGCGCGGGTAAGACCGTGTGGAGGCCCGAACCCACTTAGGTTGAAGACTGAGGGGATGAGTTGTGGGTAGGGGTGAAAGGCCAATCAAACTCCGTGATAGCTGGTTCTCCCCGAAATGCATTTAGGTGCAGCGTCACATGTTTCTTGCTGGAGGTAGAGCTACTGGATGGCCGATGGGCCCTACTAGGTTACTGACGTCAGCCAAACTCCGAATGCCAGTAAGTGAGAGTGTGGCAGTGAGACGGCGGGGGATAAGCTCCGTGCGTCGAGAGGGAAACAGCCCAGATCGCCGGCTAAGGCCCCTAAGCGTGTGCTAAGTGGAAAAGGATGTGCAGTCGCGAAGACAACCAGGAGGTTGGCTTAGAAGCAGCCACCCTTGAAAGAGTGCGTAATAGCTCACTGGTCAAGTGATTGTGCGCCGATAATGTAGCGGGGCTCAAGCACACCGCCGAAGCCGCGGCAATCAACATTTTGTTGGTTGGGTAGGGGAGCGTCCTGCATCCGGTGAAGCCACAGGGTGACCTAGTGGTGGAGGGTGTGGGAGTGAGAATGCAGGCATGAGTAGCGATAAGGCAAGTGAGAACCTTGCCCGCCGAAAGACCAAGGGTTCCTGGGGCAGGCCAGTCCGCCCAGGGTGAGTCGGGACCTAAGGCGAGGCCGACAGGCGTAGTCGATGGACAACGGGTTGATATTCCCGTACCCGTGTGTGCGCGTCCCTGATGAATCAGAGGTACTAACCGCCCAAATGGTTGCTGATCGATCCCTTCGGGGTAAGACGGTGACCGGCTGCGCGGGACCTTCTCTGGTAGTAGTCAAGCGATGGGGTGACGCAGGAAGGTAGCCGTACCAGTCAGTGGTAATACTGGGGCAAGCCCGTAGGAAGAACAGTAGGCAAATCCGCTGTTCACATATTCCGAGAGGTGATGCATAGCCGATTGAGGCGAATTCGGTGATCCTATGCTGCCGAGAAAAGCCTCTAGCGAGTGCGCACACGGCCCGTACCCCAAACCAACACAGGTGGTCAGGTAGAGAATACCAAGGCGTACGAGTGAACTATGGTTAAGGAACTCGGCAAAATACCCCCGTAACTTCGGGAGAAGGGGGACCTCCTACTGTCATCACCCTTGCGGTGGGCAGCGGTGGGGGGTGGCACAAACCAGTGAGAAGCGACTGTTTACTAAAAACACAGGTCCGTGCGAAGTCGCAAGACGAGGTATACGGACTGACGCCTGCCCGGTGCTGGAAGGTTAAGAGGACCCGTCAACCCGTAAGGGTGAAGCGGAGAATTTAAGCCCCAGTAAACGGCGGTGGTAACTATAACCATCCTAAGGTAGCGAAATTCCTTGTCGGGTAAGTTCCGACCTGCACGAATGGCGTAACGACTTCTCAACTGTCTCAACCATAGACTCGGCGAAATTGCACTACGAGTAAAGATGCTCGTTACGCGCGGCAGGACGAAAAGACCCCGGGACCTTCACTACAACTTGGTATTGGTGTTTGGTTCGGTTTGTGTAGGATAGGTGGGAGACTGTGAAACCCGCACGCCAGTGTGGGTGGAGTCATTGTTGAAATACCACTCTGATCGTATTGAACCTCTAACCTCGAACCGTGAACCCGGTTCAGGGACAGTGCCTGGTGGGTAGTTTAACTGGGGCGGTTGCCTCCCAAAATGTAACGGAGGCGCCCAAAGGTTCCCTCAACCTGGACGGCAATCAGGTGTTGAGTGCAAGTGCACAAGGGAGCTTGACTGCGAGACTGACACGTCAAGCAGGGACGAAAGTCGGGACTAGTGATCCGGCACCCCCGAGTGGAAGGGGTGTCGCTCAACGGATAAAAGGTACCCCGGGGATAACAGGCTGATCTTCCCCAAGAGTCCATATCGACGGGATGGTTTGGCACCTCGATGTCGGCTCGTCGCATCCTGGGGCTGGAGCAGGTCCCAAGGGTTGGGCTGTTCGCCCATTAAAGCGGCACGCGAGCTGGGTTTAGAACGTCGTGAGACAGTTCGGTCTCTATCCGCCGCGCGCGTCAGAAGCTTGAGGAAACCTGTCCCTAGTACGAGAGGACCGGGACGGACGAACCTCTGGTCCACCAGTTGTCCCACCAGGGGCACCGCTGGATAGCCACGTTCGGACAGGATAACCGCTGAAAGCATCTAAGCGGGAAACCTCTTCCAAGACCAGGCTTCTCACCCATCAAGTGGGATAAGGCCCCCCGCAGACCACGGGATCGATAGACCAGACCTACACGCACCGCAAGGTGTTCAGGGAACTGGCACTAACCGGCCGAAAACTTACAACAACCAACAACAAACCGTTGTAAGAACACACAAAAATTGACGCCACCGCGACGCAACCACACCACAAACCCATCAACACCACACCCCCCACCAAAAACAAACCCGGTGAACCCCCCCCACACCAACAGGGAACCATTCACCCACACAAAAAAATAGAGTTACGGCGAACATAGCGACAGGGAAACGCCCGGACCCATCCCGAACCCGGAAGCTAAGCCTGCCAGCGCCGATGATACTACCCAACCCGGGTGGAAAAGTAGGACACCGCCGAACACACACAAAACAGAAACGCCCCCCACACCCTGGGGGGCGTTTCTGTATTTACGACGAATTGCTAATTCCGGGTCATGTGAAAATTGAACGTCATGAATCCGCATCCGTGAGTACCGGAAAGCGTGGCGGCGTCGATCGTCGTCGAACACACAATTCCATCGGTGCCCGGACTGGAGCCGCTCCAAATGCCGTTCTGCAGATGCAATTCCCGGCCATTGTCCATGGTGGTGCAGTCGGGCCCGCAGGGCGTGAAGGTCCACGTCATTGTCTGCGATGCACCGTTGTTTCCGGAGAACAGCGCCGTGTAGGTGCCGCTCAATGGTTCGGCCGACGCCGGGCCGGCCAGGCCGATAGATGCCGCTGTCAGGAGCGCAGTCAGCACCGCGCCGCAAATAGCTCTCATGTTTCCCTCCGATCGATGAGGACCGCCTCCCCGCGGTCATCCCCGCAGCGTAATCCGGACCGCGATGGCTGGGTAGGGCAGATCTGTCGCGGGCCGTATCCTTTATCGAGACTTCAATAGCGAAAGGTTCACGTGGCCGACAACAGGCAGGGTGGCGAACGGCGTCAACCGCGAGGCGGAGACAATCCGGGTCCGCGCGGACAGCAACGTCGAGGTCCGCGAACCCAGACGCCGATGCGCTCCGGTCCGGATCGGGCCCGGCGAGCTCAACCGCAGCATGAGGCCGACTCCGATGAGTCCGTCGGCACGCGCGGACCGTCGATCCCGCCGGACATCGAGGCCAAGGACCTCGCGCCGGAGGTACGGCGTGAACTGATCACGCTCGACAAGAGCACCGCCGACTACATCGCCCGGCACCTCGTGGCCGCTGGACGGCTGCTCGACGAGGACCCCGAGGCCGCACTGGCGCACGCGCAGGCAGCCCGCGTCCGGTCCGGCCGGATCGCGGCGGTTCGGGAGGCCGTGGGAATCGCCGCGTATCACTGCGGGGACTGGGCGCAGGCCTTGACCGAGTTCCGCGCTGCTCGCCGGATGGGCAGCAAGTCGGTGCTGCTTCCGGTGATCGCCGACTGCGAACGCGGGGTGGGCCGTCCGGAACGTGCGATCGAACTGGCCCGCGGCCCCGAGGCTGATGCGCTGACCGGCGACGACGCTGATGAACTGCGCATCGTGGTGGCCGGAGCCCGTGCCGACCTGGGTCAGCTCGAGCAGGCGCTTGCGGTGCTGTCGTCGCCGCCGTTGGACCCCGGCCGCACGGGCCAGACGGCGGCGCGGCTGTACTACGCGTACGCCGAGACCCTGCTGGCGCTCGGCCGCGATGCGGACGCGCTCCAGTGGTTCCTCGAGGCCGCCGGCGCCGACACCGAGGGCGCCACCGACGCCGAGGAGCGAATCGGCGAACTGGCCTGACATGAGCACCTTCGTCGAGGACTTCGATTGTCTGTTGCTCGATCTGGATGGCACGGTCTTCCGCGGCCACGAACCGACCGAGGGTGCGGTGGACGCCCTCGCGGGGGCCGGGGTTCGGGCACTCTATGTGACAAACAATGCCTCCCGCAGTGCGCAGCAGGTCGCCGCCCACCTCTGTGAACTCGGCTTCTCGGCCGGTCCCGAGGACGTGGTGACCAGTGCGCAGAGCGCGGCGCATCTACTCGCCGCACAACTGCCGGCCGGCAGTGCGGTCCTGGTCGTCGGCACCGACTCGCTGGCCGCCGAGATCGCCGCGGTTGGGCTGCATCCGGTACGCGGCTTCGACGACGATCCGGTGGCAGTGGTGCAGGGGTACTCACCGTCGATCGGGTGGTCGGACCTGGCGGAGGCCGCTCTGGCGATCCGGGCCGGGGCACTGTGGGTCGCCACCAATGTGGACAAGACGCTGCCGTCGGAGCGTGGGTTGCTGCCGGGCAACGGGTCGCTGGTCGCCGCACTGCGCACCGCCACCGATGCAGAGCCTCAGGTGGCCGGCAAGCCGGCACCAACTTTGATGTCGGATGCGTTGTCCCGCGGTAACTTTCGTGCACCGTTGGTGGTGGGGGACCGGCTCGACACCGATATCGCCGGTGCGGCGGCTGCCGCGCTACCCAGCCTGATGGTGCTCAGCGGCGTCAATTCGGCGCGCGACACGGTGTTCGCACCGCCCGGCCTGCGGCCCACCTATCTCGGCCACGACCTGCGGACGCTGCACACCGAGACGGCCGCCGCGGCCGTCGTCGGGCAACCCGCGTGGCACACCGACGTCGACGGCGAACGAATCGTCGTCAGCACCGGCTGCGCCGACGAGGGGGACGGCCTGTCGGTCGTGCGGGCGGTGGCGGCGGCCGTGTGGGACGCGGGCCGGCCCGCGCCGCAGCTGGCCGCGGCAGACGACACGGCGCGGGCGGCGCTGCAGCGCTGGGCGCTGCTGTAGGGCACCGATCCGCTAGCGTGAACACCGCAATGACTACCGATCCCGACCAGATCCGCGCGCAGGTGGCCGCGCTGCTCGCCGAGCTGCCCGAACTCACTCCGGAGTCGCAGGACGACGCCACGATTGCCACCATGGACAATGCCGCACAGCGCCTTGCGCAGGCTCACGACGTGCTGGTGGCAGCCCTGGAATCGGTCGAGAAGGACTGAGGGGTGTGCCGTGGTACGGCGCGCACGCGTTGACGCCGAACTCGTCCGCCGGGGACTGGCCCGGTCCCGTCAACAGGCCGCCCAACTCATCGACGAGGGCCGGGTCCAGATCGACGGAATGCCGGCCTCCAAGGCCGCCACAGCGGTGTCGATCACCTCGGCGCTGACCGTCGAGGACGACGGGGACCGGACCTGGGTGTCGCGGGGGGCGCACAAGATCATCGGCGCTCTGGACGGGTTCGGCATCGCGGTCACCGGCCGGCGTTGCCTGGACGCCGGCGCCTCCACCGGCGGGTTCACCGAGGTGCTGCTGGACCGCGGGGCCCGCGAGGTGGTGGCGGTCGATGTCGGCTATGGGCAGCTGGCCTGGTCACTGCGCTCGGACGACCGCGTCGTCGTCATCGAACGGACCAACATCCGCGATCTGACCACCCCGGATGCGATCGGGGGGCCGGTGGACCTGGTGGTCGCCGACCTGTCGTTCATCTCCCTGGCCACGGTGCTGCCCGCGCTGACGGCGTGCGCGTCGCCCGACGCGGACATCGTGCCGATGGTCAAACCCCAGTTCGAGGTCGGCAAGGGGCTGGTCGGCGCCGGCGGGGTGGTGTCGGATCCGCAGTTGCGCGCCGGTGCGGTGCTGGGGGTGGCTGCCCGGGCCCGCGAATTGAATTGGGAGACCGTCGGCGTGATCGCCAGTCCGCTGCCGGGCCCGTCGGGGAACGTCGAGTATTTTCTATGGCTGCGGGCGCGCTGCGATGCGCCGCTACGTGACGAACAATTGGCCGACGCGGTGCGCCGGGCCGTCGAAGAGGGGCCGCAGTGACTCGAGAGCGTCGGGAGCGGACCGTGTTGCTCGTCGTGCACACCGGCCGCGATGAGGCCACCGAGGTCGGCCGTCGGGTGGAAAAAGTGTTGAGCGACAACGGCATTGGGCTCCGAGTGTTGACCGCGGAGGCGGTGGACCGAGGTTCGCTGCACCTGGCCCCGGACGATCTGCGCGCCATGGGCGTCGAGATCGACGTGGTCGACGCCGACGAGAATGCCGCGCAGGACTGCGAATTGGTCCTGGTGCTCGGCGGTGACGGGACGTTCCTGCGGGCCGCCGAGCTGGCTCGCGGCGTCGACATCCCGGTGCTGGGGGTGAATCTGGGTCGCATCGGCTTCCTGGCCGAGGCCGAGGCGGACGCCATCGACACCGTTCTGGACCACGTGATCAACCGCAACTACCGCGTCGAGACCCGGATGACCCTGGATGTGGCGATCCGGGTGGACGGCGAGGTGGTGGACCGCGGCTGGGCCCTCAACGAGGCGAGTCTGGAGAAGGGCCCCCGGCTGGGGGTGCTCGGCGTCACTGTCGAGATCGACGGTCGCCCGGTGTCCTCGTTCGGCTGCGACGGCATTCTGGTGTCCACCCCGACCGGCTCGACGGCATACGCATTCTCTGCCGGCGGCCCGGTGGTGTGGCCGGCGCTCGAAGCGATCCTGGTGGTACCCAACAACGCCCACGCACTGTTCGCCCGGCCGATGGTCACCAGCCCCGATTCCACCGTGGCCGTCGAGATCGAGGCTTCCGGGCACGACGCGCTGGTGTTCTGCGATGGCCGTCGCGACATGGTGCTGCCGGCGGGTGCCCGGCTCGAGGTCACCCGCAGCGCCAAACCGGTGAAATGGATCCGGCTGGACAGTGCACCGTTCACCGACCGGCTGGTGCGTAAGTTCCGGCTCCCGGTGACCGGCTGGCGCGGGCAGTAGGCGCATGCTCTCCGAGATCCGCATCGAATCGCTGGGCGCCATCAAGGCGGCCAGCGCCGAGTTCGACCGTGGCCTGACCGTGCTCACCGGTGAGACGGGTGCGGGAAAGACCATGGTGGTCACCGGATTACATCTGCTGGGCGGCGCGCGCGCCGACGCTCATCGGGTGCGCAGCGGTTCGGACCGGGCGGTGGTGGAGGGCCGGTTCAGCACGGCCGAGCTGTCCAACGAGGACACCCGCACGGTGGAGGAGATCCTCGAGTCGTGCGGGGCCGACCGCGACGACGACGGCAGCGTGATCGCGTCGCGGTCGGTGAGCCGTGACGGGCCGTCGCGGGCGTATCTGGGTGGCCGCAGCGTGCCGGCCAAGGCATTGAGCAACTTCACCGGCGAACTGTTGGCGTTGCACGGTCAGAACGACCAGTTGCGGTTGATGCGCCCGGACGAGCAGCGCGCTGCGCTGGACCGGTTCGCGGAGGTCGCCGCCCGGCTGGAGAAGTACCAGAAGCTGCGTGACGAATGGCGCCGCGCCCGACGCGATCTCGCCGACCGGACCGAGCGCTCGCGGGAGCTGGCCCAGGAGGCCGACCGTCTGACGTTCGCGCTCGAGGAGATCGACGCGATGGACCCGGTGCCGGGGGAGGACCAACAGCTCGTCGCCGACATCCGGCGCATGTCCGAGCTCGATGCGCTGCGCGACGCGGCCGCCACCGCCCGGCACGCGCTCGCCGGTGACGCGGACGACCCGCTCGATGCCGCCAGCAGTGCCACCGGGTCGATCGGCCGGGCCGCGGCGTCGCTGCAGGGCACCGATGACGCGGTCCTGCAGGGCCTGGGCGAACAGCTCGGCGAGGCACTCACGGTGGTCGGCGATGTGGCGCGCGAGGTGGGCGCCTACCTGTCCGAATTGCCCAGCGACGCATCGACACTCGAAAACAAGCTGGCTCGTCAGGCCGACTTGCGCTCGCTGACGAGGAAGTACGCGGCCGACGTCGACGGTGTGCTGGCGTGGGCCACGCAGTCCCGGGAACGCCTCGCTCAACTGGACGTGTCCGAGGATGCGCTGGGTGCCCTGCAGCGGTTGGTCACCGAACTGGGAACCAAGCTGGCCGCGGCCGCCACGGATCTCACCCGGGCGCGCACCAAGGCTGCCGGTGCGCTGGGCAAGGCTGTCACCGCCGAGCTGGCCGGCCTGGCGATGTCCGGGGCCGACTTCACCGTCACGGTCGGCACTGTCGGGGCGCAACCAGATGATCGGGCGGCACTGGTGCTCGCCGACGGGCAGACCGTGCAGGCCGGTCCGCACGGCGTCGATCTCGTCGAGTTCGGCTTCACCGCGCACCGCGGTGGCAGCATCCTGCCGCTGCACAAGAGTGCCTCCGGCGGCGAGCTCTCGCGCGTGATGCTGGCGTTGGAGGTGGTGCTGGCGGGGTCGTCGGCCGGCACCACGATGGTGTTCGACGAGGTCGACGCCGGGGTGGGCGGGCGTGCCGCGGTGCAGATCGGCCGCCGCCTGGCCCGGCTGGCCCACACTCACCAGGTGATCGTGGTGACGCACCTGCCACAGGTGGCCGCCTACGCGGACATCCATCTGGTGGTCGACGCGCTCGGGCGCGACGGCGCCAGCGGGGTGCGCCGCCTCGACGACGACGAGCGGGTGGCCGAGTTGGCCCGCATGCTGGCCGGGCTCGGAGAGTCCGACACGGCCCGGGCGCACGCCCGGGAACTGCTCGAAGCGGCGCGAACCAACACCGATTGACGCGGATCGGCCACATCTCGGCCATGTTGCAGATGTGACGCAATGTGACTAATGAGGCCAGTGTTACGGCGCGCCTCCCCGGACAATCGGCGATGCACCGACAGAATCGGCGCCATGCGCATGGCATCGCTTCTCACCCGGAACAGTGGCACGCGTCCCGGGGTCGTCGGCACCGCCCGGGTCGAGAAAGACATCGACAAACTCCTGCCCCGGATCGAACCCGGCGACATTGTCGTCATCGACATCCTGGACCTCGATCGAGCCACGGCCGATGCGCTGGTCTCGGCGAACATCGCCGGGGTGGTCAACGCCGCCACATCCATCTCCGGCCGGTACCCCAACCTGGGCCCGGAGGTGCTGGTCGGCAACGGCATCGTGCTGATCGACGACGCGGGCCCGGAGATCTTCAAGAAGATCAAGGACGGCGCGAAGATCCGTCTGCACGACGGTGGCGTCTACGCCGGTGACCGCCGCCTGGTGGCCGGCACCGAGCGCAGCGAGCAGGAGATCATGGAGATCATGCACGAGGCCAAGACGGGCCTCGTGGCACACCTGGAAGCGTTCGCGGGCAACACGATCGAGTTCATCCGCAGTGAGAGCCCGTTGCTGATCGACGGTGTCGGCATTCCCGCCATCGACGTGGACATGCACCGGCGGCACGTCGTCGTGGTGGCCGAAGGGACGTCCGCCGAGGCCGATCTGAAGGCCCTCAAGCCGTTCATCAAGGAGTACCAGCCCGTCCTGGTCGGCGTCGGCGCCGGCGCCGATGTCCTGCACAAGGCCGGTTACCGCGCGCAGCTCATCGTCGGCGATCCGGGCAATATCAGCACCGAGGCGCTCAAGAGCGGTGCGCAGGTGGTCCTGCCCGCCGATGCGGACGGTCATGCACCCGGGCTCGAGCGCATCCAGGACCTCGGCATCGGTGCGATGACGTTCCCGGCAGCCGGGTCGGCCGCCGATCTGGCGCTGCTGCTGGCCGATCACCACGGCGCCTCCCTGATAGTGACGGCCGGGCACAGCGCGAGCATCGAGGAGTTCTTCGACCGGTCCCGCCAGCAGAGCAATCCGTCGACGTTCCTGACCCGCCTGAAGGTGGGGGAGAAGCTCGTCGATGCCAAAGCCGTTGCCACCCTCTACCGCAATCGCGTTTCGGCCGGTGCGGTCGCCATGCTGGTGCTGGCGATGCTCATCGCGGTGGTGGTCGCGCTGTGGGTCTCGAGCACGGACACCGTCGTCGTCGACTGGATCGTGCAGTACTGGAACCGGTTCCTGCTGTGGGTCCAGCACCTGGTGAGTTAGGGAGCCAACGTGATTTCTCTTCGCCAGCATGCGATCTCACTGGCGGCCGTGTTCCTGGCGCTCGCCGTCGGCGTCGTCCTGGGCTCGGGCGTCCTGTCCGACACGCTGTTGTCCGGACTGCGTGACCAGAAGAAGGACCTGCAGGGCCAGATCGCGCAGCTCACCGACGACAAGAACATGCTGAACGAAAAGCTTTCGGCGGCAGATGATTTCAACACGCAGATGTCCGGGCGCATCGTCCGCGACGCACTGGCCGGCAAATCCGTGGTCCTGCTCCGCACCCCCGATGCGAACGACGACGACCTCGAGGCGATCGGGCGGGTCCTCGGCCAGTCGGGTGCCGCAACCACCGGGACCATCTCCCTGACCCAGGAATTCGTGGATGCCAACTCGGCCGAGAAGCTTCGGTCGGTGGTCAACTCGTCGATCCTGCCGGCCGGTACCCGGCTGAACACCACGCTGGTGGATCAGGGTTCGCAGGCCGGCGACCTGCTGGGTATCGCGCTGCTGTCCGATCGCAACCCCGATGCCCCCAAGGTCGACGACGCCCAACGCGAGACGGTGCTGACCGCGCTGCGCGACACCGGCTTCCTGACCTACACCCCAGAGAAGTTCGGCCCGGCGGACGCGGCGCTGATCGTCACCGGGGGTGCACTCGGTGAGGACGCCGGCAACCAGGGCGCCAGTGTGGCCCGCCTGGCCGCGGCGATGGCGCCGCGCGGCGCGGGCACCCTGCTCGCCGGCCGCGACGGCGCCGCGACGGGTACCGCGGCGCTGGCCGTGCTACGGGCGGATCCGAGTCTGGCCGCCGCGGTGAGCACCGTGGACGACATCGGTGCGGAATCCGGCCGGATCACCGCCGTGCTGGCGCTGCAGAGCCTGATCAGCGGTGCGCACAGCGGTCAGTACGGCATCGGTCAGGGCGCCACCGCGGTGACGCTCGCGCAATAGTCGGCACGGAACCCACGCGCCACGGCGCGTCGGGAGCGACCTGTCGGGCTCGGTGTTAAGGTGGACTTCCGTGGGTCGGCAGGCCCAGCTGATGCGTTTGGTTCGCGTCAGCCCTGCATCATCGCTATTGCAGCGCCCCGGAGGTTGCTCTTGCCACCGCTTCGCAAGCACCCGCAGTCCGCCACCAAGCACATCTTCGTCAGCGGCGGCGTCGTCTCGTCACTGGGCAAGGGACTGACCGCCAGCAGCCTCGGGCAGCTCCTGACCGCACGGGGCCTGCAGGTCACCATGCAGAAGCTGGACCCGTACCTCAACGTCGACCCCGGAACGATGAACCCGTTCCAACACGGCGAGGTGTTCGTCACCGAGGACGGTGCGGAAACCGATCTCGATGTGGGGCACTACGAACGGTTCCTGGACCGCAACCTGTCCGGGTCGGCGAATGTCACCACCGGCCAGGTGTATTCGACAGTGATCGCCAAGGAGCGCCGCGGCGAATACCTCGGCGACACGGTCCAGGTCATCCCGCACATCACCGACGAGATCAAGCGGCGCATCCTGGCGATGGCCGAACCCGACGCGCAGGGCAACCGGCCCGACGTCGTGATCACCGAGATCGGTGGCACGGTGGGCGATATCGAGTCGCTGCCATTCCTCGAGGCGGCCCGGCAGGTCCGCCATGAGGTGGGCCGGGAGAACTGCTTCTTCCTGCACGTGTCACTGGTGCCCTACCTCAAGCCGTCCGGCGAGCTGAAGACCAAGCCGACCCAGCACTCGGTGGCCGCGCTGCGCAGCATCGGCATCACGCCCGACGCGCTGATCCTGCGCTGCGACCGGGATGTGCCCGAGGCCCTGAAGAACAAGATCGCGCTGATGTGCGACGTCGACGTCGACGGGGTGATCTCCACGCCGGACGCGCCGTCCATCTACGACATTCCCAAGGTGCTGCACCGTGAGGAACTCGACGCCTACGTGGTACGCCGGCTCAACCTGCCGTTCCGCGACGTCGACTGGACGGAGTGGGACGACCTGCTGTCCCGGGTGCACGATTCGCAGGAGACAGTCCGAATCGCGTTGGTGGGCAAGTACATCGACCTCTCCGACGCATACCTCTCCGTTGCGGAGGCGCTGCGCGCCGGGGGCTTCAAGCACCGCACCAAGGTCGAGATGCGCTGGGTCGCCTCCGATGACTGCGAGTCCGAATCGGGTGCGGCCGCGGCGCTGTCGGACGTCGACGGCGTGCTCATCCCCGGCGGTTTCGGCATCCGGGGGATCGAGGGCAAGATCGGTGCCATCCGGTACGCCCGCCAACGCGGCGTCCCGGTGCTGGGGTTGTGCCTCGGGTTGCAGTGCATCGTGATCGAGGCGGCCCGTTCGGTGGGTCTGACGGAGGCCAGTTCGGCGGAGTTCGATCCGGACACCCCGGACCCGGTGATCGCGACCATGGCCGATCAGGAACATATCGTCGCAGGCGAGGCCGACCTGGGCGGGACCATGCGGCTGGGTGCGTATCCCGCTGTGCTGGAGGCAGATTCGATTGTCGCCGAGGCCTACGGCGAAACGAACGTATCCGAGCGGCACCGGCACCGCTACGAGGTCAACAACACCTACCGGGACAAGATCGCCGAGAGCGGACTGCGGTTCTCGGGCACCTCGCCCGACGGGCACCTCGTGGAGTTCGTCGAGTATCCCCGCGAGGTGCATCCCTACCTGGTCGGAACGCAGGCGCACCCCGAGCTCAAGAGTCGGCCGACGCGGCCGCATCCGCTGTTCTCGGCCTTCATCGGAGCGGCCATCGCCTACAAGGCCGAGGAACGCCTGCCGCTGGAGAACCTGCAGCGCTCCAACGGGTCGGAGCACGCCCTCCAAGAACCCGTAGCCCGTGGCTGAACACGAATTCGACATCGTCGCGAGCGACACCGTCTACGTCGGCAACATCCTGGCGCTGCGCATCGACGAGGTGGCCATGCCCGGTGGGGGCACCGGCCGGCGTGAGGTCGTCGAGCACTACGGCGCGGTGGCGACGGTGGCCCTGGACGACCAGGACAATGTGGTGCTGGTGTACCAGTACCGGCATCCGGTCGGCCGGCGCCTGTGGGAACTGCCGGCGGGGCTGATCGACATGCCCGGCGAGGACCCGACACTGGCCGCGGCCCGCGAGCTCGAGGAGGAGGCCGGCCTGACCGCCGCTCACTGGAGCGTCCTGGTCGACGTCGTCTCGTCCGCGGGGTTCTGTGACGAGAGCGTGCGGGTATACCTCGCGACCGGTCTGACCGACGTGGGGCGGCCGGCCGGACATGACGAGGAGGCCGACCTGCAGGTACAACGCCGGCCGCTGGCCGAGGCGATGCAGATGGTCTATCGCGGCGAGATCGTCAATTCCCTTGCGGTGGCGGGCATCCTGGCCGCCGACGGCGCCCGGCGCGGGCTCGCGCAGCCGCGCCCGGTCGACGCACCCTGGGTGGACCGGCCGGCACGGTTCCTCGCCCGCCGCTCGGGCGAGCGGGAGAACGGATGACCGAGGTGCGCGCCACGGCCGTCCGAGCGCCCCTGGATGGCCAGTTGCAGGGCTACCTGGATCACCTCACCATCGAGCGCGGCGTCGCCGCCAACACGCTCAGCTCGTACCGCCGCGACCTCCGCCGCTACCACGAGCATCTGACCCTGCGGGGCATCGACGACCTGACCGGGGTCACCGAGACGGATGTCAGCGAATTCGTCGTCGCGCTGCGCCGCGGCGATCCCGAGACCGGGGCCGTGCCGCTGTCGGCGGTGTCGGCGGCACGCGCGCTGGTCGCCGTGCGCGGACTGCACAAGTTCGCCACCGCGGAGGGCATCACCGAGATCGACGTGGCCCGCGGGGTAAAACCCCCCACGCCGGGCCGGCGGCTGCCCAAGAGCCTGACGGTCGACGAGGTGTTGGCCCTGCTCGAGGCGGCCGGTGGGGACAATCCGTCCGACGGCCCCCTCGCGTTGCGGAACCGGGCGCTGCTGGAGGTCCTGTACTCCACCGGCGCCCGCATCTCCGAGGCCGTCGGCCTGGACGTCGACGACGTGGACGCCGAGGCGCGCTCGGTGTTGCTGCGGGGCAAGGGCGGCAAGCAGCGACTGGTTCCGATCGGCCGTCCGGCGGTCCAGGCGCTGGAGAACTACTTCGTCCGCGGCCGTCCGGGCCTGGCACAACGCGGCCGGGGGACACCCGCGATCTTCCTCAACGCACGCGGTGGCCGATTGTCGCGGCAGAGCGCCTGGCAGGTGCTGCAGGACGCCGCCGAACGCGCCGGCATCACCAGTACGGTCTCGCCGCACACGATGCGCCACTCGTTTGCCACCCACCTGCTCGAGGGTGGCGCCGACGTCCGTGTCGTCCAGGAGTTGCTCGGCCACGCGTCGGTCGCCACGACGCAGATCTACACACTGGTCACGGTGACCGCGCTGCGCGAGGTGTGGGCCGGTGCGCATCCGCGGGCGCGCTAACCCCGCCGGCCCACCACCTCGAGGCGGATCTCGCGGAGCGGGGTCACGGCAATTCCGCGTGCCGTGCTGCGCGGGGTGCACCGGCCGGCGACCGTGGGCGCCCTGAGGTCCAGGGTGGTCATGATGGTGCCGATCGCCACCGAAAGTTCCGTGGTGGCCAGGGCGGCACCGATGCAGCGCCGATGCCCACCGCCGAACGGGGCGTACCGGAACGGAGACGGCCGCGCGTCCAGGAACCGACCCGGATCGAAGGTGTGTGGATCCCGCCAGTTCTCGGCGTTGAAATGCAATGAGTACAAGGAGATCCCGACAATCTGCCCGGACTGCATCCAGCACTGGCCGATCCGGGTCGGCGAGGTCAGCCTGCGCAGCACTACCGGGACCGGTGGGTGCATCCGCAGCACCTCCTTGATGACGGCGCCCAGGTAGGGAAGTGCCGTCAGCTCCGCCGGGGCCGGATCGGCGTCCAGCTCGGCCAGCAGCCGTCGTCTGACGTCGCCGTGCCGATGGATCCGGTACAGCGCCCAGGTCAGTGCCGTGGCCGTGGTCTCGTGCCCGGCGGCCAGCAGGGTTCGGCGCTGATCGGGCATGTCTGATTCGGCGGTGCCGAGGTCTTCGCCGAGCATCCCGTCCAGGGTGTCGCGCAGTGTCATCAGCCGGGCCCACGGACCGTACCCGCCGATACTGCGCCGCAGTGCGGGAACGAGCATCAGGGGCGCGGTGTTCGCATTCATCAGCGCGCCGATGATGGCGGCGTAGGACTCGCGACGGTCCGGGTCGGTGATTCCGAACAGCACCCGGATCGCGGTGTCCAGCGCGATCCCGGTGGAGAGCCGCCGCAGCGACAGCTGGTCACCGGATCGCAGCGATGCGATCTGCTCGGCGGTCACGGCGCGGACCACCTCGGCGTATTCGCGCACCCGCCCAGCCTGGAACGCCGGCATCAGCCGCATGCGCTGGTGCCGGTGCGCGCGACCGGACTGCAGTATCAACGAGCCGGACCCCACGATCGGTTCGATCGGATTCGGGATCGGCGCGATGCAGACGTCCGGCGGCAGGCTCAGCAGTTCACGTGCGGCCGCCTCCGACGCGAAGAACAGGACGGCCCCGAGCCCGGGAAACGTCACCCGGACCGGATGGGGGTCATCGGCGTGCCGGGTGAAGAATCCGACCGGATCCACCCCGGCCGACACCGCGCGGACCGAGCCCGCGAGGTGGTCGAAGAGACCGGTGCCGTTCGGCATCCTCACCCCCGTGGTACGCGGGGCGGCATCGATCGGTTCAAACATGTTGCTGGCCAGCGGCTTCGAGGTGGTTTGAACCGATCCCGCTGCGTCAACGTCTCCAATGCAGGGGTCATCACGCCAACGGGTCGGACGTCGTCATGGGATACGGCCATGGACGCGCAGTACGAGACACGAAGAGGTGGTGGTCGGAGTGCAGCACGCACGGGTGGTCGAACATATCGTCGAGCAACTCGGCGCGCGCGGTGTCACGCACATCTTCGGTGTGGACGGTGCGAACATCGAAGACCTGTTCGACGCCGCGCACTTCCGGCCCGAGATCACCACCGTGCTGGCCAAACATGAGTTCTCCGCCGCCACGATGGCCGACGCATACGGCCGGTGCGGACCCACGATCGGGGTGGTGGCCGCGACCTCGGGCGGCGGCTGCCTGAATCTGGTTCCAGGGCTTGGGGAATCACTGGCGAGCCGGGTGCCGGTGCTGGCCCTGGTGGGTCAGGCACCGACGACGACCGATGGTCTGGGCAGCTTCCAGGACACCAGCGGTCGCAACGGAGCACTCGACGCGGTAGCCCTGTTCGGTGCCGTGTCGGTGTACTGCCGGCGGGTGACCACCCCGGCCGCGATCCTCGACGCACTGCCGGAGGCGATCGCGGCAGCTCGTTGCGGCGGACCGGCGGTATTGTTGTTACCCAAGGACATTCAGCAGGCCGTGATCGAGATCCGCGATGTTCGTCGGGTGCCCGACCGTGCGACCGGGCGAGTGCCCAGAATCGCCCCAGGATCATCGATCGTGGCCGCACTGACATCCGGACCGGTGACGATCGTGGCCGGTGAGCAGGTGGCCCGGGACGACGCCCGCGCCGAGCTCGAGCGGTTGCGCACTGCCCTGCAGGCCCATATCGCGTGCGTTCCCGACGCGAAGGACGTCGCCATCCCCGCGGCCTCGCTGGCGGGGACCATGGGCCATCCGGCCACCGCCGCAGCCGTTCGCGACAGCGCCGTGTGCCTGCTGGTGGGCACCCGGATGCCGTTGACCGGGCGCGGGGGGCTCGAGGATGCGCTCGAACACACCGAGGTCGTGTCCATCGGCTCGTCCGAACCATACGTGTCCGCCACCCATCTGCACAGTGACGATCTGCGAATATCCTTGCAGGCCTTGGTAACAGCTCTGGAATCCCCGGAACGGCCGGGTACTGTGCGGGCAGGGCGGTGGACCGAACTCACCCCGCCCGCCTGCGGGCATGCCGGGGTCCGTTACCGCGACATCATGCGCGCGCTGGACGAAGTGCTACCCGAGGACACCGACATCGTGGTGGACGCGGGCAACACCGGTGCGGCCGCCGTCCACCACCTGCCGCATCGGCCGGGGGGACGGTTCGTCGTCGCGCTGGGCATGGGTGGGATGGGCTACAGCTTCGGCGCCGCCGTCGGTGTCGCCTGCGCACGCGGAAAACGCACCGTGGTGATCGCGGGGGACGGCTCGTTCTACATGCACGGACTGGAACTGCACACCGCAATTCAGCACCGCCTGCCGATCACCTATGTGCTGCTGAACAACAATGCACACGCGATGTGCGTGACGCGCGAACAGCTCTTCTACGCGAACGCGCACAGCTACAACAGATTCGGTCCCAGCCGGCTCGCCGCCGGTCTGGCCGCGATGTTCCCCGGGCTGCCGGCGACCGATGTCGACGAACCGGGGCGGCTACCCGCTGTCCTGACCTCAGCGCTGTCGCACTCGGGGCCCGCCGTCGTCAGCATCGAATGCTCGGCCGACGAGATCCCACCGTTCGCACCGTTTCTGGCCGCTCTCGACCCGGGGGCCGGCAACCACATCACGGCCCCCGAGGAGGACCACGCCCATGTCCCTGCCAGCGCTTGACGATATCGTCACCCATCGCGGGAGCACTGATCCCATCGAGGGTCTGACCCGCATCGAAACATCGCCGAAGGAGATCGCGACACCTGTCCTGCTGGAGATGATCCGTTCGGTCTATCCGCACGACGACGTGTTCGGCACGTACTGCACGGTCAATGATTACGTCGACTGTCCGCCCGATGAGCTGTTCGATTACATGTCGGATACCCGGTGCCTGGAGGAGTGGACCTACAGCCTGCGTGGGTTCGCCGAGACCGAGGAGCCCGGCTTGTGGGTCGCCCACGACCGACTCGGTGAGCACACCGAGATCTACACGCGTACCGTCACCGACGGCGCGGCCCGCACCGTCGACTACCACTGCGCATGGGATCAGGGCGAGCACCTGTGGATGATCTACCTGATGCGCGTGGTCGATGCCCGGCTGGTGTTGGACAAGCCCGGGTCGGTCGTGCTGTGGACCAACTGCCACCACCCGTTCTACGACCGAAATCCTTATCCGCACACCGCCCCCGAGAAGCGTCCCGTCTGGGTGGGCGACTTCTGGGACATGTTCGGCGCCGGGCATCTGCTCGAGCTGAAGAACCTGAAGGCGATCGCCGAGTACCGCCACCGCAACGGCCTGCCCGTCAAGCCGGACTGGATGTGCTGACATGACCACTGCCGAGACCCCGACCGTCAGCCTACTGGACGTCGCGACATACCTTCCGCCCGAACGGGTTCCGGCCGAGTGGTACGCGCAGTTCGCCGGCGCCGACGAGCTTCGGGACAATCTGATGTTCCGGGCCCCGCAGTTCCGTCACCACGCGGCCTTCGAAGAGACGAACGTCGACATGATGGTGAGCGCCACCGAGGGGTTGCGCGCCCGCCACGGCGACGACGTTCTCGCGGATGTCGATGTGCTGCTGACCCATTCGCAGCTGCCGGATCTGCCGATCCTGGGTGCCGGGGGAGCGCTGGCGCGCCGGCTCGGCGTCGACCCCCGGTTCGTCATCGACGTGCACAACGGCGGCTGCGCGGCGTTCGTGCTGATGCTCGACCTGGCCCGGGAACTGCTGCGGAGCGGAGCCGGGAGCACCGCGCTGATCGCCTGCGCGCAGAATGCGGCGGGCAAGATCTTCCGGCAGGAGCACGTCCGCACGCTGGCGCAGTCCTCGGTGCCCGGCGACGGCGCCGCGGTCGGACTGGTCGGATTGTCCGACCGGTCGCCGATCCTGGACATCGAATGCCGGCACTACGGCGAGTTCGCCGGCGATATGACCCTGGCCACCGATCCGCCCCGGCTGTGGTGGCAGGCCGGCAGCGGCGAGGGTTACGTCAGCTTCAACGAGGCCAAGATCATGAAGGTGCTGGCCCGGGGCAACCGGTTGGTGCCCGAGGTCGCCCTGGCGGTGTGCGACCGCATCGGGATGAAGTCGCGGGATCTGGATCTGCTGGTCACCAACCAGCCCAACCGGGTGTTCCTGCGCAACTGGAACGAGGCCCTCGAGATTCCCCGCGAACGGCACCGGGACACCTTCCACGAGTGCGGCAATCTGTTCGCCGCCGGGATCCCGGTCAACCTGGAGTCAGCGATCGAGGACGGAACCGTCCGGGCCGGCGACGTGGTGATGATGGCGGGATTCGCGCACGCCGGCGACTTCGCCGGTGCGGCCGCGGTGCGCTGGGGAGGACGCTGACCATGACACTTCTTGCCGATTCGCCGGCCGGCCTGCCGGCCGCGGTCGACCCGACAGCGTTGTCCCTCAACGAGAATCCGTATCCACCGTTGCCCGCGGTCCGTTCGGCGCTCATCGCGGCGCTGGATGCCGCCAACCGCTATCCCGAGTTCCTGCCCGAGCAACTGCGCCGGGTGATTGCCGCCCGGATCGGCGTCCCGGCGACGCAGGTCATCCTGGGTGCTGGTGCGACCGGGGTGATCCTGCAGGTCCTCCACGCCTTGACCAGCCCGGGCGATCGGATCGTCATGGCGGAGCCCACATTCGACGGATATCCCATCATCGCGGCGATGAACCGCCTCCAGACGATGTCGATTCCGCTGACCCGCGACGGCCACCATGATCTCGCGGCGATGGCTGAAGCCGCCCGGGACGCGCGGGTGCTGGTCATCTGCCGGCCGCACAACCCGACCGGCACCGTCGAATCGGCGGCGGCAATCGAAACACTGCTGGCCCGCCTGCCCGACACCCTGGTGGTACTCGATGAAGCCTATGTCGAGTTCGTCGCGGCCGCCCACCGGATCGATTCGACGACGCTGGTCCAACGATTCGCGAATGTTGTTGTGTTACGGACATTCTCGAAGGCCTACGGGTTGGCGGGGCTGCGGATCGGATACGGTTTCGGGTCACGGGAGCTGGCCGACTCCCTGTGGGCGATGCAGCTGCCGTTCGGCATGAGCGTCACCAGCCTGGTCGCGGTCGAGGCATCCTATCTGGCTGAATCGCAACTGCGCCAACGAATCCAAGCCATCACCACCGAGCGCGAGTTCCTGCGGGCGCGGCTGGCCGACCTGCACGTCGAGAGCATTCCCGGCCACGCCAACTTCCTCTACCTGCCGCCGGGCGACGGCGCGCGCCGGCTGTGCGATCAGGACGGCCTGCGGGTCAAGCACTACGGCGACGGGGCCGTTCGGCTGTCGATCGGCGCGCAGTCGTCCACCGACGCGGTCCTGGCCGCACTGGGAAGCGGATGAGGTCATGATGAGCAACGGTCACGAAGTCCACGACGTGCTGATCATCGGCGCCGGACCCGCCGGGGTTTCCGCGGCGCTGAGCCTGCGGGATGTCGGTCTGCGCCCACTCCTCATCGACCGGGCAGCCGATGTCGGCTCGTCATGGCGCGCGCGATACGACCGGCTGCGGCTCAACACGGGCCGGCGGACATCACACCTCCCGGGTCGGCCTTACCCAGTCGGCACCGCGGTGTTCCCGACCCGGGATCAGGTGGTCGCACATCTGGAACACCATGCCGGCGAGAGCGGCATCGAGCAGCTGCTGGGGACCACGGTCACGCGAGTGGACCGCGACGGAACGTACTGGCGGGTCGACACCTCGGCGGGGCCCCGGTGGAGCCGACAGGTCGTCGTCGCCACCGGGTACGAACACACGCCCGTCATGCCGAACTGGCCCGGGCTGGACGGATTCGACGGCGCGGTGCTGCACTCCTCGGCCTACCGCAACGCCGAGCCGTTCCGGGACGGGCGCGTGCTGGTGGTCGGCGCGGGGTCGTCGGGCATGGAAATCGTCTACGACCTGGCCGTCGGCGGCGTCGACAGGGCGTGGCTGGCCGTCCGCACCCCGCCGAACATCATGCTGCGCGCCCTGCCCGGCGGTATCCCGTCGGACTATCTGGCCACACCGCTGTTCGATGCGCCCAGCCGGCTGGTCGATCCGCTGGCGCGGCTCGGCGGGAGGATCACCGTCGGTGATCTGAGTGCGTTCGGCCTGCCCACCCCGTCCGAGGGTGTCTTCGCGCGCGGCAAACGTCAGGGCCGGGCGCCGGTGATCGTCGACCGGGAGGTCATTGACGCGATTCGCGCCGGCGCCTTCGAAGTGGTGCCGACTATCGCGCACTTCGACGCCGACGGCGTCACCCTGATCGACGGCCGGCGACTCGACCCCGACGTGGTGATCTGCGCGACCGGATATCACTGTGGCCTCGGGCCCATCCTCGGCCACCTCGGGGTGCTCGGCGCCGACGGCCATCCGCGCACCCAGGGCAGTCGCGCCGCCGCCCCCGGCCTGCGTTTCCTCGGGTTCCAGTCCCGTCCCGGGCTGATCGGGCGGGTCGCGCGGGAATCGCGGGCGGTGGCGCGCAGCATCACGGCGGAGCTGGCCGCCTGGCGCGACGAGAGGAGTCTGGCGCGGTGCAGCGAGAGTTATTGATGATGAAGGCTTTTCAGCATCCGATCCTCGGCCGGGTGCTGGGCAGGGTGGCCGGGCCCGAACCGATCCTGCGGACGGGGATGGGATTCTGGCCGGCGCGGGTGCTGCACCTGGCGGTCGAGGCGGGCCTGTTCACCGAACTGGCCGCCGGACCCCGCAGCCGGGACGAACTGATGACGACGTTCGGGTGGCAGCCCCGCGCCACCGAACCGTTCCTCGGTGCGCTGGTGGCGATGGGACTGTTGCGCCGGACACGCGCCGGAAGGTACGCCAACACGCGGCGTGCGGCGCTGTACCTCGACCGCACCAGGCCGACCTACATCGGCGGTCTGATCGAGCTGTCGAGCACCCGGCTCTACGAACTGTGGGGCGGCCTCGAACGCCTGCTGCAGACCGGGCTGCCCGAGGCGGACGAGGAACGCGACGGCAACGAGTTCTTCTCGTCGCTCTACCGCGACCCGGCGGCCCTGCGGACGTTCTTGTCGGGGATGACCGGCATCTCCACCGCCGAGGCGACGCTGATCGCGGCCCGCTTCCCCTGGCAGCGGTATTCGACGTTCGCCGACATCGGCACCGCCCAGGGCGCCCTGCCGGTGCGGGTGGCGCTGTGCCATCCGCAGCTGCGGGGCAGCGGCTTCGATCTGCCGGCCGTGGCACCGATCTTCGCCGACTACATCGGATCGTTCGGACTGACCGACCGGTTGAGCTTTGCCGCCGGTGACGTGCACACCGACCCCATGCCACGGGCCGAGGTGCTGACATTCGGCCACATGCTGCACGGATACACCGAGAACAAGCGGCTCGAGCTGATCTCGGCGGCATATGCGGCCGTTCCGCCGGGCGGCGCGCTGATCATCTACGACGCGATGATTGACCCTGGCCGGCGCCGGGAGTCGATGACCTGCCTATCGAGCCTGAACATCATGCTCGAGGCCAGGGACGGTTTCGAGGCCAGCACACCGCAGTGTGCCGATTGGCTGCGCAGCGTCGGCTTCACCGGCGTGCGGACGCGGCACCTGGTCGGGCCGACGTCGATGGTCTACGGGTTCAAGCCGGTCGCCGCCTGACCCAGGAATTCCGACTCCAGCATCAGGTCGGGTGCCAGGGTTTGGTACTCGACGTGTGCGTGGTGCTCGTCCGTGCGCCACTGGCGGCCCTCCTGCTCCCGCATGTACGCCCGGTATTTCGGCGAGCCCGGCAGACCCATGTTGTCGGCGAGCGCGATGGAGCCGGGGCGCAGCCAGCCCCGCGCGAGGATGCTCTGCAGGTCGGCGAGGTACACGGACTTGTCGTGGTCGATGAACAGGAAGTCGACCGACCCCGCGGTCACACGGTGCTGGGCGGTCAGCGCGTCCAGGGTGGTTCCGCCGTCGCCGATGGTGCCGACCACACAGTGCACGCGGTCACCGACGCCGGCGTGGGCCCAGATGCGGCGGGCGTTGGCGGCGTTGGCCGCGGCGAATTCCACCGACACCACCGTGGCCGTCGGCGCCGCGCGGGCGATCCGCAGGGCGCTGTACCCGCAGTAGGTGCCCAGTTCCAGCGCCAGCCCGGGCGCCGCCCGGCGCACCGCGGCGTCGAGGATCTGCCCCTTCTCGTCGCCGACGTTGATCAGGAAGGACTGCTCGTAGGCGAACCGGTCGATGGTCGCGAGCACGTCGTCGACATCACCCGGCCGGGCGTTGGCCAGCACATACTCGACCGCGGCGGCCTCCCGGCCGTCGCCGATCTGCCCGGTCCGGTTGAAGTTGCGCATACCCAGGCCCATCCGCAGGAACGACCACCGCAGCATCGGCATCCGGCGCCGCAGTTGGCGCGTGAGATCCATGGCGCCACACTATGTGGTCGGCTTGTCCGCGGGTCTGCCTTCGCAGGCCAGCTCACCCGTTAGACTTCCCGGCAATGTCCGCCACCAGATCGACAGCCGGGGGGAACCGGGCTTGACCGACGACGCTGACCACGGTGCCGAAGTCGGGCTGACCGGCCGTCCTCCGCGTCACATACCCGAACCCCAGCCGCTGAGCACCCATGGCCCCGCCAAGGTCATCGCGATGTGCAATCAGAAGGGTGGCGTCGGCAAGACCACCTCGACGATCAACCTGGGTGCCGCGCTGGCCGAGTACGGCCGTCGGGTGCTGCTGGTGGACCTCGACCCGCAGGGCGCGTTGTCGGCAGGGTTGGGTGTGCCGCACTACGAGCTCGAGCACACCGTGCACAACCTGCTGGTCGAACCGCGGGTCTCCACCGACGACGTGCTCATCAAGACCCGGGTCAGCGGGCTCGATCTGATCCCGTCGAACATCGACCTCTCGGCCGCCGAGATCCAGCTCGTCAACGAGGTCGGCCGCGAACAGAGCCTGGCCCGCGCCCTCCATCCGGTTCTCGACCGGTACGACTACGTGCTGATCGACTGCCAACCGTCGCTGGGTCTGCTCACCGTCAACGGTCTGGCGTGCGCCGACGGGGTGATCATCCCGACCGAGTGCGAGTTCTTCTCCCTGCGCGGTCTGGCGCTGTTGACCGACACCGTCGACAAGGTCCGCGACCGGCTCAACCCGCGACTGTCGATCAGCGGCATCCTGATCACCCGGTACGACAGCCGCACGGTGAACGCCCGCGAGGTGATGGCCCGGGTGGTGGAGCGGTTCGGGGATCTGGTGTTCGACACCGTCATCACCCGGACGGTGCGCTTCCCCGAGACCAGTGTCGCCGGCGAGCCGATCACCACGTGGGCACCGAAATCGGCTGGTGCAGAAGCCTATCGGTCCCTGGCCCGTGAGGTCATCGCCCGGTTCGGCACGTGACCGCCACCTCCGAGATCGCGGAGGCGGCGCAGCCGCCCGCCGGGTTCCAGGTTCGGCTCGCGAACTTCGAGGGTCCGTTCGACCTGCTGTTGCAGCTGATCTTCGCGCACCGCCTCGACGTCACCGAAGTGGCGCTGCACCAGGTGACCGACGAGTTCATCGCGTACACCAAGCAGATCGGTCCCGAGTTGGGGCTCGACGAGACGACGGCCTTCCTGCTGGTCGCGGCCACCCTGCTGGACCTCAAGGCGGCCCGGTTGCTGCCGGCCGGCCAGGTCGACGACGAAGAGGACCTCGCCCTGCTCGAGGTCCGCGATCTGCTGTTCGCCCGGCTGTTGCAGTACCGGGCGTTCAAGCACGTGGCCCTGATGTTCGCCGAGCTGGAAGCGGCGGCGTTGCAGAGCTATCCACGGTCGGTGTCGCTCGAGGATCGGTTCGCCGACCTGTTGCCCGAGGTGATGATCGGGGTGGACGCGACGGCGTTCGCCGAGATCGCGGCCGCAGCGATGACGCCGCGTCCGGTCCCCACGGTGGGCACCGGCCATCTGCACCACTCGCGGGTGTCGGTGCCCGAGCAAGCGCGCTACGTGCTGGGGATCCTCGAGGGCCGGGGGGTGGGGCAGTGGGCGACATTCACCGAACTGGTGGCCGACTGCCAGGTGCCCATCGAGATCGTGGGCCGTTTCCTGGCGCTGCTCGAACTGTACCGGGCCCGGGCGGTAGCATTCGAGCAACCAGAACCGCTTGGTGTGCTCCAGGTTTCGTGGACCGGCGGCAGTCCGACGGACGATCAACTGCACGAGCCGGAAGATGAGTGATGACCGAGCAGGTTCCTGAGACCGAATCCGAGGGTTCGGTCGACGTCGAGGATCTCGAGGGCCTGGACCTCGACGCACCCGAAACACCGGTGCTCGATGACGACGAGCTGACCCGCGTCCTCGAGGCGCTGCTGCTGGTCGTCGACACCCCCGTGGGAGTCGAATCGCTGGCATCGGCGACGGCACAGCCGCCGCAGCGGGTCGCCGAACGACTACAGGCCCTGACCGAGGAGCTGGCGCAGCGGGACAGTGGCATCGATCTGCGTGAGGCCGGCGGCGGGTGGCGCATGTACACGCGGGCCCGGTTCGCCCCGTACGTGGAGCGGCTGCTGCTCGACGGCGCCCGCTCCAAGCTCACTCGCGCCGCGTTGGAGACCCTCGCGGTGGTGGCCTACCGCCAACCGGTGACCCGGGCACGGGTCAGCGCCGTTCGCGGGGTCAACGTCGACGCCGTCATGCGGACCCTGCTGGCCCGCGGGCTGATCACCGAGGCCGGATCCGACCCGGACACCGGTGCGGTGACCTTTGCGACCACCGAGCTGTTCCTGGAACGCCTTGGGCTGTCCGAACTTTCGGAACTGCCCGATATCGCACCGCTGCTGCCCGACGTCGACGTGATCGACGACCTGACGGATTCACTGGACTCCGAGCCGCGGTTCATGAAGCTGAATCCGAGCGCGGCAGCCGAGCCGGCGCCGTCGTTCGATCTGGACGAGGACTGACATGGTGGACAACGAAAGTGTTCGCTTGCAGAAAGTATTGTCGCAGGCGGGAATTGCTTCACGACGTGTCGCCGAGCGGATGATCCTCGACGGCCGGGTCGAGGTCGACGGGCGCATCGTGACGGAGTTGGGTAGCCGGGTTGACCCGGCCAACTCTGTGATCCGGGTCGACGGTGCGCGGGTGATGCTCGACGACGAGTTGGTGCACCTGGCGCTCAACAAGCCGTTGGGCATGGTGTCGACGATGTCCGACGATCAGGGCCGGCCGTGCATCGGTGACCTGATCGAGAATCGGGTGCGCGGCAACAAGAACCTGTTCCATGTGGGCCGCCTCGACGCCGACACGGAGGGGCTGATCCTGCTGACCAATGACGGCGAGCTGGCGCACCGGCTGATGCATCCGTCCTACGAGGTGCCCAAGACGTACTTGGCGACCGTCACCGGCAAGGTGCCGCGCGGGCTGGGTAGGAAGCTGCGCGAGGGGATCGAGCTCGACGATGGACCGGCCAAGGTCGACGATTTCGCGATGGTGGACTCACTGCCGGGCCGCTCTCTGGTGCGAATCACGTTGCACGAGGGCCGGAAACGCATTGTGCGGCGGATGATGGACGCGGTCGGCTTCCCGGTCGAGGCGCTGGTGCGCACCGATATCGGCGAGGTGTCGCTGGGGGAGCAGCGGCCCGGATCGCTACGGGCATTGACGCGCAAGGAAATCGGCGCGCTGTACCAGGCGGTGCAGCTGTGAGTGTGGTTGCGATCGACGGCCCCGCGGGTACCGGGAAGTCCTCGGTGTCCCGTGCATTGGCCCGTGCGCTCCATGCGCGCTACCTGGACACCGGAGCCATGTACCGATTGGTGACGCTGGCGGTGCTGCGCGCCGGGGTACCGCTGGACGATGCCGACGCGATCGCGGGCATCGACCCGTCGTTCTCCGTCGGCTATGACCCCGATGAGGACCGCGCTTGTCTTGGCGGAGAAGATGTTTCGGCCGAGATCAGGGGCGACGCGGTGACTGCGGCGGTGTCGGCCGTGTCCGCCGTGCCGGCGGTTCGGGAGCGCTTGGTCCGTCGGCAGCGTGAGTTGGCGGCCGGGCCGGGCAGTGTGGTGGTCGAGGGTCGCGATATCGGCACCGTCGTGCTGCCCGATGCCGATGTGAAGATCTACCTGACGGCTTCGGCGGAGACGCGGGCCCGGCGCCGCACCGACCAGAACATCGCAGCCGGGCTCGGCGACGATTACGAGGCAGTGCTCGCCGATGTGCGTCGTCGCGACCATCTGGATTCCACCCGCGCGGTGTCGCCGTTGCGGGCCGCCGAGGATGCCCTGACGGTCGACACCAGCGACCTGACCGAGGACCAGGTGGTGGCGCATCTGCTGGATCTGGTGCGCCAGCACAGCGGGGTGTCGACGTGACCGAGGACGGAACCTGGGAAGACGAGAGCGATTGGGAGATCGGCGAATCGGAGTTCGCTGATGACCTCGACGAATTCTCCGGACCGCCGCCGGTGGTCGCCGTGGTGGGCCGGCCCAACGTCGGCAAGTCCACCTTGGTCAACCGGATTCTCGGCCGTCGCGAAGCCGTCGTGCAGGATCTGCCCGGGGTGACCCGCGACCGGGTGTCCTATGACGCGCTCTGGTCCGGACGACGATTCGTCGTCCAGGACACCGGCGGGTGGGAGCCCGATGCCAAGGGTCTGCAGCAACTGGTGGCCGAGCAGGCCTCGGTGGCGATGCGCACCGCCGACGCGATCATCCTGGTGGTCGATTCCGTGGTCGGTGCGACATCGGGCGACGAGGCCGCAGCCCGGATCCTGCGGCGCTCGGGCAAGCCGGTCTTCTTGGCGGCCAACAAGGTTGACAGCGAGAAGCAGGAGGCCGAGGCGGCCGCTCTGTGGTCGTTGGGACTGGGGGAGCCGCATCCGATCAGCGCGATGCATGGCCGCGGCGTGGCCGATCTGTTGGACGCGGTGATGACCGTGCTGCCGGAGGTATCGGAGCTGTCGGGCGGCGGCGGTGGCCCGCGTCGTGTCGCGCTGATCGGCAAACCCAACGTCGGTAAGAGTTCGTTGCTCAACAGGCTGGCCGGCGATCAGCGCTCGGTGGTCCACGACGTGGCCGGCACCACCGTCGATCCGGTGGACTCGCTGATCGAATTGGGCGGCAAGACTTGGCGTTTCGTCGACACCGCCGGTCTGCGGCGCAAGGTCGGCCAGGCCAGCGGGCATGAGTTCTACGCTTCGGTTCGCACCCACGGCGCGATCGACGCCGCCGAGGTCTGCATTGTGCTCATCGATGCATCGCAGCCGCTGACCGAACAGGACCAGCGCGTGCTGACGATGGTGATCGAGGCGGGCCGCGCGCTGGTGTTGGCGTTCAACAAGTGGGATCTGGTCGACGAGGATCGCCGTTATCTCCTGGAGAAGGAGATCGACCGCGAACTGGTGCAGGTGCAGTGGGCACCGCGGGTGAACATCTCGGCGATGACCGGGCGCGCCGTGCAGAAGCTGGTGCCCGCGCTCGAGACCTCGCTGGCGTCGTGGGACAAGCGGATCAGCACCGGGCAGCTGAACAATTTCCTCAAGGAGGTTGTGGCAGCCACGCCGCCACCGGTACGGGGCGGCAAGCAGCCGCGCATCCTGTTCGCCACGCAGGCCACCGCGCGACCACCGACGTTCGTGTTGTTCACCACCGGGTTCCTGGAAGCCGGATATCGCAGGTTCCTCGAGCGCCGGCTGCGTGAGACGTTCGGCTTCGAAGGCAGCCCGATCCGGGTGAACGTGCGGGTGCGCGAGAAGCGCGGCACCAGGAAGCGCTAGTCGAGTCGACCGATGCGGCCGCGGCACGCGGCAGCGGAGGAGCGAGACAGTCGGGCCCAGCCGAGTCGACCGATGCGGCCGCGGCACGCGGCAGCGGAGGAGCGAGACAGTCGGGCCCAGTCGAGTCGCCGGTAGGGTCTGGCGAGTGTCCGTGGCCCACATGATCCTGATCGCGCTGGCTGGTGTCGGCGCCGGCGCCATCAATGCGTTGGTGGGGTCGGGCACGCTCATCACGTTCCCGACCCTGGTCACGCTGGGGTTTCCACCGGTGACGGCGACGATGTCCAATGCGATCGGCCTGGTCGCCGGCGGGGTGTCGGGCACCTGGGGGTATCGGCGCGAGCTGCGCGGGCAGTGGCACCGGCTGCGCTGGCAGGTTCCCGGTTCGGTGCTCGGCGCCATCCTGGGGTCATGGCTGCTGCTGCACCTCCCCGAGAAGGTGTTCCAGCAGGTGGTGCCGGTCTTGCTGGTCGGTGCACTGGTGCTGGTGATCATCGGGCCGCGGATCCAGACCTGGGCGCGCACGCGGGCGGAGGCCGCCGGGCGTTCGGCCGAGCACGTCACGCCCGCCCGAATGGCCGCCCTGGTGGCCGGCACCTTCGCGGTGGGCGTGTACGGCGGCTACTTCACCGCGGCGCAGGGCATCCTGCTGATCGCGGTCATGGGTGCGTTGCTGCCCGAGGACATGCAGCGGATGAATGCGGCCAAGAACCTGCTGTCGCTGCTGGTGAACGTCGTTGCCGCCGCCGCATACATTCTGGTGGCGTTCGACCGGATCAGCTGGGAAGCGGCCGGGTTGATCGCGGTGGGCTCGCTGATCGGCGGGTTCCTCGGGGCGCACTACGGCCGTCGACTGTCCCCGAATGCGCTGCGGGCCGTCATCGTGGTGGTCGGTCTGATCGGGTTGTACCGATTGCTGCAGTTGTAACTGGTTCGCGGGGGACCAGATAGCGCTGATCTGCCGACCGCGGCAACGGGTATCAATGAGAAGTTGGAGTCCCTACCGCTTCGCGCAACTATGTGCGTCATCACGAATCGCGTCGGGCTGACAGGATTTGAACCTGCGACCCCTACACCCCCAGTGTAGTGCGCTACCAAGCTGCGCCACAGCCCGCGAGTCCGCCGGGAACGAACCTTTGGACGCCAGAACGATACATCAGCGGCGACTGAAACTGCGAAACGGTGCCGGGCGGCGGGGCGGAGACGGAGTGGCAGGTGTGCGTGAGTCCCGGCCAGTCCTACGGAAAAGTGACCGCCAGCATGACGAACCCCGCAATCAGCAGTAGCCACGCCCCGATCGGGACCAGAATTCCCCGGCGGCGTCGAGCGGTGACGATCGAAGCGGCGACGGCAGCGAGCGCCACAATCGGAGCGCCGTAGACGATGACGGTGAAGCCGGTCTCGCCGGGCCCCAGGTGCGGACAGGTCTGGCCACTGCACCCTGCGGTCCCGAGCACTGAGACATAGGCAAAGATCACCACCGCAGCGGCGCCCAGCAGGCTGGCAATCGCCAATGCCCAGTTGAGGACGGTCGATGCGCGTCGGGTGCTTACGTCGTCCTGAGTATCTTCCGTAGTCACAGTCCAGCGGTCTACCCATCGCCGATATCGGTAAACGCAGCGGTGTTTCGGATTCGCCAGACCCGCAGGTTTGCCGTCGGCCGGGTCGGGTACTTGACCAGTTGGTTCGAAAGATCGGCGATCGGTATGCGTATTTCGAGATCGGCAGGACGGATCGTCGATTTTCTGCGGGCGGACAATCCCTATCAGCACGGGCACGTCGCCGCGGCTGTGTTGTTGGCGCCGCGCGATCGCGGCAAACCTTCCTCTGGTCTTCCGACCATGGACGGCATGGCTGCTTTTCCAGAAGCCTCAGACGGGGCCCGGTAGCCGCAGGAACTCCACGAGGACGGCGGTGAGCGTCGGGATCGCTTGTCGCGCAATGACTTCATATCCGTGGGTGCTGAGCGTGGGCAGACAGATCAGGCCGGCGGGCCCGGATACGCCGACGGCTTTGGCATGCGACGCGTCGGATTCGAACGCCCCCAACACCGCCGGCTGCGGCTCGGCGCCCTGTGCGACGGCGATGTCCATCAGGCGGTCGGCCAGCGCTTTGTCGTAGACGCATTGGGCGTCGCTGTAAGCGATGATCGGCCCTCCTGCAACGGTGGTGCCGTATTCGTACTCGGTGGGTCCGACTTCCACGGCCAGGGTCAGCCCGTCGGGAAGTTGGCGGGCGGCGTGAGTGCCCCCGATTCCACCGACCTCTTCGCTCACGGTGCACACCAGGTAGGTGTCATTGACCGGTCGCTGCTCGGCCAGTGCCGACGCGGTGGCCAACAGCACCGCCAGGGCAGCTCGGTCATCCATGAAATAGCAGCCGAGATAGTCGCCGACCTCGATCAGTTGGCGCTTGCTGCGGTCGATGCATACCCGGCTGCCCGCGCGAACCCCTGCCGCGGACAGTTCTGCTGTCGTGTGCCCGGTGAAGACGTAGACATCCGACCAATCCAGCGCTCTACCGCCGCCGTCCGGTTTCGTCTCCCATATCCGGGTGCTCTCCCTGGTGGTGTGCTCGGAGCCCAATGCCAGTACACCGCAGAGTGTTTGGTGGTTTCCGAGTACGGTCACCGGACCGAGACCGAAGTTGGCCGGATACATTGTTCCCAGGTGCGTCAAGTGCAGCGTCCCGTCGGGATTGACCCGTTTGACCAGCATGGAAAGTTCATCCATGTGTGCCAGTACCCGCACCGGGGGCCCGGTGCGGGTCTCCCCGCCGAACATGGCCACCACATTGCCCGCGTCGTCCACCCAGACCTCGTCGGCGACACCGTCGAGTTCGCGCCGGCAGATCGCCCGCACGTCATCCTCCTGGCCACTGGGTCCGTACGCGCAGAGCAGTTCCTGCAGCAGCTTCGAATTGATCTCGGGATTCACCCGAGGTGAATGGCCGCGAGTCCGGTCGGGTAAACGTCTAGCGGCTTCGCGTGGGAATGTCCGCGCACGTAGCGGCGAACGCAAGGTCCGCCACCAGTCCGTCGAAAGCCTCCTTGCGCGAGTCGGCGCCCGCGCGCAGCACCGCCGACGGATGGACCGTCACCACCACCTGCGGTTCGGTGGGCAGATCGTTGCCGGGCAGCGGAAGAATCTCGCCACGGTGCGCGGTGAGTCGGAAACCATTGCCCAACAACGACTGTGCTGCGGTGGCACCCATCAGCAGCACGGCGGCCGGCTGTACGGCGTGCAGTTCGGCCCACAACCAGGGCCGACAGGCCACCCGTTCGATGCGGCTGGGCGACTTGTGAATGCGGCGGACCCCCCGGTCGTCCCGGACGAACTTGAAGTGCTTGACCGCGTTGGTGACGTAGAGGCCGTCACGGTCGATCCGCGCCGCCGCCAGGGCGCTGTCCAGCAGCTTCCCCGCGGGACCGACGAAAGGTTCGCCCTGGGTGTCCTCGCGGTCCCCGGGCTGCTCTCCGACGAGCATCAGCCGCGCAGACGGCGAGCCGTCCCCGAACACCGTCTGGGTGGCGTCGCGGTACAACTCGCAACCCCGGCACAACCGTGCCGCCGCGGCCAACGCGGCCAGGTCGGCTGTGTCCGGAACGAATTTCTCGGCGGTCACGGAGTCCACAGCAGCCCCGCCGCAACCGTGCCGTGGGTGGTTGGCGACAGTCCGCGCACTGCGGGGCCTTCCAGCACGGTCCCGTCCGGGGCGAAGCGGGAGCCGTGAAGTGGGCACTCCCAACTCTGATCAGCGTCATTCCAGGACACGATGCCGCCCAGGTGTGGGCACACCGGTGACACGGTCCGGTAGGTGTCGTCCACCACGCTGTCGGCCCGCAGGTGCCACGGCGCGCCGCTGACAACGCCGTACCCGTCGGTGAGGTGGGTCGACGAACAGGCCATCGGGGCGAGCCAGCCGGTGGCCATGTCCACGCCCACGGTCGCATTGGCCTTCGCCGCGCGGGGCAAGCCTTTCAGCTCGTGGGTACTCCAGCTGGACAAGGCACCCGCCCAGGTGATCTGACCCCCCAGGATCCGGGACGACAGCGCCAGCGCTGCCGCCACCCCGTTGGTCAGTCCCCACTTGTCGAAACCCGTTGCAATCAGGACCTTTTCGCCGAACGGGAGCAACGGCCCGACGTAGGGCAGTTCGTCGACCGGGGAGTAGTCCTGAGCGGACCAGAAGTGGGTCTGCTGTGCACCCGGGTAATGGGTGGTCGCCCATTCGGCAAGTTCGGTGACGGTTCTGCTCGCCTGTTGTCCGTGTCCCACGCGGTGACCCGCCCCGCCCACGATCAGCTTCTCGCCCTCGGGGTGCGGGGCCCAGCGAATCGAACGGGTGGGGGAGTCGACCGAAATGAACGTCGGCCGGGTGACCTCGCCGGGTACCTCGAACGCCAAGCAATACGAACGATGTGCGCTGACCCGTGCGAAGAACCCTCCCCGGTCGAGGAACGGTATTCCGGTTGCGAGGACGACGTGCCGCGCGCTCATCGAGAACTCTTGGTGTTCTTGGCCGTTGGTGTGCGTTGATTGCAACCGCAACGTGGTCATCGGGCCTGAATCGCCCACGCCGACGGCGCGGACACCGTGGAACAGCGATCCGCCATGTGAGTGGAGTTCGGTGACCAGACTGTCGAGCACCGGCATCGGATCGATCTGTGCCTGATCGGGCAGCAGGACCCCGCCGTAGAAGGGGAACGGTACGTCGGCATGGTCCACCCAGCGGGCGTCCTCGAGTCCTGCATCGGCGCAGGCATCCAGCACCGCACGGGCAGCCTCGAGACCATCAGCGTCCTGTGCGTAGGCGTGGTCGTCCTGGCGCTGCACTACCAGGCCGCGGTCGGCGCAATGCCGCAACAGCCACTCTCGCCCCTCGGTGTTGGCCTCAACGTAGGCGCGCAGGGTGCCGCTGTCGTGAGCGGACCGTACCCGGGCGAGTTTGGTCCCTTGCAGGACACTGAGTTTGCCGGTGGTGTTGCCGGTGGCACCGGCGCCCGCATTGCGTGCTTCGACGACGGTCACCGACTTGCCCGCGCGGGCCAGCAGAACGGCGGCCGTCAAGCCGGTGATACCTGCGCCGACGACGGCGACATCGACGATGCGCCCATCGAGGGTCGTCAGGTCATTGGCCGTGCTCGAGGCTACGCGGGAAGAAGCCCACAGCGAGGACATGGCGGCGAGTTACCCGTCAATTCGCTGTTCAGACCGCATTTTGCAGGGGTGTTTGACGGACGTCACGTTGGGTATCTCTAGCCCGTGGACAGCCACTCACATGGCGGTGCCCCCCCAGCGAATCCAACGCCCGCTCTTCGGAACCGCATTGAGCCGTCGTTGCCGCTGGCGCGCGGACCGTTGTCACACACCGTGATCGAGCTGTTGGCCGCCCGTGCGCCGGACGGGGGGCTGACGCCGATTCCGAGCCCGGTGGCCGATGCGGATCCGTTCGGGGCAGACTTCCAGCTGGCGCTCTACGTCTGCTATGAGTTGCATTACCGCGGTTTTGCCGGCGTTGATCCGCGATGGGAGTGGGATGCAGCAATGCTGCATCTGCGCGCGCGGATGGAAGACATGTTCCTCGGCGCCATCGGTCGGGAGGTCGGGCCGATCACCGCGGCCGACCACCCACACGCGGAAATGGAGGCGCTGTCGGTCGAACCGCTCCAGGGCACGGGCCTGTCCTGGTTCCTCCGCGATGACGGTGACTGGGAGCAGATGCGCGAGTATTTCGTGCACCGCTCGCTGTACCACCTCAAGGAGGCCGATCCGCACGCGTGGGTGATCCCGCGGCTGGTCGGTCAGGCGAAGGCGTCGTTCGTGGCCGTGGAGTTCGACGAGTTCGGTGCCGGGCGGGGGGGCAACGTGCATCAGGAGTTGTTCGCCGACCTGCTCGCGGCGGCCGGGCTGGACGATGCGTACCTGGGATATCTGGATCATGTGGGAGCCGAGGCGCTGGCGGCGGTGAATCTGATGTCGCTGTTCGGCCTGCACCGCGAGTTGCGGGGTGCGACGGTGGGCCACTTTGCGGCCACCGAGATCACCTCGCCGCCGGGCTCGCGGCGCCTGGTACAGGCGCTGCAGCGGTTGCGGGCGCCGCAGCCGTGCATGGCGTTCTACGCCGAGCATGTCGAGGCCGATGCAGTGCACGAACAGGTGGTGCGCAACGACGTGGTCGGTGCCTTGCTCGAGCTGGAGCCCGACCTGGCGTCGGACGTGGTGTTCGGAATGCGTGCGTTCGGCGTCGCCGAGGACCGGTTGGCCGCGGCCATCCTGGAAGCCTGGCGCAACGGTCAATCCTCGCTGCTGCGCACCTTGTCCTGAGTTTTGCGACGGCGATGGCTCGTGTCACACAGTGGATAGGTCTTGCTGCGACGACAGCAGCAGACGGCCACCATGAAGCGGTCGGAGTCCACGCTGGTGCCGTCGGGGAGATGGATCCGGATCGGCCCTTCGACGAGAACCGGACCGGAGGTGGTGATCCTGACGGATCGCCGTTCGCCGGTCATGGCTTGCGGGCCGCGACGACGGCCAGGGTTTCGGTGCGCCGACCCGGCCGCAGGAGGCCTACCTCTTCCAACCACTGGGCGCGGCGGCGCAGCACCGGACCGAACGGGATTCACTGTCGTGCGACCACTGAAGCCTGTAATCCGTTCTGCTGCAGAGCCTTCAACGTGCGATTGACGTCAGCGAACTCCGATTGCACCAGCAGAAGGGTACCGCCGCGGTATAGCAGCGCCGGCGCTGCGACACACAGCGGGTCGATTACCAGTCGGCCGTCATGGCCACCGTTGACCGATACCGCAGGCACCTCGGGCGTCTCGTCATCCTCGACCGGCGTGGGCACATAGGGCGGGTTGCACGTGACCAGGTGGTAGGGACCCGTTGCCACCGCTCGCACCCAGGAGCTGTGATGAACGTCCACGGCGACGCCGGCTTCGTCGGAATTGGCCCGGGCATACGCCGCGGCGACAGGGCACAGTTCGAACGCATCCACCCTGTCGGCACCGTCGGCGGCGGCGGCCAGTGCCACCGCCCCCGAGCCGGTGCACAGGTCGGCGACCGACAAGCCCCGAGCGGGTGCCAGCTTCCGCATGGTCGCGATGAGCAGACGCGAATCATGCTGTGGGGCATAAACGCCGGCCAGCGCATCTGCGGTGTGGGCGTGCTCGACCATCGCTGCGGCCTTCGTCATTGCCGTCGTCATCGGTGTCCTCCTCCGGTCAGCGCCGCTGCCGTCGGATCGATAGCGAGCCAAGAGTGTGACTTCATCTATGCCCATCTTGGGAGGGCTTCAACCAGCCCAGATCAACCGTGCCGTCGCTCGGCTCACGGCTCGAGGATCACCTTCACCGCGCCGTCCTCCTTCTTCTGGAAGATCTCGTAGGCGTGCGGCGCCTGGTCGAGCGGCAACCTGTGCGTGGCAAAGGTGTCCACCCCCAGCGGGTCCTCGTCGGTGAGCAACGGCATGATGTCGTCGACCCACTTCTTGACGTTGGCCTGGCCCATTCGCAGCTGAATCTGCTTGTCGAACAGCGTCAGCATGGGCAACGGGTCGGCCGCGCCCCCGTACACGCCGATCAGCGAAATGGTGCCGCCGCGGCGCACGATGTCGATGGCCGAGTACAGCGCGTCCAGCCGGTCGAGGCCTGCCTTCTGCATCATCGGCTTGGCCAGCGCATCCGGCAGCAGTCCCGTGAACCGTTGTGCGGCTTTGGCGATCGGAGATCCGTGCGCTTCCATCCCGACCGCATCGATCACCGAGTCGGTGCCGCGGCCGTCGGTCATGTCCCGGATGAGATCGCCGAGCTTGCCCTCGGCGTCGGCAAGATCGACGACGGCAATCCCGCGCGCCTCGGCCCGCGCGAGTCGTTCCGGCACGCGGTCGACGGCGATGACGCGGTGGCCGAGATGGCTGGCGATACGCGCGGACATATCGCCGATGGGACCCAGTCCCAGTACGGTCACCGAACCGCCGGCCGGGATATCCGCGTAGGCGACGGCCTGCCAGGCGGTCGGCAGCACGTCGGACAGGTAGACATACCGTGAATCCGGGGTTCCCAGTGGCACTTTGATGTGAGTGAAGTGCGCCTGCGGCACCCGCAGCAACTCGGCCTGCCCACCGGGCACCGATCCGTAGAGCTCGGAGTAGCCGAACAACTCGGCGCCCGTACCATGGCTGCGCACCTGGGTCGTTTCACATTGGGTGAACAGCTGCCGGTCGCACATGTAGCAACTGCCGCATGAGATCTGGAATGGGATGACGACGCGATCGCCGACCGCCAGGTTCGGTACGCCGGGGCCGACTTCGCGGACGATCCCCATCGGCTCGTGGCCGAGGATGTCACCGGGCGTCATGAATGCGCCCAGCACCTCGTAGAGGTGCAGATCCGAGCCACAGATGTTGGTCGAGGTGATCTCGATGATCGCATCGGTCGGTTCTTCGATCCTGGGATCGGGCACGTTCTCCACCCGTACATCCCTCTTGCCATGCCAGGTGACAGCCTTCATTCCATTCCCTTCCCACGAATTGTGACCGCCTGTCTACCCGCGTCCCGGCCCGCTAAACGGCAGCGGGGATTGCGGTCGCACGGGAGGGGGCATACGGGACCCGTGGTGGATTCGGCTGCGGATGCCTTCGAAGAATTGGTTGCGTCGCTGGATACCCCCATGTTCGTGGTGACGACGGCGGTAGGGGACCGGCGGGCGGGCTGTCTGGTCGGATTCGCGAGCCAGGTGAGCATCGAGCCTCCCCGATTCCTCGTGGGACTCTCGAAGCGCAACAAGACGTTTCGGGTCGCGACCCAGTCCTCCTTCCTGGCGGTTCATGTGTTCGAGAAGCAGTCGATGGAGGTCGTGGAATTGTTCGGCGGCCAGACGGGGGATCGCGTCGACAAGTTCACCCGGTGTTACTGGCATCAAGGTCCCCACGGCGTGCCCATACTCGATGACGCCGCCGCCTGGTTCCTGGGCCGCACGATCGACCGGATTCCCTTCGGCGACCACGTCGGTCACCTGTTGGAGCCTGTTGACGGCACCGGTCCGCGGGAGGCCGGGCGCTGGGTGTCCTTGTGCGACGTCCGCGATCTGCGGCCGGGACATGAGGCGTGAACCGGCTTTCGCCCGAATACTCTTGGCTCGGTGTTTCAACGTCCCGGTGCGTGGTTGGCCAGGACCTGTCGGAGATGGTCCCAGCCCGGCTCGGCCGCCCGGCTGGGCGCCTGAGCCCCGGAAGTCGAGTCGCGTCAGCCGGCCAAATGTTGTGGCAACACCGGTATCTGTCCTACTCGCTGGTAGACCAGTTCCGTCTCGTGCGAGATCTGGTCCCACGTGTAGCGCGAACACGCCCTGGCTCGGGCTGCCGAACCCATGCCCTGCCGCCGGAATGATTGAGCGATAAGGGATTTCAGGGTGCGCAGGAGTTCGTCGGGACGGTGTGGGGAGATGAGAATCCCCGTGACATCGTGGACGATGAGGTCCGCCAGCGCGCCGGCCGCGCACGCGACGACGGGAATGCCGCATGCCATTGCGAGCAGAGCGCCGGATTCGGTGCTTGCCGAACTTGTCGTGCACGTGACGATGTCCGCCGAGCGCAGGACGGCGGCCAGCGCAGCGGTGGTGGGTGCATTCTCGAAACGCACTCTGTGGGCCACACCCAGAGATGCCGCTAGACCCATCGCGGCCCGCACCATGCGGTCGTGTGCCGGCGTCATGGCTGCGACAAAGGTGGTCCGAGGAAGTCTCGGCAACAACCTGACCACGTCGTCGAAGCCGTGATCGCCGAACCGCGAGGAGGCCACGCCGACAATCGTGCAGTCGGTTCGACTTTCGTGCCCAACGGGCGAAGGCCGGAATTGGCGGGTGTCGATGCCCGGCGGCACCACGGTGATGCGGTCCCGGCCATTTCGTACTCGGATCAGCGTTGCCTCTTCCTCGTGCGACCCGGCGAGCAACCACGTGACATTCCTGGCCAGCGCAGTGGTCAGCCGCGTGTCGGGCGAGTGATCATCGGTCATGTCGGCTCGCGCATGGAAGGACTGCACGGTTGGCAGGCTCTCGCCGTCAGCTGCCACCGCAGCGGCAAGCCCGGTGGGCCACGAGTGCGCGTGGACGACATCGGGTCGGCATACGCGCCAAGCGCAAGCCAGCTCAGCCGCGAAATCCCCGATGAACGGAAAGGTCTCGCGTTCGGCGAGGACTCGCGCCGGCCCTGCGCGCAGCGACACGACCGGGTAGGACCCGTAGCCGTCGGACTCGAGCTGCCGGCCCTCGTGCCGCCGATACAGCACGACCTGGTGGCCCCGTCGGCTCAGCGCCGCCGCGAGCTGCCGACCGTACTGCGCGTCGCCGAGCGGTTCACCCGTTCGCGACGCGCGTCCGTCCGGGCCTGCCACGATGGCGATCTTCATCACGTGTCCTGAAGGTCGGGTGAACATCGAAGTGCTTACCCGGGGCACGAGAAGGAAGAAACGAGCCGGCCAGATCACTTCGCTTTCTGGACCGGTCACTTCGCGTCTCAGCCGCCTGGATCCAGGACCTCCATGAGCAGGAGCGCCCCACCGGCCGATGCCTCGGCGGAGCGGAAGGACGAGCAGGTGATCCGAACACGGGTCTGGCGCCCGCGGCGATTCACGGCGTCGACGGTCGCCTCCCCGGAACCGCCCGGATCGACGAAGGCGTTACCGATCAGTGGTAGTACCTCGTCCATCGGCAGCCCGATGTCCAGGGCGCTGAGGACATTGCCGTTGGCTTCTTCCGCACGTAGTCCCCACAGTTGTTCGCTGCCACGGTTCCACACCACCACCCGCATGTCGCGGTCGACGACAACCATGCCCATGTGCACCGAGTCGATCAGCGAGGTGATGAACGTCTTGGCCTCGTCGAGTTCGACGCTGCGTTCGCGCAGCGTGTCGTTGATGGTGTGCAGTTCGTCGTTGGTGGACTGCAGCTCCTCGTTCATCGTCTCGAGTTCTTCGTTGGTGGACTGCAGCTCTTCGTTGGTGGTCTCGAGTTCTTCGACGGTGGACTGCAGCTCTTCGTTGGTGGTCTCGAGTTCTTCGTTGGTGGACTGCAACTCCTCGTACGCAGTCTCGAGCTGTCTGTTGGTCTGCACCACCTTTTCCAGCAGGGCGCGGGTGGCAGAGACGTCGAAGAACACGATCGAGACTCCGGCCAGGCCGTTGTCGGAGTCGACAAGGGGATTGACGTGGATCTCGAACCAGACGGTGTCCACGCCGGGGCGCTGGAACGTCACATCCTGGATCCGTGCCGAGCGGCGCTCCACCTTGGCCTGCTCGATGTAGGCCCTCAGCTCGACCGGGCGGTAGGAGACCTCCAGATCCCGCAGCAGCCGCCCGATGTCTCGGGCGGACAGTCCGAACGCGATCTCGGCCTGCTGGTTGATCATCGCGACGGTGTCGTCTCCGGTGACCACGATCTGCGCGACCGGGCTGGCGCGAAACGCGAGCTCCCGCACATGGGTCAGGGAGGTGAGTTCGCCCTGCCGTTCGAACATCACCGCGGCGGCCTCGAAATGGTCATATCCGGAGTGTGACCCGATGGCCTTGCGAAAGATCCGGTTCTTGAGGCTCACCGGGGTGAAGCGGTCGCTGTGGCTCAGCAGCATCTCGGCATGGCCCAGGAACAGTGTTCCCTGCGGAGCGAGCGCGAAGTGCAAGCGGCCCAGGACATTACGCTGTGTCTCGGCGTTGAGATACATCAGTGTGTTCCGACAGACCAGAAGGTCGACGCGTGAGATCGGAGCGTCCTTGACCAGGTCGTTGCGGCCGAAGATGACTGCCCGGCGGAGATCTTTGTGGAACACATAGCGGCTGTTGACCGGTTCGAAGTATCGGGCGACCAGTTCGGGTGGCACCGACTCCACCGCCTTGGCGTCGTAGCAGGCGCTGCGCGCAATGGTGAGCGCGTCTACTCGGCTACCCCATTTGGAGCCGGCCAACCGGCTCAGCGGGCCGGATCCTCCCGGGAGGCAACCAGCCGCTGAGCTATTTCGACCAGCTTCACATTGGCCTCCTGAGACGCACGCCGCAGCAGCTCGAAGGCCGCGACCGCGTCGATGTCGAATCGCTCCATGAGGATTCCCTTGGCCTGGCCGATCACGTCGCGGCTGGCCAGGGCACTTTGGAACTGTTTCTCACGGCGCATCAGGTTCCAGGCCACGGTGGTGTGGGCCGCGAACACCAGGCCGATCTCGATCGATTCGTCGTCGAACGCCCGCTCCGTCCGGGCGTAGAAGTTCAGTGCGGCCATGCTCCGACCCTCGGCGAACAGCCGGTAGGAGATGACCGCGCGCACCGGGGTGCGGGCCAGGGCTGCGGCGCGGTACTCCGGCCACCGGTCCTCGGTCGTCAGATCGTCGATGCGGATGGTGTGCTGGTTCCAGGCGGCGGACAGGCACGGGCCTTCCCGGAACTCCTGCTGGATGTCGTCGAGTGTCCGGGGGACCGGGTCGTTGGCGCCGAGGGTGCTGACGTCGCCGTCGGCGCTGACCCACGTGATCCCGACGTAGTCGGCTCCCGGGACGGAATGCACGCTGGCCAGGTTGATCTCGCCGAGCGCCTCGTCGAAGTCCGCTCCGGCCCCGCGCTGCAGGCCGTTCACCGTGTTGAGCACCGAGAGCAGCCGTCGCCATTCGGTGGATGGTTGGGCAGCAGGGTCAAGTGCTTCGAAGGGCACGGCTCTTCCTCCATCCACCACGACGACGGCCTCGCACGGGCGTCGAAAGTATCAACGAGCCATCGCCTCCTCGCGGTGCGGATGGCTGGGTTTCGCTTTTTGGACGTCGCCGGCGGCGGCTCCTAGGCCCGGAGCGTCACATGCGGGCTCTGACCGTAGTGCTGTCGGTAGTAGACCGCGAACCTGCCGACATGCGCGAACCCCCATCGGTGGGCGATCGTGGTGACCGTCGTGTCGGCGCGCGTACCGGCGGCGAGGTCGACATGTGCATGATGTAGCCGCACCAAACGCAGGTATTCGGTCGGTGTGCAGTCGCGGTGCTTGCGGAACATGTACTGCAACGCGCGCGGAGTCACATAGACCGAGCCGGCGATGTCGCTGAGCGTGATCTCGCGGTGCGCATTGTCGTCGATGAAGGCCATGGCGCGGCGGAGCAGGGTGGGCGTGCTGTCACGCCGGTCCGTGGCATCCGGTTCCAGCAGCGCGGTGTTCGGGATGGTCGACAGCAATACGGTTGCCACATACTGCTCTAATGCGTTGGACAGCAATTGATTTCCAATGCCCTGCGAGCGAAGTTCCGTGGCCTGACCGATGTGGGCGAACAAATCGAAGAGCTGGCGATTGGCGGCGTCCGAGATCGGTACCGATGCGGTCAGCTCCACCAACCCGGCCGAGCGCGGCGCTCCGCACGCGACGGCGCCGAGGAGCCGGCGATCCAGGAGCAACTGTTCATACCTGCCACGCTGGACCCGGCCACGACGGCGCGGTCGGTCACTGATCCCGAATGCGCCCACCTGGCCCGGCTCGAGTGTCGTCGGTGGTGTCCGGTCCGAAATGCCGCTCTCCAGGCCGCCGGAGAGCACCCGGCACAACACGAGGCGGTCCAGGTCTTGCGCTTCGTACTCGAAGTCGAAGCCACATTCGGTCGCATCCAGACTGAGGTTCCCGACCGACGCACGCGCGATGCGCATCGACGTGACGTCCGTATCGGAGGAGGGGCAAATCCGGATTGCAGCCAGGTTTGTTTTCAACACCGACTCGGCCTCGCCGAGATCGTGCGTATCCAGCATTACTTCTCTGGTCACCACAGCGCTTCCGGTCCGAACCGGGTCGACAAGCATCTGACCCGAACGCCTTGTCCCATGCCTGGCCTACCGAAACGGCCCAGTTCACCTTCGACCATAGGTCGCCGACGACGGCCATGCCACCTGGCGGGCTCAGGATGACGGCGTTCGGCGGCTGATCTCCGGCTGACGGGGGGAACGCTGCCCATGTCGGGGGCAATGGGCGGCGCGACCACGAAATCCGTAGCAAAGACCAGGCCCAGACCGCCGATATCGGCCCTCGGAGCAGCCTTTCGGGATGGGCATGGCAGGCTATCGGCGGTTGGTCGTGCCACGGCATTGGCTATCCAATATGCGAAAGGCATATTCCGCCCCGAAAGCCTGTAATGAAGAAATGCGTTTGGGGCACAACGTATTCGGTAGAAAATTTACAGTTCGGTCAACAAGGCGCGGCTTGACGTGCAACACAGCTGAGCTACGGTTTGAATGGGTTGAGCATGCAGCCTGGATCCCCGGCTGTAGCACCATTCCGGTGGGTCCCGCAATCCGTTGTGGAAGGACTCGTCATGTCGACTTCACTCCGCGTCCGCACACCACGTGCGTGCAACGACTCAATATCTGCCGACCCCACAGGCCTGCGGTTGGTAATTCTGCGGAATCAGGGCATCGTGGTCCTTCGCGCCTACGGAGAAGTCGATGCCTTCAATGCCGACCGGTTCGGGTCGCAGCTGGCCAGGCTCCCGCGGTGTCACGAGAAGATCGTCGTTGATCTGAGCCAGTTGCGCTTCTGCAGTGTGGCGGGGATCCGCATGCTCGATCGACTGCATGACCGGTACCTCGCAAAGGATGTTGCGTGGGCGGTGGTCGCCGGGCCGCGGGTGGGGCGCGTCCTCGAACTCGCCCCGACGATTTCGCCCCTGCCGTTGCGGGCCGAGGTCGATGACGCCATCCGGCTTCTCCGCCCACGGCAGCGCAGCTGAGGACCAACCACACTCGCGACCCAGTTCGCGGGCGGCCGCCTGCGCGGCCACCGGCAAGATCCGTCTACCGAGATGCCGTTACTGATTGGGACTGACCGCTCACTGGTTTGATGAATAGGGGTGGGCCCGCATTGCGGGCCCACCCCGCGCCATCGAGGTCTGTCATGGAATCCGTTTGGCAAGTGGTATTTTGGCGATCTTCGCGCCCTACCTATGTCCGACTGCGCCGACGCCGTGGTCATCTATACGCGAAATGTACTGGCGGCCACTCAGGTAATCGAGAGTGGACTGCCATACCTCGGCAACGGACGACCGCCGAGCTGCTGAGGCTCAGCAGCTGGACCCGGTTGCATGAGAGTTGGCCTGTGACGAATCCGCGCCAGCGCGGGGGTTTGGGTGCCCGAAAGGCCGGGAACGGCTGCAGAGCGCGGGTTGAAAGAAGCGCTGCTTCCAATTTTGGGCTCGCGCAACGGAAATTCAATCCCAGAAAGAAGGGAATGGTCTGCAATGTCGGACAAGAGTGGAGCTGGTGAAGGTCTCGCAGGTGTGGTCGAGGGCGCGAAGGGCAAGGTCAAGGAAGCCGCCGGCGCGGTGACCGGACGCGATGACCTGCGCCGCGAGGGCGAGGCGCAGCAGGACAAGGCCGATTCGCAGCGGGAGGCAGCCGAGAAGGAGGCGCAGGCCGAGGGTGCCCGCGCGGCCGCAGACGCCAATGAGGCGCGGGAGAAATCCGAGCAGTGACCCGCCATCGAAGTAGGTCCGGCCTGCAGGTTGGCCGGACCTACTTCGATGTTCGGGCAGCGTCGAACTCGATCCGGCCCCGATCTCGAACAGTGCACGAGCCGCCGCGGCCTCGGGCCGCCACCCGTCTGCGTGAAGCAACTGCACCGAAGGAGCGTGGTCGTCACCGACGACGCCAGCAGCGCCTGTTCGACCTTGTAGTGCGGGATGAACTCGGCCCGGTCGGCACCGAATACCGACACGTACACGAGATGCCGGCATCCTTCGATCCTGGCTCAATCATCGTCACGCAGTACGGGCGAATACCTCGTCGCGCCGGCCCGCACGGACACCCCCGAAGCCTCGATGCCCGCGACATCGCGCCAGAGCGCCAGAAAGGTTCCGCGGTGATGCCATCGGAGCACGTTCGCCAGAAGAAATGGTCGCTGCGCAACCGAACGCTCATAACCCAGGAACGATGATCGGGTCCGTGGGCTGACCACGACACCAAAGAGTTCCGGTCGGCCCGGATGATCCGTCAGGTCGCCGGCGATGGCCAGTCGAATGTCGATCACCGTGCCCAGTCGGCGGCCATCGGTGTCATGGACGGCCATTCCCAGGAGTTCACTGAGCTGCACCGCGGCCCCCTGGGATTCGGGTGATGATGCGGTCGCGCAACCAGTGTTCGACCCACAGGCTGTCGAGTTCGTCTGCGTCGGAGGAGAGTTCGACGACGATACCGACCTTGCGGACGGTCGCCCAGGCCAGGGGTTGCAATCTCGATCGGGGCGGCTGGCCCCCGAAGATGCGGGTGATGAGTACCTGCCCGGTGAGCAGCGCGCTGACCCGAGCGGGCCCGTCGTCGGAGTCGACCCCTTCGATCTCGAGGTCATCGACGATGCCGACCGGTTCGCCGCCGGAGTCGAGCAGCTGCCGGTCGAGCAGGTGCAGCCGGGCGTCCAGCAGGGTGCCGGGCGGACGCGGCGCGTCAGGGAACGCGTTGTCGGACAGTGTCATTGACCAGCTCCCGTGACAATCATCAGAGGAATGGCGGCCAGGGATGCCGCCAGGATGACCACCAGATATACGGTGGCTGCGGCGTTGATCGCCGACCCGTTGACGTGCTCGCCCATGTAACCCGGATCGTTGGCCACGATCAGGATCGGCAGGTACGTCAACGGCAATGCGATGGCCGAGAAGACCACCGAATACTCGGTCACCAGGATGGGGTCGATCCCGGTGAACAACACCGCCGCGCAGGCCACCACGACGACCAGCATGACGGTGTGGAACCGTGCCGCCTGGGCGGGCCGACGGAACTTTCCCCACGCCCAGCCGAAGAACTGCGCCAGTGTGTAACCCGAGGAGAGGGTGGTCTCCAGGGCGGCGCCGAAGGTCGCTGCGACGATGCCGATGATCACGAATGCCAGTGCCAGCTTGCCGCCGGCGGCGATCACGGGCATGGCGATCTGCGACAGCGAGGTCACCTCGATCTGTGCGGGCATCAGGACCACCGTGGCGCAGGCCGCAATGGCCAGCGAGAGTAGCCCGCCGAGGGGGAATCCCACCAACACGTTGAGGCGCGAGGTGCCCAGATCCTGCACCGTCCACTGTTCTTCCACGGCGCCGGAGGAGAAGAAGAACACCTCATACGGGGTCATGGCCGCACCGAACAACGCGATTGCGTAGTACCAGTAGGTCGCCGCGGACTCGGTCTCCGGAATCACCGGCGCGAGAACCTGATGGGTGAGTTCGTGCCAATCGGGTCGCAGCGCGAAGACGCTGACGGCGAAGACGATCAGGCACAGCCCCAGCAATCCGGTGACGTTCTCCATGATCTTGAAGCGCACCCGCCAGATCACCACCCACACCGCGAACGCGGCGACTGGAATCCAGGACAGCGGACCCACATCGGTGGCCAACTGCAGGGCTAGTGCGATACCGCCCAGTTCGGCGGTCACGGTCATCAGATTGATGAGGAACGATGCCGACAGGTTGGCGGCGGCCATCCGCGGTCCGAGCCTCTCCCGGATGATCTCGAAGGTGGCCCGGCCGCTGACCGCGGCCACTCGGCCGGCCATCTCGGCATACAGGCAGATCCCCACCACACCAACGGGAATGACCCACGCCAAGCCCATCCCGAATCGGGAGCCGACCACGGCGTTGGTCACCAGGTCGCCGATGTCCAGGAAACCGCCGATCGCGGTGAGGATGCCCAGTGCGACGCCAAATATCCTCTTCATCAGCGGTATTCACTCTCGAGTGCGGCGCTGACGTCGAGGAGGTGTTGGCGCACCTGACGCGGGTCGGGTTGACCGGGCAGCGCGCGCAGCGCCGCGGCGGCATTGAGGTCGTTGATGAGCTCGGTCATCGTCTGTGCGAGTAGGGCCTGGCGCTGCACATCGACGGGGTCGTGTGCGGCGAGCACCGCGATGCCCTGGTGGGCCTTCACCACTTCGTCGCGAGCGTCGGCTAGTTGCACGCTGGCCAGTTGCCGCGTCGAGCGGTGATCCGTCCACAGCTGTAGAGCCAGCGCGGCCGAGCGCGCCGCCGACTGTGCTTCATCCTTGGCCGAGGCGAGTTGCCCCGGCATACCGTCGCGATTGGCCGGGCAACTGGTCAGGATGAAGAACAACGTGGCGAGCAGGACCGCGGCCGCCGATGTCACACGCACGATCCGGCGCCTGCTGGCGCCGGTCCGAGCTCCAGGAGGCGCCGGCTTCGTCTGCACACCCCTATATTTGCCGAATAACGACGGTGGGAAACCGAAATCGGGTTACGTCGCCGTCGCCCGAGCCACTGCGATCCTGGCGGCGATTGCGTCTGGCCGGCCCCGGGTATCTCTGGCCCGTGGATCAATACGAGGCCCCGCTGCTGGACGCGGTCGCCGACTACCGCAGGGCCGACCGATACGGCTACACCCCGCCCGGCCATCGGCAGGGCCGGGGAACGGACCCCCGGGTGCTGGCGGTGCTCGGTGAGCAACCGTTCCACGACGACCTTCTCGCATCGGGGGGTCTGGACGACCGTCGCACGAGCGGCGGCTACTTGTCGCGCGCCGAAGCGTTGATGGCTGACGCGGTGGGCGCGGAGTACGCATTCTTCTCGACGTGTGGAAGCTCGCTGTCGGTGAAGGCCGCGATGATGGCAGTGGCCGGAGGTGCGGGCGGCGGCCTGCTGCTCGGCCGGGACAGCCACAAATCCGTTGTGGCGGGCCTCATTTTCTCCGGTGTGCTGCCGCATTGGATAACCCCGCGTTGGGACCCGGCACACCACTTGTCGCACCCGCCGTCGCCGGACCAGGTTCGCGATGCATGGGAGGCCCATCCGGACGCCGCCGGCGCCCTGGTGGTCAGCCCGAGTCCGTACGGCACCTGCGCGGACCTGGAAGCCATCGTCGATGTGTGCCATGAGCGCGGCAAACCGCTCATCGTCGACGAGGCGTGGGGGGCGCATCTGCCGTTCCACGACGATCTTCCGACCTGGGCCATGGACGCCGGGGCCGATGTCTGTGTCGTCAGCGTCCACAAGATGGGCGCTGGTTTTGAGCAGGGTTCGGTTTTCCACGTGCAAGGGGATCTGATCGACCGCGATCGGCTGTCAGCATGCGCTGACCTTCTGATGACGACGAGCCCGAATGTCATGGTGTACGCAGCCCTCGACGGCTGGCGACGGCAGATGGTCCAGCACGGCTCTGAATTGCTCGGCACCGCCCTGCAGCGGGCATCCGAGGTGCGGTGCCGATTGGCCGACATCGATGGCATCCGGGTTCTCGAACGCGAACTGCTCGGCGCGCAGGCCTCTCACGATCTGGACCGTCTACAGGTGCTGATCGACGTTTCCGCCACAGGAAGATCGGGGTACCAGGCCGCCGACTGGCTTCGGCAACACTGCGCCGTGGATGTCGGCATGAGTGATCACCGCCGGATCCTGGCGACCTTGTCCTTCGCCGACGACGAATCAACCCTGGAACGCCTGGTGCATGCGGTCGATTCGTGGCGTGCTGCCGCCGACGGGCTGCCCGCACCGCCGCAACTGGATCTACCGTCGCCCAGCGAGCTCCAGCTCGCCACCGAAATACCGCCCAGGGACGCGTTTTTCGGCAACACGGAAATGATTCCGAGTCGCGGCGCCGCGGGCCGCGTTGCCGCCGAACAGATCACGCCGTATCCGCCGGGGATTCCGGTGGTGGTTCCGGGTGAGCGCCTCAACAACGCGGTGCTGGATTATCTGCGCAGCGGCGTGCAGGCCGGGATGACGTTGCCGGATCCGGCCGATCCATCCTTGGAGCGCATTCGCGTGGTTCGTTGACGGCGGCCGCGAAGCGCCCTCCGGAATGCTTCCGATCCCGTTGTGTCACAGCCGATTCAGCAGCACCGCATCCCTCGACTTCGGCGCCGACCGACGCGGGAAGCTCGAGGCTGGTTGGGAGCAGGGGAACCGTCCCCGCCGACGTGGCGACGGGGACGGCTTTCCCTCCCCCCGGGGAGTCGGATAACCAACCCGCCGTGCCCGCAAACAAATAGTTCGAATTATGGGAGGCCCGATCAAACGAAACCGCAGCAGGACCGCGGCACAGCAATCACGGCGCAGGCGGCTGCAGTTCGCCACGCCGCATCATCAGCGGTACGACGAGCCAACCCAGCGTGAACAGGACCAGGGCACAAGCGCCCGCAATGAGAGCTGGGACACGACCGACGACCGCGTCAAAGATGATGGTGGTGACGCCGGCAAGCGCGAAGCCGAGAAGAAGCAGCCCGGCATAGGCGCAGCGATGCGCTGCGGAGACCAGCACGACCAGGCGGTGCCGGCGGAACAGCAGCCGGTGCATACCCACCGGGGCGATCAGCAGTACCGTCGAGGCGACAGACGTGGCAACGGTTCCCAGGTATACCCCTTGCATGCCGTGGCTGAGGACGTCGAACCGCTGTTGAAACGGGAGTGTCAGCAGGAAGCCGGTCAGAAGTTGCACACCGGTCTGCACCACTCGCAACTCCTGCAACAGACTCGACCAGTTCCGGTCCAGCCGTTCGGTTTCGGTCTCATGCCGCTGCCGGAGGTCCCAGTTCTGGTCATCTTCGGGATGGTCGACATCCACGTCTGGATTGTCGCATCCCGGTGGGTCAGCGCGATAGCTTCCGCAATACGGCGCACTCCTCGCCACGCTGTGTGGCGGCGTCATACCGGCGCTTCGTCTGTCACGGGGCGGTATCCGTGCGCGCCCGCTCTGTCGACCGCGGCTCGGACCACGCCCGGAACGTGTCGCCCAACGGTGTGAGCTGGGCAAGTCTCGGGTAATACCGGTTCAGCCGAAAGGAGGATCTCGATGCGATTGCGTCGCAGCGTGCTCACGGGGCCCGGCATCACACGGCGGCGCCGCGGTGAGCGGATGTCCTATTACGACGCCGAAGGCAATCCGGTGAAGGATCCGCAGACGCTCGCCCGGATCAAGGACCTGGTGATCCCTCCGGCATGGCGGAAAGTGTGGATCAGCCCGCATGCCAACGGGCACATCCAGGCAGTGGGCACCGACACGGCGGGTCGGCGTCAGTACCTGTACCACCAGGCCTGGCAGGACGAGCGCGCGGAGGCGAAGTTCGACCGGGTGCTGGACATGTCGACGGAACTGCCGCAGTGGCGCGCTCGCATCGCGGCGGACCTCGCCGGGCGTGGGCTGGCCCGCGACCGCGTCGTCGCACTCGCACTGCACCTGCTCGATCTCGGATACTTCCGCGCCGGTGGCGAGCAGTACGCCGAGGAGCACGAATCCTACGGTCTCGCCACATTGCTCTGCGAACACGTGACGGTCCGCGACAGTTCGGTGCTGTTCGACTACCCGGCCAAGAGCGGAGTGCGACGCACACTCGAGATCGAGAACCCCGAGGTGACACGGGCCGTACGGGCCCTCATGCGCCGGGATGAGCGAGGAGAACGACTTCTCGTGTGCCGCAGTGAATCCGGGATTGCGGAAATCCGGTCGGACGACATCAACGCTCGGTTCAAGGAACTCGTCGGCGCGGACTACAGCATCAAGGATCTGCGCACCTGGCACGGAACCGTCCTCGCTGCCGAGGCGTTCGCCGTGGCCGATCCGGCGCTATCCCACCGCGCGGCCAAGAAGGCCACGGCGGCCGTCATGAAGACCGTCGCCGAGGCTCTCGGCAATACCCCGGCGGTGGCACGCGGCTCCTACGTCGACCCGCGCGTGGTGGCTGCCTACGAGGACGGCCGAACCATTGAAGCGGCAGTCAGCCGAGCGGCCCGCCTACGCCGGCCGGGGGCCGCACAGGAAGTGCTCGAGAAAGCGACCCGCACCTTGATCCGCCAGCACGCGCGATCCGGCGCCGGAACGGCCCGACTCGCGAAAACCGCCTAGCCGGTTTGGCTGCCGAGAGGCGGGGCACCCTGCACAGCAGACCACGTTGTCAGGAAGGGATCCGCTCATGCCGAACGCCTCGATCAAGAACGAGAAGATGTACCGGGATCTGCGCGAGGAGGGCAACTCGAAGGAGAAGTCAGCCCGAATCTCCAATGCCGCCGCCGCGCGCGGAGCCTCGTCGGTCGGCCGCAAGGGCGGTGAGGCCGGATCCTACGACGACTGGACCGTCTCGGAGCTCAAGAAACGCGCCAAAGAACTTGGCTTGTCCGGCTATTCGTCCCTGACGAAGAGCAAGCTCATCGCCAAACTCCGCAACCACTAGAGCAGCCGGGAGTTCAGCGATGTCCGTGACTGCTTTCCAGGATCTGCCGCTAGCCGACCGCGACCGGACTTGGGACGGTGATGCCGCCGAGAAGCGGGTACGTCGATGGGCGGCGGCAACCGAGGAACCCAACGGCAAGTACCGGGATGCCCACGTCTGGTACGACAGTGCGAAGAAGGACAACTTCACCTCCTACAAACTGCTGATCGCCGATGTCATCGACGGCAGGCTGCGAGCGGTTCCGCGCGCGGTGATGGCGGCCGCGGCCGTGATGCAGGGGTCACGCGGCGGTGTGGACCTGCCGCGGGCAGACATCGACCGGGTCAAGAGTCACCTGGCCAAGTACTACGAGAAAATGGACGACGCTCCGCCGTGGAACACCGAAAGCTAGCGGTCCGATGACGAGGTTTGGCTACACCCTGATGACGGAGCAGTCGGGGCCCAAAGAGCTTGTCGAATACGCGATTTCGGCGGAGGCCACCGGCTTTGATTTCGAGGTGTGCAGTGACCACTTTTCGCCGTGGTTGGCCGCCCAGGGGCACGCCCCCAATGCGTGGGCCGTGCTGGGTGCCATAGCCCATGCCACCGATCGTGTCGACCTGTACTCATACGTCACGTGCCCGACCATGCGCTACCACCCGGCCATCGTCGCGCAGCAGGCCTCGACGGTGCAGATTCTGGCGGATGGCCGATTCACGCTCGGCCTGGGCTCCGGCGAGAACCTCAACGAACACGTGGTCGGCCGGGGCTGGCCCGCCCTGCCCACGCGGTTGGACATGCTGGCCGAGGCCATCCACATCATCCGGGCACTGGCCGACGGGGATCTGGTGGATTGGCGCGGCGAGTTCTACCAGGTCGACTCGGCGCGGCTCTGGGATGCGCCGGACGTTCCAGTGCCCCTGGCTGTTTCGATGACCGGGCAGCGGTCCGTCGAGCGGTTCGCACTGCTCAGCGACCACCTCGTCGCCGTCGAGCCCGACGCCGAACTCGTCGAGTCGTGGCATTCGCAACGCTCCGGCAAGGACCTGAGCGGCGGCCGCGTCGTGGGCCAGATTCCGATCTGCTGGGATCCCGACCGCGAAGCCGCGGTCGCGCGCGCCCACGATCAGTTCCGCTGGTTCGGCGGCGGCTTTGCCGTCAACGCCGACCTACCCACCACGGCGGGCTTCGCCGCGGCCAGCAGCTACGTCAGGCCCGAGGATGTCGCCTCGAGTATTCCGTGTGGGCCAGACCTGGATGCCATCGTGGCTGCGGTGAGCAAATACTGGGAAGCCGGCTTCACCGACATCGCTCTGGTCCAGGTCGGCGACGAGCACCAGGACCGGTTCCTGCGGGAGGCCGCGCCGCCGCTGCTGGACGCACTGCGGAAGGCCAGCTCCTAGAACGCGGTGTTGGTCAGTCCGGTGGCTCCACAGGTCGCGGTGAGTCGGAGTTCTCGCGCTCGGCGGCCTGCGTGGTCTCGCCGTCACTTTCGTTGTCCTCGGTGGCGTTCACGGCGTCGACGCTCTGTTGCAACTTGTCTCGTGGTTCATCCCGGTAGATCCCGCGTCCGCGTGGCATGGTGATTCCTTTTCCGTTGAGTTCCGGAGGAGGAGTAACCATCGTGCAGCTGCCTACACCATAATGATCTTGAAATATCGCCGGCCGGCAGGGCTGCGGTCATTTCGGTTCGGTAACGGAATTGGTCGCACCCGAGGCGAAGATTGGCAGCATTCTGAGCATCCTTAAGTTCGCTCACGGCCAAAGGCTCTGCCACCTGGGTTGATTCAACGAACCTGAGGCCGAGATCACCACAATATTGAGTAACGCCCGCACACCTCGAAAATTCGCGGGAATCGACCGGATCCGCGGCCCGCCGCCATCGGTACGGTTGAGTTCGGGTGCGGGGATCAACAATTGCGATGCAAGGAAATATGATCATGAAATTCAATGGTTCTGGTGCGCGCGGATTGGGTGTCGGCATCGGCTGTGTGCTCGGGGGTGTGGCGGCGTCGCTCGTAACGCTGCCGGCGGCGGCCGCGGCCGACCAGTGCAATGCGGATGCTCTTGCGGGCACGGTCAGCACGGTGACGGGAGCCGCCCAGCAGTATCTGGTCGCGCATCCGGGCGCCAACCAGGTCGTCACCGCCGCATATGGCCAGCCGCGTGATCAGGCTGCGGCCAACATCCGCGGCTACTTCACCGCCAACCCGGCGGAGTACCACGATCTCCGCGGAATCCTGGCACCGATCGGGGATGTCCAACGACGGTGCAATGTGACGGTGCTGCCTCCCGCGCTCGCGTCGGCCTATAGCGAGTTCATGGCCGGCTGACCGGTCTTACCCGGATGCCCGGCGCAGGTGTGCGGCGCCGGGCATCCGGGTACCCATCCCCGCATGAATTTGCGGGACAGCATTGAGATGGTGCCACCGACCGACATCTGCGAGGGTGATGTCATCGAGGATGCGGTCGCACAGCGCTGGGTCACGGTGCGTGGCATCCGGATGATCACCGATGCCGATGCCGGCGCGTACAGCTTCTACAGCAACGGACCGGGCGATCGCGTGACGTTCGAAGGTGACGAGCTGGTGACACGCAAGAAGCGGTCATCCGTTCGTAGCATCGAGAACCGCTGTGCCCGTGATGCTCTCGCTGGGCGCTGATCGAGCGCCATGCGGACAGGTTTGGCAGCAGCACCGCTGGGTATGAATGCCCCATGACCGACGGTCCAGCTCCGCTGCGCGCCCTGGCCCTGGTGTGCAGCCTCAAACCCAGTCCAGCGCCGTCGAGCAGTGCCCTGATCGCGGCACACGTTGTCGACACTCTCACGACGCAAGGGGCCGACTGCGAAACGATCCGGTGCGTGGATTTCGACATCGCTCCCGGTGTGGAAGCCGATATGGGCAACGGCGATCAGTGGCCACAGATCCGGGCCAAGGTGCTCGACGCCGATATTCTGTTGCTCAGCACACCCATTTGGCTCGGCCATCCGTCCTCGGTGACACAGCGTGTCCTGGAGCGGCTCGACGCTGAACTGTCGAACAAGGACGCCGACGGACGCCCCGTGATGACCGGGAAGGTGGCGATCGTCAGCGTCGTCGGCAACGAGGACGGCGCGCACAAGGTGATCGCCGACGTGTTCCAGGCGCTCAACGATGTCGGCTACTCGATCCCGGCGCAGGGGAGCACCTACTGGAACGGCGCCGCGATGGAATCCGTCGACTACAACGACCTCGATGAGGTGCCCGAAGCGGTCGCTTCGGCATCAGCGGCCGCCGCACGCAATGCCGCCCACTTGGCGAGGGTGCTCGAACGCGCCCAGTACCAGCCGTACAGCTGAGTAAACACGCTCATCCACGAAGGAGACCCCATGCCAGACACGTCACGCGATCCGGTGGACCACGTCCGTACAACGCGCCAGCACGCCGGCGAGACGGTCAAGAACGGCCAGAACGGCCCGGGCCTGATCGCCGTCGGAATCGGGGTGCTGGCGCTGGTGATCAGCCTGGCGGCATTCGCGACCGCCCATCCGACCGCAGGGCTCATTGCCGCGGTTGTCGCGGTGCTCGTCGCCGGAGCCGGGCTCGGCTGGCTGGCTTTCACCCATCGCAGGGTCCGTGAGGCCGAGCGGCAGTGGCACACCGAGCATCCGGGTCGCCCCGCGGAGCCGCCCACCAGCTGAGGCGCCAGGTGTCACTCCCGGCTGTTGAGGTTTTCCTTGATCTTGGCGATCGCGAATCCCCACCCCTGCTGAATGGTCGGCTTGGGCGGCACCGAGATCTCGGCGGGGTTGGTGTGGACGTCTACCAGAGCTGGGCCGTCGTGGGCCAGTGCGGTCCGGATCGCTGCCGCGACGTCGTCGGGCCGGGTCACCTGCTGGGCGTGCAGTCCCATTGCCTCGGCGACGGCGGCCAGGTCGGGGTTGTCCAATTCGGTGCCGAACTCCGGCAGTCCGCTCTGCTCCTGCTCGAGTTTCACCATGCCCAGGCGCTTGTTGTTGAATACCACGAACGTCGCCGGCAGCCGGTAGGTGACCGCAGTGCGCAGATCGCCCAGCAGCATCATCAGGCCACCGTCACCGCATAACGCGACCACCTGGCGACCGCGGTCCAACGCTTGCGCGCCCAAGGCCTGCGGCATGGCATTGGCCATCGATCCGAGGTTGAACGAACCCAACAGCCTTCGCGTACCGCGCATTTCGACGAAGCGGGACAGCCACACCGTCGCCATCCCGGTATCGGTGGTGAAGATGGCGTCGTCGGCGGCGGCGTCGTTGACAATGTTGGCGACCAGTTCCGGGCGGATCAGCTCGTCGGGATTGTCCAGATGCTTTCGCACCCGGCCAACGAGCTTGCGATCGTGCGCCGGGTCCGTCAGCCGCAGCTGCGCACCGTACCAGCCCTGGTACTCCGCCCGGTGCCGGTCGAGGTGCTTGGTGTCGCCACGGGGTTCGAGCAGCGCAATGAGCTGTGCCAGTGTGCCTTTGGCGTCGCCGATCAACCCACGGGTCACTGACACCCGCCGTCCGATGTGTTCGGGCCGGGAGTCCAACTGGACCACCTTCTTGCCCTTCGGCAACCAGTCGCGATAGGGGAAGTCGGTGCCGACGAGGAACAGGGTGTCGGCCTCGTGGAGCGCCGTGTGGGCGGCGCGGTTGCCGATCAGCCCGCTCTGGCCCACTTGATACGGGTTGTCGTGCTCCAGGCCTTCTTTTGCCTTCAGGGTCAGAACCATCGGTGCGGCAAGGGCTTTGGCGATGTCCAGCACCTCGTCACGCGCATCGCGCGCTCCGCAGCCCACCAACATCGTGACCCGTCCGCCATCGTTGAGCAGCGTTGCGGCCGCGGCCACATCCGGCGCCGAGGCGACGTTGCGGCTCCCGTCGAGGGCGAACGTCGCCACTCCGTCGGTATCGAGGTCACCGACATCCCCGGGCACGGTCAGCACCGCGACCCCTCGGTGGGCGTACGCCGCGTTGACGGCCTGTTCGAGCAGATACGGCAGCTGGGCTCCTGCGGTGACGGTCGCGTGGAACACCGCAACGTCGGCGAACACCGCGTTGTTGTCGACCTCCTGGAAGAAGTTGCTGCCCATGTCCGAGGTCGGCACCTGACCGCAGATCGCCAACACGGGCGCGTGCGATTTCTTGGCGTCGTAGAGACCGTTGAGCAGATGCAGCGAACCGGGTCCGACCGTACCCATGCATACTCCGACGGTGCCGCTGAGTTGAGCCTGGGCGCCGGCGGCGAAGGCCGCGACCTCCTCGTGGCGGACCCCGACCCATTCGACGCGGCCGTCGAGTCGGATTGCCTCGGTGATGGGGTTCAGCGCATCACCGACCACCCCCCAGACCTGCCGAACACCCAGACTGCCCAGCGCATCGACGATGGTGGACGCGACGGTGGCCATGGCGCTCCTCCAGATCTCGTATCGGGGACCGACATTCAGTCCTCGGCGGCTCGGCGTTCGGCGCCGGTCTCGCCGCTGTCGAAGTCGTCGTCGGCGGATGCGCGGCCGACGTAGCTGCCATCGCCGTCGCGGCCCGCTCGGGAACCGGCGACATTCGGGTCGGGCTCGACATCGGATTCGGCGCGGTCCTTCTTGGGATTGCTCATCTTCGTCTCTCCATCTTCAGGTTGAACAGGTCACCGAGGCCGCCGGTTATTTCAGGCATTGCGCCGCATCCTCGAGTTGGGCGCTCATATTGCGTCGCATCATTTCCAGTGCCGCCGCGCCCAGGCCGGCGTCGATGTGCGCGACGGCGTCCGGCGGTACGACGACCTCGTAGTGCCGCACATAGCCGTCGAGCGCGCTGTAGAGGATGCATTGTTCGGTGACCTGGCCGGTGAGAACCAGGCGGCGGGTCTCCAGCCGGCGAAGCAGATAATCCAGCGACGTCGCGTAGAAGACGCTGTGTCGAACCTTCAGCAGGGACAGCCAATCCGACTGGGGCAGTATGGGTTCGACCAGATCCGGCCGTGCGCCGTCGAGCGCATCGCTGATGATCGTGCGGTAGTCCGCGGTGAAGTCGCCACGGTTGTCGTTGACATAGATCAGGTCGACATGACCGCGGCGGTCGGCCTCCTCGATCAGTCCGACCAGCGGGTCGATCATGGTGGACACACTCTCGGCCAACTGCTCGGCATCGGGATGTCGATAATCGTTGAGCATGTCGATCACCAACACCGCGGTGGCGCTCATGTGGGCTCCCGGAGCCGACCGGTCCGGCCGGGGGTCACGGCGCGCGTCGTCGACATGTTGGACACGCGGGCGAATACCCGGCGTCGCGCGTACACAAACACCGCCCGGGCGGTATGCCCCTCGATCAATCGCTGCTCAGCCGTGTGCGCAAACCCTGCGCGTCGCGCACCGCGTTGCCCTGGCCGTCGTTGTTGAAATATGCGAACACATCGTGACCCGCCGCCGACCACTCGCGGATCCGGTCGGCCCACCAGCCCAGAGCCGCCGAATCGTAGGAGCCACGATAGAGCGCGTCGGGATCCGGGCCATGGAGTCTGACGTATACCGATTGTGCGGTCGCCCTCAGAATGCACGGCAGTCGAGCGCCGCTCATCACGACGTATGACGCGCCGTGGCGCTCCAGGATCGAATACACCTCGGGCGCATCCCAGGAGGGATGGCGCAGTTCCACCGCCACCGTCACGCGACGCGGGACTGCCGACAGGAACCCGTCCAGCCGGGCATCGTCACGCTGGTGTGCCGGGTGCAGCTGTACCAGCAGGGGACCGGCGCGCTCGCCGAGGGCCGCCAGCCCAGCGGTGATTCGTTCGATCCACGGTTGAGCGGACGCGAGACGCCGCGCGTGGGTGAGTCCCCGTGGCGCCTTCACGGCCATTTCGAAACCTTCGGGCAACCGGTCCCGCCAGTTGTTGAACGACGACTCGGTGGGCCAGCGGTAGAAGCTGCCGTTGAGTTCCACGGTCGCGAACTCGGCGCTGTAGCGCTCGAGCCAGCGCCGCTGTGCAAGCCCCGGTTCGTAGAGAACGCCGACCCAGTCCCGATAGGTCCAGCCCGACGTACCGATGCGAACCTCCGTCACCTCTGCTCCCAGGATCAGGGACGCGGTGACGGGACCATGAACGTCCCGATCGGACTGTCGTCCAGATGCTGCAGCAGGTCCTCGGGGTTGTCGAAAACCGCTTCCGCACCTGCAGTTTCGAGTTCTCGGTCGCTCACCCCTCCGCTGCGCACTCCGATACACATGACACCCGCTCGGTTGGCGGCCATCATGTCCCACACCGCATCGCCCACCAACACCGCGTTGTTCGGTTCGACGTCGGCGCGCATGAGTGCCACCTTGACGATGTCCGGCCGCGGCTTGGCAGTCTCGACGTCTCGGGACGACGTCGCCGCCGAGATCACGTCATCGCACGCCAGCACCTTTCGGCTCATCCGCAGTTCGTCCTCGGGTGCGGAACTGGCCAGCACCACCTCGATACCCGCGGAGGCGATACGGCGCAGCAGGTCCGCCGCACCCGGGAGTGGGTTCAGCAGCGAACTGGATCTCTCGTAGTAGTGACCGTGTTGTTCGGACAGCCGCCGCTGCGCCGCATCGTCGGCACCATCCGACAGGGTGTCGATCAGCGTCGAACCATCCATCCCGATGCACCGGTGGATACGCCAGGTCTCCACCGGTAGTCGCAGATCAGCGAAGGCCCGCCGCCAGGCATCGACGTGCAAGTAGGTGGAGTCCACCAGCGTCCCGTCGACGTCGAACAACACCGCTCGCCGATCACCGCCCATGTATGCCTGATACCCGACGCCCGCGCGACCAAACGAACCCGGCGCGAGCGGGGCCATGGTCGGTGGTTGACCTACATTGGTCACATGCGCCGTGGCACGAGCCAGCCTGGCGGGCCGGAAGAACGCGAATTCGAACACGCGGCGACCGGTCTGCTCGATGCCCGGTGGGATAGCGTCCCCCGGGTCGATATGGCCGGCCTCGTCGATGGAACGTCACGGGTGCTGGCCACCGGCACCGACATCCGGCAGATGGTGGCGGCCGTCGGCGCGACACTGGCCGACCTCGCCCGCGCCGGCACAGACGTGGCCATGATCGTCGTCGAAACAACGGATCCCAGCGACTCCGAGCCGCCCTCGAGTCCTTTGCTGCCGGACATTTCCCGGTGGGACCTGCGTTCCACCGAGGCCGGTGTCCTCGACGGCGTGATGTGCGAACGGTTGGCGCCGCTCCTGGATGACCGAACCGTGCTCATCGCACCGACCGGAACCGTTGAGTGTCCGGTCGCGCGGGCTGCCACCGCTGCGGCGCGAAAGAAAGCAGCCAGATTGCTGGAATATGTTCCCTGGCCGTGGTTCTCGTCCGGACACGACGACTCGTTCTGGTCGCGGGCGCGCTGGCTGGTTCCGTCGCTGACGGGGCTGCGGGACAAGGATCTGGCACTGGAACAACTGGGTCCACCGTGCCCGGCGGTCAGCTCGCTGGCCGCCGAAGTTGCATTGGTCCCGCAGAACCCCGACCTCGCCGCGCGCGTCGCCGCAGTCACCCGGGTCGCTGCTCGGCCAGGCGAGATCGCCGCGCCATTCGACATGATGTTCGACGACGGTAACGAGGATCCTTGGCACCTGGACGATTCGCCCTATGAGCAACGCCGGTTGGCGCTCGTGCTGGCCTGCCTGGGCCGTCCGCGGTACCGCCGTGTCATCGAAGTTGGCTGTGCAACAGGACAATTGACTGCAGCGCTGGCGCTCCGAGCCGATGAAGTCATCGCCATGGATGCCAGCCCCAAGGCGCTGGCGGTAGCGCGGCGCCGCGTCGGGGCTGCCAACGTCCGTTGGGTACTGGGCGCGGCGCCCCAGGACTTTCCCGATGCCGACGCGGACCTCGTCGTACTCTCCGAGATCGGGTACTTCCTCGACGGACCGGACCTGCTGTCCACGGTGCGTGCGGCTCGCCGAAACCTGGCCCCGGGTGGTGAACTGCTCATGGCGAATTGGCGCAGGAGCACCGAACACATTCCGCTCGATGGCCCCGCCGCCCAGCGGCAGACGGCGGCGGTCCTGGATCTACCGCTGCGTGCGCGCTACGAGGATGCCGATCTGGTGGTGGAGGTGTGGGGGCAGCCGGAGTCCGTTCACGACGAGTACGACGGGGCAGTTCTTCACCGGCAAGGGTTTGATCAGGCGTGTAGCGGGTAACCCGCCTGCCGGGTGCAGCCCGCCGCCCGTGGACCATGTCGTCACGCCACGGTGAAGGGGAACAGTGACTATCGCCGAAATTCGAGCATCGCGGTCGGGCGCCGACTTGACAGGCGTCGTCGACGAATTGTGCGTAGTGGTTCCCGCCCACAACGAACAGGGACTTGTCGGCAACTGCCTCAGCACGCTGCATCATGCGCGACGGGAACTACGGCGCCACGCACCGCAGATCACCTGCCGGGTGGTTGTGGTGGCGGACGCTTGCCATGACCGGACTGCCGGTATCTCGCACGAACTCGGGGCCACGGTCATAGCTGCTGAACATCGCAATGTCGGCGCCGCCCGGCGCGACGGTGTCGCCGCAGCCATCGCACGGAGCACCTCACCACTGGACCGGATGTGGCTGGCCAGCACCGACGCCGACTGCGAAGTGCCGTCGTACTGGTTGGTCCACTTCGTCGCGGCGGCAATCCGCGGGTATCACATGGTCACCGGGATGGTCAGCCCCACACCGGGTTTGAGCGCGGCCGAACTGGACGCCTGGAAGCGGAGGCACCGCTACGTGGACGGCCATCCGCATATTCACGGCGCGAATCTGGGTTTCCGGGCTGACGCCTATGTCGGCCTGGGCGGCTGGAGCCCGCTGCGGACGGGGGAGGACGTCGCACTCGTCGAGCGCGCAGAACGGCAGTCGGGCCTGCGCATCCTGCGCTCCGCGCGGGTGCCTGTGCGGACCAGCGCGCGTCGTGTCGGTCGTGCTCCGGAGGGGTTCGCGGACTATCTGTCGACACTGCGAGATAGCGACTTCGGCGGATTGACAGCTAGGACAGCGATATGACAGCTGGGCTGCTGCGATGCTGGATCGACGAAGGCCGCCTCGAGCTCGCCCTGCCCGGATCGGGTCGGACGGGTGAGCGATTCCGGCAATTGGCCACGTTGGCCGGGGAGAATCTGACTGCGGCCCGGATCGCCGAGGGCCATTCGGACGCGGTTGCCATCCTGCATGAGTTGGGTGGCAAACCGCCTGAGCCAGGCCAACTCTGGGGTGTCTGGGCCGCGGAGTCCGCTGAACTTTCGCTGACAGCCGGTCTGACGCCCAACGGTGACTACAGCTTGGATGGAACCAAGCCGTGGTGTTCGGGAGCGGACATCTGCACCCACGCGCTGGTGACCGCGCAATTGGTCGATGGCCAGCGGGGCCTGTTCGCGGTCGAACTCACCGATTGGGGCGTCCGGGCTCGACCAAGCTCATGGTGGAATGCGGGAATGGCCGGCAGCGACACCCGCTCTGTGCAGTTCACCGGGACACGTGCGACGTTGATCGGCGAGCCCGGACAGTACCTGCAGCGGCCTGGGTTCTGGCACGGCGCGATCGGGGTTGCCGCGTGCTGGTTCGGCGGCGCACGCGCGGTCGCCGGCCCGCTCTACGAGCGCGTGGCCAACGGATCCGACGAGCCGCACCTGCTGGCCCATCTTGGCGCCGTCGACGCGGCGCTGGCCGGCGCCGAAGCGATGCTGTCGGCCGCAGCCGTGCACATCGACGCGGATCCCTTCGACCACACCGACGCGGCGCAGATACTGGCCCGCCGCACACGCGCCGTCGTCGAGCACACGGTGGACGAAGCCGTCACCCGCACCGGCAGGGCGCTGGGTCCCGGGCCGCTCTGTCACGACCCCAACCATGCGCAAGTGGTCGCCGATCTGGTGATCTACGTGCGCCAGAGCCATGCCGAACGTGATCTGGCGGAGTTGGGCAAGCTGTGCGGACCCGGCGGCCTATCCGGGTGAGCAACTGCGGTCGCTTTGCCGCAGTGCCGCTGAGCACCGGCGGGACCGGCCTGCATGAGTGGCGCGAGACCCCGTCGCTGCCCAACCTGGATCTGCGTGAGTGCCGTGCGCTGTTGATCGTCGGCGCTCATCCCGACGATGAAACGCTCGGATTCGGCGCCACCGCTGCACAACTCGCGGCCCGCGGCGTCGAGGTTCGGGTGGTGTCGGCCAGCGACGGGGAGGCCGGCCGGCCCGAGTCCTCCGATCTGGCGAAGCAATGCTTGGCGCGCGAGCGCCGGGAAGAGCTCCACGCGGCGGCGCAGGTGCTGGGTGTCCCACCGCCCATCACGCTGGGACTGCCCGACGGACGGTTGGCCGAACACGAAACCGCCCTCGCTGCGGTGCTCACCGACATTCTGGGCACCGGCCCTCCCGGCACCTGGTGTGCGGCCACCTGGCGTGGCGATGGGCACCCCGATCACGAAGCCGTCGGCAGGGCCGCGGCCCGCGCGGCGGCGGCTGTCCACGTGCCATTGCTGGAGTATCCGATCTGGATGTGGCACTGGGCACGGCCGAACGATCCCGCGGTGCCGTGGGACCGGGCATTCTCGATCGACCTGGCGCCACCGTTCGCGTCCATGAAAACGGAAGCGGCACTGAGCTTTCAGAGCCAGTTCCGCAGGTTACCGGACGGTGGGGAACCCATTCTGCCGGCCTTCGTGTTACCCCGACTGCTCGGTGTCGGCGAGATTGCGTTCGCCAACGGATAGCCGGAGCACTGTAGCCGGCCGGCACCGGGTTCGTTGACCCGCCGCGGACCGCCCGTTAGTCTACTTATTAAGGTAGTTAACAAATAACCGGCCCCCGCTCATCTCCCGACAAGGTCCGCCATGCCTGACGACGCGCCAGAGGACGACGACAACCTCGTCGAGGCGATCACCACGTCCCTGATGCGTGTCGTCAACAAGATCGAGCAGGGCCGCCGCACCCCGCGCGACTACGGGTGCGGAATCTCGATGACGTTGGTCGAAACCGAGATGTGCGCGTTGATCTTTCGGCACGACGGCATCACCGGCAGCGAGCTGTCCGAGCAGCTCGGGGTGACCCGCTCGGCAACATCGCAGGTGATCGCCAAGCTCAGGGCCAAGGGGCTCGTCAGTGAGACGCCGTCTGCCGAGGACGCCAAACGAAAGCGGCTGCACCTGTCCGATCGAGGATTGCAGGCAGCCCAGATCGCACAGGAGTACCGGGCATCCATGGGCGCCGCGCTGTTCGGGTCGGCGAGCACGCCCGAGCTCGAGGGCTATCTGGAGTTCATCCGCCGGCTGGAGGCATACCACTCGGACGTCGTCCGGGGTTGGGAGCAGGGGAGAACCTCCCCGCCCTAGGGTCTGCGCGCCCACCGAATCCCTCAGATCCGCGGGTCGCGTTCAGCCGCCGCGGGCGAGGGCGAACCGCTGCATGATCACGTCCATGATCGCGCCGTTGATCATTCCGCCGGCGTACTCCACCCAGCACCAACTGCGGGCCGGCGGTTCGATCGAACTCGAGGTGAGCTGTCCGAAGTAGTGGACAAAGCTGCCGGCCCTGTCGAAGTCGAACGTGTAGGTGTCGGAGCCGATCGTCGCTTCCAGTCGGGCGAGCTTGCCGTCCTCGGAGAACGTCGGCGTCGCGACGATGTCGTCGTAGGCGATGGTGACACCGTCCACGACGTGATAGCCGGGTCCGAACGCGCGACTGTCGCGGCCCTGCCAGAAGCAGCCGCCGCCCCACTGTCCGTCGTCGTACTGCTGCATCCACGACACCCACATGCCCTGCAGCTCACGCACGATCGGTAGTTCCGGGTAGACCTTGCCGGGTGGCCCATAGGCGAAATCCTGATGCAGGTATCCCGACACCGGGACACCTTCGATGGTCCCCGTGGCGGCCATGAGCTCATGCCGGTAGTGGGCTTCGTCGGCGATCCCGTTCTGCGCAGGCACGTGGACGGTGAAGACATCACTGATGCTGCGGCCGTGAACTTCCCAGCGCCCACTGGCGTCGTACCAGTGCAGCCCGGCGGCGTCGCGTTCGATCCGTCCGCTGTCGTATCCCAGCTGCGTCTGGTCGGGACTCTCGGAGTACTGCAGCGGTTCGAACCAGTCGATGGTCGAGTACTCCGGAAACAGGTGGGGTGGTTCGGGAGCGAACGACACCGGTAGCTTCTTGAAGCCGGTGACCGGTGTGACCACATGGGTCATCCCGGCCAGGAAGTCATCGGCGCCCCGTAGCCCCCAGTAGGTGTTTCCGGCGTTGTCGTCGACCACCGCGCCGATCCACATTCCGGCCAGCCCGAGTCCCGGCCCGGGCGTCCAGGCCCGGCGGTAGATCTCGGTAACCGGGACGTGGGTGCGCACGTCGAACTTGATGCTGTCCGCCATGGGTGCTCCGATCATGTTGCGGCGATTACGGATTGAAGCAAATGACACCACGGATGTTGCTGCCCTCGCGCAGGTGTGCGATGGCGTCGTTGATGTCGTCGAGGCGGTAGCGGCGCGTGACGAGTTCGTCGAGCCTGAGGGTGCCCGCCTGGTACATCGACAACAGCATCGGCATGCTGGCACGGGCATTCATCTGGCCGTAGAGCGTCCCCTTGAGCGTCTTGGCCGAGTTCACGAATTCGGTCAGCGACATCGGCACCGTCATCTGCGACAGCGGGGTCATGGCCGTGACCACACAGGTACCGCCCTTGCGGGTCATCATCAGCGCCACCGGAACCAGATCCGTCTGCAGCACACCGACCGTCAGGATCACCGCGTCGGCCATGACACCGTGGGTGAGATCCTGCACCAGCGTGAACGCAGCCCCCGCTTCGGCGACGGTGTGGGTGGCGCCGAACCCGGTTGCGGCGTCGCGTTTGAAGTCGACCGGATCGACGCCGATGACGTACTTCGCGCCGGCAGCCCGAGCGCCCTGCACGGCGTTCATACCGACGCCGCCGGTTCCGACCACCACGACGGTGTCGCCCGGGCGGACTGCTGCGCTGATGCTCGCGGACCCGAAACCGGTTGTCACACCACAGGATACGAGCGCCGCCGCTTCGAAGGGGATCGCGTCGTCGATCTTGATGAAGGACCGTTCGGAAGCGACGACGTGCTCGGCGAACGTCCCGACCTGCATCATGGCCAGCAGGTCCTGATCGCCCAGGTGTCGACGCGGGGTGTCGTCGGTGATCATGTTCTTGCTGAACAGCTTCGCGCCGATGTCGCACAGGTAGGTGGCGCCCGTGACGCACCAGCGGCACGTACCGCAGGCCGGGATGAAGGACACCGCCACGTGGTCACCGGGATGCAGCGACGTGACACCTGGTCCGACCTGCTCGACGATCCCGGCGCCCTCATGGCCGCCCAGCAGCGGAAACCATTCGGGGAGCGGCATTCCCGCGGCTTCGACCAGCGCGCGCAGGTTCTCGTCGGGAACGCTGTCGCCGGTGGCGAAGTGGTCGTCGGAATGGCAGACACCGGCGACCATCATCTTCACCAGCACTTCACCGGCGCGTGGAGGGTCGAGATCGATGGTTTCCATCTGCCAGTCCTGTCCCACGCCGTGCAGCACCGCGGCTCGGGTCCTCATCGCTTGCTCCTCGTTCCGCCAAGGGGTCAATCGAATGGCTAGCGACATTCAAGCCTCCGAAGGTACCTTTGTAAAGGTACTGAACATTCCTTGCACCCGTCCTGGAGGAGCCGAATTCATGGCCGCCGAGGTCACACCCGCCCGGGTCGGACTGCTGATCGATTATCTGAAGGACGGGGATGCTCCCTACGACCAGAACATCCTTCCGGCACTTCAACTCGTGGCCGACGAGTACCTCGCCGCCGGAGTACTGGAACGCCCGGTCGAATTCGTCGTACGCGCCGTACAGGGGCTACCGAACGGATCGTTCCGCCACGTCCGCGATGCGTTCCACGAACTGGTGGATGAGGACGCGCTGGTGATCTTCGGCCCGTTGGTCTCGGAGAACGGTGTGGCGCTGCGGCCCTATGTGGAGGATTGCGGCCAGGTCCCGATCATCACCATGGCCGCTTCCGAAACGATGCTGGGGGAGTGGGTTTTCGGCTTGCCGGCCGGGTCGATGGAAGAGGAGCCGATCATCATGGCCACCGTGGCGGCGCTCGACGGCTGCCGCACGGTGGGGGTGGCCTTCGAGGACAGCCTGATCGGCCGCGAGTACCTGCGCACCACCCGGGAAGCGTGCCGGGACGCCGGTCTGACCATCACCGCGGAGGTCGCCATCCCGCAGGTCGCGGCCGATCAGCGCACGGCGATGGCGACGCTGGCACTCGACAAGCCCGACGCCCTCATGCACGTCGGTTTCGGGCTGGGCATCATCGGCATGAACGCCGCGCTGGAGGCCATCGGCTGGATGCCGCCCAGATACACCACCACGGCCTTCGAGTTCGCCGCCACCAGTGAGTGGTGGTGCCAGCAGCTGGCGGGCTGGATCGGACTCGACCAGTACGACGAGCGCAACACCATCGGACAGGACTTCCTCGACCGATTCGAGCGGCGCTACGGACACCGGCCGGCGTACTTCTTCCCGCTGTACGCCTACGACGTCGGGCGGCTGATGATGACCGCGCTGGCCACCGCACGGCCACTGACCGGCGTCGGGGTCAAGGACGCCCTGGAGCGGATCAAGATGATGCCCGCGGCTACCGGTGCACCGGGCACCCGGATGCGCTTTGGGAAGTACATCCGCCACGGCTGGATGGGCAGCGAATTCCTGGTGGCCCGCAGGGTACTCCCCGACGGCAGCCGCTCGGTGCTCTACGCCACCATCGACGGATACGCTCGCGAGAAGTGAAGCCCCTGGCGCCGCCGGAGCAGAACCGCCATGGTTGACCCATGGCCAAGCGAATTCTGAACGTCGTCACCAACGTCAGCCATTACGAGGATCCGTCGGAACCGACCGGCCTGTGGCTCTCCGAGCTGACCCATGCCTATCACGTCTTCGCCGAGGCGGGATACGACCAGACGATCGTCAGTCCCTCGGGCGGCCCGTCGCCACTCGAGCCCCGCTCGCTGAAGTTCCCGAACTACGACAAGAGCGCCAAGGCGTGGAAGGGCGACGCGGCGAAGATGGCACTGCTGGCCGCGACCGCCTCGCCCGAGCAGATCGACGCGGCCGAGTTCGACGCGATCTATTTCACCGGCGGCCACGCCGTGATGTTCGACTTTCCGGACAGTGAAGGGCTGCAACGTATTACACGCGAGATCTTCGAGGCCGGCGGCGTCGTGTCATCGGTGTGCCACGGCTACTGTGGCTTGCTCAATACCAGACTCTCCGACGGCAACCTGCTGGTCAAGGGGCGCAAGCTCACCGGGTTCGCCTGGTCGGAGGAGGTCCTGGCCCGGGTGGACAAGCTGGTGCCGTACAACGCCGAAGAGGAGATGAAGAAGCGCGGCGCCCGCTACGAGAAAGGCCTCATCCCGTTCCGGTCCTACGTCGTCGTCGACGGGCGCCTGGTGACCGGCCAGAACCCCGGCTCGGCCAAGGCCACCGCCGAGAAGGTTGTCGAGGTGCTCGAGGCCTGACCGGCCGCATCACTTGATGCCCGGCAACCGGGCCAGCAGTCGCAGACCGGCCGTCATGATCCGGGCGTAACGGCCCGCGTCGAGCCAGGTGGGCGCACCGACCGGCAGCAGCCGTTCGTCCTCGTGGGTGGTTCGCACAAGTCTGTGGCCAGCCATCACCTGTCGCGGCGCGCGGGTAGCGTCGTGGACATGGATCTCTGGGGCGACCTCACGGTGCTCGACGCCGCGATGATCGTGGTGTTCGCCACCTGCGTGTTCATCTACCTGACGCGGCTCGAGCGCCGGATCCCGCATCACCTGGGCGAGCAGGTGGGCGCGCACAAGGAGGTGCTTGCCAAGGTGCGCAAGCGCGAACCGCTGACCCAGGCCGAGTTCGACTACGCCACCGAGTTGGTCGACGACGCCCGCTCACCGCTGGCGTTCGCGATACCGGCCGTGTTGTTCGCGATGGGGTTCTTCTACGTCGTCGGCTGCCTGCACGAATTGCACGTGCACGGTGGCCAGCCCTCGTTCCGCACGTTCATCGGCGGGATCCCGATGCTGACCTCCATGAACATGGCCGCCCAACTGCGCCGGGTCGCGCACCTGCGCAAGAAGCTGCGCGGCATCGACGTAACGTCCGAGGGTCAGCCTTCCGGTGACGCGGACACCACCGCGGGGTCACCGTCCTCCCACAGCAGCAGCTGACGAACCGACTCGCGGGTGCCATAGGGCCGTAGCATCGCGCTGGCGGGCCTGGGCCGGACCCGCAGCGGCCACCAGAACCAGCGCCCGAGCAACGTGGCGATCGCCGGAGTCATGAATGACCGCACGATCAGCGTGTCGAACAACAGGCCCAGGGCGATGGTGGTGCCGATCTGCCCCAGGATCCGTAGGTCGGCGAACAGGAACGATGCCATGGTCGCCGCAAAGACCAGGCCGGCCGCCGTCACCACCGCACCCGAGCCGGCCATCGCCCGGATGATGCCGGTGTTCAGCCCGGCGTGGATCTCCTCCTTGAATCGGGAGATCAACAACAGGTTGTAGTCCGACCCGACCGCCAGTAGCAGGATGATGGCCAGCGCCAACACGATCCAGTACAGCTCGATGCCGAACAGGTCCTGCCAGATCAGCACCGAGAGACCGAAGGACGCGCCGAGTGACAGCGCCACGGTCCCGACGATCACCAGCGCGGCGACCAGGCTCCGGGTGATGAAGATCATCACCAAGAGGATCAGGCTCAGCGCCGCGATGCCGGCGATCATCAGGTCGTACTGGGCGCCGTCGTGAATGTCCTTGTAGGTGGCCGCGGTGCCGGCGATGAAGATCTTGGAGCCGGCCAGGGGGGTGCCCTTGACGGCTTCCTGAGCGGCGTGTCGGATGGCGTCGATATGCGAAATGCCCTCTGGCGTCGCGGGATCGCCGTCGTGGGTGATGATCATCCGGGCGGCCTTGCCGTCCGGCGACAGGAACATGTTCATACCGCGGACGAACTCCGGGTTGGTGAACGCCTCCGGTGGTAGGTAGAACGAGTCGTCGGTCTTGGACGCGTCGTAGGCCTGGCCCAGGGCCGTCGCATTCTGCAGTGCCGCCTGGCTCTGGTCGTTCAGGCCCTTGTTGGTGGCGTAGTTGGTCATCGTGAGATCGCGGTTGGTCTCCTGGCTGGCGATCTGCGGCGGGATAAGGGCGAGCAGTTTCGGTTGCAGCTGATCGAGTTTCGCGATGCTGCCCGACACGTTGCCCAGTTGCTCGGTCAGATCATCGATACCGTCCAGCGCGTCGAACACCGACCGCAGCGCAGCGCACATGGGGATGTCGAAACAGTGTGGCTCCCAATAGAAATAGTTGCGGATCGGCCGGAACTGGTCGTCGAAGTTCGCGATCTTGTCGCGCAGGTTCTCCGCCGTGGCGACCGTCTGCTGGAAGGCTTGGCTCTGTTCATCGGTGATGGCGCTGGATTGCTGTTGCAGCGCGTACTGCTGGCGCAGGATGTCGATCGAATTGTTGATCACACCAACCTGTTTCAACAGATCGGCGGTGCGGGCCTGCTGGAAGGGCAGATTGTTGATCTGCGCGGCACTGCCCGCGCTGATCTGGAACGGGATCGACGTGTGGTCCAGGGGTGTACCCAATGGGCGGGTGATCGACTGCACCTGGGCGATGCCGTCGGTGTGGAAGATGGCCTTGGCCACCCGTTCCAGCAGGATCATGTCGGTCGAGTTCCGCAGGTCGTGATCGGCTTCGATCATCACCAACTCGGGATTGAGCCGGGCCTGCGAGAAGTGCCGATCGGCCGCGGCGTAGCCCACATTGGCCGGTGCCCAGCCCGGCATGTAGTGCCGGGCGTCGTAACTGGTCTGGTACCGGGGCAGCGCCAGCAGGCCGATGAGTGCGATGGCCACCGTCGCGAACAGGATGGGCCCGGGCCAGCGCACGATGGCGGTGCCGATCCGCCGCCAGCCACGGGTGTTCATCGGGCGGGCGGGTTCGAACAGGCCGAAGTGCCGGCCGATGGCCAGCAGGGCCGGCGCGAGCGTCAGCGCGGCCACCACCGCCACCAGCACACCGATGCCGGCCGGCACGCCCAGGCTGTTGAAGTACGGCAGCCGGGTGAACGTCAGGCACAACACCGCACCGGCGATGGTCAGCCCCGAGCCCAGGATGATGTGTGCGGTGCCGCGGTACATTGTGTTGAACGCCGTGACGCGGTCCTGCCCGTCGTAGCGGGCCTCATGGAACCGGCCGAGCAGGAAGATCGCGTAGTCGGTGCCGGCGGCGATCACCAGCAAGGTCAGCAAGTTGGTCGAGTACGTCGACAGTTTGATGATGCCGGCATTGGCCAGCACCGCGACCACACCGCGCGACGCGGTCAACTCGATCATCACGGTGAACAACACCAGGAAAACGGTTGTGAGACGCCGGTAGAGCGAGAACAGCATCACCGCGATCACGCCGAGCGTCAGCAGAGTGGTCTTCAGGGTGCCGTGCCGACCGACCTCGAACTGATCGGTGACCAGGGGAGCGGCCCCGGTGACGTAGGCCTTGACCCCCGGCGGCGGCGGATTGTCCTCGACGATGCGGCGAACCGCGTCGACGGATTCGTTGGCCAGCGATTCACCCTGGTTGCCGGCCAGGTACACCTGTACCAGCGCGGCCTTACCGTCGGCGCTCTGCGATCCGGCCGCGGTCAGCGGGTCACCCCAGAAATCGTCGATGTGCTCGACATGCTTGGTGTCCTGGCGCAGCTTCTGGATCAGGCCGTCGTAGTAGTGGTGAGCCTCGGCACCCAGCGGCTGATCGCCCTCGAGCACGATCATCGCCGAACTGTCGGAGTCGAATTCCTGGAAGACCTTGCCGATGCGCTTGCTGGCCTGCAGGGACGGGGCGTCCTGCGGGCTCAAGGACACGTTGTGCGCTTCAGCGACGGTCTCGAGCTGCGGTACGAAGACGTTGGTGCCTACCGCCAGTCCCAGCCAGAACAGCGCGATGAGCGCGGCGAACCGGCGGATCAGCTCGGCGACCCGATGCGGTGCGCCGATGTCGGTGGAGGTGCTCATCCGGACTTGTCCAGGCAGTAGGTGAAGGCGTTCACGGTGTTGGCGGTTCGCTCGTCCTTGATGACGTCATCGATCTTGATCCGGCAGCCGATCGAATCACCGTCGCCCTGCGCGGCGACATTGACGAACACCGCCGGCTGCGTGGTGGTGGTGTCGTAGGACCACGGCAACGTGACGTCATCGGCGCGCTGCGGCTGGGCATTGACGTCCAGGTAGGTGATGGTGGCCACCGTACCCGGCGGGCCGAAGACCTCCAGGACCACGTGCTTGGGGTTGAACGGCACGATCTCATTGCCCGCATTGCTGGGTGTCGAGGTCACGTCCTTGGATGCGAACACACCGTGCAGCCGGTACACCACGAATCCGGCCAGTGCGATCACCAGCACCGCCACCACGATGGTCCAGCGCCGCATGAGCGGGCGGGCAATCGATCGGTCGGGCACCATTCGATGCTCGCACAGTCGGGCGCCCGGGTTCGACCCGGCGGCACGATGCACATCTGGCTGGAAATCACCAGGGGCGAATCCGGTTACCGGGCGGTGAGCGCGGAATGCACCAGATCGACAGCGCGCGCGGCACTTTGGGCCGCACCCTCCATGGTGGTGGGCCAGTCGGTGTGGGTCCAGTCGCCGGCCAGCGCCAGGTTGGGCAAATCGGTGTCGTTTCCCGGTCGGATGGTCGACATGCCCACCCGGGACGAGAACGTGGCCTTGGGCCACGGCACCACGGTCAGGTCGACGACGTTGGCCGTTCGGGCGGCCGGGTAGCTGGCCCGTAGTGCGGTCAGCAGGCGGTCGGCGACCTCGGAATTGCTGAGCCCCATCAGGTCGTAGCTCGAGCAGGTGGTCAGCGCGTAGAGATGGTTGCCGTCGGAGCGTGGTCCATGCATCCGATCGCGGTCGAAGACCCAGCCAATATCACTGTCCAGCAACGATTCCCATGGCGCTACGGTTCCCAGCGGCTGGTCCAGCAGCACGTAGGCATTCATGATGGGAATGGGCTCGAGTTGTTTGGCGGCCAGGCGGGCGTCCTCCGAACCGGGAACGTCGTCCAGGAGTGCACGCAGATTCCACGAGGGAACCGCGAGCACCACCGCGTCGGCGGCCACTGTCGAACCGTCCGATAATTCGACGCCGCCGGCCCGTCCGTCGCTCACCGTGATACGGACCGCTCGGGTACGCAGCCGGACGTCGACCCCGAGTCGGGCCATGGTGCGGTTGGCCGCGTCGATGTAGAACTCGCCGAGATCGACTGTCGGATAACCGATTCGGACCGCAGCGGGGCCGAATCGGCGGGCCCGATCGGAACCGGTGCGCAACAGGGCCGCGAACGCGTGCGCCGAGGCCAATGACGGCAGCTCGTTCAACAGGCCGATCACCATGGGGTTCAACATGACTCGGCGTAGCGCGGCGGGAAACCCGACCCGGTCGAACCATTGATCAACAGTGATGTCGTCGAGTGAATCGTCGAAGCGGACCACGTCGCGGGCCAGGCGCGTCCAGGCAGGTAACGCCGCGAGCTGGGTCGGGATGCTGAGGTCCCGGACCCGGCCCAGCGCCATCCGGACGATGTTCCGCGCACCGAAACCGAAGGTCTCGGCATGCCCGCCGGGATAGCGCACCCCGAACTCGCCGGGGAACTCCAGGAGATCACGGCTGCCGATGGACTCCAGGAATCGGAAGATGTTCTCGTACGATCCGGCCAGGACGTGTTGGCCGTTCTCGACAGCGTCGCCGTATTTGGACGTCAGTCCGACGGTGCGCCCGCCCAGGGTTCCGTTGCTCTCCAGCAGTGTGACCGCGTGGCCCAGTTCGGCCAGCCAGACGGCCGACGCCATTCCGGCCAGACCACCGCCGACCACCACCACGTGTCGCTCACCCATACGCCGATGTTAACGGCCATTCCGGCGACCGCGCGGCGGGGTGTGCACGCGGGGCGCGTGGGGCGCACGATCCGAGAACTCAGGTTCTTTTCAGGTTCCTCGTTCATTTGCCCGCGATCGCCGGACCGGAGGGCTATACATACCGCGTGGCCTTCGAAAACTATGTGGGTCGCGTCGGCGGCCTTGCCCTCGCGCTGGGAATCGGCGCGGCAGTTGCGACCGGTTGGAGCTGCCCCGCCTGGGCCGACTCCACCAGTGGTTCGGTCAACGCCTCGGCGTCGGACACCCAGAAGAACGACACGACGGATACCCCGCAGAAGGAAACCGCGGGCCAGGACAACGGCAAGGACAGCGACGGCGCGACAGCGTCCGATCCGGCCGAATCCACTGGCAGCGTGAGCGATCCGAAGGATGAGCCGGACGCCGCGGAGTCGGCCGACGCCGATGACCCGCCCGCCGCGGCAGGGTCCGATGCGCCGGAGGTGACCGAGCGTCACTCGGACGGGTCGGCTCGCAAGACCGTCGTCGCCAGCGATGACGACGCCGATAAGGGCGCGGCCACGGAGGTGGATGCCGACCCGCAGATCACGGTCGCCGACGAGCAGGATGTCGACGTCGAACCGTCGGCCGCACCCGCTGCGCCGAAGGTGGTCGAGGCCGCCGCGCTGGCCGCCGTCGATCTGGCTCCCGTCGCAACGGAACCGGAGGAAGAGCCCGCGACCATGGTGGCCGCGGTCAGCGAGCTAGCGCCTTCCGATGAGGGCTCCACATCGGATCCGGTCTCGCCGCTGCAGACCACGGCGGCCCTGACGGTACTCGCCGCCGTGACCACCGAGACGCAGCGCAAAGCGCTGGTCGACAGCGCGAATGACGTTGCCCCGCAGGTGACTTCGTCGGAACCCGATGACACGCCGAACGTTCTGCTGATCGGGGTGGACGGCACCAATCTGTCCAAGATCCTGGCCAACGCCGCGAACACGAATTTCTTCAGCCTGATGCAGACCGGCACCACCGCCGCGGCCAGCATCGTCGGGCACACCACGATCTCCAACCCGTCGTGGACCACCATCCTGACCGGTGTGTGGGGTGAGACCACCGGCGTGATCAACAACATCTACAACCCGGCCGTCTATGACGCGTGGCCGACGGTGTTCAACCAGCTCGAAGGGTTCAACCCGCTGATCCATACCACCGCCATCGCCGACTGGGATGTCCTTGCCGCCATCGCCGCGTCGGGATCGCTCCCGGCCGACAGCGTGCAGTACGTCAAGCAGGTCGAGGGTGACACCGACTGGTCGCTGACCGATGACGCAGTGGGTGCCGCCACGGTGAACGCGATCACCAACGCCGACTACTCGGTGCCGAACTTCATGTTCAGCTACTTCGTGGGCGTCGACGAGAACGGGCACATGCACGGCGGCGGCTCGCAGCAGTACGCCGACGCCATCACCAATGTCGATCAGAACCTCGCCGCGATCCTGGCGGCCATCGCCATGTCAGGTGAGCAGTGGACCATCATCGTGGTGACCGATCACGGACATCAGCAGTCGCAGGGCTTCGGCCACGGGTTCCAATCACCCAATGAGACATCGACTTTCGTGATCGCGAACGGCGGCCCGTTCGCCCAGGGCAACATCAACCTGCAGTACAGCATCGTCGACACCACGCCCACGATCGTCACGCTGTTCGGCGGGACGCCGGCGTCGTACTCCCAGGGCGTGTCGCTGACCACGCTGGGCGGCGCGGACGTGACGCCGATCAACGATGAGGATGGGCTGCGCGGCGCGCTGCAGGACATCATCGATATGAACGGCTATCCGAACATCGGCGATGACATCGCGCTGGGTGCGCGGACGCTGTTCGCGAGCATCCCGTACTTCGTCGTCCAGATCACCGACAGCATCACCTCGGCGCTGCAGGCGATCGTCGATCAGGACATCTTCCTGATCAGCCCGCTGGCCAGCCTGGCCATCCTGCCGATCCAGCTGCTCGGTGACGCTCTCTACATCCCGACGAACATCCTGGCGCAGATCGTTGCGGCGTTCACCGGGGTCAGCAACACCAGCATCTTCCCGTTGCTGCCGGCACCTCTGCCGCCGCTGGAAGGGCCGCCGTCGGGTCTGCAGGACACTGCGGATGCCCTCACCTGCGGTGAGGCCGGGGCCGGCTCCGACTACTGCGTGGTGGCCTGACCGCCATCCGTCATCGACTCAGCGTCCCCGGCGAGGCCTACTCGGGAATCGGCGCAGCCAGCGCTGACTCGATGCCAAGGACACGGGTTCAACTCGTCTTCATCGATCCGACGTAGTAGGTCTCGCGTCCGGTGGGGTAGCCACCACCGTCCGTCGCGATGTGGACATGGTCGAAATGGTTCGCGGTCTCGTTGCCGTAGTCGGCCGTCCAATACGGGGCACCGATCCCGGGATAGAGCCCGCGGCGCCAGATCACGTGCAACACCCCCCAGCGCTTGGCGTTGGCCAAGGCGTAGCCGGCGATCTGGTTGCCCAGATCGATTCCTTCCTGGGAATGGGGATTGGGGATCATCACGTCGATGGCCAGACCATTGGGATGCCACTTGAGGGGATCCTGCCGGTAGCCGTAGATGGTCTTGATGTCCGGGAACAGCGCGCTGATGGTCCGGGCGGCCCAGATGGTGTGGATCTGCAACCGATTCTCGTCGGCGACGCCGGCGGGTAGCTGCAACTCGAAGGTGTGCGGGTCCACCGGCGCGCTGGCCGCCAGGAGTTCGGCCTCCGTGGCGGTCGCCACGACAGGCACGCCGGGGGCGTCCTGGGCCGGGGCGGGGGAGGCGGCCGGCGGTGCTGCCGGGGCGGCGTTGGGATGCTGGGGCTCGCGACCCTGGGCGTACACCATCGCCGCGGAGATGACGAGCGATGCCGCGAGCGCCACTCCGCGGCGACCCCGGCTCTTCAGCGATTTGCCCACAATCAGCAACCGTAGCCCTGCAGACCCGCCCGCACCGCCACATCCCGCCTGCTGCTGCGATACTGGGTGCCGTCTGACCGAATCGAACGCGGGAGAGAACACACACATGAGCGCCGAGCAGCAGTCGACCATCATCTACACGCTCACCGACGAGGCCCCGCTGCTGGCGACCTACGCGTTCCTGCCCATCATCCGGACCTTCGCCGGACCGGCCGGTATCGACGTGAAGACCAGCGACATCTCCGTCGCGGCCCGCATCCTGGCCGAGTTCCCCGAGAAGCTGACCGATGAGCAGAAGGTGCCCGACAACCTCGGCGAGCTGGGCAAGCTGACCCAGGATCCGAGCACCAACATCATCAAGTTGCCCAACATCAGTGCGTCGGTGCCCCAACTCAAGGCCGCGGTCAAGGAACTGCGGGAGAAGGGCTACGACATTCCGGACTACCCGGAGGACCCGAAGAACGACGACGAGAAGGCGATCAAGGATCGCTACGCGAAAGTGCTTGGCAGCGCGGTCAATCCGGTGCTGCGGGAGGGTAACTCCGATCGGCGGGCGCCGAATGCGGTCAAGGAGTACGCCAAGAAACATCCGCACAGCATGGGCGAGTGGTCACAGGCCTCCCGTACGCACGTTGCCACGATGAAGACCGGCGACTTCTATCACGGCGAGAAGTCGCTGACGCTGGACAAGGCACGCAAGGTGAAGATGGTCCTCGAGACCGCGGACGGCAAGGAGTTGGTGCTCAAACCCGAGGTCAAGCTCGACGAGGGCGATGTCATCGACAGCATGTACATGAGCAAGACCGCGCTCTGCGACTTCTACGAGGAGCAGATCGAGGACGCCTACAAGACCGGCGTGATGTTCTCGCTGCACGTCAAGGCCACCATGATGAAGGTCAGTCACCCCATCGTGTTCGGCCACGCGGTGAAGATCTTCTACAAGGACGCCTTCGCCAAGCACGGCAAGCTGTTCGACGAACTCGGCGTCAACGTCAACAACGGCCTGTCCGATCTCTACGAGAAGATCGAGAGCCTGCCGGCCTCGCAGCGCGAAGAGATCATCGAGGACCTGCACAAGTGTCATGAGCACCGGCCGGAACTGGCGATGGTGGATTCGGCCAAGGGCATCTCCAACTTCCACTCGCCGTCGGATGTCATCGTCGATGCGTCGATGCCCGCGATGATCCGCCTCGGAGGCAAGATGTACGGCGCCGACGGGCGCACCAAGGACACCAAGGCCGTCAACCCGGAGTCCACGTTCTCCCGGATGTACCAGGAGGTCATCAACTTCTGTAAGACGCACGGCCAGTTCGACCCGACCACCATGGGCACGGTGCCGAACGTGGGGCTGATGGCGCAGAAGGCCGAGGAGTACGGCAGCCACGACAAGACCTTCGAGATCGCGGCCGACGGCGTCGCCAAGATCATCGACGCCGAATCGGGTGAGGTGCTACTGAGCCAGGAGGTCGAAGCGGGTGACATCTGGCGCATGCCCATCGTCAAGGACGCGCCCATCCGCGACTGGGTGAAGCTGGCCGTCAACCGGGCGCGGCTGTCCGGGATGCCGGTGGTGTTCTGGCTCGACGACGAGCGTCCGCACGAGAACGAGCTGCGCAAGAAGGTCAAGGCCTATCTGAAGGACCACGACACCGACGGCCTCGAGATCACGATCCTGCCGCAGGTGTGGGCCATGCGGTACACGCTCGAGCGGGTGATCCGCGGCCAGGACACCATCGCCGCGACGGGCAACATCCTGCGTGACTATCTCACCGACCTGTTCCCGATCCTGGAGTTGGGCACCAGCGCCAAGATGCTGTCGATCGTGCCGTTGATGGCCGGCGGCGGTCTCTATGAGACCGGCGCGGGCGGGTCGGCGCCCAAGCACGTCAAGCAGCTGGTGGAGGAGAACCACCTGCGCTGGGATTCGCTCGGCGAGTTCCTGGCGCTGGGCGCCAGCCTCGAGGACCTGGCCGACAAGGCCGATAATCCGAAGGCCGGGGTGCTGGCCAAGACGCTCGACGCGGCGGTCGGCAAGCTGCTCGACAACAACAAGAGCCCGTCGCGCAAGACCGGTGAGCTGGACAACCGGGGCAGCCAGTTCTACCTGGCGCTCTACTGGGCGCAGGCGCTGGCCGAGCAGTCCGACGACAAGGAACTGGCCGAGCACTTCGCCCCGCTGGCCCGGACGCTGGCCGACAATGAGGATGTCATTGTCAAGGAACTGGCTGCGGCACAAGGAAATCCGGCCGATATCGGCGGTTACTACGAGCCCGATCCGGAGAAGACCAGCGCGGTGATGCGCCCGAGCAAGACGCTGAATGACGCGCTGGCGGCAGCGCAGGCGTGAGCTTGCGCCACTGGCGCTCCTCCTGTTGCTGACCACCGCATGCACGCGGATGGTGGATTCTCCGCGCGCGCTCCCGCAACGCGAGGTGGCGCCCATCAGCACTCAGCAGGTGACCAACCTGCTGAGCTCGAAAGTCACTGGCGTGGAGGGGAACCAGTTCGACGAGGTCGACCCGGATCGGTGTACGCCGGTGGCACGTGAGGTGTCGCCGCCGTTGCTGACCGATCGGCACCCCGCCGCCATCATCAGCGGACACTGGCAGACCGAGGACGGTGGCGTGGTGGTCGAGGAGATCGTCGCGGTCTACCCGTCCGACTTCGATCCATCGGCGGCGCTGGCCGACGCCCACGAGGCCGTCGAATCCTGCGCGGGCACATCGATGACGGTCACCACGGTGCACGGCCGCAGCTATGGCTTCGACGCAGAGCCCACCCCGTCGTCCCCGGCAGGTGCCGTGCTGTGGTCGCTCCGCGGTGCGGCATGGAGTTGCGACAACGCGATGGTGGCGGCGCACAATGCGGCCATCGAGATCACGACGTGCGGGGCGGGCGGCGGCCTGGATACGGCCGCCCTCGCCACGGATGCGCTGGCACGTATCGAGGCCTTGGCGAACGCCAAGGTGTGAGCCGGCCCGTCGGCCGCGGCCTCAGTGGGCGCCGACCGCGACGGTGGTCACCGACCCACTGCCCATCGCGGGTCCGTCGGCCGACGTGAAGTAGGTCTCGCGGCCGGTCGGATAACCGCCGCCGTTGGTGGCGACATGCACGTGTGTGTAGTGATTGGCGTCGTCGGAGCCCTGGTTCGGCATGGTTCGGGGAGGCTTGCCGGGCAGGTAGATCACCTGGCGCCAGATCACGTGATTGATCTTGAAGCGGTCAGCATTGGCCAGGGCGTACTGGGCGATCCGGTCGCCCAGCGCGATACCGTCCGGGCTGCGGTAATCGGGAATCATGACGTCGAGGGCCAGGCCGTCGGGATGCCAGCGCAGGGCGTCGGGGCGGACGCCGCCGATGTTGTGGATCTCGGGGAACATCGCACTGATCGCCCGAGCGGCGAGGATCGTCTCGACCTGCAGACCCTTCTCCGGGGCGACCCCCGCCGGCAGCATGTACCGCATATCGCGGGTGACGCCACGGGTAGCGACGATGGTCGAGGTCATCGGTCCGGTGCCGACGATCCGGATGCCGGTGGGGGCCGTCGCGGGCATCGGCGCGGCGATCAGTTCGGCGCAGCACTCCGTTCCCGGTGCGGGCCGGACGGTGGTGTTGGCGGTCGCGCCGGCCATCAGGAATGCGGTGACCGGGATGACGACGGCGACCACCGGGAGCGACGGCCGTCGCTTCCGCGGGGGTTTGGGTAATTCGTGCCGACCCACGGACTGCACGATACCGCGCAGGTCACGGATTTATAACATCGTTCGGAAATTGCAAATCGGAATAGGCTGTGGAATTGCACCGGCACGTCCACGACTTTCTCATCGCGCGACGTCAAGCGGTCATTCGTCGAATTCTGCGGGCATTGCCGAAACATCGGCAGCGTGGCCGGTACGGTCGTCGGGAAAGCCTTACGAGAGGACGCAATGCGATGACATCTGCCGCCGATATGGCTCGGGGTATGCGCGAGCTGGTTCAGGGCGAAGCCGCTGAATCCGAACGGCAGCGCACGTTGACCCCGCCGATCGTCGACGGGATGTGGAGCAGCGGGTTGATGCAGGCATTCAATCCCGCGGCGGCCGGGGGGCACGAGCCGGGCTTCACCGAGATGATCGAGACCTGGATCGAAATGGCTTGGCAGGATGGATCATTCGGCTGGGTGGGCATCGCGAACCTGCCGTCGTCGTTCGCGGCGGCCGCCTATCTGCCCGACGACGGATTCGCGGAGGTCTTCACGGCACACGACAACCGGGTGACCATGGGTGGTCAGTTCTTCCCCAACGGGCAGGGGATCGCGGTCGACGGTGGCTTCCGTCTCACCGGCGCCTGGCAGTTCGGTTCGGGGACGGGCCACGCCGAGTACATCGCCGCCGGCTTCGTACCGGTGCGGGACGGCGAGGTCACCTGGGTCGCCGAAGGGCTGCCCGAGATGCGGGTGGCCATCCTGCCGCGGGCGGATGTGAGCTTCGACGACGGCTGGTACGTGCAGGGTCTGAAGGGCACCGGCTCGTATGACTATCACGTGCAGGACGTCCTGGTACCCGAGGACCGGACCTTCCCACTGTTCACCACCGAGCCGGTGCGCGGATCGTCGCCGGCGTTCCGAATGGGGATGATGCCGGTGACGGCCGCGGGTCACGCAGCGTGGGCACTCGGGGTCGCCAAGAGCATGCTCGACGACGTCGAGGAGCTGGCCGCGACCAAATACCGGATGAGCGATATGGCGTCCCTGGCCAGCCGGCCGACGTTCCAGAAGGGTCTGGCCCATCACGTTGCGGCCTGGCGCGCGGCACGACTGCTGATCCTCGACGCCTTCACGACCGCGGAGTCGGCGGTGGCCGCGGGTCAGGAGCTGACCCCGCGACTGCGCGCCGATATGCGGGTCGCAGCGGTCTACGCCACCGATATCGCGCGCTCGTGTGCCGAGTGGGCGCACCTGGCGGCCGGTACGAGTTCGATCCGCGAGGGTTCGCGTCTCGAACGGGCCTTCCGCGACATCTACACCGGCACCCAGCACGCCTTCATCAGCGAGAAGGTGGCCATGGATGCCGCGTCCATCTGGCTCGGGCTCATCGAGGACCAGCCGGGGTTGTAGTTGCCGGCACGTGATGCCGCATTCAGGACGCGGTGGTGCGCCGCCGGGTGGACCGCGACGCCGCCGCCAGCGCCTCGAGCGATGTCGCCGACCGCGGATGGGCGATGGCCGGTCCGATCCACCGCAGTAGGTAGCGGCGCAGATCCTTGCCACGGCGAGGCGGCTGGCCGGGGTCCATCAGGAATGAGTGCAACGTCCGGATCCCGAATTCGGCAAGCTCGTCGAGGTCCGACTCCGAGTAGCCGTACGCCGCCCAGTCCACATCGAACCGGTGCAGCATCTCCCGCCCGAAGGTCAGCGAGGTGTCCGACGTCAGGCTGGTCGCCGACGATGCCTGCCGAGGCTGGCCGAGGACGAACTGGATCTGTTCGTCCTCGGCCAGCGCCTCGATGGCGAACGCCATGCCTTCGATGAGCGCACTGACCGGATCCGTGAATCCCTTTGCGCGGTGGGCCAGCTGATCGAGGAAACCGTCGGCCGATCGCATGGCCGACGCCAGCATCAGCGCATCGGTGCTGGGGAAGTAGCGGTACACGGTCTGCCGGGTGACGCCCAGCGTGCGTGCGACATCGGCGATCCGCATGGCCGAACCACGCTCGGCGACGATCTTGTCGGCCACGTCGAGGATGCGGGCGATGGCCTCTTCGTCGGAAGCCGGCGCGTTACCCGACCAGCCGTGACTCCGCATCCGGCGATCATATCCGTGTTCATCCTTGCCCTATGGCCATACATAATCAACAATATGTATGGCCAAGCGGAGCGACGGGAGATATCGGATGAGCGAGCTTCGAGTGCGGAGAGTGCGTTTCGACCTGGCCGGTGACGACATCCCGTTCAACTGGCATCCGCGGCGCTCGTCGTTCGCGATGCAGTGCAATGTGGTGTCGTTCTTCGCGCCCGGGTTCGAGAAGTTCATCGTCGACGCCACCCGCGAGGCCATTCCGATGATCACGGATCCGGCGGCCGCCGAGGAGGCTCAGCTGTATCTGCGGCAGGAGGCCCAGCACTCGGCCGCGCACCTCGCGCATATCCGCGCCCTGTCCCGGCGCTGGCCGGGTCTGCAGCAGGTGGCCGACGATGTTGTCGCGTCCTATGAACGCCTGACGGCGACCAGATCGCTGCGCTGGCGATTGGCGTACCCGGCCGTGCTCGAAGCAACGTTCACGCCCTACTTCAAAGTGTTCCTGGACCACGACGACACGCTGTTCGAGCCCGGCGACGATCGGGTGGCGTCGCTGTTCCTCTGGCATTTCGCGGAGGAGATCGAGCACCGCAGTTCGGCCCTGCTGGTCTACAACGCGGTCGCTGACGACTATCTGTTCCGGCTCAGGACCATTCCCGCGGTCGTCAGGCACCTGCACGAGATCCTCACGATCATCGGCACCGGGTTCCGCGAGCATGTGCCGGCCGACGAGGGTGGTGCGGCGGCCCGCCTGATGCCGTCCGGTCTCGGCGTGCGGGCGTTGTTCGACACGATCCGTGCGGCGCGTGCCATGCGTCCCGCCACGCTGCCGACCTACGCTGGGGTACCCCGCCGCGAGCTGGCCGCCATGGTCGCGGGTCTGATCCGTTCACAGGGGCCCGGACATGACCCCAGGTTCGAGAACCTGCCTCCGCTGGCGGCTCGGTGGTTCGACCGGTACGACGAAGATCCCCGAGTGGCGCCCCGCTGGTACCGCAGCGGCGCGGGCCGGACGGCCTGAACCATGGCGCCCATCATCCTGCACAGTCCGTTCGAATTACCCTGGCAGACCGTCGTTTTCGATGCCCTGATGCTCACCCTGTTCGTGGCGGCCGTGGCGCACGCGGTGCTCTGGCACCGGCGCGGGGTGCGGATCTACAGTTTCGTGCTGATCGCGGGGCTGGTGTACGGCATGGTCCTGGAACTGGCGGGCATGGCGACGCTGAACATGTACGTCCAGGGCGATTTTCCGGTGATGATCAACTTCCCGGCACTTCCGTTGTTCGCCGGCACCACGGCCATGCCGCTGTACGTCACCTTGTTCTATCCGGTGATCTTCACGATGGGCTTCCTGGTGGTCGAGGCGCTCGGCATCCCCAGCCACTGGCGGGCCGCACTGACCGGCGGGCTCTTCATGATCTTTCTCGATGCGCCGTACATCATCGAGGGAAATCTGCGGAACATCGTCTGGTGGACGTGGGACCCGCATTTCGTGTTGTTCCAGTACTGGCTCGGCTGGCCGTTGGCCGATATGTTCTGGCAGTCGACCTGGGGGGCGACCTTCTTCTACGTGATGCTGCGCTGCCGGGCCCACCTCGACGGCGATGCCCGGCCCCGGTGGTCGACGCGCCATGCACTGGCGGTGCGGGCTCCGCTGGCCGCCATCGCTGTCCTGGCACTGGGCATGGTCTGGATGCTGCCGCTGCTGGCGGCCACCTTCACCATCGGTCAGCAGTGGCCCGTTCTGGTGGTCCTGGTGCTGGGCCTGGCCGTGGTGACGGTGCAGTCGTTGCGTTCGGCGACCCCGGCGCGACGGGTTGATCCGTTCATGCCGGCGATGATCGGGATCTACGTCCTGGCCTTCCTGCCGATGATTGTCGGGAACGTGCTGCACGACGGCGGCGTCCGGTTCTACGCCGTGGTCCAGACGCTCGGACTGATCGGCATGCTGGCCCTTGCGACGCTGCCACTCCGGCTGAATTCGGCGAACCGTTCTGAACCGCGCACGCGGCATGCTGAGATCAGCTGAACGCTTCGACAGCACAGGAGGATTGATGGCGGGACGGCTGACCGGCAAGGTGGCTCTGATCAGCGGCGGAGCGCGGGGGATGGGCGCCTCCCACGCCCGGGCATTGGTCGCCGAGGGCGCCCAGGTGGTCTGCGGTGACGTCCTGGACGCCGAGGGTGAGCTGGTGGCCAAGGAGATCGGTGCGGCCGCCCGCTACATCCATCTGGACGTGACCAGTCCCGAGGACTGGGAGGCCGCGGTGGAAGCCACGGTCTCCACCTTCGGAAAGCTGAACGTCCTGGTGAGCAACGCGGGCATCATCAACGTCGGCACCGTCGAGGACTACGACCTGGGTGACTGGCAACGCATCATCGACATCAACCTGACTGGTGTCTTCCTGGGCATGCGGGCCTCGGTCAAGGCCATGCGCGCGGCCGGCGGGGGGTCGATGATCAACATCTCGTCGATCGAAGGCCTGGCCGGGACCGCGATGACGCATGGCTACACCGCGGCAAAGTTCGGCGTTCGCGGCATCAGCAAGTCGGCGGCAATGGAATTGGGGCAGTGGGGGATCCGGGTCAACTCGATACATCCGGGTCTGATCCGGACCCCTATGGTCGAGGGTGTGCCCGAGGACCTGTTCCAGACCGCCCTGGGCCGCGCCGCCGAGCCCGCCGAGGTATCGAACCTGGTGGTGTACCTGGCCAGCGACGAGTCGAGCTACTCCACCGGTTCGGAGTTCGTCGTGGACGGCGGGTGCGTTGCAGGCCTGGGCCACAAGGACTTCAGTGACCTCGGGAACGCCGAGGGCGCGTGGTCGGAGCCGTGACGGCACACCGAAACGTCAGCGCAGCGTCCAGGGCATCGTCTTGACGTAACCGCCGGCGTCGACCTTGAGCTGCTGACCCGTGATGTACCGCGCGGCGTCGGAGGCGAAGAACACCACGGCCTCGCTGATGTCCTCGGGTTCGACGAATGGGATCGGCATCGCATTGAGCACCGGGAAGACCAGCTCGGCGTCCTCCCGGGTCGGATCCTTCAGATCGGGGCGGAATTGCCGGTACATGTCGATGTTGTGCAGCATGTCGGTGTTGACGTTGGTGGGGTGTACGGCGTTGGCCCGGATGAACCGGGGCGCCAACTGGATCGCGAGATCGTTGATGTAGTGCGCCACTACCTGCTTCGCGAACGAATACCCGGCGCCACCGGGTGCATCGACGTCGCCGACGCTGCGACCCTGCATCGAAGCCAGGTAGGCGGCCAGGGAGCCGGTGGCGATGACGGATGCCCCGGCCTCGAGGTGCTTCAGGCTGGCGTGCACCAGGTTCATCACCCCGATCAGGTCGACGTCCACGGCGTCCACCCAGGCCTGCATGGGCAGTCCGGCGGTCAGCGGTGCGATACCGGCGTTGGCGACCACGATGTGCAGGCCGCCCAGCTCACTGACGCCGGCGTCGATGGCCGCGGCCAACCCGACCCGGTCCCGCACATCGGCGATGGCGGTGTGGGCGCGCTGCCCCTCCTTCTCGACCAATCGCGCCGTCTCGTCCAGATCCTCCGGCCGGGCCAGGGGATAGCTGTTGGTCTCGATGTCCTCGCACAGGTCGACCGCGATGATGTCGGCGCCCTCGGCGGCCAGCTTCACTGCATGTGCCCGGCCCTGCCCGCGCGCCGCGCCGCTGACCACTGCCACCTTGCCCGCTACACGTCCCATTCCGAACCCTTCCATGGCGGATCTACCCGAGCGGACACTACTGCGGAACAGATATTTGGTCAATGGTTGGAACAGATATTTGGTCTGCTCAGGGTCGGGAGGATCAGCGGCGGCGGACGGCGATGCCGCGCAGCATGGTGTCGCGGTTGAGCACCTGCGAATTCCGGACCCCGATATCGCGCAGGATGTTTTCCGGGATCCAGCCGTCACCGATCACGCAGCGGGCCAACATATCGCCCGGTGGGCTGTCGATCGACACATCCCCAGCTCGAATGCCCTCGGAGAGCAGCGCTTTCATCTCCCGGATTCGGGTATCGAAGGAGAACGCGGGACTCTTGGTACCCGGTGAGGACTGCCGCATCCAGGCCAGCTGGATCCGGAATTCGTCGGTGAACCGGTCGAGGGCGTTGACGTGGAGCCAGTTCAGCGCATCCAGCTTCTCGATCACGGTGGAATCCGACGACATGATGTCGGTCCAGGCGCCGCCGACCTTCTGGCCGAAGTTGACCATGATCGACATCAGCAGTTCATCCTTGGACCCGATGATGCGGTAGACCGTACCGGTACCCAATCCTGCGGCCGCCGCGATATCGCGGATGGTGGTCATCTCGTAACCGCGCCGCCCGAATTCCATCCGGGCGACCGCCCGCACGTGCGCGGCCTTGTCCCGTCCCTCTCGGTCATCGGTCCACGAATCGATCACGGCATTGGCCGCAGCCATCGCTCGTGAGCGGTCCAGCATGGCATCGGTGGGCCGCTTGGTGGCCAGGCCGTGCAATGCCATCCGGCATTTGAGCGTGGCAACCGCATCACTGGATGCCTTGTGCCGGATGACATCCAGGCCGACGTGCAGCATGCTCTGGCACAACCGGTCGGCCAGGATCGGCAGGTCGAATTCCGGTCGCAGGTAACCACTCCAGCGGCCGGCCCGCAACGCCTGCGACATGGCGGCCTGGATCTTCTCCGGCCGCCGTCTGGTCAGCGCCGCAAGCTCGGGATCCGAGCTGGGGCCTTCGAAGAACGACATCTGCAGTGCGGCCCGATGCCCGGCGGCGCATCGGGCGATATCGCGGCTCAGGGCGAGGATCAGCTGGTCGGGTGCCGGCGGATCGGGCTGGTCGAGTCGCTCGAGAGCCGCGTCGCCCACTCGGTCGAGGTCCGCGTGGTAGCGGCGGATCAGCTCGACCAGGATGGCTTCCTTGGATTCGAAATGGTGGTACAGGCTGCCCGCGAGAATGCCTGCGGCATCGGCGATCTGCTGCACCGAGGCCCGCAGCCCGTACTCGGCGATCACCGAATCCGCCGTCTGCAGGATCTCGATCCGGCGGGTGGCCTCGGTCGATGCGTCGGCGCGCGCTTTCGCGCCGGGTGCTGCGCCGTCGATCCGCGAGGTGGTCATCAGGTCACGATCCTACCGATCGGCAGCCTGTTGTTCGGGGAAGGCGACCTCGGCGCCGCCGGGCATCGCACTGATTCCGCGGCGGTCGCAGACCTCGAGCACCTCGTCGACGATGGACGCCGGCACCAGGAAGGGATCGGTCGCCGAGATCTCGTCGAGCCGATCGGCAATGTCCTCGGCACTGGGCGTCGCCGCGGATTCCGCCAGCCAGCCATGGCCCAGTCCGACGAACACCCGGGCATACCGCCCCGCACATGCCGAATAGCTGCGATGGGTGAAGGTGCAGGCCCGGCTGGCCAGGAAGGTGACCAGGGGTACCACCAGCTCGGGCCGGATGGCGCGCATGAACCCCGACTCGGCCAGGAACTTCTCATCGCCGACGGTCTCGGTGACCATCCGGGAAAAGCCGGTCGGCAGGACCGAATTGGCCAGGATGCCGTGGGCCTCGCCCTCGATGGCGATGACGTTCATCAATCCGACCAAACCGGCCTTGGCGGCCGCGTAGTGCGCCTCCATCGGTTGGCCGAACATCCCGGCGGACGACGAGATGAATACGAAGCGGCCGCCGCGACCCGCCGACCGCATGGCCCGGTACGCCGGCTGGGCGAGATGGAAGCCACCATCGAGGTGCACCTCCAACATGCGCCGCCACTGGTCGACGGTCAGATCTTCGAACAGCACCGAGCCGAAGATGCCGGCATTGCTGACCACCACGTCCAAGCGGCCGAAGTTGTCCAGTGCCGACGCGACGATGGCCGCCCCGCCCTCGGGTGTGGCGACCGAATCATAGGAGGCCACCGCGGTTCCGCCGGCAGCGCTGATCTCAGCGACGACATCGTCGGCCGGGCTTCGGTCGGTGCCGTCGCCGCGCATGCTGCCACCCAGGTCGTTGACCACCACTGCGGCGCCGCGGCGAGCCAGGTCGAGGGCGTACAGCCGGCCCAGACCGCGGCCGGCCCCCGTGACGATCGCCGTCTGCCCCGTGAAGTCGATCATGTTCCTCGGCTCTTCCTCGTCGGTGATTGACGGGCGGTCCGCTGAACTCTACGGTGGAACAGATATTTGGTCAACAGGTCCGAAATCGGAGGGCGCGGTGCCGAACGGTGGGGCGGATGATCCGAAAACCGCTGTCGCCGAACGGACAACGTCCCTCGAGCTACTGGCTTCGGCGCTCGCCGGACGCGCGGTCGCGGTGGCAGAGACCGGCCCCGGTGAGCCGCCGTGGACCGACGGACAGACCATCCACCTCGATCCGGGGGTGCCAGCGGCCCGCCAGCGCGCTCAGCTGGCCGTCCAGGCCTCACTGATCGCGGCGGGCAGCCTGGCACCCGACATCATCGGCGCTCTGGTGCGCAAACCCCGGCTGGCGGAGCGCTACCTCTGCGCGGAGGGGCGTCGCGCGCTCCGTGAGAACGCCTATCTGATCCCGGCGGCGTTGTCGGACCTGCTGGATAAGTCCCCGGACCCCGGCAGCACCTCGCCGGCCGACTCCCTGGTGCTGGCCTCGTCGAAGATCGAATTGCCGCAACCTCCAACCGATTTCGGTGTTCTTCGGCCCAAGAGCGTCATTGCGGCGCAGCGGTCTGCCGCGACGCAGGCCGACCAGCACGGCGCGGGCCACGTGCCGCACAAGCTCGCGAAGGCCGAACTTGAGGAACTAGACGACGGCGAGATCGACGACAGCGGCGGAGCCGACCTGTTCACCAGTCCGGTGGGCGGTGGTGGCGCGATCGGCAATTGGCTCAAGAAGCTCCTGAACTCGGCGCGCAGCACCGATGACAGTGGCGGCCCGCCCGGTGCGGACACGCCGACCCACCGGACCAACCGATCCAACCGGGGGGCCCGCGCGGTGGTGTCGACGGCTTCCACCGGGACGCCCGACGAGGTGGTCAACCTCCGTCCCAGCAGGTTCACGTATCCGGAGTGGGATATCGCCCGCAAGCGGTACCGATCCGACTGGTGCACCGTCACCGAGACGATGCCGGCCGTCGAAACCGGGGCCTCGGGCACCATCGACGACGCACTCAGCGTGGCCCGCCCGCTCGCGCGGCTGGGGTTGGGCCTGCAGCGGCGACACCGGCAGCCCCAGGGGGACGATATCGATATCGACGCCGCGATCGAGGAACGCCTCGAGGTGCGGGCCGGTTCGGCGCCCGATGAAGCGGTGTACCTCGACAATCTTCGGCGCCGACGCGATCTGTCGGTGCTGCTGTTGCTGGACGTCTCGGGTTCGGCCGCCGAACCCGGCAGCCTTGGCCGCACGGTGCACCAGCAGCAGCGCACGGTGGCCGCGGCGCTGACCGTCGCGCTGCATGACCTGGGCGATCGGGTGGCGCTGTTCGCCTACAACTCCCAGGGTCGACAGGCGGTGAACATGCTGCCGGTCAAGCGATTCGGCGAAACTTTGAACACGGTGGTACTGCGACGCCTCAACAGCCTGGAGCCCGGCGGATACTCCCGCCTCGGCGCGGCCATCCGGCACGGTACCGCCGTGCTGGAGGCCGACGGCGGTACCGCACGACGCCTGCTCGTGGTGCTCTCGGACGGTCTGGCCTATGACCACGGTTACGAGCGTGAGTACGGCGCCGCCGACGCCCGCCGGGCACTGACCGAAGCCCGTCGCCGGGGGACCGGCTGCGTGTGCCTGACCGTGGGGGCCGGCACCGAGGTGGCGGCATTGCGCGCGGTGTTCGGCGGCGCCGCGCACGCCACCGTGGGCCGACCGGACCAACTGCCGGCCGTCATCGGCCCGATATTCCGGTCGGCGATCCGGGCTGCCGAGGTCCGCCGCCGGGTGTCCTGACCAATCACCGCCAAATGCTTGAACCAAATATCTGTTCCGCGCTAGGGTGCTATCGGCGCCGCGTTCGACGAGGAGGACATCGATGACGACCTCGGTGCAGGCCGAGCCCGCTCACCCGAACGGAGTGATCACGCTGGAATCACCGCAGCGGCCCTTCTACCAGGCGATCGGGAACGAGGAGACCGTCTTCAAGGCGGCCTATCGGCAGGGCCTCGCGCTGGTGCTGAAGGGTCCCACCGGATGCGGGAAGACACGATTCGTCGAGGCGATGGCCTACGACCTCGGCCGGCCGCTGATCACAGTGTCCTGCCACGACGATCTGACCACCGCCGATCTGGTGGGTCGCTACCTGCTCCAGGGTGACCAGACGGTGTGGGTCGACGGTCCGCTGACCCGAGCGGTGCGTGAGGGCGCCATCTGCTACCTCGACGAAGTGGTCGAGGCGCGTCAGGACACGACCGTGGTCCTTCATCCCCTCGGCGATCACCGGCGCCAGTTGCCGATCGAACGGCTGGGCGTGACACTCGACGCCGCCCCCGGGTTCTGCCTGGTGGTCTCCTACAACCCCGGCTATCAGAGTGTGCTCAAGGATCTCAAGGACTCCACCCGACAGCGCATGGTGGCCATCGAATTCGGCTTTCCGGCACCGGAAGTCGAGGAAGGCATCGTCGCGCACGAGTCAGGTGTGGATGTGGCCACCGCAGCACAACTGGTCCGGTTCGGTCAGGCCATCCGCCGGCTCGAAACCGGCGGCCTGCGCGAGGTGGCCTCCACCCGGGTGCTCATCGCGGCGGGGCGACTGGTGGCCGAGGGCCTGAGCCCGAGGGACGCGGCGCAGGCCGCCATCGCCGGACCGCTCACCGACGATCTGGTTGTGGGCCGCGGACTGGCCGAGATGATCGATATCTATCTGACACCGGCGGAAGGCTGACATGTCCTACGAGAGCACCGCAGAGCCGATCAAGGTCGGCTATCTGATGGACTTCACCCTGCCGCCCGGATTTCCAGAGGTGCTGCAGGCCAGCTTCTCCCAGACCTTCGACCTGGTCTTCGAAGAGGCGCGCGCGCAGGGATTGATGGACCGCCCTGTGCAGATGATCTACTCCGAGGTGGAAGGCCTGCCGAAGGGTTCGGTCAAGGCGGTGATCGACGCGTACGCCGATCTCGTCGACCAGGGCTGCCTGGTGGTCTTCGGGCCCAACATCACCGACAACTGCGTACCGATGCGGGAAGCCATCGAAGAGCGCTTCAAGGTGCCGGCCATCAGTGTCACGGGCACCGACGACTGGTTGGGTGAATGGACATTCGCCTTCCCGCAGGGCTCGATGACCGACGAACCCATCTTCATCGCCGACCTACTGGCCAAACGCAACCTGAGCCAGATCGGTGTGCTGATGGAGCAGAGCCTGATCGGTCAGAGCTATCTGACCAACCTGCGAAGTGCGTGCCGCCGCAAAGGAATCCGTATCGTGGCGGAATCCGTGGTGGCCCAGACCGCGCAGGACATCAATGACGCGGTTCGGACCCTGCACGAGGCCAAGTCCGAGGCGATCGTGCACCTCGGTTTCGGCTTCGGGATCGTCTTCATCAACCCGGCCCTGGAGGCACTGGACTGGGATCCGCCGCGGTTCACCACCACGGCGTTCCAGAACGCCTGGGTGAATCCGATCATGTGGCAGGCGTTCCTGGGCTGGATCGGCGTCGACCAGTACGACGAGGGCAACCCGATCGGGCAGGATTTCCTCGATCGCTATGCCGAGAAGTACGGCGCGCGACCCGAGTACTGCGTGTCCGTGGTCAATCGCGATGTCGCCGAGACCCTGGTGCGCGCGTTCTCTGACGCACATCCGCTGAGTCCGCGTGGCGTCAAGGAGGCCCTCGAGCGGGTCAAGATGCTGCCCGCGGCATCCGGCGCCCCGGGCACCCGGGTGTCGTTCGGCAAGTGGACCCGCCGGGCCTGGATGGGCGCGGGCTACCTGGTGGCCCGGACGCTGGACCCCGACGGTGTCAACTCCAAACTCGTTGACCGCTTCGGAGAGGAGTAGTCATGACCACGCGCGAGTCGACATCGTTGGACGAACAGGGTGATGCACCGCCACCGGCCCGGACGGGCCCGAACTGGGGCCGCTGGATCGCGCTCTCCGCATGGCTCGGATTCCTCGGGTTGTTCGCCGCGGTGGGCCGTACCGCGGTCGACCCCCGGGTGGCGAACCCCAATGTCGAAGGTCGGCCGCGTCCGGTCGAATTCCTGACGGGATTCGATCGTTGGCAGGTCATCCCGCAAGTCGGCGCCCTGCTCATGGTGGTGGTCCTGACCGTGGTATTCATCCGCGGTTGGCGCAAGGACCCCGGCAGTCCGGTGCTGCTGATGGTGTTGTGCACCACGCTGATCGTCTGGCAGGACCCGATCATGAACTGGTCGCCCTACGCCGTGTACAACCCGATGCTGTTGCACTGGCCGGAGAACTGGCCGCTGGTGATGATGTCGCCGACCGTCGAACCGTTCATCGTGTTCGGATACGTCACCTTCTACTTCGGCCCGTACTTCCCGGCGATCTGGATCCTGCGCAAGCTGCAGGCCAAACACGGCCCGCAGGCTTTCGTGTCCCGGCACCCGCTGATCAGCCTGGGCGCACTGGTATTGGTCATCGGTTTCATCTTCGATGCCATGCTCGAGGTCAGTCTGGTGCGGACCGGGCTGTACATCTACTCACAGACCATTCCGTTCGGAACCCTGTTCCCGGGCAGCACATTCCAGTTCCCGCTGATCTGGGAGTCGCTGTCCGTGACCTTCGTGATGATCCCGGCCGCGATACTGGTCTACCGCGACGACACCGGCAAGTCGGTAGCGGAGAAGCTCGCAGCGAAGGCCAGGATCTTCCCGAAGAAGCCGGTACTCGGCACATTCCTGGTGATGTTCGTGATCATCAACGTGTCGTACTTCGCCTACGGCGGTTGGTTCTGGGCGATCAAGGCCAGCGGACTGGCCACCTCGGTCGCCTGCCCCTGGCCGTACCCGGAAGCGAAGGTCTATGACCCACAAGGGTTCTACCGGGCGAACGGAGCCGAGGGTCCGTACTCGGTCGGCAAGTGGGCCACGTGGCAGCAGGGGCCCGCCCAGAACCTCGATGTCGAACTTGGTTCGAAGAGCGATCGTTGTGCGCAGGGATCCGCGAATGGGTGAACCGCGCAGCGTCGTCATCACCGGCGCGTCCCGGGGACTCGGATTCGCCTCGGCCGCACGCCTTTATCGCGAGGGGTGGCGTGTGGTTGCGGCGATGCGCAGACCCGAGCGTGATATGGCCGCGCTCCGCGAGGCCACCGGAGCGGCTGACGATGACGACCGGCTGATCCCCGTCCAGCTCGATCTGCTGGACCCCGAATCCGTCTCCGCGGCAGGCAAGGCGATCGAGGAGGCGCTGGGGGGTGCGCCGTTCGGTCTGGTCCACAATGCGGGCATCTCGGCCGCGGGTATGGTCGAGGAATCGGATCCGGCGCTGTGGCAGAACATGTTCGGTACCCATGTGCTGGGTCCCGTCGCCTTGACCAAGGCCCTGCTGCCGGCAATGCGGGCGGCCGGCGCGGGCCGCATCATCGTGGTGTCCAGCGCCGGCGGGGTACGTGGCCAACCGAACATCGCGGCCTATTCGGCCGCCAAGGGCGCGCTGGAACGCTGGGCCGAATCGATGGCCGGCGAGATCGCGCCGTTCGGGCTGGGCGTCACCGTTCTGATCGCGGGAACCTACGACACCGACATCATCACCGACGCCGGCACTGTTGACGAACGGGACTTCGATGGCCCGTATGCGCGGATGCACCGGACCATCGACAAGCGCGGCCGCTTCGCGGTGGGCAACCTGGCCCGGCCGGCATCGAAATTCACCGACGGCCTGGTGCGGGCTCTGGACGAACAGGCGCCCTTCCGACGCCGTGGGGTCGGCCTGGATGCGTCGATGTTGTTGGTGTCCAACCGCTTCCTGCCGGCGGCGGGCATGCACCAGGTCAGCCGACTGGTGATGGGCCTCCCGCGTCAGGGCACCATGCGTAATGGCCAGGTGCCGCTGACCCTCTCGCAGCGGGCGATGGTGGCCGCTGCCCGGGTCCTGCCACAGCCGGTGCTGATGAAGATGGTCACCGTCGCGGCCAAGCGCGCCGCCAAGAAGGAGCAAGCCGCCAAGGAGAACAACAATGCCTGAGGTGACCCACGAAGCGCGGATGCTGGTCGACGGCAAGCTGGTCGAGGGGGAGGCCGGGACATTCGCCAACATCAACCCGGCCACCGAGGAGGATCTCGGGCGGGTGTGCGACGCCTCGAAGGCCGATATGCATCGGGCCATCGATGCCGCCCGTCGCGCTTTCGACGAATCGGATTGGTCGACGAACCCTGACCTGCGCAAGGCGTGCCTGCTGCAGTTGCACGACGCCATCGAGGGTGAGCTCGAGGAGCTGCGGGAGGAGCTGATCCGGGAGGTCGGCTGCCCGCGCGCGGTCACCCATGGCCCGCAGCTGGACGCGCCGCTGCAGGACGGTCTGAAGTATCCGGCCCGGATGATCGACGAATTCGCCTGGGAGGACGATCTGGGTGAGGCGTTCGTATCGGTCACCGGGCAGCAGACCCGACGCAAGGTGTGGCACGAGCCCGTCGGCGTCGTCGGCGCCATCGTGCCGTGGAACTTTCCCTTCGAGGTCACCATCAACAAGCTCGCGCAGGCGTTGGCGCCCGGCAACACCGTGGTGCTCAAACCCGCGCCCAACACCCCGTTCAACGCGACCCGGCTGGGCCGGCTGATCAACGAGCACACCGACATCCCCGCCGGCGTCGTCAATGTCGTGCCGGCCTCGGACCACTTTGTCGGCGAGGAACTCACACTGTCGCCGAAGGTCGACATGATCTCATTCACCGGCTCGACCGCGGTGGGACAACGGATCATGGAGAAGGGCGCCGCCACCATGAAGCGGCTGTTCCTCGAACTGGGCGGAAAGTCTGCCACCATCGTGCTGGACGATGCCGACTTCAACACCGCCTGCCTTCTGGGCATCGGCCCGCTGATGCACGCCGGCCAGGGCTGCGCGGCCCCCACCCGCATGTTGCTGCCGCGCTCGCGCTACGACGAAGGCGTGGCGATCCTGCAGGCCATCTACGCGAACATGTTCGCCGGCGACCCGCAGGACCCCGGCACGCTGTGCGGTCCGGTGATCTCGGAACGCCAGCGCGACCGCATCCTGGGGTACATCCGTAGGGGCGTCGACGAGGGTGCCACCATGCTGGTCGGCAGCACCGATTCACCGGCTCGCTTCGACAGCGGATTCTGGGTTGACCCAACTCTTTTCATCGATGTCGACAACTCGATGACCATCGCGCAGGAGGAGATCTTCGGCCCGGTGCTGGTGGTGATTCCCTACGACGACGATGACGATGCGGTCCGGATCGCCAACGATAACGTCTACGGCCTGGCCGGCAATGTCATGTCGGGTTCGCTGGACCGCTCCCTGGCGGTCGCGCGTCGCCTGCGCGCCGGGTTCATCGGACTGAACGGCACCGTCGGCTACGGCGCTGACACCCCATTCGGCGGCTACAAGGCCAGCGGCGTCGGACGCCAGAACGGCGTCGAAGGCTTCCGGCAGTACACCGAGGTGAAATCGGTGGCCTACCCGGCTCAGTAACTCCAGCCCAGTAGTGAAGGAAGACAATGGAACAGCTCTTTGACGACCTCGAGGACTTCGGGGCTTTCGACGACGCGGTGTCCGGCGACGTCCGCGATCCGTACACCGAACTCGCGCGGTTGCGCCGCGAGGAACCGGTCCAGCGCCTCGACGTCTCGGGCATGCCGCACGAGGAATCCCTGCCGGTGTTCATCGTGTACCGGTTCGAGGAGGCCCAGCAGCTGCTCAAGGACAACGACACGTTCTCGTCCAAGGGCGTGATCGCGGCATTCGGTCCGGTACTCGGTGAGCGGGTGATGCTCGGCATGGATGAACCGATCCACGGTCGACTGCGCTCCCTGGTCTCGAAGGCGTTCTCGCAGAAGGCATTGGCGCACTACCAGGACGAGCTGGTGGGCCGGGTGGCCAACGGGCTGATCGACCAGTTCGCCGCCAACGGCAGGGCAGATCTGGTCAAGGAGTTCACCTTCGACTACCCGAGCCAGATCATCGCAGGGCTGCTGGGGCTGCCGGAGGAGGACTACCCGCAGTTCCAGCGCTGGTCCATCTCGCTGCTCAGCTGGATCATGAACCCCGAACGCGGACTGGCCGCCGCGGCAGCGCTGTGCGAGTACTTCGCCCCCATCCTGGCGGCCCGCCGGGCCGAACCGCGCGACGATCTGATCAGCGCGCTGGCCGCCGCCGAGATCGACGGGCAGAAACTCGAGGATGAGGAGATCTACTCCTTCCTGCGGCTGCTGCTGCCGGCCGGGGTCGAGACGACCTATCGGTCGCTGGGCAACCTGTTGCTCGGACTGCTGTCGGATCCGTTGCAGCTCAACGCCGTCCGCGACGATCGGGCGTTGATCCCACAGGCCATCGAGGAAGGCGTGCGCTGGGAGCCGCCGCTGCTGACCATCACGCGTACCGCCACACGGGACACCGAGCTCGGGGGTGTGCAGATCCCGGCCGGCTCGTCGGTGATGCCGATGCTGGGCGCGGCCAACCGGCAGGAGGACCGCTGGCCCGATCCGGACCGATTCGACATCTTCCGCCCGGCTCGGTCGAACCTGGGGTGGGGCCACGGCGTACACGTCTGTCTCGGAATGCATCTGGCCCGCCTCGAGATGCGCACGGCGCTCAATCTGCTATTCGATCGGCTGCCGAACCTGCGCCTGGACCCGGACGGCAACGATCCACACATCCGGGGTCAGGTGTTCCGATCACCGACATCGGTGCCGGTGCTGTTCGATGTCTGAACTGCGCTCCGAGCTTCGTTTCGACGGCCGGGTGGCCGTCGTGACGGGCGCCGGTCGGGGCGTGGGCCGCGCGCACGCATTGCTGTTGGCCGCCAAGGGTGCGCACGTCGTGGTGGCCGATATCGGCGGTGGACTCACCGGAACGGGGGAGTCGTCGGATCCCGCCGACAGCGTCGTCGCCGAGATCCAGGATGCCGGCGGTTCGGCAGTGGCGTGTTACGCGTCGGTGGCAGAACAGAATTCGGCGGCCCGCGTGGTCAAGACCGCACTGGAATCCTTCGGCCGGATCGACATCGTGGTCAACAATGCCGGGATCCACGATCCGGCGATGTTCGAAGACCTGACGGCTCAGCAGTTCCGCCGCATGCTGGAGGTGCATTACCTGGGTACCGTGTTCGTCACCCAGGCGGCCTGGCCGCACATGATCGCGGCCGGTTATGGACGCGTTGTCAACACGGTGTCGGAGGCAACGCTCGGCGGGATCACCCAGCTGAGCAGCTACGGTGCGGCCAAGGGCGCGGTGTTCGGATTGACCCGGAACCTGGCCACCGAGGGGTTGGTCCACGGGATCCGGGTCAATGCCATTGCGCCCCGGGCGTTCACCCGGCTGTCCGCGGCGCATTCGGACACCTTGTCCGCCGAGATGTCCATCCCCGGGGATGTGATGGACCAGATCAACGCCAGCATGCCGCCCGAACTGTGCGCACCGGCCGCCGCCTTCCTGGCCCATGAATCCTGCCCGCTCAACGGTGAGGTGCTCCAGGCCGGCATGGGCGGTGTCGCACGCATTGCCGTGGTGTGTACCAAGGGGATTACGAGCCCGTCGATCAGCGCCGAGGAGATTGCCGAACGAATCGGCGAGGTGATGGACGTCAGCGACGGCCACGTGGCCGAGACGGCCGGAATGACACTGTGACAGGAGAGAACGTGACTCAGACCGACGCCGTCGAGACCATCGACTACTTCAGCGATCAGTCCCTGATCCCCGATCCCTATCGGTACTTCGACCACCTGCGTTCATCCGGTCCGGTCCGGACCGCCACCCCGCAGAACGTCCTGGCGATCACCGGATACGCAGAAGCCCTTGCGGCCTACAAGGATCCGGTGATGTCCTCGTGTGTGGCGGTGGCCGGGCCGTTCCCACCGCTGCCCTTCACCCCGCAGGGCCCCGACATCGGTGCGCAGATCGAAGAACACCGCGCGCAGATCCCGATGGCCGAACACATCGTCACGATGGACGGCGAGCAGCACGCCCGGACCCGGGGGCTGCTCAACAAGCTGATCACCCCGAAGCGGCTCAGCGAGAACGAGGAGTTCATGTGGCGGCTGGCCGACCAGCAGCTGGACACCTTCCTGTCCCGCGGGCACTGCGAGTTCATGGAGCAGTACGCCAAACCGTTCGCGACGCTGGTGGTGGCCGATCTGCTGGGCGTGCCCGCCGAGGACCATCCGCAGTTCCGTGCGGTGCTGTCGGGTGAGCCACTCGGTGGTCTGGGCGAGGAGGAGACCGTCGCGCACAATCCGCTGCTGTGGCTGGAGGAGAAGTTCGCCGGTTACATCACCGACCGACGGGCCGATCCACGCGCCGATACGTTGACCGAACTGGCGCAGGCGAAATATCCCGACGGGTCCACCCCAACCGTCGACGAGGTGGTGAAGGTGGCAACATTCCTGTTCGCGGCCGGGCAGGACACCACCACCAAGCTGCTCAGCGCCGCGATCCGAACCGTCGCCGAACGTGCGGACATCCAGGAGAAGCTACGCACCGAACGTGATCTGATCCCCGGCTTCGTCGAAGAGACACTGCGACTGGAAAGCCCGGTCAAGACCCACTTCCGGCTCGCGGGCAAGGACACCCAGATCGGCGAACTGGCGGTCCCGGCCGGTACGGTCGTGATGCTGCTGCCCGGCGCCAGCAACCGCGATCCACGGAAGTTCGAGAATCCCAACGATATTCAGGTCGATCGTAAGAACGTACGCGAGCACGTTGCATTCGGCCGCGGCTCGCACTCCTGCCTCGGGGCACCACTGGCCCGCGCCGAAGGGCGCATCTCGCTGAACCGGATCCTGGACCGGATGACGAACATCCGGATTTCGGAGAAGGACCACGGGCCGGAGGGCAACCGGCACTACGACTTCGAGCCGACGTTCATCATGCGAGGGTTGACGTCCATCCACATCGAGTTCGACCCGGTGATCAGTTAGCGCCGAACAGCGCGCCGTACAGTTCGGCCATCTCGTCACCGGGACCCTCGGGAACGGTGTGGTGCGACACATCCCGAATGCGGTCGATGTTGGCGGCGACGTCCTCGACCGACAATCCCGGGTTGTGGTAGCCGCGGGTCCTGCCGACGAAGTAGCGCGCCACCTGGCAGGCCCCGGCCGTGTACACCTCACCCGATACCGGGCAGTCCGGGTGCGCCAGGAATGCGACCACCGGCGCCACCAGGGCGGGGTCCAGCCGGTCCAGGAATGGCCGCATCATCTCCTGGGCCGCCGCCGCTGAGGCCGGATCGTTCAATGCATCGACGCTGCGCAACGAGTAGTCCAGCATCCGGGTGGCGGCGATCGGTGCGATCGCGTTGACCTTGATGTCCAGATCGGCGCCTTCGGCCGCCAGAACGCGCGTGAGGCTCAGAATGCCGCCCTTGGCCGTGGCGTAGTTGCTCATGTGCACGGAACCGAGCAGACCGGCCGCCGAGCAGGTGTTCACGATCCGCCCGAATCCGTTGTCCCGCATCACCGTCCACGCCGGGCGTGTGACGTTGAACGCGCCCCGCAGATGGACGTCCAGGAGGGGCTGGAGGCGATGGTCGGTCATCTGATCGAACGGCGCATCGTCGACGATGCCGGCGTTGTTGACGACGATGTCCAACCGCCCCCACCGTTCGAGGGCCGCGTCGACAATGGCTCGGCCGCCCTCCACGGTGGTCACACTATGGGTACTGGCAATCGCCGAGCCGCCCGCAATACTGATGTCGTCGGCAGTCTGCTGCGCGGTATCGGTCGGCGAGCCGTGGCCGGTCACCGAACCGCCGGTGTCATTGACCACAACGTGAGCGCCGCGGGCCGCGAGCAGCAGTGCGTACTGCCGGCCCAGCCCGCCGCCGGCGCCGGTGACGACCGCGACCCTCCCGTCGAATCGCAGTTCGTTCACGCCTGCCCCGCTCACAGTGGCCAGTTGTCCGAGTCCGACATGCCACGCAACTCCGGTGCTGTTGGCAGAGAGCGCTTCTGCGGGGAGGTGCTGATGGCGTCGAGGATCAGTTCGAGGTACCGGCGCCAGCCGCCAGTGGCGGGATCCATGGTCCACAGCACGCTGTGCAGCATCGCGATCAGACGGGGAAGATCGGCACCGACCAGGTCGGGGCGCAGCAGGCCCGCCCGTTGGGCGCGGGTTGTCAGACTCTCCAGGGCCGCATACAGCGGGCCGGAGACATCGTCGGTCAGCGCACCGGATGCGCGGGCCGCCTGCAGGATGCAATGTTCCCGGGCGCCCAGAGCGATGGCCGCATCGATCAACGAGGCCAGACCCGCCATCGGGTCCGGGTTGGCCAGGCAGCGCTCGATGGCCGGCGAGAGGTCCTCGGCAATGCTCTGATCGAGCGCGGCGCGCAACAACACGGCCTTGGTGGGGAAGTGTCGATAGAGTGTGCGTTCTCCGACACCGGCATGTGTTGCGACGGCGCTCATCTGGGCGTCGGGACCGACGTGGGCATAGACGGCGCGGGCCGAGCGGAGGATCTTGTCGGCGTTGCGGACGGCATCGGCCCGTGTTGCGCGATCGACCGCGGATTCCATCCCATCAGCCTAACAACCGACAGTTGACTGCCACTAGTGCGAACCTTAGGCTCAGCAATTGACAGTCAGCTGTCGAATCGAAGGAGGCCGATGGCTGCCGCACCGCAGGCCGGAACCGATCTGCCGACGTTCCCGATGCCCCGGGACCCACGCTGCCCATTAGCGCCGCCCGCGGAGTTCGCCCAGTGGCGGGATCGGCCGGGCATGGTGGAGGCCATGTGGCGTGAGGAGCGCACGTGGGTCTGTAGCCGCTATGCGGACATCAGGGCCGCTCTGGTCGATCCGAGGCTGAGCGCCGACACTATTCCGGACGCCATGAAGGCAGACCTGGGGGATACGCTGCCGGTTCTCTTTCCCCGGATCGACGACCCGGAGCACAACCGGCTGCGCCGAATGATGACCGGCGACTTCACTTTTCGGCGTACCGAAGCCATGCGGCCGCAGATCCAGGAGATCGTCGACGGATTCCTCGACCGGATCGCGGCCAATGGCCCGCCGTGCGATATCGTGCGCGATTTCGCGCTGCCGGTTCCGTCTCTCGTCATCTGCCTGCTCCTCGGAGTGCCCTATGAGGACCATGAGTTCTTCCAGAAGTGGAGTCTGGCCGGGCTGGACTCGAGCTCGTCCGTCGAAGAGAAGTCGGCGGCCACAGGCACCCTGTTCGGGTACATGTTCGAGCTGGTGGCGCGCAAGGAACGCGAGCCTGGTGACGACCTGGTGAGCCGATTGATCACCGATCATGTTGCGGCCGGGGAACTCTCCCTCGAGACCGTGGCCATGAACGCGGTGATCATGCTCCAGGCCGGACATGAGACCAGCGCCAGCATGATCTCCCTGGGTACCTTGACCCTGCTGCAGCATCCCGACACCCTGGCACGGCTCCGCGACACCGACGACCCGGCCGTTGTCGCCGCAACCGTCGAAGAGCTCATGCGGTACCTGACCGTGGTCCACAGCCTGGTCGAACGGGTTGCCCTGGAGGACTGCACCATCGCGGGCCAGGAAATCCGGGCGGGGGACCTGGTCCTGATGAACCTGCCCGCCGGCAATTGGGATTCCGAGTTCGTCACCGAACCCGGCAGATTCGACCCAGCCCGTAATGCCCGCGGGCACCTGGGTTTCGGCTACGGCGCACACCAGTGCATCGGCGCCAATCTGGCCCGCGTCGAGATGCAGATCGCTCTATCGTCATTGGTGCGGCGCCTGCCCGGCCTCCAGCTGGCGGTACCCGTCGAACAGCTTCGGTTCCAGAACCAGCAGGAGATCTTCGGCGTCGAAGCGCTCCCGGTCACCTGGTGAATTCCGCTTGTTCACAATCAGATTCGATATGCGCGCACCCGGCGGAGCGCCGCGTACGTACCTGTACCGGACCGCGGTCGACATGTGTGAGTGGGCCGAGGATCACGGATGCCTGGCCACCGTGCTGTGCGAGCATCACGGTTCGGCCGACGGCTACCTCCCGGCACCGCTGATCCTGGCCACGGCCATCGCCGCACGCACACGGAGCCTCCCGATTGTCCTGACGGTCGTCCTGCCGCTGTACGAACCGGTCCGCCTGGCCGAGGAGATGGCCGTCCTGGACATCATCAGCGCGGGGCGAGCGTCGTATGTATTCGGCCTCGGTTACCGGCCCGAGGAGTTCGACCAATTCGGACTCGACGTGTCCGACCGGGGCCGCCTGGCCGACGAGAAGCTCGACCTGGTCCGGCGATTGCTCAGCGGTGAGACCGTGGAGATCGGAACCCGGCGCGTCACCGTCACCCCGCCGCCGGACACAGCGGGCGGCCCGATGCTGATGTGGGGTGGCGGCAGCGTGGCCGCGGCCCGGCGCGCGGGCCGCTACGGCCTTGGCTACCTGGCCCAAGGGGATATGCCTGGGTCGCGGGAGGCCTACGAAGCGGCCTGCGCCGAACACGGTCACCCGCCCGGTGTCACGGTGCTACCCGACCGCGACACACCCAGCGTCACGTTCGTCGCCGAGGACGTCGACCTTGCCTGGGACGAACTGGACCCGCATCTGTTGCACGACGCGCAGGCCTATGCCGAATGGAATCCGGTCAACGGGACGTCAGCGGGAGTGACGGCGGCCGGCAGCGTGACGGAACTGCGCGCCGAGTCCCGCACCCACCGCATCCTCACCCCGGACGAGGCAGCGGCAGCAGCACGAGCCGGCCAGGTGCTCAATCTGGCCCCGCTGTGCGGCGGTCTACCGCCGGACATTGCGTGGAAATACCTGCGGACCGCCGCGGACGCGGGCGAATGCCAACAGGGAGGATCCTGATGGAAGACAACGTGCTTCGGGTGGTGGTGTGGTCGACCGGCGGCATCGGGTCGATCGCGGTCCGTGCCGTGGCCGAGAACCCGGGGACCGACCTGGTGGGGGTGTGGGTGCACTCGCCGGACAAGACCGGCCGGGACGCGGGCGAGATCGTCGGCATCGGACCCTTGGGGGTGTACGCGACCAGTGACGCCGATGCCCTGATCGCATTGCGGCCCGATTGCGTGGTCTACGCGGCCAGTGGTCCCGACCGGGACGCGGCGGCGGTGCCCGACTACCTGCGTCTTCTGGCGGCAGGCATCAACGTGGTCACCACCTCCACGAACCGGCTGATCCATCCGGCATCCTTCGAACCGGAGGCGTGGCGCACCCAGTTGACCGCAGCCGCAGGGGCGGGCGGTGCATCGTTGTACGCCAGCGGTATCGAACCCGGGTTCGCCGCCGATCATCTGGCGTTGGTGCTGGCGACACAATCCAAGTCGATCACCAAGATCTACTCCAGCGAGATCGCCATGTACGACGACTACCCGGTGGCCGAGGCGATGCGCGACGCCATGGGCTTCGGCCTACCGCTCGATGCCACACCGTATCTGGCCTATCCGGGTGCCATCGCATTCCAGTGGGGTCCCGGCCTACGGCTCATCGCCGACGGATTGGGCTGCCGGATCGATGAGATCCGCGAGCGATTCGACCGGGTGGCCACCGACCGCGACCTGCAGGTGGCATTCGGCACGGCCGAGGCCGGCACCTGTGGGGCGCTGCGCACCCAGGCCATCGCTGTGATCGACGGCCGCGAAGCGATCATCATCGAGCACGTGAACCGGTTGGCGCCCGATCTCGGCCTGGAGTGGGGCGATCGCGTGGACAGGCCGATCTATCAGGTCCGGATCGAGGGTGAACCGGATATCGCATGCACCATGAATGCCAGCCTGCGTGAACCAGGTGCATTCGGTTCGGCGATGGACGCGGGTGCTGGGGCAATGGTGTCGACAGCGATGCGGGTGGTCAACGCCATTCCCTATGTGGTGCAGGCAAAGCCGGGCCTGCTGAGCGCGCTGGACCTGCCGCTCACCCTGCCGCGGAACGTGCTGCGCTGACGGCGGCCGCCGCGCGTTCGAGATAGGGCCAGGCGAGTTCCGGTGGCATCCCACCGCACAGCGGATGCAGTGGTAGCGCCTTGCCGCTGCGGATCCGCTCGGCTGCGGCATCGATGGTCAGCACCCCATAGGGATGTCCTGCAGCTTGCAGTTCCTCGACGGTGTCGGCACGCGTGATGCTGGCCACCGAATCGTCGCCGTGCCGGTATGACGCCGCCATCCGGGCGTCGTGCAACAGATACGGGCCGATCTCCGCCCAGGCCAGCTCGGTGTCATCGGCCACGAAAACCACAGTCGGACTGTCGGGTTCGGGGAACTGGATCGGACCGGGCTGATTGCCGTGTTCGAGCGACGCGGCTTCGAAGGCCTCCCGCAGGCCCGGTGTGGTGGTCTGAGCGATGAATCCGAGTCCGTGCCGGCCGGCTCGACGCGCCGCCGCAATGCTGCCGCCGGCGATCATGATGCGCGGGCCGCCGTCCGTTGCCGCGGCCGGTGTGACGTGGACACGTCGGCCGTCCACGTAGACGGGATCGCTGGCCAGCAGCCGGAGCAGGAGATCGAGGTTCTCATCGGCGATCCGGCCGCGCCGGCCGACGTTGACCCCGATGTGTTCGTATTCCTCTGCGCGGTGGCCGATTCCGAACACGAAGTGCACCCGGCCGCCACTGAGGTTGTCCAGGACGGCCATATCCTCGGCGAGGCGCACCGGGTGATACAGCGGTAGCACGGCGGCGGCAATCAGGACGTTGAGCGCCGTGGTGCGGGCCGCGATCGCCGAGGCCAGGATCAGCGGTGCGGGCAGATGTCCGTCCTCGGTGCCGTGATGCTCCGAGAGAACGGCCAGCATCGCACCCCGCGTCTCGGCCCACGCGCACATCTCGAGGGCCGCGCGATACAGCTCCGATGTGCCACCCTGCGGGCAGCGCATATCGAACCGCAGCGTGAACATCGGCACTACCCGGTCTTGACCGGCAGCCTCGCCCAGCCCCGCACACTCGAGGTGCGGGCGCGGCTGGCGTTCTCGTAGTCGACCGACCAGTCGGGCCATCGCACCAGAACTTCTTCGAACGCCACGCGCGCCTCCAGCCGTGCCAGCGCCGAGCCCAGGCAGAAGTGGATGCCCTGCCCGAAACTCAGGTGGCCGCCACCCCGGTGGATGTCATACCGGTCGGGATCGGGGAAGTGCTTCTCATCCCGATTGGCAGATCCGTTGAGCAGCAGCATGTATGAACCCTCGGTCACGGTGCGGCCGTAGAGTTCGACGTCCTGGGCGACGTACCGGGCCTGGACCGGGGAGGGCGGCTCGTAGCGCAGGGTCTCCTCGACGGCGCCGGGGATCAGTCCCGGATCGGCGACAAGTTCACGTCGCTGATCGGGATGCTCGGCCAGCAGCTGGCCCATGAACCCGATGAGCCGCGCGGTGGTCTCATTACCGGCGCCGGCAACCATCGCGGTATACGCCAGCACCTCGGTGCGCTCCAGCGGGCGCCGGGTGCCGTCGGCCTCATCCACCTCTGCATTCAGCAGCTCGGTCATCAGGTCATCGGATGGATGCGTGGCCCGCCACTCGATGTATTCGGCGAACATCCCGATGGTCTCGGCGAAGATGGTGGGGCTGATATCGGCGGCCTCGTTCCCGACCGTTATGTTGCGGTCGTTGAGATCGCGGATCTGCTGCTGGCCCTCTTCCGGAATCCCCAGCAAATAGCCGATGGTGCGCATCGGCATGAATGCCCCGAGATCGGCCACGAAATCGAAGCCGTCCTCATCGCGCAGTGGATCCAATGCGTTGCAACAGTATTCGCGCACCATGTTCTCGACGGCCAGCATGCGGCGCGGGGTGAAGACCCGCGATAGCAGCCGGCGATGCAGATCGTGCAGGGGCGGATCCTCGAACAGCAGGATGCCGGGTGGCACCTCGATGCCGCTGAACAGGATGTCGGCCGTGGTGCCCCGGCCGGATCGGTACGTCTGCCAGTCCGGCAGCGCGGCGGCGACGTCGTCGTAACGGCTGAGTGCATAGAATTTGTACTTGTCGTTGTAGTACAGCGGCGCTTCGGCGCGCATCCGTTCCCACACCGGGTACGGATCGTCGTCGATGGCATGGTCGAACGGGTCGTAATAGACCTCCACCGCCGGGCCCGTCATCGCGGTTGATTCGGTACGCCGGGGAACAGTTGTTCCGTGGGGCCCGAGGTCACATAGCCGCCGAGCTTGGTAGCCAGGTGAGGGGCGAACACCGCGCCGTAGAGCAGATTGGCCAGCACGATCACCGAGACGATGGAGAGCGCTGCAGCTTGTGCACCGGTCTTGGTCACCCGCTGCGCCCAGGTCTCGATCACGTTGCGGCCCTGGCTATCCGTGCGCCCCAGCAGGTAGGTGAAGACCATCATCTGCACACCCATCGCCAGCGCGTCGTAGAGCGGGTACTGGTGCTTGCTGCCCTCGAAGATCGCCAGCCCCGGGATCACCAGACCGTAGTAGAAGACACCCAGCCGCGCGCCGATGACGGCATTGAAGAACAGCGCCCAGCAGAACCCGACCACCAGGCCGACCGTCAGCAGGGTGACCGGCCGGCGCCAGCCGAATCTCGAGCTGAGCCAGCGGCCGATAGCGGCGCCGATCACGGCGGGCAGCACGAAATATTGGATGTAGCCCAGCGGCACGGATGACGGCAGGCCGCCCCAGGTCATGTTCAGCGGCCACCAGGACGGCATCCGGGGCAGCGCCGGCGGGAATTGGGCATACATCGCCCAGTCGTAGGGCGCCTCGATCCACGAGATGGACATGGCCGCGATGCACACCAGCAGCAGTGGATGCAGGCGTCGTTGTCGGACGCTCAGGTAGATCGCGATGGCGGAGAACATGATTCCGCCACCCCAGCCGAAGATGACGGCCGCGGTCAGCAGCGGGGTCAGCTCGGTGTTCACCGGATACGGGCTTCCGGATCGAACCGCAGAACCAGACCGTAGATCAGGACGATCAGTCCGAACAGCGTCCCCAGCATGATGAGTTGTCCCACGAGTAATAGTGGACACTATTATGAAGGGGACGTCAATGACCTCGAATACCAGTTAGGGTGCACAACCGTGCCCACGCGATCCAGCACCGCACGGCGAGCGCCCGGTGAAGCACGCCGCCTACTGCTGGATGCCGCGCGGGAGCTGTTCGCACGTCAGGACTATCGGCGCACCACCACCCGCGAGATCGCCGAAGCCGCCGGGGTCACCGAATATCTGCTGTTCCGGCACTTCGGGTCCAAGGCCGGGCTGTTCCGCGAAGCACTCGTGCTGCCGTTCACGACGTTCGTCGCAGGCTTCGGCGAAACCTGGCAGTCCGTGGTGCCCGAGGATACTGATGAGGAGGACCTGGCCCGGCAGTTCGTCGGCCCGCTCTACGACGTCCTGGTCGAGAACCGGGGTCTGCTGCTGACACTGGCCGCCTCCGATGCATTGACCGACGACGAGCTCGAGGACACCGGCATCTCCGAGATCAGGCGCGCATTCGCGGTGCTGGGCGGGATCAGCGCCGAGGGTATGCAATTGCGCGGGCTGCGCTCGAGCCAGCCGGATCTGCCCGCGCACTCCACGGTCGCGATGATCGTCGGCATGGTGGCACTGCGGTCCACGTTCTTCGGCGCCGAACCGCCCGCCCGGGAGGCCATCGTCGACGAACTGGTGCAGGCCACCCTGCACGGTTTTCTGCACCGGCCGTAGGGTGGGGTCACTCCGGTCGTGGCAGGATGAACACTCCCTCGGCGACTACCGTCGCACCTGCGATATCGCCGATCTGGCCCACCGCGAACACCTTTCGCCCGTCCACCCGGTCGACGCGAGCCTCCGCGCGTAGCGGCCGGTTCAGCGCAGTACCTCGTTCGTAGCGGAGTGTCAACGTCCCGGTGGCCGCCGGGCGTCCCGGCTGATGCGCCGTCGCGCCCAACACGTGATCGAGAATCAGCGCACACACCCCACCGTGCACGTGGCCGATAGGGCCCTCATAGGGCGCTCCCAGAATGAACTCCGTCCACACCGACCCGTCAGACTCGCGTGTCACCTCCAACGGAGGGGCAATCGGGTTGCGGACACCGATCACGACATTGCCCGATGCGATTGGCTGACCGTCGTTGATGCACCGCTGCCCGAACGAGCCGGGCATCACGGCCGCGCGTAATTGGGCGGTGGCGGCATCCACCTTTGCGGTCACCGTCGCGACGGTGCCGGCATCGGCCTCGGTACGAATGGTGGCATCAACGAGACGCCGCACTGATTCGGCCAGGGCCTGATACGCAGAGTCGGTCATTTCCGACCACCCTGGCCGACAGACAGCGCAGCGGCAACACGATGTCCCGGCCAGCGGCCACTGGAGCCACGCCTGTGACCTGTGTTGTTAGTCTGTCGACGTGGACGAACCCGGCGACAAGGCGGCCAAGGGCGGACTTGCCGCCACCAGCTGGGCCGTACTGGGAATGATGTCCTACGAGGAAGAGGTCTCCGGCTACGACCTCAAGAAATGGATCGACTGGAGCGTCGATCTCTATTACTGGAGCCCGTCCTACAGTCAGATCTACACGGAGCTGAAGAAGCTCGAAACCCTCGGCCTCGTGACCTCACGTGTCGAGCCGTCCGAGGGCACTCGCAGCCGCCGGCTCTACAAGATCACCGAGGCTGGGATGACGGCCGTCACCGAATGGGTCAACGACGCTCCCGTCGATCCCACCGTGCTGAAGCACAGCGTCCTGCTGAGGATGACATTCGGCCATTTGAGCAATCCGACCAAGATGAAGGAGATCTTGCAGCAGCACATCGCCTTCGTCGATGCACGCTACCGCAAGGCGATCGAGGATTCCGAGGGTGCGGAGGTTGAGCCGGCCTGGGCCTATTCCGTCATCGCATTGCGCTGGGCTGCAAAGTACTACGCTGCCGAGCGAGAGTTTGCGCTCCAGATGATCAAGGACATCGACGCGGCCGACGCCGTCATTGCCAACGCGGCGAAGGGCGGTGCGGGAAAGCCGCGGCCGGTTCCTGGCTACTGGCGCGAGGTCGAGCGCCAGATCGAATCCAAACGCAAGGATTAACCCCGCGCGGCGTCCCGTGCGGCTATGTATCCATAGACCAGGCCCTGCGAGATCGTCGCGCCCGCACCTGGATACGTCGCACCGAAGGCATTCGCCGCGGTATTGCCGATCGCGTACAGCCCGTCGATGACACTGCCGTCCTCACGCAGCACCCGGGCCCGCTCATCGGCGCGCAGTCCGCCGCAGGTGCCGAGGTCTGACAACACCATCTTGACGGCGTAGAACGGCCCCTTGACCAGCGGCCGCAGATTGGGGTTCGGCGTTATCGTCGGATCGCCGTAGTACCGGTCATAGGCGCTGCGACCACGGCCGAAGTCGGGATCTTCACCGGCGGAGGCACTTTCGTTGAATCGGGTGATGGTCCGGGCGAACTCTTCGACCGGAACCTCCATCGCAGTGGCCAATTCGCTCAACCCGTCGGCGCGCACCGCAATGCCGGCGTCGTACCAATGCTTGGGGATCGGCATGCGCGGAAAGAGTTCGGCGGCAAAGACATAGCTGTTGCGGTAGGCCTGGTCGAACACGATCCACATGGATTCGACCGGGGTACCAGCCCGCTCGAGGGTGAGAAGCCGCTGGCCGAAGGACATGTAGTCGGAGGATTCATTGGCGAAGCGCGACCCGTTCTGGTCGACGATGAGGCTGCCCGGCAGGGAACGTTCGGCCAACATCACTGCGGGTGCCTTGCCAGGCAGCGGCGCTACGGCTGGGAACCACCAGGCCTGGTCCATCAGGTCGATATCGGCTCCGCGATCCTGACCGATCCGGATACCGTCGCCGGTGTTGGTTTCCGCGCCGAGACTGAAATCCGGGCCGAGTCCTTCGGACTGGAACTTCCAGCGCATGTCCATGCTGTGGTCGAAGCCACCCGTGGCCAGTACTACGCCGCGCCGGGCGGTGACCGTGACTTCGCGCCCACCGTGGTCGAGCACCGCTCCAGTTACCCGGTCACCATCGCCCGCGAGGCGGAGCAGAGTGGTGTGTGTCCAGACCGGTATGCCGGCCGCAAGGACGCCGGCGAACATGCCGGCCGCCAATCCTTGTCCGCCAGCCGCGTAGCGCCGGCCCAGGAGGAGGCCGCCGACACCCTGGAGTAGGCGCCTTCCGATGGTCGGCAATCCCTTGCGCGGCATCCGTGTCATGAGGTTCATCCATCTGTAGTCGGCGCCCGTCGTGGGCATCGGGATGGTGACCTCCATGACGCCGGGCCGCAGCCGGTTGCGGTACGCGCCAAGGATCGCGGTGTTCAGGGGCCGGCACTCGCAGGTACGCCCGGCCGCGCTGCCGCCGGGCTCCTCCGGGTGATAGTCGGAGTATTCGCGGGCCCAGAACAGTTTCATCGGCGTGGTACGGCGCAGCAGTTCGACTGTCGCCGAGATATTTTCGAGGAACGCAGTCGACCTTTCGGCGGGCGCGGTGTCGCCGACCACCGAGGCCAGATAGGTGCCGGCGCGTTCGCGTGTGTCAGCGGCATTGTCGTCGCGGAGCACGGGGCTGGCGGGCAACCACAGGGCGCCGCCGGAGCGGGCCGTCGAACCGCCCACATACTCCGACTTTTCGACGATCAGCACCGACAGCCCCGATTCACGGGCCGTCAGCGCCGCAGCCATCCCGGTTCCGGAACCCACAACCAGCAGGTCCACGGTGGTGTCGGTCACGGGCAGTCCGGCGGGGATCGTCATGCTGGGCGTGATCACGGTGACGACGGTAAGTTGCCCTCGCGGCCGGTGCGAAGTGGCCTCCTGATGAGTGGAACGCGCTGCCTACGACACTGCGGATCGGCGGTTCAATCGGCGCATGACCACGCCGCAAGATGCTGAGCAGGTTCGGCTCATCGAGGCCCAGGCCGCGCCCACCCGCTTCGCCCGGGGCTGGCACTGCCTGGGACTGATCAGAGACTTCGGCGACGGCACGCCGCACTCCGTCAACGCGTTCGGCCAGAAGCTAGTCGTGTTCCGGAGCGGGGACGGCCGGATCAACGTGCTCGACGCCTACTGCCGGCACATGGGCGGGGACCTGTCCCAGGGCACGGTCAAGGGCGACGAGGTGGCCTGTCCATTCCACGACTGGCGCTGGGGCGGCGACGGCCGCTGCAAGCAGGTGCCCTACGCCCGGCGCGCCCCGCGGTTGGCCCGCACCGCCACCTGGCCCACCCTCGAGCAGGACGGCATGCTCTTCATCTGGAACGACCCAGAGTGCAAGGCGCCACCCCAGGATGTGACGATCCCGCGGATCGACGGCGCGTCCAGTGATGAGTGGACCGATTGGCACTGGTACACCACGGTGGTCAAGACCAACTGCCGCGAGATCATCGACAACGTCGTTGACATGGCGCACTTCTTCTATATCCACGGCACCATGCCCACCCACTTCAAGAACATCTTCGAAGGTCACACCGCGACGCAGTACATGACCAGCGGGTCGCGCCCGGACCTCGGCGATGCCGAGGGCGGAGTGAAGCTGCTCGGTACCTCGTCGCTGGCGTCCTACCACGGCCCGTCGTTCATGATCGATGATCTGACCTATCACTACGACCACGGCGATTCGCAGACGGTTCTCATCAACTGCCACTATCCCATCGATACGAATTCCTTTGTGCTGCAATACGGAATCATTGTGAAGAAGTCCGCGGAGCTTCCAGAGGAGGTTGCGGTGCAGACCGCCGTCGCACTGGGTGACTTCGTCAAGCTCGGCTTCGAGCAGGACGTCCAGATCTGGCGCAACAAGGCGCGCATCGACAACCCGCTACTTGTCGAGGAGGACGGCCCGGTCTACCAATTGCGCCGGTGGTACGAGCAGTTCTACGTCGACGTCGCCGACGTGACACCCGACATGGTCGACCGCTTCGAGTTCGAGATCGACACCACACGGCCGCGCGAAGCGTGGACGAAGGAGGTCCAGGACAACATCAACGCGGGCGTCGTCCCGGCGGTGGCAAGATCGTCGGGTCCCTCGGAATGACCGTCCGGCCCGACAACCGGCTGGCCGACAGTCCGATGGTGCATGTGGCCTGCCGACGCTGCTCGGCCAATGTCCTGGCCCGCAAGAGCACCTGGGAGCAGACCAGCGTCCAATGGGACGCCATGAGTGTCGCCCGCTGCGAACAACGCCACGACGCCCGCGCGCTGTGCGCGCTCGATGGCCGGGGAATCTTCCTAGGTTGCTCGGAACTGACCGAGTCGATCCTGTGCGCAGTGTCCGCGGGTGAGCTGGCCTTGGTCGACGAACAGTAGGCTCACGCCCATGAGTGATGGGGTACTGGTCGCAGTGGTGACGGGCGCCAGTCGTGGCGCTGGACGAGGGATCGCCGCGGCATTGGCAGCCCGGGGCTGGACGGTCTATGTCACCGGACGAAGCATCGCAGAGACCCCGCCGGGCGGCGTAGCCGTGCCGATGGACCACGCCGACGATGCCGCGGTGGCGGGGTTGTTCGACCAGATCCGGCGCGAGGCCGGTCGGCTGGACCTGCTGGTGAACAACGCCGCCGTGGTCTCCGATCAACTGGTGAACCCGAAACCGTTCTGGGAGAAGCCCCTTGATCTGGCCGATGTGCTGGACGTCGGACTGCGGTCGTCGTACGTGGCGTCCTGGTATGCCGCACCGTTGTTGCTGGAAGCCGAGCGCGGGTTGATCGCGTTCACGTCTTCGCCCGGGTCGGTGGCCTATATGCATGGGCCAGCCTATGGGGCCCAGAAGGCCGGGGTGGACAAGATGGCCGCCGATATGGCGGTCGACTTCGCCGGCACCCGGGTGTCGACCGTGTCGATCTGGATGGGGATCCTGCTGACCGAACGGACGCGGGCGGTGTTCGGGGATAACGCTGCGGCGCTGGCCGATTTTGCGTTGCATGCCGAAACCCCGGATTTCACAGGCCATTTGATCGATGCGCTCTACCGTGATCCGGCGTTGAGCGAGCGCAGCGGTCGCACGTTCATCGGCGCGGAGTTGGCGGCGGAATACGGCCTGACGGACGAGGACGGCCGGGTGCCGCCCTCGCACCGGCACCTGGGTGAGCCCCGGGAGCCCAGCTCCGTCGTGGTGCGCTGATCCGAGGAGCGGTCAGGCGTGGGCGCCGCCGTCGACGCGGATCTCGGTGCCGGTGATGAACGCCCCGTCGTCGGACGCCACCATCGCAATCACTGCGGCCACCGCGCTCGGGTCGCCCAGGATCTCGCTGGTCTGGCCGTGCAGCAGGGGAGTCTGCTTCATCCACAGGCCCAGGTCGTAACCGTCGGGCATCTTGTCGAGCGTGGTGTTGGCCAGTGCGGTCGACACCCCGCCGGGTTGGATGTTGACCGCCCGCAACCCCTGCTTCGAGTACTCCAGCGCAAGGGAATGCGTGAAGGACAGGACCCCGCCCTTGCTGGCCGCATAGGCCGCCATGTACGGATGCGCGAATGTGGCTGCGGTGGAGGTGAAATTCACAATGACGCCACGTCCCGACGCCAGCAGTGCGGGCAGCGCCTGCCGGGTCATCAGGAAGGTGCCGGTCAGGTTGACTGCGATGGTCCGATTCCAGTCCTCCAGCGTGGTCTCGTGCGTGTGCGAGCAGGTCTGCAGCGCAGCCACATTCACCAGGACCTCGAGCCCGCCGAGCCCGGCGATAGCGCCGTCCACGGCGGTCACCACATCCGACTCGCAGGCGATGTCCAGCACCATCGTGGTGAGCCGGGCGTTGTTGTCGGACGCCAACTTCACCGTGTTCTCCAGGCCCTGCGCATTGATGTCGACGGCCACCACGGTGGCGCCCTCGTCCAGTAGACGCAGTACGGTGGCCTGCCCGATACCCGATCCGGCGCCGGTGACGATCACCCTTCGATCAGCGAAACGATCCATGGCACAGTGCCTTTCAGGACATCTGGAAGGCACTGATGGGCGCCTCGTCGGGGTAGACGGCAGGACCGCCCAGATCGTAGGCCGCGTTGAGGCCGCCGATGAACGCCGGATCGTGCAGCGGTTTGCTGGGAATGTCGAGTTTGATGCCCTTGCCGGCCAGGTCGTCGACCATCATGTCGATCGCCTTGTCGATCGTGAGATCGTCGGAGCCCTCCATGTTCTTCTTCAGCTCGTCGGCATCGGTGAACACCTCTGCCGACCAGTGCACCAGGAACCGCAGGTCGTCCGTGTGGTGGTGGGCAATGACGTCGTCACCGTTGCGGAGTAGCCATCCGTCCCGATCGGCGGGGTCGCCGGCGAATACCGTCTCGAACGCCAGTCCGGCCGGAACCTGCTGATCCAACGGGCCGTTGGCCTCGCCGCGGTGCATCATCATTTCGTTCTGCACCACGACCCCGCGGTTGTTGATCGGCGGCAGCACCCGCTTGGGGGACTTCAGCGGACCCTCGGGCCAGTAGGTGAACCCGCTACCGGTGTCCAGCGAGAACCACGTGATGACCTGCGCCATCTTGATCAGATAATCGGAGAACAGGCCGGATTTGCCCATCACGCTGGTCAACCAGGTGGGTGCGTTCTCGTGCCGCACACCGCGGAAGCTCGGGGAATCCAGATGGCCCGGATCCCGATTGGCGCACGGGCCGTTGATGTTGAAGAGCATCATCTCTGGCTTGGCGTACTGCGCGCCCCAGTAGCTCTTGGCCTGTTCGAGGAACTGCGCGTTGTAGAAGCAGTCGTGCAGTTCGGGGTAGAGCACAGCCCCGTAGTTGGCCAGGTAGCCGCGGAAGGTGGGGGTCAGGAACAGGTCCAGCGAGGGCTCGAAGCCCTCCGGGAACATCCCGCTCATGGTCGCCATCAGCTCGTCGGCCGACGCGAAGTGCTGGGCGATGATCAGATTCCACGGCCCGTTGTCGTGCACGACGTCGAGCAGGCGGCGGCGCTGATCCGCGGTGTAGACGTTGTCGATCTCGCGCGGGGGGGACGCGGGCCGCAGTACGTCGGAAAGCTGCATCCGGCGTTCCTCGGTGAGCATCTGATTCTCCTTCTGCAAACGTATTTCGTTGATTGTGTGCCGCCGTGTGCCACCGAACCGCGGCGCTGTCCGGTGATCGGGACGTCAGAAATCAAGGGGATGCGCGAACTTGGCCCGCAACAGCGAACCGGTCTCCGCGATTGCCAGTCGACCGCGCGCCGTGGCCTCCGAACGCATCAGGAACCCGTGATAGATCCCGGGGTAGCGCGTCACGGTGGTCTGCACGTGCGCGTCCCGCAATCGGGCGGCATATCGCTCACCCCAGTCCCGGATCGGATCGCACTCAGCGGTCAGCACGATGGCCGGCGGCAATCCGGTCAGATCGGTGGCATACGCAGGCACCCGATAGGGATCATGGGTCGCGGGGGCGCCGCCATCGGCCAGGTCGTGCAGGTACTCGATATCGTCCAGGGTCAGCATCGGCGCGTTCGCCAGCGCTCCGATCGACGGTGTCCCCATATCGCGGTCGACTCCGGGGTACATCAGCACCTGCGCGAAAATCGGTGGCCCGCCGTGGTCGCGGGCGGCCAGGGTGACCGCGGCGGCCAAGCCACCGCCCGCGCTGTCGCCGGCCACTGCGAGCCGGGTTGCGTCCATCCCGAGTCCGGTGCTGCGCTCGGCCACCCAGCAGGTCGCCGCCCAGGCGTCGTCGAACTGAGCCGGGGCTGGATGCTCCGGCGCCAACCGGTATTCCACTGCGACGACAGTGGCACCGCTGTAACTGGCCAGAGCTCGCGCCAGTGGTTCATACGAATGGTTCGAGCCCATGGCCAGTCCACCGCCGTGGAAGTAGACCACGACGGGCACTTCCGGTTCGAGCGTCGGCCGGTAGATGCGCAGCGGGACGGACCCGGCCGTAACGTCGTCGATACGTGCCATTTCGGGCATATCTGTGGGTAGCGGAGCAGTTTCGAGGCTTTTGCGGACCGCGGGGAGGCCACGTTCACGCAGCGTGGCAGGCGGGCCGAAGGACGCCACCCGGGCCGCGGCGTCGGGGTCGAGTTTCGCAATCACGCGCCGACCCCCGGGCCGAGCGGACACGTAGGAACACGATCGCGCGGCGTGTTTTGTACCCGCACGCACACTCGCCCGAGCGGCCTCACTGGTGCGCCGGGTCGAAGCGCTGCGTAGTACGGAGCAGCGGGGGTCTTTGGCCGGCAAGGACATTGGCCCGTTCGGTCATGGCCGAGCCGACATACTCCGGCTGGGTGAGCAGATAGAAGCGGCCCTCGGCAGCCTGTTCGAATACCACTTCGGCTGCAGCGATCGGGTCCATCGCCTCGGCCTTGATATCGAGCATGGCCGCCCGAGTGGACTCCGCAGCACCGTTATCGGCTTCGTCGACCCCACCGGCCGATTCGAAGATGTTGGACACGACTGCACCGGGAAGCACCGCCTGCACGTGAATATGGTGGTCATGGCCGGCCTGCTGCACCTCCAGGTGCAGGCATTCGGTCAGTGCTAGCACGGCGTGCTTGCTGACGATGTAGGGGGCCTGGAGTGGTACCACCGCCACGCCGCCGATCGACGACAGGTTCCAGACCCAGGCCGGGGCGTCCGTGGCCATCATCATCGGTAAGAAGGCGCGCACTCCGTAGAAGACGCCGCTGATGTTGATGTCCAGTACGCGTTGCCAATTCGTCACCGGGGTGTCCCACAGATAACCGAACTGCTCGATACCGGCGTTGTTGACCAGTAGCCGCACCGGGCCGATATCCCGATACACCCGGCCGGCCAACTCGGTGAGCGCCGCGGGATCCCGGACATCGCACTCGACCGCGACCGCTCGGTCGCCGAGTTCGTCCCGCAACGCTTCGACCGCACTCAGGTCGACATCTGCCAGGACCACCGTCATTCCGAGTGCGTGGGAGTACCGGGCCAGCCCGGCACCGATGCCCGCGCCTGCGCCGGTGATGACAGCGATGCCACCTCCGAAGATCTCGGATGCACTCATCAAGGCGTTGCGTCGGCGTGCAGGTCGGCCAGGTTCACCGAGTTGGTGGTATCAAGGATCACCTCGACGTCGGTGAATTCGAGGCCATTCGCGCCGCGCCGGATGGCGGCGTTGACGACGCCACTGGATACCAGGAACGGCACGTAGTTCGCGATCTGGTTGACCACGATGTAGGACCGGGTCAGCACCGCATCTCCGGAGACGCCGGTGCGGTGGATGTTCGTCGCATGGTGGCGAAGCGGGTAAGGGCTCTCCTTGCGGTGTGCGGTCAGCCATTCCATCACCGCGTCACGGCCGTTGAGCTCCGGCGACATCAGGTTCTCGAATGGGCTGGCACCCGAGTCGCTGCGAGTCCGATAGTGCACGTCCTCGGCGTGGGCCGCGGCCATCTCGTCGTAGTTCGCCTCGTCGTAGTGGAACCAGAAGGCGCCGAGGAAGTCCTGCAGTTCGGCCAGTGTGATCTCGTTGCTCATGGATATGGAGTCAACCGCGGTCGTCGTGGTGGTAACAGCGGTGCTGACCGGTCAGTGGGACTACGGCGTCCGCGCTCCGGGGGCCGGGGCGATGAGGCCCCACAGGTCGGGTGCCGTACCGGCCAGATCGGCGACCCGCTGGTCCCAGTACCGGACCGAACCGTACTCCGACCGCCAGGCCAGCGTGGCCCGGGTGTACTCGTGCAGCCGGTGCTCGATGGTGGTGCCGATGGCGCCGTGCACCTGATGCGCATTGCGAACGGCTACCGAGGCGGCATGGCCGGCGCATGAACGGGCCACCGCCACAGCGAATTCGACATCCCGGCCGGCCCAGTCGTCGGCGATGGCCCGCGACAGTGCTGCCTCGGTGGCCGCGCGGGCCAGGGCGGACTCGGCGGCGATGTCGGAGATCAGGTTCTGGATGGCCTGGAACTTCGCCAACGGCCGGCCGAACTGCACCCGCGAGCTGACATGCTCGATCGACAACTCCAGGCTCCGATCCAGCGCGGCGCAGACCTGGATCGCACGGATCAGCGCTGCCCGGTGCCGCACCTTTGCCACCAGACCCGGGTCAACGGGGACGCCGGACAACCCGGTAGCGACGACGGTGTCCCGAGGTTCGCCGATCATGTTGGCGCCCTTGGTGATCGACAGCTCCGACGGTTCGACGTCCGCCAGCCGGTAGCCGTCGGCCCCGTCGATCGCACAGGGCCACACCACGACGATCCGCTCGGCGTCCGCGCACCACGGGACGCCATCCGCACGCCCGTCCGCGTCGAGCAGGGCCAGCGTGCGGCGTGCCGGGGTGTACACCGTGGCCGTCGCATCGAGCAGCCAACAAGCCAGCAGATCGTGCTCGGCCAATGGGACCCGGACACCGTGTCTCACTGCGGCCGACAGCAGTTCGGCTGCCTCCGGCCAACCCGCGCCACTGCCGCCCACCGACTCGGGTCCGGTGAGACGAACCAGCCCCAGATTGTCCAGCCGTGACCACATTTGGGCGGTGTTCACACGAAGATCAGCGAATACCGAATCCATCATTGCGGCCAGATCGGGGTCAACACTCATCGCAACCCCAGTCCGCGCGCAATGACGCCACGCAGGATCTCGTTGGTTCCGCCGCGGAGGGTGAAGCCGGGCCGCTGATCGACGGCACGGGTCACCAGCTCGGCAAGCGCGGGATCGCCGCGTAGGTCGGCGTAATCGGCGATGTCGCCCTCGGTGCTCGTGCCGAGTACTTTGACCACGGCGGCGGGAACGTCGGCAGGCTCGTGGCGTTCCAGCGCGCCGGCCACCGCACTGGACATGTGGTGCAGACCCGCGATCCGCGCGACGAGCCTGCCGAGCTCACGTTCGGGATCGGTGGCACATGATGCCAGTAGGGGAAAGGTGGACAGGACCCGCTCGGGCCCGCTGCGCTCGAAGGCAAGCTCCGAGGTCACCTGCGTCCAGCCGGCGCCGATCTCGCCGAACACCATGTCATCGGGTACGAAGGCCTGGTCCAGGATGACCTCGTTGAAGTGGTGGGCGCCGTTCATCGAGATGATCGGCCGGATCTCGACACCGGAGCCGCGCAGATCGACGATGAACTGGCTCAACCCGGCGTGCCGGTGCGCGGGGTCGACGGGTTCGGTCCGGGCCAGCCCGATGAAGGCGTGCGCCAGGTGCGCTCCCGAGGTCCACACCTTGGTGCCGGTCAGTGCCCAGCCGTCGTCCACCCGGGTGGCACGGGTGCGGACGCTGGCCAGGTCCGAGCCCGAGTCGGGTTCGCTCATGCCGATTCCGAAAAAGCATTCGCCGCGGGCGATCTTGGGTAGGAATTCCTGCTTCTGGTGCTCGGTCCCGTACTTGAGCAGCGAAGGTACGATCTGTCGGTCGGCAATCCAGTGCGCGGCGACCGGTGCCCCGGCCGCCAAGAGTTCCTCCGTGACCACGAACCGTTCCTGGAATGAACGGCCATGGCCGCCATAGCCTTTCGGTATCGTCATGCCGATCCAGCCGCGCGCGGCCAGTGCCGCGGTGAACTCCTCGTCCCAGCCGGACAACCAGGTGTCCACCAACGGCGCGAAGGGTTGGGTGTGCAGGAACGCACGGACCTCGGCGCGCAGGGCGCGCAATTCGTCGGGTTCGACGGCAGCGGGTGGCACCAACCGGTTCATCAGTTGCTCCGCCATTTCGCGATCCGACCCTGGTGCTCGGGGTCATGGTGGGCCAGCGGCTGCATCGCGGCTGCCATTGCGAGGGTGGATTCCAACGCCCCGGTGCGGGATTCCTGCAGCAGGCGTTTGGCCATCCGCACGGCATGCGGCGGGTTCTTGGTGATTCGGTCAGCCAGTTCCATTGCCGCCGAGATCAATTCATCGTGGGGGACCGTCCGTCCTACCAGGCCCCAGTCCAGCGCGGTGGCGGCGTCGATCCGGTCGCCGGTGAGCGTCATCTCGGCGGCGCGCTCGTAGCCTATGGCGCGCTGCAGGAACCACGTGCCGCCGTCGCCGGGAACCAAGCCGATCTGGACGAAACTCTCGGCGAACGACGCCCGTTCGGAGGCGACCCGCAGATCGCACATCATCGCGAGGTCGCAGCCCGCGCCCACCGCCGGTCCGTTGACGGCGGCGATGATCGGTACCTCCAGCCGCGCGAGTGCGCGAGGGATGCGCTGGATGCCGTCGACGTAGGCATGTCGCTGTTCGATGGCCGGCAGGCCGAACATGCCCTGCCGATCGGCCATCTCCTTGACATTGCCGCCGGCGGAGAAGATCTTTCCCTCACCGGTCAGGATGATCGCCCGGACCGCCGTGTCGGCGTTGGCCGCGTCCACCGCGGTCTCGAACTCGGAGATGAACGACGTGTCGGTGATCGCGTTGCCGGCCTCGGGCAGGTTGATGGTCCAGGTTTGGGTGTCGCCGGCGGCCTCGATCCTCAGCGCGGTCATGCGGGCAACTGTAGCGATTTGGTCTGCAGGTATTCCTCGAACCCGAAGCGGCCCAGTTCACGGCCGATCCCGGACTTTTTGTACCCACCGAACGGTGCGGCAGGGTTGTAGGAACCGCCGTTGATGTCGAGCTGCCCCGTCTGAACCTGGCGGGCGAAGGAGATGGCGGTGGCATCATCGGCCGCCCAGACCGCACCGGCCAGGCCGTACGGGGTGCCGTTGGCGATCCGCAGGGCGTCATCGTCATCGTCGAACGGGATGACCGCCAGCACGGGGCCGAACACCTCCTCCTGGCCCAGCTCGGAATCCGGGTCGACGTCGGCGAAAACTGTTGGTGCGACGAAATATCCGGTGTCACGGATCGTATCGGCGCCACCCGTGAGCAACCGGGCCCCGTCCCGCTGGGCGCGTTCGATGAAGCCCCGCACGATCTCGTACTGACCCTTGGAGGCCGATGGTCCGATCCGGGTGCCCGGATCCCACGGGTCGCCCACGGTGTATTTGGCGACGGCCGACTCCACGAGGTTGAGCGCGTCCGTGTACCGAGCGCGGGGCACCAGCATCCGCGTCCACGCCATGCAGGTCTGCCCGCCGTTGAGGAAGGCATTCCCGACCCCGACCTTGACGGCAGTAGCCAGGTCTGCACCGTCGAGGATCACGTTGGCCGACTTACCGCCGAGTTCGAGCGCCACCTTCTTGATCGTCCTCCCGGCGATCTCACCCACTCGGGCGCCGACACCCGTAGAGCCGGTGAAGGACACGACGTCGACGTCGCTATGTTCGGCCAGCCGTTCGCCGATCACGGCGCCAGGCCCGGACACCAGGTTGACCACGCCGGGCGGCAGGCCCGCGTCGTCGAGGGCCTCGACGAACTCGAACACCGAGAGTGGGGCCTCGTTGCTGGGCTTGAGCACGACCGTGCAGCCGGCCGCGATGGCCGGCAGCACCTTGGCCACCACCTGGTAGAGCGGATAGTTCCACGGGGTGATGGCGGCCACTACACCGTAGGGCTCACGGATCACCAGCGAGTTCCCGATGCGCTCTTCGGGGTCGAAGGTGTCCAGCGCGTCGGCGAATCCGCGGGCAACGGCTAGCGGCACCTGGGTCTGCACGGTCTGTGCGATCCGGATCGGGGCGCCCATCTCGGCGGTGATGGTCCCGGCGATGGCCGGTAGGCGCTTCTCCATCGCGGTGATCACCCCGGTCAGCCGCTCGCGCCGTTCGGCCAGCGTGATCATCGGGTCGAAAGCCGTGCGCGCCGCGGCCACCGCGGCGTCGACATCGTCGGCGTTCCCGGCGGGCACGCTCCCGATGGGCTGTTCGGTGGCTGGGTCGATCACCTCGATCATGCCGGTGCCCTGGGGGGCTACCCAGGCGCCATCGAGGTAGAGCTCGGTACGGGCGTAGTTGTGCATATTGTGCTCTCGGTCAGGGCACGATGGCCGCACGCACATCGCGGCGACTATCGGCGGCGGCGAAGGCGTCATTGATCTCGTCCAGGGAGTACTGCGCGGCGGCCAGTCGATCGAACGGCAATCGGTCTTGGTTCCGCTCGAGGAATGTCAGTGCCCGGTGCAGCACCGCGGGCTCGTACAGCGAGACACCGACGATGGTCTTGTTCGAGAACACGAACCGGGACGGGTCGAACTCGAAGGTCTTGCCCATGTTGATGTTCCCGATCTCGACGTAGCGACCGAACTGTGCCAGCATCTTCAGCCCCTCGTCGATGGCGGCCGGATGTCCGACCACCTCGACGACCACATCGGCGCCCTGCCCGTCGGTCAAGGACCGGACCCTTTTGACGCGGTCCTTCTCGGCGGTCAACTCGGTGATGTCGATGACGGCGTCGGCGCCGAATGCGGCTGCCAGTTCCAGTCTTTCAGGCATCCCCTCGACGGCGATCACGGTCGATGCCCCGCGAGCCTTGGCCACGGCAACAGCGTAGAGGCCCAGCGCGCCGGCGCCCTGCACCACGACCGTCTCGCCGAGTTGAAGATCGACGCGCTCGAGGCCGTACATCACTTGGGAAAGCGCGCAATTGGCCCCGGCGGCGATCTCGTCGGACACGGTGTCCGGCACGGTGTAGACCACCGCCCCGGCGGGCAGCAGGAAGTAGTCGCCGTATCCACCGACGAAATAGGGCGGTTCGTCAGCCCGGCCCAGCATGGCCATCTTCAGGTTGGTGCAGGCGTTGCGCCGTCCGGCCAGGCAGTTCCGGCAGGTATGGCAGCAGAAGAAGTACGGGAACACCACCCGCGTGCCCTCTTGCAGCGGTCCGCCGTTGGAATCGGTCGTCACCCCCTCGCCCAGTGCCGCCACCGCACCGACCATCTCATGGCCAAGCACCGTGGGCAGCTGTCCGCCCAGGCCCCGGGTCGCGAACGTGCCATGCCAGGCGTGCACATCGGAGCCGCAGATGTTGGCCCGCGTGATGCGCACCAGGATCTCGCCGGGACCTACTCCGGGCAGGCTGACCGACTCGATGGTGAACGGCTCACCGGGCCCGTCGAAGCGCGCGATACGTCCCTCAAACAAGGGTGAATTCCTCTCTCAGTTGGCGTTTGAGCAACTTCCCGCTGGGGTTCTTGGGCAGCGCGTCCACGAAGAAGATGCGTTTGGGCGTCTTGAACCCGGCCAGGTGTTCCCGGCAGTGCGCCAGGATGTCCTCCTCGGTGGGTGCTGACCCCTCGCGTGACACCACCGCGGCCACCACGGCCTCGACCCAGACGGGATGCGGCAGTCCGAACACGGCGACCTCTTCGACCCCGGTGTGCCGGTAGAGGACTTCTTCGACCTCGCGGCTGGCGACATTCTCACCGCCCGTCTTGATCATGTCCTTCTTGCGGTCCACGACGTGGAGCAGACCGTGCTCGTCGTAATAACCCAGGTCACCGGAATGGAACCAGCCGCCCGCGAATGCCTGAGCGGTCTTCTCCGGGGCGTCCAGATACCCGAGCATCAGGTGCGGACTGCGGTGCACGATCTCACCGACCACATTGGGCCCGAGGGGCTGGCCCTCGCCGTCCACGATCGCGGTCTCCACATTGATCACCGGCCGCCCGGCGGCACCGGGGTGGGCGTCCTGTTCGTCGGGCCCGAGCGCCGACGCCAAAGGTGCCATCTCGGTCTGTCCGTAGAAGTTCCACAGCCGCAGATTCGGCAGGCGCTGCCGCATTTCGGCCAGGATCTCCACGGGCATCGCCGACGCGCCGTAATAGCCCTTACGCAGACTCGACAGATTCACCTGGTCGAAGACCGGCGACCGCAGCAGCGAGATCCACACCGTGGGAGGTGCGAAGTAGTTCGTCACGCCGTACCGCTCGATGGTGCGCAACACCAGTTCCGGGTCGGGGCGCGACACGATGATACTGGTGGCACCCAGGTAGATATCGGTGGCCAGGAAGTTGTCCAGTTGCGCGCAGTGGTACAGCGGCAAGGAGTGCACCTCGACGTCGTCGGCAGACATGGATCCGGCCACGATGGTGCTGACGTAGTTGCCGATCAGGCTGCGGCTCGAGTGTATGGCGCCCTTGGGGTGCGACTCGGTGCCGCTGGTGTACATGATCCGGATGACCTGGTCGTCGTCGACGTGCGGCTGCGGTGCGGGCGCATCCGTGGCCAGCCAGTCCGCGAAATCTGCCCAGCCGTCGGGAGCGGCACCGATTGCCGCCGTGGTGGCAACCTGCCCACCGAGCGCCATGGCGGCCTCGGCAGTCGGGATCAGCGCGTCCTCCACGACAAACCCGGTGACCTGGCTGTGTTCCAGGATGTAGGCGATCTCCTCGGCGGTCAGCATGAAATTCACCGGCACCAGTGCGACACCGGCCCGGGCGGTGGCGAACGCGAGGACCGCGTACTGCCAGCAGTTGTGGGCCAGCAGCGCAATTCGGTGGCTGGGGTGAAACCCATTGTCCTGCAACGCTGCTGCCGCCCGATCGACCAGGTTCTCGAACTGGGCGAACGTCAGCGTGACGTCGCCGTCGACGATGGCGGTCTTGTCCGGGAATTTCCGTGCCGAGCGGCGCGGGATGTCGCCGAGGGCGTGACTGCGTGCCGAGGCGATCACCGGATCCACGTGCATGCGCCGACCATATGGCGGTGTGGACGGCCAAGCCCGGTCGTGTCCCGCTCAGTAGGCAGGCCACTGCCACCGCCGGCGTCCCCGCCGGATACTTCCTGCCATGAGCACTGGCATCACCGTGGACTGCGACCTGCGAACCCATCTGCTGCAGGCCGACGCCGGCGTCCTGGTGGCGGTGCTGGCGCAGCTCACCGGCGACGCGGGTGTGGTGGACCGGTTCGCCGGCCGCATCTCGCATGTGCCCGATCCGCCCGAGCAACTCGGCGTGGCCGACGACGACACGATGGCCGAACTGGCCGACGCGATCGTGGTGGCGATGAGCGGTCCACGTCCGGCCGATATCGATCCCGAACTGTTCGAGCGGGTCGCACCGGTGGCCCTTGGCGGCCCCGTCGGAGACGAGTATTTCGGGTTGTTGTTGGAGCAGGGCGGTTTTCAGCCGACACAGCCGGTGCTGCCGCGCACCAGCAAGTTGCCGCCGGACTTCCGTGTCGCGATCATCGGGGCCGGGATGGCCGGGATGACGGCTGCGTTGGCGTGTGCGGACGCCGGAATCGACTACGAGATCTACGACCGCAACGACGAGGTGGGTGGCACCTGGTACACCACCGTCTATCCTGGCCTGGGCGTGGACACCCCGTCGGCGTACTACTCGCTGTCTCGCGATATCAACGGCGACTGGTCGAGCTACTACCCGATGGGCGACGAGTACCAGCGCTACCTCGAATCGATCGCCGAGGCGAATGGGCTGCGGGCTCACATCCGATTCTCGACGGAGGTCACTGCGCTGCGCTGGGACGAGGAGCGCGCGCAGTGGGAGATCCGCGCGACCGGCCCGGACGGCGACTCGATAAACCAAGCCAACGTGGTGGTGCCAGCGGTCGGCTACCTCAACCGGCCCCGCTGGCCCGATCTCGAAGGCCGGGAGTCCTTCGGGGGCATCAGCATTCACTCGGCGCTGTGGGATCGCGAGCTGGATCTGACCGGCAAGCGGGTCGCGATCATCGGGGCGGGCTGCACCGCGGTCCAGATCGTGGACGCCACGGTCGACCAGGTGGCGCACCTCACGGTGTTCCAGCGCCAGCCGCACTGGGTCGCGCCGCGCAGGCGGTTGAGCGATGAAGTACCCGAACACCAGCGATGGCTGGGCACGCACCTGCCGTTCTACGCGAACTGGACGCGACTGAAGTCGTTCTGGGGGACCGCCGACAACAACTACCCGGTGATCATCCGGGATCCGGAGTGGGCCGCCGAGCATCTATCCATCTCGCCGGCGAACGATCGACTGTTGCAGATCTGCCAGGGATACATCGACCGGACGTTCGGCGCCGGAAGTGAATTGGCCCGCAAAGTGACTCCGGACTTCGCCCCGTACGGCAAGCGCATCATTCGGGATCCCGGCGGCTACTATGCGGCATTGACGCGGTCGCACGTGGATGTGGAAGCGGCCGAACCTTTGCGGGTGAACGAGACCGGGATCGTCACGGCCGACGGCCGGCAGATCGACCTCGATGTGATCATCTACGCCACCGGCTACTACCTGGATTTCCTGTCCACCATGGACATCTCCGGTCGCGACGGCGTGCGGTTGGCCGAGGTCTGGGGCGATAGCCCGGCCGCCTACCGTGGCGGCACGGTGCCCGGGTTCCCCAATCTGTTCATCTCCTCGGCGCCGAACTACAGCCCCGGGCACGGTGCCGGGCACAATTTCGGCGTCGAGGTGTTCAGTCACTACGTCATGGAATGCCTTCAGCTGCTGGCGAATCGGGGCGGTCGGGCCATCGAGGTCACCCCGGTGGCGCACGAGGGGTACGTCGCCGATATCGACGCCACCATGGCGGGCACGGTGTGGTGTCACACTCCGACCGCGCACACCTACTACCGCTCGGGCGGTGGCAGGATCGTGACGGCGTTCCCGTACCGCCTGGTGGACGTGTGGCACGGGCATCGTGCGCCGGTCGAATCTGACTTCATCGTCCGATGACCGGATTGCTCTGCGGCAAAACGGCTCTGGTGACCGGTAGCAGCCGGGGGATAGGCCGCGCGATCGCGCAGCGGCTGGCTGGCGAGGGCGCCACCGTGGCGGTGACGGCGCGGTCGTACGAACCGTCGGTGTCAGTGCGGAGCGGTGTGGGGTCGGCGATCCCCGGGACCATCGACGAGACCATCGCGTTGATCGAATCCGCAGGAGGAGAAGCGTTCGGTCTGGCGGCGGACCTGGAGGACCCCCGGCAGCGGGACGGTCTGATCGACGCGGTACTCGAGCGGACGGGCCGGGTCGACATCGTGGTGAACAATGCCGGGTTCGCCGACTACGCGGTGATCGAGGAGATGGATCTCGAAACCTTCGACCGCACCGTCGAGCATTACCTACGCACCCCTTTCGCGCTGACCAGAGCCGCTGTGCCTCATATGCGTGAGCAGGGCGCGGGCTGGATCGTCAACATCGGTTCGGTCACCGGGGTAGCGCCATTACGGCCGTATCGGGAATACAACAAGACCTCCGGCGACGTGATCTACGCGTCGTGCAAGGCCGCGCTACACCGATTCACCCAAGGGGTGGCAGCTGAACTGCTGGACTCCAATATCGCCGTGAACTGCGTGGGTCCGTCGACCGCCGTGCGGACACCGGGGGCCGCGTCCCTGATTCCCGACAGCTTCCCGACCGAACCGGTCGAGTACCTGGCGGAGACGGTGCTGGCGATGTGTCACCTGCCCGCGGCCGAACGCACCGGATTGGTGGCGTTCAGCCTGCATTATCCGTGGTCCTCGGGACTCTCGGTGCATACGCTGGACGGTCGTTCGGTGTTGCCGCCGCTGGAGCCGCCGACTTCGTCGAACCCGAACATCATGCCGCTCGGGATGTAGCATTCTGCTACGCTGGTAGCACCTTGTTACAGGAGGCTTGATGCCCGACAACGCCGACCGCGTCACCCGCTTTGCCGCCGATCTTCTCGACAGCGCAGCCGCCGAAGGGGCTCGCCAGAGCCGGTCGGCCAAACAGCAGCTCGATCACTGGGCCCGGGTTGGTCGTGCGGTGTCGAGCCAACACAGCGCTGCGCGCCGGCGTGTCGAGGCCGCGCTGGCCGGTGAGCTGGACCTCGGTGCGCTCGGCGCCGAAGAGGGTGTGGTGTTCAACGCCGAGATCGACGCGGCGATCCAGCAGTCCTTGAGCACCGCCGACTACGGTGCCACGCTGGCCCGTCGCGGCATCACCACGGTCGCGTTGAACGATGCGGGCCAGATCGTCGAACATCGACCTGATGGCAGCACAAAGGTTTTGACGAAGGCCGCGGCATCCAAACGGCGTCGGGTGAGGTCGGCGTCCTGACAGTCTGGTGAAGCGACTCGATCTGGTCGTCGGATCCAACGGCGCGGGCAAGACGACATTCGTCGAGCTGACCCTGGCACCGCTGCTGCCCGGCAGCGGGTTCGTCAACGCCGACGAGATCGCCCGGCAGCGTTGGCCCGACACCCCGGCAGAACACTCCTACGAGGCGGCCCGGGTGGCCGGCCAGACTCGGTCCCGATTGATCGAACTGGGGCAATCGTTCATCGCCGAGACGGTGTTCTCCCATCCGTCGAAGTTGGAACTGATCGACGATGCGCACGAAGCCCGTTACACGGTGGCGCTGCACGTGCTGTTGATCCCCGAGGCCCTGGCCGTCGAACGGGTCCGCCTCCGGGTGGCCGCTGGGGGTCACCATGTTCCGGCCGACAAGATCCGGCAGCGCTACCGACGGTTGTGGCCCCTGGTGGCCACAGCGATCACGCGCTGTGACTCGGCCACGGTGTACGACAACAGCGGGTTGAATGGTCCGCGAATCGTCGCGCAGTTTGCCGGGGGGTACCTCATCGGCGCACCCGCGTGGCCGACCTGGACACCGAGTCCACTGGCATAGTCCCAGTTCACCGGCTTGTTGCGCCGCCTTGTCACCAAGTTGCCTCATGTTGATCCGCCCCGGCGTGTCGGGAGGTTCTCTTATCTGAGTGCCTCCTCGGTCTGAGGGTGCCGCTGGCGATGGTAGTAGAGCGCTTCAGCGCGGTCCGGCGTCAGGTCCTGGCAGTAGCCGTTGGGCCGCTGACGGTTGTAGAAGGCCACCCATTCGGCCGTGGCCAGGGAGAGCTCGGTGGCGCCGGGGTAGGGCGGTTGGTGGTCGATGAGTTCGGTCTTGTAGCTGCTGTTCACCGATTCGGCCAGAGCGTTATCAAAACTATCGCCGACCGATCCGATCGACGGCACGATCCCTTCGCCGGCCAACCGTTCGGTGAACGCAACGGCGGTATATTGGGCGCCCGCATCGCTGTGGTGGATAAGTGATTCCAAAGAGGTTGTGCCAGAACGCTTTCTGGTGTCGATGGCGTGATTGATCGCATCGGTCACCAGTTTCTGGGTCATCTCGGTGGCCACCTTCCAGCCCACGATCTTGCGGGCGTAGACGTCGGTCACGAACGCGGTGTAGGCCCAGCCGGCACGGGTGCGGCAGTAGGTGAAATCGGCCACCCACACACGATCAGGCGCCTCGGCGGCGAACCGCCGAGACACGCGGTCCGGCGCCCGGTGCGCGGCAGGATCGGCGACGGTGGTCCGTACCCGGCGGCGCTTGCACGCCCCGCGCCATCCCATTTCCCGCATGACCCGCTCCACTACGCAGCGAGAAACATCGATACCGTTGGTACGCAACACGATCCACGTCTTACGGGCGCCCAGCACCTGGTACAGGCTCTGCGACTGGCGCAGCCGCCAGATTGCATCAATCACCTGCGCGTCAGCCCAATCCGTCTTTGACGGGCCGTATCGGGCGCGGTGGGCGTAATACGTCGACGGGGCGATCGTGACGCCGTACTCGGACAGTACGGCGCACATCGACTCGACACCCCACTTGAGACCATCAACGCCCACCCGCGTGTGCTGGTGGGCGTTGATGAACTCCACGACTACTGACTGGGCCGGTCGAGCTCGGCGGCGAAGAAAACCGAGGCTGCTTTCAGGATCGCGTTGGCCCGCTTGAGTTCGGCGTTCTCCCGGCGCAGCTTGCGCAGCACCTCGGATTCCTCGCTGGTCTGCCCGGCCCGATCCCCGGCGTCGATCTCGGCCTGGCGGACCCATTTGCGGACCGTTTCCGCCGTTCCGACGCCCAGAAGGTCAGCGACCCGGCCCATCGCCTCCCACTCCGAAGTCGTGTCGCCGCGCAGGTCGGCCACCATCTGCACCGCCCGCGTCTTCAGCTCTTCCGGATACCGCCTCGATGACTTCGATCCCACGTGCCCATCCTTCCCAACGGAAGAACTCTCCCGACACGCCGGGGCGGATCAGTGCTCCGGATGGGGATGAGCGGGAGTTCTGGGCGTGTGATCTGTGGGATGCCACGGCGGCGGAGGTGGGTGCGGCGTTGAACATCTCGGCGCGTCGGGCGTCGTCGCAGATGTTCTTGGCGCGGTCGTTGCGGGAGCGGTTGCCCAGGGTCAATGCGTTGTTTTTGGCTGGGGGGATCGGGGCGCGGTTGGTGGCGACGATTTCGTGGCGGACGCATCTGGTGATCGATGCGCAGGCGATGGCGGCCATTGATGCGGGGATCGCCGGGGCGGCCGAGCGATGGGGGGTGCTCTCGGATGCGAAGGTCGATGCGGCGATCGATGCGCTGGTGGGCAAGCATGATCCGCAGGCCAGGGAGTGGTTCGAGGCGGCCAAGCAGGGGTTGGATGTGCAGTTCGGTAAGCCGGATGATGCGACGGGCACGTGTTCGATGTGGGGCCGGTTGTTGAAGGTGGATGCGGAGGTGGGCGAGCGGCGGTTGGCCTTGATCGCGCGGTCGGTGTGTGCCGGGGATCCGCGGACGGTGGGGCAGCGTCGTGCGGCGGCGATGGGTGCGGTGTTGGCGGGGGCGGATCGGATCGCGTGTGAGTGTGGGTCGCCGGTGTGCCCGAATCCGACCAGTACCGGGTTGGCGGGCACGGTGGTGATCACGGTGGTGGCCGAGGCGGCCACGGTCGAGGCGGCCCGCGCGGCCGCGTCTGCGGGATCCTCTTCGGCGGGGACGTCGTCGCCGGCCGCACCGGCCGCACCGGACGGGCCTGACGCGCCGACCGATGCACCCACTGAGGCGCCGTCGCGGTCTGCGCGGGTGGCCCCGGCGCAGTTGACGGTCGGGGGGATCGTGCCGCCGGCGTTGTTGGCGCAGTTGATCCGTAACGGGGCCACGGTGGTGCCGTTGACGACGCCGTGCGCGGCGGCCGAGGATCGGTATCGGCCGTCGGTGGCGACTCAACGGTTCGTGCGGTGCCGGGATATGACGTGCCGGTTCCCGGGCTGCAGCGCCCCGGCCGAAATGTGCGATATCGATCATGCGATCCCGTATCCGGTGGGGCCGACGCATCCGTCGAACCTGCGCTGTTTATGCCGCAAACATCACTTGCTCAAGACGTTCCACGATGGTGAGGGTGGCTGGTCGGATCGGCAATACCCCGACGGGCGGATCGAGTGGACCGCGCCCACGGGGCGGACATACACGACCTATCCGGGGGCGCGGGTGGCCTTCCCGGACTGGGGTGTCACCACCGCTGAACTTCCGCCACCACCGGTCAACACCCCGGCGCCGGCCAACCGGGGCCTGCAGATGCCCAAACGCCGTCGCACCCGCGGCGCCGACCGAGCGGCCCGCATCAAGAACCGCCGCGCCCACAACGACACCAGCTGAGCCGGGTCAGAGCACGGCGGTCATAGTGTTACAGAAGCTATGGCAGACCCGGTCTCGCACAATACAATCGGTGGCCTCTGGATCGAACCATCGATCAACCACCGCCCAATGTATCGGGTGCATCAGATAGGGCCCCATGAGACCGTTCACGTCACTGAACTCCTGCTCGAAGACGTGTGTCCAGGCGGTCGCACCGACAGGCTCCAAGATTGGGCTGAGCTGCCAAGCGCGAATGCTGGACACGTACCGGGGAAGCATCATGAGTTCCCGCTCGAACCGCTCGACGGCCGCCATGTCGGTGTCGGGGGTTACGGACAACAACAGTGCCCGGTACACGCTGCCCGGTTCACCGGTACGTATGGGCATTCCGGTGTAGTCGGCTCCGTTGACCCGGGTTATCGCCGGATCGTCGAGATCCAGATTGAAATAGTTTGGTGCCGAATCGAATCGGAGGTGGACGAGAACATCTCCGCCGTTGCGCGATCCGGGCAGGGTCGGTTCGACGACCCAGTTCTGGGCACCGGAGGCAGCCGCAGCAGTACGCAGCGAGCCGAGCACCCGCGCACGGTCTGGCTCGTCGACATCGAGGAGTCGCGTCACGCTATACATCGCAGAGCCCGTCAACGTCATCGGCAGCCGCGGCCACCGACCGCGAACGCTCGGTCACGAGTTCATCGATCCGCGACCACCATTCGCCCAGCGAGGCATCTGGCCGGCCTTGCCACGTCATCTCCCACCAGGCCTGAGCGCTGGGCAACGTCCAGATCACGGTCACAGTGTTGGGCTGATCGTCGAACCAGATCGGCGGACTGACCAGAACGTCCCGCAACGTCATGCCGCGCTCCCGGGCACCGGGCGCGTACTCCGCCAGGTATCGGTCGATGAACTCCCGGGCGCGGCCGGGCCGCGTGATCACCCGGTCGATGACAGAAACATCGCCCATGCCGTCACGCTAAGGGCGGGGTAGCGGACCCGGATTGCGCGCTCCCGGCCATCGGGAGACCATGGTTGACCACTTCGGCGGGACCGATAACGGTGACGGGATGCCCTCTGCCGTGGACCCGTTCGCCCCCACCCGGCTCGGCCCGGTGACCCTGCGCAACAGGGTGATCAAGGCCGCCACCTCCGAGGGCCGGTCGCCAGACGGCCTGGTGACCGACGACCTGATCGCGTTCCACCGGGCCTTCGCCGACGGCGGCGTCGGTATGACCACGGTCGCCTACTGCTGCGTATCCCGCGAGGGCGCGAGTGCGCCCGGTCAGATCGTGATGAGCGCCCCAGCGCTGCCCGGGCTGCAGAGACTGACCCAGGCGGTTCACCAAGCAGGCGCGGCAATCTCCGCACAACTCGGCCACGCCGGCATCGTGGCACCCAAGAAACTGACGAAAGCCACCGCAGTGGCACCCAGCCGGTTCATCAACCCGACATCGTTCGCCTACTGCCGGGAGATCACCCGGCCCGAGCTCGCCACGGTGTTGGCTCAATTTGCCCAGGCCGCAAAGATCGCCGTCGACGCAGGTTTCGACGCCGTCGAACTGCATTTCGGCCACCTGTACCTGCCGAGTTCGTTCCTGAGCCCGTTGATCAACCGGCGCAAGGATGAGTACGGCGGCGGCATCGACAACCGCTCTCGGCTGGTCAGGGAGATCGCCGAGCTGGTCCGCGACGCGGTGGGCAACCAGATCGCCGTGATCGCCAAACTCGACATGGACGACGGCCTGCCCGGCAGCATCTGGATCGACGAGGCCCTGCGCACCGCGCAGCTGCTCGACCACGACCGGTGTCTGGACGCCCTCGAATTGACCCAGGGTTCTTCGGTTTTCAAACCGATGTACCTATTCCGCGGCGACACCCCGGTCCGGGAATTCGCCGCGGTGATGCCGCCGGCCCTGCGGCCCGGGGTAAGGCTGGCGGGCAAGCAGGTGATGGGTGTTTACCCGTACGAGGATCTGTACATGCTCGAGTCGGCCCGGCAATTCGTCCCGGTTGTCCGAAATACCGAGCTGATCTTGCTGGGCGGCATCACGAACCGCGACCACGTGCAGATCGGGATCAACGAGGGCTTCGGATTCGTGGCGATGGGCCGAGCGCTGCTGCGTGAACCGGATCTGGTGAACAAGATGATTGCCGATCCGAATACCCGCAGCCGCTGTACCCACAACAACAAGTGCATGGTGACGGTGTTCGATCGCACACACTGCGTGCTCGATCCGCATCAGCGCTACGCTGCGATCAGCGCGAAACCAGCTGTCCCACAATAGAGCTGACCTCGGCGCGGGCGCGCTGCGCCAGCTCGAGCATCGGCATGGTCAGGAAGCCGTGGATACCGCCCTCGTAGCTGAGCACGGTGGTCGGCACTTCCGCGTCCTGCAGTGCACGGGCGTAGGCCAATCCCTCGTCCCGCAGCGGATCGCAACCGGCGGCCACCACCACAGCGGGCGGCAGCCCGGTGAGGTCGGCACGCAGGGGTGACGCGTACGGATGGTTGCGGTCGCCCGCCGACGGCACGTACTGATCCCAATACCACTGCAGCGCGGGCTTGGGGTTGTAGTAGCCCTGACCGAACAGCCGGTAGGACTCGGTGTCGAAGTCCGGCGCAATCACGGGATACAGCAACACCTGGCCAGCAAGTTCCGGACCGCCCCGGTCGCGGGCCATCAGCGCCGCGACGGCCGCCAGGTTGCCGCCGGCACTATCACCGCCGACCAGGACGCGGTCACTCTGCTCAGCGGCCCAGCAGGCCACCGAGTAGACGTCCTCCGCCGCGGCCGGCCATGTGTGTTCGGGCGCCAGTCGATAATCAACCGAAACAACCACGGCCGGAACGCGATTCGCCAGCTCGCGCGTCAGGCCATCGTGGCTGTCCAGATCACAGAACACGAATCCGCCGCCGTGCGCGTAGACCATAACCGGCAGATCGGTTCCCTCGGGTCGGTAGACCCGGACCGGAACTCCGGCCACCGTGTCGTCACGAACCTCGGTGACGGGTTCCGGTGAGGTAGTGGCGACGAATCGGGACCTGATCACCGCGCGGGCCTGCGCACCCGTCATGGTGTGGACATCGGGGAAGCCGGAATCGAGTTGCTCGATGATCCCGCCTATCTGCGGGTCGAGTGTCACGCGTACTGCAGGGCGCGCATCGGCCGCCGCTGCTGCAATGTCGGCGTCACACGCTGGGGGCCATCCTCGACGTTGCGCCAGATACCCATGGCCGTCATCCGAACCGGAGCCACCAAGCGCTGGTCGAACATCATCCGGTTCATCGGCCCGCACACCGAGACGGCCGCGACGGCATCGCCCGCACCGCCAATAGGCGCTGCGACGCAACCGAATCCCGGCAGCGCCTCTTCGCGATCGAAGGCGAACCCATGTGAGCGGACCTTGTCGAGCTCGGCCGCGAGCTGGGCCGCGCTACCGATCGAGTATTTGGTCATGCGACTGCTCAGATCGACGTCGTCGTGGTCGTTGTAGGCGATGATGGCCTTGCCGACGGCCGCGCACTGGGCGGGCTGCCGTGCGCCGACCCGGGTCGGGATCGCGGCTGCCATCCGGTCGCCGATCTTGTCGAGGTAGACCACATCGGCGCCGTCGAGCACGGCCAGGTGTACGACGAGTCCGGTGGCGCGGTGCAGTTCGTGCAGCAGGGGAGTGGCGGCGCGGACCAGCCGGTCCTGGTGCACGGCCAGTGACCCGAGTTCGACCAGGCGCATGCCGAGTTCGTAGTCCCGGCCGCTACGGCGTAGCCACCGGAGTTGGACCAGGCGTTCGAGCATCCGGTGCGCGGACGAACGCGGTAGACCGGTACGTCGGACGATCTGGGCCAATGTCAGCCGCCCGGGTCCGTCGAACGCGTCCAGCACCAGCGAGATGCGGTCGATCACCGCGCTGGGGGTGGTGTTCTCGCAGGTTTCGAGGGTGACGGTCATCGGGTCCTCCAAGGGCAGTGCGTGGGCTGTTCGGACTATCAACTATTCCTAATAGGAATATATCGGTTTGTACCATACTGCCGTGCCCGCTGTCACACAAGACACGAAGAACGCCGCCGGACACATGTCGTGTCGCGGCGGCGTCCTCGGTGTTGTGATCAGCCCTTGGCGGCCGACAGACCCGCTCGGCGTCCGTAGAAACTGCCGTCACCCAGGGAGACACCGCTGGCATACCCCCAGGCAGCCAACCCGGCTGTGCACCGTCCGGCGGCATACAAGCCAGGAATGGTCTCGCCGCTGACGTGCAGGACCTCGGCGTCCAGCGTGGTGTGCAGACCTCCCAGGGTGAAACCACCGGTGCTGTCGCGGAGATCGATCGCACCCACGGGCGTCCCGATGGGTTTGAGCCACTGCGCCTTCTTCCCCAATAGCGGATCCTCGCCGCGGGCGGCGCCGTCGTTGTAGGCCGCGACGGTGGCCTGCAGCGCACCGTCCGGCAGCCCGACGTCGCGTTCCAGTTCGACCACCGAATCCGCCACCCAGGTCGGCGGGCGCAGCATCAACTGCGGCGACAGCGACGCCATGGCTTCCTCCTGCGCGTCGCCGTCGATAATCAGGTACGCGGTGTTGTTCTGGTGATACAGCGTCAGCTGCCCGGCCCGGCCGGGATAGGTGTCCTCGGCGACGTACCGCTGGCCGCGTTCATTGACCAGGATGCCGCGGACCAACTGTTGTGGGTCGATGAACAACGCGACCTCGGTGGCGTCCATATGCGCAAGGTCGGCACCCAGGGCCTGGGCCATCCGAATGGCCTGCCCGTCATGCTGTTCGACCGAGGCCGCCGGCCGCCCGGCGATCCGCGGCGCGTACCGGGCCACCATGTCGTCGTTGTAGGCGAAGCTGCCCATCGCCAGCACCACGCCGCGCCGGGCCCGCACCGTGATCTCGGTGCCGTAGCGGCGGGCACGTAGACCCACCACGCGGCCGTCGGCGTCCGCGATGAGCTCTTGGGCACGAACGTCATACAACGCCCGGGCCCCCGCAGCCGTGGCCGTTTCGACGAGCGGCTTCATCAGCATGAAGCCCGCGCTTGCCTCGCCCTGCTTCTTGTTCTGCATCTGCGGCACGTGCCCGCGCGGCGCCGGTGTGGCGATCCTGTTGAACGGGGCGGAGTTCTCGCCGCCGCTGTACATCAGGCCCTGATCGCCCATCGGCTCCCAGCCGGGCTCGCCGAAGAACTCCGCCTTGAACGGCACGCCGCAGTCGACCAGCCACTCGTAGTGAGCGACACTGCCCGCGCAATAGTCCGCGATCCGCGCCTCGTCGGCACCCGGCCCCATCGCAACGTTCAGGAAGGTGGCCATGCTATCGACGGAATCGTCGAAGCCGCAGGCCTTTTGGAGCGGGGTGCCGCCGCCGAGGTAGATGAAACCGCCAGCCATGGCCGCCGCGCCGCCCCACGATCCGGTGCGTTCGAGCACCAGCACGTCGGCGCCGGCCCGGGCAGCCTCGACCGCGGCAGCGGCCCCGGCGACGCCGTAGCCGGCGATTACCACGTCGGCCTCGTCGTCCCAGGAGGTCACCGCATGGCCGCCGGAAGATCGCTGACCCACTGGTGGCCCCAGTAGCTATCCGCGGTGATTTCCTCTGCGGTGTAATAGGTTTCGTCGACCCGCATGCCGTCTGTACCGAACTCGATGTCCCAGTCCCCGGGGGCACGGACGTAGAACGACACCATCTTGTCGTTGGTGTGCCGGCCGAGTGTGGAGGACAGCTGGAACCCGTCGGTATTGACCCGGTCCAATGCCTGACCGACGGCGTCCAGGCTGTCGACCTCCACCATCAGGTGCACCAGGCCTGGATCGCGGATTTGCGACGCAGGGCAGATCGCCAGGCTGTGATGGCGTTCATTGATGCCGAGGAATCGCACCCGGACCGGACCGAACTCCGGCGGCACCGGCACCCGGAACGCGCCGCGGGACCGGAAACCCAGTACCTCGGTGTAGAACTCGAACAGGCCGGGGACGTCGGTGGCCGGCACCACCACATGGCCCAGGCCCTGATCTCCGGTGACGAACCGGGCGCCGAACGGCGTGACCACCGGGCTGTGGTCGAGCACCGCGCCGTGGAACACCTCGACCGTGGTGCCGGCCGGGTCGTCGAACGTAATGACCTCCTCGACCCGGCGGGCATCGGCATCGGCCAGCGAAAGATCCTTGAACGGCACGCCGGCGCCATCGAGGGCGGCCTTCACCCGGCCGAGCGCAGCGCTGTCACGGACCTCCCAGCCCACGGTCAGCACCCGGTCGGCCTCCCCGGACACGACGATGATGCGGGCGGCCCGCTCGTCCATACGGAGGTACAAGGCCGCCGGATCGGGGCCGCTCCCTTCTGCAAAGCCGAGCACCTCGAAGGCGAATTTGCGCCAGCGATCGATATCGGTGGTCGAAACCGTCACATAGCCAAGGCTTTTCAGATCGGTCATCAGAGCCCCCTTAGATCATCGCCCGTAATGGCCCTTGCGGGTCCACGCCGAGCGAGCTCAACGCCGACGCGTGATAAACGGTCCCTGGCACGTGGATGGCGTGCGCCTGCCCGACATGCACGTCGCGCCAGTAGCGCTGCAACGGTTTGTCCATCCGGGTGCCGTTGCCGCCACAGCGCGCGAAGATCTCGTCGACCGCCGACACCGCCCTGGCGACCGCGCGAACCTGGGTGCGCCGACCGGCGGCCCGGTCCTCGAACGACACCTCCTTGCCCGCGTCGACCATGGCGTAGATCCGGTCGGCGTTGGCCAGCAATTCCTGCCGGGCAGCGTTGATATCGGCGGCGGCCTCGCCGATCGCGTACATCACGTACGGGTCGTCCTTGATCGCCACACCGCTGGAATTCACCCGTTCGCGCTGATAGTCCAGCGCCGCCGCCAGCGCGCCCTCGGCGATGCCGATGGTGGCCGACGAGATACCCAGCGGGAACATCGTCGACCACGGCATCAGGTAGAGCGTCTCGGTCATGCCGGCCTCGCGCTGCGCGGTGCCGTCCATCACCTTCATCGCATCCATCGTGCGATAGGTGGGCACGAACGCGTCCTTCACGATGACGTCCTTGGACCCGGTGCCCCGAAGACCGACCACGTCCCAGGAGTCCTCAACGATTTCGTAGTCCTTGCGGGGCAGGATCATGTGCATCATCTGCGGCGGCATGATGGGCTTGCCGTCGGCATCCCCGAGCATGGCCCCCAGGAAAATCCAGTCGCAGTGGTCGGTGCCGGAGCTGAATTGCCAGCGCCCGTTGAAGATGTAGCCGCCCTCCACCGGTCGGGCCACCCCCTGAGGTGCATACGGGGAGGCCACCCAGGTGTCGACGTCGTCGGCCCAGATCTCGGCAGCCACCTTCGGGTCGGCGTAAGCCAGCTGATACGGGTGCACCCCGACCACGCCATTGATCCAGCCCGCCGACGGATCCAACGCCGCGGTGGCCATCACAGTCTCGGCGAACTCCCGAGGATGCACCTCCAGCCCACCGTGGCTCTTGGGCTGCAGCAGCCGGATATTGCCGGCGGCCTTCATATGCTTGACCGTCTCATCGGTCAGCTTGCCGATCTTCTCGGCCTCGGCCGCCTGCGCACGCAACTGGTCCGCCAGGTCGGCCACCCGGTCGATTACCCGTTCGGTCATGTGAAAGTCCTTACCTCAGTAGCTGTTCTCGATGGTCCCTCGGCGAGCCGCCGGCGACGGGCGCAATCCCGGTCAGCGGCCAATCCCTCGAGCCCATTGTCTAGAATTCGATGTGTAGTTCGTCGGAGATTGGCCGAGCCTGGCAGCCCAGGATCAGTCCATCGGCCAGATCTTCCGGTTCCAGGATGTCGCAGGCCGCCATCTCGACCTTCCCGGCTACGACGGTGGCCGCACACGATCCGCACTGGCCCTCTCGGCACGAGTACGGCACCTCCAGGCCGGCACCGAGCATGACGTCCACCAGTGTCGCGGTCCGCGGCCAGCGCAGTTCATGCCGCGCGCCGTCGAGCTCGACGACCACGTCCGCGGTGTCGCCGTTGTCCTCGACCGGTGCCGGTGTGTCGGCGAACGGATCACCGGACAGCGACGTGAACACCTCCAGGTGCACGCGCTCACGGGGGACCCCGGACTCCTGCAGCGCCTCTTTGACCACAGCCATGTAGGGCGCTGGACCGCAGACGAAGCACTGGTAGCCACTGAACCCGCGGGCGAAGCCGGCCAACTGAGCCATGGTCGGCAGGCCCTGCACCGACTCCAGCCAGTGCAGCACCGTCAGTCTGCCGGCGTAGCGGGCCGCCAGCTCGCGCAGTTCGGCGGCGAAGATCACCGAACCCTCGTCCCGGTTGGCGTAGCAAAGCATCACCCGACCGGAGCCGCACGCGAGCGCCGACTTCACGATCGAGATCACCGGAGTGATGCCACTGCCGGCCGCCCACAGCAGGAAGTCGTCCTCGAGGCCCGTCGGGGTGAACAACCCGGCCGGCGGCAGCACCTCGAGGCGATCGCCGGGGGAGACGTTGTCGCACAACCAGTTCGATGCGTATCCACCGGCGGTCCGCTTGACGGTCACCTTCGGTGCGGCATCGGTGTGCGGGGAGCTGGCCAGCGAATAGCAGCGGGCAACCGACCCGGTTTGCGTGCTCGGCACCCGCAGTGTCAAGAATTGTCCTGGCCGGTAGTCCAGCTCGGACATATCGAACACCAGGGACCGGGCGTCGGGGCTCTCCTCGATGACCTCGGTCACCGTCAGGGTGAGGGTCTGCGGCATAGAGCCATGGTGGACCCCGGCGCGCTCCGTTCTCGACCAGGCGTCCGGTGATCGGGAAGCGGTGCGGCCAATCCGGCGCGCGCGGCTAGGTTCGAGCCGTGACTGAGACAGACGTCGTCGTGGTCGGTGCCGGCTTTGCCGGATTGTATGCGCTGCACAAGTTCCGCACCCAGGGCCTGTCGGTGCGGGTGTTCGAATCTGCACCCGCGGTGGGCGGCACCTGGTACTTCAACCGGTATCCGGGTGCCCGCTGCGACGTCGAGAGTGTGGACTACTGCTACTCGTTCTCCGATGAGCTGCAACAGGAATGGACCTGGACCGAGAAGTACGCCACCCAGGGCGAGATCCTCGAGTACCTGAACTGGGTGACAGACAGGCTGGACCTGCGTAGAGGGATCACGTTCAATACGCGCGTCGCCTCCGCGACGCTCGATGAGGATGCGCTGCGATGGACGGTGACCACCGACACCGGGGAGACGGTGGTCGCACGCTTCGTGGTGCTGGCCACCGGCCCGCTGTCGGCCGCGCTGACGCCGGACTTTCCCGGCCTGGACGCCTTCGGCGGCGAGATCTACCACACCGCACACTGGCCGCACGAGAACGTCGACTTCTCCGGCAAGCGGGTTGCGGTGATCGGGACTGGATCCTCTGGTGTGCAGTCGATTCCGCTGATCGCTGGTCAGGCGAGTCAGCTCTACGTGTTCCAGCGCACTCCGAATTACAGCGTGCCGGCCGGGAATCGGCCGCTGAGCGCCGACGAGGTCGCCGACGTCAAGGCCAATTACGCCGAGAGGCGGCGACTCTCGTGGCGCAGCGGCGGCGGATCGCCACACATCGCGCACCCCAAGCTGACCATGGAGGCCAGCCCGGCCGAACGCCGGGAGGCGTTCGAGACCCGGTGGGATCTGGGCGGGGTGCTGTTCTCGAAGACGTTCACCGATCAGATGACCGACCTGGCCGCCAACGACGAGGCACGCAAGTTCTACGAGGAGAAAGTGCGGGCCGTCATCGACGATCCCGCGGTCGCCGACCTGCTGATCCCCACCGACCATCCGATCGGCACCAAGCGAATCTGTACCGACACCAACTACTTCCAGACGTTCAACCGTCCGAACGTCCAGCTGGTGAGCGTTCGCCACACGCCGATCGAGTCCATCGACGCCACCGGCATCAGCACCTCCGACGAACATTACGACGTCGACGCCATCGTGCTGGCCACCGGCTTCGACGCGATGACCGGCGCCGTGGCCAAGATCGACATCACCGGGCGGAACGGAGAGCGGCTGGCCGACGATTGGGCCGACGGCCCGCGGACCTACCTGGGTCTGGAGGTCGATGGATTCCCCAACCTATTCCTGGTGTCCGGCCCCGGTGCGCCGGCGGTGCTGGCCAACATGGTGCTGCACGCCGAAGCGCATGTGAACTGGATCGCCGACGCCATCGGTTACCTGGACGAAAACGGCTACGCCGCACTGGAAGCCACGCCGGATGCCGTCGACAACTGGATTGCCGAATGCGCACAGCGGGCCGACGCGACTCTGTTCACCAAGGCCAATTCCTGGTACTTGGGTGCCAACGTGCCCGGAAAGCCGCGGGTGTTCATGTTGTTCATCGGCGGCTTCGCCGTCTACAACGACATCTGCGCCGAGGTAGCCGCCGCCGGGTACAAGGGGTTCGAATTGCTCGCCGCGCCGTGACGGGCCTATTGGGCAAGGTGGTGCTGGTGACCGGTGCGGCACGAGGTAGCGGTCGAGTGCACTGCCGGCGGTTCGCCGACGTGGGCGCCGACGTGATTGCTATGGACCGTTCAGTCAGCGAATTGTCCGATACTGCGACAGATGTGACGTCCCGTGGCCGGGCGTGTGTGACTGCAGCGGCCAACATCACCGACCTCGATGCGATGACAACAGCCGTGGACGGCGCGGTCGCCGAACTGGGCCGATTGGATGTGATCGTGGCCAACGCCGGTATCCACACGGCCGGCTCACCGGCCTGGGAGCTCGATCCGCTGCAGTGGCAGCGAACTCTGGACATCAACCTCACGGGCGCCTGGCACACGGTCCGTGCGGGGGCGCCGCATCTGGGCGTCGAGGGCGGTTCGGTGATCCTGATCAGTTCCACCAACGGCCTTCGGGGCAGTGCGGGCAGCGCCGATTACACCGCCAGTAAGCACGCCCTGGTGGGGTTGGCCCGCACAGTCGCGAACGAACTGGGGCCACGCAGTATCCGGGTGAACACGATCCACCCGGGCGCGGTCGGAACCCCGATGGTGCTCAACGAGAGGACCTTTCGGCGGCTACGGCCCGATCTGGAGAACCCGACCGCCGCGGACGCCGCCGAGGTACTGCAGCGGCGCAACCTGCTGCCGGTGCCGTGGGTGGAACCCGAGGACGTGGCCAACGCCGTGCTGTTCCTGGCCTCGGACGCCGCCCGCTACATCACCGCCACCACGTTGGTCGTGGACGCCGGCCTGACTCAGAAGACGACATGACAAGACGACTCGAGGGCAAGGTGGCGTTGATCACCGGTGCGGCCCGCGGGATCGGCCGGGCGCAGGCAGTGCGGTTCGCGCAGGAGGGCGCCGACATTGTCGCCCTGGACGTCTGTGGTCCCATCGACACCGTGGTGATTCCGCCTGCCTCGCCCGACGACCTCGCCGAGACGGCACGGTTGGTGGCCGAGGCCGGCAGCCGAATCCACACCGACGTGGTAGATGTCCGCGACCTGGATGCGGTTCGGTCGGCCACGGATGCTGGGGCAGCCATGTTCGGCGGTGTTGACGTGGTGTGTGCGACCGCCGGAATCACCTCCCGCGGGACCGCTCTCGAACTATCGTCCGAGGCCTGGCGGACAATGCTGGACGTGAACCTGACCGGCGTGTGGCACACGTGCACCGCGGCAGCACCGCATTTGATCGCTCGCGGCGGCGGTGCAATGGTGTTGACCAGTTCCATCGCCGGGCTGCGTGGACTGTTGGGGGTAGCGCACTACACCGCTGCCAAACACGGCGTGGTGGGTCTCATGCGCGCCCTCGCCCATGACCTGGCGCCCCACGGCATCCGCGTGAACACCTTGCATCCCACCAATGTCGACACCCCGATGATCCAGAACGACGCGGTCACTTCGGCGTTCCGTCCAGACCTGGACCGGCCACCGACCCGCGACGAATTCGCCAACGCCGCAATAACGATGAATCTCCTGGCGGTGCCATGGATCGAGGCCGTGGACGTGGCGAACGCCACGTTGTTCCTGGCGTCCGACGAGGCCCGCTACATCACGGCGGTCGCACTGCCCGTTGACGCCGGCGCCACGCAGCGATAGGGATGGGAATCATGGGAACCTACGCTGTCACCGGCTCGGCTTCGGGGATGGGCCGTCAGGCCTCCGAGAAGCTCCGCGCCGCCGGACACACCGTGATCGGAGTCGACCTCCGTGACGCGGAAGTGCTGGCGGATCTGTCCACGGCCCAGGGGCGCCGCGCCGCGGCCGATGAGGTCCTGACCGCGACCGGGGGGCGATTGGACGGTGCGGTACTGGCCGCCGGAGTGGGTCCGTTGCCCGGTAAGGACACCGCGCGGCTGATCCTGCAGGTGAACTTCTTCGGGGTGGTCGACCTGCTGGAGGCCTGGCGGCCGGTTTTTGGCCAAGGCGCGAAAGTGGTTGTGGTCGCGAGCAATTCCACGACGACCATGCCCGCTGTTCCGAATCGGTTGGTACGCGGCCTGCTGGACGGTGATGCCGAGAAGGCCGTTGGTGCGCTGCGCTGGTACGGCAAGGCCGCTCCGTCACTGGCCTATGGCGGGTCGAAGATCGCGGTATCGCGCTGGGTACGCCGGCACGCCGTCACGAAGGAGTGGGCAGGCAGAGGCATCAGGCTCAATGCGATCGCTCCCGGCGCGATCCTGACCCCGCTGCTGGAGAAGCAACTGGCCACCCCGAGCGAGGCCAAAGCCATCAATTCGTTCCCGGTGCCGATCGGCGGGTTCGGCGATCCGGGCCAGCTGGCCGATTGGATGCTCTTTATGCTGTCGGATGCTGCCGACTTCCTCTGCGGCAGTGTTGTTTTCGTCGACGGTGGCTCGGACGCCTATTTCCGGGCCGACGACTGGCCCACCCGGGTGCCGATGTCGGGTTTACCGCGCTACCTGTGGCAGTTCCTGCGGTCACGCCGCACGCGTTAGGAATGCCAGTACAGCGCTCTCGAAGGCCGCCTTGGCCTCGATCATCGCCCAGTGTCCGCAATTCGGGAATACATGCAGTTCGGCATTCGGGATCGTGCGCATCGGGATCAGTGCCATGTCCAACGGGCTGACCCGGTCGTCCCGGCCCCAGGTCAACAGCGTCGGCGCTGCCACTTTGTGCATCTGGGCCCACGGTTGCGGGATGTCGGCACTGCGCATGAAGGCCATCATCTGAGCGAACGCTTTCTTGCCGTACATCCGGCGGGCGGATTCCAGCGTTTCGGGATCGGTGGCCAGCGCCCAGCGTTCCTCGATGAGTTGGTCGGTCACGATGCCCTGGTCGAAGACCATCGAGTTGAGCCAGTCGACCAGACGCTGCCGAGTGGGGTCCTCGGTGAACTCCTGCAGCAACCGGATGCCCTCGCTGGGGCCGGGGGAGAAGATATTTGTGCCGATCCCGCCGATGGTGACCAGCTTGCCGATGTGGTCGGGGTTGTTGATGGCGAAGTTGATGCCGACGCCACCCCCCATCGAATTTCCGATGATGTCAACATGCTCCACTCCCAAGCCATCCAGGAACGGCGACACGACACTCTGGGCGTCGATCATCGGGTGGCCGCCGAAGTCGTCGCTGACCCCGAAACCGGGGAATTCCAGGATCAGGCAACGGAACCGTTCGGCGAAGGCCGGCAGCACGCCGCGGAAGTTCCGCCAGCCCGTCACACCCGGCCCGGACCCGTGGAGGAATAGCAGCGCCGGCGCGTCCTGCGCGGTGTCGTAGTAGCGCAGAATGCCACGGTCGGTCGGGAGCTCTCGCAGGTCCAGATCAGTCACGGTCCCACCCTGCCATCCGGCCGATCGCGGCCAGGAGTGTGGTCCCGCTCACTGGATTTCCCGATGGGCGGGACGGTGGCTGCGGCGCCGGTCGCGGGGGTGCAAATCTTGCCGCCATGTCTGCGCCCGTCCGAGGCCCCGAGCGGTGGTCGATCGGGGTTCCGGTGTTGCGTGGTCTCGCGGGGCCTTCGACGGCACTGCAGGCGGTTGGTGGGTTCTTCTCGATGGCTGCTGATGCGGTGCGGTTCGTGTTCGTGCGGCCGTTCCAGTGGCGGGAGTTCTTGGAGCAGTGTTGGTTCATTGCTCGGGTGTCGTTGGCGCCGACGTTGTTGGTGGCGATTCCGTTCACGGTGTTGATCTCGTTCACTTTGAACATTCTTCTTCGTGAGTTGGGGGCGGCGGATCTGTCGGGGGCGGGTGCGGCGTTCGGTGCGGTGACGCAGGTGGGTCCGATGGTGACGGTGTTGATCGTGGCCGGGTCGGGGGCCACGGCGATGTGTGCGGATCTGGGGTCGCGCACGATCCGTGAGGAGATCGACGCGATGGAGGTGCTGGGCATCAACCCGGTGCAACGGTTGGTCACCCCGCGGATGCTGGCCTCCGGCCTGGTCGCGCTGTTGCTCAATTCGTTGGTGGTGATCATCGGGATCATCGGCGGCTACACGTTCAGCGTGTTCATCCAGGATGTGAATCCGGGGGCGTTCGCGGCGGGACTGACCCTGTTGACGGGGGTGCCCGAGGTGATCATCTCGTGCGTCAAGGCGGCCCTGTTCGGGTTGATCGCCGGCCTGGTGGCCTGCTACCGCGGGCTGACCATCTCCGGGGGCGGCGCCAAAGCGGTGGGTAATGCGGTCAACGAGACGGTGGTGTATGCGTTCATGGCGTTGTTCGTGATCAATGTGGTGGTCACCGCCATCGGTATCCGGATGACGGCGCACTGATGGGCACCCAAGCAGTACTGCGGTCCCGGTTCCCGCGGGCGGTCGATCAGTTGGGTCGGCCCCTGTCGTTCTTCGGTCGCCTGGGTGATCACGTCCTGTTCTACGGCCGGGCGATCGCCGGGATGCCGCACGCGACGGTGCATTTCCGTCGGGAGATCATCCGCCTGATCGCCGAAATCTCCATGGGTGCGGGCACGTTGGCGATGATCGGCGGCACCGTGGTGATCGTCGGATTCCTGACCCTGGCCGCCGGTGGCACCCTGGCCATCCAGGGCTACTCCTCGTTGGGCAATATCGGCATCGAAGCGCTGACCGGCTTCCTCTCGGCGTTCATCAATGTGCGCATCGCCGCCCCGGTGGTGGCGGGGATCGGGTTGGCGGCCACGTTCGGGGCCGGGGTGACAGCCCAGCTGGGTGCGATGCGGATCAATGAGGAGATCGACGCCCTGGAATCGATGGGCATCCCCCCGGTCGAATACCTGGTGTCCACGCGGATCGTGGCGGGGATGATCGCGATCACCCCGCTGTACGCGATCGCGGTGATCCTGTCGTTCCTGGCGTCGCAGTTCACCACGGTGGTGCTCTTCGGCCAGTCCGGCGGTCTCTATAACCATTACTTCAACACCTTCCTCAACCCGATCGACCTGTTGTGGTCGTTCCTGCAGGCCGTGTTGATGGCGTTGGCGATCCTGTTGATCCACACCTACTTCGGTTACTTCGCGACCGGTGGACCCTCCGGCGTCGGCGCCGCGGTCGGCAACGCCGTGCGCACCTCCCTGGTCGTGGTCGTCTCGGTCACCCTGCTGGTCTCCCTGGCCGTCTACGGCTCCAACGGCAACTTCAACCTCAGCGGATAGGAGGGCGTCAGTGAGACAGAAGCGTGCAATCGCAGGTGCGCTCTGCGTGCTGGCGATTGCGGCCGTCATCGCACTTGCCGTCGCACTGTTCCGCGGAAGCTTCACCAAAACCGTTCCGCTGACCTTGATCTCGGATCGTGCCGGCCTGGTGATGAACCCCGAGGCCCGGGTCAAGCTCAACGGTGCACAGATCGGCAAGGTCGAATCGGTCGAGCTCCTGCACGACGGGCGCGCCGCGCTACACCTGGCCATCGAACCGAAGGCCGTGGACCTCATCCCGGCAAACGTGACCGCCGACATCACATCGTCCACCGTGTTCGGGGCGAAGTTCGTCCAGCTGACCACCCCGTCCGACCCCTCGCCCGAATCCATCCGGCCCGGTCAGGTTCTCGACAGCCAGCACGTCACCGTCGAGATCAACACTGTCTTCGAGCAACTGGTGAACGTGCTCTCCAAGATCGAACCGGTCAAGCTCAACGAGACGCTCGGCGCGTTCTCCAATGCGCTGAATGGACGAGGCGCCAAGCTCGGACAGAGTATGGCCGACTTCGATGGCATGCTGGCCACCCTGGATCCCAGCAGGCCGAATCTTCAGCACGAGATCGCAACGGCACCAGAGGTTTTCAATTCCTACGCCGATGCGTCCCCGGATCTGGTGGCCACGATGGACAATGCGACCCGGATCAGCGACACCATCGTCGACCGCAGCAGCGACCTGGACCGGTTGCTGGTCAGCGCAATAGGCCTGGCCGACATCGGCAACGATGTGGTGTCCGCCAACCGGCAGCCGCTGACCGACGTGCTCCACCTGCTGGTGCCCACCACGGATCTGACGAACGAGTATCACGAGGCGATCAACTGCGGCCTGGCCGGAATGGCCCCGCTGGCGATGGGGCCGCCCTCGCCGGTGCCGGGAACCCTGTTGCTTGACTCGTTCCAGCTGGGGCGCGAGCGGTACCGGTATCCGCAGAACCTGCCGAAGGTTGCCGCAACCGGCGGACCGCGATGCATGGGTCTGCCGGATATCGGCGCGAATGTCCGGCCGCCATACCTGGTAACCGATATCGATGCCAATCAGGCCCAGTACGGCAACCAGGGGATCCTGCTGAACTCTGATGCACTCAAGCAGGCGCTATTCGGCCCGATCGACGGACCGCCGCGAAACTCCGCACAGATCGGACACCCCGGATGACCGGTTCTCGGGGCACCCTGATCAAGTTCGGTGTGTTCGGCGTCGTCATGGTGCTACTGACCGGAGTTCTGTTCGCGATCTTCGGGCAGTACCGCACCGGCAATACCAACACCTACTCCGCGGTGTTCTCCGATGCTTCCAGCCTGCGTAGTGGGGATTCGGTGCGGGTGGCGGGCATCCGGGTCGGCACGGTGCACGATGTCACGCTGCGCGACGACAACACCGTCCTGGTGGACTTCGACGCCGACCGGGACGTCACCCTGACGTCCGGGACGAAAGCCGTTGCGCGCTATCTGAACCTGGTCGGCGACCGCTATCTTGATCTTGTCGACGGCCCGGGCTCCCCCCGGATACAGCCACCGGGTTCGCAGATACCCGTCGAACGGACCGAGCCGGCACTCGATCTCGACCTGCTGCTCGGCGGCCTCAAGCCCGTTATCCAGGGCCTCAACCCCGAGGCCGTGAACGCCCTGAGCAATTCGCTGATTCAGATCCTGCAGGGCCAGAGCGGCAATATCGATTCACTGCTGGCCAAGACCTCGACATTCAGCAATGCGATCGCCGACAACAGCGAAACCGTGAAACAGCTGATCGACAATCTCAACACCATGGTCGGCACCGTGGCCAAGGACGGCGAGAAGTTCTCCGGGGCCGTCGACGGCCTCGAACGTCTGATCACCGGACTCTCGCAGGACCGCGACCCCATCGGTCAAGCCGTCGACGCACTGGACCGAGGCACCGCTTCGCTCACCGATCTGCTGACCCAGGCGCGTCCGCCGCTCGCCGGCACTATCGAACAACTGAATCGTGTTGCACCACTGCTGGATGACGGCAAGCCCACCCTGGACCTGGCGCTGCAGAAAGCTCCCGGAAACTATCGGAAACTCGTCCGCCTCGGGGCCTATGGCAGTTGGATCAACCAGTACCTGTGCGGGATGTCGGTCCGCGTGACCGACCTGCAGGGCCGCACCGCCTACTTCCCGTGGATCAAGCAGGACGTCGGAAGGTGTGCGGAACCCTGATGCTGAAATATCGAGGCTCCAAACTCATCCGAACCGGCTTCCTCGGAATGGCGGTCGTACTGCTGGTGATCGCCGCGCTGCTGCAGCCCGAGCGCATCGCCTCCTGGGCGACGTCGGTTCGCTATCAAGCGTTGTTCGCCGAAGCCGGCGGTCTGACGCCCGGCAATGACGTCAAGATCTCAGGCGTCAAGGTGGGTACGGTGTCCGATGTCGCGCTCCAGAAGGGCCGGGCCCTGGTCACTTTCGCGCTCAACGGGAAAGTGCGGCTCGGCGCGACCACCACCGCCCACATCCGCACCGGCACCCTGTTGGGCGAGCGGATTCTCACGATCGAACCGTCCGGCGGTGGCAGGATGCACGCACTGGACATGATCCCGCAGAGCCGAACCTCATCGCCCTACTCGCTGACCGAAGCGGTCAGCGACTTCACTGGCAACACCGCCGGTACCGACACCGCAACACTGAGTCAGTCGCTGGACACCCTGAGCGAGACCATCGACCGGATAGCGCCGCAACTAGGGCCCACGTTCACCGGACTGACACGGTTGTCGCATGCCGTGAACGAACGCAACGAACACCTCGCTGAGCTCCTGAAGAGTGCTGCGGACGTCACGCGTGTGTTGTCGGCGCGCAGTGCGCAGGTCAACACGTTGCTGCTCAACGCCAACGACCTCACCGGGATGCTCAACGACCGCCGCTCGGCCATCGTGAACCTGCTGGCGAACACCTCTGCCCTGAGCCAACAGCTGACCGCGATGGTGCACGACAATGAGGAGAAGCTGGCGCCCACCCTGCAGAAGCTCAACGACGTGACTGCGGTGTTGGAGAAGAACAACGACAACATCACGAAAGCTCTGAACGGGCTTGCCAAATACCAGGTGACACAGGGTGAATCGGTCAACAACGGGTTCTTCTACAACGCGTTCGTCGCCAATCTGATCCCCGGCCAATCCACCCAGCCGTTCCTGGACTACATCTTCGGTTTCCGTCGCGGCAGCAATGCCGGACAGCCACCCGACAACGCCGGTCCACGAGCTGAATTCCCCTTCCCCTACAACGGAATTCCGGGAGGGTCCCGATGACCGGCACACGTCGCGCACTGTCGCTGGTCCTGGCCGCCCTGCTGATCGCCGGCGGCGTCGTGGTCGCACGCGAGCGGATGTTCCGGCCCATGGAGATCACTGCGGTGTTCCCGTCCGCGCAGGCGGTCTATCCGGGCGACGAGGTTCGGGTCGCCGGGATCAAGGTCGGCAGCATTCGTTCGATCGACCCGGATGGGACCGAGATCCGGATGGCGCTCGACGTCGATCGAGACGTTCCCGTGCCCGCCGACGCCAAGGCCGTATTGGTCGCGCAGAATCTGATCTCGGCGCGATACGTGCAGCTGACCCCGGCCTACGGTGCCAATGACAGACCCAGCGGACCGAGGATGACCGACGGTGCGACGATTCCGCTCGAACGCACTGCCGTGCCCGTCGAGTGGGATGAGGTCAAGAAGCAATTGACCCGACTGGCAACGGATCTGGGGCCAACCGGCGGAGACACCTCGAGCGCGGCCGGACGGTTCATCGACAGCGCGGCGAACGCGATGGCGGGGAACGGGGACAAACTCCGAGAAACCATCAAGGAGATGTCGGGGATCAGCCGCGTGCTGGCCGACGGCAGCGGCAATATCGTCGACATCGTCAAGAACCTTCAAGTATTCATCAGTGCTCTGCGTGACAGCAATACCCAGATCGTGCAGTTCCAGGATCGGTTGGCCACCCTGACCAGCGTGCTGGACGGCAGCCGTTCCGATATCGACGCAGCCCTGACCAATCTCTCCCAGGCGGTCGGCGAAGTACAGCGGTTCATCGCGGGAACCCGGGATCAGACGGCCGAACAGATCCAACGCCTGGGTGCGGTCACCAAGAACGTCGCCGATCATCAGATGGCATTGAAGAACGTCCTGCACATCGCGCCGTCCGCGTTCGCCAACGGGTACAACATCTACAACCCGGACAGTGGCACGGCCATGGGTGGATTCGCGATGGCAAACTTCGCCAACCCCGTCCAATTGGTCTGTACTGCAATCGCTTCCATCAAGAATGCGACGGCTCCGGAGACCGCGAAACTCTGCCAGCAGTATCTCGGGCCGGCCCTGTCCCTGCTCAACTTCAACTACCTGCCGTTCCCGTTCAACGCGTACCTGGCCAAATCGCCGAGCAACATCGAGTACTCCGATCCCAAGCTCGCCCCCGGGGGCAGCGGGCCCACGCCACCCCTGCCGGGAATCCCGCCGTCGGTGTCGGCCTACACCGGCGCCGGGGACGTGCCACCGCCGCCCGGCTGGACCGACCCGGCGCACCCGCCCGGTGCGTACACCCCCGACGGGTTGCCCGCCGATCCGCAGCCGGCGCTGTTCCCCGGCGCACCGGTGCCAACAGGTGTGTCCCGCCCACCGGATCCCACCCCAGGGCCGGGCAATCTCGCGGACATGTTGCTGCCTGCCGAAGGGAGTCAGCCATGATCACCCGCCGCCTGGCCCTGCTGGCCAGCACCGTGGTCCTGAGCACGAGTGGCTGCGCATTCGGCGGCCTTAATACCCTGCCGTTGCCCGGCACCGTCGGTCGTGGTTCGGACGCCAGCATCTATCATGTCGAGTTGGCAAATGTCGGTACCCTGGAACCGAATTCACCGGTGCTCGTCGGGGATGTCGTCGTCGGCAGTGTCGCCCGGATGCGCCCGCACGACTTCCAGGCCGATGTCGAGGTGTCCGTCCGGCCCGGCACCGCGATCCCGACCAACGCGGTGGCCACGGTAGGACAGACCAGCCTGCTGGGATCGATGCATCTGGCCCTGGACCCGCCACCCGGACAGGCGCCGACGGGTCAACTGCCGCCTGGGTCGACGATCGGCATGGACCGATCATCGACATATCCGTCCACCGAGCAGACCTTGTCGTCGCTGGCGGTCGTGGTCAATGGCGGGGGACTGGGCCAGATCGGGGATATCGTCAAGGAGTTCAACGCAGCGCTCAACGGCCGACAGGTTCAGATCCGTGATCTGCTCATGCGGCTGAACGACTTCGTGGGCATGCTGGCCGATCAGACCGATGACATCAATGCGTCGATCTCCGCGCTGAACCGCATGGCCGGCCAGTTCGCAGGCCAATACGACACCATCACCCGGGCGTTGGACCGGATCCCGCCGGCGCTGGAAGTGCTCAATCGGGAACGCCCCCGGATCACTACGGCGCTGGATAAGTTCCGCGTATTCAGCGACACGGCAACAGGTTTGATCAATGACACCCAGAGTGACCTGGTTCGCAACCTGCAGAATCTGGAACCGACCATCAAGGCGCTGGCTGACATCGGGCCGAACCTGCCGACCGTGCTCGGCTACGCCCCGACGTTCCCGTACCCACAGAACTTCATCGACCGGGGGATCCGCGGTGACTACATGAACCAGTTCATCACCTTCGATTTCACCATCCCGCGCCTCAAGAGCGGCCTGTTCCTGGGCACTCGATGGGGACAGGAAGGTGCGACCCTGGTCCCAGCCCCCGGCGATCCGCCCTGGGCGACCTACACCAAGGACCCGTTGCAGGCACCGATCACCGCGCCACCCGCCGTCGCACCGCTGCCGAAGCTCATCGACCCGCCAGCGGCACCGCAGGAGGGAAACTGATGCTGACACGATTCATCAGGACACAGCTCGTCGTCTTCACCCTGGCCTCGATCATCGGCATTGCCGCGGTGGTGGTGGGGTACCTACAGGCACCGACCCTGCTCGGGATCGGCCGGATGACCGTGAAGCTCGAGTTACCGTCCACCGGCGGCCTCTACCGATTCGCCAACGTGACCTATCGCGGTGTCCAGATCGGCAAGGTCACCGACGTCCAACCGACCCGGGGCGGCGCCGTCGCGACGCTCTCGCTGCAGTCCTCCCCGAAGATCCCTGCCGATCTGCAGGCCAACGTGCAGAGCGTCTCGGCAGTCGGCGAGCAGTTCGTCGATCTGGCACCCCGGACCAAATCTGGCCCCTATCTTCGCGACGGTTCGATCATCACCCGGGCGAATGCCACGGTGCCGCAGGCCGTCGGGCCCATGCTCGATCAGATGAGTGCCCTGGTGGACAGCATCCCGACGCAGAAGATCTCCCCGCTGCTCGATGAATCGCACAAGGCACTCGGCGGGGCCGGATACGACCTGGGATCGCTGTTCGACTCGGCGTCCACCCTGGCTCGCGATGCCGACGGTGTGGCCCAGCAGACGCGCACCCTGATCGACGACAGCCGGCCGCTGCTCGACGGTCAGGCGCAATCCGCCGACGCCATCCGCACCTGGTCGCACAGCCTGGCAGGGGTGACCGGCCAGGTCGCCGCCGACGATCAGCAGTGGCGCACCATCTTGCGCGACGGGCCCGGAGCCGCCGACGAGGCGTCCCGGCTGTTCAACCAGGTGAAGCCCACCTTGCCGGTGCTGCTCGCGAGCCTGACCACGATCGGCCAGATCGCGGTGACCTACCGGCCGGGCATCGAACAGCTGCTGGTGCTGCTGCCACCGGTGGTGGCTTCCACACAGGCCTACGGCATGCCGCGGAACAACCCCACCGGCCAGGCGCTCGGTGACTTCACGCTGTCCATCAGTGACGCACCGGCCTGCACGGTCGGATTCCTGCCCCCGTCGTCGTGGCGCAGCCCGGAGGACCTGAGTGACGTCGATACCCCTGACGGTCTGTACTGCAAGCTGCCGCAGGACTCACCGATCGGCGTCCGAGGCTCCCGCAACACCCCGTGCATGGGCCAACCCGGCAAGCGCGCACCGACCGTCGAGATCTGCGAGAGCCCAGAACCGTATTCGCCTCTCGCGATGCGCCAACATGCATTGGGGGCGTATCCGATCGACCCCGGCCTGATCGCCCAGGGCGTGCCCCCAGACAGCCGGATCGACCCCAGCGCCGGGCTCTACGGGCCGGTCGACGGCACCCCGATGCCACCGTCGACGCCGACGGCACCGCCGCCCCCTGGGGTTGCTCCGAGTGCGTTCCAGAGTGCGCCCGGCCCGTCGGTGGCCATCGCCACCTATGACCCGCTGACCGGAAAGTTCGTGGCACCCGACGGTGCGGTGTTGCGGCAGTCCAACCTGGCACAGAACGGCGGAGCCGCGTCATGGACCGATTTGATGCCGACATGAGAACCGTGCGCATTCTGGTCACAGTGCTCACAGCATGCGCCGGGCTGGCAATTCCGTTGCCCGCGAACGCTGATCAGGCAGAGTGGGGGATCAACGGCAGGTTCACCGCGACGTCGAACGGTGAATGGGCGCGTACCAACGACCGCTACCAGAATGAGAGCAGCATCCGTCAGGTGTGGACGATCTCGACACAGTGCAGCTATCCGACCGAATGCACCGGCACGGTCGACAGCGACTGGGGTTGGACCGCGCCGATCTACCAGAAGAGCGGCGTCTGGTATGTCAAGCGGACGGTGGACGGTTGGGAGCCCTGCCCGGACGGGACCAAGTCGCCCGGAATGCAGGTCTACCGATTCTCACGCACCACGCCCGGTGGCGACATGGGCGATCCGGCCGCCACCACCCTGGTCGGCGAGGACCAGACCACCGGCGTCAGCGGAGCGTGCGGGATCAGCAAGCCGCTGTTCATCCAGATGCCGTTCAAGCTCGCCCCCGCGTAGGCTTTACACCTTCGCCTTAATTTGTAATGCTGATCACATGGCTCAGCTCCCGCGGATGCTCCGATTCGGCACCCACCTGGCACAAGGCGCGCGCCGACTGGCCGTCGACTCCGCACTCGGCGGGCGCCGGTCCTTCCCCCGCACCGTCGGCGATCTGACCGCCGAGAACCTGTCGGCCATCACCGGCCGCCGGATCACTGGCGCCGCATTGCTCGACGAGGAACCCGGCACATCGACACATGCGCGCCTCGCCCTGACCGGGGATGACGTGCCCGGGTCGGTGTTCGTGAAGATGTCGGCCGGCAGCATCGGCATCCGGATGCTGGGCGAGTTGGCCGGACTGGGGGAGACCGAGGCGCGCTTCTACCGCCACCTGGCACCCGATCTGGGCGATCGCGCCCTGCCGGGCTCGTACGGCGCCGGGTTCGATCCGCTGACCGGTCGTTACGTGGTGGTGCTCGAGGATATGACCTCCTCGCCCTGCCAGTTCCCCGACACCCTGCATCCACTGGACAAGGACCAGATGGGTCAGCTGATCGAGTGTTTCGCGCACCTGCACGCCACCTTCTGGGGTGCGCTCCCGGTACGCCCCGGAAAAGGCAGCGCCACAGATAAATTCGGCTGGCTGACACCGCCCTCACAAGACCCGTCCAACCCGATCACACCGTTGGTGATGAGGTCATCCGCAAGGAAGCTGAAAGACCGGACGGACGTCGGCGACGGCGCATTCCTCTGGGAGAACTTCCAGGCCATCGCCGAGGTGATCGACATGGGTCCGCACACCGTGCTGCACGGTGACGCGCACCCGGGCAACACGTTCTTCCGCAACGGGCAGGCCGGCCTCCTGGACTGGCAGGTGGTGCGCCGCGGTCACCCGGCCCGCGACCTGGCCTACACCATGGTGCTGGGGATGCCGACCGACGACCGGCGCGCGGTCCAAAACGATCTGCTCGATACCTACCGCCAGGCCCTGGCCTCCGCAGGCGGTCCCGAGCTGGACCGCGACGAATTGTTCACGCGATACCGCCAATGCGTGATCCACCCCTACTTCTCGGCGCTGTCCACCGCGGCGCTCGGCGGGATGCAGTCCGACGACGTCGCACTCGAAGGTCTTCGGCGTGCGGTAGCCGCCCTCGACGATCTGGACCCGGTGGGCGCGCTGAAACCCGCGCTGTCGCGCTAGCGGGGTTTGAGGCCGAACCGCCGACGACCCTGCGCGGAGAAGGCGCGCATCACGGCCCGGGCGAACGCCGAGCGACGCTTCGAGGACGGGTACCACATCAGTTCGGACTTCTGGGTCGGGATGCGCGGTGACGTGATCGCTTGCTGCCGGCAGTATTTGATGATCCCGGCGGCGCCGCCGGCGCGATAACCGACCCCGGACTCCTTCCAACCGCCCATCGGTATGCCGGGGCAGAACACGTTGATGGCCGCATCGTTGACGTTGACCGCTCCGGCCTCGATCCGACGGGCAATCCGCTCACCGCGATGCGAGTCCGCGGTCCAGACCGTCGCCGACAGACCGTATTTCGAGTCGTTGGCCAACCGGATTGCCTCGTTCTCGTCGGCTACCTTGACCACCGGCAGTGTCGGCCCGAAGGTCTCGTCGGTCATGCACGTCATCGATTGGTCGACATCGGCGAGCACCGTCGGCTCGAAGAACGTGCCCACCCCGGTCGGCGCGCCACCGGTCAGGACCCGCGCGCCGGCCGCCGTCGCGGCGTTGACGTGGCCGGCCACGATATCGCGTTGCGCTTCGGTCGCCATCGCGCCGGTGTCCCCGTCGACGCCTTGGCGAACCGAGCGCACCCGGTCGACCAGTTTGGCGAGGAACTCGTCGTACACCGGTGCCTCCACATAGATCCGCTCGACCGAGACACACACCTGGCCGGAGTTGAACAGACCACCCCAGGCAATGCCGTTGGCGGCCCGATCCAGGTCGGCGTCGGCCAGCACGATCGCCGGATCCTTACCTCCGAGTTCCAGCCCGTACGGGATCAGCCGCTGCGCGCAGGCCACCGCGACCTTGCGGCCGGTGGCCGCAGAACCGGTGAACTGGACGAAGTCCGACTGTTCGATGAGCGCAGCCCCGGTGTCCCCGTATCCCGTGGCGACGTCCAGCACCGGCGGCGCACCGATCTCGGCCCAGCCGCGGACGAATTCGACCCCCGACAGCGGCGTCACCTCCGACGGTTTGAGCAGCACCGCCGCTCCGGCTGCCAGCGCGGGCGGTACGTCCACGCCCGGCATCGCCAGCGGGAAGTTCCACGGCGTGATGACGCCGACCAGCGGATAGGGCCGGTAGACGGTGGTGAAGCGCTTGACCTGGTAGATCGGGCTGTGGGCCTTCGGGTGCCGATCGGCCAGGTACTCCTCGGCATGTTTGGCCCAGTAGCCGACGTTATCGGCGGTGGCGACGGGCTCGAGGGCCGCATCGGTGTGGGACTTGCCGGTCTCCGACTGCAGAACCTCGGTCAGGTGGTCGGCGTTGTCCAACAGCCAGCCCTGGAACTCGAGCAACCAGCGTTTCCGTCCGCGCGGGCCGAGTGCTTCCCATTCCGGTTGGGCCGCACGCAGTTTCGCGGCCTTGGCGGCGACGGCGCCGGCATCGTCGATCGGTACGGAGCCCGAGAGGGAACCGTTGGCCGGATTGTGCACCCCGATCGAGGTGGCGACGACGGGTGAATCGACTGCAGTCATGAGAAACCCCCTGGTAGGTGGTCCGAGTGTCCCATTGAGCGGAGCGAATGACCAGACCTGCTGGGCCCGATGTCCCAGATCATGCGCCGAATGTCACGTCCGGACCTATACCTGCAGCCGCGACCCGATGATGACGGTCCGGTCCTGCGGCAGCCCGAAGTACGCCGCGGCGTCGCCCGTGATGTACGACGTGGCGATGAACAGTCGCTTGCGCCATGTCGCCATGCCGGGCTGGTCCCCGGCGACCAATTCGAGTTTGGACAGGAAGTACGACGCGTGACCCAGGTCGATTCCGCCCTCACAGAGATCTGGGTCGACCAACATCAGTGCCCGCGGCACGTGCGGGCGTTCCATGTATCCGAACCGGGCCTCGACGTGAAAGATACCGTCGTCGCTACTGCCCAGGTTGTCCACCGAAATGCGTTCGGAATCCATGATCCTCGGGACCGGCTCGGTTTCCAGGGACACGATCACCACGTGCTGGTGCAGCGCCCGGATATGGTCGACGGCGGTACGCATCGACAGCGGCGCGGTGGCCTTGCCGCGATTGAGGAAGACCGCGGTGCCAGGAATGCGCGCCAGCGGAGGATCGAGCCTACCGAGTTCGTCGACGAAGCGCGGTAGAGAGCCCTCCATCCGCTCGCGTTCGACGGTGACGATCTGCCGGCCCTTCTGCCACGTGGTCATGACGATGAAGGCCACCACCGCGATCAGCAGGGGCAGCCAGGCCCCGTGCACCAACTTGGTCATGTTGGCGGCGAAGAACAGCAGGTCCACGGTCAGCAGCGCACCCCCGCCGAGCAGGACCAGCCACAGCGGGGTCCGCCACCGGGTGCGCGCAAGGTAGAAGAACAACAGGGTGGTGATCGTCATGGTGCCCGTGACGGCCATTCCGTATGCATAGGCCAGGGATGCCGAACTGCGGAACGCGAACACCAGGGTCAGCACGCACACCAGCAGCACACCGTTGATCCACGGCACAAAGATCTGCCCGATGGTCGACGCCGACGTGTGCGCGATCCGCAGCCGGGGCAGGTACCCGAGCGATGCGGCCGCCGAGGCGACCGAGAATGCACCGGTGATCACCGCCTGTGACGCGATGACCGTTGCCACAGTGGCCAACAGGACGAGCGGGACGCGTCCCCATTCCGGGGCCAGTAGGAAGAACGGTGCATTGACCAACTTCTCGTCGTCGACCAGCAGCGCACCCTGGCCGAAATAGTTCAGAGTCAGGGCGGGCAGCACGAGCCCCAACCACCCCCAGGTGATGGCCTTGCGGCCAAAATGACCCATATCCGCGTACAGCGCCTCAGCGCCGGTCACCGACATCACCACGGCGGCGAGTGCGAAGAACGCGATGTGGAAGTGGGTGGCCAGGAACGACAGCGCATAGGTCGGCGAGAGTGCGGCCAGGATCTGCGGGTGGCGCGCGATGGCGGTGACGCCGAGTGCGCCGATCACGAGGAACCAGATGATCATCACCGGTCCGAAGAGCCGTCCCACGGCAGCGGTGCCGTGACGCTGCACGGAGAACAACGCCAGGATGATTGCCGCGGTGATCGGCACCACCCAGTCGTGCATTCCGGGATCCACCACGTTGAGTCCCTCGACCGCCGACAGCACCGAGATCGCCGGGGTGATCATCGAATCGCCGAAGAACAGTGCGGCACCGAAGATTCCGAGCGCGGCCAGGAACGCGGCGGTGCGCCGCGTGCGGGCGACGGTCCAGCGCCGCAGCAACGTGATGAGAGCCATGATGCCGCCCTCACCGTTGTTGTCGGCCCGCATCACCAACGTGACGTAGGTCAGCGTCACGATGATCATCACCGACCAGAAGATCAGCGACACCACCCCGAAGATGTGATCCCGGGATATCGGGACCGGGTGTGGGTCGCCGGGATTGAAGACGGTCTGAACCGTGTAGATGGGGCTGGTGCCGATATCTCCGAACACCACCCCCAGGGCCGAGACAATGACGCCCAGCCGCAGTTGCTTCGCCGAATCCGATTGCACCCCTACGCCTCCGACTCGGTGACTCGTTTGCGATAGCTCGACGGGGTCTCACCGCAGAATTGGGCGAACGCGCGGGTGAAGGCGCTCAGGCTGTCGAAGCCGACCGCGATCGCGGTGTCGGCCACCGACTGACCCGGGGCGGCCAGCAGTGCCATCGCTCGCAACATCCGGGCATGCAGGAGGTAAGTGCGCCAAGGCAATCCGATGGACGCCTGGAACTGCCGGCGCAATGTGCGCTCGGAGACGGCAACGGCGCGACTGACCGATTGCACGGTCGCGGAGTTCAGATGGTCCTTGGTGTAGGCCATCGCGGCCGCCACGATCGGATCATCGGAGGTGGGCAGGCTCAGCGGGGCCTCATGGTCGAGCGCCTCGGACACCAGGTTGCCCAGTGTGCGGAAGAAAGCATCGGAAGTGTCGTCCCCGTCGGCCCTGTCGATCGGCCAGCGCAACGCGTAGATCATCATCTCCCGGATCAGGGGGGAGACGGCGAGGATTCGGGCGCGGTCCCCGGGGCTGGCGATCAGAGTCGGATCGAACATCACCGCGACGGTCTGGACGTCGGTGTTCATCACGGCCTGGTGCTCGAGGCCGGCCGGGATCCAGGCCGCCTGCTGCGGAGGGAGTAGGTAGTGCGCGGCATCGGTCTCGACCTCGACCACGCCGTGCAGGGCGTATTCGATCTGGTGTACCTCGTGGAAGTGCCAGCCGGTGATCAGTGCGTCGCCCTGATAGAGGTAGCTGCCCCCGAGCGCACGACCGCCCTTGCGCAGTGCGATCAAGGTCCGGGGGATTCTGGCCGATTCAGTCAAGTCCTTGTCCGAAAGTGCAGAGACGGTCACGGGATTACACGGTACAACTGGAAACCATGAACGTCGACGATCTGATTCTGGTGTCCATCGACGACCACGTGGTCGAACCACCCGATATGTTCCTCAACCACGTCCCGGCCAAGTACAAGCCGGAAGCACCGATCGTCGTCACCGACGACAAGGGTGTCGATCAGTGGATGTATCAGGGCCGGCCCCAGGGCGTGTCCGGCCTCAATGCCGTCGTCTCGTGGCCGGCCGAGGAATGGGGCCGCGATCCGGCCGGTTTCGCCGAGATGCGTCCGGGCGTCTATGACGTGCACGAGCGGGTCCGCGATATGAACCGCAACGGCATCCTGGCCTCGATGTGCTTCCCGACCTTCACCGGTTTCTCCGCACGACACCTGAACATGCACCGCGAAGAAGCCACCTTGGTCATGGTGTCGGCCTACAACGACTGGCACATCGACGAATGGGCCGGCTCCTATCCCGACCGGTTCATCCCGATCGCGATCCTGCCGACCTGGAACCCCGAAGCCATGTGCACCGAGATCCGCCGGGTGGCCGCCAAGGGCTGCCGCGCGGTCACCATGCCGGAGCTGCCGCACCTCGAAGGCCTGCCCAGCTACTTCGACGAGGACTACTGGGGTCCGGTGTTCCGCACGCTCTCGGAGGAGAACGTGGTGATGTGTCTGCACATCGGCACCGGCTTCGGCGCCATCTCGATGGCCAAGGATGCGCCGATCGACAACTTGATCATCCTGGCCACCCAGGTATCGGCGATGTGCGCCCAGGACCTGCTGTGGGGACCGGCCATGCGCAACTATCCCGATCTGAAGTTCGCGTTCTCCGAGGGCGGGATCGGTTGGATCCCGTTCTACCTGGACCGCTCGGATCGGCACTACACCAACCAGAAGTGGCTGCGCCGCGACTTCGGCGACAAGCTGCCGTCGGATGTGTTCCGCGAGCACTCGCTGGCCTGCTACGTCACCGACAAGACGTCGCTGAAACTGCGGCACGAGATCGGCATCGACATCATCGCCTGGGAGTGCGACTACCCGCACAGCGACTGCTTCTGGCCCGACGCTCCCGAGCAGGTGCTGGCCGAGCTGAACGCCGCGGGTGCCTCGGATTCCGATATCAACAAGATCACCTGGGAGAACTCCTGCCGGTTCTTCGGCTGGGATCCGTTCGCCCGCACGGCGCGACAGGACGCCACCGTCGCGGGGCTGCGCGCCAAGGGCGCCGATGTCGACACCTCGATCCGGCCGCGGGCCGAGTGGGCCCGGATCTACAACGAGAAGCACCTCGCCACCACGTAGTTGCGCGCTGGCTGCGCGTCGAGAGTTGACTTGTTGACGCGTTTCCCCAGGAGGGGGCGCGAACAAGTCAACTCTCGGCGGTAGCTTTACCGGGTGCGTGTGCATCTGCAGGTCGACGGCGACCCCGCGAAGGTATCCGAGAGCATCCGGCAGATCGCCGATGCGGGCGCCGATGGCCTGTTCAGCTTCGAGGGACCGCACGATGTGCTCTTCCCGCTGCTGGTCGCGGCCCGGGAGAGCCAACTGGCCCTGATGACCAACGTCGCGATCGCCGGGCCGCGCAGCGCGGTGCACCTGGCGCATGCGGCCTACGATCTGCAGGTCTACAGCGGGGGCCGGTTCCGGCTCGGACTGGGCACCCAGATCCGCCCGCACATCGAGAAGCGTTACGGCGCAACGTGGGGTCGGCCCGCAGCCCGGATCGCCGAGACCGTCCGCGCCGTCAAGGCGGTGTTCGATGCGTGGGAAGGCAACGCGCCGTTGAACTTCCGTGGCGAGTTCGTCACCCACACCCTGATGCCGCCGACCTTCAACCCCGGCCCCAATCCGTTCGGCCCGCCGCCGATCCTGTTGGGTGCACTCGGACCCGTGATGACCCGGACGGCGGCCGAGGTGGCCGACGCGGTATTGGTGATGCCGTTCAACAGTGCCCGGCACTTCGCCGAACGCACACTGCCCGCGGTCGCCGAGGGGTTACGCCGGGCCGGACGTCGTGAGGTGGGTCTGATTCCCGCGGCGATGGTTGCGGTCGGGCGCACGCCGGCCGAACTTGCGGCCGCCATCGACGGGGTGGCGATGCTGATCGCGTTCTACGGCTCCACCCCCGCCTACCTGCCTGTGCTGGAGGTGGAGGGCTGGGGCGATCTGCAACCCCAACTGAACGCGTTGTCCAAGTCCGGCGGGTACGCCGAGATGCGGGCACTGATCACTCCGGAGATGGTGGCCCGCATCGCCGTCTCCGGCACACCCTCGGAGTGCGCGGCCGAGATCCGTGGCCGGTTCGGTGCGCATACCGATGAGATCTGCTGCTATTTCCCGGGTTATAGCCCCGCGCCGGAAGCGCTGTCCGAGTTCGTCGCAGCGCTGCACGCGCCATGAGCCAGCTCATGGTCGAGGTGGCCGACGGTGTCGCCGTCCTGACCCTGAACCGGCCCGATCGGCGTAATGCGTATACCGCCGACATGGGGGAGTTGCTCAGCGCTGCCTACCGGGATTGCGACGACGACGACGCCGTGCGCGCGATCGTGGTGACCGGAGCGGGTCCGGCATTCTGCGCGGGCGCCGACTTCTCCGGCGATCCCTTCGCCGCGCCGGGCGCGGAGTTCACCGCCTCGCCGATCGCACCGGCGGCGTTCGAACTGCGAAAGCCGGTGATCGCCGCCGTCAACGGTCATGCGATCGGCATCGGGCTGACCATCGCACTGCAGGCCGACATCCGGGTGATGGCCGCTGATGCCAAATACGCTGTGCGACAGGCACGCCTGGGTGTGCTGGGCGACTGCGCGTCGCACTGGACGCTGCCGCATCTGGCCGGGGTTTCGGTGGCGGCGGAGTTGCTGCTGACCGGACGGACCTTCGACGGCGCCGAGGCACGGGCGATGGGGGTGGCCAACCATGTACTACCGGCCTCCGACGTCCTGCCGAAGGCCCAAGAGATTGCTCACGATATCGCCGTGAACGTCGCGCCGATGTCGGCCGCGCTGAGCAAGCGGCTGCTGTGGGACACCGTGATGCACGGGTACGGGCCGCAACGGGTGGCCGAGTTGGAGACCGAGGCACATCGTCAGGTGATGGGCTCCGCTGATACCGCCGAAGCCCTCGCGGCGATCACCGAAAATCGGCCGCCGCGCTGGGGCTAGCCGGTGCGCTGATCGAACAGGCGCGCGGTGAGTCGTTCGAATATCGACCCTATGATCGAGGGTGTGGACATCCCGACGTTCGACTTCGAGATTGACTACGGATACCGCTGGTTGATTGCTCGCCGGATCGCTAGTTTCGAGTCATTCTCGCCATTGCAACCCTGGATGTTCCTGAATAGCGAGCGCGTGTTCGACGTGTCCGAACGATGGCCACACGGACCATCATCGGATCGCCTGGTGGCGTTTGCCGCACGCCAGGATTGTGACGATCTCGCATGTTTTGTCGTCACTCCCGACGATGTCGCCACGAAAATTGCTGTGGTGCACGGGTGGATGACACCCGAAGGATATTCGATCGACCACGTCTTCGACGATTTCTGGGAGTGGCTCAAATTCGTCATCGACGAGATGCGCGATTGGGCGATCACAGAATGGCCCATCGATTGGCCGTGACGGCCGGTCGGGTCATCGCCGCTACACCCGGCAGCTCAACTCCATGGTGTCGTTGCCCTTGCCGGGGAAGTTCAGGCTGACATAGCCGTTGGCCGGCTCCCGGACCCGGTCCAGATACGGCACGGCGTCGGAGCGAGAGGTGTTGTCGGCCACCACGATCGACCCGGGAACCAGCTTGGGCTCGAGGATGTCGAGCACCGGCAGGTACATCTCCTTCCAGCCGTCCATGAGCACCACGCCGACCGGGGCGGGGACATCGCGCAGTGTCGTCAACGCATCGCCCTCGAGCACGGTGATGACGTCGGCGAGACCGAGTTCGGCGAATGTCGCTGTAGCGGTGGCGATCTTCTTGGCGCTGAGCTCGGTGGTGTAGACGTGCCCGGTGCCGTTATCGCGCACGGCGGCGGCCAGGTGAATGGTCGATACGCCGTAGGACATCCCGAACTCGACCACCGCCGCCGGCCGGGCGGCCCGGATCAGCGAGTACATCAGCTTGCCGGCATCCGGAGCGATGGGCATATAGATTTCGTCGGCCGCGTCGGCCCGCTCCTGCGCGGTGCCGTTCTCGAAGACGCTGCGGTCGATGTTGGACCACACGCTGCGGCCCTGCTCATCCGATTCGGCATACATCCGGGAGAGTGCAGCCGCAACGGGTCCTTCGGTCAGTGTTGACGTCATATCGCCACGGTAGCCGCGAAAGCTAAGACTGCGGTGTGTAGCTCTCGGACGCACGGTGCACGGCGTTCACAATGCCCTGATATCCGGTGCACCGGCAGAAGTTGCCCGACAGGCCCTCGCGGATCTCGGCATCGGTGGGCTGCGGGTTGTCCCGCAACAGCGCGGTGATCGACATGACGAAACCCGGTGTGCAGAAGCCGCATTGCAGGCCGTGACACTCACGCATGGCCGCCTGGACCGGCGACAGGTCGCCGTCCTCGCCGGCCACGCCCTCGATGGTCTCCACCTCGGCGTCGTGGGCCTGCACGGCGAACACCAGACAGCCGCGTACGGCTTCACCGTTGAGCAGCACCGTGCAGGCGCCGCAGGCACCGTGCTCGCAACCCAGGTGGGTGCCGGTCAGGCCACACTTCTCACGCACGAAATCCGCCAGGGTCATCCGCGGTTCGACGACCGCCTCGACCGGGCGACCATTGACCGTCATCTCGATCGGTAGTTCATACACGGGCGTCTCCTCGGACAGCTTCGTCAACCGCGTCGGCCAGGGCCCGGGCGACCATGGCCGCCCCGACCCGCTTCCGATACTGCGCCGAGCCCTGCTGGTCGGCCGGCACCTCGTCCAGATCTGCCATCGCGAGTCGTCCGATCTCCTCGGCGTCCACGTCCGACACCGGGCGACCGATGAGCTCGGCCTCGGCCACCGCGGCGCGCAGCGGCGTGGAGCCCAGGCCCAGCAGTCCGATGCCGCACCGGCTGATGGTGTTCGTCGCATCGAGCTGGACCGCGACCGTTGCCCCGGCGATCGCGAAATCGCCATGGCGACGGGCGAACTCGTGGAATCCGAACCCGCTGCGCGCACCCCAGACCGGGAAGCCCACCGCGGTCAGGACCTCACCGGGTTCCAGCGCGGTCTCCCAGAGTCCGGTGAAGAATCCGGTCGCGGGAATCCGGCGGGTTCCCGCCGCCGAGACCGCCTCGATCTCGGCGCCCAATGTCAGTGCCACGGTGGGGAATTCACCGGCCGGGTCGCCGTGTGCGACGGCCCCGCCCAGGGTGCCGCGGTTGCGGATCTGAAAGTGACCGATGTGCGGGGTCACCCGGGTCAGCAGCGGCACCGCGCACGCGATATCGGCATCGCGGCCCACAGCGGCGTGCGTGGTGGCCGCCTTGACCCAGATGGTCTGATCACGCACCTCGACCCCGCGCAGCTCATCGACCATGGAGATATCGATCAGATTCTCGAAGTGCGTGATCCGCAGCGCGAGCAGTGCGGCCAGGCTCTGCCCACCGGCCAGGATCTTGCCGTCCTCGCCGTAGTAGCCCAGCGCTTCACAGGCCTCTTCGACGGTGTCGGGCCGGTGATAGGCGAATGGTGCGGGCTTCACGGCCGCACCACCTGCACGCCGTCGGCCACGCGCTCGACGAGGATGTACCGGGCCCGGCCACCGCGCCGCCCACCGAACAGCCAGCCCAGCACCAACCCGGCCAGCAGACCGCCGGCCACCGGCGCCGCCCGTTTGGCCAGCGGTGCGGCCACCACCGAGATCAGGTTCAGATCGGAGTCGACCGGCTCGCTGAATGCCGTTGCGGCCGCACCGGACCCGACCGGAGCGTCACCGGCCCGCAGGTCGGCCTCGAGCCGCTGCGCGAACTGGCTGATCAGCTTGGCCGATACGTCGGCGAGCACCCCGCGGCCGAACTGCGCGGCCTTGCCGGAGATGGTCAGGTCGGTACTGATCACGCATCCGGTGGAATCGCCCTCATCCTTCAGCGCGCAGGTGATGATGGCCGCGGCGTTGCCCTGTCCGCGGGTCTCCTTGGCGGTGCCCTTGATCACGGCACGATGCGCCACCGCGTCCTTCTCCAGGAAGGTTCCGTTGCCCTGATAGGCCACCGAGATGGGGCCGACCTTGACCTTGACCTTGCCGGTGAAGTCATCTCCGTCCACGCTGAGCAGTTCCGCACCAGGGATGCATGGCGCAATGCGTTGTACATCGGTGAGCGCGTCCCAGGCCTTGTCGATCGGCACTGGGACGCGAAATTCGTTGACCAACTCCATATGTCAGGCTTCCTTCTGCGCCGTTTCGATCAGCTCGACGATGTGGGCCGGGGTGGCCGGCAGGGTGGTGACACAAACACCCAACGGCGCCAGTGCGTCGTTGATGGCGTTGATGACCGCGGCGGTGGAGCCGATGGCGCCGCCCTCGCCGGCGCCCTTGTAGCCGCCGACGCCCGGCCCGGGTATCTCCACGTGGCCGAACTCGATGGCGGGCACCTCGGTGGCCGTAGGCAGCAGGTAGTCCACGAAGGTGGAGGACAGCGGGTTGCCCTCGTCGTCGTAGGCCAGGTTCTCCAGTAGGGCGCCACCGATGCCCTGCACGGTGCCGCCGGCCACCTGGCCCTCCACCACGTTGGGGTTGATCATCGGGCCAACGTCCTCGCTGACGATGTAGCGGGTGAGGGTGACCTGGCCGGTCACGGTGTCCACCTCGCAGGTGCATGCGTGAGTTGCGTTGGCCCAGTGGATCATTGCAGTCGGGGGAGAGGCGAACCGGGCGGTCGCCTCCAGGGTGGGCGAGATGTCCGGGCCGAGCATCGCCGGCTCGTAGTAGGACCGGTAGGCGATATCGGCAAAGCTGACCGACTTCTCGGGATCGTCCCGCACGGAGGCGACCGAACCACCCAGTTCGATATCGCCGGGCTGGACCCCGAGGCGCTGGGCCGCCATTGTGAGGATCTGGCGGCGCAGGATGGTGCCCGCCTCGTTCACCGCGCCAGCGGTCATCGGGCCGCTGCGACTGCCCTGCGTGCCGGCGCCGTACGGGGTGACCGCGGTGTCGCCCTGGATGGTGGACACGTCGTCGATGTCGGCGCCCAGCGCGTCGGCGGTCAACTGCACCACGGTGGTCTCGATGCTGTTTCCGCTCGAACCCCCGTTGACGTACACGTTGATCTTGCCGGTGGGTTCCATCCGGATGGTGCAGCCCTCGGTGCCCAGATGTCCGGTGGCCGCGCCGGTCGGCTCGATGTAGGCGCTGAACCCCAGGCCAATGTACCGGCCCTGCGCCAACGCGTCGGCCTGCTCCTTGCGGAAACCCTCATGGTCGAGGATCTTCACCGCCTGCTCGAACGTATCCGCCGGTGCCACATGGTCATACGGCATACCGTTCGGATTGACGTAGGGCATCTCGTCGCCGCGCAGGATGTTGCGCCGGCGCAGTTCCACCGGGTCCATCTGCAGTTGCCGGGCCGCGATGTCGAGCAGGATCTCGCGGGAGAGCGTCTCGTACTGCCAGGGGCCGCGGTAGGCGTGCAGACCGGCGGTGTTGGAGAACACCGTCTTGTAGTTGAAGCTGCATTTCGGCACCCGGTACGGGCCGGGGAAGAACATTCCGATGGCCGCCGTGGTCAGCACGGGGTACGGGGTGGGGTAGGACCCGATGTCCTGGCTGAAGTCGATGTCGGCGGCCAGGATGTTGCCCTCGGTGTCGAACGCCATCCGGACGTCGCCGTCGACGTGGCGGGACTGCCCGGCCGACATCAGGTTCTCCCGGCGGTCCTCGATCCACTTCAGTGCGGCCGGGACCTTGCGGGCGGCCAGCATGATGCACATGTCCTCGCGCATCGGGACCACCTTCTGGCCGAACCCGCCTCCGGTGTCGCGCATGATGACGCGGACCCTGTTGGCCGGCAGGCCGAGCAGCCGTGCACAGAACGCCCGCAATTCGTGCGGGGTCTGGGTGGAGGCCCACATCGTCAGCTCCTCGGAGGCCTTGTCCCATTCGACGACCATGCCGCGGCACTCCATCGGCACCGGGACGTACATCTGTTGGTAGACATGGGCTTTCGCGACACACGCAGCCGATTCGAAGGTGTCCTCGTCCGGGGGCGCGCCGGCCATCCCACCGGCGACGTTGTCCGGGAATGCCTCGTGCACAGCAATACCCGAGGTGGGCGCCTGCATGAAGTCGGCGATGGCCGGCAACGGCTCGTAGTCGACGTCAACGCGTTCGATCGCATCCTCGGCGAGATAGCGGCTCTCGGCGACGACGAGCGCGACCGGGTCGCCGACGAACTTGACCTCACCGTCGGCCAGCGGGGGCCGCGGCGTATCGGGCACGTCCTTGCCGGTGACGGCGTGCCAGGCCTCCTTGACGTCGGCGTTGAGGTCGGCGGCGGTGAAGACGGCCACCACGCCGGGCATCGCCAATGCGGCGCTGGGGTCGATGGCGCTGATCGTCGCCCGCGCAAATGGGCTGCGCACGAAACAGGCGTGCAGCATCCCGGGCCGCTGGATGTCGTCGACGAAGGTTCCGTGCCCGGTGAGCAGGCGGGTGTCCTCGACGCGGGGCATCCGGGTTCCGGCATACCGAGTGGTCACACTGTCCGTCATCGGCGTGGGCTCCAGTTTCGTCGACAGCACTGCCCGGGGGCTGCTGGGCAGTCGCTCAGCAGAGCGTACTCGGAGACGTGACGCTAGTCACGCACCGGCTAGGTTGTTCGGCATGACGCGCCGGACCACGCAGGTTCTCGCCCAGCACGTCCCGGCCGACCCGGACGTCGTGCGACGGTTCTATGTCGACCTGGACAACATCACCGCGCTGCACCCGCTGGTGGTCGCGGTGCGCAGCACCGGACGGCACGAGACCGCGGACGGGTACGTGCAGAGCTACGTCGTGCGCGACCGCGTCCCGTTCGGCCCGGTCACACTGCCGATCCGCTACACCGCACGGCTGACGGTGCCGCGCACGGGCGACGTCATCGCCGATTCGTGGCAGTTCCCACGAGTGCGATTGCACACGGTCGTCTCGTTCGAACCCGACGCCGCCGGCACGCTGCTGACCGAACGGATCGAATTCGCCGCACCCCGACCGCTGGCCGGCGTCACCGTGCGCGAGGGCGTCGGTGCGCACCGGCAGATGCTGGCCGGGATCGCTGCACACTTCGCCTGACGCTCGCCGAACCCGACCAAATGGTGGGAATTACTCGCACAAACTCGCCCGTTCGTACGTTTCGGCGTGTGTCAGGTCACTTCTTGATGCCGACGACCAGGCGCAACTGGTCCAGGAACTGCTCCTTGTCGTCACTGCGGACGATGTAGTGCGCGACGGCGACGCGTACGGCGGTCGCGGCCGCCACCGCGGCCCGGGGGCCGGAGATCAACCGCTCGAGGCGCTCCCGCATGATCGGGACGACGTTCGTCATCTGCCCGATCACGTGGCCGGGTTCGATGTCGATCATCCGCACCCCCGAATAGGACTGCTGATAGTCGACGATGAAACGCAGTGCGGCGTCGAGCCTCTCGTTGCCGCGCAACCCCGCGGTGGCCTGGTTGACGCCGTTGTCGAACTTGCGGCGCTCCCAAACGCCGAACGCGTCGAGCAACTCTTCCTTGGACGCGAACCACCGGTACAGGGTGGGGCGGGACACCCCGGCCTGCAGCGCCACCTCCGACAGGCTCAGCTTGGACATGCCGTTGCGACCGAGCACCTCGGCCGTGGCGGCCAGGATGCGATCGCTGGTCGAACCTGCCGCGGGGTCCGCGGTACCGGCGGCCGGTTCCGGGCGGTCCTGTTCGCGAAGCATTGCCGAATGCTATTCGCCGGGCAACGGAGTTGCCGAACCATGGGCCGGTGGATTGGCGAACCAGAGCATCTCTTCGCGCAGTTCCCGGCTGCGCCAGCCGTCCGGGGTCCGGACCAGGGTGTGGTGGTAGTAGCCGCCGCACGAGCTCAGCTCCGCCATTCCCGGCAGCGTCATCGGGTTGAAGAACATCGCCCGCACGGTGGCGGCGTCGTCGGCGACGGTGAGGATCTCGACGTTGGTGATGTAGTGCATGCTCATCGGGATCGCCGAGAAATTGCCGGCCATCCAGTCGACGACCTCGTCGCGGGAGCCGGCCACCACCTCGGCCCCGTAGTCGATATGCGCGTCGGCGGTGAACACCGAGCGGTACAGCTCCCAGTCGTGGGAGTCGACGGCCCGCGCGTAGCGGTAGAGCAACGCCGCGACCTCGCCGATGCCCGGCCCGCTCATTCGGGCATCCCGATGGTCTTGATGTGCAGGTACTCCAGGTACCCCTGGGCCCCGTTGCGATACCCCAGCCCGCTCTGCTTGGTCCCCCCGAATGGGCTGTCGATCCCGAAGTGGCTCTTGGAATTGATCGAGACGTTGCCGGTGCGGATGCGCTTGGCGACGTCCAGCGCACGGTCCAGATCAGCACCGCTGACCTCACCGGAGAGTCCGTAGAGGCTGTTGTTGGCGATCGCGACGGCCTCATCGACGGTCCCGTACGGCGTCACCGTGAGAACCGGCCCGAAGATCTCCTCCTGCGCGATGGTCGCGTCGGGGTCCACGTCGGCCAGCAGCGTCGGCTGGGTGTAGTAGCCGACCGGGAGGCTCTCCGGAATGCCGCCGCCGGTGATCAGCCGGGCGCCGGAATCCACCCCCGCCCGGATCAGGCCGAGCACCTTCTGGCGTTGGGTCTCGCTGATCTGCGGGCCCTGCATGTTGCCCGGTGTCCACGGGTCACCGATCGGAAAGTTCTCCATGGCGGCCTTCAGTACGGCCAGGCCTTCCTCATACCTACTGCGCGGCAACAGGATTCGCGACGGCAGCACGCAGCTCTGCCCCGACATCACACACGCCATCATGGCCGCGATGGGCAGGGCCGAATTGAAGTCGGCATCGTCGAGCACGACGTGGGCGGACTTGCCGCCGAGCTCGAGCAGGGTCTTCTTGACCGTGGGCGCGCCGGCCGCCAGGATCGCGCGGCCGGTGGCCGTGGATCCGGTGAAGGTGATCATGTCCACGCGCGGATCGGCGGACAGCGCCGCGCCGACGTCGTTCGAATTGCCGACCACCACATTGAAGACACCCGCCGGGATGTCGGTCTCCTCGGCCACGATGCGCCCCAGCTCGGTGCCCGACCACGGGGTGAGCTGCGCGGGTTTGAGTACGACGGTGTTGCCGGCCATCAGCGCGGGCACCGTCTCGGCCACGTTGAGGTAGAACGGCACGTTCCACGGGGTGATGGCGCCGACCACGCCCTGCGGCTCGTAGTGCAACTTGCGCCGGGCCGGCCCCATCGGGGTGTCGTGCAGGCCGGTGTCCACCAGGTACTCGAAGTTGCGGCCGTGTTCGGCCCAGTGCTTCACCTCGGCGATCGGACTCTCGATCTGGCTGCCGGTGACCGTCACCGGGCAGCCCACCTCGGTGATCAGCACCCGGCGCAGGTGCTCCTTGTGACGTTCCAGTGCGTCGTGCAACTGGGTCAGGCAGTGGAACCTGAACTCGACGTCCCGCGACCAGTCCGATTCGTCGAACGCCCGCCGGGCCGCACCAACGGCCCGCCCCATGTCCTCGACGGTGCCGTCGGTGGCCCGGCCCGCAACCTGTTCGCTGGCCGGATGGATGACATCGAAGGTTGCGCCGCTGGCGGTGTGCTGCAGCTCGCCGTCGATCAACATCCGCTCGTCGCCGGCCAGCACGCCGGTCTCGCTCTGAACCGTGGTCATCGTCCCAGCTTTACAGATACGCCGTGAAGTGTCAGCCGCTTCGGCCAGCGACGTACCGTCGAACCCATGAGCCAAGTACCCGACATCACCCTCGACGACGGCACCAGCATTCCGCAGCTGGGTTTCGGCGTCTATCAGATCCCGCCCGCGCAGACCGCCGAAGCGGTGCGTGCCGCACTGGACATCGGCTACCGGCACATCGACACCGCCCAGATGTACGGCAACGAGGCGGGGGTGGGCCAGGGCATCCGCGACGCCGGTCTGGCGCGTGATCAGGTCTACGTCACCAGCAAGCTGCACAACGGCGCCCACCGGCCCGAGGACGCCCGCCGCGCCTTCGACGGCACCCTTGCCGCGCTAGGGTCCGACCACGTCGATCTGTTCCTCATCCATTGGCCGTTGCCCACCCGTTACGACGGCGACTTCCTGGCCACCTGGAAGGTGCTCGAGGAGTTCGCCGCGGACGGCCGGGCCCGCAGCATCGGAGTATCCAATTTCACTGAGGCACAACTGGATACGCTCGCGGCGGGCTCGTCGACCATTCCGGCGGTGAACCAGATCGAGGTGCACCCGTACCACGCCAACGACGAGGTGCGGGCCTACGGCCAGGCCCACGGCATCGCCACCGAGGCCTGGTCGCCCATCGCCCAGGGTCAGGTGCTCGACGACCCGGCCGTCACCGCGATCGCCGGCGAGGTGGACCGCACCCCGGCCCAGGTGGTGCTGCGCTGGCACATCCAGCGCGGTGACATTGTGTTCCCGAAATCCAGTTCCCCGCAACGGATGCGGGAGAATTTCGCGCTGTTCGACTTCGACCTGACCGCCGACTGGATGGCCGCCATCTCGGCCCTGGACCGCGGCGTCGAGGGCCGGCGCGGCCCGGATCCCGAGACGTTCGACTGGATTCCCGACCGCTGACCCGTCGGGTTCGGCGAGCGGCGTAGTTCCGCGAGCAAGAGGCCCGGCGGCAACCAACCCCGTCGGGTTCGGCGAGCGGCGTAGTTCCGCGAGCAAGAGGCCCGGCGGCAACCAACCCGAGCTCAGCGTGGCAACCGCCAGTCGGGCATCGTCGCGTGGACGCGCAGCACACCCGGACGGCAACGCACTCCGACGACCTCGAGCCCGGGCGGCAGCCGGTCGAGCGCCAACCGGTAGCTCTGCATGCCGATCGGGGTGCGCCACCGGCGGCCGCCGATCATGAACGCCCGCGGGCCGACCTTCAGTACCGCCGGCGGACCGGCCTCGACGGTCAGGTCGCATTCGACGTTGCCCCAGCCCGGCCGCCGCGCCCACCGCACCCGGGCCACCCCCTCGTCGTCGATGTGGACCGACATACCCGGCCGGGCACGCTGCACCATCGCGTCCAGGGTGGCGGTCGGGATGTCCAACCGCAGTTCGGCCAGGTCGGCCGACACCACCGGCGGAGTGCCCGATCGCAGCGCAACGCGGCGCAGTACGACCTCGGACGGGTCGAAATCGTATGAACCCCAACGGATCTCCGACAGAGACAGCCGGATGTCGAGTTGGCCCTTGATCAGTCGGACCGGATCAAGGAGCGACACGATCTCACGTACGGTCACCTGGAGCCGCTCACCGGCGACATCGGTGGTGAACGTGCGGCCCAGCGCCACGCGCCGCAACGCCAGGAACAGAGTTTGGTAGGCGGCCCCGGTCCCGGGCCGCAGTGGCAGGTACTCGGCGGCCGACCACACGGCCGTCATGGCGTCCATCGGGTGGCGGGGGTCCCACCATCGCAGCGGATCCGGGTTGCTCATCACCGTCCACGTTTGCACTCACACCGCCCGCCCGTCCACTCCGGCCCGCGCGTCGGCCGGGCTGCCTGGCAGGATTCGGCGCATGACACAGGAACTGCTGGCGGGCCGGCGTGCGGTTGTCGTCGGCGGCAGCCGCGGGATCGGCCGTGCCGTGGCGCACCTGCTGGCGGAGCTCGGCGCCGCCGTGGTGGTCAACGGACGCCGGGCCGATGCGGTCCACGCCGTGGTGGACGAGCTCAGTACCGCGGGACACCGCGCCACCGGCTTCACCGGCTCACCGTCGGACTCGGACACCGCCACCGCCCTGATCGGCCACTGCACCAGTACGTTCGGCGGCCTGGACGCCGTGGTGAACTGCGCCGGCATCCCGGAGCCGCCCGGATCGTCGATCCTGACCATCAGCGTCGAGGAGTTCCAGGACCAGCTGGACAGCCATCTGATGACGGTGTTCCACACCTGCCGCGCGGCCGCGCCGGTCATGGTCGAACAGGGCTCCGGGGCGATCGTGAACACCAGTTCGTTCGCGTTCCTGGGGGACTACGGTGGCACCGGCTATCCCGCCGGCAAGGGCGCGGTCAACGGGTTGACCCTGGCCATCGCGGCGGAACTGCGGGAGCACGGCGTCCGCGCCAACGTGGTGTGTCCGGGGGCCAAGACCCGGATCTCATCCGGCCCGGATTACGAGGAGCAGATCCGCGGACTGCAGCGACGTGGACTGCTCGACGAAACCACCGCGGCGGCATCGCTGGACGCGGCGCCACCGGAATACGTCGCGCCGCTGTACGCCTACCTGGTCAGCGACCTGGCCGGGGGGATCAGCGGGCAGATGCTGGTGGCCGCGGGCGGGTTCGTCGGCCGATTCGACCGGCCGGCACCGGCATTGCTGGGTTACCGCGACCACGCGGACGCACCGCCCTGGACGCTGCCCGAACTGGACGCGATGGTCCGCCGCTGACCGTTCGCGGCAGCGTCAGCCGATCGGCACCGGCTGGACGGTGACCGTCCCGGCGCCCGGGGTGGGCCGTTGACCGCCGCCACCGGCCGAACCGCCGGGCGGGACCATCGAACGCGTGCCCGGTGTCGGCGGCTTGGTCTGGCCCGGATGCAGATTGCAGTCCAGCCTCAGCGTCATCGCGCCGCCGCCGCCCATCGGGTTCCAGGGCGTCGACCAGGTGTTACCGATCTGCGGTTTCTGCTCGATGACGATGCACTGGGACTGGGGCAGATCGCTGCCCACCGCGCCGCCGAATATCGCGCTGTAGCCCTGGGCCTGCAGGATCGCCACGGCCTTGCCGTACGTCTCGCCGATGACGTTCGGCTGCGCATCGGCATGCCCCGCACCGATGACGGCGACCGCCACCGCAGCGGCCACGCCCGGAACCAGAAGTACGACCTTCTTCACGCAGGACCTCCGTCTTTACCAGCTGCGACGATAGCGCAACTGGTTTCATATCGCCCTGAGGAGCCGAAACGTTTCCCCACGTTTTGTCAGGGGGTGTCTCCCCGACGAACCTCCCGCATGCAGCGCAGCCGGCCATGACCGGTCTGCTGCATGCAGACCTGCACCGGGGACTCCTCCTCGTAGGGCGGCGGGCTCACGGGGGAAGTGCTGAGCACCGGATTCGGGATTTCCCCGGGGCTCATCGACCACAGGTAGCGGTCGGTGTACTGCAGGTTGGCGCAGTACGCGGCGGCACCCTCGGCGGTGCTGCCGGTGGCCCCGGGCGGACTGCACGCGGCGCCGATCGACACCGGCGCAGGGGTCGTCGGAGTCGCCGATGCCGTCGGGGCGGTCGTGACGGTCGGCGCCGGGATGTCGGTGGTTGGGGTCGCGGCGGCGGTCGGCGACGTGGTGGTCGGGGCCGCGCTGGTGGCCGGCGACGTGGTGGTTGGGGCCCGCGACGCGGCCTCCCGGTCACCGGAGAACTGGCCCACGGCGAACGCCCCGGCGACGACGATCAGACCCACCACGGCGACCAGGGCGGCGATCCCGGCCCGCGAGAGTCGGCGGCGACCGCGACGATCGGCCGGTGCGGCGGCGCCCGCAAGGCGGGTCTCATCCACGGTGGCGGTCGCGCCGGCCCCGTGGGCCAGGGCGCGAGCGAAATCGGTGCACCGCGCGTAGCGGTCGGCGGGGTCCTTCGACAGCGCCTTGGCCAGCGCCGGGTCCAGCGCGGCGAGTTCGGGGCGGTGCAATCCGGCCCGAGGCGGCTCGGCGGTCAGATGCCGGCTGATCACGACGGCCTGGTTCGGATCGTGGAACGGGGGGCTGCCGGTCAGCAGGTGGAAGGCGGTGGCCGCCAGCGCGTACTGGTCGGCCCGGCCGTCGATGGGACGCCCCATGAGTTGCTCGGGTGCGGAGTACGCCACCGTACCGACCGTCATGTTCGTGGCGGTCAATCCGTCACTGTCGTCATCGCGACGAGCAATGCCGAAGTCTGCCAACAGGATTCGACGACCCGAGGGCTCGTCGGCAACCAGGATGTTCGCCGGTTTCACGTCGCGGTGCAGCAGATGCCGATCGTGCGCATGGTCCAGCGCCTCAGCGACCGCGGAGATGATCGCGATCACCGATTCGGCAGGCAACCCGGCGGGTTGGGCCTGCAGCAACTCGGCAGCATTGGCACCGTTGACGTAGTCCATGGCGATCCACAGCTGGCCGTCGGATTCACCGCGATCGTGGATGCCGACGATGTGCGGATGCCACAGGCCGGCCACCACGTCGGCCTCGCGTTCGAAACGCTGGCGGTAGTCCGGATCGGTGGTGACCGCCTGGTTCAGGATCTTCAGCGCGTCCTCGCGTGGCAGCCGGGGGTGCCGCGCGAGGTAGACCTCGCCCATCCCGCCGGTGCCGAGCAGTCTGATGATGGTGTAGCCGGCGAACGTCGCGCCGGGGGTCAACGCCATGCGGCGAATCCTACAAATCCGCCGTCCGCCGACGTCACGCTCGCACCCTCCGTACCGTCGGCGTCTCGATGGCGTCGATGGTCAGGGCGCGCCGGCTGAATCGCCAGCCGTCGGCACCCAGGGCGTAAGTGTCGTCGTAGCGCACGTGCCAGGCCGCGTCGCTGATCGTCCCGTCCCGCACGGTCCAGTGGTGCGCGACGCACGCGATCCGCCCGGTGGCGGTCCCGGCGCCCAGGTCGTGGACCTCGCCCACGATCTCGTGCCGTGTCCGGGTGAGCCCGCGCAGGGGAGCGAGCGCATCCAGCACACCTGCCTGCCCGCGGTAGTGGACGGTCGGCCCGAGGTGCTCGGGCGGGTTCGGCACGACAAGTTCGGCCGTCTCGGCGAACAACGCCGCGGCACGGTCGAACAGCCCGTCGTCGACGTGGGCCGCATAGCGGTGCACCAGGTCGGTCAGCGCCAGCCGATCCGCGGTACTCACGGGATCAGGCCGAGCCGCTGCGCGCATGCCGACAACAGATCCTCGGCCTGCGCGAGATCGGTGACGGCGGGCATGGCCAGCACCGCGCGGACGGCACCCTGCTCGGCCAGTCGGCCGGCCCGGTCCGGGTCGATCTTGGTCACGGCGTGGCCCAGCGACAGCTCGACGGCGTCGGGATCACGATCGGCGCCCAGCGCCGCGGACCGCATCAGATCCAGCAGGTGCGGCAGTTCCGCTGCGGTGACCCCCAGCGGCCAGAAGCCGTCACCCAGCCGTCCGGCCCGCCGCGCCGCCGCCGGGCTGTGCCCACCGATGTGGATCGGAAATCGTTCACCGGCAACGGGTTTGGGGTTGCACACCACGTTCTCGAACTCGAAGAATTCGCCCCGGTGACTGACGCCCGGCGCATCGGACCACAGCGCGCGCAACACGGCGATCTGCTCGTCGGCGCGCCGGCCGCGGGATTCGAAGGACACCCCGCAGGCGGTGATCTCCTCCCGCAGCCAGCCCACCCCGGCGCACAGCCGCAGTCGCCCGCCGGACAGGGCGTCGACCGTGGCGACCCGCTTGGCCAGCACGACCGGATGGTGATTGGGCAGGACCAGGACCCCGGTCGCCAGGCCCAGCGTGGTCGTCTGCCCGGCCAGGAAGGCCAGCAGGTCCAGCGGATCAGGCACCGGACATTCGGCCGGCACATCGACCCGACCGGACGGGTCGTACGGGTAGACGCTGCTGTACCGGGTGGCCAGTACCGTGTGCTCGGCGACCACCAGCGACTCGAATCCTTGGGCTTCGACGTGCCGGGCGAAACCCGCGATCCAGACCGGGTCCGCGGTGGCCGGGGCAACCGGTGCGAAGACGGCGAACTTCATGGCGGTGAAGCTAACACCGGCCAGTGCTTCAGCCGGTCAACTCGGCCCGCAGGACCTCGCAGAGCGCCGCGGCACGCGCGTCGGTGAACACGTCCTCGAGCAGCAACAGCCGCCCGTCGGGATCGGCCAGCGGAACCCGCCAGTTCGGATACTCGTCGGTGGTACCGGGCTGGTTCTGGGTCCGCCGGTCGCCGACGGCATCGGTGAGCGCCAGCGCCACCAGCCGCGACGGCGTGCGCGCCAGGAAGCGGTAGAGCGCCGTGATCACCTGCTCGCTGCCCTGCTCGCCCTCGGCGAGCAGGCCCAGCCGGCGCAGTTCGGCGAGCCAGGCACCCTTCTCCCGGTCGTCGTCGGCCATCTCGTCGGCGACCGGTCGGGTCAGTAGGCCGAGTGAATCCCGCAGCCGCACATGGTCGCCCGCGAGGTAGCCCGCCGTGGGTGGCAAGTCATGCGTGGTGACCGAGGACAGGCAGTACTCGCGCCAGCGCTCGGCCGGCCGCGGCGCGCGGGTGTATTCGTCTCGCTCGAACCACAGGATCGACGTGCCGAGCAGGCCCCGTTCCCGGAGGTAGTCGCGCACCCAGGGTTCGACGGTGCCCAGGTCCTCGCCGACCACCACCGCCCCCGCACGATGGGCCTCGAGTGCCACGATGCCGATCATCGCCTCGTGGTTGTAGCGCACGTAGGTGCCCGCGGTCGGCGGCGCACCCTCGGGGATCCACCACAACCGGAACAGCCCGATGATGTGGTCGATGCGCACCCCGCCCGCGTGCCGCAGCACGGCACCGATCAGCGCCCGGAACGGCAGGTATTCGCCGGCCTCGAGCTGATCGGGCCGCCACGGCGGCTGCGACCAGTCCTGCCCCAGCTGGTTGTACTCGTCCGGCGGCGCACCGGCCGTCACGCCCCGGGCCAGCACGTCCTGCAGCGCCCAGGCGTCGGCGCCGTCGGGGTGCACGCCCACTGCCAGATCGGCCATGATTCCCAGCGGCATGCCCGCGCCGACCGCGGCCGTCTGCGCCGCCGCCAGCTGCTCGTCGAGCTGCCACTGCATCCAGCGGTGGAAATCGACTGTGCGCCAATTCTTCTCGGCGAACTCGGCCACCCCCGCGGCGTCCGGGTGGCGAAGTTCGTCCGGCCAGGTGTGCCAGTCGTCGCCGTACCGGTCGGCCAACGCGCACCAGGTGGCGAACGCATCCAGCGCGGCGCCCTCGCGGGCTCGGTAGGCGTCGTACGCCACCTCCCGACCGGCCGAGCGGGGGACCCGGTAGACCTTTTTCAGGGCGCGCTCCTTGGCCTTCCAGGAACTGTTCCGGTCGATCCCGTCGAGGTTGCCGACCCGGCCGAGCAAGCGCGCATGCAGCCTGCGCACCGGCTCGCGACTGGGCAGGTCGGCGTATTCGGGGATGGCCTCGACGCGCAGGTACAGCGGGCTGACGAAGCGCCGCGAGGTGGGCAGGTACGGGGACGGCTCGATCGGTCTGGTGGGTCCGGTCGCGTGCAGCGGATTGATCAGCAGATACCCGGCGCCGTGCCCGGCACCCGACCACACGGCCAGATCGGCCAGGTCGGTCAGGTCACCGATGCCCCAGGACCGTGCCGAGCGGACGCTGTAGAGCTGGGTGGCCAGGCCCCAGAGCCGGCGGCGGCCGAGTCGTTCGGGCAGTCCGAGCCACGCGGGTGTGACGATCAGTGCCGCACTGGATTCCGTCGCACCGCTCTGCGCGTAGACGCGGTGATACCCCAACGGCAGATCCGCGGGTAGCGCGAAGGTGGCTTCTCCCACGAGGCGGCCGTCGAGATCGTATGGGGGAGTGAAGTTCTCCAGCTGCCGGGCGAACGGTCGCACGCTGCCGTCCTCCAGGCGGATCCAGACCCGCACCGCGGCGCCGTGGTCCACGTGCACCCAGAAGGTGATCTCGGTCCCGCTGGTCCCGACGATGGTCGGGGGCAGCATCCGGCTCCAGTGGGCGCGATCGTGGGCGGTCAATGACGCGGCCCGTTCGTCGGCGCTGCCCGCCGGGACACCGAGGGCGGCGAGCACCGACACCAGGGTGTCCTCGTCGACGGAGATCCGCTGCCCGATCCAGTCGTCGAACTCCGTGGCCACCGCGAACCGCCGAGCCAGCTCGGCCAGCACCTGTTCCGTCATGCCGTTGATCTTGCTAGGTGCGCGCCGATCCGTCGCCACGAGCGCCGGGACGGGGCTGGCCTATCGTGCGAGGGTGACCCCACCCGCACTCCGCGACCGTCGGGCCCGCGTCGCCGTGGGGGTGTTGTTCCTGTCCAACGGGACGCTGTTCGCCGGGCTCCTGCCGCGCTATCCGGAGATCAAGGCCCAACTGGCACTGTCGAATACGGCCTTCGGCCTGTCGGTCGCGGCGTTCGCGGCCGGGGCGCTGATGTCCGGACTCACCGCCGGGGCGCTGATCCGGCGGTTCGGATCGGCCCGCGTCGCGGTGGCCACCAGTGTGCTGGTCGCACTGTGCACGTTCGCAGCGGGAATCGCACCCACGCCCGTCGCGTTCGCCGGTGCACTGTTCACGGCCGGCCTCGCCGACGCGATCACCGACGTCGCCCAGAACACGCACGGTCTGCGGGTGCAGCGCAACTACGGGCGATCGATCATCAACTCCCTGCACGCGGTGTGGTCGGCCGGCGCTGTCCTGGGCGGCCTGATCGGCGCGGGCGCCATCGCCGTCGGGGTGCCGCGCGGCACGCAGCTGGCGGCGACGGGTGCGCTGTTCGTGGTCGCCTGCCTCGTCGGGTATCGATTCTTGCTGCCCGGCCCCGACGAGCGTGCGCAGCCGCGCTCCGCGGTGGCCGGCGCCGGACCGACGGCGCGGACGTGGCTGGTGATCGGCTTGCTGGCCCTGCTGGCCATCGCGGGCGCCGCGGTCGAGGACGCCGGCAGCTCCTGGGCCACCCTGTACCTGCGCGACGCCCTGCAGGCCCCGGCCGCGCTGGCCGCCTTCGGCTATGTCGCGCTGGTGGCCGCGCAGTTCGCCGGGCGGCTGATGGGGGACCGGCTGGTGGACCGCTTCGGTGAGCGGATGGTGGTGCGCTGCGGCGGCCTGCTGGCGGGTGCGGGCATGGCCGTCGCACTGGCCGTCCACACGGTTCCGGCCACCGTTTGCGGCTTCGCAGCAGCGGGTTTCGGTGTCGCGTCGGTGGCGCCGGCGGCCTTCCACGGCGCCGACAACGTGCCGGGCCTGCGGCCGGGATCGGGGCTGACGCTGGTGACCTGGTTCATGCGGGTGGGCTTCCTGGCGGCGCCCGCGCTGGTCGGCGCGGTCGCCGATGCCACCGGCCTGCGGGTGGGGCTGCTGATCGTGCCGGTTGCCGGAGTGGTGATCGCACTGTGCGCGGCGACGCTGCCCGCCCGCCGGGTTCGGCGAGCGGCGTAGTACCGCGAGCACGAGGCCCGGCGAAAATGGACCCGCCGGATCAGTGCGGGCCGACCAGTTCGATCATGACCACACCGACGATGATCAGGCCGATTCCCGCGCCCATCATCGGAGTCAACGGTTCGTCGAACAGGAACCGGGCGATCACGGCCACCAACGCGACCCCGCAGGCCGTCCAGATCCCGTACGCGATGCCGACCGGCATGCCCAGGGACAGGGCGTACGACAACAGCGCGAAGGACAGCACGTAGCCCGCGATCACCGGGATCAGCCACCTCTTCTTGCGGAAGCCGTCGGACGCGCGCAGCGACAGCGTCGCGCAGACCTCGACCGCGATGGCCTCGGCCAGCGCCCACCACATCACTGTTCGGCCCGGTGCGAGCCGAGTTCGACGAGCAGGACCCCGCCGACGATCAGCACGATGCCCAACAGGACCGGGATGGTGAACGGTTCACCGAAGATCACCGTGCCCAGGACCGCGGTCAGGGCGGTTCCGCAGGCGCCCCAGATGCCGTACGCGACACCGACCGGCATCCCGGCGCGCAACACCCTGGCCAGGAACACGAATGAGGCGATGTAGCCGGGGACCACGAGCGCGATCCAGCGGGCGTCGTCCTGGAACGCCCGCAGTGCGACGGTCCCCGACACCTCGCAGACGATCGCCGCGGTCAGCAATGCCCACTTCTGCACGCCCGAAGGATACGGCGACGCGTTATTGACACGATGTCTAACAAGACCGGATTCTGGGTTACACTCAGCCACGTGAACGCGGTCACCGACATGCTCTCGGCACTCCCGCCGCAGATGCGCGATCCCGTGCTGTTCGCGGTCCCGTTCTTCCTGCTGCTGCTGGTGCTGGAGTGGACCGCCGCCCGCAAGCTCGAGTCGGCCAACTACGAACGCCGCGACGCCTGGACCAGCATCTCGATGGGGCTGGTGTCCGTCGCGACCACCGCCGCCTGGAAGTTCCTCGCGCTGCTCGGTTATGCGGCCGTCTACGCCTATGTCGCACCGTGGCACCTGCCGGCCACGTCGTGGTACACGTGGGTCATCGCGCTGGTCGGCGTGGATCTGCTGTTCTACACCTACCACCGCATCGCACACCGGGTGCGGCTGATCTGGGCCACCCACCAGGCCCACCACTCCAGCGAATATTTCAACTTCGCCACCGCACTGCGGCAGAAGTGGAACAACAGCGGCGAGATCCTGATGTGGCTGCCGTTGCCCTTGCTGGGGGTTCCGCCGTGGATGGTGTTCTTCAGCTTTTCGGTGAACCTGATCTACCAGTTCTGGGTGCACACCGAGCGCATCGAAAAGCTCTGGCGACCCGTCGAATTCATCTTCAACACGCCGTCGCACCACCGCGTCCATCACGGCATGGATCCGGAATACCTCGACAAGAACTACGGCGGCATCCTGATCATCTGGGACCGGATGTTCGGCACCTTCCAGGCCGAGCTGTTCCGGCCGCACTACGGGCTGACCAAACCGGTGAACACGTTCAACATCTGGAAACTGCAGACCCACGAATACGCGGCGATCGCGCGGGACGTGCGCGCCGCGCACACCTGGCGCAGCCGGCTGGGATTCATCTTCGGCCCGCCGGGCTGGCAGCCGCGCGCGAACGCGCATACCGTCGCCGCGGCCGACGTGCTGCGCTGAAGTCCGAGCGCCCAGCCGCCGCATCGGCAACGATGGGCGCCATGGACGTGAAAGAGGTGCTCCTACCCGGCGTGGGCCTCCGCTACGAGTTCGACAACTCCGACGGTGATCGCATCGGCGTCATCGCCAAACGATCCGGAGATTTCGAGGTCGTCCGCTACACCGCCGCCGATCGGGACGCCGCCCAACCCATGTTCCGCCTCACCGACGAAGAAGCCGATGCACTGGCGCAGATCCTCGGTGCGCCGCGGATCGCCGAACGGTTCGCGGACCTCACTCGCGAAGTGCCGGGACTCGACGCCGGACAGGTCGCGGTCCGACCCGGCAGCCCGTACGTCGACCGTCCACTGGGAGACACCCAGGCGCGTACCCGCTCCGGCGCATCCATCGTCGCGATCGTGCGTGAGGACGAGGTGCTGCCGTCGCCCGGACCGGCCGAACCCCTGCGCGCCGGGGATGTCCTAGTGGTCATCGGAACGGCCGACGGGATCAACCGGGTCATCAAGATCCTCGAGAATGGCTAGACAAGGGTTGTGCGCGTGCATGATTCGCTGGCACTGCTGCTCGAACTCGGGATCATCCTCGCCGCCCTGACCATCCTGGGCACGATTGCGCGGCGCTTCGCCCTATCCCCGATCCCACTGTATTTGTTCGCCGGTCTGATGCTCGGAAACGGCGGGATCGCGCCGGTCCCGGCGGCGGGTCCCTTCATCTCGGCGACCGCGTCGATCGGTGTGGTGCTACTGCTGCTGACGCTGGGACTGGAGTTCTCCATGGGGGAGTTCGCCACCAGCTTGCGCCGGCACCTGCCGTCGGCCTGGGTGGATCTCCTCCTCAACTTCGTACCCGGCGCGGTCGCCGGCCTGCTGCTGGGCCTCGACGTGGTGGGCGTGCTGGCCCTGGGCGGCATCACATACATCTCGTCCTCCGGCGTGGTGGCGCGACTGCTGTCGGATCTGCGCCGGCTCGGCAACCGCGAGACCCCGGCGGTCCTCTCGGTGCTGGTGCTCGAGGATTTCGCGATGGCCGCCTACCTCCCGATGCTGGCGGTGCTGGCCGCCGGGGCCACGTGGTGGCATGCGGCGATGGGAATGACCATCGCGGTGACGGCCCTGGCGGTCACGTTCGTGGCGTCCTACCGGTGGGGTCACCACGTCGGCAGGCTGATCGAGCATCGCGACGACGAGCAGCTGCTGCTACGGATTCTGGCCCTGACGCTCATCGTGGCGGCACTCGCCGAATACATCCACGTCTCCGCGGCGGTGGGCGCGTTCCTGGTCGGGTTGACCCTGACGGGGGAGACCGCGCGGCGGGCCCGCACCCTTCTCACACCGCTTCGCGACCTGTTCGCCGCGGTGTTCTTCGTGGCAATCGGCCTGGCGGCTGATGCCCGGAACCTGATCCCCATGCTGCCGGCCGCGCTGCTGCTCGCCGCGGTCACCGCTCTGACCAAGGTGGCGGCCGGCGCATTTGCGGCGCGCCGAGATGGCGTCGGCCCCAAGGGCCAGCTCCGAGCGGGCGCAACACTGATCGTGCGGGGCGAGTTCTCACTGGTGATCATCGGCCTGGTGGGCGAGACCGTCGAAGCGGTCGAAGACCTTGCGACGCCCTATGTGTTCATCCTCGCTGTCGTCGGGCCCGTCGCGGCCAGATTCGCCGGTGGTTCGAGCGGTCGCGCCCGTACGCTGCCCTGGTGGAGACCGTCTTCGATCGACCCGTAGATCCCGGACTCGTGCGGCGGTCGCTGGCCGATGCCCGCTTCGGCTCGATGTGGCTGGACCTGCCCCGGCCGGCGCACCCGCCGCTCACCGAGCCGACGCACTGCGATCTGCTGGTGGTCGGCGGTGGATACACCGGACTGTGGACCGCGCTGCACGCCGCCGAGCAAAACCCCGGTGCCCGCATCGTGCTGGTGGAAGCCGACCGCGTGGGCTGGGCCGCCTCCGGGCGCAACGGCGGATTCGTCGACGCCAGCATCACCCACGGCCACGAGAACGGGAAGTCGCGCTGGCCCGAGGAGATCGGCACCCTCGAGGCGCTCGGGCTGGAGAACCTGGACGGGATGCAGGCCGACATCGAGCGGCTCGGCCTCGACGTGGACTGGGAGCGCACCGGCATGCTGGCGGTGGCCACCGAGGCCCACCAGGTGCCGTGGCTGCGCGAGGCCGCCGGCGAGGGGCAGGGGCAGTTCCTCGACGCCGATGCGGTACGGGCACAAGTGAATTCACCGACCTACCTCGCCGGCCTGTTCAGCGCGCGGACGTGCGCGATCGTGCACCCGGCGAAGCTGGCACTGGAGTTGGCCCGCGCGTGCACCGCGGCCGGCGTCGCGGTCCATGAGCACACTCCGGTCCAGAACCTGTCCGCCCGGCCGGGCGGACTCCTGGCCGACACCCCGGGCGGGATCATCTCGGCCGAACGGGTCATGTTGGCCACCAACGTTTTTCCCAGCCTGCTCCGCCGCAACCGCCTCTACACCGTGCCGGTCTACGACTACGTCCTCTCCACCGAGCCACTGACCGACGAACAGCTGGCCCGCATCGGCTGGCAACATCGCCAGGGTGTCGGTGACTCCGCCAATCAGTTCCACTACTACCGACTCTCCGCCGACAACCGGATCGTCTGGGGTGGTTACGACGCGGTCTATCACTTCGGACGCCGCGTGGATCCGTCCTACGAGCACCGGCCGCAGACCTATGAGCGACTGGCCGCGCATTTCTTCCTGACCTTCCCCGCACTCGACGACGTGCGTTTCAGTCACCGGTGGGCCGGCGCCATCGACACCAACACCCGGTTCTGCGCGCACTGGGGCACCGCGCACCGGGGCCGGCTCGCCTACGTCAACGGGTTCACCGGCCTCGGTGTCGCTGCGGCCCGATTCGCCGCCGATGTGTGCCTGGACCTGCTCGAGGGCGCACCCACCGCCCGCACCCGACTGCAGATGGTCCGGGAGAAGCCGCTGCCGTTCCCGCCGGAGCCGATCGCCAGCATGGGAATTCAGGCCACCCGGTGGTCGCTCGACCGCGCCGATCACCACAACGGGGAGCGCAATCTACTGCTGAAGACCCTGGATCGGCTGGGACTGGGTTTCGATTCCTGAGCGGGTTGCGGATCGTGTCGATCTGAACCCTTTTCAGCAAACAGGAAGTGAGTAAGCTCGAGTCCGTCGTCGAGGCCTGCCCATCGGGGGCACGGCCGACGGCACGAACCCCGAAACAACGGGACGAAAGGGATGGACGTGGGAGACACGCTTACCGAAGGACAGAAGTTGGGGAAGGGCGATTCGCTCACTTCCCAGAACGGTGCCTACACCCTGACCCTGCAGGACGACGGCAATCTCGTGCTGGCTGCGCGCGGCGAGGCGGTCTGGGCCACCAACACCAACGGCCAGAACGTCGAGCGCGCCGAGGTCCAGACTGACGGCAACTTTGTGCTCTACACCCCGGACAAGCCCGTCTGGCACACCGACACCAAGGGCAAGAAGGACGTCAAGCTGGTGCTGCAGGACGACCGCAATCTGGTCCTCTACGCGGCGGACGGCCCGGCCTGGGACTCCAAGACCGAAACCGACCAGGCCCCGCCGGAGGCGCCGGAACTGAAGACCGAAGAGGTGGCTCCGGCCGCTGTCGAGACTCCGGCACCGGCACCCACACCGCCGCCCCCGCCCGCTCCGCGGACCTACACCGTGGTCTCCGGGGACACCCTGTGGGCCATCGCCGAGCGCTTCTACGGTGACGGCAATCAGTACCAGAAGATCGCCTCTGCCAGCGGGGTCGCCAACCCGGATCTGATCCAGCCGGGTCAGGTGCTGACGATCCCCGAATAATTTCTCGAATCAGATAGCGGCCCGGTTGCCAAGCAACCGGGCCGCTTCTTTCTCACTTTGTAATGAAAGTGTGATCCGTGTCGAATAATGGGTCATGCGGTCACAACTTCTCGTCTCGATGGCGGCACTCGCCGCCGCAAGCGCGTTGTCACCGGTCGCGACTGCCGATCTCGGCGTCGCGGCTTTCCCGGGGATGGAGATCAGGCAGGGCACCAATCTGTGCACCCTCGGATACGTCGACGTCCAGCAACGCGTCGCGTACACCGCGGGGCACTGCCACGCCGACGGGCCGGTCACCGATCGGAGCGGCCGGCCGATCGGCGTCACCACCAGCTCGCAGACCACCATCAGCCAGGGCGCCATCATCGCGACCGACCAGGTGATCACGGACTATCAGCAGATCGCCCTGAACCCCGGCGTGGACGCCAACGACGTCCTACCCGACGGCAGGACCCTCGAGTCCGGTACGGGCGGGGGGCTGGTGGCCGGTGCGCCGATCTGCCATTTCGGCGTCGTCACCGGTGAGAGCTGCGGAACCGTCGAGCGCGTGAACAATCGCTGGTTCACCATGACCAACGGTGTGGTGAGCCAGAAGGGCGACTCCGGCGGCCCGGTCTACGTCCTGGACGGCAACCGGGCGGTGCTGGTCGGCCTGTTCAACAGCACCTGGGGCAGCTTCCCGGCCGCGGTGTTCTGGCCGACCTGAGCCCCTGGTCTGCCGCACATTAGAACGTGTTCCACCCAGGTACTCACCCGGGTTCTTCTGCTATGACAGCAGCTGGGCTATCCTCCGATGCGATACGTATTAGTGTCCAGACTCCTGTCCAGAAACCTCCGGAGAAGCCGTGAACACCGACATTCCCGCCACCGTCCCGGTCGCTGAGATCGACACCTGGTCCGACGAGGTCGACGTCGTGGTGATCGGCTTCGGCATCTCCGGCGGCTGCGCCGCCGTGACCGCCGCCGCCGCGGGCGCCAGCGTGCTGGTGCTCGAACGGGCCGCCGCCGCGGGCGGCACCACTTCCATGGCCGGCGGGCACTTCTACCTCGGCGGCGGCACGGCTGTGCAGCAGGCCACCGGACATTTCGACACCCCCGACGAAATGTACAAATACCTCGTCGCGGTTTCGCGCGAACCCGACCTGGCGAAGATCCGCGCCTACTGCGACGGCAGCGTCGAACATTTCAACTGGCTCGAGAACCTGGGCTTCCAGTTCGAGCGCACCTACTATCCCGGCAAGGTGGTCGTACCGCCGGGCACCGAGGGACTGTCCTACACCGGCAACGAGAAGGTCTGGCCGTTCTGCGAGCAGGCCACTCCGGCGCCACGCGGTCATTCGGTGCCGGTGCCCGGCGAACTGGGCGGCGCGGCCATGGTGATCGACCTGTTGCTCAAACGTGCCGGAGATCTGGGCGTGCAGTTCCGCTACGAGACCGCCGCGACCAATCTAGTGGTAGAAGGCCCGGCCGACGAGGGCCGGGTGGTCGGCGTCGCATGGAAGCACTTCACCGAAACCGGTGCGGTGAAAGCGAATTCGGTGATCATCGCGGCCGGCGGCTTCGCGATGAACCCCGACATGGTGGCGGAGTACACGCCCGCGCTCGGCCAGGAACGAAAGACCAAGCACCACGGCATGGTGGCGCCCTACATCCTGGGCAACCCGAACGACGACGGCCTGGGTATCCGGATGGGCGTGTCGGCCGGCGGCGTGGCCACCAATATGGACCACCTGTTCATCACCGCCGCCGCCTACCCGCCGGAAATCCTGCTCACCGGTGTGATCGTCAACAAGAACGGCCAGCGGTTCGTCGCCGAGGACTCCTATCACTCGCGCACCTCGGCGTTCGTCCTCGAGCAACCCGAGCAGACCGCGTACCTGATCGTCGACGAGGCACACACCGAGATGCCGGAGATGCCGTTGATCAAATTCCTCGACGGCTATGAAACCATCGCGGAAATGGAAGCCGCCCTTGGCATTCCGGCCGGCAACCTGGCCGCCACGCTGGAGCGCTACAACGCGAACGCCGCGGCGGGCGAGGATCCCGACTTCCACAAGCAGCCCGACTACCTCGCGGCGCAGGACCACGGACCGTGGGCGGTGTTCGACCTGTCCCTGGGCCGGGCGATGTACTCCGGGTTCACCATGGGCGGTCTGGCGGTGTCGATCGACGGTGAGGTCCTGCGCGCCGACCAAAGCCCGGTGCCCGGTCTGTACGCGGTGGGCGCCTGCGCATCGAACATCGCTGAGGACGGCAAGAGCTACGCCAGCGGAACCCAGCTCGGCGAGGGGTCGTTCTTCGGCCGGCGCGCCGGAGCGCACGCGGCGGGCTAGACGGGAACCGGTTCGAGCCCGTCGACCGGGCCGAGTTGCCAGGACCCGTCGCCCCGCAGCTTCAGCTCCTGGGTGCAGTGATCGGCCACGGTGGCCCGGTGGGCGACGCTGACCATGATCGTATTCGGCAGCCGGTCGCGCACCATCCGGTAGAGCATCGTCTCCAATCCGGCGTCGAGCGCCGATGATGCCTCGTCGAGGAACACGACCTTCGGTTTGGTCAACAGGATGCGGGCGAACGCGACGCGCTGCTGCTCACCGGGGGAGAGCACCTTCGCCCAGTCGGCGACCTCGTCGAGCCGACCCGCCAGATGCGGCAACGCGACGTCGGTCAGCATTGCGGTCAGTTCGTCGTCGGGGATGTCGCCCGGTTCACTCGGATAGGACAACACGGCCCGCAGGTCGCCGAGCGGGACATAGGGGAGCTGCGACAGGAACATCGTTTCGTTGGGGCCCGCCGGGCAGTGCAGCGTGCCACTGGTGTACGGCCACAACTGGGCGAGGCTGCGCAACAGCGTCGTCTTCCCGGTGCCCGACTTGCCGGTGATCACCAGGGTGTCGCCGGAACTCAACCGCAGGTCGATCGGATCGATGAGCTGGGTGCCGTCCGGCTTGCGGACCTCGACGTCGTCGAGCTCGACCTGACCCCCGACACTGGGCGTCACGGTCAGCGACGGAAGTTCGCGGCCCTCTTCGTTGGCGATCACCAATCCGTAGAGCCGGATGATCGCGGCGCGATAGCCGGCGAAGTCGTCGTAGGCGTTGCGGAAGAAGGACAGGCCGGTGAGGATCTGCCGGAATGCATCGGCGGTCTGGGACAGCGCGCCCAGCGTGATCTCACCGTTGTAGAACCGCTGGAACTGCACCAGGTACGGAATCAGTTCCTGTGCCTGCGAGATCGATACGTTCCAGCCGTAGAACCCGGTCATCCGGTTGACGTACTTCTTGTAGTTGGTGACGACGGGCGCAAAGCGACGGCGCAGCCCCGCGCGTTCGGCGACCTCGCCGCGATAGAAGGCGACTGCCTCGGACGCGTCGCGCAGCCGCACCAACGCGTACCGGAAGACGGCGTTGTACTTCTCGTTGTCGAACGACAACCGGATGATCGGCCGGCCCACCCAGAACGCGATGCCGGTCGCGAACACGATATAGACGATCCCGATCACGAACATCGCCTTCGGCAAGGTGTACCCGATGAATGGCATGGTCACCGGGCCCGACAGATTCCACAGGATCCCCGTGAACGAGATCATCGACGTGATCGCGGAGACCGCGCCGAACAGCAGTGTGGACTCCGAGGTGTTGTTGGGTTTGTTCGGCTGCGAGTTCACCCCGGCCGTGAAGATGTCGATGTCGGCCTGGATGCGCTGATCGGGATTGTCGATGGTGTCGTCGATGAACCGCGACCGATAGAACGCCTTGCCGTCCAGCCAGTTTCCGGTGAGTTGGTCGGTCAGCCACGCACGCCAGCGCAGCATGAAGCGTTGCGCGAAATAGAGGTCGATCATCAACTGCGCGACGTTGAGCGTCGCGAGGATCGCGAAGATTCCCAACGACATCCAGAAGCCCCGCCCACCGGATTGCCGGACCGCCTCATCACCGCCCAGACCCGAGGCGATGACCTGGAAACTGGTGGACATGTCGTTGCCCTGGTAGCTGAACAGCACCGACAGCCGGACACCGATGATGACGGACAACAACAGGCCGGCCAGCCAGAGCCACACGATGACACTGTCCCGGCCGACGAAGTAGCCGCGGGTGATGTACCAGAACTGCCGGCCCCATTCGGTGAATCGCGCGATGAGAGCCAGCGCCACCAGCGTGGCGACGGCCGCTACGGCCCAGGCCTTGGCGATCCACAACAACGAGCTGACCAGCGCAGTGCCCCAGTCCAGGGACGGCGTGAACATATCCACCCGGGCAACCTACCGTGATGGCCTGGATGAAGCCCGCGCAACTCAGAAGGGCGGCGGGGCCAGGCCCCGTCAGCCGCGCATGATCTCGGCCAGCGCGAGCCGATCCATCCAGCGCTGCTCGATGGGCCGGCGGGTCTCCGGGTCGACCAGCGAGGGATACGAGGTCAGATCGGTGAACTGCAGCCGGCCGGACTGGAAGCCGACCATCGCACTGGCCCGACCGCCGGCCTCGAGCTGCTCGGAGAGGAACTCGACGCAGCGGGCCGTCAGGCTGGTGGCGTGGATGCGGTCGAACGGTGACGGATCGCCGCCCTCCTGGATGTGACCGAGGATGGCCTGGCGGGCGTCGAACAGGTCGCCGCCCTCCTTCTCGAACAGTGCCGTGATGAACCCGGTGTTGTAGACCGGGTCGGCCCCCTCGCTGCGGATGATCAGGCCGAGACGTTCGCCGGACCGGAATCCGGAAGCGAGCTCCGCGATGTCGGCCGTGAGACTGTCGAGCGTGATCCCGGTCTCGGGCATGTAGATTCGCTCGGCGCCGGACGCCAGCCCACTCAGCAACCCGAGGTACCCGCAGTCGCGGCCCATCACCTCGACGACGAATACCCGCCGGGTGGCCACGGCGGACTGCCGGATCTTGTCGACGTCGGCGACGATGCTGTTCAGGGCGGTGTCGCTACCGATGCTCAACTCGGTTGCGGGGACGTCGTTGTTGATCGTCATCGGCATGCACGCGATGGGGATATCGAGGGCCGAGAACGAGTCGCGCGCCTTGTGCAGCACGTACGCCGACTGGTAACCGACCCGGCCGCCGGCGACGATCAACCCGTCGATGCGGTGGGCGGTGATCTGCTTGGCGATCTGTTCGATGGCCGCACCGCTGGGGATGTAGCGGTTGGTGCCGATCTCGGCCCCGCCGTCGGAGACCCAGCCGCTGACGTCCATCCAGCCCAGTTCCTGGACCTCGCCGTCGCGCAGCCCGCGGAAACCGTTCTTGATCGCCAGCACCGTGTAGCCGCGGTCCAGACCGAGTCGCACCGCGGCCCGCACCGCATTGTTCATGCCCGGCGCCAGTCCGCCGGCGTGCACGATCCCGATCCGGAACCGGCGCCGGCCCGGCGCGGTCGGCCGGGGTGCGGCCTGCTGGATGGTCTGCAGGATCTTGTAGGACTGCCGGAAACTGCCGCCGCGCAACAACATTGCGCCCTCGAAGTCATGGGCCCTGACCCGTTCGGCCACGGCATGGGTCTGCTCGACGCATTCCACCAGGGGGGAGGCCACCACCCGGTTGCCGCGCAGCCCGATCAGCTGCGCCGGGGCGTCGGGCGGATCCTCGAGCAGGCGTTCCACCGCGGCGTGACCCACCAGGGTGGCCAGGTAGCGGTCGAACGCGCTCGGGGCGCCGCCGCGCTGCACGTGACCGAGGATGGTGATCCGGGTGTCCTCGCCGAGTTCGCTCTCGAGCAGTCCCTTGACCTGTTCGGCGGTGATCGGGTTGCCGTCGATGTCGTGGGCGCCCTCGGCCACCACCACGACGCTCTGGCGCCGGCCGCCCTCCCGGCCGGCCCGGATGTCGTGGCACATCTTCTCGGGCCAGTCGGGCCCCGGCGGATTCTCGGGAATCAGGACCCAGTTGGCGGCGGTGGCCAGCGAGGCCATGACCGCCAGGTAGCCGCAGTGCCGCCCCATCACCTCGATGACGAACGAGCGCTGATGGCTGGACGCGGTGCTGCGCAGCGCGTCCATCGCCTCGACGATGCGGTGCAGTGCGGTGTCGGCGCCGATGGTCATGTCGGTGCCGGACATGTCGTTGTCGATGGATCCGACCAGCCCGACGATCCGCAGCACCGGATACTCCGCGGCCGCCTCGGCGGTGATCTCGCCGGATTCGACCAGCTCGGCCAGGAGCCCAGCCCACTCTTCGCGGAACACGTTGGCGCCGGTGAGGCTGCCGTCACCACCGATGACCACCAGGGCGTCGATACCGCGGTCCACCATGTTGCGGGCGGCTTTCAGGCGGCCCTCGCGGGTACGGAACTCCTTGGACCGCGCGGTGCCGATGGCGGTGCCGCCCTTGTGCAGGATCCCGTCGGCGTCGGTGCGCTCCATCCGGCGGATCAGGTCGCCGCCACCGACGAGACCGAGGTAACCCTCGTGGATCGCGTACACGTCGATGTTGTGGTGCAACGCGGTCCGGATGACCGCGCGCACTGCCGGATTCATCCCGGGGGCGTCGCCACCGCTGGTGAGGACACCGATGCTGGAGGGCCGCGAAGGGGCTTCCGTCATGACGGCAGTGTAGGGGGAGCGTCGGCCTCTGGCGTGCCGAGCGCACAGATCGTTCACCACCGGTGCACGGGGCATACTGCGGGGTGTCGGGGATTCGTCCAGGAGGTCATCGGAATGCCATTCATCACCACCGACGACGGCGTCGACATCTACTTCAAGGACTGGGGATCGGGCCCTCCGATCGTCTTCCACCACGGTTGGCCCCTGTCATCGGACGACTGGGATGCGCAATTGATGTTCTTCCTCGGGCACGGTTACCGGGTGGTGGCCCACGACCGGCGCGGCCACGGCCGCTCCGAGCAGGTTGCCGACGGTCATGACATGGACCACTACGCCGACGACGTTGCCGCCGTGGTGCAGCACCTGGACCTGCGCGGCGCGGTGCATGTCGGGCACTCCACCGGCGGCGGCGAGGTGGTGCACTACCTGGCCCGACACGGCGAGGACCGCGCGGTCAAAGCGGCACTGATCGCCGCGGTGCCGCCGCTGATGGTGCAGACCGAGGCGAACCCGGGCGGCACCCCGAAGGCGGTGTTCGACGATTTCCAGAATCAGGTGGCCAGCAATCGGGCGGCGTTCTACCGCGCGGTACCCGAGGGCCCGTTCTACGGCTACAACCGCGCCGGGGCCGAGCCGAACGAGGGCGTCATCGCCAACTGGTGGCGGCAGGGCATGATGGGCGGTGCGAAGGCGCACTATGACGGCGTCGTGGCGTTCTCGCAGACGGACTTCACCGCGGACCTGCGCGCACTCCAGCTACCGGTGCTGGTGATGCACGGCGACGACGACCAGGTGGTGCCCTACGCCGACTCCGGACCGCTGTCGGCCGAGCTGCTGGCCAACGGCATCCTGAAGACGTACGCGGGGTATCCGCACGGCATGCCCACCACGCACGCCGACGTCATCAACGCCGACCTGCTCGAATTCATCCGCTCATGAGTGCCGAACCGTCCGCGGGCGAACTGATCGACGCGCGGATCGCCGAGCTGGGGGACTGGCGCGGTGACATGCTGGCCCGGGTCCGGAAGGTCATCCGGGCGGCCGACCCCGACGTGGTGGAGGCGTGGAAGTGGCGTGGCGTGCCGGTGTGGGAGCGCGACGGGATCATCTGCACCGGCGGAGGCCGACGGGACGTCGAGAAGTGGCAGCGAAGCTGACGTTCGCCAAGGACGCCGCGCTGCCGGATCCGGCCGGACTGTTCAATGCGAGCCTGGCCGGAAACACCCGGCGCGCCATCGACATTCGCGAAGGCGATGCGCTCGACGAGCGGGCCCTGGGTGCACTGATCAAGGCCGCCATCGACCTGACCGAGACCAAACGGAGGTAGGCTGCGGACGTGGTTCTCATCAAACTTGCCAAGACGTTCGTGGCCGCCGTCGCGGTGGCCGGTGGACTCGCGGGTGCGTCGGCCGTGGGCGCACCGGTGGTCCATGCTGCCCCGGCTCCGCCGCCGGCCCCCGAGGTACCGCCGACCTGGGCGCCGCGCAAGCCGGCCGAGACGTGGCTGGGACAGCCGGTGGTGTGGTGGTCCGGGGATCCGACGCCGGGCGGGCACTGGGGCGTCTGGATCAATGGCGGCTTCCTGAATCTGACCTGAAACAGGTTGCAGGACAGTTGAATCGGAATGACCATGGACCTCGGTCGGTCCGCGGAGTAAATTGACAACGATTGATTTCACTCTGCGGGAGGAACATCGATGGTCGGCAACGGTTCATCCACGGCAGAGGCAAGGCTCGAGGATCTGCCGGAACTGCGTCGCTACCTGACGTCGCTGCCCGTCGCCGAACGGACAACAGCCACCGACACCGTGACCTCGCTGGACGCCGCCGACCTGCTCAGCCTGGGCGTCAGCGAACCGCAGCACGCCGAACACGACTACCGCGTCGAGCAGGTCGAGGGCACCATCCCCGACGAACTGCGCGGCACCCTGTACCGCAACGGCCCGGGACGCTGGGAGGACCACACCGGACGCCCGCTGCGGCATCTGTTCGACGGCGACGGCATGCTGTCGGCCTTCCGGATCGATGACGACGGTGTGCAGTTCCGGAACCGCTATGTGCGCACCCGGCATTTCCTGGGCAAGGCCGGCACCCGGCACCTGGGCACTTCCGCGGCCGGCGGGGTGTCGAGGAACATCGGCCGCCCGCCTCCGAATCTGGCCAATACCAACGTCGTTGCGCACGCCGGACATCTCTACGCGCTGTGGGAGGGCGGCCCGCCGCACGAGATCGACCCCGAGACCCTGGAGACGCTCGGGGTGCGCCGGTTCGGCGGGCAGTTGCGGTGGATGGGCGCGTACTCGGCGCACCCGAGCGGGTGCCCACGCACCGGCGCCATGTTCAATTTCGGCGTCGAACTCTTCCCGCGGCCGCATCTGCGGATCTACCGCACCGACCGGCGCGGTACCCTGCGGCATTTCCGCTCGGCACCCATGCCCTATGCCGCCATGGTGCATGACTTCGCGATCACGGAGCGCTACCTGGTGTTCGTCATCTCACCGATCATCCCCAGGGCGCTGCCGGTGGCGCTGGGCGTCGAGGCGATCGGCGATTCGATGCGGTACCGCCCGGAACGCGGCAGTTGCATCATCCTGGTCCCACGGGACGGCGGGCGAATCCGCCGGATCGAGACGGACGCCGTCCTGCAGTTCCACCTCAGCAATGCCCATGACGACGGCAGCGACGTCGTCATCGACGTCATCACGTATCAGAGTGGAGCGCTGCTCGCGCGGCTGGCACGGTTTCATACCAGCATGCTCGACGACGCACCGTCGCAGTTCACCCGGTTCCGGGTGACCAGCTCGGGCCGGGTGCTCCGGGAACCGCTCAGCGACAGCACCTGCGAGTTCCCGCGGCATCACCCGAACTACGAGGGGCGGCCGCATCGGTACGCGTACTACAACACGCGCCGACGGCTGCGGGCGTTCTACGATTCGGTGACCAAGCTCGATCTGACCGACAATATCGAAACCACTTACACAGCAACAGGTTCGGGGAACAGTTTCTGCGAACCGGTGTTCACCCCGCGGCCAGGCGGCTCGGCCGAGGACGACGGCTGGCTGCTCACCGTCGAATACCGGGCCCAGAGCCACACGTCTCGCCTGGTGATCCTGGACGCCGCCGATCTCGAGCGGGGCCCCGTTGCCACTGCCGAACTGACCCACCACATTCCACAGGGATTCCACGGCAATTTCAGCCCCGTCCACTGATGCGGTCACGCCGCGCGCAACTGCTGGCCGCGGCCGGCGTACTGATCGCCGTGTTGATCGCGGTGGCGCTCTGGCCGCGGGCGCACCAGAGCCCGACCGGAACCGGCTCGGATGCCGGCGGCGCGACGTGTGCGCTCGCGGACCTGCCTCCCGAAGCCGCCGACACCGTCCGACTGATCCATGCGGGTGGCCCGTTTCCCTATCCGCGCAATGACGGCGTGGTCTTCGGGAATCGTGAGGGGCATCTGCCTCAGCAGCACAAGGGGTACTACCGCGAATACACGGTGGTGACCCCCGGCGCCGCCAACCGCGCGACCCGCCGCATCATCACCGGCGGCAACCCGCCGACCGACCCGCCGCAGTACTTCTACACCGGCGACCATTACGACTCGTTCTGCGAGATCTCCGGCGCGCAGGGGGCACGTTGATAACGCCGGTCACCTATCGTCTCGATGGGCGAAAGATCAAGTCGCCCATCGACTTCTATACCGAGGTCGGCCGTGCCGTCAACGGTCCGGGGGGATACTTCGGCCGGAATCTGGATGCGCTGGCCGACTGTCTGCGCGGCGGCTACGGCACCCCGGACGATCGGCCCTTCCTGTTCGTCTGGCGGCACAGCGACGAATCACAGCAGAGCCTGGCCGGGTTCACCGGTGCCGGCGAGCCGTTCTTCGACGCCGTGGTGGATGTCTTCGACGACACCGGGGTCGAACTCAAACTGCGCTGATCGGACTATTCGACATCCAACCGGATCCAGCCCGATTCATCGGTCCGGACGCGGTACGTCGGTACGCCGGGTCCGTCGAACGCGATCTCGTCCCCGGTATCCAGGTCAAAGGTGTAGTTGTGCAACGGACACACGGCCACCATGTCGTCGATGAGCGCATCCGCCAGCGGGCCACCCCGGTGCGGGCAGATTGCGCCGAGCGCGCGCAGCGAGTTGTCGCGACGCCGGAAGACCGCCACCTGGAAGCCGTTCACGGCGAACGCGCGACCTTCCCCGCAGGGAATGTCGTCGATGTGACCCAGGGTGTGCTCGCTCACCTGACCGGCACCAGCGGCAGTGGGATCAGCGGCAACGACGACCGGAACTGACCGGGTGAGGCCGGTTCCTTCCCGTCGAGCCACGGGTCCCGGTAGGCGTCCACGGACCGCTGCATGTTCGCATCCAGTTCTGCGGCAATACCTTCGGCGTCGTCGACCACCACGGACCGGATGCGGTCGATTCCGTAGCGGGGCACCCAGGTGTAGGTGCGTTCCAGCCATTTGGCGTTCTCGCGGTAGTACTGCAGGAACCGGCCGGTCAGGGTGATCACCTCCTGCGGGGAGTCCACGGTGGCCAGCAGATCGCCCTTGCGGATGTGCGCGCCGGCAGCGCCACCCACATAGATCTCCCACTTCCCACCGTCCACCGCGACCACACCCAGGTCCTTGCACAGTGCCTCGGCGCAGTTCCGGGGGCAGCCGGTGACCGCGAGCTTCATCTTCGCCGGCCCGGCGATGCCCTGGAAGCGGGTTTCGATCTCGATGCCGAGCGCGGTCGAGTCACCCACACCGAATCGGCAGAAGTCGCTTCCCACACAGGTTTTCACGGTGCGGAAACTCTTGCCGTAGGCGTAGCCGGAGGGCATGTCCAGGTCGGCCCAGATGGCCGGCAGGTCCTCCTTGCGCACCCCGAGCAGGTCGATGCGCTGCCCACCGGTGAGCTTGATCATGGGAACCTCGTACTTCTCCGCGACATCGGCGATGCGGCGCAGCTGCTCGACGCTGGTGACACCACCCTTCATCTGCGGGACCACCGAGAAGGTGCCATCGCGCTGGATGTTGGCGTGCACCCGGTCGTTGATGAACCGCTCGGCGCGCTCGTCGACGAAATCCGGACCCCACATCATCTCCAGCAGCGACGAGAGCCCCATCTTGGAGTTCGCGTCCTCCTTGCCGTCGGGTGCCAGTGCGGCGAACACCGATCGCACCGAGTGCAGCTTCAACTCCCGGATCAGGCGCATCAGTTCGGGCTTCTCGTACGGGATCGCCGGCACGTACCAGTTGGCCGACGGGTCCTCGGTGACGGCGCCGCCGGCCGCCCAGGCCACCAGTTGGCCGACGAGTCCCTTGCACGAGCCGCAGCCCTTGCCGGCGCGGGTGGCGGCCATGACACCGCCCACCGAGGTGGTGCCCCCGTTGACGCAGTCCACGATCGTCTTCTTGGCCACGCCGTTGCAGTTGCAGACCTGGGCGTCGTCGGAGAGCTCGGCCACTCCGGTCTCGGCGTCGGGCGTGCCGATGTCGAACATCAGTGCCACCCGCTCGTCGGGCAGCGGTGTGCCCTGATCGAAGGCCTGCATCAGGAACGACACCTTGCTGACGTCGCCGACCAGGGTGGCGCCGATCAGCCGGTTGTCCCGGACCACCGCCGTCTTGTAGACGCCCCGCTTGGGCTCGTAGAACTGGACGTACTCGTCGTCCTCGTGCTCGGGGTGCTTGACACCCATCTGGGCGACGTCGACCCCGGCCACCTTCAGTTTGGTGGAGGTCCGCGAACCGCGGTACGCGGAGCTGACGTCGGCGCCGGTGATGTGGTCGGCCAGCACCTTGGCCTGCTCCCACAGCGGGGCCACCAGCCCATACACCTGACCGCGGTGCTGCACGCACTCACCGACGACGTAGATGTCGTCATCGTCGATGGAGCGCATGTGGTCGTCGGCGACGATGGCGCGCTCGACGGTGAGGCCGGCGGCCTGAGCCAGCCCGACGTTGGGGCGGATGCCGGTGGACAGCACCAGCATGTCGCAGTCGACGGCGGTGCCGTCGGCGAAGCCGATGCCGGTGACGTTGTGTTCGGCGTCGGAGTGGATCGACGTGGTGCGCTTGCCCATCAAGACCTCGATCCCCAGGTTCTCGATCGCCCGGCGCAGCACCGCGCCGCCGGTCTCGTCGAGTTGGGCGTTCATCAGGATCGGTCCGGAGTGCACCACCGTCGATCTCAACCCGCGGTTCTGCAGGCCCCGGGCGGCTTCCAGGCCGAGCAGACCGCCGCCGACCACGGCCACGTGACGGTGACCGTCGGCGTACTCGATCATCGCGGCGGTGTCGTCGAGCGTGCGGAACCCGAAGACCCCGGAGACCAGAGTCTTGTTGTCCACCCACAGGCCGTCGATCGGCGGGAAGAAAGCACGGCTGCCGGTGGCGATGATGAGTTTGTCGTAGCCCACGATGGAGCCGTCATCGGCGAACACCGTCTTGGCGTAGCTGTCGATGCGCACCACGCGCACCCCGGCCCGCAGGTCGATCCCGTTGTCCCGGTACCAGTCAACGGTATTCAGATAGATGGCGTCCGGGGTCTCGGACCCCGCCAACACGTTCGACAACTGGATGCGGTTGTAGTTGCCGTACGGTTCGTCACCGAAGACGGTAATGCTGAACTGGTCGCCGCCGCCGCGGCCGAGTATTTCCTCGACGGTGCGCCCACCGGCCATTCCGTTGCCGATCACCACGAGCCTGCTGTCGGGCATCAGAATTCCACCAGTCCCAGATCGATGATCACGGTCCCCGCGGCACCCTCCGGTGCGGTGAGGGCGAGTCCCAGCTCGGCGCCCTCGCGGAAGTCCTCCACGAGGCGCAGCGCGACGTGGGTGCCGGCGCGGGCGCCGATGGCGAAGTAGCGCACCGGTTTCCCGTCATGCATCAGCGCTACCGTGATCAGTTCGTCGCTGCTGTTGCCGCCGCGGAAGTAGACGGCCTGGATGGTCGACCCGGCCGGGACCGTCAGCGACAGGGAGTCGTCGATGACGGACAGTGTGTCGAAGCCGACCCCCTCGAACGGAAAACGGCCCTGCAGGAAGCGGGGCGTGCTGGCATCACTCATGTCGGTTCTCCTTCGGTCGCCGGCGGATGCGGTCAGTACACATCACGGACATAGCGCTTCTCCGCGGCGAGCGCTTTGACGTACGCCTCTGCGCTGGCCCCGGACAACTTGCCGTGCCGGGCGACGATGAGCTTCAACGCCGCATCGACATCCCGTGCCATCCCGCCCTTGTCGCCGCACACGTACACGTTGGCTCCCTCGTTCAGCCAACGCCACAGCTGCGCGCCGTGTTCGAGCATCCGGTGTTGCACATACACTTTGGCGTCCTGATCCCGGGAGAAGGCGAGGTCCAACTGGGTGAGCAGGCCGTCGGCGTGGAACTGTTCGAACTCCTCGCGGTAATAGAAGTCGGTGGCCGCGTGCTGCTCGCCGAAGAACAACCAGTTGCTGCCGGTGTGGCCCAGCGCGCGTCTTTCGTGCAGGAAGCCACGGAAGGGGGCGATGCCGGTGCCGGGGCCGATCATGATCATCGGCGTTCCGGAATCGCCGGGCGGCTTGAACGAGGCCGAGCGCTGTACCCAGATCCCGACGGGTTCGTCGCCGGCCCGGTCGGCCAGATAGCTCGAACACACTCCGTGCCGTGGGACCCCGCGGTGGTCGTATCGCACGGTGGAGACCGTGAGCTGGACCTCCCGCGGGTTCTCCTTGGGGCTCGACGAGATCGAATATTGTCTGGGCACAAGCGGTTCGAGCACCGAGAGCCAGTCCTCCAGCGATGCCGAGACCGGGTAGTCGGTGAGCACGTCGAGCGACTGGCGTCCCCAGATCCAGGTCTCGAATGCGGCGCGGTTGGCGGGATCCAGCAGCCCGGCCAGATCGGCCCCCGCGTGCCGGGTGTTGACCAGGTCGAGCAGCGCCGGCGTGATCCTGGCGATCTCCAGACGTTCGTGCAGCGCGTGGTGCAGCGACACCGTCTGACCGCCGACGTTGACGGTCTGATCGCCGTCGAGGCCGGTGCGATCGAGGAACTGCGCGACATAGGCCGGATCGTTGCGCGGCCACACCCCGAGCGCATCTCCGGCCTCGTAATCCAGCGTGCCTTCCGGCAATTCGAAACCGAGTTGACGCACGTCCTTGCTGGAACCGGAACCGCTGAGACGGGTATTGCGAACAATTCTGGCCCGCAACGGATTACGCCGACCATAGGAAATCTCTTCGGCGACCGCCGGGGCCGGCTTCGTGGCGGCCGGCACCGGATCCCGCAGTACGGCCGACACTGTGGACAGCCAGCTGTCCGCCGATTTCCGGAAGTCGGGTGCGCAGTCGACACGATCGGCGATACGGTGCGCCCCGAGTTCACCGAGCCGGTCGTCGAGTTTGCGGCCGAAGCCGCAGAATTCGTCGTAGCTGGGGTCGCCGAACGCCAGCACCGAATAGCGCAGCCCGGCCAGATTGGGCGCGTCAGTGGAGTTGAGTTGCTCCCAGAGGGCGGTGGCGTTGTCCGGCGGATCGCCGTCCCCGGTGGTGCTGGTGACGATCAGAACGGTGCCGCCGGCGGTCAGCGCCGCCATGCCGGCGCTGTCGAGGGTGCGGGCCCGCGAGGCCACCCCGGACGCACGCAGGGCTTCCGCCACCACGGGGGCGTAGTCCTCCACGGTGCCGGTCTGCGATGCCCACAGCACCTCCACGGTGGGGGAGCCGGGCGCTTGCGATTCCGGTGCACCGGTCCGCGAGAAGTGGCCGGCGAGTACGCCGTTGACCCAGATCCGGACGTCCGCGGCCAACGGCGCGTCGGCAGGCAGGACCGGGACGCCCGTGACGGTGCCGGCACTTGTCAGCCCGCTGAGGAATCCGGCCAGGTAACGTTCGGCGACCGGATCCAGCTCCGGTGCCCGCGGCGGCGCGGCGAGTCCCAGCGCCCCCGCCAGGCCCGTGCCGGACTCGACCGGTGCGGGTGCGGACGGTCCGGCCGAGCGCACCTTCGTCAGCGTCACCGCGCAGGCCTTGAACTCCGGCTGCAGTGAGTCGGGGTCCACGGCGTCGTTGGTGACGGCGTTGATCGCCAGACCGTCCCCGAACATGTCGCTCCAGTGGAACGGCGCGAAGAGGTTTCCGGCGCGGACCCGATCGGTCACCACCGCGGGTAGCGTCGCGTCCCCGCGGCGGGACGAAACCAGCACCGAATCACCCTCGTGGACATCGAGTTTCGCCGCATCGTCCGGATGGATCTCCAGGAACGGGTTCGGGTTGAGCTTGTTCAGCTTGGCCACCCGGCCGGTCTTGGTCATGGTGTGCCACTGGTGCGGCAGCCGACCGGTGTTGAGCAGCAACGGATACTCGCCGTCGGGCATCTCGGCGGGTGGCAGATGCGGCCGGGCATGAAATACTGCACGCCCACTGGCGGTCGGGAACACCAGTGCCGGTTCGGTACCGTCCGGACGGACCAGTTTGATCTGGCTGCGCCCGTCGTTGAGGTAGCGCAGCGGATGCCGGTCGGCGTCGTCACCGGGCGGGCAGGGCCATTGCAGCGGGGTGGTGCGCAGCCGGGCGTACGACGCGCCGCGCAGGTCCCAGCCCGTCCGCGGATTCCAGAACTGGACGAGCTCGTCGAAGATCTGCTCCGACGAGGTGTAGCCGAACGCCTCGGGATAGCCCATCTCGGCGGCCACCCGGGCGATCAGCTGCCAGTCCGGCAGCGCGTCGCCGGGCGACGGCAGGGCCGGTTCGAACAGGGTGAGGTTGCGTTCGGAATTGACCATCACGCCGGAGGACTCGGTCCACAGCGCGGCGGGCAGTGCCACGTCGGCGTACCGCAGGGTCTCGTTGTCGGTGAAGACGTCCTGTGCCACCACCAGTTCGCAACGTTGCAGCGCCTCGATCACGGTGGCCCGGTTGGCCACGCTGGCAACGGGATTGGTGCAGATTATCCAGCAGGCCTTGATCTCGCCGGCGGCCATCCGCTCGAACATGTCGATGGTTCCGGAGCCGACGTCGGGCCGGATGCTGCCGCGGGGCAGCGCCCACATGTCCTCGACGAACGCACGGTCGGGTGGTGCGGTCACCGTACGCTGGCCGGGTAGGCCGGGCCCCATGTAGCCCATCTCGCGTCCGCCCATCGCGTTGGGCTGGCCGGTCAGCGAGAAGGGTCCGCTGCCGATGCGGCAGATCGCGCCGGTGGCCAGGTGCAGGTTGCACAGCGCGTTGGTGTTCCAGGTGCCGTGGGTGCTCTGGTTGAGACCCATTGTCCAGCAACTCATCCAGTCGTCGGCCTCGGCGATCCAGCCCGCCACCCGGTGCAGGTCCGCGGAGGCGATCCCGGTGATCCGCTCGACCTCGGCCGGGGCGTAGTCGACCAGGAACTCGCTCAGTTCGTCGAATCCCTCGGTGTATTCGGCGATGAACTTGTGGTCCACGGCGTCGTCCCGGACCAGCAGATGCAACAGCCCGTTGAGGAACGCTAGGTCGGTACCGGGTGCGATCTGCAGGTGCAGGTCGGCCTTCGCGGCGGTGGCCGTGCGGCGCGGGTCGACGACGACGAGCTTGGCACCGGCCTTGACGCGCTCCATCATTCGCAGGAACAAGATCGGGTGGCAGTCGGCCATGTTGGCGCCGATCACCAGGAACAGGTCGGCGTGATCGAAGTCCTGGTACGACCCGGGTGGACCGTCGGCCCCCAGGGACTGCTTGTATCCGGTGCCGGCGCTGGCCATGCACAGCCGGGAATTGGACTCGATGTGCACGGTCCGCAGGTAGCCCTTGGCCAGCTTGGTGGCCAGATACTGGGCCTCGAGCGACATCTGCCCGGAGACGTAGAGGGCCACCGAATCCGGCCCGTGTTCCTCGGCGATCTCCCGGAACCGGCGTGCGGTGTGGGTGATCACCTCATCGAGATCGGCGGACTCACGGTCGGCGGCGCGGTCCGTGCGCATCGAGGCCTTGTCCATCCGGCCGGGCGCCCGCAACATGTCGACGGTCGTGGAGCCCTTGGTGCACAACCGGCCGAAGTTGGTCGGGTGGTCCGGCCGGCCGGTCGACTTGGTGATCACCGGCAGACCCCCTCCGGCCGGCGGTTCGACCTGCACGACCATGCCGCAACCGACTCCGCAGTATGCGCAGAGGGTGTTCACCTCGGTTGCCGGGGACATCATCGAATGGGTCAGCCCACGCTCAGCCGAGGCAGCACCGCCGGCCGGGCGGCGTGCACCCGGGCCACGATCAGCTCGGCGATGCGCGGGTCGGCACCCAATGGGGCGGCCACCCCGTCGGCGCCGCACTGGCCGAGCCGGGTGTGGAACAGGCCGGGCGCCAACAGGTATGACGCGACGAACACCCGAGCTCCCCGCCGGCGCCGGCGCAGCGCGCGGACGACATCGGTCACCCGCGGACGCGCGGTGGCCACGTAGCCGACGGCAACCTCATCGCCGATGACCGCGCCGAGGTTGGCGGCGGCCGTTTCGACGTCGGCCAGTGCCCACCGGTCCGACGAGCCGGCCGCGGCCAGTACCACCGAATCGCCGGGCCGCCAGCCGCAGTCGCGGAGCCGGTCGTGCATCACCGCGGCCAGGACGGGGTCGGGTCCGAGGTTGTCGCAGACGGTGACGTGCGGATGGCCGCTGGCCGCGACGTGGTGGGGGATGTCGGCGCGGACGTGATAACCCGAAGCCAGGAAGGCCGGTATCAGCAGCGCCGGGCCGTCGATCTCGCGCAACAACTCGCTGGGCGACGGTCCGAGCACGTCGACGAACGCGACCCGGGTGGGCCCGATGTGTTCCCGAACCGATTCGGCAAGCCGGGCAACGGTATTCACGCCGTGCGGGGAGCGTGTCCCGTGGGCGACCAGGACGGGCTGGAAGCGGTCAGTGGGTGGGATTCGCAGCGACATCGTCGGCGTCCTCCCCATCGTCGTATTCGAGGTCGACGGCCAAGCGGTATCCGCGCTTGACCACCGTCTGGATCATCTTCGGATCGACCAACGAGCCGCGCAGCCGGGTGACCGCCATCTCGACCGCATGGGTGTCGGTGCCGCCGCCGGGCAGCTGATCGAGCAACGACTGGCGGCTCACCACCTGGCCGGGGACCCTGTTGAGGGCCTTGAGCAGAACCAGGCTCGACGCGGACAACGTGACGGCCTGGCCGTCGATGACCGCGCCGGCGGCCCGGACGCTGAGGTCGTGCCCGCATACCCGCAGGTGTTGTGCACGCCGGGGCAGTTCCTCGGCCACCAGCCGGGCCAGCGCCCCGAGCCGGAAACGGTTGGGCTGCAACGTCGGTACGCCGAGCGCATGCAGCGGTCCGGCGGTCACGGGCCCGACGCACAGGGCGGGGGTGGTGAACCGCAGTGCGGTCAGGAACTGTTCGAGCACGCCCAGTTTGTCGGCGTGCCCGAGCATCGAGGCGACCGCGGGGGCGCTGGTGAACGTGATGGCATCGAGGTTGCCGGTGATGGCCGAATCGATCATCGCCGTCATTGCCGAGGTGTCGTCGGGGGTGACCCAGCGGTAGACCGGTATCGGGATGACGGTCGCACCCGCCTCGCGCAGCACCTCGCACAGGTCGGGCAGCGGCTCCCAGTCGGTGGTGGCGCCGTGCATCTGGACGCCCACCCGCAGACCGTCCACACCCTCGTCGAGCAGTTCGCTGATCAGTTCCGAGGAGGACTCCCCGGGCGGGGACCACTGTTCGTGCAGTCCGGCCGCGCGGATCGCCCCCTTGGCCTTGGGCCCCCGCGCCAGCAGCCGGGTGCCGGCGAGCTTCTCGACGAGGTCGTCGGCCAGACCCCAGCCGTCGGCGGCCTCGATCCAGCCACGGAACCCGATGCCCGTGGTGGCCACCACGATGTCCGGCGGATCCGCGATCACCGACTCGGTGGCGTGCCGCAGTTCCTCGTCGTCGACGAGCGGGATGATCCGGATCGCCGGGGCCTGCACCACCGCGGCGCCGCGGCGCTGCAGCAGTGCCTCGAACTCTTCGGCCCGGCGCGCCGCCGTGACACCGACCGTGAATCCGGTCAGAGGCGGCACCTGATCGGTGGGCTCCGGTGGGCTGGTCAAGCGGCGTCCACCCATCGGGCGACCTCCACGACACCGGCGCTGACCCGGACCGGGTACACCGGCAGCGCGTAGGTGTCGTCGTCCAGGCACGCCCCGGTGTCCAGGCAGTACACCTGCTTGAGCAAGGGCGAGGCGACAGTGCGTACCGCGCCGCGGCTGCCCACCAGCCCGCGTGACATCACCGCTGCCCGTCCGAACGGATCGATGTTGCCGACCGCCCGCAGATCCGGTGAGCCCGCCGGGAACCCCAGCAGGAACACCGCGACCTGCTGGTCGCCGAGCAGCGCGGCGACCCCGCGGCCGGGGGTGAGATCGGTCACCGGGCACACCGCGACCCATTCGGCGGGTTCGGCGAGCGGTGCGGTTCCGCGCGCACGGGTCCCCACGGCATTCGGCTCCGGAAAAGCGCTCTCCCCGGCCTGCGGATCGGTCTCCAGGATGGTCATGATCGCTCCTTATCGAGTGGGAAAAGCGGGCGAACCGAGCAGGACGGGGACCTTTCGTCCCGAGGAGTCGTCGAACGCGATCGTCGGATCGGGGGTGTCGGGTGCATTGACGAACGAGACGAAACGTCGCAGCTTGTCCTCGTCGTCGAGAACCGCGGCCCATTCGTCGCGGTATCCCGCGACGTGCCTGGTCATGGCCGCTTCCAGGTCGTTGGCTATCCCAAGAATGTCCTGGCAGACGATGTCCCGCAACTTTTCGAGGCCGCCGTCGAAGGCCTCCTGCCACGGCGCGGTGCGTTGCAACCGGTCCGCGGTGCGGATGTAGAGCATCAGATAGCGGTCGATGTAGCGGATCAGGGTCTCGTCATCGAGGCCCGACGCCAGCAGCTCCGCGTGCTTGGGACTCTGGCCGCCATTACCCCCGACGTAGAGGTTCCAGCCGGCATCGGTGGCGATCACTCCGACGTCCTTGCCGCGGGCCTCGGCGCATTCCCGGGCGCATCCGGACACCCCGAGCTTCAACTTGTGCGGTGAGCGCAGCCCGCGGTAGCGGCGTTCGAGGGTGACTGCCATCCCGACCGAGTCCTGCACGCCGTAGCGGCACCAGGTCGATCCGACGCAGCTCTTCACCGTTCGCAGGCTCTTGCCGTACGCGTGCCCGGACTCCATTCCGGCATCGACCAGCCGCCGCCAGATCAGGGGCAGTTCCTCGACCCGGGCGCCGAACAGGTCGATGCGCTGGCCGCCGGTGATCTTGGTATATAGCCCGAAGTCCCGCGCGATCTCCCCGATGACGATCAGCTGGTCCGGGGTGACCTCGCCGCCGGGCATCCGCGGCACCACGGAGTAGGTGCCGTTGCGCTGCAGGTTGGCCAGGAAATGGTCGTTGGTGTCCTGCAGCGCGGCCATCTCGCCGTCGAGGATGTGATCGCTGGACGTCGAGGCCAGGATGGAGGCGACCGTCGGCTTGCAGACCTCACATCCCAGGCCGGTGCCGAACCGGGTGAGCAGCTCACTGAAGCTGCGGATGCCGGTCGCGGCCACGATCGAGAACAACTCGGCGCGGCTCTGGGTGAAGTGCTCGCACAACGACTTCGAGAGTTCCACACCGGAGTCGGCCAGCAGTTTGGTGATGCTGGGCACGCAGCCGCCGCAAGTGGTTCCCGCCGTCGTGCACTTCTTGATGTCGGCGACGGTGCAGGCGCCCTCGGCGATGGCCCCGCAGATGGATCCCTTCGAAACGCCGTTGCACGAGCAGATCTCGGCGTCATCGGGCAGTTTGGCGAGTCCGGGGCCAGGCTCTCCGCCAGTTGCGATCAACGCGCTCGGGTCGGCCGGGATCTCCCGGCCCACAAGCGGTTTGAGGGTCGCGTAGGCCTCGGCGTCACCGACCAGGATGCCGCCGAGCAAGGTCCTCATGTCATCGGCGACCACGAGTTTCTTGTAGGTGCCGGCCACCGGATCGGAATGCACGATCTCGAGTGCACCGGGTGTGGCGGCCATGGCGTCGCCGAAGCTGGCGACGTCGACGCCCAGCAGCTTCAGCTTGGTCGACATGTCCGCGCCGGGGAACCGGGCATCGCTGCGCGCGAGGATCTGCTCGGCGGCGATCTCGGCCATCGTGTAGCCGGGTGCCACCAGGCCGTAGCAGCGGCCCTCGACCGCGGCCACCTCGCCGATGGCGTAGACGCCGGGTTCGCTGGTGCGACAAGCGGTGTCGACGACGACGCCACCCCGTTCGCCCACCTGCAGGCCGGCCGTCCGGGCCAGCGCGTCCTGCGGGCGGACCCCGGCCGAGAACACCACCAGCGCGGCGTCGAGCACGGTGCCGTCCGAGAGCGTCACCGCCAGCATCCCGGTGCCGGCATCGTCGGCGATGGCGGTGGTCGATACCCCGGTGTGCACCGACAGCCCCAACTCGGTGACCAGGTTGGCAAGTACCGCACCGCCACCCTCGTCGACCTGCAGCGGCATCAGGCGTGGCGCGAACTCCACGATGTGCGGCGTCATGCCCAGCAGGCGAAGGGCGTTGGCGGCCTCCAGGCCCAGCAGGCCGCCGCCCACCACCAGGCCGGGGGCGCCCGGGCCGGCCGCCTCGGCCGCCACGCGGATGGCGTCGAGATCGCCCAGCGTGCGGTAGACGAACGCCCGGGCGTTGTCAGCGCCCTCGACGGGTGGCACGAAGGGGTACGAGCCCGTCGCGAGCACCAGCGCCTCGTAGGAGATCCGATCACCGGCCGAAGTGGTGACTTCCCTTGCCGCACAGTCGATCATGGTGGCCGACTCGCCGAGGCGCAGATCCACCAGATCGTCGTCGCCGTAGTCGTTGCCGGCCAGCGCCATCGCTGCGGGATCCCATACGCCGACGTAGCTCGACAGACCCACCCGGTCGTATGCGGGCACCGGTTCCTCGCAGAGCACCACGACGTTGTGAGTGCCTGCGAGGTCCCGGGCGCGCATCTCCTGCACGAATCGGTGACCCACCATGCCGTGGCCGACGACCACGATGTTCTTGCGCGCGTTCATGGTCGTCAGGCCGGGACGGCGACGATGGTGTCGGTGGTCCGGGTGTCGTGCGTGTGCAGCACGATCTCGCGGCGGGCGTAGAACCACCATGTGACGATCCCGGCGAGGACGTAGAAGCCGAGGAACACCCAGAATGCCGCGGTGGCGGACTGGTGCGCCTTGTAACTGGAGCGCAGCACCAGGTTGATGCCGACGCCGCCCAGTGCGCCGACCGCGCCGGCGATGCCGATCAGGGCGCCCGACATCTTGCGCGACCAGATCACCTTCTCCATGGCGCTCAGACCCGCGTTCGCGCGCGCCTTGTGCTCGAAGACCGTCGGGATGATCTTGTAGACCGAGCCGTTGGCGATGCCGGAGATCAGGAACAGCACCGTGAAACCGGCGATGAACGCGGCCAGCTGTGGGGTTTCGATCTTGTGATTGGCGTGTCCGTCGGCGATCGTTCCGGCCGCCACCAGGATCGTCGCCGCGACTGTCATGGCGCCGAAGCAGATCATCGTGATCCGGCCACCGCCGAAGCGGTCGGCCAGCTTGCCCCCGTAGGGCCGCGCGATGGAACCCAGCAACGGGCCGACCCAGGCGATCTGCGCTGCTGCCAGCGCCGGGTTGACGCTCCCGGTGGACTTGAAGCTGATCTGTAGCACCTGGCTGAAGGCGAAGCTGAACCCGATGAAGGAGCCGAAGGTGCCGATGTAGAGCAACGAGATCAGCCAGGTGTCGCGGTGCCGGAGGCTGTCGACCATCGAGCGGTAGCTCGACGTCTGGTGATCCAGATTGTCCATGTAGATCGCGGCGCCGATGCCGGCGATGGTGAGCGCGAGAAGGTATACGGCGCAGACGATCTCGGGGCGATCGGCGCTCAGCCAGATCACCAGCAGACCGATCAGCTGCACCGCGGGAACGCCGATGTTCCCGCCGCCGGCATTGAGCCCCAGCGCCCAGCCCTTGTAGCGCTGCGGATAGAACGCGTTGATGTTGGTCATCGACGAGGCGAAGTTGCCGCCGCCCAGGCCCGTCAGCGCCGCGACGAACACGAACCAGCCGAATCCGAACCGGCCCGGGTTCATCATCAGCATCATCACCAGCGCGGTCGGGATCAGCAGGACGACGGCGGAGAAGATGGCCCAGTTGCGGCCGCCGAACTTGGCGGTGGCTTGCGTGTAGGGGATCCGCAGACAGCCACCGACCAGCGTCGCGGTCGCGGTGATGACGAACTTCTGGTCCAGCGAAATGCCGTATGCGGGTGACATGAACAGGACCATCACCGAGAACAGTGACCAGATCGAGAAGCCGATGTGCTCGCAGATGATCGACCAGATCAGATTGCGCCGGGCGATCCCGGCGCCACCGTTGTCCCAGGCCTCGCGGTCCTCGGGGTCCCAGCCGGTGATGTGGTGTTTGCGGGTGTAGGTATAGGCGGCCATCAGCCAGCGCTCCCGGGTTGCAGGGTCTTCTCAGGGGGCCCTCGCCGTCGTTGCCGGGGGTGATGGCCAAAACCCTAGGGCTGCGCTATTGCCGCAAGTTTTCCCTGCGTGACCCGCTCGTCACAGTCTGCTCACGTCGCGTTAAGACTCGTTGTGAGGTGAAAACGGTCCGCCCCGACGATCGCTGTGCGTGTTGCGATCGCCGGGGCGGACTGATGATGCTGTTAGTCGAGGAGCCAGTCGTTGGGGCCGAACAGCTCACAGTGCACCCTGTCGCCCGGGATTCCGCGGGAGGTCAGCTGCGCGCGGACGGCCTGCACGAATCCGTTGTTCCCGCACAGGTACACCTCGGCGCCCTCGGGCAGCGTGACGTCGTCGAGGTTCAGCAGCCCGCGGTTGTACTCGTACCAGACCTCGAGGCTGGCGCTCGGCAGTGCGTCGACCAATTCGCGCTGACGATCGCGCAGCGGATGGGTGGCTTCGGTCCGGTCGGCGTGCAGCACCTGGACATCGGTGTCGGGTGCCTGCGCGAGGAGGTATTCGAGCAGCCCGATCATCGGGGTGATGCCGATACCGGCCGAGATCAGCACCACCGGCGCAGAACCCGGGGTGGGCAGATCGCCGAACGGCACAGTGACGTCCAGCAGATCACCGACGACCACGTTGGCGCGGATCCAGTTGGACACCTCGCCGGCGGGATGGTCCCCTTCGGCATCGACGGGCTTGACCGCGAACGTCAGCTCGCCGGTTCCCGGCGCGTTGACCAGGCTGTACTGGCGTAGCTGACGGGCACCGTCGGGCAGCGTCACACCGACCGAAACGTATTGCCCGGCAACGAAGGTCACCGAGTCCTCGGCCTTGACGGTGAGCAGGACGGCACCGGAGGGATCATCGACCCGGTCGGTGACGCGCAGCCGGCGGAAGACGTCGCCGTCGGAAACCCCGGCCGTCGAGTACAGGCCCCGCTCGGCGCTGATCAGCGTATCGGCCATGATCCAGTACACGCGGTCCCACGCCTCGGCCACCTCGGCCGTCACCGTCTCGGCGCCGAGCACCTCGACGATCGCGCCGAACAGATTGTCGTGCACGATCGGGTACTGCTCGGCCGTGATGCCCAGCGACGCGTGCTTGTGCGCGATCCGGGACATCATCTGAGCCGGGTGGGGGAGTTCGGGATCGACGAGGTGGGTGGCGAACGTCGCGATGGAGGCGGCCAGAGCGCGTTGTTGGGCACCCTGCGCCTGGTTGCCACGGTTGAACAGATTGCGCAGCAGCTCAGGGTGATTCCCGAACATCCGCCGGTAGAACGCGGTGGTGATCTCGTCGATGTGGGCACCGATCAGGGGCAGGGTCGCCCTCACGATCTCGGCGTGGGCCGGCTCCAGTTCCACGGTGTCGACAACGGTCATGACGGATTCCTTTCAGTTGTGATTGACAGAACGGTCGAGAGCCTTCTGGCTCCGGCCAAGTCCATGAGGGTGTGCTGGTCGAGTTCGGCGTAGAACGCCTCCTTGGCCTCGGCCAGCGCGCGGCGCAACCGGCAGGCCGGCACCAGCGGGCAGGGGTTGTCAGGGCTCTCGCAGTCGATCACCTCACGGTCGCCCTCGAGTTCGCGAACCAGCCAGCCGATCGAGACGTGCCGGCCCGCGTCGGTGAGCTCGAGGCCGCCGACCCGGCCGCGGCGCGCGTTCACCAGCCCGAGTTCCACCAGTTTGGAAACGGCCTTGGCGATGTGATGCTCGGACGCGCCGGCGGCCACGGCGATGCGTCGGGTAGTGATGCGCTGGTCCCGCGACTCACCTGCGGCCAGCAGCATCATGGCGCGCAAGCCGAGATCGGTGAAGCGGGTCAACTGCATGACCCAGACGCTATTAAATACGCATTCCAGATGCGACTTTTAGCGACGTGGTGTCAAACACCAGGATTCGTGCGGCTTTTCTACCTGCGCATCAGGTCCGGGGGAGAGCTGCGTCACCGCCCAGGGCCGCGGCAACCTCGCCGGCAACACGCAAACCGGACTCGATCGCGCCCTCGATGTAGCCGGCGTGTTCGCCCGCGGTTTCGGCTCCCGCCCAATGGATGTGGCCAGTGGGTTCGGCCGAGACCGGCACGAGGCCGTCCGTATGTCCGATGATCGGCAGCGCGACGTAGCCGCCGCCTACATGAGGGTCCAGATGCCACGACTTCTCGTGCCAGTCCCGGGGCTCGAGTACGCCGGTTCCCAGGCGCGCGGCAAGTGTGTGCAGAATTGTGGAACGCCGATCGGTGTCGCTGAGTTTGTCGATGTCGCGCGCTTCCGGCCCGGCGATGAGGACACACAGGTGGCCCGGGCCGTCCGGAGGTGAGGTATCGAATACCGCCATCCGGGGCTCGGTCAGGGAAATGAATTCCGCATCGCCGCGCTCACGCCAGAATGGGCAGTCATAGATAGCGATCGCCTTGTACACCGAGCCCATATAGGTGTTGTCCTGCAGTGCGATCCGACCGGTGGGCAGTGCGGGCCGGTGCTCGATCCGGGCGGCCATCGGCGGCGGGACGGTCACGATCGCCCTGGCGGCGCGGTACACGCCCGTCGCCGAATGGACCGTGACGCCGTCGTCATCGCGATGCAGGGCCGTGACCGGGCTGTCGTACACGACCTTTCCGTCGAGCCCGGCCGCCAGCCGTTCGGCCAGCGTTCCCGCGCCCTCGACGAGCAAACTGTCCTGAGCACCGCCCGCGGTCGCCAGCATGGTGGCCAGTCCGCCCTCGTGGCGGATCATTCCGAGGAAGGCATGCATCGAGAACCGGTCGAGATCGGCTGTGGTGGCCACCGAGACGAGAACTTCCAGGATGCGCCGCGCACGACGATTCGGCACCCGCTGGAGCCATGACCCGACACTGCGCTCCTGCCGCGAGGGCCGGATACCGGTCCTGCACATGACCTCCCAGGCAATCACACTGGCGATGGCGACAAGTGCGGCCGGGCTCGAGTATCGGACGGTGGCCGCACCGTCGACGATCGCGGGCCGCTCGGGTGTGCGCATGGCGAACACCGTCGTCCCGAGTTCGACGGCCAACGCTTCGAAACGGTGGTGCCCGCGCCCGATCCACTGGCCGCCCAGATCGACCCGCGAGCCCAGCGCCGTGGATTCGGCCAACATGCGCCCGCCGGGGCGTGACGCGGATTCGAGCACGACGACGTCGATACCGCGCCGCCGCAATTCGCGCGCCGCGATGAGCCCGGCCATTCCGGCGCCGACGACGGCAACGGTGGCTGGTTGGTGCTGGGGCATTTCATCACTCCAATAGACTTCTATAGTCAGTCATCTGTATTATTTTTGGGCTTTCGCCGTGTCGGGTGGGGCGCCATCGGCTGCGGGTCGGCATACGCGACGAGCATGTCCAGGGCGCGCTGCAGATCGCGGCGCGCGCGGTGGGCGTCGGGCCTGGCGATGTATTGCAGGATCAGCCCGTCGACCTGGGCGAGCGCCAGGCGCCCGAGGGTGTCGAAGCCGACGGCGCAGCGTTCGCCGGCGGCCCGGGCGGCCTGCTCGCAGAAATCCGCCACCACCGAGGTGTAGCTGTCGTATTGCTGGTGCGCCAGGCGGTGGTCGCCGTTGCGCACGGCGTAGGCCAGTAGCTCGTACTGCATGATCTGCAATCCGACGTTGTCCTCGACCAACTTCTCCCAGAAGCCGGTCACGCCTTGGCGCAGCACATGCTCGACACCCTTGCCGGGCGCCAGATCCGGCCGGAGCGCATCGGAGATGTCGCGGATGACCCGGGTGATGACCGCGTGGAGCAGCTGATCCTTGGCCGGGAAGATGTATTGCACGGTCCCCAGCGACACGCCCGCCTCGGCGGCGACCGCGCGGAGCGTCATGGCGGCCACGCCCACATTGCTGAGCACGGTGACGGCCGCGGCGATGATCTGGTCCTCCCGCTCGGCAGCCTTGAGGTAAACCACGGGTTCTCCGATCCGGGACTGTGGCACTACGTCCGATGATTGTCATACAACTGACTTATTTTTGCAACGTGGTGGCCCACGATCAATCCGCCGGGCCGGGTTCATCGGGCGGCATACTTGTCGTACCCCCCTGCGACAATTGCTCATGACGAAATCGATCCATCACCGTCTGCACATCCTCGAGGCCGCCGATTGGAAGGACGGCGTGATCACGCTGCTCGATCCCAGTTCGCCCTATCGGCCGTGGCGTTACGCCTTCGGGGAGACTCGCCCAGGTGACTGCGCACTGCTGGTCCTGGGCACCGACCCGGTGTCGGTACTGACGGTGCTCGGCCGCATCGATGACAAGGGCGGCCTCGACGGCTGCACGTTCTCGCAGCAATACCAGCTCAATCTGGTGGACCTGACCACTCTGGCGATGCTGGCCAACGCGTCCGAGGCATTCACCGACTGGCGTCTGGATGACGAGGTGGCCGAACGGGTCATCCTGGCGCTGCATGAGAGCCCGGTGTACGGCGAACCGTTCTATTGGTGGGGACACTCATCGGTGGCGGCGGCGCGGATCCTGCTGCACTTCGGCAGCCAGTGCCATGGTTGCAACCAGCGGATCGATCTGAGCGAACCCGACGCCCGCGACCAGATCTTGGTGCACACCACCGATCCGTTGCCGCGGCCCGATCCGGGATCGCCGATCAGAGCGGTGGACGGCCCACCGCCTGGGCGTCCGTACCGGGCCAGGCTGCGTGAGGCCGCCCGCGATTGGCCTGCCGTTCTGTGTCGCGCGTGCGACTGCCGAATGCGAGACGGTGGCTTCACGTCAATGGTCGACTTCAAATTCGCCCTGCACCCGGAGTGTCCATTGTGCGAAGGAAAGCGGACCTCGAGGATCCGATACGGAATACCGGCAGACCCCGAGAGCTGGCAGCCCTGGCTCACCATGGGCGGCTGTTGCCCGAGCGATGAGAAGTGGCGGTGTGATCTGTGCGGCCACCGTTGGGAAGACCAACCGCTCTCGAATAGTACTGGTGGACATCGTTTTTGACGGAGGGCTAAGGCCGGCGCGCATCGGCGGGGCGTGCCATGTTCCGAACATGCCCGAACTGGTTTATGTTGTTCGATGTGGCACAGTCAGCGGGCAACGAAGTGGCGTCGTTGGTGGATCTGGCCGGCGACCTGGCCGGCACGTTCCCACGGACCCCGAGCAGCGGGGGCAACGTCGATCCCCAGGTGGCCGAGAAGGATCTGGCGGCGGTGCTGCGCGACGGGTACGTCGTGCTGCCCGATCTGCTCTCCGAAGCCGAGGTCGACGAGATTCGGCTAGCCGTCGAGCCGCTACTGGATCTGCGGGGTCGCAACGGTTTCGAAGGTCGCACGACCCAGCGCGTGTACAGCGTGTTGAACAAGACCCGCAGCTGCGACCGGATTGCGGATCATCCACGTGTGCTGGCGCTGCTGGACCGGCTGTTCATGCCGAACTACTTGTTGTCGATGTTGCAGGTGATCAACATCCTGCCGGGGGAGCAGGCGCAGATGCTGCATACCGACGACGGCTTCTACCCGCTGCCTCGGCCGCGAAAAGCGTTGGGCGCGGCCACGATCTGGGCGATCGACGATTTCACCGCCGACAACGGCGCCACTGACATCGTCGCCAGCAGCCATGAGTGGGGCGATCGACTGCCCGACCCCGCCGAGCGTGAACCGGTGGTGATGAGCGCCGGGTCGTGTGTGTTCTTCCTGGGGACCCTGTGGCACGGCGGGGGCGCCAACAACACCGCCGGCTCGCGCCTGGCCGTGACGGCGCAGTATTGCGAGCCGTGGCTGCGCCCGCAGGAGGCGTTCACCTTGTCGATGACCCGCGACACGGTGCGCACGGTGTCCGAGGACATCCGCCGCATGCTCGGATACAGCATCCCAAACGGCTCCTCTAGCGGCCTACGACTGGAGCGCCGTTTCGAAGAACGCCAACACCCGACCGTAAGCGTCCTCGGTCGCGGCGTCATCGCGCCCGAAGCCGATGATGCGCTGCAGCGGTTGATTGGGCAGGTCGTTGGCGAACGAATGTCCGACGCCCGGATAGACCTTGACGTCGTGGGCCACCCCGTGTCGCTCCAGTGACCTGCGCAGCCGCGGGCCACTACCCGGATTCCAGATGTCGCGGCTGCCGTAACTGGCCACCACCGGGCAACTGTCCCGGGCGATCGACTCGTAGACAGGTGGGATGGTCGGGTAGAACGGCGCCGAAGCGTCAAACCCCTTGGTACCCATCACCAATGCGAATCCACCACCCATGCAGAAGCCGACGATACCAATCCGGCCCGTGCAGTCCGGCCGGGCTGCTAACAGATCGTGTGCCGCGGTCAGGTCCTCGACCGAGGGGCCCTCGCGGGTGAGCATCGACCAGAGTGTGCGGGTGATGCACCGGGCGACACCGCCGCGCGTGTAGAGATCCGGTGCGACGGTGAGAAATCCACGCGCAGCGAAACGCGCCATGCTGTCCCGCACTTCGGGCCGCGGCCCGCGCAGATCGTGCACGACGACGACGCCCGGCCACGGGCCCGATCCCTCGGGGACCATCAGCTCGGCATTCAGTGGCCCGTTCGGCGTGCCGATGGTGACCGGTTGCGCCGTCACCCGCCGATGGCCTTCGGGTCGGCGTCGATGTAGCGGGCCAGCGCCGCGCGCAGGGCCTTGACGCGCTTGCCCGCATCGAATTCCAGCAGTGCCGCCTCGGCCGCCATGCCGACCCACAGCTGCGCTGCGGCGTACGGATGTGCCCACCCCATCGCGGTGAAGTCCTCCTCGCAGGTCGCCGAGTTCTGCGCGTTGCGCGCGCGCACCTCCGCGGCCGTCACCGGCTCCGCCCGTGCCTCCAGGAGTAGCGACCGCACCCCGCGCTCTCGCAGGCAGGCGTCGAGGTAGGTCCGCGTCGCCCGCAACAACCGGTCGGCCCCCGGCTGCGCGTCACCGAGCACGGCGCGGGCCTCCGCGAGGATGCGGTCGTGGAAATCGCGGTGCAGCACCAGGAGATAGCTGGCCCGATCGGGAAAGTGGTGGAAGAAGGCACCTTTCGAGACGCCGGCCTCTTCCACGATGCGGTTGACGCTCAGCCCGGCCAGTCCGGTGGTCCTTGCCAGCCGCACGCCGGCGTCCAGCAGGGATTCACGGGTGCGGGCCGCGGCCTCCTGCCGATTCACCGTTGGCCCGCAGAACTGTCCCGCGCGCGCATCCCGTCCAGCAGGTACACCGCGTGTCATTCGCGTCATGATCACCCGCTCCCGAGCATTTCACCGACCGGCCGGTCGGTATGTTCATACACGATAGACCACGCCGGGCTCTTCGTCCACGGCACCATCGGAGGCAGCCGGTTGCACGAGCCTTGGGCCACATTGGCCGAGACCAGCAGTCAGACCAGATGAATAGCTATGCGCCACAAGCCAATGCGTGTATCAGTGTTGTCCGAGAAAGCTATTCCAGAATTGTGCGGTCAGCATTGGTGCGCGCGGGCGGCATCGAGCAGCTCCTCGACAGCGCTGCTCAGACACTGCTCATAGACCTCGGGGTCGGGGATGGCCTTGCGGTCCGCGGTGAAGCAAAAGGTCACGCGGTTGCCGTAGCTGCCGATGCCGTTGTTGAGCCCCATGCCGTCGAGCACCGGACCAAGGCCGGTGGTGTCGACCATCTGTGCGCCGCAGAAATACATCGGGGTCAGCGGTCCGGGGACGTTGCTCACCAGGGTGTGAGCGGCGACGGTGCGCCCACGCCGACTCAGAGCGCGCACGGCGGCCCGTTGCACAGTTCCCATCAGACCGCCGAATGCCTCCTCCGACATCGCCATCAGCGCGCGGACGGGGTGGGCGCCGGAATCCTTGACGTGCGCAGTGGATGTCGCGATGCGCGCGAGCCGGTCGAGCGGGTCGGCTTCGTCGGTCGCCATCGTAATGGGCGCGATCGAATACTCATTACCGCTGGTCCCGGTGCTGGTCGACGAGCTCACCGCGCCGCTGGCGCGGGTGGTCGTCGGCCGGATCGAGATCGGCATCATCGCCACCATGGCCTCGTCGGGCAACTCGCCCTTGTCGAGGAGGTAGCGGCGGATGGCCCCGCCGACGACGGCGACACCGACGTCGTTGATCGTTGCTTCCGGCAGCGCCGTGCGGATCTCCTTGAGGACGTCGAGCGTCGTATAGGCGGTGCCGAACACCCGGTGCGGCGACACGACCTGGTTGAACCTGGTCGCCCTGGGCAGCGTCGCCGGCGATGTCACGGCCGGGTCGCGGGTGTCTGATACGAGCGCGGGCAGTTGGGGCGCCACCTTGCGGACCTGTCGCAGGATGTCAACCGGCCGGGTGGCACCGTGCAGCGCAGCGCGGCTCAGGAGGCCGAGATCGGACGGGATGGCATCCGGTTTCCACTCGTAGCCCTCGGGCACCGGTGGCGGCCCCCCGTCGGGCTCGTGACTGTGGATCGCGGTGAGGATCTCGGCACCGGCGACGCCATCGATGGCGGCGTGGTGCACGCGCAGGAATATTGCGAAAGCACCCTGGGGCAGATGATCGACCCCGTCGAGCCCGTCGATCAGGTAGAGCTCCCAGGGCGGCCTGGTGAGGTCGAGGGGCCGGGCGTGGATGCGTGAGATCTGGGTGCACAGCTGCCGCCAGCTTCCCGGCCGCGGCAGGGCGATGTGCCGGACATGGTATTCCAGGTCGAAGTCGCCGTCCCGGATCCACCAGGGCCGGTCAAGCCCGAACGGCACGTGGACGAGCCGTTCCCGGAAGCTCTCGGCGACGTGAAGGCGTGCATCGATGTACTTCAGCACTTCCTCGTAGGTGACCGGGTCCCGTGACCCACTGCGCGTCGACGGGTCGTAGATGCCGACTATGCCGATGGTGTTGTGAGCGGTCGAGGTGTCGAGTGACACCATCGTCCAGTCAGCGCTGGAAAGCTGGCGCATGATCCCTCCTCGCCGTCGTCAGGATTGGTGTCGCAGCCCGGACGCGCTGAGGACCGAGGCGATGTGGTCGTCGTAGGCCGCCCCGCGCCACGCGGTGACGTGGCCGCGTGGGCACCACTCGATCGACGGCTCGTCCCAGTGGTGCCAGAGCTGGGCAGCGCCGCGCGGCGGCGCGATCCGGTCGACCTGTCCCGCCACGATGTGGCGCCGCTGGTGCGGTACGAGGCACGGCCGGGCAAGCGGTGAGACGACCCGGTGCACGAGCTCCGAGCGGTGGTCGTGCACCCTGCGGTGCAGCCGCCGTTTTGCCGGCGTGACCGGCTCGGCGTCGCGCATCGACGCGGCCAGGTCACTCGTCGGGACGACGGCGACGAGACAGGCCAGGTCGCCCTCGAGCGTCGACAGCAGATTGATGACGTAGGAGCCGAGGGACAGACCGAGCAGGCCGACCGAGGGTGCCTGCTGGTCCTCGCGCAGCCACCTCAGCAGTCGGCGGACGTCCCACACCGACTGGGTGAGCCCCAGCACGTTGTTCGTCGCGAAGATGTTGGACGCGAACTGCCGCGAGGGGGAGAAGCCACAGGAGCGCGGACCGTGTAACGGGAGCACGGGGAGCGCGACGTTGATACCGAGCTCATCGTGCAGACGCTGCACACGCAGGATCTTGGCGTCGGACGACCGCCCCATCCCTTGTCCGTGGACGGCGACGAGCCACGGTCGGGGGGCTCCGGGGTGGCGCAGTAGCCGGACCGCCACCTGTTCGTTGGCATGAAACGTCAGCCACCGCTCGCCGCCGGGCTCGCCGGGCCCGGGCCGCCACCCACTGTCGAACCGCGCGACTTCCGTTCCGGGCGAAAGGGTTTCGAGGTGAACGTCACCTGGCGCGTTCGGACGCCGGTGCCGGAGCTGCGGAGCGTCGAGCCAACCGGCGTCACCGTAGTAGCGAACAGCGGCATCGAGTTCGGCCGACGCCGCCGCGTAGTGCTCCGAGGACCCGAGCGACGACAGTAACGGCATCGGTGCTGCCAACAGCGCGTCGGCGGCTGCGGCCATCCCGAGCCCGATCGACGGCTCCGGCACCGGAACGCCGTCGCGCGTGGTGACGCCTCGCCGGCGCGCCGTATCCGCGCGCACGACCTCGCGGGCCCCGGCCACGCCGGCCGCCAGAAAGGGGGTGGCCGCCGCGGCCAGGCCCAGCCAGCTCGCGAGTCTCACCGCTGCACCTCCGTTGCGCCCCGAAGGCTCACTGGTCTGCCCGTGGTTCACAGACACTGGAGGAACCATCGAGGAAGCTGAATCGAAGGCCGTCGAGTAGCCGTGAGTTGCCGCTTCGGACACCACACCAGCTTTGCAGCCTTGTTCATCGATGGTGGGCCATATCCGTGAACTCAACTGTCGTGTCGCATCGAGCTACGGAAACGGACGCCACCATCGTACAATTCGTCACTGTGACGTAAGTAGGTAGCGGAAGTGTGGCGTCGAGGACGGGGTGTGGGTCGATCTGTCGGGCTCGCGAGTCGCGGCGGCGGCGCGGATGAGCGTCCGCGTGGTGCACCGTCCAATGTGCAAACTGCAAGAGGGCGGATGCTCGCACCGGCGATGGGAAGAGATCAGTGCGGCGGCGACAGGACCACCGAGGTGAGGATGGCCTGAATGATTGAAGTCTCGCCACCGCCATTACTCCAGGTCCACAAAGTACCGATAAGCTACATTATGTCAAGTTAATGCAGTGTTTTGCACTGGGGCCCAATTGTTCTCGCCTATCGCGCAAGGCCGAGGAACGCCATCATCGCTCGTTCGACCTCGACGACTTGCTCCGCTGTCAGCCGGCCAACCCGGACGTGGACATTCGACCTCTTAACGGTCGTAAGCTTGTCGATCATCACGTCACTGTCGTGATCGAGTCCAGATAACCGGCCGTCTCCGCCGGCAATCCGGATGCGTATCAATGGTGCATCCAACAGCGTGCTCGACATCGGAGCGACCGTCACTGAACTCGTGGCATCAAAGAGGTCATCCTGAACAATCACCGCAGGGCGCGGCTTGGTTGCGTAGACGCCACCCGCTACGGTCCAGATCTCCCCTCTGATCACTCGTCTTCCCATGGCGCCGAAATGGCCTCAATGAAGTCCTGGTCATCGGAGCTATCGTCCGCTCGTGCGACCAACGAAGCCTGACGATGCGCCTCAGCGGCAAAACTCGCAGTGCGCACGTCTGGCACCCAGACCTGCAGCGGCCGCAGACCCCGCTCCCGCATCCGCCGTCGGTACTCGCCGACCCTGTCCCTCACCGCCATCCCGCCATGTTACATGTAACGCCAAGACTAGCCGCCCCCGATTGTCAGATCGGCCGGGTAGGAATCTCAGCAAAGTGCTGAAGCGCATCGCTGAGGTGCGGACAGTGTGCCTCTATCCGCGAGCCCGCGGGCGCCGGCGATTCATAGCGGAGAAATAAGGCGGAATCGAATATGGCGGGTTACCAGTAAAGTACGTCGTTTTACGCTGCTGCCCAACGACTTTCAGCAGCCTGGTGTGACGATCGGCGGTGCGCGGAGTCCGAGATGGCACATTGAATCAGTGATCCGGGTGCGTGACCACACGCAGTTCTAGCTGGGGTATCCCAGCGAAGTCATTGGGATTGCACGTGTACAACGGCACACCGTGCGCGACGGCACTGGCCGCAATGAGCGCGTCGTAGGCCCGCGCGGCTGGTTTGCGGCCCGACGTACGCAGCGCGGCAGCGACGGCCCCAAACGCCCGCGCACTCTCGGCGTCGAACGGAAGGACTTCGAAATCCGCCTCCGCCTGCTGCAGGTGTTGCTGACGTGCGCTGCGTTCGACGTCAGCTTGGGCGACATGCGGCCCCACGGACAGCTCAGCGAGAGTTATCGCACTTATTACAGACTCGTTTGGTAACTCGTCGGGATCCGCCAGCTGGCCGAGCAGAATCACCGTCGACGTGTCGAGCATGCCTCTCGACCGGTCAGCCGATCCCTTCACAGTGACGGATCCGCCACGCTGTCCACGTCCGAACGCAACTTCTCCACGTCCACACGTGGCAGGTTCCGGCGCCGGCGAATCAGCTCAGTGGGACTCACGCTAGGCCGTGGCAAGGGGCTCAGCACGGCCACTGCCGCACCATCACGCGTCACCACGATCCGCTCACCACGCTCCACTCTGCGCAGCACTTCCCCACCGTGGTTGCGCAGGTCGCGAACAGTCACCACCTCAGTCACATGCACTAGAGTATCACCGGTGAGACATATCCGCATGGCCGGATGCCGTACAGACCGCACACCTTAGGAATACGGCGGAATCGAATATGGCGGGTTACCAGTAAAGTACGCCGAATTAAATTGCGGCCCAATTGTTTTGACGAGAAGCCACTACAGATCTAGAACGAAGCGCAGTGCTTGGTCCACGGCTTGCACCTGTTCGGGACTGATCATTCCCTGGCGAGATGACAGTCGTTCGACGGAGACTGCTCGCAGTTGATCGCAGCGTGCGTATGCGGTGTGGTCGAGGCCACTGCTCGCTGGCTCCAGCTCGACATGGCTTCGCAGCCCGTAGCTGGCTGTCGTGATTGGGACGACGACCACCAGCCCGCCCGGTCCGTTGTTGAGAATGTCGACCGACACCACCACCGCGGGGCGGCGAAAGGCTGGCTCGTGGCCGACTGGTTGGCCGAGATCGACGTGATAGACCTCTCCCCGCCAGATCAAGCCAATGCGTCCCATTCATGACGTTCGGCGAGGTATTGGTCCCACAGTTCGGGGTCACTGCGCAGTCGCTGGTAGTCGCCATTGAGCCCCCGCAGGAACTCTTGCCTCTCCAAGGCGTCGATGGCTGCGTGCACGACATCGATGACCGCGGTTTGGCGCGCCTTGGCCAGAGATTGCAGCCGCTCCGAATCGGGACGGCGGACTCGGACGGTTGTGGTTTCTGCTGCCATGGAACCAGTGTAGACGAATTGTAGACAGCCGCCCTGGCGGATCGATCCATGTGTTCACCACGTCGCCAGCACCAGGCCTCAAACCGCCGAGGTGACCGCGCCGGGACGTCGTTCCTGGTGCACCTGGTTGAGAAACCGGCCCACGGCAGCCACCACCGGCGCTGTGCGGGTGCCGTCGATGAGATCGAAACCGTGTCCCACACCGGGCAATTCGATGTAGCACACGGCCGACTCGGATACCGACCGCAACCGTTCAACGAACCCACGCTCACCGACGGGGATCAAGCCGTCGTTGGTCCCGTGGACCGCCAGGAACGGCGGCGCCGACGCGTGCACGCGTTCCATGGGCGACGCCGCACGAAAGACCTCTGGGCTGCGAACCTGCGGTCGGCGATAGGGTCTTGTCGTCGACTTCGACGGTGGTTTTCGTGGAACTGCCGTCGGCGCCGCGCGTCGTCAGGATGATTGTTCTCTGGCTGACGGAGTCGACAGTGCCGCGGAATGGTCGTCGCGCCTCCCCAGGACTCCGCCAAGGCTGCGCGAAGATGTCGGAGGTGCCGACTACTATTTCGGCGGCGCACCCGTGCCTGGCCGAGTAGCCGTCGCCAACAGAGGCTGCGTGCTGGGTCCGCCCCTCCCCTGTCTTGATGGAAAGGATGAGCTGTGAGTTACACCGCAGCGGACATCACCGAACTCGACGATGTCCAGCACACCCGCTTGCGGCCGGCGGTGAACCTCGGACTCGACGTGCTCAACACCGCGTTGCGAGAGATCGTCGACAACGCGATCGAGGAAGTTGCCGAACCGAGCCACGGTGGATCGACCGTGACCATCACGTTGCATGCCGACGGATCGGTCAGCGTCGCCGACGACGGTCGTGGCCTTCCGGTCGACTCCGACCCGGTGACCGGGAAGAACGGCATCGTCAAGACGCTGGGCACCGCGCGGGCCGGCGGCAAGTTCTCGGCGCACACCGACGCTGCCAGCACCGGTGCCGGTCTGAACGGAATCGGTGCTGCCGCAGCGGTTTTCATCTCCGCTCGGACCGATGTCACGGTGCGGCGCGCAGGCAAGACCTACCTGCAGAGTTTCGGCGGCGGCTATCCGGGCGCCTTCGACGGCAAGGAGTTCGACCCTGACGCCCCCTTCACCCGCTCCGACACGCAGAAACTGCGCGGCGTGGGCAACCGGAAGCCGGATGCCCACGGCACCACGGTGCGCATCCTGTTCGACCCGGCCGTGGTGCCGGATTCCAGCGTGGACGTCAACGAGGTGCTGCTGCGCGCGCACGCCGCGGCCCGCATGTCCCCCGGCGTGCACCTAAGCGTCATCGACGAAGGCTGGCCGGGTGACGAGATCCGTCCCGAGCTGCTCGAACCGTTCAGCGGACCGTGGGGCACCGATACTCTCCTGGACCTCATGTGCGCCGCCGCGGGCACCCCGGCGCCCGGCGTGCGTGCCGTGGTGGAGGGTCGCGGTGAGTACACCACCGGGCGCGGCCCGACGCCGTTCCGGTGGTCGCTGACAGCGGGGCCCGCCGAACCGGCCACCGTGGCCGCGTTCTGCAATACCGTGCGCACCCCCGGCGGCGGATCACATCTGACCGCCGCCGTGAAGGGCCTGTCCGAAGCACTGGCCGACCGCGCGTCCCGGATCCGCGATCTGGGCCTGGCCAAGGGTGAGGACGGCCCGGAGGCGCAGGACTTCGCGGCGGTCACCGCGTTGGCCGTCGATACCCGCGCACCCGATGTGGCCTGGGACTCCCAGGCCAAGACCGCCGTGTCGTCGCGGTCCTTGAACGTCGCGATGGCCCCCGAGGTCGCCCGCAGCGTCACCATCTGGGCCGCCAACCCCGGCAACGCCGAAGCGGTGTCGCTGTGGACCACGCTGGCATTGGCGGCCGCCAGGGCGCGACGCAGCGCCGAGGGTGCCAAAGCCCGCTCCCGGGCGGCGTCCAAGGCCAAGGGGCTGGGGACGAACCTGTCACTGCCGCCGAAGCTGCTGCCCAGCCGGGAAAGCGGCCGCGGGTCGGGCGCGGAGTTGTTCCTGTGCGAGGGCGACTCCGCCCTGGGCACGATCAAGGCGGCGCGCGACGCCACCTTCCAGGCCGCCTTCCCGCTGAAGGGTAAGCCGCCCAACGTCTACGGCTTCACGGTGAGCAAGGCCCGGGCCAAGGATGAGTTCGATTCGATCGAACGCATCCTCGGGTGCGGCGTGCGGGACAACTGCGACCCGGAATCCTGCCGGTACGACCGGATCCTGTTCGCCTCCGACGCCGACCCCGACGGCGGCAACATCAACTCGAGTCTCATCTCGATGTTCCTGGACTTCTACCGGCCGCTGGTCAAGGCCGGCATGGTGTACGTGACACTGCCGCCGCTGTTCGTGGTCAAGGACGGTCAGCAACGGATCTACTGCCAGGACGAAAACGAACGCGACGCCGCGGTGGCGCAGATGAAGTCCACCTCGAAACGCAAGGTGGAGGTGCAGCGCAACAAGGGTCTCGGTGAGATGGATGCCGACGATTTCTGGAACACCGTGCTGGATCCGCAGCGGCGCACCGTGATTCGGGTGCATCTCGATGACGGCGACCCGAAGCTGCACCACACCCTGTTCGGTGGGCCGCCCGAGGGCCGGCGCACGTGGATGGCCGACGTCGCGTCCCGCGTCGACACCTTGGCACTCGATCTCGACTAGGAAGAATCACCTGTGACCGCCACCCTGGACGCTGCCGAGCAGAACCCCGATCTGGTCCTCGACCAGAGCGCCGACGACTACTGGAACCACTACCAGCTGACCTTCGCGCTCTACAGCGTCAGCGACCGCGCCATCCCGTCCGCGTTCGACGGACTCAAGCCCGGCCAACGACGGCTGCTGTATCAGATGTACGACTCCCGGCTGCTGCCCGGCAACAAGCCGCAGAAGTCCTCGAAGGTCTGTTCGGCGGTCACCGGCAATCTGCATCCGCACGGCGGCGCGTCGATGTACGGCGCGGCAGCGCTGATGGCCGCGGAGTTCCAGCGGGTGAAAGTCATTGACGGACAGGGTGCTTTTCCCCGCATCCAGGGTGATATCCCGGCCGCCGACCGCTACACCGAGATGCGGTTGTCGGCACCCGGTGCGGCGCTGACCGCGGAGCTCGCCGATCACGCGGTGCCCATGGTGGCGACGTTCGACGGTGAGTGGATCGAGCCGACCGTGCTGCCGGCCCAGTGGCCGGTGCTGCTGTGCAATGGCGCGGTCGGCATTGCCGAAGGCTGGGCCACCAAGGTGCCCGCGCACAATCCTCGCGAGGTCATGGCCGCGTGCCGGGCGCTGCTGAAAACCCCGAATATGACCGACGACCGGTTGCTCAAGCTCATTCCGGGTCCCGACTGGGGCAGCGGCGCCACCGTGGTCGGTACCGCCGGCCTGCGGGAGTACATCACCACCGGCCGGGGTGCGTTCACGGTCCGCGGCACCGTGACGGTCGACGGAAAGAACTGCGTCATCACCGAACTGCCGCCCGGTGTCGCGAGCAACACGGTGCAGGAGAGGATCCGGGCCCTGGTCGAGTCCGGCGAGATGTCCGGTGTCGCAGACATGTCGGACCTGACCGACCGGCGCCACGGCCTGCGCATCGTCGTCACCGCCAAACGGGGGCATGACGCCGAAACCATCCGCGAGCAACTGCTCGCCCTGACACCGCTGGAGTCGACATTCGCTGCCAGCCTGGTCGCGCTCGACGAGGACCGGGTACCGCGCTGGTGGTCGGTACGCGAGCTGATCTCCGCATTCCTGCATCTGCGCGACTCGGTCGTTCTGCATCGCAGCGAGTATCGGCTGGAGAAGGTCACCGCGCGGCGCCATCTGGTGGCCGGCCTGATGACCATTCATCTGGATATTGACGCTGCGGTCGCGGTAATCCGCGGCTCCGACACGGTCGACGAGGCCCGCCAGGGCCTGCAAGAGCGATTCGCGATCGACGCCGAACAGGCGGATTACGTTCTGGGACTTCAGCTTCGGCGTCTGACCAAGCTCGACGTCATTGAGCTGCGCGCCGAGGCCGAGAAGCTGGACGCCGAGTTCGCCGAGCTCACCGAGTTGGTGTCGAGTCCCGATGCGCGCCGAAAGGTGATCGACCAGGAGCTGGTGGAGACCGCGAAGCTATTCAAGGGCGCCGAGTTCGACCGTCGCACCGTCCTGGACTTCGACGCAACGCCGACAGCGTCCAGCTCCGACGAGGACGGTCCCCGGGAGCGTAAGTCGAACGCCGCGTGGCGACTTGACGACCGCGGCGTGTTCTCCGACAGCCACGGGGATCTGCTGACTTCGGGACTGGGCTGGGCAGTGTGGGCCGACGGACGGATCAAGTTCACCACCGGCAACGGTCTGCCCTACAAGATCCGCGACATCCCGGTTGCGCCGGACATCACCGGGCTGCTGGCCTCCGGTGTTCTCGCTCCCGGATCGCATCTGGCATTGGTGACGCGGCGCGGAAAGGTGCTGCGGATCGACCCCGCCGCAGTGAATCCGCAGGGCGCCGCCGGGAACGGCGTGGCCGGGGTGAAGCTCAGTGGCGACCGCGACCCAGATGACGCAGTGATCGCCGCCCTACCACTGACGTGTGAGAACGGCGAAGCCATTCTTTCGATCTCCGAAAAAGGTTGGAAGGTAACCGAAGTGGCCGACATCCCCGTGAAGGGTCGTGGCGGCGCCGGCGTCGGCTTCCATCCGTTCGTCAACGGGGAGAGCACACTTCTGTCGGCGACGGTCTCGGCCACCGGGTTCGTCCGCGGCAAGAGGGCCGTGCAGGCACAGAAGCGTGCCAAGGCATCGGTCAAGGGCTCGGGCAGCGACGTAATACCCGCTACGTAGCCGTCATCGCGCACACTGGGACGCGCATTCGATCGCGATGGGAGGAACGATGCCGGACATCAGTCCCGTCGCCGAATTCGACTTCGTCATCGTGGGCGCAGGCAGTGCCGGTTGCCTACTGGCCAATCGGCTCAGTGCCGACCCTGACCACCGGGTGCTCCTGATCGAGGCGGGCGGCAAGGACGACTGGTTCTGGATCAAGGTGCCGGTGGGCTATCTGTACACGATCGCCAACCCCCGCACCGACTGGTGCTACACCACCGAGCCCGACCCGGGGCTGGCCGGCCGCAGCATTCACTACGCGCGGGGCCGCGTCGTCGGCGGCTGCTCGTCGATCAACGCCATGATCCATATGCGCGGACAGGCCGCCGATTACGAACTCTGGGCGCAGGCCACCGGTGACGAGCGCTGGCGCTGGGGCGGCTCGGATTCCCCGGGTGCGACGCTCGCGATCTACAAGGAGCTGGAGGACTATTTCGGCGGAGCCGACGAATGGCACGGCGCCGGCGGTGAGATCCGGGTCGAGCGACCGCGGGTGCGCTGGAAGATCCTCGACGCCTGGCAGGCCGCCGCCGCCGAGGTCGGCATTGCCCCGATCGACGAGTTCAACCGCGGCGACAACGCCGGCAGTGCGTACTTTCACGTCAACCAACGGCGTGGCCGTCGCTGGTCCATGGCGGATGCGTTCCTGCATCCCGTCGCTCACCGACCCAATCTCACCGTCTACACGCAGACCCAGGCCGTGCGGCTGCTGATGGACGACCAGGTCGACGAGGGTCAGCGTCGCGGTGCCTGGACCACCGCTCAGCGCCGCGCTACCGGCGTGCGGCTATTGAAGGACGGCCGGATCGTCGACGTCCGCGCCCGCCGGGAAGTGATCCTGAGCGCCGGTGCGGTCGGCTCGCCGCACCTGATGCAGGTCTCGGGCCTGGGCCCGGCCGGGCTCCTCACCCAGCATCAGGTGTCGGTGGATGTCGACCTGCCCGGAGTGGGCGAAAACCTCCAGGACCACCTGCAGATTCGAACGATCTACCGGGTGCGCGGTGCCCGGACCGTCAACACGCTGTACCGGAATTGGATCACCCGCGGCGGCATGGGACTTCAGTACCTCACGTTGCGATCGGGACCCATGACCATGCCGCCTTCTACGCTCGGGGCTTTCGCCAGGAGCGACCCCGCGCTGGCCAGTCCCGATATGGAGTGGCACGTTCAGCCGTTGTCCTTGCCGAAGTTCGGCGACCCCCTGCACCCCTACGGCGCGATCACTCCCTCCGTCTGCAACCTGCGCCCCACCTCGCGCGGCCATGTGCGCATGGCCGATGCTGATCCGCTGACCAGCCCGAAGATCTTGTGCAATTACCTGTCGACCGACGCCGATCGCCGTATCGCCGTGCGGGGGCTCCGGATGACCCGGCAGATCATGGCCGCGGCACCACTGGCCCGCTACCGCCCGGAGGAGTTGCTGCCCGGCCCTCAATTGGTGAGCGACGAAGACCTGCAGACGGCGGCCGGCGAACTCGGCACGACGATCTTCCACCCGGTGGGCACCTGCGCGATGGGGGCCTTCGACGCGCACGGTCGACCGCGGTCGACCGCCACCGTGCTCGACACCGACTGCCGCGTGTACCGCGTCGCCGGCCTGCGAGTGGCCGATGCTTCGGCGATGCCCACCATCACGTCCGGCAACACCAACGCACCTGTCATGCTGATCGCAGAGCGCACAGCGCGGGCGATCCTGGGATAGTCGGACGAGCGTCGCGGCGCATGCCGCGCCCGCACCAATCTTGTTGGTGCACTGCGGACATGGCCGACAGGTTTTTGGCTAGCTCGGCCCAGAATTCGATAGAGATCCGTTCGAATCGTCGTCACGGCTCCGGCCTCGCCCGCAGTGCCGAGTTCGGTGCAGCAAACGGGCCATGCGGCTGTCGCTTTCGGGTCAGCCTTGCGATTAACACCTATAGTGGCCGCGTGCAGTCGGTTCGGTATGTGCACGTGCCGCAGGGGTGGAACGGACGCTGGTGACTTCAGAGGGTGAATCCCAGCGCATCGAGCGTGCGCGGAGTCTCTATCCGATGACACTGTCCCAGGTGCCGGAGCGAACGATCCGGTATGTCACGGCCATCCTGGTGCCTGGGTTCGCGTCGGTCTGCCTCATCGCGATGTTCTCCTCGGATGGCCCCGCTACCATCTGCCGGCGCACCATCGCGCTGCTGGTGTGCGTGACAACCATTCCGGTCGGTATCGCGATCGCGCGAATGCACTTCGGCAAGGCCTGGCGACCGCAGTCGGTCAAGCGCGTCAGGTCCAGCGTGACCGCCATCGTCATCTACGCCGACCTCGGGCTGACCGTGATCCTGTTCACCTTTGTCGACCCTGAAGCAGCCTTGTTCGGCACCGCAATGTTCGCAATCATCGGCACGCTGACCGCCACCTTCACCGGTCGGGTGATCGTCATCGGGCACATGACGTTCACCACCGCGGTGATCACCACACTCGCGATCCTGACCTGGCGAGAAGGGACGCACGATACCGCCGCCGTCCTCGCCCGGTGGGCGACCGCAATGTTGGCCACCAACGCCACCCTGTTAGCGCTCAACGGCTTCACCCGCGGCGTGCAGGCGGCACTCGACACCCAACTGGTGAACGCCACCCGAGATCCCCTGACCGGCCTGCTGAACAGGCGCGGTCTGGAGCTGTGGGTCAACCGGTCGCTCAGGTCGCAACCCGCCAGCCTCGATTTCATACTCATCGACCTCGACAATTTCAAGCGGGTCAACGACACCCACGGCCATCGCACGGGTGACAATGTGCTCGTCGCAGCCGCCAACCGACTGACCGCACGTCTGGCCAACGGGGGTTTACTGGCCCGCACTGGCGGTGAGGAGTTCGCCGTCCTGATCACGACGTCGGAACCTGGCGAGCTGGCCGAGGCGATGCGTGCGGCGGTGTACGAACCGACCGACCCGGTCCGGGTGACCGCCAGCGTCGGCGTCGCAACGTTGACCCGCGACGAGATCCACGGCGATGCAGTCCCCGCGCTGATCGAGGGCCTCCGCCGCGCCGACATCGCCCTGTACGAGGCCAAACGGGCCGGGCGCAACTGCGTGCGCTGGTACAGCGACACCTTGGACAAGGACCATGACCCGCCGTTGCCGCCGGGCTCGGGCCGAACCCGGCGTCGCCGATAACCCGCCTGCGCGGTGCCGGTAGCGTGGGAAACCGTGAATCTCTCCCGCGTGTCCTCCGCCCTCGTTCTCACAGCCGGTGCCGCCTCCGTCGCCCTGACGCTCTCCGCGTGCGGCAGCGACGCGCACCCCGAGGCGACGAAGACCAGCGGGCCGTCCATCGGCGACGTCTTCACGTCGACGGTCGCGCCGGCGGCCGCCGAGGGCTGCCCGACGGCGGCCCCCGCCGAAGGCGGCACCCCCGAGTGGACGTTCTCGGGGGCCAAGGGCAGTGTGACCGTCACCGGATCCACCGATACCGCGGCCCCCAGCGTCAAGGTCCAGGCTCCGTTCAGCGTCTCCGAGACACAGGTGCACACCCTGAAGGCCGGCGACGGCCCCGTCGTGGCGCCCACCGCGACGGTCTCGGTCTGCTACATGGGCGTCAACGGCCGGGACGGATCGGTGTTCGACAGCAGCTACACTCAGGGCACCCCCGTCGACTTCCCGCTCGGCGGCGTCGTGCCGGGATTCCAGAAGGCCATCGCCGGGCAGAAGGTCGGCTCCACGGTCGCGGTGGCCATGACGTCCGCCGACGGCTACCCCGACGGTCAGCCCGCGGCCGGCATCCAGCCGGGTGACAGCCTGGTGTTCGCGATCAAGATCCTCAACGCCCAGGGCTAGTCCCGCTCGCTGGTCCGGCCGCCGATTGGAGTGCGGCGCGGGTACTCACCGGTCCTCGATCGACCACGTGTAGCGGGACTCCGGGGTGCCCTCGCTGCCCAGCATGAAGGCACGGTGGTACCGACCGCGGCGCGCGATGCTGGCGAACCACGTGGCCAGGGTGCTCATCCGGTTGCTGACACCGGTCAGGAACGCGATGTGGATGAACCCCCATGCCAGCCACCCGATGAAGCCGGTGAGCCTGATCCGCCCGACCTGCAACACCGCGTTGCCGCGGCTGATGGTAGGCGGCCGAGCCGAGATCGCGGTACCCGGAACGGTTTGCGGGGCCGGCCGGCCAGGTCGTTGCGGATGCAGGCGGCGATGGTGATCCGCCCTGCATCGCGTTCTCCGCCACGCCGGGCAGATCGTCGCGGCCGGCCAGGTCGCCGATCACGAAGACCTCCGGATGTCCGGGCACCGACAGATCGGGCTCCACCGCGATCCGCCCGGCGCGATCCGCTTGGGCGCCAAGCACTTCCGCGACATGCCGGGCGAACGGGACGGCTTCCACTCCAGCGGTCCACAGCACCGTGCGGGTCGCGTAGCGCTCGGCGGCTCCGTCGGCCTTCGGCGTGATGGTCACGCCGTCCCGTTGTACGTCGGTGACGTGCACCCCCATGTGCATCTCGACGCCGAGCCGCTTCAGGGTGCGGGTCGCGTTGGCGGCCAGATCCGGCGCGAAGCTCTTCAGGATGGTCGCTCCCCCGTCGAACAGGAGCACTCGGGCGTCCTGCGGCTGGATGCTGTGGAACTCGTTGGACAGCGTGCGCGTCGCCATCTCGCGGATCTGCCCGGCCAACTCGACCCCGGTGGGTCCGCCACCGGCCACCGCGAACGTCAGCCACGCATCGCGCTCGGCGCCCGCCGGCAGCGTCTCGGCGATCTCGAAGGCGGTGAACAGGCGCTGGCGGATGGTCAGCGCGTCGTCGAGGGTCTTCATGCCCGGCGCCCACTGCGCAAACCGCTCGTTGCCGAGATAGGACTGCCGCATCCCCGCCGCCACCACCAGCACGTCGTAGCCGAGCGTGAACGTGGTGTCGTCGGGCCGCAGCACCCGCAGGGTCCGCGAGACGGGGTCCAGTTCGGTTGCCTCGCCGAGCAACGTCGTCACATTGCGGTAGCGGCGCAGCTCCTCGCGCAGCGAGCGGCTGATATGCCCGATACTCAGCTTCCCGGTGGCGCACTGGTAGAGCAGGGGCTGGAACAGGTGACTGGCGGTGCGATCCAGCAGCGTGACGTCCACCGCTGCGCGGCGCAGCCGGCGGGCGCAGAACAGTCCACCGAATCCGCCACCGACGATCACCACACGGGTGCGGGCGTTGCTCACCGCCAGCACGCTACGCGGTCGCTCAGCCGGCGGCCCACTCCTTGGCCTGCTCCAACTCGTCGAGGCGGAACAATCTGAACTCGCCCGGCACCATCCAGCCGAACAGATGCATCGCGTGGATGGCCCATTCCTTGTCGGTCACGAACGCGAAGCGCTTGAATGCGGCGTGGTTGCGCATGACGAGGCCGAGTCCCGTCTTGACATCCTCGACCAATCCCCCGGGCCCGAAGCCCTCGTAATCCGGCGCGACGACCTCGACCACCCGGACCTCGTCGGCTCCCAGAGCCGCCTCGAATTCGGGGGCGAGCTGGCGGAAATCGTCACCGCGAAGCCGGCCGGAGACCCGGATTCCGGTGACTCCCGCGGGCATGTCCGAAAGCAATTCGATCATCTTTGAAGGCTACGCGCGTAGCCGCCCGAGGCCCGGCTGAGCTATCCCGGCGGCAGAGGCACGACGGGGGTGGGCGGCGCGGCGGGATCGGCCGGCGGCTGGTCGTACCACCCGGGCGGCGGCGGGCCGCCGTCGATCGGGATGTATCCGGGCGGCAGGGTGGGCGCGCCGGGCGCGTTGAGCGACGGATAGCCCACGCCGGGCGTCGACGATTCCGGGGCCGTCAGGGACGTGTACCCCGGCGGCAGCTTGGGCGCCGGCCCGGCGCCGGGCGGCGGTGCCATGGACCCGCCATTCTCGACCGTCAGGGCGCTCAGCGGATCGCCGCTGCGGGACGCGTGCCACAGGTCGCGCAGGTAACCGAACGTCTGGCCCGACTGGCCGCCGCCGTAGCCCGGGTTCTGCATCTCCGGGACCGGTGGCGGACCGACCGGTGGCGCGGGAGCGGGAGCGGCGACGACGTCGGGGCCCGCCGGGGCTGCGACCACGACCGGCTCCCCGGGCGGTGCCGCGGCGGGATCCATCGGGGCGATCGGCAGCTGCGGGTCCGGGATCCCGGGATCGGCAGCGGCCGTGCCGGCGAACAGCATGGCGCCACCGGTGACGGCCGCGCCCGCCAGCGCGATCCGGGTGGCCAGGGCGAAGCGATGTCGTTCGGTCGGGGACGGCATGGGATCCAGGGTATCGCCCGGGTGCGCGGGTGTCCCCGCGTCGGCGAATGCCGGGCTCCTAGGCTGCTGCCATGAGTCTCGTCACCTACGAGGTCGACAACCACATCGCGACGATCACACTGAACCGGCCCGAGGCCCGCAACGCCATCAACGGCGCACTGCGCGACGACCTCAACGCGGCCTGGGAGCGGTTCCGCGGCGACGAGGACGCCTGGGTGGGGATCCTGACCGCCAACGGCGACGTGTACTGCGCCGGGGGCGATCTGAAGGACGGTGCCGGATCGGTCGGAACGTTCGCCGGCACGTTCTGGGAAAAGCCGACGATCAACAGCTTCGAATCGGGCATGGAACTCTTCAAACCCACCATCGCCGCGGTGCACGGCCCGTGCGTGGGCTACGGCCTGACCGGCGTCCTGTTCTGCGACTTCGTCATCGCCACCCCGGCCGCCACCTTTTCCTATCCCGAGGTCCGGCTCGGCGTCCCGACGATCGTCGGCGCGATCCGGCTGCCGCGGCGCATCGGCTGGGCCAACGCGATGGAACTCCTGCTGACCGGCGAGCCGATGAGCGCCCAGCGCGCCGTCGAGGTCGGCCTGGTGTGGCGGCTGGCCGAGCCCGATGAGCTGCAGTCGCAGGCCCACGCCTGGGCCGAGGTGCTCACCCGGGCCGCTCCCCTGGCCCAGCGGGCCACCAAGGAGGTCGCGTGGCGCACCGCCGACATGGGCTGGATCGAATCGGTCCGCTTCGGCGAGGTGATGCGCAAGGTGGCCGGCGCCACCGACGACGTCGCGGAAGGTCTGCAGGCCTGGCGCGAGAAGCGCGAACCGGACTGGCGCGGCCGGTGACCGCGCCGGACTCCCCGACCGTCCCCGCCCTGCTGCGCCGGGCCGTCGAACAGGCCGGTTCGCACACCTACGTGGTCGAACCCGGTGGTCAGGTCACCTATGCCGAGGCGGACGCCCGGTCTGCGGACGCCGCCCGCTGGCTGTTGCGGGTCGGCGTCGGCAAGGGTGCCCGGGTCGGGTTGTTCTTCCCCAACGGCGTCGACTGGGTGGTGTGGTGGCTGGCGGCGTCGCGCATCGGTGCCGTCGTGGTGCCGCTGAGCACGATGTACCGGCCGGCCGAGATCGCCAAGGTGCTGCGGCTGGCCGATGTGGGTGTCCTCGTGGCACCGAGCCGGATCCTCGACTTCGACGTGGCCGACCGCCTCGAAGCAGCGCTGCCCGAGTTGACCGGCCAGGTCGGCGACACCCTCGCGGTCACCGCGGCCCCGTATCTGCGGCGCATCGTCCTGACCGGCGGCACCGAACGGAGCTGGGCAACACCCACGCGGCCCGACGACCCGGAAATTCTGGTGAGCCCGCAATTGCTGGCGGCCGCCGAGGCCGAGGTCTCCCCCGCCGACCTGGCGATCATGATCCACACCTCGGGCTCGACGGCCGACCCCAAAGGGGTGCTGCACACCCACGGCACGCTGGTGCGCCAGACCTCGACATGGCCGGCGGCCATCCGCGCCGTCACCGGGAGCGACGGCCCCGCCACCGTGCTGTGTGCCATGCCGTTCTTCTGGGTCGGCGGGGTGCTGGCCGCGATGGGTGCGCTGCACGAACCGATCACCCTGCTGGTGCTGGCGCGCCTGGACGCCGGCACCGCACTGGACCTGATCGAGACGGAGCGGGCCACCGGGGTGATCGGCTGGCCGGCGTTCACCCAGCAGTTGCGCGAACACCCGAGCTTCGCCCGGCGCGATCTCAGCAGCGTGCCGACGTTGCGCGATGGGCCGCTGGACATCGCGATGACTGATGTGCCCGACGGATACCCGGTGCACCGCACCATGTCCGAGACCGCCGGCGGGTTCGTGCACACGGATATGCGGATCGTCGACGACGATGGTCGGCCGGTTGCCGACGGGACCGTCGGCGAGCTGTGGATCCGCGGCATCGGCGTGATGGCCGGGTACAACAAGCGGGAGCGCTGGGAGACGTTCGACGCCGACGGTTGGTATCACACCGGCGACCGGGTGTACCGGCGCCCCGACGACCCGCGACTGTTCTATGTCGGGCGCACCACCGAGCTGATCAAGAGCGCGGGTGCCAACGTGTCACCGCTGGAGGTAGAGGCGGTGCTGACCGAACGCGAGGACATCGCGCAGTGCGTTGTCCTGGGGATCGATCACGCCGAGCGCGGCGAGGAGGTCTGCGCGGTGATCGTGCCGGCGGCCGAACACCTGGATCTCGAGGCGGTGGCCGTCCACACCCGGGATCGGCTGTCGTCCTACAAGGTTCCGACGCGCTGGGTACTCATCTCGAGCACGGACATCCCGACGTTGCCGAGCGGGAAGCTGGACCGAAAGACGTTGCGCGCGTTGATCGCCGACGGAACGCTGGGGTAACTCAGGCCGCTGTGTCGACGAGCCGCAGATGCGGCTTCGCGGGCTGCTCGTCGGTGCCGCCACGGCGCCGGTGCACCGACACCAGCGAATCCGAACGCACCACCCCGATCGGGCCCCGCGGGGCGAACCGGGCCAGGTCACTGCGGTACAGCGCGGTGCCCGCCTTGGCCTGGCGATAGCCGATCCGCATGCCGGTGGCGCTGAATGCGGCCAGGCCGCCCAGACCCGGGAGCGCCGCGGCGAACAACGCCCACAGTGACGCCGAGAGGAGCAGCGCGGCCAGGGCGCCAGTGATCAGGAGCGGCGTGTTGCTGTGCGATTCCGGTGCCGACGCCGCGGGTGCCGTTGCCGGTCGAGCCGGGCCGGTCACGGGCGGCGCCGCTGCGAACCCGCCGCGCAACGCGAAGGTGACCGGATTCCGCGGCGAGGGATCGCCGCCGACATTCGTCGGCGTGACCGGCGCGCGCGGCACGTCGAGTCCGGCGCCGGGCAGGTAGCCCGTTGCGGGGCCCGCCGAGACCGGCGAGGCGACCGCGTCCGGCAGATTCGCGGTCAGCGACAGCACCGCGTTGGCCACCTCGCTGGGCAGCGACACCAGCGGGATCAGCGCCCCGCCCATGGACGTCAGGCTGGCCTGCAGGTACGTGATGACGTCGGCGACGGGTGTCGATGATGTCGGTAGCGCTGCGAGCAGCGCCGGTAGCGAGATGACGGTGTCGCCGACGGCGACGACGAAGTTGGTGGCCGCGGTCAGCGCCGCCGTGGTGGGCTGCAGCAACGATGCGAGCGTCGGATCGACCGGTGCGGTCACCGATTCGGCGGTCGGGAGCGTGTCGGCCGGGGCGGACGAGCCCTCCGCGGCGATGGGCGGTGTCGTCGCGGACGATCCCCCCGTGGAAGTCTGGGCGGCAGGCTGCGCGGTCGGTGTTGCGGGGGCGGTCGACGGTGCGGCATCGGTGACGGCCGTCGTGGCGTCCGTCGTAGGAACCGGCGTGACCCCCGCGGCCGGCGAGGATTCCGTCGCCGCGGACTGGTCGGCGGTGCTCTCGACGGGGTCGGCCGCACTGGCGGCATCGGCCGCATCGTCGGCTGCGGCCTGGTCCGCGGCCTCGTCGGCGGCGGTCTGTGCCGACTTGCGATGCTGGGAGCCCAGACCCCCGGTGAAGGCGCGGACCGCGTCGCGGATCGCCTTGTCCAGCGACGGCCCGGTGCCGGTACGGCCCGCTGTGCCGGCGGACGACGACGAAGCAGTACCGGTGCCCGGGGTGTCCGAAGAACCCGAAGACGTGGTCGTCCCGCCGCCGGGCGAGGCGTCGCCAGGGTCGGCCGAGGCGATGGCGGCGCCGAACGCACCGCCGAGAGTCAGCCCGGTTGTGAGGACAGAGGCGCCCAGAGCAAGACGAAATCGCGTCGAAATGGCCGTCTCCTCACTGCTCCGAGACACCTTCAAAAGGTCTGGGATTGCACCGTGATAGCGATCACAGCAATGTCAAATATGCTGGTCGGCCCAGGTGATTGTCAAACACCGCAACGGAGAGAACGGTCACACGGCGGCATCTCGGCCGCGCCCCGCGCAGGCCCATCGGGCCAGCTTGCCGCTGGTGGTGCGGGGAATGCCTCCCGCGGACAGCACCTGCACGTCGGCCACGGCCACCCCATGCCGGCTGCTCACCAGAGCGCGGATCTCGTCGATCGCGGCCTGCACGTCCGCGCGCGCCGTACCCGCGGCCCGCTCCGCCACGATGGTGACCGCGTCGGCGCCGGGAGCCGCGTGGGCCACCACGTACCCTCGCCGGACCAGCGTCGCGGCGTCGGCCACCGTGGCCTCGATGTCCTGCGGGTAATGGGCACACCCCCCGATCACGATCAGGTCGGCCAACCGGCCGGTGACGTACAGCTCACCGTCCCGGTAGAAGCCCAGATCGCCGGTGCGCAACCAGTCGCCGGCGGGGTCCGAACCCGCCGAGTGCCCGCCGGCCGGGAGCACCGGGCCCAGGCGGGCCCCGAACGTCCGGCGGCTCTCCTCCGCGCGGCCCCAGTAGCCGCGGCCGATGTTGCGGCCCTGCAGCCAGATCTCACCGACACGTCCGTCGGGCAGCTCGGCGGCGGTGTCCGGATCGACGACGACGGCCCATTGGCTGCGCGCCACCCGACCGCACGAAACCTGCGGTAGTCCCTCCGGCGCGTCGGCCGCCACCGCGACGACCCGGCCTTCGGACAGCGCGGTGCGATCCACGTAGGTCACCCTCGGCACCGACGGCGTCTCGCTGGTCGCCACCAGCAAGGTGGCCTCGGCGATGCCATAGGACGGTTTGATGGCCGTCGGCGGCAGGCCGAACGGGCCGAAGGCGGTGTTGAACGCGGTGATGGCGCCGACGCTGACCGGCTCGGAGCCGATGATCATGACCACCCTGCTGAGGTCGATATCGCTGCCCGCCGCGGGCACGCCGCGCTGCGCGGTCCACTCGTAGGCGAAGTTCGGTGCGGCCGTCACCACCCGGGCGTCGCGGGAACCGGCGGCCAGTGCGTCGATCCAGCGCTGTGGCCGGCGGATGAACGCGGTCGGCGACATCAGGGTGGAGTGGCCCCCGTACACCGTCGGGAACCCGATCATCGACAGACCCATGTCGTGGTACAGCGGCAGCCAACTGACACCGTGGGTATTCCGGTCGAGCATGTCGATCGACAGGATCATCTGCAGCAGATTGAAACCGACCGCGCGGTGGGTGATCTCGACGCCCACCGGCGGTCGCGTCGCACCACCGGTGTATTGCAGGTGCGAGACGTCGTCCACGTCGAGTTCCGTCGGAGCGAACGCGATTCCGGCGTCGTCGGGCACCTCGTCGATGACGATCACGTGCGGGTTGCCCGCACCGGCGTGGGCGCTCAGGAACTCATTGACCCGCCCGCGCGCCGCCGCCGTGGTCAGCACCACCGACGGACGGGCGTCGGCGAGCGCGACCTCGAGGCGGGCGGTGTGGCCGGGCAACTCGGGGGCGAAGAGTGGGACCGCGATGGTGCCCGCCTTGATGGCGGCGAAGAACCCGGCGACGTATTCGAGACCTTGCGGGGCCAGGATGGCGACCCGCTCGCCGCGGCCGGCGAGTTCCTGGATCCGGGCGCCGACGGCGCGCAGACGAAGGCCGAGTTCAGCCCAGGTCAGTTCGACGACGTGTGGCTCCCCCGATCCACTGTGGTCCAGATATCGGTAGGCCACCGCGTCGGCCACGCTGGCGATGTTCCGCTCGATCAGGGAGATCAGCGTGGTGCCGGGCGGTAGGACGATTCCGCCGCGGGCGTCCAGGCAATCCTCGATGCGCAGCAGTCCGGAGGGAACGGTGTGCTGCCCGGCGCCGACCATGGAATCAAGTCTAGGAGGCCCCAATTGGCCTGGGCATCAACTCAACTCGTGGGGTCGCTCACCTTTACCAGCATCTTGCCGATGTTCGCGCCGGTGAACAGCCCGTTGAGCGCTTCGACACACGACTCGAGTCCGTCGAACACGGTCTCGTGATGCACCAGCAGGCCCTGGTCCTCCCAGCCGTTCAGGGCCGCGTAGGCCTCCTCGAACCGGCTCCACTCGTCCAGCGCGTTGAAGCCCTGCATGAGGGCGGTCCGGGAGAGCAGGTTCACGTAGTTCGAAGGACCCGGATGGTCGCCGGTGAGGTAGCTCGAGATGACACCGCAGAGCACCACCCGCGCCCGGGACGCCAGCCGGCCCAGCACCGCGTTCAGCACGGGTCCGCCGACGTTGTCGAAGTAGACGTCGACGCCCTTGGGGCAGTGCGCCTTCAGATCGGCGGCCAGTTCGCCCCGCTTGTAGTCGATGCACGCATCGAATCCGAACGTGTCGACGACGAAGGCGCACTTGGTCGCTCCCCCGGCAATGCCGACCACCCGTGCCCCGGCGATCTTGGCGATCTGGCCGGCGACGGATCCGGTGGCACCGGCCGCCGCCGACACCACGACGGTCTCGCCCGGTTGCGGCTTGCCGATGCCGGACATGCCGAAGTAGGCGGTGGCGCCGGTCGGGCCGTACACCGACATCGCGGCCAGTTGGCCCAACCCCGGGGCCACCGGCGTGCAGAACAGGTCGTCGCGCACCACGACGTACTCCTGGAACCCGGTCAGCGTTGTCACCACGTCGCCGACGGCGTACGCGGGGCAGCGCGATTCGACGACCTCGCCGATGCCGGCGCCGCGGATGACTTCGCCGAGCTGGACGGGCGGCAGATACCCGGGCTGGTCGTCCAGCCAGGTCCGCGCCGCGGCGTCCATCCCGATGTAGGTGGTGCGCACCAGCGCCTCACCGTCCTGCAGGTCCGGCGCCGGCCCCTCGACCAGCTCGACGTCATCGGGGGCGACCAGACCCGTGGGCCGGCGCCGCAGCACTATCCGGCGGTTGGTTCGCTGCGTCACGAAGCCCGAAACTACCTGACGCACAGGCACCTTCGGGCCAGATCGATCTACCCCAGCGCCGCGAGGGCCGCGTCGTAGTCGGGCTCCTGCGCGATCTCGGGCACCAGCTCGGTGTAGGCGACGTTGCCGTCGGCACCGACCACCACGACGGCGCGGCCCAGCAGACCGGCCATCGGACCGTCGGTGATGGTGATCCCGTAATCCTTGCCGAAGCTGTCCCGGAAGGCCGACGCGGTGGTGACGTTCTCGATGCCCTCGGCACCGCAGAATCGCTTCTGCGCGAACGGCAGGTCGTTCGACACGTTCACGACGGTGGCCCCGCCGGCCGCGGCGCGCTCGTTGAAGGTGCGCACGCTGGTGGCACAGACCGGGGTGTCGATCGAGGGAAAGATGTTGAGCAGCAGCGCCTTACCCTGGAACTGCTCGTTGCTGACGGTGCCGAGATCGGTACCGGTGAGGGTGAACGCCGGAGCCGGGGTGCCGACCGCGGGCAGCTCGCCGAGGGTGTTGATCGCATTTCCGCGCAAGGTTATCTGTGCCATGCGCACAGTGTGTCAGGCGCGACGCGGTGGCGGGCGGTCAGGGTCGCCCGGCGCGGTTACTGGTCGATCATGCGCACCAGGTACGGGGCCATCCCGTCGGTGCGCACCTTCGACACCGTCACCGCCGGCGGCGTGGACTCGACCATCTGCCCGTTGCCGATGAACAACGCGACGCTCTGGCTGCCCTCGGGGCCCCAGAAGATCAGGTCACCGGGCAGCGCCTGCGAGGGCAGCACCTTGCGGCCGACCTTGTACTGCTCGCCCGACGACCGCGGCATCTTGATGCCGACCCCGGCGAAGGCGTACACGATCAAACCGGACGAGTCGAAGCCGACCACCTTCGGTTTGGGCGCGGGCACTACGGGCGCGGCCAACGGGGGCAGCTGCCCGAAGACAGGCACCGGTGCGGGATTCAGCGGATCCGTGGTCTGGGCCGCGCTCAGGTCGACCGGCGCCGCGTCATCGCCGGAACCCGAGCCGGGGCTGGCTCCGTCGACGTTGCCGCCACCGTACGAATAGGGCACCCCGCGCTGGGACAGGGCTCGCTGGATCACGAACTGGATGGCCTGTGCGCGGGTCCCGGTCCAGGGGGCGGCAGCGGCGGTGCCGACGTTCATCGACGCGGGTGCCACCAACACGACCAGGGCCAGTGCGGCCGCCGCGACCTTGCTGATCCGTGTCATGTCCGTCCACCTTTCTCGTCACGGCGCGAATCAATCAGATACGCCACAACAGTCACTACTACCACTTGTACAACAACGCCGAATGGGCCACCAAATCTGGTGGCAGGGGTTTCGGATCTGTTGTCGTACCGTGACCGCCCCGGTGGCAGCCCGTTACCGGAGGACGTGAAATGGGTTGCCGCGCAAGCGCCGCCGCGTGCCGCGGCGGCATCGGTCGACTCGACTGTGCCCGACTGTCTCGCTCCTCCTCCGCCGCGTGCCGCGGCGGCATCGGTCGACTCGACTGTGCCCGACTGTCTCGCTCCTCCTCCGCCGCGTGCCGCGGCGGCATCGGTCGACTCGACTAGCGCTTCTTGTCGCGCACCTTGTACGTCGACGGCCACGACTGCCGGGATTCGTCACCCACGAGGGGCACGCCCTTGGCCCCGACCTTCACGTTGTAGGCCTCCTTGCCCGCCCCGACCTCCTTGTTGGCGTGCTCGGTGGCCAGGTAGTAGAGCTCGTCGATCGCGGCCTCGCTGTACGCGACGAAGGTGGTTCTGCGCTCGGCGTCACCGAGCCCGGCCGTCATCCGGTCCGGCAAGACCTTCGACGCCAGGGCGCCGACGGCCAGCAGCGCGATCGGGATGACCCAGTAGAAGACGAACGACAGCGGGGTGCGGGTGTCGAGGATCGTGGCATCACCCTGGACCAGCGGCGGGATGGCCGAAGACACCGTCATTCCGGCGAACACCGCGACCCAGATCCACGTCAGGCGGTTGGTGATCCGTGCGAACAGATCGCTGTTGATCACGTCGGTCGGCTGACCCTCCTCGGCGAACTCGCGGATGAACGGGCGGCCGGTCAGCACACCGCCCAGCGCCACCAGCAGGATGCCGAGGTTGCTCAGCGGCTGCATCCAGCGTTCCATCACCGACTGGTCCAGCACGAAGGTCAGCACGGTCAACACCCCGAAGGTGGCCACCGCCCCGATCTGCAGGGCGGCACCCGGTTTCCCGCTGGCCCGCCCGATCACCAGGCACGCGACGGCGGTGGTCAGCGCGATCAGGACGGCGGTCAGGAACGGGACGTTGCCGACCAGGATCCAATAGACCAGCCACGGCGCGAAGCCAAACAGGATGCCCACGATCGGTCAGTGTATGGCGGGCCGGTTCAGGGGTGCAGCACCACCTTGATCGCCCCCGCCGACCGGTCGGCGGCGACCCGGAACGCCGACGCCGCGTCCGCCAGCGGGAAACGGTGGGTGATCACGGCGGCCGCGATCTCGGGATCCGCCGCCAGGGCCGTCGCGGCCTCGGCGAACTCCCGGCCCCCACGGCCACGTCCGTAGCAGTAGCTGCCCGCGATGGTGAGTTCGTTCATCATCAGCGGCAGGCCGGGAACGGCCCACGTCCCGGTGTTCACGCCCACCATCGCGATCCGCCCGCCCGGGGCAACCGCGTCGACGCACTGCTGCAGGGCCGGCCCGGTGCCCGCCGCTTCGACGGCGATGTCGTACGGGCCGTTCGGTTGGCCGGCGCCCAGCCGCTCCCCTGCGGCGATCTGATGCGGGTGGCGGGCCGCGAGGTCGACATCCAGACCCAGCGCACGGGCAGCGGCCACCGCAAGGAGTCCGATCGAGCCGCCACCGACCACCAGGACGCGTTCCCCCGCCGTCGCGGACACCCGTCGAAATGCGTGCCAGCACACCGCCATCGGCTCCACGAGCGACGCATCGGTCACCGCCAGGCCCGCCGGTAGTTCCAGCAGGCAGTCCGGTGGGACGGCGACGCGCTCGGCCATCCCGCCGTCGTGGTCCAGGCCGAGCATTCCGCGCGGCGCGGGGCCCCGGCAGCGCTGCGTTGCGCCCGCCGCACATTGATCGCATTGCCCGCAGGCGATGGTCGGCTCGATACAGACCGTCCTGCCGTCCAGGGTTCCGGCGATCTCATGACCGAGGGTCACCGGCAGGCCGAACCGCAGCAGCCCGAGGTCGCTGCCGCAGATCCCCGCCGCGGCGACCTGAACCACCGGCCATTCGGACACCGGAACGGGCGCGTCGACCACGGTCGCCGATCCGTCCACCGAATGCACCGCCCGCATGGCGTTCTCCCGCTTCCGTCGCTAGGCCCGGGTCTGCGCGGCCGACAGCCGCTGCCGCCACCATGTCACCCGGTCCGGATCCGCGAGGGCGAAACGCTCCACCAGACCGGGGTCGGGTCCCGGCGGCATCGGTGCGACCGGCAGGTGGCCGTCGACGGGGATCAGCCAACGCCCTTGGGGCACAACATCACCGGCAAACAGCCCGCGGCTACCCAGTCCGCAGGCGTAGGGCAACTCGGGCAGCACCCCGGCCAGCGCCACCGCGCCGGCCAGTCCGATGCTGGTCTCACCGGTGGAGGTCACCACGCACGGCAATCCGCACGCCTCGGCGATCCGCAGGGCCCGCCGCGCACCGCCCATCGGGCCGAACGACAACACGGCGACATCGGCCACCCCGGCGAGCTCGAGACCGCTGGGATCCGCCGCGTTCCGCAGGGACTCGTCGACAGCCACCGGCACGTCCACGCGCCGCCGCACCGCAGCCAGCTCTTCGGTTGTGCCACAAGGCTGTTCGATGTACTGGAGTCCGCCGGCCGCACGGTCGAGCGCCTCGATGGCCGTCACCGCGTCGTCGACATTCCATCGGCCTCCGGCGTCACACCGAACCCCTCCCGTAGGACCGACGGCATCGCGGACGGCCGCCACGCGCGCAATGTCGTCGGCCAGCGGTCCGAACCCGACCACGACGTCGGCGGCGGCGCAGCCGGAATCGATGACCGCTCGGTGCGCGCGGACGGCATCGACGGCCGGCACCCGGACCGCCACCGGGACCCGTCCGCGCACCGGATCGGGCCACCCCACCGTTCCGCCTTCGACGGCCGCGGTCAGCCAGCGCCCCAGCACCGCGGGGTTGGCGTCGACGGCCGGACTGAACTCACCCCAGCCCTGCGGACCCTCGAGGAGCATGCCCTCGCGGACCACCGCGGCCCCCGAATCGGCCGTCGCCGGTATCGCGAAAACCGGGGCGCGGTCGAAGTCGATCAGGGCCTGCACAGAATGCGACGTTAGCCCAGCATCCGGAAGGAGCCGGACAACCAGCGGAAGCCGGCGGGTTTCCCCACCGGCTCCGGCTGATCGGACTCAACCGCTCAGGGGACGGTCACGCAGCCGACGCCGTTGATGCAGCCGCCCCCGCCACCCGGGCCCCCGCCGCCGCTGCCGACGCCGGGAATGCTTCCGCTACCGCCTCCGGGTCCGCCGCTACCGGTGGGTCCGCCGGGGATCTCGCCGCCGCCACCGCCGGGTCCGCCGCTACCGGTCGGACCGCCGGGTATCGACCCGCCGCCGCCCTCGGGTCCGCCGCCGCCGGTGGGCCCACCCGGGACGGTGACCTCACCCGTGCCGGTCGGAGCTTCGGTGCCCGTTCCCGGCATCGTCGGAGATGTCGTGGGGCTCATTTCCGTGGTGGTGGTCTCGCCGGTCATGGTCGTTTCGACCGGTGTCGTGGTGGTTGTCGGTCCAGTGCTGTCGCTGCTACTGCAGCCGACCGCGAGTACAACCGCGGCCGTCCCGCCGAAGAGCGCCAGTGCTGTCCTGGCATTGGTTTTCATCAGGCTCTCGCTCTCAATTGTTGGGCCCGCCCCGCATACCCGCGCTATCCGGCGATGAAACGGACCGTGGAAAGCTCTCTGCCATGACGGTCGTACTGGTTCATGGCAACCCGGAAACCGATGCGATCTGGGGCCCCCTGGCGGATGCGCTGGGACGACCGGATGTCGTCCGGTTGTCCCCGCCCGGTTTCGGCGCGCCCCTGCCCGCCGATTTCCCGGCCACCTACGTGGACTACCGCGACTGGCTCGAGGGTGAACTCGCGGCCATCGACGGCCCCATCGACCTGGTGGGCCATGACTGGGGTGGTGGCCACGTGGTCAACGTGATGATGCACCGGCCCGAGTTGGTGCGCAGTTGGGTCACCGATGTGATCGGTCTGTACGACCCCGATTACGTCTGGCATGACCTGGCCCAGATCTGGCAGACACCCGGGGACGGTGAACAACTGGTCGACGCGATGATGGCGACGCCCCTCGAGGACTGGGTCGCCCAGATCGCCACGATGGGTATGACGGCGGACATCGCCGCAGACGTGTGGCGTGCCCACGGTCCCGAGATGGGCCGGGCGATCCTGGCTCTGTATCGGTCGGCGCCCCGGCCGGCCGATGTCGGTCGGCTGGAGAATGCCGCGGCCCGGCCCGGCCTGTCGGTGTTGTGCCCCGCCGACACCTTCGTCGGATCGGACGAGATCCGTCGCCGCGCCGCCGACCGCGCCGGCGCCCGCACGGCCGTGCTCGAGGGGCTGGGCCATTACTGGATGATCGAGGATCCGGCCAACAGCGCGGCCGTGCTGTCGGAATTCTGGAACTCGATCGACTGAGTCCCGCGGGGTGTCAGGCGTCCGGGAGCTCGAACTGCACGCGGGCGGCCTGCGCGATCATCGGCGCCAGCCGCGCGCGGGCCGCGTTGTGCGCCTCGTCGCGGTCGTACGCCCGGTAGGCGTCGGCATCCACGTGGTCGGAGACGATCGCGAAGCTCCAGTTGCCGTCGCGCAACCCGAGGTCGTCCCCCAGGGTGAAATCCACGGTGCCCGGATAGTTCAGGTTCCGGAAGATGTCCTGGATCTCGGCGACCAGAGTGAGGTCGGGCTCGGGCTTCAACTGGATCATGACGACGTTTCGGATCACCGGCGCACCGTAACAGGACACGCCCTCTGCCTGCGGATTCGGTCAAACTCTTGACTCAGTCCAGAAAAAGGGAGTACTAGTGTTCAGGTGGGGTCGAACCAGGAGTACGTCGAGCGGCTGCGTAGCGCCGATCTTCGTGTCACCCGGCCACGCGTCGCGGTTCTCGAAGCCGTCCACGACCATCCCCACGCCGACACCGAGACTATTTTCGCCGCCGTCCGCGGCGGCCTGGCCGACGTCTCGAGGCAGACCGTCTACGACGTCCTCAACGCCCTGACCGCCGTCGGGCTCGTACGCCGGATCCAGCCGTCGGGCTCGGTGGCCCGCTACGAATCACGCGTCGGCGACAACCACCACCACGTCGTCTGCCGCTGCTGCGGGGTGATCAACGACGTGGACTGCGCGGTCGGCGACACCCCGTGCCTGACTCCCGAACCGACGGCCGTCGAGGGATTCCTGCTCGACGAGGCCGAGGTCATCTACTGGGGGCTGTGCCCCAATTGCTCTGCGTCCGAGGAGTCGAAATCCTCTGCCGCAGAAGAGTTTTCCTGATCACACCCGTGATCACAGCCCAATTCACCACTCCCGAAAGGAAATGCAGTGCCTGAGGAACACGCTGAGACAACCCCCCCGATGGGCGAAGCTCAGACCGAGCCGGCCGAGAGCGCGTGCCCGATGCGGATCAAGCCGCCAGTCGAGGGTGGTAGCAACCGCGACTGGTGGCCGAATGCGGTCAACCTGAAGATCCTGCAGAAGAATCCGGAAGCCATCAACCCGCAGGACGAGGGTTACGACTACCGCGAGGCCGTCCAGACACTCGACTTCGAGGCGTTCGAACGCGATTTCGACGCCCTGCTGACGGATTCGCAGGACTGGTGGCCCGCCGACTTCGGCCACTACGGCCCGCTGTTCGTCCGGATGTCCTGGCATGCCGCCGGCACCTACCGGGTGTCCGACGGCCGCGGTGGCGCCGGTCGCGGCATGCAGCGGTTCGCGCCGCTGAACAGCTGGCCGGACAACGTCAGCCTGGACAAGGCCCGTCGCCTGCTCTGGCCGCTGAAGAAGAAGTACGGCAAGAAGATCTCGTGGGCCGACCTGATCGCCTATGCGGGCAACCGGGCCATGGAGCACATGGGCTTCAAGACCGCCGGTTTCGCGTTCGGCCGTCCGGACTTCTGGGAGCCCGAGGAGGACATCTACTGGGGCGCCGAAGCCGAATGGCTGGGGACCCAGGAGCGCTACGCCGGCGCAAGCGACCGGACCAAGCTGGAGAACCCGCTGGGTGCCACCACCATGGGCCTGATCTACGTCAATCCCGAAGGCCCCGAAGGTAATCCGGATCCGATCGCCGCGGCAATCGACATCCGCGAGACCTTCGGCCGGATGGCGATGAACGACGTCGAGACCGCCGCGCTGATCGTCGGTGGCCACACCTTCGGCAAGACCCACGGCAACGGCGATCCCGACCTGATCGGGGTCGAACCGGAGGCCGCGCCACTGGAGGCGATGGGTCTGGGCTGGGCCAACGCCAACGGCACCGGTGTCGGCAACGACACTTTCACCAGCGGCCTCGAGGTCACCTGGACGCACACCCCGACCAAGTGGGACAACAGCTTCCTGGAGATCCTCTACAGCAATGAGTGGGAGCTGTTCAAGAGCCCAGGCGGCGCCAACCAGTGGCGGCCCAAGGACAACGGCTGGGCCAACTCGGTGCCGACGGCGCAGGGCAGCGGCCGGACGCATCCGTCGATGCTGACCACCGACCTGTCGATGCGGCTGGACCCCATCTACGGTCCGATCACCCGCCGCTGGCTCGATCATCCGGAGGAGCTGGCCGAGGAGTACGCCAAGGCCTGGTTCAAGCTGATGCACCGCGACATGGGCCCGGTCGTCCGCTACCTCGGCCCGCTGGTGCCGAAGCAGACGTGGGAGTGGCAGGACATCGTCCCTGCCGGCACCACACCGTCGGCTGACGCTGTCGCGAAGGCCAAGGCCGCGATCGCCGACTCGGGTCTGACTGTCTCCCAGCTGGTTTCGACCGCGTGGAAGTCCGCTTCGTCCTATCGCAACAGCGATATGCGCGGCGGTGCCAACGGTGGCCGCATCCGGCTGCAGCCGCAGCTGGGCTGGGAGGTCAACGAGCCCGACGAGTTGGCGCAGGCGATCCGCACGCTGGAGAGCATCGCTGAGAGCTCCGGCCTGTCGTTCGCCGACACCGTAGTGCTGGCCGGTAACGTCGGCGTCGAAAAGGCTGCCAAGGCAGCCGGTTTCGGTATCGAGGTGCCGTTCACGGGCGGGCGCGGCGATGCCACCCAGGAGCAGACGGACGTCGAGTCGTTCTCCTACCTGGAGCCCAAGGCAGACGGCTTCCGCAACTACGCGGGCAAGGGCCTGTCGATTCCGCCGGAGTATCAGCTCATCGACCGGGCCAACCAGCTGAATCTGACGGGCCCGGAGACGGTGGTGCTGCTCGGCGGCCTGCGGGTGCTCGACACCAACCACGGCGGCAGCAAGCTCGGTGTGCTGACCGACAAGCCGGGCGCGCTGACGACCGACTATTTCGTCAACCTGACGGATATGGGCGTCAAGTGGGTCCCGTCCCCGGCCGACGACGGCACCTACGTGGGCAAGGACCGCGCTACCAGCGCCGACAAGTTCACCGCCAGCCGGGTCGACCTGCTGCTCGGGTCGAACTCGCAGTTGCGCTCGTGGGCCGAGGTCTACGCCGAGGACGACGCCAAGGAGAAGTTCGTCAAGGACTTCGTCGCCGCTTGGACCAAGGTGATGGACGCCGACCGCTTCGACGTGAAGAAGTAGCGCGACCGAAGTAACCAGGTAACGACGCCCCGCGAGCCACACCGCTCGCGGGGCGTCGTGCTGTCCTCGTCCGATCTGTCCAGCACGAGCTGCGGCTCCTACTCGCATTTCGTGTCCGTGCGCTGAACAGATCCCGCCGGGGGCGGCGGTGCTTTCGGAGCGCGCCGCGGCAGGTGGCGGCGTAATCTCGGCGCAGATGGCTCCGTGCGGCGCGGGGCGGACTTGGAGGCGGGGCCCGTGGCGACCATCGACGCCGAACCGTTTCCGCTCGACTTCGATCCGGCCACCACCGCGCTGCTCATCATCGACATGCAACGGGACTTCGTCCTGCCCGGCGGGTTCGGCGAGAAGCTCGGCAACGACACGTCTCTGCTCCTGGCCGCCGTCGGTCCGATCGGCCGGGTGCTCGACCGGGCCCGCGAGATCGGGATGTTCGTCATCCACACCCGTGAGGGCCACCGGCCCGATCTGTCGGACTGCCCGCCGGCCAAACTGACCCGCGGCGGCAAGACGTTCATCGGCGAGGACGGACCGATGGGACGGATCCTCGTCCGCGGCGAGAAGGGCCACGACATCATCGAGGACCTCTACCCCATCGACGGGGAACCGGTGATCGACAAACCCGGCAAGGGCAGTTTCTACGCCACCGACCTCGAGGACATCCTGCAGAACCGGGGCATCAAGACGCTCGTGGTCTGCGGCGTGACCACCGAGGTCTGCGTCCACACCACCGTGCGCGAGGCCAACGACCGCGGCTACCGCTGTGTGGTCCTCGAAGACGGTGTGGCGTCGTACTTCCCGGAGTTCCAGCGCGTCGCCCTGGAGATGATCAAGGCGCAGGGCGCCATTTTCGGCTGGGTGTCGGACTCCGAGAAGTTCATCGCGGCCACCGCATGACCCGCGCCAGTTCCCGGCAGTACCCGAATCTGTACAAGGACTCGGTGTCGTTGATGGCGGTGACGGCCCGCGTCACCGGACTGGACGGCATCGAGGCCGGATCGGTGGTGATGGCCTCGGCCGCCAACGTCGAGAATCTCGCGGCCGCCGGGCTGGGCGAGTTCGAGGTCCGGCCCAACGACCTCGTCGTTGCCGTCAGGGGCGACCCGGACGCGTGTGCCCAGGCACTGGAACTGGCCGACACCCTGCTCTCGGCCGCCCCGGCCAACGCCGACGGGGCCGTGGCGGACATGGCACCGACGAGCATCGCGATGGCCAGGGCGCGCAACGGCGATCTCGATCTCGCCCTGATCTCGGTGCCGGGCGACTACGCCGCGGCCGAAGCCATGAAGGCCCTCCGGCTGGGCATGGACGTCATGGTGTTCTCCGACAACGTCTCCCCCGCAGCCGAACTCGCCATCAAGACCTATGCCGCGCAGGCCGATCTGATGGTGATGGGCCCGGACTGCGGAACCTCGATCGTCAACGGCATACCGCTCGGATTCGCCAACGTGGTACGACGAGGGCCGATCGGCGTCGTGGGCGCCTCGGGCACCGGCACCCAGGAGGTGACGGTCCGCATCCACCAGGGTGGTTCGGGTGTCTCGCAGGCACTGGGCACCGGCGGACACGATCTGGCCGAGACCATCGGCGGGATCTCGATGCTGCACGGACTGGCCGCGCTGGACGGCGATCCGGGCACGGACGTCATCGTTCTGGTGTCCAAACCGCCGGCCCCGGCGGTGGCGGCGAAGGTCCTGGCCGCGGCCGCGGCCAGCGCCAAGCCGGTGGTGGTGATCTTCCTGGGCGCCGACCCGGCCGCGATCGACGGCAAGGGCGTCTACGGCGCGGTTGACCTGGCCCAGGCGGCCGATATGGCGGTCACGCTGGCAGCCGGCGGCAACCCCGGCCGTGACGACGTCCCGATCCCGGATGAGATCCGGAAACTGTTGCGCGACAAGGCCAGCCGACTGACCGACGCACAGCAGTATGTGCGGGGTATCTTCTCCGGCGGCACCTTCTGTTTCGAGGCCCAGCTGGTGCACCGCGCCGCCGGCATCACCGCGCACTCCAACACCCCGGTGGACGGCAACACCGCGTTGGCCGATATCGCCGCCAGCGTCGAGAACACCATCATCGACATGGGCGATGACGAGTTCACCCAGGGCCGTCCCCATCCGATGATCGATCCGTCGTTGCGGGACAGCAGAATTCGCGCCGAAGCCGCCGACCCGGACACCGCCGTGGTGCTCTTCGACGTCGTGCTCGGCTACGGGTCGGCGGTCGATCCGATCGCCGGACTGCTGCCGGTGCTGACCGCGGCGCGCGATACGCACGTGGTGTTCATCGGCTACGTGTGCGGCACCGACCTGGATCCGCAGAACCGTGATCAGGTGGTGGCCCGCCTGGAATCCGCCGGCGTGCTGGTCGCATCCAGTAACGCCGAAGCGGCCACCTGGTCGGCCACCCTGATCGCCCAACGAGCCGGAGTCACCGCGTGAAGAGCCTGTTCACCCGGGACCTCGAGGTGGTCAACGTCGGGCTATCGAGCTTCGCCGACAACATCACCGCCGCCGGCGGCTCCGCCACCCAACTGGACTGGGCACCACCCGCGGGCGCCGACGCCGAACTCGGCTGGACACTGGCCACCCTGATCGGCGACCCGCGGGTCGAGGAGGCCAATCGGACCGCCTACGACCGCTACCTGGCCGCCCAACCGCGCCTGCTCGATGTGGTGCCCGCCCGCGACGCGATCCCGGCGCTGACCGAACGGCGCATCCTGCACTCGGGCCCGCCGATCGGCTGGCACGACATGTGCGGCCCGCAGCGCGGCGCGATCGCCGGGGCGATCCGCTACGAGGGCTGGGCCGACGACCTGGCGGGCGCCGAAGCCCTCGCGGCCTCGGGCGCGGTCGTGCTCGAGCCGTGTCATGAGCACGGGGCGGTCGGCCCGATGGCCGGCATCATCAGCCCGTCGATGCCGGTGTGGGTGGTGGAGAACGCCGCCATGGGCAACCGCGCGTTCTGCAACCTCAACGAGGGCCTGGGCAAGGTGCTGCGCTTCGGCGCCAACTCCGACGACGTGCTCGACCGGCTGCGCTGGCTGGGCGGTGAGTTCCACACCGTGCTGCAGACCGCGGTGCGTGCCATGGCCGACCACGATCTGAAACCCTTGATGGCCCAGGCGCTGCACATGGGCGACGAACTGCACAATCGGAACGCGGCGGCGTCCGGTCTGCTGTTCAAACGCCTCACCCTGGCACTGCTGGATTCCGGTCTGCCGACCGGCGCGGTGACCCGCGCGCTGGGTTTCATCGCCGGCAACGACCATTTCTTCCTCAATGTGTCGATGGCGGCCTGCAAGTCGATGACCGATGCGGCGGCCGGGGTGACGGGCAGCAGCCTGGTGACCGTGATGGCGCGCAACGGCGTCAACTTCGGCATCCGGCTGTCCGGGACCGGCGAGCGATGGTTCCAGGCCCCCGCCAATCCGGTTGACGGCCTGTACTTCCCGGGCTACTCGGTGGACGACGCGGCCGCCGACCTGGGTGACTCGGCGATCACCGAGACCAACGGCCTCGGCGGCTTCGCGATGGCCGCCTCGCCGGCCATCGTCCAGTTCGTCGGCGGCACACCGGCGGACGCGACCGCCAACAGCCGCCGGATGCTGGGCATCACGCTGGGCACCAACCCGGCATTCACCCTGCCGCAGCTGAACTTCGGCGGCACCCCCGCCGGGATCGACGCCCGCGCGGTCGTGGACTCCGGTGTATTGCCCATCATCAATACCGGGATCGCACACAAACAGGCCGGCGTCGGTCAGATCGGCGCCGGTATCACCACGGCGCCGATGGCGTGCTTCGAGGGCGCCGTCACGGCGCTGGCGGGAGAACTTCGATGAGAACGGCCGGCCCCAGGATCGCCGTGGTCGCCTTCGGCGGCAACGCACTGGTCACCGATGCCGAGCACGACAGCATCCCGGACCAGTACGAGACCGTCGCCAACACCGTTCCACCGCTGCTGGAGCTGGTCGAACAGGGCTGGGGACTGGTGGTGTCGCACGGCAATGGGCCGCAGGTCGGGTTCATCCTGCGGCGTTCGGAGATCGCGCAGTCCGAGGTGGATCCGGTGCCGGTGGACTACGCCGTCGCCGACACCCAGGGCGCCATCGGGTACATGTTCGTCAAGGCGCTGCACAACGAGATGATCCGGCGTGGCATCTCGCGGCCCGTCGTCGCCGTCGTCACGCAGTCCGTCGTCGACCGCGACGACCCGGCCTTCGCGAACCCCACCAAACCGGTCGGTTCGTTCATGCCCGAAGAAACCGCCCGGACCATGGCCGCCGAACACGGCTGGACCATCACCGAGGACGCCGGGCGCGGCTGGCGCCGCACGGTGCCCTCCCCCGTTCCCACCGCGATCCTCGAGACCGACTCGATCCGGCAGTTGTTGGCCGCCGGCGCCATCGTCGTCGCGGCGGGCGGGGGCGGAATTCCGGTGGTGGTCGAAGCCGACGGCACCGTCTCGGGCCTCGAAGCCGTCGTCGACAAGGATCTGGCCTCGGGCCTGCTGGCGCACGAACTCGGCGCCGATCTGCTGCTGATCCCCACCGCGGTGTCCCGCGTCGCGGTCGGGTTCGGCACTCCCGCCGAGAAGTGGCTGGACCGGCTCACCGTCGCCGAGGCCCGGAACCTCATCGCCGCAGGCGAATTCGGCAAGGGATCGATGGAACCGAAGGTCGCCGCCGTCGCCGACTTCGTCGAACGGACCCCGCACGCCGCCGGCGTGATCGGCTCGGCCGCCGAGATCGCCCAGATCCTCGACGGCACCTCGGGCACGCGCATCGTGGCGGACCCCGGCCCCGTCGGTGACGACACCGTGCTGCTGGCGGTCAACGGCACCCTGATGCGCGGCCTGGAGTTGAACCCGAATCTGGTGGAGGCGGGCGCGGTGTTCGTGCGGGAGACGGTCACCGAGCCGGTCTACCGGCTGTGGAGCATCGCCGACGAGCACCCCGCGATGGTCCGGGTGACCGACGGCTCGGGCGTCGCGGTGGCGGTCGAGGTCTGGTCGGTGCCGCGGCCCGGGCTGGCCGGGATCCTGCTGGGCGAGCCGGCCGGTCTGTCCATCGGCAAGGTCGCCCTGGCCGACGGGTCAGTTGTCCTCGGCGTGATCGGCGAGCCCGCCCTGGTCGAGAACCATTCGGAGATAACGACATTCGGCGGCTGGCGATCGTACGCGGCGACGCGCGGCCTACCTTCGTGAGCTGATCCCGGCGTCAGACGGGCCGGGAGAGCTGGGCGGCGATCAACGGTGCGATGCGGTCGGCCAGGAACGCGTGTCCGGCGTCGGTCGGATGCACACCGTCGTGACCGATGAGCCACGGCGTACCGAAGAACCACCCGGCGATCAGCGGATCGTAGAACGTCGCACCGTGCGACACGGCCTGCGCGCGCAGTGCGTCGCGGATCCGCAACACCGCCGGCGGCACGTCGGCACCCGTCCACGGCGGCCCGATCACCAACAGCTTCGCCCCCGGTGCGGTCCGTCGCGCCTGCGCGAACGCCACCGCCGCATTGGCCGCGACCACATTCGGGTCGGCCGGTGCGTCGTTGCGGGATCCGAAGAACACCACCAACGCGTCGTCGGGCCGGACGGCGCGGGGCGTCAGGTCACCGAACAGGCTGCCGTGGTTGCCGCGGATCGCGTATCCGGCACCGCCTTCGGCCGACACCTCCGGTGTCACGTTGAAGCCCTGGGTCGCCAGCATCTGCCAGACCCGGGGCGCCCAGCCGCTGGGCCCCACCCCACCCTCGGTGCTGCCGGTGGTGTAGGAATCACCGATCACCGCGATCCGACTGGCGGGCGCCGTCGACGCCGCCGGCGCGCCCCACGCCGCCGGGGTGACGAGCACCGTCAGCGCCGTCAGCATGGTCAGCGCCCAGAGGGCCGTCGCGCGCAGGAGTGTGCGCATCACCGCACCGCCGCCTTCCGTCGATCCGGCCGTATCGCGCCGGAGGGGTCGTCCGTCGGCGGGCGCGCGTCGAGCATGCGGCGCAACCACTTCCGGGCCGGCTCCTCCACCACGTGGTAGAGCAGCGCCGCCGCCAGTAGGCACAGCGCGAACAGGCCGGCCACGATCAGCTTGCCCGGCCCGCCGGTCAGCGTCAGGTCGAACTGCCGGGCCGCCCAGTTCCAGCTGGTGTGGACCAACTCGTGGAGCATGTACAGGCAGAACGAGATCTGACCGCCGTAGACGATCGCGCGGGTGGCCAGCAGCCGCGGCAGCGTCCCGACGCCGATGGCCAGTGCCACCACCAACGGCATGAACAGCAGGTCCACCACCCCGCCGCTGTCGATCACATCGTGCAGCGGGTGGGCGTCCAGAACATAGAGGAGGCTCACGGACGCGGCGACGATGGCCGCGGCGGCGACGCCGGCCAGCACGCGCGTCTGGTGGGACGGGCGCAGCCGGCGGACCGCGGCGCAGGCCAGCGCTCCCGCGGTGAACTGCATCAGGATCCGTGGCAGCCAGCTCCACGGGGTGTAGAAGTGCCCGCTGATCAGCAGCAGGAGGACGGGCGGCAGCGACGCCGCCAGGGCCAGCAGCATCAGGCCGCGCGCCCGGGTGACCTGCGCCAGCCGGAAGATCACCATGATCAGCACGCCGAACAGCAGGTACGCCAGCCATTCGGCGCTGATCGACCAGGCCGGACCGTCCCAGCTGGAACCGTCGAAGAACGGCTGGAACCACAACTGCACCATGAACAGCTGCCGGATGTAGCTGACGGCGTTGAAGGCGCTGGTGTCCTCGGTCGGGATATGGCCGACGTAGAAGGTGAACACCACCCACAGCGCGGCCAGGTGCAGCGTCACCAGGTAGACGGGCCAGACCCGGGCCAGGCGCAGCCACAGGAACCGGACTGTGCCGCGCAGCGACCACGACTGCCCCATGGTGTCCAGGTAGTTCCAGGTCAACACGAAACCACTCAGGATGAAGAACAGGTCGACGCCCTGTGCGCCGGCGTTGAGCAGCGGCGCGACGGCCGAGGCGAATGCGGGCGCGGCCTCGTGCAGCAGGGGCCGGAAGTGGAACAACACGACCCACAGTGCCGCGAAGATGCGAAGCCCGGTGAGGGCCTTGATCTCTCCGCTGCGCACAGACTCTTCCTGACGACCACTTCCGACGATGCACTGCCGCCGGGCCTCGTGCTCGCCGAACCCGACGGTTCCCACTGACCCCCGCCGGTCAGCCTAACAGCGCGGCGCCGTCGGCCCCGGGATCGAAATGCTGTGTGATTGCTGACAGCGTGGGATCTCCCCGCCGTCGGCGGCCGGCCGGGAACTGGCCGTTACCCTCGACCGCATGACGGTGGTCGGCAGGGTTCTCACGGTCAATGTGGCCGTTCCGGGCAGCGGGACCGGTATCGACAAACGGCCGATCGACGACGCCGTCGCCGTCCGCCCGCCCGGCCCGATGCACAACGGCCTGGGCAGCGGACTGGTGGGCGACACGATCTGCAATCGCACGTTCCACGGTGGCGACGATCAGGCCGTGTACGCCTACGCCCGCGAGGACCTCGACCACTGGCAGGTCATCCTCGGACGTGACCTGCTCAACGGGATGTTCGGCGAGAACCTCACCACCTCGGGTCTGGATGTCACCAACGCCCGGATCGGCGAGCAGTGGGCGGTGGGCGCGTCGGGCCTGCGGCTCGAGGTGTCGCGCCCGCGAATTCCGTGCCGGACGTTCGCGCAATGGCTGGCGGTGCGGGGCTGGATGAAGACGTTCACCGCGGCGGCCGTGCCCGGTGCGTACCTGAGGGTGCTCGACGCCGGACCGGTGCGTGCCGGGGATCAGATCGAGGTGGTCCACCGGCCCGCGCACGACATCACCGTCGGGCTGGTCTTCCGCGCGATGACCAAGGAACCGGAGCTGCTACCCCGCCTCGTCGGGATAGCAGCCCTGCCCGATGAAATCAGGCAAATCGCCCGCGCGCGCATCTGATCGCCGAAATCAACTGTATGACAATGGTTTTCGCCATATTGCGATTGTTACCGGCGGGTATCAGGGCAAAACAATTCTCACGAACGTATTAGACACTGCTCCCAGTGACCTTAGATTTGCCTCATAGCCTTCGTGGCAGTGGTCGAGCTTCGAGTCTCGAACCAGCAGCTACCAGGGGATGGAGCCGTCATGACGCCGATCAACGCATCGACCGACGCCTTCCGCAAGGCCGGGTCCGTACTGCGATACGGCAATCCCGTCTTCGATTGCGACGGTGCCTGGATACGCGCGCTGTCCCGCCAGCTGGCGAACGTGGTGACCGTCGGCGGGTCCATCAGCTCCGACAACCTGGATCGGGTCAGCGCCCTGGTCCGCCGGTTCGTGAACGACGAGAAGCCGTTCGTCATCGACCTCAGTGCCCTGGACATCGTGACCGCCCCGGCCGCACGGCTGCTCGAAGTCGTTTCCGAGACCTGTGAGAAGGCCGGTGTCGACTGGGCCATGGTGGCCGGCGGTCCTGCGGGCCAGGCGTTGGAGAACGCCGGCGCCGTCTACGCGTCGGTGCCCGATGCCCTCGAGGAATTCGCCGAGGCGAACACCAGCCGCCGCTCGATGATGATGCCGCTGCTGGGCGCCAAGCTCACCAAGTCCGCCTGAGCGGGCGGCTCCGGTCCGGGTAACCGGTAAGGTCGATACATCGCCACTTCAGCATCGCCCGCCGGTCCCCTGTCTACCGATGTGCGTGGTTCGTTGGCCCTGTTGCTCGTCGAGGACGACCGCCAGGACGCTCTGCTGGTCGAGGAACTGATCGCCGACACCAGCATGCAGACCACGGTGACACTGGCCCCTTCGCTGGCGGAGGCAGAACGCCAGATCGCGATCAACCGGCCGGACTGCGTCCTGCTGGACATGAACCTGCCCGACGGCACCGGCCTGTTGGTGCTCGAGCGCATCACCCGCCTCGACGTGACCCTGCCGATCGTCGTGCTCACCGGGTTCACCGACGAACACTTCGGCGTGTCCGCCGTCGGCGCCGGCGCGCAGGACTATCTGGTCAAGGGCCGCGTGGAACCGGAGATGCTGCAGCGCGCCCTGCTGTACGCGATCGAACGCAAACGCGCCGAACTGACCGCCGTGGACCTGCACGCCAGCGAGCTGCGGGCCCGGGAAACGGCCCGGCTGGAGCGCGGTCTGTTGCCCTCACCGCTGCTCCTCGACGATCCCGGCGTCAACATCGTCGCCCGGTACCGGCCCAGCCGGGAGAACGCCCTGCTGGGCGGCGACTTCTACGACTTCGTCCAAACCCCGGATCGCACCGTGCACGTGATGATCGGCGACGTCGCCGGCCACGGCCCGGACGAGGCCGCCCTGGGGGTGGCGCTGCGCATCGCCTGGCGTGCGCTCACATTCGCCGGCCTACGGGGTCCCGATCGGATGCGGGAGCTCAACCGGATCCTGAGCACCGAACGGTCCGGCAGCGGGGCTTTCGCGACGGTGTTGAGCCTCGCGATCCCGCCGGCGGGTCCGATGATCACCGCCGTGCGCGCCGGGCACCCCGGCATGCTGCTACACCACAACGGCACCGTGGATTGGATCGAACCGCCCGGTGCCGGGGCGCTGGGCCTGCATGACGGTGACTGGCCCGCCGACAAGGTCGAGCTGCCCGCCGGCGCCGGGCTGGTGCTGTTGACCGATGGTGTTTTCGAGGGCCACTCGGGTCGGGGCAGGGAGCGCCTGGGTGAGGAGGGCCTGCTCGAGTTGGCGAGGTCGCTGGCCCATCTGCCCGCGGCCACCTTCGTCGACGCGCTGATCGACGGCGCCGAGGCGATGGCCCAGGCACATGGCGGCCTGTCCGACGACATCGCCGTCGTGCGGGTGGAGCGGATGCCCTGGTGAGCCGCGCACTGCGGTTGAGCGTGCTGGGCTGGCTGAACCTGATGCTGTCGGCGATCGGACTGGTGGTGCTGGCCGGCGCGGTGGCGGTGGCCGTGCTGCTGCACAAGATCGACCGGATGTCCGCCGAGCTGGCCGAGGACATCCAGCCCACCCGGGTCGCCGCCCAGGAGTTACAGGCTGGGCTGCGCGATCAGGAAACCGCGGTCCGTGGCTACGTGATCGCCGCCGATCGGCAGTTCCTGGAGCCGTATGCCGACGGCCAGCGCGCCGAGGCGGCGGCCGCCGATGAGATCCGCCGCCGCGCGGGTGACCGACCCCAGCAGATGGCCGACCTCGAGGCCATCGAGGCGGCGGGCGCCCGATGGCGAACCAATTACGCGGAACCGCTGATCAACTCGGTGACCCCCGGGCGGCCCACCGCCGCCGACGCCGCCAGCGTCGAGCGGGGAAAGGCCGAATTCGACGATATCCGTATCCTCTTCGAGGCCCAGAACGACCACCTGAGCACAGTACGGGCGGATGCCCTGCACGAATTGCGGCGCGCCCAGGCATGGCGCAACGGTGTTCTGATCGCGATCCTGGCGGTCTTCGTGGCCACCGCCGCGCTGCTGGCCGTCCTGGTGCGTAGTGCCATCACCCGGCCCCTGGGTGCGCTGGCCGCGGCGTGCCGGCGGATCACCGGTGGCAGTTTCGGCGAGCGGATCGTGCCCGCCGGCCCGCGGGACATTCGCGCCATCGGTCGCGACGTCGAGGACATGCGCCAGCGCATCGTCGCCGAACTCGACGAATCTCGTTCGGCGCGAACGCGATTGACCGAGCAGGCCCAGGTACTCGACGAGCAGACCGTCGAACTGCGCAGATCCAACGCCGAATTGGAGCAGTTCGCCTACGTGGCGTCGCACGATCTGCAGGAACCGCTGCGCAAGGTGGCTTCGTTCTGCCAGCTCCTGGAACGGCGATACGGCGATCAACTCGACGAGCGTGGCACCGAATACATCCGGTTCGCCGTCGACGGAGCCAAACGCATGCAGGTGCTCATCAACGACCTGCTGACGTTCTCCCGCGTCGGCCGGCTCAACGTCACCCATGCCGAGGTCGAACTCGACCGGGTGCTCGATCTGGCCATCGAGAATGTCTCGGGCGCGATCGAGGAGTCCGGTGCGCTGATCACCCGGCCCCTCCGTCCGCTGCCGCGCGTGCTCGGGGATGCCACGCTGTTGACGATGTTGTGGCAGAACCTGATCGGCAACGCCGTCAAATTCAGCCGCCCCGGTGAAACGCCGCGCATCGACATCGAATTCGAGTCGTCGGATGACCCCGCGGCACCGGATCAGTGGCGATTCAGCGTGTCCGACAACGGAATCGGTATCGGCGATGAGTTCGTCGACAAGGTGTTCGTCATCTTCCAGCGGCTGCACGGCCGCGACGCCTATGCGGGCACCGGCATCGGACTGGCATTATGCAAGAAGATCGTCGAATACCACGGCGGCACGATCTGGATCGACACGTCCTACGCCGGCGGCACCCGGTTCTATTTCACGCTCCCGGTGCATGCGGTCGTCCCCCAGATGGAAGAGGAAGGAACACACGTATGAGCTCCGACGCCCGGCCCATCGACGTCCTGCTGGTCGAGGATGACCCCGGCGACGAGCTGATCACGCGAGAGGCGTTCGAGCACAACAAGATCAACAACACGCTGCACGTCGCCCGCGACGGCGAGGAAGGGCTGGACTTCCTGTACCGGCGCGGTGCGCACGAGGGGGCCCCGCGGCCGGATCTGATCCTGCTCGATCTCAACCTGCCGAAGTACGACGGGCGCCAGCTGCTGGAGAAGATCAAATCCGATGCGGACCTGTGCCACATCCCGGTGGTGGTGCTGACCACCTCGTCGGCCGAAGAGGACATTCTGCGCAGCTACAAACTGCACGCCAACGCCTATGTCACCAAGCCGGTGGACCTCGACCAGTTCATGAGCGCGGTTCGTCAGATCGACGAGTTCTTCGTCCAGGTCGTGCGGCTGCCGAACTCCTGACATCCAGGAGTTCGGCGAGCTCGATCATTGACCCGGCGACCACATCCCAGTCCGCCTCGGGCTCCAGGTCGCTGAGCTGTGCCGGCCCGTGTTCGTGGGCCCGGACCACGAAGCCGGTCGCCAGGCCGGCCGACCGGGCCGCCGCCAGATCGCCGTTGTGCGCGGCCACCAGCATGATCTCCCCCGGCTCCAGGCCCAGGTATGTCCCGGGTGTGCGGTACGCCGCCGGATCGGGTTTGTAACTGCGGCCGACGTCGGAGCCGAGCACCACATCCCACGGCAGCCCCGCGTACTTGGCCATGTCGACGAGCAGCGCAGTGTTCCCGTTGGACAGCGGACCGACGATGAACGCGGTGGCCAGTGCGCTGATCCCGGCGACACTGTCCGGCCACGGTGGCAGCCAGCGCCACGACCGCGCCAGGGCGTCCACGTCGTCGGGAGCGAAGCCGGCCGGATCCAGCCCGGCGTCGCGCAGCACCGCATCGAGGTTCTCCCGGTGCAACGTGTCCAGATCGACGAAGGCGCGCTGCCCGGACCGCACGCGGTGCATCGCCGGCTGATATCGGGACCGCCAGGCGTCGGCGAATTGTGTTGCATCGATCCTGATCTCGTATCGGTGGGCGAAATCGCCCACCGCCGAGGCGATTCCCGTGCGCCAGTCGACCACCGTCCCGAAGGTGTCGAAAAGGACCGCGCGGACGATCGAGCCCGTCGACGGTGAGCGGTACGAACCCATACCCGCAAGGCTAGGCTGACCGGGTGGATCTGCCACGCCCGGACACCGCCCTGCCGCACTTGGCCGACGTCACGCCCGCGCTACTGTCGGCGCTGGGAGCGCCCGGGTTCGAGGACCGGATCGGCCTGCCCGGCCCCGTGCGTGGCGCGGCCGTCCTGCTGATCGACGGCCTGGGCGCCGAACTGCTGGACACCTTCGCGGCCGATGCCCCGGTGCTGGCCGGGTTGCGGGGGCGCACGTTGCAGGTGGGCTTCCCGGCGACCACCGTCGCGGGCCTGGCGGCCGTGGGGACGGGGCATCGTTCCGGCCGACACGGCATGGTGGGGATGACATTTCGGCTGCCCGGAGCCGGGGTGCTGAACGCACTGCGGTGGCAGCCGGTCGATGGTGGGTTGTCGCCCGAACAGGTGCAGCCGATGCCGACAGTCTTCGAACGGGCCGCCGGGATCGCGGTCCGGGTGATCTCGGCCGCACAGTTCGCCGAGTCGGGCCTGACCCGCGCGGTGCTTCGCGGCGGCCGATATATCGGCGTGCTGGGCATCGGTGACCTGGCCGCGCAGGTGTGCGCCGCGGTCGCCGAGGGCGGGCTGTGCTACGGCTACCACGCCGACCTGGACCTGCTCGGCCACCTCTACGGACCCGGCTCGCAGCCCTGGCGGATGCAGCTGCGCCAGGTCGACCGCCTGGTCGAGTCGATCATGGACGCGTTGCCGCCGGGCGCGATGTTGGCCGTGGTGGCTGATCATGGCATGGTGGCCGCCGGCGAGAAGGTCGACATCGAATCGGATCCGGTTCTGCAGGAAGGGGTTTCGATGATCGCCGGGGAGCCGCGCGCCCGGCACGTCCACACCGATGCGCCGGAGTCGGTGGCTTGGATCTGGCGCGAGGTGCTGGGCGATCGCGCCTGGGTGGCCACCCGAGAACAGGCGATCGCCGCCGGCTGGTTCGGCGACACCGTGAGCGACGCGGTCCGGCCCCGGATCGGTGACGTCGTCGTGGCGGCACGTGACACCGTCATACTCACGCGGCCCCGGGCCGAACCGATGGAATCGAACCTGCTCGGGCAGCACGGTTCCCTGACCAGCGCCGAACAGCGCGTCCCCCTGCTGCTGGCCCACGGATGAGCACCCGCTGGGCGGGCTCGGACGGTCCCCGCGGCGACGACTACGACGCCCGGTGGCGGCGGATGGCCGCCCGGGGCGCGGCCATCCACGGCGAGGCCGATCTGGTGGAGTCCCTGGCCCGGGCCGACGGATTGACCCGGATCCTCGACGCCGGCTGCGGCACCGGCCGGGTGGCGATCGAGTTGGCCCGGCGCGGCTTCCCGGTCACCGGCGTCGACGCCGATCCGGCGATGCTGGCCACCGCGCGGGAGAAGGCACCCGAATTACCTTGGGTACAGGCCGATCTCGCGTCGCTGGATGGACTTCTCGACGAAGTCTTCGAGGTGGTCGTGCTGGCCGGCAACGTGATGATCTTCCTGACCCCCGGGACCGAGGACCGCGCGCTCGGGCAATTGGCGGCGCGACTGGCGCCCGGCGGATTGCTGATCGCTGGGTTCCAGTTACGGGCCGGCCGCCTGCCACTGGCCGACTACGACCGGTTCGCCGAGGCCGCCGGGCTGACCCCCGTGGCGCGCTGGTCCACCTGGGACCGCGAGCCCTTCACCGGCGGGGACTACGCGGTGTCGGTCCACCGGCACCTCTCATCAGAATTCGCGCTCGGCGAGGTACCGAACCACCCGCCGCGGGCGTAGGATAATTTCCTGCGATCGGAGCAGGTCATGGCCACAAAATCTATTGTGGAAGCGGCGTCGGCGATGGCGTTGGGCATCGGCATATTGCTGTCCGCTTCACCGGCGAACGCGCTACCGCGGTGCGTCAACACCTCGAACTACACCACCCAGTGCGAATCCAACGGCAACTCGCAGATCACCACGTTCCCCGGGCCCTCGGCGTACAACTCCGGTTGGCCGGGATGGGGCTGGGGTTGGGGCGGATTCGGATTCGGGTTCGGCTTCGGCTGATTCGCCCCACCCCGTCGGGCCGGGTGGGCCTCGCCGCGGTCGCCCGCTACGGTCTGATGCGTGATCGTGCTGCTGCCGCCGTCGGAGACCAAGCGTGCCGGCGGTGACGCCCCGGCACTGCGGCTCGAGGCGCTGGGCCATCCCAGCCTCACCCCGGTGCGCGAGGACCTGGTCGACGAACTCGTCGCCCTGGCCGCCGACCGTCCCGCGTCCCGTCGCGCCCTGGGGATCTCGGCGAAGCAGGACGCCGAGATCGACCGCAACGCCGCGCTATGGTCGGCGCCCACGATGCCCGCCATCGACCGCTACACCGGGGTGCTCTATGACGCGCTGGACATCGGATCGCTGAAAGGTGCTGCGGCGCAACGGGCTCGAGCTCGGCTGGCGGTCGGCTCGGCGCTCTTCGGGTTGCTCCGCGCCGATGACGAGATCCCGGCGTACCGCCTGTCGGCCGGTTCCAAACTGCCCGGCGGGGCCACCCTGGCGTCCCGCTGGAAGCCCGCACTCGAACCGGTGCTGGCCAAGATCGCCGCGGAGGAACTCGTCGTCGACCTGCGGTCGGGGGCCTACGCGGCGCTGGGCCGCATTGCCGGTGCCGTCGGTGTTGTCACCGTCGACGTGCTCTCCGAACGACCCGATGGCACCCGCACGGTCGTCAGTCACTTCAACAAGGCCCACAAGGGCGAACTCGCCCGGGTGCTGGCGTCGGGCCGCAGCGAACCGAATGACGCGGCCGGCGTCGTCACGGTGGCACGCCGGGCCGGTCTGCACGTGGAACGCACCGGCAACAAGCTGACCGTCGTGGTCAGCGATGAGCGGTGATGTACGTCGTGTCGGCGAACGCCGCGAAGACCTCGCGCTCCGGGTAGGCCAAGCCGTACCGTTCGTGCAATTCGACGACGGTCTGGCTGTCGATCCGCCAGTCGGCCAGATGCTGCAGGGTGTGCCGCCGGTCCTGGTGATACATCAGGTCATTGATGTTGACGTCCATCCGCTGCCAACGTTCCTCGTTCATCGCCGTCCGCTCACTGAACGACGACATGTCCGGGATGAAGTCGAACGCCAGCCAGCTGCCCACCGCGCTCGCGGCGTTGATCTGGTCGAGCAGCGCACCGGCATCCGGCAGGTAATAGAGCAGGCCCTCCGCGCTCCACACCGTCGGCAGCGCCGGATCGAAACCCGCGTGCCGCAGCGCTGCCGGCCAGTCCTGGCGCAGGTCGATGGCGACCGGACGGTGCGCCGCGGCCGGTTGTGCGATCGGCGCCAGCACCGACGCCTTGAAATCCAGCACGGCGGGCAGATCGATCTCGAAAACCGTGGCGCCCGCCGGCCACGGCAGGCGGTAGGGCCGGGTATCCAGGCCCGAAGCCAGGATCACCGCCTGGGTGACCCCGCCGCGGGTGGCGTCGAGGAAGATATCGTCGTAGAACCGGGTGCGCGTGGCGATGTGGTTGGCCGACTGCTGCGGATCGTGCTCGGGGTCACCGGACGGGTTCTCGCCGTCGAGCAGCTTGACGAAATACGGCAGCCCGACCGCGCGGACCAGCGCTTCGGCGAACGGGTCGTCGATCAGGGGGTCGGCGGCGCGGCTCGCCAGCGCCCGCGAAGCGGCCACCATGGTCGCGGTCGCGCCCACGCTGGAGGCCAGATCCCAGTGGTCGTCGGCGGTGCGTTCGGTCATCGGCGCAGAGTATCGCGATCGTCGAATCCACCACATCACGCGTGGCACACTTGCCGAATGGCATTCGACATCGCCCGGCCGAAGCTGGAGGGCAACATCGGCGTCGACGGTGACCGCCGGCTCAGTTTCGCCGAGTTCGGGGACCCGCAGGGCCGCTCGGTCTTCTGGCTGCACGGCACGCCCGGTGCGCGCCGCCAGATTCCGACCGAGGCCCGGCTGTTCGCGGAGCAGAACAACATCCGGCTCATCGGGGTGGACCGCCCCGGAATCGGCTCGTCGACACCGCACCAGTACGAGACCGTGTCCGAATTCGCGCATGACCTGCGCACCATCGCCGACACCCTGGGCGTCGGGCGGTTCGCCGTCGTGGGACTGTCCGGCGGTGGGCCCTACACGCTGGCGTGCGCGGCCGCGATGCCCGACCGCGTGATCACCGCCGCTGTCCTCGGCGGGGTGGCTCCCACCCGGGGACGCGACGCCATCAGCGGCGGCGCCATGACGCTGGGCACCGTCGTCGCGCCGCTGCTCGAGGTCGCCGGCCTGCCGATGCGACTGGCTGCGGTCACCCTGGTCAACATGATCCGCCCGATCGCCACGCCCGCGCTGTACGCCTACGCGGCCATCTCGCCCGAAGGTGACCGGCGACTGCTGGTGCGGCCCGAGTTCAGGGCGATGTTCCTCGACGATCTGCTCAACGGCAGTCGTAAGCAACTGTCCGCGCCGTTCGCCGATGTGGTGGCGTTCGCCCGCCCGTGGGGCTTCAGCCTCGACGAGGTCAAGGTGCCGGTGCACTGGTGGCACGGCGACGCCGACCACATCATCCCCTACGCCCACGGCGAGCACTGCGTGGCCGCACTGCCCGACGCGAAGCTCTACACCATCCCCGGCGAGAGCCACCTGGCCGGTCTGGGCTGCGCCGAGGAGATCCTGCGTACCGTGATGACGGTGTGGGACCGGGACGAGAGGACAACCCCGTGAGCCATCCCAACGACGTGCCCGGCGTGCCGATGCTGATGCCGCCGTGGCTGGAGAACATGCAGGTCAAATATCTCAATCCGGCATTGGGGCCCATTCTTCGGCACCTGCCGTCGTTCGGGGTGATCACGCATGTCGGACGGAAGTCGGGCACCCGCTACGAGACGGTGGTCTCGCCCCTGCGCAAGGACAACGTCGTCGCGATCGGCCTGATCCACGGCAAGACGAACTGGGTCAAGAACGTGCTGGCCGCCGGCGAGGCCGATATCCGCATGGGCCGCAAGGACTTTCATCTGGTCCACCCGCGGCTGGTGCCCGCCGGTGGAGACACCACCGGACTGCCGCGCGCCGCCCGGGCCATCAACCGGCGCGCGGGGGTGTTGGTCGCCGATATCGGGTAGCGCTGCCACTGGACTTTGTCGGCAATTCGAACTAGTGTTCGAATATGACATCCAGTGCAGTCGGCGATCGGGACACCGTCCTGGGTGCCCTGGCGTCGATCGAGACCGCTCTGAATGTGCTGGCCGCCGCATCGTTGGACGGTTTCACCCCACCCGAGCTGCTCGAGCTGCTGGCCCGCCGGGAAGTGATCGCTCGCCGGGGCCCGGCCCTGGATCATCGGATCATCCACGGGTTGCGATCCCAGGCCCGCCCGGGCGAGTTGGGGTCCACCACGTGGCCCAAGGTCCTGGCCGAGCGGCTGCAGGTGTCGGCCGAGGAGGCGTCTCGGCGCCTCACCGATGCCGCGGACCTGGGTCCGCGCACCGCGGTCACCGGGGAAGCACTGGCGCCGGTGCTGCCGCACTTCGCGGCCGCGCAGGCCCACGGGCAGGTCGGGGCCGAGCATCTGCGCATCACCCGCAAATTCTTCAAGAAACTGCCCGCCGCGGTGGATCGGGCCACCCGGGTTGCCGCGGAGAAGGACCTCGCCCAGCGGGCCGTGGCGTTCGGGCCCGAGGAGTACCGCAAAGCCGCCGACTTCCTGGCGGCCCTGCTACATCCTGACGGCGACTTCGACGACGCCGACCGCCAACGCCGCCGCGGCGCAACGATGGGCCGCCAGAGCGCCGACGGGCTCACCGAGTTCACCGCAACCATGTCCCCGGAATGCCGGGCGGTGTGGGAACCCATCTTCGCCAAACTCGACGCCCCCGGCATGTGCAACCCGGCCGATGAAAACCCCTGTGTGACGGGGCGGCCGACCGCCGAACAGATCGCCGCAGACACCCGATCCCCAGCGCAACGCCGCCACGACGCCCTGGTGGCCGCCGGACGGATCGTGTTGTCCACCAAGAGCCTCGGCGATCTCAACGGTCTGCCGGTCACCGTCATCGTCACCACCACCCTGGCCGAACTCGAAGCCGGTGCCGGGACCGCCCTCACCGGCGGCGGATCCCGGATGCCGATGCGCGATCTGATCCGCAACGCCGCCGAGGCGTATCACTACCTGGCGGTTTTCGACGGCGACGGCAAGGCCCTGCACCTGGGCCGCTCCAAACGCACCGCCTCGGTAGCCCAGCGGATCATGCTGCACGCTCGCGATCACGGCTGCACCAAGCCGGGCTGCATCGCCGCCGGCTACCGATGCCAGGTCCACCACCTCGAGTCCGACTGGGCCGAGGACGGCGTGACCGATATCGACAAACTCACCCTGGCCTGCGGCCCCGACAACCGCATGTGCACCGAATTCCACTGGGACACCCACCTCAACGAACACGGCCGGGTCGAATGGATCCCGCCGCCGGGCCTGGACCACGGACAACCCCGCATCAACACGATGCACCACCCCCAAGACCGCCTGGCGCCCCACCCCGACCCCTCCGGGATACCTGACCGCGCACCGGTCCGCGAAACGACCCCCATCATCGAAAGACCCTGCCCGACAACCGAACCCGATCGCTACGATGACGAGATCTTCGAATACCTACTCGCCATCGACCCCGACCCCGACGGCCTCACCCTCTGGCAACAACCCATCCCCCACAACCCCGACAACTGGCCCGACGACGACTGGCCCGACGACCAATCCGCCTACTATCACGGCGTCCTCGGCCTCAACGACGACCCCGACGCGGACGCCTACGACGACTGGCACCACAACCTCGACCCCGACCTCATCAGCGCACTGGACGCCTACAGCGACCTGCTCGACGAGGACGTGTGGCAACCCGTGTCCCCATGTCACCCACCGGACTGGGACGAGGTGTCGGCAGGATCGATCGCTGTCCCCTAGGGACGCAACGCTTCCCGCAACATGTGGAACGCGACGGTGGTGGAACGTTCGCGGATGTCGGCGCGGTTGCCCGGCAAGAGCAGGGTTCGCGTCACGGGAGGGGCACCAGCCACCGCAATGGTGAAACATACCGTGCCGACCGGCTTTTCGGCCGAACCTCCCCCGGGTCCGGCGATGCCGGTGGTGGCAATCGCGACGTCGGCGTCGAACTGCCGCAGGGCCCCCGCGGCCATCGCCTCGGCGACCGGTTCGGACACGGCGCCGTGCTCGGCGATCAACGCCGGATCCACGCCCAACACATGGCTCTTCGCGGCATTGGAGTACACCACCGCCCCGCCCATCACGTAGTCCGAGGAGCCGGCCCGGTCGGTCAGCCGAGCGGCGATCAGCCCCGCGGTGCAGGACTCGGCGGTGGCGATCTTCCGGCCGGCCAGCAGCGCGGCCACCTGATCGTCGATCAGGGAGCCGTCGGTGGAGAACAACTCCCGAGGATGATGGGTGCGCAGCGCATCGACCAGTTGGATGTAGACGGCGGCATCGTCGGGCTCGTACCGCGTGACGATCTCGAGCTCGCCGCGGCGCAGGCACGTGGTGATCTCGAGTCGGTCGAAGCCGTCGATGTCACGCTCGGCGGTCCGCAGCGTCTCGGCCAGACCCGACTCCGGCAGCCCGAACATTCGCACGGTGTCCTGCCGGTAGGCGGTCCGGCCTGCGATGGCATCCAACACGACAGGCAGCCCGATTGCGGTGCGCCACATGGGTTGTAGCTCACGCGGCGGTCCGGGCAGGACGAGGACCGTCGGGGTCGGGAGTGAGGGCGAAGCCCGCAGCGGACGAGCCCGCGCATCAGACTCCGTCGGGGTCGGGAGTGAGGGCGAAGCCCGCAGCGGACGAGCCCGCGCATCAGACTCCGTCGGGGTCGGGAGTGAGGGCGAAGCCGGCAGCGGACGAGCCCGCGCATCAGACTCCGTCGGGGCGGTCTGCGTTCCGGGCACGATGACACCCGGTGCCGTGCCGACCGGATCGATGACCAATGCCCCCTCGGGAACCAGGGCCTGTTTGCGGTTGGCGGCCCGGATGGCGTCGAAGTCGGCATCCGGAAAGCGGCGCATCAAGGACCGGAGGATCGTGGCGATCTTCTCCTCGAGCTCCTCGTCGAGCGCCAGGGCGCGGCCGGTGAATTCGGCCACCACGGCCACCGTCATATCGTCGGCGGTCGGGCCCAGTCCCCCACTGGTGATGATCAGGTCGACACTCTCGCCGGCCAGGAACCGCAACGCCGCAGCGATATCGTCGGGCCGGTCGCCGCAGATCGCGATGTGCGCCAGTTCAACACCCAGGCCGAGCAGCTGGTCGGCCAGGAACGGACCATTGGCGTCGGCGACCCGCCCGGTCAGCACCTCGGTGCCGGTGACGACTATGCCGGCGCGTGCGCTCACCGGCGGCTCAGGACGGTGTGGCGCCGGGAGCGCGGACCACCATCGGCACCGCCGGGAAATAGGCGGCCATCTCGGCGCGCGAACGACGCAGCGCAGCGGTGCCGAATCCACGCTTGCGGTGTGCGGGGTGGATCCATATCCGGACGTTCACCTCGCCGCCGGCGAGTTCCCCGAAGACCATGCCGACCTTGTCGTCGCCCTCGACCGCGACGAACCAGGCGGCGTCCTCGGCGGCCACCCGGTTGACCGCCGAGCGGATCTCGTCGTCCAGGTCACCGGCCGGCGCACCCGAGCCGTCGCCGGCGGCGTGCATGTCCTCGGTGCGGGCCGCGAAGATGTCGCGGTCGGCCGAACCGGAGAACGGCCGCAGCGTCAGGCTGTCGCCGATACTGGCGGGCCGGTCCGAGGCGGTGAAGCTCAGCTGGGAGTTCAGGTCCTCGAGCTCGGCCGCGATCGCGCGGCGGGACTGTTTGGTCAGCTGGTCGAAGGACAGTCCCAGAACCGCCTCGGCGCTGCGCTCGGAGGTGCCCAGGGTTTCCCGGATGGTGGCCAGCGCCGCCGGGCGGTCCTCGGCCTCGACGATCGCGTCGAGCAGTTCGTGGCGCCGGTCCAGCGCGGTCAGCAGGGCGTCGGTGATCTCGCGGCGGGCCGCGGCGATGTCGTGGTCGGGCATGGCTTGCAGCGTAGTTCAGTCGGCTGTGCCAGGTGTCAGGTAGCGCCGTCGACCGGCACCACGAGTGCGGGCGTGTTGTAGCCCTGGACGCGCACCCGGTCGGCGTGCGTCCCGTCAGGCAGGGTGGCGCTCAGCTCCACCGATTCGCCGGGGAACACCGTCACGTAGTTGTCGCTGTACTCGATCGGCAGGATCTCCGATCCGGACTCCCCGGCGAGCACCTCGGCCCGGTTGAAGAAGGCGATCCGGCCGGTGTGGTTGGACAGCGTGATGGTCATCGCGTCGGCACCGGCCCGCCGCGCGCTCACGTCGAGGTCGGTTCGCGGCATGGTGTTCAGCGGCGTCATGTCGGCCCAGGTGACCTGGTTGAGCGAGAAGGCACTGTCGTTGCGGGGATCTCCGACGTCGTCGCGCTGCTGGGACTGCCAGTAGACGTTGTCGGCGACGACGGCTCCGGCAGGGTCGAGCAACTCGCACCGCACGAAGAACACCCGCGAATTCGTCGCCTCCCGCGGCAGTTCCAGCGCCGGGACCGCGCCGTTGGCGGGCACGGACACCGGGTCACTGGTGCGGTCGTCCCGGACGCGGCCGGACAGGTCGTAGACCCGCACCCGTACGCGCAGCCCGTCCCGGTCGGACGGCGACTGGTTGGTGACAGTGACGGTGGCGGTGCGGTGGTCGCTGGTGGCGTAGGAGTCGAAAACCGCCGACAGCGGCTGCAGGCCCTTCTTGGCGCCGAAGTACGCACCGCCGGGCCGCAGGTAGTAGTCGAACAGATTCCCGAAGAATGACGGCCAGTGGTTGTTGAGCATCCAGTAGATCGTCATCTTATGGGTGTCGAATCCGCCCGCGGCGAACGACTCGAACTGTGCGCGCGTCGATTCGTAGTGTGCCAGTTGGGCTTTCGCCGCGAACTCCTGTGCGCTCCGCGAGGATCCGTACCGCCGTACAACGGCCGTGCGGATGCTGCTCAGTTGCTCGTTGTTGTCGTCGGAGCCGGCGTGGAAATACCACGTGCTGTTGATCGGCCACAGTTTGTCGGCCGGGATGAACTGCTCGAGGCTCGCGAACGGCGGGATGTGCTCATTGTCGCCCTGCTCGGCGGTCGCACCCTCGGTGGCCGCGTACTTGCCCGCGAACCAGTAGCTCGGCGGCCGCCAACTGTACGGACCGGCCATCTGGATGCCGTCCCAGGCGATGTTGCCGTCCTCGTCCCGGTTGATCGACGACACGGTGTCCACGACGGCGTTCGGCCAGTGCAGTTCCGCGAGAATGTCGTGGTACCAGCCGCGCACCTGCGGCGGCGGACGCCCATCACTGCCGTTGGCCCACAGGAAGGCCGACGCGTGCGGACGCAGCGCGGTGATCTGCGAGCGCATGCTGGCCTGCGCCACCGCGCGATCCTCGGCGTCCCACTGCGCCCACTTCTCCCACTGGTTGCAGCACATCCAGCCGTACATCACCGGGATGCCGAGTTCGTCGGCGACCTGCAGCAGATGGTCGCCGGGGAATTTGCCCTCGAGCCGAATCATGTTCAGCCCCAGGTCTTTCACGTAACCAAGGATGGCGCTCTCGCGGTCGGGGTCCGACGCGAACAACAGGTCCGGCGTGTATGTCGCGCCACGGACCCTCAGGTCGCGGCCGTTGACCTTCAGGTAGAAGTTGCCGCCGTCACTCCCGGGTTCGCGGTCGCTCCGGCCGACCCCGTCATCGGTGTCGCGGAACTGCTGCACGCTGCGGATCCCGAACCGCTGGTGCATCGCGTCCACGACGCGGTCGAACGAGCGGTACTCCAGGTCCAGGTCGTAGAGATCGGGTGAGCCAAGGGTGTACGGCCACCACAGATCCGGATCAGGCACGGCCAGTGCCGGGAACGACTCCGGATCGAACCGGGCCTCGCGGCTCTCACCCGGCTTCAGATTCAGTGGCTGTTCGACACGGACGTCCGGCTTGCCGGGGCGACGGATGGTTGCCCGCAGCACTCCCCGCACCGGTGCGTCCGTGCGGTTGCGGACGTCGGCGTAGATGGTCAACCGGGCCGAATCCGTTCTGGGCAGCGGCAATTCGGAGTTGACGGTGGCAGGTCCGATCGTGACGTCGCCGCTCGCCCGCAGGTACACCGGCTTCCAGATGCCGGCGTTGCGGTCCGGGACGAATGAGGTACCGGCCGCACCCTGTTTGCGGTAGCCGATTCCACGCCAGTTGATCCAGTCCCACCAGCTGTCGGCCAGCTCCACGCCGTCGACATCCTGCACCGACTGTTCGGGAGTTACCTTGACCGCCAAGGTGTTCGCCGATCCGGGGCGCACCAGCGCGGTGGCATCCAGATCGTGCGCGGCGTACATGCCCACGACGGTGTCGGGGCCGGCCAGGCGCCGCCCGTTGAGCCAGATCTCGGCGCGGTAGTTGATGCCGGGGAACTGCAGCAGGTACTGCGAGTGCCCGGCCGGGGCGGTGAAGGTGGTCCGGTACCACCAGTCCTGTTGGTAGAGGTCGTCGGGCACTTCGTCGCGCAGATTCGTACCGACGTACAGATTCGGGTAGACCCCGTCGTCCTGCAGGGTCTGCAGCACGGTGGCCGGCATCCGCCGTACGGAGTGCCAGCCACCGTCGTCGTAACCGGGTGACGACACGGCGTCGCCGGACTCGGCGACCTTGCGCGCCGAGGACAGCTTCCAGCCGTCGGACAGTTCGATGTCGGCGGGTGCGGCCTGTGCGCGGGCGAACGACGGGAAGTCGCCGGCCCCCAGCGTGCACACGGCCACCAGCAGCGCAACGAGGACCATCAGGGTGGTTCCTCGGCGCAGCACGCCGATACCTTACGAGATCCGCGGACCGGTCACCCGGCGCGTGGTGGCATACTGAACTAGAACACGTTCCAGTTTTGTTGGATTCCCTCAGGCCTAGGAGCCACCATGCGTACCGCGCTCTGCGATCAGCTCGGCATCGAATACCCGATCTTCGCGTTCACCCACTGCCGCGACGTCGTCGTCGCCGTCAGCAAGGCCGGCGGCTTCGGTGTCCTCGGGGCGGTCGGCTTCACCCCCGAGCAGCTGGAGATCGAGCTGAACTGGATCGACGAGAACATCGGCGATCACCCGTACGGCGTCGACATCGTGATCCCGAACAAGTACGAGGGCATGGATCAGACCGACATCGATCCCGAGGTGCTCAAGAAGACGCTGAACGACCTGGTACCCCAGGAACACATCGACTTCGCCAAGAAGATCCTGGCCGACCACGGCGTCCCGGTGGACCACAGCGACGACGACGCACTGCAGTTGCTCGGCTGGACCGAGGCCACCGCCACCCCGCAGGTCGAGGTGGCGCTGAAGCACCCGAAGGTCACCATGATCGCCAACGCGCTGGGCACCCCGCCCGCCGACATGATCAAGCACATCCATGAAGCGGGCCGCGTCGTGGCCGCACTGTGTGGCTCGCCGTACCAGGCCCGCAAGCACGCCGACGCCGGCGTGGACATCATCATCGCCCAGGGCGGCGAGGCCGGCGGCCACTGCGGCGACGTCGGCTCGATCGTGCTGTGGCCCCAAGTGGTCAAGGAAGTCGCCCCGGTTCCGGTCCTCGGCGCCGGCGGCATCGGCAGTGGTCAGCAGATCGCCGCGGCACTCGCGCTGGGCTGCCAGGGGGCCTGGACCGGATCCCAGTGGGTCATCGTCGAGGAGTCCGAGAACAGCCCGGTGCAGCATGCCGCCTACATCAAGGCCACCAGCCGCGACACCGTGCGCAGCCGCTCCTTCACCGGCAAGCCGGCCCGCATGCTCAAGAACGACTGGACCGAGGCGTGGGAGGCTCCGGAGAACCCGAAGCCGCTCGGCATGCCGCTGCAGTACATGGTGTCCGGCATGGCCGTCGCCGCCACCCACAAGTTCCCCAACGAGTCGGTGGACGTGGCGTTCAACCCGATCGGCCAGGTGGTCGGGCAGTTCACCAAGGTGGAGAAGACCTCCGCGGTGATCGAGCGCTGGGTGCAGGAGTACCTGGAGGCCACCGAGACCCTCGACGCGCTCAACGAGGCCGCCGAGGCGCACGCCTGATCCGCACTCGCGAAACGCGGGCCAGCTTCCACTGAAAACGCAGTTCAGGGTGGTTTGCTGAAGAAATGCTGCGGTTGACTGCGATGGTCGGCATCGTGATCGCCGGTGCGCTCGCGACCGGCCCGGCCGCCCTGGCCGCGCCGAGCATCGACGACAGCGGATTCGTCGGCTCGGCGGCCAGGTGCGCCGCAGGTCAGCAGGCGGCCGCGGTCGGCCGGACCCAGCGTTCCGAAGTGGTGGTGTGCCGGACCGGCGATGGCGGCTACGAATACATCGGGGTTCGCGTCAGCGACGGCGCGTCCACCCGCGCACCGGCCCGATCCACCGATACGGGATTCGTCGCGCAGACCGAAACCGCGAGCTACACGGTGTCGCCGACACGTCTCGAGGTGTTCTCCGGCGACCGGCTGATCTACGGCGACACCTGGATCGACTACCAGGAACCCGGCTAGGGCGACGGCACCACGTCGACCGGCGGCGCCGGATCCGCCGGTACGGCGGCCGCCGGTGACGCGGCTGCCTGCGGGCCGGCCGGCAGGCCCTGCGGCGACATTGCGCCCGGATCCATCGGCCGCTGGGTCAGCAGCAACAATGCGTCGGCCCCGCTGACCTCCTGGGTCTGGTAGGCCTGCCACAGTTCGCGCAGGTAGGACAGGCCGCGGCCCTGACGCTGCTCCGGTACGCCGGTGGTACCCGGCGGCAAATTCTGCGGGCTGCTCAGGTGCGGCATACCGTCCTCGGTCGCCTCGGGACCGGGCGCGGGTTCGGGATCCGGCGTATCGGCCGCGACGGTGTCCGCAGGAGCCGTCCCGGCGGGGTCCGCCGGGGCCGCCGCAGCGGGCGATGCCAGCGCCGACTGCACCGTCGGTGTGGACGGCGGACCGGGTGCCGGGCCCGGATCGTCGACGTCAGCGTGCGCCGGCGCGGCCAGCGCCAGCATGGCGGCCGCGACAGCCACCCAACCCGTGATGAAACGCGCCATACCTGTGCTTCTGCGCAGGCCGCCCCGGTGTTACACCGAATTTCTCGGAACGGACAGGAACCTGTTCCAGTTCGCGTTTTGTGAACCGGGCCACACCCACCCGATCGGCGGTGTACCAATACATTTGAGCCCCCTGGGCCCGCCGACAACGCGTTAGACCCCGTAAGGAGCGGTACTCCATGCCCAGTCCCAGCCTGCCCCCCGGCTTCGACTTCACCGATCCCGACCTCAACTGCGCCCGGCTGCCCGTCGAGGAGCTGGCCGAGTTGCGGCGGACCGCGCCGATCTGGTGGAACGCGCAACCGCCGGGCAATTGCTTCGACGACGACGGCTTCTGGCTGGTGACCAAGCACAAGGACGTCAAGGAGATCTCCCGGCACAGCGAGGTGTTCTCCAGTCAGGAGAAGACGGCGCTACCCCGCTATCCCGAGAGTTCCCAGGTCGAACAGATCGAGGGCGGCAAGCTGGTGCTGTTGAACATGGATGCCCCGCATCACACGCACCTGCGCCAGATCATCTCCCGCGGTTTCACTCCCCGCGCCGTGGAGCGGCTGCGCGCGGACCTCGACCGACGCGCACAGGACATCGCCAGGGCCGCTGCCGCCGAGGGATCCGGCGACTTCGTGGAGCAGGTGGCCTGCGAGCTGCCGCTGCAGGCCATCGCCGGGCTGCTCGGGGTGCCGCTGGAGGACCGCAAGAAGCTGTTCGACTGGTCGAATCAGATGGTCAGCGACGACGACCCCGAGTTCGCGCACCACGACAACGGCACCGCTTCGGTGGAACTGATCATGTACGCGATGCAGCTTGCCGCCCTGCGGGCCGAGGAACCCGGCGACGACATCGTCACCAAGTTGATCCAGGCCGACGTCGAAGGGCACAAGCTCTCCGACGACGAGTTCGGGTTCTTCATGGTCCTGCTGGCCGTCGCCGGCAACGAGACCACCCGCAACTCGATCACCCACGGCATGATCGCCTTCGCCGAACACCCCGACCAGTGGGAGCTCTACAAGGAGCGCCGGCCGGCCACCGCTGTTGATGAGATCGTCCGCTGGGCCACCCCGGTCACCTCGTTCCAGCGCACCGCACTCACCGACTACGAACTCTCCGGCGTGCCGATCAAGAAGGGCCAGCGCGTCGTAATGTCCTACCGCTCGGCCAATTTCGACGAAGAAGTATTCGACCGGCCCTACGAATTCGACATCCTGCGGGACCCCAACCCGCACGTCGGGTTCGGCGGGACGGGAGCGCACTACTGCGTCGGGGCGAACCTCGCACGGATGACGATCGACCTGATGTTCAACGCGATCGCCGACCACATGCCCGATCTGACCTCGGTGGGACGGCCGGACCGGCTCCGGTCCGGCTGGCTCAACGGCATCAAGCACTGGCAGGTGGACTACCGGGGACCGACTGCATGAGCAGAGGCGCCGGCAAAATCCCAGTGATCCCCGAATTGGTCTGACCACTTGACGTCTGATCTGTTCTCTCGGTAGCTTCGGCTCATGGCACTACAGCCCGTGAACCGCCGCTCGGTGCCCGAGGACGTCTTCGATCAGCTCGTCGGCGAGGTGCTCAGCGGGAACGTGCAGCCCGGGGATACCCTGCCCAGTGAGCGACGGCTGGCCGAGGTGCTCGGCGTGTCACGGCCGGCGGTCCGAGAGGCATTGAAGAGGGTGACAGCGGCTGGGCTCGTGGAGATCCGCCAGGGTGACGCCACCACGGTTCGGGATTACCGCCGGCACGCCGGGCTGGACCTGCTGCCCCACCTGATGGTCCGCGACGGCGAGCTCGATGTCTCGGTGATCCGCAGCGTCCTGGAGACCCGGCTGCACAACGGACCGAAGATCGCCGAGCTCGCCGCGCAGCGTCGTGGCCCCGAACTCGTCGGATTACTCAGCGGCACAATCGAACTGCTCGCCGCCGAGCAGGACCCCGTGGCTCGGCAACGGCACGCGCTGGCGTACTGGGACCATGTGGTCGACGCCGCCGACTCCATCGTGTTCCGGCTGATGTACAACTCGATGCGCGCGACCTACGAGCCGGCGCTCCCGGCCCTATCGGTGGTGATGGCCCCCGAAGTCGGCCGGCCGGAGGCCTACCGTCGTCTTGCCGAGGTCATCGAAAACGGCGACGCCGATGCCGCCCGCGCGGCGGCCATCGACCTGCTCGCCCCGGCCACCAGTGCCATCCTCGCGGCGCTGGAGAAATTGGAGAATCAACAATGAAGTCGCGCAAGGGATTCGGGCTCTCAGAGGCACTCGCCCAATTTTGCCGCTATCCCTCCCCGTGGATGATTGCCGCGGTGTTGGTGGGCGCACTGACCGCGCGGATCGTCATCGGCGACTGGCAGTGGACCGACGCCCTGGTGCCCGTGGCGATGGTGGCGGTCTTCCCGTTCTTCGAATGGGTGGTCCACGTCGTCATCCTGCACTGGCGGCCCCGCGCCGTCGGCGTCATGCGCGTCGACCCATTGTTGGCCCGTAAGCACCGCGAGCACCATGCGGACCCGCGTCGGGTCGACCTGATCTTCATCCCGTGGCGGGCACAGCTGTGGGTGCAGCCCGGTTCGATTGCCATTGCGCTGCTTGCGTTTCCGCGGCCCGCGCTGGGCCTGACCTTCCTGAGCTTCCTGGCGGTGCTCGGCCTGGCCTACGAGTGGACGCACTACCTGGTGCACACGGACTACAAACCCCGGTCGGCCGCGTACCGGGCGGTCTGGCGCAACCACCGGCTACACCACTTCAAGAACGAGCGGTACTGGTTCACCGTTACCAGCGCCGGCACCGCGGATCGGGTGCTGGGAACCTATCCGGATCCGGCCACGGTGCCCACCTCACCGACCGCGAAGAACCTGCATGCCCTGAGCGCCTAACGCTCAGTGTCCGAACCGGTCGAGGCCCGGGATCTTGTCGAGGATGCGGTCGCGCAGCCGCGGCCTGGCCTCGGGCACCTCGGGGACGACCGGTTGCTGAGGAGCCATCACCGGCACCGGAGGGACCGGCGCAACGGCCACCGGGGCGGGCGCGGGCTGGACGATCTGGTGCACCTCGGTGATCGGTTCCTGAACGAGCGGCGCCTCAGGGGGTGCCGGATCGATCGGCGGGGCTTCGTCCGCCGGCGCGGGCGCTTCGGCGGGAACCTCGCCGGTGGCGACCTGCTCGGGCACATCGGCGGCTTCCGGCGGGCCTTCCGGCGCCGGCGGTGCCTCGGCCGGCGTGGGTGCGACCGCGGCCGGTGCGGGAGGGTCGACGCGCGCCTGGGTGAGAGCGGCCGTCACGACGGCACGGTCCGGCAGCGTGTGCGGCGTGATCGCCAGCGCCGTCGACACCACCAGGGCGACCGCGCCCCCGGCGAGCAACAGGGCCGGGCCCCGCATGGCCCGACGGGGGTCCGGCGCCGTGGAACGCGCCCACGGATCCGTGTCGCCGTACCAGAGGTCCAGCTCGCCGACGGGGTTGTGCGCCGATGCCAGTGCCGCGCCGTGGGCCAGTGCCAACTCCGCCTCCGGCGGGTCGAACACGGGCACACCCAGCCCCTGCTCCAGCCAGGCGGCCAGGCCGGCACGGCCGAACAGGCCGACCGAGCCGACGATGAACAGGCCCTCGGGGTGCCAGGCTTCACCGGCGAACACCGATGCGATCCAGTCCAGCAGTTGACGGTCGTCGCCCACCGACGGATTGACCAGCGATTCGACCTCACCGTCGAGGGTGTCCACCAGGGCCAGCACCATCGCGTCCGGTTCGACGACACACACGGCGGTGCGCTGGTAGCCGATCACCCGACCGATGCTGCGGGCCAGCGCCTCGGCGGCCTGGGGCAGCCGCACCGGAACCACGTTGTGGAAGCCGCGTACCGCGAGCGAGTCGAGAACCAGTGAGGCCTCGAGATCGGCGTCCTCGCTCCAGGTCACGCCGATCTTGTGCAACTGATGCCCGTCGGCCTCGGCGATGGACAGCACGGCCTCGGCCACCTGTTCGGACGCGTGGATCGGGGACTCGGCACCGGAGAAGACGTCGAACGCGTCGTGCTCGAGCGTGATCCCGTCGGCGTCGCAACCCTCGACGAGCACGGTCTGGACGTTGGTGGCCGTCACCGACAGGCCCAACACGGTTTGCACTCGACGACTCCTGGCTCGACTATCCCTTTCTCTACCGCATCATGGCGGTAAATGCGAACCGAGCGGGGGCTTCCTCAGTCCTTGTGCGGCATGGCCGACACCAGCGGTGTGTCGACGCCGACGGGGCCCAGGTCGACCGCGCCGCCCGGGTTGCCCAGCGGCGCGTCGCGACCGGGCAGGATCTCGGTGAAGAAGGCGGCGTTGTCGGCCAGATGCTGTTTCTGGTCCTCGGGCAGATCGGTCTCGAAATAGATCGCGTCCATCTTGCAGATGAACGCGCAGGCCGCGCAGTCCACGCATTCGTCCGGGTTGATGTAGAGCGACCGTTCACCCTCGTAGATGCAGTCGGCCGGGCAATCCTGAACACACGATTTGTCCACCACGTCGACGCAGGCCGAACCAATCACATATGTCATGGTCAAAACGGTAGGCAGGAAACCGGTCCGGTTCGCGCGGCGAAGGTCACCAGCCCCGGGGACCTGGGTCCACACTTCGGCGGCGGCGCGCCCACGCGGCGGCCGCGGTCAGCAGCACGATCAACAACACCAGCCAGGGCAAGCCGCCGTGGCCGTGCACCCAGCCGGCCAGTGCGCCCTGGATCCGTCCGGCCGCGGCGATCACGGTGTCCCGGGGGTTGGTGTTCGAGTTGAACAGCCGCAGCTCGTAGCTGCCGTAGTAGGCCACATACAGGCCCACCAGCACCACCAGCGCCCCGCCGATCCGGTTCACCACCGGCAGCATCGCGCGCAGCCGGATCGCCAGTGCCGCGTAGGTGAAGGCCGTGGCCACGGCCAGCGTCCCGACGATCAGCGCGAACCCGGCGGCATACCCCGCGTAGACCCCGAGCACGCCGGCCCGCGACCCGGACCGGGTGGCCGCCGTGGTGACGGCCAGGAAGGGGCCGACGGTGCACGACAGAGAGGCGACCGCGTAGGCGACGCCATAACCGAACATCGACCCGAGCCGTTCGGTCGGGGCGAGTTCGTGCGGCGGGGTGGTCGGGATGCGCAGCTCATGGCCCGTCAGCAGCCACAGGCCCAGGGCGATCAGGACGACCCCGACGACCACCGTGACGAACGGCAGGTAGCGCTGGATCGCCGAGGCCAGCGGGATCGTCAACGCCCCGAACACCGCGAAGACGGTCAGGAAGCCGACCGTCATTGCCACCGTCGCCGCAATCGCCCGCGCGACCGCCACCGGCCGCCCCGGCGCGCTGTCGCCGATGACGAAGGTCAGATAGGCGGGCAGCAACGCGAAGCCACACGGGTTGAGCGCCGCGACGAGTCCCGCGGCGAACGCCAGGCCGATGAGTTCGCGTAACACCCGCCCGGTCCTATCGGCCCAGGGCGGCGACGCGGCCCGATAGTTCGGATTCGGACATCGCCGAGGTCGGGTTGTTCACGAAGCTCGAGGTGCCGTCCGCGGCGACGAACAGGTACGCGGGCTGCCACGGAACGTTGAACCGGGCCCACAGCGAGCCGTCGGCGTCGTCGAGGTTGGTGAAGCCGAGGTGATACCTGCCGACGAAGTCGCGCATGGCGCCGGCGTCCGCGCGGGCGGCGATGCCGACGAATGTCACCTGCGGATTGGCGGCGGCGACCTGGCTGACCGACGGCGCCTCCTGATTGCAGAACGGGCACCACGGCGTCCAGAACCACAGCACCGCCGGCCGGCCGGCCAGGCTCGCGCCGTTGAACGGCGCGCCGTCGATGGTGGTGCCGGTGAAGTCGAGCCGGCTGTCGGCGTACGCGGGTGGCGCGGCGAAGGGGGCCAGCAGGGTGATCGCGGTCAGTAGGGCCGCCAGGAGGCGCGTGGTGCCGGTCATGGTGATGTCCTTCTCGAGTCGGTGGTCGGTCGAGTCCGTGGTCGGTCGCCGTCTACCGGTCCGTGTTCCCCGTCCGGACACGGTTGGCACCTACATCTGGTTCGGACTCGGGCCCTCGTTGGATGTGTCGGGTTCGCAGATCGGCCAGTTCGAGGTCGGCCACGCCGAGAATTGCCAGTGATTCCTTAGAGATAAAGCTGTGATCGGAGTAACACGTGCGACGAATGGGGCGAAACATGCCATATGAAAAGCATCCGCAAGTTCTTCGCAATGGCCGCTCTCGCCGGTGCCTTCCTGATGGGGATCATGGCCCTGAGCACCGCGACCGCGAGCGCCGACAGCGTGAACTGGGATGCCATCGCACAATGCGAATCCGGCGGCAATTGGTCGATCAACACCGGTAACGGTTTCTATGGCGGCCTGCAATTCAGCCCGGCCACCTGGGCGGCCAACGGCGGCGTCGGCAGCCCGGCCCACGCCACGCGCGAGCAGCAGATCCAGGTGGCCGAGCGGGTCCTGGCCAAGCAGGGTCTGGGCGCCTGGCCGTCCTGCGGCAGCAAGGGCGGTTCGCTGTTCTCGGGCCCGAGCAGCACCACCAGCCTGAGCAACACCGGCACCACTCCGGCATTCGGCGGCCTCGGCAACGACGGCCACGCCTGGTACCCCGGCAAGTACCTGCTGCAGGCCGTGCGCGGAATGCTCGATCAGATGTCCCCGGTGCAGTGACGCCGATACAGTCGCATTCGTGACCAGCAGTCTGACTGCCAACGGGCAGGCTCCCCCGGAGGTCCCCCTGGCCGACGTCCGGCTGGACACCTGGAAGTTCTTCGCCCGCAACGACGATTTCCGCGACGGCGCGTTCGCCACCCTGCGGCGCGAATCGCCCATCACGTTCTTCGACGAGGTCCGGTTCGAGGATGTCGAACCGGGACCCGGCCACTGGGCGCTCACCCGCTACGACGACATCCATTTCGCCAGCCGGCATCCCGAGATCTTCAGCTCGAGCCCCAACATCACGATCGGTGACGGCAACCCCGACCTGGCCGAGTACTTCGGCTCGATGATCGTGCTGGACGACCCGCGGCACCAGCGGCTGCGGTCGATCGTCAGCCGGGCGTTCACGCCGAAGGTGGTGGCACGCATCGAGACCTCGGTGCGCGACCGGGCGCACCGACTGGTGGCCGACATGATCGAACAGCATCCCGACGGATCGGCGGATCTGGTGTCCGCGCTGGCCGGGCCGCTGCCGCTGCAGGTGATCTGCGACATGATGGGCATCCCGGCCGGCGACGAGGACCGGATCTTCCACTGGACCAACGTGATCCTCGGTTTCGGCGATCCCGACATCTCCAGCGACTACGACGAATTCGGCCGCACCGCAATGGATATCGGCGCGTACGCCCATCAGCTCGCCGAGGACCGGCGCGCACATCCGCGGGACGATCTGACCAGCGCCCTGGTGCGGGCCGAAGTGGACGGCGAGAGTCTGACGTCGGCCGAGGTCGCGTCGTTCTTCATCCTGCTCGTCGTCGCGGGCAACGAGACCACGCGCAACGCCATCAGCCACGGGGCCATCGCGCTGAGCAAGTTCCCGGAGGAACGCCAGCTGTGGTGGGACGACTTCGACGCGATCGCCCCGACGGCCGTGGAGGAAATCATCCGGTGGGCCTCACCGGTGGTCTACATGCGCCGCACCCTGACCCGTGATTTCGAGTTGTCCGGGACCGCGATGGCGAAGGGCGACAAGGTCAGCCTGTGGTACTGCTCGGCCAACCGCGACGAGGACCGGTTCGCCGACCCGTGGCGCTTCGACGTCCGGCGAAACCCCAACCCGCACTTCGGCTTCGGTGGCGGCGGCGCCCACTTCTGCCTGGGGGCCAATCTCGCGCGCCGGGAGATCAAGGTGGCGTTCGAGGAACTGCGCAATCAGCTGCCCGGCATCACGGTCAGCGCTGAGCCGCGGCGGCTGGTCTCCGCCTTCATCCACGGCATCAAGGAGTTGCCGGTCAGCTGGGACCCGGCTACAGCGTGACGGTGGTGGGGCCCACCGTGGTGCAGATCGGCTCCGGCGGGACCGCCCGGGCTCCGCAGCCGCGGCCGCGCGCGGTGTAGGCCACCCCCGGCTGATACGGCGCCAAATAGACCCGCGCGGTGTTGTAGCCCGGCAGTTCGGCGCACCGGCCGGCGGTGCTGCTGCCCGCGGCCGACAGGCACACCTGCGTGAACGTCGGCTTGGCCATCCCGGTGCAGGCCCCCGGCGTGAGGCTGGCCGTGACCATCGGCACCCCCGACACCTGGGTGACGCTCGGCTCCGACAGCATGAAGTTGCAGATCCCCGGTTCGTCGGAGTCGGCCGAGGCCGGAGCCTGGACGCCGAGAACCATCGATCCGGCGAACACGGCCGGCAGAATCGCGCGCAGCAACATACCCAGCACCCTAGCGGCGTAGCGTTGGCGCGGTGAAGCAATGGTTGCACTGGCTGGCCATGCACGGGGTGGTCCGGCGGTTCGCGGCGATGGGAGTGCGCCGCGGCGACGTGCAGGCGCGGATGATGGCCGATCCCGCGGTGCGCGCCGACCCGGTGCCCTTCTACGACGAACTCCGCGAGCGTGTCACGGGTGCCGGTCCCCTGATCCGCTGCCGGGTCAGCTACGTCACCATCGATCACGGTCTTGCGCAGGAACTCCTGCGTTCGGACGACTTCCGGGTGATCAAGCTCGGGTCGAACCTGCCGGGCCCGCTGCGCCGCCTGGAGGAACGCACGCGGCCGCAGGCCCTGCATCCGCTGCGGCCGCCGTCGTTGCTGGCGGTGGAACCGCCCGAACACACCCGCTACCGCAAGACGGTGTCCTCGGTGTTCACCGCGAGAGCCGTTGCGGCACTTCGGGAACGGGTGCAGGACACCGCCGAGGCACTGCTCGACGAGATGGCCGGCGCCGGTGACGGTTCCCGCGTGGTCGATGTGGTGGACCGCTACTGCTCCCAGCTGCCGGTCACGGTGATCAGCGAGGTGCTCGGGGTTCCCGAGAGCCAGCGCGCCCGGGTCCTCGAGTTCGGGGAGGCCGCCGCGCCCAGCCTGGACATCGGCCTGTCGTGGTCGCAGTACCGGACCGTGGATCGCGGGCTGGAGAGCTTCAACGAGTGGCTGACCACGCACCTGGCCGAGCTACGACGGAACCCCGGCGACGATCTGATGAGCCAGCTGATCCGCACCGCGGAGGGCTCCCCCGGGACGGCCCCGCTGCTGGACGACCGGGAACTGCGGGCCACCGCCGGCCTGGTGTTGGCGGCCGGTTTCGAAACCACCGTCAACCTGCTCGGCAACGGCATCCGAATGCTGATGGACGCCCCGGATCAGCTCGCGCTGCTGCGCGAGGATCCGCAGCTGTGGCCCAACGCCGTCGAGGAGATCCTGCGACTGGACTCCCCCGTTCAGCTCAGCGCCCGGGTCGCCCTGCGCGACGTCGACATCGCGGGGACGCGGCTGCAGCGCGACGAGATGGTGGCGATCTATCTGGCCGCCGCCAACCGCGACCCGGCCGTCTTCCCCGATCCACACCGGTTCGACGTCACGCGCGAGAACGCCGGGCGGCACCTGGCCTTTTCCGGCGGTCGGCACTTCTGCCTGGGCGCCGCGCTGGCGCGGGCCGAGGGCGAGGTCGGTCTGCGCGCGTTCTTCGACCGCTTCCCGCAGGCCCAGCCGGCCGGCACCGGTCAGCGCCGCGACACCCGGGTGCTGCGCGGCTGGTCGAGCCTGCCGGTGCGGCTCGGCCCGGAGGTCAGCGCCGCTCGACCCGTGTGACGTCGTCCGGCCCGGTTCCGTCGGAGACCTTCACCGTGGGGTCAATGGTGTCGGCGTGCCCGAGTCGGGCGTCGAGTTCGTCGCGTCCGGCCGCCGCCGCCTGACGGTGCACGCCGGCCCGTTCCTCGAGCCGGGTGGCCTCGGCGTCCTTGACCTCCGCCTCGGCCCGCGCTGCCCGGGCCCTGGCAGCGGTCTCCTGAGCCAACGCATCGCGTCGGTCGACGTGGACCGATTGCTGCTCGACTTCCTCCCGGATCCGCTGCGCCTGGCCATGCAAGCGGGTGTGCCGGCGGTTGCGGGCGACGAGCGCGACGCCCAGCAACACCAGGACCACCGCCACCGCGATCACGATCCAGATGACACTGTCGGCCATTTCGGGCTCCTGTTCTTCCCGGGGCCGCGGGAGTGCAAGCCCGTCAGGAGGCGGGATTCCCGGGGAGCGGCCGGTCAAACCCGTCTCATCGCGCGGGCGGGAAGTACATCTCCTGCTTCACGGTGCACACCAGTGCACCGTCGCGGTTGAACATCTTTCCCGCCGCCACGGCCAGGTGATCGGCGCTGCTCGGTGACGACTGGTCGTAGAGCAGCCAGTCGCTCAGATCGGCCGGACCGTGGAACCACACCGAATGGTCGCGCTGCGCCGACGACCCGAACGTCGGCCGGGCCGCAAATGCGGGTTCGGTCAGCGTCACCGCCGACAGATAGGCGACCAGGCAGGCGTGCAACATCGGGTCGTCGGGCACCTCACCGTCGGGGCGCCACCAGATCAGCGACCGCGCCGGCGGAGCCGTGCCGGCCTCGACGATGCGCCGCTGGAACCACCGCAGACTCGCCCACTTTCCTTCGCTGGCTTCCGGGGACTCGGCGAAATGCGGTGGCACATAGGGCAACTCGCCGGCAGCCGGCGCAAGTGGCATGGCCGGCTGGTATTCGACGTCCGACGCGACGGTGGACGCGGCCCTGAACGACGACATGGCCTCCAGCAGGACCGTGCCGCCCTGTCGGGCGGTGGTGCGGCGCGCGGAGAATGTTCGGCCCTCCTGCAGGTCGACCACCTCGAAATCGACCGGCCGGCTGGCGTCGCCGGGCCGCAGGAAATAGGTGTGCACGCTGTGCGGCGAGCGTCCCGGCGCGGTGTGACTGGCGGCCATCAGGGCCTGCGCCCCGAGGTGACCACCGAGGATGTGATTGTCCGGTGCCGACAGTTGGGTGCCGACGAAGAAGGTCGCATTGACGCGCTCGAGCCGCAGGGAGGCCAGCACGTCGGTCAGTGAGGAAGCCATCGAGCAGGGATCTTGCCGCAACCCCGTACCCTCGCCGTCAGGAGGTGCGTCATGGCCATCAACGTATTCCAGGGACCGGGGCGGCGGGCCGTCACCGCATTCAACGCGGGTGCGCTCGCACTGGCCGGCGCTCCCGTGGTGGGGCGCTTCGTCAGCCGCTACATCACCACCATCACCTACACCGGGCGCAGGTCCGCGCGCACGTTCACCCTGCCGGTGGGATACCGCCGCGACGGCGACGTGGTGACGATCCGGGTCGAGCTCGCACAGCAGAAGACGTGGTGGCGCAACTTCTCCGGCGCCGGCGCACCGATGAGCATCGAACTGGACGGCACCGTGCGACACGGGCATGCGGTGTCGCGGCCGGAGGGCAAACGCGCGGTCGTCACCCTCCAACTCGACTAAACCAGGTGCGCGCCGAACCAGTCCTGTAGGCGGCGCCAGGCGTCGGACGCGGCGGCCGGGTTGTACCGCGGACCCGTGTCGTTGAAGAAGGCGTGGTCGGCGCCGGGTTCCACGATCAGTTCGTGCACCATCCCGGCGCGCTGCAGGGCCATCTGCGCGGCCGGCCGGGTCGCGTCCACCCGGGCGTCCAGCTCACCGTAGAAGCCGAGCACCGCGGCCTGTTTCGAACCGTCGAAGTCCGGCTGGTCCGGTGCGGGTCCGTAGAACGGCACGGCCGCGTCGATCCGCGGCTCCCCCGCGGCCAGCAGCTGCCAGGTCAGACCCCCGCCGAAGCAGAACCCGATCACGGCCGTCTTCTTGCCCGGCACCCGGCGGTCCAGTTCGTCCAGGCCGGAGCGCAGGTCGGCGATGAAGCGCTCCGGCGGGGCCTTGCCCAGCGCCGCGGTGGCCTGCGCGGGATCGGCGAACGTCGCGGTGCCGCCCTCCTCGGAGAGCAGGTCGATGGCCAGCGCCGAATAGCCGGCGCCGGCCAACCGGCCCGCCACCGACCGGACCCAGTCGTTCAGACCCTTGTTCTCGTGGATCACCAGCACACCCCCGCGCGGGTCGGCCGCCGCGGCCCAGGCGCCCTGGAGTTGGCCGGATGGGCCGGCCCAGGTGATCGCCGTCGTGGGCACGGCGTGTTCCATGCCGGGTGCGTCGGCCGCCGATGTCGGGGTACCGCTGCCCGCGGGCGGGGAGCTGTTATCACCCTTGGCGCAGGCGGCGATCAATGTCGTTGCGGCAGAAGCGGATACGCCGAGCAGAGCCAGCCGCCGCAACGCTTCGCGGCGGGACAGCAGCCCGTCGGCGTGATCGGTCGCGATCTCTTCGGCGATGTAGCGCTGCAGCGGGGTCACCTTCTCGAGTATGCCTGCATACTCGGTCACATGGCCGAGCCACCGGACCGGGACGCCCTGCGCGGGAAGATCGCCGTCGTGGCGGGCGCCACCCGCGGTGCGGGCCGCGGGATCGCGATGTCCCTCGGCGAGGCCGGCGCCACCGTCGTGTGCACGGGTCGCAGCAGCGTCACCGGCAACGCGCGCTCGGACTACGACCGCCCGGAGACCATCGAGGAAACCGCCCGACTGGTCGACGAACTGGGCGGGATCGGGGTGGCCGCCGTGGTGGACCACCTGGTGCACGACGAGGTGGGGCAGCTGGCCCGGCGCCTGGAGGCCGACTACGGCCACGTCGACATCCTGGTGAACGACATCTGGGGCGCCGAGCTGCTCAAGGGTCCGCCCAGCCAGTGGAACACCCCGGTCTGGGAGCACGACCTGGACACCGGCCTGCGCATCCTGCGACTCGCGGTCGAGACGCACCTGGTGACCTCGCACTACCTGCTGCCGCTGCTGATCCGCCGGCCCGGCGGCCTGCTGGTCGAGATCACCGACGGAACCGCCGCCTACAACGCCGAGAACTACCGAATCTCGGTGTTCTACGACCTGGCCAAGGTCGCGGTGAACCGGCTGGCCTTCTCCCAGGGCCATGAGCTGGCACCGCGACAGGGCACCGCCGTGGCCGTCACGCCGGGGTGGCTTCGCTCGGAGATCATGCTCGAGCATTACGGCGTCGCCGAGGGCAATTGGCGCGATGCCGTCGAGTCGGCGGGTCCGGGCTGGCTGGACTCGGAGACGCCGCGGTTCGTCGGCCGCGGGATCGCCGCGCTGGCGGCCGATCCCGGCCGGTCGCGCTGGAACCAGCGCTCGGTGACCGCCGCGGATCTGGCCCGGGCGTACGGTTGCACCGACGTCGATGGCAGCCAGCCGGACTGCTGGAAATAGCCTGTTCAGCGGGCTAGTGAACACAAATATAAATCTGTTCACTAGATTCGTTGACTCCGTGAGCTGGAACAGGTTCTATGGACGGTTGTGAGCTTCGACACGATCATCCGCAACGGCCGCTGGTTCGACGGCACCGGCGCGCCGTCGGCCGTCCGCGACATCGGCATCGCCGACGGCCGGGTGACCGCGGTAGCCGTCGGCGGCCAACTCGAGGCCGGGACCGGGACCCGCGTCATCGACGCCACCGGCAAATGGGTGCTGCCGGGCATGATCGACATCCACACCCACTACGACGTGGAGGTGTTGGTAGCACCCGCGCTGTCCGAATCGCTGCGCCACGGCGTCACCACCGTCCTGCTCGGGTCGTGCTCGCTGTCGACGGTCTACCTCGACGGCACCGACGCCGGCGACATCTTCGGCCGCGTCGAGGCCATCCCCCGCGAGCACGTCATCGCCGCGGTCGAGGACAACAAGACCTGGTCGAGCCCCGCCGAATACATCGCCGCGCTGGAGGCCCGCCCGCTGGGCCCGAACCTGGCGGCCTTCCTCGGCCATTCCGACATGCGTTCGGCCACAATGGGATTGGACCGCGCCACTCGGAAGGATGAGCGTCCCACCCGCGTCGAACAGGCCGCCATGGAGCGCATGCTCGCCGACGCCCTGGACGCCGGATTCATCGGGATGTCCTCGCAGCAGCTGCTCTTCGACAAACTCGACGGCGACGTCTGCCGATCCCGCACCCTGCCGTCGACGTACGCCAAACCGCGCGAGCTGCGTCGACTCAAGTCCCTGCTGCGCCGCAGCGGGCGGATCCTGCAGTCCGGGCCCAACATCGAGAACCCGCTGAACCTGCTGTCCCAGCTTGCGCAGTCGGTCGGGTTGTTCCGCAAGAACCTCAAGACCAGCCTGCTGTCGGCGGCCGACGTCAAGTCCAACCCGCTGGCCATCAGGATCATGGGACCCTCGGCGCGGGCGGTGGGACGGCTCGGCGGGGATTTTCGGTGGCAGCACCTGCCGGTGCCGTTCGAGGTGTACGCCGACGGCATCGACCTGGTGGTGTTCGAGGAGTTCGGCGCCGGCGCCGAAGCCCTGCACCTGCGCGACGAGGTCGAGCGCGACGAACTGCTGCGCGACCAGGCCTACCGCCGGCGGTTCCGCAAGGACTACGAGAGCAAGTTCGGCGTGCGGGTGTGGCACCGCGATTTCTTCGACGCACAGATCGTCGACTGCCCGGACGCCTCGGTGATCGGCAAGACCTTCGGCCAGGTCGGTGTCGAACGCGGCGGCGTGCACCCGGTGGACGCCTTCCTGGACCTGGTGGTCGAACACGGCCGCGCGGTGCGCTGGCGCACCACGATCTCCAACCACCGGCCCGAGGTGCTCCGGCAGATGGCGGTCGAACCCGGCATCCAGATGGGCTTCTCGGATGCGGGCGCGCACCTGCGCAACATGGCGTTCTACAACAGCGGGCTGCGGTTGCTACGACACGTGCGCGACGCCGAGCGGGCCGGCCGGCCCTTCATGAGCATCGAGCACGCGGTGCACCGGATGACGGGCGAACTCGGCGACTGGTACGACATCGATGCCGGGCACCTGCGCGTGGGCGACCGCGCCGATCTGGTGATCGTCGACCCGGAGAAACTCGACCAGCGCCTGGACGCCTACGCCGAGGACACCGTGCCCGAGTACGGCGGGATGAGCCGGATGGTCAACCGCAACGACGAGACCGTCAGCGCCGTATTCGTCGGCGGCCGGGCGGTCTGCCTGGACGGCGCGCCCACCGAGGTGCTCGGCCGCGAACGCACCGGCAGTTTCCTGCGGGCCGGTCGCCCGACCCCCGCCCCCAGCACCGAGGGAGAGCTCGCTGATGTCGGTTGAGGCCCAGTCCGTTGCGGCACAGCGGGATACAACTGTTCGCGAGGTGGTCCTCGGCATGTGGCAGGCGCTGTCCGACCGGGACTGGGACCGGCTGGTGACCTACCTGGCCGACGATTGCATCTACCTGGACATGCCGGTCGGGCCCGCCGCGGCCGCACGGGGTCCGGCGGATATCGTCAAACGCCTGAAGATCGGGCTGGAGCCGCTGGCGTCGTACGAGAACTTCCCCGGCCTTATGGTCGACGACGGCTGCGTCGTCATGTACGAGCACCATGAGGAATGGCATTGGGCCACCGGCGAATCCGCGGTGCTGCAGTTCGCCACGGTGCACCGGGTGGAGAACGGCCGGATCACGCTGTGGAAGGACTACTGGGACATGGGAGCGCTGGCCAACTTCGCTCCCCCGACCTGGTTGGAAGACTTCGCGAAAGCCGACATGTCCTGGGTGTTCGACGCCACCGGACTGGTCTGAGAGGGACGAGCACATGTATGACCTGACCATCACCGGCGGCACCGTCATCGACGGCACCGGGGCCGACCGCTACCGCGCCGATATCGGCATCAAGGACGGCCGCATCGCCGACATCCGCCGGGTCACCGGTGACCACCCCGGTCTGACCGAGGCCGCCTCGGCCGCCACCGTGGATGCCACCGGACGTTTCGTCGCACCCGGCTTCGTCGACGTGCACACCCATTACGACGGTCAGGTCAGCTGGGACGCAACGCTGGAACCGTCGAGCCTGCACGGTGTCACCACCGTCGTCAGCGGCAACTGCGGTGTCGGGTTCGCGCCGGTGCGCCCCGGCAAGGAGCAGTGGCTCATCGAGCTGATGGAAGGTGTCGAGGACATCCCCGGCAGCGCCCTGGCCGAGGGCATCACCTGGCAGTGGGAGAGCTTCCCGGAGTACCTCGACGCGATCGAGAAGCGGGAACTGGCCGTGGATTACGGCACCCAGATCGCCCACGGCGCGGTCCGCGGTTTCGTGATGGGTGAGCGCGGCGCCCGCAACGAGGAGGCCACCGCGGACGACATCGCGGCGATGGCCCGCCTGGTGCAGGAAGGCGTCGAAGCCGGTGCGCTGGGCTTCTCGACGTCGCGCACCGAGGGTCACCGGGCGCTGGACGGCCGGCCGGTCCCCGGCACCTACGCCGCCGAGGCCGAGCTGTTCGGGCTGGGCCGGGCGATGGCCGCCGGTGGCCGCGCGGTGTTCGAGGTCGCCCCGCAGGGCACCGCCGGTGAGAGCCCGGCCGATGCCTGCATGCGTGAGATGGATTGGATGACAAAGCTTTCCGACGACATCGACCGGCCGGTGTCGTTCACCATGATCCAGGCGTCACATGCGCCCGATCTGTGGCGCCAGCAGCTCGAGCGGGCCGAGAAGGCCCAGGAGAACAGCATCCAGCTCTACGCGCAGGTCGCCGCCCGGCCGTTCGGGATGCTGCTGGGCTTCCCGGGCTATCACGCCTTCACGCATCGGCCCACCTTCCGCGCGGTGCTCGCGGAGGGCCGCGACGGGCTGGGCACGCGGTTGGCCGATCCGGCGATCAAGGCGGCGATCCTGTCCGAGACCGATCTGCCGACCATCCCCGGCGCCATGCTCGACGGCATGTTCGCACTCGCCCAGCACGCCACCGACCGGATCTACGCGATCGGCGACCCGCCCGACTACGAACCGACCCCGGACATGACCGTGGCCGCCATCGCGGCCGCGCGCGGCCAGGATCCACTGTCGGCGATGTACGACCTGATGCTGGAATCCGATGCCGGCGCCATGTTGATGCTGCCGTTCTTCAACTACGCCGACGGCGACTGCGGAGCCATCTACGAGATGCTGCAGAGCCCGGCCGGCGTGTCGGGCCTGTCCGACGGCGGCGCGCACTGCGGCCTGATCTGCGACGCCTCCTACCCCACCTTCCTGCTGACACACTGGGCGCGCGACCGTCACCGCGGGCCGAAGTTCTCCCTGGAGTACGTGGTCCGCAAGCAGACGATGGACACCGCAACGCTTTTCGGGCTGTCGGACCGCGGGGTGATCCAGGTGGACAAGAAGGCCGACCTCAATGTCATCGACATGGACGCGCTGCGCCTGGGCGTACCGAAGATGGTCCACGACCTGCCCGCCGGCGGCCGCCGGTTGCTGCAGGGCGCCATGGGGTACGACGCCACCATCGTCAACGGCGTGGTGACCCGGCGCAACGGCGTCGACACCGGCGCCCGGCCGGGCCGACTGGTCCGCGGAGTGCGTTAGCCCGCCGGTGCACTGAATACGCCGAAACGTACGTTTCGGCGTATTCGTTCGAGAAGATCGCGCTCGTTCGTCGATCTCGACAAACCCGTCGCCCGCGAGGCGTACACCGAGATCCACGAAATGGCGCGCCGCACTCGGACTTTTACGCCGAAACGTACGTTTCGGCGTGGTGTTCGGCCAGACCGGTCACAGGCTCCAGGCCATTCTGAACCTGTCCGTCAGTGCCTCGGGGGTCAGGGATCCGTACGTCTGCTGTTCGTACCGCCGCACGCCGAGCGTCACGTCGACCGGTTGATCACCGAGCAGCCGCCGCATCGACTTCGAATCATTCAGGGCGGCAAGGACATCGGTCTGCCGGTCGGGCAGCAGCCGGGTGCCGGCGGCGGCGCGCTGCGCCGCGGTCTGCAGCGCCGGGTCGATGGTGGTCTCCGGCGGCAGCGCCGCGGCGCGTTCGATCCCGTCCAGCGCCAGCGCGAGGATCACCGCGCTGGCGTAGTACGGGTTGGCCGACGGGTCGATGATCTTCACCTCGACGTTGGCGCCGTGCGGATTCGCCGGGCCGCCGACCAGGAATCGCACCGCCGCTTCCCGGTTCTCGACGCCCCAGCACGCGTAGGCACCCGCCCAGTGGCCGGGCTGCATGCGTAGCCCGGACACGATGGATCCGGACAGGAACGCCTGGGCCTCCGGCAACCCGGCCAGCACACCGGCCAGCGCGGCCTGCCCGTCGGCGGTCATCCCGTGCGGCCCGGATCCGCCCGAGAACAGCGGCACGCCGGATCGGGACAGCGAGAAGTGTTGGTGTGCACCCGATCCGACGAGACCGAAGAACGGGACCGGGGACAGGCTGACGCCCAGGCCGTGGCGACGCGCCACGCGGGAGATCAGGATGCGCATCAGCACCAGGTGGTCGGCGGCGGCCACCGGCGGCTGCGGGCGCAACGAGAGCTCGAACTGGTTCCGTCCGTATTCGGGGTGGAACTGTTCGATCCCGACGCCGGCGTCATCGGCCGCGGCCAGCAGTTCGGTGACGAAGCCTTCGCGTTCCAGCAGACCGGTCAGCCCGTACTGGGTCCACGGTCGCGACGGCAGCGGGCCGCCGTCGGGTGCGACGAGGACGAATTCGATCTCGTGTCCCACCGCGGCATCCAGACCGGCGCCGGCGAGCCGGGCCGCCACCCGTGTCAGCGTTCCTCGGGCGCAGGCGGGAATCGCCTCGCCGTCCTGGCCGACGAATTCGCCGGGCGCCCAGGCCAGTCCGTCGCCGATGCCGTGCAGTGCGCTCAGGTCGATGCGGATGCGCTGGTCCCCGACCACGCCGATGTCGTCGGAGAAGACGATGCCGGTCTGGTCGATGGCGAACGCGTGGAAGACCGGGCTGGCTCCCAGACCGGGGTTCGCGAATGCCCGGGCCCGCGCGATGGGCACCGCCTTGGCGTGCGTCAGACCCGCCGGGTTGATCACCGTGCCGAGGACGGCCACGACGCCGGCCGCCTCGAGTTCAGCGAGGGAGGCGCCGGGCATGGCCGTCGGTCAGCCGCGGCTGGGAATGGTGATCTTGCAGGTCTGGCCGACGTCGAGAGTGCGCAGCATCCGGCCCATACCCACCCACATGGCGCACGACAACGCCAGGTCGGCCAGCAGTTCGTCGGAGAAGTGCTCGCCGCAGCGCGCCCAGAAGTCCTCGTCGTCGCGCAGTTTGGTGTGTTCGGTGCCGAACCGGTGCGCGAACTCGGCGGCGATGCGCTCCTGCTCGGTGAACCCCGGCCAGCTGCGCCAGTCGTCGGCGTGCGCGTAGAGCTCCTCGTCCACCCCGGCCGCCGGGCCGTCGGCGTCGCGGGTATTGATGCAGACCTCGCACTCGTTGTCGTGCGCGATCACGATGCGCGCCAGTTCCCGCACCCGCATGGGCAGCCGGTTCTTGTTGTAGACCGCCTGGGAGTAGGCCGCCATCGCGGTGCCGATGTCCGGCGATTTCAGGATCCAGCCGGCCACGTCGTCGTCGGGGAAGTCACCGATTCGGCTCATGGCGCTGATCGTAACGGTGCGGCCGCTCCCACCAGCCCACGATCGTCGAACCAATCGCGCTGGACCAGCATCCGGCCGGCGATGCGCAGCAGCGCGTCGTGCACCTGGTCGCGGTCGGGTTGCCCGGCGAACGACGGCGATCGGGCGAGCTTGTGGGTGAGGCGGTCGACGATCACGGCGGTCACCGCGTTGACCTGACGCAGCCCCGCCGGGGTGAGCTGCAACTGGTCGCCGGCGCGCCGGGCGTACCCGCGGGCCACCAGCCGATCGAAGGTCGGTTCGATCACCTCGACCGGCACCCGCAGCCGGTCGGCGATGCCGCTCAGCAGTGCCCTGCCGAAAACCTGTTGGTGGCGCCAGATCTGGATCAACGACCACAGCAGCGCGACGTCGAGCCGGCTGCCCGGCTGGGCGGCCAGGCTGCGCAGCCGGATCTCCGGTGAGTCCCGGAACATGCGGCCGACGGCCACCTCGAGCATCTTCTCCGACGACTCACCCACCGGCATGCCGAAACCCTCGCCCAGGTCCGTCGGTGACATGGCCTCGGGCTGGCGCAGCGGCACCTCGCGCAGGAACAACGCCACCACGAAGCCGAGCAGCGCCACCGGCGCCGCGCACAGGAACACCGTCGCCAGGGCGTCCGAGTACGCGGTGACGATCGGGGCGGCCATGTCGGCGGTCAACTGGTGCAACGCCTTCGGCGATCGGGCGGCCTCCGCGGGCGCACCGGAGATCGCCAGGGCGGGCCCGATCCGGTCGGTGAGGAAGTTGGTGAACAGCGAGCCGAAGATGGCCGCGCCGAACGAGCTGCCGATGGTCCGGAAGAAGGTGACGCCCGAGGTCGCCACGCCCAGGTCCGAGAAGCTGACGGTGTTCTGCACGATCAGCACGAGCACCTGCATGCACAGGCCGATTCCCGCACCGAGCACGAACAGGTACAGCGACTGCCGCAGCGTCGAGGTGTCCGGATCCATCCGGGACAACAGCACGAACGCCAGCGTCATGATGGCGGTACCCAGGATCGGGAAGATCTTGTAGCGGCCGGTCCGGCCCACGATCGAACCGCTGCCGATCGACGTGATGAGCATGCCCACCACCATCGGCAGGGTGCGCAGGCCGGAGACCGTGGCCGAGACGCCGTCGACGAACTGCATGTAGGTGGGCAGGAACGTCATGGCGCCCAGCATCGCGAACCCGACGATGAACGCCAGGATGCAGCACACCGTGAAGACGGGGTCGCCGAACAGCCGCAGCGGCAGGATCGGTTCGGCGGCCCGCAGCTCGACCCGAATGAAAATGCCCAGGGCCACAACCGAACCCGTGAACAGGCCGAGAATCGTCGGTGAGGTCCACGGGTATTCGGTGCCGCCCCAGCTGGTCGCCAGCGTCAGGCCGGAGGCGGCCAGGCCGATGAACACGATGCCCGCGGTGTCGATCACGGGCCGGGGCGCGCCCGGCGTACGGCCCAGGGCCGGGATCGCCGTCATGGCGACCACCAGGACGACGACGGCAACCGGGATGTTGATCCAGAAGGCCCACCGCCAGGTCAGGTGGTCGGTGAAGAATCCGCCCAGCAGCGGGCCGATGACGGTGGTGACGCCGAAGACCGCGCCCAGGGCGCCCTGGTACCGGCCACGGTCGCGCATCGGGATGACCTCGCCGATGACCGCCATCGCCGTCACCATCAGTGCGCCGCCGCCGACGCCCTGCAGCGCGCGGGCCCCGACCAGCATCCCCATCGAGCCGGCCAGCCCGCACAACACCGAACCCAGCAGGAAGAACACCACCGCCGCCTGGAAGACCGTCTTGCGACCCAGCAGGTCGCCCAGCTTGCCGGCGATCGCGGTGGCGATGGTCGAGGCCAGTAGATAACTGGTGACCACCCAGGACTGGTGGCCCGCTCCCCCGAGGTCGGCAACGACGGTGGGCAGGGTGGTCGCGACGATGGTCTGGTCGAGCGCGGCCAGCAGCATGCCGAGCAGCACCGCGACGAAGATGACGTTGCGGCGCTGCGCGGTGATCAGGGCATCGGGCTCGCGGGCCCCGGTCGTCAGCCGATCGGTGCTCAGGTCGTCGGTGCTCGGGTCGTGGGTTTTCAGGTCACTGCGCATACCCGTCTATCGACGGCGACACCCATTTTGTTAGCCCGGCTAGCGATTAGCCTGAGCCACCACCGGGCGGACGGGACACACACTGCGCCGAGTAGAGCTCCTCGCCCAGCTTCTCCATCAGCTGCAGCTGGGTCTCCAGGTAGTCGATGTGACCTTCCTCGTCCTTGAGGATGGCCTCGAAGATGTTGGCGCTGGTGGCATCGCCCTTTTCGCGGCACATGATGATGCCGGGACGCAGCCGCTCGACCACCTCGTACTCGACGGCCAGGTCGGCCTCGAACTGCTCACGAAGGGTCTGGCCGACGCGCAGCGAGAACAGCCGCTGGTAGTTGGGCAGGCCGTCGAGGAGCAGGATGCGGTCGGTGATCCACTCGGCGTGGTGCATCTCCTCGAACGACTCTTTGCGGGTGTGCTCCGCGAGCTCGGTGAATCCCCAGTTGTCCTGCATCTTCGAGTGCAGAAAATATTGGTTGATCGCGGTGAGCTCACTGGTGAGTTGCTCGTTGAGCAACTTCAGAACATCGGGATCGCCCTGCATGGCATCTCCTCTGGCAAACGGTGCGGGCTCGGTGGTCGGACGGTTGGAAAATCCGCGCGGACGTGGGCTTACAGATTCCGCCGCGTTCGAACAATCTAACCCCATCGACCCCGGAACGGGCGGGCTGGACACAACAATTTCGCCCCGGCTGGCAAATAAATTTGGGTAGGTAAGGCTCACTATGGCATGGCAGCTAGCCTTAACATTCGGGTGAAAGTTAGGTTAGACTCAACTAATCATCGCCGATTGTGGTGGTGAGCTCTGATGATCGACGAACACTCCAGCGAGGAGGCTGCCGCCGTTGTACGTGTGTCTGTGCACCGGAGCCACCAGCCAGTGCGTCGCCGATGCCGTCGCCAAGGGTGCCTGTACGTCCAAGCAGGTCGCACAGGCATGCGGGGCGGGCACCGACTGCGGTCGATGCCGTCACACCGTGCGCGCCATCATCGAGTCCGAAGCCGCCAAGCTCACCGCCGTCGGGCAGGCCAGCTAGCGACTCACCGGTTGAAGTCGGCCAGCGCCGCCGCGTTGTCGGCGCCGCCCATCAATTCCGCGAAGCAGGCGTTCTCCCGTGCGCGGGCCGCGTCGATCTCCGGCCGCACCGGATCGGTCATCGTCCGCTTCACCGCCAGCAGGCTCGACAGCGGCCGGGACGCCAGCACCGCGGCGTGCCGGTAGGTCTCGGTCATCAACTGCTCGGGCGGGCAGACCTTCCACACCAGGCCCATCTCCCTGGCCTCCTGGGCGCCCACCCACTCCGACGACAACAACAGCCACGCGGCGTTCTGCCGTCCGATCAGCTGCGGCAACAGATACGACGACGCCGCCTCCGGGGCCACCCCGAGGCTGGTGAACGGGCACTTGAGCCGCGCGTCGTCGGCCATGAAAGCCAGATCGGCGAAGCCGAGGATCGTGGTGCCGATGCCCAGCCCGAGTCCGTTGACCGCGCAGATCAACGGTTTGGGGAACGCGGTGAGCGCATCGACCAGCGCGATGAAACCCGTGCCGTAGTCGCCGGGAAAGTTGTCCGGGTCGGCGATGTACGCCTGCATCTCGGCCAGATCGGTGCCGGCCGAGAACGCCCGGCCGGTGCCGGTGACCACGACGACGGACACCTCGGGATCGTCGGCGGCGGCGCGCAGTGCCGCGGTGGTCGCGTGATAGAGGTCCTCGTTGAACGCGTTGAGCGCCTCGGGCCGGTTGAGGGTGAGCGTGCGCACCCGGTTCTCGTCGGCGATGTTCAGCGTCACGGGGGCAGCCTAATCAGTCACGCCGGGTCCGCGAACGGCGAGCGCAGGACATAGCGGCTCGTCGGCACCGTGTCGATGTTCGTACTGGCCCCGAACGACGACGTACTGGCCACCATTCTGGACATCCGGTCGGCCAGATCCGCGTCGTCCGCGGCGCCGAAGAACGCCGACAGATCGCCGACCGCCTCGATCGGGAACAGCTCCTCGACGATGGCCGCGAACGGCGGCGCGTCCGGCGTCAGCGCTCGCACCACTTCGTTCTGGGTGTACCCGAAGGTGGACTGGGTCTCGATGGCCACCGACGTGTGCCCGAGATGCCAACGGCTGCGCCAGGTTTCGGCGTCCAGATCGGCCGGGCGGCGCAGCAGCGCCACATTGGCCAGCCCGGGCGTGCGGGCACCCGGCGCGTCGCGGTGCGGCAGCGGCACCGACTCGGTCACCAGGTAGGCCGCCACCGCGCCGGCTTCCGCCGCCAGGATGTCCAGCACCGCGCGCAGCTGATCGCCGTAGCACTGCTGGGTCCACACGCTGACCACCGCGGTGACGGGCGGGTCGAGAACCGTCAGTGTCATGAGCGACGCGCGAACCTCGGCGTCCTTGACGTTGACCGTTAGTCCGGGCACGCCCAGGTCGAGCAGGCGCTGTGCGACGGGACCCCGCAGCCGGGCGCACCACGCGTCGTCGGCGGCGCCGGGATCTCTGCGGACCAGCACGATCACTTTCTCCACAGTTCGTGAACGTACCGGCAATAATGACGCCCATGTGGGACGGCCTCGCCCTGCGGCCGCCAACAGTGTCGTGGCCCTATGTCGGTGAGGTGTTCCGCAGCCTTGTCGGTGTTCTGCTGGCGGCGCTGGCGGCCTGGCACTGGGCGCCGATCGGGGTCGCGGGCATGGCGGTTGCCGCCGTGGGCGGGGCAGCGGTTGCGGGCGCGGTCGCGCTGCACGACAGTCCACACGCCCGCGTGCCGCTGGTGATCGGCGTGGCACTGGGAATCGGGATGACCGTCCTCGTCGGTGCGCTGACGTCGGGTTCGAACCCGGCGTTCCTGATCGTGGTGGTCGCCGCCTGCCTGTCGGCCGGGATGTGCTGGGCCATCAGCCGCAACGCCGGGCTGGTCGCGACCGCCTCCTGCGTGGTGCTGGTGACCTGCCCAGCTGCCCCGGACGGTGGGTCCGCGCTGCGCGCCGCGGCGCTGGCGACCGCCGCCGGACTGCTCCAGGTCGTGCTGGTGGCGGCCTGGCCCCGGCAGCGCTGGAAGGCTCAGCGGCGCGCCCTGCAGGACGCCTACGGCTGGGTGGCCCGCGGTGCCCGCCGACTGGCCGACGAACCGGATGCCGAACTGGACGCCACTGCACTGTTCGACCTGCGGGCCGCCTACGTCCTGACCGAGAGCCAGGCCCGTCGCCGGCCCCCGGCGCACCGCGGCCTGCATGCGCTGCCCGAACGAATCACCATGACGCTCAACGTGTTACGTACCGAACCGGCCAGCCCGGCCCTGCGGGACACGTTGCTCGCCGGCGCCGACGCCCTGGACGCGTTGTCCGGCACCGACCGGGCCGGCCGGGCGGGCGCCCAGGCAGCACTGCGCCGGCTCGGCGAATCAGCGGTCGCGCTCGCCGGACCGTCGGGCTCCTCGACCGCCGCCGACCGGTTCCGCGGCCAGGTCGACGAAGCCTGCGCACTGCACTTCGCCGGTGTGCCCGGCCTCATCGGCGCGGAGCGGGCGGCGCGGGCCGCGATCATCGACCAGCTGTCCGGGAACTCCCCGATCCTGCGCCACGCGCTACGGCTCGCGGTCGCCACCGGGGTGGGTGTGGCGCTGGCCCGCGGGATCGGGCTCGGCCATGGCGAGTGGATCGCGCTGACGGTGCTGCTGGCACTGCGGCCCGAAACCGCGCACACATACACCCGGTGCATCAGCCGCGTGGTGGGCGTCCTGGCCGGCGTGCTGGTGGCGACCATCCTGACGGGCCTGCTGGAACCCGCCGGTCCACTGGCCGCCGTACCGGCCGTGATCGCGTTGGGGCTGTCGTACGGGCTGGCCGGCCTGGGCGCCGTGCCGATGACCGGCGCACTGGCCATGGGCATCGTGTTCCTGCTCGACATCCAGGGCTCCGTCGACAGCGCCGACCTGAGTCAACGACTCGTCGCGGTGGTCCTCGGCGGTGGCCTGGCCGTGGCCAGTCATGTGGTGTTGCCGGACCGGTCGATGGTGCGGCTGCGGCAACGGGCCGGCGAGCTGCTGAAGGCCGAGATCGACTACGCGGCAACGGTGATCCGTGGTTTCGTCCATCCGATTCCGCACGCGGCCAGCACCCTGAACACCGCCTGGCAGCGAGCCGTCCGGGCCCGGTCGGCGTTCGAGGCGGCCAGCGGCAGCCTGCGGGCCGAGGCGCCGGAGGTCCGGCGCTGGCTCAGCTCCTACCGAGCCGCCCTCAACGCCGTCACCGGCGCGTGCGTCGCCCTCGAGGACAAGGTGGCCGCAGCGCATCCGGAACGGCTCGACCCACGCTTCGTGGTGGCCGTCGACGACTACGTCGACGCACTGCGCGGTGAACCCCCCACCGCCGGGCAGCCGTGGATCGTCGACGCGCGCCACCTGTCCGAAACCGATCAGCAGCTGCGCGACGCGGCCGGACTCCTCGAACGACAGGACACCGCGCAGCGGGTGCTGCTGACCGAGACCGAGACCATCACCCGCTACCTGCTGGGGCTCGACGTCAGTCGACGCTGATCGTGCGGTGCTCGATCAGCTCGTGAATACCCCTGGCACCCAGGCGTTGCCGGAACTCCTTGACGGTGTACCCGATCAGGGTGCCGTCGGTCAGCGCACGCACGGTCGCCGACCGGGGCAGGCCGAACAGCGGTCCGATCTCGCCGAAGTACTCCCCCGGGCTGGCCGTGGACAGCGTCTCGGAGCCGCCGTCGGGCAGTTCGCGGATGATCTCGAACTCACCCGCGGACACGACATAGATCAGATCGCCCATCGTGTTCTGCGCGAACACCGTCGCACCGGCGCTGACCTCGACCGTCTCCGGCGCGCGGTCGGTGCTGGCCAGCGCGGGGACCAGTTCCACCACCCGGTCGGCCAGCGGCAGCATCCGGCTGTCGTGGGTGGCCACCACCACCACCCGGTCGTCGTCGGCGAGCGCCCGGATCAGCCGCAGCACCTCCTCCACCTGGATGAAGTCCAAATGCGCGGTGGGTTCGTCGGCCAGGATCAGCGGCGGATCCAGCGCGATGGCGCGGGCGACGGCGACCCGCTGCTGCTGCCCACCGGACAGATCGCCGGGCCGGTGGTGCATCCGCTGCGACAGGCCCACCCGGTCCAGCAGTTCCACGGCGCGTTTGTGCGCGGCGCGGTGACTCATCCCGGCCGCGCGCATGGGCACCATGACGTTCTCCGCCGCCGTCAGACTGGGGACCAGGTTGAAGGCCTGGAACACGATGCCGACCGTGTTGCGCCGGTACACCGTCAGGCTGTGCGCGTCCAGCGCGGTGACGTCGATATTGCCGGCGCGGATCACGCCCGACGTCGGTTTCAGGATCCCGCCGATGCAGGACAGCAGTGTCGTCTTGCCACATCCGCTGGGGCCCAACAGGATTGCCAGACAACCGGCCGGCACGTCGAGATCCAGGCCGGCGATCGGACGCACCGCCTCGGCGCCGCTGCTGTATTCGACCACCAGGTCGCGGATGCTCAGGTCGCCCATCGGTCACGGTCCCCCGAACGCGAGCGCCGGATCCACCGAGACCGCCCGGCGCAGGCCGGCGCCGCTGGCGATCAGCCCGATCGCAACGGCCACCACCGGCAGCAGCAGGAAGGCCCCCTGCGGAATGTCGACCCGCATCGGGAACAACGGCGCCAGCACCAGCGACAGCACCACGCCCAGCGCCGCCGACAACATCGCGATGATCACGGCCTGCAGCGCCAGCCCGCCCAGGATCGACGTCGTCGACACGCCGACCGCCTTGAAGACCGCGAAGTCGCGAGTACGTTCCAGGGCCGACATGTAGATGATCGATCCCACGATCAGCGCGGCCACCACCCACAGCAGCATCGCCATGATGCTGATGGCGTCGACGGCCACCTTCAGCGGCCGCATGAAGTCATCGACGGCGCCGTGGCGGTCGACGGCACGGTAGCCGTCCAGCAGCCGTTCGGGAGCACCGCGGATGCCGATCGACGAGATCACGGGTTGTCCGCCGAAGAGCAGTCGCTGAGCGCCGGCCACCGTGAGGAACAGGTTGGGCTGCTCGGCCAGCACCGTCGAATCCTCGACGATGCCGACCACTTCCAGGTTGTGCGAAGCGATGTCGAGGTGGTCGCCGATGTTGCGGCCCAGCGTGGAGGACACCGCGATCTCGTCGGCGTTGGCCGGTGGCCGGCCGTGGCTCATGGCGGGCATGCCGGGGCCGTCGGTGGGTGCGCCGAACATGTTCATGGTCCGGGGAGTGCCGTTGTCCAGGGCGGTGATTCCGGCGTAGACCAGTCCGGCGGCCGACTGCACGCCCGGAAGTCGTTGCGCCCGAGCCACATCGGCCTGACCGAACGGCGACGAGCCCAGGAACGGCCCGACCGCCCCGTTCTGGATCAGGAAGTAGTCGATGCCGAACGCGTCGACCGTATTGCGCGCTTCGACCCGAAAGCCGTTGGCCAGCCCCGTGAGCACCAGCGTCATCGCGAAGACGAACGCCGTGCCGACGACGGCGATGATGAAGCGACGGCGGCGCCACTGCAGATCACGCAACGCCGCGGTCAACACCCCTGGAATCTAGCCCGGCGGGCCGTGCGGCAGTGGCTTTTCGGCGCGCGCCACGCGCAGGTCGGCGGTAACCTGCGACGAAATCGACACGCCGGAGGCCAACCCGATGAGCACCGAGACGACCACCGCCCCGTTGTCATGGTGGACCCGCGGCGACACCAACGCCTTCTTCGGTCTGGGCTTCAACATCCTGGTGAACGTGTTGACGCTGACCGGCCTGATGATCGGCGTCGTCCAAGTGCCGGCCGACAATGTGCTGGGCACGGTGCTGCCCGCGCTCGGGGTGGCATTGATCCTGGGCAACCTCTACTACACGTTCCTGGCCCGCCGACTGGCGGCGCGGGAAAACCGTTCCGACGTAACCGCTCTGCCGTACGGGCCGAGCGTGCCCCACATGTTCATCGTCGTGTTCGTGGTGATGCTGCCGGTCTACCTGAAGACCAAGGACCCGCTGCAGGCCTGGTCGGCGGGTCTGGCCTGGGCGTTCATGATCGGCGTCATCGTGATGATCGGGGCGTTCGTCGGTCCGTACATCCGGATGCTGACACCGCGGGCCGCGATGCTGGGCACCCTGGCCGGCATCTCGATCACGTTCATCTCGATGCGGCCGGCCGCGCAGATGTGGGAAGCCGCCTGGATCGGCCTGCCGGTGCTCGCGATCATCCTGATCGGGTTCTTCACCGACGTGAAACTGCCGTTCGGCTTCCCGGTCGGGCTGGCCGCGCTGCTGGTGGGCACCGCGATCGGCTGGATCGGCGGCTATATGTCGGCCCCGGATGTCGGCAAGGCGATCTCCGACATCGCGATCGGGATCCCCGACCTGCGCGTGGACCTGCTCTGGTCGGGGCTGTCGAACCTGGCCCCGCTGCTGGGCACCGCGATACCGCTGGGGGTCTACAACTTCACCGAGGCGATGAGCAACGTGGAGAGCGCGGCCGCCGCCGGCGACAGCTACAACCTGCGCAGCGTGCTGCTGGCCGACGGCGCCGGCGCCGTCATCGGTTCGGCGTTCGGATCGCCGTTCCCGCCGGCGGTCTACATCGGACACCCCGGCTGGAAGGATGCCGGCGGGCGCGCGAGCTATTCACTGGCCAGCGGCGCGGTGATCGGATTGTTCTGTTTCCTCGGGCTTTTCGGCGTCCTCGAGGCGCTGCTGCCGGTACCGGCGATCGTGCCGATCCTGCTCTACATCGGCCTGCTGATCGGCGCCCAGGCGTTCCAGGCCGTACCGCGGCTGCATGCCATCGCGGTGGTGGCCGCGCTGCTGCCGAATCTGGCCCAGTGGGCCAGCGGCCTGATCGACAACGCGCTGAGCGCGGCGGCGACGTCGGCGGACAAGGTGGGCGTGGACGCGCTCAACAGCGCGGGCGTGGTGTACGAGGGGCTGCGGACCCTGGGTGAGGGCGCGGTCCTGGTGGGCCTGATCCTGGGCACCGTGGTGACTTTCATCCTGGACAAGAAGTTCCTGCCCGCGGCGGTGGCCGCGCTGGTGGGTGCGGCGCTGTCGTTCATCGGGCTGATCCATGCTCCGGAGGTGGCCTGGGCGGCCAATCCCCAAGTGGCACTTGGCTATCTGTTCTTCGGCCTGGTGTGTCTGGGGTACTGGTTCCTGCCGGGGGCCCGCGAGCCGGTGGTGCACGATGAGGCCGACCTCGTCGCGGGGCACTGAGCTCCCGTCTACCCTGGGCCAGATGGGCCGAGGACGCGCGGTGTGGCGGTTCATCCGCAGCGCCCCGCTGACGTTCAGCTGGCTGGCGATACTGCTGGCCACCTCGGTGTATCAGCACGTCCTGACCAGGCGCGAGCTGCATGCCGTCCTCGAGCACCAGTCGACCAACCTGCACCATCTGGCGACCGACCCGATCCGGGTACTGTTCGCCAGCCTGCTGTGGATCGACGGCGTGTGGTGGTGGCCGTACCTGCTGATGTACTGCCTGATCCTGGTGCCGGCCGAACGCTGGCTGGGGTCGTTGCGCTGGCTGGCGGTCGGGCTGCTCGCCCACGTGGTGGCGACGTACGTCGGGGAGGGCACGCTGTACTGGGCGATCCAGGAGGCCGAGGCCTCGCCCCGGCTGATCCGCGCCCACGACGTCGGGGTCAGTTACTTCCTGGCCGGGATGCTGGGCGTGCTCACCTACCGGTTCGCGCCACCGTTCCGCTGGGTCTACCTGACCGGCCTGGTCGCGCTGGTCGGGATCGCCCTGGCGGCCGACCCGGATTTCACCGCGATCGGCCACTTCACCGCGGTTCTGGTCGGGCTCGCGTGCTACCCGCTGACGCGCGGACGCCACCCCGTGCTCTGGGATCCGGTGCGTAAACTGCGTTCCTATGTCCTTGACCGACAACGACATCGCCCACCTGGAGCGCTGCGTGGAACTGGCGCGGGAGGCACTGGAGAACGGTGACGAGCCGTTCGGCTCGATCCTGGTGGACGCCGACGGTGCCACGTTGTTCGAGGACCGCAACCGGGTGAAGGACGGGGACGCCACCCGGCATCCGGAATTCGCGATCGCCGCGTGGGCGGTCGACAACATCCCGCCCGTGCGGCGCGTGCGCACCACCGTGTACACCTCCGGCGAGCACTGCCCGATGTGTGCGGCCGCGCATGCCTGGGTCGGGCTGGGCCGCATCGTGTTCGCCACCTCGTCCCAGCAGCTGTCGCGCTGGCGCGACGAGTGGGGCACGCCGCCGTCGCCGGTGGCCGCGCTGCCGATCACCACGGTGGCCCCGCGCATCGTGACCGACGGGCCCGCACCGCAACTCGAGGCGGAGATGAAGCGGCTCTACGAGGCCAGGTTCCGGCCGTGACCGAACCATCCTGGGTGCGGCACGCCATCTGGTGGCACGTCTACCCGTTGGGTTTCACCGGCGCCTTCCCGGCCGCCGAACCCCCAGCGCCGCAGGAGCATCGGCTGCGGCGAGTGACGGCATGGCTCGACCACGTCGTCACGCTCGGGGCGTCCGGCATCGCGCTGGGACCCGTATTCGCCTCGCGCACACACGGTTACGACACCACCGACCATTATCGGATAGACCCGCGGCTGGGCACCGGGGACGATTTCGACGAACTGGCCGAACAGGCGCATGCCAAGGGGTTGCGCGTGCTGCTCGACGGCGTGTTCAACCATGTCGGCACTGACTTCCCGCACTACCGTCGTGCCCTCGACGGGGACGCCGACGCCCGGCGCTGGTTCCGGGGGCACAACGGTGGTTCAGACCGGTTCGCCACTTTCGAGGGCCACGGTGACCTGATCGCCCTCAACCACGACGAACCGGAGGTGGTCGATTACGTCGTGGACGTCATGGGCCACTGGCTGGACCGCGGCGCCGACGGGTGGCGACTGGACGCGGCGTACGCGGTGCCCGGGCGGTTCTGGGCCAAGGTGCTGCCGCGGGTGCGCGAACGTCACCCCGACGCCTGGTTCGTCGGCGAGGTGATCCACGGCGACTACGCGGCCATGGTGACCGAATCCGGTTTCGACGCGGTGACGCAGTACGAACTGTGGAAGGCGACCTGGAGCGCGCTGAACGACGGCAATTTCCACGAACTCGATCACGCGCTGGGCCGGCACGCCGAATTCCTGGAAACCTTTGTGCCCCAGACCTTCGTCGGCAACCACGACGTGACCCGCATCGCCAGCCGGCTGGCCGACCCCCGCCACGTGGCGCAGGCCCTGGTGCTGCTGATGACCACCGGCGGCGTTCCGACCATCTACGCCGGCGACGAGTTCGGGCTGCACGGCGTCAAGGAGGAACGCGCCGGCGGCGACGACGCGGTGCGCCCGGAGTTCGGGGCTCCCCCGATGCCCGTGGACGAGGCGGGTGCGCAACTGTTCGCGCTGCACCAGTTCCTGATCGGGCTGCGCCGCCGTCACGCCTGGCTGCACACCGCCCGCACCACCGCGCTGCACCTGGACAACCGCTGCTACGTGTACGAAACCCGGTGTGGCGACGAATCTCTGGTGGTGGCACTCAGCGTCTCGGACACCCCGGTGTCGGTGCGGCTACCGGCGGCGGCCACCGTGATCGCCGGCAGCGGCGCACCACCCGAGCGGACGCTGACCGATCTCATGGTGCCCCCGCACGGGTGGCGGGTCGCGGCGCCCCTCTGACCGACGCTCAACCGAGCAGCGCCAGCGTCGCCGGATCCTCCCGGCCGTCCGGGTAGCCGGTGTAGAACTGGTCGAGCACCGCGGCGAAGTCGGCCGGGTCGTCGGCAACACGCTCGAACAGCGTCATGCTGCTGCGGACCTTCAGATGGTCCGGGAACCCGAAAATCTCGTCCGCCGAACGCCGTTCGCGTCGCCCGGCGTCCACCAGGATCCGGGCACACTCGCGCAGCCGGGGGCCGAGCACGGGGTGCGCCAAGTAGGCCCCGGCCTCCGCCAAACCGGAGATGCCGAACCGCCGGGCGGTCGGGCTGTGGCCCAGGCCGGCCAGTTGCGGGAAGACGAACCAGATCCAGTGGCTGCGTTTGCGTCCCGACCGCAACTCGGCGACAACCGTCTCGTAGCACCGGTCCTGGGCGGCCACGAACCGGCTCAGCTCGAACGGGTCCGCCGCCGACATACGAACCACCCTGGCATGTCCCGCCCCGGTTCGCCGGGAAAACCCGGTGCAGCGGCTAATGTTCGAGCCGTGACGACGCCCACCGAGGATGCTGTCGAGGCCCCGCCGGACGGCGCCCGCCCGGGCGAGCGGACCCGCCCCGCCGGGCGTTTCCGCGGCCGGCGCCGGCTGCTCTCCTGGGTCAGCATCCAGTCCAAGTTGCTGTTGATGCTCCTGCTGACCAGCGTCCTGTCCGCGGCGATCGTCGGCGCCATCGGCTATCAGTCCGGCCGCGCGTCCTTGCGGGCCGCCGCGTTCGACCGGCTCACCGAGATCCGGGAAGCCCAGACCCGCTTCGCTGACGGATCCTTCAAGGATCTGCAGAACTCCTTGGTGGTGTACACCCGCGGCTCCACCACCATCAACGCGATGCGCGAATTCACCAGGGGCTTCGACGAACTCAACACCGAACCGGCCAAGTACACGGTGACCCCGCAGCAGCAATAGCAGATCGACAACTATTACCGGACCCAGTTCGCACCCCAGGTCGGGAAGGAGTCGGGGATCCAGCTCGACGTGCGCGGGCTGTTGCCGCAATCGAATGCGCAGCGGTACCTGCAGGCCATCTACACCGCGCCGTTCACCACCGAGAACTACTCCATCGACGTCGATGACGCCCACGACGGCAGCACCTGGACCGCGGCGCACGCGAAGTACAACGACTTCTTCCGCGAGATCGTGCGGCGCTTCGAATACGACGACGCGCTCCTGATCGACCCCCGGGGCAACGTCGTGTACAGCGCCTACAAGGGCGTCGACCTCGGCACGAACATCATGACCGGCCCGTACCACGACAGTGATCTGGCCCAGGCGTTCAACAAGGCGATGGCCGCCAATACGGTGGACTACGTCGTCACCACGGATTTCGCCGCCTACCTGCCGTCCTACAACGAGCCCACCGCGTGGCTGATGTCCCCGGTCGGCGAGGGCGGCCGGGTCGAGGGCGTGCTCGCGATGCAGTTCCCCATCACCAAGCTGAACCGGCTGATGACGTTCGACAAGCAGTGGGACCGCTCCGGGATGGGCCGGACCGGCGAGACCTTCCTGGTCGGTACCGACAACCTCATGCGGTCGGATTCCCGGCTCTTCCTGGAGAATCCGGCGCAGTTCAAGCACGACGTCATCGACGCGGGCACCCCGCCGGACGTCGCCGAGGACTCGATCCGATTCGGCGGCACCACCCTGGTGCAGCCGGCCGGTAACGAGGCGGTTCGGCTGGCCCAGCGCGGACAGTCCGGCACGATCATCACCGAGGACTATCTGGGTCAGGAATCACTGCAGTCCTACGCCCCGATGACGGTCTCCAACCTGCACTGGGTGATGATCGCCAAGATCGACACCGCGGAGGCGTTCGCGCCCATCGAGAGTTTCACCAAGAAGCTGGTGCTCTCGACCATGGGCATCATCTTCCTGGTCTGCCTGGCGTCGATGTTCCTGTCGCGGTTGTTCGTCAAACCCATCCACCGGCTCGAGGACGGCGCCCGGCGGATCAGCGCCGGTGACTTCCAGACCACGCTGCCGGTCGAGTCGCGCGACGAATTCGGTGATCTGACCAAATCCTTCAACGAGATGAGTCGCAGTCTGCGGGTCAAGGACGATCTGCTGACCCAGCAGCGCCAGGAGAACGACCGGTTGTTGTTGTCGTTGATGCCCGAGTCCGTGGCGGAGCGGTACCGCCAGGGCGAGGAGATGGTCGCCCAGGAACATCGCGACGTGACGGTGATCTTCGCCGACATCGTCGGCCTCGACGAACTGTCCACCCGCTTGTCCAGTGACGAGTTGCTGACCGCGGTGAACCAGTTGGTGCGCCAGTTCGACGCGGCGGCCGAGAGCATGGGTGTCGAACGGGTCCGCACGATGCGCAGCGGCTACCTGGCCAGCTGCGGGCTGAACGTGCCGCGCCTCGACAACGTCCGGCGCACTGTCGATTTCGCGGTCGAGATGGAAGAGATCGTGGACCGCTTCAGTTCCGAGACGGGCTACGAACTGGCCCTGCGGGCCGGCGTCGACACCGGGACCGTCAGCTCCGGCCTGGTCGGGCGCACCGCCGTCATCTACGACCTGTGGGGCGCCGCGGTCAACCTGGCCTACCAGGCCCAGAGCGGCTCGAGTCAGCCGGGCATCTACGTGACGACGACGGTGTACGAGGCACTGCGGGACAGCGAACGGTTCACCTCCGTCGGTGAGGTCACCGTCGGAGCTCCACCGGACGTCACGACCGAATCGATCTGGCGGCTCGCGGAGCGCTCCTGATGCATTCGGCCCTCTCGTCGTCGTGGTTGCCGTGGGCCATCGGCGTCGGCATCGGCCTGCCCCTGGGGCTGGTGGTGCTGACCGAACTGCACAACGCCCTGCGCCGTCGCGACAGCAACCTGGCCAGGCCGGTGTGGCTGCTGAAGACCTACATCCTGCCGCTGGGCGCGCTGCTGCTGATGATGACCAAGGCCCGGCAGGAAGTCGGCCACGAAACGCCGGTGCGGATCGTCGCGACGGTCTTCGGGTTCGTGGTCATCGTGCTGCTGCTGTCCGGCCTGAACGCCACGCTGTTCCAGGGTGCCCCGGAAGGCAGCTGGCGCAAGCGGATTCCGTCGATCTTCCTCGACGTCGCGCGGTTCGTCCTGATCGCGGTCGGGGTGGCGATGATCTTCTCGGTCATCTGGGGCGCCGACGTCGGCGGGCTGTTCACCGCGCTGGGCATCAGTTCGATCGTGCTGGGCCTGGCGCTGCAGAACTCGGTCGGTCAGATCATCTCCGGGCTGCTGATGTTGTTCGAGCAGCCCTTCCAGCTCGGCGACTGGCTCGACACCCCGGCCGCCCGCGGGCGCGTGGTGGAGGTCAACTGGCGCGCCGTGCACATCGAGACCGGCAAGGGACTCCAGGTCACTCCCAACTCGGTGCTGGCGGGCGCGTCGTTCACCAACCTGAGCCGGCCGGCCGGCGACCACAAGATCACGATCGAGACCACGTTCTCGTCCGCCGACCCGCCCGACGGGGTGTGCGCGCTGCTGGTGCGCACGGCCGCCGCGCTGCCGCAGTGCCGCCCCGACGCCCGGCCCGCCGCAGTCGCCCTCGGCGCCGGCGGGTACCGGACCTCGATCCCGCTGCGCACTCCGGCCGACGACGGCGCCGCCCGCGCGACCTTCAACCGGTGGTTGTGGTACGCCGCGCGACGTGCCGAGTACCACCTCGACGGCGCCGACGACGACTTCGCCACCGAGGAACGCCTGAGCGAGGCACTCCGGGACAGCACCTCCATCCTGCGGTTGACCCCGGCCGATCAGCGCTTCCTGATGGACCGGGTGCGGATGTTCCGCTACGGCGCGGACGAAACCATCCAGCGGGCCGGCACCGTGCCGCTGGCGATGAAGTTCGTGGTGTCCGGGCAGGCCCGGCTGGCCGCCACCGCGCCGGACGGCAGCCTGGTGACGGTGCGCACCCTCGAGGAGGGCGACTTCCTGGGCCAGACGGCGCTGACCCGCGAACCGGTGGCGGCGCATGCGGTGGCGCTCGACGAGGTCACCATCCTCGAGATCGACCGCGACGACGTCGACGAACTGGTGCGGGACAAGCCCGCGTTGCTGCAGGAGATCGGGCGGGCGATCGAGGAGCGGCGCACGGACATGCGCCGGGTGCTGGCGGCCCTGCAGCCGAACTGAGAGGCGACGGGAACAAACCGGCCCGCGACAGGGTTGAGCGCAGCAGTATCAACTCTGGAGGTTTGATGGCCGACGCCATTTCCACACCACGTTCCCTGTCGTTGCCCGTCCTGTTCCTGGCCGATCCGATCGTGCTGCCCGGCATGGTGGTGCCGATCGAGCTCGACGACGCCGCGCAGGCGGCCGTTCAGGCCGCTCGCGCCGCGGCCCCGGACGGAGAACCCGGCCGGCTGCTGATCGCCCCGCACCTGGATGACCGTTATCCCACGCACGGCGTGATCGCGTCGATCGTGCAGGTCGGCCGCGTTGCCGGCGGCACCGGCAGCGCCGCCGTCGTGCGGGGCGAGAAGCGTGCGCACATCGGCGCCGGGACCACCGGCCCCGGCACGGCGCTGTGGGTCCTGGTGGACGAGGTCGAGGAGCTCGAAGCCACCGACGAAATCCGGTCCCTGGCCGCCGAGTACAAGAAACTGCTGCTGGCCCTGCTGCAACGTCGCGAGGCCTGGCAGATCGTCGACCACGTCAACGGGCTGACCGATCCGTCGGCGCTGGCCGACACGGCGGGTTATGCCTCGTACCTGACCGCCGAACAGAAGCGACAGCTCCTGGAGACCACGGATGTGGCGCAGCGGTTGCGCGTGCTCGTCGAATGGATGGGTGAACACCTGGCCGAGGTCGAGGTGAACGACAAGATCGCCGAGGACGTCCGGGCCGGCATGGACAAGCAGCAGAAGGAATTCCTGCTGCGCCAGCAGTTGGCCGCCATCCGCAAGGAGCTCGGCGAGCTGGGTCCCGACGGGACTGGAGAAGAGGATGACTACCGGTCCCGCATCGAGGCGGCCGACCTGCCCGAGAAGGTCCGCGAGGCCGCGCTGCGCGAGGTGGGCAAGCTGGAACGCGCCAGCGAGCAGAGTCCCGAGGGCGGCTGGATCCGGACCTGGCTGGACACCGTCCTGGACCTGCCGTGGAACACCACGACCGAGGACGCCACGGATCTGAGGCTCGCCAGAGAAGTCCTGGACGCCGACCATCACGGGCTCGAGGACGTCAAGGACCGCATCGTCGAATACCTGGCCGTCCGCAGCCGCCGCGCCCAGCGCGGGATGAGCGTGGTCGGTGGCCGCGGCTCGGGCGCCGTCATGGTGCTGGCCGGTCCCCCGGGTGTCGGCAAGACGTCGCTGGGTGAGTCGGTGGCGCGCGCCCTGGGCCGCAAGTTCGTCCGCGTCGCCCTCGGCGGCGTCCGGGACGAGGCCGAGATCCGCGGCCACCGGCGCACCTACGTCGGCGCCCTGCCGGGCCGGATCGTGCGGGCCATCGGCGAGGCCGGCTCGATGAATCCCGTTGTGCTGCTCGACGAGATCGACAAGGTGGGCTCGGACTACCGGGGCGACCCCAGTGCCGCGCTGCTCGAGGTGCTCGACCCGGCGCAGAACCATACGTTCCGCGACCACTACCTCGAACTCGACCTGGACCTGTCCGATGTGGTGTTCCTGGCGACGGCCAACGTGATCGAGAACATCCCGTCCGCGCTGTTGGACCGGATGGAGCTGATCCAGCTCGACGGCTACACCGAGGACGACAAGGTGGCCATCGCACGCGACTACCTGCTGCCCCGGCAGGCCGAGCGGGCCGCGCTCGGTGCCGACGAGGTGACCGTCACGGAGGCCGCGCTGCGCAAGATCGCCGCGGACTACACCCGCGAACCGGGGGTGCGGCAATTCGAGCGGCTGCTGGCCAAGGCGTTGCGCAAGGCCACCACCAAGCTGGCCGCCGACGACGGGATCACCGGCTTCACGATCGATGAGCCGGACCTCGTCGACTACCTGGGCCGGCCGCGGTTCACCCCGGAGTCGGCCGAACGCACCGCGGTGCCGGGTGTGGCCACCGGACTGGCCGTCACCGGCATGGGCGGCGACGTGCTCTACATCGAGGCGGGTTCGACCGACGGCGAGCCAGGACTGGTGTTGACCGGTCAGCTCGGCGACGTCATGAAGGAGTCCGCGCAGATCGCGCTGTCCTACGTGCGGTCGCACGCCGAGCAGCTGGGTGTCGACCCGAAGGCGCTGGACCGCAAGATCCACGTGCACGTGCCCGCGGGGGCGGTGCCCAAGGACGGTCCGTCCGCGGGCGTCACGATGGTGACCGCGCTGGTGTCGATGGCCACTGGGCGACAGGTCCGCTCGGATGTCGGGATGACCGGCGAGGTCACACTCAACGGCCGGGTGCTGCCGATCGGCGGGGTCAAGCAGAAGCTGCTGGCGGCCCAACGTGCCGGTCTGTCAACGGTTTTCATCCCGGTCCGCAACGAGCCCGACCTCGACGACGTGCCCGTCGAGGTGCTCGAGGCGCTCGACGTCCGGCCGATGACCGACGTCGCCGACATCGTCGCGCAGGCATTGGAGCCGGTTGCCGAGGTGACCGCCGCGGCCTGACCCGTGACGCGCCGAGTGTGAATCTGGTGCGAGAAACCGCCGGGAAACTCGCCAAGGATTCACACTCGGCGCACCCTAGACTCACGGTATGAGCCTCGAACGTGCCGTCGTGCACCGGGTACAGCGCTACGACACGCGGGTGCGGCTGATGGGCACCGACCCGGTGACCATCCGGATCGACCTGGCCTGAGCCGGCCCACGACTGAGATGTCCTACGACCACGACCTGGCCCATCGGATCCGGGAACTGCTCAGCGGCGCGCAGTTCACCGAGCGGGCGATGTTCGGCGGCCTGGCCTTCCTGATCGGCGGCAACATGGCCGTCTGCGTCAGCGGCCGGGGTGGCCTGATGGTTCGGGTGCCGGCGCAGGACACTGCCGCCCTGCTGGACCGCTCCCACGTCGAACCCATGGTGATGGGCGGGCGGGAGGTCCGGGGCTGGATCAGGGTCACCGACCAGGGCATCGGCACCAAACGGCAACTGCAGCCGTGGGTGCGCCGTGGCGTCGACCACGCCCGCAGCCTGCCCGCCAAATAGGGTTCAGAACCCGCCTGCGCGGGTACGCGAACAGGCATGTCCAGAAACCCCACATTCGTCATCGTCGGCGGCGGGCTGGCCGGTGCCCGGGCCGCAGAAGCGTTGCGCAACAATGATTTCGACGGCAATATCGTGCTGTTCTCGGCCGAGGACGCGTTACCCTACGAGCGACCGCCGTTGTCCAAGGACTTCCTGGCCGGCAAGAAGGCCGCCGAAGAGTTCACCGTGCACGGCAGCGCGTGGTACCGCGACCACGACGTCGAATTCCATCCCGGCACCGAGGTCGACGGCATCGACCGGGCGGCGAATGCCGTCACTCTGCCCGACGGGCAGGCGGTGGGCTACGACAAACTGCTGCTGGCCACCGGCTCGCGTTCGCGCCACCTGGACCTGCCCGGAGCCGGGGCCGACCGTGTCTACTATCTGCGCACGCTGGCCGACGCCGAGGCCATCGACGCCGCGCTGAGCGCCGGCGCACCGCTGGCCGTCGTCGGGGGCGGCTGGATCGGACTCGAGGTGGCCGCCACCGCACGCGGCCGCGATGTGCCGGTGACCGTCGTCGAGCCCACAGAACTGCCGCTGCTGGCCGCGCTCGGCCCCGAGATGGCGGCCGTGTTCGCCGACCTGCACCGCGAGCACGGGGTCGACCTACGGCTGAACACCGGTGCCACCGGGATCACCACCGACGGGCAGCGCGCCGTCGGCATCACGCTGGAGGACGGGACCGACGTCGCCGCCGATGCCGTGCTGGTGGCCGTCGGCGCGATCCCCAACGTCGAGATCGCCGAGGCGGCCGGGCTCCAGATGGCCCGGGGCGGCGTGGCGGTGGACGCGTCGTTGCGCACCAGCGATCCGGACATCTTCGCCGTCGGCGACATCGCCGCCGCGGAACATCCGTTGCTGGGCAAGCGAATTCGCACCGAGCACTGGGCCAACGCCCTCAACCAGCCGACCACGGCGGCCGCGGCGATGATGGGCCGCGACGCCGTCTACGACCAGCTGCCCTACTTCTTCACCGACCAGTACGACCTCGGCATGGAATACGTCGGGGACTCCGAGGGCTACCGGCGGCTGCTGACCCGCGGCGAGGTCGCCGGCCGGGAGTTCAGCGCATTCTGGCTCGACGCGGACGACCGCGTGCTGGCCGGGATGAACGTCAACGTCTGGGACGGCCTCGACGACATCAAGGACCTGGTGCGCTCGCGGGTTCCGGTGGACCCGGACCGGCTGGCCGACCCTGGCCAGCCGCTGGCCGGAATGCGGGCCTGATCAGGACGCCGCGTCGGCCAGGTCGGACGCCGCCAGCGGGCCGGCGGCCTCGGCGGCGGGATGCTCCGCCGGTGTCCACTGCCCGTCGATCACCTCGGGCAGGCTGAGCGCCTGCAGCCGCGCCATCTCGGCCCGGCGCCGCTCGACCAGTTCCCGATGATCCGGCGGTGTGGCGAGCAGTTCGAAGCGAGTCAGATAGCAGACGTCGTCGGCGTTGTCCATCACGTCGGCAGCCACCAGACGGGAACCCTTCTCGCGCAACAATATCCGGAGCTGATGGGTGGCGCGCACGGTGCTGTCCCAGGCCGTCTCGCGCGCCGACCGGGTGCGGGTGATACGCCGGCTGATCGGGTCGGACGGCGGACGGTCCGGTTCGACGGCGGGCAGCGCTTCCTCGGTGGCCGCGAGTTCGGCGGCCGCCAGCAGCAGGCCCGGATCGTCGGCGATGACGGGGTTGGCGAGCTCGGCCTCCCCCGGTCCACGGTGCCCGACCTCGCGCACCACCGCATCGAACGCAGCGGCGAAGTCCGGTCCCGCGGCACCCCGACGCAGCAAGCCCGCCAGCACCGCCGTATGCGCGGCCAGGTGCCCGGTGGACGTCATGCTCGCCGGCGGCGGAGTCAGCGACCCCGGCCGCCGGGACAGCCGGTTGAACGCGCCCTCGATGGACACCCCGAGAGCACTCAGCTCCCAACCGTCCTGGATCTGGTTGCACAGCAGCATCATTCGGGCGTCGATCCGGGCTTCGGACAGGGTGCCCAGCGTCTCGGCATCGCAAGCCGCCGCCGTCACCGCGGCGGCGTGGGCGTGACACCGGTCGGGGTAGCCGCGGGCGGTCCGCAGGACGCGCTGCGCGGTCGCGGCCCGGGGTTCGTACGCGTCGTGCACGGAGACCCCGGTGTAGACCCGGTGACCGAAGATCGCCGTGGCCCGCGCGCCCCACTCGGCAGCCAGGTCGGCCGGCATACCCAGCAACCCGGCGGTGGCGCGCTGCGCCGCCCGCATCGCGCCGACCTGAACGTCGAGGGTGATGGGCGTCAGCGGACCCGGCAGTGCGTCGGGCACCCCGGCGGCACTGAACAGCGGGTATCGGGCGTCGATCGGATAGTCGAACTCGCCGGCGGTCCCCTCGGGCGCGGCGGGGGAACCCGTCGCCGGGGCAGCGACGAGCGCCCGGCCGTCGTCGTCGCCCAACGGGCGGCCGGCCGGACCCCGGGCCGCGTCGGCAACGGCCTGGGCCGCCGTCCAGCCACATTCGAACTGCCAATCACGTTGCAGCGGAATGAGTCTGAAGACCGGGTCGGGAACCGTCCACAGCGGCGTGCCCCGCCGGACCGGTAGCCCCGCGAGCAGCCGGCGGGCCGACACGTAGGTGATCGACTCCGCCCCGGCCACGTCCAGTTCACCGGTGCGATCGCTGCCCACCGCGAGTGACAGGAACCGGCACAGATCGTCGACGTGGAGCAGGCGCACCGGCGTCGTCGTGTGGTGCCGGTCGCTCGCCAGGGTGGCCAGGGTGCGCCGCACCGCGAAGTCGTCGATGCGGCCGATCAGCGGGGCCAGCCGCACCACCAGGGTGGGTCCCCAGCTGGACCCGGCCAATTCCCGGGCCTGCCGGTAGAGCTCCGGATCGCCGCCCGCGTGGATCGGGACGATCAGCCGGGTGCCGGACCGGGCCGCCGCATCCGCCAACTGGAGCAGTCCGGTCAACTCGACCGATTCGGGCGCGGCCGGCTCCACCGGTGCCAGGTGGACCACCACGTCGGCGTCGTCGGTCAGCGCCGCGAGCCGGCCGGGATCCAGCGGGCGGTACGTCACCGTCACGCGGGGGTCGAGATCGCGGTGTGCTCTCAGGGCGACCCCGGTCACCCGATGCCCCGATGCCAGCAGATGTGCCGCCGTCAGGCGGCCCAGACCACTGGTGACACCGGTGATCAATATTCGCATTCTCGTTCCCCGATCCCTCACCGGAGAGAATATGCCCGTCGCCTGCCTGTTGCGGGGGTTCGGCGGGATTGCACGGAACCGCCGATCACGCCAGCACAGGACGCTATCGGGGACGCCGCGAAACTTTGCCGGCGGCGGCCGGATCAGATCAGTTCGGCGCTGCCGTCGGGCTGCACCCGGACCTTCGCGCCGGCCGGGTCCGCCGACTCGATCAGCGCCGCGGCGCCGTCCGGATCGGTGATCACGGCCAGTGCACGCGCCTCGGCCGGGGTGCGCACCGCCAGGAACGCCTTGTCCGGCCGGCCGTCCCGGTCGAATGACGCGGTCCACGACTCCAGCGTCCCGACACCGGCGAAGTCGGCGTCCTCGGCGCGGGTCGGTTCGCGGTCCACCAGGTCCTGGACGTCGGCCCACCGGAATCCGCCGGGCGGCGGGGTGGCGCTGTAGACGCCGAACGCGTGCTTGGTCAGATATCCGCCGTTGGCGGTGATCAGGCCCCGCGTGCCCGGCGCGGCGGCCAGCTGCTCGGCCATGGTGGCGATCGAGTGCATGACGTAGTTGTTCCACGGCCCGCCGGCGAAGGTGAGCCCGCCGGTGACCGTGAGGGGACGCGCCGGGTCGTCGGTCGGCACCCCGATCTCGTTGGCGGCCACCTGCACCGCCGACGGGAAGCAGGAATAGATGTCGATCAGGTCGACGTCACCGGCATCGAGTCCGGCCAGTTCGAGGGCCCGCTGCGCACCGATCCGGATGGCCGGGCTGCGGTGGTACTCCCAGCGTTCGGCGACCGCGTAGGTATCGTGCGCGTCGGTGCCCGACCACGGGAAGATCCAACGCTCCGAAGGGATCTGCAGATAGGTCGCCTTCTCCACCGAGGTCAGGATCAGCGCTGCGCCCTGGTCCACCATGTTGTTGGAGTTCAGCAGCTTGGTGTAGGGCCAGCTGATCATCCGGTTCTGCGGGCCGGCCGTGCCGATCTCGTCGGCACTGTAGGCCCGGTTGCTCCATGCATGCGGATTGCGCTGGGCCACCTCGTTGAACCGCGCCCACAGTTCCGCGATGCGCCGGCGATGGTCGTCGGGAGCCTCGCCGGCAGCCACCCGCAGCGCCTCCTCGAACAGCGGGTACACGTGCGAGGGCAGCGCCAGTTTGATGCGGTCCTGCGCCGGGCTGGACATGTCGACGGCGTCCTCGGCGCCCGGCGGCACCGCCACCGACTCGTCCTGCGACGTCCAGTTTGGCCGAATTCCGTTGGCCTTCTGCTGTTTACGGGTGCGCCAGGTCTCGGCACCGGCCAGCAGGACCACCTCGGCACGCCCGGCCATGATGTCCAGGCAGGCCTGGTTGACCAGGGTCTGCGGCACGTTGCCGCCGATGCCGGTGTAGCGGGTGCCGGGATCGCGGGCACCGATGAGCTCCCCGAGGGCCAGGCCCGGATCCCGGTAGCGCCAGGACAGCAGGTTGACCACCCGGATGGCATCGACGGCGGCGAGTACGCGCGGGTCGGCCGCGGCCCGGGCGGCCTGCGCCATCAACGCGACGGGCTCGACCGCGGCCGACGGGTCGGCGTGCTGGTTGACCTGGCCGTAGCCGACCAGGACGGGGGTGCGGGGATCCAAGGATGTGGCAGTCATGTCAGGCCTGTCCAGTGCGGTAGATGGATTTGGTGACGAGGTAGGCGTCCAGCCCCTCGGGGCCGAGCTCACGGCCCAGGCCACTGGCCTTGACCCCGCCGAACGGGGCCGCGATGTCGAGGTTGTAGGCGTTGATCCCGATGGTGCCGGTTTCCACGGCACGGGCGACGGCGGTGGCCCGGTCGGTGTCGGTGGACCACACGGTGCCCCCCAGGCCGAAGTCGCTGTCGTTGGCGATGCGCACCGCCTCGGCATCGTCGTCGTAGGGGATCACCGCCAGGACCGGGCCGAAGATCTCCTCGCGGGCGATCCGGTCGCTGTTCTTCACGTCGGCAAAGATCGTGGGTTCGACGAACCAGCCGCGCGGCCGGTCCTTCGGGATCGAGCCGCCCGCAACGAGTTTGGCGCCGTCGGCGGTCCCGGCCGCGATATGGCCCAGGATCCGCTCGCGCTGCTTCTCGCTGACGACGGGACCGATGTCGGTGGCGGGGTCCAGCGGGTCACCGACCACCAGGCCCTCGGCCAGCGCGGCCATGGCGTCCACCACCTCGTCGTAGCGTGCGCGCGGCGCCAGGATCCGCGAATTGAGATAGCAGGTCTGGCCGTTGTTGGCGAACGACTGCGTGCGCAACCCGGCCATGGTGATGTCCAGGTCGGCGTCGTCGAGGATGATGGCCGCCGATTTGCCACCCAGTTCGAGGGTCACCGGCCGCAGCAGCCGGCCGCAGGCCTCACCGATGATCCGGCCCGCGACGGTCGAACCGGTGAAGGAGACCTTGTCGACGCCCGGGTGACTCACCAGTTGTGCACCGGCGGCCGCCCCGCCGGCGACCACGTTGAGCACTCCCGGTGGCAGCCCGGCCTCCTCGGCCGCCTCGCCGAAGACCAGCGCGTCCAGCGCGGTCTCGGGTGAGGGCTTGAGGACGACGGGGCAGCCGGCGGCCAGCGCGGGCGCCAATTTGAACGCGGCCAGGGCCTGCGGGTAGTTCCACGGTGTGATGGCCGCGACCACCCCGACCGGCTCGCGGCGCACGATGGTGTGCCCGATCGCGCTCGGCCGGATCTCCTCGTCGGCCCTGGTGGTGATCAGGTCGGCGTAGTAGTTCAGCAGCAGCGCCGGGAAGGCGCCGTTGGCTCCGCGCGACAACGACATCGGCATGCCGTTCTCCCGCGTGACCAGCTCGTTGGTGTACTTGGCCCGCGCCTTCAGCGCGGTCGCCATCGCCCGCAGGACGCCCGCCCGCTCGGCCGCCGGGGTGGCCCGCCAGCCGGGCAGCGCGGCCCGGGCCGCGTCGACGGCCGCGTCGACGTCGGCCGGACCGGCCGAGGCGCCGTCGCCCAGGTGCTCGCCCGTCGCGGCCTCGAGCACGGGTTCGGCGTGGTCGGCGGGCCGGAACGCGCCGGCTATGAAGACCTGTGCGGGTGTCGAGATCATGTGCGGGTCCTCTCCGGGGTGGTGAACAGCACGCCCTCGGCCAACAGCCGGGTGGTGCGGGCGTCGTCGAATTCCAGGATGTCCCGGCAGATCTCGACGGTGTCCTGCCCGGGCACCGGCGCGGGCCGCTGCGGCGCGGGTCCGATGTGCCGGAAGGGCGCCGGGCCGGATTCGGCGGGCAGTGCACCCTCGATCATCGGGTGGGTCATCTGCTGATAGAGCCCACGCGCCGCCAGGTGCGCATCGGCGAGCACGTCCGGGCGCCGGTACATCGGCGCGGCGGCGACCCCGGCCCGCTGCAACTCCTCGGCCGCCGCGGCCGGGCTGCGCTGCGACGTCCACGCCTGCCAGTTGTCGGCCGAGCCGATCACGGCTCCGGCGGCGGCCCGGTCGGCCGGCCCGCGCAACGAGATGACGCACCATTCGTCGTCGCCGGCGCACGGGTACACGCCGTCGTTCTGGACAGCGGGGTCGACGTCCTCGAGCAGGTCGGGGTATTCGGCGCGGGCGTTGCGCGTGACGTAGAGCGTGTCGAGCTGGTTGATGCCGGCCTCGGCCTGGGAGACATGGATGCGCGCACCGTGCCCGGTGTGCACGCGCCGGATCAGGCCCGCCAGCGCACCGATCGCGGTGATCCGTGCGACCACGTGATCGGGGAACACCGTGGTGGCGTCGAAGAACGGATGCCGGCCGTCACCGGCGTCGGCGCCGGCCCACAGGCTGGTCACACCGGTGCTGGCGCGCACCAGCGGGCCGTACCCCAGCCGGTTGCTCCACGGTCCGGTGTCCCCGAACGCGCTGCTCTCGGCGAGCACCACCGCCGGGTTGATCTCCTGCAGCTTCTCGAATGAAAAACCTAGTCCGGCAAGGGTTCCCGGCTTGAAGTTGGCGAACACGGCATCGGACCGGCCGACCAGATCGGCGAACACCGCGACGCCGTCGGCGCTGCGCAACTCGAGGCCCAGCGCCAGGTTGTTCCGGTGTGTCCAGGCGAACGACTCGCTCATCACCTGGCCGGGCCGGGTCTGCCGCAGGCCGTCGGGGAACTGGGTGCTCTCCACCTTGATCACCTCGGCGCCCAGATCGCCGAACAGCCGGCTGAGTTCGCCGCCGGCGACGATGATGCCGAGGTCGACGATCCGCACCCCGGTGAACGGCAGCGGCGGATTGTCGGCCGGCGGGTCCGGTTGCGCCGCTCGGGGCCACTCGGGCAGGTCGGCACCGGGCGCCGGGGCGGGCGTGCGGAACCCGGCCCGCCGCCCGTCGACGTTGTAGTACCCGACCGGCACCTCGGTGCGCACCCCAGGCACCAGTTCGGCGTCCGTCAGCGCTCCGACGGTGCGGAAATGCTCGGCGTGCAGCACCTGTGCGGGCTCGAGCACCGCGGCGATCGGCACGCCGTACGCCTGCCCCTCGGCGGCCAGCTCGTCCATCGTGCGGTCGGCGAACTGCGCGGCCAGCAGCGCGCCGATCTCGCCCCACGCCGCGAACCGCTGGCCGACGGCGTCGAACCTGGGGTCCTGGTAGGCCTCGGGCTCCCCCATCCAGGCGCGCAGCCCGTGCCACTGCCGCGGTGCCATCACGGTCAGCCGGACATAGCCGTCCCGGCAGGCGATGATCGGATACGGATCCTGACTGCGCGGACGGCCGCGCCACGCGTCGGGACGCTGCGCGTTGGCCGCCTGCCCCATCGATCCGAACGGGGGATCCAGTGCCAGCAAGACGGCCTCGTACCGCGAGAAGTCGATGTAATCACCACGGCCACAACGCAATCGGTGATAGTAGGCCACCAGCACGGCCCAGGTGGCCTGCACGGCGGCGGTGGCCGAAGCGATGCCGTCCGGCGGCAGCACCGGGGCGCCCGTCGGCGGGCCGGACCGTGACAGTGCGGACGACAACGCGTAGAGCACAGCGTCGGTGGCCCGCCAGTGCGCCCGCGGACCCGACGTCCCGAAGTCGGTGACCGACAGCACGACGAGGTGCTCGAAGCGGTCGGCGAGGTCGGCGGCCGACGAACCGAAGGCGGCGGCGAAACCCGGCAGGCCGGAGTCGATGAGCACGTCGGCGCCGGCCAGCAGATCGAACAGTCGGACGCGGTCGACGTCGGACTCCGGATCGAGCACCGTGGCGCGCTTGTTCGCGTTGTGCAGCGCGAACGCCACCCCGGTGCCGGCCAGTCGCGGCAGGGTCGCGCGGGCCGGACTGCCGCCGGGCGCCTCGACCTTGAGGACGTCGGCGCCCAGGTCGGCCAGGATCCGGGCCACCGCGTCGCCGTCGCCGCGGGAGAGGTCGACCACGCGTAGCGATTCCAGCAGCGCTGCGCGCTCGGCCATACGGAGTGCCTCCACCTGTCCCCGACGATTGACCGGTCAAGGATAACCACAGAACTCACTCAACCGGTTGGTAGGGTCGGCAAGGCAGCCGTCGGCGCCCGGTACGCTGGGGGGGTTATGTCCGACGCCGCCGCCATCTCCGTATGTGAGCCCCACGCCTGGGATGCTCCCACCCACCACCCGCTGGTGGGCCAATTGGCGGCGCTGCACCACTTCCGGGTGTACGTCGACATCGCGATCGTGGTGGTCATGCTCGCCCTGACCAACCTGGTGGCGCACTTCACCACTCCGTGGGCCAACGTGGTGGTCGTCCCGGCCGCCGCTGTCGCCCTGGTGCTACTGGTGCGCTCCCGCGGGCTGGGCTGGGCCGAACTCGGACTGGGCCGCGAGCACTGGCGGACCGGAGCCGGGTACGCGCTGGTGGCCTTCGCCGTCGTCGGCTCGGTGATCGCGATCGGCGCACTGCTGCCGTGGACCCGGCCGATGTTCCTGAACAACCACTACGCCACCGTGTCGGGCGCGCTGCTCGCCTCGATGGTGATCATCCCGCTGCAAACCGTCATCCCCGAGGAACTGGCCTTCCGGGGCGTTTTGCACGGCGCCCTGGACCGGGCCTGGGGATTCCGCGGCGTCGCGGCCGCCGGCTCGCTGCTGTTCGGGCTCTGGCACATCGCCACCTCGCTGGGCCTGACGGCCGGCAATGTCGGTTTCACCCGGATCCTCGGGGGCGGGATGTTCGGAATGATCGCGGGCGTCGTCGGCGCCGTGATCGCCACCGCCGCCGCCGGATTCGTGTTCACCTGGTTGCGCCGCCGCAGCGGCAGCCTGATCGCACCGATCGCGCTGCACTGGTCACTCAACGGGCTGGGCGCCCTGGCCGCCGCCCTGGTCTGGCACCTTTCCAACTAGCTTCCGCCCCCGACGCGGCTAGCTCTTCCTCCGCGCGCGGAATTCACGGTTCTTGAGCTTGTTGCCACAGGTCGACATCTCGCACCAGGTGCCGCCGTGGTTGCGGGACCGGTCGTAGAACGCCCACCGGCACTCATCGTTGGCACAGGCCTTCAGGTGTCCCCAGCTGCCGTCGTCCTGTGCGTCCTTGACGATCAACAGCAGCCCGAACAGCCGGTCGGTCACCGTGTCGCCGTCGGGCGCCAGGGTGATGCGGCCGTCGGCACCCAGGCTGGCCACGGCCCGGCCGGCACCCGCCAGGCGGGTGAGTGCGCCGTCCGCGGGGGGGCCGCCGGTGTTGTGGATGATCAACGCGCGCAATGCTTCCCGCACCTCGATGACGGTGCGCCGGTCCGGTTCGGTGAGTTGTTCGCCGGGCGACAGCAGCCCGTTCTCGGTCAGCCATGGCGCGGCGTGCGCGGGATCGGCGAGACGGTCCTGGTGGGATTCCCGATCCAGGGTGTTGACCAGGGCCTGGATCAGTCGTAGCCGCCCGGGTGCGGGCTTGGACTCGTGGTCGTCGTACCACTCCATGCCGGTAGCCTACGTGACATGACTGTTGAATGCGATTGACTGGTCATGAATAACCGGTATAGCGTATTTGAAGGTCACGACTTTGGGAGACGCCATGCGAACCGCCTCGATCGCCACGCACCTGCGCCTGGATGCCGTACCCCAGCCGGCCGGCTGGACCGTGCGACTGCGGGCCCGGTGGCGGGCCGGCCGATATGACCGCGACCTGGACCGTGGCGTGACGGTGCTTCCCGGTAGCCCGCTGGCGCTGCACGCCGCCCGGATCGTCGGACCGGCCGAACGGCGGCGTCTGGCCGACGGCCTGCGGACCGTTCTCGTCGGGACCCGTGTTCACAACATCAGTACTTCACGACGAGTTCCGTTGCAGCACAACGCTATTATCGCCGATTCGGCCTTGATCGATCAGATCCTGCAGCGCCTCGACCGCACCGGGCGCGTACGCCCCCGCGGTGTCGCCCGGCTCAGGTTGCTGCTCGGCGACGCGGCGGGGCCCCTCTATGCGACCGGCAGGGGGAGCCTGCCCGCACAACTGCGGGGCGTGATCGCGGCGATCTGACTCACGGCGAGAGCACCGCCGCTCCCGAGATCCGGCCCGCCGCCAGGTCGGTCAGGGCGCGGTCGGCGTCGGCCAGCGAATAGGGCTGCGTCGTGACCGCCAGATGGTGCCGGCCGGCGAACTCGAGGAAATCGCGGGCGTCGGCCCGGGTGTTCGACGTCACCGAGCGGACCTGCCGCTCCTGGAACAGATGACGCTGGTAGTTCAGCGGACCCACATCGCTCAGATGGATCCCGGCGATGGCCAGCGTGCCACCGCGATCCAGTGCCTCCAGTGCCGGCGCCACCAGGTCGCCGACGGGCGCGAACAGGATCGCCGAATCCAGGGCCACCGGAGGCGGATCGGCGGCGCCCTGGGCAGAGGCGGCCCCGAGCGCCAGCGCCAGCTCGCGGTCGGCCGCCCCGCGCGTCATCACATGCACCTCCGCACCCTCCGCCAACGCCACCTGAGCGGTGATGTGCGCGCTGCCGCCGAAACCGTAGAGCCCCAGCCGGCCGCCGGCCGGCAGCGCCGCGCGGCGCAGGGACCGGAAGCCGATGATGCCCGCGCACAGCAGCGGCGCGAGTTCGGCATCGCTGTATCCGTCGGGCAGCTGATGTGCGAAAGCCGCTGGAACCGTAGTAAATTCGGCGTATCCACCGTCGGCGTCCCAGCCCGTGTAGCGCGACCCCGGACACAGGTTCTCCCGTCCGGCCGCGCAGTAGCGGCATTGGCCGCAGGTGTGCCGCAGCCAGGCGACGCCGACCCGGTCCCCGACCCCGAACCCGCAGTCGGGGCCGAGGCCGTCGCCCAGTCGGACCACCTCCCCCACCACCTCATGGCCCGGGACGACGTCGGCGCGGTGCACCGGCAGATCACCTTCGGACACATGCAGATCGGTCCGGCACACCCCGCAGGCCCGCACCGCCACCAGGAGCTCGTCGGGTGCCGGCTCGGGCACCGGCACCGTCGCTCGCCGCAACGGCGCGGTCACCATCGGACCCGGTCTGGCCACCTGCCACGCGAACATGGTTGGACCATAAGCGGCCAAAGGGACCAACGGCCCGGGATCGGGGTCCTTTGCGCCGACGGCGATCCCGGCGCTGGTGCCAGAGTTGATCCATGGAGAGCGGATTTCCCGACGACGAAACGATCCGGGCCGCGCTGGCGCTGGCGGTCCGGGCTCCGTCGATCCACAATTCCCAGCCGTGGCGGTGGCGCGTCGGCGAGCGCACCGTGCACCTCTACGCCGACGCCGAACGGCAACTCGCGCGCGCCGATCCGGCCCGGCGCGAGCTGATCCTGAGCTGTGGCGTGGCGCTGCAACACTTCTCGGTGGCCCTGGCCGCCCTCGGCTGGCAGGCGCACATCCACCGGTTGCCCAACCCGGCCGACCCCGACCACCTGGCCAGCATCGAGCTGCTGCCCTCCACCGGCACCGAGCAGGACATCGCGCTCGCGTCGGCGATCCCCCGCCGCCGGACCGACCGGCGCTGGTACAGCTCATGGCCGGTGCCCGCCGGCGACATCGCGCAGATGGCCGCCCGGGCCGCGCGCAGCGGTGTCGCACTGCGCCGGGTCGACGACCTGAGGCAACTGAGCGCGGTGCTCGCGACGGCCACCCACCAACACGCCGAAGACGCCGAATACCTGGCCGAACTGGCCCGGTGGAGCGGCCGCTACGGGTCGCTCGCCGGGGTGCCGGCGCGGAACACCCCCGCCCCGTCGCACGGTCCCGTCCCCGGCCGCGCGTTCGCCAGCCCGGCACTGCCCCAGCCCCGCGGCGCCGAATCCCGTAACGATGCCGGCGTCGTGCTGGTACTGGGAACCAGCACCGACGACCACATCTCGCTGCTGCGGGCCGGCGAGGCCACCGGCGTGGTGTTGTTGACGGCGACGGCGCTGGGGCTGGCCAGCTGTCCGCTGACGGAGCCCCTGGAGATCGCCGGCACCCGCGAGACCGTTCGGTCGCTGGCGCTCGACGGCGACGGTTTCCCGCAGATGCTGTTGCGGATCGGCTGGGCCCCGCTCAATGCCGACCCACTGCCGGCGACGCCCCGCCGGCCGCTGTCCGAGGTGGTCCAGCGACTCGACGGGGCGTCGATCAGCTTGTGAGAGGCGGGATCTGGTGCGATCAGGCCTTACGAACCAGACCGACCAGCCAGAGCAGGATCACCGACCCCAGCACCGCGGTGAACAGCGTGAACCACCAGCCGCCCCCTGCCGTGTTGAGGAAGAAGCTCAGCAGGAACCCGCCGATGAGGGCGCCGACCACGCCGATCACGATGTTCATCAGGATGCCGTCCCCGCCGCCACGGACGATCTTGCCGGCGATCCACCGGCGATGGCGCCGATGATGATGTAGCCGATCCAGCCCACGCTCGTCAGGGTCGACGACCGGGCCAGGATCTCGGTGGCGGCTTGATACACGGTGTCCATCTGGACCTCCTAGCTCGAGTCCAGCCAGGCAGCCGGACCTGTGCAGTCAGATATACCCGCTATCGGTAACGATTCGACCCGTCAATTGGGAACAATCCGCGGCACGGCCCGAAACCGGCTACTGCGGCATCATCCCCGGCGCGTTCTCCGGTGCCACGGGCACCGGGACGCCGACGGGCGCGTGGCCCGGCTCGGCGGGTGCCGGCGCCGGCGCGTTCGGATCGACCGGACCCGGGGCCGGGGCTTCCGGAGCCGGGGGCGGCGTAAAGGGCCGAATCGAATTGGCAAGCGCCACTGCGGCATTGGTGTCGATCGGGCTCTTCGAGGTACCCAGCCACACCACGAACCACCGCTCGTTGCGCTGACCGCGCGGCGCATTGACGCCGGCGTTGCCGACCACCCCGGCCCAGATCTGGCCGTTGGGCTTGGTGGTGTCGGTGAATTTGACCTCGTAGGAGGACGCCGAACCGGTCAGGCCGTTCGCGTTGAGCGGGAAGGTCTGCTGGTTGACGCGGGTGCCCGGATAGGGCATGAAGAATTCGCCCATGTCGGACGCGAGCCGGACCGCGGCCTTGGCGTTGTCGGGCTCGGCGCCCGCGAACAGCTTCAGGTCGAGGCGGCCGAGCAGAATGCTGGTGTCGGTCGCGACCGGTGCCGGCTGCCCGGCGACGGCGGGTCCGGTCTCCTTGGACAGCAGCGCCTGGCCGTAGTTGAGCTTGCTGGCGTCGCCGACGACCCAGCCGGGGGGCAGCACGTAGCTGAACCCGCCGACGGCGTTGTCGACCCGGCCCAATTCCGGCGCCGGAGCGGGAGCGGGAGCGTTCGGATCGGCCGGAGCAGGAGCCGGAGCATTCGGGTCGGCGGGCGCCGGCGCAGGGGCGTTCGGATCGGCCGGAGCCGGCGCGGGGGCCGGAGCATTGGGGTCCGCCGGAGCGGGAGCCGGCGCGGGGGCATTCGGGTCCGCGGGAGCGGGGGCCGGGGCCGGAGCGGGGACGGGGGCGTTCGGGTCCGCCGGCGCGGGGGCCGGAGCGGGCGACGGTGCGACGGGGTCAGCATTGGCGATCGTCGCCGGGAAGGCCATGCCGGCTGCGGTCAACCCGGACACCGCGGCCACCGCCAGCGACGTCCAGATGCCCCGCGCGCGAATTCTGGGGGTCGGATCATCCATGGCCACGAACCTATTTGTGTTACAGCCGTGACGCAAGTGTGCAGTGCATACGGTGTGTTTCCGGCCGTTCCGCGACCTCAGCGTGCATGCAGCGTCACCTCCTGGGCCTTGACGGCGAACCACACCGCCGAGCCCGCCGTCAGCACGAGGTCGGCCGCCGCGTCCGGGGTCACGTCGGCCGCGATACCCGGCAGGCCGCCCGCGCCGGGCGCCGACCGAACCCGGATCGCGGCGCCGTGGGAGTCCAGCTCCGCGATCCGCGCCGCCACGACGTTGCGGGGACTGCCCTTGGGCGGCTCGCCGAACACCGCGACCGCGGCCGGGGTGAACACGGCGACGGCCGCGGCGCCGGCCGCCAGCGGTTCGGCGGCCACCCCGTGCCAGCGCTCCCCGGCCGAGGTGCACAGCACGCCGTCGGACTCGATCGTTCCGGCCACCAGGTTCAGCCCGGCCAATCGTGCCGCGAACGCGCTGCGCGGCGCCGACAACACCGCGGCCGTCGGCCCGGCCTCGGCCACCCGCCCGTCCGCGAGCACGACCACCTGGTCGGCCAGGGTCACCGCGTCGAGCACATCGTGGGTCACCAGCACCGCCGACCGGTTGCCGCTCAGCACCCGTCGCAGCACACCGCGCATCGCGGTCGCAACCTGTACGTCCAGGCCGGCCATGGGCTCGTCGAGCAGCAACACCTCGGGTTCGGCCGCCAGGGCGCGGGCCAGGGCCACGCGCTGCGCCTGGCCGCCGGACAGCTCCCGGGGCCGGCGATCGGCCAGATCGTCCGCGCCGACCTCCCGCAACCAGCGCAGGGCGTGCGCACGCGCCGCGCGGCGCCCGGTCCCGCCATTCCGGGCCGCGAACGCCACGTTGGCGGTGACGTCCAGGTGCGGGAAGAGCAGCGCCTCCTGCAGGAGCAGGGCGATCCGCCGGGCGTGGGTGGGCACGTCGACGCCGGCGGCGGTATCCGTGAGCACCCGGTCGCCCAGGCGCACCAACGCCGTCTCCGGGCGGACCAGCCCGGCGATCACGTGCAGGGCGGTCGACTTGCCCGCACCGTTGGCGCCGAGCAGCGCCACCACGGCGCTGGCCGGCACCGTGAACTCCAGGTCGATCCCGCGCCGCGGCACCGACGCCGAGACGAACAGCTCACCCGACACCACGACCACCCAGCCGCCGCGCGCCGAGACCCAGGACCACAACCGCCGCCACGGCCACCAACAGCATCGACAGCGCCACCGCGGCGTCGGCATCGGTCTCGCGCTGCAGGTAGATCTCCAGCGGCAGGGTTCGGGTGACGCCCTCCCGCGATCCGGCGAAGGTCAGCGTCGCCCCGAACTCACCCAGTGACCGGGCGAAGGCCAGCACGGCACCGGAGGCCAGGCCGGGCAGCAGCAGCGGCACGGTCACCCGCCACCACACCCGACTCGGGCGGGCACCCAGCGTCGCGGCCACCGTCTCGTAGTCCTGCCCGGAGGTGCGCGCGGCCCCTTCCAGGGCGATCACCAGGAACGGCAGCGATACGAAGGCCTGGGCCAGGATCACCGCGGTGGTGCTGAACGCGATCCGGATGCCGACGGCCTCCAGGTACTGGCCGATGAGCCCGAGCCGGCCGAAGGTGTAGAGCAGGGCGATCCCGCCCACCACGGGCGGCAGTACCAGCGGCAGCAGGATCAGCGACCGCAGCCAGAACACCGGCCGGGCCTGGCTGCGGGCCAGCACGAGTGCCATCGGCACGCCCAGCAGCACGCACAGGACGGTGCTGGCCAGCGACGTCCGCAGGCTCAGGAGCAGTGCGGTGGTGGACGACGGACTGGTGATCAGCGACCAGAAGTGCGGCCAGTCGACCCGCACGGCGATGGCCACCAGCGGCAGCACCACGAACGTCGCGCCCAGCGCCGCGGGGACGTAGACCCAGCCCGGCAGCGCCGTCCGCGGAACGTTGCGACCGCCGGAGGTACGACGCACGCCCATGACCCTACGGCCCACCGGGAGCTTCCCGCGAGTTTCCGGCAATCGCTACTGTCCAGTAACATGTGCGTTTCAGCGCCAATTCGATCCGGCGCCATTGCGCGGCGATCACCGGCGCGGACCCGCTGATGTGCCACGATTCAGTGGCGGGGCGGTCATGGCGTTCAACGACGAACACAGGAGGTCACTGCGATGGAGGTGTTGGTCACCGGCGGCGATACCGAGCTCGGGCGATCGATCGCCGAGAGGTTCCGCGACGCCGGACATCGGGTCGTGGTCAGCGGCGCCCGCCGCGACGAACTCGAGGTCACGGCCAAGGAACTCGACGTCGACGCGATCGTCGTCGACAATTCCGATCCCGCAGCGCTCGCCCAGGCCCGCGCACAGTTCCCCGCCCACCTCGACACCATCGTCAACGTGCCGGCACCGCGCTGGACCGACGGCGACCCGCGCGCGTTCACGCCCGCGCAGACGGCGGCGGCCTGGCGTAACGCCCTGGACGCGGCCGTGCTGGCGCCGGTGCTGACCGTCCAGGCGATCGGTGACCACCTGCGCTCCGGCGGAGCGGTGATCTCGGTGGTTCCCGAGAACCCGCGGCTGGGCAGCGCCGAGGCCGCGGTCAAGGCCGCACTGTCCGACTGGACCGGCGGGCAGGCCGACCGCTTCGGGACCCGCGGCATCACCGTCAACGTGGTGGCCGTCGGGCACGGGGTGGAGCCCGGCTACCCGGGTCTGAATGGAGCCGAGCCGGCGGTGGCCGCCGAGATCGCGCGGATGGCGTTGTTCTTGACCACCCCGGCGGCCCGGCACATCAACGGCCAGACACTTCACGTCAGCGCCGGCGCGATGGCCCACTTCGGCTGAGTTTTATTCCCCGTTCCGGAACCTTGCGCGAGGGGCGAAACCCGGCCCGCCGGGACCGCAGCCCTGGCTAGGGTCGATCGGGTGAGCATCAAACTCGGCTACCAGATCCCGAACTTCAGCTACGGCACCGGCGTCGAACGCCTCTTCCCCACCGTCATCGAACAGGCCCGGGAGGCCGAAGCGGCCGGCTTCGACGCCGTGTTCGTGATGGACCACTTCTATCAACTGCCGGGCCTGGGCACCCCCGACCAACCCATGCTCGAGGCCTATACCGCCCTGGGCGCGCTGGCCACCGCCACCGAGCGGGTGCAGCTGGGCACGCTGGTCACGGGCAACACCTACCGGAACCCGACGCTGCTGGCCAAGGCCGTCACCACACTCGACGTGGTCAGCGCCGGACGCGCGATCCTGGGGCTGGGCGCGGGCTGGTTCGAGCTCGAGCACGATCAACTGGGCTTCGACTTCGGTACCTTCACCGAGCGCTTCGACAAGCTCACCGAGGCGCTGGACATCATCCTGCCGATGCTCGCCGGCGAGCGGCCCACCGTGACCGGGAAGTACTACCGGACCGACCAGGCGATGGCGAATCCGCGCTACCGCGAACACATCCCGCTGATGATCGGCGGCAGCGGGGAGAAGAAGACCATCCCGCTGGCGGCCCGGCATTTCGATCACCTGAACATCATCGCCGGGCTCGATGAGCTGCCGGGCAAGCTGGATGTCGTCCGGGCCCGCTGCGAGGACGTCGACCGGGACCCGGCCACCCTGGAGACAAGCACTCTGATCACCGTCATCGTCGACGAGAACGCGACCACCGACCAGCTACCCGAGGCGTTTCGCAGCCGGGCCGCCGTCGGCACGCCCGCTGCCGTCGCCGAACAGATCCGGACCAAGGTGTTCGACGTCGGCCTGGACGGCGTCATCTTCAACATGCCGGTCTACGTGCCGGGTGCGATCGCCGCGGTCGCCGAGGCCCTGCGGCCCGTGCTGCCCACCTGACAACGGCGGGGTGGTTGATTTCACGCGGACCGATGCGCCCCTGCGCCCGTTGTTGGCTACGGTTGAGGGTGTACTCGCAGAGCCCACGATCGAGGAGCGAAAAGGTGAGCCACCCCGGAGCCACCGCGTCGGAGCGCCACAAGGTCGTCATCATCGGCTCGGGCTTCGGTGGTCTGACCGCCGCGCAGAAGCTCAAGCACGCCGACGTTGACGTCAAGCTGATCGCCAAGACCACCCACCATCTGTTCCAGCCGCTGCTCTACCAGGTCGCGACGGGCATCCTGTCCGAGGGTGAGATCGCCCCGCCCACCCGGATCATCCTGCGCAACCAGCGCAACGCGCAGGTGGTGCTCGGCGAGGTCACGCACATCGACCTGGCGAAGCAGACCGTCGACTCGGTCCTGCTGGGCCACACCTACCGAACCCCGTACGACAGCCTGATCATCGCCGCCGGCGCCGGCCAGTCGTACTTCGGCAACGACCACTTCGCCGAGTGGGCCCCCGGCATGAAGACCATCGACGACGCACTCGAGTTGCGGGGCCGGATCCTGGGCGCCTTCGAACAGGCCGAGCGGTCCAGCGATCCGGTGCGCCGGGAGAAGCTACTGACCTTCGTGGTGGTCGGAGCCGGACCCACGGGTGTCGAGATGGCCGGGCAGATCGCCGAACTCTCCGATCACACCCTCAAGGGCGCGTTCCGCCATATCGATTCGACCCAGGCTCGAATCGTCCTCATCGAGGGCGCCGACGCGGTGCTGCCGCCCATGGGCCCGAATCTGGGCATGAAGGCACAGCGCCGGCTGGAGAAGATGGGCGTCGAGATCCAGCTCGGCGCCATGGTCACCGACGTCGATCGCAACGGCCTGACCGTGAAGTACAAGGACGGGTCCACCGCACGCATCGAATCGGCCACCAAGGTGTGGTCGGCCGGTGTGTCGGCCAGCCCGCTGGGCAAGGACCTGGCGGCCCAGTCCGGTGTCGAGCTCGACCGCGCCGGCCGGGTCAAGGTCCTGCCCGACCTGACCATCCCGGGCAATCCCCACGTGTGGGTGGTCGGCGACATGATGGCGGTCGACGGTGTGCCCGGGCAGGCGCAGGGCGCCATCCAGGGCGCCAAGTACGCGGCCAACCTCATCAAGGCGGAGCTGAAGGGCGCCGGCACCGGCACCCGCGCGCCGTTCAAGTACTTCGACAAGGGTTCGATGGCCACGGTGTCCAAGCACTCGGCGGTGGCCAAGGTCGGCAAGCTCGAGTTCGGCGGCTACATCGCCTGGCTGGCGTGGCTGTTCCTGCACCTGATCTACCTGGTCGGGTTCCGCACCAAGATCGCCACGCTGCTGTCCTGGGCCAACACGTTCCTGTCGCGGGCCCGCGGCCAGCTGACCATCACCGAGCAGCAGGCGTATGCCCGCACCCGCATCGAGCAGCTCGAGGAGATCGCGGCGACGGTCGAGGACGACCGGGCGGTGAGTTAGGCCGGCAGCCGCTCACCCTGCCAGGTGGCCAGCGCTCCCCCGCCGGCCAGCTCCAGCACCGTACCGGGATGATCGAAAGTTGTTTCCGGATAGCGTAATTCGCTGATGCACGCCCGCGGCGCCCCGAGTGCGTCGTCGGCCGGTGTGCCCGCGCCCAGCTCGATGCGGTGCCGCAGCAATGGCTGGTCCTTGACGTCGACGCGCAGTGACCCCGACCAGCGGCCCCCGTCCTCACCGCTGCGGCCGATCTGCACGCGTTCGCGCAGCCGCAGCTCGCCCGCGGCCTCGACCGCGGCGACCACGACGGATTCGTGCACGGCGTCGGCGGCCACCACCGTGGGTTCCAGGTCGACCTCCAGCACCCCGGCCACCTCGAACGCGAACGCCGAGCGCGAGACCGCGCTGTGCGCACCGGGCAGCACCACCGTGGCCGCGACGGAACACAGCCGCAGCCGGGCACCGGCGGGCACCACCACGCGCACGCTGAGGGTGTCCCCGCCCAGCGGGGTGGCCGCCGCCGACACCAGGTGCACGGTGTCGGGCAGGGTGGCGCGGGCGGCCAGCCCGCCGTGGCACTCCAGGCGTGGCCGCCGGCCGGGCTGCGCGACGACGAGTATCCGTGAGTGCATCAGACCTCTTGGGCGACCCGCAGTTGTTCGCGCACCCAGTCGAGCACCGCCGCCGCCGTGGGATCGGTGGTGAGGCTGATCAGCACGAAGGGCCGCGGCCCGCGGACCGCGCCCGCGTCGCGGCGCATGACGTCCAGGTCAGCGCCCACCATCGGGGCCAGGTCGGTCTTGTTGATCACCAGCAGGTCCGAGAACGTCACCCCGGGGCCGCCCTTGCGCGGCACCTTGTCGCCGCCGGCCACGTCGACGACGAAGATCTGGGCGTCCACCAGTCCGGACGAGAACGTGGCGGTCAGGTTGTCCCCGCCCGACTCCACCAGGATCAGGTCCAGGTCGTCGTGCCCGGCGATCAGGTCATCGATCGCATCCAGATTGGCGGTGATGTCGTCGCGGATCGCGGTGTGCGGGCAGCCGCCGGTCTGGACCGCGGCGATCCGGTCGTCGGGCAGAACGGCGTTGCGGCGCAGGAAGTCCGCGTCCTCGGTGGTGTAGATGTCGTTGGTCAGCACCGCCACCGACAGCTCGTCGCGCAGCATCCGGCACAGCGCCGCCACCAGTGCGGTCTTGCCCGAGCCCACGGGGCCGCCGACGCCGATCCGCAGCGGTTCCCCGGGCTGCCGTTCGCGGCGCGGCCGGTGCGGGTGGGCGTGTGGCGCGCCGTCTGCGTGTCCATCGAAATGCGGTGGCATAAGAGTCCTTTCACGAAACGAACAGAGGCCGGTCCCGGGCCGCGTGGCGCTGCGCAAGCGTGTCCAGCAGCGGGTCGGACAGGTCACACAGCCCGGCAGCGGCCTGCGCGCCGGTGGTCTCGCACAGCTGCGCGCAGCCGAACGTGATGGCCGCGACGTCGGCGGGATCCAGCGCCAGCAGCCGCTGCGCCGCCGTCGCGCTGCCCGTCATCGTCGTGTACACCAGGGACAGCGCGGTGTGTTCGGGGGTCAATCCGGCTGCGCGCCCGGTCAATCCGGCGACCACCGGCAGGTGCGGGTGTTGGCCCACGCTCTCCCAGCTCTGCGCGGGCCAGACCCGCCGGGCCAGCCGCAGCAGGCCGCGGCCCTGGGCGCGGGACGCCGCCCGGGCCGCCGGTGCCGGGGTGCGCGCGTCGGTCTCGCGGTCGGCATCGGCGAGATCGAGTGCGCCGCGGTGCACGGCTGCCGCGATGGATGCCGTCACCAGCGCCTGGGTACGGATCCGGCGGCGCAGGAATGCCTCCAGGGTGCCGGTGTCGACCACCAGCCCGCTGCTGATCGCCTCCTCCACACCGCCGGAGTGCACGTGTCCGCCGGTGGGCAGCCGCGAATCCGCCAGTGCCAGAAGGTTTGTCAGGGCGCTCATCAGAACAGGAAATAGCGTTGCGCCATCGGCAGCACGGCGGCGGGCTGCTCGCGCCAGACCTCGCCGTCGATGCGGACGGTGAAGGTGTCCGGATCCACCTCGATGGCCGGGGTGGCGTCGTTGCCCGGCATGTCCGCCTTGCCCACCGCGCGAACATCCTTGACCGCCACAAGTTGTCGCCGGACATCGAGCCGGCCGGCCAGCCCGTCCTCGATGGCCTGCGGGGCGACGAAATGCACCGAGGTGGCCGCCGCGGCGGCCGGTGCCGCACCGAACATCGGCCGCGGCAGCACCGGCTGCGGCGTCGGGATGGACGCGTTGGCGTCGCCCATCGCCGCCCACGCGATCATGCCGCCCTTGAGCACGGCATGCGGGCGCACCCCGAAGAACGCGGGCTCCCACAGCACCAGGTCGGCCAACTTGCCAACCTCCACCGAGCCGACCTCGTGGTCCAGACCGTGGGCGACCGCCGGGCAGATGGTGTACTTCGCGATGTACCGGCGGGCCCGGTTGTTGTCGGCTCCATTCTTTCCCGCCGCATCCCCTCCTAGCGCGCCGCGCCGCTGCTTCATCACGTGCGCGGTCTGCCAGGTACGCATCACCACCTCACCGATGCGGCCCATCGCCTGGGCGTCGCTGCCGATCATCGAGATGGCGCCGATGTCGTGCAGCAGGTCCTCGGCCGCGATCGTCGAGGGGCGAATGCGGCTCTCCGCAAAGGCCAGATCCTCGGGCACGCTGGGGTTGAGGTGATGGCACACCATCAGCATGTCGAGATGTTCGTCCAGGGTGTTGACGGTGTGGGGCCTGGTCGGATTGGTGGAACTGGGCAGCACGTTGGCGTGCGAGGCCACCGTGATGATGTCCGGTGCGTGCCCGCCGCCGGCACCCTCGGTGTGATACGCGTGGATCGAGCGGCCCTTGATCGCGGCCAGGGTGTCCTCGACGAACGCCATCTCGTTGAGTGTGTCGGTGTGGATCGCCACCTGGACGCCGGCCGCATCGCAGACGGTCAGGCAGGCATCGATGGCGGCCGGGGTGGTGCCCCAGTCCTCATGGAGCTTGAAACCCGAAGCGCCGCCGCGCAATTGCTCCCACAATGCGGACGTATTGACCGTATTTCCTTTGCCCAGCAGCGCGATGTTCAGCGGCCAGGAATCCAGCGACTCCAGCATCCGGGCCAGGTGCCAGGCACCGGGGGTGACGGTGGTGGCCTTGCTGCCCTCGGCCGGGCCGGTGCCGCCGCCGATGATCGTGGTGATGCCGCCGCCGAGCGCCTCGGCCATGATCTGCGGGCAGATCAGATGGACGTGGCAGTCGATGGCGCCGGCGGTGATGATGCGGCCGTTACCGGCGATGATCTCCGTCGACGGACCCACCACCAGGTCCGGGTGCACCCCGGACATGATGTCGGGGTTGCCCGCCTTTCCGATGGCGACGATCCGGCCGTCCCGGATCCCGATGTCCGCCTTGATGATTCCCCAGTGGTCCAGGATGACGGCGCCGGTGATCACGGTGTCGGGGGCGCCCTCGGCGCGGGTGGCCCGGCCCTGGCCCATCGACTCGCGCAGCACCTTGCCGCCGCCGAACACGGCCTCGTCGCCGGCCAGACCGGGGCCGCCGCTGCGGTCCTCGGTGATCTCGATCAGCAGATCGGTGTCGGCCAGCCGGATCCGGTCACCGGTGGTGGGGCCGAACAGCGCGGTGTAGCGCGGCCGAGACAGGGCGCTCACGGGGCGTCCAGTTTTCCGGGCGGGGTCAGACTCAACCCGTGCACCTCGCGGGATCCCGTCAGCGGAACCAGCGAGACACGTTGTGCCACACCGGGTTCAAAGCGAACCGCGGTGCCGGCGGGAATGTCGAAGCGGTACCCACGGGCCGCCTCGCGGTCGAAGGACAGCGCACGGTTGGCCTGCGGCAGGTGCACATGACTGCCCACCTGAACCGGCCGGTCGCCGGTGTTCACGATCTCCACCTCGATGCGTTCGGCACCGACATTGAGCTCCACATCGCCCTCGCCGTAGAGGATCTCGCCGGGCCGGATCACGGTATCGGGTGGTGGACGGTGACGAGCTTGGTGCCGTCGGGGAAGGTGGCCTCGACCTGAACGTCCGCGAGCATCTCGGGCACACCGTCCATGACGTCGTCCCGGGTGAGCACGTCGCGGCCGCTGATCATCAACTCCGCGACGCTGCGACCATCGCGGGCGCCCTCGAGCAGATGATCGGTGATCACCGCTACGGCCTCGGGGTGGTTGAGCCGCAGACCGCGGGCCTGTCGACGGCGGGCCAGCTCGGCGGCGTACGACAGCAGCAGCCGGTCCTGTTCATGCGGGGTCAGACGCATTCGGCGATCCTGCCATGCTGGGGCGGGATCAGCAGGGCGAGGCTCAGGCCGCCATGTTCTGCAGACGAACCTGGCCGCGGGCCACGACGCGATCCTGCTCGTCGGTGATCGTCACGAGCCAGAGCTGCTGGCGCCGGCCGCGATGGATGGGTTCGGACACCGCATACACCGTGCCCGACGAGATTGCCCGTAGGAAGTCGGTGTTGTTGTTGACGCCCACCACGTTGCCGCCGCCGTGCTCGGACAGCCAGACGTAGGCCGACGTGCTGGCGACGGACTCGATCACCGAGCAGTAGACGCCGCCGTGGACGATGCCCATCGGCTGCTGCAGCGCCGGCGTGACCGTCAGCTCGGCCTTGATGCCGTCCGCGGTGACCTCGGTGTAGGTGAGGCCGAGTTGTTCGTCGAATGGCGAGGACGCCGACGCGACGCCCTCGGGAAGCGGGATCGATTCGTGCACATGCACTGTCTACACGCGCCCCCCGGAATGAAGCGAGCCCCGCGCGGTTGCGCGGGGCTCGCCCTTCGAGTGGACCGGGGGTCTCTGCAGCCCTCAGGACTCCGGCGCGGTCCGTTCGTCTCGACCCGCTCAGCATAGGCAAGGCTGCCCTAATTTCGCAAGCCCTTTCGCATGATTCCCGTGAACGATCGCCGAGCCCCTCACCCGGGGCGCCAGCGGTCCGCGCACCGGCAGGCCGAATCCGACCAGGGCATCCAGGACGGCCTGGCCCCGGCGCATCGCGACGAGCTCGCTCATGCCGGCCAACAGCGGGATCTGGGTGGCCGACCCGACCACGGCGGCCCCGACGGTGTGCCACATCGATGCCTGGCCGACCGCGCCGCCGCTGATCGCGTGCAGCCGGGCGAACAGCGGTGCCAGGGATCGGTGGCAGCGATGGGCGAGCCAGGTGGCCAGGGCGGCCTCGCCGGGCAGTGCGACGGCGCCGCGCTCGCCGGCGCACGCGTCGTCGGGGAGCACCCGCAACGTCGGATCGACGATTCCGAGCCAGTCGATCACCCCCTCGGAGTCGACGTGCACCCACAGGTTCTCCAGCCCGGTGTCCCAGGCGCGGCCCTCCAGCACGAACAGCGCGACGGCACGGCCGATCACCGTGTGGGCCAGGGCCGCCGCCAGCTGCTGGGCGGCGGCAGAGGCGCTGTCCATCTCGTCGGCCGCGGCGCGGTACATCTCGTCGAGCCGGTCGGTGGTCAGCGCCGCCTGCAGCGGCCACCAGCGGCGCTTGGACACATCGGCCATCACGGCCAGGCCGTAGACCCGCGGGCAGTCCGGGTAGAGCTGCCGAAGGCGACGGCTCGATACGTGTACGGGCAGCTCCCGGCGGATCACCATGCCGGCGATCAGCGGGTCATCGATGACGGCTGTCATGACACCTCCTCATGTGATTAGGTAAGCCTAACCATAGATAAACTCGAGGGCGATGGCATGCCTCCTGTGACAGCCCTCACACAGGCCCGAAGCCGCCGGTGGGGGCCACGGCGGACGTAGGTACGACAACCGGTAGTAAACGCGGGTAGGCTGACCACAACATTGACGGAGATGAACGGATCATGGCGAGACAAGCACGGCTGGGCGATCTGGAGCAGGCGGTCATGGACCAGCTCTGGTCCTGTGCCCAGCCCCAGACGGTCCGGCAGGTGCACGAGGCCCTGTCGACCCGCCGCGACCTGGCCTACACCACCGTCATGACGGTTCTGCAACGCCTCGCCAAGAAGAACCTCGTCGTGCAGCACCGCGACGACCGGGCACACCGCTACTCCCCCGCCCACGGCCGGGAAGAACTCGTCGCCGGCCTGATGGTCGACGCGCTGGAGCAGGCCGCCGACAGCGGCATCCGGCACGCCGCACTGGTCCACTTCGTCGAACGCGTCGGCGCCGACGAGGCCGACGCGTTGCGCCGCGCCCTGGCCGAACTCGAGGCCAAGTACACCAACCCGCAGCCCTAGCCGGCGATCGGCCGGGCCGGTTGGCGGTCGTGGGCCCCACTGAGAGACACTGGAGACGTGTCCGCGCTGGCCTTCACCCTCCTCGCCCTGTGCCTGGTCGGACCGGTGCCCGCGGCCCTCGCCCGCGCCCGCTGGCCCCTGCGGGCCCCCCGGGCGGCGCTGGTGCTCTGGCAGGCCATCGCCCTGGCGGCGGTGCTGTCCGCATTCAGTGCCGGAATCGCCATCGCCAGCCGGCTCTTCCTGCGCAACGACGGGCCCGGCGGTGCCCTCGGACTCGGCGAGATCCACCGGATGGGCTGGCCCGTCTGGAGCGCCTACGTCGTCGTCTTCGGTCTGACCTGCGTGGTCGGCGTCCGATTCATGGTCGCCATCTTCCGCGTTGCCATTGCGACCCGCCGCCGGCGGGCGCACCACCGCCTGCTGGTCGACATCCTCGACGTCTCCCGCTGCTCGCACGGCGCCGCACGGCGGGGCGAGTTGCGGATCCTCGACGTCGAGCAGCCCCTGGCCTACTGCCTGCCCGGCGTGCGCAGCCGGGTGGTGCTCAGCGAGGGCGCCCTGAGCGCCCTGGGCACGCGCGAGGTCACGGCGATCCTGTCGCACGAGCGGGCCCACCTGCGGGCCCGCCACGATCTCGTGCTGGAGGCGTTCACCGCCGTCCGCGCCGCGTTCCCGCGCTTCGTGAGCAGCGCGACAGCCCTGGAGGCCGTCCGCCTGCTCATCGAACTCCTGGCCGACGACGCGGCCGTGCGCACCGCCGGTCCGACGCCGCTGGCGCGCGCACTGGTGGCCTGCGCCAGCGCGCACACCCCGGCCGGCGCCCTGGCCGCCGGCGGCCCCACCACCGTGCTGAGGGTCCGTCGCCTGGCCGGCCAGCCCAACAGCCGGGCCTACTCGGTCGCCGCGTACCTGTGCGCAGTCACCGTTCTGGTCGTGCCCACCGTCGCGCTGGCCGTGCCCTGGCTGACCGAATTGCAGCGGCTACTGAGCACTTCCCGCTAGACACCGTTCAAAAGAGTTGTGCCACAACCGAACCGAAAGGGCCTGTCTTACATGACCTCCGCTGACTCGACATCCACCGACGGCACCGCGCAGATCGGCGTCACCGGCCTGGCCGTCATGGGCTCGAACATCGCGCGGAACTTCGCCCGGCACGGCTACACCGTCGCGCTGCACAATCGGTCGGTCGCCAAGACCGACGCGCTGCTGGCCGAGCACGGCGCCGACGGCAACTTCGTGCGCAGCCAGACCATGGCCGAGTTCGCCGCGGCGCTGCAGAAGCCCCGCCGCGCGCTGATCATGGTCAAGGCCGGCGACCCGACCGACGCCGTCATCGAGGAGCTCGCGGCGGTGTTCGAGCCCGGCGACATCATCATCGACGGCGGGAACGCCCTGTACACCGACACCATCCGGCGCGAGAAGGCCATGCGGGAGCGCGGCCTGCACTTCGTCGGCGCCGGTATCTCCGGCGGCGAGGAGGGCGCGCTCAACGGGCCGTCGATCATGCCGGGCGGCCCCGCCGAGTCCTACCAGGCGCTGGGTCCGCTGCTCGAGGAGATCTCCGCGCACGTCGACGGCGTGCCGTGCTGCACGCACATCGGCCCCGACGGCGCCGGACATTTCGTGAAGATGGTGCACAACGGCATCGAATACTCCGACATGCAGCTCATCGGCGAGGCCTACCAGCTGCTGCGCGACGGCCTGGGTTACACCGCACCGCAGATCGCCGAGGTGTTCACCGAATGGAACTCCGGCGACCTGGACAGCTTCCTGGTGGAGATCACCGCCGAGGTGCTCAGCCAGACCGACGCCAGGACCGGCAAGCCGCTGGTGGACGTCATCCTCGACGAGGCCGAACAGAAGGGCACCGGCCGCTGGACGGTGAAGTCCGCGCTGGACCTCGGGGTCCCGGTGACCGGCATCGCCGAGGCCGTGTTCGCCCGCGCGCTGTCCGGTTCGGTTCCGCAGCGCCACGCGGTACAGGGCATGGCGTCCGGACATCTCGGCCAGAAGCCCACGGATGCAAAGGCTTTCATCGAGGACGTCCGTAAGGCCCTGTACGCGTCGAAGATCGTCGCCTACGCGCAGGGCTTCAACCAGATCCAGGCCGGCAGCGCCGAGTACAACTGGGGCATCACTCCCGGTGACATGGCCACCATCTGGCGCGGCGGCTGCATCATCCGGGCCAAGTTCCTCAACCGGATCAAGGAGGCGTTCGACGAGAACCCCGACCTGCCGACCCTGATCGCCGCACCGTACTTCCGGGCCGCCATCGAGGACGGCATCGACAGCTGGCGTCGGGTGGTGGTGACCGCCACCGAACTGGGCATCCCCAACCCGGGCTTCTCCTCGGCGCTGTCCTACTACGACGGGCTGCGCACCGAGCGCCTGCCCGCCGCGCTGACCCAGGGCCTGCGCGACCTGTTCGGCGCGCACACCTACGGCCGCATCGACACCGACCACGCCAAGCGGTTCCACACCCTGTGGTCCGGCGACCACACCGAGGTCGAGGCCTGATTTCACCCCCGCGAGCAGACGCAAAGGCCCCGGGAATCCGCCAGAAGAAGGGCCCTCTGCGTCTGCTCGGCGGAGGGTTGCGGGCACACTAGACTCGGCGACGTGCAGTTTCTCCACGGTCACCAACCGCCGTACGACCTGACCTACGACGACATCTTCGTCGTTCCGGGCCGCTCCGACGTGGCATCCCGTTTCGATGTGGACCTGTCCACCAGCGACGGGACCGGCACCACGATCCCCGTGGTGGTCGCCAACATGACCGCGGTGGCCGGCCGGCGAATGGCCGAGACCGTCGCGCGCCGGGGCGGCATCGTGGTGCTGCCGCAGGATCTGCCCATCGACGCGGTGCGCGAGACCGTCGACTTCGTCAAGAGCCGCGACCTGGTGGCCGACACGCCGGTCACGCTGACCCCGGACAATTCGGTGTCCGACGCGGTCGCGCTGATCCACAAACGCGCCCACGGCGCCGCGGTGGTGGTGGCCCCGGCCGACGGCATCGCCCGGCCGGTCGGGTTGGTCACCGAGGCGGCGTGCACCGGGGTGGACCGGTTCGCCCGGGTCCGCGACGTGGCCTTCACCGACTTCGTCACCGCGCCGGTCGGCACCGATCCGCGCGAGGTGTTCGAACGGCTCGAGCACGACCCCATCGACGTCGCGGTGCTGACCGGGCCCGACGGTTCACTGGCCGGTGTGCTGACCCGCACTGGCGCCATCCGGGCCGGGATCTACGCCCCCGCCGTCGACGCCCGGGGCCGGCTGCGGATCGCCGCGGCCGTCGGCATCAACGGCGACGTCGCCGCCAAGGCCCGCGCGCTGGCCGAGACCGGCGTGGACGTCCTGGTGATCGACACCGCACATGGACATCAGGCCAAGATGGTCGACGCCATCAAGACCGTCGCGGCGCTGGACCTCGGGCTGCCCCTGGCGGCCGGCAACGTCGTGGCGGCCGAGGGCGCCCGCGACCTGATCGCGGCCGGGGCCACCATCGTCAAGGTCGGTGTCGGACCGGGCGCGATGTGCACCACCCGGATGATGACCGGCGTCGGCCGGCCGCAGTTCTCCGCGGTGCTCGAATGTTCCGCGGCGGCAAGGGAACTCGGTGCGCACGTGTGGGCCGACGGCGGTGTGCGGCATCCGCGCGACGTGGCACTGGCCCTGGCCGCCGGCGCCTCCAACGTGATGATCGGTTCGTGGTTCGCCGGCACCTACGAATCCCCCGGCGACCTGATGTTCGACAGCGACGGCCGGCCCTACAAGGAGAGCTACGGCATGGCCTCCAAGCGCGCGGTGGCCGCCCGCACCAGCGGCGACAGCGCGTTCGACCGCGCCCGCAAGGCCCTGTTCGAGGAGGGCATCTCCACCTCCCGGATGGCGGTCGACCCCACCCGCGGTGGCGTCGAGGACCTACTCGACCACATCACCTCCGGGGTGCGCAGCACCTGCACCTATGTCGGGGCCCGGAACCTGGCCGAACTGCACGACAAGGTCGTGCTCGGGGTGCAGTCCGCCGCCGGGTTCGCCGAGGGACATCCGCTGCCCACGGGGTGGTGAGCGGGGGCTCCGTTAGGATAGGAGCCCACGTCACATCGAGGGAGAGGGACCGAGTTGGGTTGCGGCAGTCCTGCGCCGCAGGCACCCCTGGACCAGATGTGCGCACCGTCGGAACCCGACAATTCGGCCGACGAACCATCCTCTAGCGGGCCGGGCCGCGAACGTCGCGGGCCCGGCTGTCCCTCCGGAGTTGAACGATGACCGGCTGGTGGACCGCGCTGAGCGTGCTGGCCATCCTGTTCCTCACGGCCGGCACCGCGTTGTTCGTCGCCGCCGAGTTCTCGCTGACCGCGCTGGAACGCAGCACGGTCGACGCCAACGCCCGCACCGGCGACCGGCGCGACCGCTTCGTCCAGCGGGCCCACCGCACGCTGTCCTTCCAGTTGTCCGGCGCCCAGCTCGGCATCTCGATCACCACCCTGGCCACCGGTTTTCTGGCCGAACCGGTGGTGGCGCAGTTCCTGCGGCCCGGACTGGACGCCCTGGGCCTGCCACCCGGTCCGGCCGGCGGCCTGGCGCTGGCCGGTTCGCTGGTGATCGCCACGTCGCTGTCGATGGTGTTCGGCGAGCTGGTGCCCAAGAACCTCGCGATCGCCCATCCCGTGCCCACCGCCCGTGCCACCGCCGGCCCGCAGCTGCTCTTCTCGCGGATCTTCACCCTGGCCATCCGGGCCACCAACGGCACTGCCAACTGGATCCTGCGGCGGATGGGCATCGAGCCGGCCGACGAACTCGCCTCGGCGCGCACTCCGGCCGAACTGGTCTCGCTGGTGCGCAACTCCGCGCGCAGCGGGTCGCTCGACGAGGACACGGCCAAACTGGTGGACCGCTCGCTGCAGTTCGGCGAACGCACCGCCGAGGAGCTGATGACCCCGCGCTCCAAGATCGAGGTGCTGCAGGCCGACGACACCGTCGCCGACCTGGTCGCGGCGACCACCGAAACGGGCTTCTCCCGCTTCCCCATCGTCGCCGGCGACCTCGACGAGACCATCGGCATCGTGCACGTCAAGCAGGTTTTCGAGGTCCCGCCGGCGCAGCGGTCCAGCACCCGGCTGGCCACCCTGGCCCGACCGGTCCCGGTGGTGCCGTCGACCCTGGACGGCGACGCGGTGATGTCCCAGGTCCGGGCCAACGGCCTGCAGACCGCCCTGGTGGTCGACGAGTACGGCGGCACCGCGGGCATGGTCACCGTGGAGGACCTCATCGAGGAGATCGTCGGCGACGTGCGGGACGAACACGACGACGCCACCCCGGACGTGATCCGGGCCGGCAACGGGTGGCAGGTCTCCGGGCTGCTGCGCACCGACGAGGTGGCCGAGGAGACCGGGTTCCGCGCCCCCGACGGCGAGTACGAGACCATCGGCGGCCTGGTTCTGGCCGAACTCGGCCACATCCCCCAATCCGGTGAGTCGGTCGAGCTGACCGCGTTCGACCCCGACGGCGACCCCGAACGTCCGGTGCGCTGGCTGGCCACCGTGGCGGCGATGGACGGCCGGCGCATCGATCTGCTCCACCTGACCGAGCTGGGCCCGCGCGGCCCCGACGGGGGGCGACGCTAGATGGGCACCGACATCCTGGGCGTGCTGCTGACCGCGATCCTGCTCGGCGCCAACGCGTTCTTCGTCGGTTCGGAGTTCGCGCTGATCTCGGCGCGCCGGGACCGGCTGGAGGCGCTGGCCGAACAGGGCAAGAAGAGCGCGGTGACGGTCATCCGCGCCGGTGAGCGGCTCTCGCTGATGCTGGCCGGCGCGCAGCTGGGCATCACGATCTGCTCCATCCTGCTCGGCCGGGTCGGCGAGCCGGCCGTCGCGCACCTGCTGGAGAGGCCGTTCGACCTGGTGGGCATTCCGGACGCCCTGCTGCACACGGTGTCCTTCCTCGTCGCGCTGGGTCTGGTCGTGCTGCTGCACGTGCTGCTCGGCGAGATGGTGCCCAAGAACATCGCCATCGCCGGGCCGGAACGCACCGCGATGCTCCTGATCCCGCCGTACCTGGTCTATGTGCGGGCGGTGCGGCCGTTCATCGCGTTCTACAACTGGTGCGCCAACATCACACTGCGGGCGCTGCGGGTGGAGCCCAAGGACGAACTCGACGTGACCGTGTCCACGGTCGAGCTCTCCGAGATGATCGCCGAATCGGTGTCCGAGGGCCTGCTGGATCCCGAGGAGCACACCCGACTGACCAGGGCGCTGCAGATCACCGAGCGCACCGTTGCCGACATCGCGCTGCCGCTGCATGAGATCCGGGCGGTCCCGGTGGCCGGGACCGGGCTGGGCCCCACCATCGGCGCCGTCGAACAGGCGCTCGTCCAGACGGGTTACAGCCGGTTCCCGGTGGCCGACGTCGACGGCCGTTACATCGGCTATCTGCACATCAAGGATGTCCTGGCCCTCGGCGACGATCCCGGCGCCGTCGTCGACCGCGGCATGGTCCGCCCGCTGCCGCAGGTCGAATCGCGCATGTCGCTGCCCGACGCGCTGTCGCACATGCGGCGCAACAACAGCCACCTGGCCCTGGTCACGGGACCGACCGAGCAGTCGGGCCCCGCGGCGGCGCCCGGCCTGCCGCCGATCGTGGCGGTGGTCGCGCTCGAGGACCTGGTCGAGGATCTGGTCGGGACCGTGCGCGACGGGACCCACCGTGTCTGAGCAGGTGCTCGGCGCCGACGATTGGCAGCAGCGGGCCGCCGCGCACCGGAATCGGGCCGACGCGCTGCTGGCGCTGACCCGGCCGGACACCGCGGCGCACCCGGTCTGGGACTTCCTGTTCACCTACTACAGCGTCCGGCCCGGACAACTGACCTGCTGGCATCCCGGCTACGGCGTCGTCCTGGCCGGTGGGCAGGCCCGCCGCCACTACCTGGGCCGCACCGGTTACGCCGAGCATCCCGACGGCGTCACCGTGACGGCCGATCACCTGGCCAAACGCGCCGCCACCGTCGAATTCGTCGCGCGGTTGCTGGCGGCCACGGCCGCCCGGCCGGCGCAGCTGAACTGCTTCGGCATGCACGAGTGGGCGATGGTCTACCGCAGCGCCGACGTCCGCCACGATGCGGTGCCGCTTCGGCTGGGCGCGGCCGGCACGGACGCGGTGGTCGAGTCCCCCATGTTCACGCCGTTGCGCTGCACCCATTTCGACGCGTTCCGGTTCTTCACCGACGCGGCGGTGCCGCGCAACGCCGCACGTCTGACCCGCGAATCGCAGGTCGGGACCGAGCAGCCCGGCTGCCTGCACGCGAACATGGACCTGTTCAAGTGGGCGATCAAGCTGGGTCCACTGCTGCCCTCCGAGCTGATGCTGGACTGCTTCGAGCTGGCCGGCGCGGCGCGCGAACTCGACATGGCCGCCAGCCCCTACGACCTGTCCCACTACGGGTACGCCCCGATCAAGGTCGAGCAGCCGGCGGGCCGGGCCGAGTACGCGCGCCGCCAGAGTGAGCTCGCACACGCTGCCGCCGCGCTGCGCCGGGAGTTGCTGACGCGGTGCCATATATTGGTGCGAGCCGATCGCGGCGCGACCCGTCGCGGCACCCCGGTGCGCCACACCCCCGCACATCCCTGGACCAACACCAGCGCCAGCGCGCCGCCATAGCCTCGTTGCGCCCTTTGCCGGGCCTAGGATTGATTGACTGCCAGCCCGCCGGGCCAGAGGAGGAAACATGACCGACCGCGTCGTCGTCGGCGATCTGCGGGTCGCCCCGGTGCTCTACGACTTCATCACCAATGAAGCGCTGCCGGGCACCGGTATCGACCCGGACACCTTCTGGTCCGGCGTGGACAAGGTGATCGCGGATCTGACCCCGCAGAACGAGGCGTTGCTGGCCCGTCGCGATGAACTGCAGGCCCAGATCGACAAGTGGCACCGCCATCACGTCCTCGAACCGGTCGATCCGCAGTCCTACCAGGCGTTTCTCACCGAGATCGGCTACCTGCTGCCACAGCCGGACGCCTTCGCCATCACCACCTCCGGCGTGGACCCCGAGATCACGTCGACGGCCGGCCCGCAGCTGGTGGTGCCCGTCCTCAACGCCCGATTCGCCCTCAACGCCGCGAACGCCCGGTGGGGCTCGCTGTACGACGCGCTGTACGGCACCGACGTGATCCCGGAGACCGACGGCGCCGAGAAGGGCACGAGTTACAACCAGGTCCGCGGCGACCTGGTGATCGCCTACGGGCGCCGGTTCCTGGACGCCGTCGCACCGCTGGAATCCGGGTCGTGGGCCGACGTGACGGGCCTCAGCGTGGCCGACGGGCAACTCGAACTGGCCCTCGGCGACGAGACCACCGGCCTGGCGGATCCCGCGCGGTTCGCCGGATACAGCGGGGACCTCGGTTCCCCGTCCTGGTCGGTGCTGCTGGTCAACCACGGTCTGCACGTCGAGATCGAGATCGACCCGGAGTCCCCCGTCGGATCGACCGACCTGGCCGGTATCAAGGACCTGGTGCTCGAATCGGCGATCACCACGATCATGGACTTCGAGGACTCCGTCGCTGCGGTGGACGCCGACGACAAGGTGCTCGGGTACCGGAACTGGCTGGGCCTCAACCGCGGTGACCTGGCCGAAGAGGTCAGCAAGGGCGACAAGACGTTCACCCGCACGCTCAACGCCGACCGCACCTACGTCACGCCGGACGGCGAGTCCGAACTGACGCTGCCGGGGCGCAGCCTGCTGTTCGTGCGCAACGTCGGGCACCTGATGACCAACGACGCCATCGTCACGCTCGACGCGGACGGCGCCGAGGTGGAGGTGCCCGAGGGCATCCAGGACGCCCTGTTCACCAGCCTGATCGCGCTGCACGGCCTGAAGGCCTCCGATGAGACCGGGCCGTTGACCAACAGCCGGACCGGCTCGATCTATATCGTCAAGCCCAAGATGCACGGCCCCGACGAGGTCGCGTTCACCTGCGAGCTGTTCAGCCGCGTCGAGGACGTCCTGGGGCTGCCCGAGGCCACCCTGAAGGTCGGCATCATGGACGAGGAACGACGTACCTCGGCCAACCTGCGGGCCTGCATCAAGGCCGCCGCCGACCGGGTCGTGTTCATCAACACCGGCTTCCTGGACCGCACCGGCGACGAGATCCATACCTCGATGGAAGCCGGGCCGATGGTGCGCAAGGGCACCATGAAGTCCCAGCCCTGGATCCTGGCCTACGAGGACGCCAACGTCGACGCCGGACTGGCCGCGGGGCTGTCCGGCCGGGCCCAGATCGGCAAGGGCATGTGGGCCATGCCCGATCTGATGGCCGACATGGTGGCGCAGAAGATCGCCCAGCCGCGGGCCGGGGCCACGACCGCGTGGGTGCCGTCGCCGACCGCGGCCACCCTGCACGCGCTGCACTACCACCAGGTCGACGTCGCCGCGGTGCAGCAGGAGCTGGCCGGCCAGACGCGCACCACCCTCGACCAGCTGCTGACGATCCCGCTCGCCGACGCCTCGCTGACCTGGGCCCCCGACGAGATCCGCGAAGAGGTCGAGAACAACTGTCAGTCGATCCTGGGGTACGTCGTGCGCTGGATCGACCAGGGGGTGGGCTGTTCGAAGGTGCCCGACATCCACGATGTCGCCCTGATGGAAGACCGTGCGACACTGCGTATTTCGAGCCAGCTGCTGGCCAACTGGCTACGCCACGGGGTGATCACACCCGAGGTGGTGCGCGCCGGTCTGGAACGCATGGCGCCGGTGGTGGACCGGCAGAACGACGGGGATCCGGCCTACCGGCCGATGGCCCCGGACTTCGACTCGAGCATCGCGTTCAAGGCGGCCGAGGAGCTCATCCTGCAGGGCGCGGCGCAGCCGAACGGGTACACCGAGCCGATCCTGCATCGACGCCGCCGGGAGTTCAAGGCGGCCCAGAACGGACCCGACAACAGCTAGACAGAGGGAGTCATGGGCAGGCACAGCATTCCCGATCCGGACGAGGCCGGGGACCTGTACGGCGACCGACCGGATGCCACCGACTCCCGGGACACCGGGGGGCTGGATTCGGGTCCGGCCACCGGCGGGCACCGCACGCTGAGTGAGTGGACCGGCAGCCACCGCGTGGTGGTCCCGCAGCGGCGCGGTGTCAGCCCAGCGGTCATCGCGGCGCTGGTCGCCGTGGTGGTGCTGGTCGGCGGAGTCATCGTGTGGCGATTCTTCGGGGACGCGCTGTCGAACCGCTCCAACTCGGCTGCGGACCGCTGCCTCGGGGGCGAGGCAAAGGTCGCCGTGGCGGCGGATCCAGCCATCGCGGACACCTTGTCGACGTTCGCCAAGACGTTCAACCAGACCGCCGGCCCGGTCGGCGACGAGTGTGTGGCCGTCAGCGTCACCGCGGCCGGTTCGACTGCCGTGATCAACGGGTTGCAGGGAGCCTGGCCTGGGGATATGGGCGAAAAGCCGGCGGTGTGGATCCCCGGTAGTTCGGTGTCGGTGGCCCGTCTGCAGGCCGCCGCCGGGCCGGGCATCGTCAGCTCGTTCCGTTCGGTGGCCACCTCGCCGGTGCTGCTCGCGGTCCGACCGGACCTGAAGTCGGCGCTGTCCGAACAGAACTGGGCGACGTTGCCGGCACTGCAGAACGACCAGGGGTCGCTGGACCAACTGGGCCTGCCGGGCTGGGGCACGCTGCGCCTGGCGGTCCCCACCGAAGGGGCCAGTGATGCGGCAAACCTGCTGGCAGAGGCGGTGGCGTCGGCCTCGGCGCCCTCGGGCGCGCCCGCCACCGACGGCATCGGCGCGGTCACGGCGCTGCTCGCCGGCCAACCGAAACTGGACGGTCCCACGCTGGACACGGCCATGACGGCCCTGCTCGACGGTGGGGACAACGGTGGGACCAACGGTAATGCTGCCGCAGCGGCGGTGCACGCCGTGGCGATCACCGAGCAGCAGCTGTTCACCCGGGCGAACTCCGGGTCCGCGCTGGCGGGCTGGCGGCCCCCGGGACCGGTGCCGGTGGCCGACTTCCCGGCGACACTGCTGGCCGGCGACTGGGTGAGCCAGGAACAGGCCAGTGCGGCCAGTGAATTCGAGCGGTTCCTGCGCAAGCCCGAACAGCTGGCGCAGCTGGCGAAGGCCGGCTTCCGGACCGAGGGCAACACCCCGCCGGCCAACGACGTGGTTGATTTCGCATCGCTGCCGGCGACCTTGTCGGTCGGCGACGATGCGGTCCGGGTCTCGGTGGCCGGAACGCTGGCCGCTCCCGGCGGCGCGCACACCACCTCGATCATGCTGGACCGATCGCTGGACCTGGCGCCGGTGGTCGGGGCCCTCAACACGCGCATCGCCGCCCTCCCGCCGGCCTCGGCAGTGGGCCTGACCAGCTTCAATGGCTCGGCCAGTGCTACCGCGGTGAACGTCGGACCGCTGTCCGATCAGATCGACGGACAGTCGCGCGGAGCGGTCCTGGCGGCCGCGCTGGGCGAGTTGACGCCCGGCGGCGGGGGCGCGGTGTCGTTCACGACGCTGCGCAACGTGCTGGCCGATGCACAGGCCAACTTCCGGCCGGGCCAGCCGAACTCGGTGCTGGTCATCACCGCCGGACCGCACACCGACCAATCCCTGGGCGCCGAGGGTCTGCAGGATCTCGTCCGGTCCAGTGCCGATCCGGCCCGCCCGGTGGCGGTCGACGTGATCAATGTCGGCGACGATCCGGACCGCCCGACCTGGGAGGCCGTCGCGCAGCTCAGCGGTGGAACGTATCAGAACGTGCCTGCCTCGGACTCGCCCGACTTCGTGACGGCGCTGAACGCCATGCTCTCCTGACCGCTCGCACCCGCGGGGCGGCGCCATGATAGGGCAGCTGCATCAGTATTCCGTTTTGCCACGCCGGTCACTTCTGTCGATTTTTCCCCTTTGGTCTCCCTAATCCCAGATAACGCTTTAGTCTCAGTTCTGTGACTGTTGTGTCAGGAGAGGCCTGGGTGGCCGGCGCGGCGAAGAAATGTGTCGCTGCGCTCGTCGGAGTTCTCGCAGCGATCGCCATTGCCGTGATTGCGGCCGCGCTGTCGCACTCACCGCAGACCGCCGACCGGGCGGCTCCCGAGCTGACGCTGCCGGTGCTGCTGATGTCCACCGAATCGGACCTGGCCGTGGCCGCGTCGTGCACCGACTCGGCCGCGCCGGCCACCGGCGGGACAACCTGCCCGTCCGGCTCCGCGCCGACGGTCACCGATCCGACCGCCGGCTGGATGATGATCGGCGACGGCGGCCTGCTCTGGGGCAACGGCCTGGACGGACTCGTCATCGATCCGACCTGCACGGCCCTGTGCAACGGCGGCAACGCCGGCTTCTTCGGGGGCAACGGCGGCAACGGTGCCTACGGTGGCAACGGCGGCAACGCCTGGTTCACCGGTGACGGCGGCAACGGCGGCGACGGGGTCGATGCCGTCTACGACCCGGTCACCGGCCGGCTGATCTCGGCGGCCATCGACGGCGGTCGCGGTGGCGATGGCGGCCTGATGTCCGGCAGCGGCGGCACGGGCGGCAACGGCGGCAACGACCTCAACTACGGCACCGCCACCAAGGGCGCCACCGCCGGCGACGGCGGGACGGGCGGCGCCAGCGGAATCTACGGCGGTAGCGCCGGGGCCGGCGGCAATGGCGGCAACGCGTACGCCGCGACCGGGAACGCGACCGCCGGCGACGGCGGCGACAGCGGCTCACGCATCTCCGACCTCAATCTGGGCGGTGACAGCGGCGGCGGCGGCAACGGCGGCAACGCGATCGCCGTCAACGGCGATGCCATCGGCGGCGACGGCGGCGACGGCGGGATGGGCAAGTGGCACGAGGCCAAGCCCGGCGGCAACGGCGGCAGCGCCATGGTGATCGGAACCGGCGATGCCTACGGTGGTGACGGCGGTTCCGGCGGAACGGTTTTCGCAGGTACGGGGAGCAACGGCGGCTCCGGCGGCGACGCCATGACCGTGAACGGCAACGCCGTCGGCGGCCGGGGCGGCGACGGCGGACTGGTGGTCTCGCTGGGCGATGCCGGTGACGGCGGCGACGGCGGCGACGCGGTGGGTACCGCAACCGTGACCGGCGGCGCCGGCGGAAGGGGCGGGATCGGCGGCGGAATGGTCAGCGGCGACGGCGGTGACGGCGGGGACGGCGGCAATGCCACCGGCGGAACAACCGTCGTCGGTGGACGCGGCGGCGACGGTGGCTACGGCGGCTTCATCGGGACGGGAACCGGCGGTGAGGGCGGCAAGGGCGGCGACATCGCGTCGACGCGGACGGGCACATCGCACAGCAGCGGCAGCGGCGTGGTCTCCGACGACAGCACCGCCTCCACCGGCACCTCCAAGGCGGGCAATGGCGGCAACGGCGGAATCGGTGGCCTGGTCGGCGGCCGGGGCGGCGACGGCGGCGACGGCGGCGCGGCGTCCACCGGCACGCCCAACAGCGGCGGCAGCGGCGGAACGGGCGGCAATGGCGGCATCGGCGGGTCCACCGGCAAAGCGGGAGCCGACGGCGAATGACCCCCGACCACGCGGCCGAGGCCCGTCACCGGCCGCGGCACGCCCTGCCGACCAGAGGGTCCGTCCGGTACCTCGTCGTTGGGCAGGACGCCGAGTGCGCGACCCCTCCGCACCTCACGCGGTGTATCGCCGTCGGGGTCACCAGTCAGCACCCGGAGCGCATCGTCGTCAGGCAAGATCCGAATCGCCCGACTCCTCCTCCCCTCGTTCCTCAGGGCATCGTCGTCAGGCAAACGCCTCCACCGGCGGGCACGAGCACACCAGGTTCCGGTCGCCATAGGCGCCGTCGATGCGCCGCACCGGCGGCCACACCTTCGGTCGGTAGCCCTTGCCCAGCGGGTACGCCGCCTCCTCGCGGGTGTACGGATGCTCCCACTTCTCGACCAGAAGAGAGTCGGCCGTGTGGGGCGCTCCCCGCAGCGGGTTGTCCTCCAGCGGCCACTGGCCCGAACCGACCTTGTCGATCTCAGCGCGGATGGCGATCATCGCCTCGCAGAACGCATCGACCTCGGCCAGACTCTCGCTCTCGGTGGGCTCCACCATCAGCGTGCCGGCCACCGGGAAGCTCATTGTGGGCGCGTGGAACCCGTAGTCCGCCAGCCGTTTTGCCACGTCATCCACCGTGACGCCGGTCGCCTTGGTGATCGCGCGCAGGTCGAGGATGCACTCGTGGGCCACCATTCCGTTCTCCCCGGTGTAGAGCACCGGGTAGTACTCGTCGAGGCGGCGGGCGATGTAGTTGGCCGAGGCGATCGCGGTCAGCGTGGCAGCGCGCAGCCCCGTGGCGCCCATCATCCGGATGTACATCCAGGTGATCGGCAGGATCGACGCCGACCCGTAGGGCGCCGACGACACCGGATGCCCGTTCGGCAGCTCGGGCGCCAGCGGATGACCGGGCAGGAACTCGGCCAGGTGGGCACGCACCGCCACCGGCCCGACGCCCGGTCCCCCGCCACCGTGCGGGATGCAGAACGTCTTGTGCAGGTTGAGGTGGCTGACGTCGCCGCCGAACTTGCCCGGCCGGGCGAGCCCGACCAGGGCGTTGAGGTTGGCGCCGTCGACGTACACCTGTCCGCCGGCGTCGTGCACCGCCGCACAGATGTCGGCGACGTCGTGCTCGTACACCCCGTGGGTGGACGGGTAGGTGATCATGATCGCCGACAGGTCGGCGGCATGCTCGGCCACCTTGGCCCGCAGGTCATCCAGGTCGACGTCGCCGTTCTCCCGGCACGCCACCACCACCACGCGCATCCCGGCCAGCGCGGCCGACGCCGCGTTCGTGCCGTGCGCACTCGACGGGATCAGGCAGACGTCGCGGTGCGTGTCGCCGCGGGCGGCGTGGTAGTCGGCGATGGCCAGCAGTCCGGCGTACTCCCCCTGCGAACCGGCGTTCGGCTGCAGTGAGATCGCGTCGTAGCCGGTCAGTCCGGTCAGCCAGGTCTCGAGGTCGGCGATCAGGCGCCGCAGGCCCGGCGTGTCGGCCGCCGGGGCGAACGGGTGCTGGCGGGAGAACTCCGGCCAGGTGACGGGCTCCATCTCGGCGGCCGCGTTGAGTTTCATGGTGCACGAGCCCAGCGGGATCATCGTGCGGTCCAGCGCCAGATCCTTGTCGGCCAGGGCGCGCAGGTAGCGCATCATGGCGGTCTCGGTCCGGTGGCTGGTGAACGCGGGATGGGTCAGAAATTCTGAGGTGCGCGTGACGATCCCTGCGCACGTCCGGCCCGCCGCCGTCACCCCGAACGCGTCGAGCACCGCGGCCACGTGCGCGGCGGTGGTGGCCTCGTCACAGGCCACCGACACGTGATCGGCGTCCACCCGCCACAGGTTGATCCCGCGCGCGGCGGCGGCGGCCACCACGGCGTCGGCGCGGCCGGGCACCCGGGCCAGGACGGTGTCGAAGTACTTGTCGTGCACCAGCGCGTCACCGAGCGCGGTGGCGATCTCCTCGGCGTGGCCGTGGACCCGGCGGGCGATGTTGGTCAGGCCGTCGGCACCGTGGTAGCTGGCGTACATGGCGGCCATCACGGCCAGCAGCACCTGCGCGGTGCAGATATTGGAAGTGGCCTTGTCCCGGCGGATGTGCTGCTCCCGGGTCTGCAGGGTGAGGCGGTAGGCGGGATTGCCGTCGGCATCCACCGAAACTCCCACCAGCCGGCCCGGCAGCTGCCGGGCGTGCTTGGCGTGCACGCAGAGATATCCGGCGTGCGGACCGCCGAATCCCATTGGCACACCGAATCTCTGGGCGCTGCCGAACGCGACGTCGGCGCCGATCTCGCCGGGCGGGGTCACCACCGTCATCGCCAGCAGGTCGGCGCCGACGGCCACCAGGGCACCGCGCTCGTGCGCCTGCTCGACGACGGCCGACCAATCGGTGATGCGACCACTGGCGCCGGGCAGCTGGACCAGGACACCGAACATCTCGCCGTCGGGCAGGCCGTCACGCAGATCGGCGGTGACGATCTCGATGCCCAGTGGCTCGGCACGGGTGGCCAGTATCGCCGCGGTCTGGGCGAAGACGTCGACGTCGACGATCAATCGGTTGCTCTTGGACTTGCTGGCCCGCTGCATCAGCGTCATCGCCTCGGCCGCGGCGGTGCCCTCGTCGAGCATCGAGGCATTCGCCAGCTCGAGACCGGTGAGGTCGGCGACCATGGTCTGGAAGTTCAGCAGCGCCTCCAGGCGCCCCTGGCTGATCTCGGGCTGATACGGCGTGTAGGCCGTATACCAGGAGGGGTTCTCCAGGATGTTGCGCAGGATCACCGGCGGGGTCAGCGTGTCGTAGTAGCCCTGGCCGATCATCGACACGGCCACGGTGTTCGAGGCGGCCAGCGCCCGCAGCTCGGCCAGCGCCTCGTGTTCGGACACCGGGTCGGGCAGCTCGGCCATGCCGGGCGCGCGGCCACTGTCGTCCAGCGCATCCAGGATGTTGGCGGGCAGGGCCTTGGCGGCCAGATCGTCCAGCGACGCGACACCGATCACGTCGAGCATGGTCGCGACGTCGGCGGCGTCGGGGCCGATGTGGCGGTCGGCGAAGTTCAGCTCGGGCACGGGACTCCTCAACGGGGCAGGCGGAACTACTCCTCCCCCTCTGTCGTCCACCCGGAACCGGGCGCCTGAGAGATTCGGCCGTGCCGGTTGTGGGCCGGCCGGGCCTTTCCCCATGGGCGGGCGGCCCCCCGACAATCCTGGGGTCCACCGCTTTCCAGAGGCATCGGGGCCGAGCGCGGTCCGGGGGCCTGAGAGGTTGACGGAGAGGTGTTGCTCCTTCGGCGTCCGTGACTGGCGATCACGGAACTCTCCCGCGGGCGGGCGATGCGCCGTTCAGCTTACCCGGCCCGCCTGATCCCAGTGCCCCGAGCACACGCAAAAGGGACCGATCCGCGCCGGATCGAGGGGCCTTTGCGTCTGTTCGCGCAAATAACGCGCGGTGGTGAATCAGCCGATCTTGCGGTCGCGATGCTTGCGCCGCGAGGCCAGCTCGTCCTCCGGCGCGGCGATCGACTCGCCGCCGTCCGCGCGCTCACCCGGGAAGTCGGCGATGGCGCCGGTCAGTTCGCGCATCGCGCCGGACACCGCGATCCCGAACACGCCCTGTCCGCCCTGCAGCAGGTCGACGACCTCTTCGGCGGACGTGCACTCGTAGACGGTGGTGCCGTCGGAGAACAGGGTGATGTTGGCCAGGTCCTCGACGCCACGCCGGCGCAGGTGATCGACCGCCACGCGGATGTTGTGCAGCGAGATGCCGGTATCGAGGAGCCGCTTGACGATCTTGAGGACCAGGATGTCCTTGAAGGAGTACAGCCGCTGGCTGCCCGAGCCGGCCGCGCCGCGGATCGACGGAACGACCAGCGAGGTGCGGGCCCAGTAGTCGAGCTGGCGATAGGTGATACCCGCGATCTGGCACGCGCTCGGCCCGCGATACCCGATGAGTTCGTCGGGAACGGAATCGTCGGGGAACAGACCGGGTTGCACCGGCCCCTGCGCGATGTCGGGCTCCGGAGTCGGGTCGGTCCCCAGGTCCAGCTGCTCCTGCCGTGGCTGCTCGCCCACCCCTGATTCCTCTCGCCGAGTGTTCAAGAGCATACGCTCTCGTCGGGTCGCCGGGAGTGCGCCGGCCCCAACTTCTCGCTTCCCAGTATCGCCGGATTTCCGGCTCTGCCCGACAGGTGCCGGGCGTGTCGAATGCCGGATGACCAGTTGAGACGGTTCCGTAACATTCGCGGCGGTAACCCGCAGGTCAGGTTGCCTTGAAGTCGTCGGGCGAGATGGTGTCGAGGAATTCCTTGAACTTCTCCACCTCGTCCTCGCGGACCGTGCCCGACGCCTCTTCGTCGGACTCGTCGGGGATCAGCAGGCCGGCCTCGGCCAGCACCGCCTCCTCGACATAGATCGGTACACCCATCCGCAACGCGATGGCCACCGAGTCCGACGGCCGCGCGGACACCGTGATGTCCTGGTCGAAGACCAGATCCGCGTAGAAGGTGCCCTCCTGCAGATCGACGATCCGGACCTCCTTGAGCGAATGCCCAAGGGCGGCAATCAGATCGCGGATGAGGTCGTGGGTCAGCGGCCGGGCCGGCTCGACACCCTGCTGTTCGAGTGCGATGGCGGCGGCCTCGGACTGTCCGATCCAGATGGGCAGATAGCGATCGCCGTTGGATTCCCGCAGCAGCAGGACCGGCTGATTCTGAGGTTGCTCGACGCGGATCCCGACGACGCGAACTTCACCCATCAGTGTTGCCCCTCCGAAGGCTGCGGCGAACTGCCTCCAACTCTAGCCCTCACCGGTTCAGCACGTCGCGGACGGCCGATTTGATCAACGACGTGTGCAGGGTGATCGCCAGTGCGGCCACCTCGCGCGCGAGGTCGTCGGCGCGATCACGCGCGCCGACCTTGTCGGTCTTGACCAGGGGTCCGGCGATCTGGGCGATCAGGTCGGACTGCCGGTCGGCCGCCGACCGGAATGCCCGCAGGTGCCGCGGCTCCACGCCGTAGTCGGCCAGCGCCCGGGCGCACTGCGCGATCACCACCGCGTGCTCGTCGAAGTAGGCCGCCCCGCCGCCCTTGCTCACCGGCGTGATGACACCGTTGCGCAGCAGCGCGTTGAGGAGCTCCGCACCGGCGCCGGACTGTTCCAGGAGGTCGTCGCGGCTCAACCGGAGCCGCGCGGCGGCGACGGCCGGCGTCCCCGGGCTGTCGGGGTCGGGCACCAGGCGCGGCGTGCCGTAGGCCGACGCCGGCTGGGGCAGCTCACCGTCGGGCAGGGCGTCGAGCTGTGCCTTGATGACTTTCAGGGGCAGGTACTGGTCGCGCTGGGCGGTCAGGATGAAGCGCAGCCGCGCGCAGTCGTAGGCGGTGAATCGGCGATACCCCGACCCGGTGCGTTCGGGCGTGATCAGACCTTCGGCCTCCAGGAACCTGATCTTGGAGACGGAGACGTGATCCGGGAAGTCGGGCAGCAGCAGGTCGAGGACCGCTCCGATGGACATCCCGGCGAACTCGGGAGTATCGGGGGCCGTCACTAGCTGCCTGGGCCGCCGTCGTCGGTGCGCGGCCCGGTCAGGAACACCAGCCGGAACTTGCCGATCTGCACCTCGTCGCCGTTGGCCAGCACAGCCGAGTCGACGGGTTCGCGGTTGACGTAGGTGCCGTTGAGGCTGCCCACGTCGACCACCTGGAATTCGCCGGTCTCCAAGCGGAACTCGGCATGACGGCGGCTGACCGTGACGTCGTCGAGGAAGATGTCGCTGTCGGGATGCCGGCCCGCCGAGGTGCTGGCCTGATCGAGCAGGAACCGTGATCCGGCGTTGGGTCCGCGCTTGACGACCAGCAGGGCCGAGCCGACCGGCAGTCCTTCGACACCCGAGACGGCGCTCTCCGATCCGGTCGACGGCGGGGCGTCGAGCTCGTTGAGGAAGTCGGCGCGGAACACCGACGTCGTCTCAACGGTGACCTCGTCGGAACTGTCCTTGTCCGTCACACCTGGCTCCTCACTCGGCTGCTGTGGCAGCGTCTCCAGCATCCTTTGGCACCCTTGGTCTCCAGTGCCCGCCCCGCACTCGCCGTTCCTTCGACCGTACCGTGTGACCGGCGTTCAGTGGTGGTGATCGCGGCCGGTAGGAACCCTAACAATCCGGTCACTCGGTCAGCGATGCCTGGTAGGCGTCCGGATCGAGCAGTGCGGTCAGGTCGTCGTCGAGGGTGCCGCCGTCGATCCGCAGGTCCACCAACCAGCCCTCGCCGTAGGGATCGGAGTTCACCAGATCCGGGCTGCCCTCCAGATTTTCGTTGATGGCAACCACTTTCGCCGACAGCGGCGCGTACAGATCCGACACCGACTTGGTGGACTCCACCTCGCCGAAGGCCTCGCCGGCGGTCAGCACGGCACCGACCTCGGGCAGTTGCACGAACACCACGTCGCCCAGCGCGGATTGCGCGAAATCGGTGATCCCCACACGCACGGTGTCGTCTCCGGTGCGGCGCACCCACTCGTGCTCGCTGGTGTAGAGCAGTTCGGACGGGACTTCGCTCACGGTGGTCTGGCTCCTATGCAAGGGGGATGGAACGGGCTATTTGACGGGCTGAGCGTATTGGCGGGGTTTCGGTTGCCGCAAGGTGGTGACGTCGACCCGCTGCGACTGCTGCACCGTCATGGTGCCACCGACCCGCTCGACGCTGTCGACCGCGCCGCCGGGGATGTTCATCGCCGCGGCCAATGTCGGCGGATCGCCAATGGCCAGAACGGAATACGGCGGCGACAGCGTCGCGCCGTCCATCTGCAGCGCGCCCGGCCGCCCCACCACCCAGGAGTCGACCCCGACCCGGACCGATTGGGAGCCGTCGTGGATCTCGATCGCCTCGGCGCCCGCGGCACGAAGTTCGTTGACGACGTCGAGCATCGTTTCGGGAGCCACGCCGCGGGCCGGGTCGGCGATGGTGATGGTCACCCCCGGCCCGGTAGCGGCGACCGTGCCGATCAGGATCGACAGGGCGGCCAGCCGGGCGCGCGCGTTGTCCACGGCCGCCTGATCGGAGGTGCCGGCGGCCTGCAGGGTCGCCAATTGGCGTTGCAGGTCGCCGACTTCGGTGTTCAGTGCGGCCTCGCGCTGCTGCAGCGATCCGAGCAGGGCCAGCAGGTCGGCCGGGCGCGCGGTGTCCAGGGCGTCGCCGGATTCGGTCTGGCGCACCTGAGTGGCCAGCGCCAGCCCGAGCAGCAGGCACAGCACGACCCCCAGGACGGCGAAGACGAGCTGGGAGCGGCGCTGACGGGGTTCGGGCGCGGGCTCGGGAGGGGACATGTCAGGCCCCGAACAGCCGCCGCCGCAGGGCGGCGGTGTTGCCGAAGATCCGGATCCCGAGGACCACGATGATGGCCGTCGACAGCTGGGTGCCGACGCCGAGCTGGTCGCCGACCCACACGATCAGGGCGGCCACCAGTACGTTGAACACGAAGGACACCACGAACACCTTGGCGTCGAAGATGTGCTCGAGATAGGCCCGCAGGCCGCCGAACACCGCGTCGAGTGCGGCGACCACCGCGATGGGCAGATACGGCTGCACCACCTCGGGCACGCTCGGATGGAACACCAGGCCCAGCACGATGCCGACCACCAGCGCGGCGATTCCGATCATCGGTCGTCCTCCATCTCAGGATCCGGCCTGCCGGGCGAATTCGACGTCGCGGCCGGCACCGGCGGGCAGCGTCAGCCCATCGCCGGTGCTGACCGTGACGCCGGCGCCGTAGGACGCCTCGAGCAGCCGCAGCCGGTTGAGCCCCGGGCTGCGTTCGAAGGTGTCCCGCATGGTGTTGGGCGGTCCGATGGCCAGGATGGTGTACGGACCCGTGATCGGATGGTTGTCGACCAGGATGGCGCCGCCGGCCTGCCGGATGGTCACGTTCGGCCCGATGCGGATGCCGCCGACCGACACCGCCTCGGCGCCGCTGGCCCACAGCGAGTTCACCACCAGTTGCAGGTCGCGGTCCAGGATCACCTGCCGGCTGCCGGCGACCCGTTGCTTGGACACGTCCGAGAGGTCCCGGCCGGCACCGGGATCGGACACGGTCACGGTCAGGCCGGGGCCGATCACCGCGGTGCTGCCGGCGGCCAGGCCGAGCTTGTCCAGACCGGCCAGCAGGCTGCGCCCCTCGCTGTCGTCGCGCAGCCGGGTGCGGGCCAGGTCGTCGACCTGCCCGGCCAGGGTGTCGCGGTCCCGGGTCAGCCCGTCGGCGTTCTGTTCGGCGGAGCGCACACTGCCGGCCAGCACCCGCTGCGCGCTGGTGAGTCCGGGCGCCAGGCTGCGGGCCTGGGCCACCGCCCCGGCGAACACCGCCGCGATCAACAACGCCCCGACGGCCTGCCACAACCCTTGCGAAACCCCAAGCCGCCGTGCGGATTTCGAACGGCGCTCGGCCGCCGCGGCGTAGCCGGGGTCGAGGTGGTCGGTGAGCAACGATCGCAGCAACGACGGCACGGGCAACCGGGTGATCTGGTCGGCCCGTTCCGCGCGCAGCCCCGCATCGGGGTGGTACCCGCCGAGTACGCGGGATGCCGGCCCGTCGCCGCTCATCCCGTCACCCGCGGCAGCTCGCGCAGCACCTTGGTGACCTGCACGACGTAGAGCACGAAGGACCATAGGTACATGTAGATGCCCCAGATCAGGAAGCCCCAACCAAGGGCACCCACCACATCTGTCCACTGCACCCCGTCGGTGCGGCACTGGCCCAGCAGGATCAGCGGGAACGCCGACATCAGGGCGAACGTCGCGGCCTTGCCGATGTACGTCACCGGCAGGGCGGTCAGGCCCCGGCTGCGCAGCAGCGGCAGGGTGGCCGCCAGCAGGCCGTCGCGGACCAGCAGGATCGCGATGATCCACCACGGGATCATCCCGGCGATCGCCATGGCCACCGGCACCACCACCATGTAGAGCCGGTCGACGGCGGGGTCGAGCAGTTCGCCGAGCCGGGAGTACTGGTCGAGCAGCCGGGCGATCTTGCCGTCGGCCCAGTCCGAGGCGCCGCTGATCATCAGCACCGCGGTCGCCCAACCGTAGGCGTGGGTGACCAGCAGCAGGTAGACGAAGACGACGATCAGGACCAGCCGCAGCACCGACAGCACATTGGGCACCGTCAACACGCGCTCGCGCGACTGACCCGGGTGCGCGTCCATGCTGCCCAACCTAGTGCCCGGACTAGCGGAAGACCCCCGGCAGGCTCAGCACCGAGAGCGTGTCGTCCTGCAGCGGATTGTCGTGCACCATGTACGTCCATGTCGACGTCGGGCGGGCCAGCTTCGACAGGTCGAGATCGAATTCGTGCTCGCCGCCGTCCACCAGGTCGGCCGTCTCGAAGGTCTGCTGGGCGGCCTCGACGGCGTTGCTGGCCAGCGAGCCGAAGGCGTCGACGGCCAGCCGGTGGAATTCGTCGAGCGGGTTCTGCCGGCCCAGTGCGCGCAGGTGGATGCTCTCCCGGATGTCGGCCAGGTAGGCCAGGTGATCGGCCCAGCCGCGGTCCAGGTGGTACAGCATGATCTGCCGGCAGAGCCGCTCGAGCTGCTCGGGAGAGAGCCGCTCGGCCAATTCGTCCGCCCGCTCCGGGGCCAGCGCCTGCAGTTCCTCATGGGCCGCCGCGGTGGCCAGCAGCTTGTTGCGCCGCTCGACGATGATGGCCCGCTGCTGGGCGATCAACTGGTTGTAGCGCCAGGTGTTGGCGTGCACGTCGAGCAGCTTGCCCTCGGCGATCCGCTGGGCGTGGTCGAGCAGCGTGGCGGCCTTGGGGCTGACGATGCGGCCGTCCCCCTTTTCCGCGTCGGTCTCCGTGGGCAGCTTGCCGGGATCCAGGTGCGAGGCCACCACGTCGTCCTCCCAACTGGCGAAGAACATCGACGACCCGGGGTCGCCCTGCCGGCCGGCCCGGCCCCGCAGCTGGTTGTCCAGGCGCTCGGTGTGGTGCCGGCCGGTGCCGACCACGTGCAGGCCGCCGAGCTCGACCACCTGGTCGTGGCTGGATTCATCGGAGCCGCCGAGCCGAATGTCGGTACCGCGGCCGGCCATCTGGGTGGACACCGTGACGGCCCCCAGGGCGCCGGCTTCGGCGATGACGGCGGCCTCCTCGGCGTCGTTCTTGGCGTTGAGGACGACGGCGGGGATGCCGCGGCGCAGCAACTTGCGGTGCAGCTCTTCGGATTCGGCGACGTCCTGGGTGCCGACGAGCACCGGGCGGCCGGTGTCGTGCACCTCGGCGATGTGGTCGATGATCCCGTCGATCTTGGCCGCGTCGGTGATGTAGACGCGGTCCTGCTCGTCCTCGCGGATGTTGGGCGTGTTCGGTTCGATCGGCGAGACGCCCAGGGAGTAGAACTTGCGCAGTTGTTCGCCGGCGGCCAGCGCGGTGCCGGTCATGCCGCAGACCGTCGGGTAGCGGTTGATCAGCGCCTGCACGGTGATGGTGTCGAGCACCTCGCCGGTCTCGGTGGTCTCGATGCCCTCCTTGGCCTCGACGGCGGCCTGCAGTCCGTCGGGCCAGCGTTGCAGGGTCGCGATGCGGCCGCGGGACGAGTTGATCAGGTGCACGGCGCCGTCACGGACGATGTAGTGCACGTCGCGCTGGAGCAGCACGTGCGCGTGCAGGGCGACGTTGACCTCGGTGAGTGTGGTGGCGACGTGTTCTTCGGAGTACAGGTCGATCCCGCCCAGGGCCTTCTCGATCTTCTCGGCGCCCGCCTCGGTCAGGTGGATGTTGCGCCGGTCGGCATCGGCGGCGTAGTCGATCCCGGCGGTCAGGTCGCCGACCAGCGCGATGATCTCCAGCCGCGGCTGCTCGCGGTGCGTGGTGCCCGCCAGCACCAGCGGGACCAGCGCCTCGTCGACCATGACGGAGTCGGCCTCGTCGATCAGGGCGACGTCGGGGTTGGGTGACACCAGGTCGTCGACGTCGACCACCAGCTGGTCGCGCAGGACGTCGAACCCGATCTCGTTGACCGAGGCGTAGGTGACGTCGCAGGCGTAGGCCGCGCGGCGTTCTTCGGCCGTCGAGCTCTCGGTGATCCAGCCGACCGTCAGGCCCATGGCCTCGAGCAGCGGCCCCATCCACTCGGCGTCGCGGCGGGCCAGGTAGTCGTTGACGGAGATGACGTGGACGTGGCGGCCGCCGAGCGCGTACCCGGCCGCAGCGATGGCGCCCGACAGCGTCTTGCCCTCACCGGTGGCCATCTCCACGACGTCGCCGGCCAGCATCCGCAGCGCCCCCTGCAGCTGCACGTCAAAGGGACGCAGCGACGTCGTCCGCTCGGCCGCCTCCCGCGCGATCGCCAGGAACTGCGGGATGTCGGCGGACTCGGCCAGCGCGTCGAGATCCAACAATTTGGCGGCCTTGCGCAGCTGTTCGTCGTCGAGCTCGGCGGCCTTGGCCTCGAATTCGGCCGCCGCGGTGACCTCTTCGGCAGTGCGGGCGCGGTTCTTGTCGGTGCTGGCGCCGAGCAGTTTCCAGAATCGGCCGCTCGTCTTGGGGGTTCGTGCCACAGGACAACGGTACGCGGCCCCGGTGACGGGCTGCATGATCGGCGGGTGCACCGTGAATGCGACGTCGTTGTGGCGTCCGCGGGCTTCGACACGTCGGCGCTGGTCCGGAATTTGGAGTTGCCGTTCGCCGCTCGGTGAGCGCGACCACAGGCGGTCCTCGGGCCGGGAACCAGTGTTACTCTTAGCTCGGCTATATGAATGCCGAGGGCTGCTGCGAATCGCCGACCGCCCGCCCCGCTCCGACACCTGGAGGTACGAGCCGCACATGACTGTTCTGTGCCCGGCGCTCGTCCTCGGAAGCTGCCGCCCCGCATGAGCACGCCATTGTCGGCGCCACCGCACAAGGGTGGTATCGCGCTGTGGATCCGGCGGCTGGCGATCCCGATCATCATCGGCTGGGTCGTTCTGATCGGCTTCCTCAACTCGAGCGTGCCCCAGCTCGAGGTCGTCGGGCAGATGCGATCGGTCTCCATGGCGCCCGAGGAAGCGCCCTCGGTGATGGCGATGAAGCGCATCGGCCACGTGTTCGACGAGTTCCACTCCAACAGTTCGGCGATGATCGTGCTGGAGGGCGACCAGCCGCTGGGCCCCGACGCGCACCATTTCTACGACCAGATGGTGGCGAAGCTACGCGCCGACACCAAGCACGTCGAACATGTCCAGGATTTCTGGGGCGACCCGCTGACCGCCGCGGGAGCGCAGAGCGTCGACGGCAAGGCCACCTACGTCCAGGTGTATCTGTCGGGCAACCAGGGTGAGGCGCTGGCCAACGAATCGGTCAAGGCCGTGCAGGACGTCGTCGCGTCGGTCGCCCCGCCGCCGGGAGTCCACGTCTACGTCACCGGACCGTCCGCGCTGTCGGCCGATCAGCACATTGCCGGCGACCGCAGCGTCAAGATGATCGAGATCCTGACGTTCACCGTCATCATCGTGATGCTGCTGCTGGTCTACCGCTCGTTCGTCACCGTGCTGCTGGTGCTGCTGATGGTGGTGCTCGAACTGTCGGCGGCGCGCGGCATCGTGGCGTTCCTCGGCTTCCACAACATCATCGGGCTGTCGACGTTCGCCACCAACCTGCTGGTGACGCTGGCGATCGCGGCGTCCACGGACTACGCCATCTTCCTGATCGGCCGGTACCAGGAAGCCCGCAGCCGCGGGATGGACCGCGAGACCGCGTACTACGACATGTTCCACGGCACCGCGCACGTGATCCTGGGCTCGGGCCTGACCATTGCGGGCGCCACCCTGTGCCTGCATTTCACCCGTTTGCCCTATTTCCAGTCGCTGGGCATCCCGCTGGCCGTCGGCATGGTGACGGTGGTGATCGCGGCCCTGACCATGGGTCCCGCGGTGGTCTCGATCGCCAGCCGGTTCCGCAGGACGCTGGAACCCAAGCGCGCCATGCGGATTCGCGGCTGGCGCAAGGTGGGCACCGCGGTGGTCCGCTGGCCGGTGCCCATCCTGGCCGCCACCATCGCACTGTCGCTGATCGGGCTGCTGACGCTGCCGGGTTACCAGACGAACTTCAACGACCGCAACTATCTGCCCAAGGATCTGCCCGCCCAGGAGGGCTATTCGGCTGCGGAGCGGCACTTCTCGGTGGCCCGGATGAACCCCGAACTGCTGATGATCGAGTCCGACCATGATCTGCGGAACTCGGCGGACTTCCTGGTGATCAACAAGATCACCAAGGCGATCATGGCCATCCCCGGAATTTCCCGGGTCCAGTCGATCACCCGCCCCGAGGGAACGACCATGGAGCACAGCACGATTCCCTTCATGCTGGGCATGAGCGGCACCACCCAGACGATGAACCGCAAGTACATGATGGACCGGATGGCCGATATGCAGGTCCAGGTCGCCGCCATGCAGAAGAACATCGACACCATGCAGCAGATGATCACGCTCATGGAGCAGATGAACGGCGTCATGAAATCGATGGTGGCGCGGACCCACAACATGGCCGACGACATCGCCGAACTGCGGGACCACATCTCCGATTTCGATGATTTCCTGCGGCCCATGCGCAATTACTTCTATTGGGAACCGCACTGCATGAACATCCCGGCGTGCCAGGCGATCCGGTCCACGTTCGACAGCCTCGACGGCATCGACACCATGACCGACGCCTTCCAGAGCATCCTGCCGGACATGGACAAGATGAACGAGCTGCTGCCGCAGATGCTGGCCCTGATGCCGTCGAACATCGAGACCATGAAGACGATGAAGTCGATGATGCTGACGATGTATCAGACCCAGAAGGGTCTGCAGGATCAGATGGCGGCCCTGTCGGAGAACCAGAGTGCCATGGGCGACGCGTTCGACACGGCCCGCAACGACGACAGCTTCTACCTTCCGCCGGAGATCTTCGACAACGACGAGTTCAAGCGCGGCATGAAGAACTTCATCTCCCCCGACGGCCACGCGGTGCGGTTCATCATCAGCCACGCGGGCGATCCGATGTCCGTCGAGGGCATCGACCGGATCGATCAGATCCGGCTGGCCGCCAAGGAAGCCATCAAGGGCACCCCGCTGGAGGGCTCGAAGATCCAACTCACCGGCACCGCAGCCACTTTCAAGGACATGCAGGAGGGCAACAGCTGGGATCTGATGATCGCCGCGATCGCCGCGCTGGCGCTCATCTTCGTGATCATGCTGATCATCACGCGGGCCATCGTCGCGGCCGCGGTGATCGTCGGCACCGTGGTGTTGTCCCTGGGCGCGTCCTTCGGCCTGTCGATCCTGTTCTGGCAGCACATCATGGGCATCGATCTGCACTTCATGGTGATGGCGATGACGGTCATCATCCTGTTGGCGGTCGGCGCCGACTACAACCTGCTGTTGGTGGCCCGGTTCAAGGAGGAGATCCATGCCGGGCTCAACACCGGCATCATCCGGGCCATGGGCGGCACCGGTTCGGTGGTCACCTCGGCCGGGCTGGTGTTCGCGTTCACGATGATGTCCATGGCGGTCAGTCAGCTGACCGTGATCGCGCAGGTCGGTTCGACCATCGGTCTGGGTCTGCTGTTCGACACCCTGGTGGTGCGCTCCTTCATGACGCCGGCCATCGCCGCGCTGCTGGGCCGGTGGTTCTGGTGGCCGCAGGTGGTCCGCTCCCGGCCAGCCCGCACACCACCGCAGCCGCAGCTCCAGGACGCCTGACGGGTACCGGGCGTCGGCGCCGGGAAGTCGTTATGCTGGCGCATTCCAGGCCGAACCAGGAGCTCCGAGTAGCCACATGACGTCCGCCGATCCCAGTCGCGCCTCGCACATCCGGCTGACCTCGCACAACGCCGGGATGCACGCGCCGGCCATCCACTGGGGTGCCGGCACCGCCGCCGGCCGCGGCCCGATCGTCGGGACCACCACCAACCGGGCGCACCGCAACGTCATCGGGACCCACAGCGGTTCCTACGGGGTGTACCGGGCCCTGGCCGTCGCGGCCGGATCGCTGTCCCGCGAACACAAGGCCGATCTGACCAACACCACACCCACCGCGGTCATCGGGCCGTACCCGCAGTGGTCCGACCCCACCAAGATCGTCAGCCTGGATCCCTGGGGGGCGGCGGTGGCCGATGTGTTCGCCGGGGCGCTGGCCGGCGGCTACGACATCCGGCCCACCATCGCGATCACCCAGGCCCATGTCATCCTGCCGGAGGTCGTAGAAGCTATCAGCGGCCGTCGACTCCAGCCCGACGGCCAAGTGCTGCTGCCCGGCGGCGCGGCCCTGGTCACCAAGGCCGCCATCGAACCCGTCTGGTACCTGCCCGGGGTGGCCGAGCGATTCGGCTGCACCGAAACCGCCTTGCGCCGAGCGCTTTTCGAGGAGACCGGCGGGATGTATCCCGAGCTGGTCACCCGTTCGGATCTCGAGGTGTTCCTGCCCCCGATCGGCGGGCAGACCGTGTACATCTTCGGTAGCGCGCACGACCTGGCCGAACCGAGCGTCGAGCTGACCGCCCGGGTGCACGACGAGTGCAATGGGTCCGACGTCTTCGGTTCCGATATCTGTACGTGCCGCCCGTATCTGACCCACGCGATCGAGGAGTGCATCCGCGGCGCCCAGCGCGGCGGTGTGGGGCTGGTCTCCTACTCGCGCAAGGAGGGCCGCGCCCTCGGCGAGGTCACCAAGTTCCTGGTCTACAACGCCCGCAAGCGTCAGGAGGGCGGCGATACCGCCGAGGCCTACTTCACCCGGACCGAATGTGTTGCCGGGGTGCAGGACATGCGGTTCCAGGAGCTGATGCCCGATGTCCTGCACTGGCTGGGCATCACCAAGATCCACCGGCTGGTCTCGATGAGCAATATGAAGTACGACGCCATCACCGGCTCGGGCATCGAGGTGGGCGAGCGCGTCAACATCCCGGACGAGCTGATCCCGCCGGACGCCCGTGTGGAGATCGACGCGAAGATGGCGGCCGGATATTTCACCCCCGGCCCGGTGCCCGACGCGGACGAACTCAAGAAGGCCAAGGGCCGGGGCCTGTCCGGGTGAACAGGCTGGACATCCCGCCGGGTGCACCTGGAGCCATCGCAGAACTGCGCCGAACGGACACCATCCGCGAGCGCGCGGGCCGGTTATTGGCGCGTGCCCGCGCCGGGGACTCCTCCTGGTTCACCGTGCACGACGACGCGCTGGACGGCGCGGCGGCCGCGGTTGCCGACGTCACCCGGACCAACTACCCCGACCTGGCGATTCCGTACCACAGCCGCTGGCGACACTTCGCGGCCGGCGGCGTCGACCGGCGGGCCGATCTGGACGCGGCACTGGCCGACCGCGATACCGCAGCCCGGGCCCGCGCCATGATCGACCTGACGGTCATCAGCGTCCTGCTCGACGCCGGGGCCGGCCCCGATTGGCGTTATCGGGAGGGCACCCGGACGTTCACCCGTTCGGAAGGCTTGGCGGTCGCCAGTTTTCACGCGTTCATGGCCGGGGCGTTCTCGTCGGATCCGGCGGACCCGCTGCGGGTCGACGCGGCCGGCCTGCGTGCCCTGGACACCGCGCGCCTGGCGGCGGCCCTGCAGGTCGACGACGACAATCCCGTGGTCGGTCTGGATGGCCGTATCGATCTGCTGCACCGGCTGGGCGATGTGCTCGGCCGATCGGGCGACCGGCCGGGGGCGATGTTCGACGTCCTGAGCGCGACACCGGTTCGCGCACACGACATCCTGTCCTATCTGCTGGTGTCGCTGTCGGGGATCTGGCCGGCGTCCAACAGCATCGACGGTGTTCCCCTCGGTGACTGCTGGCCGCATCCGGCGGTGCAGTGGCTCCCGCTGCACAAGCTGTCGCAGTGGGTCACCTACTCGCTGCTCGAACCGTTCGCGTGGTCCGGTGTCGAGGTCACCGGACTCGACGAGTTGACCGGGCTGCCCGAGTACCGAAACGGCGGACTGATGCTCGATACGGGCGTGTTGCGGCTGCGGGATCCGCAGTGGGCCGACCGGACCTGGACCCCGGCCGACGAACTGATCGTGGAGTGGCGGGGTCTGACCGTCGCACTGCTCGACGAGCTGGCCGGACGGGTCTGCGCACATCTCGGCACGGATCTGCCGCTGGCCTGCGTGCTCGAGGGCGGAACGTGGGCGACCGGCCGGGCGCTGGCCCAGCAGCTGCGCGACGGACTGCCGCCGCTGACCATCCGCAGCGACGGTACGGTTTTCTAGGAGGCTGGCGTGGACGCGAACGAGCACGTACATCTGATCGATCACCCGCTGGTGCAGCACAAGCTCACTCTCATGCGACGAAAGAGCGCTTCCACCAACAGTTTTCGCCGTCTACTGACCGAGATATCGACGTTGATGGCCTACGAGGTGCTGCGCGACCTACCCACCCACGAGGTCGAGGTCGAGACCCCGCTGGAGACCACCACGGGCCGGGTGGTGGACGGTAAGAAGCTGGTGTTCGTCTCGATCCTGCGCGCCGGCACCGGCATCCTGGACGGCATGCTGAGCGTGGTCCCGGGCGCCCGGGTGGGCCACATCGGCCTGTACCGCGACCCGAAAACCCATGTGGCCGTTGAGTACTACTTCAAGATGCCCGGCGATCTGCACGAGCGCGACGTCGTGGTGGTGGACCCGATGCTGGCCACCGGCAACTCCGCGGTGGCCGCCGTGGACCGGCTCCAGGAGCACGGACCTCGGTCCATCAAATTCGTCTGCCTGCTGACCTGTCCGGAAGGTATCGCCGCAATGAGGCAGGCGCACCCCGACGTCCCGATCTTTACCGCCGCGGTGGACCGCCAGCTCGACGAGAACGCCTACATCCTGCCGGGTCTCGGAGATGCCGGGGACCGCATCTTCGGGACAAAATAGAGATATGGTGCCGCTCCCCCGAGTCCGGATGCCGGCGGCGTTCATCGGACCCGGCAGCCCCATGAACGCCCTGGGAGCTGCGCCGTGACGCAGGCGCTCGTGGTGCTGCTGGCGCTGCTGGCAGCCCTGTGCGCGGCCGTCGGCATCGTCGTGCGCCAGCTGGCCACCCGGCACGTGCCCGCCGAGGACGGCATGAGCGCTTCGATGTTCAGGTCGCTGGTGCGCAACCCGATGTGGTGGGCCGGGACCGGGACCGCGGTCCTGGGCTATGCGTTCCAGGCCCTGGCGCTGTCGTTCGGGTCGCTGCTGTTGGTGCAGCCACTGCTGGTGGCGAGCCTGTTGTTCGCACTGCCCATCAGCGCCCGGGTGGCACGGACACGGGTCACCCGGGCGGAATGGGGCTGGGCGGTCCTGCTGACGGCCGGCCTGGGTGTCTTCGTCCTGGTCGGCAAGCCCAGGGCGGGCCACCTGGAACCCACCACCCTGTCGTGGATCGTCATCGCGGCGGTGTGTGTGCCGTTGATCGCCGGGTGCATCGCCGGTGCCGTCCGCGCCCGCGGTGACCGCCGCGCGGTCCTGCTGGCCGTCGCGGTCGGGGTGATGTTCGGGATGGTCGCCCTGTTCACCAAGGTCAGCACACACCGGTTCGAGACGGGCGGCCCCGCCGCACTGCTGTCCACCCCCGCGCCGTACCTGCTGGTCCTGGTGTCGGTGGTGGCAACGGTGTTGCAGCAGTCGGCGTTCCATGCCGGCGCACTGCAGACCTCCGTGCCGACCATGCTGGTCCTCGAGCCGATCGTCGCGGTGCTGCTCGGCATCCTGGTGCTCGGCGAGGAGCTGACCGTGCACGGCCCGGCCATTCTGGCCCTGCCGGTGGCCGTCGCCGCGATGGTGGCCGGCGCCGTGGCCCTGGCCCGCGACAGCGCCGCCCTCGACGAGATGATCGCCAACGAGCGCGCCGTGTCAGACGCCACCCAGTAGATCGGTGGCCGGCGCGTCCCAGTGGTCCAGGTTGACCACCTGCGCCAGAGGCCGCCGGCGCAGCGGGCCGTGCCGCCCGCGCGGCCAGCCGACCACGATGTGCCCGGCCAGCAGCCAGTCGTCGGGCACCCCGACCGCGTCGCGGAGCAGCTGTTCGCCGCCGTACGACGCCCAGCTGGTCATGCAGGCGCCCAGGCCCTGGGCCCGGGCCGCCAGCAGGAAGTTCTGCATGGCCGGGAAGACCGAGCCGCCCAGCAGCAACTCCGAGGCCGTCGGGAACGATTTCTGCGCGAACAGGACGGAGGTGAATTCGCCCGCGCGGTCGTGCAATTCGTAGGTCGCGCGATTGTTCCTGGCCTGATGGCCGTGATCGTCAGGCCCCGGGCGGGTCATGCCGTACACGGGTTCGATGATCTCGAGCGCCCGCGCGGCGGCCGCGGCCACCACCGCGCGCTGTTCGGCCGACCGCAGCACCACGAAGCGCCAGCCCTGGGCATTGGCACCCGAGGGCGCCCAGGTGGCCGCCTGCAGGCAGCGGGCCAGGACCTCGTCGGCGACGGGTTCGGCGGTGAACCGGCGAATGGTGCGGGCGGTGGACATGATCTGCGCAACCGAACTCCAGCCGGCAACCCCGTCCGGTTCGACGGCCAAGCTCAGGCTTCCGACAGGGCGCCGGGCAGCTTCGGCACCGCGGCACAGTCGGCGAACAGCAGCCGGACCCGGGTTCCGTCCGCCAGCCGTTCGAAGGTCACGTCGTCGGACAGCGTCTCCATGAGCGAGATGCCACGGCCGCGGGTACGGCTGCGCTCGGTCGGGTCCTCGTCGTACCAGACGCCGTGGTCGGCGATCACCACCACCAGGCTGCCGGTGACGGCGCTGTGCACCGCTTCGACGGACACCGTACCGGGCTCCGCCATTGTCACGTAGGCGAATTCCGCGGAGTTGGCCAGCGCCTCGTTGACGGCCAGCACGATATCGCTGACCCGCTCCTCATCGAGGACCAGATGGCTCCGGATCCACTGGGCGAACTGGTTCCTCACCCCGGCGACGGCACGCGCATCCGCATCGACCTCACGGACGAACCGAGCATCTGCGATGGGCGAAGGCCGATCCGGAGCGTCCATGGTGCCTAGTGACTACCCAATACCCGCAAGCTCACACCGCCACGTTCTCGAGGGCTTCGTCGAGCGTCGGATAGAGGGCGATGAAATCGGTGATGCCGGTGATCTTCAGGGGCCGGCTGGTCGCCGGACCGTCGGCGACCACCACGAGGCGCCCGTCGGGACCGGCATTCTCGTTGGCCGCCACCAGAACCTGCATTCCGGCCGAGGCCAGGAAGTCGACCTCGGACAGATCGACGATCACGACCTTGGGACCCCGGCCCTGCGAGGCCCGGATCCCGTCGGCCAATTGGGGCGCGGTGAGCATGTCGATGGCACCGCGCACCGACAGCACCACGACGTTGCCGACCGTCTTCTCACCGACGGCAAAGGTCACCGCCTCGGCCTTCGCCGAAGAAGGATCTTGCTGGGCGTTCAATACGCACCCCGTTCGTTGGGCTTTCGCAGATTTGTGTATCACACATCGATCTCGCGAGCTGCAGTCTGAACCCGGCAAGTGTCGTGGTGCTGACAGGTTAACGCACCACCTGCGCCCGGTTCCTGTGGCGGTGAGCGCTCAGATCCCGGTCCAGGTCGAATCGATCATCCCGGCCACGTCGATCACCTGAGCCTCCTTGGACTCCGGCGCGTCGATCTGGGCGGCGACGTGCGCGGCGGTGAAGCGACGGATCTCGCCGTCGACGCCACCGATGATCCGCAGGATCTCGCCGCGGATCGACTTCGTCGACACGTGCACGCTGATGTTCGTCGGCCGCGGCTTGGCGACCTCGAGCACCAGCGCCAGCGGCTCGGCGGCCCGCGCTGTGGCCCGCAGCGCCACCTCGCCGTCGACGTTGAACCGCTGCTTGTCCAGGCGCAGGTCCACCAACAGGTCGATCTCGAGCGGGATGCGGATGTCGAAGGTGATGGTGTCGCCGAGCTGGCGCGTTGCCTTGGGCTCCCCGATGGTGACCTTCGCGGTCACCTTGGCGATCCGGCCCGGCCCCTGGCCCATCGGGCCCAGCTCGAACTGATCGCCGGCGATGGCGGCAAAGGCCGCCGCGACCCGCTCCTCGGTGACCGCGACCTCGAAGAATCTGCGGCCCCACTGCTCATAGGTGATGTAGTCGTGGGCGTCCGGCAGTTCCTGGTGCCCGGCGGGATCGCGCTTGTCCATAGTCCATTCACCGTCTCATGTCCGCCGCGTACAACCGGGCAATACGCGCCGAGAATGGCAGGATCGCAGCGTGCTGCTGTCCCTGGTCGCATTGAGCCTGGTGATCGCCGGCTGGGCGCTGGTCGCCAAGGGCTTCGAACGACGCCGCCTGACCGTTCCCATCGTCTTCGTCGGCGCGGGCGTCCTGGTCGGGTTGTCGACACACGACGCGCTGGCCACCACGCTCAACGCCCGGGCCACCGAGCACGCCGCCGAGTTGATCCTGTCGATCCTGCTGTTCGTCGACGCCACCGACGTCCGGGGTGGCCTGTTCGGCCGCAACCCACGCGCGGCGGCCCGGATGCTGCTGATCGCTCTGCCGTTGAGCATGTGTTTCGCCGTGCTGCTGGGTGCGTGGCTGTTGCCCGGGATGTCGCTGGCGGTGCTGCTGCTGATCGCCTGCATCGTGGTGCCGACCGATTTCGCGCCGGCCGCCGCGATCCTGCGGGACACCCGCATTCCCGAACGGGTTCGCAACCTGCTCAACGTCGAGGCGGGCTACAACGACGGGATCGTCTCGCCGGTCTTCGTGTTCGCCCTCGCCCTGGCCGGGTCGCAATCCGGTTCGGACGACGACACCGGCGCCCCGTGGTCGGCGCCCGGGCTGGCGTTACGGCACGCGCTGCCCGACGCGGTGGTCGCCGTGGTGGTGGGCGCCGCGCTGGGCGCGGCCCTGGCGGCGCTGAGCAATCTGGCCCAGCGCCGCGGCCTGATGACCGCGCAGTCCATGCGGGTGCTGCTGGTGATCGCGCCCATCCTGAGCCACGGCGTGAGCGTCGGGCTGCACGGCAACGGCTTCGTCGCCGCGTTCGTCTGCGGTATCGCCTTCCACTACCTGCATGCCACCGGCGAGTTGCAGCGCGACCTCGAGCTGCTCGACGACATCGGCTTCCTGCTCACCCTGGCGATGTGGTTCGTCTTCGGCAGCGCGTCGGTGCTGGCGCTGGCCGACGGGGTGCCCTGGCGCACGCTGCTGTTCTGTGTGCTGGCGCTGACCGCGGTGCGGGTGGCGCCGGTGGTCCTGGCGCTGACGGGATCGGGCTTCGATCTGCGCGACCGGGCGATGGTCGGCTGGCTGGGTCCCCGCGGCACCCCGTCGATCGTGTTCGGCCTGCTGTCCTACAACGTGCTGGACGCCGGCCACGAAACCCGGGTCCTGCTGGTGACGACGGTGGTGGTGCTCGGCAGCGTGCTGTTGCACGGAATCGGTTACCCCGCTTCGGTGCAAGCCTGCTACCGGCCCGCGCCGGCGCAGTAGGGTCGGTCGATGGGCTCTGACCATCACGACCACGATCACGAGCGCGAACTGCCCCCGGGAATGATCGAGCAACTCGAGATCGCCTACTCCGGGATGGTGTCCTTCGGCCAGCGGCCGTTCCTGACCGAAGCCGCCCAGCTGGATTCGTGGAAGCCCGACGTGGCGGTGGTCGGGGCGCCGTTCGACGTCGGCACCACCAACCGGCCGGGTGCGCGGTTCGGCCCGCGCGCCATCCGCGCCACCGCCTACGAGCCCGGCACCTATCACATGGATCTGGGGCTGGAGATCTTCGACTGGCTCGAGGTCGTCGACTTCGGCGACGCGTACTGCCCGCACGGCCAGACCGACGTGTCGCACGCCAACATTCGCGAGCGGGTGCACACCATCGCCTCGCGCGGCATCGTGCCGCTGATCCTGGGCGGCGATCACTCGATCACCTGGCCGGCGGCCACAGCGGTCGCCGACGTGCACGGCTACGGCAACGTGGGCATCGTCCATTTCGATGCCCACGCCGACACCGCCGACATCATCGAGGGCAACCTGGCCAGCCACGGCACCCCGATGCGTCGGCTCATCGAGTCGGGCGCGGTGCCCGGAACGCATTTCGTGCAGGTCGGACTGCGCGGCTACTGGCCCCCGCAGGACACCTTCGAGTGGATGCAGGAACAGGGCATGGTGTGGCACACCATGCAGGAGATCTGGGAGCGCGGGTTCAAGGAGGTCATGCGTACCGCGGTCGACGAAGCCCTGGCCAAGGCCGACAAGCTGTACGTGTCCGTCGACATCGACGTGCTGGATCCGGCGCACGCGCCCGGCACCGGCACCCCCGAGCCCGGTGGGATCACCAGCGCCGACCTGCTGCGGATGGTGCGCCAGCTCTGCCATGAGCACGACGTGGCCGGGGTCGACATCGTCGAGGTGGCCCCGGCCTACGACCACGCCGAGCTGACCGTGAACGCCGCGCACCGGGTGGCGTTCGAGGCGCTCGCCGGCATGGCGGCCCGGCGCCGTGACGCGGCCGGCGCCAAACCCGGGCCGCCCTCTCCCCTGGCCACCTGAGTCTCGGTTATACTGGACAGATGTCCAGATCTATCGAGACGGCCGCGCCCCGGCGGCCCGATCGCCGGCCCGCCCAGACGATCCGCAGGCTGCTCGATGCCGGCGCCGCCGAACTCCGGGTCGCGTCCTTCTCCGGCCTCACCATGCGCTCGGTTGCCGCGCGGGCCGGGGTGTCCCCCGCGAGCGCCTACACCTACTTCCCCTCCAAGAACGCTCTGGTGGCAACCCTGTACCTGGAGACGCTGAAAACCGTTGCGCCACAACCATTCAGCACCGACAACCCGCGAGCCCGGGTGAAGGCGGCCCTGCGCGGGATGCTGCTGGCCACCGCCGAGGAACCTGAACTCGCGGCCGCGTGTGCCACCGCGATGCTCGCCGACGAACCGGCAGTGGAGGCGGTGCGCACGGAATTCGTCGGCGAGGTCGCCCGTCGTCTGCGCAGCGCGCTCGGTCGCGGTCTGCGCCCGTCGGTCCAGCACACCCTCGGACTGACCTTCGCGGGTGCGCTCATGAGCGCGAGATTCCTTACCTACGAACAGATTTCGGCACAACTGGACGACTCCGTCGATCTGATCCTCGGCGCCTCCATCTCCTGACCTGCACACTTATCGAAAGTTGGTATGACCAAATGGATTTCGGGCTCGTGCTGTTCACCAGTGATCGCGGGATCACCCCCGCCGCGGCGGCCAAACTGGCCGACGACCACGGCTTCACCACCTTCTACGTCCCCGAGCACACCCACATCCCCACCCGCCGCGACGCCGCACACCCCACCACCGGGGATGAAACCCTGCCCGACGACCGCTACATGCGCACCCTGGACCCCTGGGTCGCCCTGGGCACCGCCTGCGCGGTCACCACCCGCGTGCGGCTCTCCACCGCCGTGGCCATCCCCGTCGAACACGACCCCATCACCCTGGCCAAATCCATCGCCACCCTCGATCACCTCTCCGGCGGACGCGTCACCCTCGGTGTCGGCTACGGCTGGAACACCGACGAACTGGCCGACCACAACGTCCCCCCAGCCCGGCGCCGCACCATGCTGCGCGAATACCTCGAAGCCATGAACACCCTATGGACCGACGAAGTCGCCGAGTACCACGGCGAATTCGTCGACTTCGGCCCATCGTGGGCCTGGCCCAAACCCATCCAATCCCACATCCCCGTCCTCGTCGGCGCCGCCGGCACCGAGAAGAACTTCACATGGATCGCCCGCTCGGCGGACGGCTGGATCACCACCCCCCGCGACTTCGTCATCGACGACTCCGTCAAACTCCTGCACGACACCTGGGCCGGCGCCGACCGCGACGGCACCCCCACCATCGTCGCCCTGGACTTCAAACCCGACCCCGACAAACTGGCCCACTGGAAAGACCTCGGCGTCACCGAAGTCCTCTTCGGCCTACCCGACAAATCCCCCGACGACATCGCCAGCCACGTCGAACGCCTCGCCACCAAACTCGCCGCCCTCCAGTTGTGACCCTTCTCCGCGAGCGTCCGTGTTTGTACAGCGACACGCCGCCACAGACGTACAAACCCGGACGCTCGCCGGGTTGAGCGCGGCCGACCGACCATCTATAGTTCTAGACAGTTGTCCAGTAATGTCGGAGGAAGAACCATCATGGCCTACGTGATCACGCAGAACTGCTGCAAGGACGCCAGCTGCGTGCCCGTCTGCCCGGTGGACTGCATCCGGCCAGTGGGCAACACCGACGCCGAGATGCTCTACATCGATCCCGAGTCCTGCATCGACTGCGGGGCCTGCATGGAGGAGTGCCCCGTCGGCGCCATCCACTACGAGGACGATCTGACCGCCGAGCTCGAGGCCTACCGCGAGATCAACGCGGCCTACTTCCGCCAGCACCCCCTCGAACCGGATGCCGGGCCGGCCCGCAAACCGCACGCGCCGGTGCCGGCGGGATCGTTGCGCGTCGCGGTGGTCGGCGCCGGACCCGCGGCGTGCTACGCCGCACTGGAACTGCTGGCGGTCGACGGCGTGGAGGTCGACCTCTTCGAGCGGCTGCCCACCCCGTTCGGCCTGGTCCGAGCGGGCGTCGCACCCGACCACCAGCACACCAAGTCCGTGGTGAAGCTGTTCGAGCGGGCATTCACCCATAAACGGTTCGGCTGCCACCTCAATGTCGAGGTCGGCGAGACCTTCACCCATGCGGATCTGATGGCACACCATCACGCGGTGATCTACGCGGTCGGCGCCTCCCACAGCCGCCAGCTCGGCATCCCGGGCGAGGAACTGCCCGGCAATCACGGCGCGGCCGAGTTCGTCGGCTGGTACAACGGGCATCCGGATCACGCCGACCGCGCCTTCGATCTGTCCGGCGAACGGGCCGTCATCGTCGGCAACGGCAACGTCGCACTGGACGCCGCGCGCATCCTGCTGATGCCCGCAGTCGAGCTGGCCAACACCGACATCGCCCAGCATGCCCTGGATGCGTTGGCGCACAGCAATATTCGTGAGGTCGTGATCGTGGCTCGACGCGGTCTGCGCGCCGCGGCGTTCTCGGCGGGCGAGTTCCTGGCACTCGGCCACCTCGACGGTATCGACGTCGTGATCGATGGCGACGATCCGAGCGCGGACCCCGCCGACGACGTCGAGACCGCAATCAAGCTGGCGGCGGCGCGCGCCCACGCCGCCCGCCCGGCCACTCCGGGCAACAAGCGCATCGTGTTCAAGTTCCTGGCCACGCCCACCGAGGTGCTCGGCACCGACGCCGTGACCGGTCTGCGGGTCACCGGCACCGATACCGGTGCCGTGCAGGACATCCCGACCTCGCTGCTGCTGCGTTCCATCGGCTACCGCGGCGCGCCGCTGGGTGACCTCGAATTCGATCAGGCCGCCGGCATCGTGCCCAACGCGGACGGCCGGGTGCTCGACGCGGCGGACCGGCCGGTCCCGGGGGTCTACGTCACCGGCTGGATCAAACGCGGGCCCCGTGGGGTCATCGGCACCAACCGGACGTGCGCCGAGGAGACCGTGGACCACCTGTTCGAGGACTTCGACGCCGGGGTCCTGGGTAGCGGCACGGACACCGGCGGGCGCGACCGGTTGCGGGCCCTGCTCGCCGACCGCGGGCTGGCACCCGTCGACTGGGCGGGCTGGCGCGGCATCGATGCGGCCGAGCGCGATCGCGGCGCCGGCACAGCGCGCCCCCGGGTGAAGATCGTCGCTATCGACGAGATGCTTTCCGCCGCGCGGAAATAACGCGCCACCCGCCGTACAGCACCAGCGCGACCGCGAAGTTCACGAAGTACGCGACGTCGGCGCCGTGCCAGGCCCGCGCCACCGGCCCCTGGATCAGCGAGGTGTTCATGAACGGCACGGCTGCGCCGTAGGCGAGGACGAACGCCACGACGGCGGCGGCGGCATCCGGGCCGGCGGTGGGCTCGGTCGCCGGGTTGAAGCTGCGGCGCCCGTCGGCCCGCATCCACCAGTCCACGACCACGATCGCGACGAACGCCGGGATCCAATAGCCCACGAGCAGCAGCACATCGGTGAACCGGGTGATCCGGGTGCCGGCGTCACCGGCATGCAGCCACATGATCAACACGAACGCCAACACGGTGACCACCACCGCGGACACCGGCCGGCGCACCCGCACGCCCAGGGTCTGCAGCGCCAGCGATCCGCTGTAGTCGTTCATCGCGCTGGATCCGGCCGAGGCCAGGGCGATGGCCAGCAGCGCCACCGCCCCCAGCACGCCGCCCCCCATCACCGTGTGCACACCGTCGGCGGTCTGGTCGGACAGCAGGTCCGCCCCGGCAATCCCGATACCCTGGACGAACACGTAGGCCGACACGATCCCGGCGAAGCTGAACGCGAACACCCGCAGCGACGACGACTGCGCGGGCAGATAGCGGCTGAAGTCGGCGGCGTAGCTGGCCCAGGAGATCGCCAGGCTGAGCGCGATGGTGACCTCGAGGACGAAGGCGCCCGCCAGATCGGCGCCGTGGGCGGCCGGCGCGGTGATCACCTCATGGCCGCCGACGAGCTTGACCGCGAACACCACGAAGGTCGCCAGCAGCACCACGGTCAGGACCGCCTGGACCCGGTGGATCAACTCGTATCCGAAGAAGCCGACCGCGCCCTGCAGGACGAGCACGATGAGCACGGCGGCCGGGAACGGGATGTTCAGCAGCCGGGCCATCGCCTCACCGCCGAACAGGCCCACCAGGCCGTCCCAGGCGACCGACGACACCCACTGTAGGGCGGCCGGCAGCACGACCGTCGGCCCGAAAGCCATGCGCGCGTTGGGCAATTGGGCGGTCCCGGTCCGCGGTCCCCAGGTGCACAGATAGGCCACTGCCAGCGATCCGACGACGGTGCCGATGGTCATCGCGAGCAGACCCAACCAGAAGCCGAGCCCCAGTGTGATCGCCAGCGTGCCGGTGAACACGCCGGTCATGGTGATCTGCGGCGCGAACCACACCGTGAACATCCGACCGGGACGGCCGTACCGTTCCGTCTCCGGGATCGGTGCGATGCCATGGGTCTCCACCGACAGGTCGCCGGCGGCGGTCGGCCGGTGGCCGGTGAACACCGCGGCGGTCAACGGACGTTCGGTGTGGGGATCCATGCCGACCATTCGACCACGGCGGCGGCCCGACATACTCATCACCATGCCCGCCACCGAAACCCGGTCGTCGACCGGCGTGCTGGTGGCCGCCCTGAGCCTGGCCGCCCTCACCGTCGCACTGCTGCAGACCGCGGTGGTGCCGGTGCTCGGGGTCATCGCACATCAGTTGGGGGTGTCCTCGGTGGCGGTCAGCTGGGCGGTGACGGCCAACCTGCTGGCCGCTGCGGCGGCCACCCCCTTGATCGGGCGACTGGCGGACCTGTACAGCAAGAAACGCGTGCTCATGGCGGTCCTGCTGGTGGTGGCGCTGGGTTCGCTGCTGGCGGCGGTGACGACGTCGTTGCTGTGGCTGATCGTCGCCCGCGTGCTGCAGGGCGTGTCGTTCTCGCTCTATCCGATCTGCGTGGCGATCCTGCGCGACGAACTGCCCGAGGAGCGCATCGTCGGCGCGTTGGCGGTGCTGTCGGGCACGCTCGGTTTCGGCGGGGGTACCGGTCTGGTGGTGACCGGCCTGCTGATGTCGGGCTCGGCGGGGTATCACCGGGTGTTCTGGTTGAGCCTGGGGTTCACCGTGTTGGTGCTCGCCGTCGTGGCGCGATGGGTCCCGGCCCGTCCGGGGTCCGGCACCGGCACCATCGACTGGCTCGGCGCGTTCGGGCTGGCGGCCGGATTGACGGCCCTGTTGCTGGCCATCACGCAGGGCAACGCGTGGGGCTGGGCCGCGCCGCGCACGCTCGGGTGCGCCGCGGTGGGCGCCGCGGTGCTGGGCTGCTGGTGGATCTGGGAGCGCGGCCGCGCCCATCCGCTGGTGTCCACCCGGATGCTGGCCCGGCGGGCGATGCTGCTGACCAACCTGGCGACGGTCTTCGTCGGCATGGGCCTGTACTTCGGGTTCCTCGGCCTGACCCAGTTCGTCCAGATGCCGCGTTCGGTTGCCGGATACGGCTTTTCGTCGTCGGTGCTGCACGCCAGCGTGGTGTTCCTGCTGCCGGGGGCGCTGACCGGATTCGTCACCGCGACCGCCAGTGGTCGGTTCATCGACCGGTTCGGCGCGCGCCCGGTGCTGATGACCGGGGCCGCCGCCGGGGTCGTCGGGTTCACCGCGCTGGCGCTGTGGCATTCGGCGCCGTGGCAGGTGATCGTCGCCGGCGTGGCCACCAACGCCTACATCAGCCTGGCCTACGGGGCGCTGCCGGCGCTGGTCGTCGGCGAGGCCGGACCGGGCGAGACCGGCGTGGCCACCGGGGTGAACGCGATCGCGCGGACGGTGGGCAGTTCGGTGGCCGCGGCCATCGTGGCGGTGCTGCTCGGGCACGCCGGACCCGCCGGCATCCCGTCGGAGTCCGCGTTCGTCGGGATCTTCGCCGCCGGGGCGGTGACCGCCGGGCTCGCGACGGTGCTGATCGCCCTGACCGGGCGGGTGCCGCGGGCCGAGTCGCCCGATGCCGCCCTCGATTCACGGGCGATGAATCATGAGTGGGGCTAGGCCCGGCCCCCGGCCCCCGGCCCCACCATCTGCACCAAACCCCCCGCGAGCGTCCGTGTCTGTACAGCGACACGCCGCTGCAGCTGTACAAGAGCGGCCGCTCGCGGGCCGCGATCACTGCAGCCGCATTCCCCCGAATCGCGTTGTGGCGAAATCGATCTGGGCCGTGGGGTTGGCCACGGCGGTCACCATTCCGGACCCGAACGGGCCCTGCCGGTCGAACAGCGTCGCGGTGCCCACCGCGATTCCGTCGGCGGTCCAGTGCGAGTCGGCCAGCGTTCCGACCCAGTCGTCGAGTGGCAGTCGCGCCAACCCGACGGTGAGATCGCCGTTGATGTAACCGATTCCGCGGGTGCCCACATTGGTCACCAGGCTGGTCGATTCGGCGATCATCACGGCGCGCACGAACGGGGTGTTCGGCTCCCCGGCGACCACGTCGATCGGCCGGTCCAGGAAGCGGGTGCGCTCGGCGTTCTGATGCTCGACGATCGCCCGGGTCCAGCCCAGTCGCTCGCTGGCCACATACGGCCCGGTGAACTCGTCGGGGCCGGGCAGCGGGCCGTCCGGATAGCCGAATTCCGTTGTGGAGCACCATTCTTCACCCGGCGGCGGCGCAGAGCGCCGATAGCAGACCATGGTCGCGTGCGCGACGGCGAGGCCGGCCTGCAGGACGTCGCACTCGGCGTTGCGCACCCGGTTGCCGTCGCGCACGAGCCGGGTGGCGATCGTGGTGGTGACCCCGCGGGCCGCGCGGAACAGGTCGACCGTCAGACGGGCCGGCAGGAAGTCGGGGGAACCGTGATCCAGTTCGAGGGCGCGCGCCGCCAGCCCGACGACCGCCGGGCCGTTGAGATGATCCTCACCCCAGTGACTGTGCGCGTAGGCCGTGGGCTGGAACCCGCCTTCGATCGCGGTGAAATGTGCGGGGCGTTCGGTCATTCCGGCATGGTGTCACGCGGTGGCCGCGGCGGGCACCGGGGGTTGCTCCACCCGGGCCCCCGACCGTGCGGCGCCGACGCCGGCCACCACCACCAGGGCGATACCCAGGATGGCCAGCGGGCCGGGTACCTGTGCCAGCACGATCAGGCCCAGGATCATCGCGAAGGCGGGTTCCAGGCTCATCAGTGTCCCGAACGCCGCGGTGGTCAGCCGGCGCAGCGCGAACAGTTCGAGGATGAACGGCACCACCGGCAACAGGATCGCCAGGCCGATGCCGATCAGGATCAGCTCGGGGGTCAGCGCGGTCACGATGGACGGCCCGACCACCGCCGTGGCGACCAGACCCGCCACCGGCATCGACACCGCCAGGCCGGCAATGCCGTCGACCCCGTCGCCGACGCGCTGGGTCAACAGGATGTAGGCGCCCCAGCAGACCGCCGCGGCCAGGGCGAACAGGATTCCGGTCGGGTTGACGCTGCCGCTCCACGGCTCGGTCAGCAGCACCACCCCGACGGCGGCCAGCGCGGGCCAGATCAGCCGGTTCCGCCCGCTGCCCGCCGCGACGGCCACGGCCAGCGGCCCCAGGAACTCCAGCGCGCTGGCCGTGCCCAGCGGAATGTGCGACACGGCGATCATGAACAGGATGGTGATCCCCGCGGTCACGACGCCCAGCAGCACGCACGCGGCGAAGGTGCGGGCGGTGAAATCCGACCGCCGAGGACGGGCGATCAGCAGCAGGATGATGCCGGCGAACGCCAGCCGCAGCCACGCCGTGCCCGCGGCGCCGATCCGGTCGATCAGCAGGACGGCGACCGCCAGGCCCAGCTGGACGCACGCCATCGAGGCGATGGCCATCAGAGAGCCGGTCCGGGCGGGGTTGTGGGGCATGCCTGCCATTCAAGACCCGTCAGATCATTCATGTCCACGTGATTATGTTGGACATACCGTTCATTGATCGTGAACAATCGAGCCCGTGGACTTCCGCCGCCTCCGACTGCTGCTGGCGTTGTCCCGGCTCGGTTCGATGCGGGCGGTGGCCGATACGCATCACCTGACCACCTCCACGGTGTCCCAGCAGCTGGCCGCGCTGGCCAGGGACACCGGCGTCCAGCTGATCGAGCCGGACGGCCGGCGGGTGCGTCTCACGCCGGCGGGCCGCCGGCTGGCCGAGCACGCGGTGGAGATCCTGGCCGGCGTCGACGCCGCCCTGCACGATCTGGACCCGGGGGCCGAGCCGCGTGGAACGGTCCGCGTCGGCGGCTTCGCCACCGGCATCCGCGTCTCGTTACTGCCCGTGCTGGCCGACCTCGGCCGGAGTCACCCCGGCATCGAGGTGATCATCAGTGAGTTCGAGCCGGTGGAGGCGTTCCGGCTGCTCGCCGACGACGACCTGGACCTCGCGCTGACCTACGACTACAACCTGGCACCGGCCGGGCTCGACAGCGTCCTGGAGTCGGTCGCGCTGTGGTCGGCCCGCTGGGGTCTCGGCGTGCCCGAGCCGGCACCCGAGGTTTTCGCGCCCTCCGATTACGCCGACGTGCCGTGGATCGTCAACTCCCGCAACAGCGCTGACGAGATCGCCGTCCGGACGGTTGCCTCGCTGGCCGGCTTCACCCCACGCATCGCCCACCAGATCGACAGCCTCGAACTGGTCGAGGATCTGATCTTCGACGGCTACGGCGTCGGCCTGCTGCCGCTGCATCGGCGAACCCGCCCCGGGGTCACCGTGCTGACGCTCCCCGGTCCCGGCGCCGTGATGACCGCCTACGCGGTCACCCGACGGGGCCGAACCGGTTGGCCGCCCCTGCGCCTGATCCTGGCGGCCCTGAAACCCGGTGTGTCCGCGCCGCCGCGACTGGAACACTGGCCCAGCGGGCTCAGCCGGCCGTGAACCACAAAAGATCAGGCCCCCTGAGGTTTTCAGGGGGCCTGATCTTTTGCTGCTGCTACTGCTCGGACTTCTGGCGAGCCTCGTTGGCCTTGGCGGCGGCCCGGGCGCTCTCGGCCTCGGCCTCCTTCTTGGCGGCTTCCCGCTGCGAGTCGGCCTTGTCCTGCTGTGCCTCGCCCTCCCGGCGCAGATCGTCCTGACCGGTCACGGCGCCGACGGCCTCCTTGACCTTGCCCTTCACCCCTTCGACGACACCGGAAATTCCCTCGGCAGCACCATTCTTGTCAGCCATGTTCACGTCCTCCCGCTCATGCGATAGGTGGCGGCGCGCTGTTGGCTCAACGCGACCTGCTTGCCGCCCTCGCATTCCCGGGCCGCACCGGCGACAAACCTGAGCGGCTGTGTCGTGGGCCACAGGGGTGAGGTCAGAGGCCCATGTCCTTGGCGATGATCATCTTCATGACCTCGCTGGTACCGCCGTAGATCCGGGTCACCCGGTTGTCGGCGTACAGCCGCGCGATCGGGTACTCGTTGATGTAGCCGTAGCCGCCATGCAGCTGCAGGCACCGGTCGATCACCCGGGCGGCCACCTCCGTGCAGAACAGCTTGGCTTTGGCCGCATCCGCCGGGGTCAGCTCACCGAGATCGTCGGCATCCATCGCCCGATCCACCACGGCCTCGGCGGCCTCGACGTCAGCCTGGCACGCGGCCAGTTCGAACTTGGTGTTCTGGAAGCCGGCCACCGGCTGACCGAAAACCGTTCGCTGCTTGGTGTATTCGGTGGCCAGCTGCACGGCCGCCTTGGCCTGGGAGTAGGCGCCGACGGCAATGCTGAGCCGCTCCCGCGGCAGGTTCTGCCCCAGGTACGAGAAGCCGCGATTCTCCTCGCCGAGCAGGTCCTCGACCGGAACCTTGACATCGGTGAAGTTGAGTTCGGCGGTATCGGAGGTCCGCAGGCCGAGCTTGTCCAGCTTGCGGCCCACCGTGTAACCGGGCGACTTGGTGTCCACCACCAGCAGTGAGATCCCGAAGCGGCGGTCGTCCTCGCGCGGCGGCGCGGTGCGCGCGCACACGATCACCCGGTCCGCGTGCACACCACCGGTGATGAAGGTCTTCGATCCGTTCAGCACGTAGTGGGTGCCGTCATCGGAAAGCTTTGCGGTGGTCCGCATTCCGGCCAGATCGGACCCGGTACCCGGTTCGGTCATTGCGATGGCGAACATGATGTCGCCGGACATGAAGCCGGGGAACCAGCGCTGCTTCTGCTCCTCGGTGGCCAGCGACTTGAGGTATGGCAGGCACAGGGCGACATGCACGCCCGAGCCACCGAAGGAGACCCCGGCGCGGGAGAGTTCCTCCGACTCGATCGCCTGGAACTTGTAGGAGTCCACGCCTGAGCCGCCGTACTCGGTGGGTACCTCGATCTCGAATATGCCCAGCTTGCCGAGCTTCTGGTAGAAGTCGCGCGGCACGATGCCGGCCTCGAACCATTCGTCGTAGTACGGCACGACCTCGGCCTCGATGAAGTCGCGGATCATGGCGCGGAAGTCTTCGTGGTCCTGGTTGTAAACGGTTCTACGCATAACCAATCCTTAGCAAACGGTGTTAGCTTTTCTCCCTCAGGATAAGCTAACATCGTTAGCCGACGCAACCCCGGGGAGGAGGACACATGGGCAGGCCGCGGACACCGCTGCTCAGTCGCGACCGCATCCGCGACACCGCGCTGATGCTGATCGACCAAGACGGTCTGGCCGGTTTGTCCATGCGTAAGCTCGCGGCCGAACTGGGCGTACAGGCCGCCTCGCTCTACAAGCACTACCCCACCAAGGATCAGGTGCTCGACGCCATCGTCCACCGGGTGATCTCCGGGGTGGACACCTCGGCCTTCGAACGCGGCGACGACTGGCCGTCGGCGCTGGCCGCCTGGGCCCGGTCCTACCGCACCGCCCTGGCCGCACACCCCAATCTGGTGCCGTACGTCGCGGAGGGCCCCGGCCACCGCGATGAGGGCATGCGAATGGCCAACGCGGTGCACGGCGGCCTGGTCGGCGCGGGCTGGCCGCCCCGGGAGGCCACCCTGATCGGCGCGGCCACCCGCCACCTCGTCATGGGGTCCTCGGTGGGCTCGTTCGCGCGCGGTTTCGTCGACGATGTGCAGGTCTACCGAGACCGCTACCCGCACCTCGAGCGGGCGCACCTGTTGCGCGCCAAGGCCGACGAGATCGACACCGCCAGTTTCGAATTGGCGCTCTCGGCCTTCATCGACGGACTGCGTTCGCGCTACGACGCGCTCCGGTGAACGCACAAGCTCTCGTCGGTCACGGATACGGGAGTGGCACCGCTCCCCTGGCTTCCAGCATCGCGGCCATCACGATGACTTCCTGATTCTGTTCGTCCACCATGCCGACCGCGGTCTGGCGGACGGCGGCGGTAGAGGTGTGCCGAACGGCGTACGCGGCCATCTCGATACCGCCCTGATGGTGACGGGTCATGAGTTGCAGGAACAGGATCTCGTTGTCGCGGCCGGTGGTCCGCTGCAGGCGCCAGCGTGTCGCACCGGCAGATCATCGAAACCGCCGGGCAGGGCAACAACGCAGCCGTCGCCCATCACTTCGGCACGAAAGCGGATGTCGCACGAGCCATCGAGGACAAGCACCGGGTGCGCATCGAATCCGGCCGCACCCGCATGCTCGACGAGATCGGCGGAGCCGCCGGGTTACGGGACTGGGTGGCGTGCCTCGTGCAGCCCCTGACGGATCATCTGGCTGCCATCGGCAATCCCAGTTGGTATGCGCGATTCGCCGTTCAGGCGGTCACCGATCCCGCGTACCGAGGGGTCATCATCCAGCAGGAGTTCGAGTCGCCGACCCTGCCCCACATCGTCGAACAGATCAGTCGCGCTCTTCCGACGAAGATGCATGCCGAGCGCGGCATCATGATGCGCACGATGCTGATCTACACCTGCGCCGAGTTCGAACGTGAACTCGCCCACGGGACTCCGTCACCCTGGCCGGACTGGTCCGCGGCCGCCTACGGACTGATCGAGGCAATCGTCGCCCTGATGCAGGGCCCGGTCATCGGCCGGCCCTGAGCACTCGCTGCAGCTGGCCGTATGCATCGATCGGGCTGTGCAGCGCCAGCCCGCCGTCGGCGAAGATCGTCTGACCGGTCACCCACTGCATCTCGAGCACGTCCACGATCACCGCCGCGACGTCGTCGGCCTCCCCCAGCCGACCGAGCGCGGTGCGCTCCGTCAGCCCCTCGACCCAGCCCGGCAGCTGTTCGGGTTTGGCGAGCATGGGAGTGCGGGTGACTCCCGGGCCGACGGCGTTGACGCGGATGCCATGGCAGCCCCATTCGGCCGCGGCCACCCGAACCAGCATGTCGACCCCCGCCTTCGACACGCAATAGGCACCCATATCGCGGTCGGCGACCGTGCCGCTGATACTGGATACCGCAACGATCGAACCGCCCGATCCGGCCCGGATCATCGCCGCGGCCACCGCGCGTATCGTCAGCCAGGTCCCGGTCAGGTTGGTATCGATCACCCGCTTCCAATCTGCGACGTCGTGATCGACCAATTGTCCCGACGCACCAACCCCCGCGCACGCCACCAAGCGGTCCGGGACTCCGTGCGCCTCCTGAGTCGTCGCCAGCGCAGCGGTCACCGACTCCGGATCACCGATATCGCAATGGATCTCACCACCGCTCACATCCCAGACAGCGACGTCTCGGCCAGCGTCACGTAGCCGAGTGGCGACAGCGGCTCCGATTCCCGACGCTCCCCCGGTCACGATCGTCGTCATTGCGCTCCTCCGATCAACTCGACACGCACGCCGTCGGGCGCCGTCACAACGGCCATCGGCACCTGCCCGCCGCCCGGCGCCGGCACCTTGATGCAACGAACACCGTCGGTGAATCCCAGTTCCGCCAGACGAGCGAGGGTCGTGTCGACGTCGCGTTCCAGCGATATCAAGAAGAAACCGGGGGCTGGGCCCGGCGGAAGGGGCTGGGCGGCCGACGGATCATCGAATTCGACGAGTTCGACGATGCCGGTTCCCGGTGTCTCCGGGTCTCCGAGGAACACCGATCGCAACCGGTCCGAGGCCGCACCGAACAGCGTCGGCCAGTCGCCGCGAAAGTGATGGTCCATCAGTTCGCTGAATCCGAGCCCGTCCCGCCAGAATCGCAGCGCGACCTCGACATCCGCAGTGACGATCGCGGTGTGGTGGACCCCGATCACCGGCGACCGCCCGCGCCAGCCCTGGATGTCCAGACGAAGTCCGACGATTCGGCTCGGGCCAGCCGCTCCGCGAAAACCTTTCCGCTGTAGGGGAACTGCGTCACGATCTTGCCGCTCACATGCCGGAAGTAGTTGTTGCAGTTGGCCTGCCAGACGGTGCCGACCAATGCGTCCTGGATCTCGGTGTTGTAGGCATCGTGCACATCCCTCCTGATCTCGACGGCCGCGGCATCCTGCTCGACCATCTCGTCGAGCGTGCGCCGGACGAACTCCGCCTGCGCTTCCAGGATGTAGATCATCGACGTCACCCCGTTGGTGTTGGGGCCGTACAACGTGAAGAAGTTGGGGTAACCGGGCACCACTGTGCCCAGGTAGGCCTCCGCACCGTCCGACCAGTCGTCCCGCAACCGTCGACCACCGGCACCGCAAACGTCCAGGCCGGCCAGATAGTCGGCCGCCTTGAAGCCCGTACCGTAGATCACCGTGTCCAGTAGGTGCTCGGCACCGTCGGCCGTGCGCACTCCACCGGTCGTGAACTCCACGATCGGGGATGTCTCGACGGTCACGTTGGTCCGCATGAGGGTGGGGAACCATGTCATCGACGACAACGGGCGTTTGCAGCCCACCGGGTAGTCGGGGGTGAGTTTTGCCCGTAACTCCGGATCGGGAATTCCGGCCATGAGGTGCTTTTGCGAGGTCTTGGTCAGGTGTTCGGTCAGCGGCGAGTCGGCATCGAAATTCGCCAGTTCATAGTCCTCGAATGCCTTCTGGCGCAGGTGCAACGCCAGCTCGGGATCCCGCGCGAACGCGTCGTGCTGCTCCGCGGTGAACCGCTCCTCGATGCGGGGTGCCACCCAGGTGGGGGTGCGTTGGAAGACGGTGAGATGTTCCGTCTCGGGCGCGATTGCGGGGATGTACTGGATCGCGCTCGCCCCGGTGCCGATCGCGCCGACGCGCTCGCCCGCGAGCGATCGGGAATGATCCCAGCGCGCGGAATGGAACAGCCGGCCGGTGAACTGTTCCGCCCCGGGGATGTCGGGAATGTTGGGCACGTCGAGCATGCCGACCGCACTGACCACTACGTCGAACCGGCTCTGCTCGCCGGCGGCTGTGGTCACCGTCCACCGGTGCTCATCGCCGTCCCAGTCCAGCGCCACGACCGCGGTGTCGGACCGCAGGTGTCGGCCCAGTCCGTGATCGCCGGCTACGCCCTCGAGGTATGCCATGATCTCCGGCTGACCGGCGAACGTCTTGCTCCAGTACGGGTTCAGCGCGAAGGAGAATGAATAGAAGTGTGAGGGAACATCGCACGCGGCACCCGGGTAGGTGTTGTTCCGCCAGGTGCCGCCGAACCCGGCGCTGCGCTCGAAGATGGTGAAGTCGTATCCCGCGGCCGCCAACTGGACCCCCATGGCGATGCCGCCGGGTCCGGCACCGATGACCGCAACGGCCGGGCTGAGCGTCATCCGCCGAATTCCGGCAGCTTCGCCGCGCTGACCACCGATTGCAGCTCGGTGTATTCCGCCAGCCCCTCCTCGGCGAATTCCCGTCCCACGCCGGACTTCTTGAAACCACCGAATGGGCTGGAGATGTCGAGCATGTACATGTTGATGCCGTAGGTACCGGTGCGGATCCGGCCGGAGATCTCCAGTCCGCGCGCCACATCCTTGGTCCACACCGAGCCGGCCAGGCCGTAATCGCTGTCGTTGGCAATGGCCACGGCCTCGTCCTCGTCGGTGTACGGGATGACGGTCAGCACCGGCCCGAAGATCTCCTCCTGGGCGATGGTCATCTCGTTGCGGGCGTCGGCGAACAACGTGGGCCGAACGTACCAGCCAACGTCGCGGGGCGAATCATCGCCGCCGAGAACGAGTTTCGCGCCCTCGCTGACACCCGAGCGAATGTAGTCCTGCACCCGTTGCTGCTGCCGGCGCGATACCAGCGGACCGATATCGGTGGCCGGGTCGGCCGGATCCCCGATCACCAGTTCGGACATCATCGCCGCCAGCGCATCGACGAACTGGTCGTGCCGATCTCGCCCGACCAGGATCCGGGTCTGCGCCACGCAGGCCTGACCGTTGTTCATCAGACTCGCCATCTTCAGCCCCGTGACGGTCTTACCGATATCGGCGTCATCGAGCACGATGGCGGCCGATTTGCCGCCGAGTTCCAGGCTGTAGCGCTTGAGCTCCTCACCACACAACGATGCGATGCGCCGGCCGGTGGCCGAGTTGCCGGTGAAGGCGATCTTGTCGACACCCGGGTGCCGCACCAGCGCCTCCCCGACCTCGACGCCGCCCGGTAGCACCGACACCACGCCGTCGGGCAACCCGAGATCGGTCAACATCTCGGCCACCCACAGCGAGTCCAGCGGAGTCTCCGGGGCGGGTTTGACCACCACCGTGCAGCCGGCGATCAGCGCCGGAATCAGCTTGGGCATCAACAGGTTCTGCGGGACGTTCCAGGGGATGATGATCCCGACGACACCGACGGCCTGACGGCGCAGGTGCACCTCACCGAGCAGGCCCTGCCGGCGTTCCTGCCACGGGAATGATTGCGCGCTCTGCATCGTCAGATGCATCATCGACGCGGCGCCGGCCGCCTGGCCCAGACGGCTGAAACTGGCCGGCGATCCCATCTGGGCCGTGATCAGGTCGGCCATCTCGTCCAGGTGGGTGCCATAGACCTCGGCGAGCCGCCGTACCACCCCGAGCCGGTCGGCCACCGGCAGCCGCGGCCAGGGCCCGGTGTCGAAGGCCGCCCGGGCGGCGCGCACCGCGGTGTCGACATCGGCCGGATCGGCCGCGGCGGCGTGCGCGATCGGCTGTTCGGTGTGCGGCGACACCACCTCGATGCGGGCACCGCCCGCCGGGTCGCGCCACTGCCCGCCGACCAGGATCTGATCGTACGAACGGACCGCCGGAGGTGACGGCATTGTCGGCATCTGGGAACACCTTCCGGTCGTCAGTGCATCCGAGCATACTCAGGTCCGGTGGTTACCGTAAGACATACCGTAGGAATCGAAAGCCGTGTATCATCGGAGCGTGGCGGGATCCAGTGCGACCAAGCGCAGCGCGCCCGGCGCGAAAGCGAAACGCCGCCCCCGCGGCTCCCTCGACATCGAGGACATCATCACCGGCGCTTTCGAACTGGCCGACGATGTATCCATCGCGGGCCTCAGCATGCCGGTGCTCGCCCGCCATCTCGACGTCCCGGTCACCAGCATCTACTGGCACTTCCGCAAGAAGGAGCAACTGCTCGACGCAATGGCCGAGCGGGCCGCCCGGCAGTACCACTTCAACACACCCTTCGTGGACGACACCACCTGGCAGGACGCGTTGCGCAACCACTTTCGCAAGATGCGTGCGGTGTTCCGGGACCATCCCCTGCTCTGCGAGTTGATCCTGATGCGCACCGGGGAGATCGGTCCAGAAGCCACCAAGGGCGCGGTCGACAACCTCGAGTCGGCCATCAGCACCATGGTCGAGGCCGGCTTCACCCCGGACGATGCCCTGACCGTCTACATCGCGCTGTCCGCGCACAGCCGGGGCACCGCCATGATCGAGCATCTCAATGCCAGTCAGCGCAGTGCACGCGGCCGCCAGCCCACCGGTGTCACATCCGCCGAGCATCCGCTGCTGCACGAACTCGAGTACCAGGGCCACTCGATCGACGGTCTGGAGTTCGAGTTCACCCTGGACGCCATCATCGCCGGCGCGGAAAAGGCTCTCGCACAGTCGAAGAGCGCGGCCAAGACGCCCCGCAACAACAAGAAGTAGCCCGCCCTACCAGCGGGCCTCGTTCCGCTTGCCGTCGGTGCTCACCGTCACCGCCTGCCCCACCAACTCGCGGGATTCGGCATCGGCCAGCAGCCCGGCGTCGTGCACCCGGGCCATCGCCCGGCCGGCGGGCGTGTCGAGCACCACCAGTCCCCGTTCGGCCGACCCGTCACGGCCATGGGCAACGGTGTACGCCAGCACCGTGGCCGGCCCCGAGTAGTCGGCGAGCACCGGCAGGCGCGGCTGATCGGCGTCCACCTCGGCCTGCACGTCGGTTGCGCCGGCGGGCCCGGAAGTCTCGGCGGGCTCCGAAGACCACACGGCCGCAACATGTTTCTCCATATGCATACCCACCCCCGTGATCAGCGCCCGACCGGATGCGCCGGCGAACCGGTCGTGCGCTGCGGCGATCGAGTGCGTGACATATCCACTGGCCGGACCGCCCGCATAGGGCAGGCCGCCGGTCAGGGTCAGCCCGCGCGGATCATCCAGTGCCAATCCCAGTGCATCACAGGCGAACCGGACCGATGACGGGAAGCACGAGTACAGATCGAAGGCGTCGATCTGCCCGAGGTCGACTCCGGCGTGGTGCAGGGCGTGTCGGCCCGCCGCCGCCATCGCCGCCGACCGCGACATATCGGCCCGCTCGGCCACCGTCGCCGGATCCGCCGCATACGCCCAGCCGGACAGGTACAGCCGGCGGTCGTCGGGCACGCCCAGCGCATCGGCCTTGTCCCGGGTGGCCACCAGCAGCGCGGCGGACATATCGACATCCATCACGGCCACTTCATGTTTGGTGTAGGGCCAGCCGACGTATCGGTTGGCGGCGGTCGGGGTGCCGATGGTCGCGGCGTCGAGCACCTCGGGTCGCCACGCATGCGGGTTGGCCGCGGCAATGGGTGTCATTCCGGCCATCACGGCGGCGGCCTCCGCGGCGTCGGCGGCCAATGATGCACCGCGCCGGGCGCGGCGGGCGGTGTCCCACAGCGGGAACGTCTCCCAGGCCTGCACCACCTCGTGGTTGAGTTCGCTGGCGTGCGGCGGCTCCCACGGGAACGGTGTGGGCTGCCGGTGGCTCCACGGCAACCGTTCGCCGCGCTTCTTGGCCGCCCGGGTGGTGGCCAGCGCTTCGGCACTGCAGATCAGGGCCAGGTCCAACTCGCCGCGCCGCATGGCCTCGGCGGTCTGGTTCGCCAGCACCTGCGGGGTGGTGCCGCCGATTCCCGAATACAGCCGGTGCCGGGGATCGGCACCCAACGCGGTCGCCAACCGGCCGACCGGATCGTCGTACGGCCAGGTCTGGCAGTACACCACCTGCAGCGAATCGAGCTGCGTGAGAATACTTTCCGACCCGGCCTGGGCGGCTGCCGCCCGCGCCCGCTGCTCCCAGCTGACCAGGGGTTCGGGCGCCTCGGCGTCGCGGACGGTCTGCTGATCGGCGCCGATGATGCAGAGCTGGCGGGGGTCGGTCACCGTCCGCTCCAGCGCGGTTCCCGCTTCTCGGCGAAGGCCCGCGGGCCCTCCTTGGCGTCCTCGGTGGCGAACACCTCCCGGGAGATGCTCGCCTCGTTCCGGTAGGCCTCGCGCAGGTCGAGTTTGAGGCCCTCGAGCACACTGCGTTTGGTGGCCTGGATCGCCAGCGGCGCATTCTTGACGATGCGGGCCGCGTATTCGAACGCCTTGTCCATCAGTTGTTCTTCGGGCACCACCGCGTTCAGCAGGCCCATCTCGAACGCCCGGCCGGCATCGATGATGTCGGCACACAGCAGGAACTCCATCGCCTGGGCGAACGGAATCTGTCGCGGCAGTCGAACCGTAGTCCCGCCGCCGGCGAACAGCCCGCGGGCGGGTTCGAGCACCCCGAACGTGGCGTGCTCGCTGGCCACCCGGATATCGACACCGCCGAGCATCTCCATGCCGCCGGCCACGCACGGCCCGTTGACCGCGGCGATGATCGGCTTGTAGATCTTCGTCCCGCGCAGGACCGCCTCGGTGCCGTCGGCCAGCGAGTAACCCTTGACCGACGTGGCCGTGCCGGCCTTGAGTTCCTTTGCCAGCGCGGTGATCTCGGGTACGTAGGTCTTCAGATCGGCGCCGGACATGTAGGACCGGCCGACGCCGGTGAAGATGGCCACCCAGGCGTCGTCATCGGCGTCGAACCGCTTCCAGGCCTGTGCCAGCTGGTGGAAGTGTTCGAGGTCGCAGGCGTTGCGGGCCTCCGGCCGGTCGAGCGTGATGAGCACGACGTGTTCGGCGCCGGGACGGGTCCCGAGTTCGTAATGGACCGGCACAGGAATTCTCCGTTCAGTTCTGCTGGGGATCGGGGTAGGCCTGGATGCGGCCGTGGGAGACGAATTGTTCGTGCAGCGCGGCCCGGTCGGCCTCGGTCATCAGGGTGTACGAGCTGGTGCGTGGGGGCCGCCACCAGACCGGGTCGTCGCACAGCCAGGCCTCACGCCGCAACGGCTTCTTGTCGATCTTGCCGTGGCCCACCACCGGGATCGCGGAGGTCACCCGGACGAACCGTGGCGTCCACTTGGTGCCCAGATCATCTTGCCCCGAGAGGAATTCGGTGAAGTCGGCGGCGTCGAACTCGGCGCCGGCAACCGGTTCCACCACGGCCATCACCTGATCACCCGCCAGCGGGTCCGGGACGCCGATCACCGCAACCGCAGCGGCGGCCGGGTAGCGCGCCAGGATTCGCTCGACCGGTCCGGCCGCGAAGTTCTCCGAGTCGACCCGCAGCCAGTCGCCTACGCGGCCGGCGAACCAGAACACGCCGTCGGCGTCGCGGTACGCCAGATCGCCGGACCAGAACCAACCGTCGCGCAACCGGTCCGCGTCGGCCTCGGGATTGTCCCAGTAGCCCTCGAACGATCCCGCGGCGTCGCGGCGCACGAGTTCCCCGGTGGCCCGTTCGGTGTTGGTGAGCCGGCCATGCTCGTCGAACAAGGCGGTCTCGCACTCCCGGCCGTCCTCGGACACCACCGCGATATCGGCGCCGGGCGGCGCGGTGCCCAGCGATCCGCGTTTGGCGGCCGGCATCAACGCGATCCCACCTTCACTGGAGCCGTACCCGCTGATCACCCGGGCGCCGAACCGTTCCCGGAAGGCATCGGCGTCGCGTGGCGAGGACTCCGGGGCCAGCACCACTCGCAGCTGGTGGTCGCGGTCCGCGGGGCCGGCGGGGGTCGCCAGGATGTAACCGAGGGCGCGGCCGACGGTGCTGGTGAAGGTCACCCCATGGGTGCGGACATCATCGAGCCAGGCGGTGGCCGAGAACCGGTCGCGCAGCACCAGGGTGCAACCCGCCGCCAGCGCCGGAAAAAGGATGGCGCTCAGCGCATTTCCATGTGTCAGCGGCATCGGGCAGTACAGCACCGCGTCGGGTTTGAGGCCCATGGCGCCCACCGTGGCCAACCGGGCCTGGCTGCAGCGGGCCGCCTTCGGCGCCGACGTCGAACCCGAGGTGAACAACAGGAACAGCAGCGTGGACGGGTCGGGGTCGATGTCGGGCAACGCCGCACCCGCAAACGGCGCCCACGGTTCGTCGGACACCAGGACGGGGTCCTCGATCAGGTCGGCGTAGGTCTGGTCGGCGAGTACGAATTGGCATGCGCTGTGGCTGATATCGCGGGCCAGTTCGGCACCGCGCCGGGTCGAGTTGACGCCGACGATGCACGTGCCCGCCAGGGCCGCACCGAAGATCTGGAACACATATTCGGCCACATTGGGCAGCAGGACCCCGATGTGCGGCGGGCGCTGCGGGTCCAGCGTTGCGCGCATCCAGGCGGCCCGGGTGGCGGCCTCGGCGACCACCTGCCGCCACGTCCAGGTCCGGTCCCCCGCCACCAGTCCGACGGCATCGTCATCCGCGCGCGCCCGGATCAGAGCGGCGACGGACGGTCTCGCCGGCGACGTCGCCGAATTCATTGACACAACGTTACCGTAAGTCCTACGGTTGTCTATCACAATGGCCCCTGAACCCACCGAGTCGACCGCGCTCAATGCCCGCGTCGCCGAACGCGCCGAATCCCGGCTGCTGATCGACGGAGAGCTGCGCGAATCGGCCGCCGGTCGCACCTTCGAGAACATCAGTCCCGCGACCGGCTTGGTGCTCGGCGACACCACCGCGGCCGATCCGCAGGACATGGACGCCGCCATCGCCGCGGCCCGCCGCGCGTTCGACCAGGGCACCTGGAGCACCGACCGGACCCTGCGCAAGCGGTGCCTGCTGCAGCTGCAGGAAGCCCTGGAACGCGAGGCCGAGGACCTGCGCGAGGAGATCATCGCCGAGGTGGGTGCGCCCTGGATGACGACGGTGATGGCACAGGTGGACTGGCCGCTGCACGACGCGCTGCGCTTCCCCACCGACCTCATCGACTCCTTCACCTGGGAACGTGACCTCGGCGTGGGCACGGCCGGTGACGGCCGGCGCCGCGTCACCAAGGAAGCCGTCGGCGTGGTCGCGGCCATCGCGCCGTGGAACTACCCGTTCGAGATCATCTCCAACAAGCTCGGCCAGGCCCTGGCCACCGGCAACACCGTTGTGCTCAAACCGGATCCGAACACCCCGTGGACCGCGACCCGGATCGGGCGGATCATCGCCGAACACACCGATATCCCCGCCGGGGTGGTCAATGTCGTGCCCACCCCGGACAATTCGGTGGCCGAACTGCTGGTCACCGACCCCCGGGTGGATCTGGTGTCGTTCACCGGATCCACCGACGTCGGCCGCCTGATCGCCCGCAAGGGAGCCGACACCCTCAAGCGGGTGTTCCTCGAACTCGGCGGCAAGTCCGCGATGGTGCTGCTCGACGACGCCGACGTCGACGCCGCACTGCCCAACACCGCCCAGGTGTGCTTCCACGCCGGCCAGGGCTGCGCCGTCAACACCCGGCTGCTGGTGCCCGCGGCAATGTACGACGATGTGGTCAACCGGGTCCTGGAGATGTACTCGATGCTGCCGCCGGGCGATCCGGCCCGGCAGGACACCGTGCTGGGTCCGGTGATCAGCGCCAAACAGCGCGACCGCATCCTCGGTTTCGTCGACCGGGCCCGTGCCGCCGGCGCCGAGATCCTGACCGGGGGCAGCAAGGCCGAGGGGCTGCACCCCCAGCTGGCCGGCGGCTTCTACCTGACCCCGACATTGGTTGCCGGCGTGGACAACTCGTCCGAGATCGCCCAGCAGGAGGTCTTCGGACCCGTGATGGTGGTGCTGCCCTACGACGGCGACGACGAAGCGCTGGCGATCACCAACGACAGCCGGTACGGCCTGTCCGGATCGGTGTTCTCGTCCTCGCCACAGCGGGCCATGGACTTCGCCGACCGGGTCCGGGCCGGATCGTTCAGCATCAACGGCGGGCTGTTCTATGGCGCCGACGCACCGTACGGCGGCTACAAATCCAGCGGCATCGGGCGACAGAACGGTATCGAGGGATTCGAGCAGTACCTGGAGACCAAGACGATCGGATATCTGTGATGAGCGCCCCTACCCGCGCCGCGGTACTCCGTGGCATCGGCGACCCGCTGGTGCTCGAGGAGATCACCCTGGCCCCACTGGCACCCGATCAGGTCCGAGTCCGCATCGCAGCCAGCGGGGTCTGCCACTCCGACCTCTCGCAGGCCACCGGCGTGCTGCCGGCCGGCACACCCTGTGTCCTCGGGCACGAGGGCGCGGGCGTGGTCGAGGAGGTCGGCGCCCAGATCCAGCACGTCGCGCCCGGCGACCATGTGGTGATGGCCTGGGTGGCGGCGTGCGGGCGATGCTGGTACTGCCAGCGCGGCGAGGTGCACCTGTGCCGCAACGCAATCCGCGATGTCTACTCCATGCCGTACGCCAGTGACGGCGCCGGTACGGCATTGTTCACGTCGATGGGGGTGTCGAGTTTCGCCACCGCGACCAACTGCCTGGGCCGGGCCGTCGTCAAGATCGACGACGACATTCCGCTGGAGATCGCCGCCCTGGTCGGCTGCGGCGTCGCCACCGGCTCCGGGGCCGCCCTGAACACCGTCCCGGTGCCACACGGCAGCGCGGTGGCAGTGCTCGGGCTCGGCGGGGTCGGGCTGGCCGTCCTGATGGGTGCCCGGGTGCGTGGGGCGGCGCAGATCATCGCCGTCGATCCGGTGGCCTCCCGGCGCGACCTCGCAGTGGAGCTCGGCGCCACGCACGTGATCGACCCAGGCGCCGAGGACACCGTGAAAGCCATCAAGGCCCTGACCGGGCGGCGCGGCGCGGACATCGCGTTCGAAGTGGTGGGCCGGGCCGCCACCATCGAGACCGCCTTCGCCGCAACGCGTCCCGGCGGAACCACGTGCGTGGTGGGCGCGCCGCCGCCGTCCGAGATCATCTCACTACCGGCCAATGACCTGTACATGCAGGGCAAGACGGTGGTCGGCTGTCAGTACGGCTCGGTGGTCCCGGCCCGGGACTTCCCGATGCTGCTCGACCTGTGGCGGGCCGGCCGGCTACCGCTCGACCGGCTGATCACCCGGCGGATCGACCTGGCGGACGTCAACGATGCCTTCGCGGACCTGGAGCAGGGCAACGGAATTCGATCGGTGATCGTCAACCCGTCCTGACCGCCCCACACACGCCGAAACGTACGTTTGGGCGGGAAAGTTCGAGAGGGTTCCGCCATTTCGTCGATATGGGCGCGAGTCGACTAGGGCGCCAACAGGATCGGCAACTCCGCGGTCTCCCGAAGCAGGGTCGAGGGGCCCATCCGGACGCCGTCGAGCACCCGATAATCGGGCCAGCGCCGCAGCAGTTCGGTGAAGACGATCTTGGCCTCCAGCCGCGCCAGCTGGGCGCCCAGACAGAAGTGCTCGCCGATACCGAAGGCCAGATGCGGATTGGGTGACCGGGTGACATCGAATTCATCGGCATCCGAGCCGAATACCGTCTCGTCCCGGTTGGCCGCGGCGTAGAGCATCACCAGATACTCGTCGGCGCCGACGTCCGTATCGTGCAGCGTCACCGGGCAGTTCGTGGTGCGCCCCATCGCCACGATCGGCGTGACCCAGCGCAACATCTCCTCGACGGCCGCCGAGATCAGTGACTCATCGGCGGCGAGCATGGCCCGCTGCTGCGGGTGCTGCGCCAGCGCGATCAATCCCCCGCTGATGAGGTGACGGGTGGTCTCGTTGCCGGCCACCAGCAGACTCATGCAGAAGCCGAGTTGCTCGCCGCGATCCAGATCGGAGTCCGCCGTCAGGGCGGTGAGGATGTCCTGCGGGGGATCCGATTCCGCGGCACGAGCATCGAGTTTGGTGTTGAAGTACACGAAGAAGTCGATGGCCGCCATCGCACGCGGATCGGTTGCATCGGTGGCCGCGATCGCAATGGCATCGGACCACTCCCGGAAGGTCGGCAGATCTTCGGCCGGCACGCCGAGCATGTGTGCGATCACCAGCAGCGGCACCGGAGCGCACAACGCGTCCACGATATCGACGGGCGTGGTGGGATCGATCGCGTCCAGCACATCGCCGACGATCCGCTCCACCACCGGCGCCAGTTCGGCGACCTTGCGAACGGTGAAGCCGCGGTTGACGATCCGGCGCATGGTGACGTGCCGCGGCGGATCGACGTACAGGATGGACTCGGTGCCGGTCACGGTGCGTTTGAGGTCGCCGATCAACACACCCTTGGACGATGTGTACGTCGCCGGGTCCTTGCTCATCGCGACGATGTCATCGTGTGCGGCCACCGTCCAGAACTTGCCGTCCGCCCGGGGTGCCACCGGGCACTGCCGCCGCAACTCGGCCAGCGCGTGATCGGGTTCGTTGCTCCAGAATTCGGGGTCGGCAACGTCGGGCGTATCCATCAGATGAAGTCCGATCCCCCGTCGACGTTGACCGTCGCGCCGGTGACGTAGCCGTTGCGTTTCGACGCCAGGTAGGTGGTGATGGACGCGATCTCCTCGGGCAGCCCGGCGCGGCCGAGGTCGCACGGCTGGTGGAAGTTGTTCTCGATCCACGTCATCACGTCCACCGGATTGGTGGCGTCCAGGCCGTCGATGGCCAGGATGTCCTTCAGATTCTCGGTGAAGCTGGCCGTCACGATGGTGCCCGGGCACACGCAGTTCACCAGGATGCCGTCCTTGGCAAGGCTTTTCGACAGGTTCTTACTGAGGCTGCTCAGGGCTGCCTTGGCCGCGGTGTAGGCGATGATGCGCGGGTTCTGCCGCTGGATCGAATGTGCCGAGAGCGTTACGATGCGCGCCCAGTCGGCCGCCCGCAGCAGCGGTAGCGCGGCCCGGATCGACCGGACACCGGCCATGGTGCCCAGGCTGAACGCGGCGTCCCAGTCGGCGTCGGTCATATCCTCGAAGTACCCGTCGCCGGGTCCGATGGTGTGCACCAGGCTGTTGATCGAGCCCCACCACTCACCCACCTGGGCGAAACCAGCCGCAATGGAGTCCGCGTCGGTCATATCGACGCTGATGCCGACGGCATCCGGTGCGCCGGCCGCCAGACAGGACTGAACGGCGGCATCGAGAGCTTCCTGGCCGCGGGCCATCACCGCAACCTTGGCGCCCTCGGCGGCCAGTGTCTCGGCGATCGCCAGTCCCATTCCCTTGCTGCCGCCGGTGACGACCGCAATTGCTCCTGCCAGACCCAGATCCATGTTCTCCCTAACGGTTGTTGTTCAGAACAGCGTCGATCGTTTCGGGTGCGACGCCCAGACCCCGCAGACAGAACCGCTGCACACGGTCCCGCAGGGCGGCGACATCGTGCGGGTTCGACGCAACCCCACCGGTTCCCACCGCCCAGTGCCGGTTGACGTTGGCCCACACCACACCGTGCAGCGACTGCGCCTCGGTCGTGGGTTCGATATCGGTGAACAGGCCCAGATCCATTCCCCGGCGGAGATATTCGACGAGTGGGTGCAGGATCTCGCCATACGCGGCCGCCACGAGTTCCGGCGCGTTGGACATCTGGGACTGTGCCTCGACGGACATGCGGCGCAGGTCCGCGGCAACCTCGTCGTTGAAGGCCATCTCGAGTCGGCCGTCGATCCAGGCCGCCACCGCGCGCACCGGATCCGCGGCGGCCTCCATGGGGATGCGGGTGCGTTCCATCTCGGCGCGCGCCATGTCGACGAACAGCGCTGCCAGCAGTTCGTCCTTGGAACCGAAGTGACGGTAGAAGGCCCGGGTGCCCAACTGCGTCTGCCCGAGCACCGCGGCAATGCTCAGCGCACCGACACCGTCGGTCAGCACGATCCGGCCGGCGGCGGCCAGGATCGCGGCCCGCACCTGCGGGTCGGGTTCCAGGCGTTTACGTCCGCCGGTTGTCGCCGGCACCGCCTCTCCCAGGGCCGACTCACGCACTGGCGTCGTAGGCCGCGAGGTAGTCGGAGAACGCATCGCGCACCTGGGCCTCGGTGAGTCCGAAGTCCGCCAGTTCGTAGTCGTGGGTGCCGCGGTGGCCGGGCCGGTGGCCGTCGGCCCAGGCCTGCACCTTGGCCCGGGCATCACCCGAGAACTCCAGTCCGAGCTGGCCATAGGCGTCCGCCACCGTCTTGACCGAATCGTGTTGCAGATCGGCGAAGGACACGTCGACGAACCGGTCGTCGCCGACGCGCTTCCGGAAGTCCATGGCCCGCCCGACACCCTTGGCCCACCAGGCGAGCTGTTCGGCGCCGAGTTCGTGCGGGTCGCGGCGGTCGCTGCTCCAGCTGCGCACGTAGCCGATCAGACTGCAGACCGAGCCCAGGACCTTGGCCGGATCCCGGTGGCTCCACAGGAATTTCGCGTTCGGATAGGCCTCGACGAAGGCGTCCAGGGCGAACATGTGCACCGGCGTCCGCAGGTGCCACAGGTTCGGCTTGCAGTGCCACTGCAGCAGTTTGAGCACCTGCCGGTGGTAGGTGTAGGTCTCGCGCATGTCGGTATCCATCAACCACGCGGTGTAGCTGGGCACCCGGACCACGCCGTCGAAGTGGTAGGTCCGAAAGCTCATGCCCATCAGGTCCTGGCATTCGGTGGCCGCCTCGGCCTCCGAGCTCATCATGGTCTTGAAGTCCGGGAACATCTGGTCGATCATCGCAATTCCCTCGGCCGCCTGCGCGATCCGCGGGTCGGTGCGTTCGGTGTCCTGCTCCGGTGGCGGTGTCGGCTGCTGGGATTCCCACGTCCGCAGCGACCGGAACTGTGGGTCGTTCGCAATCAGCTGGCCCAGCGCGGTGGTGCCGGTGCGGGGCAGTCCGAGGATGACGACGGGCCCCGCGACCACTTCGTCGTCGATCTCGGGATGCTGCTTGTAGGTGTCGATGACCTTCAGTCGCTGGATCAGGGCGTTGCTGATGGTGGCGTGCTGGATCACCCGGCCCAGGTCGTTGAGTTCGGCCTCGGTGTTCAGTCCGTCGACGGTGCGTTCCAGACCTTCGCGGTAGTAGTCGGTGCCGAAGTCGTCCAGGCCGGTGGCCGCACGGGCGCCGGCCTCGAGTTCGTCGGCGCGGAACGTCTCTGGGAGGGTCACGAGTAGAGCCTTTCGTGGACGGCGCGACGCCGGTCTTCGAGCACCCGGGCGCGCTCGGCTGGCGTGATCATGGTGGTGCCCGCGGGCAGTTCGGCGGTCACCGTTTCCAACGGGACGATACGAACGTCCGGCACCGGCGCGGAATCGGTTCGTACACAACGCAACAGCATCGCACCGTTGCTGTGCCCGGCGGTGTCCAGCCAGTTGGCCACACCCGGGTCCGCCGCGGCGAGCACGAACCGAACCTTGCCGTCGTCGTCGCGTATCGCCTGATGTCCGTTGAGGCTCGACTGGTGGCGGGCGTAGTTGATCGTCTCGAGCCACGGATTGCCCAGGGACACACTCCAGTACACCCCGGTGGGTGGCTCGAATTCGAGGATCAGCGCCTGACCGGGTTCGAGCTCGAATCTGCCGATGACGGGCCGGTTCTCGGCCGCGGCGCCCATCGAGCTCATATCCGCAGGGGGCAGGAAACCGTTGGTCGGCGGCGCGCCGCCGAAGTCCAGGAAGAACTTCAAATTGCCCGGCACGAAGTCCCCGAGCGCATACAGCTGGCGGGCCACCGAAACCTCCGGTGCCACCGCGCGTTCCCCGGGATCGACCCCGGGCCCGATACGCTCGATCGTCAGGGCGGCCGGCGTCTCGGTGTCCCAGTCGTAGAGGAAGTTCCGCACGGTCAGCACCGGATGCTCACCCACCAGGCGCAGCCAGTTGCCCGGCTGTTCGTCGGCCGACAGGATCACCTCGAAATTACCGTCGTCGTCCACCTCGAGCTCGTCGACCAGGCAGTTCGCGGTGGCGGCGATTCCGTCCATGGTCTGCAGACCGACGTAGCGGGCGGTCCCCCGCTTCCCGAACAGCCGGTAACTCTCCCCGGCCCGCATCTCGGCGTTCAGGTACACGCAGTCCGGGCACTCCATCCCCCACGTGACGATGTCGTCCATCTTGGACCGGGTGACCGCGAGCACGGGATCCGGGTCAACCCGCAGCGCCATGTCGATACCCACCGCCATCAGCACCATCAGGTGGCGCATCCCCGCGGCATGGTCCAGCGCGTTCCGGTTGACCGGAGCCGTCCGGACCAGTTCCTCCGCGGCGCCCAGCCGCTCCTGCAGGTGGGCCCAGGCGGTGTCCATGTCGACGTCGGGCACACCGGAGCCGGACAGCGCCGCCTCGGCGATCGAGTGCGGCAGCCAGGCCATCGGGTTCTCGGGGGTCGTGTCCGCCAAAAGTTCTTCCGTCCCGCCTATCGCCAAACCAGTTTCGAAAATGCTATTTTCGTTTCCGGCCGACTATCACACCACGACGCGAGGGCTGTCAAGGTCTGTCGGCGATGACGAAGCGCGACAACGGAAGAGGCAAGAGACAGTGACCATGTCGCAGGTGGTGTTCGACCCGTTCTCCGACGACTTCTTCAATAATCCCTACGCCACCTACCGGCGGATGCGCGACGAGGCGCCCGTGTACTACAACGACGTCTACGACTTCTACGCGCTGACCCGGCACGCGGACGTCACCGCGGCACTGAAAAATACCTCCACGTTTTCTTCGTCGCGCGGGATCGACCTGCAGATGGTGAAGTCCGGCGAACCGCCGCCCCCGCTGATCATCATGATGGACCCGCCGGAGCACCGCCGGATGCGCAGTCTGGTCAACAAGGTGTTCACACCGCGCGCCATCGAACGGCAGCGCCAGACCGTCATGACCCAGATCGACCGTTTCCTCTCGGCCGCTGATCCCGACAACTTCGACGTGGTGCAGGACTTCTCGGCGCTCTTCCCGGTCGAGGTCATCACCCAGATGCTCGGCGTCCCAGCCGAACTGCGCCAGCAGGTCCGGCTGCTGCTCGACAAGACCCTGGAACGCGAATACGGGAAGATCGAGATGCCCGAGGCCGGGATCGCGGCCGCCGTCGAGACCGGAATGATGTACTTCAACATCATCCAGGAGCGCCGCGCCCAGCCGCAGGACGACATGATCAGCGACCTGATCGCCGCCGAGGTCGACCGCGGAGACGGTCAGATGACCCGGCTCGACGACGTCGAGATCACCGCGTTCGCCTCGATGCTCGGTGGCGCCGGCGCCGAGACGGTCACCAAACTCGTCGGCAACGCCGCGGTCACCTTCGCCGAGAACCCCGAGCAGTGGCAGCTGCTGCTCGACGACCGGAGCCTGATCCCCGCCGCGGTCGAGGAACTGCTGCGTTGGGAGGCACCCGCCCAGTATCTGGTGCGATACACGCTCGAGGACGCCGAGCTGCACGGGCAGACCATTCCGGCCGGCAACGCGGTGATGATCTGCGTGGGAGCGGCCAACCGCGACGAGCGGGCGTTCCCGCACGCGGACACCTTCGACATCACCCGCGATCGGGGCGCAGCGCAGAACCTCGGCCTGGGCTACGGCGAGCACAGCTGTCTGGGTGCCGCACTGGCCCGGATGGAGTGCATTGCCGCGCTCGACCGGATGTTGGATTTCATGCCGCGCTACGAGATCCGCCGCGACGGACTGAAGCGGGTCGCGATGTCGAACGTCATCGGCTGGCACAACGTCCCCGTGCGCGTAATTCGGTGACCGTGCGCAATGCCGTGATCGTCGGCGGCAGTGGCGGTATCGGGAAGACCTGCGGCGCCGCCCTGGTCGAACGCGGCTACGACGTGGTCCTGATGGCCCGCCGGGAGGAGCAGTTGCGGGCCGCCGGCGCGGAGATCGGTGCGCGCACCTTGGTGGCCGATGCGTCCGATCCGGTCGGATTCGCCAGTGCGCTGGCCGAATTGGGCCACGTCGACCTCCTGGTCCACGCCGGCGGTGTGCTGGGCGGGACGTATGCCCGAAAGCAGACGTTCGAGCAGTGGCGCACCACCCTATCGGCCAACCTGGATTCCTGCTTCGTGGTGACCCACGCCGCCCTGCCGCTGATGCGGCCCGGATCGCGATTCATCTTCCTGTCGTCGTCGGCCGCCCACGAGCCGATGCCGGGACGCACCGCCTACTCGGCCGCCAAGGCTGGGATGAATGCGTTCGCCCGTGCGCTGGCGCTGGAGGTCGACCGGGATGGCATCAATGTCAACATCGTCACCCCGGGGCCGGTGGAAACCGAGATGCTGCAGGATGTTCCGTTCGAGATGTACGCCATCACCGCACACGATGTGGCCGAGGCGGTTGCCTGGTTGGACACCGTCGCGCCAGCGGTGGATCTGCCGGAGATCCGGTTGAACGCCGTGGTCCGCGGGCCGTCGGCCCGGCCGCCGGTGGTTCCGCTCGAGGTTCGGAGGCGCGCTGGTGACTCCTGACCCCGAGGAGGGCGTGCCCTACGGCCGCCAACTCACCATCCGCGCCGAGACCGATCCGTTGGGCCCGGCGCTGACGGTGATCGGGCGAGACCGCGGCGAGGTGACACTGAGCTGGGATGCGCTCGAGCGGCTGGCCAATCAATGGGCCCGGGCCCTGCAGTCCTCCGGAGCCACACCGGAATCCTTTGTCGCACTGTCGGTCCCGAACTCGGTAGAGCTCGTCGCCGCCGCTCTGGCCACCTGGAAGATCGGCGCGGTACCGATCCCGATGCGCTGGGACCTGCCGGATTGGGAGCAGGAGCGTCTGCTCGAGGTGATCTCCCCGGCGTTCGTCCTCACCGAGGACAACGTCGCCGAACTGGCCGCGACGGCGGCGACGCTAGACGATTCCGCTCTGCCCGACATTGTGTCCCCGGCGGTCAACGGCATCTGCAGCTCGGGTTCCACGGGCCTGCCGAAGATAATCCTCAACACCGCGCCGGCGCTGTGGACCGTGGAGAAGGCGGAGCCGTTCATGGCGCAATGGACGCCCGTCGATACCCCGCAGATCATCCTGGTGCCCGCGCCGATGTACCACACCAACGGTTTCGGGACGCTCAACTACCTGCTGGGCGGCGACCGGTTGATCGTCCTCGAGAAGTTCGACGCCGGCCAGGTGCTGGACGCCATCGAACGCCACCGGATCACCAATTTCACCGCCACCCCGACCATGCTGGCGCGCATCGCCGATGTGCCCGGGGTCGAGTCCCGCGACCTGTCGAGCGTGGTGTGGATCCTGCAGGGCGCGGCCGTCATGCCCCAGACGCTGCTGCGCCGCTGGTTCGAACTACTCAGCCCGCAGCAGGTGGTGATGGCCTATGGGATGACCGAGAACCTCGGTCTGGCCGCATTGCGCGGTGATGAATGGCTCGAGCGTCCCGGCAGCGTCGGGCGGGGATTCCGCGATACCGAGATCCGCATCACCGACGATCACGGAAACCCGCTGGGGCCGGGCGAATTCGGCGAGATCTATCTGCGTGCGCCGATGACGGGCGGATACCGCTATATCGGCGGCGCCGCCCCATTGCCGACCACCGCCGACGGCTTCACCTCGGCCGGCGACCTCGGGCACCTCGACGCCGAGGGCTACCTCTATATTGCCGACCGGCGCACCGACATGATCGTCTCGGGCGGTGCGAATGTCTTTCCGGCCGAGGTGGAATCTGCGCTGATCGACCATCCGGGAATCGCCGATGTGGTGGTGATCGGGTTGGCCGACGAACAATGGGGTCGCCGCGTGCACGCCATCGTGGAGCCCAGCGAACCGACTACCCCGCCGAGCGCACAGGACGTGATCGTCTTCGCCAAAGGCCGATTGGCCGGGTACAAGGTGCCCAAGACGGTGGAGTTCATCGATGCGATCCCACGCAGCGCCGCCACGAAGGTCAACCGTTCAGCGTTGGCGGCCGAGCGGGAGCGCTAGTCGGACCACGCCGAGTTCTGCGCCTTGGTTGCTCGCCGGGCCAGGCGACGACCCTGACGCAGAAGTCGGCGCGACCTAGTCCTTCATCAGCGACAGCCGGCCCCGATTCAGCAGTTCCACCATCACCCCGTCCGGGTCGACGACGGTGGCGGCCTGTCCCCCGTCGGGCGTCGGCAGGGTGCGCGGCGTTCCACCGAGCCCCAGTCCGGCGAGCCGCGCGAGGGTGGCCGTGACGTCCACCTGGACCGACAGCAGGAAGACCCCGCGGGCCGGCAGACCGGACTGGGCCGGGGCCGAGACCAGTTCCGGCACCCCGAGATCGAGCAGTTCGACGATGCCGGCGTAGCTGTTGGCCGGGTCGCCCAGGAACACCGTGCGCACCGAGGCGGTGTGCACACCCAGCAGCGGGTGCAGATCGGCCGGGAGCACCGTGTCGACCAGGACCTCCAACCCGACGCCGTCGACGTAGAAGCGTAGCGACTCCGCCATATCGGAGACACAGATGCCAGCGTGATGCAACAGGGTCACAGGAACGAATTCTCCTCTGTCAGGCCAAGTTCCGGTACGGCACCGAGCGCGAATGATTCCAGGTTGCCCAGTCCGACGCCCCCACCGACCGGATCCTCGACCCGCACCAGCAGATCGCGCAGCTGATGCAGCTTGCGGGCATTCTCCGGGCTGTCACAGTCGGCGACGTGATTGCCCTCGACCTTCAGCTCGCCCACCCACTCGCCGTACACCCAGTCGTTCCAGCCGTAGTATCCGGCGGTGCCGAGATGGAATCCACCGGGTCCGGCCGCGGTCAGGCGCAGCGGTCGTTGGGTGCCGTCGCCACCCACCAGCGTCAGGGTGCCCTCGGTGAACCGCCGGTTGTCATCCCGGAAATGCAGATCCTGGATGACGTCGGAGAACCGCCGGCAGGTGCCGTCGTCGTTCTGTTCCTCGGCCTGGCAACGGATCTCGCTGTACCCGTCGCCGCGCTCCTCCTGGCGGAACACGAACAGCGAGTACCGCGAACCGTCCGGACGGGTCAACGTCATGGGCAGCCAGGTCATGAACATCTGGTTGATCCGGTGCCGGCCCCGCCGCGGCAGGCCCGGGATCGGCTTGCCCACACCGGGCCGAATGCCCCAGGAGTGGTCCCGGATGGAGATCCAGTTCTCACTGGTGACCTCGGTGCGCTCACCGTTCAGTTCGACCCAGCCCTCCGCGGTTCCCACCTGGTGATACCGCAGCACGTTGTGCGTCACCCGGTAGCCGTCGGGACTGCGATCCGGCCACGGATCCTCCAGTGCCGCGGGGAAATCCCCCGTCATGGTGACGTCGAACGCGATGGGCGCGTGCTCATTGCGGTCCAGGCTGACGCGAATTGACTTCAGCGGCTCGACCACCCGGTAGTGCACGGGTCCCACGTCCGCGGTCGACGGATCACTGGCCAGCCGGCGGCCCGCTCGCACGGTCCACTGTTCGGTGCCTCGGCACACCCCGGCGGCGCCGTCGAACACGCCGCGATTGGTGTACTTGCCGACCCCGAGCACCAGTTGCAGCGAGTTGTCCCTGGCGTGCGCGATGGTCCAGATCTTCTCGGTCCAGGACGGATCGGATTGGCTCACGGTCGCGAAGGTGTCGACGATCTGATGGGTCAACAACTCGTCCTCCGGCACCAGATCGCCGTAGTTGGTCGACAGCACGTGTCGGTCAGTCCTCTCGGTCGGCCGGCAGCGTGCCGACGAAACGGGTCATGTCAGCACCCCGGTCGTACTCCTGCATCCAGGTGTCGGCCCAGGGCGGCAGCGGCTGATTCGCCGGATCGTGGTTGGGTAGCTGCGAAAGCGTCAGCCGCCAGAGCATTTTCGTCAGATCGGCCGTCGGCACCGCTTCGAACAGCGTGGGCACACCGCCTGCCCGGGCGCGGCGGCCCGCACCACCGGGACCACGGAACTTCAGCTCATCGACCAGCAGTGCCGGCGACATGAGGGCTTCGGCCGATGCGCCGCGGTCCTCGAACGGGATGTGCCGGTCGAACGCCCGGGCGATATTGGCGGCGATCTCGGAGGTGTGGCGGAACGTGGATCGGAACTGCTTGGTGCGGTACAACGGGTTCGGGCACAGGTGGCGGTAGAGGATCAATCCCGAACTGCGGTGCTCGATCTCCTCCACGAAATGCCACATCATCAGCGCGGCCACCCGTGGCTCGCCACCATCGAACATGGACTGCCGATTGTCCAGGAACACCTTGAACAGCGGCGTGAACGTCGCCTCCAGGTTCGCGACGTACGCCGCGTGATACTCGACCGGGTGCGCTGCCAACAGCCGGTCGTAGGAGGCGACGGTTTCCTGGTAACACTCTTCGAGCTCCGGGTAACGCTTGATCAGCGCCAGCATGTGCTTGCGGTGGGCCGCCGCGTGTTGCGCTTCCTGCCGCAGGAAGGCCTCGGCCTCCGCGGCCACGGCGGGGTCCTGGTCGAGCCGGTCCTGGGCCTGGCGCAGCGAGGCGATGATGTACTTCTCGAACGGCACCGCGATGAATGTGAAAGCGTTGCAGAAGATTCCGAAGTTCGGGTTTGCGGGCTGCCAACGGAACGGGACGTCGGCGTCGAACTCCCACGGGATCTTTCGGATCACCAGATCCGTCATCGCCGCGCCCCTTCTTCCTACCGCGCTCGACCCAAGACACGGACCGCCCCAGTGTGACATTATGGGCTATACATGTAAAGCACTATGACTCGATTGGGTGGTGATCTCGAATGGCGATCGGCGATCTGGAACCGTCGACGCGTCGGCGCATCCTGGACGCCACCCACGTCGTGTTCGCCCGCAGCGGGCATCGCAATCTGCAGCTCTCGGATGTCGCCGCGGAGGCCAAGGTGTCACGGCCCACGCTGTACCGCTACTTCGGGTCACGCGAGGGCCTGCTCAATGCGTTCGCCCTGTACGAGCAGGACAACTTCGACGCCGGGATCGCCAAGGCGATGGCCGGACTGGACGGCCCCGCGCGACTGGATGCCGCGCTGCGGTTCGTCGTCGACTTCCAGGATTCCTATTCCCTGGGATCGATCGTGGACATCGAACCCGAGCACGTACTGAGTCAGATGAAGCGGGTCCTCCCGATCATGCACGAGCGGATCGCACGGGTGATCCCCGGCTCCAACTCGGACATCGCGGCGGCCGCCGTGGTGCGGATCGCGGTGTGCCACTACCTGGTCCAGGCCGGCAGTCCGGAAGATTTCCTGGCCGAGTTGCGGCTGGCGGCCGGGCTGGACCCGCGCCAGGCCAACATACGCCGAAACGGACGAACGGGCGGATTCGCCCGAGACGGTCTAACCCGTTCGTCGGTTTCGTGAGGAGCACGGTCAGCGCCGAGCGGATCGCGGCGCGCTCCGCGATCTAAGCGAGCCAGGCCCGGATCAGCCCCGCGACCTCATCGGGACGTTCGAGGTGCAGGAAGTGTCCGGCACCATCGACCAATTCGAATGCCGAACCGGCTGCCGGCAAGTGGTTTTGGACGTCGGTGAGCAGCTCGGCTCCGATCGCGCCGTCGTCCGCGCCGTGCAGATACAGGGTGGGCACCGTCGGCGGGCAGAGCGCGGCGACGGCCTCGTCGGCGAACCGCGGATCGTTGAGTTCGGGGTGGAAGTTGGCCCGGTAGGGGTTGATCACACCGGCGATGGTCTCGGCGGTGACGTGCCGGCGCAGTTCGGCGAGGTCGTCGTGGGCGTCGTAGCCCGGTGACCAGTCGGCCCACAGCTGTTCCCAGAAGCCCTCGGCCAGCAGGGCCGGTTCGGCCAGACCCACCTGCTGGATGAACCAGACGTAGAACGACCGCCGCAACTGCGGGTAACTGAACAGGCCGGCCCCCAGCGCCGCGGTCGGGGGCACTGCCAGGGCGATGAACCGCGAGAACGCGGCCGGTTCACGGTTCACCACGCCGTAGCCGGCGTTGGCGCCCCAATCGTGTCCGATCAGCAGCGCCCGTTCATCGCCCCCGAGTTCCCGGTACAGCTCCAGGATCCGGTGGACGTAGGTGCCGACGGTCACGGCGCCGGCGCCCGGGTCCAGGTAGCCGGGCAGCCAGGGCGCCACCACGCGATATCCGTCGGCCACCAGCTGCGGGCCCAGGTGCCGCCAGGTGTGCGGGGTGTCCGGGAAGCCGTGCACCAGGACGGCCAGCGGCCGGCGCGGATCATCCAACGGTCCGAAGGCCACGTGGTGCGGCGCCGCCGAAGAATCAGTCACGCCGGTCATGTTACATACGGAGGTTCTGACGTAAAGTAACCGGCATGGCCGGCATTTCCCTCGCCCAGCGCGACCTCGTCGAGACCCGCACCCAGCTCACCGCCTGGTTCGGCGAGCGGTTGGGCCAGCCGGACGTCGAACTGTCCGAGCTGCGGGCAGCCAACAAGGCCTCCGGCTGGTCCAGCGAGTCGTTGGTGTTCAGCGCCGGCAGGGACGGCTCGACATCCGAGTACGTCATCCGTATTCCGCCGGCCGGTGGCGGCATCTTCGACGAGTATGACCTGGCGGGCCAGACCAGGACGCAGGAACTGTTGCACGGCTATGGCATTGCCACCCCGTCACCGATCCACTACGAGCCCGACAGCGGGTGGATCGGGTCCCGATTCATGGTGATGCCACGGATCACCGGTCACACGCATTCCGATATGACCTACGCCAGCCGGGGCTGGCTGCACGACGCCGGGCCGCAGGTGCAGCGGCGTCTGCACGACGGCTTCCTGGACACCCTGGCGGCACTGCAGCGGGTTCCCGTCGCCGAGGCCCCGTGGTTGCAACGCAGCCAGGGAGTGGGCACCGCGGGCGAATTGGGTTGGTGGCGCGAATATCTCGATTGGGCCACCGACAGTGATGCACCCGAGCTGATGATCCGCGCCTTCGGCTGGTTGGAACGCAACCAGCCCACTGATGCCGGGCCGCTGGCGGTCAGCTGGGGGGATGCCCGGTTGTCCAACACCATCTGTGATGACACCGGAACCATCGTGGGAGTAATCGACTGGGAGCAGGCCTGTGTCTGCCCGGCCGAGGCCGACCTCGGCTGGTGGCTGGCCACCCGGCGGCAGATGCTGGAATCCCAAGGGATGCAGGCTGATCCGGAGCTACCCGGCTTCGACAGCCGCGCCCGAGTGATCGAACGCTACGAAGAGATGATCGGTCGGCCGCTGCGGGGCCTGGAGTGGTACGAGATGTTCTCGATGATCCGGATGGGCTGTTGCATCCTGCGCATGCAGATGCTGCTGCGTCGGCTCGGGCTGACCGACCACGCTTTCCTACGCGCCCCGCTGTTGTCGGCCTGGGTCATCGACGCGATCTCATAGCCCGTCGGCCAGCAGCTGGGCCAGGTGCCGGCCGCGCCGGTCGGTCAGATCGGCCAGCTGGGTGCGGCAGGAGAAGCCGTCGGCCAGGATCTCGGTGTCGGCCGGCGCGGCGGCCACCGCGGGACGCAGCTGCTGATCGGCGACGGCCACCGACACCTCGTAGTGCCCCTTCTCGACGCCGAAGTTCCCGGCCAGCCCGCAGCAGCCGCCCAGGCGCTGCACCGTCGCACCCGCCGACCGCAGCAGTTGCTCGTCGGCACCCCACCCCATCACCGCGTGATGATGGCAATGCGGTTGGGCCACAACCGAAGTACCGTCCAGGGCGGGCGGTTCCCAGCCCCGCTCGACCAGCAGCTCGGCCAGGGTCCGGGTGCGCTCGGCGACCGCCAGGGCCTCCGCCGCACCCGGCGCCGGCAACAACTCGGCGGCATCGGAACGCAGCACTGCCGTGCAGGAGGGCTCCATGCCGACGATCGGGACCGAACCGGCCAGGGCGGTCACGGTGCGGCCCAGGATCTTGCGGGCCGCATCCAGTTGCCCGGTCGATATCCAGGTCAGCCCGCAGCACTGCTGGCGGTCGGTCAGCCGGGGTGAATAACCGGCAGCCTCCAGCACCCGGACGGTGGCCACCCCGACGTCGGGTGTGAAGTAGTTGGTGAAGGTGTCGACGAACAGCAGCACCGGATCGCCGGGGGCCGCCGGACGACCGCGGAACCAGGATCGGAATGTCCTGCGCGCGAACGGCGGAATGCTGCGGCGCGGATCCACTCCGGCCATCGACATTCCGGCCGCACGCACGCCCGGCAGACCCGTGGCGACGTTGGCCACCCGCGGCAACCGGGAGGCCAGGGCCGCCCAGCGCGGCAGCCGGCCCAGCGAGTAGTGCGCGGCCGGACGCATCCGGCCCCGGTAGCTCTGGTACAGCACCTCGGCCTTGTAGGCCGCCATATCGATTCCGGTCGGGCAATCCGAGAGACATCCCTTGCAGGACAGGCACAGATCCAGCGCGTCGTGCACCTCCGGAGCACGCCACCCGCCGGTGACCGCGGTTCCGTTGATCATCTCCTGCAGCACCCGGGCCCGGCCCCGGGTCGAATCCTTCTCCTCCCGGGTGGCCTGGTACGACGGGCACATCACGCCGCCCGCGGCGGTGTTATCGGCCCGGCACTTCCCGACGCCGGTGCACCGGTGCACCGCCTGGGTGAAGTTCCCACCGTCGCCGTGATAGGCGAAGGCCAGATCCCGGCGCCACACCGGGGCCGGCTCACGCAGATCGGCGTCCAGCGGACGCGGATCGACGATCACACCCGGGTTGAGGATGTTGTCGGGATCGACCACATTCTTGACGGCCGCGAACAATGCCAGCGCCGCCGGCGAGTACATCAGCGGGAGCAGTTCGCCCCGGGCCCGGCCGTCGCCATGCTCACCCGACAGCGAACCGCCGTAACCGGCCACCAGGTGCCCGGCGGCCAGCAGGAATTCCCGGAAAACCGTTGTCCCGCTGGGCTTCTGCAGGGGAAAGTCGATCCGGATGTGCAGGCAGCCGTCGCCGAAGTGACCGTACGGCAGGCCGGTCAGGCCGTATTCGGTCATCAGTGCGTCGAAGTCACGCAGATAGTCCCCCATCCGGTCCGGGGGCACCGCGGCGTCCTCCCAACCCGCATGCGCCGGCAGGCCCGCCGGGCTGCGGCTGGACAGCCCGGCGCCGTCGGCCCGGATCCGCCACAGTGCACCCGCCTGGCCGGTGTCGGTCACTACCATGGATTCGACTGCCTCACAGCCGGTTCCGAGTGCCGACGCACGTGACGATAGCTCGGCCGGCTCATCGCCGGTGAGCTCCACGAACAGCCACGCCGCACCCCGCGGCAGCGGCGGCACCGCGGCCGGGCCACGCCGATCGCGCACCACGTCGACAATGCGGGAATCGATGCCCTCGCAGGCCACCGGACCGTACGTCAGCACCTGTGGTGTCGCATCGCCGGCCGCGGCGATATCCGGATAGCCCAGCAACACCAGCACCCGATGGGCCGGTTCGGAGACCAGCCGCACGGTGGCCTCGGTGATGACCGCCAGCGTGCCCTCGCTGCCCGCCAGCAATCGGTGTGCGCCGAAACCGTTCTCGGGCAACAGATTCTCCAGCGCGAAACCGGAAACCTGCCGGCCGAATCTGCCGAATTCGGTCCGGATGGTCGCCAGACCGGCGCGGGTGACCTCGCGCAGACCGTCGCGTACCGCGGGCGCGTCCCACGCCGCCCCGGTTCCGGTGATGGCCTTGACCCCCAACAGGTTGTCGCTCGTCCGGCCGTATCCGAGCGCGCGGGTCCCGCACGCGTTGTTGCCGATCATCCCGCCGATGGTGCAGCGCGACGACGATGACGGATCCGGTCCGAACCGCAGGCCGTGCAAGGCGGCGGCGCGCTGCAGGTCCTCCTGCACGACGCCCGGCTGCACGGTGGCCGTCGCCGCGTCCGGGTCCACCGCGAGCACCCGGCCCATATGCCGGCTGAAGTCCAGCACCACGCCGGTGCCGACGGCGTTGCCCGCGATCGATGTCCCGGCGCCGCGGGCGGTGACCGGAACGCCCTCGGCCCGGCAGACCTCGAGCACGACGGCCACCTCATCGGCGTCCCGCGGGGCGGCCATCAGCAGCGGTGGGACGCGATACAGGGAAGCGTCCGACGAGTACAGGGCGCGGGTGGTGCCGTCGCTGCGGACGTCGGCCAGCCCGGCCTGCAGCAGGCGCCGGCGCAGGTTGTCGGCATCACTCACAGGTAGCATGCTACACACGTGGCATGCTACAGTTCGCCGGTGGCGCAGGGTCTCCCCGACCTCGAACCGCTCGATCCGTCCGGCGGTCGGCGCGTCGAGCAGGCGGTCGCCGCCGTGCGAGCGGCCATCGACGACGGCCGGATGAAGCCCGGGGTGCGGTATTCGGCCTACCAACTCGCCGCGTCCCTGGGCGTCTCCCGCACGCCGGTCCGCGAGGCACTGCTGCGCCTCGAGGAGGTCGGGCTGATCACCTTCGAGGCGCGTCAGGGATTCCGGATCCGGCTCCCCCGCGCATCCGACATCGCCGACATCTTCGCGGTCCGCCTGGCCCTGGAACTGCCCGCGGTCCGACGCGCCGCCGGCGCCGCGCACGACGGGCTGGCCAACGCCCTGCGGGCCGAACGCGCACTGATGCGCGCGGCGGCCGAAGCCGGCGGCGAGGACGAGTTCATGCGCCATGACCTGCGGTTGCATGATCTGATCCTGGAGTGGGCCGGCAACCAGCGTGCCCGCGACATCGTCAGGGCCCTGCGCGAGGCCACCCGCCTGCTGGGGGCCTCGACCGCCGAACGCACCCGGTCGATCGCCGACATCGACGCCGAACACACGCCCGTCGTCGACGCCATCCTGGCCGGACAGCCAGACGCGGCCGCCGCCGCGATGCGCGCACACCTGGTCAACACCGGGCGCCTACTGGTCGGCCAGGCGCTGCGGGACGAACTGTGCCCGGCCGAACCCGGTCCCGGCGACGTCGACCGGATCTGGTTCGCGGCCGTCGACTGAACAACAGAATCCATCGCCGAAGTGAACTTTGGGGACGGAATCGGTTGCGGCATCCGCACGGATGGGTGATCGTTATCGGACGGGGGAAACGAGCAGAGAGGTCGAGTCCTGACCGAGATCGGCACGCAGGCCACAGACAGCCACTCAGGACAGCAGCAACGCCGAGTAGCGCCTCCCGGGGGCGCTCCTGTGATCGAGATCGATCACGTCACCAAGCGGTTCGACGATTACGTCGCGGTTGCCGACGCCGACTTCTCCATCGGTTCCGGCGAGTTCTTCTCGATGCTGGGACCGTCGGGCTGCGGCAAGACCACGACGCTGCGGATGATCGCCGGTTTCGAGACGCCGACCGACGGCGCCATCCGGCTCGAGGGCACCGACGTATCGCGAGTACCGCCCCACAAGCGCAACGTCAACACCGTCTTCCAGCACTACGCCCTGTTCCCGCACATGAGCGTGTGGGACAACGTGGCGTACGGGCCCCGCAGCCAGAAGAAGGGAAAAGAGGAGGTCAAGCGCAGCGTCGACGAACTGCTCGAGGTCGTTCGGCTGACCGATTTCGCCCTGCGCAAACCGGCGCAGCTCTCCGGCGGCCAGCAGCAGCGCGTGGCCCTGGCCCGCGCCCTGGTCAACTATCCCAGCGCCCTGCTGCTCGACGAGCCGCTCGGTGCGCTGGACCTCAAACTGCGCCACGTCATGCAGTTCGAGCTCAAGCGCATCCAGCGTGAGCTCGGCATCACGTTCGTCTACGTCACCCACGATCAGGAGGAGGCGCTGACGATGAGTGACCGCATCGCGGTCATGAACGCCGGGAACGTCGAGCAGATCGGCACGCCCACCGAGATCTACGACCGGCCCTCGACCGTGTTCGTCGCCAGCTTCATCGGCCAGGCCAACCTGTGGCACGGCCGCCAGACGGGCCGCGCGGGCCGGGCGGGCGGGCAGGATCTGGTCGAGGTCGAGGTGCTGGGAACCAAACTGCCGGCCGCACCGGGCGCCACCACGATCGAGCCCGGGGGTCAGGCCACGCTGATGATCCGGCCCGAGCGGGTGCGTGTCAGCATGGAGATCCCAGCCTCCCCGGCCGGCGATCTGGCCGTCATCCCCGCCACCGTCACCGATCTGACCTTCCAGGGGCCGGTGGTGCGGTTGGGCCTGGCGGCTGCCGACGATTCCCCGATCGTTGCCCACATCGGGCCCGATGACGATCTGCCGATGCTGCGTCCGGGCGATCAGGTGCACGTCAGTTGGGCGCCGTCGGCGTCGCTGGTGCTGCCGGCCGCCGACATCCCCACCACCGAGGATCTCGAGGAGATGCTCGACGACTCCTGACCCACCCGGAGCATCGAGCCCACCCAATCCCCAATCCCCCCGACGAAAGGCAGCGCAGGCATGGCCTCCAACGACGAATTCGATCCCCAACTCCTGGCCGCTCGACTGGGCGCCAACCGCACGTCCCGGCGCCGATTCCTGGGACGGGGCGGCGCCGCCGCGGCGGCCCTCGTTCTCGGGCCGTCGTTCCTGGCCGCCTGCGGGTCGAAGGACTCCGGCGGTGGCGGCACGACGGCCACGGCAACCACCGCGGACGACGGCGCCAAGGCCTCCGGCCATCTGCGGATCTCGAACTGGCCGCTGTACATGGCCGACGGCTTCGTCGCCGGGTTCCAGACCGCCTCGGGCCTGACGGTCGACTACAAGGAGGACTTCAACGACAACGAGGAATGGTTCGCCAAGAACAAGGAGCCGTTGTCGCGCAAGCAGGACATCGGCGCCGATCTGGTGGTGCCCACCCAGTTCATGGCGTTGCGGCTCAAGCAACTCGGCTGGCTCAACGAGATCAGCGAAACCCGGGTGGCCAACCGCAAGAACCTGCGGCCCGACCTGCTGAACGACGCGTCCGATCCGGGCCGCAAGTACACGGCGCCCTACATGACGGGCATGGTGGGGCTGGCCTATAACAAGGCGGCCACCAACCGGCCGATCACCAAGATCGACGACCTGTGGGATCCCGCCTTCAAGGGCAAGGTCAGCCTGCTGTCGGACACCCAGGACGGCCTGGGCATGATCATGTCCTCACAGGGCAACTCCCCCGAGCAACCCACCCTGGCGACCGTCCAGAAGGCGGTCGACCTGATCAAGGAACAGAAGGACAAGGGCCAGATCCGGCGCTTCACCGGCAACGACTACGCCGACGATCTGGCAGCCGGCAATATCGTTGTGGCGCAGGCATATTCGGGTGACATCGTGCAGCTGCAGGCCGATAACCCGGACCTGGATTTCATCATCCCGGAGTCCGGCGGCGACTGGTTCATCGACACCCAGGTGATCCCGTACACCACGCAGAACCAGCATGCCGCCGAAGCGTGGATCGACTACGTCTACGACCGGCCCAACTACGCCAAGCTGGTCGCATTCACCCAGTACGTGCCCGTTCTCTCGGACATGACCGAGGAACTCGACAAGATCGACAAGAAGCTGGCGGCCAACCCACTGATCAACCCGACCGACGCGATGAAGGCCAACCTCAAGACCTGGCCGGCACTGTCCGACGAGGACACGCAGGCGTTCAACGCCGCATACGCCGCCGTCACCGGCAGCTGAGCGCCGATGGCAGGGGTAGCCAGCAGCAGTCGCCAGCGGAGCAGGATCGCGCCGTACCTGATGATCCTGCCCGGGCTGGCCTATCTCGCGATCTTCTTCGTGGTGCCGTTCATCTCGCTGTTCCGTACGTCGCTGTCCACCATGGGCGGCTCGGTGTACCTGCCGAAGCTGACCTTCGCGTGGGACTTCGGCAACTACGGGCAGGCGTTCACGCTGTACCACGAGCAGATCGTCCGGTCACTGGTGTATGCCCTTGCGGCAACCGTGATCTCGCTGTTGCTGTCCTATCCCCTGGCCTACGTCATCGCATTCAAATCGGGTCGCTACAAGAACCTCCTGCTCGGTCTCGTGGTGCTGCCGTTCTTCGTGACGTTCCTGGTGCGCACCCTGGCGTGGAAGACGATCTTCGCCGACGACGGCTTCTTCGTGCGGCTGCTGGACACGCTGGGACTGGTCGACGGCCGGCTGCTGTCCACCCCGTGGGCGGTCATCGGCGGCCTGGTCTACAACTCGATGACGTTCATGATCCTGCCGCTCTACGTGAGCCTGGAGAAGATCGACCCGCGGCTGATCGAGGCATCCAAGGATCTGTACAGCTCGGCGTTCCGGGCGTTCCGGAAGGTGATCCTGCCACTGTCGCTGCCGGGTGTGATCGCCGGTTCCATGCTCGTGTTCATCCCGGCCGTGGGTGATTTCATCAACGCCGACTACCTGGGCAGCACGCAGACCACGATGATCGGCAACGTCATCCAGAAACAGTTCCTGGTGGTCAAGGACTATCCGGCCGCCGCGGCGCTCAGTTTCGTGCTGATGGCGATGATCCTGGTGGGCGTGCTGTCGTACGCCCGCGCCCTGGGCACGGAGGACCTGGTATGACGGCGCCGGCCGCGGTGGCGGAGTCCCTGGAGAAGGCTGGGGCCGCGCGGCGCGGGCTGCGCGGGTCCTGGGGTTTCCGAGGCAACGGGCGATTCGGCGATCTGGCGCTACGCATCGTCGCCGGTCTGGTGATGCTCTATATCTTCCTGCCGATCTTCGTGATCGTACTGTTCTCCTTCAACAAGCCGGCCGGCAAGTTCAACTACACGTGGCAGGGCTTCACCCTGGAGAACTGGCTCAATCCGTTCAAGTACCCGGCCCTGACCAAGGCACTGCAGATGAGCCTGACGGTGGCCGCGGTCTCGACGGCGATCGCACTGGTGCTCGGCACCCTGCTGGCGATCGCCCTTGTGCGGCAACGATTCCGGGGCAGCAAGACCGTCGAGACGTTCCTGGTGCTGCCGTTGACCGCGCCCGAGGTGGTGATGGGTGCCTCGCTGCTGACGCTGTTCCTCGACCTGGGCTGGGCCACCGGGTTCGCCACGATCATCATCGCGCACGTGGCATTCCAGATCAGTTTCATCGCGATGACCGTGCGCGCCCGGGTTCGCGGCTTCGACTGGACGCTCGAGGACGCGTCGCTGGACCTGGGCGCCGGACCGGCCCGGACGTTCTTCAAGGTGACCCTGCCGCTGATCGTTCCAGGCATCGTCGCCGCCGGAATGCTGTCCTTCGCGCTGTCCCTCGACGACTTCATCATCACGTACTTCGTCAGCGGCTCGACGGTGACGTATCCGTTGTTCGTCAACGCGGCGGTCAAGGCCGCCGTACCGCCGCAGATCGACGTGCTGGCCACGGCCATTCTGCTGGTCAGCCTGATCCTGCTGGCGGTCGGGACGCTCTACCGCCGCAAGCGCGACATCTGAACTGATCCGGGAAATCAGGCGAAGAAGCGCACCGCGCGGAACGTCTCGTCGTCGGCGAAGTCGAAGATGAGCACCCCGCGCGGCTCCGATCGGCCGGCGGTCAGCGACACCGTGATCGAGTGGCCGGCCGCCAGGATCTTGCTGGTGTGAGCACCGCGCAACCGTTGGTCCAGCAGCCCGAGATCGACGTCCACCTTGGCGCCGTGACCGAGGATCCGGCGGGTCGACAGCTCGTCGCCGCCGGACAGCGCGGCGAGCAGATCGTCGACCTTGGCCCGCGCCCGGCGTCCGGGCCGGCGCAGCCCGCGGGCGAACCCGAACGCACCGTCGGCGCCCTGGTTGGCCAGCAGCGCCCGCGAGAGCGTCAGGCCGGCGCTCATCGCGGGCACGCCCTGCCTGGCGAACTGCACCATCATCGGCGCGAGTTCCCAATAGGCTTGCAGCGAAGCGATTTTCAGCCCCTCGGCGGTGTCGGTCAGCCGGTAGACCAGCACCGCCGGGATCTGCATGGCGACGGCCGCGCTCATCCGGACGTTCAGCGTCAGATCCCGCACCACCGTCGACCCCGCGACGAAATCCGCGCGGGAGTCGAAGGTGATCTCCCGGGGCCCGATGAACGTGTCGTAGAACCGGCCGATCTGGACGTGGCCGACGTGCGGGGTGGACCCCACCGGATCCTCCACCCGGCCGTCGTGGGCGAACAGCCCGAGCCATTCGGCGCGGTCGCGCCGGCCGGCCGCATCCAGCGAGAGTTCGGCTGCGGCAAGGAATTCCGTGGCGGTACTCAGCGCGCGTTCCCAGGTCCGGCGACGAGTTCGACCCCGGCGGCGCGCAGCGCGGCCAGCGCTTCCTCGATGGATTCGGGGGCCACCCCCGCGGTCAGGTCGAGCAGTACCCGGGTGGTGAATCCGTTGGCGACCGCGTCGGCCGCCGTGGCCCGCACGCAGTAGTCGGTCGCGATGCCCACCACGTCCACGGCGTCCACGTCGTGGGTGCGCAGCCACGAGGCCAGGGGCGTCTCGGTGTCGTCGGCGCCCTCGAACCCGCTGTAGGCCGCGGCGTGGGCGCCCTTGCGGAAGACGGCCTCGACGGCCTGGGTGTCCAGGTCGGGGTGGAACTCCGCGCCGGCCGTCGTCGCCACGCAGTGCCGCGGCCAGGACGAGGCGAAATCCGGATGGTCGGAGAAGTGCGCGCCCGGGTCGATATGGAAGTCCTTGGTGGCGACCACATGGTCGTAGCCATGCTCCCCCGCGAGCCGGTCGCTGATCGCCCGGGCCACGGCCGCCCCGCCGGCGACGGCCAGGGAGCCGCCCTCGCAGAAATCGTTCTGCACGTCGACGATGATCAGCGCACGCATGCACCCACCGTATCTAAGATGACCTCCGATGAGGATGAGCGAGCCGTTCGACTTCTTCCAGGCGGGTGAACTGCCCGCGCCGGTCGTTTCGGTGCCCGATGCGGTGGCCATCGCGCGGGACCATTTCGGACTCGCCGTCACCGCCACCGCGCTCGGCAGCCAGCAGGACGCCAACTTCCTGTTGCGTGGTGCCACCGGTGAACCGGTCGGGGTGCTGAAGGTGGCCAACCCGGCATTCGGACGCGTCGAGATCGAGGCCCAGGACGCCGCGGCGACGTTCCTGGCCGATGCGGGCCTGCGGGCGGCCCGCAACATCACGCCGATCGCCGAGGTGCCCGACGGCTCGGGCGGCACGCTGTTCGCCCGGATCATCGACTTCCTCGACGGCGGCACCATGAGTGGCGACGGCTACGTGCCGCCGCACCGGTGGGCGGCGCTGGGCTCGCTGGTCGGGCGCGCCGGTACCGCGCTGGCCGGGTTCGACCATCCCGGTCTGCAGCGCACACTGCAGTGGGATCTGCGGCACGCCGATCGCACCATCGAGCTGCTGGCCCACTACGTCGCCGAACCCAGCCGACGGCATCTGGTGCAGACCGCCACCGCGGCCGCCTGGCGCACGGTGGCCGGCCTCGCGGCCGATCTGCCAATGCAGGCGATCCACGGGGACATCACCGACGACAACGTCGTCTGCGGACGTGGCCTCGGCGGCGCCGACCAATCACCGGACGGCATCATCGATTTCGGCGACCTCACCCACTCGTGGGCCATCGGCGAGCTCGCCGTGACGGTGTCCGCGGTGCTGCGCCACGAGGGCGGCGAGCCCGCCGCGGCACTGCCGTTGATCGCCGCCTTCCACCAGGTACGGCCGTTGCGCGACAGCGAGATCGCCGCCCTGTGGCCGCTGGTGGTGCTGCGCGCGGCCACCCTGGTGGTCAGCGGCAATCAGCAGGCCGCCGTCGACGCCGACAACGAGTACGCCTCCGGAGCCCTCGAGTTCGAATGGCGGATCTTCGAGCGCGCCGTGTCCGTGCCGAGTGACGTCATGACCGCGCTGATCGCCGACGCGGTGCGCCGCCCGGCAGCCGCACACACGCCGGAGCTGGCTCCGATTCTCGCCGGTGTCGTGGCCGATGACGTTGTGCTGCTGGACTTCTCGGCCCTGTCCGACCTGGTGGACGCGGGCGCCTGGCTCGACACCGGGTGCGAGCAGGATGCCGCCGCGCGCGCACTGGCCGCCGGGGCACCGGCCGCCGTGACCCGGTACGGCGCTCCGCGACTGACCAGATCCGTTGCACTGCACCATGACTCACCGGCTACCGTGCCGACCGGTATCGACGTGTGGCTCGCCGACGCGACGTCCGTGACGGCGCCACTGGACGGGGTGGTCGAGTCGGCCGCCGAGGGCGAGGTGATCCTGGCCGGCCCCGACGGCGTCGTCGTGGTGGTGCGCGGGCCTTCGGTCCGGCCCGCTGAGCTCACCGGACACGCCGTGGCCGCCGGCGCGCCCCTGGCGACCGCGGGTCCGGGCCGGGTCTGGCTGCAGATCCGCACCGGCGACTCCGACCTTTCGGTGCCGGCATTCGTCCGGCCCGAGTACGCGCCCGGCTGGCTGGCCCTGTCCGCCGACCCGGCGCCACTGCTGGGCCTGGCCCCGCGATCGGGGGCCGACGAGGACGCCGACGACCTGGTCCGGCGCCGCGAGGGGGCCCTGGCCGGCGTGCAGGAGCAGTACTACCGGCGTCCGCCCCGGATCGAACGGGGCTGGCGCGAGTACCTGTGTTCCGTCGACGGCCGCAGCTACCTGGACATGGTGAACAACGTCGCGGCCATCGGGCACGGCCACCCCGACCTGGCCGACGCCGTCGCCCGGCAGTGGCGCCGGCTCAACACCAACTCCCGGTTCAACTACCGCGCGATCGCCGACTTCTCGCAGCGCCTGGCCGCCACCCTGCCCGACCCCCTGGACACGGTGTTCCTGGTCAACTCCGGCTCCGAGGCCGTCGACCTGGCCCTGCGGCTGGCCATGGCCACCACCGGGCGCCACGACGTCGTCGCCGTGGCCGAGGCCTATCACGGCTGGACCTACGCCACCGACGCGATCTCGACCTCGGTGGCCGACAATCCCAACGCCCTGACCACCCGGCCGCCTTGGGTGCACACCGTCACCAGCCCGAACAGCTATCGGGGTGAGCATCGCGGCGCGGCGGCCGGACGGTACGCCGACGAGGCGGTCGACATCATCGAAACCCTTGTCGCCGAGGGCCATTCACCGGCCGCGTTCATCTGCGAACCGTTCTACGGAAACGCCGGCGGCATCGCGCTGCCCGACGGCTACCTGCCCGCGGTCTACCGGGCGGTGCGCGCGGCCGGCGGGCTCGCCATCGCCGACGAGGTCCAGGTCGGCTATGGCCGCCTGGGCCGCTGGTTCTGGGGATTCCAGGGCCAGCAGGTCGTGCCCGACATCGTCACGGTGGCCAAATCGATGGGCAACGGTCAGCCGCTGGGTGCCGTCATCACCACGCGGGCCATCGCCGACGCCTACCGGACCCAGGGCTACTTCTTCTCCTCGGCCGGCGGCAGTCCGGTGTCGTGCGTGGTCGGGCTGACCGTCCTGGACGTCATCGAACGCGAGGGCCTGCAGCACAACGCCCTGGTGGTCGGGGATCACCTGCGTGCGCGGCTGGCCGACATCGCCACCCGTCATCCGCTGGTCGGAGCGGTGCACGGTTGCGGGCTGTATATGGGAGTGGAGCTGGTACGCGATCCGGTGACGCTGGAACCGGCCGTGGCGGAGACATCGGCGATCTGCGAGCGCATGCGTGAGCTGGGCATCATCGTCCAGCCCACCGGCGACCGGATGAACGTGCTGAAGATGAAGCCACCGATGTGCCTGTCCGTCACGGCCGCCGACTTTTTTGCCGACACGCTCGAGCGGGTACTCAGCACCGGTTGGTGACCGGTCACCGGAAACCGGGCGCGTTGCGCCAGTTAGCTCAGCGAACTAAGGTCCAGACACATGTCCAGCTTTATCCCCGGTGATTTCCGAGTGGCCGCGTGAGCCAGAAGTTGCGGATCGCGCTGCTGTCCTACCGCAGCAAGACCCACTGTGGCGGGCAGGGCGTCTACGTGCGCCATCTCAGCCGCGGGCTGGTCGAACTCGGCCACCACGTCGAGGTCTTCTCGGGCCCGCCGTACCCGGGCGGCCTGGATGAGCGCGTCATGTTGCGCGAGGTGCCCAGCCTGGACCTGTATCGCGAGCCCGACCCGTTCCGGGTGCCACGGCCCAGCGAGATCCGGGACGGCATCGACCTGCTCGAGCTGCTGACCATGTGGACGGCCGGCTTCCCCGAGCCCCGCACGTTCGGATTGCGGACCGCGCGCATCCTGGCCGACCGCCAGCGCGACCCGGCCGGCCGGTTCGACATCGTGCACGACAACCAGAGCCTGGGCACCGGTCTGCTGAAGATCGCCGCCGGCGGCACCCCCGTGGTGGCCACCGTGCACCATCCGATCACCCGGGACCGGGTGCTGGACCTGGCCGCCGCCAAGTGGTGGCGCAAACCGCTGGTGCACCGCTGGTACGGGTTCGCCGAGATGCAGAAGGACGTCGCTCGGCAGATCCCCGACCTGCTGACCGTGTCCACCACTTCGGCCGCCGATATCGCCGACGACTTCGGCGTCCACCCCGATCAGTTGCACGTCGTTCCGCTCGGCGTGGACACCGAGCTGTTCAAGCCGACCCTGCAGCCCCGGGTGCCGGGCCGGATCATCGCCATCGCCAGCGCCGACGTGCCACTCAAGGGTGTGTCGAACCTGCTGCAGGCCGTCGCCAAGTTGCGCACCGAGCGCGATGTGGAGCTGCAGCTGGTGGCGAAGCTGGAACCCAATGGCCCCACCGAGAAACGGATCGCCGAGCTCGGCATCTCCGATATCGTGCACATTTCCAGCGGGCTGTCCGACGCCGAACTCGCCGCGCTGCTGGCCTCCGCGGAGATCTCGTGCATCCCGTCGCTGTACGAGGGCTTCTCACTGCCGGCGGTGGAGGCCATGTCCAGCGGGACGCCCATCGTGGCCAGCCGGGCCGGCGCGCTACCGGAAGTGCTCGGTTCCGAGGGGCTGTGCGCCGAGCTCGTCAAACCCGGCGATGCGGAGGAACTGACCACTGTGCTTCGGAACCTGCTGGACTCACCCGAGCGGCGCTACCAGCTGGGGATCGCCGGCCGGCAACGGGCCGTGGATGTGTATTCGTGGGAATCCGTTGCCGCCCAGACGGTCTCCGTCTATCAGCGCGCGATCGAACGGAGCCGGGCATGCTGACAGTGGACTTCGACCGGCTCGGGATCGGGCCGGGCGTCTCGGTGATCGATGTGGGTGCGGGCGCCGGCCGGCACAGCTTCGAGGCCTACCGGCGTGGTGCGGACATCACCGCATTCGACATGAGCGAATCCGATATGTCCGATGTGGCAACGATGTTCGAGGCCATGGCCTTGGAAGGTCAGGTGGGTGAGTCCGCCCGCGCGAAGGCCGTCGTGGGCAACGCGCTGGAGCTGCCCTACGACGACGGCACCTTCGACGTGGTGATCGCCTCGGAGATCCTCGAGCACGTCCCGGCCGACGACGCTGCCATCGCCGAACTGGTCAGGGTGCTCAAACCCGGTGGGACACTGGCGGTCACGGTCCCCCGCTGGCTACCCGAACGGATCTGCTGGCTGCTCTCCGACGAGTACCACGCCAACGAGGGCGGGCACGTGCGGATCTACCGGGCCAGCGATCTGCGGGCGAAGATCGCGTCACGCGGTATGACGTTCGTGCACACGCATCACGCGCACGCCCTGCATTCGCCGTTCTGGTGGCTCAAGTGTGCGGTGGGCGTGGAGGACACGAAGAATCCGGCCGTCTCGGCCTACCACAAGCTGCTGGTCTGGGACATGATGTCGGCACCGGCCCTGACCCGCACCGCCGAGGCCGCCCTGGATCCACTGATCGGTAAGAGCGTGGCGCTCTACTTCGAGAAGCCCGCGCGCAGTGAGGTTCTCCGGGAGACGGCCGTTGGCTGACGTTCCGGACGTAGCCGGCGTGCTGTCCGCGCAACAATGCGTGGACACCGCGTCGTCCATCGCGCGGACACAGCATTCCAGCGGGGCGATCCCGTGGTCGACGTTCGGTCACACCGACCCGTGGGACCACGTGGAGTCCGCGATGGCCCTGACCGCCGCGGGCCTGATCGAGCCCGCCCGGGCCGCCTTCGAGTGGAGCCGCCGCACCCAGCGCGCCGATGGTTCCTGGCCCATCCAGTTTCGCGGTGACGTCATCGAGGACGCCAACGCCGACAGCAACTTCTGCGCCTATATCGCCGCCGGCGTATGGCATCACTTCCAGGTCACCGGCGACCACTCGTTCGCCGAACGGATGTGGCCGACGGTGCGGGCCGCCATCGACTTCGTCCTCGGACTCCAACTGCCCGGTGGCGAAATCGGTTGGGCTCGTTCATCTTCGGGTGTGCTCCCGGAAGCGCTGCTGACCGGTTCGGCCAGCATCTACCACAGCATCCGGTGCGCGTTGGCGCTGGCGGATCACCTGGACCGGCCGCAGCCGGAATGGGAGGTGGCCGTCGGAGCCCTGGGGCACGCCATCGTCGCGCACCCGGAGTCCTTCGCCGACAAACCGCACCATTCGATGGAGTGGTACTACCCGATCCTCGGCGGCGCCCTGCGCGGCCCGGACGCCGAGGCCCGGATCGACGCTCGGTGGGCCGATTTCGTGGTCAGCGGCCTGGGCATCCGTTGCGTCGACGACCGGCCCTGGGTCACCGGGGCCGAGACCTGCGAGTTGGTACTCACCCTGGACGCGCTGGGCGACCGTGACCGCGCCCTGGAACAGTTCGCCAATATGCAGCACCTGCGCGAGCGTGACGGGTCCTACTGGACCGGCCTGGTGTTCAGCGATGGCAAGCGCTGGCCGGTGGAGCGGACCACCTGGACCGGGGCGGCCGTGGTGCTGGCCGCCGACGCGCTGTCCGGCGCCACCGGTGGCAGCGGCATCTTCCGCGATGAACTGCCCCGGGGCCTGGAGAGCGACTTCGACTGCGAGTGCGTGACCCGGGGTTAGTCCACCGACTCGCCGGCCGAACCCGTGACCCGCTGCAGCACCCGCAGTGATCCGGTGACCGAAACCTCCTGGAACGCACCGCTGTCCAGCGCGCGGCGGTAGATCCGGTAGGGCGCCTGGCCCCCCTCGTCCGGGTTGGGGAACACGTCGTGGATCACCAACCCGCCACCGGCGTCGACCCATTTCACCCAGCCGTCGAAGTCGCGCTGGGCGGCCTCGTCGGTGTGCCCGCCGTCGATGAACAGGAACCGCAGCGGCGTGCTCCACCCGCGAGCAACCACCGGTGAACGGCCGACCACCGCGACCACGTGGTCGGGCAGGTCCATCGCGTCCAGCGTGTGCCGGAAGGTTCCCAGCGTGTCGAACAGCCCGGTGTGCGGGTCGACCATGGTGGTGTCGTGGTACTCCCAGCCGGCCTGGTGTTCCTCGGAGCCGTGGTGATGGTCGACGGTGTAGAGCACCCCGCCGGTGTCGGCGGCCGCCGCGCCCAGCAGCACCGTGGACTTGCCGCAGTACGTCCCGATCTCCACGCCGACCCCACCGTCGAGGTAGCGGCACGCGGCGTCATACAGCGCCTGCCCTTCGTCGGCGGGCATGAACCCGGTGACCCGCTCGGCGAGGTCGAAGAGGCGGGCGGTCTGGGAATCTGGCATGTAGGCAACCTAGCGCGTCGCCATTGCCGAGGTAAAAGGGGTGTAGTAGCGTCCGGACATGTGTCCGAACCGGTGGCCAGAGAGGCTACTCGCCGTCGGCTGACGGCCAAGCAGGCCGACACCGTCGACCGCCTCGGCCGCTCGGCCGTCGACGTCCTGAGCCGCGAGGGATTCGCCGGGCTGACCATCAGGATGGTCGCCGCGGAGGCCGGCGTCGGCGCGGCGACTGCCTACACCTACTTCTCCTCCAAGGAACATCTGGTCGCCGAGGTGTTCTGGCGCCGACTCGCCAACACCCCCGCCCCGCCGAACGACTCCCCCGACCCGACCACCCGTGCGGTCGCCGTACTGCGCGATACCGCCCTGCTGGTCTCGGACGAACCCGAACTGGCCGGCGCCGTGACCACGGCGCTGCTGGGCAAGGATCCCGACGTCGAACACCTGCGGCTGCGGATCGCCCAGGAGATCAACCGGCGGCTGGCCGAGGCCCTGGGCCCCGATGCCGACCCGGCCGTCGTCGAAACCCTCGAGTTGCTGTACGCCGGCGCCCTCGTGCGCGCCGGGATGGGCTACGCGTCGTATCAGCAGATCGCCGAACTCCTCGAGCGATCGACGCGAATGCTGCTGAGCTGAAACATGATTCGTGCGCTCTCCGTCCTGTTTCTGACCCTCGCTCTGATCGTTCCCGCCCCGGTGGCGCGCGCGGACGACCTGTCGGCCCGTATTGCCGCGGCCAATGCCTACCTGGCCACGCGGCCCGGCACCGTCGGATATGTGCTGCGCGACCGCAGCACCGGCGCCGCATACCGCAATCCCAATGCGGGAGCGCTCATCTGGACCGCGTCGACCATCAAACTGGCAATCGTCGTCGACCTCCTGGCGCGCACCTACGCCGGGCAGCTTCGCCTGAATGACCAGGACCGCCAACTGATCTCGGCCATGCTGCACTCGTCGGACAACGACGCCGCGGACACCCTCTGGGACCGTTACGGCGGGCCCGACCATCAGGCGTTCAACCGTAACTTCCCCCGCTACGGCATGCCCGGTGTGGTCCCCCAGCGCGGGTTCAGCGAGACCTTCCCGTACTGGGGCTTCCAGAAGGCCACCGCCGACGATCTCGACGGGCTGATCAACTACACGCTCACCCGCCTGAACCCGACCGACATCGCCACCATCGTGACGGCCATGCAGAACGTGGACGCCGACCAGCAGTGGGGGGTCTGGGGTGCCGGCCCGGCGATGGCGCCGGGGAACAAGAACGGCTGGTCGCAGGAACAGGGTGGCTGGGTGATCAACTCGGTCGGCTTCGCCGGCCCGAACCAGCGCTACACCCTGGCGATCATGAACGCCCTCGGTGATCAGGGCGGCTACGACGACGGCGTGCAGACCATCACGCATCTGGCCGCGCTGCTGCTCCGGCCCGCCTGAATCCGACAGCCAGCGCCGAGGGTGCAGCCATATGCATCCGATGGCCCCCGAAGCGCACAACGGTGCACGCTCGCGGATGTAGAGGTTTGTGAGCGCACCCGGACGGGAACTCGCCCGGACATGTTGCTACGCAGAGTCGCCCGTCCCATGCTGGCCGTCGCCTTCGTCGGCCAGGGCATCGATGCCCTCCGCAGCCCCAAACCCGCCGCCGACGCGGCCCGCCCCGCCCTCGAGGGATTGCAGAAGCTGCCCGACCCGGTCGGCTCGAGCGTTCCGGAGAATGCCGAGACGTTCGCGAAAGTGACTGCTGCCGTTCAGATCATCGGTGGTGCGCTGCTCGCCACGGGCCGCGTCCCACGCGTCGCCTCGGCCGCCCTGGCCGCGACGGTCATCCCGGCGAATCTGGGTGCCCGGATGTTCTGGAACGAAGCGGATCCCGAACGCAAGGCCGCCAAGCGGCGTGAGTTGCTCACCGACATCAGTCTGTTGGGCGGCCTGATCATCGCCTCCGCCGACACCGCCGGCAAACCGTCACTGGGTTGGCGCGGCCGGCAGGCCGCGGCGCGGTTGACCGACAGCGTCAGCTCCGCGCTACCCGCCGGACTCGGTGGCGCCGATGCCGACCACCTGGCCGAGCGGGTCGGCGCGCGCCTGCAGGAAGGCCTCACCGTCGGCGCTGAACGTGGCAAGGAGTTGGCCGCGGTGGCGGCCGAACGCGCCGAGCCGTTGTTCGAGGCCGCCCGCGAGCGCGGCGCGCACGCCGCCGAGCGGACGGTTCCGTTGCTCGAGGCGGCCCGCGACCGCGGCAGCGAACTCGCGCACTCGGCACTCGAGCAAGGCGACGAGCTGGCCGGCGAGGCCCGCAAACGGGTCCGGGCCTGGCGCCGCGGCTGAACGCGGGTGCACCACGCTCCCAGACGGTAGATTCGATCACGCACTATCCACCGTGATCAGGAGCGAACCGATGACAACGGGTGACTACCCACCGCCGGACCCCAACTTCCCACCGCCGCCGCCCGGCGGATACCCGCCGCCTCCACCGGGTTACGGCCCCCCGACCGGCTATCCGGTACCGCAGTACGGCCAGCCCGGCGGATACCCGCCGCCCCAGCCCGGTGCCGGTCAACCCGGCGGTCTGGGAGTGCGGTTCGCCGCCCGCGTGATCGACGGCATCCTGGTCGGCATCCTGTCCTTCCTGCTGGCCTTCTTCATCGACATGCAGACCAACATCATGGTGACCGGACTGTTCTCGGGCCTGCTGACGTTCATCTACTTCGTTGGACTCGAGGTCTCCCAAGGCGCCTCGCTGGGCAAGAAGATCCTCGGACTGTCGGTCCGGGGCGCCGGCGGGGCACCCCGGCCGGACTTCAAGCAGTCGGCCATCCGGAATTCGTTCACGCTGCTGCCGATCATCCCCTACGTGGGCGGGCTGCTGGCCTTCATCGCCTACGTGGTGATCGCGGTGACCATCAACGGCAGCCCCACCAAACAGGGCAAGCACGACGAGCTCGCCGGCGGGACGCAGGTCGTCAAGAGCTAGCTGCTGCACCAACCGACCGACGAAGGCCCCGAGAGTTTCTCGGGGCCTTCGCTTTTCGTGATCTAGACGAAGATGTCCAGGATCAGCACCACCGCCAGGCCGGTCACCGACAGTGCGGTCTCCATCAGCGACCACGTCTTGATGGTCTGACCGACGCTCATCCCGAAGTACTCCTTGACCAACCAGAACCCGGCATCGTTGACGTGGGAGAAGAACAGCGACCCGGCGCCGACGGCCAGCACCACCAGCGACACCTGCGGCGTGCTCAGGCCCTCGACCAGCCCCAGCACCAGGGACGACGCGGTGATGGTGGCCACCGTCGCCGACCCGGTGGCCAGCCGGATGAGCACCGCCAGCAGCCAGGCCAGCAACAGCACCGAGATGTTGACCTGCTTGGCCCATTCGGCGAGCATCGTGCCGATTCCGGTGTCCACCAACACCTGCTTGAATCCGCCGCCGGCCGCGACGATCATGATGATGCCCGCCACCGGGGGAAGTCCCGATTCGACCGCCGTCATGATCTCCGCGCGGGTCATCCCGGCGCCGCGGCCCAACGTGAACATGCCGACGATCACGGCCAGCAGCAGAGCGATCACCGGCGTGCCCAGGCTGTCGAAAACCTTTCGGAACCACTGGCTCTCGTCCTTGATACCGATGTCGACAATGGCCTTGCCCATCATCAGTACCACCGGCAGCAGCACCGCGAAGAGGGTCAGCCCGAACGACGGGCGACGGGGTCCGGCACCGTCGGTGTCGTCTCGGTCGCCGGTCGGCCGGTCGGCGTCGAACGTGTCCGGTGCGCCGACCACCACCCACCGGCCGGCCAGCTTGCCGAACAGCGGTCCGGCCACCACGATCGTCGGGATCGCCACCAGCACACCGAGACCGAGCGTCAGGCCCAGGTCGGCGTTGAGCAGTCCGACGGCGGTCAACGGGCCCGGATGCGGCGGCACGAACCCGTGCATCGCCGAGAGACCGGCCAGCGCCGGGATCCCGACCGTGACCAGTGACAGCCCCGATCGGCGGGCTACCAGGTAGATGACGGGCATCAACAGGACCAGGCCGATCTCGAAGAACATCGGCAGGCCGATGATCGATCCCACCAGCGCCATGGCCCACGGCAGCATCCGGGGGGACGCGTGCCCCACGATGGTGTCCACGATCTCGTCGGCCCCGCCGGAGTCGGCCAGGAGTTTGGCGAACATCGCGCCGAGTGCGATCAGGATGCCCACGCTGGCCGCGGTGGACCCGAAGCCGTCGGTGAAGGACTTCAGGACCGTGGTCAGGCCCTCACCCGCAACGAGCCCGACGGTCAACGCACCGAAGATCAGCCCGAGGAACGGATGCAGTTTGACCACCGTGATCAGCACGACGATCACCGCGATGCCGGCCAGGAACGCCAGGATCAACTGGGTTCCGGAGGCGATGGGTTCGGTGAGCTTCGGCGCGTCGGCCAGTATCGTGATCATCAGTTCTCCTGTCCGGTGCGCGAAACATAGTCATCCACAATGGAATCGACGGCCTGATCGACGTCGATCACCAGTCCGCCCTCGTCGGGGTCCAGCGGTTCGAGGGTGTCGAACTGGGACTGCAGCAGCGACGCCGGCATGAAGTGGCCCGGCCTGCTGGCCTGGCGCCGGCCGATGACTTCCGGCGTGCCGTACAGGTGCAGGAACTCCGTCTGCGGGGCGTGCCGGCGCAGTTGGTCGCGGTAGGCGCGCTTGAGCGCCGAACAGCTCATCACCCCGCCCTCGGGATGGGTGGCCAGCCACTGGCCGATGCGTTCGAGCCACGGGTAGCGGTCGTCGTCGTCGAGCGGATGCCCGGCCGACATCTTGGCGATGTTGGCGGCCGGGTGAAAGTCGTCGGCGTCGGCGAACGGGACCCGCAGCCGTTGCGCCAGCGCGGCGCCGACGGTCGACTTACCCGAACCGGACACGCCCATGACGACGATCGGGACGGCCATCACTTCTCCCCACTGGTATGCGCTGGATCACACCTTTCGGCGTCAATAGTCATATTATTGCCACACTGCCGACCTAATGACAAGATGTATCCGTGAGTCGGGAGGCAATCGTCGGTGAGTTGCACGCAACGGTCGTCGATTCGTTGGGCGCGGACGTGGCTTCGGGACGCCTGCCGGCCGGTCATGTCCTGACGCTCGATGGCCTCGGCGCGCAGTACCGGGTGTCTCGCAGCGTCGCGCGCGAGGCGGTCCGTGTGCTCGAGTCGATGGGCATGGTCGCCTCCCGGCGCCGGGTCGGGATCACCGTCCAACCCGCCACCAAGTGGAACGTCTTCGATCCGCGGTTGATCCGGTGGCGGCTGGACTCGGCCGATCGTCAGGCGCAGCTGGCATCGCTGTCGGAGTTGCGGCGCGGCTTCGAACCCGCCGCCGCGGCGTTGGCCGCACGCCGGGCCGACCCACACCAGTGCCGCATCATGGCGGCGGCCGTCTCCGACATGGAGGTGCATGGCCGCACCGGCGATCTCGATTCATATCTGTTGGCCGACAAGATCTTTCATCGCACCATGCTCGAGGCCAGCGGCAACGAGATGTTCCGCGCCCTCAACGACGTGGTGGCCGAGGTGCTCACCGGACGGACCCATCACGGGATGATGCCGCAGCGGCCCAATCCCGCCGCGATCGCACTGCACGACGAGGTCGCCCGGGCAATTCGGATGCGCAATGAGGACGCCGCCGAGCGGGCCATGCGCGCGATCATCGACGAGGCAGGATCCGCTGTCGCAGAAGGACTTCCGGACCCGCAGTAGGCTCAGGCCTTGTTGATCTGGAAATTCATCAGCAGACCGTTGACCTCGGTCACGTCGACGGTGGTCTCCAGCGTCTCACCGCCACCCTCGACGGTGCACTTCGTCTTGTTGCCCACCACACCTTCGAGCCCGCCCTCACAGGTGACGGTGTCGGCGGCGATGCCGTTCTGCTTGACCAGCATGCTGACCTGCTTCTGCAGCTGATCCTGATTGAGCGCCGGAGTCATCTCGTAGTTGACGGTGGTGCCCTCGACCTTGGTCGTCTTCACGATCGGTTCGATCGCGTTGGTGTCCGACAGCACGACCTCGCACCGGGTGATCTTGTCGACCTCGCCGACCAGATCCTCCGCGCACGTCACCGACTTGGGTGGCTGACCCGCCTTGGTCAGCCGGTCGGTGATGTCCTTCTGCAGATCGGCCTTGGCGACCACGGGCGGCCCCGAGCCCAGCGAAGCACTGAAGTGGCACCCGGAGACCGCCGCACCGATCACGGCGGCCGCGGCCAGACCCGAACAGACCCCGATTCTGCTCATCAATGCCCTCCCTGGGACGTCTTGTCGCAGAACCTAACACTGATTTACTGCAGGGCATGACCCGAACGCCCGAACTGGCCCGCCGCTTCTTCGACCGCTTCGAACCGGTGCACGCCGTGACCTACTTCGCACCGGAGGCGCTGGGCGCCCTGGAGGACCTCGGCTACCGCGGCCTGGGCACCGGCTACTTCGCGGCGCGTTCGGCGCCGCTGGGCCCCGTGCCCGCCGCGGTGGTGACCGCGCTGTTCTACAACTTCTCCCCCGCCCAGGTGGCCCGGTATCTCCCCGCGGCCTGGTCCGTCGCGCCGCCGGCCGATGCACTGCGGGCCCGGCTGGCCGGCGCGGCGGCGGCCCTGCGGCGCATGGGAGTGGGCGCCGACCGGGCGGCGGTCATTACGGCAGCGACCCTGTGCTCCAAGGCGGTCGCCGGCCTGGGCGTGGACGGTCGGCCCCTGTTCGCCGCCAACACCGCACTGCCGTGGCCCGAGGATCCGGTCGAAAAGCTCTGGCACGCAACCACTCTCCTGCGCGAACATCGCGGTGACGGACACATCGCGGCGCTGGTGGCCGCCGGCATCTCCGGCCGGCAGGCCAACGTGCTGCACTGGGCGGCCGGCGCGGTTCCGCTGGAATTCATCAAGCGCAGCCGGGCCTACGACGACGCCGAGTGGCACCGGTGCGTCGAAAGCCTCTGTGCGCGCAGCCTGCTCACCGCCGACGGCACCCTGACCGACGCCGGGCACGAGCTGAAGTCGGACCTCGAGGCGACGACCGATCGGGCGGCGTTACCCGCCCTCGAGGCGCTCGACGACGACGAGGTGGAGGCATTGTTCGCGGCCCTGACGCCGATCACCCGGCAGGTGGTGGCCGGCGGCGACGTGCCGGCCGGAACGCCGATGGGCCTGCGCCGGGACGAACTCGACGACGACAGCGCGCATCTGCGCTGAACTCGCGGGGCCTCACGGGGCTTCAGGGGGCCAGGTTGCGGTTCCATTCCATCCAGCCGGTACCGGTGCGCCCGTCGGCGGTCCGCACCGACATCCAGGCCCGCGGGAACTCGGCGATCCGCCCGTCGTCGGCCACCAGCCGGACCGGCGCGTGCGCCACGACCTCGGTGTCCACCCGCAGATCGCCCGGTTGCAGCACCAGCTCGGTGCTGATCGGTAAACCGTTGGGCCCAAAGGCTTCCCGGGCCTCGATGGTCGTCAGCTCGACCAGCTCGTCGCCCGCGCGCTGGACGTAGCCGACGCCGATGTGCGGTGCGCCGGGAATGCGGATGTCGACGGCGTGCAGATGGGTTCCGTCGTCGAGGTGCAGCGCGAACCACACCCAGTCCATCGCCCACCAGTCCCGGACACCCCAGGAGTGGTCCCGCTGCCCGGCGGCCGCGGCGATCGGGTGGGCGACGCCGTCGATGACGACGGTTCCGCCGACGGTGCAGGGGATTTCATAGCGGGTGACCAGCTGGTACCGATACGGCTCACCGGCGGTGTCCCAGACGAGGTCCAGCGACACCTCCGCCGACCGGCTCGCCCCACCCGCGAGGGCCGCCGCCGGGTCGTCGTACACCCGGGCCCGTCCGGTCGCCGCCACCCGGTAGGACCTCGCCGGCTCCTGCGCCTGCAGGTCCAGGCCGATCCCGTCGGTGCGCACCCGAGCCGGGTCCGCCGGCAACACGGCGTGAAAGTCGTTGAGGGCCAACGTCGGCAGACCCGGCCCGCACAGCAGGACGTTGACCCACGCGCGGTCCTCGTTCGGGTACAGCCCGAGGCGGATCCAGCCGCCCAGGCCCGCGGCGGTGTCAGCGAAGTCGAAGTACCAGCTCTCGTTCCACAGCGCTTCCTCCGACGGCAGGTGTGGACCCTCGTCGTGTGCAACCGAATCGGACGCCACGCTCACGCGAGCACCGCCAGGGCGTCGGTGTCGAGCACCTGGGCGCAGTTGCGATCGAGCATCGTCAGGAACATCCGGTCGCCGCGTTCGGTGCGCTCGACCACCATCGACGCGATGATCGTCATCGTCACTCCCATGAAGCTGCCGCGCCGCACGCCCTCGCGGACATCGACGGGGTGCAGCGGGCACTGCGGACCCAAGGCGCCGTGGTAGGCGGTCACCAGGTCCTCGAAGTGCGCCCGGCGCATCTCGGTGGGCAGCGCGCAACCCAGGAAGTACGCGAGGTCGGTCATGGCCGGGCCCCAGGTGACCGTCTGCCAGTCGACGATGGTCAGCGGGCGTTCGGCCCCCGGCTCCCCGAACAGCATGTTGTCCAACCGGTAGTCGCCGTGCACCAGCCCGGTGGGGCGGCGGCCCTCGGATTCGGTGGCCATGAACGCGTCGAACGATTCGACCCAGCGTTCGCAGACGTTCTTCTGGTCGTCGGTCATCGTCGGCCCGTAGCGATCGAGGAACCCGGTGTACAGGGCGGCGATGAGGTCCTGGCTGACGGGTGCCCCCTGATTGAGCCAGGGCGCGGCGGCCAGGTCGGGATCGCCGAGCAACGGCCCCTGCACGCGGCCCAGTTCGGTGACCGCGAGCAGGGCCTGCTCGATGCTCGCGCCCCGAATCTCGTCACCCTGGCGCGCCGGTGCCGCATCGTCGAGCAACAGGTCGAAGACGCCGGTCGCCGGGTCGAACGCGGTGTGGTGACAGGCGGCGATCGGTCCGCTCAGGCGGGGGGCGATATCGGTGTAGAACCGGACCTCCTTCTCGTAGAGGCCCATCGCCAGCCCGGTCTGCCGGCTGGTCGGATCGGCGGCGGCGACCTTGAGCACGACCGACGCCGGACCAGCCCCCGAACCGGCGCAGTCGTCCCGGTCGTACTGCAGTGTCACGCGGTAGCACTCGCTCATCTGGCCGGTGCCGATCCGCTCGGTCTCGAACGCCGTCACCGGCGCGGATCTCAGTGTTTCGGTCAGCCACTCGGCCGTCAGATCCCCAGGGGTCTCGATTCGCACCAGAACAACGTATGACACCTGTCAATGACGCCGGCGCCGCAGCGAGGGTGCACAAGAGTCCGCGAGGGTGCGGTGTGTCGCGGGATGACGCGCACACTCGCGGGAAAAGGCCCGCCGGCCCGAGCCTCAGTGGCAGTGCGTCGGGGGCGTGGGTTCGACGTCCAGACTCGGGTTGCGGTCGAAGAAGCCGAACGGCTTGAGCCAGAACGACACCACGTCGGCGGGCATGATCGGCCAGTCCTCCGGGCGGGTGATGTGGTGGATGCCGAACACGTACCACAGCACCACGTCGGTGTTCTCGATCGAGCGGTTCGCCCGGGTCCACGCGGCCAGGCCGTGATCGGCCGCCGACTGGTTGACGAATTCGCCTGCGGGCCAACGTTCCTCGGGACTGTTGGGCGTTACCCACAGCGTGTGCCCGATGACCGTGGCCCGCTGGAACACCTCCGAGGCCGGATCGAACATCGCCGGGAACGCCCCGCCGGGAACCAGCTTGTAGGCCGGGTGGGTGCCCAGGCCGTTGACGACGTTGGTGTTCACCACCTTCCAGCCGCGCTGGGTGGCGAAGTCCATGTCCTGCATGCCTTCCCGCTCGGTGCGCAGGGGCGTGTTGCGCTGCACCAGCGCCAGGCCGTACGGATTGTCCGGCCCGATCGGTTCGGCATGGGTCTCGCTACAGAAGACGGTGTTGTCGGTGCCGTCGACGTCGAGGTCCAACCGGGCCACCAGGAAGTGCTGGTGGAACGGCGCGTAGGTGCGCTCGTCGATCAGGGTCCCGGTGGTCGGCGTCGGCCCCTCGGCGAATGGGGTGGTCACCATGATCCCGGTGGCGCGCACCTCGCACTCGATGTTGCCGTCCTGATAGAACCGCCAGTAGGTCAGGTATTCGTAGTTGGCGACGGTGACGTGGAACGACACCGTCAGGCGGCGCATCCGCCGGGTCTCGGCCCCGTCGTGGTGATCGACGTGCTTCCACAGCACGGCGTTGTCCTCCTCGTGGATGCACACCGCGTTCGGGATCTCGTACGGCTCCCCCCTGCTGTTGTGCAGCGTCGCGTCCAGATAGCGGATCTCACCGAGGCAGTCGCACCCCAGCGTCAGCGACGTCGTCATGAAGCCCAGGCCCCACTCGCCGATGTCGAAGGCGGTCCGGCGGTAGTGATCGGTCGACGAGTCGCGGTAGGGCACCATCATCTCGGCCAGCGAAATGCGGTGCGCCACCGAACGTTCCCGGTCGCCGTCCTGGTAGCGGATCTGGTGCAGCGTCATCCCCTCGCGGTGGTTGAATCCGACGCGCAGGCTCCAGTTCTGCCACCGCAACAGGTTGCCGTCGAGGGTGAACGACGGCCCGTTCGGCTGGGTGATCTCCAGCGGCTGCAACGGTTCACGCCGCCCGGCGGCGCGGACGGCCGCGGGCATCCGGTCGGGCAGGTACTCGGCCATGACGGACGGGCGCGTCGCCGTGCCGTCCGCGAACGGGCCGGTGTCCTCGATGCGCAGCAGTTCCATCGAGTTCAGGTCGATCACACAGTGCAGCCCGCTGATCTGGTTGGCGTACGCGTTGCCGCCGGCCACGTTGCGCAGCCAGATGTCCGACCAGCCCAGCCGGCGGTCGCGGAACTCCGGCGGCGTCACGGCCGCGCCGTAGGTCCAGGTGTCCACCAGAACCAGGTCCAGGTCGGTGATTCCGCGCCGGGCGAGCGCCGCGAGGAAGTCGGGGTGGGCCCGCACCATCGCGTCGCACTCGGTGAATTCGTCGACGGTGAAGTTCGGCTGGACGCCCGGCACGTGCTCGAAGGACTCGATCCGGTCGCCGCTGAGCGACACCACGCTGCGGTAGGTGGCGTTGTTGGCGCGGTCCAGGCACAGCGCGATGGCCCGTCGCGCCGGCCGCGGGCCACCCGCCTCGAACGCCGCCAGTTCCGCCTTTGTCGGTTCGGCCATTTCGATGCCAGTGATCCGCCAGGAGCCCGGTGTGGTCGTCACGTCACGGTCGCGCCGCAGAATGGCGGTGACCGCCGAGAACTCCGCCGCCGACAGGGGATCCAGTGGATGCTCGCTCATGCGCTACATCCTCTGCTGAAACCTCCAGCGCGGGGGACGGATCCGCTTAGTTGGTGAATGCGGTCCAGGCGTCGCGCCGCGCCGAGTGCGGATCGATCTCGACCCGGGTCCGCCGGTCGAACACCAGCACCGCGCGCTCGTCGGCGGTGTACATCGGCCAGTCGGCACCGGGTGCGCCCGTGCGGGCGAACTCGCGCCAGTGCGTCTGCACGTTGCGGCTGACCCGCCGCGCCGACTTGCGGTCACCGGCCAGGGTCAGTGCCGCGCCCACCCGGGTCTCGAACACGTCGAACACCGCGAACAGTTCGGTCGCGTGGGTGGCGCCCAGGCCCGACCAGTGCAGCGGGCGGGGCGCGTAGTCGTACCGGTACACGTACGTCGGCAGGTGCGGGCCGGGTGCCGCTGCCCTAGCCTCGACCACCTCCCAGAGTGACGAGGCGAAGGTGAAGTCGCCGCCGATGCGCACGCACGCCTTGGGCGCCGGATAGTCCGGGTACGCCTCGATGATGCGGTCGCGGGTGGCCGCGCCGGATCCGGCCAGCAGCGCCTCGATCCGATTCTCGGTGGTGGGCAGCAGCGGCAGGACCCGGGTGAACAGGCGGCCCTCGTCGGCGTTGTTGCCGATGATCAACGGCACCGGGTGCGCGCTGCCGGACCGCATCGCCTCCCGGGGGTGCTGCGGCAGGATGTCGTCCTCGACCCCGTCGTGGGTGCCGTAGGCGGGCCCGACCGCGAAGGCGCCGTAGGTGTTCAGGGTGGGTACCGCCGCCAGCGCGTCGACCGCGTTGACCAACTCGGCCGGGGTCGCGGCCATCAACGCGTGCGCGGCGTCGGCCGGGCGCGCGCCGAGCAGCGCGGCGAACTTCTCGGCGATGATCGCCGCCACCTCACGTGACCGGGTCATCCCGGCCGGCGGGCTCTCGGCGATGGCCTGGCGGAACAGGCCCTTGGCGGCCGGGACCGCGAGCAGGCTGACCACCGCGCCCGCGCCCGCGCTCTCGCCGAACACGGTGACGTTGTCCGGGTCACCACCGAAGGCGGCGATGTTGTCGCGCACCCACTGCAGCGCCAGCACGATGTCGCGCAGGTACAGATTCGAGTCGATCGGGTGCTCCGCGGTCCCCAGCGACGACAGGTCCAGGCAGCCCAGGGCGCCCAGGCGGTAGTTCATCGACACGAGGATGGAACCGCGGCGGGCCATGGACGCGCCGTCGTAGATCCGGGTGGCCGAACTGCCCAGGATCAGGGCGCCGCCGTGGATGAAGACCATCACCGGCAGCGGTCCGCCGTCGGCGTGCTCACCGGGGTGCTCGGGCGCGGTGATATTGAGCGTCAGGCAGTCCTCGCTGGTCGGCTGGTAGCGGCCCAGGCCGACGGCGGTGTACATCCGCTGCTGCGGGGCGCACGCGGCGAAGGCGTGGCAGTGCCGGACCCCGGACCACGGCCGTACCGGCTGCGGCGCCCGAAGGCGCAGCGGACCCACCGGGGCCTCGGCATACGGGATGGATCGCCAGCGGTTCACGCCGTCGCGGGTGAAGCCCTCGACGACGCCGGACCGGGTGGTGACGCGGACGATGCGTTCGTGCATACCCACGACGGTATCGAACAGGTGTCAATAATGCCCGGACGGTTCCATCACAGCTAACGTGGCGGCATGCGGACTGCCGTGCTGATCACCGCCGCGGTGCTGCTCACCGGAGGCGTCTCGGCGTGTTCCTCGGCCCCCACCAGCCAGCCGACGCTGACACCGATCACCCCCCGGATCGGCACGGCGTCGCCGTCGCCCACCGCCCGGACACCGCCGACCTCCACGAAGACGTCGCCGGTACCCGTCCCGACCGTCGCCCCCACCGGAGCCACCCCGATCGAGTCGGCCATGGCGTGGGTGGAGGCCGGTAAGCCCGCCGACGCGACCGCATTTCACACCGCGACCCGCGACGACGTCGCGACACAACTCGGCTCCGACGTCGCGTTCGTCACACCCACCGGTACCACCCAGTGCATGACGGACGAGAAGGCCGACGGTGCGCTGGCCTGCCTGGTCGACCTGCGGCACCCACCCACCGAACCGTCCGACGCCTACGGGCACTGGATCGGCGGCTGGGCCGACTTCGACGGCTCCACCCTGAGCGTGGGTTCCACGCACGCCGACCCGGGCCGGTTCGCCGCCGGCAAGGGGGCCGAGCTCCCCTACGGCACGTCGCTGCGGTTCGGCGACTTCCAGTGCCGCTCGGACGCCGACGGGCTGTTCTGCGTGAACTTCGCGCACCAGTCCGGGGTGAAGTTCGCCGACAGCGGCGTGGAACCGCTCGGCTGCCTGAAGATGGTCGACGCGCCCGATCTGGGGCTGAAGTTCAGCTGTTGATCAGGCCGCCAGTACGCCCTTGGCGCGCAGGATCGGCAACACGCCCTCGGCGAACCAGTAGGCCTCCTCGAGATGCGGGTAGCCCGACAGGATGAACTCGTCGAAGCCCAGGGAGTGGTACTCCCAGATCAGGTTCGCCACCTCCTGGTGGCTGCCCACCAGCGCGGTGCCCGCACCGCCACGCACCAGCCCGACACCGGCCCACAGGTTGGGGTAGATCTCGAGGCGGTCGATCCGGCCACCGTGCAGCGCGGTCATCCGGCGTTGCCCCTCGGACTCCGAACTGCTGTGCAGCACAGTCGCTCTGGCGATCTGATCCGGTGTCAGCTGGTTGACCAATTCGTCGGCCACCGCCCACGCGGCCTCCGAGGTGTCCCGGGTGATGGTGTGCAGACGGATCCCGAACCGGACCTGCCGGCCACGGGCTTCGGCCAGTGCGCGGACCTCGGCGATCTTGGCCGCCGCGTCCGCGGGCGGTTCCCCCCAGGTCAGATACACGTCGACGTGTTCGGCGGCGATCGGCAGGGCCGCGGCCGACGAGCCCCCGAAGTAGATCTGCGGCAACGGGTTCGGCGGTTCGGACACCCGCGCGTCCTTGACCGTGTAATGCGCGCCGCTGAAGTCGACGGACTCCTCACGCCAGACCCGGTTGACGATCTCGAGGAATTCCGCGGTCCGCGAATACCGTTCGTCGTGCGACAGCCAGTCACCGAAGCGCTGCTGTTCCAGATCGTCGCCGCCGCTGACGATATTGAGCAGCACTCGGCCCTCGGAAAACCGCTGCAGCGTGGCCGTCTGCTGCGCGGCGAGCGTCGGGGGTACCAGACCCGGGCGGAACGCGACCAGGAACTTCAACCGCTCGGTCTCGGCCAGCAGCGCCGAGGCGGTCAGCCACGCGTCCTCACACCACGTCCCGGTCGGCGTGAGGACTCCTTCGAAGCCCAATCGGTCTGCGGCACGGGCGATCTCGGCCAGATAGCGGCGAGTGGGCGCCCGATACCCGTCCGGGATCGTGTGATGCGCGGACGCGTGGGAGGCGCCGACGATGGAACGGCTGTCGCCGTTGGTGGGCAGGAACCAGAAGAACTTGGCGGACACCTGGCCGACGCTAGGCAGAGCGCCGGGCCGCGGGAACGGTTTGGTTCGCGGTGACGCGAATACGCGGTCCCGGCGCGCGCGGTCAGCGCCAGCCGTCGGCCGCCTTGACCGCCGCCAGCAGGGCGTCGCACAGGCCGCGCAGTTCGTCCGCATCGGCACCTTCGGCCACCGCGGTCGAGACGTCCTCGGCCGCGCACCGGACCTGATAGACCCGATCGGACAATTCGGCGGCCTCGGCCGGGGTGAGCACCACCGAATCCGGCGGCACGGAACTGCCCTTGACCATCGCCCGCTGCTCGTAGGCCCGCTGGCGGCAGGACTGCCGGCAGTACTGGCGGCGCCGGCCGATCCCGGCGTCGACCTCACTGAGGTCCCGGCCGCACCACCGGCAGGCCGCGGGACGGGTTCGACGGGCCACGAATGCCCACCCTAACGGGGGTTGCGGCCGGTGCCGTGGATCGGCGGTATCCTGGGAGTATCTGTGTCCGGGAACTGTGCGGCCGCGCGCTGCGTTGACGAACCCGGATGAACGCGCGGGAAGAGGGAGTGTTCGACAATGGCTGATCGTGTGCTGAGGGGCAGTCGTCTCGGAGCAGTGAGTTACGAGACCGACCGCAACCACGACCTGGCGCCGCGGCAGCTGGCGCGCTACCGCACCGAGAACGGCGAGGAGTTCGAGGTTCCGTTCGCCGACGACGCCGAGATTCCCGGCACCTGGCTGTGCCGCAACGGCCTCGAGGGCACCCTCATCGAGGGTGATCTGCCCGAACCAAAGAAGGTCAAGCCGCCGCGCACCCACTGGGACATGCTGCTCGAGCGCCGTTCCGTCGAAGAGCTCGAGGAGCTGCTCAAGGAGCGCATGGAGATCATCAAGACCAAGCGCCGCGGAAGCTGACTTGTCGACCTGTTCAGCGGCCTCTGCGAAAGTTACTCGAACAACGTCGCAGTCAGCGCTGAACAGATCGCAATAACGTCGATCAGCGGACGATGCCGCGGGCCCGGTCCAGCCGGCTGCCGATCCCCCACTGCGCGACCTTCGCCATCGCCTCGCGGATGTTCGAACCGCTCATCTTCGACACGCCCAGTTCACGTTCGGTGAAGGTGATGGGCACCTCGACCACCTTGAACCCGTTGTTGATGGCCCGCCAGGTCAGGTCGATCTGGAAGCAGTAGCCCTTGGAGTCCACCGCGGCCAGGTCGATCTTCTCCAGCACCTCGCGACGGTAGGCCCGGTAGCCCGCGGTGATGTCGTGGATGTCGACGCCCAGCAGCACGCGTGAATACGTGTTGGCCGTCTTCGACAGCGCGAGCCGCCGCCACGGCCAGTTACGGACCGTCCCGCCCTCGACATACCGCGAGCCGATCGCCACGTCGGCACCGGCGTCCACCGCATCCAGCAGGCGGTAGAGCTGTTCGGGCGCATGGCTGCCGTCGGCGTCCATCTCCACCAGCACCGAGTACTGCCGGCCCAGGCCCCACGCGAATCCGGCCAGGTAGGCGGCACCGAGGCCGTCCTTGGCGTCGCGGTGCATGACGTGCACGCGGTCGGGATCGGCCAGGGCGAGCTCGTCAGCGAGCTTCCCGGTGCCGTCGGGGCTGCCGTCGTCGACGACCAGGATGTGCACGTCGGGGCGCGCCTTGTGCACCCGCGCGACGATCAGCGGCAGGTTCTCGATCTCGTTGTACGTCGGGATGATGACCAGGGCCCGATCGCTGGGGTGCTGCCCCATCATGTACTGCTCCTCGTGTTGACCTCGTCGCTCCCATCGGCGTTGTCCGCCGGCCGGGGCCGACGGCGACGAGTGGGACGCACGAACCCTCCATTGTGCATGACACCGGCGATTACAGCGAAGACCGCTGCTCCGATCAGCACATATTGGAGCAGCGGCGCCCATCCGGTGGCAACGGTCTGCGAGGTCTTCAGCCGGATCTGCTGATCCAGGAACACCGAGGTGAAGAACGACGTCCGGGCCACTTCCCGGCCGTCGGGGGCGATGACGGCGCTGATGCCGGTGGTTCCGGCCACCACGACGTACCGATCGTGCTCGACGGCCCGGACCCGCGCGAACGCCAGTTGCTGCTCGCTCATGGTCGCGTCGAAGGTGGCGTTGTTGGTGGGGACGGCCAGCACCTGGGCGCCATTGCGGACCGCGGAGCGGGCCGCGCGGTCGAAGATGACCTCCCAGCAGGTGGTCACCCCGATCGGCACGCCGGCCGCATGGACCACCCCGGTGCCGGTGCCCGGAACGAAATACCCGGCGCGGTCGGCCCACGGGGACAGCTTGCGGAAGAACCCGCGCCACGGCAGGTACTCCCCGAACGGCTGCACGATCTGCTTGTCGTGCCGCTCCCCCGGACCCGTCTGCGGATCCCAGACGATGATCGAGTTCGTGGCGCTCGGCTGCTCCGGAGTCGCGTCGGCGGTGGCGACGACGCCCCCGACCAGGATCGGGGCGCCGATCGCGCGCGCGGCGGTCTGGATGCGTTCCCGGGCGTCGGCGTTGGCCAACGGATCGATGTCCGAGGAGTTCTCCGGCCAGATGACGAACTGCGGCTGCTGGGCGCGGCCCGCATGCACCTCATCGGCCAGGCGCAGCGTCTCGTCGACATGGTTGTCCAGTACGGCGCGCCGCTGGGCGTTGAAGTCCAGCCCCAGCCGGGGCACGTTGCCCTGCACGACGGCGACGGTCACCGTGGTGTCGTTGCCGGCGCCCGCACCGGACCGGTGCACCTGCGGATGCGCCAGCGCGGCGCTCAACAGCACCACCGCGATGACGACGCCTGGGCCGACCACCGCCGGCGGATGCGTGTGCCGATCGGGTCCGAGGCGCCACCAGCGCACCGACTCCTGGACCAACGCGGTCAGGGCGAAGGCGAGCAGCGCGACCGCCAACGACAGCAGTGGCGCTCCGCCCCACTGCGCCACTGGCAGCAACGGACCATTGGCCTGACTGAAACCTGCTATACCCCAAGGGAATCCGCCGAATGGCACCGAACTCTTGAGCCATTCCTGGGCCACCCACAGCAGCGCGAACCAGACGGGCCAACCGGGCAGCCCGCGAACCACCACCGCCAGCCACCCGAACAGGGCGGGGAACAGTGCGCACATCACGCACAGCGCCAGCCATGGCGGCACCCCGACGAACCCGCTGACCCACGGCAGCAACGGCAGGTAGAACGCCAGCCCGAAGAGCAGGCCGTAGCCGAAGCCGCCCGCGGCCGTGGTCGACGGCCGGCGCAGCACCCCGGCCAGGAGGGCCAGCGCCGGGATCGGCGCCCACCACCACGCCAGCGGTGCGAAACCGGCGGACATCAACAGCCCCGCGGCGACGGCGGCGGTGACGCTGGCGAGCCGCGGCAGCCGCCGCACCAGCGCGTCACGCATGGAGTTCCCCGAACAGGGTCACGCCGCGGTGCACCGTCTGCAGGCAGCGCGGTGAGGCGGCGCCGTCGTCCAGGCGCGGCAGCGCGGGCACCCGGGACCGCGGATCGGTGGACCACCGCTGGACACCGTCGTCGACGGGCGCGCTGACCTCGAGATCATCGGCGTCCCAGACGGCATACGAGGCCGCGGCACCCGGCGCCAGGGTGCCGGTGCTGCCGTCGCGGATTCCGGCGGCCCGCCAGGCGCCGCGGGTGGCCGCCGAGAACGCCGCCCGCGCCGAGATCGCGCTGCCCGGTGTCCGATGGTTCACCGCGGCCCGCACGGTGCCCCACGGGTCCAGGTCGGTCACCGGGCTGTCCGACCCGAACGCCAGCGGAACACCGTGGGATGCCAAGAGCGCCAACGGGTTCAGCCGTTCGGCCCGATCGGCGCCGAGGCGTTGCGCGTACATTCCGGTCCGACCACCCCAGAGTGCGTCGAAGTTGGGCTGCATGCTGGCGATGACCCCCCATGATCCGAGTTCGGCCGCCTGCTCGGCGTCCACCATCTCCACGTGTTCGAGCCGGTGCCCGCAGCGGGCCACCGCCGGGATGCCGTGCCGCTCGACGACCCGCCGCAGCGCCTCGACCACGGCGCCGACGGCGGCGTCGCCGATGACGTGAAAGCCGGCGGGTATCCGCGCCTCGGTGCACGCCGACAGGTGCGCCTCGATGGCCTCGTCGTCCAGGTAGCGATTGCCGCAGCAGCCGGAGAGGTCCGAGTACGGCTCGCGCAGCCAGGCGGTGTGGGAACCCAGGGCACCGTCGGCGAACAGGTCGCCGGCCAGACCGTGAGCACCGGTCTCGGCGACGAGGGCCCGTGCTTCTTCCGCGGTGCCGACCGTTTCGCCCCAGTAGCCGGTGACCTCCACGCCGTGCTCGGTGCTCAGCAGTTCGGCCCAGTCGTCCCGGCCACCGATGACCGGCCCGCCGCACTCGTGTACCGCCACCACGCCGGCGGCCGCGAACGCATCCAGTGCGGCGACGCGGGCTTCGGCGCGCTGGGCTGCACTCAGGCGGGCCCGGGCCTCGGTTCGGGCGGCGTGGTGGGCGTCGGCCGCCAGCGGCCCGCTCCCGTCCAGGCCTCCCAGCAGATCGCGTAACGCGGTCGACGCCAACGCGGAGTGCATGTCGATCCGGACCAGATACGCCGCCCGTCGACCGATAACGGCGTCGAGTTCGGCCGTGGTCGGCAAGGTGGCGTCGGCCCACTGGGTCTCGTCCCAACCGTGACCCCAGATGATGCCGTCCGGCTGGGCATTCGCGTGGGCGGCCAGCAGGTCGAGGAATTGCCGCTTGGACCGGGCCGACCGCAGATCGAGGCCGGTGCGCAGCAACCCGGTGGCGGTGGTGTGGACGTGGCTGTCGACGAACGCCGGCGCCACGAACGCGCCGTCGAGGTTCACCGGTTGCGCGTCGGGGAACTGCGCACGGACGACCTCATCGCTGCCCAGAAAGGCGACCACGCCGTCGCGGACGGCCATCGCGGTCGCATCGGGGTGCGTCGGGCTGTGGATGCGCCCGCCGAACAGAACCGTCGTCACCGGAGAAACCTAGCGCGTGACGGGGACGTCGACGCCGCAGGCCGTTAGTCGGGCCGGGACCGCAGCGCAGGCAGGTCGCCGGCCGGATCGTCGTGCACGTCGATGACCTCGCCGTCGATGTACGCCGGCCGGGGCATGACGAAGCCCGCCCGATTCGCCAGGGAGCGCCCGGCCAGGCCGACGGCCAGTGGGCGCAGTGCCGAGCGACTGGGCGGCAGCAGCAGCAACAGTCCCGCGAGGCTGGTGACCAGGCCGGGGACGATCATCAGCACGCTGCCGATCGCCACCAGGGCGCCGTCGGTGATCCGGACGCCCGGATCCCGGGCGCCGCGCAGGTCACGCTGCAGGACCGCCATCTGCCCCTTGATCTGGGAACCCGCGAGCAACAGCCCCAGCAGCAGCGCCGCGGCCAGCAGCATGACGGTCCAGCCGAAGCCGATCGTGGCCACCAGGGCCACGATCACCGCCATCTCGACGACGGCGTACAGCACGAAGAACCAGCGGATGCGCATGCCCATCCAACGCCTCAGCGGCGCTCGGGGTTCCTGGTCAGGCGGGAACGACCTCGATGGCACTGTGCACCTTGTCGATGCCGCCGCGCAGGATCGAGTGCGGAACGAACCACCAGGCATGCCACCAGTACCGCTTGACGACGGCGTCGTACACCGGACGGGTGTCCGAGTGCGGCAGGTTGCGGGCCACCGCCTCGACGGGCTCACCCAGCGGCTTGCCGAGCGCGCCGCAGCGCTGGATGGTCACCCGCGGCGTGTTGCGGATCCGCTTGGTCTTCCACGAACCGTCGTCGGTGATGATCCTGAGGGTGTCGCCCTCGGGGGCGCCCCACACCGGGGTCGGCTTGGGCCGGCCATCCTTGGTGAACGTGGTCAGGAGCAGGTACTTGGACTTGGCCACCTCGTTGAATGTGGTCACGACACCGCCTTGAGTTCGAGCGCGACGTTGTTCTTCATTCCACCGCGCAGTTTCGAGAAGAAGTTGAATGTCTTGCCGATTACCCCGTACCGGCGGCCTATAGCGTCGTAGGCGTCCTTCGTCCGTGAGGTATTGATCACACCGGTGGCCTCGACGGCCTCGCTCTTGACATTGCCCCGCATATCGCACGTGGCGATGGTGACGCGCGGGGTGTTGCGGATCCGCTTCACCTTCCAGGAGCTGGCCTGGGTGATGACGATCAGCCCGTCACCGTCGGGTGCCGCCCAGATGGCGGTCGGCTTGGGCCGGCCGTCCTTGGTGAAGGTGGTCAACAGGATGTACTCGGAGCCGGCGATGTCATCGAAGGTCAGGGCCATGCCGCCCACGGTAACGGTCCAGTGGCACATCGCACCGCGGCGAGCGTCCGCCTTTGTACGGGTCGGCACGGCGTGTCGCGTACAGACGCGGACGTTCGCGGGGGGGTTGGGTCAGGCCTCGAGGTCGCCTTCGGTCTCGAGCAGCACCTGGCGCAGGCCCGCGATGGTGTCCGGCGCCGGTTCGGCCCACATGCCGCGTTCGGCGGCCTCGAGCAACCGCTCGGCCATGCCGTGCAGGGCCCACGGGTTGGACTCCGACATGAACTTGCGGTTCTCCGGATCCAGCACGTAGGACTCGGTCAACTGCTCGTACATCCAGTCGGCCATCACGTGCGCGGTGGCGTCGTAGCCGAAGAGGTAGTCGACGGTGGCGGCCATCTCGAAGGCGCCCTTGTAGCCGTGCCGGCGCATCGCGGTCATCCAGCGCGGGTTGACCACCCGCGCCCGGAACACCCGCGTGGTCTCCTCGGACAGTGTGCGGGTCCGCACCGCGTCCGGCCGGGTGTTGTCGCCGATGTAGGCGGCCGGATCCTGGCCGGTCAGTGCGCGCACCGTGGCGACCATGCCGCCGTGGTACTGGAAGTAATCGTCGGAGTCGGCGATGTCATGTTCGCGGGTGTCGGTGTTCTTGGCCGCCACCGCGATCCTGCGGTACGCCCGGTTCATCTCGTCGGTCGCCGGTGCGCCGTCCAGGCCACGACCGTACGCGAACCCGCCCCACGCGGTGTACACCGCGGCCAGGTCGTTGTCGTCGCGCCAGTTGCGCGAATCGATGAGCTGCAGCAGTCCCGCCCCGTAGGTGCCCGGCTTGGAGCCGAAAATCCTTGTGGTCGACCGCCTCTGGTCACCATGCTCGGCGAGGTCGGCCTGCGCGTGGGCCCGTACGTAGTTCTGGTCGGCCGGTTCATCGAGGCCGGCCACCAGGCGGACCGCATCGTCGAGCATGGTGACCACGTGCGGGAAGGCGTCCCGGAAGAAGCCGGAGATCCGCACGGTCACGTCGATGCGCGGCCGGGCCAGTTCGGCCAGCGCGATGGGTTCGAGATCGACCACCCGCCGCGACGCATCGTCCCAGATCGGCCGGACACCAAGCAGCGCAAGCACTTCGGCGATGTCATCGCCGGCGGTTCGCATCGCTGAGGTGCCCCACACCGACAGGCCGACCGATTCGGGCCACCGGCCGTGGTCGTCGCGGTAGCGGGCCAGCAGCGAATCCGCCATCGCCGCACCGGTTTCCCAGGCCAGCTTCGACGGCACGGCCTTGGGGTCGACGGAGTAGAAGTTGCGACCGGTGGGCAGCACGTTGACCAGACCGCGCAGCGGCGAACCCGACGGCCCCGCCGCGATGAAGCGGCCGTCCAGTGCGCGCAGCACCTGGTGGATCTCGGCGGAGGTGCCGGCCAGTCGCGGGACCACCTCGGTGGCAGCGAACCGCAGCACCGTGGCCACCGCGGGGTTGTCGGTCAGACCGTCGACGACGGCCGGATCCCAGCCGCCGGCCTGCAGGGCGCCGACGAGCTCGCGGGCCCGTCCCTCGGCGGCATCGACGGAGTCGCGGGCGTCGCTGCCGTCCTCGGCCAGGCCGAGCGCCTGCCGCAGCCCCGGCACCGACTGTTCACCGCCGAAGAGCTGCCGGGCCCGCAGGATCGACAGCACCAGGTCCAATTCGGTTTCCCCGGTTGGATTTCGGCCCAGGATGTGCAGGCCGTCGCGGATCTGGACGTCCTTGATCTCGCAGAGCCACCCGTCGACGTGCAGCAGCATGTCGTCGAACACGTCCTCCTCGGGCCGGTCGGCCAGGCCCAGGTCATGGTCCATCTTGGCCGCCCGCATCAGTGTCCAGATCTGCTGGCGGATGGCCGGCAGCTTGCCGGGGTCCAGCGCCGAGATGGTCGAGTGCTCGTCGAGCAGTTGTTCCAGCCGGGCGATGTCGCCGTAGGTCTCTGCGCGCGCCATCGGCGGGATCAGGTGATCGACCAGCACGGCGTGCGCACGCCGCTTGGCCTGGGTGCCCTCGCCGGGATCGTTGACCAGGAACGGGTAGATCAGCGGCAGATCGCCCAGGGCCGCATCGGATCCGCTGTCCGCGGACATGCCCAGCATCTTGCCGGGCAGCCACTCCAGGTTGCCATGCTTGCCGATGTGCACCACGGCGTCGGCGGCAAAACCGTTGGGGAAAGACCGATCCAGCCAGCGGTACGCCGCCAGGTAGTGGTGACTCGGCGGCAGATCCGGGTCGTGGTAGATGGCCACCGGGTTCTCGCCGAATCCGCGGGGCGGCTGCACCAGCAGCACCACATTGCCGGATTGTATTGCGGCGATGACGATCTCGCCGTCGGGATCGCGGCTGCGGTCGACGAACAGCTCGCCGGGCGGCGGCCCCCAGTGCGCCACGACGGCGTCGGCCAGTTCGGCGGGCAGGGTGGCGAACCAGGCCCGGTAGTCGGCGGCGGCCACCCGGATCGGGTTGTGCTCGAACGCATCCTGGCTGAGCCAGTCGGCGTCCTGGCCGCCGCGCTCGATCAGGGCGTGCACCAGGGCGTCACCATCTTCGGCGTCGACGCCGGGGATGTCCCCGATGACGTAGCCGGCGTCGCGCATCGCCCGCAACAGGGCCACCGCGCTGGCGGGGGTGTCCAGGCCGACAGCGTTGCCGATCCGGGCGTGCTTGGTGGGATACGCCGAGAAGACCAGCGCCACCTTCTTGTCCGCCGGTGCGATATGGCGCAGCCGGGCATGACGGACGGCCAGGCCGGCCACCCGCGCGCACCGTTCCGGATCCGCGACATAGGCGATCAGGCCCTCGTCGTCGATCTCCTTGAACGAGAACGGGACCGTGACGATCCGGCCGTCGAATTCGGGCACCGCCACCTGGGTGGCCACATCCAGCGGCGACAGACCCTCGTCGTTATCCGCCCACTGCGCGCGTGATGACGTCAGACACAGGCCCTGCAGGATCGGAACATCAAGGGCGGCAAGGTGTTCGACGTTCCAGGCATCGTCATCACCGCCGGCCGATGCCGACGCCGGCCGCGCTCCCCCGGCCGCCAGCACCGTCACCACCATCGCATCGGCGGACCGCAGCCGGTCCAGCAGCTCGGGTTCGGCGGTGCGCAGCGACGCGCAGTACAGCGGCACCGGGCGCCCGCCCGCGGCCTCGATCGCCACGCACAGCGCGTCGACGTAGGCGGTGTTGCCGGCCAGATGCTGTGCGCGGTAGTACAACACCGCCACCGTCGGGGTCGAGTCCGCCGCGTCGGCGCCCCCGGTCGGCCTGTCGAGTTCACCCCACGTCGGGATACTGACCGGCGGCTCGAACCCGACACCGGTCATCAGGACCGTGTCGGACAGGAACGCATGCAGATTCACCACATTCTCCGTGCCGCCCTGGGCCAGGTACACGTGTGCCTGTACGGCGATGCCCGCGGGCACCGTCGAACGTTCGGTCAGGTCGGCGTCGGGGGCCTGTTCCCCGCTGACCACCACGGTCGGCACCCCGCTGGCCAGGACCGCGTCGATGCCGTCCTGCCAGGAGCGGTAGCCGCCCAGGATCCGCACCACCGCCACGTCGGCGCCGTCGAGCAGCGCCGCCAGCTCGCCGTCCAGATCGTGGCCGAGCAGCCGCGACGGGTTGGCCCACCGGTAGTTCGCGCCGCTGGCGCGGGCAGTGATGAGGTCGGTATCCGACGTGGACAGCAGCAGCACGGTGGGCTCGGGCACGTGTTCATTCGTACCCGACCCCACCCGCTGTGTCAGAGGTGGCCCATCTCCCGGCGCATCCGCGAATCGTCGAGGTAACGCATCCGGCACGGTGCGTCGTGCCGGACCTTCTTACCCCGATTGCGGCCGAAGACCGCGCGCAGCCCAGTGTTGTTCGAAGTGTTCATCGTTCTCCCCTATTCCCAACAGCTCGAACGCTATGACCTGCGCGATCGCGGCACACGCGTAGTGCGGTACCCGATTCGCGGCCCGTACGGTGAATGGATGGAGCGCAGCCGCGACGACGACGCCTGCCCCAGCGCCCTGCAGGTCCACCGGGCCGCTGACGGCGCGCTGGCGCGGATCCGGCTGCCCGGCGGCGCGCTGAACGCCGCGCAGCTGCAGACCCTGGCCGAACTGGCCGACCGGTCTGGCTCCGGAACGCTCGAGCTGACCTCGCGCGGCAGTGTGCAGCTGCGCGGGCTGCCGGATTCGCCGGCCGATCACGCGCTGGTCGCCGAGGCGGTGGCCGGGGTCGGCCTGCTGCCGTCGCCGACCCACGAACGGGCCCGCAACATCGTGGCCTCGCCGCTGTCGGGGCGCCTGGGCGGTCTGGCCGATGTGCGCCCGTTGGTGCGCCGACTCGACGCCGCGATCATGGCCGCGCCCATGTTGGCCGGCCTGCCGGGCCGGTTCTGGTTCGCGTTCGACGACGGGCGCGGCGACGTGTCCGCGCTGCGTGCCGACGCCGGTGTGCAGATGCTGGGCCCCGATTCGGCCGCGCTGCTGCTGTGCGGCGCCGACACCGGGGTCCGGCTGCCGGTCGACGAGTTGGTGCCCGCCCTGGTGACCATCGCGGAGCGGTTCCTGGCGATCCGCGAAAAGCGTTGGCGGATGACCGAACTCAGTGATGCGGAAGCCGCATCCTTACTGGCGGGCTTCCCGGCGAGCGCCCCGGTGGCCCTGCCGCACCTCGCCGATCCGACACCCGTCGGCTGGATCGAGCAGCACGACGGCCTGATCGCCCTCGGCGCCGTGGTCCCGCTCGGTGTGCTGCCGGCGCGTACCGCGGAGTTCCTGGCCGCCGTCCTGGAAACCTCGGGCGCACCGATGATCGTCACCCCGTGGCGCTCGGTGCTGGTGTGCGATCTGACCGAGGCGGTGGCCGACACCGCACTGCAGGTGTTGCCGCCACAGGGCCTGGTGTTCGACGCGGACTCGCCCTGGCTGCGGATCAGCGCCTGCGTGGGCAGTCCGGGGTGCGAACGCGCGGGCGCCGATGTGCGCGCCGAGGCCGTCCGCGCGGTGGCGGCCGGGACCGCGGGCCGCCTGCACTATGTGGGTTGCGAGCGGGCCTGCGGCAGCCCGGCCGACGGTGCGGTGATGGTGGCCACCCCGGACGGATATCTTCCGCGCATTCCCTCGTAGGGTGGGCGGGTGCTCGACTACATCCGCGACGGCGCCGAGATCTATCGGCAGTCGTTCGCGACAATCCGCGCCGAGGCGGACCTGTCCCGCTTCCCCGACGATGTCGCCCGCGTGGTGGTCCGGCTGATCCACACCTGTGGTCAGGTCGACGTCACCGAGCACGTCGCGTTCACCCCCGACGTGGTGACCCGCGCGCACGCCGCCCTGGCCGCCGGTGCGCCGGTGCTGTGCGATTCGTCGATGGTGGCCGCCGGCATCACCGCCGCGCGCCTGCCGGCCGGCAACGAGGTGGTGTCCCTGGTGGCCGACCCGCGCGCCCCCGCCCTCGCGGCCCGGACCGGCAACACCCGTTCGGCAGCCGGGGTGGAGTTGTGGGCGGACGCGCTCGGCGGGGCCGTCGTCGCCATCGGCAACGCGCCCACGGCACTGTTCCGGCTGCTCGAACTGATCGACGACGGTGCGCCCGTGCCGGCCGCCGTCCTCGGCGGTCCGGTCGGGTTCGTCGGCTCGGCGCAGTCCAAGCAGGAGCTGGTCGAGCGGCCGCGCGGCATGGCCTATCTGGTGGTCACCGGCCGCCGGGGCGGCTCGGCGATGGCCGCCGCGGCCGTCAACGCGATCGCGAGCGAGCGCGAATGAGCCACACGCCGACCGGCACCGGCACGCTCTGGGGCGTCGGCCTGGGGCCCGGCGATCCCGAACTGGTGACCGTCAAGGCCGCCCGGGTGATCGGCGAGGCGGACGTCGTGGCCTATCACAGCGCCCGGCACGGCCGCAGCATCGCCCGCACCATCGCCGCGCCGTACCTGCGGGACGGACAGCTCGAGGAGCATCTGGTCTACCCCGTGACCACCGAGGTCGCCGACCATCCCGGCGGCTACGCCGGCGCCATGGACGACTTCTACCGCAAATCGGCCGAGCGGATCGCCGCGCACCTGGACGCCGGCCGCGACGTCGCACTGCTGGCCGAGGGCGACCCGCTGTTCTACTCGAGCTACATGCACATGCATACGCGGCTCACCGAGCGGTTCGATGCGGTCATCGTGCCCGGGGTGACCTCGGTCAGCGCGGCGTCGGCGGCGCTCTCCACTCCGCTGGTGCAGGGCGACGAGGTGCTCACGATCCTGCCCGGGACCCTGCCGCCCGCCGAGCTGACCCGCCGCCTGGCCGACTCCGACGCCGCCGTCATCCTCAAGCTCGGCCGGTCGTATCCAGCTGTCCGCCAAGCACTTTCGGATGCCGGCCGGCTCGATGACGCGTTCTACGTCGAGCGCGCCAGTAGCACCGCGCAGCGGGTGCTGCCCGCCGACGAGGTCGACCCGGCCGCGGTGCCGTATTTCTCGCTGACCATGGTGCCGGGCGAGCGGATGCGCCGCGCCGAGCAGCCCGGCCCGACCGCGGGATCGGTCACGGTGGTCGGCCTGGGCCCCGGGGACGCGCAGTGGATGACGCCGCAGAGCCGACGCGAGCTGGCGGCGGCCACCGACCTGATCGGCTACGGACCGTACCTGGACCGCGTGGCGAGCAACACCGGACAGCGCCGGCATCCCAGCGACAACACCGACGAGCCCGAACGGGCCCGGCTCGCATGCGAATTGGCGTCCCGGGGCCGGTCGGTCGCCGTGGTGTCCTCCGGGGATCCGGGCGTGTTCGCAATGGCCACCGCCGTGCTCGAGGAAGCCGTCGAGTGGCCCGACGTCGAGGTCCGGGTGATCCCGGCGATGACGGCCGCCCAGGCCGTCGCCAGCCGGGTCGGGGCGCCGCTCGGCCACGACTACGCGGTCGTGTCGCTGTCGGACCGGCTCAAACCGTGGGACATCATCGCCAAGCGCATCGGCGCCGCGGCCGCCGCCGATCTGGTCCTGGCGATCTACAACCCGGCCTCCAAGACCCGCACCTGGCAGGTGGGCGCGATGCGCGACATCCTGCTCGAGCACCGCAAGCCCGACACCCCGGTGGTCATCGGCCGCGACGTCGCGGGCCCGAACGAATCGGTGCGGGTGGTCACGCTGGGCGAACTGGATCCCGCCGAGGTGGACATGCGCTGCCTGCTGATCATCGGGTCCTCACAGACCGTCCGACACGGCGACACGGTCTTCACCCCCCGGACGTACCCGCACGACTGAGCACCCGGGCCCCAGGACAGACCCGCGAGCGTGCGGCCATATGCAGATTCGTGGCGCCGAAATGCACATGGCTGCACGCTCGGCGTCAGGAAAAGCCTCTGACCCACTTTTCGGCCGCGTCCACCGACGGCACGCTGTACACCCCGGCGGGCAGGGCCGGCCGGTCGATCATGACCACGGCCACCCCCAGGGCACTGGCGGCGTCGAGTTTCGGCCGGGTCATCGCCCCCCCGCTGTTCTTGGTCACCAGCGCGTCGATCCGGTGCTCGCGCATCAGCGCATGCTCCCCGGCGTACTCGTACGGGCCGCGCGACAGCAGCAGTTCATGGTGGGCCGGCAGCATGTCCGGGTCCGGCGGGGTGACCGCCCGGATCAGGAACCAGGCGTCGCTGCCGACGAAGGCCGCGGTACCGGACCGGCCCGTGGTCAGGAACACCCGCGAATAGCCTTGCCGGGCAACCATTTCGACGGCTTCGGCATTGGAGCCGACCAGCGTGACTCCGGTGGGCTCCCAGGCCGGTCGGGCCAGCACCAGGTGCGGCAAGCCGAGTTCGGCACAGGCGGTGGTCGCATTGGCGGTGATGGTCGCGGCGTACGGGTGCGTGGCATCCACCACGGCATCGATCTCGTTGTCCCGTAACCACTCCCGCAGTCTGGCGACGCCACCGAATCCACCGACGCGCACCTGCCCCACCGGCAGGGCAGGGTCGGGCACCCGGCCGGCCAGCGAGCTGATGATCGCCACCTCGGGGTGTAGGCGCGCCGCCAGCGCGCGGGCCTCGGCCGTGCCGCCGAGCAGCAGGATGGTCCGCGTATTGGTCAATGCCGTGCCCCGCGCCGGCGGTCGGAGGAGTACAGGTAGCTGTCGGTGAAACCTTCCGCCGCCAGCACATCTCCCACGACGATGACGGCGGTGCGGGTGACCCTGGCCCGGGTCATCTGATCGGCGATGTCCGCGAGCGTGCCGCGCAGCACGATCTCCTTCGGCCAGGAGGCGAAAGCCACCACCGCGGTGGGCGTTTCGGCGCGGTAGCCACCGGCGAGCAGGTCGGCGACGACGGTGTCGATCTGGGCGGCAGCCAGGTGCAGTACCAGCGTCCCACCCACGCCGGCCAGGGTGCGCAGATCCTCCCCCGGCGGCATCGCCGTCGACAGCGTCGCCACCCGGCTCAGGGTGACGGTCTGCGCCACCCCGGGCACGGTCAGTTCCCGACCCAGGACCGCGGCCGCGGCGGCGAATGCCGGTACCCCGGGCACGATCTCGTGATCGATGCCCAGCGCGTCCAGCCGCCGGCCCTGCTCGGCGACCGCACTGTAGAGCGAGGGATCACCGGAGTGCAGTCGCGCGACATCGTGGCCGGCGGCGTGCGCCGCGGTGAGCTCGTCGATGATCTGCTCGAGATTCAGCGGCCCGGTGTCGACCACGCGGGCCCCGGGCGGGCACAGCGCCAGCAGATCCGCCGGCATGATCGAGCCGGCGTACAGGCAGACCTGGCAACGTTGCAGCAGCCGCTGGCCGCGCACCGTGATCAGGTCGGCGGCACCGGGTCCGGCGCCGATGAAGTACACCGTCATTGCTTGACCACCCACCACTGCGTCACGGGCATCGACGGGTGCCACCCGGTGAAAGAGCCGACGGGTTCGCCGGCGTAGTGTTGATACCGGCGCAGCACACCACCGTACGTCGAATAGTGCTGTACCACAGCGGCTTCCGATTCCGCGGTGACGGCGTTGGCTACCAGCCGGCCACCGGCGGGCAGTGCGGCCCAGCACGCGCCGAACAGACCGGGCTGGGTCAGGCCGCCGCCGACGAAGATCGCCGACGGCGCCGGCGCACCGTCGAATGCGTCCGGAGCCCCGCCGCGGACGTCGACGCGCGCGCCGAACGCCACCACGTTGGTCATCAGCCGGTCGCGCCGGACGTCGTCACGCTCGAAAGACACCGCACGGCAGCCGGATTGGCTGCGGCACCATTCGATCGCGATGCTGCCCGAACCCGATCCCACATCCCACAGCAGTTCCCCGGGCCGGGGCGCCAGCGCGGCCAGCGTGACCGCGCGGATCATCTGCTTGGTGATCTGCCCGTCGTGGGCGTAGGCGTCGTCGGGCAGGGCCGAGCCGCGGCGCTCGTCGGGCAGGTATCGCACCGCCAGCACATTCAGCGGGTCGATGTCACCGGGCCCCTCGGCGGTCCATTGTCGGGCCGTGCCGTCCCGGCGGCATTCGCCGGGCCCGCCGAGCTGTTCGAGCACGCTGAGTTCCGAGTCGCCGCGCCCGGATTCGGTGATCAGCCGAGCGACGGTCACGGGGTCCGCCCCGTCGCGGCACAGGACGATCGCCTGGCCGCCGGGCCGGATCGCGGTGTGGGGCCGCTCGGTCATCAGGCTGATCACCTCGGTGTCCTGAACCGCCCAGCCCATCCGCGCGCAGGCCAACGTCACCGAGGACACGTGCGGCAGCACCGTGACACGCTCGGGCCCGAGCACCTTGATCAGGCTGGCGCCGATTCCGTGCAGCATCGGGTCCCCGCTGGCCACCACGTGCGCACTCGTGGCGCTGTCGCGCAGGGCCTCGAGGGCCGGTGCCAGCGGCGACGGCCACTCCCGACGCTGCGCGGCCACGGTGTCGTCGAGCAGATCGAGCTGGCGGCGGGAGCCGTAGATGACCGTGGCGCCGCGAAGTTCGGCCCGCGCCGCATCGCCCAGTCCGGCCATCCCGTCGGCGCCGATCCCGACCACGGTAATCACCGGGGCATCCTCGTTCATCACCGGGGCATCCTGCGCCACAGCGCCCGCGGCACGAACCGCGTCACGAACGCCAGCACCCCGACGCCCCACGGCACCCAGACGCTGCGGCGGCCCCGGGCCAGCGCCCGGACCGTCGCATCGGCCACCTGTTGCGGCGTGCTCGACATCGGGGCGGGCTCCATGCCCTCGGTCATCCGGCCGATCACGAATCCGGGCCGGACGACCAGCACCTGCACCCCGGACCCGTGCAGCGCATCGGAGAGTCCGGCGGCGAACCCGTCCAGGCCGGCCTTGGCCGAGCCGTAGACGTAGTTGGCCCGCCGCACCCGGGCGCCGGCGATCGATGAGAACACCACGATCCGGCCGGACCCGTCGGCGCGCATCCGCTGCGCCAGCAGGGTCAGCAGGCTGACCTGCGCGACGTAGTCGGTGTGCACGATGGCCACCGCATGATCGACGTCCTCCTCGGCGCGGGCCTGATCACCCAGCAGCCCGAACGCCAGGACCGCGGTGCCGATCGGCCCGTACTCGGTGTGGATCTCGTCGAGCAGCGGTGCGTGGGAGGGCAGGTCGTCGGCATCGAAGCCCTTGACGTGCACGTCGGCGGCGCCGGCGGCGCGCAGTGCCGAGACCTGCTGGTCCAGGCCATGACCGTGCCGCGTGGTCAGGATCACCGTGGCACCGGGGGCGAGCCGGAGCGCGACCTCGCTGCCGATCTCGCTGCGGCCGCCGAAGACGACGATCAGTTGCCCGGCCCCGCGCTCCGTGTCCTTCACGGCTGCGATTATTCACCTGCGCTAGCGTGAGGAGCGATGTCACCTGCAACCACCCGCCTGACCAACGACGCCCTGGCGTTCCTGACCGAACGCCACCTGGCAATGCTGACCACCCTGCGGGCCGACGGCTCGCCGCACGTCGTGGCGGTGGGCTTCACCTTCGATCCCAAGACCCACATCGCCCGGGTGATCACCACCGGCGGGTCGCAGAAGGCCGTCAACGCCGAGCGGGGCGGCGTCGCCGTGCTCAGCCAGGTCGACGGCGCGCGCTGGCTGTCCCTGGAGGGCCGCGCCGGCGTCAGCACCGATCCGGAGTCGATCCGCGACGCCGAACTGCGTTACGCGCAGCGCTACCGGACCCCGCGGCCGAATCCGCGCCGCGTCGTCATCGAGGTGCACATCGAGCGCGTGCTCGGCTCGTCGGAACTGTTGGACCGCGGCGCCACCGAGGACTGACCGCGAGCGTGCACCGTTATGCATTTCCGGTGGCTCCGGATACACATGGGTGCACCCTCGCCGAACGAAGCCGGATGGCTCAGTCCACTGGGACGACGATCAGGTCGTGCGGCCGAGAGTTGAGTGACTCCGCACCGTCGTCGGTCACGATCACGATGTCCTCGATGCGGGCACCCCATTTGCCCGGGAAGTAGATGCCCGGCTCCACACTGAACGCCATTCCCGACTGCAGGGGCAGATCGTTGCCGGCGACGATGTAGGGCTCCTCGTGCACCGACAACCCGATGCCGTGTCCGGTGCGGTGCACGAAATAGTCTGCCAGCCCCGCCTCGGCCAGCACATCGCGCGCCGCGGCGTCCACCTGTTCGGCCGTCACTCCGGGCCGCACCGCGTCGACCGCCACCTGCTGCGCGCGTTGGAGGATCGAATACTGTTCGGCCACTTCGGAACTGGGCTCACCCAGGCTGTAGGTCCGGGTCGAGTCGGAGTTGTAGCCGGGTTCGTACGGACCGCCGATGTCGACGACGACGATGTCGCCGGCCTGCAGTTCACGGTCGGAAACCTCATGGTGCGGGTCGGCACCGTGCGGGCCGGATCCGACGATGATGAACGCCGCCGCCGAATGTCCCTCGGCCACAATGGCATTGTCGATGTCGGCGGCCACCTCGGATTCGGTCCGACCGGGCACCAGGAACTCGGGGACCCGCGCGTGCACCCGGTCGATCGCGGCGCCGGCCTTGCGCAGCGCGTCGATCTCGGCCGGGTCCTTGATCATTCGCAGCGTGCGCAGCACCTCGGTGGCCAGCACCGGCAGCTCGCCCAGTCGAGCGGTCAGCGGTAGCAGGTGCAGCGCCGGCATAGCATCGGTGACGGCCGTGGCCACCGGCGCCCCGCCGAGTGCGGCGACCACCAATTCGTAGAAGTCCTCGCCGTCGACCCAATCGCGCACCGACAGACCGAGATCCACCACCGCGGAGTCCTTCAGGGAGGCCAGTTCGAGCCGGGGCAGCACCACCGTCGGCTCGCCGGAGACGGGCACGACGAGGGCCGTGAGCCGTTCGAAGGTCTCCGCTCGCGAGCCGATCAGGTAGCGCAGGTCGTAGCCGGGCGTGATGATCAGCCCGGCCAGTCCCGCATCGGCGGCGGCCTGCGCGGCGGCCCGCAGTCGGTGGGCGTACACGGTGGCGTCGAAGCGGCTGGAGCTCATGGACCCAGGCTAGTTGGCTAGTGTCGGCGACGTGGAACTCTGGGAACTCGCCGCGCGGGAGCACATCCGCGACACGCTGGCCCGCTACACCTGGTCCGGTGACGCCGGGAAGATCGACGACCTGGCCCTGACCTTCGCACCGGACGGGGTACTGGAGATCCGCGGCGAGGAACCGCTGCGCGGCCGCGACGCCATCGCCGCCCGCCTGGGCGGGGTCGCGACCACCCCGGTCGCGCCCGGCGTCAAACGGATCGTCCGCCACAATCTGGCCAACATCCGGTTCACCGCCGTGTCAGCCGAGCGCGCGGCGGTGTCGTCGTACTTCACCGTCGTGACCGAGATCGGCCTGGACCACTACGGGCGCTACCGGGACGAATTCGCGCGGGTCGGCGATCAGTGGCTCATCACGCACCGGTTCGTCTCCACCGACTGGGCCGCGCCGAACTCCACCATGGCTGGCTAGCCGGATGGGCTCCCTGGTTCTGCTCGACGGCGCGAGCATGTGGTTCCGGTCGTTCTTCGGTGTGCCGTCGTCGATCACCGCCCCCGACGGCCGGCCCGTCAACGCCGTCCGCGGCTTCATCGACGCCGTCGCCACCGTGATCACCACGCAGCGGCCCAGCCGTCTGGTGGTCTGCCTGGATCTGGACTGGCGGCCGCAGTGGCGGGTCGACCTGATCCCGACCTACAAGACGCACCGCGTCGAGCAGGAGGTGGCGGGGTCCGATCCGGACATCGAGGAGGTGCCCGACGATCTGAGCCCGCAGGTCGAGATGATCATGGAGCTGCTCGACGCGTTCGGCATCGCCACCGGCGGCGCCCCGGGATTCGAGGCCGACGACGTGCTGGGCACGCTGGCCGCGCAGGAACGGGCGGACCCGGTGGTCGTCGTCAGCGGCGACCGCGACCTGCTGCAGGTTGTTACCGACGAGCCGGTGCCCGTGCGGGTGCTCTACCTGGGCCGCGGGCTGGCCAGGGCGACACTGTGGGGTCCGGTCGAAGTGGCCGAGAAGTACGGGCTGCCCGTCGGCCGGGCCGGCTCCGCCTACGCCGAGCTGGCGATCCTGCGCGGCGACCCATCCGATGGGCTGCCCGGAGTGGCCGGAGTGGGTGAGAAGACCGCAGCGGGTCTACTCGCACGGCACGGTTCGCTCGACTCGGTGCTGGCCGCGGCGGCCGACCCGAAATCCGATGTGGCCAAGGGCATTCGGGTGAAACTGGCGAATGCGGCCGACTATCTGGATGCCGCCGAGACGGTGGTCCGGGTAGCCGTGGATGTTCCGGTCAACCTGTCCACCGGTTCCGATGCACTCCCGCTGGCGGCCGCCGATCCCGCCCGGGTCGCCGACCTGGCGGCCCGTTACGGGGTCAGCTCGTCGATCGCCCGACTGCAGAAGGCACTGGACTCGCTGGACTGAAGGGGCCTACTTCGGCCGACCCACCTCGTAGGTGCCCTTGTCGTCCTGGAACGTGACGGTGACCTGACGCTTGGTGCCGTCGATGCTGACCTCGCAGGTGAACGAATCACCCTTCTTGACGGTCGGGTTCTGGCCGTTGTTGCACTTGACGTCCTTGACGTTCTTGGCGCCGTAGCCGTTGGCCTCGTCCGACAGGATCTGCTGGACCCCGGTCTGCGCCTTGTTCACGTCGAGCTTGGTGGTGACGAAGAAGCCGGGCTTCCAGAATCCGAGGATCAGGACCGCGGCGACGATCAACGCGGCCAGCACACCCAGGATGGTGCCCAGTGCGGCCACCGACTTCTTCGAGGCGGTCTCCTCGCCGAGCGGGCCGTACTGCGGCTGACCCGGCTGCCCGTACTGCCCGGGCTGCTGACCGTACTGCGGGTACGTCTGGCCGTACTGCGGCTGACCCGGCTGCCCGTACTGGCCGGGCTGCTGGCCGTACTGCGGCTGCGCGCCATACTGCTGCGGCTGGCCGTATTGCTGCGGCTGCGTGTACTGGGGTTGCCCGTACTGCGGCTGCTGCCCGTACTGGGGCTGGCCGTACTGCGGCGCCGCATACGGCTGCTGGCCGTACTGGGGATAGCCCTGGGGCTGGGACGCGGCCTGACCGTAGGTCGGATCCTGGTACTGCTGCGTGGCGTAACCCGGGTCCGGGGTGGCCGTCGGCTGCTGGTAGGCCGAGTACTCCTGCGGCGGCGAGTAGGCGGGCGGCTGCCAGCCCGATGATGCCGAAGCCTCCGGTGTCGACCCCGAAGCGGTCTCCGCCGACTGATCCGACCCCTCCTGCGACGGCGTGGGGTCCGATCCCTGCGGTCCGGTCATCGTTTCTCCTCAATATCCGGATTATCCGGGCACTGCCGGTATCAGCCGTTGCTCCCGCATCACCCTACCCGTTGCCCACACGGGCGCACGGGCGCGACGCCCCGACGACTCGCCGAGCCGATCACCCGCTGTCCACGGCGACGACGCCGCGGCGGACGTCGTCGATCGCCCGTTTGGCGGCGGCCCGCGCCCCGGCGTCGGGCGCGGCGATCCGCACCTGGTCGAGCAGGTCCAGGATCTGCCGGCACCAGCGGACGAAGTCGCCGGCCGACAGGACATTCCCGCTGCCGGTGTCGGCGGCCTCGAGCGCCGCGGCGAGGTTGCCCGTGGTCGCCCAGGTGTACGCGGCGGTGACGAACCCTTCGTCGGGTTCACGGGACGGGCCGATCCGGTGCCGGTTCTCGTCGGCGCGCAACTGGCCGGACAGCCGCTGGGTGGCCGCCAGCGCGCGCCGCAGCCCGGCCGTCGGTGCGCCCTGCAGCCGGGGTGAGGGTCCGTCGCTACCGCGGGATTCATAGACGACGGCCGACACCACGGCGGCCAGTTCGGCCGGGGCCAGGTCCGTCCACGCGCCGGTACGCAGACATTCGGCCACCAGCAGATCGCTCTCGCTGTAGATCCGGGCGAGCAACCGGCCGTCGCCGGTGGCCTTCACGTCCTCACCATCGGCGATCAAGAAGCCCCGCTCGGAGAGCAGCCCCACGATCCGGTCGAAGGTACGGGCCAGTGAGTTGGTGGCCGCGGCGATCTTCTGGCGCAGTTGGGCGTTCTCGCGCTCCACCCGCAGATAGCGCTCCCCGACCCGCGCCATCGCCTCCCGGTCCGGTCGGGAGTGCGCGGGATGGTGGCGCAGCTCGTCGCGCAGCGCGGCCAGTTCCGGGTTGGTGTCCGGGTCGGCTTCCCCACCGCGCCGGCGCCGGCCTTCGGGGATGACCAGTCCGGCCGCGGCGGAGCGCAGCGCCGACGCCAGATCGCGGCGCACGCGCGGCTGGCGGTGCTCGACGCGCTTCGGCAGCGACATCGTGCCCACCGTCGTCGAGGCGCCGGTGTAGTCGGCGGTCGAGATGCGGCCCGCCCAGCGGTGCTCGGAGAGCACCAGCGGGCGTGGATCCTCGTCGTCACGGGCCGGCTCGAGCACCACCGCCAGGCCCCCCCGCTTTCCACCGGTGATGTTGATGATGTCGCCGCGGCGCAGCGCGGTCAGGGCCTCGGTTGCGGCCTGCCGGCGATGCAGCCGAGACGAACGCGCCTGTGCGCGTTCGGCTTCGGAGATCTTCGCGCGCAGCCGGACATAGTCGAGCATCGGCGCGTCCTTGCCGCCGAGTTCGTCGGCGATCTCGTCGAGCAATTTCTCGCCGCGCTCGGCGCCACGCACCAGCCCCACCACCGAGCGGTCGGCCTGGTACTGCGCGAACGACTGCTCCAGCAGTGCGCGGGCCTGCGCGGGACCCATCTGCCCGACGAGGTTGATCGTCATGTTGTACGACGGTGCGAACGAGCTGCGCAGCGGGAAGGTACGGGTGGACGCCAGCCCGGCCACCTCGGCCGGCTCCACGTCGGGCTGCCAGATGACCACGGCATGGCCCTCGACGTCGATGCCGCGCCGCCCGGCCCGGCCGGTCAGCTGGGTGTACTCCCCCGGGGTCAGCGATGCGTGCTGCTCGCCGTTGAATTTCACCAGCCGTTCCAGCACCACTGTCCGCGCGGGCATATTGATGCCCAATGCCAGTGTCTCCGTGGCGAATACGGCCTTCACCAGACCGGCGGCAAAGAGTTCCTCGACGGTGTGCCGGAAGATCGGCAGCATCCCGGCGTGGTGGGCGGCCAGGCCGCGCAGCAGGCCCTCGCGCCACTCGTAATAGCCGAGCACCTCCAGATCGGCGTCGGGCAGGTCCCCGCACCGCCGGTCGATCACCTCGGCGATGCGGGCGCGCTCGGAATCGGTGGTCAGCCGCAGCGACGATCGCAGGCACTGTTTCACCGCGGCGTCGCAGCCGGCCCGCGAGAAGATGAAAGTGATTGCCGGGAGCAGGCCTTCGCGTTCCAGCGTGGCGATGACGTCGGGCCGCGCGGGCGGCCGGAACATGCTGGGCCGGTGCGAGCGGTTGCCCCGGCCCCGGTCGCGGGGCGCCCAGTCGGCCATCCGGTCCGCCTCGCGCCGGTGCGCGATGTGGCGCACCAGGTTCGGGTCGACCACCAGTTTCTGCTCGGCGCCCTTGTTGGCCTGGTAGTCGAACAGATCGAAGAGTCGCTTGCCCACCAGCATGTGCTGCCACAGCGGCACGGGCCGGTGCTCGTCGACGATCACGGTGGTGTCGCCGCGGACGGTCTGGATCCAGCCGCCGAACTCCTCGGCGTTGCTCACGGTGGCCGACAGGCTCACCAGCCGAACATCGTCGGGCAGGTGCAGGATCACCTCTTCCCAGACGGCGCCGCGCATCCGGTCGGCCAGGAAGTGCACCTCATCCATCACGACGTACGAAAGCCCATACAGCGCAGGCGAATTCGCGTATAGCATGTTGCGCAGCACCTCGGTGGTCATGACGACCACGGGGGCGTCGGCATTGACCGACACGTCACCGGTGAGCAGGCCGATGCGTTCGGGCCCGTAGCGGCGGACCAGATCGGTGTGCTTCTGGTTGCTCAGCGCCTTGATGGGTGTGGTGTAGAAGCATTTGCGGCCGGCCGCCAAGGCCAGGTGCACCGCGAACTCCCCGACCACCGTCTTGCCCGCCCCCGTCGGCGCGCACACCAGCACACCGTGGCCACGTTCCAGGGCGTCGCAGGCGTCCCGCTGGAAGGGGTCGAGGGCGAACGGGAGTTCGGCGGCGAACTGCTCGAGCTCGGTCATGCCCACCGCGTTCCCAGCGAGCGTCCGCGTTGGTACACAGCGGCGCGGCGTGTCGTGTACAGACACGGCCGCTCGGCGCAGAGGGCGCGGGGCGCGGGGTCAGGTGACGTCATCGTGCGACAGCGCCGTCGGCGGGGCGATCACCGAGGGCTGGTCGTCGGGAATGGCGGAATCCTCCTCGGCCGCTTGCCGTTTCGCCTTGCGTCGGTCGTGGATGTGCGCTACCTGGATCGCGACCTCCATCAGCAACGTCAGGGCCAGGCCCAGCGCCAGCATGGAAAACGGGTCGGAGCCAGGGGTGGCGAACGCCGCGAAGACGAACACCCCGAAGATCAGTCCGCGGCGCCAGGCCTTCAGCTTCTCGTAGGGCAGGATCCCGACGACGTTGAGCATGATGATCAGCAACGGGAATTCGAAACCGACCCCGAACACCAGCAGCAGGTTCACCAGGAAGCCGAAGTACTGGTCACCCGACAGGGCGGTCACCTGCACGTCGCTGCCCACCGTCAGCAGGAAGTGCAGGGCCTTGGAGAGCACGAAATAGGCCAGCACCGCGCCGGCCAGGAACAGCGCGGCCGCCGAGACCACGAACGCGGCGGCGAACCGGCGTTCCTTCTGGTACAGGCCGGGCGTGATGAACGCCCACAGCTCGTAGAACCAGACGGGGCAGGCCAGCACCACGCCGGCCATCAGGCCCACCTTGAGCCGCAGCATGAACTGGTCGAACGGCGCGGTGGCCAGCAACCGGCAGCCGCCGTCCGCGCTGATGTCGGCGCGCGCCGAGGGCGGCAGCGAACAGTACGGCTGGCGCAGCCATTCGCCCAGGCTCTCGAACCCGAACAGGCCGTGGCCGTACCAGTAGAAACCGAAGATCGTGGTGACGGCGATGGCCGCGACGGCCACCAGCAGCCGGGTACGCAGTTCCCGGATGTGGTCGACGAGCGACATTGTGCCGTCGGGATTGACCTTGCTGCGACGGTTGCGCGGATCGAGCCGCTTCAGCGAATCGGGTGTCTTCACGAACAGAGTCGACTAACGCCGCGCGGCGGCGGCGAATCGATGGCGCTCAGCCGGTCAGGCCGGTCGCGCGTCGGTGTGCCCGGGATCGACCCGTTCGGACTGCACCGGGGTGGCGGCCGGCGGCGCCGGCGTGACCGGGGGTTCGGTTCCGTCGTGCTGCAGTTCCTTGACCTCGGCCTTGAAGATACGCATCGACTTGCCCAGCGAGCGGGCGGCATCGGGCAGACGCTTGGCGCCGAACAGCAGGATGATCACGATCGCCAGAATTGCCCAGTGCCACGGACTAAGAGCGCCCAATTCGGTTACCTCCAGACCAGAACGTGCCGTGGGCCTCGATGCTACTCCGCTGCGAGCCCCCGCCGAGACACTGCCGAACCCGTGGACCCCGCGCCGGTGGTGGTGCCACACTTCCCCGGTGAGCTCGCCGAAGCCGCCGCTGGTCCTCCTGCACGGTGTCACCGGCTCGGGTCGGATCTGGCAGGACGTCGTCCCGCTGCTGTCCGGGCAGCACGACGTCCACACGCCGACGCTCCCCGGGCACCGGGGCGGACCTGCGATCCAGCGCCGGCCGGCCACGATCGGCGAGCTCGTCGATGCCGTTGAGCACTATCTCGACGAACACGGCCTGGCGAAACCGCACCTGGCGGGAAATTCGCTGGGCGGCTGGGTGTCCATCGAGCTGGCGCGACGGGGACGGGCAGCCAGCGTGTGCGCCCTGTCCCCGGCGGGTTTCTGGTGGGACGCCAAGTCCCACGACCGGGTCGCCGGGCACATCAACCGCACGCGCACCCTGGCACGCATCCTGCGGCCGGCGACGCCGCTCGCCCTCAGGTCGGCCATCGGCCGCCGCCTCGGTCTCCGCGATGTCGCGTGCCACGGTGAACGCCTCACCGCGGCGAGGGTCCAGGAGATCGCCGACATCGCCGACGACAGCACCTTCATGGACGACTACACCCCGCACGAACAGGTCGCGCCGCTGGATCCGTTGCCCTGCCCGATCACCCTGGCCTGGTCGCAGTTCGACCGCCTGGTGCCTGCGGAGACCTACGGGCGGACTGCGCGTGAGCGGCTACCCGGCGCCACCTGGGTGCTGCTACCCGGTGTCGGGCACATCCCGATGATCGACGACCCGGAGCTGGTGGCCCGGACCATCCTGGCCGTCACCGGCGCGGTGGCCTAGACCCCGCCGTACGCCTCGAGCGCCGCGACGGCCGCCGACCGCATCCGGTCGACCAGTTCCGGCGGCGACAGCACGGTGACCTCGGAGCCGAAGCCCAGCAGCAGCCGCGCCATCCACTCCTCGGAGGCGTAGGTCATCGCCGCCTCGCACGATCCGTCGGGTGATTCGGCGAGCACCCGCATCGGGTAGTAGTCGAACATCCAGGCCGCGCGGGGCGCGATGCGCAGGGTGGCCGTCGGCAGACCGGGGTCGCCGTCGAACAGGGAGGTGTCCGTCCCCGCCGCCACCGCCGGGCCGGGCGGCATGGCCGGCTGGTCGAGGACCGTGGCGTCGACGATGCGGTCGAACCGGAACAGCCGGACCCCTTCGGACTCCCGGCACCAGGCCTCCAGATAACTGGAGTCGTTGATCAGCACCACCCGGATCGGGTCGACGGTCCGGGCCGACAGGGCGTCCCGTGACGCGGAGTAGTACTCCAGCGTCAGCGCCCGTCCCTCCAGGACCGCTTCGCGGACCGCCGCGGCGGCCCGACTCTCGACGGGCGCCTGCTCCGGTTCGGCCGACGGCACCCCGTCCGGCGTGACGGTGCCGGCCGCCGCCTCGATCTTCGCGATGGCGCTGCGGGCGGCCTCGGGGTCGACGACGCCGGGCACGTCGACCAGGGAGCGCAGGGCGACCAGCAGGCCGGTGGCCTCCGGTGAGGTCAGCCGCAGCGGCCGGTCCATGCCCGCCGAGAAGGTGACCTCGATCGTCTCGCCGGTGAATTCGAAGTCGATCAGGTCGCCGGGACCGTAGCCGGGGAGCCCGCACATCCAGAGCTGGTTCAGGTCGGCCTCGAGCTGTCGCCGACTGACCCCCAGGTCGGCCGACGCCTCGGCGAAGGTGGTCCGCTGGTTGGCCTGGAAGTACGGAACCATGTTCAGCAACCGGACCAGCCGGGTCGAGACACCCGTGCTCACAGTTGGGCCCGCAGCCGCTCGATCACGTTGTCGCGCAACGCCTGTGGCTCGAGGACGACGGCATCGGCGCCGTATCCCGTGATTTCGCGGGCCAGTCGGTCGCGCGAACCCATGTCGATCTCGATGATCTCGCCCGCCCGCCCGCCGAGGGTGTGCGGGCCCGCGGACACCCCGGCGCGCCGCAGCGCGGTCGCACGGTCGTCGGCCACCCAAACCCGCGCGGTCACCCCGGCCGGCGGGTCGCCGACCACCCGGGCGACGAGTTCACGCAGATCCACCCCCTCGGGGCGGGCAACGGCACCGGCGGGGCCGATCGCGGTGACGTCCGGCGCGATGCGGGACAGCCGGAACGTGCGGGTGTCGTCGCGGTCCCGGTCGTGCCCGACCAGATACCAGCGTCCGTTCTGGGTCACCACGCCCCAGGGTTCCACCGTGCGGGTGGTGTAGTCCTCGGTGCGGGTCGGCCGGTGCCCGAACGTGACGACCCGGCCGTCGTTGATCGCGGCCAGCAGGGTGCCCAGCACGTCCTCCGATCCGCGCAGACCCGGTAGCCCGGCGCGACCGTGCACCGGGATCGCGCGGTCGGCGTCCACATCCACCCCGGCCGCGCGCAACTTCAGCACCGCCCCCTGGGCGGCGGTGATCAGCTCCGGCGACTCCCACAGCCGGGTGGCCACCGCGACGGCGGCCGCTTCGTCCGGGGTCAGCTCGATCTCCGGCAGCGCGTAGGCCTCGCGGTTGATCCGGTATCCCTCGGTGGGGTCCAGCGCCGACACCCGACCGGTTTCGAGCGGGATGCCCAGATCGCGCAGTTCATTCTTGTCACGCTCGAACATCCGGGAGAACGCCTCGTCGCTGGGGCTCTCGGCGTACCCGGCCACGCTGCGCCGGATCCGCTCGGCCGGCAGGTAGCCGTGCGTCGAGAGCAGCGCGATGACAAGGTTCATCAATCGTTCGACTTTCGAGGTCGCCACGCGAGAAGACTCCAGTCCTACATCGAGGCGATGAGCCGCTTGACCCGTTCGTCGACCGACCGGAAGGGGTCCTTGCACAACACCGTGCGCTGCGCCTGATCGTTGAGCTTGAGGTGCACCCAGTCGACGGTGAAGTCGCGGCCGGCTTCCTGTGCGGCCGTGATGAATTCGCCGCGCAGCTTGGCCCGGGTCGTCTGGGGCGGCGTGTCGACCGCCGCCTCGATCTCCTCGTCGGTGGTGATCCGCATGGCCAGCCCCTTGCGCTGCAGCAGATCGAACACGCCGCGGCCACGTTTGATGTCGTGGTAGGCCAGATCGAGTTGCGCGATCTTCGGGTCGGACAGCTCCATGCTGTAGCGGTCCTGGTAGCGCTGGAACAATTTGCGCTTGATCACCCAGTCGATCTCGGTGTCGACCTTGGCGAAGTCCTGGCTCTCGACGGCGTCGAGCTGGCGGCCCCACAGATCGACCACCTGGTCGATCTGGGTGTTGGGTTCACGGCTGGCCAGATACTCCACCGCGCGCGCGTAGTACTCGCGCTGGATGTCGAGCGCGCTGGCCTGCCGGCCGCCGGCCAGGCGAACCGGGCGCTTACCGGTCAGGTCGTGGCTGACCTCTCGGATGGCCCGGATCGGGTTGTCCAGCGAGAAGTCCCGGAACGGCACGCCGGCCTCGATCATCTCCAGCACCAGCGAGGCGGTGCCCACCTTGAGCATGGTGGTGGCCTCGCACATGTTCGAGTCGCCGACGATGACGTGCAGCCGGCGGTACTTCTCGGCGTCGGCGTGCGGCTCGTCGCGCGTGTTGATGATCGGCCGGGACCGGGTGGTGGCGCTCGAGACGCCCTCCCAGATGTGCTCGGCGCGCTGGGACAGGCAGAACGTGGCGGCCTTCGGGGTCTGCAGCACCTTGCCGGCGCCGCAGATCAGCTGGCGGGTGACCAGGAACGGCAACAGCACATCGGAGATGCGGGAGAACTCCCCCGCGCGGACGATCAGGTAGTTCTCGTGGCAGCCGTAGGAGTTGCCGGCCGAGTCGGTGTTGTTCTTGAACAGATAGATGTCGCCGCCGATGCCCTCGTCCGCCAACCGCTGTTCGGCATCGATCAGCAGATCCTCGAGAACCCGCTCGCCGGCCCGGTCGTGGGTGACCAACTGGAGCAGGTTGTCGCACTCCGCGGTGGCGTACTCCGGGTGGCTTCCGACGTCGAGATAGAGGCGTGCACCGTTTCGCAGGAAAACGTTGGAGCTGCGCCCCCACGACACCACCCGGCGGAACAGATAGCGCGCCACCTCGTCCGGCGACAACCGTCGGTGACCGTGGAAGGTGCAGGTCACACCGAATTCCGTCTCGATGCCCATGATTCGTCGCTGCACGACTCCGAGACTACTTGCTGGGGGTTGATGTGGGTGTGCAAGTGCCGCCGCCGTGAAACGCGCCACTTCTTACTCCAGGGTAAGAACGGCGGTGTAAATTTCTTTGCTCAGTGGGCCCAGCCGCTTCCCGGCCCCTACATTCCACGACCCGAGAGGAACCCGCCGTGACGTTCTCCCTGGAACTCTCCGATGACGTCGTCGCCGTCCGGGACTGGGTGCATGAGTTCGCCGTCGACGTGGTGCGCCCGGCTGCCGCCGAGTGGGACGAGCGCGAGGAAACGCCCTGGCCGGTCATCCAGGAGGCCGCCAAGTGCGGGCTGTACTCGATGGAGATGATGGCCACCCAGGCCGCCGAGCCGACCGGGCTGGGCATCCTCGTCGTCTTCGAGGAGATGTTCTGGGGTGACGCGGGCATCGGGCTGTCCATCATGGGCACCGCCCTGGCCGCCGCTTCGCTGACCTCCAACGGCACCCCCGAGCAGATCGGCGAGTGGCTGCCCCAGATGTTCGGCACGCCGGAGGAGCCGCTGCTGGGTTCGTTCTGTTCGTCCGAACCGGGCGCCGGATCCGACGTCGGCGCGATCCTGACCCGGGCCCGCTACGACGAGGCGACCGACGAATGGGTCATCAACGGCACCAAGACCTGGGCCACCAACGGCGGCATCGCCAACGTGCACATCGTCGTCGCCTCGGTGTATCCCGAGCTTGGGTCACGGGGTCAGGCCACCTTCATCATCCCGCCGAACACGCCCGGGTTCAGCCAGGGCCAGAAGTTCAAGAAGCACGGCATCCGGGCGTCGCACACCGCCGAGGTGGTGCTCTCCGACGTCCGCCTGCCGGGCCGGATGATCGTCGGTGGCCGGGAGAAGTTCGAAGAGCGGATGGCCCGCATCCGGTCCGGGCAGCGCACCGCCGGCCAGGCGGCCATGAAGACCTTCGAGCGCACCCGGCCCGGTGTCGGGGCCATGGCGATCGGGGTGGCCCGTGCGGCCTACGAGTACGCGCTGGAGTACGCCCAGGAGCGTGAGCAGTTCGGTCGCCGCATCGGCGACTTCCAGGCCATCGGGTTCAAGCTGGCCGACATGAGATCCCGCATCGACGCCGCCCGGCTGCTGGTGTGGCGCGCGGGCTGGATGGCGCGCAACAACGTTCCGTTCACGGCCGCCGAGGGGTCGATGGCCAAGCTGGCCGCCAGCGAGGCCGCTGTCCACGTCACCGACGAGGCCATCCAGATCCTCGGCGGCAACGGCTACACCCGGGATTTCCCGGTGGAACGCTGGCACCGCGACGCCAAGATCTTCACGATCTTCGAGGGCACCAGCGAGATCCAGCGCCTGGTGATGGCCCGCACCATCACCGGACTGCCGCTCAAGTAGCGCCGGCCCCCGGGGGGCCTGTGGATAACGGTCGGCATCCGGTGGCGGTCCGGTGTCAGCATGCGGCATGGACAAAGCCACCGTTGATCTGAATCTCTTGCGCGCCACCGCCGACCGCGTGCAGCGCAGCGCCGACGCACTCGGCCTGCTGCGCATGCCCGAACTCAACAGCGCCGACCTGCCCGGCTCGCAGGTCGCCGACGTAATGGGATCGGCGAAGCTGGCGGACTACTTCGAAGTGGTCATCATCGCGCTGGAGGACTGGGCGCTGGTCGCCCGCCGGTCGGCCGACGCCTTCGAGGCCGCCGACCGGGACGCTGCCCTCAGCATCGGCGAAACATGGTCCGCCCCACGTTGAGTCAGGCCCGCGGCTGGCGCGCGGAGGCGTTGCGCGAACTCGCCGACGCCTGGGATGCCGCCGCCGGCCGGTTGCAGTCGACGCTCGATCAAGTCGGCGCCGCGCCGAACGGGCAGGGGTCGACCCTGGCGGCCGCAACCGAGAAGTGGGATGCCATCACCAGATCGGCCACCGGCTCGGCACGCACGCTGGTGGGAGCGGCGGTGGTCGCGCGCGGCGGGGCCGACTCGATCGGAGCGGCACGGGAACGGGTTGTGCGCGTGGTCGAGTCGGCCGAGCGGTTGGGGTTTCACGTCCGCGACGACGGCACCACCACTGCTCCGGCCCAGGGACCCGAGCTGTTGCCGCTGCTGACCGGACCCGCCGCCTCCGAGCTGTTGTCCTGTCGCGCAACCGAACTCACCGTCGTCATCGGGACCGCACTCGACGAACTCGGGACCGCCGACGCCGATCTGGCGCACAAGCTGTCAGCGGCGTTCGGGTCCGGTGGAGGCACCGCCACCATGACCCGGCCCGCCGGGGTGAGCACTGCCGGCGGCGTCGTCGCCGGTTGGCCGACGATGGCGCAGGACCGGATCACCGAACAGATCTCGGCGATGACACCCGAGCAGCGCCGACTGCTGATCACCGGCGCACCGCAGCAGGTCGGCAACACCGATGGAGTGCCGTGGGAGCTCAGGGTCGCGGCCAACCGGATCAACATCACCGATGCGATCCTGGCGGAGCGTCGCACGGTCGATCGTCCGGTGGAGGACAAGATCCGGGCGGTGGTCGCCGAGCGCTATGGCGCGCGCTGGGACCGCATCAGCCTGGAACGGGCCCGGCAGTCCATTGCCGCGGACCCCACCCGGCGGGCCGCCGCGGTCGCCGACCACGACCGAATAGCCAACCGGCGCATCACTTTCTACCAGGGATTGCTGGCCGATGCGCCCGATCCGGTGACCGGCGCCGCCCGGCCGCGGCAGATCCTGGCGTTCGATCCCCAGCGCGCCGAGCTGGTGGAGCTCACCGGCGATCTGAACACCGCATCGAGCGTCGGGGTGCTGGTGCCCGGACACGGCACCACCATCCTGGACTCCGCGAAGAACACCGAGACGGTGCGCCGGTTCGTCGCGGCCGGCGGCGGTGACGTTGCGATGATCACCTACCTGGGTGGGCCGTTCCCCACCGGCGGCCTGTGGAACGCGGCCAACCCGGCCTACGCGGAGCAGATGGCGCCGCGGCTGGTGGCGTTCAGCGAGGACGTCGACCGCACCGTGGACAGGGTCGGGGCCGCCACCGGACGGTCGATAGCGGTGACCTACCTGGGGCATTCCTATGGCGGTTCGATCCTGGGCACAGCCGAGCGGGAGGGCCTCACGGCCGACCGCACGGTGTACGTGGAAGCCGCCGGGGCGGGCGTCGGCGTGTTCCGGCCGTCGGATTGGCACAACCGCAACCCGGGCGTGCAGCGGTACTCGATGACTGCCCCGCTGGACCCGATCGAGCTGTTCCAGGGGCTACCGCTGGGCCCCCACGGCGCCGACCCCGATCAGATGCCCGGCGTGGTGCGCCTGGCCACCGGTCGGCGGTCGGACGGTTCGGCGATGGCCGGGCTGCCCGCGCACGGCGATGTGCTCGACGAACCCTCCGACGCCTGGCATCGGTTGTTGGAGGTGATCACCGGCCGCCACCACTGACGCCGAAACGTACGAATTGGCGGGAAAGTCCGACAGAAACGCACCAAATCGTCGAACTCGGCACGTGCGCTCACCAGATGCCGATGAGTTTCATCCAGCCGCCGCCGATCACCGTCCAGATCGCGATGTTGACGATGCTGATCGCGAATCCGATCCGGAACAGCTCGGGCGTCTTGACATACCCCGAGCCGTAGATCACACCGGCGGGCCCCGAGGAGTAGTGCGCCAGTCCGCCGAACAGGTTTCCGATGAAACCGAACACCAGCGCGGCGAACAACGGCGGGGCCCCGGTGGTGATGGCGGCGCCGACGAAGACCGCGTACATCGCGACGATGTGCGCGGTGTTGGACGCGAACAGGTAGTGCGAATAGAAGTACACCAGCGTCAGGATCGCGAAGGCCGCCAGCCAGTGCAGCGAATCCACCGATCCGGCAACCGAATCCCCGATCCAGCCGATCACCCCGAGGGCGTTGAGCTCGGCTGCCATCCCGACCAGCACGCCGAAGAACACCAGCGTGCTCCATGCGGATGTGTTGTCCGCCAGGTCCTTCCATCCGAGCACGCCGGTGACGAGCAGGATGGCGATCCCGGTGAACGCCGCCGTGGTGGCATCGACCCCCAATTCGTCGCCCAGACACCACAGCACGAGCAGCAGTACGAACGTGCCGACCATGATCCACTCCTTGGCCGACATCGGGCCGGCCTCGCGCAGTTGGTCACGCGCCAGCTGCGGCGCCTCGGGAGTCTTGGTGACGGTGGGCGGATAGATCTTCGACATCACCCACGGGATGGCGATCAGGCTGACAATGCCGGGCACCACTGCCGCCAATGCCCATCTGCCCCAGGAGATCTCGATGCCCAGCTTACCCGCGGCCTCCTGCGCCACCGGGTTGCCCGCCATCGCGGTCAGGAACATCGCCGAGGTCACGGTGTTGACCTGCAGCGCGGTCAGGGTCAGATAGGCGCCCAGCCGCTTGCGCGATTCCTCCGGCTCGGGATAGGACTCCTCGAGTTGGTTCAGCGACGCGACGACGGGATAGACGACGCCACCACAGCGGGCGGTGTTCGACGGTGTGGCGGGTGCGAGGATCAGGTCGGTCAGCGCCATGCCGTACGACAGGCCCAGGGTCGAGCGGCCCAGCCGGGTGACGAACAGCAGTGCGATGCGCCGGCCCAGCCCGGTCAGCAGGAACCCCTCGGCGATGAAGAATGCGGCCACGATCAGCCACACGGTCGAGTTGGCGAATCCGGCCAGTGCTTTCGCGGGTGTCTCGGTCCTGGTGAGCATCGCCACGGCCATCCCGATCAGCGCGACCGAACCGGTCGGCAATGGCTGCAGGATCAGTGCCAGGATGGTGCCCAGGAAGATGCCGAGCATTCGCATCCCGGTGGGCTCGACGCCGTCGGGTACGGGCAGGAGGTAGACGATCACCGCCACCAGGATCGGGATCCCGCCCCGCCACAGGTATTTCATCTAGTCCGCCCTCCCCCGCAGCCTGGCCCGCAACGCTTCACGATTGACCGCGGCGACCGCCGTCATCGGGATGCTCTCCGGGCACACGTCCGCGCATTCGCCGTAGCTCGAGCACGGACCGAAGTCCTGCTCCATCTGCCCCACAATGCTTTTCGCGCGGCGGCTGCGTTCCAGCCGGCCCCGGGTCACGGTGCCCAGGTGCAGCAGTTTGGCCCCGGCGAACAAGTGCGCGGCCCCGTTCGGACAGGCTGCCACACAGGCACCGCACCCGATGCACGCCGCGAAGTCCAGCGCGTACTCGGCGTCGTCCTTGGGCAGCGGCTCGGCGTCGGCATCGGCCGCCGTCCCGGCATCGACGGCGATGTGCCCGCCCGCGGCGATGATCCGGTCCAGCGCGGAGCGGTCCACCACCAGGTCACGCACCACCGGATACGCCGCCGACCGGAACGGCTCCAGCCGGATATGTGCGCCGTCGCTGAAGGACCGGACGTGCTGACGGCACGACGGAGTGTTGGGCACCGGCCCGTGCGGGCGGCCGTCCACCGTGATCCCGCACGATCCGCACACGCCCTCGCGGCAGTCCGAGTCGAACGCGACGGGATCCCGGCCCTGCGCGACGAGGGAGTCGTTGAGCCGGTCGAGCAGTTCCAGCAGCGACATCTCCGGGGTGGCGTCGTCGATCACGTGGTGCTCGTAGCGACCCGGGGACGCGCCGTCGGCCTGCCGCCAGATCTCCAGGGTGAGCTTCATTTGTAGTTCCTGGTAGCCAGTGGGACGGCGGTGAAGGACAACGGCTCCTCGTGCCGCACCGGTGTTCCGTCGGCACCGTGTTCCCACGCCGAGACGAAGCACCAGCGCTCGTCGTCGCGCAGCGCCTCCCCGTCGGCGGTCTGGTGTTCGACGCGAAAATGGGCGCCGCAGGACTCGTCGCGGTCCAGGGCGTCGACACACATCAGTCGCGCCAGACCCAGGAAATCGGCCACCCGCCCGGCCTTTTCGAGCTCCTGGTTGAACTGCGATCCGGTTCCGGCGACCCGGAGGTCCGACCAGAAGTCGTCGGTCAGGGAATCGATCTCGGCAATCGCCGCGGTCAGGCCCTGCGCCGAGCGGGACACCCCGCAACCGCGGTACAGGATGTCGCCGAGCCGGCGGTGGAACCGGTCGGGCCCTTGGGTTCCGCCGATCGACAGCAACTTGTCCACCCGCGCCCGGACGTCGCCGAGGGTGGCCGTCACCGACGGATCATCCGGACCCGGCGGTTGGGTGCCCAGCAGCCCGGCCAGGTAGTTCGGCACCGAGAGCGGCAGTGTGAACCAACCGTCCACGCACGCCGACAACAACGAGTTGGCCCCCAGCCGGTTGGCCCCGTGATAGCCCCATCCCGCCTCACCGGCAACGAAAAGCCCTGGGATGGAGGTCATCTGATCGAAGTCGCTCCAGAGTCCGCCCATCGAGAAGTGCGCGCCCGGCGCGATCCGCATCGGCACGCGGTAGGGATCCTCCCCCGTCGCGTCGGTATACATCTCGAACAGGTTGCCGTACCGCTCTTTGATGACGGCCCGGCCGAGGCGGGCCAGTGCATCACGGAAGTCCAGGTACACACTGTTCTTCAGCGGTCCGACGCCGTGGCCGGATTCGATCTGGGCACGCGCAGCGCGCGACGAGACGTCCCGCGGCGACAGGTTCCCGAACGCCGGATACATCCGCTCGAGGTAGTAGTCCCGCTCGGACTCGGGTATGTCGTTGGGGTTGCGGTCATCCCCGGGCCGCACCGGCACCCAGATCCGGCCGTCGTTGCGCAGTGATTCGCTCATCAGGATCGTCTTGGACTGCCACTCGGAGTTCACCGGCAGCGCCGTGGGATGGAACTGGATGAATGCGGGCGACGCGAACAGGGCACCGCGCAGATGGGCCCGCCACGTCGCGGAGGCGTTCGAGTTGCGCGCCAGCGTGGACCGGAAGAACACGTTGCCGTAGCCGCCCGTGGCGAGCACCACCGCGTGCCCGGTGGTGGCGCCGACCTCGCCGGTGACCAGATCCCGCGTCACCACTCCCACGGCGCGGCCGTCGGCGACGATGACGTCGAGCATCTCGCTGCGGGTGTGCAGGTTCACCGACCCGGCCCGGACTTGGCGCAGCAGTGCCTGACTGGCCGCGACCTGCAACTGCTGTCCGGTCTGGCCGCGGGTGTAGTAGGTCCGCGACACCTGCACCCCACCGAACGAGCGGGTGGCCAGGCTGCCGCCGTATTCGCGGGCGAACGGGGCGCCGATGGCGTTCATGTGGTCGATCACCCGCGACGATTCGGCCGCCAGCCGGTAGCAGTCGGCCTCCCGGCCCCGGAAATCGCCACCCTTGACGGTGTCCTTGACGAACCTGGCGACGCTGTCGTTGTCGACCTTGCGCCCGCGGGCGGCGTTGATGCCGCCCTGCGCGGCGACGCTGTGCGCCCGGCGCGGCGCGTCGTGGAAGGTGAAACATTCGACGCGATAGCCGAGTTCACCGAGGGCGGCGGCGCAACCCGCCCCCGCCAGCCCGGTGCCGACGACGAGCACCGTGAACTTTCGCCGGTTCAGCGGGCTGACCAGTCGGTAGTCCAGCAGGCGGCGTTCCCAGGCGCTGGCCGGGTCGCCCGCGGGGACACCGCTGCGCAGCTCACTCATTTGACCAGCCCCGTCCACACCGCGAGAGGGATCGTCATGTTGCCCACCATGACGGCCATCGCCAGCATGCCGCCGAAGGCCGCGCACACCTGTCGGATGCGCCGCCCGGTGACCCCCAGATCCTGCACGGCCGTCCACAGGCCGTGCCCCAGGTGCGCACCGAGCACCGCCATCGCCAGCAGGTAGAAGATCGCCACCGCCGGCCGGGAGAAACTGGCGACCAGGTTGGCGTAGGCATGGCCGGGGACGAACTCCGCGCTGCCGGCGGGCCGCGCGCCCACGGTGAGGTCCAGGATGTGAAAGACGATGAACAGCAACAACACCAGACCCGAGACGAGCATGGTGCGCGCGGTGAACGAGCTGAAGCGCCGCATGCCCTTTCGTCGGAACCGACCGCGCGCCCGGTGTGCCCGTGCCGTCAACACCACCGCCGCGCCCACATGTCCGATGAGGCAGACCGACAACACGACGCGGAAGATCCACAGCGCACCCTCGTAGGGCAGCAAGGGCTCGAGCAGGGTGCGCAGCCAGTGCGCATAGGCGTCGAAGTGCTCGGCGCCGGTGTAGACCTTCAGGTTGCCGACCATGTGCACCGTGACGAACAACGCGAACACGATGCCGGTGAGCGCCATGACGAGTTTGAGGGTCACCGACGACGGTTGCCGGCGCAGCTGCCAGCGGCCGTGGGGGTTGGCCGGCCGGCGGGGCACCTCGTGTCCGGCGTCTGCGGCGTCGGCTGCATCGACGGTGGACGTCACTGGGCTCACCCCCTCGGGTTGCGCCCTAGAAACTACTCCGTGTCGTAGATGTCCGCAGGGAATTCAGCCGCAGTTCACTCCGATGCGGGTTCAGCAGCCTGATCCTGTTGGGGCAGAAGAGCTTCCAACGCCGCCCCGGTGATCCGCCGGAAGGCCCGGCGCGGCCGGTTGGCGTCCAGGATCGCCACTTCGAGCGTCGACGGGCCCAGGATTCGCTGCTCGCCGTTGGAACCGCCGGCCTGCAGCGCCGAGACCGCAATGCGGACCGCATCGCCGAGCTCGGCGTTCTCCGAGTACGAATCCTTCAGCGCCGCCGCGATCGGTTCGGTGGTGCCGCCCATGACCACGAAGTGCGGCTCGTCGGCGATGGAACCGTCGTAGGTGATCCGGTACAGCTCGGGCGCCTTGGACTCGCCGTAGTGTGCGACCTCGGCGACGCAGAGCTCGACCTCATAGGGCTTGGCCTGCTCGGTGAAGATGGTGCCCAGGGTGTTGGCGTAGACGTTGGCCAGCTGCCGGCCGGTGACGTCGCGCCGGTCGTAGGCGTACCCCCGGGTGTCGGCGAACTGGATGCCGCCGCGGCGAAGATTGTCGAACTCGTTGAACCGGCCGACGGCGGCGAAGCCGACGCGGTCGTAGAGTTCGCTGACCTTCTGCAGGGAGCGCGACGGGTTCTCCGCCACGAACAGCACGCCACCGGCGTAGGCCAGCACCACGACGCTGCGTCCGCGGGCGATGCCCTTGCGCGCCAGCTCGCTGCGTTCGCGCATCGCCTGTTCGGGCGAGATGAAGTACGGGAAGCTCATGAGTCACCCCGCGGCGCGGCGTTGACGGCCGCGGTGTCGTCGGGCCCGAAAGTGTCATTGCGCGAACGGCTTTCGATCACCTCGCGGGCCAGCTGAGCGATCTTGTCCTCGGGGACGTCCTCGGCGCCCTCGGCGCCGATGGTGACCGCCGTCGGGTAGATGCCGCGCACCAGGTCCGGTCCGCCGGTGGCCGAATCGTCGTCGGCCGCGTCGTAGAGCGCCTCGATGGCCACCCGCAGTGCCGAATCGACATCGGTGACCCGGGCATACAGCTTCTTCATCGAGGACTTCGCGAACAGCGAGCCCGAGCCCACCGACTGGAAGCCCTCGACCTCGATGTGCGTCCCACCGGCCGCGTCGAACGACACGATCCGGCCCGCGCCGATGGGATCGGGATCGTCGAGGTCGTAACCCACCAGCAACGGCAACGCGATGAAACCCTGCAGGGCCGCGGCCAGGTTACCGCGCACCATGGTGGCCAGTCGGTTGACCTTGCCCTTGAAGCTCAGCGGCACGCCCTCGAGCTTCTCGTAATGCTCGAGTTCGACGGCGTAGAGCCGGGCGAACTCGACGGCGATGGCCGCGGTACCCGCGATACCGGTGGCCGTGTAGTCGTCGGTGATGTACACCTTCTGCACGTCACGGCTGGCGATCATGTTGCCCTGGGTGGCTCGCCGGTCCCCCGCGATCAGCACTCCACCGGGGTATTTCAGCGCGACGATCGTGGTTCCGTGCGGCAATTGATCACCCGGCGCCGGGACGCCCGGGCCACCAGAACCGGCCGGCAGGAGGTGCGGTGCGTTACGGCGCAGGTGATCGGAGAACGAAGAACGGTCGGTCTGGGGCCAGGTCACTGGCCGCCCTTTTGGACGTATGCCCGCACGAAGTCCTCGGCGTTCTCCTCGAGCACATCGTCGATCTCGTCCAGCAGGTCGTCGGTGTCCTCGGTGAGCTTCTCGCGACGCTCCTGACCCGCGGCGGTGCTGGATGTGACGTCGTCGTCATCGCCGCCGCCACCACCGCGCTTGGTCTGCTCCTGAGCCATCGCCGCCTCCTGTATGACTGAAGTTCTTCCACCCTACCGGCAGGGGGTCGGATTGCCGGGTATCACCGAGTCAGCCGAACCCCGGCCGGAACTAATTGGTGAGCTGGTCCACCAGCTCCACGGCGCTGTCGACGGAGTCCAGCAGGGCCCCGACGTGGGCTTTGCTGCCGCGCAGCGGCTCGAGAGTGGGAATGCGGACCAGTGAATCGCCACCCAGATCGAAGATCACCGAATCCCAGCTTGCCGCCGCGATATCGGCGCCGAACCGCCGCAGGCACTCACCGCGGAAGTAGGCCCGGGTGTCGGTCGGCGGGTTCTCGACGGCGTCGATGACCTGTTGCTCGGTGGTCAGCCGCTTCATCGAACCCCGGGCCACCAGCCGGTTGTACAGCCCCTTGTCCAGGCGCACATCGGAGTACTGCAGATCGACGAGATGCAGCCGCGGGGCGTTCCAGCTCAGGTTCTCGCGCTGCCGGAAGCCCTCGAGCAGGCGCAGCTTGGCCGGCCAGTCCAGCAGCTCGGCGCATTCCATCGGGTCCCGCTCGAGCAGATCGAGGATCCGCGCCCAGGTCTCGACGACGTCGTTGGCCCGCGGGTCGGGATCGCGGCTGTCGAGCAGCTTGGCCACCCGGTCGAGGTAGATCCGTTGCAGCGCAAGGGCGGTCAGCTCCCGACCATCGGCCAGTGCGACCGTGGCCCGCAGGCTGGGGTCACGGCTGATGACGTGGACGGCGTGCACGGGACGGGCCAGCGCCAGATCGGAGAGGTCCAGTCCGAGCTGGGGTCCGTCCTCGATGAGGTCGAGCACCAGCGACGTGGTGCCCACCTTGAGGTAGGTCGACGTCTCGGCGAGGTTGGCGTCCCCGATGATGACGTGCAGCCGGCGGTACTTGTCGGCGTCGGCGTGCGGCTCGTCGCGGGTGTTGATGATGCCGCGCTTGAGCGTGGTCTCCAGGCCGACCTCGACCTCGATGTAGTCGGCCCGCTGGGACAGCTGGAATCCCGGATCGTCGCCGGAGGGCCCGATCCCCACCCGGCCGGAACCCGTGACCACCTGACGCGACACCATGAACGGCGTCAGCCCCGAGATGACCGCCGAGAACGGGGTCTGGCGGCTCATCAGGTAGTTCTCGTGGGACCCGTACGAGGCGCCCTTGCCGTCGACGTTGTTCTTGTACAGCTGCAGCTTGGCCGCCCCCGGCACCGAGGCCACGTGCCGCGCCGCGGCTTCCATCACCCGTTCGCCGGCCTTGTCCCAGATGACCGCGTCCAGCGGGTCGGTGACCTCGGGGGCCGAGTACTCGGGGTGGGCGTGGTCGACGTAGAGGCGCGCGCCGTTGGTCAGGATCATGTTGGCAGCGCCGACCTCATCGGCGTCGACGATGGGCGGGGGGCCCGACGACCGGCTCAGGTCGAATCCACGGGCATCACGCAGGGGCGACTCGACCTCGTAGTCCCAGCGGGTGCGCTTGGCGCGCTGGATGCCGGCGGCCGCGGCATAGGCCAGCACGGCCTGCGTGGAGGTCAGGATCGGGTTCGCGGTGGGGTCGGACGGCGAGGAGATGCCGTACTCCACCTCGGTGCCGATGATCCGTTGCATCCCGTCAGCCTAGTCACCCCGGGGCAGCGCCATCAGCGCAGCCAGCATGAAGCACAGCGCGCCGACGAACGTGCCGACGTTGGCCAGCCATTCGTCCGCGGTCACCCCGGTCCTGCGGACGAACGCCCCCACCGCGGACACACCGAACGCGACGGAGCCCGCCATGTTGATCCACGCCGGACACCAGTCGCGCAGCAGTGTCGCCGTTCCACGCGCCCAGATCAGCAGCGCCGCGACGGAGATGGCGCTGCTGAGCAAGAACAACACCGATCCCAGTGCGTCGGGCGTCCACATGAACCGGCGTTCGGCCGGAACCCGGTGCGCCCAGACCGCCGTGGCCGTGCTGACGTTGAACAACACCGTGCCGATGAACTGCACGCGCGCGGCCAGCCGGTCCATCCCGTCCACGGACAGGCGCAGCTGGATGAGGGCGGCGCTGGTGAAGAACCAGGACCCGACGAAGCACACCACGTTGGTGGCGCCGCTCCGAAAACCGAGGCGAAGCCGGGGGCGGTGCCCGTGGCGAACAACGCCGCACCGATCGCGAACAGCCAGCACTGCAGTCGCAGGGTCATCGACAGCAGAGGCTAACAGTCCGCGTCCCGGCATGGCGCCAACCGATTTCACTGTCGATCCGATTGCGCGGGAACGCTTCGAGTGGTGAAGTGGTCGGCGTTATGAGCAGCTTGTTCCTGCACAACGCCATCCTGATCGACGGCACCGGCGCCGCCCCGCTCGCCGATGCCGGCGTGGTGATCACCGACGGCAAATTCGCGGCCGTGGGCCCGGCAGCCGGGTTGACCGTCCCGCCGGAGGCCGTGCGAGTGGACCTCGGCGGCAACACCGTGTGTCCGGGGTTCTTCGACTGCCACGTGCATTTCGCCCTGCCGGGCACCAAGGGCAGCCCCATCCAGATCGCCCTCGATCCGCCGTCCTACGGCTACTTCCAGTTGATCGACCGGCTGCGGGTCACGCTGCAGAACGGGGTGACCACCGCTCGGGACATGATGGGCATCGACGTCGGCGTGCGAAAAGCGGTCGCCGACGGGCTGATCGAGGGCCCGCGGCTGCTGGTGGCCCAGAACATGTTGAGCCAGACCGGCGGTCACGCTGATTTCCACCTGCCGTCGGGAATCGACCTGGGCCCTTTCATCGGCGCGTACCTGGTCGACACGGTCGACGCCGCCCGGACCCGGGCCCGTCAGCTACTGCGCAACGGGGTGGACGTGTTGAAGGTCGCGTCCAGTGGCGGGGTCTCCTCCCCCAACGACGATCCGACCTGGCTCGGTATGCGCCGCAAGATGATTGCCGCGATCGTCGAGGAGGGCCGCAATTACGGTGGCCGGCCGGTGGCCGCGCATGCCATCGGCTATGCGGGGATCCGGGCCGCGGTCGAAGCCCAGGTGCACAGCATCGAGCACGGTTACGCCCTCGACGACGACCTGCGACATCAGATGGTGTCCCAGGGGACCTTCCTGGTGCCGACCCTGCTCGAGACGATGGCCCCGGTGACCGCTACCCCCGAGGCCGCCGCCAAGAGCGCCAAATGGCATGCCGTGGCCCACGATTCGATCGCCGCCTCGGCGGCCGCCGGGGTGCGGATCGCGGTGGGCACCGACGCGGGACTGTCGCCCGACCACGGCACCAACCTCAAGGAGCTGGGCCTGCTGACGAAGTTCGGCGGCCTGACCCCGATGCAGTCGATCGTGGCGGCCACCCGGACGTCGGCCGAGTTGTGCGGTGTCGACGACCGGCTGGGGACCGTCGAGGTCGGCAAGCTCGCCGACGCGGTGGTGGTGCGCGGCAACCCGCTGTCCGACGTCGACGGCCTCGGCACTCCCGAGAACATCCTGATGGTGGTCAAGGACGGTGTTGCCGTGGGCAATCGGGGTGGCTTCACCATTTGATGCGCGCTGCGTGGTGAACTAGTCGGCGTGGCCAGCACCGACCACCGCCGCGACGCCGAGCGGTGGTTCCTCGCGAACGGACTGCCCGCCGTGCTGCGCCCGGGTGTCCTGGTGCGCGGGGTGTTACCGCGGTCGGCCCCCGCGCTGGCGGCCTTCGCCGTGTCCATGGCGTTCTCGATCGTGGTCGTCGGCGTCACCGGCAAGCACACCATCGCCATCGACGGCTCGCCGACGAGGACCGAATGGTTCGTGTTGGCCATGGTCACGTTGGTACTGCCGGTCGCGGTCGCGCTGGGCTGGGCGGTGTCCCGGATCGACGACGCCCGCCGCCGCACCGCGATCGCCATTGGCTCGCTCGTCGTCGCGGTGATCGGCGGGGTGCTCGGGGGTCCGAGTGCCCTGATCTTCGTGGACCTGGTGTTCGACGCCGTGGTGATCGCCGTGATACTCCTCTGCACCGCAACGGGTGTCGGTTCGGTCCTGGGCTGGGCGGCCCGGATGACGTTCGCCAATCTGGCGTCGATCGGCGATCTGCTGGTTCGCGCGCTGCCCGTGCTGCTGCTGACCATGCTGGTGTTCTTCAATTCGCCGGCCTGGGTGATGGCGGCCACCGTGGGCCGGGCCCGACTGTGGTTCGCGCTCGGCCTGCTGTACCTGATCGCCGTGGCGTTCCTGATGTCGAACACCTTCACCCGGGTCCGGTCCGTCGCGAACCAGGAGCGCGATCACTCCACCGGCGACGCCGATGAATTGGCCGGCACACCGTTCGAACATCTGCCGCGCCAACCGCAGCCGCTCACACTGTCGACGGCCGAACGCGCCAATGTCGCTTTCGTGCTGGCCCTTTCGCAGTTGGTGCAGGTGTTGACCGTGGCTGTCGTGACCGGAGCGATCTTCCTGGTGTTCGGCCTGATCCTGATCAGTCCCGAACTGTTGGACGCCTGGACGCACGGCTCCCCCTCGGACGGGCAGTTCCTCGGCATGACACTGCCCATCCCGAACGCGCTGATCCAGATCTCCCTATTCCTGACCGCTCTGACCTTCATGTACCTGGCCGCAAAAGCGGTGAGCGACAAGGAGTATCGCGAACGCTTCGTGGAGCCGCTGCTCGAGGACCTCCGACTGACACTGGTCGCGCGCGACCGCTATCGCATGGCCGTGGCCGCGTGACGGCCGACGATCGCACCGTCAACGACTGGTTCCTGCACCGCGGACTGCCGCTGGTGCTGACCCGACGAGTGCGCTCCCGGGCGCTGATCGAACGTTCGGCGCCGATGGTGGCGGGCCTGGGCGCGCTGACGGCGCTGACGATGCTGGCGGCGAACTGGACCGGGGCGCATCCCGATTACGGCTACATCGCCCGGCTGGCGGTGGTGGCGGCAGTGTTGGTCGCGGCACCGTTCGCCCTGCACCTCCTGCACGAGCGCGGCCTGGTGGCCAGTCGGCGGTCGACGGCACTGCTGGTGATGGCGATCTTCGTGGTGCTGCTGCCGGTGATCGCCTCGGGCTGGTCGGCGGCCACCGTTGCGGAGGCGCCGGCATTCGTCGCCGTGACCCTGCTCGCGGTCTGGTTCACGTACCTGGGTGTCGGCTCGATCCTGTTGTGGGCCTTCCGGTTCGCCTGGATCCAGCTCGGCGCCCTAGGCACGTTGATGAGCCGGGCCCTGCCGCTGCTGATGCTGACCGTGGTGGTGTACTTCACCGGCGAGCTCTGGCAGCTGGCCGCCCGGATGTCGCGTCAACGGCTATGGCAGACAATCGGATTCCTCGCCCTGGTGGCGCTGGTGTTCGTCATCACCACCATCCGCGACGAAGTGCGCGCCCTGCGCGACGACCGCTCCGCCCAGTCCGATCCGGCCACCTTGCTGGCCGGCACGCCGCTCGCGCCGCAGGCTGCCACGGACTGCCCGAAAACGGCCCTGTCACTGGGTGAACAGATCAACGTCGTCGCCGTGATGGTCCTCGCCCAGGCGATCCAGGTGGTGCTGTTCACCACCGGGCTGTTCGCCTTCTTCATGGCGCTGGGCATCATCGCGGTTCCCGACGACGTGACGGTGCTGTGGTCCAGTGAGCAGTCCTGCGCGGTCGGCGAACCTCCTTGTGCCGGAACATGGTTCGGCATTCATATCCCGGTGCCGCAGACCATGGTGCACACATCGCTGTTCGTCGCGGTGCTCTCGGGCCTGTACTTCACGGTGAGCACCAGCGTCGATCCGCTGTATCGCCAGCGGTTCTTCGAGCCGCTGATCGCCGACGTCGCGGTCAGCCTGGCCGGCCGGGATGCCTATCTGACATTGGAATCGCCGGCGGATAACCGCTGATCACCGCCCGTCGCCGGGCCGAAAATTACCGGATTTGGCAACGAGTCCAGCTACTCGGTCCTACACTGCGAAAACGCCGTGAACTTCCGGTAAAAACGCTGGTAGTGGCGCACTCGAAGTCGCATTCGCGAATACATCCGCACAAAGGAATCCGCACATGAAGAAGATCCTTCCCGCCGCGGCCGCCGCGGTGTTCGCCCTCGGCATCGGGTTCGCCGCCCCGGCGAGCGCCGACGAGGACGGCTACCTGACCGACCTGGCCAATCACGATTTCACCGGCCCCAGTCAGGAAGCGCTGACCCTGGGCTACCAGATCTGCACGGACATCCAGCACGGGGTGCCGCAGGACACCACCGTCGAAGCCATCTACAAGAACACCGGCGAGAGCATCGGCGCCGACGAGGCGAAGTTCATCTACGAATCCGCCTCGATCTACCTGTGCGGCTGAGCCACCGCTACAGGTACTGCCCCAGGTTCGACTCCGTGTCGATGGCCCGGCTGGCCGACGAGCTCTTGCCGGTGACCAGCGTGCGGATGTAGACGATCCGCTCGCCCTTCTTGCCCGAGATCCGGGCCCAGTCATCGGGATTGGTGGTGTTGGGCAGGTCCTCGTTCTCCGCGAACTCATCGACGATCGAGTCCAGCAGGTGCTGGATCCGCAGGCCGGGTTGACCGGTCTCGAGCACCGCCTTGATCGCGTTCTTCTTCGCACGGTCGACCACGTTCTGGATCATCGCGCCGGAGTTGAAGTCCTTGAAGTACATGACTTCCTTGTCACCATTGGCGTAGGTGACCTCCAGGAACCGGTTGTCGTCGATCTCGGCGTACATCCGGTCGACGACCTTCTCGATCATCGCCTTGACCGTCAGTCCCCGGTCCCCGGAGAACTCGGCCAGGTCGTCGACATGGATCGGCAGTTCCTCGGTGAGGTACTTGCTGAAGATGTCCTGCGCGGACTCGGCGTCGGGCCGCTCGATCTTGATCTTGACGTCCAGGCGGCCGGGCCGCAGGATCGCCGGGTCGATCATGTCCTCGCGGTTGGAGGCGCCGATGACGATGACGTTCTCCAGGCCCTCGACACCGTCGATCTCGCTGAGCAGCTGCGGCACGACCGTGGTCTCCACATCCGAGCTCACGCCGGTGCCGCGGGTGCGGAAGATCGAGTCCATCTCGTCGAAGAACACGATCACCGGGGTGCCCTCGGAGGCCTTCTCGCGGGCCCGCTGGAAGATCAGCCGGATGTGCCGCTCGGTCTCGCCGACGAACTTGTTGAGCAGCTCGGGGCCCTTGATGTTGAGGAAGTAGCTCTTGGCCTCGCGGGACTCCTCGCCGCGCAGTTCCGCCATCTTCTTGGCCAGCGAGTTGGCCACGGCCTTGGCGATCAGCGTCTTGCCGCAGCCGGGCGGCCCGTAGAGCAGCACACCCTTGGGTGGGCGCAGCGCATATTCCTTGTACAGGTCCTTGTGCAGGAACGGCAGCTCCACGGCGTCGCGGATCTGCTCGATCTGCCGGGTCAGCCCGCCGATGTCGTGGTAGCTGACATCGGGCACTTCCTCCAGCACCAGATCCTCGACCTCGGCCTTGGGGATGCGCTCGAAGGCGTAACCGGCCTTGGTGTCGACCAGCAGCGAATCACCGGGGCGCAGCTTGCGCGGCCGCTCGTCCTCCGACAGCGCCTCGAGAACCTCGGCCGGCAGGTCCTCGGCGGAGATCAGCGGCTCGGCGAGCCAGACGATGCGCTCCTCGTCGGCGTGCCCGACCACCAGTGCCCGGTGGCCGTCGGCCAGGACCTCGCGCAGCGTGCTGATCTCGCCGACGGACTCGAAGTTGCCGGCCTCCACCACGGTCAACGCCTCGTTGAGCCGGACCGTCTGGCCCTTCTTGAGGGTCTTGGTGTCGATGTTGGGCGAGCAGGTGAGCCGCATCTTGCGGCCGGAGGTGAAGACGTCGACGGTGTCGTCGTCGGCGACCCCGAGCAGCACACCGTAGCCGCTGGGCGGCTGCCCCAGCCGGTCGACCTCCTCGCGCAGCGCGAGCAGTTGCTGGCGCGCTTCTTTAAGAGTTTCCATCAGCTTGGCGTTTCGCGCGGCGAGCGAGTCGATGCGGGCTTCGAGCTGATGAACATCACGGGCGCTGCGGGCTCCACCGGGCGCCGAGCCGACCTCCTGGAGCTGCACGCGCAGGGCCGCCGCTTCGCGGCGCAACTGCTCGAGTTCAGCGGCGTCTTCGCTGGACATCTCAGGTTGGCGGGATGTTTCGAATCCGTCAGAACGCTCTGACCCACTCATGCTGCGCTCCTCTCCCACACCGGAAGTTGGTGCAGTAACAACGTCAACGCTACCGGCGATTCAACAATCGTGTGCGCTCTAGAAATCCGACACACGGGCGCCGCTGATAATCTTGAGAACATGTCGGGTCGATCGAAAGGACAGCCGTGACCCTGAACTCCCTAGCAAGAGGTATTGCGACCGTGGCCGGCGTGGCCGCCGTCGCCGGCGCCGTGACCGCGGGGCTGACCTCAGCTTCGGACGCCGTCGCGACGCGTTCTGTGCAGGTGCAGCCCGTGGTCTTCGGCGTCCCGATGCCGCTGGACCCGGCCGCCGATCTGCCCACGCCGGACCAGCTCTATGGCGTCCTGAACGGCCTGGCCAACCCGGGGGTGCCGTTTGCTTCGAAGTCCTACCTGGTCGAGGGTGGCATCGGCATCATCGAGGGTCGCGCCGCCGATTCGCTGATGCGTAGTGCCGCCGCCAAGGGCCAGCTGCCGCTGACGTTCAACGTGTCGGGCATCACGCCGGTGGGCCCGGGTGCTGCCACCGCGAGCGTCACCGCTTCCGGTCCCGCGACGCCCGCGCAGACGCAGAGCATCACCTTCGTCGACCAGGGCGGCTGGAAGCTCTCCCGCGCCTCGGCCACGCAGGTGCTGCAACTGTTCTCCGCCTAGCCCGGGTCTGCCTTGCCCCGGCCCAACGTCTCGACCCTGAGCGCCGCCACGATTGTGGCGGCGTTCTGGCTGTCGGGGTGTGGCCAGCAGGGCGGCGTCATCTCGGAATCGGTCACGCCGCCTCCCTCGACCTTGGCGTCCGCGGCGCCGAGCACACCCGGGGCGCCGCTGCCCGATCCGGTGACCCTGACCGACCTCCTGGGCCGGCTGGCCGACCCGGCGGTGCCCGGGGCCGAGAAGCTCCCCCTGGTGCAGGATGCCAGCGCCGCCGACGCCACCTCGCTGGAGAACTTCACGAAGGCGTTGCAGGACAACCACATGATCCCGTTGATCTTCACGGCCACCGGGCTGTCCTGGTCCGATCAGACACCGGGGAACGTGATTGCCACCGTGAGCGCCGCCGGGCCGGATCCCAAGGTGGGCGGGTTCACCTTCCCCATGGAGTTCACGCCGGCGGCCCCCGGGTGGCAGTTGTCGCGCAGAACGGCCGACATGCTGCTGGTGTTCGGCGACAGCCCCGGCACTCCGCCGGTGCCACCCGAACCACCTCCGCCACCGCCTCCGCCCCCCGCACCCATACCGCCCCCACCGCCCACGCCCCCGCGCTGACCATGTGGATCGGCTGGTTGGAGTTCGACCTGCTGCTCGGCGATGTGCACTCGCTGAAGGAGAAGCGCTCGGTGGTGCGGCCCATCGTGGCCGAGTTGCAGCGGCGCTTCGCCGTGTCGGCCGCCGAGACCGGCTCGCAGGATCTGCACCGCCGCGCCGGGATCGGGTTGGCGGTGGCCGGCGGGGACCGCGCGCACGTGGTCGAGGTTCTCGACGCGGCCGAACGGCTGGTCGCGGCCCGGCCCGAGATCGAACTGCTCTCCGCGCGCCGCGGACTGGCCAACAGCGAAGACTGACCCGTCCGGCCTCAGCGTCGACTCAGCCGTGGCTGCGACGATGTGCGAGTGGATTTTGCACTGGCCGCTGAGTCGATCACTCTCAGTTTGATCTACAGATGCTTCTTGCGCCGCAACGGAGTTGGGGCAACGGTGCCCTCCGCCAGCCGGCGCGCCGACACCAGGAAGGCCGTGTGTCCGCGCATGTTGTGCTGCGGACGCACGGACAGCCCGACGACGTCCCAGCCGCGCTGCAGCGTCTCCCAGGACCGCGGCTCGGTCCAGCACTGCTGCTCACGCAGGGCCTCGACCACCTTGGACAGCTGGGTGACGGTGGCGACGTAGACGATGAGAACACCGCCGGGGATGAGTGCCCGCTGCACCGCGGCGAGCACGTCCCACGGCGCGAGCATGTCCAGGACGATGCGGTCCACCTGCTCGCCCGCATAGTCGGCCAGATCGGCGATCACCAGATCCCAGTTGTCGGGCCGGCCCCCGAAAAAAGTGTCGACGTTGCGCCGGGCGTGCACGGCGTGGTCGTCGCGCAGTTCGTAGGAGATGACGCGGCCGGTCGGGCCGACGGCGCGCAGCAGCGAGCAGGTCAGCGCACCGGATCCCGCGCCGGCCTCGAGGACGCGGGCGCCGGGGAAGATGTCGCCGTCGTGCACGATCTGTGCGGCGTCCTTGGGGTAGATCACCTGGGCGCCGCGCGGCATCGACAGCACGTAGTCGATCAGCAACGGTCGCAGCACCAGGAACGGGTCGCCGTTGGTGGACGTGACGACACTGCCCTCGGGAAGGCCGATGACGTTGTCGGCGGCGACAGCGCCGCGGTGGGTGTGGAACTCGCCGCCCGGCTCGAGCACCATCGTGTAGTGCCTGCCCTTGGCGTCAGTGAGTTGCACGCGGTCTCCCACGGCGAACGGTCCGGTTGACGACACGGCGTTCAGCCTGCCATGTCCTGTCGGACCCGCTGCATACCCTCGACCCATGAGCCGTCCCGCCCTTTCGCCGTCGCGGGCCGCCGACTTCAAACAGTGCCCGCTGCTGTACCGGCTGCGCGCCATCGATCGGTTGCCCGAACCTCCGTCGGCCGCACAGCTGCGCGGTTCGGTGGTGCACGCCGCACTCGAGCAGCTCTATGCGCTGCCGGCGCCGTTGCGCGACCCGCAGACCGCCGTGTCCCTGGTGGGGCCGGCCTGGGATGTGGTGGTCGGCGAGGAGCCGGAACTGGTCGCCGCGTTCACCCCCGAACACCGGGACAAGCTGCTGACCGAGGCGCAGGCGCTGCTGACCGGCTACTACCGGCTCGAAGACCCCACCCGGTTCGACCCGCAGTCGTGTGAACAGCGCGTCGAGGTCGAGTTGGCCGATGGAACGCCGCTGCGCGGATTCGTCGACCGCATCGACGTCGCCCCCTCCGGCGCACTGCGGGTGGTCGACTACAAGACCGGCAAGGCCCCACCGGAGACCCGCGGCCTCGCCGAGGCCAAGGCGTTGTTCCAGATGAAGTTCTACGCCGTGGCGCTGTTGCGCTCCCGCGGGGTGATGCCGGCGCGGCTGCGGCTGATCTATCTGGCCGACGGGGCGCTGCTGGATTACAGCCCCGAGCTCGACGAGCTGACCCGGTTCGAGCGGATCCTGCAGGCCATCTGGCAGGCCATCCAAAAGGCCGGTGCCACAGGCGATTTCCGTGCTACGCCGTCGCGGATGTGCAACTGGTGCTCGCACCAGGCGCTGTGCCCGGCGTTCGGCGGGACCCCGCCGGTGTACCCGGGATGGCCCGAGCAGCTGGCGTCATGACGGACTGCTACTACCGCCGGCTCGGGAAGTACGAGTACGCGTCGACGGACTTCACCCGCAGCAACTGGACCCCGGAGATCCAGCACGGCTCTCCCCCGTTGGCCCTGTTGACCCGTGCCATCGAGGACGAGCTCGCCGGCTCCGGGCTGCGGATCGGCCGCCTGACCCTGGACATCCTGGGCGCCATCCCGGTGGCGCCGCTGCACGTGCAGACCCGGGTGCCGCGCCCGGGTAAGCGGATCGCGCTGTTGACCTCGGAGCTCGCCGCGGTCGGCGACACCCGGCCGGTGGCCCGGGTGACCGCGTGGGCGCTCGCGCCGTCCGACACGGCCGCGGTCGCCACCGACCGGTATCCGCCGCTGGTGGAGGTTCCGCCGACGCCCGCTCCGGCGTTCTGGTGGGACGCCCCGGGCTATCTGGAGTCCGTCGACTTTCGCAACCAGCCCGACGACGCCGGGGCACGGGTGGTGTGGATGACCCCGCGGGCGGGCCTGATCGACGACGAGCCGACGACGGCGCTGCAGCGCCTGACCATGGTGGTCGACTCGGCCAACGGCGTTGGCGCCGTGCTGGATCCGTCGACGTTCGCGTTCATGAACACCGACACGGTGTTGCACCTCCATCGGTTGCCCACCGGGCAGGATTTCGCGGTGCGCGCCCGCGCCTCGATCGGCCCGGACGGCCTCGGGGTCACCACCGCCGAGGTGTTCGACCGCGACGGGTTCATCGGGACGTCGGCGCAGACGCTGCTGGTGCAGCCGGTCGGCTGACCGGTCACTCCAGCGGCCGCAGTTCCTGCAGCATCGTCGGCACCAGCTCGCTGACCGTGGGGTGGATGTGCATGGTGCGGGAGATCGCCGTGTAGGGCAGCTTGGCGGTCATGACGTCCAGGATGCAGTGGATCACCTCGTCGCCGCCGACGCCGAGGATGGCCGCACCGAGGATCTCCCTCGTTTCGGCGTCCACCACCACCTTCATGAAGCCCTGCGTCTCGCCCTTCTCCACGGCGCGGCCGACGCGGGTCATCGGCCGCTTGCCCACCAACGCTTTTCGGCCCGACCGGCGGACCTCGTCCTCGGTCATGCCCGCCCGGCCCAGCGGCGGGTCGATGTAGAGCGCGTAGGTGGTGATGCGGTCGGACACCCGGCGGGGATCGTCGTCGAGCAGGTTGGCCGCCACGATCTCGAAGTCGTTGTAGGACGTGTGCGTGAACGCGCCCTTGCCGTTGCAGTCCCCCATTGCCCAGACGCCCTCGGCGGTGGTGCGCAACTGGTCGTCGACGATGATGTGGCCGCGATGATCGACCTGCACCCCGGCGGCCTCCAGCCCGAGGTCGTCGGTGTTGGGCCGCCGGCCGGTGGCCACCAACAGCCGCGTGCCGATAACCGGCTCGGCGCCGTCGCGGGGCTGTAACGCAAAACCGTTGTCGCGTTTGGTGATCCGCATGGCCGTCGCATCGAGAATCACCGTGATGCCCTCGGCCTCCAGAATGTCCTTGATCGCCGCCGAGACGTCCTCGTCCTCCCGGGAGGTCAACCGCGCGCCCTTCTCGACGACGGTGACCCGAGCGCCGAATCGGCGGTACATCTGGGCGAATTCCAGCGCGATGTAACTGCCGCCGACGATGACGAGATGTTCTGGGACGGTGTCGAGTTCGAGGATGCCCACGTTGGTGAGGTAGTCGACGTCGGCCAGGCCGGGGATGTCCGGGACGACGGCCCGGCCGCCGACGTTGAGGAAGATGTGGTCGGCCGCCAGGAGCCGGCCGTCGACCGACAGGGTCTTGGGACCGACGAACCGGGCGTGCCCGCGCAGCAGGGTGGCGCCGGGCATGCCGGTGATCCAGTCCTCGACGCCGTGGCGGTCGTCGTGCACTATGGTGTCCTTGCGCGCCCTGACCTTCGCCATGTCAACGGTCACCGGCCCGGTCTGCACCCCGAAGTCGGCGCCGCGGCGGGCCACATGCGCGGCATGCGCGCTGGCGACCAGGGTCTTGGTGGGGATGCAGCCGTAGTTGACACAGGTGCCGCCGACCAGTTTGCGTTCGATGACGGCGACGGTCATCCCCGCGTCGGTCAGCCTGCCGGCCAGCGGTGGGCCGGCCTGTCCCGCCCCGACGATGATCGCGTCGAAGCGCTCGCTCATCTACAGCGCGGCGGTCAGGGCGACGACGGCCAGCCCGCCGACGACGGCGACGACGTCCTCGGTGATGGCGACCGGAAGGTCGATCCCGTGATGGTCGGAGAGCCGGCGGCGCAGTTCGTAGCCGACGATGGTGCCGACGGCGGCGCCGATCAGCGCCGCACCCAGACCGCCCCACCGGTACCCCCAGGCGGTGCCCAGCGCGGCGCCGGCGAATCCGCCGGTGATCAGGCGGGCGATGAACTGCATCGGCACGGTGCGACTCGGCGACTTGGGCAGTTGATCGGTGATCAGCTCACCCAGGGCCAGCACGGTGAGGATCGCGACGGTGATCGGGTGGCCCAGCCACTGCACCCAGGTGCCGTCGAGGTTGATCCAGTGCAACATGGCGGCCCAGGCCACCACGGCAGGAGCGGTCAGGGCCCGCAGGCCGGCGACCGCGCCGATCAGGCCGGCCAGCACCAGAACGAGGAAGTGCGTCACAACCTGGGAGGCTAGCAGTTCAGAAACGGCAGAACCGGATGTCCGACGCGAGAATCGCCTTGGCGCCGATGATGGCCAACTCGTCCATGATGGCGTTGACGTCCCGGCGCGGAACCAGCGCGCGCACGGCGACCCAGTCCGGGTCGGCCAACGGGGCGATGGTCGGTGACTCCAGGCCCGGAGTCACCTCGGTGGCCCGCTCCAGCACGGCCTTGGGGCAGTCGTAGTCCAGCATCAGATACTGCTGGCCGAACACGACCCCCTGAACGCGGGCCGCCAGTTGGTCCCGCGCGACGTCGGGCTGGTTGCCGGCACGTTCGATCAGCACGGCCTCCGAATCGCACAGCGACTCACCGAACGCGGCCAGACCGTGGGCGCGCAACGTCCGGCCGGAGCCCACGACGTCGGCGATCGCGTCGGCCACGCCGAGCTGGATGGAGATCTCCACCGCACCGTCGAGCCGGATGACCGTGGCGTCGATTCCCTTGGCCGCCAAGTCTTTCCGGACCAGGTTCGGGTACGCGCTGGCGATCCGTTTGCCGGCCAGGTCGGCGACCGTCCAGTCCCGGCCCGCCGGGGCGGCGTACCGGAACGTCGACGATCCGAACCCCAGCGCGAGCCGCTCGGACACCGGGGCGTCGGACTCGAACGCCAGATCGCGACCGGTGATGCCGAAATCCAGCTGTCCGGAGCCGACGTAGATGGCGATGTCCTTGGGCCGCAGGAAGAAGAATTCGACGTTGTTGACCGGATCGAGGACAGTCAGGTCCTTCGGGTCCGTGCGACGCCGGTAGCCGGCCTCCGCGAGGATCTCGGCGGCCGATTCGCTCAGAGCGCCCTTGTTGGGGACGGCAACACGCAACACGCCCATCACAGCTTCCGGTAGATGTCGTCGAGGGTCAGGCCGCGCGCGACCATCAGCACCTCGGTCCAGTACAGCAGTTGGCTGATCTCGCCGGCCAGCGCCTCGTCGGATTCGTGCTCGGCGGCCATCCAGACCTCGCCGGCCTCTTCCAGGATCTTCTTGCCGATGGTGTGAACGCCGGCGTCCAGGGCGGCGACGGTGGCGCTGCCCGCCGGCCGTGTACGTGAGCGTTCCCCCAGTTCGGCGAACAGTTCCTCGAAGGTCTTCACGGCACAGGATTGTTTCACACGGGCCACGATGCCCGAGTTCAGTGGGCTACGGGGCAGCGCCGGACAGGAAGCGTTCGGCGTGGACCTGCTCCCGCGGCACCCCGACAGCGGCCAGTGCGGCATAGGCGGCGTCGATCATCGGCGGCGGCCCGCACACATAGACGTCCGGCCACTCGTCGAGGGTCGAGGCCTCGGCCGCCGCCAGATCGACGGGGTTGCCGGTGGCGCCGGTCCAGTCCGGTGCCGGCTGCCACACCACGGTGTCGGCCCGGAACCCGGGCAGTGTCGCGGCGACGGCCGCCAGCTCGTCCTGTCCGAACACCTCGGACTGCCGCGTCACACCGAAGAACAGCCGCGTCGGCTGCGGGTCTCCCCATTCGGCCATCCGGCGCAGCATCGACAGCAGCGGCGACAACCCGGTACCGCCGCCGATGAACCAACGGGGCCGCAGCCCGTTCTCGGCCAGGACGAAGTCACCCTTGGCCGTCGAGACCGTCAGTTCGTCGCCGACCGCCGCGGCCCGGGTCAGGTACTCCGACATCACTCCGCCGGGCAGCGGCCGGATGTAGAACTCCAACTCGCCGTCCCAGTTGGCGACGTTGGCCGGTGAGTAGGACCGCCGTACCGCGGTGCCGGGAACGGTGAGCTGCACGAACTGACCCGATTCGAAGTCGGCGGACGACGAGCCGTCGGCGTCGGCCAGCAGCGTCAGGCCGAGAGCGACGACACCGTCGGCAACCCGCTCCAGCCGGGTGATCCGGGCCCGGCGCCGATTCGGCCGGGCCGCCACCACCTTGCTCCGGTCGTACGGCAGCTCGATGCGGCAGTTGTCGCGGGGGAAGCTGCAGCACAACAGTATTCCGCCGTCGTCCTCGGCCACCTCGACGACGTCGGGGTCGTGTTCGGCCATGTCCACCCGTCCGCCGGACAGCACGGCCGAGCACGCTCCGCACCCGCCGGCCTGACACGACGACTTCAGGACCAGCCCGGCCTCCTCGGCGGCGGCGAGCACCGTGGTGTTCTCGTCGCAGCGGATGGCCGATTCCACCCCGTCGTCGGTGACCAGCACCACCTCGTGCGCCGACAGGTCGGTCTCGGCGGTGCTGGTGGCGGTCTCGGTCATCAGGCGCCCGCCATCGCGTCCGCCAGGTCCTGGGCGGGATCGCCGATCGGCTTGAGCGCGAACTTGTCCACCAGGATGTCGACCAGCGCCGGGGTCAGGAACGCCGGCAGCGTCGGGCCGAGGCGGATATTGCGAATACCCAGCGACAGCAGGGTCAGCAGGACCGCGGCGGCCTTCTGCTCGAACCAGGACACGAACAGACTCAACGGCAGGTCGTTGACGCCGCAGTCGAACGCATTCGCCAGTGCCAGCGCGATCTGCACGGCCGAGTAGCTGTCGTTGCACTGGCCCACGTCGAGCAGTCGGGGGATTCCACCGATCTCGCCGAACTCGTGGGTGTTGAACCGATACTTGTTGCAGCCCAACGTCATCAGCACGGTGTCGGCCGGCGCGTGGTCGGCGACATCGGTGTAGTAGTTGCGTCCCGGTGCCGCGCCGTCGCAGCCGCCGATCAGCAGGAAGCGTTTGATCGCACCGGACTTGACCGCCTCGATCACCGTGTCGGCGACCGACAGCACGGCGCCGTGGCCGAACCCGGTGGTCACGGTTTCCGACGGCACCTCGGTGGTGAATCCCGGCATCGCCCGGGCCGCCCCGAGCACCGGCGATAGGTCGGAGCTCAGGTGGCGGATGCCCGGCCAGCCCACCGGTCCCATGGTGAAGATCCGGTTGCGGTACGCCGGCTGCGGCTCGATCAGGCAGTTGGACGTCATCACGATCGGACCGGGGAACGCGGTGAAGTCGCGCTGCTGGTCCTGCCAGGCGCCGCCGTAGTTGCCGGCCAGGTGGCTGTACACGTGCAGGCCGGGGTAGCCGTGGGCGGGCAGCAGCTCGCCGTGGGTGTAGACGTTGATGCCGGTGTTCTCGGTGGCCTTCAAGATCGTGTGGAGGTCGTGCAGATCGTGGCCGGAGACCAGGATCGCCTTGCCGACGACGGGCGTGACACGGACCGGCGTGGGCACCGGGCTGCCGAAGCTGCCGGTGTTGGCGCCGTCGAGCATCTCCATCACCTTCAGGTTCAGCGCACCGAGGTCGAGCGCGTGCACGAGCAGCGCCTCGGGGTCGGTGGGTGGGTCGGCCAGGAACGCCAGCGCGGACTCGATGCCCGCATCGGTCTCCTCGGTGCGGTAACCCAGGGCGTGCGCGTGGTGTGCGTAGGCGCAGACGCCCTTGAGGCCGTACAGGTTGAGGTTGCGCAGGCCCACCACGTCGGGTCCGACGTTGTCCAGGTCGGCGTCGACGCCGATGCCGTCGGCCTGGGCGACCACCTCGGAAATGGTTGCCGCGGGGACGAATACAGCTGTGCCGGTGAGCTTTTCAGCCTCCACACCAGCGGCCTCGGCGGCGGCTTCGTAGGCCAGTTTGGCGCGGTCGCGAACGGCCACCGCCTCGGCGATCATCGCCATGAAGCGGGTGGCGTTGAAGTTGACGTTGGTCAGGGTGGTGAACATGTCGAAGCTGGCATGCGCGGCGAACTCGGGGTCGGCGGCGCCCAGTGCACGGGCCATCGCGGCGTACTGTCCGATGCCCAGATCGATGTGCACCAGCACGTCCTGCAGCGCCGCGGTGGTGGCGTCCTTGCCGCAGTTGCCCTTGACGCTGGCGCAGCCGAAGCTCAGCAGGTTCGGGCGATCGGGGTTGGCGGTGTGGTCGGTTTGCTCGCACTGGTAACAGAACATGACGCCCACGCTAGGAACGGCCGCGGGCGCCAGCATTGACCTAGATCAACTGGACGGTGTGGGCCCGGTCACACACTCGGCTGGCGGTCGGAGTACGCCACCAGCGCGGCGACGTCGGGAATCTGCACGACCGCACCGTCGACCTCGAGCAGTCCCTCGCCGGACAGGGCCCGCATGGCGCGCGAGAAGGTTTCCGGAGTCATGCCCAAGCGCGACGCCAGCACCTGTTTGCGCACCGGCAGCTCCACACTGGTCGAGGTCAGACCGACGTCGGCCGCGCCGAGGACATAGGCGACGATGCGCTGGGTGGCCGACTGTAGCGACAGCGCCGCGATGTCCTGCACCTTGGCCTGCAACCGTTTTGACACCGATGCCAGCATGATGCGGGCCATCGCCGGGTCGGTGTCGAGCAGTCGGTCGACGGCGACGGTGGGCACGAACACCAGCTCGGTGTCGGCCAGCGCGCTGGCGTCGACCGGGTACGGCTTGTGCAGGAACATCACGGCCTGACCGAAAGCGTTTCCGGGACCGACGATTTCGACCACCTTGACCACACCCTCGGAATTCGACATCGAGAGCTGCATGAGGCCTTCGCGTACCACGTAGAACCCCGTCGACGGGGTGTCGCGCCGGAACAGCACCTGCCCGGCGGGCAGAAACGTGGTGCGGCTCTGCCCGGCCAGAAAATCGATCTGCGCGCCATCGAGCCCGTCGAACATCGGGGCCGCGGCGATGGCCTCCCGGCTGATCGGGCTTCCCGACATCACGCAGACATTATCCACTGCCGATCGCGGGCTTCTCGTCGGCCATGAGCTCAGCGTGCATGTCCTCCAGGGACACTCCCTTGGTCTCCCGGACCCACTTCCACACGAACAGGAAGGACAGGACCGCACACAGGGCGTAGAAGCCGTACGCGGTGCCCAGATGGTGTCGCAGTCCCGGGAACGTCCACGTGATGAGGAAGTTGGCCACCCACTGCCCGGCAGCGGCCAGACCGAGTGCCGCCGCACGGATGCGATTCGGGAACATCTCGCCCAACAGCACCCACACCACCGGGCCCCAAGACATTCCAAACGCGACGACGAAGAGGTTGGCGGCAATCAGGGCGATGGTCCCGGTGGCGCCGTGCAGCTCCGGCTTGCCGTCGACCAACGGCGCGGTGCCGAAGATCACCGCCATGGTCGCCAGGGTGACCGCCATGCCGGCCGAACCGATCAGCAGCAGTGGCTTGCGGCCGATCTTGTCGATCAGGGCGATCGCGATGAGCGTGGTCACGATGTTGGTAACCGAAGTGATCACCGTGATCAGGAAGGCCTTGCTCTCCCCGTAGCCGACGGCCTCCCACAGCACATTGGAGTAGTAGAAGATCACGTTGATGCCGACGAACTGCTGGAAGATCGACAGCGCCAGGCCAATCCACACGATGCTGTAGATACCGCCGGTCGGCTTGCGCAGATCCCGCCAGGACGGCTGGTCTTCGCGTTCGATGGTCTCCTGGATCCGGTTGATGGTCACCTCGAGATTCTTTTGCCCCAGCAGCATGGTGAGCACCCTGCGTGCTTCCGGAATGCGGTGGGTGGCAACGAGGTAACGCGGTGACTCGGGAATCGTGAAGGCCAGCAGACCGTAGACCACCGCGGGTACGGCCATCATGTAGAACATCCACCGCCAGGCTGGCTGACCCAGCCACAACTCCTCGCTCGCCCCGCCCGCCAGGTGCGCCAGCAGCGCGTCGACGGCCAGGGACAAGAAGATCCCGCTGACGATCGCGAGCTGCTGCAGCGAGCCCAGCCGTCCCCGAATACCGGGCGGCGAGGTCTCCGCGATGTAGGCCGGGGCGATCACCGAGGCGGCACCCACCGCGATGCCGCCGATGATCCGGAAGACGAAGATCAGCGTGATGTGGTGCGCCAGACCAGTGCCGATCGCACTGATCAGGAACAGCACCGCGGCGATCTTCATCACCGCCAATCGCCCCACTCGGTCGGCCAAGCGCCCGGCGAACAGTGCACCCCCGGCGGCGCCGAGCAACGCCGAGCCGACGGCCCAGCCCAGGGTGTTGTCGCTGATGTCGAAGTGTTCCTGGATCGACTTGACCGCGCCGTTGATGACCGCGCTGTCATAGCCGAACAACAGGCCGCCCAACGCCGCAACGCCGGCTATGCGAACGGCGCTGCGGCCGCTGGAGAACTCTTCGTCACCGAAGATCGACGGCTCGTCACCGCCGACGGGACCGTGGGACATCGTGACCGTCCTTCCGCCGCAACGTTGGAGCAATACCACCATGACACGTTCTTCGAACATGCTTGGCGAGATCGGTTCAGGAGATCGGCTCGCCGTCCCGACGAACGCGGTCACGCTTGGCCTGCTTCTCGTCGTACATCAACCGGTCGACGCGACTCATCACCGCGTCGAGATTGACGTCGGTGGCTGCGGCCGCGGTCAGCCCGATGCTGACGTGCACGGTCAGCTCGACGCCGCGGGGCGCGACCTCGTCGCCGATCCTGTGCCGGATCCGCTCGGCGAGTTCTCGGGCATCGGCGTCCTCCGCGTCGACGAAGCCGACGCAGAACTCGTCGCCACCCATTCGGGCGGCGAAATCGTAGGGGCCGATCTCATCCTGCACCACCGCACCGATGCCGACGAGCACCTGGTCGCCGAACAGATGGCCGAAGGTGTCGTTGACGGCCTTGAAGTCGTCGACGTCCAGCAGCAGAACGCTCAGCCGGCCATGTCCGTCGCGCACCTTGCGCAACTCGACGGTGGCCCGTTCCGTGAAGGCACGCCGGTTCAGCAGCGGTGTCAGTGAATCGGTCTGGGCGAGCACCTCCAACTCGCGCTGGAGCATCTTGAGTTCGGTGACGTCGCGGGCCGAACTGAGCACGGTCTGGATCTGCCCGTCCGCACCGAACTCGGGCACCAGGCGGAGCACGAAGTGCCGTGGGCCGTCCGGCGCCGGGAACTCGAACTCCCGCTCGAGACGCTCGCCGGTCTCGAAGATGGTGCGATACGCCGACTGCCACAGGTCGGCCAACGCCGACGGCTCGTCGATCTCGACCTGACTCCGGCCGATGCGCAGCTGGACCGGCCGTTCCGGATCGGCCTGCTCGACAGCGGGATTCACGTACAGGTAACGCATCGAACGATCGAATCGTGCGATCACGTCGGGGATCTGCTCCACGATCCTGAAGAAGTCCTCATTGCGCAATTGACAGGGGCTCGGTAGCCGCAGGATCGCCACGAAGTGATCCGGGTCGGACATCGGCTGCGCGACGCAATGCCATGCGTCCGCCGCCTCGCGGACCATCAGCACCTCCCCCGGCTGGGCCGCCCGGCGTGCCGCAGCCAGCCGGTGCAGTAACGTCGCCTCGTCCGCAACGGCATCCGGTGCGCCGACCACCGCGCCGAAATAGCCTGTCCGGGAAACGACTACGAAGGTGTCCGACTCACGTCGGCACCAGAACGCCGCAACGCCCGCCGACTCGAAGGTGTCCAGCCAGCTCTGCGCCTCGGTCATCGGGGCGCCCCGGACGGTCGACGGCCCTTTCGCAGCGGTGCGCGCGCCACGAACTTCTGCCGGTACATCGCATCGTCGACCCGAGCGAGCAGTTCGTACGCGGTGATCTCGACGTCGCCAGCGGTGACCGCACCGACACTCACCGCGATCCCACCCGTCAGTCCGACTTCCCGCGCGACATCGCCCACCCGGCGGCGCAGGCGTTCGGCGGTCGACTCCGTCGCGTGCACGTCCGCGTCGAGGAGGGCCACGCAGAACTCATCGCCGCCCAGCCTCGCAATCAGGTCGCCCTCGCGCGTCTCGGCCTCCAGCAGCCGCCCGATCCGGTTCAAGATCTCGTCACCCACCACGTGGCCGAACCCGTCGTTGATGGACTTGAAGTCGTCCACGTCGAGCAGCAGCAGGCTCAGCGGTCGCCGCCCGGCGGCCAACTCGGCGTCGACCTGCTCGAAGAAGCTGCGGCGGTTCATCAACGACGTGAGCGGATCGGTGCGTGCCAGCACCTCGAACTGATGCTGGAGTCGTTTCAGCGCGCTGATGTCCCGGATGACGGAGATCACCGATTGCACGCTGCCGTCACTGCCGCGCTCGGGCACGCCGCGCACGAGCAGATGATGGATCCGGTTCCGTCCGGCGACATCGATCTCCACATCGAGCGCCTTGCCCTCGGCGAACGCTTCACCATAGGTGGCGGTCAGCGCGGCGACCGTGTCCTCGAACGCGCCCAGTTCGTCGGCGGTGTTCCCGACTCCCCCATCCGATCGCTCGGCGATCACCGCGGCCATCCTCGGATTGACATACAGGATGCGGGTGCTGACGTCGGTGCGCATCACCATGTCGGGCAGGTTCTCCACGAGGGCGACGAAGGCCTCGTTGTTGGTGACGTCGTCGTCGGGCGATCCCACGATCACCAGATGTTCGTCGCTGCCGGGCGTCGTCCGCAGGACGAACTCCAACGGCGCGACCGTTCCGGACGTGACCGCCGGCGCGGGTGCTGGCGACGCCGGCCAAACCTCGGCCAGCGACAACAGCAATCGGCGCTCGTCCACGGACCGCGTCACGGCCTGCATGAGCGCCAGGAACTGTGGAGTGCGAGCAACAATGACGGGAAAACCATCCCCGGTTCGTCGGCAAAGAAACGCCGGAATGCCGGCCAGAGTCAGGGTGCTCAGCCCATCCTCGGCAAACGGCATACCGCCGAATTCTACGGCGGCGATTTTCTTGCGTGCCGAGATTCGCGAAACCTGTTCGATGTTGCTTAACAGGCGATTGTCGATTGTGGAGACGATCCGGCACGGGTCGGGAGGGGTAGTTTCCTGAACCGTTCAGCAAAGACGTGTTGGCGCAGGAAGTACCTGTGAATGGCACCCGAACCTAGGTGGCGGGCTCACCGATCCGATCGGTCAGATCCCCATGCGCGCTGCGCAATCGGGCCAGGGACAGTCCGCTCAACGATTCGAAGAAGACCCGGCGCGCACCGACGGGTACCTCGACCTCATTGGGCACCACGAGAACCGGGCAACCGGCCGCCTCGGCGGCAGCGGTGCCGGTGACGGAATCCTCGATCGCCAGACAGTCGGCGGCGGCGAAACCGAGGAGTTCGGCCGCACGCAGATAAACGTCCGGCGCCGGCTTGCCGTGCGGCACTTCGTCACCGCAAACCGTGACCGAAAAGTACTGCCGCCCAATGCTGTTCAATGCCTTCTCGGTCAGCGCCCGGCGGGTGTTGGTCACCAGCGCCATCGGCACGCCGGCGGCGTGCAACGCGTCGAGCAGCTCACGTGCCCCGGCACACCACGGCAGCCCACTGATGAAGAGTTCGCCGACCCGATCGTGCATCCAGTCCGCCACATCGGCCATGTGACCGGGATCGGGCTCCAGTCCGAGATCCTCGAACACCGTGCGGATCACGCCGTCGGCCGAACCGCCGACCGTCGAGTCACGGATCTCCGGGGCCAGCACCCGGTCGTGGCGCGCATAGAGCTCGTTGATGGCGACGTCCCACAACTTCTCGGAGTCGACGATGGTGCCGTCCATATCCCACAGCACCGCACGCATGCCCGAAATTGTCCCATCGCCGTCGGCGCCGGAGGAAATCCTGTGGCCCCGATCACCAGGATCTGCTCCGCGCTGGCTGCGAGATCTACTCGCACGTTGTGTCCGTGAACGCAGAACAGATCCTGGAAGCGGCTCAGTCCTCGGGGTTGTAGCCGAGGTTGGGGGCGAGCCAGCGTTCGGCCTCGGCCAGGGTCCAGCCCTTGCGCTTTGCGTAGTCGGCCACCTGGTCCTGGGCCAGCCGGCCCACCACGAAGTACTGCGACTGCGGGTGCGAGAAGTACCAGCCGCTGACGGCGGCACCCGGCCACATCGCCATCGACTCGGTCAACTCGATACCGGTGCGCTCCCGGACATCCATCAGCTCCCAGAGCGTCGCCTTCTCGGTGTGCTCCGGGCAGGCCGGGTAGCCGGGGGCCGGGCGGATACCGACGTAGCGCTCCGCGATCAGGGCATCGTTGTCCAGCTGCTCGTCGGGCTGGTATCCCCAGAACTCCTCGCGGACCCGCTGGTGCATGCGCTCGGCGAACGCCTCCGCCAGCCGGTCGGCCACCGACTCCAGCAGGATCGCGCTGTAGTCGTCGAGGGCGGCCTTGAACTCCATGATCTTCTCCTGGCTGCCCAGGCCCGCGGTGACGGCGAAGGCACCGATGAAGTCCGGTAACCCCGTTTCCCGGGGGGCGATGAAATCCCCCAGCGACCGGTTCGGGATGCCGTCGCGGTGCTCGCCCTGCTGGCGCAGGTTGTGCAAGGTGGTCAGCACCTCGGAGCGCGTGTCGTCGGTGTAGACCTCGACGTCGTCACCGACGGCGTTCGCGGGGAAGAATCCGATGACCCCGTTGGCGCGCAGCCACTTCTCCTTGATCAGGGTGTCGAGCATCTGCTGGGCGTCGTCGTACAGCTTGCGGGCGGCCTCGCCCGACGCCGGGTTGTTGAGGATGTCGGGGAAGCGGCCCTTCATCTCCCAGGCGTTGAAGAACGGCTGCCAGTCGATGTACTCGCGCAGCTCGGCCAGGTCGTAGTCCTGGAAATCTCGTATTCCCGTCCCTTGCGCCGGCACCGGCGGCGGATAGCCGTCCCAGTCGATCGGCGTCCGATTGGCGCGGGCTTTCTCCAGCGTCAGCATCGGCCGCTCGTTCTTCTGCGCGTGCCGTTCGCGCAGCGATGCGTAGTCCTTCTCGGTCGCCTCCAGTAGCGCCGGCCGCTGCTTGTCGTCCAGCAGCGCGGCGGCCACCGGGACGGAACGCGAGGCATCTTTGACCCACACCACCGGTCCCTTGCGCCGGGGCGCAATCTTCACCGCGGTGTGCGCGCGCGAGGTGGTCGCGCCGCCGATCAATAGCGGAATCTCCAGGCCCTCACGTTCCATCTCGACGGCGAAGTTGGACATCTCGTCCAGCGACGGCGTGATCAGGCCGGACAGCCCGATGATGTCGGCGTCGTGCTCCTTGGCCGCGTCGAGGATCTTCTGGGCGGGCACCATCACACCGAGGTCGATCACTTCGAAGTTGTTGCACTGCAGGACAACTCCGACGATGTTCTTGCCGATGTCGTGGACGTCGCCCTTGACGGTGGCCATCACGATGGTGCCGTTGGTGTCCTTGCTGTCGGCCGTACCGTTCTCCTCTTTCTCCTTCTCGATGAACGGCAGCAGGTAGGCGACGGCCTTCTTCATCACCCGTGCCGACTTCACCACCTGCGGCAGGAACATCTTGCCCGCGCCGAAGAGGTCGCCGACGACGTTCATGCCGTCCATCAACGGGCCTTCGATCACCTCGATCGGGCGGCCCCCCGCGGCCGCGATCTCGGCCCGCAGTTCCTCGGTGTCATCGTCGACGTGCGCGTCGATGCCCTTGACCAGGGCGTGCGTGATCCGCTCGCGCACCGGCAGGCTGCGCCACTCGGCAGCCTTCGGATCTTCTTCCGCGCCCTTGGTGTTGAACCGCTCGGCGATCTCCAGGAGCCGTTCGGCCGCATCCGGGCGCCGGTTCAGCACCACGTCCTCGATCCGGTCCCGCAGCTCGGGGTCGATCGAGTCGTAGGGCACCAGCGCACCGGCGTTGACGATGCCCATGTCCAGGCCCGCCTTGATGGCGTGGAACAGGAACACCGCGTGGATGGCCTCGCGGACCGGGTTGTTGCCCCGGAACGAGAACGACACGTTCGAGATGCCACCGGAGATGTGTACGCCGGGCAGGTTCGCCTTGATCCAGGCGCAGGCCTCGATGAAGTCGATCCCGTACGTCGCGTGCTCCTCGATACCGGTCGCCAGTGCGAAGCAGTTCGGGTCGAAGATGATGTCCTCGGCCGGGAAGCCGACCTGCTCGGTCAGGACCCGGTAGGCGCGTCCGCAGATCTCCTTGCGGCGCTCCAGGTTGTCGGCCTGACCCTGTTCGTCGAAGGCCATCACGACGACGGCGGCGCCGTACTTGCGGCACAGCCGTGCCTCGCGGATGAACTTCTCCTCGCCCTCCTTCATGGAGATCGAGTTGACGATCGGCTTGCCCTGCACGTTCTTCAGGCCGGCCTCGATGACCTCCCACTTGGAGGAGTCGATCATCTCCGGGACGCGGCTGATGTCCGGTTCGGACGCGATGAGCTTGGTGAACCGGTCCATCGCGGCGACGCCGTCGATCATGCCCTCGTCCATGTTGATGTCGATCACCTGCGCACCGACCTCGACCTGCTGCAGGGCCACCGACAGGGCGGTGTCGTAGTCCTCGGCCTTGATCAGGTTGCGGAACCGGGCGGAGCCGGTGATGTTGGTGCGCTCACCGATGTTCACGAACAGCGAATCCTCGGTGATGTTCAGCGGCTCGAGGCCCGAGAGCCGGGTCGCGACGGCGATCTCCGGCACCGCGCGCGGCGGCTTGCCCTCGACCACCCTGGCGATCTCGGCGATGTGCGCCGGCGTCGTTCCGCAGCAACCACCGACCAGGTTCACCAGACCGGCGTCGGCGAAATCGGCGACGTAACCGGCCTGCCGCTGGGGTGTCTCGTCGTACTCGCCGAAGGCGTTGGGCAGACCGGCGTTCGGGTAGCACGAGACGAAGGTGTCCGCGATCCGCGACATCTCGGCGAGGTAGGGCCGCATCTCCGGGGCGCCCAGGGCGCAGTTGAGGCCCACCGCGATCGGCCTGGCGTGCCGGATCGAGTTCCAGAACGCCTCGGTGGTCTGACCGGACAACGTCCGGCCGGACGCGTCGGTGATGGTGCCCGAGATGATCACCGGCCAGCGGCGCCCGCGCTCCTCGAACAGCGTCTCGATGGCGAACACCGCGGCCTTGGCGTTCAGCGTGTCGAAGATCGTCTCGACGATCAGGAGATCCGAGCCACCGTCGACCAAACCCTTGGCAGCGTCCAGGTAGGCGCTGACCAGCTGGTCGTAGGACACGTTGCGGGCGCCGGGGTCGTTGACGTCCGGCGAGATCGACGCGGTCCGCGTCGTCGGGCCCAGCGCGCCGGCGACGTAGCGGGGCTTGTCCGGGGTGCTGAATTCGTCGCAGGCCTGGCGGGCCAGGGCGGCACCGGCGTAGTTCAGCTCGTAGGCCAGTTCCTCCATGCCGTAGTCGGACAGCGAGACCGCGTTCGCGTTGAACGTGTTGGTCTCCAGGATGTCGGCGCCCGCGTCGAGGTACTCGCGATGGATGCCCTCGATGATGTGCGGTTGGGTGAGGGTGAGTAGGTCGTTGTTGCCGACGAGGTCGCTGGGCCAGTCCTTGAAGCGCTGGCCGCGGTAGCCGGCCTCGTCGGGCCGGTCGCGCTGGATCGCGGTGCCCATGGCGCCGTCGATCACCAAGATCCGCCGGCCCAGGGCTGACCTCAGGGCGTCGGTCTGGTCAGGGCGGATGTTCGGCACGAATGTGTTCAACTCTGGGGAGCTCACGTACGTTCCTTCCGTAACGGAAGGCGTCCTTGACTCTGCCGAGCGTGGCGGATACCAGGTGACAGCGGGTCGCCCGAATAACCGTTGCAACGCCTCTCGACCAGAAAAGTCTACGACGCCACCTGACGTCCGGACGCCCAGCACGACCAGCTCGCGGATCTGGTCGGCAATGTCTGGGAGATCACTCGAGTCTCCATGATCAGCCCGGTTGCTGCCAAACGCATTTCGCCACGACGGTCAGAACGGGCGGCCGACGGGGCAGAACCGCGTGGATCTGCTGCGCGCGTGCGGTCTCGCCACCGCACCGCAGGCATTACGCTGAATTGGTGTCCTCGTCCGATGCCAGCCTGCCAGAACTGCGCAACACCATCGTCGTCGCGGCCTTCGAGGGCTGGAACGACGCCGGTGACGCCGCCAGTGACGCGCTCGAGCACCTGGACGCCATGTGGGAGGCCGAGACGATCATCGAGATCGACGACGAGGCCTACTACGACTACCAGGTGAACCGGCCGGTCATCCGCCAGATCGACGGCGTCACCCGCGAGCTGGTGTGGCCGTCGATGCGGATCTCACACTGCCGGCCGCCGGGCAGCGACCGCGACATCGTGCTGATGCACGGCGTCGAACCGAACATGCGGTGGCGGACGTTCTGCGCGGAGCTGTTGACCATCGCCGAGAAGCTCGACGTCGACACCGTCGTCATCCTGGGCGCGCTGCTGGCCGACACCCCGCACACCCGGCCCGTCCCGGTGTCCGGGGCGGCCTACTCGCCCGATTCGGCGAAGTACTTCGGCCTGGAGGAGACCCGCTACGAGGGCCCCACCGGCATCGCCGGGGTGTTCCAGGACGCGTGCGTGGCGGCCGGGATCCCGGCCGTCACCTTCTGGGCCGCGGTTCCGCACTACGTCTCGCAACCCCCCAACCCCAAGGCCACGGTGGCACTGCTGCGCCGCGTCGAGGACGTCCTGGACATCGAGGTGCCGCTCGGTGACCTGCCGCAGCAGGCCGAGGAGTGGGAGGAAGCCGTCACGGAGATGACGTCGGACGACGAGGAGATCGCCGAGTACGTGCAGTCCCTCGAGGAGCGTGGCGACGCCGAGGTGGACGTGAACGAGGCGCTGGGCAAGATCGACGGCGACGCACTGGCCGCCGAGTTCGAACGGTACCTGCGCCGGCGCGGGCCGGGTTTCCGGGGCTGACGGTGCGCACCCTGGAGGTTTTCGCCGAGGTCCTGTGCCCGTTCGCCCATGTGGGGCTGCGCACGGTCATCGACCGGCGCACCGCCGCCGGACTCGAGGAGCCGCTGCTCGACATCAGCCGCGACGGCCACGGCGACTTCGTCATCGCCTGGAAGCGGGGTGCCGAGGCGTTTCTCGACCAGGTGCTGGCCGCTCACCCCGGAGCCGGTGCGAGTGCCTCGCCCGGGGCCGGTCCGGCGTCCGGCAGTTCGGACACCGGCGGCCGGTAGGCCGGCCTGGCCCGGACCCGCAACGGCCACCAGAACCAGGGCCCCAGCAGCGCGGCGATCGACGGTGTCATCAGGGATCGCACGATCAGCGTGTCGACCAACAACCCGATCCCGATGGTGGTGCCGCCCTGCCCGACGTTGAGCAGGTCACCGGACGCCATCGAACCCATGGTGAACGCGAAAACCAGCCCGGCGGCGGTGACCACGCTGCCGGTGCTGCCCATGGACCGGATGATGCCGGTGTTGATTCCGGCGCCGATCTCCTCCTTGAACCGTGAGACCAGCAGCAGGTTGTAGTCGCTGCCGACGGCCATCAGGATGATCACTGCGAATGCCAGCACGATCCAGTTCAGCTCGATGCCCAGGATCCGTTCCCACACCATCACCGAGATGCCGAACGCGGCGCCGAGCGACAGCACGATGGTGCCGACGATCACCAGCGACGCGATCAGGGCCCGGGTGATGATGACCATGACCAGGAAGATCAGCGTCAACGCCGCGAACGCCGCAATCATGGTGTCGTACTTCGCCCCGGACTGGATGTCCCGGTAGGTGGCCGCTGTGCCGGTTAGGTACACCTTCGCGTCGGCCAGCGCGGTGCCCTTGATCGCCTCGTGCGCCGCGACCACCTCCTCGTCGACCGTCGAGATGCCGGCCTCGGTGGCCGGGTCGACGTCGTGGGTGATGATGACCCGGGCCGCCGTGCCGTCCGGCGACAGGAACAGCTTCAGGCCTTTCTGGAAGTCCGGGTTGTCGAACACCTCCGGCGGCAGATAGAAGTAGTCGTCGCTCTTGGAGGCGTCGAACGCCTCCCCCATCGCCGTCGCGGTGTCGGTCATCTGCTGCATCTGGGTGATCAACCCGTCGAAGCTGCTGTGGATGGTCTGCATCGTGTGTTGCATGGTGGTGGCGGCCGCGATGACCGGCGGGAACTGGGCGACCAGCTGCGGGACCACGCTGTCCATCTGGTTCATCCCGCCGACCGTCGTGTCCATGCCGGCCACCATGGCGTCCATGCTCTTCTGCAGGGCCGCCATGTTGTCGCTGAAGGTGTTGACGCCGTCGAGCGCATCGAATGCCGCACGCACCCCGGAACAGGCCGGGATGTTGAAACAGTTTGGCTCCCAATAGAAGTAGTTGCGGATCGGCCGAACCTCGTCATCGAAGTCGGCGATATGGTCCCGCATCTGGTCCAGGGTGGCCTTCATGGTGGTCATGTCCGTCACGCCCTGGTGTGCCGAGCCGACCATCGCGTCGGCGGAGCCGACGGTGTCGTGCATGGAATCGGCGAGCCGGCCCATCAAGGTCTGCATCCGGGTCATCGACGCAACCATGTCGTCGAGGTCGCCGGACATCTTGTCGATGTCGCCGACCCGCTGGCGCAGGAACTGCAGGTTCTGTGTGATGGGTACCGAGGACATGCTGATCTGGTACGGGATCGAGCTGTGGGCGATCGGGGATCCCAGCGGCCTGGTGATGCTCTGGACCTCGGCGATACCCCGAATCCTGAACAGCGACTTGGCAATCCGGTCCAGCACGATCATGTCGGTAGGGTTGCGCATGTCGTGGTCCGATTCGATCATCATGATGTCGGGATTGAGTCGCGCCGCGCTGAAATGCTCTTCGGCGGCCGTATATCCGATGTTGGCGGGCACGTCGGAGGGCACGTAGTACCGGTCGTTGTAGCTCGTCTTGTAGCCGATCATGGCGAGGATGCCGAGCAGCACGACGGAGGTGGCCGCCGCCAGCACCGGCTTGGGCCAGCGCACCGTCACCGTGCCGACCCGGCGCCAGCCCTTGGTCTTCATGGCGCGCTCGGGATCCATCAGGCCCCGTCGGGTGGCCACCGCCATGATCGCCGGCGCCGCGGTCAGCGATGCCAGCACGACCACCAGTAGGCCGATCGCCGACGGGAACGCCAACGACTTGAAGTACGCCAGCCGGGTCAGCCGCAGACACAGCACGGCACCCGCGACCGTGAGACCCGAGCCCAGGATCACATGCGCGACACCGTGAAATGCGGTGTAGTAGGCCTGCTCCGGGCCCTCGCCCTTCTGCCGGGCCTCCTGATAGCGGCCGATGAGGAAGATGGCGTAGTCGGTACCCGCCGCGATCGCCAGGGCGGTCAACAGGGGCACCGAGAAGGTCGAGAAATCGATCAGCCGGAAATGGCCGAGAAGGGCGACCATGCCGCGCGCGGATCCCATCTCGATCCCGACGATGGCAAGGATCAGCAGCACCGTGCTGACCGACCGGTAGACGAGCAGCAGCATGACGGTGATCACCGCCATGGTGACGACGGTCATCTTCACCATGCTCGCGTCGCCGGCGGCCAGCGAATCGGTGGTCAACGGAGCAGGACCGGTGACATGGACGTGCAGCCCGGCCGGCGGCGGGGTGTCCGCGACAGTGGCGCGGATCGCCTTCACCGACTCGTTGCCCTGGGTGCTGCCCTGATCGCCGGCGAGGTTGAGTTGCACGTAAGCGGCTCTGCCGTCGCTGCTCTGCACACCGGCCGCGGTGATCAGGTCGCCCCAGAAGTCGTGCACATGCTGGACGTGTTCGGTGTCGCGCCGGAACCTGTCGATCAGCGTGTCGTAGTACCGGTGCGCTTCGGGGCCGAGCTTGTCATCGCCCACCAGCACCACCATCGCCAGGCTGTCGGAGGTGGACTCCCGGAAGGTTGCGCCGATTCTCTTGGCGGCGATGACCGAGGGCGCGTCCTGCGGGGACATCGATACGGCATTGTGCTCACCGACGATTTCCACCTGTGGCAGAAGCAGATTCAGCCCGGCCGTGAGCGCGACCCACGCCAGGATGATGGGCACGGCCCAGCTCCGGATGGTCCGCGGGATCACCGGGCGGCTGTTCGACTCGCTGCTCATGCCGCCTTCTCCAGACAGAACGTCTGCGCGTCGGTGCCCTCGGCGTGCTGTTCCTCGACCACCTTGCCGTCGACCAGGATCCGGCACCCCAGTGTCACGCTGTCACCCTGGGCGACCACGTTGGCCAGCAAACCCGGGTCGGTGGTGCTGACCGTCGCTGACCAGGGCAGGTCGGAGAACGACTCCTCGTGCGTCCTGCCCTGGTCGTCGAGATAACTGACCCGGCCGGAGGTGCCCGGCGGGCCGACGATCTCGTAGGTCACCCGCTTGGTGTTGAACGGCACGATCGCGTCGGCGTGCCCCGAATCGGGCGCCAACGGCTGATCGGAGTCGAAGAAGGTGCGCAGACGGCCCACCACGACGCCGGCCGAGAACAGCGCCACCACGATCACAACTACCACCCAGTACTTCTTCAGCACGCCGGAGACTGACGGCTTGGCCATTGGTCGGTTCCCATCTCGGTTCGCTACGAGCCATTGATACCATACGGGGTATAGTATTGGCATGACCGAAGGGAACGACTGCCGTAGTGCGTCGACCGCCACGCTCAACCGACTTCGTCGGGTGCACGGCCAACTCGGTGGCGTGATCGCCATGATGGAGCAGGGCCGTACCTGCCAGGACATCGTCACCCAGCTGGCGGCCGTCTCAAAAGCGTTGGACCGGGCGGGCTTTGCGATCATCGCGGCCGGCCTGCGCACCTGCATCCAGGATCCGGATTCCGGCGGTACCGACCGGGGGACACCGACCATCGCGGAGCTCGAGGCCCTGTTCCTCAGCCTCGCATGACCCCGCTCGAGAGAGGACAGGAAAGTAGAATGTGCCGAGCAGTCAAGTGCAAGGTGTGCGGCAAGACCACGTGGGCGGGCTGTGGGCAACACGTCGCCGCGGTGCGGCGCACGGTCCCGGCCGGGCAGTGGTGCGACGGCCGCCACGACGGCGGATCGGGCAACCAACCGGCACCTGCCAAGCGGGGCTGGTTGCGCCGGTGGGCGACCAGTACGGCGTCGAACTAACGGAACCGGCCGACATAGTCGGCAAAGTCCCAGTGGGACAGGAATTCTCGGGCAGCCGCAAAGCCCTTGTCGTACAGGGCGGTCTTCTGGGCTTCCGACAGGTTGAAATCGAGCACGCCGATGTCGGCGGTGTCCACCCGGATGGTGCGGGCGCTGACCGAGGGCTGGTTCAGGTACGTCTGGTCATGGCCCACCAGAATCGTGGTGACCACCTGCTCGAGCAGCGTCGGTCCGGTCAGCAGGTGCAGTGGCCGCAGCGCCGGGATCAGCTGCTCGTTCTCGGCCGGCAGATCGGGCAGCAGGGTGACGCCGAACGTCGGCCAGCGCGGCCTGCCCCGCGGCCGGTTCAGCGAATCGATCGGGTAGTTCGACAGCAGTCCCCCGTCCACCAGGGTCGACTTGCGCCCATCGGCGGCCACCAGGGTGGCCGGCCGATAGAAGAACGGGATGGCTGTCGACGCCCGGACCGCATCGGCTACCGACTGCCGGTCGGGATCGAGCCCGTACACGCGTTGGTAGTCCCACGGTAGGCGGATCAGCTGCCCCAGGGTGACGTCGGCGACCGTCACCACCAGCCGGTACCGCTGCTCGGGAGGCAGGCCGCGATCGGGCAGGGCCAGATCGGCGAACGTGCTGACGCCGTATTCGGCGAGCTGCTCCTCGACCCAGTCGTGCAGGGCATCGCCGCGGTAGATGCCGTCACCGGTGAGCACCCCGACCGCGGGCCCCAGCAGCGGGATTCGCTGGACCGGGCCCTGGTCGAGCAGTGCGCGATAGTCGATCTGCATGGCCAGCGCGCGGAGCTGATCGGCGGTGACCACGCCGCGCTGCGCCGCCGCGGCCAGGATCGCGCCCACCAGCGCTCCCGCCGAGGTGCCGGAGACGCGTTGTGGCGCATAGCCCGCATCGGCCAGCGCCGCGACCGCCCCGACGAGGCCGATCCCTTTGACGCCGCCACCGGACAGCACCAGGTCGGCGCGTTGCACGGATGCCATCCCTCGAACCTAGGCGCCGTCCGCCACGACCGTGCACAGAAGTCCGTTATGCGACGGCGTGTCGCGGACCAACACGCACGCTCGCGGCAGGGATGCGCGGGTCAGAGCGCGATGCCGAGCAACGCGTCGACGGCGGCACGGATCTGTCCGGGCGCCGCCGCGTCATGACCGCCGTATTCCAGCGCGTCTTCGGCCCAACCATCCAGTGCGGCAAGGGCTTTCGGCGTATCCAGATCATCGGCCAGATACTGCCGCACCCGCGCGATCACATCGGCGGTGTCCGGACCGGCGGGCAGCGCCGTGGCGGCCCGCCAGTGGGCCAGCCGCGCCTGGGCCTCGTCGAGAACCTCCGGGCTCCAGTGCCGGTCGCTGCGGTAATGCCCGGCGAACAAACCGAGCCGGATCACGCCGGGGTCCACTCCCTCGGCCCGCAACCGGGACACCAGGACCAGGTTGCCGCGGCTCTTGGACATCTTGTGGCCGTCCCAGCCGATCATGCCCGCGTGAACGTAGTGGCGCGCGAAACGTCGCTCGCCCGTGACGGATTCGGCGTGGGCGGCGGAGAACTCGTGGTGCGGGAAGATCAGGTCGCTGCCGCCGCCCTGGATGTCGAAACCCATCCCGAGCCGGTCGGTCGCGATCGCCGAACACTCGACGTGCCAGCCCGGCCGCCCGGGCCCGAACGGCGAGGGCCAGCTCGGCTCACCGGGCCGCACCGCCCGCCACACCAGGGCATCCAACGGGTCCGCCTTACCGGGGCGGTCCGGGTCGCCGCCACGCTCGGCGAACAGCGCGCGCATGGTCTCCCGGTCGTAGCCGGACTCGTAGCCGAACTGCCGGGTGGCGTCGGCGCGGAAGTACACGTCCGGGTACTCCGCGTCGTCGACCACGTACGCCGCGCCGGAGGCCAGCATCTTCTCGACCATCTCGATCACCTCGTCGATGGCGGCGGTGGCGGCCACGTAGTCCTGCGGGGGCAGCACGCGCAGCGCGGTCATGTCGTCGCGGAACAGCTGCGTCTCGCGGTCGCCCAGCTCACGCCAGTCGACCCCGTCCCGGTCGGCCCGCTCGAACAGCGGGTCGTCGACGTCGGTGACGTTCTGCACGTAGTGCACCCGATGTCCGCCGTCGCGCCATACCCGGTTGACCAGATCGAAGGTCAGATAGGTGGCGGCATGACCCAGATGGGTCGCGTCGTAGGGCGTGATGCCGCAGACGTACATGGTGGCCGTGGCGCCCGGCGACACCGGACGAACCTGCCGATCGGCGCTGTCGTAGAGCCGCAACTGCGGACCCTGTCCCGGCAACTCCGGGATCTCCGGCGCCGACCACGATTCCATGGGTGCCAACTCTATGGGTAGCGCGTCACGGGTAGTCCAGCTGGTAGCGCGGTCCCCCCGGACCGCCCGCCGTCCGGATCGCGTCGAGCAGGACATCGGCCAACTCGGGCCGGCACATCAACAGGTCCGGTAGGTAGGGGTCGGGGCGGTTGTAGAGCATGGGCGAGCCGTCCAGACGCGAGGCGTGCATGCCGGCGGCCAGCACCACTCCCGCCGGTGCCGCGGAGTCCCACTCCCACTGCCCACCGGCGTGCAGGTAGGCGTCCACCTCGCCGCGCACCACCGCCATCGCCTTGGCGCCGGCCGAACCGATGCGGACCATTTCGAAGTCCAGGAAGTCGGCCATCCGGAACAACACCCGCGGCGGCCGGTTCGCGCTCGCAGTGATCCGGATGGGGGCCGACGGATCCCGGCGCGGCGCCATCGCCACCGTGTCGGTGCGGTACACCTCACCGACAGCGGGCAGCGCGACCGCGGCGTCGGTGATGGTCCCGTCGGGACCGCCGACGCGCTGCCAGAGCGCCACGTGCACCGCCCAGTCCGGCCGGCGCGGGGTGGAGAACTCCCGGGTGCCGTCGACGGGGTCGATGATCCACACCCGGTCCGATTGCAGCCGGGCCCGATCGTCGGGCGCCTCCTCCGAGAGCACCGCGTCATCGGGCCGTTCGGCCCGCAGCCGGCGCAACAGCAGCGCGTTGGCCCGGGCGTCACCGATATCCCCGAGGTCCCACGGATAGTCGAAGCCGACCTCGTCACGGATGGCCAGCAACAGTTTTCCGGCATCGGCGGCCAGATCCGCCGCCAGCGCCGCGTCCGTTGCGTGCTCAGGGGCCGGATTCACCGTCCCAGTATCCATGCGAGGCGCACCGGACTGCTTCCCGGCGTCGGTAGGGTTGTCTGCGTGCAGATGACGTTCCGACCGCTGACCGCCCTCCTGGTGGCGAGCACCGCGGCGGCCGCCGTCGCGTGCTCGTCCGGTTCCAACTCGCCCGAAGCCAAGAGCACGCCACCCGCGCTGCCGGGCACCACCTGGCAACTGGTCTCGTTGCAGTCGATGGACGACGCGCAGGGCACCACGTCCGTCCCCGACCCGACCAAGTTCACCGTCACGTTCGACAAGAACGGCACCGACGCGTTCTTCCAGCTCGACTGCAACCGCGGCAAGGGCACCTACAAACTCGCACCCAGCGGCGACGGCGCCGAGGGCACGCTCGAGTTCGGCCCCATCGCGAGCACCATGATGATGTGCCCGCAACCGTCCCTGGACGGGCAGGTGAGCAAGGCGCTGTCGAACGTGCGCACCTTCCTGATCAAGGACGATCAACTGCACCTGTCGCAGCAGGCCGACGCCGGCATCCTGACCTGGAAGCGCGGTTGACCCCGATCTGTTCCGCGCTGGCTGCGGACCCTTCTCTCAGTTGGTCGCAGTGAGCGCGGAGCAGATCCGGCGGGGCTCATTCCGGCGGCGGTGCCGCTAGCGGGCCACCGTGACCCGGGTGCCCGCCGTGCCCCGCACGATCTCGTCGATATCGGCCAGCGACCCGATCACGGCCTCCTTGCCGGTGGCCCGCGCGAACTGGCACGCGGCGTCGACCTTGGGCCCCATCGAGCCCTTCGGCAGATCCAGTCCGGACAGTTCCTCGGGCGTCACCGCACCCACCTTCTGCTGATCGGGTGTGCCCCAGTTCAGGTAGACGCCGTCGACGTCGGTGGCGATCACCAGCAGGTCGGCCTCGAGTTCCTGCGCCAGCAGCGAGGCCGCCAGATCCTTGTCGATGACGGCCTCCACGCCCTGCAGCTTGCGGTTCTGGTCATACATCGTGGGGATCCCGCCACCGCCGGCGCAGACCACGATCACCCCGGCGTCGACGAGCATCCGGATGGGCCGAATCTCGAAGATGCGCTTGGGTTTCGGGCTCGCGACCACCCGCCGGAACTTGTCGCCGTCCGGCGCGATCGACCACCCGCCCTCGGCGGCCAGCCGCTCGGCGGTCTCCTTGTCGTAGACCGGCCCGATCGGTTTGGTCGGGTTCTGGAACGCCGGGTCATCCGGGTCGACCTCGATCATCGTCAGCATGGTGGCCAACGGCTGCTCGAAGGGCAGCAGGTTGCCCAGCTCCTGTTCGATGACGTAGCCGATCATCGCGTCGGTCTGCGCGCCCAGCACGTCGAGCGGATACGGGTCCACCTCGGTGTAAGCGGCCGACTGCAGTGCCAGCAGGCCGACCTGCGGGCCGTTGCCGTGCGCGATCACCAGCTGATTGCCGTCGGCCACCTTGGCCATGGCCTCCGAGGCGATCCGGATGTTGGCCCGCTGGTTCTCCGAGGTCATCGGTTGCCCGCGCTGCAGCAGTGCGTTGCCACCCAGGGCGATCACGATTCGCATCGGTGTGCCCGGCTCAGTTGGACCGCAGGGAGGACACCAGGACCGCCTTGATGGTGTGCATGCGGTTCTCGGCCTGGTCGAAGGCGATGTTGGCCGGGCTCTCGAAGACGTCGTCGGTGACCTCGATCCCGTTCTTCAGATCGGGGTACTGCTCGGCGATCTGCTTGCCCACCTTGGTCTCCGAATTGTGGAAGGCCGGCAGACAGTGCATGAACCGCACCCGCGGATTGGCGGCGGCCTTCATCAGTTTCGCGTTGACCTGGAACGGCATGAGTTCGCCGATCCGCTCACCCCAGCTCTCGATCGGCTCGCCCATCGACACCCAGACGTCGGTGTGGATGAAATCCACCCCCTTGACCGCCTTCACCGGATCGTCGGTGACGGTGATCCGGGCACCCGACTCCTTGGCGAACCCCTCGCACAGCTTGATGTGCTCCTTGGCGGGCTGCAGATGCTTGGGCGCACCGATCCGCACGTCCATGCCGAGCTTCGCGCCGACCAGCAGCAGCGAGTTGGCCATGTTGTTGCGGCCGTCGCCGACGTAGGCGTAGGCGATCTCGTGCAGCGGCTTGGCGCAGTGCTCGGTCATGGTCAGCACGTCGGCCAGCATCTGAGTGGGGTGGAACTCGTCGGTCAGACCGTTGAAAACCGGTACGCCGGCGTATTTCCGGAGCTCCTCGACCACCTCCTGGCCGTACCCGCGGTACTCGATCGCGTCGTACATCCGGCCCAGCACGCGAGCGGTGTCCTTCATCGACTCCTTGTGGCCGATCTGCGAGGACGTCGGATCGATGTAGGTGACGTGGGCACCCTCGTCGTAGGCGGCCACCTCGAAGGCACAGCGGGTGCGCGTCGAGGTCTTCTCGAAGATCAGCGCGATATTGAGGCCCTCGAGGTTGCGGGTGCGAACACCGGAGTACTTCAGTCGCTTGAGATCTCGGGACAGGTCGATCAGGTAGAGGATCTCGCGTTCGGTGTGATGCACCAGGCTCATCAGATCGCGGCCCTGCAGATTGAATCCCATGTTCGGTGTCTCCTTCAGGAGTTCAGTGGTTCCGTGTGCTCGGTTCAGTACGCCGGATCGCGCAGTATCGGACAGGTCATGCAGCGGCCGCCGCCGCGGCCGCGGCCCAGTTCGCTCGCGTCGATGGTAATGACCTCGACGCCGGCCTTCCGTAATGCGGTGTTGGTCAAGGTGTTCCGGTCGTATCCGATCACCACGCCGGGCTCCATGGCGACGACGTTGTTGGCGTCGTCCCACTGCTCACGCTGGATCCCGTAGACGTCACCCGCGGTCTCCACGACCTTGAAGTCCACCCCGAGGGCGCTGCCGATGGTTTCCACCAGGCCCTTGGTCTCATGGTGGACGGACATCCCGCCGGGCGCCTTGGCGTCCGGGCGCAGCGTGATCGGCTCGATGTTGTCGACGATCGGCGCGAACGCGGTCACCACGTCGTGGTTGCAGAACGTGAACACCGTGTCGAGGTGCATCGCCGAGCGTGTCTTCGGCAGCGCCGCGATGATCACCCGCTCGGCGGCCTCGGCGGCGAACAGGTTGCGCGCCACCAACGCGATGGCCTGCCGGGAGGACCGCTCCCCCATCCCGATCACGACGGTGCCCTTTCCGATGGGCATCACGTCACCGCCCTCGAGAGTTGCGGCCCCGTGGTCGTACGGATCGCCGTTGGGGTCGCCGAGCCAGACGTTGTAGGTCTCGTCCTTGAACGCAGGGTGGAAGTTGTAGACCGCGGTGGTGAGCAGCGTCTCGGGCTGGCGGGCCGGCCAATACATCGGGTTGAGCGTCACGCCGTGGAAGATCCACGACGAGTTGTCCCGCATGAACTGGGTGTTGGGCAGCGGGGCGATCACGAAGCCCGCCGGCTCGGTCTCGGCGAAGGTGGACAGGAACGGCCCGGCCACGTCCTTGGGAATCTCGTGGAAGGCGATGCCGCCGATGAGATACCGGGCCAGTTCGGCCGCTTCCATCTCCTCGAGCCAGGGCCGCATCTCCCGGCCGATGTTCGGGCCGACGAGATAATCCGTCAGCCGGCGGTCGAGCACCCAGGCCCGGGACAGCTGGTCCTTCAGCACCTCGGCCAGGCAGTCCTGCAGGTCGTACACCTCGACGCCGCGGTCCTCCATCTTGGAGACGAAATCGAAGTGGTCGCGGCGCGCCTGGGCCAGCCAGATGACATCGTCGAAGAGCAGTTCGGCACTGTTCTCCGGCGTCAGTCGCTGATGCGCGAGGTCGGGCTGGCACACCATGACCCGGCGCAGCTTGCCGATCTCCGACCAGACACCCACCTTGGAGTTGGGGTAGGCGTCCGGTCCGGCCTTGGCTTCGTGGGAGGCCTTCTTAGCCATCGGGCTTGTTCCTTTCTCGGTCGTGCGAAGTGTTGCGGTGATCTGATCGGGTCAGGCGGCAAAAACGTCGATCGCCCCGGTGATGATCAGGTAGAGGCCGATCAGTCCCGCCACGGCGATGACGCCGAACAGGATCCGCTCCACCGGGGTGAACAGCTGCCGGTTCTTCTCCCGTCGCGCCCAGACGAACAGCAGCGTGCCGACGAAATACAGCAGCGCCGCGGTCAGCAGATACTCCAGACCGCCGGCGTACACCAGCCAGATCGCGTAGACCAGCGCGATGCCGCCCACGACCAGATCCTTGGTGCGGCCCTCGCCGTTCTCGTAGGTCTCCCCGCGAATGGCCAGTAGCACCTGATAGGCCGCCGACCACAGGTACGGCAACAGGATCAGCGAGGTCGCCAGCAGTACCAGGCCCAGGTAGGTACTCGTCATGAAGTAGGTGAGGATGAGCACCACCTGGACACAGCCGTTGGTGAGCCACAGCGCGGCCGCCGGCGAGCCGTTGGAGTTCTCCCGGCCCAGCGCCTCCGGCATCACGCCCTCCTGGGCGGGCACCCGCAGGATCTCGGCGCACAGCAACACCCAGGCCAGCAGCGCACCCACCAGCGAGATGATCAGACCGATCGAGATGAATCCGGCGCCCCAGCCACCCACCTGCTGTTTCATCAGGCCCGCCATCGACGGGTCGGACAGGCCGGCGATGTCGGCCTGGTGCATCAGCCCGTAGGACAGGAAGTTCACCGCCAGCAGCAGGCCCAGCACCGCGAGGAAGCCGACGACCGTGGCCTTGCCGACGTCCGTGCGGCTCCTGGCCCGCTGCGAATACACCGCCGCGCCCTCGATGCCGATGAACACCCAGACGGTGACCAGCATCATGTTGCGGACCTGGTCCACCGTGCTGCCCAGCGGTGCCCCGTCGATCTCGGTGTGGCGTCCCCAGAAGTCGGCGGAGAAGATGCCCGCCTTGAAGCCGACGATCGCGATACCGATGAACGTCAGGATCGGCACCACCTTGGCGATGGTGACGACGACGTTGATGAACGCCGCGGTCTGCACCCCCGACAGGATCAGGAAGTGCAGCAGCCACAGCACGATCGAGGCCCCGACGACGGCCCACAGCGTGGTGCCGCCGGTGAAATGCCCGGGGAAGAAGTAGTCCAGCGTGCCGAACAGCAGCACGATGTAGGCCACGTTGCCCATCCAGGCCGAGGCCCAGTAGCCGAACGCCGAGGTGAAGCCGATGTAGTTGCCGAAGCCCGCCTTCGCGTAGCCGTAGACGCCGCCGTCGACATCGGGCTTGCGCGCAGCCAGGGTCTGGAACACGAAGGCCAGCGTCAACATGCCGACACCCGTGATGGCCCAGCCGATCATCAGCGGACCGGGGGCCGCGCTGCCGGCCATCTGGGACGGCAGGGCGAAGATCCCGCTGCCGATCATCGACCCCACGACGATGGCGGTCAGGGCGGACAGGCCGAGGAGCGGCGGCGATGAACCCTTGCTCTTCTCGGCGGATGTTGAGACGTCGATGTCTGACATGGGTCGCCCCCGACTTGTCGGTGAAGATGTGCATTTGTGGTTCGAGCGAATTCGAGCCTAACGGGGATCGGGTGGCCCGGTTCGGCCTTTTCGGCCGATTGCCACCCTTTGGCCGCGACGCGAGTGACAATGGTCATCAGCCGATCACCGCACCGTTCGCCGGCCGTTCTGGGACTGGCGCGAACGTCCTTGCCGCACAACCTGATTCGGTGGATCGAAACTCAGAACGCCGGCCACGGAATCGGCCGGCGGCGGTCCGGTCCGGGCATCACCGGATCGCCGAGCAGTTCCCGCGCCCGCCCGCACAGGGCCCGCACCTCCCGCACCGTGACATGTTCGGCGAGTTGCGCGCCGAGTTCACCGTCCAGCGCCGCGGCCAGTCCCCGGACCGCGGCCAGGGTCTCGTCGTCGACGGGCTTGCCGGCCCAGCCCCACAGCACGGTGCGCAACTTGTCCTCGGTATGCAGGCACAGGCCGTGATCCACGCCGAAGACGCCGCCGTCCAGGCCGCGCAGCACATGCCCGCCCTTGCGGTCGGCGTTGTTCACCAGCACGTCGAACACCGCCATCCGGCGCAGCGCGGGATCGTCGGCGTGGATCAGCGACACCTCGTCGCCGGCGTAGTCGTAGGCCTGCAGAACCGCCAGATAGCCCGCCGGCACGCGCCCGGCCGGGCACAGGTCCACCAGATCCGTGGCGTCGTCGTCCGGTTGGTCGACCCACAGCTGGAGCATGCCCGGTCCGGCGGGACCGTCGCGAATGATGGTGCGCGGCACGATGTTCCAGCCCAACGCCGCGGAGATCAGGTAGGTGGCGTACTCCCGGCCGGCCAGGGTTCCGTCGGGAAAGTCCCACAGCGGCTGCTCACCGGCGACCGGCTTGTAGACACAGTGGACGGCGGCGCCCTCGGCGTCGGGGGTCGCGGCCTCGCACAGGAAGGTGGCGTTGCTGGCCGAGCGGATCCGGCCCAGGATGGTCAACTCACCATCGAGCAGCAGATCCACGGAACCGCCGGACTCATTCGGCGGCGTCATTGGTCGTCTGGTTCGTCCGACCCGAGCGCGGCCCGGCGATAACCGTTGGTGCGCACGCAGATATGGCCGGCCGGGTCCAGGGGTTCGTCGCACAACGGGCACGGCGGGCGGCCGGCGGAGATCACCCGCGCCGAGCGGTTGGCGAACTGCCGCGCGGACTCCGGCGTCAGGAAGACCCGGACCGCGTCGGGGCCCTCCTCGGCGTCGTCGAGTACCACCGATGCGTCGAACTCGTTCTCGGTGACGGCCAGGAGTTCCACCACCACGGTCTGCGCCTCGGAGTCCCAGCCCAGCCCCATCGTGCCGACCCGGAATTCGGCGTCCACCGGGGTGATCAGCGGGCTCAGATCGCCGGCGTCGTCGGTCTCCGGCGGCAGCGGCGTCCCGAACCGGCGGTTGACCTCGACCAGCAGCGCGCCAATGCGCTCGGCCAGCACGGCAACCTGTTGCTTCTCCAGAACCACCGAAACCACCCGGGCGTCGTGCACCGCCTGCAGGTAGAAGGTCCGGTCTCCGGGTTGCCCGACGGTCCCGGCCACGAATCGGTCGGGTGTGCGGAAGACGTGGATTGCGCGGGCCATGACCTTTCCAAAATACCGGTAGGAGTCGCCGTTCAGCCGGTTGAACCTCCGACGGTGCCGTCCCCGGACGGCTGCGCCGGGGGCGCCGAGAGGGCTCCGGCGAGCCGGTCGCCGGTGTGGTTGACATGGACCACGAAGGGCCGCACGGGCGTGTAACGGATGACGCTCATGGACGCGGGATCCGCGGTGATCCGCTGGAAGGCGTCCAGATGAGTGCCCAACGCGTCGGCGACGACGGACTTGATGACGTCGCCGTGGGTGCACGCCACCCAGAGCACATCACCGCCGCCGTTCTCGTCCGCCAGCCGGCGATCGTGTTCTCGCACGGCTGAAACGGCGCGGGCCTGGACGTCGGCCAGGCCCTCACCGCCGGGGAAGACCGCGGCGCTGGGATGCTGCTGCACCACCTGCCACAGCGGTTCGGACACCAGTTCGGCGAGCTTGCGCCCGGTCCAGTCGCCGTAGTCGACCTCGGCCAGCCGGTCCTCCAGCACGGGCTGCAGCCCCAGCCGGTCGGCCAGCGGCTCGAGGGTGCGCTGGCAACGCAGCAGCGGCGAGGTGACCAGTGCCCGCACCGGCAGGTCGCCGATACGGTCGACCACCGAGCGGGCCTGCGCCAACCCCTTGTCGTCCAGGTCGACTCCCTCGGAGCGCCCGGCCAGCGTGTGCGCCGTGTTCGCCGTCGAGCGCCCGTGCCGCAGCAGAATGACGGTCATGGTCAGATGGCCGGCAGGACGCTGGTGGCCAGCAGCACCAGCACGGTCAGGCCCGCCGCGATGCGGTATCCCACGAACCAGTACATGCTGTGGCTGATCAGGAACTTCAGGAACCACGCGATCGCGGCGAATCCGACCACGAACGCGATGACGACGGAAACCAGCAGCTGCCAGCCGGTCGCGCTCATCCCCTCGCTGACCGGGGCGAACGCGTCGGGCAGCGAGAACAGGCCCGAGGCGAACACCGCGGGGATGGCCAGCAGGAAGCCGAACCGGGCGGCCAGCTCGCGATCCATCCCCAGGAACAGGCCCGCGCTGATGGTCGCGCCCGACCGCGACACCCCCGGCACCAGGGCCAGGCACTGGGCCAGGCCGACGGTCAGACCGTCGCGCCAGGTCAGGTTCTCGGCGTGCCGGGTCTGCCGGCCGAAATACTCGGCCGCGGCGATGACCAGGGAGAACACCACGAGCGCGGTGGCCACCACCCACAGGTTGCGGACCCCGGTGCGAATGACGTCCTTGAACAGCAGGCCGAACACCATGATCGGGACCGAGCCGATGATCACCAGCCAGCCCATTCGGTAATCGGTGTTGTCCCGACTACTCTTGCCGGTCACCCCGGCGAACCAGGCCCGCACGATGCGCCAGATGTCCCTGGCGAAGTACACCAGCACCGCCAGTTCGGTGCCCAGCTGCGAGACGGCGGTGAACGACGCGCCGGCGTCGTCGGCGAAGAACAGCCGGGACGCGATGGCCAGGTGTCCGGACGACGACACCGGCAGGAACTCCGTGAGCCCCTGGATCAGGGACAGTACGACCACCTGCAGCCAGGACATCGGGGCAACCATGGTGTTTGCCAGCTCCGCAGCGCTATCCACACCGAAGAACGTACCGAGGGGTGCCTGAGAATTCGCTTCGAGGGCCGTGAAAGAGCGGGTTGCCGAAGCGAATTGAGCTCAGCGGGACACCGGCACCGCGGAGTCGACCGCGTCGCGAACCGCGGCGGCCAGGCTGCGCTCGTCGCTCACGTCGATGTCACGCACGCTGCGCCGGGCCACGGCAACGACGTCCTCGGCATGGGGAACGGGCCCGGTCAGGCGCGGTCGGTAGATCTCGGTGACCAGCGTGTCCTGCTCGACGTGGAAGGAGAAGCTCCGGCCGCCGTCGAGCTGGCCGTATCCACTGGCGTGGATGCCGGCGATCAGGTCTTCGAGGATGAACTCACAATCGGCTACCCCGCGGTCCGCTGTCAGCGACATGGAAGCAAACATACCTCGGGTTATGTGAGTCCGCGGGCGGACGCGCAGAATTTTCGCATCCGACGATTCCCTACAATCGGCGTTCCACCGACGAATCCGGAGTGCAGCCATGCCACGCGTGAGCATCACCGCAGTTCACCGCCTTGCCGGCGTCGTATGCGCGGCGGTCCTGGCGCTGACCGGGTGCGCCTCGAAACAAACCGAAACCGCGTCGGCACCGCTGGGGCCCGCCTCGGCGGCCGTCGCGCCGGCGCCGAACACACCACCGGCCGGCGAGGTGCGCAAACTCGGCGGGCAACCGGTGGCCGCGGTGGCCGATCCCGGGCCCGGCGGTCTGGCCGTGCTGGCCGGCGCCGTCGTAACCGTTCTCGGCCGTGATCGCGCGGCGGCCCGCACGATTGCGCTGCCCGCACCGGCCGCCACCCTCGTTGCCGACGGCGCCGGACGGGCGCTGGCACCGACGCGTGGCGGGTACATCACGGTCGACCTGGTGGCCGGCACGGCGCAGCGCGTCGACGTCGACGGTGCGGGCCAGACCGAATTCACCGCGATCGGGCGGTTCCCGAACGGGCACCTGGTCCTCGGCAGCGCCGACGGTTCGGTCTATATCCTGTCGTCACCGACCGCCGTCGCGCACCGGGACAAGAAGTTCACCCGGGTGGATTCCATTGTCGTACAAGGTGATACGGCCGTGGTGCTCGACCGTGGCCAGACGTCGGTGACGGCCATCGGCACCGAGGGCCAGCTCCAGCAGGCACTGCGGGCCGGCGAGGGCGCCACCACCATGGCGGCCGACGACGCGGGCCGGGTCCTGGTGGCCGACACCCGTGGCGAGGAACTGCTGGTATTCGGCACCGATCCGCTGATGCTGCGCCAGCGCTACCCGGTCCACGGGGCGCCCTTCGGGGTCAGCGGATCGCCACGGCTGGCCTGGGTGTCACAAACCGCGTCGAACGCCGTCATTGGTTACGATCTGTCGACCGGAATCCCCGTCGAGAAGGTGCGATACCCGACCGTGCAGCAGCCGAACATCCTCGCCTACGACGACACGTCGGGCGCGTTGTACGTGGTGTCGGGTTCGGGTGCCGGCCTCCAGATCATCCAGAAGGCAGGCGGGCCGGGGTGAGGGTGCGCGGCTGGGATGTCGATCTGTCCGACGAATACGAGTGGGTGCCGTTGCGCCTGCCGCCGGACGTCACCCGCATCACAGCGTCCACCCGGCTCTCCATCGAAGCCGAGTACCGCGGCTGGGAACTCACCCGGGTCCGGCTGTACACCGACGGAACACGCCGGGTATTGCTGCGCCGCAAGAAGATTCGCGTCCCGAACCCGCACGCGGGCGACCTTCCGGAGCTGTGATGACTGACTCCGGCCCGTACGCGGCCCTGCGCCGCGCGCTGTTCCTGGTGCCACCGGAACGCATCCACACGCTGGTGTTCGCCGGACTGCGCGCCGCCACCCGCCCGCCGGTGCTGCGCCGGCGCGCCGAACACCTGCTGGCGCCCGATCCGGCGCTGGCCACCACGGTGTTCGGGGTCCGCTTCCCGGGCCCGCTGGGCCTGGCCGCCGGTTTCGACAAGGACGGTCACGGCCTCGACACCTGGGGTGCGCTCGGTTTCGGCTACGCCGAGATCGGGACCGTCACCGCTCAGGCGCAGCCCGGCAACCCGCAGCCCCGGTTGTTCCGGCTGGCCGAGGACCGTGCGCTGCTCAACCGGATGGGCTTCAACAATCACGGCGCCGGCGAACTGGCCCTGCGGCTGACCCGGCACACCGGCGGTGTCCCGATCGGGGTGAACATCGGCAAGACCAAGGTCACCGCACCCGAGGATGCGGTGGACGACTACCGCGCCAGCGCCCGGCTACTCGGACCGCTGGCCGCCTATCTCGTGGTCAACGTCAGTTCACCGAACACCCCGGGCCTGCGCGATCTTCAGGCGGTCGAATCGCTGCGGCCGATCCTGGCCGGCGTCCTGGCCGAAACCTCCACCCCGGTGCTGGTGAAGATCGCCCCCGATCTCAGCGACTCCGACGTCGACGAGATCGCCGACCTGGCAATGGAATTGGGCCTCGCGGGCATCGTGGCGACCAACACCACCATCTCGCGGGCCGGACTGCGTACACCCGGTGTCGACGCGCTGGGATCCGGCGGCGTGTCCGGCCCTCCGGTGGCCCGGCGGTCCCTCGAGATCCTGCGCCGGCTGCATGCCCGGGTGGGCGACCGACAGGTACTGATCAGCGTGGGCGGCATCGAGACCGCCGACGACGCCTGGGAGCGCATCCTGTCGGGCGCGACGCTGCTGCAGGGCTACACCGGCTTCATCTACGGCGGCGGCCTGTGGGCCAAGCACATTCACGACGGCATCGCGCAGCGACTGCACGACGGCGGCTTCACCTCCCTGACCGAGGCGGTGGGTTCAGCCCGCAAGAGCTGACCTATCCGATGGATTCCGCCGCAGATGCGGATATTCTCTTCCGGTGACCAAGATCCGGATCCGGCAGGCCGCCGAGTTGCTCGGAGTCAGCGACGACACGGTGCGTCGCTGGATCGACGACGGAACGCTGACCGCCGAGCAGGATGCCGCGGGCCGCAAGGTCGTCGACGGTGCGCAGTTGGCGCGGTTCGCCCGTGACGTACACAGCGGCACCGGCCCGAGGGATCCGCTGACCATCGGTAGTTCGGCCCGCAACCGGTTCGTCGGCCTGGTGACCGAGGTCAAGAGCGATCCGGTGATGTCGCAAGTCCACTTGCAGTGCGGCCCGTTCGCCGTCGTCTCGCTCATGAGCACCGAGGCGGTCCGGGAACTCGGGCTCGAACCGGGCAGCATCGCCGTCGCCGTCGTCAAGGCCACCACCGTCATCGTCGAAACCCCGAAGGGAACCCAATGAAGAACTGGAGCGTGCTCGTCGCCGCCACCGCATCGGTGGTATTGATCGCCGGATGCGGATCGTCCGATCAGACCGCGTCGACCACCACCGGTTCCACCGCAGCGGGCGGGCACCTGACGGTGTTCGCGGCGGCGTCGCTGAAGTCGACGTTCACCGAGATCGGCGAGCAGTTCAAGACCGATAACCCGGGCTCCACGGTGGACTTCTCCTTCGCGGGGTCCGCCGATCTGGTCACCCAACTGACCCAGGGCGCCCCGGCCGACGTGTTCGCCTCGGCCGACACCCGCAACATGGACAAGGCGGCGACCGCCGGGCTGCTCGCCGGCGATCCGGTGAACTTCGCGACCAACACGCTGACCATCGTGACCGCGCCCGGAAATCCCAAGGGCATCAAGTCATTTCATGATCTGGCCCAGCCCGGCCTGAACGTCGTCGTCTGCGCTCCGCCGGTGCCCTGCGGTGGCGCCACCCAGAAGGTCGAAGAAGCCACGAAGGTAAAGCTGGCCCCGGTCAGCGAGGAGACGTCGGTGACCGACGTCCTGAACAAGGTCACCTCTGGGCAGGCCGACGCCGGTGTCGTCTACGTCACCGATGCGGCCGGCGCCGGCGACAAGGTGGCCACCGTCGACTTCCCGGAATCCGCCGGCGCCGTCAACACCTATCCGATCGCGGTACTGAAGCAGAGCAAGAACGCGGAGCTGGCACACAAGTTCGTCGACCTGGTGACCGGTGAATTCGGCCAGAAGGTGCTGGGCAAGGCCGGCTTCGCCAAGCCCTGAGCGCCACTCCCTTTTCCCCTTTCGCCCGAGCGTCCGCGTCTGTACAGCGACACGCCGCTGCAGCTGTACAAGAGCGGACGCTCGGCGATGAGGGGCGGGCTACTTCTGTTCGTAGGTGCCGTGGATGGTGGCGCGGGCGATCGCATTCATGAACAGGTTGAAACCCAGGAACGCCGGCGAGGCGTCCTCGGTGAGTTCCAGCTTCTCCACGCCGACCGCATGGACGGCGACGATGTAGCGGTGCGGGCCGTGGCCGGCCGGCGGTGCGGCGCCCAGGAAGCGGCGCAGCCCGGCGTCGTTCACCAGCGTGAGGGCCTCGCCGGGCAGCAGGCTGCCGTCGCCGATGCCGGCGGGCAGATCGGTGACCGTGGCGGGCAGGTTGGCCACCGCCCAGTGCCAGAAGCCCGACGCCGTGGGTGCATCGGGGTCGTAGACGGTGACCGCGAAGCTGCGGGTCTCCTCCGGGAAACCCGACCAGCTCAGCTGGGGCGAAACGTCCTCTCCCCCAGCGCCGAAGATGCCGCTGACCTGAGCGTTGTCCAGCGGCTGCCCGTCGGCGAAGGACTTCGAGGTCAGGGTGAAGCTCGGCAGCTCGGGCAGGAAGGAATACGGATCATACGGAAAAGCCATGTGCGGGTTGTCCTTTCGGGTTAGCAGTGCTTCAGGAAATGGTCGAGTACCTGGGTTCCGAAGAGCAGCGAATCGACGGGCACCCGCTCGTCGATGCCGTGGAACAGGGCGGCGAAATCGAGGTCAGGCGGCAGTCGCAGCGGGATGAATCCGAAACACCGGATCCCCAGCCGCGCGAAGTGCTTCGCGTCGGTACCGGCCGCCAGCATGTAGGGCACGGTTCGCGCGTCCGGGTCGACGGCCAGCAGGGCGGCGTTCATGGCCTCGACCAGATCGCCATCGAAACTTGTTTCGTACGAGGGTAATTCGGTGATCCATTCGCGGACGATGTCGGGGCCGATGATCTCGTCCACCTCGCGCTCGAACGCGTCCTGCCGCCCCGGCAGCACCCGGCAGTCCAGCACCGCCTCGGCGGTGGCCGGTATGACATTGGCCTTGTAGCCGGCGCGCAGCATCGTCGGGTTGGCGGTGTCGCGCAGGGTGGCGCCGATGATGCGGCCGATGGACCCGAGCTTGGCGACGCTGCCCTCGAGATCGGGCGAATCCGCGTCGAAGCTGTGGCCCGTCTCCTCGGCGACCACACCGAGGAACTCGGCGACGGCGTCGTGCAGCACGATCGGGAACTGGTGGCGCCCCAGCTTCGCGACGGCCTCGGCCACCGCGGTGACCGCGTTGTCGTCGTGCACGAACGAACCGTGACCGGGCCGGCGGCGCGCCGTCAGCCGCATCCACAACATGCCCTTCTCGGCCGTCTCGATGAGATAGAGCCGTTTGTCGCCGCCGTCTTTGTGCGGCACGGTCAGGGAGAAGCCGCCGACCTCGCCGACGGCCTCGGTGACGCCCTCGAACAGGTCGGGCCGGTTGTCCACCAGCCACTTGCAGCCGTACTTGCCGCCGGCCTCCTCGTCGGCGACGAACGCGAACACCAGGTCGCGCGGCGGCACCGTACCGTCCCGTTTGAACTGGCGGGCGACGGCGATCATCATCCCGACCATGTTCTTCATGTCGATCGCCCCGCGGCCCCACACATAGCCGTTCTCGACCGCGCCGGAGAACGGGTGCACGCTCCAGTCGGCGGCCTCCGCGGGGACGACATCGAGGTGGCCGTGCACCAACAGCTTCCCGCGGGAGCTGTCGGCGCCGGGCAGGGTCGCGAACACATTGCCGCGCCCCGGCGCACCGGACTCCACGTAGACGGTCTGGTACCCCACCTCTTCGAGCTGCTGGGAAACCCAGTGCGCGCAGTCGGCCTCACCCTTGGTGGTTTCCAGCTCTCCGGTGTTCGACGTATCGAACCGGATGAGGGTGCTGGTCAGGTCGACGACCTCGTCGACGGCCTCCACGGAAGTCACGTCCCTTTCCTACCATCCGGGCGCCGACCGGGTTTGGGTGCGGGGACCCCGATCCGTTAGCCTTAGCTGCCCAGCACCGGTGGCTGGACAGGTCCGAGTGGCGGAATGGCAGACGCGCTAGCTTGAGGTGCTAGTGCCCTATTAACGGGCGTGGGGGTTCAAGTCCCCCCTCGGACACAATTAGGTTAGCCACATACCTCCTATAATCCCTTCCGAACTGCATCGGAGGGGATTTTTTATGTTTGCCGAAATTCAGCTACTCCGACATGAACCCCCACAACTAACTGCATGCTGCCCCGTGTCGGCACTCGCCCGGGCGAGTGCGCCAGGCCTGCCGGCTGTCGGATCTGGCTGTCATGCTCATGGCGTCGTAGGACCAAACTGTGGGCCTTGAAGTGAGCCTGGATCTGTCCTGAGTTCGGTCAGTTGTCGTGGCCGGCTTGGCGCTGGGCCTGGTGGGATGTCGGCTAACGCGCTGAGGCGCACGACGATTCCGTGTTCAGCCAGGTGCAGTGCGGTCATCTGGCCGCCAACCAACACCCATGGCGGCGGACCGATCTCCTCGAAGTCGAGCAGTGTGGTCCACATCGCCTCCTGGTGGTCGGGCATCGGTGCGAGCACGACCGGATCGCGGTCAAGGGTGGGAACGCTTTCCGGGGCGCTGCGCAAGATCTGATTCCAGGCGTTCAACTCAGTCAGCGTGGCCGCTGCTGCAGAGGTCAGGGCGCGCAGCGCGCGGATGTGATGGTCGCGCTCATCGCGGGTGAGTGCGGGCGCGAGCCCGATGCGGGTGCACACCCGGTCGACCGTCGCGCTGATGTCCTGAGCGCTGGCCGCGCCGGAGTTAGGTGCGGATTCGGTTATGGTGCTGAACATTTCGGTCGCAGCTTCGATGGTCTGTCCGGTGATCGCGGCGATCGCCGCCAACACGACAGCGTTCCTATCCCCGACGCCCGCCGGTGTCGTGGCCATCACCGACGCAATTTACTGAGCGCCTGGTCGATCAGGGCGCAGCCGACCGCGTGGGTGCGGGCATCGGTGCCCTCGGCCAGGTCGACGCCGGCGATCAACCGCGGCGCTACTGCTGCCTGGTGGATGTCGGCGTCGGTGACGCGCAGGGTGAGATTGCCGCGCTCGGAGTCGATCAGTACGAACTCATCGACTACCGCGCGCCGGGTGTCGTCGCTGACGTACGCGTCGGCCGACCCGCCGGTGGCCAGTCCGAGCCGATAGGTGTCGGCCGCGCTGATGCCGGTGGCCATCACTCCGTCGGTGACCAGCAGGGCCTTTAGGTCGCGGTCGGCGATCCGGTAGCGGTGCACCGAGGTGGCGCGGCGGGAGAGCCAGCGCTGCATCTGCGCGCACGTGTTGGCGCCAGCACCGCCGGCGTGCACCAGTCGGTTCCGTAGCCGGTAGCGGTCATCGGCTCTGAGCTGATCGTCCATGCCGTCGCACAGCGCGGCGGCCGCCCAGGCCGTGTGCGACGCGAACGGACGTCCTGTCGCCCCGGCCGTCACGAGATCGGCGTGGCGGTCCAGGCTGTCGGCGTCGATCAGCCAACGCGTGCCGGACCGCGTCGCCGTCAGTGCACCGGAGGCGACGAGTGCACGCACCCGTGAGGGGTGGACGCCGAGGAGCTGCGCGGCTTGTCCGGTGGTCACCACATCAACCATAGGCACAACTATAGCGTGATCGATATAGTTGTGCCTATGGCTTGCTGCGTCGGGCCAGCCCAGCCGAGCTGGCTTCGCGCATCGTCCTAGTCACGAGTTGTTGATCGCTCCTGGACGGAGTCCACCTCGTCGCGCCAGTGCTGAGGTCCTGGGGATGACCGCGAAGCCCGAGCGCCACGGTCGTCCGGCCGGGTCTCGGGCTCACTTCCTGAAGCTCAACGCTCCAAGCACCCCCAGTGTAAGTCCGTATTACCGGACCGAGCCATGTCGAGGCACTCGAAGCGCAGCGCATCGCACGGCTGGCGGCACACCGCGAGGGCAGCATCACCCGCTACAACGACATCTCGCTGCGCGCCCTGGCCACCACGAACCTCGACCATGCCCGGGATTTCGTCGCGCGCGAGTTGGGCGCACTGGCGGCCCCCGACGACACCACCCGTCGCCTCGCCGCCACGGTCCGGACCTATCTCGATGAGCACGGCAGCCGCGGCCGAACCGCCAAACGACTCAGCATCCATGAGAACACCGTGAGCTACCGGCTCCGGCAGGCCGAGGAACTGTTGGACCGATCGGTGGACAAGCGCACCCTCGAGTTACGCGTCGCACTCGTCCTGGCGGACCTCGTCGACGAGCAGAATCCGACCGGCGGCTAGACAACCTCGGCCGACGTCGCACACGAGGCGATGGCCTGTATACAGGCCATCGCGTCAGCGGCAATCTCCGATGGCTCAACGGGGACATTGGGATTGGCCGCCTTCGACGTCACACCGTTGATCGCACATTCGATGATCACGGGATCCATTGGCCTTTTCCTCTCGCAACGATGTGTCAACGCTCTCAGCCTTGACACAGGATCGCCGCGCCCAGCCAGCGCCGGATGAACCGGCGCAGTTCGGCCGGGCTGCGCGCGGGATCGTTTGGTGCCACGAAGAACGACAACATGGTCCGCAGGGTGAACTCGACCAGATCCCGCAACGCCGCGTCGTCGTAGCCGAACGCGGCCCAATCGACGTCGAAGCGGTCGATCATCTTCATTCCGACGTCCTGCGCCAGTCCGCCGGCCACCTCACCGGTGTGCGCCCCGGAATTGGGCTGGGCCAACAGCACCGCCAGGTGCGGGATCCGCTGCACGGCGTCGAGGGTGAACAGCACGCCCTCGGTCATCGCGTCGGCCGGATCGTGAATGCCATGAACGCATTCGGTCAGTTCGTCGAGGAAGCCGTCCACCGAAGCGATGCCCGCCGCGCGCATCAGGTCATCGGCGGTCGCGAAGTAGCGGTAGACGGTCTGACGGATGATCCCGAGGGATTCGGCGACGTCGGCGATGGTGATCGCGGCGCCGGTTCGGGCGATCAACTCGACCGCCGCCGCCACGATCCGCTCGGCGGCCTCGTCGTCACCGGCCGGGGGGTCACCGCCCCAGCCACGGCGTTTGCGTGCCATTGCCGCAGACCGTAACACGCGTGCCTTTCGTTGACGGACCGCCAGCCATCCTGTAATCATACAGCGATACCCATCAATGTATGATTACTTCGAGGTGGCCCACCGTGACCGATCTGCAGATCCGCAAGATGCGCTTCGCGTTCGCCGACCATCCCGTCCCCTTCCTGTGGAACGAGGACAACCCGGCGTTCTCGTCGATGGCAAATGCGGTGTCCTTCTTGGCAATTGCCTTCGAGAAGATGATCGGCGCCATGATCACCGAGGCCATGCCGTTGATCGCCGATCCCACCGTGCGCGACGAGGCCGACGCGTTCGTCCGCCAGGAGGGCCAGCACTCGATGGCCCACCGCCAGCACGCCAAGGGCCTGATCAAGAGCTACCCGGGACTGAAGGAAACCCTCGATGAGGTCATCGGCGCCTTCGACCACATGACCGCCACCACCCCGCTGAAGTACCGGCTGGCCTACACCGCCGACCTCGAGGCCACCTTCACGCCGGTGTTCAAGCTGATGCTCGACCACGACGACACCCTGTTCGCCCCCGGCGACGACCGGGTGGCGTCGCTCTTCCTCTGGCACTTCGTCGAAGAGGTCGAACACCGCAGTTCGGCACTGATCATCTACGACGCGATCGTCGACGACCCGTGGTACCGGATGCGCATGGTGCCCTCGATCTTCAAGCATGTCTGGGCCGTGCTGCAGACCGCGTGCGCTGGCTTCAACACCCACGTCCCGCTCGCGGAGCGCAAGATCGACGCCATCTCGATGTTCGGCATGCAGGCCCGGAAAAAGGCTCTGCTGCAACGACTTCCGTTCGCCAACACCCCCGACGACGGACCGTTCGGCAACGCCTTCAGCCACCTGCCCAAGCGGGAGATGCTGACCGCACTGTCCGGTGTTGTCCGCAGCCAGATCCCCGGCCACGACCCGGCACACGAGAACCTTCCGCAACTGGCCGGCGAATGGTTCGATCGCTACAACGACGGTGCGGACTGCACCCTCTGGTACACGAAAGCAGCCGCAAATGTCTGACCTGTGCTCCCCCACGTTCGCCGGATTGGCGCAGCGCCTGGGGTTCTCGTGCGACACCGCGGGCGGGCTGGTGCAGTTCCGCAATCCGCTCGCACTGGAGAACTGGACGTTGCCCGTCCTCGAGATCACCGTGATCGCCGGAGCGGTCCTGGCACTGGTGTACGCGATCTCGCGCTGGCGGCGGCACAACGACCCGACCAATCTGGTGCTGTGGTTCGGCGCGATCGCCTACCTGCTGATCATCGAACCGCCGCTGTACTTCCCCGCCGCGTTCGGCATCGGCGCCCACGTGGACACCATGTTCGCGCACAACGTGTTCAGTGTGCAGTTCCTCTGGGGACGACTGCCGCTGTACATCGTCGCGATCTACCCGATGATGGCCACCATCGCGTTCGAGATCGTCCGCAACCTCGGTGTGTTCCGGCGCTACGGGACCGCGATCGGCGCGGTGGCCGTCGGGTTCGTGCATCACTGCTTCTACGAGGTCTTCGACCACCTGGGGCCGCAATTGCGTTGGTGGGAATGGACTCTGGGCAACGAGATGAACAAGCCGTTCTTCGACTCGGTCCCATTGCCCAGCGTCGTGGTGTTCGCCGCGCTGTGGCCCACCTCGTTGGCGTTCTTCGTGCAGCTGCTGGTCGGCCGGCACGTCGATAAGGACCGCGACTTCTCCGGCGGGCAGGTGCTGTGGCGCACTGTCGCGGCCGGCGTGCTGGCCTCGATCGGCACCTTCGTGCTGCCGCTGCCGGCCACCGTGGCCACCGCGGTGTCCGGGAGCACGGGCGTCGGGGGCATCGTCTACGCCGCGATCCTGGTGATCGTCGCCGTGGTGGCGCTGACCGTCCTGGTGGCCCAGTGGCGCCGGTTGCGCGCCGGCGAGACCGCCGCCGGTTACTCCAACCGCCTGATGCCCGGCTATGGCGCGGTGTACCTCGCGGTGATGGTGGTCCTCTGGGCCGCCGCCCTGCCGGCCTACTTCGGCGCCGTCGACGGCGTCACCGCCAACGGGGACCCGGTGGGCAGTCTCTGGTACGCCGCGGCCTGCCTGCTCCTCTCGGCCGTTGCGGTGGCGGCGGTGTTCACCGTGCCGACCACCACCACGGCGGTGCCAGCGCGGTCCGACCAGATCGTCAGCCGCTGACCGGAGGCCCCCGTCGTGGGACAACCCGGCCCAAACCCGCGGCTGACGCGGTAGCTTCGTTCTTGCTCGTGGGGCTGTCGATGGTCGGCGATGTGACGGGAGAACATCATGAGGCTCTGCGTCGTCGGAGGACTGGCGCTCATGCTGATGTCGGGAGGTGTGATCGCCTCGGCACCGCCCGCAAGTGCCGGCTGCCAGTACGGCGGCCCGGTGATCAGCAAGTGCGACGGACCCATTCAGCCCGATGGCACCTGGCAACGCTGCGTGGGCGTGTACAAGTACGTGCCCAACGGGTTCAGTTCCCACCTGGAACCCGTCAAGCAATGCAATCAGATGGGGCCCGGCCAGCAGTACCCCCCGGGCGACACCTTCGCCGATCCGCTGACGCATATCGACGGCTGAGAGCGGTCTCAGTCCTCGGGCGGTTTGACGGCGAGCACGGGTTTGGGGCATTCAAGGATCAGTTTCTGAGAAATTCTGCCCAACAACAGCTTTCCGACGGGGTTGCGGTTCCGGATACCGATGAGCATCGGCGAGATGGGTCTCGAGGTCGACGATCTGGCCCGATCCGGCGAACCTGGGGTCGACGTAGGACTCCCCCTCGGTGGCGTTGATCACCAGCAGGCTGCTGTCCCGCAGCTTGGCCTCGGCGATACCGTGCTCGACGGCGGCCGCACCGAACCGGTCCGCGCTGTAGCCAACAACGATCATCCGAGATCCACCCGCATCGTCCGGGGCCGCGCGCAGGACGTCGTCACTCATGTGACGGGCTTCCGCGTGGTCGCCGTCGCGCGCAGCGGCACCGAGGCGCTGACCGCCGCCCGGGAGCTTCGTCTGGTCAAGCCATTCGAGTTCGGCCAGCTGCGAACGAAACTCGAGGCATTCGCGGCGCGCTCCGACACGCTCGCCTCGGCCGGCGAGGTGTCGGCCGCCGAATGCGCCGAGACGGTTGGGATCTCACGCGTGAGCGCGCGACGCTACCTCGAGCACTACCTGGGCACCGGCTTGCTGGAGATCCGGCTGCAGTACGGTACCGGCCGCCCGGAGCGGCGATACCGCGTCGCCGGCTGACACCGGATTCGACTCGGGTAGCCCACTACTCGCGCGCTCCCGGTGATCGCAGCCAAACATGAGACACATGACTACTCTCACCGCTCTGCCCACACTCGACTACGAGAACCTCGACGACGCGGGCGAGGCGCACCGGCGTATCGCCGAGGCGCGTGCTTCGTCGCCCATCGCGATGGGTGCGCACGGCCCGGAAATCCTGAGCCACGACCTGGTCCGGGCACTCCTGCGCGACGACCGGTTCGTCGTGCCACCCGGGTTCGCCCTGGCTCCGCAGGGCATCACGTCCGGCCCGCTGTGGGACCGGGCGACCAGCAGCCTGCTGTGTCTCGAGGGCGGCGAGCACCACCGGCTGCGCCGGCTGATCGCCAAGGCGTTCACCCCCCGGTCGGCGGCCCGGATGCGTGCCGCCTGCGTCCAGGTGATCTCCGGGCTGCTGGATGCATGTGCCGGCACCGGATCCTGCGACGTGGTGGCCGACATCGCCCGGCCGTACCCGGTGCCGATCATCTGCGCCCTGCTGGGCGCACCGCCGCAGGACTGGCAGCGCTTCTCGGCCTGGGCGGACGACGTCCTGCGGTTGTTCAGCTGGAACATCGCCGGCACCGAGGAAGACATCCTGCGATCGTGGGACGAGCTCGACCAGTACGTCGACCGCATGGTCGCCGAGCGGAGCGACACCCTGACCGACGATCTGCTCTCCGACCTGATCCGCGCCGAGGAGGATGGCGATCGGCTGGCACACGACGAGTTGCTGATGCTGGCCGGCGGCCTGTTGATGGCCGGCACCGACACCACCCGCAATCAGCTGGCCGCGGCGGTCGAGGACCTCATCGCGCACCCCGATCAGTGGGAGCTGCTGGCGGCGCACCCCGAGCTGGCCCCGAACGCGGTCGAGGAACTCATGCGGCACAACCCGATCGTGTTCGGCGCCGTCCGGCTCGCCGCCGAGGATGTCGAACTGGCCGGTGTACCGATCGCGGCCGGCACCCTGGTGATCGCCAACACCGCCGCGGCCAACCGGGATCCCGCGGTGCACGACGACCCCGATCGTCTCGACATCACCCGCGCCGACGCGCACTCGATGCTCACCTTCGGTGGCGGGGTGCACTACTGCCTGGGCTCGCATCTGGCCAGAACCGAACTGGCCGAAGCACTTTCGACAATCACGCAGCGCATTCCCACACCGCCGCGACTGGTCGGCAGCGTGCCCTGGAAGCCACTCACCGGGATCACCGGGCCGGTGTGCCTGCCGATCGAGTTCGCCGCGGCCTGACCGCATTCAGTAGAGTCGCCGGCGTGGCCCGGCGTGTTCTGTTCATCTACAACGACCCCACCGCTCCCGCAGCGATGTTGGGAACGACCTTCGCCGACCAGGGCTTCGACATCGACATCTGCACGGGTCCGGCCGAGGTGCCGGCCTACCCCGACCCGCTGGACTATGACGTGGTGGTGCCACTGGGTTCCCGGTTCGGCGCACACGATCCCGCGCACGGCGCGTGGGTGGACCCCCAGATGGCATTGGTGCGCCACGCGGTGGACGCCGGCGTCGGGGTGCTGGGCGTCTGCTTCGGCGGGCAGTTGGTGGCCCAGGCGCTCGGCGGCACCGTCGGCCCGTCCCCGTCGCCCGAACTCGGCTGGTACACCGTGGACAGCCAGGTGCCGTTCCTCGATCCCGGCCCATGGTTCCAGTGGCACTCGGATCGCTGGACCCTGCCTGCCGATGCCGTCGAGATCGCCCGCAACGACAACGCGTCGCAGGCCTTCCTGTCCGGCAGTGCGCTGGCCCTGCAGTTCCACCCCGAGCTGGACCCCCCGCTGCTGGAGTTGTGGCTGGCCGAGGACAGCGACGGCGACGTCGCCCGATCGGGCATCGACGTCGATGCCCTGCGTACCCGCACCGGCACCGAACGCGATGCCGCCGCGGCCCGGCTGACGACACTCGTGACCGGGTTCCTGACGCACCTGGGCGATCTGGCCACCGGGAGGGTCGCACGGTAGCCAGGACCCGCCGGCACGGCTATCGCGACCGGTCCGACGCGGGCCGGATACTCGCCGCTGCACTGGACCGCTACCGCGGTCGCCCGGGGCTGTTGGTCATCGGCTTGGCGCGCGGCGGAGTGCCCGTCGCGGCCGAGGTCGCCGCCGAGCTGCGCGCGCCACTGGATGTGGCGGTCGTCCGCAAGCTCGGGGTGCCCGGACACGAGGAACTGGCCCTCGGCGCGATCAGCGACCTGCACATGACGGTCAATGACGCATTGCTGCGCTCCCAGGGCGTGTCGTCGGCCGCGCTGGACGCCGTGATCGATCGGGAACGCCGCGAGCTGGGGCGGCGGTCGGCGGCCTACCGGGCCGGCCGTCCCGCCGTCGAGGTGACGGGCCGAACGGTGCTCCTGGTCGACGACGGCCTGGCCACCGGGGCCACCATGCGGGTGGCCGTTCGTGACATGCAGGCCCGCGGAGCCGCAGCCGTGATCGTCGCTGTGCCCACCGCACCGCGCAGTGCCGCGCGCGAATTCGCCGGTCTGTCAGATGATTTCGTGTGCCCGTACACACCGGAACCATTCGGTGCCGTCGGGATGTTCTACCGCAGGTTCCCCCAGGTCGACGACGACGAGCTGCTGGCGGTACTGCGGCGCGCGGACGCTACTTGTCCTCGAGCTTCTCGGCCGGATCAGCCTCGGTGACGCGTTCGACGGTCGTGTCGGACTCGTCCTCACCCACGTACTCGACCTGCGTCGGCGAATCGGCGTCCCCATCGCCCGGCTCGAGCTCGTCGACCGGCGCAACTGGTGGTTCGACGGCCTCGTCGACCACCGCGTCGGCAGTCTCGGCGGCCGGCGCCGCTGCCTCGTCGGGGTACTCTGCGTCGAAGTTCTCGTAGGTGTTGTCCACGGTGGCCGGGGCCGCGGCGACCGCGTCGTCCGCAGTGGCCAGATCCTGGTCGGCGACCACGCTGCGGGTCTGCCGCTCCCGGATCGCATCGACGATCAGCAGGATGACACCGAGCACGCTGGCCCCGATGCACACCCAGGCAATCAGTTCATTACCGGTGACCACCGCGGTCACCAGGCTTGCCAGCCCGATCACCGCCAGCACCAATGCAACGATCAACATCGATCGACCATCCTTCTCGAGGCGATACCGGACCGTACCGTGGACATTCCTGCAAGCGGCACGTCCCGGTCAGACTAGTGACTAGCCGTTGCCCCGGTTGAACTGGGTGTACCCGGCCTCGCCGGAGCTGTCGACCGGAGCCGCCGAGCCACGCTGGCCGAGCTCCTCGAGCTGCGACTCCAGATAGGTCTTGAGCCGGGTCCGGTATTCGCGCTCGAAGGTGCGCAACTGCTCGAGCCGACCCTCGAGCACGGTCCGCTGCTGATTGATGTTGCCCATGATCTCGGTGTGCTTGCGCTCGGCATCGGCCTGCAGCGCGTCCGCCTTCTCCTGGGCCTGGCGCAGCTGCGTTTCCGACCGGGTCTGCGCGTCGGCGAGCATCGCGTCCGCGCGCGCCCGGGCGTCGGCGACAGTGCTCTCCGCGGTGCGGCGCGCCTCGCTGACCAGTGCGTCGGCGTTGGCCCGCGCATCGGAGAGCAATTTGTCCGACTCGGCCTGCGCGCTGCTGGTCAGGCGGTCCGCGGTGTCCTGCGCGAGTGCCAGCACTCGGGCGGCCTTGACATGGACGTCGCCGGTGACGGGAGCGGCCGCCGCGGGAGCGGGCGCGGGGGCCGGGGCCGGGGCCTCCTGCACGACCTCGGCGACGGGTTCGGGTTCGGGCTCGGGCTCGGGCTCGGGCTGGTACAGCGGGATGGCCTGGGTGGCCTGGATCCCTCCGGCGCGCGCGCCGGCCAGCTCGGCGTCCAGTTCACTGACCCGCTGGCGCAGGTCCGCGTTCTCCTCGATCAGACGCGACAGCTCGTTCTCCACCAGATCGAGGAAGGCGTCAACTTCGTCCTCGTTATAACCGCGCTTACCGATCGGCGGTTTGCTGAACGCCACATTGTGGACGTCGGCGGGAGTAAGCGGCATCGGGTGCCCCCTCAGTTCTGGAACGGTTCGATCCAACGGTAACTGGCGTCCATCCTGTCACACCAGACCCTACGGTTGCGGGTTGGCGTCAGAATAAGACTGATTTTCAAAGACCCCGGGGGTCGCCCGCCGCCGCGAACGCGAACTGCATGCCGAAGAAAACCACCAGCAACAACAGCATGATCGACAGGTCGATCCGGACCGCACCGAGGTTCAGCTGCGGAATCAGCCGGCGCAAGAGCTTCACCGGCGGGTCGGTGATGGTCATGATCAACTCCAGGATCACCACCGTGACGCCCCGCGGGTGCCAGTCACGACTGAACGAGCGGACGAACTCGACCACGATGCGGGCGATCAGCAGCAGCCAGAACACGAACAGCACGAAGCCAAGGATTCCGAAGAAGTACGTCAAACGCCTGACCGACCTAACTGACCTGAGGAGTCCTGGCGCCGATCGGCACCGCGCCGCCAGCCTACCGACCGGGAACTACTGCGCGTAGAACCCGGCCTCGGCCATCCGGCGACGCTCCTCGGGGGTGACCTCGACATCGGCCGGCGACAGCAGGAACACCTTGGTGGCGACCTTGTCGAACGACCCGCGCAGCGCGAAGGCCAGGCCCGCGGCGAAGTCGACGAGCCGCTTGGCGTCGGCGTTGTCCATCGAGACCAGGTCCATGATCACCGGGGTGCCGTCGCGGAACCGCTCGCCGATAGTGCGGGCCTCGCTGTAATCCTTGGGCCGCAGGGTAGTGATCTTCGAGAGCGCGCTGCCCTCGTCGAAGAGCACCTGCTGGCGGCGGGGCGCCATGGCCAGCGCGCCGCGGGTCGCGGCGCCGGTGCTCAGCGGGGTGAGGCGCTGGGTGGGCCGATCGAAGTCACGCCCCCGGAACCGGGAGTCGCGATCGTCGTAGCCGCGGTAACCCGGTGCGTAGTCGTCGTCGTCGGCGTAGTCGCGGCGCTCGGGATACCGGTCGTAGCGGTCGTCGGCGAAGCGCTCGCCACCACGGCCGCGCGTGGGACCGCGGTCGTCATCGAAGTACTCGTCGTCGTATTCCTCCAACGGAGCCATCCCGAAGTAGGCCTTGACCTTGTGCAGTGTGCTCATCGCTTGACCCTTCGCTTTGCCTGCTCGATGGAGCTGAGTTCTCTTGGGATGTTTAGAGGTTCGAGTTCGGCGGTACTTGTGATGAATATGTGACTGGAGTGACTACTCACGGTGACGTTAGCGGTCGTCGGCCCAGAAGCGCGGTACCGACACGCACACAAGTCGATCCGTGTTTGACGGCGATCTCCAGGTCGCTCGACATCCCCGCCGACAACCCCGTGGCCTCCGGATGACCCCGCAGCACCCGGCGGTGTTCGGCCGCCAGTCGCGCGAACGCCTCATCGGGATCCGCCTCGAGCGGCGGGACACCCATGACACCCAGCAGTCGCAGGGCCGGCGCTACGGCCACCTGGTCGCACAACGCGTCGATGGCCGCCGGGTCGCCGACGTCCACGCCGCCGCGCTCGGTGTCGCCGTCCAGACTCACCTGCACGTAGACCCCCAGCGGCTCGGTGCGCACGCCCTTGTCGAGCACCGCCGACCGGGCCCGGTCCAGCGCGGTGATGACCCGCTCGCTGCTCACCGAATGCACCGTATCCGCCCATGCCACAATCGATTTGGCCTTGTTGCGCTGGATCTGCCCGATCATGTGCCAGGCGATGGGTCGCTCCCCCGTGATCGGCGCCTGCGCTCCGGTCAGTTCGCGCACCTCGGCCACCTTGCGCGCGGCCTCCTGCTCGCGGGCCTCACCGAACGCACGGTGGCCGAGCCGGTACAGCATCGCGACGTCGCTGGCCGGGAAGAACTTGGTGACCGCCAGCAACTCCACCTCCCCGGGTCTGCGGCCGACGGACTCGGCGGCGTCGGCCAGCCGCTGCCGCACCCGTGCCAGCGCGGTCATCAACTCGATCTCGCGCGCCGGTTCGTTCCGGTCCGGCTCACTCATTCGATCCACACCACCGAGGCCAGCCGTCCGGTCGGCGCGTCGCGCCGGTGACTGAACAACGTGGGGTCGTCGACCGTGCACCGCGGATCGACGTCGACGGCCCCGACCCCGAGTTCGCGCAACTGACGGGCGATCCCGGCCCGCAGGTCCAGGGCCGCGCTGCCGGTCGCGGTCACCGTGCGACTACCCGGCAACGCGGCCTCCACGTCGTCGGCCATCGCGGCGGGGACCTCATAGTTGGGCCCGCTGACCGCCGGCCCGAGATATGCCGACACGTCCTCGGCGTGGGCGCCCGCACCCACCATGACCTCCAGCGTGCGGGCCACCACACCCTTGGCCGCCCCGACCCGGCCGGCATGCACGGCGCCGATCACGCCGGCGCGGGCATCGGCCAGCAGCACGGGAACGCAGTCGGCGGTGACGACCGCCAGCGCCAGTCGCGGCACCGCGGTGACCAGGGCATCGGTGTCGTCGACGGCGGTGTCGCGGGGACCCTCGACCAGTTCGACGCGATCACCGTGGACCTGATTCATCCACACCAGCCGGCCCTCGCCGACTCCGATGGCCGTCGCCAGCCGGCGCCGGTTGGCGGCCACCGCCGCGGGGTCGTCACCCACGTGGTCGCCCAGATTGAAGGTGTCGAACGGCGCTGCGGACGCACCACCCGCGCGGGTCGTGGTGACTCGGCGGATGCGGGCGGCCACTCGGGACGTCTCGGGTTCTCGGGTGCCCGTCAGTGCCGCATGAAGGGCGGCACGTCGACGTCGTCGTCGGAGATCCCGCCGTCGTCACCGCCACCACCGACCCGGACCGTGGCGCCGTTGGTGTGGGGCACGCTGGCCGCGGCGTCGGGCTCGAAGACCGACGAGGTGACCGCTTGATTGACGGCACCGGCCCGCGCCGAGGCGATGGCCGCCGCCGCACCGGAGATCGACGTGGCCGGCTTGCGGCTGGCCGAACCGGCTTCGAAGCCGGCGGCGATGACGGTGACGCGGACCTCGTCGCCCAGCGAGTCGTCGATCACGGTGCCGAAGATGATGTTGGCCTCGGGGTGCGCGGAGTCCTGCACCAGCGAGGCGGCCTCGTTGATCTCGAACAGACCCAGGTCGCTGCCGCCCGCGATGGACATCAGTACACCCTGGGCGCCCTCCATCGACGCCTCCAGCAGCGGCGAGTTGATCGCGATCTCGGCGGCCTTGAGCGCCCGGCCGTCACCGCGCGCGGCACCGATGCCCATCAACGCCGTCCCGGCGCCGCTCATGATCCCCTTGACGTCGGCGAAGTCGACGTTGATCAGGCCCGGCGTGGTGATCAGATCGGTGATCCCCTGCACGCCGTTGAGCAGCACTTCGTCGGCGCTGCGGAAGGCGTCCATCAGCGACACCGCGGCATCGCCCATCTGCAGCAGCCGGTCGTTGGGGATGACGATCAGGGTGTCGCAGCTCTCCCGCAGGGAGGTGATGCCGTTCTCGGCCTGCTGACTGCGCCGCTTGCCCTCGAAGGAGAACGGCCGGGTGACCACGCCGACGGTCAGGGCGCCGAGCTTGCGCGCGATGGTCGCCACCACGGGCGCGCCGCCCGTTCCGGTGCCGCCGCCCTCGCCGGCGGTGACGAACACCATGTCGGCGCCGCGGAGCAGCTCCTCGATCTCGTCCTTGGCGTCCTCGGCAGCCTTGCGGCCGACCTCGGGGTCCGCGCCGGCGCCGAGGCCGCGGGTGGAGTCACGTCCGACGTCGAGCTTGACGTCGGCGTCGCTCATCAGCAGTGCCTGCGCGTCGGTGTTGATGGCGATGAACTCGACGCCCTTGAGGCCCTGCTCGATCATGCGGTTGACGGCGTTGACGCCGCCGCCGCCGATGCCGACCACCTTGATGACGGCGAGGTAGTTGTGCGGTGGGGTCATCGGTAGGACCTTCCTTGCCTGGTGACTGCCTGATACCGGATTTCCTGACCGTGTCCCTAAACCCTCAACCTGAACCATAGGTTTAGAGTTATGTCAAGTAGTTCCGCGTACTCAGCAAGTTAGGGGCTGTGTACGGGCGATTGCCGCAGGCGCGCCGCGTGTTGCGCGGATTTTTCAATCTGCGTTGGGCCCAGGGTGCACCCATATGTAATTCCGGGCGCGGGATCTGCACATGGCTGCACGCTCGCGCAGGAAGAACGGCTATTTGACCGTCGGCAGATCCGGACTGGACACGTCATAGGTATGACCCGGCTGGGTCAGCAGCGCGGCCAGCTTCTCGGCCTTCTCCTCGGTCCGGTCGTTGGTCCCCCACACCACCACCCGGCCATCGGTCAGGGTCAGCGTGATCGAGGCCACCGACGGCGCCGCGACCCGGCCCACCTGGCCGGCCACATCGGGCCGCAGCGAGGTCAGCACCTCGAGGGCGGCCTTGGTCGGCGGGTCCGCCGGCCCGGGGTTGTCGACGTCGAGGTACGGCAGCGCGGGCGGCGGCGGCCCGGTGAAGTCCACGCCGTCGCGGTCGTACAGGCGCGGACCGTCCGGAAAATCCTTGATTGCCACCGGAACCCGCTCGGCGATGGTGATCCGCAACGTCGACGGATACTCGCGCTGGACCCGCGCGGTGGCCACCTGCCGGATGGTCGCGACCCGGTCGGCCACCGCATCGGTGTCGACCTGCAGCAGCGGCCTGCCCACCGGGACCGCGGCCGCCTGCAACACCTGCTCCTCGGTGACCGACCCGGTACCGACGACCACCACGTTGCGCACCGACATCAGCGGGGTGAAGTACATGACGAGGCCGAGGCCGACCGTCACCACCAGCGCGAGCAGCCCGAGCAGCACCACCTTGAGGCCGCGCACCGAACCGCGGGCCGGTGTTGCGCCGCCGCTCGGGTTGCGGACCTTGCGCTTGGCCTCCAGGCGGGCCTCCTCGATGGCCCGGGCGCGGGCCTGCGCCTCGCGCCGCTCGGCCCGTTCGCGCCGTTCGCGCCGCCGCGGACCCTCGAACTCCGGCTCCGCGGCATCCTCTTCCGCGACGGCCTCCGGGTCGGCGTCGGCGTCGGCGGGGACCTCCAGCGGGACCGTCATGGCATCGGTGGTGGGCACGCTCTCCGGTTCGGTCGACTCCGACTCCGGCTGCGACGGCGGCCCGGTCATCTCAGTGCCGCCGGCCCGGAACGTGCCGGTTGGCCGCCGCCTGGATCTCCGTCAGGATCTGCGGGCCGAGCATCGTGACGTCACCGGCACCCATCGTGACCACCACATCACCGGGCCGCGCCACCTCGGCGACCCGGGCGGCCACCGCCGACACGTCGGGCTCATAACTCACCTGGGTACCGACGTGGCCGGCGACGGTCGCCCCGCTGACGCCGGCGATCGGCTGCTCCCGCGCCGCGTACACATCCAGCACGAAGACGCGGTCGGCCGCGTCCAGCGCGGAGCCGAACTCCGCAGCGAAAGCCTTTGTGCGCGAATACAAATGGGGCTGGAAGACGGCCAGGGTACGGCCCCCGCCGCCCTGTTCGGCGACCGTCCGCAGGGCCCCGAGCGCCGCGCGGACCTCGGTCGGATGATGCGCGTAGTCGTCGAAGACCCGCACTCCGTTGGCCACCCCCACCAGTTCGAACCGCCGACGGACTCCCTCGAAACCGGCCAGCCCGTCCAGGATCTCGTCGACCGGGGCGCCCACCTCCACCGCCGCCAGCAACGCGGCCAGCGCATTGAGGGCCATGTGCTGACCGGGCACCGACAACCGCATCGCCCGCGGTTGGGCCTCGCCCGCCAGCTGGATCTCGGCAACCGCGCCGGTGCCCTGCTGCTGCCAGTGCACCAGCCGCGCCGCCAGTGGCAGCGCGCCCTCGACCGCCGGGCCGGCGCCGTACGCCAGCACCCGCACACCCTGGGCGTGCGCGCGGCCGGCCAGGCTCGCCGCGCCGGGGTCGTCGGTGCACACCACCAGTGCGCCACCCGGCGCGATGCGGTCCACGAATTCGTCGAACACCTCGGTGTACGCCTCGGTGCTGCCGAAGAAGTCCAGATGGTCGGCCTCGATGTTGGTGACGACGGCGACATCCGGCGTGTACTCGAGCAGCGAGCCGTCGCTCTCGTCGGCCTCGGCCACGAAGGAGGAGCCGCTGCCGTGATGCGCGTTGGTGCCGGCCTCCCCCAGTTCGCCGCCCACGGCGAACGACGGGTCCAGGCCCGCGTGCTGCAACGCGACGATCAGCATCGAGGTGGTGGTGGTCTTGCCGTGCGTGCCGGTGACCAGGGCGGTGGTGTGCCCGGCCATCAGCCGCGCCAGCACCACCGGGCGCAGCACGATCGGGATGGCGCGCCGACGGGCCTCGACGAGTTCGGGATTGGTCCTGGGTATCGCGGCGTGGGTGGTGATCACCGCGGTCGGCCCGCCGGGCAGCAGGTCCAGCGCCGACGCATCGTGCCCGATGTTGATCAGCGCGCCGCGCGCGCGCAGCGCCAGGACCCCGCGGGACTCCTTGGCGTCCGACCCCGAGACCAGCGCCCCGCGGTCGAGCAGGATGCGGGCGATGCCGGACATGCCGGCGCCGCCGATGCCGACCATGTGCACCCGGGCCAGCTCGTCGGGCAGCGGCGCGGCGCCCGGGGTCACGAGCTCACCTCCGTATCCCGTTGGGCGCCGGCAACTTCCAGAGCGACCCGGGCCACCCGCTCGGCGGCGTCGCGGTGCCCGACGCCGGCGGCGGCGGCCGTCATCGCGGCCAATCGAGGTGCGTCGGTGAGCAGTCCGCCGATGGTGTCGGCCACGAACTGCGGGGTCAGATCCGCGTCATCGACGAGCAGGCCGCCGCCGGCCCGCACCACGGGCAGCGCGTTGAGTCGCTGCTCACCGTTGCCGATCGGCAGCGGAACGTACACCGCCGGCAGGCCCACGGCCGACACCTCGGCCACCGTCATCGCACCCGAGCGGCACACGGCCAGATCGGCCGCGGCATAGGCCAGATCCATCCGACTCAGGTAGGGCACCGCCACGTAGGGTGGCGCGTCCGGATCGGGCGCGGGCAGGTCGAGGGTGTTCTTGGGACCGTGGGCGTGCAGCACCGACACCCCGCGGGCCGCCAGTGCGGGCGCGGCCGCCGACACCGCCCGGTTCAGCGATTGCGCGCCCTGGGATCCGCCGAAGACCAGCAGCGCCACGGCGTCGTCGGCGAAGCCGAAATGCGCCCGCGCCGTGCTGCGCAGTCCCGCCCGATCCAGGTTCGCGATCGTCGCACGCACCGGCATTCCCACCACCTCGGCGGCCAGACCGGAATCGGGCACCGCCGCCAGAACCCGGCGGGCGTAGCGCGCACCGAGCTTGTTGGCGATCCCGGCCCGGGCGTTGGCCTCGTGGATGACGATCGGCACGCATTTGCGCGCGGCCAGATAGGCCGGCACCGCGACGTAGCCGCCGAACCCGATCACCACATCGGCGTCGACGTCCTCGAGGACGGCCCTGGTCTCCCGGATCGCGCGGCGCAGCCGCATCGGCAGCCGGAAGAGGTCACCGGTGATCTTGCGGGGCAGCGGGACGGGGGTGATCAGCCGCAGGTCGTAGCCGCGTTCCGGGACCAACCGGGTCTCCAGGCCGCGTGCGGTGCCCAGCGCGGTGATGCGTGACGCGGGCGTCAGCACGCGCAGCGCATCGGCGACCGCCATCGCCGGCTCCACATGGCCGGCCGTGCCACCGCCGGCCAGAACCACCGAGATCACCTTCTGGTCTGGTCCGCCGCGGGCCGGCGGTGTGACCGAGTCACTCACCCGTAACGATGACCTTCCAACGCGCGCGGTCGAGATGCCTGGGGCCGTCCGCCGCGTGCCTCGCGCCGGCCGTCTACATGATGCACCGGCTCCCGGCGCCGCCGCTCCCCGGCATCGGCCACCTTGGCGGCCCTGGCGGGCTTGCCGCGCTTGTCGACCTTGGCCGCGGCCTTCTTCGGGGGCTGCTTGGCCGCCTTCTTGACAGCCTTGGCGCGGGTCTTCTCGCGGGCCTCCTCGCGGGCCGGGGCACCCACTGACCGCGGCGTCCGCAACCGGTCGCGCAGCGCTTCGACCCGGGTGGGGTTGTACGGTTCGGGCAGTGGCAGGCGCAGCCACCGGTTCATCCGGTCCTCGCGGCCGGCGCGCAGCGCGGCCACCGCGTCGGGCTCGTGCCGGGCCGCGTTCGCGATCACGCCGATCATGAAAAGTGTTGTGGCCGTTGATGTTCCACCCGCCGATATCAGGGGCAACTGGATGCCGGTGACGGGCAGCAGGCCGATGACGTAGCCGACGTTGATGAACGACTGACCGATCACCCACAGGGTGGCCGTTGCGGACAGCAAACGCAGGAACGGATCGGCCGACCGGCGCGCGATCCGCATGCCGGTGTAGGCGAACAGGCCGAACAGGGCCAGCAGCCCGATGGCGCCGACCAGCCCGAGTTCCTCGCCGACGATCGCGAAGATGAAGTCGTTGTGCGCGTTGGGCAGGTAGTTCCACTTCGCGGTGCCCTGACCCAGGCCCTCGCCGAAGACGCCGCCGTTGGCCAGCGCGAACTTGGCCTGCCGGGCCTGGTAACCCGCGCCCTGTGCGTCGGCGCTGGGGTCCAGCCAGGACCGCACCCGGTCGGAGCGGTAACCCTCCGACACGGCCAGGACGGCGCCGGCCACCATGACCGACAACAGCGAGCTCAGGAACACCTTGAGCGGCAGGCCCGCATACCAGAGCAGGGCCAGCAGGATGATGCCCATCGATACCGTCTGCCCGAGGTCGGGCTGGATCACGATGAGCATCAGGGCGATCAGCGCGGCCGGGACCAGCGGGACCAGCATTTCCTTCAGCGAGGCCCGTTCCATCCGGCGCGCGGCCAGCAGGTGGGCCCCCCAGATGGCGAAGGCGATCTTGGTCAGCTCGGAGGGCTGCATCGAGAGCCCGGCGATGACGAACCAGCCGCGTGTTCCGTTGGACTCGGTGCCGATGCCGGGCACCAGCACCAGGACCAGCAGCACGATGGTGACGGCGAACGCGGGGAACGCCAGCCGGCGCATCAGGTTCACCGGGGTGCGCATGGCGATGTAGAACGCCATCAGCCCGAACAGCGTCCACAGCACCTGCTTGCCGAAGATGGCCCAGGGTGAGCCGTCCTCGTCGTAGGAGTGCACGCCCGATGCGGACAGCACCATGATCAGCCCGAGCGTGACCAGCAGGGCCGCCACCGCGACGATGAGGTGGAACGAGGTCATCGGCTTGCCCAGCCAGGCGCCGAACCGGGTGCGCGACAGCGCGAACGGCTGGGTGGCGCCGGCCGGCGGCGGCTCGGCGGAGCGGGACCGGCCCAGCCGGCTCAGCAGGCTCGTCACGGCTACCCCTCCCCGCTCGGCGTCGGGGCTGTGAGCGCACGGACTGCGGCGGCGAACCGGTCACCCCGGTCGCCGTACCCGCTGAACTGGTCGAAGGACGCGCCTGCCGGGGCGAGTAGGACGGTGTCGCCGGGCGTGGCCAGGTTGCGGGCCGCGGCGACGGCAGCAACCATGACGGCCGATCCGACCGGTTCCCCCCCGGCGACAGTCACTCGAGTAACACCAGTCCCATCCACCCCAGCATCCTCCCCCGTCACAACCTCGACGACGGGGACATCAGGGGCGTGTCGCGATAACGCCTCAGCAATCTCGCGGCGGTCCCGGCCGAACAGCACCGCGCCGACGAGCCGATCACCGACCCGCGCCAGCATCTCGTCCACCGACGCGCCTTTCAGCAAACCGCCGGCCAGCCACACCACCCGGGGATGCGCGCGCACAGACGCCTCGGCCGCGTGCGGATTGGTGGCCTTCGAGTCGTCGACGTAGGAGACTCCGTCGACGACGGCCACCACCTCGGCGCGGTGCGGCCCCACGTGAAAGTCGGCGAGTGCCCGGGCAATGGCTTCGGGCGCCACCCCGACCGCCCGGGCCAGGGCCGCCGCGGCCAGCGCGTCGAGCACGCCGACCGGCCCGGCCACGGGTATCGACGAGACCGGGGCGAGCCGCACACCCGCGGTGTTGTCCGGGCCGAACGCCCGATCGACCAGCATGCCGTCGCGCACGCCGAGTTCACCGGGGCCGGGTTCACCGAGCCGGAATCCCACCCGGGTGGACGCCGGCGCGGCGGCCAGCAGGCCCGCGGCAATCGGGTCGTCGACCCCGGCCACCGCCACCCGACCGGTCAGCGCCCGTGCCTTGTCCGCGGCGTAGGCCGGCAACGAGCCGTGCCAGTCCAGGTGATCCTCGGCCACATTGAGCACCACCCCGGCCTCGGGGCGCAGCGAGTCCGACCAGTGCAGCTGGAAGCTGGACAGCTCGACGGCCAGATGGTCGCCCGGCTGCGCCAGCACATCGATGACCGGTGTGCCGATGTTGCCGCACAACAGGCTGGCGCGGCCGCCGGCGCGCAGCATCTCGTGCAGCATCGACGTCGTCGTGGTCTTCCCGTTGGTGCCCGTCACCACCAGCCAGCGCCGGGGCGGACCGAACCGGCCGGACCGGTCCAGGCGCCAGGCCAACTCGACGTCCCCCCACACCGGAACCCCGGCCGCCGCGGCGGCCACCAACAGCGGCGACGACGGCGGCAACCCCGGGCTGGTGATGACGACGACGTAATCGGCCACCCGGGCCGCGGCCGTCGCGGCCGGCACCGTCGCGATGCCCTCGGCGGCACGTTGCGCCAGCGTCGCGTCGTCGTCGTCGGTGAGTTCGGCGCGCACGTCCAGTGGCGCCAGCGCGGCCAGCACCGATCGGCCGGTGAGCCCGGCGCCGGCCACGAGCACCCGGGCTGCGGCGGTCAGCGGCCCGAGCACGTCACCGAGCCGTCAGGCACCGATGGCACTGAGCCACTCGCCGTAGAACAGCGCGACGCCCAGCCCGCAGGCGATGGCGGTGAGCAACCAGAACCGGATGATCACCGTGGTCTCGGCCCAGCCGACGAGTTCGAAATGGTGATGGAACGGCGCCATCCGGAACACCCGGCGGCCGGTGGTCCGGAACGCCAGGATCTGCACCACCACCGAGACGATCTCGGCGACGAACAGCGCGCCGAGGACCACCGCGAGGATTTCCGTCCGGCTGGTCACCGAGAGTCCGGCAATGATGCCGCCCAGTGCCAGCGAGCCCGTGTCGCCCATGAAGATCTTGGCCGGGGCGGCGTTCCACCACAGGAAGCCGATACAGGCGCCGGCGGTGGCCGCCGCGATGATCGCCAGGTCCAGCGGGTCGCGCACGTTGTAGCAGCCCACCCCGGGCGCCGTCGCGCAGGCGTTGCGGTACTGCCAGAAGGTGATCAGCACATAGGCCGCGGTGACCATGCCCATGCTGCCCGCGGCCAGACCGTCGAGTCCGTCGGTGAAGTTCACCGCGTTGGACCACGCCGACACCAGCACCACGACGAACAGCACGAAGATCACCGGTGTCAGCGTCACCGTGGCGATCTCGCGGACGTAGGACAACTCGGGGCTGCCCGGGGTCAGGCCGTCGTTGTTCCGGAACGCCAGTACCAGAATCCCGAACAGGACCGCGGCGACGATCTGTCCGACCGTCTTGGCCGTCTTGTTCAGGCCCAGGTTGCGCGATTTGCGGAGCTTGATGATGTCGTCGAGGAATCCGACGAAGCCGAGGGCGGTCGCCAGGAACAGCACCAGCAGCCCCGAGGCCGATGGGCCGATCCCGTCGAGCGCCGCACCGATCAGGTGCGTACCCAGGTAGGCCACCCAGATCCCGGCCAGGATCGCCACCCCACCCATTGACGGGGTGCCGCGTTTGGTGTGGTGACTCGGCGGCCCGTCGGCCCGGATCTCGTGACCCAGCCCCTGCCGGGCGAACAGTCGGATCAACAGCGGCGTGAGCAGGATGGACACCATCAGCGACAGGCCGACGGCGATCAGGATGAGTCTCATCGGGACGCGGCTCCGTCCGCCGGCTGGACCAGCGACGTGGCCAGTGCGGCCAGGCCCGCGGAGTTGGAGGCCTTGACCAGCACCACGTCACCGGGGCGAAGCTCGGCGCGTAGCAGAGCCAGCGCGGCGTCGGCGTCGGCGACCCGCGTGGCCTCGGCTCCCCACGAGCCTTCCATGACGGCCCCCTGATGCATGGCGCCCAATGCCCTCCCGGTTCCGACGACGACGAGTCGAGACACATCTAAGCGCACGACCAGCCTGCCGATGCGATCGTGCTCGGAAATCGTGTCGTCACCGAGCTCCGCCATCTCCCCGAGCACGGCCCAGCTGCGCCGCCGCTGGCCCCCCGATTCGGGCCGCGCCATCCAGGCCAGGGCCTGCAGGCCGGCGCGCATCGAATCCGGATTGGCGTTGTAGGCGTCGTTGATGACGGTGACCCCGTCGGCCCGGGTCACAACGTCCATCCGGCTGGGCGAGGTCGGGCCCGCCGTGGCCAGCGCCTTGGACACCTGCTCGCCGGTGGCCCCGCACTCGAAGGCGACCGCGGCCGCGCACAACGCGTTGGACACCTGATGATCGCCGAAGACGGCGAGCCGCACCGGCACCGGCTCCGCATCCCCGTGGTGCAGGGTGAACCGCGCCCGGGCCAGGTCGTCGAGGACGACGTCCGTCGCCCACACGTCGGGCGGCTGAACGCCGCCGGCCCTGCTCACCCGGACCACCCGCGCCGCCGTCGTCTTCGCCATCGCCGCCACCGCGGTGTCGTCGACGTTGAGCACCACCACGCCCGACGCCGGAACCGCCTGCGGCAGTTCGGACTTGGTCTGCGCGATGATCTCGCGGGAACCGAATTCACCCAAATGGGCCGTGCCCACGTTGAGCACCACCGCGATCCCGGGCGGCGCGATGGCGGCCAGCGCGGCGATGTTGCCCGGGTGCCGGGCCGACATCTCGAGTACCAGGAAGTCGGTGTCCTCGGTGGCCCGCAGAACCGTCCACGGGTGGCCGAGTTCGTTGTTGAACGACCCGGGCGGGGCGATCACCTCGCCCAGCGGTGTGAGAACCGCGGCCAGCAGGTCCTTGGTGGACGTCTTGCCGGAGGAACCGGTGACGCCGATGATCGTCAATCCGTCGGCGACCAGGCGTGCGGCGACGGCCGCGGCCAGTTTGCCCAGCGCCGCCAGCACCGCCGCACCCGAACCGTCGCGGTCGTGCTCGAGGACACTCGCGCTGACGTCGCCCGCCCGCGGTTGCACCACGATGGCGGGCACGCCGACCGGCCGGGCGGCCAGCACCGCCACCGCACCCGCAGCCACGGCCGCCGCCGCGTGGTCGTGCCCGTCGCTGCGGGCGCCCGGCAGTGCGAGGAACAGGGACCCGGAACCGATTGCGCGCGAATCGAATTCGACGGTGCCGGTGATCACGGTCTGGGCAGCCTCGGCCGGGCTGATGTCGGTCAGCGTGCCGCCGACGATGTCGGCGGCCTCGGCGACGGTCAGTGCGATCACCCGTGGGCCCCCCGGGCCTCGAGCGCTGCCGCCAGTTCGTCGCGGTCGTCGAACGGCCGGGTCCGGCCACCCGCGGTCTGACCGGACTCGTGGCCCTTGCCCGCGATCAGCACCACATCACCGGGGCCCGCCCAGCCCACCGCGTGGTCGATCGCGGCCCGGCGGTCGCCGATCTCGACGGACTGCGCCGGACCGCCGGCCGCACCACTGAGCACGGCCGCCCGGATGGCCGCGGGATCCTCGTCGCGCGGGTTGTCGTCGGTGACGACCACCAGATCGGCCAGTTCGGCGGCGACGGCGCCCATCGGGACCCGCTTGCCCGCATCGCGATTGCCGCCCGCGCCGAACACCACCGCGATGCGCCGGGTGTTGGGCGCGCGGCGCAGGGTCTCGAGCACCGCGCGCAGCGCGCCCGGCTTGTGGGCATAGTCGACCAGGGCCAGGAAGTCCTGCCCGCGCTCGACGGGTTCCAGCCGCCCCGGCACCCGGGCATCGCGCAGGCCGGGCGCGGCCTGTTCGGGCGCCACCCCCACCGCGTCCAAGAGTGCCAGTGCCACAAGACAATTGGCGATGTTGTAGCGCCCCGGCAGCCGGATCCCGATGTGATGGTGCACCCCGGCCGGGTCGACCGCGAAGAACTCCTGCGAACCGTCGGGCAGGTCGGTCACGTCCTCGACGGTCCAGTCGGCCGGTCCCACCGCGCTGACGGTGATCGCCGCGTTCGCACGCTGTGCCATCGCCCGGCCGGCCTCGTCGTCGACGCACACCACCGCGACGGCTGCACACGTCGGTGCGGCCGGGTCGAACAGCCGGGCCTTGGCCTCGAAGTAGTCGGCCATCGTCGGGTGGAAATCGAGATGGTCGCGCGAGAGGTTGGTGAATCCGCCCGCCGCGAAGCGCACCCCGTCGACCCGGCCCAACGACAGCGCGTGACTGGACACCTCCATGACGGTGGTATCCACGCCGCGCTCGCGCATCACGGCCAGCAGTGCCTGCAGCGCGGGCGCCTCCGGGGTGGTCAGTGCACTGGGCAGATCCGTGCCGTCGATCCGGACCCCGACGGTGCCGATCAGTCCGGCGGTGCGGCCGGCGGCCCGCAGGCCGGCCTCGATCAGGTAGGTGGTGGTGGTCTTGCCCGACGTTCCGGTGACCCCGATGACCGTCAGCGCCTCCGAGGGCCGCCCGTACACCTCGGCGGCCACCGCGCCGAGCACGCCGCGCGGATCGGGGTGAACCAGCACCGGCACTGTCACGGCGGGGCCGAGCAGCTCGGCGCCGGCGGGGTCGGTCAGAACCGCGACGGCGCCCCGTTGGATCGCATCGGCGGCGAAGGCCGCGCCGTGCGCCGACGCACCCGCCAGGGCGGCGAAGAGGTCGCCGGGCCGGGCGTCCTGGCCGCGCAGGGTGACGCCGGTGACGGTGACGTCGGGAAAGCCGTCGGCTGCGGGCGACGCCCCCACCCGCTCCGCCAGCGCGGACAGCGACACGGGTGGTGGGGACACCGGCAACACCCTACCGACGGATCGCGCACCGGGCCGTCAGGTGGCCTGCAGCACCAACGGCGGTCCGGGGTCCGGCGACAGCGGCACGTTCTCGCGCTGCATCAGCCAGGCCGCGATGTTGTGGAACAACGGCGCCGCCGACGAACCGGGTGAACCGTCGGCCGCGCGATGCGGGGCGTCGGACATGATCCCGATCACGTACCGCGGGTTGTCGGCGGTGGCCAGGCCCGCGAAGGTGATCCAGTAGACGTCGCTGTAGTAGCAGCCGCAGGCCGGGTTGATCTGCTGAGCCGTTCCGGTCTTGCCGGCCATCTGGTAGCCCTCGACGGCACCGGCCGGACCGGTGCCCTGCTGATAGCCCATCGGGTCGCGTTGGACCACGGCGCGCAGCATGTTGCGGACCGTCTGCGCGGTCTGCGCGGAGACCACCCGGACCCCCTCGGGTCGCGCCTCCTCCTTGCGGCTGCCGTCCGGGGCGATGGTCGCCTTGATGATGCGCGGCGGGATCCGGACGCCGTCGTTGGCGATGGTCTGGTACATCCCGGCCATCTGCAGCAGTGTCATCGAAAGGCCCTGCCCGATGGGAAGATTGGAGAACGTGCTACCCGACCACTGGGCCATCGGCGGCACCAGCCCGTCGCTCTCACCGGGCAGGCCGACATCGGTGCGCTGCCCCAGCCCGAACTTCTCCAGCATGTCGAAATACTTCTCCGGGCCGATCCGCTGGCTGAGCATCAGCGTCCCGACGTTCGACGACTTCCCCAGGACGCCGGTGGTGGTGTACGGCATGACGCCGTGCTTCCAGGCATCGCTGACGGTGACCCCGCCCATGTCGATCGAACCCGGAACCTGCAGCACCTCGTCGGGCGTGGTGAGCCCGTTCTCGATGGCCGTGGAGATGGCCACGATCTTGTTGACCGACCCCGGTTCGAACGGCGAGGACACCGCGAGGTTGCCCATCTGCCGATCCGCCTGACGGCCGATGTCCTGGCTCGGATCGAACGTGTTGTCGTTGGACATCGCCAGCACTTCACCGGTCTTGGCGTCCAGCACGACGGCCGACACGTTCTTGGCGCCGGAGGCGTCCTTGGCCTGCTGCACCTGCTGCTGCACGTAGTACTGGATGTCGTCGTCGATGGTCAGCTGCACCGTCGAGCCGTCCACCGCGTCGTGGCGGTTGCGGTAGCTGCCGGGGATGACCACGCCGTCGGAGCCGCGGTCGTAGGTGACCGACCCGTCGGTGCCGGCCAGCACGGAGTCCATGGAGTCCTCCAGGCCGAGCAGACCGTGTCCGTCCCAGTCGATACCGCCCACCACATTGGCGGCCAGTGAACCGCCGGGATACTGCCGGATGTCCTGACGCTCGGCGCCGACCTCCGGGAACTTGTCGGTGATGGCCCCGGCGATGGCGGGATCCACCGAGCGGGCCAGATAGACGAAGGTGTCGTTGCTGGTGAGCTTTTTCAGCAGGGTCGTGGAGTCGGGGTGGCCGTCCAGCCGGGTCGACACCTCGCGCGCGATCTCCCGCAGGCGCTGCTGGGGGTCGGGGGCCTTCGGCGACTGGGCACGGGCCTCGGCGAGTTGCTTGCGGATGCGCAGTGGCTGGAAGGTCAGCGCGCGCGCCTCGATGGTGTACGCCAGCTTGTTGAGGTTACGGTCTACGATGCTCCCCCGGACCGCCCGCTCGACGTCCGTGACCTTCAACTGGCCGGCTGCCTCGGCGCGCAGCCCGGCCGCGCGCGGGACCTGCAGGTAGAACAGCTGTGCGCCCGCGATCACCAGGGCCACGAAGATGACGATGATGCCGCCGCGCTGGCGGAACTCGAACGAGGATGTCCGAGAGCCGGTTTCGGTCGGTGGGCGAGTGCGGGTGGCGCGCGCGGGCCGACCGTGACCCTCGGCAGCGCGTTCGGCGGACTTCGGGGCCCGGCGGGCGCCGCGATCGGGCTGCGGCTCTCGCCCTCTCATGCGGGCGCTCCGGCCGGCGCGGGTGCGGGACCGGGGGCGACCAGCGGTACGGGCGCGGGCGGCGGCGCGGGTGCGGCCGGAACGGGGACGAGCACCAGCCCCGGCGCGGCATCGGCCGGACCGGGTGCGGGCCCGGTTCCCGGCGCCCCTAGCGGGACGGCCGGTGAATGATCCAGTGGCACCGGCACTTCCGGAGCGGCGGCCGGGCCCGGCGCGGACGGGACCGGGGCGGGCGCGGGTGCGGCCAGGGCCTGGGCGGGCGCGGGGGCCGACGGCGCCGGCGCGACGACGACCGGGCGCTCGGCCACGCGGGCCGGCGGCGTGGGGGCCGGTGGGGCCTCGTCGGGCAGCTTGACATTCAACGGCGCGGGCGGAACTCCCTGTGCGGGCTTCGGACTGCCGACGACGATCCAGTTCCCGCCGGGATCCTGGACGAGGTGGGCGATGTCGCGGGACGGGATCATGCCCAGGTTCCGCGCCGATTCTGCCAACGCCGGTGCCGCCTGTGCCTCGAGCACCTGACGCTCGAGCGCTTCCTTCTGTTGCTGCAGGGCCTGATTCACCACCCGCGCGCGGCCCAGCTGGTACGAGCGTTCGGCGGCATCCGTCGACAGCCAGAGCGTCACGCCCAGCCCCAGGCCGAGGGCGCCGATCACCAGGACCACGAACGGCACCCGGGCCAGCAGGGTGCGCGGGCTCAGGTCGATCTGCGCCAGCCGCTCCAGCCGGGCGTTCAACCGCTCCCGCAGTGGAACCCGAACAACCTTGGGCGCCTTTGCCTTACGTGCCTTCGCCCGCGCCTTGGCCTGACTCGTGCTCTTGGCAGGAGCGACCCGGGGCATCGGCGCGGTGAGCGGCCCAGCGGGGCGCAGCGCGCGCTGATCACGTGCCGGGCCGGCGGTGCGGGCGTTCTTCGGGCGACGGTCGCGCGCCGGGGCGTCCACGGGCCGACGCTCGCCGCGGCGGTCGTTGCGACGGGGGGCGTCCTCGAGTACCGGACCGCGACCGCGCCGGCGCGCCGGCGCTTCCTCGCGACGCGACCCACCCCTGGGCGTCTTGGACGGCTTGCTCATGGGCGACCCTTCCCCTGGACTCGCTGCACGGCTCGCAGCCGTACCGCTGCACTTCGCGGATTACGTTCGATCTCGTCGGCGTCGGCGCGCTCGGCGCCCCGGGTCACCGCGGTGAATTCCGGTTCGTAACCCGGCAGTTCGACCGGCAGCCCGGCCGGCGACCGGTTCGAGGTGGCCTCCGCGAACACCGTCTTGACGATCTTGTCCTCGAGCGACTGATAGGCCATCACCACGGCACGCCCGCCGGCGGCCAGGGCGGCCAGGGCGGCCGGCAGCGCAGCCCGCAGCGAGTCCAGTTCGGCGTTGACCGCGACCCGCAAGGCCTGGAAGGTGCGCTTGGCGGGATGACCTCCGGTTCGGCGGGCCGGCGCCGGAATCGCGTCGTAGAGCAGCTCGACCAACTCGCCGGTCCGGGCGAACGGCTGCTGTTCGCGGCGCCGGACGATCTGCGCCGCGATGCGGGGCGCGTAACGCTCGTCGCCGAAGTCCCGGAGGATCTTCGCGATGTCGCGGGCGTCGAACGTATTGAGGATGTCCGCCGCCGTCAACGGCAGGTCGGGATCCATCCGCATGTCCAGCGGCGCGTCGGCGGCGTAGGAGAATCCCCGCTCGGTCCGGTCCAGCTGCATCGACGACACGCCCAGGTCGAAGAGCACACCGTTGATGGATCCCGAAGCGGCATAACCGCATTCGCCGAGCGCGTCGACGATCCCGTCGTAGCGGGTGCGGACCGCGGTGAACCGACTGCCGAAGGGAGCCAGCCGGTCCCGGGCGATCTGCAGTGCACTCGGATCACGGTCCAGCCCGATCACCCGCAGGCCGGGCAGGTCTGTCAGAAAACGCTCGGAGTGTCCGCCGGCCCCCAGCGTCGCGTCGACCAGCACCGCCCCCGAGCCGTCGGGGTCATGCCGGGTCAGCGCCGGGAGCAGCAGTTCGACGCACCGGTCGAGCAGGACGGGCACATGGCCGAAATCGTCTGCCATGGTTTCGCCTCTCCGTCTCGAGCCGGTCCATCGCGTGCCGCGCCGGCTGCCCGTGGCACCGAGGTCCCTGTCCGAGGCGAACCTGACGTCGGGGAAGTACGTCAGGGTCGGTTCGGGCAGAGGCCACGATGCACGGGACGGCACGGATTCCAGTTCCGCTGTCGGGCCGACCGCCGTGTCAAGCACTGTCGCCGAGTGCTTCGTCGCCGGCGGCGGAGAACTGCTCCTCATGGGTCTGTTGGTAGGACTGCCAGGACTCGGCGTTCCAGATTTCGAGGTAGTCGACGGCGCCGATCACCACACACTCGCGGGACAGGTCGGCGTAGCGGCGCAGGTCGGCCGGCAGGGTGATCCGGCCCTGCGCGTCGGGGAGCTGTTCGTCGGCGCCCGCGGCGAAAACACGCAATTCGGCCCGGGCGTCCTGGTTCGACTTCGCCTTCTCGACCGCGCGACGGGCCCGCTCCTCGAATTCGGCCCGGGGGTAGACCGCGAGGCTGTGGTCCTGGCTCTTCGCCACCATCAACCCCCCTGCGAGTGCTTCGCGGAACTTGGCCGGCAGTGTGAGCCGGCCCTTGTCGTCGAGCTTGGGTGTGTAAGTGCCGAGAAACATGCTGTGCACATCTCCTAGCTCTTACGTCCATCCCCGGTTGGTGCCCCGGAACCTCGGTCGTTCCGTTAGCTGCCACCATACCCCACAATCCCCCACTTTGCTCCAATTCACACCACAGAACTGCGTGTCTGCCCCACCTTCGGCGTCAGCCCTGGATCGGCTGCGGAATTGCGGGTGCTGGAACGAACGCAGCTACCGACAAAGGCACAGGTCAAGCCGATCAACTAACCGGGAAGCCGCCCCGGTGGGGCGAAGTGGGGAGCATTCGGCCGGCGCCGGGGGCTTGCCGTGCGCACAAACAGCAGAAGGGACAGCCGAAGCTGTCCCTTGTCCTACCTACGACCTGGCGTTATTCGTCGAACCGCCGGCGGAACCTGTCCTCCATGCGACTGGTGAACGAGCCGCCAGAACGAGGCTTGCGCGACCGGGCGCCACCCGGCAGCGGCGCGCTCTTGCCGTTACCCGACACCCGCGGGCCGGTCACCGCGATCACGGCGCCGGCGAACATCGCGATGAACCCGAGCACGCTCAGGATCAGGAAGAGGTGATTCTGGGAGTAGAACGGAACACCGGCGATCAGCATCGCCAACCCCGCCACGAACAGCCCGGCACCCTTGAGGCGCCGCCGGGCCGAGGGAGCCCGGAAAGACCCGCCGCGCACGCTGGAGGCGAACTTGGGGTCTTCCGCATACAGCGCGCTCTCGATCTGGTCGAGCATGCGCTGCTCGTGCTCGGAGAGTGGCATTCGTCCCTCCTTGCCGGGTTTCGGGCCGGGTTTCGGGCCGGGTCAAGGGCCTGCGAAAACACTGATACGCCCGAGGATACGGGCGACTAACACGATGATACGAGCAGAACGTATGCCGTACCACCTAGTTCGACAGCCGATTCTACGGTCTTTGGCGACGTCCATCGGCGTCCAGGGGGTGTTCCGGCCGGCCCGTCGTCCGCGCCATGAGGTGCCTGCCCGCACCGGCGTTGCCGGCGGCGATAATGGGCCCGGAACCAGACGGAGGGAACCGGCATTGGCGACGTACCTCATCGACCTGTCCCCGCAGGACATGCGGCGACGCCTCGGCGAGGCGCTCTCGGTGTACGTCGATGCGATGCGTTACCCGCGCGGCACCGAGGACAACCGTGCCTCGATGTGGCTCGAACACACCAAGCGCAGCGGCTGGAAGGCCGTCGCGGCGGTGGCTCCGAGTGATACCGCCGACGGGGCCGACCCGTCCGCACTGGCCGATGCCCCCCTGCTCGGCGTCGCCTACGGCTACTGCGGGGCACCCGATCAGTGGTGGCAGCAGCAGGTGGTCCAGGGCCTGCACCGGGCCGGCCTGCCCGACGCCGAGATCCGTCGCCTGACGTCGAGCTATTTCGAACTGACCGAACTGCACATCCGCCCCGACGCGCAGGGCCACGGCCTGGGCGAAGCACTGACCCGCCGACTGCTGGACAACCGGGACGAAGCGTTCGTGCTGCTGTCGACACCGGAGGTCAACGGCGAGGGCAACCGTGCCTGGCGGCTGTACCGCCGACTCGGCTTCGGCGACGTCATCCGCGACTACCAGTTCGCCGGCGACCCGCGCCCCTTCGCGGTGCTCGGCCGGGCACTGCCGCTATCGGTGCCGGTTTCCGGCGTTGATCTGGCACGATGACCGAATGTCCAACCGCCCTCGGCGCCTGCGCGCGGTAGCCCTGCTCGTGTTGATGCTGGTCGTCGCGCCCGTGCTGGCGGGTTGCCTGCGCGTGCGCGCGTCGATGACGGTCTCGCCCGACGACACCGTGTCCGGTCAGATCATCACCGCGGCCAAACCGCGGGGCGACGACGACAAGGGTCCCCAGCTCGACACGAATCTGCCGTTCCCGCAGAAGGTCGCGGTGTCGCGATACAGCGAGGAGGGCTTTGTCGGATCCCAGGCGGTGTTCTCGGACCTGACGTTCGCCGAAGTGCCGCAACTGGCCAACATGAACCCCGACGCGGCCGGCGTGGACCTGACGCTGCGTCGGGCCGGAAATCTGGTGCTGCTCGAAGGCCGGGTCGATCTCACCCTGGTCACCGACCCCGACGCTCAGGTGGACCTCACGGTGAATTTCCCGGGCGAGGTCACCTCCACCAACGGCGAACGCGTCAGCACCGACTCCGTCCAGTGGGCCCTCAAGCCCGGGATCGTCAACACCATGACCGCCCAAGCGCGCTACACCGACCCCAGCACCCGGTCCTTCGTCAGCGGCGCATGGGTCGTCGGCATCGCGTCGATCATCGTGTCGGCCATCGTTGCGGCGCTGGCGTGGCTGGCCCGGGACCGCTCGACCGAGACCGCCGACCAGAGTTGACGACCGAACAGAAAGGGGCGCGGCGCTGAGCGTCGACACAGCGGTACCCTCGGCCGCCGAACTGGCCGCGGCAGTCACCGATCAATTGCGCGAGTATCTGGCCGAACGCCGCGCCGGGTCGGCCTACATCGGCGCGGACCACGAGGTGCTGCTGACGGTGCTCGAGGACTTCGTCCTGCGCGGCGGCAAGCGCGTGCGGCCCGCGTTCGCGTACTGGGGCTGGCGGTCGGTGGCCACCGTCCCGGGACCCGAAGGCGTTCCCCCCGAGGCGATGCGACTGTTCTCTGCGCTGGAACTGCTGCAGGCCTGCGCCCTGGTGCACGACGACGTGATCGACGCGTCGAGCACGCGCCGCGGAATGCCGACCGTGCACGTCCGTTTCGAGGACATGCACCGCAGCCGGGCCTGGCGCGGCTCCCCCGCCCAGTTCGGCATCTCCGCGGCGATCCTGCTCGGTGACCTCGCGCTGGTGTGGGCCGACGACATCGTCGCCACGGCCGCGCTGCCCGACCAGGCGCGCGTGCGGGTCCGCCGGGTGTGGTCCGACATCCGGACCGAGGTGCTCGGCGGGCAGTACCTCGACATCGTCGCCGAATCCAGCGCCGCCGACACCATCGAATCGGCGATGCGGGTCAACACCTTCAAGACGGCCTCCTACACCGTGACCCGGCCACTGCAGCTGGGAGTCGCGGCCGCCGCCGATCGGCCCGATGTCCAGGCGGTGTTCGGCGAGGTCGGCACCGAACTCGGGATCGCCTTCCAGCTGCGCGACGACGTCCTCGGGGTGTTCGGCGACCCCGCCGTCACGGGCAAACCGTCGGGTGACGACCTGCGCTCCGGCAAACGCACCGTGCTGCTGGCCGAAGCCATCGAACGGGCCGACCGATCCGATCCGGCGGCCGCCGAGCTGCTGCGCCGATCGGTGGGTACCGAACTCGACGACGCCCAGGTCGCCGAACTGTCCGGGGTCATCGAATCGGTGGGTGCGCTGGCCGCCGTCGAAGCACGGATCGCGACGCTGACCGATCGCGCGCTGGCCGCGCTCGCCGCGGCACCGATCGACCCGACCGCGGCCCGTGGCCTGGCCGAAATGGCGCGCCTGGCGGGCAACCGGAGCTCCTGAACCGATGTCGACCCAGATTCCGCAGCACCGGCCGCGATCGCTGGCCCGACTGGCCACGTTCACGGGCACGGACGCGGCGCGCCCGGCATTGCTGGGGCTGCTCGGGGCGCTGCTCATCACCGCCGGCGGACTGGGCGCCGGCAGCACCCGGATCCACGACCCGCTGCTGGAATCACTGCACCTGTCGTGGCTGCGGTTCGGTCACGGCCTGGTCTTCTCGTCGCTGCTGCTGTGGGGCGGGGTCGCGGTCATGCTGTTCGCCTGGCTCTGGCTCGGCCGGCGGGTGGCCGACGGCCAGGCCGACGAACGCACGATGGTGACCACCACCTGGTTCTGGCTGGCTCCCCTGCTGCTGTCGGTGCCGGTGTTCAGCCGCGACACCTACTCCTACCTCGCGCAGGGAGCGCTCCTGCGCGACGGCCTCGATCCGTACGTCGTCGGCCCGGTCGAGAACCCGAACATCTTGTTGGACAACGTGAGTCCGATCTGGACCACCACCACCGCACCGTACGGCCCGGCGTTCATCCTGGTGGCCCGGTTCGTGACCATGCTGGTGGGCAACAACGTCATCGCGGGGACCATGCTGCTGCGACTGTGCATGCTGCCCGGCCTGGTGCTGCTGCTGTGGGCCGCACCGCGGATCGCCCGCAAGGTCGGTGCCAACGGCGCCACCGCGCTGTGGATCTGCGCACTCAACCCGCTGGTGATCATCCACCTGATGGGCGGCGTGCACAACGAGATGCTCATGGTGGGCCTCATGATGGCCGGGATCGCACTCACGCTCTACCGGCATCCGGTGCCCGGCATCGCACTGGTGGCCACGGCCGTGGCGGTCAAAGCGACAGCGGGACTTGCACTTCCGTTCCTGGTCTGGGTATGGATGCGGCAGTTGCGCGATTCGTCACGCCGGCCCATGCGGACCGTCCCGGCGTTCCTGACCGCCGGCGTGGCGTCCGTGGCGATCTTCATCGCGGTGTTCGCCGTGTTGTCCTGGCTGGCCGATGTGGGCCTGGGCTGGCTCACCGCACTGGCCGGCTCGGTCAAGATCGTCAACTGGCTGACCATCCCGACCGCGGTGGCCAACATGACCAATGCCATTGGCGGACTGTTCTTCCCGGTGAACTTCTATGCGGTGCTCGACGTCACGCGGACGATCGGCGTCGGGGTGATCGCCGTGAGCCTGCCGCTGCTGTGGTGGCGCTTCCGGCACACCGACCGGGAGGCGCTGGTCGGGATCGCCTGGGCGATGGCGGTGGTGGTCCTGTTCGTGCCGGCCGCGCTGCCGTGGTACTACACCTGGCCGCTGGCGGTGATGTCCGCACTGACGCAGTCGCGGACCTGGATCGCGGCCATCGCCGGCTTCTCCACCTGGATCATGGTGATCTTCAAGCCGGACGGCTCCCACGGCATGTACTCGCTGATCCACGTCGCACTGGCGACCGCGTGCGCCGTGGCGGCGTGGTACGCGCTGCTGCGGCCGGATCGCTTCCCCAAACGGTTCGCGCCCGGGCACGAACTCGGCGAGACGTAGGAACTAGTACGCCAGGGCCTGCGCGCGACGCACGATCTCGCGCGCCTGATGGGACTTCAGTGCGTCCACGGGCCGGGCGTTGGCGGTGGATTCGCGGGAGCCGTCGAAGGTCAGGGTCAGCGACGGATCCGGGGTGAACAGCCAGCGCAGGATCTCGGTGTCCCCGTATCCCCCGTCGCGCAGCACCGCCAGCAGGCCGGGCAACGACTTGATCAGCGCACCGGACTCGGTGAAGAACGCCGTCGGCACCACCACCGTGCCGTCGCGGCGCAGCGCGATCAGATGCCCGTCGCGCAACTGCTGATGCACCTTGGTGATCGGGATCCGCAGCTTGGCCGCGACATCGGGTAGGGCCAGTACCGGTTCGGCGGCCTCGAGTACGTCGTCTCCGGTCGGGATGCTGCTCACCGCGTCAGTTTAATTCCGATGCGGACACGGCACGACCCCCGCCGATGGGTCGGGTCCTACGATGGCTCCGGTGAGCGTCAGCCGGGCGGACGGGCCGTTGGAGGGAATCCTCCTCGACGGGCGGTACCTGCTGCAGGGCCCGATTGCCACCGGCGGGATGTCCACGGTGTACCGCGGGCTGGACACCCGGCTGGACCGGCCGGTAGCGGTCAAGGTGATGGACGCACGGTACGCCGGCGACCAGCAGTTCCTGACCCGTTTCAAGCTGGAGGCACGCGCGGCGGCCCGGCTGTCGGACCCCCGTCTGGTGGCCGTGTTCGACCAGGGCATGGACGCGCGTCACCCCTATCTGGTGATGGAACTGGTCGAGGGCGGCACGCTGCGCGAGCTGTTGCGCGAACGCGGCCCGATGCCGCCGCACGCGGTGGTCGCGGTGCTGCGGCCGGTGCTGCGCGGGCTGGCGGTCGCGCACCGCGGCGGCCTGGTGCACCGCGACCTCAAACCCGAGAACGTCCTGATCTCCGAGCGCGGTGAGGTCAAACTGGCCGACTTCGGCCTGGTGCGCGCGCTCGCGCAGGCCGGCATCACATCGACCAGCGTCATCCTGGGAACCGCGGCCTACCTGTCACCCGAGCAGGTCAGCACCGGGGATGCGACCCCACGCAGCGACGTGTATTCGCTCGGCATCCTGACCTACGAATTACTCACCGGCACAACACCTTTTGCCGGGGACAACCCGCTCGCGGTGGCCTACATGCGGCTGGATCAGGACGTCCCGCCGCCGAGTGCCGCCATCGCCGGGGTGCCCCCGCAGTTCGACGGGCTGGTGGCCCGGGCCACCGCCCGCGACGCCCCCGCCCGGTACGCCGACGCCGCGGAGATGGCCGAAGCGGTCGACGCGGTGACCGCCGAGCTGAGCCTGCCGCCGTTCCGCGTGCCCGCGCCGCACCGGGCCGTCCCGCATCCGTCGGCGGCACTGCCGACCGGCCGGGTCGACGAGCGCCAGACCGTCGGCCGGCGAGCGCCCGAAACCCCGCCGGCGCGGGTCTCCGTCGCGGGCGGCGCCCCGAAGCCCGCCGCGGCGCGCCGGCCCACCCTGGCGATGACCCGCGGGCCGGACGACTGGAATCCCGCGGGGGCTGACGAAGACAGCGAAACACATTCCGGTGCAAGCCATTTCGCCGGAGTTTCGATGGACGAGCTGGCCTGGGCGCGGCAACGGGCCCGGCGCCGGACGGTCATCTGGCTGCTGGTCGTGATCCTGCTGACCGTCGGGGTGGCCGCCGGCGCGTGGCAGCTCGGCACCCACGTCGACGGACTGATCGGCTGACGTCCATCCTCCGGCGAGGGTGCACAGAAGTACGCACGGGCCCGGCGTGTTGCGGACCAACACGCACGCTCGGCGTGAAAGAAGGTCAGTCGCGCAGCATCTCCGCGACCAGGAACGCCAGCTCCAGTGACTGCTGGGTGTTCAGTCGCGGATCGCAGGCCGTCTCGTACCGGCCGGCCAGGTCGTCGTCCGAAATGTCCTGTGCCCCACCGAGACATTCGGTGACGTTCTCACCGGTGATCTCGACGTGGATGCCGCCCGGGTGGGTGCCCAGCGCGCGGTGCACCTCGAAGAAGCCCTGCACTTCGTCGACGATGCGGTCGAAGTGGCGGGTCTTGTACCCGGTCGAGGACTCGTGAGTGTTGCCGTGCATCGGGTCGCACTGCCAGATCACCTGGTGCCCGGATGCCTGCACCTTCTCGATGATGGGCGGCAGCACGTCGCGGATCTTGCCGTTGCCCATCCGGCTGACCAGGGTCAGGCGGCCCGGCTTGTTGTGCGGGTCGAGCCGCTCGACGTACTCGACCGCCAGCTCCGGCGACGTGCTGGGACCGATCTTGACCCCGATCGGGTTGGCGATCACCTCGGCGAACGCGATGTGCGCGCCGTCGAGCTGACGGGTGCGCTCACCGATCCACACGTAGTGCGCCGACAGGTCGTAGAGCTTTGCCTCCGCGCCGGGGCTCTCCAGGGAATCCGCCAGCCGCAGCATGGCGCGCTCGTAGTCGAGCACCAGCGCCTCATGGCTGGCGAAGATCTCGGCGGTGTCCAGATTGCGGTCGTTGACCCCGCACGCACTCATGAATCGCAGGCCCCGGTCGATCTCGCCGGCCAGCGCCTCGTAGCGCGCCCCGGCCGGCGAGGTCCGGACGAACTCCCGGTTCCAGTCGTGCACCAGGTGCAACGAGGCCATACCCGACGACGTCAGGGCGCGAACCAGGTTCATCGCGGCGCTGGCGTTGGCGTACGCGCGCACCAGTCGCGACGGATCGTGATCACGCACGGCGGCGTCGGGCGCGAACCCGTTGACCATGTCGCCGCGGTAGGACTTCAGGCCCAGTGCGTCGATGTCCGATGAGCGGGGCTTGGCGTACTGCCCGGCGATGCGGGCCAGCTTGATGACGGGCATGCTCGAGCCGTAGGTCAGCACGACGGCCATCTGCAGCAGCGTGCGGATATTGGCGCGGATGTGCGGCTCGGTGTTGTCGGCGAAGGTCTCGGCGCAGTCGCCGCCCTGCAGCAGGAACGCCTCACCACGGGCGACGGCGGCCAGCTGGCCCTGCAGCTTCTCGATCTCCGACGGAACGGTGACGGGCGGGACGCTCTCCAGCACGGTGCGGATCGCCGCGGCCTGATCGGGGTCCCAGCTCGGCTGTTGAGCGGCCGGCCTGGCCAGGGCGTCGTCCAGCCGCTGGCGCAGGTCGTCAGGCAGCGGCGGCAGGGCCGGCAGCTGCTCGATGGGTACGTCGACGGTCCAGTTCACCCGTCCATGGTAACCGGGCAGAACGGGTGGTTTTACCACCGCTGACCGGGCAGACCTGCAGCTCAGCCCCTTCCCTGGACCGTTCCCCAGCCGGCCGCCCTCGCGTCCAGTTCGGTCATCACCTCGAATCGGCGCAGGTTGTGCCGGGCGTCGACGAGGGCGTCGTGGGTGTCGCGGGGCCGCGGCGGCATGCGCGGGGACCCGCGGTCCTCCCAGTACTGACGCAGCTCGCGGGTGAACCTCGGGATCTGCGGCGGCAGATGCGTCATCGGCCCCCACAGCTGACACAGCGCCACATGGTCGTAGGCGGCCACCCAGGCCCAGAGCTCGATCGGCTCGTCACCGTCGATGCCGAAGAACTCCTCGAGGTCCTCCCGGATGCGCCGCCGGGAGCGCCACAGCTGCGACGACGGCGGCGGGAGTTTGGGCAGCACATGGGTCTTGACCCAGTTGCCGGCTTGCTCGCCAGGGAATTCCGTTGACACAGCGTAATATTCGCGGCCGTCCTCGGCGGCCACGCCGATCGAGATGAGCTCGATCGTCCGGCCGTTGTCGATGAACTCGGTGTCGTAGAAGAACCGCACGCCGGACACCCTATCGAGCCTGCGCACCGGCCACGTGGATCTTGCGATCCGAGTTGGCCTCGCGGCAATCGGCGAGGCACGCGGTGAAGTCGAGGGTCGAGGTGGGCGCCGACACACCGGCGCACCGATAGGCTGTTCGGGTCATGAAAATCTTTGCCTGGCGGGTGTTCCAGCTGTGCGCGGCCGTCGCTTTCGGGTATGCCGGCTGGCGGCTGCTGGGCCACACGCCCTACCGGATCGACATCGACGTGTACCGGATGGGCGGCCGGTGCTGGCTCGACGGACAGCCGTTGTACTCCGGTGAGACGTCGTTCCACACCCAGGCGGGCGCGGACCTGCCGTTCACCTATCCCCCGCTGTCGGCCATCGTGTTCGCCCCGTTCGCTCTACTGTCCCTGCCCGCGGCCAGTGCCACCATCACCGCCATCACCCTGGTGCTGCTGGTGGTCTCCACGCTCATCGTGCTCACCCGACTCGACGTCTGCGGCGGCCCGGGCTGGTCCGCCGTCACCCGCGATCCCGCCTGGGTGCGTCGGCTCTTCATCGCGTTCGCACTGGTCGCACCGGCGGTGATCTACCTCGAGCCGGTGCGGTCGAACTTCGACTTCGGCCAGATCAACGCGGTGCTGATGACGCTGGTGCTGGCCGATACGGTCACCCGGCGTACCCGCTGGCCGCGTGGCCTGCTGCTCGGACTGGCCATCGCACTCAAGCTGACGCCCGCGGTGTTCCTGGTGTATTTCGTGGTCCGTCGCGATGGCCGCGCCGTGGCGACCACACTGGTCTCGTTCGCCGGCGCGACGTTCGTCGGGTTCCTGCTCGCCTGGCGCGATTCCCTGGAGTACTGGACCACCACCATCCGCGACACCGACCGGATCGGGAACGCCACGCTGAACACCAATCAGAACATCGCCGCGGCGCTGGCCCGGCTGGGGCTCGGCGAGGGCGCCCACTTCGTGCTGTGGGCGGCCGCGTGCGTGCTGGTGCTGGCCCTGACCGTGTGGGCGGCGCGCAGGCTGCTGCGCAGCGGCGGCGACTCGGGGCCGGTGCTGGCCCTCATCTGCGTGGCGATGTTGGGCCTCGCGGTCTCACCGGTGTCGTGGTCGCACCATTGGGTGTGGACACTGCCGACGCTGATCGTCACCGCGGTGGTCGGGTACCGGAAGCGCGATGCCGCGCTGGGGTTGCTGACGCTGGCCGGCGCGGCGCTGATGGTGTGGACGCCGATCGACCTGATGCCCCAGCACCACGAGGCACAGGCGCAGCTGTGGCGCCAGCTCGTCGGCGCTTCCTACCTGTGGTGGGCGCTGGCGGTGATCCTGGTGTCCGGGCTGACCGCCGCGCGACCGGAGGTCAGCCGGCCGCTGTCTGCGGGACCCGGGCCGGCGGCTGGCCCGCAGCAGACCCCGGCCCCGGCGTTGCATCCTCTTTGAGGCTGGCGGCGTAGATGTCGACGTATTCCTGGCCGGAGAGCTGCATCAGCTCGTAGACCACCTCGTCGATGACGGCACGCTCGATGAACCGGTTGCCGGCCAGTCCGTCGAACCGGCTGAAATCCATCGGCTTCCCGATGCGGACGGTGACGCGGCCGAACCGCCACATCTTGGACCCCGGCGGATTGACGACGTCGGTGCCGACCATCGCGACCGGGATCACCGGAACGCCGGTCTGCAGGGCCAGCCGGGCCAGCCCCGTCTTGCCCTTGTACAGCCGGCCGTCCGGCGACCGGGTGCCCTCGGGGTACATGCCCAGCAGTTTGCCCTCGGACAGGATCCGCTCGGCGGTGGTCAGCGCGGCCTGTGCCGAGTCGGCATCGGTCCGGTCGATCGGTACCTGTCCCGCAACGGTGTAGAACCAGGCGATCGCCCGGCCCTTGAGCCCGGTGCCGGTGAAGTACTCCTGCTTTGCCAGGAAGGTGATCCGGCGGGGCGCGACCAGTGGTAGGTAGAAGCTGTCGGCGACGGCCAGGTGGTTGCTGGCCAGGATCGCCGGACCGTCCGCCGGAATATGTTCCAGGCCTTCAACTTTCGGACGGCCGAGCAGGGACAGCAGCGGACCCATGAAGATGTATTTGAACAACCAGTACCACATGGGTCCTCCAGTCGGGCTGCACCGGCGGTGCTTTGCGCCAACCTTACCGACCCTCGGTGAGAGCCACCACAGCGACGGGCCGGGCTCAATCCTCGAACGTGATGGGAATGTGCTGATAGCGGCCATTCCCCGAGGGGGGGCCCCCGACCGGGGGTGGAGCGGGGTCGGGATCCGGATCTGGTTCGGGGGCCGTGGCCCCGGACTCGGCGAGCAGTCCGCGCAGCACGGTCAGCAGGCTCACGCTGTGGTCGGCGACCACCGTCAGCAACGGATGCTCCTCACCGGTTGCCACCGCGGCCAGCGCGCACACCGGACACCAGACCTGTTGGCAGCGACCGGGTTCACCGCCGGAACGCGCGGCCATCAGGGCTGCCATCGATCGCACCGCGGGATCGAGCCGGTCGAGGATCTCCTGGGCGAGCTGGCGCAGCTCGGGACCCAGGTCGCCGTGACCGGGTGCCCCCGGGCCGCTCACTGCCCACCCGCCTTCGGCCAGACGTCCGGGTTCGGCCGGAAGCGCACGGTCAGCTGGTCACCCTTGAGCTGGGCCCCGCTGACGGTGCACCGGCGCAGCACCGAGGCCAACCGCACGCGCCGGCGCAGCCCCCCGACGGCGACGATGAGATCGTCGTCCACCCGGCCCAGTTGAAGGGTCCCCAGCGCGGACGGATCCAGCGGAGGCAGCTGCAGCCGCATCCGGTAGACCGAGTCCAGTCCCGTGCCCGATTCCAGGTCGACCACGGCCCGCAGCGGCCCGGGCGGCGCCGCACTGCCGCGCCGGCGGGCACAGTCCAGGAGTTCCGCCAGCGCCTTGGGCCCGATCGGTTCGCCGGCCAGGTGCGGCACCAGCACCAGTCCGACATCCCCGGTGCCGGCGCCGAGCTCGTCGAGCACCGACTGCTGCTCGGCGATCCGCTCGGTGTACCAGTCGAATGCGGGATGTGCGGGCAGGTTGCGGTATTCGTACGAATCATCCTGTACCAGAACCTGATTCACGATCAACTCACGAACCTCGACGCCCAGCAGCGCCAACGACCCCAGCGTGCGGACGGCCTCGGCCGCTACCACCCGCTCGGCCGTCAGGACCAGGTGCGCGCCCACCTCCCCGCCGGTGTCGGTGATCATCGCCGACAGTCCTTCGAGACCGGCGGCGGTGCGCTCCAGCAACTCCACAATGGCCACCGATTGGGCATCGCCGGGCGCGATGCTCAGGCGGCGGTGCCGCGGCCACGCGCGCTCGAGGTACAGGGCGAAGGCCGAAGGCAGGGTGAGCATCCGCAGTGCGTCGGCGGTCGAGGCGCAGTCCACCACCAGGTGATCCCAGTCGCCGGATTCCGCCAGGCGTGCCACCTCACCCAGCCCGAGCACTTCCTGGATGCCGGGGAACGCCGAAAGCTCTTCCGGTGCAACATCTCCCACGTCGGACTCGGGAAATCTGGCGGCGAGCTGCCCGCTGGTCCGACGCCAGCGGTCCTCGAGCAGCGCCAGGGTGTCCAGCGCCAGCGCGTCCAGCGATCCCCCGCCCCCGGCCGGGTCGCCCACCGACAGGTCGGCCGTCACCCGGACCGGGTCGCACGCCCCCGTGGGCGGTACGGGGACGCCGAGCACATCGCCGAGGGAGTGCGCCTGATCCGTGGACACCAGCAGGACACGCAGCCCCGACCGGGCATCGCGCACCGCGGTTGCCGCTGCCAGCGTCGACTTGCCGACCCCGCCCTTGCCGACGAAAAGGCTGATGCGGGCCCGGATGCCGGTGTCGACCTCGCCGGATTCCGTCAGCCCTCGACTCGTTTCTTCAGATCCTTGAGCGCCGTGTCCGTGAGGCGGCGTTCGGCCTTGCGCTTGAGCAACCCGATCATCGGGATCATCAGGTCGACCGACAGCTCGTAGGTGACCTCGGTCCCGGATCCTTTGGGCGCCAAGCGATATTCACCATCCAGAGCTTTGAGCAGCGAACTGGACACCAGCCACCAGCGGACCGATTTCCGGTCGGCGGGCCAGTCGTACTCGAGGACCATGGTGTCCTTGAGCACCGCGGCGTCGAGCACCAGCCGCGCGGTACGCGGATTACCGCCGTCGTCGGTGTCGAGGACCTCGGTGTCGTTGTACTCCTTGACCCACTCGGGGTAGGAGCCGATATCGGCGATCACATCCATCACCGTGCCGGGGTCGGCGTCGATGAAGATCGTCTGCGCGGTCTTGTCCGCCACGTGAACGCTGCCTTGCCTCTCGGAGTCTCTTTCGCGGCCACGCTACCCTCCCGGGCAGCCGTTGGCCCTCATATCCAATGCGTGGGAGCCGAACCCACCGGGCGCCCCGCCTCGAGTTCGTTCTTGATCTCGAAGGACATTCGTTTGCCCGCGACGCGGCGCTCATGGGTCAGTTTTGCCAGGTCCATTCCGGCCGCCTCGGCCGGGGCGGCGCCCGTCGGTTCGGCATGCAGGAAGTAGTGCAGGATCACACCGTCGAGCATGGTCTCGAGCCAGATCTCCATGGTGCCCGTCAGCGGCCCGGCCACCGTCCAGCGGATGCCCTTGTCGGCCCGGTCCTCCACGACGTCGAGCCGCAGGTCCGGCCACCACCGCCGCCACCTGGCCGGATCCGCGATCGCCGCGCCGACCTTCGCGCCGGCGGCGGCGACGAAAGTCTGGTCGGCCACCTGGATGCTGTGCATGCCCGCTAGCTTCACATATCCGAACCGCCGGCCGGCAGCCGGTCGACCGCAAAACCGTGAAGGAAGTCACATCGCCGCCCCCGGTCGGACTACTGTGGGTGCGTTCATCAACGCACTACGGGAGGACAGCGATTTGCGCGAGTTGAGTGTTTCGGCATCCTTCGACGTCGCCGAGACCGACAACATCGTCTCCGTCGTCTACGACCACGAACGCACCGACCCGGGGTTCGCCATCTACCAGCGCCAGGTCGACGGCAACTGGATCGATGTGTCGTGCGCCGAAGCGGCGGCCCAGATCCGTTCGGTCGCACAGGGATTGATCGCGCTCGGCGTGCAGCCCGGTGACCGGGTCGCGATCTTCTCCGCGACCCGTTTCGAGTGGGCGGTCATCGACATGGCCATCCTGTCGGTCGGCGCGCTGACGGTTCCCATCTACGAGACGTCCTCGGCCGATCAGGTGCAGTGGGTGTTGCAGGATTCCGGCGCGGTGGTGGCGTTCGCGGAGACCGACGCCCATGCCGGCATCATCGCCGACCTCGCCGGCGGGCTGCCGGACCTGCGCCGGCACTTCACCATCGACGGGTCGGGCCCCGCTGCACTCGACGAACTCACGGCGGCCGGCGCCGCGGTCGATCCCGGCGAGGTGACCCGCCGGGTCGAGGGAATCCGGGCCTCCGACCCGGCCACCCTGATCTACACCTCGGGTACCACCGGCCGACCCAAGGGCTGCCAGCTCACCCATTCCAACCTGCTCTACGAGATCCGTGGCGCCAAGGCGGCCCTGCCCTCGCTGCTGGACAAGGGCCAGCGGCTGCTGGTGTTCCTGCCGCTGGCGCACGTGCTGGCCCGCGCGATCACCATCGGAGCGTTCCACAACAAGGTGACCGTCGGCTTCACCAGCGACATCAAGAATCTCGTGCCGATGTTCGGGGTGTTCAAACCGACCATCGTGGTGTCGGTGCCGCGGGTGTTCGAGAAGGTCTACAACACGGCCGAGCAGAACGCTGCCAACGACGGGAAGGGCAAGATCTTCGGGATCGCCGCCCGGACCGCGATCGCCTACAGCGAGGCGCTGGACCGTCCCGGCGGCCCGGGGTTGCTGCTCAAGCTCGAGCACAAGGTGTTCGACAAGCTGGTGTACGGCAAGCTCAAGGCGGCCCTCGGCGGCGACTGCGTCGCGTCCATCTCGGGCGGCGCGCCGCTGGGCGCCCGGTTGTGCCACTTCTACCGCGGTGTAGGGCTGACCATCTACGAGGGCTACGGCCTGACCGAGACCAGCGCGGCCATCACGGTCAACCAGATCGGTGCCATCAAGCCCGGCACCGTCGGAAAGCTGTTGGAGGGCAACAGCATGCGGATCGCCGACGACGGTGAGCTGCTGGTGCAGGGTGGTGTCGTCTTCCACGGCTACTGGAAGAACGACACGGCGACCGCCGAGGCGGTCCAGGACGGCTGGTTCCACACCGGCGATCTCGGCGAGGTCGACTCCGACGGGTTCCTCAAGATCGTCGGCCGCAAGAAGGAGCTCATCGTGACCGCCGGCGGCAAGAACGTCGCCCCGGCGGTGCTCGAGGACAGTCTGCGGGCCCACCCACTGGTCAGTCAGGCGATGGCGGTGGGCGACGCGCAGCCGTTCATCGGCGCGCTGATCACCATCGACCCGGAGGCGTTCGAGGGCTGGAAGGAACGCCACGGCAAGAACTCCGGCGCGTCGGTGGCCGACCTGACCGAGGATCCGGATCTGCTGGCCGAGATCGACGGCGCGGTGAAGGAGGCCAACAGCCACGTCAGCCACGCCGAGGCCATCCGCAAGTTCAAGATCCTGCCGGTGGACTTCACCGAGGAGACCGGTGAGATGACGCCGACGCTGAAGGTCAAGCGCAAGGTCGTGGCCGAGAAGTTCGCCGACCAGATCGACGCGATCTACCGCAAGGACTGACCCAGGTTCCTCCGCGAACGTGCGTGTCAGTCCGCGGACACGCCGTCACGGGCGGACTCTTGTGCACGCTCGGCCTACTAGAGCAGTCGGGCCATCCGCGCGGCCAGGGTGTCCCACCGCCACTGCTCGTCGATCCACTGGCGTCCGCGGGCGCCCATCCGCGCGGCGGTGTCGGGGTCGCAGAGCAGCGCACTGATCGTGTCGGTGATCTCGGTGAGGTTCCGGCCGTCGACGACGAACCCCGTCTCACCGTCGAGCACCGCCTCCGGCGCCCCGCCCGAATCGCCGGCCACCACGGGGATCCCGGTGGCCGACGCCTCGAGGAACACGATCCCCAGCCCTTCGACGTCCAGGCCGGCGCCCCGGGTCCGGCACGGCATCGCGAACACGTCGCCCAGCGTGTAGTGCGCGGGCAGTTCGGCGAACGGGACACCTTCGGTGAAGACCACATGATCGTCGATCCCGTTGTCGGCGGCCAACTTTCGCAGCGGCTGCAGATGTGGCCCGCCGCCGACGATCACCAGCGCCGCGCCGTCCACACGCTCGCGGATCGCCGGCAACGCCCGGATCAGCATGTCCTGCCCCTTGCGGGGCACCAGACGGGACACGCAGACGATGGTCGGGCGCTCCCCGAGCCGGTAGCGGGCGCGCAGCTCGGCGCGCGCCGCCGGGTCGGGCCGAAAGGTGTCGGGGTCGACGCCGGGCGGGAGGTGCTCGAACGCGGCGTGCGGGCCGAACGCCCCGGCGAACCGGCCCCGCGTATAGCGGCTGATGTAGGTGATGACGTCGGTGCCGTCGCCGATCCGGCGCAGCGCCGAGCGCGCTCCGGGCAGCATCGACCAGCCGACCTCGTGTCCATGGGTGCTGGCCACGACACGGCCGGCGCCGGCCCGGCGGGCGCTGGGGCCCAACAGCGCCAGGGGCGCGGCCGCCCCGAACCAGACGACCTCGGTGTCGTGCTCGCGGATGAGCCCGCGCATCCGGCGCTCCACCGACGGCACCGGCAGCATGAGCGACGTGGGATGACGCACGACGTGCAGATTCGCCGCCCGCGCGTCGTACTCCTGGGCGCCCTTCCACTGCGGGGCGTACACCGCGATGTCATGATCGCCGGTCGCTGCCAGGCGGGTGACGAGATTCTCCAGGTAGGACTGGATGCCGCCGCGGCGAGGCGGAAAGTCGTTGGTGACCAACAGAACCCGGGTCGACATCAGCGGGCCCACTCCCGCCACTGGGCGAGCAGCTCGTCCGGACCGGTACCGAGCACGTCGCGCACCGCGGTCGCGGCATCGGCGTGCGCGTACCCGGCGCCGCGCAGGTACAGCAGCCGCAGCGCCGGGGCGCCATAGCGGTCGGCGACGAACCGGGCGAACAGCCACGCCCGGTCGTAGGCCGCGGACAGCTCCTCGGGCGTCCCGGTGAAGTCCGCGTCCGACGGCAGGTGGGTGGTGTCGATCCGGACGGGTGCGGCGGGCGCGGGCCTCGCCACGTAGTCGGCCACCCCCTCGGTGAGCCAGCGCGGCGCGTCGAGTGCCGTGTCGGCACGTGCCGCGTAGTGGAACAGCTCGTGGCGGAACACGATCCGAAGATCGCCCGGGTTCATCGCCGCGGCCCCCGGGGCCAACACGATCCGCTGACCCTCGGCGGTCCGGGAAGCCGGGTCGACCCGGTCGGCCACCGCGACCGCGGCGGTGTCGGCTCGCTCCCCGCCGGCGCCGGACCGGGCGGCGAACTCCGCGGCGCTGCCGGTGGACATCACGACGATCGGCCCGGCGCTGTCGCGGCCCCAGTCGGTGCCCCAGAATTCCTGCACCGCCGCCACGGCGGGACCGGCCTCGGCGGACACCCGGTCCAGCAACACCTGACCCGCGGGGCCGCCGAGGTTGACCGGCGACACCGATCGTTGCGCAACATGTTCGGGCGCAACGGTTTTCGTCTCACCGGACGGCGCGGCACCGAGATGCGGACCCGTCCGGGCGAGCGGCACGGCCAGGACCGCGACGGCGACCAGCGCAACCGCCAGCACCGGCCACCAGGGCCGCAGCAGGCGGAAACGGTCAGTAACGGCGCGCGTTGAAGAACGGACCGGCACCGTCAAGCGGCACCACCTTCACGGGCACGCCGTACGTGGAGGCGTGCACCACCATGCCGTCGCCGACGTAGATGCCGGTGTGGGAGGCGTCGGAATAGAAGTTGACGACGTCACCGGGCTGCAACTGATCGCGCGACACCGGAGTGCCGCCGGCGGCCAGCGCATAGCTCGAGTGCGGCAGCGCGATCCCGGCTTGCTGGAACGCCCACATCACCAGCCCTGAGCAGTCGAACGCTCCGGGTCCCGAAGCACCCCAGGAGTACGGCGACCCGACCCGGGTCAGTGCGGCCTGGACGGCGATCGCGCCCTCACTGGTGCCCCCACCACCACCCGGTGCCACGGCGGCCTCCGGCGGTGGGGCCGGGGGCAGCGCCTCGGGCGCGGCGGCCAGCACATCGACACCTGGCGGCGGGGCTTCGGGAGGCAGGGCGGCCGCGACGGGCACCGGCGCGGCCATGGCCACCCGCTGGTTGGGCGAGAGCATGTTGTACTGCGACTTCACCACGGCGATCTGCAGCTGCAGTTTGGTCTGCTTGGCCTGCAGGTCGGCCTTGACCGCGCTGGCCGCATCGGCCGCTGTCCTGGCGTCGGCGGCGGACTTGGCGGCGGTGCTCTGCGCGGTGTTGGCCGCGGCGGCCAGCCGCTTGTAGTTGGTCATCTGCGCCGACATCTCGGTGGCCATCACGCGCTGCATGGCGAGCTTGTCGATGAGGCCCTGCGGCGATTCGGCGGTGAGGATGGCGGCCATGCCGTCCGTCCGGCCGCCCATGTAGGTGGCCGCGGCGACCCGGTCGACCGATGTCTGGAACGAGCTGAGCTGCGACTGCGCGACGGAGACGTCGGCCTGGGACTGGGTGAGCTGCCGGTCGGCGGCGGCCTGCACATCGAGCTTCTGGTTCAGGTCGAGCTGCGCCGAGTGCATGGCCTCGGCCGCCTGTTCGGCCTGGCGGGAGAGATCATTCAGCTTGGCCACGGCGTCCTCGGCCGGATCGGCCGTGGCGGTGGAGGACATCAGCCCGAGGAGAACAGCCCCGGTCACCACACCGAGGATGGGCAGGCTGGCAGCACGCTTCGTCCGATGCGATCCGTCGAGGGTCAAGATTTCGTGTCCTTAAACTGCCTTCGACGTGGCTATCGCGCCGCCGTCGAACCGCCTTTAGGTCTCAGATAGGTTACGAAACGGCATCGGCGTTGTCCATCGGGTCGCGACAAATTTACCAATGCGTGGAACCCGACCGGCGCAGCGCCACGTGTCGTTCAGGCCACACCGGGCTTCGGCGTCCGGTGGATCGGCACCAGCCGCAGCCGGGGCGCCAGACCGGCTTCTGCCAGGACCTCGAGTGCCTGGCGCTCGTCGTCCAACAGGGTGTCCGGGACCCCCAGCAAGACGCTGATCACGCAGTCCTTGCAGCCGGGACCGCGCACCGCGCAGTCGTCGCAGTCGATAACGATCGGGCCGTTCGGATCGCCCTGGTAGTCACCCATGTTCAGTCCTGTCCTCGCTCATGGGCCGGACGGTAATACCGACCCCCGACAAGTGGCCCCCACCGACGACACGCCGAACGTGCGAAATCGGCGACCGGCCCGGCGTGTCATCGGCGAAACCGCGCAGTCGGCGCCGCGCGCACGGGCACTCGAGGCGGCTGGGTCGCACGAGACCCGTGGGGCTGTCGGGGCCCCGGTTTACCGTCTGTGCCGTGGGACAGGCCGGCCAGCTGAGCTTCGGCGACATGGATTCGACCGCCGATGTCGCGCTCCGCGACACCACCTTCGTGGTCGTGGACCTCGAGACCACCGGCGGCCGGTCCCGGCCGGCCACCCCCGGCGGGGTCTGCGACGCCATCACCGAGATCGGCGCCGTCAAGATCCGCGGCGGCGTCGTCCTCGGCGAGTTCGCCACCCTGGTCGACCCCGGTCGCGAGATCCCGCCGCAGATCGTCCGGCTCACCGGCATCACCACCGCCATGGCGCACGACGCACCGAAGATCGACGCGGTGCTGCCGATGTTCCTCGAGTTCAGCCGCGGTGCGGTGCTGGTGGCGCACAACGCCGGCTTCGACATCGGCTTCCTGCGCGCCGCCGCGGCCCAGTGCGCGCTGACCTGGCCCAACCCGCCCGTGCTGTGCACGGTCCGACTGGCCCGCCGGGTGTTGACCCGCGAGGAGGCACCCAGCGTCCGGCTGGCGGCACTGGCCCGGTTGTTCCGGACCACCACCGAACCCACCCACCGCGCCCTCGACGACGCCCGCGCCACCGTCGACGTCCTGCACGGACTGATCGAACGCGTCGGCAACCTCGGCGTGCACACCTACCCCGAACTGCGCTCGTACCTGCCCAACATCGCGCCGGCCCAGCGCCGCAAGCGGGTGCTGGCCGACCACCTGCCGCACCGTCCGGGGGTCTACCTGTTCCGCGGGCCCGGCGCCGAGGTGCTCTACATCGGTACCGCGGCCGACCTGCGCCGCCGCGTCGCCCACTACTTCACCGGCGCCGACCCGCGTGGGCGGATGCGCGAAATGGTCACCCTGGCCGAGGCGGTCGACCACGTCGAGTGCGCGCACCCGCTGGAGGCCGGAGTGCGTGAACTTCGGCTGCTGGCCGCCCACGCGCCGCCGTACAACCGGCGGTCGAGGTTCCCGCACCGGTGGTGGTGGATCACCCTGACCGACGAGGCGTTCCCCCGGCTGTCGGTCGTGCGCCGCCCGAAACCCGCCGGGCCGGAACTCGGCATCGCCGGGCCGTTCCGGGCCCGCGCCGACGCGGCCGCCACCGCCGACGTGCTGGCCCGCTTCACCGGTCTGCGCACGTGCACCCGCCGGATCGCGGGTTCGGCGCGGCACGGGCCGGCATGCCCCGAACGCGAGGTCTCACCCTGCCCGGCCGCCCGTGACGTCTCGGCGGCCGAGTACGCCCCGGCGGCACAGCGGATGGCCACCCTGATCGCCGGCGCCGACCGCACCGCCCTGGCCGCGGCCGTCGCCCACGTCGCCGAACTCGCCGAACGCGGCCGCTACGAGAGCGCCGCCCGGCTGCGCGACCACCTGGCCACCGCCATCGACGCGCTGTGGCGCGGACAGCGGCTGCACGCCCTGGCCGCGGTCGCCGAACTGGTCGCCGCCCAGCCCGACGGGGCCGGGGGCTGGCAGCTCGCCGTCATCCGGCACGGTCAGCTCGCCAGTGCCGGCAACGCGGCCAAGGGCGTCCCGCCGATGCCGGTGGTCGACGCGCTGACCGCGGCGGCGCAGACCGTGCTGTATCAGGCCGCGCCACTGGGGGGAGCGCTCGTCGAGGAGACGGCGCTGCTGGACCGCTGGCTCGTGACGCCGGGCACCCGGATCGTCCGGGCCAGCACCGGCTGGGCCAGCCCGGCCGGCGGCGCGGGCCACTTCGGCACCTGGTCGGCCACCGCGCGCTCGGCCCGCGTTGCGGCCCAAGGCTTCTCAGAACGACTGACTGAACTTCACCCAGTCGGCCAGCTTCTCCCCGGCCGCGCCGCTGTCGATGGCCTGCGCGGCGCGGGCTAGGCCCGACTCCCACGCCGGCAGCCACTCCGCCGAACTCGACAGTCCCGCATGGGCCACCAACGCCCCGGCCGCGTTGAGGATCACCGCGTCGCGCACCGCGCCGGTCGCACCGCCGAAGACGGACCGCGCCTCGGCCGCGTTGAACCGCGCGTCGCCGCCCACCAGTTCGGACAGTGCGGCGCGGGCGAACCCGAACCCGGCCGGATCGAACGTCAGCCGGTCGACGGTGCCGGCCTGCACGCGCCAGATGGTCGAGGTGGTGGTCGTCGTGAGCTCATCGAGGCCGTCGTCGCCATGGACCACCAGCACACTGCAGCGCCGCGCGGCGAACACCCCGGCCATCACCTCGGCCAGATCGCCGAACGCACAACCGATCAACCCGGCCCGGGGCCCGGCCGGATTCGTCAGCGGCCCAAGGAGATTGAAGACGGTGGGCACCCCGATCTGCTGACGCGGCGGCCCGGCGTGCTTGTAGGACGGATGAAAGATGGGAGCGAAGCAGAACCCGATACCCACCTCTTCGACGCAGCGGGCCACCTCCGCGGGGCCCAGGTCGATCCGGACCCCGAGCTCCTCGAGGGTGTCGGCCCCCCCGGACAACGAGGACGCCGCCCGGTTCCCGTGCTTGACCACCGGAACACCGGCGGCCGCGCACACCACGGCGGCCATCGTGGACAGGTTCACGGTGTTGGCCCCGTCGCCCCCGGTCCCGACGATGTCGACGGTCTCGGTGCCGATGACCTCCGTGGGCACCCGGCGGGCGTGCGCCAGCATCACGTCGGCCAGCTCGGTCACCTCGGCCGGGGTGGGCCGCTTCATCTTCATCGCGACCCCGAAGGCCGCGATCTGTGCCGGCGTCGCGGCCCCGGTCATGATCTGCTCCATCGCCCACGCGGCATCCCCAGGCGCCAGGTGCTGTAGATCGGTGAGGCGGCTCAGGATGGCGCGCCACGAACGGTCGTCGGTCACCCGCCGATTTTCCCATGTCGCGCGGGTCGTCCGGGACCCGGGAGCGCGACACCGGAAACCAATTCCCTCCCCGGGTGGAGTTCGCCAACTACAAAGCGTCATACTTCTTCATGTGACGAGCGCTGTAGGGACCTCCGGTACTGCCATCACGTCGCGCGTACATTCGCTGAACAGGCCAAACATGGTCAGTGTCGGCACCATCGTGTGGCTGTCGAGCGAGCTGATGTTCTTCGCCGGCCTCTTTGCGATGTACTTCACCGCGCGCGCCCAAGCTGCCGGGGACTGGCCACCACATCCGACCGAGCTGAACCTCGCGCTCGCGGTACCGGTCACCCTGGTGCTGATCGCGTCGTCGTTCACGTGCCAGATGGGCGTCTTCGCCGCCGAGCGCGGCGACGTGTTCGGCCTGCGCCGGTGGTATCTGCTCACCTTCCTGATGGGCCTGTTCTTCGTCTGCGGCCAGGGATATGAGTATCTGCACCTCGTGGCGCACGGCACCACCATCCCCGGCAGCGCCTACGGAACGGTGTTCTACCTGGCCACCGGGTTCCACGGGCTGCACGTCATCGGCGGTCTGATCGCCTTCATCCTGCTGCTGGCGCGAACCAGGATGAGCAAGTTCACCCCCGCACAGGCCACCGCCGCGATCGTCGTGTCGTACTACTGGCACTTCGTCGACATCGTGTGGATCGCGCTGTTCGCCGTCATCTATTTCGTGCGATGAAATCCCGGTAGCCCCCAGACAAGCCCATGGACAGGAGTGCTCGGTTGAAGATCTCGCGGTTGCTCGGATCGGCCAGCGATCGGTCGCGCAGACGTCTGCGCCGCCGGTTGTCGGCCGGGTTGCTCCTGCTGATAGCCCTGGCGTTCGCGGGTGGTCTTGCCGCCGTACTGACGCCGCGCCCGCAGGTCGCGGTGGCCGACGAATCGCAGTCGGCCATCCTGCGTACCGGCAAGCAGCTCTACGAGACGTCGTGCGTCAGCTGTCACGGTGCCAACCTGCAGGGTGTGGGCGATCGTGGGCCCGCCCTGATCGGGGTTGGCGACGCGGCGGTGTACTTCCAGGTCTCCACCGGCCGGATGCCGGCGATGAGCCTCAATGCGCAGGTGCCCAAGAAGCAGGTCATCTTCGACGAGGCGCAGATCGAGGCACTCGGGGCCTACGTCCAGGCCAACGGCGGCGGACCGACGGTGGTGCGGGACGCCAACGGCCACATCGCACAGGAGTCCCTGACCCGCGGTGACGTGGCCCGTGGCGGCGACCTGTTCCGGCTGAACTGCGCGTCCTGCCACAACTTCACCGGCAAGGGGGGCGCACTGTCGTCCGGCAAGTACGCACCGGATCTCGGCGAGGCCACCCCGCAGCAGATCTACACGGCCATGCTGACGGGTCCGCAGAACATGCCGAAGTTCTCCGACCGGCAGCTCTCGCCCGAGGAGAAGAAGGACATCGTCACCTACGTGCGCGAGTCGGCCGAGGCGCGCAGCCCCGGCGGCTACGGCCTGGGCGGCTTCGGTCCGACCTCCGAGGGAATGTTCATGTGGATCGGCGGCATGGTCCTGATGATCGGCATCGCGATGTGGATCGGAGCGCGCGCATGAGCAACCAGCAGGGTCCTCGGCCGACGGACGCCGAACTGGCCGAGATGTCCAACGAGGAACTCCTCGACCTGGGCGGCAAGCTCGACGGCGTCGACATCGTCTTCAAGGAGAGCCGCTGGCCGGTCGACGGCACCCGCGCCGAGAAGCGCGCCGAGCGCACGGTGGCCCTGTGGCTGCTGCTCGGCGGCGTGATGGGGCTGGCACTGCTGGTGGTCTTCCTGTTCTGGCCCTGGGAGTACGACCCGGACAGCTGGTGGTACACGCTGGCCACCCCGATGTACGGGCTGACCTTCGGCCTGTCGATCCTGGCGATCGGCATCGGCGCGGTGCTCTATCAGAAGAAGTTCATCCCGGAGGAGATCACCATCCAGGACCGCCACGACGGCGCGTCCCCGGAGATCCACCGCAAGACCATCGTCGCCAACCTGACCGACGCGCTGGACGGCTCGACCATCAAGCGGCGCAAGATGATCATCGCCTCCATGGGCCTGGGCATGGGCGCGTTCGGCGTGGGCACCCTGGTGGCCTTCGCCGGCGGCCTGATCAAGAACCCGTGGAAACCCGTGGTGCCGACGGCCGAGGGCAAGAAGGCCGTGCTGTGGACGTCGGGCTGGACCCCGCGCTTCCACGGCGAGACCATCTACCTGGCCCGCGCGACCGGTGACAGCCACTCCCCGTTCGTCAAGATGCGGCCGGAGGATCTCGACGCCGGTGGCATGGAGACCGTCTTCCCGTGGCGCGAGACGGACGGCGACGGCACCACCGTCGAATCCCACCACCTGCTGAGCCGCATCATGATGGGCGTCCGCAACCCCGTGATGCTCATCCGGATCAAACCGCAGGACCTGCACAAGGTGGTCAAGCGACAGGGCCAGGAGAGCTTCAACTTCGGTGAGTTCTTCGCCTACACCAAGGTGTGCTCGCACCTGGGCTGTCCGTCGTCGCTCTATGAGCAGCAGACCTACCGGATCCTCTGCCCGTGCCACCAATCGCAGTTCGACGCGCTGCACTTCGCCAAGCCGATCTTCGGCCCGGCCGCACGCGCGTTGGCACAGCTTCCGATAACGATCGACAAGGATGGGTATCTGGTAGCCAACGGTGACTTCATCGAAGCCGTCGGCCCGGCATTCTGGGAGCGCACATCATGAGTCCGAAACTCGGCGAGGTAATGGCCAAGCAGGGCGACGCGATCGATTCGCGGTATCACCCGTCGGAAGCCGTCCGGCGCGGCATCCTCAACAAGGTCTTCCCGACGCACTGGTCCTTCCTGCTCGGCGAGATCGCGCTGTACAGCTTCATCATCCTGCTGATCACCGGTGTCTACCTGTCGTTGTTCTTCGATCCGTCGATGGCCGAGGTCACCTACCAGGGTGTCTACCAACCCCTTCGCGGCATCGAGATGTCGCGGGCCTATGCCTCCGCGCTCGATATCAGCTTCGAGATCCGCGGCGGGTTGTTCGTCCGCCAGGTGCACCACTGGGCGGCCCTGATGTTCGCGGCGTCGATCATGGTCCACCTGGCGCGCATCTTCTTCACCGGCGCGTTCCGCCGGCCGCGTGAGGCGAACTGGATCATCGGTTCGCTGCTGCTGATCCTGGCCATGTTCGAGGGTTACTTCGGCTACTCGCTGCCCGACGACCTGTTGTCCGGCATCGGCCTGCGCGCCGCGATGAGCTCCATCACGCTGGGCATGCCGATCATCGGCACCTGGTTGCACTGGGCGCTGTTCGGCGGCGACTTCCCTTGCGGCGGCGTCGGTTACACCTGTGATATCTCCGGAGTCTTCCTGCCCCGGATGTACGCGCTGCACATCCTGCTGATCCCCGGCATCATCCTGGCGCTGATCGGCGCGCACATGGCGCTGGTGTGGTTCCAGAAGCACACCCAGTTCCCCGGCCCGGGCCGCACCGAGGGCAACGTCGTCGGCGTGCGCGTCATGCCGGTGTTCGCGGTCAAGTCTGGTGCGTTCTTCGCCATGACGGTCGGCGTGCTGGGTCTGATGGGCGGCCTGTTCCAGATCAACCCGATCTGGGATCTGGGTCCCTACAAGCCGTCCCAGGTGTCGGCGGGCAGCCAGCCGGACTTCTACATGATGTGGACGGAAGGCCTGGCCCGTATCTTCCCGCCGTGGGAGCTCTACCCGTTCGGGCACACCATTCCCGCCGTGGTGTGGGTGGCCCTGCTGATGGGCCTGATCTTCACCCTGCTGATCGCGTATCCGTTCCTGGAGAAGCGGTTCACCGGTGACACCGCCCACCACAATCTGCTGCAGCGTCCGCGGGACGCTCCGGTCCGCACGGCCATCGGCGCGATGGCGATCGCGTTCTACATGGTGCTGACGCTATCGGCCATGAACGACGTTCTCGCGCTGAAGTTCCACATCTCGCTGAACGCGACGACGTGGATCGGCCGTATCGGCATGGTGATCGTGCCGCCGCTGGTGTACTTCATCGCCTACCGCTGGGCCGTGGCCCTGCAGCGCAGCGACCGCGCGGTGCTCGAGCACGGCATCGAGACGGGCATCATCAAGCGGCTGCCGCACGGCGCGTACATCGAGCTGCACCAGCCACTGGGACCGGTCGACGACCACGGCCACCCGCTCCCCCTCGAGTACGAGGGTTCGGCGTTGCCCAAGAAGATGAACAAGCTGGGGTCGGCCGGCCGGCCCGGCTCGGGCAGCTTCCTGTTCGCCGATCCGGTGGACCAGGACCGCGCGCTCACCGAGGCCGACCATGCCCGCGAGCACCAGGCCCTGGCCGCACTGCGGAACTACCAGGACGAGGAGATCGTCGGCGGCAACGGCAACGGCAGTGGCCACCGCGAGGTCGAGTCGGCGTCCGCGACGCACGAGTAGCCAACAACGCTGAGCGACACAGCAATTGGGCCCGGGTGAGAACCCGGGCCCAATTGCTTTCGCATGAGGGGCGCGCCGAACAGAGCCGGACCGCTGATCGGTGGAGCGCAGAATCCCGCCTGCCGCGCGTGATGCGCGGGGTGGCTCAGGTGGAGCCGAGTTCGGCCTGCAGCTGACGCAGCGACAGTACCGGGATGGCGCACATCGCGGCGGTGACCAGCGCCGCGATGCCCAGCGCCACCCACGCGGCGGTGTCGGCATCCACCGCAAGCAGGTAAGCGGCCAGCGCGACCGCCAGCATCGCCGCACCCGTGGCCGCGATGACGCCGGTGCCGCAGCGCAACCAGATGCGGTCCAGGACGTCGCCGGGCACCTTCGGTGTGCCCTTCGCCCGGTTCGGCTCGACATATCCGGGCGACTCGGCGGGCAGGGCCGCCGCACGCCGTGGCGGCGCCGCTGCCGGATCCTGCGTGACCGCCGTGGCGGCGTTGCGGGCGCGCAGCAGCAGTGGCACCGCCAACACGATCACCAGCGCCGAGACCGCGATCACCACGTACAGCAACCATGAAGTGCCAGAACCACTTTCGCCGGCCGAACGGCCGCGACCAAGGTCGGTCAGTGCCACGGCCGCCGCGACGCCCATGCCCACGACCAGCAGCCAGATCGCCGCGCACGCGATGACCAACGCGCGGTCCAGTGATTGCGGTGTTCCCGGCCACCGACTGGTGAGTGTTCCCATCAGCAGCTGGTCTGCGCGGAGTTGCTGGAATTCGACGACAACACGGTCCCGTCGCTGGTGGTGATGGAGCAGTTCAGCCGACTCACCAGGAACAGACTGGACGCCTGCACCGAGCCGACCTCCGATTGTGAGATCGGGGTGACGGTCAGCGACCACGGGATGTAGACGTTACGTTGCGTGCGCTGCCGGCCCGAGGCGTCGATGTAGGTGATCGAGATGATGTCGCCCGGCGCCTTGGTGCCGGTGACCGAGTAGGTCACCTGGCGCGGCCCGGCCGGCGTGGTCGGCGGCGGGGGCGGTGGCGCGGTGGTGGCGGGTGGCGGTGGGGGCGGCGCCTCGGTGGTCGCCGGCGGGGGCGGTGGCGGTTCGGGCGTCTCGGTCGCCGTCTCGGTGGGCGGCGGCGGGGGCGGTGGCGGTGGCGGTTCCTCGGTGGTGGTCGGGGGTGGCGGCGGGGGCGGGACGGTGGTGGTGATCTCGTCCTGCACCGGCGGCGCCGACGGCGTGGTGGACGTGGACGGCATGGCCAGGTTCGTGGTGTCCCGCTTGGTCACCAGCAGCGCGACGGACACCACCAGCGTGATCGCCGCGATGATGGCGGTGACCCCGACGACCCAGGGCCAGCGCGGTGGCCGTGGCCCGGCGACGCCTACCCTGTCGTCCGCACCCTCGTGCCGGTAGCTGTCGTAGTCGTAGAGATCGGTGTCGGCCGGGACGTACGGGGCGATGGTGATGTGCTCGGATTCCGGCGCGGAGTACGCCTGCGACGGGAAGTCCGCGCCGGCGAGCTCGTCGGGAGTTCCCGCGCCGGCCTCGGCGTCGTCATCCGGGGATGTCGGCCCGCTCATTGCCGCCTCATACCGCCTGTCTGTCCACGGATATCGCTTTCCTGCTCGCCGGGAACACTACCCAAGGCCGTGGGCCCGGCGAACGCGACAGAACGGCAGGGGCAGAAACCGCGCCTTGATTGTGACCTTCGACGCAGGTCAGTGCTTTTCGGGGCCGAGGTAGTACTCGAATACGAGACCGGCCACCGAGCTCAGCACGAAGACCACACCGGCGACGATCAGCCACGGCAGCCAGAGCGCCATACCGACGGCGGTCACCGAGGCCGACAGCGCGATCATGATCGGCCACCAGCTGTGCGGGCTGTAGAAGCCCAGTTCGCCCGCGCCGTCGCTGATCTCGGCGTCCTCATAGTCCTCGGGCCGGGTGTCCAGGCGCCGCGCGACGAACCGGAAGAAGGTTCCGGTGATCAGCGACAGCCCGCCGCTCAGCGCCAGCGCCACGGTGCCGGCCCACTCGATCCCGCCGTACTGGAACAGCCCGGTGAGGACGCCGTAGACGACGGCCGAGATCAGGAAGAACGCGGTGAGGATCTCGAAGAGCCTCGCTTCGATGTGCATCGCTGTCTCCCTAGTTCCCAAGCGGGGGTGCCTGCTCGCCCCGCCGCGTGTCGAAGGGTTCGGTGGTGGTCGCCAGCGGCGACTGCTTGATCGACTTCAGCGCTTCGGCGTTGGTCTTGCCGGCGATGCGCTGCTGCAGGTAGGCCTTGAAATCGTCGGGCGAGACGACCCGGACCTCGAAGTTCATCATCGAGTGGTAGGTGCCGCACATCTCGGCGCACCGGCCGACGAACGCACTGCTGGACTTGCCGTCCGGCAGCTGGATCTCACTGATCTGGAAGACGTTCTCGGTGTGGTTGGCCTGCGGGTCGGGCATCACGTCCCGCTTGAACAAGAACTCGGGGACCCAGAACGAGTGCACGACGTCGGCCGAGGCGATCTGGAACTCGATCCGCTTGCCGGCGGGCACGACCAGAACGGGGATCTCGCTGCTGGTGCCGAGGGTCTCGACCTTGTCGAAGTTGAGGTAGGTGCGGTCCTCGGGGTTGAGCCCGCGCACGGCGCCCACCCGCTCCTCACCGTGGGCGTCGACACCCTCGGGCTTGGAGACCATGGCGGCCTTGCGGGCCGGGTCGGCCCCGTCGTAGGACAGCGACCCGTCGCGGTAGTCGACCTTCTGGTAACCGAACTTCCAGTTCCACTGGAAGGCGGTGACGTCGATGACGACCTCGGGGTTGGGGTCCTTGTGCAGCATCTTCTCCTGCACCACCACGGTGAAGTAGAAGAGCGCCGAGATGATCAGGAACGGCAGGACCGTCAGGACCAGTTCCAGCGGCATGTTGTAGCCGAACTGGCGGGGCAGCTCGGTGTCGCCGGCCTTCTTGCGGTGGAACACCGACGCCCAGAACATCAACGCGTAGACGATGGCGCCGACGACGAACGCCGCGATCACCGAGTAGATCCACAGGTCGTAGTTCGCGTGGGCCTCGGGGGTGATGCCCTTGGGCCAGCCGAGGCCGACGATCTCCTGCCAGCTGCAGCCGCTGAGGGTCACCGCGAGTGCGCCCAGCGTCACCGCGACGCCCAGCTGCCGGAACCGACGAGAACGGCCCCCGGAACCGGTCCGGGTAACGGCCTGCCCGTGGGTTTTCACGTCGGCGCCTCCTGTATGAGATCCAGCTCGGTCTGATCGGTCACGCGCGCAGCGCGAATCGAATACTACGCAGCGTAGACCACCGCCACGGCGCGGGCTCGGCACACCCGGCTTTCGGTATCGCGTGGCGCTGCACGGGGTCCCCGAAATGCCCGGAGAAGCTCCGACAGCCTCTGGTTCCGTGCTGGTTTGGCATACTTACCCGCGATGTGCGGACTGCTTGCCCTGGTGTGTGACCCGGCCCGGTCCGTCACCCCCGAACTGGTCGACGCGGTGGCCGGCGCGTCGCACCTGATGCGCCACCGCGGCCCCGACGAGCCCGGCACCTGGGCCGACGAGGCCGTCGTGCTGGGATTCAACCGGCTGTCGATCATCGACATCGCGCATTCGCACCAGCCGCTGCGTTGGGGGCCGCCGGATTCCCCGGACCGCTACGTGCTGGTGTTCAACGGCGAGATCTACAACTACCTCGAGTTGCGGGAGGCGCTGCGGTCCGAATTCGGCGCGGTGTTCGCGACCGAGGGCGATGGTGAGGCAATCGTCGCGGGCTTCCATCACTGGGGCCCGGAGGTGCTGACCCGGCTGCGCGGCATGTTCGCGTTCGCGCTGTGGGACACCGCCGCCGGCGAGATGTTCTGCGCTCGCGACCCGTTCGGCATCAAGCCGCTGTTCATGGCGACCGGCCCGGGCGGCACGGTGGTCGGCAGCGAGAAGAAGTGCCTGCTGGATCTCGCCGGGCCGCTGGGCATCGACCTGAGCATCGACCGACGTGCCGTGCAGCACTACACCGTGCTGCAGTACGTCCCCGAGCCCGAGACCCTGCACACCGGGGTGCGGCGGCTCGAGTCGGGTTCGTTCGCCCGGATCCGGCCGGGCGCGGCCCCCGAGGTCGGCCGGTACTTCACGCCCCGGTTCTCCCCCGTGCCGTTCCGGGCCGGTGCCGAGCAGGCCCGCTACGACCAGATCACCGCGGTACTCGAGGATTCCGTCGCCAAGCACATGCGCGCCGACGTCACCGTGGGGGCGTTCCTGTCCGGCGGTATCGACTCGACGGCCATCGCGGCGCTGGCGATCCGGCACAACCCCAAGCTGATCACCTTCACCACCGGATTCGAACGCGAAGGATTCTCCGAGGTGGACGTGGCCGTGGCGTCGGCCGAGGCGATCGGCGCCCGGCACGTGACGAAGGTGGTCGGTCAGGCCGAATTCGTCGACGCGCTGCCCGAGATCGTCTGGTACCTCGACGAACCGGTCGCCGACCCGGCGCTGGTGCCGCTGTTCTTCATTGCCCGAGAGGCGCGCAAGCACGTCAAGGTGGTGCTGTCCGGCGAGGGCGCCGACGAGCTGTTCGGCGGCTACACCATCTACCGGGAACCGTTGTCGCTCAAGGCTTTCGACCGTATCCCCCGCCCGTTGCGACGGTCGCTGGGCAGGGCGTCGCGGCCGCTGCCGGAAGGAATGCGCGGCAAGAGTCTGCTGCACCGCGGATCGCTGACGCTCGAGGAGCGCTACTACGGCAACGCCCGCAGCTTCTCCGACGATCAGCTGCGCACCGTCCTGCCGAACTTCCGCGCCGGGTGGACCCACACCGACGTCACGGCGCCCATCTACGCGCAGTCGCGCGACTGGGATCCGGTGGCCCGCATGCAACACCTGGATCTGTTCACCTGGTTGCGCGGCGACATCCTGGTCAAGGCGGACAAGATGACCATGGCCAACTCGCTGGAACTGCGGGTGCCGTTCCTGGATCCCGAGGTGTTCGCCGTCGCGTCCCGGCTGCCGTTCGACCAGAAGATCACCCGCACCACCACCAAGTACGCGCTGCGCCGCGCGCTGGAGCCGATCGTGCCCGCGCATGTGCTGCACCGGGCCAAGCTCGGCTTCCCGGTGCCGATCCGGCACTGGCTGCGGGCCGGCGAGCTACTGGAGTGGGCCCATCACATGGTGGACACGTCGCAGGCCGGTGACCTGGTCGACCTGGCCGGGGTGCGCCGCATGCTCGACGAGCACCGTGAGGGCGTCATCGATCACAGCCGGCGGTTGTGGACGGTGCTGATCTTCATGCTCTGGCACGCGATCTTCGTCGACGGCAGCATCGTGCCCGATATCAAGGAGCCGACCTACCCCGTCGAGCTGTAGCTCCCCGATCCCGCCCAACCCCCGCGAGCGGCCGTGTTTGTACGCGACACGCCGATGCGGAGTGTACGAACCCGGACGCTCGTCAGCCGTTTACAGCAGGGCCGCGGCGATCTCGCTGGCCGCTTCCGCGCCGTACGCGTCCTTGATGCGCGAAAGACCGGCGTCGCGATTCCAGGTCCAGTTCTGCGTGCCGGTGGACTCCAGCACCAGCACGGCCACCAGCGAGCCCAGCTGCGCCGCACGCTCGATGCCCAGCCCGGCGCTCTGGGCGGTCAGGAACCCGGCCCGGAACGCGTCGCCGACGCCGGTGGGATCGGTCTGACTGGTCTCGGGGACGACGTCGACGTGGGTGACGGTGCCGTCCGGCTCGACCACATCGACGCCCTTGGCGCCCAGCGTGGTCACGCGCAACCCGATCTGGCCCATCACGTCGGCCTCGCTCAGTCCGCTCTTGGACAGCAGCAGGTCCCACTCGTAGTCGTTGGTGAACAGGATCTGCGCGCCGCCGATCAGCGACCGGATCTCCTCGCCCGACAGGCGGGCCAGCTGCTGCGACGGGTCGGCGGCGAACGCCAGGCCGAGCTCGCGGCACTCCTCGGTGTGCCGCAGCATCGCCGCCGGATCGTTGGCCCCCACGATCACCAATTCCGGTGTGCCGCAAGTCTTCACAACATCTGCGAGCGAAATGTCGCGCGCCTCCGACATGGCACCGGGGTAGAACGACGCGATCTGGGCCATGTCCTCGTCGGTGGTGCAGACGAATCGGGCCGTGTGCGAGGTCTGCGACACCAGCACCGGGCTGCAGTCGACGCCGGCGGCCTCCAGCCAGGCCCGGTACTCGCCGAAGTCGACACCGGCCGCACCCACCAGAGCGGCGTTGCCGCCGAGCACACCGATGGCGTAGGACATGTTCCCGGCGACACCGCCCCGGTGCACCACCAGGTCGTCCACCAGGAAGCTCAGCGACACCTTCTGCAGGTGCTCGGCGAGCAGCTGCTCGGAGAATCGGCCCGGAAATCGCATCAGGTGGTCGGTGGCGATCGACCCGGTTACTGCGATGGTCACGTGGCTGTACCCCTTACATTTTTCGGCCGGTCCTGCGCACCCTACCGAACACGGCGTCGCCGCCGACAATTCACCGCCTGCGCCGACATGCTTAGGATCGGTGACAACGTGTACCAGCGCCAACCCGGGAGACAACCTATGGCCGGCCCGCCGTATCCGTACACCGGGCAACCGCTTCCCTATCCCGAGCCGTTCCGCGTCCCGCCGCCCTTTCCGGGCCCGCCGCCGCGTCGGCCGCGGCGCCGCGGGCGTGCGCTGGGCGTCGTGGTGGCCTGCCTGGCGGTGGTGGCCGGGATCGTCGTGGCCGCCGTGCTCGCCGGTCGCGGTCCCGCACCGTCGTCGAGCACCGGGCTGACCGCCGACGCCGTCAAGGTCGCGATCCAGAAATACCTCGACGCGCTGTCGGACGGCGACATCCAGACCATCTCGCGCAACACGCTGTGCGGGCTCTACGACGGGGTGAAGGACCGGCGGACCGACGATGCGCTGGCACGGATGTCCAGTGACGCCTTCCAGAAACAGTTCGCCAAGGCCGATGTGACCTCGGTGGACACCATGGTGTTCAGCTCAGCGAACAGCGCTCAGGTGCTGTTCACCATGAAGGTGGCGCCGGCGACCGGCAGCCGGGACGGCGGCGGGATCGAACGGCAGGCCGTGGCGCAGGTCCTGGCGCACGACAACCAGATCCTGGTGTGTTCGTACGTGCAGCGCGCGGCGGGGACGTTCTAGTTGAACGAGTCGCCGCAGGCGCAGGAGCCGGTGGCGTTGGGGTTGTCGATGGTGAAGCCCTGCTTCTCGATGGTGTCGACGAAGTCGATGGTGGCGCCCTGGATGTAGGGGGCGCTCATCCGGTCGACGGTCAGCGTGACGCCGTTGAAGTCGGCGTTCAGATCGCCGTCGAGGGTGCGGTCGTCGAAGAACAGGTTGTAGCGCAGACCGGCGCAGCCGCCCGGCTGGACGGCGATCCGCAGGGCCAGATCGTCGCGGCCCTCCTGGTCCAGCAGCGACTTCGCCTTGATGGCGGCGGCATCGGTCAGGACCGCGCCATGGGTGGTTGTCGATTCGTCCTGAACGGTCATTGTTGCGTCTCCTTGGATCGGCTCGGGTCGCAGCTTCCACAACGGTACCTTGCTCAGCTGCTATTCCCGTATTCCTCGCCCAGCTCGGCCGCCGTCTGCCGGGCCAGTCCGGTGAGCTGGTTGGCGGCGTCGTCGATGGCCAGTTCGACCGACCCGGCGAAGTCCGCGATCGCATGTGCCGCCCGGATGCCGGCCGCCGCCAGGGCGGCCTCGTCCAGGGTCACCTGACCGGCCAGCACCAGCACCGGCACCCGGTGGGCGCGGGCGCCGGCGGCCAGCGCACTGACCACCTTGCCGTGCAGTGACTGGTCGTCGAACCTGCCCTCGCCGGTGATGATCAGCTGCGCGGTGGCGATGTCGTCGGCCAGCCCGGTGAACTCGGCGATGATCGCGGCGCCGGACTCTCGCCGGCCGCCCAGGGCCAGCAGGGCCGCGCCGAGGCCACCGGCGGCACCGGCGCCGGGTTCGGTGCTGACCGGGCGTCCCGCGGCCTCGTCGAGTTCGGCCCCCCAGGTGCTCAGGCGCTGTTCGAGCAGCTCGACGGTCGCCGCGTCGGCGCCCTTCTGCGGCCCGAACACGCGCGCCGCACCCATCGGGCCCAGCAGGACGTGCTCGACGTCCGTCGCCGCGATGAGATCCACCCCGGCCAGCCGGTCGCGCGCAACCGCCAGCCCGCCCAGGGCGTCCGCCAGGCCGCGGCCGCCGTCGGTGCAGGCGCTGCCGCCCAGCCCGACGGCGATCCGGCGCGCACCGGCGGCCAGCGCGGCGTCCACCAGGTGGCCCACCCCGCGGCTGTGGGCGGCCACGGCCGTACCGACGGTCGGACCGTCCGGGAGCAGCGCGAGGCCGCAGGCCTGCGCGCACTCGATGTAGGCGGTGCCCGACGCGGGGTCGAACACCCACTCGGCGTCGGTGGCCTGGTCCAGCGGACCCGGGACACGGGCCCGGCGGCGTTCACCGAGCCGGCTGGCCAGCACGTCGACGAAACCGGGGCCGCCGTCGGACTGCGGCGCCCGGGTCAACACGTCGGCGGGGCGGGCCCGCCCCCAGCCGTCGGCGATCGCCTGGGCGGCCTGCACCGCGGTCAGCGTGTCGCCGAAGCAGTCGGGCGCGATGAGCACTCGCATACCAGCAGGTTAAGGGCGGCCGGATCCGGGTGCATTCCGGGCGACGGGTATCGCGAAGTAACCTGGCTGGCGTGAAACTGTTGGGCCGGAACAAGGGTGACGGCGACGAACTGGACCCCCAGGGCGACGCCGACGGGGCGACCGGGGTCGGCGCGACGGACCGAGCGCCCGCGTCGGGCACCGCCGGACAGACGGCGCCCAAGGGTCGGCCGACCCCCAAACGTGACGGCAACGCGCGCCGCGGCCCGGTGGCGCCCGCCCCGATGACCACCTCGGAGGCCCGCGCGCGGCGCAAGGAACTGGCCGGCCCGAAGTTGTCCCGGGAGGAACGCAAGGCCGAGCGCACCGAGCGCCGGGCCCGGATGGACGATCGGCGGGCCAAGATGATGGCCGGCGAGGAGGCCTATCTGCTGCCCCGGGACCAGGGGCCGGTGCGGGCGTACGTGCGCGATATCGTGGACGCCCGCCGGAACCTACTCGGCCTGTTCATGCCCTCGGCCCTGTTCATGATCTTCGTCATGCTGGGTGTCCCGCAGCTGCAGTACTACGTCTCACCGGCCATGCTGGTGCTGATGCTCGTGATGGCGATCGACGCCGTGCTGCTGGCCCGCAAGGTCCGCAGCAAGGTGGATGTCAAGTTCCCGAGCAACACCGAGAGTTCCTGGAAACTGGGAACATACGCGGCCGGCCGGGCCTCCCAGCTGCGCCGGATGCGCGCGCCGCGGCCCCGGGTCGACCGGGGCGCCAAGATCGACTGAACCGCACCGGAGCACTGATGCGCACCCTGGTGCTCGGCGGGATCCGCTCGGGCAAGTCCGATTGGGCCGAACAGCGGATCAACGAATCCCCCGGCGCCGTGCGATATCTGGCGACCGGACCGGCCACCGAGGGCGATCCGTCCTGGGCCCGCCGCGTGGCCGCACACCGGGCCCGGCGTCCCGCGCACTGGCTGAGCGTCGAGAACGCCGACGTGGCCGCGGTGCTGCGCGCGGATCCGGCGACGGCCACCCTGGTCGACGACATCGGCGGCTGGCTCACGGCGGCAATGGACCGGTGCGACGCGTGGACCGGCGGTTCGATCGACCCGTGCGTGGCCGAATTGATCGACGCCGTCCGCGAATTCCGGGCCCGCCTGGTACTGGTGAGCCCCGAGGTCGGGTTGACGGTGGTCCCCGCCACCGAGGCCGGCCGGCGGTTCGCCGACGAGCTGGGATCGCTCAACCAGCGGTTGGCGGCGGTCAGCGAGCGCGTGGTGCTCGTCGTCGCCGGGGTGGCCGTGCCGATCAAACCCGAGGGAACGTCATAGCGTGAACCAGCCCGATTTCCCCCCAGTGACACCGCCCTCGTCGGCGACGGCCGCGGCAGCGCGCGAGCGGCAGGGCACGCTCACCAAGCCGCCGGGCGCGCTGGGCCGTCTCGAGGAACTGTCCGTCTGGGTCGCCTCCTGCCAGAACGTCTGCCCGCCAACGCAATTCGAGCGTGCCCGGGTGGTGGTGTTCGCCGGCGACCATGGGGTGGCCCGGTCCGGCGTGTCGGCGTTCCCGCCGGAGGTCACCGCGCAGATGGTGGCGAACTTCCGGGCCGGCGGCGCGGCGATCAACGTACTGGCCGGGATCGCCGGCGCCTCGGTCCGGGTGGTCGACGTCGCCGTCGATGCCGATGCCGGTACCGTCGACGCGCACAAGGTGCGCCGTGGCAGCGGCGACATCTCCGTCGAGGATGCCCTGACCCCGGACGAGGCCGCCGCCGCCGTCGCGGCCGGACGCACGATCGCCGACGAGGAGGTCGACGCCGGGGCCGATCTGCTGATCGCCGGTGATATGGGCATCGGAAACACCACGCCCGCAACGGTTCTGGTGTCGGCACTGACCAACACCGAGCCGGTGGCGGTGGTGGGCCGCGGCACCGGCATCGACGACGCGGGCTGGATCCGCAAGACCGCGGCGGTGCGCGACGCGCTGTATCGGGCCCACGCGGTCCGATACGAACCCCTGGACCTGTTGCGGGTGGCCGGCGGCGCCGACCTGGCGGCCATGGCCGGATTCCTGGCACAGGCAGCGGTGCGACGCACGCCCGTGCTGCTCGATGGCGTGGTGGTGACGGCGGCCGCATTGGCGGCCGAGCGGATGGCCCCGGGCGCACGGGCGTGGTGGCAGGCCGGGCATCGGTCCACCGAGCCCGCGCACACGCTGGCGCTGGCCCAATTGGAACTCGACCCGATCATCGATCTGGGAATGCGGCTCGGCGAGGGTTCCGGCGCGGCGGTCGCCCTGCCCGTGCTGCGGGCGGCGATCGCCACCCTGGCCGAGATGGCCACCTTCGACGACGCGGGCGTATCGGGCCGCAGCGAACCATGATCCGTTCCCTGGCATCGGCTTTCGCGTTCGCGACGGTATTGCCGGTCGGTAGCCGACGCCCGCCGGGCCGCGGCACGCTGGCCGCCCTGCCGGTGGTCGGACTGGTGCTAGGCGTGCTGGCCGCCGGTGTGGTGGCCGGGGCGGACAAGGTCTTCACCACTGCTGTCATCGGCGGACTGCTCGCCGTCGGCGCGCTGCTGCTGGCCACCCGCGGCCTGCACATCGACGGCCTGTCGGACACCATCGACGGCTTGGGCTGCTACGGGCCGCCGGACCGCGCACTGGCGGTGATGCGCGGCGGCACCGCCGGCCCCTTCGGGGTGGCGGCGGTGGTCCTGGCGATCACGTTGCAGGCCTTCGCGTATGCCAGCGCTCCCCTGCCCGCGATCGTCGTCGCGGTGGCCGCGGGGCGCGTCGCCGTGCTGGTGGCCTGCCGGCATTCGGTGCCCGCGGCGGCGGGCAGTTCCCTGGGCGCGGCGGTGGCCGGGACCCAGCCGTTATGGGCGATCGCGGCATGGTCGGTCGCACTCGCGGGTGCGTCGGTGTGGGTCACGCCGACGCTGTGGCAGGGGCCGGTGGTGGTGCTGGGTGCCCTCGTCGTGACCGCGGGCCTGGTTGCCCATTGTGTGCGGCGCTTCGGCGGCATCACGGGAGACGTGCTCGGTGCGGCCGTCGAGGTGACGACAACGCTGACGGCGCTGGGCCTGGCGGCCCACTTCTGATCTGTTCGGGCTCAGCCGAGCCGCGTCATCCAGCCATGGGTGTCGGCGAAGGTGCCGCGCTGGATACCCGTCAGCGTGTCGCGCAGGGCCATCGTGACCTCACCGGGTTCGCCGTCGGCGACGGTGAACTCACCATCTCCGTACTTGACCACCGACACCGGCGTGATCACGGCCGCGGTTCCGCAGGCGAAAACCTCCGTGATCTCGCCGGCCGCCACGCCCTTGCGCCACTCCTCGACGTCGATCTTGCGCTCCTCGACCGCGAAGCCAGCGTCGGTTGCCAACTGCAGCAACGAGTTCCGGGTGATGCCGGGCAGCAGCGACCCGGACAGCTCGGGCGTGACCAACCGGGCTGCGCCGCCACTGCCGAAGACGAAGAACAGGTTCATCCCGCCCATCTCCTCGACGTAGCGCCGTTCGATGGCATCCAGCCACACGACCTGATCGCAGCCGTGCTCGGCGGCCTCGGCCTGGGCCAGCAGCGAAGCGGCGTAGTTGCCGCCGAACTTGGCCGCGCCGGTGCCGCCGGGGCTGGCCCGCACGTACTCCGTGGACAACCAGACGCTGACGGGTTTGACGCCGCCCTTGAAGTACGCCCCGGCGGGCGAGGCGATCAACAGGTAGCGGTACTGGTTGGCCGGCCGCACCCCCAGCCCCGGCTCGGTGGCGATCATGAACGGCCGCAGGTACAGCGACTCCTCACCGCCGGCCGGCGGCACCCACGCACCGTCGATGAAGATCAGCTGCCGCAGCGATTCGACGAACAACTCGTCGGGCAGCTCGGGCATGGCCAGCCGGTGTGCCGAGGCCCGCATCCGGGCGGCGTTGGCGTCCGGGCGGAACGAGACGATGGACCCGTCGGGCCAGCGGTAGGCCTTCAGACCCTCGAAGATCTCCTGCGCGTAGTGCAGCACGATCGCCGAGGGGTCCAGCTCGATGGGCCCGTACGGCAGCACCGCGGCATCGTGCCAGCCGATGCCCGCGTCATAGTCGATCGAGACCATGTGATCGGTGTGATACCGGCCGAATCCGGGATCGGCCAGGATGCCGGCCCTTACCTCGTCGCTTGCCGGGCTGGTGTTGCGGCTGAGCGAGAACTCGAGGTCAGCGGGATTCATGGCGTCGATTCTATCGCCGCGAGCTAGCGGGTTTTGACTTGCACGAACGGCGGTGCGACGACCTCGCACTCGATCGGACGGCCCCGGACGTCGACGACGACGCGCGCACCGTCCTCGATTCCGGCGGCGGCGTCGATCAGCGCCAGTGCGATGCCGATCTTCAGGGTCGGCGAGAAGGTGCCGGACGTCGTCACGCCCACCGGGGTGTCGCCGGCCAGGACGGCCAGGTCGGCGCGCAGCACGCCACGCCCGAGCGCCTTCAGGCCGCGCAGCGTGCGGCGGGGGCCGGCCTGCTTCTCGGCCAGCAGCGCGTCGCGGCCCCAGAAGGCGTCCTTCTTCCAGCCGATCGCCCAGCCGGTGCGGGCCTGCAGCGGCGAGATGTCCAGCGAAAGTTCGTGACCGTGCAGCGGATAGCCCATCTCGGTGCGCAGGGTGTCGCGGGCCCCCAGGCCGGCCGGTTCACCGCCGGCGGCGCCCACCTGCTCCACCAGGGCGTCGAACACCACGCCGGCCGATTCCCAGGGCGGCAGGAGTTCGTAGCCGTGTTCGCCGGTGTAGCCGGTCCGGCACACCCGCACCGGCACACCCTGGTACGACGCATCGGCGTAGCCCATGTAGTCCATGTCGGTGGGCAGACCGAGCGCGCTGAGCACCTCGCTGGACCTGGGTCCCTGCACCGCCAGCACCGCATACGAACGGTGTTCGTCGGTGATTGTAAGACCTTCGGGCGCAACGGCTTTCATGGCCGCCACCACGGCGGCGGTGTTCGCGGCATTGGGTACCAGGAACACCTCGTCGTCACTGACGTAGTACGCGATCAGATCGTCGATCACCCCGCCGGTCTCGGTGCAGCACAGCGTGTACTGCGCCTTGCCGGGCCCGATGCGGCGCAGGTCGTTGGTGAGTGCGGAGTTGACGAACTCGGCGGCACCCGGCCCCTTGACCAGCGCCTTGCCCAGGTGGCTTACGTCGAACAGGCCGACGGCGTTGCGGGTGGCGTTGTGTTCGGACACCGTGCCCGCGTAGGCGACGGGCATCAGCCAGCCGCCGAATTCGGCGAAACTGGCGCCCAGTTCGCGGTGACGCTCTTCCAGCGGGCCCTGCAACAGGTTCTCGGTCACGGCGAACACCTTAAACCGGACGTGGCTAGGGTGTTCCGGGTGAGCGCCTCCACCCGCCAGCAGCCTGGTTATACGCCCCCTTCCGTCGCCGTCGCCACCACCCTGCCCAAACGCGGCGCGGGGGCGACGGTGCTCGTCGTCGGTGTCGTCAGCTCCGACCCGGACGACACCGGCGGCACGCCCACCGTGGTGGCCAACCCGTTCCTGGACGCCGAGGCGACCGGCGAGATCGAGGTCGCGCTGGCGGCGCTGGGCGCCAAGGGCGGCGCCGACGAGGTCACCCGCGTGCTGGCGCCGGCGCTGCCGGTGGCCAGTGTGCTGGCGGTCGGGCTGGGCAAGCCGCGCGACGAATGGGCCGCCGATCTGATCCGCCGGGCCGCCGGTGTGGCCGCACGCGCACTGGGCGGCGCCGAGGCCGTCGTCACCACGCTCGGTGACATCGACACCGAGGCCACCGTCGAGGGTCTGATCCTGGGCGCCTACCGATTCAGCGACTTCCGCAGCGCCAAGACCGCACCCAAGGACAAGGGGCTGCGCAAGATCACTGTGCTGTCGGAGGCCCGCGACGCCAAGAAACTGGCCCAGCGCGGTGCGACGATCGCGTCGGCGGTGGCCACCGCCCGGGACTTCGTCAACACCCCGCCCAGCCACCTGTTCCCGGCCGAATTCGCTAAGCGCGCCAAGGCTTTTGGCGAGGACGCCGGCCTGACCGTCGAGATCCTGGACGAGAAGGCACTGGCCAAGGCCGGCTACGGGGGCATCATCGGCGTCGGCCAGGGGTCGTCGCGCCCGCCCCGGCTGGTGCGCCTGACGCACCGGTCCGGCAAGCGTGGCGCGAAAAAGGTTGCGCTGGTGGGCAAGGGCATCACCTTCGACACCGGCGGCATCTCGATCAAGCCCGCCGCCTCGATGCACCACATGACCTCGGACATGGGCGGGGCGGCGGCCGTCATCGCGGCCGTTGCGATGGCCGCGCGGCTGAACCTGCCCGTGGACGTCACCGCCACGGTGCCGATGGCCGAGAACATGCCGAGTTCGACGGCGCAGCGCCCCGGCGACGTGCTGACGCAGTACGGCGGCACCACGGTGGAGGTGCTCAACACCGACGCCGAGGGCCGGCTGATCCTCGCCGACGCGATCGTGCGGGCGTGTGAGGACGGCCCGGACTACCTGATGGAGGCCTCGACCCTGACCGGCGCCCAGACGGTGGCGCTGGGCGCCCGGATCCCCGGCGTGATGGGCTCCGACGAGTTCCGCGACCGGGTGGCCGCCATCTCGCAGGAGGTGGGCGAGAACGGCTGGCCGATGCCGCTGCCCGACGAGCTGAAGGACGACCTGAAGTCGACGGTGGCGGACCTGGCGAACGTCAGCGCGCAGCGCTTCGCCGGCATGCTGGTGGCCGGGGTGTACCTGCGCGAGTTCGTGGCCGACGGCGTGCAGTGGGTGCACATCGACGTCGCCGGCCCGGCCTACAACACCGGCGGACCGTGGGGTTACACCGGCAAGGGCGGTACCGGGGTGCCGGCCCGCACGATGCTCGCGGTCCTCGAGGACATCTGCGCGAACGGTTGACGTGATTTCGGTGCATCGGCCGTCGGCGAGCGACGATTTCGGCACCGAAATCCCTCAGCGGTCGAGTTCGTCGCGCAGCGCACGCTGGCGTTCGATGCGCCGGCGGGCGTCGTAGTCCCGCATGCGCTGCGGGTAGCCGAGCTTCTCCACGTCGTACACCGGAATCTGCAACCGGTCCGCGAGGCGCAGCGCGTCGCGCTCGGTCCCGGCTCGCCGCCGCGTCCACTCACCGTCGGCGGCCACCAGCACCACGGTCAGATCGGTGACGGTGGTTTTTGGTTCGATGAAGCCCTCGACGCCGGTGCGGGCGGCCGTCCAGGCGCGCAGATGGCTCAGGTCGTCGGAGGTGGAACCGGCCGCTGATCGGCGGGTACGAAATCGACCGAAGAGTCCCAATTCGGTGAACACTCCTTGAACGGATTACGGGCAGGTCTCTTCTTCGATGGTGCCAGAGCTTGTGTGGAAGGATTGGTTCGCCAATCCACCTGGGTAACCGACTCGATACACGACGCTGTGGTAAGCCAGAGGTCGACCCGACCGACCGTTCGAGGAGTCACACGACATGGCCGTCTCCGTACAGATGCCCGCGCTCGGTGAGAGCGTTACCGAAGGCACTGTCACCCGCTGGCTCAAGCAGGAGGGCGATACGGTCGAAGTCGACGAGCCCCTGCTGGAGGTGTCCACCGACAAGGTCGACACCGAGATCCCGTCGCCGGCCGCCGGTGTGCTGACGAAGATCGTGGCCCAGGAGGACGACACGGTCGAGGTCGGCGGTGAACTCGCGGTCATCGGAGAGGCGGGCGCGGCCCCTGCGTCCGCTCCGGCGGAGTCGGCCCCCGCGGCCGAAGCGGCGCCGGCCCCGGCGGCCCAACCGGAACCCGAGCCCGAGCCCCAGGCTGCGGCGCCCGCTCCCGAGCCCGCCCCGGCGGCACCGGCGGGTGGCGGATCGGCCACGTCGGTGAAGATGCCCGAACTCGGCGAGTCCGTCACCGAGGGCACGGTCACGCGCTGGCTGAAGAAGGTGGGCGATTCGGTCGAGGTCGACGACCCACTGGTGGAGGTCTCCACCGACAAGGTCGATACCGAGATCCCGTCGCCGGTCGCGGGCACCCTGCTCTCGATCACCGCCGAGGAGGACGACACCGTCGCCGTCGGCGGCGAGTTGGCCACCATCGGCGACGCGCAGGCCGCCCCGGCCGCGGCACCCGCCCCGGCCCCCGAGCCGAAGCCGGAACCCGAGCCGGAGCCGAAACCGGAGCCCAAGCCCGAACCTGTCGCCGAGAAACCGGCACCCGCGCCCGCTCCGGAGCCCGCACCGGCACCCGAGGCCGAACCCGCACCCGCCGCTCCGGCGGCGGAGGGGTCGGGGACGGGGCCGGACAGCAGCCCGTACGTCACTCCCCTGGTCCGAAAGCTGGCCTCCGAGAACGGAGTTGACCTCGGCGCCGTCCAGGGCACCGGCGTCGGCGGACGCATCCGCAAGCAGGATGTGCTGGCCGCCGCGGAATCCAAGAAGGCACCCGCCGCGGCCGCGCCGTCGGCCCCCGCGGCAGCGCCGTCGGCCGGCGCGCCCGCACCGGCCACGCCGTCGCCGCTGGCACATCTGCGCGGCACCACCCAGAAGGCCAACCGGATCCGGCAGCTCACCGCCAAGAAGACGCGCGAGTCGCTGCAGACCACCGCGCAGCTCACCCAGACCCACGAGGTCGACATGACCAAGATCGTGGCGCTGCGGGCCAGGGCCAAGAAGAGCTTCGCGGAGAAGGAGGGCGTGAACCTCACGTATCTGCCGTTCATCGCCCGTGCCGCCATCGACGCCCTCAAGGCGCATCCGAACATCAATGCCAGCTACAACGAGGACACCAAGGAGATCACCTACTACGACACCGAGAACCTCGGTTTCGCGGTGGACACCGAGCAGGGGCTCCTGTCGCCGGTCGTGCACAACGCCGGTGATCTGTCCCTGGCGGGGCTGGCCCGGGCGATCAAGGACATCGCCGAACGGGCCCGCTCGGGCGGACTCAAGCCCGACGAACTGTCCGGCGGCACCTTCACGATCACCAACATCGGTAGTGAGGGCGCGTTGTTCGACACCCCGATCCTGGTCCCGCCGCAGGCGGCCATGTTGGGCACCGGCGCCATCGTCAAGCGGCCCCGGGTGGTCGTCGACGAGAACGGCAACGAGTCGATCGGCGTGCGTTCGATCTGCTACCTGCCCCTGACCTACGACCACCGCCTCATCGACGGCGCCGACGCGGGACGCTTCCTCACCACGGTGCGCAAGCGCCTCGAAGAAGGTGCCTTCGAGGCCGACCTGGGGTTGTGAGTCGCGTGGCTCCCGCCACCCCTGCCACCATCGCGATCGCCGGGTCCTCGGGCCTGATCGGCACCGCACTGGTTTCCGCGCTGCGGGCCGCCGATCGCCGGGTGCTGCGCATCGTCCGCCGGACCCCGGCGAATTCCGATGAGCTGCACTGGAATCCGGATGCCGGCCCGCTGGACCCCGGCGTGCTGGACGGCGTCGACGCCGTCGTCAACCTGTGCGGGGTGAGCATCGGTGGGTCCCGCTGGTCGGGGTCGTTCAAGCAGAGCCTGCGCGACAGCCGCATCGACCCCACCGAAGTGCTCGCCGACGCGGTTGCCCGGGCCGGGGTGCCCATCCTGGTCAACGCCAGCGCCGTCGGGTACTACGGCGATACGCGCGGGCGCACGGTCGACGAGACCGCCCCGCCCGGCGCCGGGTTCCTGGCCCGGTTGTGCGTCGACTGGGAATCGGCCACCGCGGCGGCCCGCAACGCCGGTGCGCGCATCGTGCTGGCCCGGTCGGGCCTGGTGCTCGCGCCGTCGGGTGGGGTGCTCGGGCCGTTGCGGCCGTTGTTCGGACTGGGCCTGGGCGCGCGACTGGGCAGCGGCCGGCAGTACATGCCGTGGATCAGCCTGGAGGACGAGGTCCGGGCGCTGATCTTCGCCCTGGGCGACGCTTCCCTGTCCGGTCCGGTGAATCTGACCGGACCCGCGCCGGTCACCAACGCCGAATTCACCAGTGCGCTGGGCCGGGCGCTGAACCGGCCCACGCCCATGCTGGTCCCCGGCTTCGCGCTACGGACCGTGGTCGGCGAGTTCGCCAACGAGGGGCTGCTCGCCGGGCAGCGCGCCATCCCCGCGGCACTGGAACATGCCGGATTCACGTTCCACCACAACACAATTGGCGAGGCGTTGCGGTACGCGACGGCACGGTCGTGAGCACCGGCATCCGATCCGCCGACGGCCCGATCGATGTGCAGCGGCTCGGACTGATCGACTATCAGGCCGCCTGGGACCGCCAGCGCGCCCTGGCCGACGAGCGACTGGCCGGCGGCCCGGACAGTCTGCTGCTGCTCGAGCACCCGTCGGTGTACACCGCCGGGCGGCGCACCGAGACCCATGAACGGCCCGTCGACGGCATCCCCGTCGTCGACACCGACCGGGGCGGCAAGATCACCTGGCACGGACCCGGGCAGCTGGTCGGGTACCCGATCGTCAAGCTCGCCGAGCCGATGGACGTGGTGAATTTCGTCCGGCGGCTCGAGGAGGCGCTGATCGACGTGTGTGCCGGACTCGGCCTGCGCACCGGCCGGGTCGACGGCCGCTCCGGCGTGTGGCTGCCCGCCGACGGCGCCCGGCCCGAGCGCAAGATCGCCGCCATCGGCGTCCGGGTGGCGCGCGGGGTCACCCTGCACGGTTTCGCCCTGAACTGCGACTGCGACCTGGCCGCGTTCGGCGACATCATCCCGTGCGGGATCACCGACGCCGGGGTCACGTCGCTGACGGCGGAACTGGGGCGTGACGTCGGTGTGACCGATGTCATCGAACCGGTTGCGCAGGCCGTCGCCGATGCCCTGGACGGCCGGCTGCCCGTCGGGTCCCATGCCGGGAACATGGCCACCAAACGCGTAGGATCGCACCCGTGAGCGTCGTTCCCGAGGGCCGGAAACTGTTGCGGCTCGAGGTGCGTAACGCGCAGACCCCCATCGAACGCAAGCCGCCGTGGATCAAGACCCGGGCGCGGATGGGTCCGGAGTACACCGAACTCAAGGCGCTGGTCAAACGTGAAGGCCTGCACACCGTTTGCGAAGAGGCCGGCTGCCCCAACATCTACGAATGCTGGGAGGACCGCGAGGCCACCTTCCTCATCGGCGGTGAACAGTGCACACGCCGTTGCGATTTCTGCCAGATCGACACCGGCAAGCCCGCCGACCTCGACCGTGACGAACCGCGCCGCGTCGCCGAGAGCGTCGCCGCGATGGGCCTGAAGTACGCGACGGTCACCGGCGTCGCACGTGACGACCTGCCCGACGGCGGTGCGTGGTTGTACGCCGAGACGGTGCGCGCGATCAAGGAACTCAATCCCGGCACCGGTGTCGAGTTGCTGATCCCCGACTTCAACGGCAACGCCGATCAACTGCGCGAAGTTTTCGACACCCGCCCGGAGGTGTTGGCGCACAACCTCGAAACGGTGCCGCGGATCTTCAAGCGGATCCGCCCGGCGTTCCGGTACCAGCGCAGCCTCGACGTGCTGACCGCGGCCCGCGACGACGGGTTGGTGTCCAAGTCGAATCTGATCCTCGGGATGGGCGAGACACCCGACGAGGTCCGGGTGGCGCTGCGGGACCTGCACGGCGCGGGCTGCGACATCGTCACCATCACGCAGTACCTGCGGCCGTCGGCGCGCCACCATCCCGTGGAGCGCTGGGTGCACCCCGACGAGTTCGCCGAGCATTCCACGTTCGCCGAGGGCCTCGGCTTCGCCGGGGTGCTGGCCGGACCTCTGGTGCGGTCGTCGTATCGGGCCGGTCGGCTGTACGCCCAGGCCGTGCAGGGGCGGATCGCCGTCGAGGGCTGAATCGGCCGCCGTATCCTTATCGCATGGCCAAACCCCGTAATGCCGCCGAGAACAAGGCTGCGAAGCAAGCCGCAACCGCGGCCCGCAAGGCGGCGTCCAAGCAGCGGCGCAGTCAGCTCTGGCAGGCGTTCCAGATGCAGCGCAAGGAGGACACCCGGCTGCTGCCGTACATGATCGGCGCTTTCGTGCTGATCGTGGCGCTCTCGATAGCCGCGGGCATCCTGATCGGCGGTGGCGGCTTCACCACCTACACATTCATCGTGCTGGGCATCGTCCTGGGCGCGCTGGTGGCGTTCATCATCTTCGGCCGCCGGGCCCAGAAGTCGGTCTACACCAAGGCCGAGGGCCAGACCGGTGCCGCGGCCTGGGCGCTGGACAACCTGCGCGGCAAGTGGCGGGTGACCCCGGGCGTCGCCGCGACCGGCCATTTCGACGCCGTGCACCGGGTCATCGGCCGGCCCGGGGTGATCTTCGTCGGCGAGGGCCAGCCCAGCCGCGTGAAACCCCTTCTGGCGCAGGAGAAGAAGCGCACCGCGCGGCTGGTCGGCGATGTCCCCATCTACGACATCGTGATCGGCAACGGCGAGGGCGAAGTGCCACTGGCCAAGTTGGAGCGGCACCTGACCAAGCTGCCCGCCAACATCACCGTCAAGCAGATGGACTCACTCGAGTCCAAGCTGGTGGCGCTGGGCAGCAAGCTCGGCCCGGCCGGCCTGCCCAAGGGCCCGATGCCCACGCAGGCCAAGATGCGCGGCGTGCAGCGCACGGTACGCCGCAAGTAGCTCTGGCGTCCCTTACGGTTCGGCGCCCGCCGGTCGTGAGATTGATGTCACGCAGGGATCGTGCGAGTAGCGGGCTGCGTCACTTCAATCTCACGGCTTCCAGCCGCGACTGACCAGTGCGCTGCGGACTCTTGCCAGGATGTCCGGCACATTGTCTTCGGCTATCACGCGGATGACGATCCAGCCGTTCCGCTCGAGTTCGGCGATGCGCCGGATGTCTTTCACATACTGGCGCCGATTGGTGCGGTGCTGATCGCCGTCGTATTCCAGGGCCACCTTGAATTCGGGCCAGGCCATGTCGAGAAATGCGAACACCGCGCGCCCACTGCCCGCCGGATATTGCGTGACGGGCGGGGGGAAGCCGCCGTCGAGGACGACCAGCCGCAGCCACGACTCCTTCGGCGATGCGGCTCCCCCGTCGACCAGGGGTAGCAACTCCCGTAGTTGGCGACGCCCCCGGGCGCGCGGGTATCGCTCCGCGACGCGCAGCACGTCCACTTCGGCGAATCGCTGATTCCACATCAACGCATCCAGCCTCATCAGCGCCTCGTCCCGGGGCAAGTGGCGGCCGAGATCGAAGGCGGTGCGTTCACGTACCGTCACCGGCAGCCCGGCAATCCGGGTGACCTCGTCGGCGGCGAGGGTCTCGTTGCGAACCACCAAACCTTTCGGTGGCCGGCCGTTGTCCCAGATCAGTTCGATCTCCCGGTCCGCGTCAACGTGCGGCGCACCGTGCAGTGCCGCGGCAGCCACACCCGCGACCACGCCGCGCCGTCGCGACCACAACCACGCTCCAACGGTCCGGAGCCGCAGCGTCGGGTCGGCGCCCTTGCGGATGTAGACATCGGGAAAGAGTCGGACGTAGCCGACGGCCAGCGTGTGGCGGGTGAGCAACCCGCTGGACAGCGCCTCGCTGCCGATCAGGATCGAGTTCATGCTGCGATGGTGCCGACAGGCTCCGACACGGCCGTGAGATTGATGTCACGCAGACAAAGCGCGAGTAGCAGGCAGCGTCACGTCAATCTCACGCAGGCTCAGCGCCGGACGACAGCGGTGAACGTCAGTTTGTCCTGCAACCCCCGGCCGTCGACGTCCATGAACAGCGCCGGAATCACCAGTGCCAGCAGCACACCGCGCACTACCGCCCGTCCGAAACCGACGTGCAACCGGCCATCGACCGGCACCACCTGCAGGCCCAGTGCCAGCTGGCCGGGGCTGAACCCGTAGAGCCGCACCGACACCGCGCCGACGACGAACCACACCGCCAGCACCGCGGTCGACAACATGGCCAGCGGGATCCAACCCAGACTCATCAGCAGGGCCGCGATGCCGTAGCTGATCAGCCAGTCCACACACAGGGCGGCCAGCCGCCGGCCGGTGCGGGCCAACGATCGCGGACCGACCTGCGGCAGTCCCAGCGCTTGACCCGGGTAGGCGTTGTCGACGGAATCCTTGGGTTCGGGGCCGGAGAGCCAGGAGGAGACGGAGCGGGCCATGCCCCCAGCATAGGGCCGCAGCCAATTGCGTAACGTCTACGCAACATGCGGTTGACTGCCGTGCAACATCGGCTCCATAGCGTCAGCCGCGGGTTTAGAAACGCTGTATACACATGCCCGCAAGAAGGAGCTCATAAGTGGCAGACAAGAACGCTGACGACATCTTCAAGCTGATCAAGGACGAGAACGTCGAGTACGTCGACATCCGGTTCTGCGATCTGCCCGGCGTCGTCCAGCACTTTTCCATCCCCGCGTCAGCGTTCGACGAGAGCGTGTTCGAGGACGGCCTGGCATTCGACGGCTCGTCGGTTCGCGGCTTCCAGTCGATCCACGAATCCGACATGATGCTGCTGCCGGATCCCGAGACCGCCCGCATCGACCCGTTCCGGGCCGCCAAGACGCTGAACCTCATGTTCTTCGTGCACGACCCGTTCACCCGCGAGGCCTACTCCCGCGACCCGCGCAACGTGGCCCGCAAGGCCGAGAACTATCTGACCAGCACCGGTATCGCCGACACCTGCTTCTTCGGGGCCGAGGCCGAGTTCTACATCTTCGACTCGGTGTCCTTCGACTCCAAGATGAACGGCACCTTCTACGAGGTCGACTCCGAGTCGGGCTGGTGGAACACCGGTGAGCCGTTCGAGGCCGACGGCAGCGCCAACCGCGGCTACAAGGTCCGCCCCAAGGGCGGCTACTTCCCCGTCGCGCCCTACGACCACTACGTGGATCTGCGCGACGACATGGCCACCAACCTGCAGAACGCCGGTTTCACCCTGGAGCGTGGCCACCATGAGGTGGGCACCGCCGGTCAGGCCGAGATCAACTACAAGTTCAACACACTGCTGCACGCGGCCGACGATGTGCTGCTGTTCAAGTACATCATCAAGAACACCGCCTGGGCGGCCGGCAAGACGGTCACCTTCATGCCCAAGCCGCTGTTCGGCGACAACGGTTCGGGTATGCACGCCCACCAGTCGCTGTGGAAGGACGGCAAGCCGCTGTTCCACGACGAGTCGGGCTACGCGGGTCTGTCGGACGTCGCACGCCACTACATCGGCGGCATCCTGCACCATGCCCCGAGCCTGCTGGCGTTCACCAACCCGACGGTGAACTCCTACAAGCGCCTGGTGCCCGGCTACGAGGCCCCGATCAACCTGGTGTACAGCCAGCGCAACCGGTCGGCCTGTGTCCGCATCCCGATCACCGGCAACAACCCGAAGGCCAAGCGCCTCGAGTTCCGTTGCCCGGACAGCTCGGGCAACCCGTACCTGGCGTTCGCGGCCATGCTGATGGCCGGCATCGACGGCATCAAGAACAAGATCGAGCCGCTCGCGCCGGTCGACAAGGACCTCTACGAGCTGCCGCCGGACGAGGCCGCCAACATCCCCCAGGCGCCCACGTCGCTGGCCGCGGTGATCGACAAGCTCGAAGAGGATCACGAATACCTCACCGAGGGTGGCGTTTTCACCGAGGACCTGATCGAGACCTACATCTCCTACAAGCGGGAGAACGAGATCCTGCCCGTGCAGATCCGGCCTCATCCGTACGAGTTCGCGCTGTACTACGACGTGTAGGTCGCTGGGTTCGGCGAGCGTTGCAGTTCCGCGAGCACGAGGCCCGGCGATGCGGTGAGTCAACCGGCCGACCAGAGCCGGGTGGCATCCTCCGGGATGTCGCCCGGCTCTCGGCCTATGCGGGCCGGCGTGCTGACCGGTCGGCTAATGTCGACCGGTCAGCAAATCCTCAACGAGAGGGCAGGAAGCCTCATGCCGCGCTATACGATCGGCGCTCAGCCGACCCAGGATCCATCGGGCAATCCTGGCCCTCCTCAGATGATCGTCATCGAAGCGGACACCTACGTGATCGACAACAACTTCGTGACGTTCCTCAAGGACCGTCGCCCGATCATCAGCGTGCCGTTCCTGAAGATCGGCATCGTCGCCGAACTCGACGCCAACAACCAGACCCCGCTCAAGACCGCGGCCATCACGCAGCAACCGTTCATCTGACCCCACCGTGCGGGTCCTGGTGCAACGCGTCACCGCGGCCGGCGTCACCGTCGACGGCACCGTCGTGGGTTCGATCGAACCGAACGGTCAGGGGCTGGTGGCGCTGGTCGGTGTCACGCACACCGATACTGCGGCGATCGCCGGCCGGCTGGCCGAGAAGCTCTGGCAACTGAGGATTCTCGACGACGAACGCAGCGCCTCCGAGGTGGGCGCCCCGATCCTGGTGGTCAGCCAGTTCACGCTGTACGCCAACACCGTCAAGGGCCGGCGGCCGTCATGGAATGCCGCTGCCCCGCGGGAGGTGGCCGAACCATTGGTGACCGCGTTCGCCGACGCGCTGCGCGGGCTCGGGGCCGACGTCGCGACGGGGGTGTTCGGCGCCGACATGCAGGTCGCCCTGGTCAACGACGGACCCGTCACCGTGTTACTCGAACTGTGACCGGTGGTTCACCCGCGTCGTAACCGCGGGGCACTACGGTCCGGGGAATGAGTCAACTCGGTGCTCGCCTCAGCGGCCTGTCGTCCACGGTCCTGAGCCTCTTCCGGATCGTGTTCGGCCTGTCGTTCTTCCTGCACGGCACGTCGAAGCTGTTCGGCTGGCCGATGGGTCCCACCGTTCCCAGCGGATCACAGTTCTGGTGGGCCGGCATCCTGGAGATCAGCCTCGGCACGTTGATCACCCTCGGACTGTTCACCCGCCTGGCGGCGTTCATCGCGGCCGGACAGATGGCGGTGGCGTTCTTCACCCAGCACTTCCCCAATGGGTTCTGGCCGATCGCGAACCAGGGTGAGCTGGCCGTGTTGTTCTGCTGGGCGTTCTTCCTGCTGGTGTTCACCGGGTCGGGCTGGCTCGCCGTCGACAGCATCCTGGGCCGGCGTGGCCGGAAGACGGTCGAAGCGCCGCCCGTAGAGCGGGTCTGAGCCGACGCGACCGTCGACATCTGGCACGCCAGAAGCCCTTTCGCTACGGCCGCCGGGTGGCTAGGCGTCCAGGCGCATGTCGGCCCGGAACCGCTGCATCCCGTCGATCTTCTGGTCCAGGGTGGATTCCGGCCCGGTGTAGAACATCCACGGCATCGTGATGATCCCGGTGATCCCGCCGGCTTCCGCGCGCTGGTAGTGCTCCGGGGTGAACGCATCGACCAGCGGCGTGATGATCTCGAAACCCGCCATGCCCGAACCGTTCTCGGCGCGCAGCTGCCGTAGCTTGTCCACCCGTTCGAGCGCCTTGTCGGTGGTGATGAGGTCGCCGATCCAGCCGTCGTGACGGGCAGCCCGGCGCAGCGCGATGTCGGAGAGCCCGCCGACATAGATCGGGATGGGCGGCGGTGTCGGCTCCATCTCGAGGCGCGGAACGTCGTAGAACTCGCCGGCGAACTCGGTCCAGCCGGGCGACCAGAGTTCCTTCATCAGTTCCAGCATCTCGTCGGTCCGCTTACCCCGGCGGTCGAACTGCTGACCCAGCAGTTCGAATTCCTCCCGGCACCAGCCCACCCCGATACCCAGTTCGAGCCGGCCCTGCGCCAGAACCGCCGCCGTACCAATGGCTTTGGCGGCCGAGAACGGATCCCGCATGGCGGGCAGGTACACCGTGGTGACGAACCGCAGCCGCTGCGTCACCAGGGCCACGGCGCCGATCATGACCCAGGGGTCGGGCCAGTCGGTGAAGGCCTCCCACCGCCGGGCACCGTCCTTGGTGTACGGGTACGGCGTCTGCAGCGTCTCGAGGTTGATCACATGGTCGGGAATGCCCATCCCGTCATAGCCGAGTTCGTCTGCGGCCCTGGCAACTTCGACGGCCTCACGGGTATCCAGGAAGGCGGTGCTGACGTAGAACCGCACTAGCGGGCCCACTGGGGCTGGATGAACACGCCCTCGGCCTGCACCGTCGGCCCGTCCCCGTCGGCGATGAATCCCTTTGCGTACGTCTTGATCCCGTCCACCCGGTCGACCCACGTCTCACACCGCAGCGAGCCCAGCGGGGTCCCGCGGAGGTACCGGCACGAGATCGTCCCGGTGAAGATCGGTTTGATCCCGCCCAGGCTGGCGACCTCCCCCAGCATGTGATCGAGGATCAGCGCGCTCACCCCGCCGTGCACATGATCGGGCGGGCCCTCGTAGGCGGCGCCGAGGTTGAACTCCGCCCAGCAGCGGTCTTCTTCCTTGTTGACCACCACCGGCGGGGCGAATGCGTTGTGCACGCCGATCACCGGATTGCCCCACGTCATGCTGCGACCGTCGCTGGTGTATCGGATGCCGCGCGGGCCCTCGAGTTGCGTCGCACGCAGGTCGGCGGTGATGCCCTTCACGGCCCGGATGGCTGCGGCGACGGTATCGGCGTCGGCCTGCGTGCGGATGGTGGCGTCCAGCAGATCCCGGACCGCGTCGGCCAGCGGTTCGTACAGGTTGCGCTGGCGGTCGAATTCCTCGGCGTCCATCACCTCGGCGGAGAACTTCATCGACTCTTCATAGCATCGAGGGTTCTACGAAAGTGCGCCGGGGCCGCGAACCCTCGGACGAACACGGACCACCGTCGGCGGGCGGGGGTCGGGCTAGTCGCCGAACACCTTGCGCACCACGGCCTTCGCCCGCCGAGTGACCCGCAGGTAGTTGTCCAGGAACTCACCGCCGTCATCGTTGGGCCACCCGGCCGCCACGGCCACGGCGTTCAGCTGCCGGCCCGGCCCGGGCAGTTGGTCCACCGGCTTGCCGCGCACCTGCACCAGCGCGTTGCGGGCCCGGGTGGCCAACAGCCACGCGTCCCGCAGCTGGTCCACATCGCCCTCGGCGATCAGCTCCGCGGCGCCGATGGCGTCCAGCGTTTCCAGCGTCGAGGTGTTGTGCAGCGCCGGGATCTTGTCGGCGAACCGCAACTGCAGGAGCTGCACGGTCCACTCGACGTCGGCCAGCCCGCCGCGGCCCAGCTTGGTGTGGGTGTTCGGGTCGGCGCCGCGCGGCAGCCGCTCGGCGTCCACCCGGGCCTTGATCCGCCGGATCTCCTGCACCGTCGCCGCGGAGATACCACCGGCCGGATACCGGACCGCGTCGATCATCAACAGGAAACGCTCGCCGAGGTCCGCGTCGCCGGCCACCCAGTGTGCGCGCAGCAGCGCCTGCACCTCCCAGGCCTGGGCCCACTGCTGGTAGTAGGCCTCGTAGGAGGCCAGCGTCCGCACCAGCGGACCGTTGCGGCCCTCGGGCCGCAGGTTGGCGTCGACCTCCAGAGGCGGGTCGACACTGGGGGTTCCGAGCAGCGCTCGCACCTGTTCGGCCACCGATACCGACCACTTGACCGCGATGGTCTCCTCCGCGCCGGCAGCCGGCTCGCAGACGAACATCACGTCGGCGTCGGAGCCGTAGCCGAGCTCGCCGCCGCCGAGACGGCCCATTCCGATCACCGCGATCGTGGCGGGAGCCGTGCGATCCTCGGGCAGGTTCTCCCGGATCACCGCCTCGAGCGCGGCCTGCAGTACCGCAACCCAGATCGACGTCAACGCGTTGCAGACGTCCCGGACGTCGAGCATGCCCAGCAGATCGGCCGAGGCGACGCGGGCCAGCTCGCGCCGCCGCAGCGTGCGGGCCGACGCGATCGCCTTCACCGGGTCGGCCTGCCGGCCGGCCGCGGCCACCAGCGCCTTGGCCACACTGTCCGGGTCGGTATCCAGAAGCTTTGGGCCAGTTGGCCCGTCGGCGTAGGCCTGGATGACCTCCGGGGCGCGCATCAACAACTCCGGCACGTAGGCCGAGGTTCCCAGGACGTGCATCAGCCGTTTGGCCACCGCGCTCTCGTCGCGCAGGGTGCCCAGGAACCAGCGCTGCTCGGCCATCGCCTCGGACAGCTTGCGGTAGGCCAGCAGGCCGCCGTCGGGATCGGGGGTGTCGGAGAGCCAGTCCAGCAGGGTGGGCAGCAGCACGGCCTGCACCCGCCCGCGGCGGCCACCCTGACTGGTCAGCGCGGCCAGGTGGGTCAGGGCACTGCGCGGCGACTGGTAGCCCAGCGCGGCCAGCTGACGTTCGGCCGCCTCCGGCGACATGTGCTCGCCGAATTCCATTGAGCCACCGAGAGATTCGAGCAAAGGCTGATAGAACAGCTTCGCATGCAGCCGGGACACCCGCAAGCTGTGGCGTTTGAGTTCCTCACGCAGGACACCGAGCGCGTCGTGGGTGCCGTCGGGTCGCATGTGCGCCGCCCGGGCCAGCCAGCGCAGCGCCTCGTCGTCCTCGGGCGCGGGCAGCATGTGGGTGCGCTTGAGCCGCTGCAGCTGCAGACGGTGTTCGAGCAGACGCAGGAATTCGTACGACGCACGCATGTTGGCCGCGTCGTCGCGGCCGATGTAGCCGCCGTCGGCCAAAGCGGCCAGCGCATCCAGCGTGGAGCTGACGTGCAGGGCTTCGTCGTTGCGGCCGTGCACCAATTGCAGGAGCTGGACGGCGAATTCGACGTCCCGCAATCCGCCGTAGCCCAGCTTGAGCTCACGGTCGCGGACATCGGCGGGCACGTTCTCGACGACGCGGCGGCGCATCGCCTGGACGTCGACCACGAAGTCCTCGCGTTCGCACGCCGTCCACACCATCGGCATCAGCGCAGCGATGTACTTCTCGCCGAGTTCGGCGTCGCCCGCGGCCGGGCGGGCCTTGAGCAACGCCTGGAACTCCCACGTCTTCGCCCAGCGCTGGTAGTACGCGATGTGCGAGTCCAGGGTGCGCACCAACTGCCCGTGCTTGCCCTCGGGACGCAGCGCGGCGTCGGTCTCGAAGAAGGTGTCGGACGCGAACCGCATCATCTCGCCGGCCACCCGGGTGATCAGCGAGTCCGCATCCTCGCCGACGAAGATGACGTCGACGTCGCTCACGTAATTCAGTTCGCGCGCACCGCATTTGCCCATGGCGATGACGGCCAGCCGGGGCCGCGGTGCACCGTCCTTGCACACCGTCGCGTAGGCCACCTCGAGCGCGCCGGCCACTGCGGCGTCGGCCAGATCCGACAGGTGCGCGCCGATGGTCTCGAAGGGCAACACGCGTTCGTTCTCGACGGTGGGCGCCACATCCACGGCGGCCAGCACCATCAATCGATCGCGGTAGAGCCGCCGCAGCGCGTGCTGCACCTCGGCCGCGGGCGTGGTGGTCGCGCACTCGGTGAACGCCGCCGTCAGCTCCTCCGCGGACGGCAGTTCCGCCTTGCCGTGCAGCAGCCGCCACGCCTGCGGGTGGGCGACCAGGTGATCACCGAGCGCCAGCGACGAACCGAGCAGCGCGAAGATCCGGCCGCGCAACGCTTTATCGGTCTGGAGCAACTCGGCCAGCTCGGGCCAGTCCTTGTCGAGCGCGTCGGCCAGCCGGACCATGGTGCGCAGCGCGGCGTCGGCGTCCGGTGCCCGCGACAGCGACCACAGCAATTCGATGTGCTTGTCGGTGTTCCAGCCCAACTTCGCCAGATCGGCGGCGGCGGTCGGCTCGACCAGACCGAGGCGTCCCACGCTGGGCAGCGTCGGACGCCGCGTGGCGGGTTTGGGCGCACCGGGTCGGGACACCACAAAACCGTAACGCACCGAAATTCCGCGATCTGTTCAGCCGGGTGTGCGACATCCACGCGCACGACAACGCAGCCAGCGCTGAACAGATCGGAATGGGTTACAGGGAGAGGTACTGCTTGAGCTCGTAGGGGGTCACGTTGCTGCGATAGGTCTCCCATTCGGTGCGCTTGTTGCGCAGGAAGAAGTCGAACACGTGCTCCCCCAACGCTTCGGCGACCAGTTCGGAATTCTCCATGGCCTCCAGGGCATTGCCGAGCGACCCCGGCAGCTCCCGGTAGCCCATCGCACGCCGTTCCTCCGACGTCAGGGTCCACACGTTGTCCTCGGCCTGCGGCCCGAGCACGTAGCCCTTCTCCACCCCGCGCAGCCCGGCGGCCAGAAGCACCGCGAAGGTCAGGTAGGGATTGCACGCCGAGTCGGGGCTGCGCACCTCCACCCGTCGCGAGCTCGACTTGTTGGGGGTGTACATCGGCACCCGCACCAGCGCCGAGCGGTTGGCCGCGCCCCAGGACGCGGCGGTGGGGGCCTCGCCGCCGGCCACCAGACGCTTGTAGGAGTTCACCCACTGGTTGGTGACGGCGCTGATCTCACTGGCGTGCTCGAGGATGCCCGCGATGAACGACTTGCCGACGTCGGACAGCTGCAGCGGATCGTCGGGGCTGTGGAACGCATTGGTCTCACCCTCGAACAGACTCATGTGGGTGTGCATGGCCGAACCGGGATATTCGGCGAACGGCTTGGGCATGAACGACGCGCGCACGCCCTCGCCGAGGGCGACCTCCTTGACGACGTACCGGAACGTCATGACGTTGTCGGCCATCGACAGGGCGTCGGCGTAGCGCAGGTCGATCTCCTGCTGCCCCGGCGCACCCTCATGGTGACTGAACTCCACCGAGATGCCCATCTGCTCGAGCGCGTCGATGGCGTGCCGGCGGAAGTTGGGCGCCGAATCATGAACGGCCTGGTCGAAATAGCCGCCGTTGTCCGCGGGCACCGGGACGGAGCCGTCATACGGCCCGGGCTCGAGCAGGAAGAACTCGATCTCGGGATGCACGTAGCAGGAGAAGCCGAGGTCGCTGGCCTTGGCCAGCTGGCGGCGCAGCACATGCCGCGAGTCGGCCCACGACGGTGAGCCGTCGGGCATCGTGATGTCGCAGAACATGCGCGCCGAGTGGTGCTCACCCGCGCTGGTGGTCCACGGCAGGATCTGGAACGTCGACGGGTCGGGCCGGGCGACGGTGTCGGACTCCGAGACGCGGGCGAATCCCTCGATCGAGGACCCGTCGAATCCGATGCCCTCGGAGAACGCGCCTTCGAGTTCGGCGGGCGCGATCGCGACCGACTTGAGGAATCCGAGCACATCGGTGAACCACAGCCGAACGAACCGGATGTCGCGTTCTTCCAGCGTGCGCAGCACAAATTCCGTCTGGCGATCCATGACCGCGAGCGTATGCAGCGGCTGTTAAATCGGTGTTACGTCCGTGTCGCCAATCTCTTGCCCAACCCGCACAACCGCCGCGGCGGCGGTGTTGGGTTCCACGGGCCTGACGGTGGGTGGCGAGCCACTTTGTGTCCCTGCGACGCCGGAAAAGTCACCTAACCGGCTCCTCGGCGAAGACGAAGGCGGCTCAGCAGTGCAGGTTGCCCGGCACCACGCCGTCGACGAAGTAACTGACCGTCGCAGTGTCGATGCATTCGATGCCGTTGAACACCGCCGTGTGCTGGGTGCCCTCGTAGGTGATCAGCGGAGCGCCGAGCTGGCGCGCGAGGTCCACACCCGCCTGGTACGGCGTGGCCGGGTCGTGCGTGGTGGACACCACCACCACCTGGCCGGGCGCCGCGGGCGCCGCGGGCGCTGGCGTCGACGTCGCAGGCACCGGCCAGAACGAACAGATGTCGCGCGGCGCGTACCCGGTGAACGCGCCGTACGACGCGAAGGGCGCGACCTGCCGGGTCTGCTCGTCGGCGGCCACCCACACCGCGGGATCGGTCGGATACGGCGCGTCGACACAGCGCACGGCGTTGAACGCGTCCTGCGTGTTGCGGTAGGTGCCGTCGATCGAGCGGTTCTCGTAGACGTCGGCCAGGAGCAGCAGATCACCCGGATCCGTCCCGCGCGCCAACCCCAGCAGCCCACTGGTCAGGTACTTCCAGAACGACGGGGTGTACAGCGCGTTGACCGTGCCGGTGATGGCATCGGCGTAGCCCAACCCGCGCCGGTCCCCCGCCACCGCGGCCGGCCGGGCCACCAGCGGGTCGACCAGCGCCTGGAACCGGGCGACCGACTGCGTGGGGTCCTGACCCAGCGGGCAGTCCGGCGACAGCGCGCAATCGGCGGCGTAGTCGTCGAACGCCTGCTGGAAGGCGGCCATCTGACGGATGCTCTTCTCGATCGGGCCGATGCTCGGGTCGATGGCACCGTCGAGCACCATGGCGCGCACGTGATCGCCGTACCGGTTGACGTAGGACGTGCCGATCTGGGTTCCGTAGGAGAACCCGAGATAGTTGATCTGCTCGTCGCCGAGGACCCGGCGCACCGCGTCCATGTCGTCGGCCGTGGTCGCGGCTCCGACGCCGGACAGGAAGTCCTTGCCCATCCGGTTGACGCACCGATCGGCGAACTGCTGGTACAGCGCCTCGATGTGCGCGACCCCGGCCGGGCTGTAGTCGACCATGGGTTCGGCACGCCAGGCGTCGAACTCGGCGTCGGTGCGACAGCGCAGTTCCGGGGTCGAGTGCCCGACGCCGCGGGGGTCGACGCCGACGAGATCGAAGTGCTCGTTGATCGGACTGCCCTTCAGGGCGGCGCCCATCCCGGCGACGGCGTCGACGGCCGAGCCGCCCGGGCCGCCGGGGTTGACGAACAGCGAACCGATCCGCGCACCCTCGGCGGGGATGCGGATCACCGCGACATCGATGTTGGGGGCCACCGGGACCAGCGCGCAGCGCGCCGCGGGAATGTCGGAGGCATCGCCGAGCATCGCTGTGCAGTTGGACCAATTCACTTGTGGCGCAGCGGGTATCGCGCTAGCTGCGGGTGCTCCGAACCAGGTCCCCAAGAGCAGTGCGAGCAGCGCAGAACCCCGGGATCTGACGAACGGCATCACGTCATGCTCGCACAACCAGGTCACAGCCAGATATCGCGAACGCCACGCGTCAACGGCAGACCGTGCCCGGCGCCGGCAGGGTGTTGTCCAACAGGTAGGCCGTCGAGTAGTCGTCGACACATTTGTTGCCCTGGAAGACGACGGTGTGCTGGGTGCCCTCGAAGGTCAGCAGCGCGCCGCCGAGTTGCTTGGCCAGATCGACACCGGCCTGGTACGGGGTGGCCGGGTCGTGGGTGGTGGAGACCACCAGCGGCGGCGGCAGACCGGGCGCCGAGACCTGGTGCGGCTTGCTGGTCGGCGGCACCGGCCACAGCGCGCAGGTCGGGGTGGGCGCATGTCCGGTGAACTCGCCGTAGCTCATGAACGGTGCGGCCTCACGCATCCGGCGGTCCTCGTCGATGATGGTGGCCGGGTCGGTGATGGCCGGCTGGTCGACGCAGTTGACCGCCACCCGGGCGTCCGAGGAGTTGGTGTAGTGCCCCTTGGCGTCGCGGCGCATGTACATGTCGGCGAGGACCAGCATCGTGTCGCCGCGCCCGGTCCGCAACTCGGCCAGGCCGTTCTCCAGGTGGCGCCAGAGGTTCGGCGAATACAGCGCCATGATGGTGGCGACCACGGCGTCGCTGTAGGACAGTCCGCGCGGATCCTTGGTCCGGGCCGGCTTGTCCACCAGCGGTTCGATCAGATTGCGGTACACGCCAACGGCTTTCGACGGATCGGTGCCCAGCGGGCAGTCGAACGACTTCGCGCAGTCGGCGGCGAAGTTGTCGAACGCCTTCTGGAACGCCGCGGCCTGATCGAGGTCCTGCTGGACCGGATCGGCGTTGGGATCGACGGCGCCGTCGAGGATCATCGCGCGCACCTTCGTCGGGAACCGCTCGGCATACTCGGCGCCGATTCGGGTTCCGTACGAGTACCCCAGGTAGGTCAGCTTGTCGTCGCCGAGGCCCGCCCGGATGGCGTCGAGATCCTTGGCGACGTTGACGGTGCCGATGTTCTCCAGGAATCCCTTGCCCATCTTGTCGACGCAGCGCTGGATGAATTCCTTGGTCTGGCCGTCGATGTGGGCCACACCCTCGGGTGTGTAGGCCACCACGTTGTCGGCCCGCAGCCGGTCGTTGTCCTCGTCGGAGTTGCACCACAGGGCCGGAGTGGACAAACCCACGCCGCGCGGGTCGAACCCGACGAGGTCGAAGCGGTCCCGGATGTCGTCGGGCAGCAGCGAGAGCATCCCCACCGCGGCCTCGACCCCCGACTCCCCCGGACCACCCGGGTTGATCACCAACGAGCCGATCTTCTTGCCCTTGGCGGGGAATCGGACCAGCGCCAGGACCGCGACGTCACCGTCGGGATGGGCGTAATCCACGGGCACCGCGATGCGGCCGCACTGGGCAACGCGCTTGACGGCGTCGTCGGTGTCGGTGGCAGCGTTGAACTTGCACTTGTCCCACTGGACCGGGTCGCCGACGCGCGGACCGGCGAGCACGGCGCGGCCGTCGACCACCCGCGCGCAACCCGCGCTGCCGGCCACCAGCGCGACGACAGCGACCATGGAGGTCAGGAAACGAAGGGAATAACGCCAGCTCATGGCAGCACCAGATTCATCGCCACACATAGTGCCATGCACGCCTGCCGCAAACCGGAACCGCCGGTCAACCGAGGTGTGTGTCAGCCCGCCGCAGCCAGCAGGTCCTTCATCTCCGCGACGAACGCATCGGCCAGCTGCCACAGGTCGGGTAGCAGCTCCGGGGTGGACAGGATGCCGACGTCGAGCTTGCCGCTCAGCGACATCACCGTGATGTTGAGGCCCGAGCCGTGGAAGATCGGCCCGAGGGGGTACATGGCCTTGACCTCGGCGCCCAAGAAGTACAGCGGCACCTGAGGTCCGGGCACATTGGACACCACCAAGTTGTGCACCGGGCGCGCCTCGGTCAGCCGGGTGCTGGCGTACAGGCGCATCGCGACGCCGAACACCGCGGGCGCGGAGAACTGCGACCAGTCCTGCAGCAGGGTAGCCGGGATCGCCGAACTATGTTCCTTGGCAACCGAACTCGCCTCGCCAATTGAGCGGAGCCGATCCGCTGGGTCCTTGATGTCGGTTTCCAGGCTGGTGAACATTCCCGACACCTTGTTGCGCCCGGGCCGGTCGGATTTCCCGTGGACCGAAACGGGCACCATCGCGACCAGCGAGCTGTCCGGCAGCTCGTCGTGCTCGATCAGGTAATGCCGCAGGGCGCCGGCCACCAAGGCCATCACCACGTCGTTGAGTTTGACGCCGAAATGGTTCTTGACGGTCTTGACATCGTCGAGGTCCAGCTGGGCGAAGGCGACGTTGCGACGGCCGGTGATGCTGGCGTTGAACGGAGTCTGCGGCGCGGTGAACGGGCTGGCCATGGTCTCACCGGCCACGGCCCGCCGGACGGTGTCGACCACAGTGCTGACCGTCGCGGGCAGCGCCCGCGTGACCAGGTTGACGGGCCGGGTGGAGAACCGCAGCAGACCCCGCGCGGCGATCTCTAGGTGACTCACCGGCCGGGTGGCCTCGACCGGTTCGGGCGCCGGGGCGTCGGCCTCGGTGCTGCACAGCTGGGACATCAGATTGGCGCCGGTGACCCCGTCGACCGCGGCGTGGTGCACCTTGGTGACCACCGCGATCCGGCCACCGTTGTGCGGATCGCTGCCGTCGAGGCCCTCCACCACGAGCATCTCCCACAGCGGTTTGCTGCGATCCAGTGCGAGCGAGGCGAAATGCCCGCACATCTCGGCCAACTCGGCGCGACCGCCGGGGGCCGGGACCGCTATCCGGTGCAGATGCCGGTCCACGTCGAAGTGGGTGTCCTCCACCCAGACCGGGTGGTCGATGTTGAACGGGCTGTCGAACAGTTTTTCCCGGAACTCCGGCATCGCGGTGATCCGCAACGCCAGGCTGTCGCGCAACTTGTCGAAGCTGTAGCCGCCCGGAATGGTCGATGCGTCCAGTTCCAGCACCGAGCACACGTGCAAGGGCTGCGAAGGGGATTCGAGGTAGAGGAATGCGGCGTCCAGTCCGCTGAGCCGTTGCATGCTGGCGATGCTAGTGCCGCCCGGGACCGGTGTGAGGAAGTCCACTGAATCAGGTGTTCGCCGCTGCGGGCGACGATGGCACAATGGACGGGTCAGACGTACCCGGGGACCCGCCGAGCGGGCCACGAGGAACGACCCGATGATCCCGAAAATGAGGACAGAGATGTCTGAACAGCCGGTTTACGGTGCTGCCGAAGTTACGAAGCCCCGCACTGAGACCCGATTCAAGGTCCGCACCCATCATTTGCAGCAGTGGAAGAACGAAGGCCACAAGTGGGCCATGCTCACCGCCTACGACTACTCGAGCGCACGGGTGTTCGACGACGCGGGCATCCCGGTACTGCTGGTCGGTGACTCGGCTGCCAACGTCGTGTACGGCTACGACACCACCGTGCCGATCTCGATCGACGAACTGATCCCCCTGGTCCGCGGCGTGGTCCGCGGTGCCCCGCACGCACTGGTCGTCGCCGACCTGCCGTTCGGCAGCTACGAGGCCGGCGCTGCCCAAGCGTTGTCCACGGCCGTCCGGTTCATGAAGGAAGCCGGCGCGCACGCGGTGAAGCTCGAGGGCGGCGAGCGGGTCGCCGAGCAGATCGCGGTGCTCACCCAGGCCGGCATCCCGGTCGTCGCGCACATCGGTTTCACGCCGCAGTCGGTCAACAGCCTGGGCGGTTTCCGGGTGCAGGGCCGCGGTGACGCGGCCGAACAGACCATCCACGACGCGATCGCCGTCGCCGAGGCCGGCGCCATCGCCGTCGTCATGGAGATGGTGCCCGCGGAGCTGGCCACCCAGATCACCGGCAAGCTGACCTGCCCCACCGTCGGCATCGGCGCCGGGCCCAATTGCGACGCCCAGGTGCTGGTCTGGCAGGACATGGCCGGGATGACCTCGGGCAGGACGGCCAAGTTCGTCAAGCGGTTCGGCGATGTGGGTGGCGAATTGCGCCGGGCCGCAGAGCAATACGCCGCCGAGGTGTCCTCGGGCGCGTTCCCGGCCGAGGAGCACTCCTTCTAGGGATTTCGGTGCATTTCCCGTCGCTGAGCGACGGTCAGCGCACCGAAATCACGCGAACTTGGGTGCGCGCTTGTTGAGGAAGGCGTCGATGCCCTCCCGGCCGTCGGCGCCGTCGGCGTTGGCCGCGATGAACTCGCTCTCCCGCTCCATCTGATCCTCGATGGAGTTGTCCAGACTGGTCAGCAGCAACTTCTTCACCGCCGCATTGGAACCCTTTGCGCCCCCGGCGATCTGGGCCGCCAGGGCGTCGACCCTGGCGGTGAAATCGGCGTCGTCGACCACGTAGTTCACCAGACCCCACTGCTCGGCCTCGGCCGCGGTCAGTTTGCGGTTGGTCAGGATCAGATCGTGTGCCCGCCGGATCCCGACGATGCGTGGCAGGTAGTAGGACGCACTGCCGTCCGGACTCAGCCCGGCGCGGGTGTAGGCCATCGTGAACGACGCCGACGACGAGGCGACCACCAGGTCACCGGCGATCGCCAGGGAGAACCCGGCGCCGGCCGCAGTGCCGTTGACGGCGGTGATGAGCACCGCGTCCATCCGCGCCAGTCGCGAGATCGCGACGTGCAGGTCGTCGGCGATGCCCCTGACGAACTGTCCGGGCCCCAGCGGCGAGGCCGCAATCGCCTTGAGATCGCCTCCGGCACAGAAGAATCGGCCTGCACCGGTCAGGACGACGACCTTCGTCCCGGCGGTGTCGCAGCGCGCGGCGGCGTCGGCGAGTTCGGCCGTCATCGCGTCGTTCATCCCGTTGGCGGCGTCAGGCCGGTTCAGGGTGATTCGGGTGATGGGGCCGGACTGCTCGAACAGCAGGGTCTCATAGGTCACGACGTGACATTAACGGGTGCGTTTGTCACCCGGTTCGCACTCCCCCGCCGAAGCTCCTCGGCGTCACCCTGCCAGCCCAGGATCCGCAGTGCGGCGTCGGCGATCACCATGGGCAGTCCCGGTTCGCACGTGTTGTCGTCGGAGCGACTGTTGATGACGGTCTCGACGAGCCGGAACGGCAGGTCGTCGGCGTCGGGGTGGCCGTCACACTCCGCGACGACGTGCTGGGCCAGGCTGCGGTAGTGCCCGCGCAGCTCGCCGCGGGCCTGGTGGAATTCGGCGAACCGCGGCACCCGCAGTTCGGGCAGCAGGTACAGCGCCCCCAGGTTCCAGCGGTTGGCACACAACTGCGTGACGTCGGTGACGATCAGCAGGTGCAGCCGCGCGGCCGCCGGCCCCGGTTCGGCCAGCAGGCTCTGGGCCAGTTGCAGGGGATCGTCGACGGTGCCGGCCAGCAGCGCGTCGAGGATGTCGTCCTTGGTGGGGAAATGGTGGTACAGCGACGCCTGCCGGATGCCGACCGCGTCGGCGATGCGCCGGGTGGAGGTGCTGGCGTAGCCCAGCGTGGTGAACAGCTCCGCGGCCGCATCGAGGATCTCGTCGCGTGCGGTCTTGCCCGGCCGACGGGGCCGCTCGAGGCGGGGACGGCCGCGGCCCTCATTGGACATGGCCGTCATTCTCGCACTCGACGGCGGTGGCCAAGCTCACCAGCCGATCACCGTGCACGAATACCTATCATTTGATAGAAATACCTCAACACGGACGTAACAGGCCGGACACCCGGACGGAATCGGGGTCCCGAAAACTTTCACACGACAGTTAATGGAGGAGCCATGAGCACCGCATCCACCCAGGGCGCCCGGTCCCACGCCCGGTCGCAGGCGGCCGCCGCCGACCTGCGCGTCCCGGTCGCTCCGGTCGGCGTCGCACCCGTGTGGGCCGAATCGGTACCCGCCGGGTCCTACACCTCCCGGGTACTGGGCCGCGGCACCCGGCTGCGGCTCGCCGACCCCGACGGAGGCGCGTGCGCGCACCTGCTGATGTTCCGCGCCGACGCCCCGTGGGAACGCCTCAATGTCGCCGACACCGTCAAGGTTCCGTGGCAGGCCTATCTGGGCGCCGGGCATCCGCTGCTGTCCGACCAGGGCCGGGTGCTGGCCACCGTGGTGGCCGACACCTCCGGGCACCACGACACCCTGTGCGGCATGACGCCGGCCGGTCAGCAGGCGATGCTGCTGGCGGTGCACAAGAACGGGCTGGACATCCGGGACGTCGCCCCCTCGGTGTCGCTGTTCCAGGGCGTCCGGGTGGCCGCTGACGGCGACCTGGAGTTCACCGGCACCGCCGGCCCGGGACACGCCGTCGACCTGTTGATCCACCTGCCGGTGGTGGTGACGCTGACCAACACCGCCCACCCGCTGGACCCCGCGCCCGCGCTGACGGCCCTGGACGTGGTGGCCTGGCGCGCCGACGACGAACTCACCGCTCCCGTCAACGACGAGCCCGAGTATCTGCGGGCGCTGTTCAACACCGAAACCACTTGGGCCGCAGCCCAGAACGCCGAGTAGGACACCCGATGACCATCACCACGGACCCCACCGCGATCGCCGACGAGATCGCCGCCGCCAACCTGCCCTGGTCGGTCGTCCTGCGCGCCGGCCAGCGGCTTCAGATCATCGACCTGCACGGCAACCAGGCCGTCGACACTCTCTTCTGGGGGGTTCGGGGTGAAACCCCCGATCCCGCACTGCGTTACAGCGCACAGGCCACCGTCGCCGCGCAGCGCAACATCTTCCTCACCACCGGTTCGGTGTTGCGCGCCGCGGACGGCACGCCGCTGGTGACGATCGTCGCCGACGAGGTGGGCAACCATGACACCATCGCCGGTGCCTGCTCCAAGGAATCGAACACCCTGCGCTACGGACACCACACCGTGCATCAACACGCCTGCGCGGAGAACTTCCTCGCCGAGGCCGCCCGCTGGGGCATGGGCAAGCGCGACATCGTGTCCAACGTCAACTTCTTCATGAACGTGCCGGTGGACGCGGACGGCACGCTGGGCATCGTCGACGGTCTCTCGGCGCCCGGCAAATCGCTGACCCTGCAAGCGAATACGGACACCCTGGTGCTGGTGTCCAACTGTCCGCAGATCAACAACCCGTGCAACGGCTTCGATCCGACGCCGGTGCGGATGGTGATCACCGGATGACGCGCATCGAGGTGCTTGCGCCGGGCATGCTCAGCACCGTCCAGGACTGGCCCGGCCGGGTCGGCTACTGGCACATCGGCGTTCCGCCGTCGGGCCCGATGGACGACCTGTCCTTCCGCATCGGCAACCGGGTGCTGCAGAACGCCGAGGGCGCAGCGGGACTGGAGTGCACCCGGGGCGGCCCGACCCTGCGGTTCCCCGACGGTGCCCGGGTATGCGTCACCGGCGCCCCGGTGCCGGTGACCCTGGACGGCAACCCCGCACCGCAGTGGCAGTCGATCACCGTCCCCGCCGGCGGCGTCCTCGAGGTCGGCGTGCTGTCCGGGCCCGGGATGCGCTGCTACGTGCTGATCGCCGGCGGCCTGACCGAGCCCGAATACCTCGGCAGCACAGCCACCTTCACCATGGCCATGTTCGGTGGGCACCAGGGCCGCGCACTGCGCGCCGGGGACACCCTGACCGCCGGGGTCGATCCCGGCCCGCACGCCGAGCGGCCCCTTCGTGACGCCCGCGCGGCCATCGACGAACAGCCCGCCATCGGGCACCGCTGGGAGGTCGCGGTCACCGAGGGCCCCCACGGCGCCCCGGAATTCTTCACCCGCGCCGACATGGACACCATCGTCGGCACCGACTACACCGTGCACTTCAACTCCGACCGCACCGGGGTGCGCCTGGAGGGGCCGGGACCACAGTGGGCCCGCACCGACGGCGGTGAGGCCGGACTACACCCGTCGAACATCCACGACAACGCGTATTGTGTTGGCGCACTGGACTTCACCGGGGACACGCCGATCCTGCTGGGGCCCGACGGACCCAGCCTGGGCGGGTTCGTCTGCCCCGTCACCGTGGTCCGCGCCGACCGGTGGAAGCTGGGCCAGATGGCCCCCGGCGACACCGTGCGCTTCGTCCCGGTCCGTGCCGACCGCGCGCCGGCACTGAGCACCATCGACGCCGACCGGCGGGCGTCGTTCCCGCTGGTGTTGTCGAACACCGGCGACGGCGACGACGGTGTCCTGAGCCGGTTCGCCGCGGCCGACGGCACCGAGGTGACGCTGCGACGCGCCGGTGACGCCGGCGTGCTGGTCGAGTACGGCCCGATGGCACTCGATCTGGCGATGCGGGCCCGCGTCCACGCCCTGCACGGTCACCTGAGCGACCTGGACGCCGCCGGCCTGACCGAGCTGACGCCCGGGGTGCGCTCGCTGCAGGTGCAGTTCGACCCGGCGGTGATCTCGATGCGCGAGGTCACCGAACTGATCGGACGCACCGACGAGCAACTGCCGGGCACCGGCGATCTGGTGGTGCCGAGCCGCACGGTCCGGCTGCCGATGTCGTGGGACGACCCGGCCACCCATGAGGCCATCCAGCGCTACATGCACGGTGTGCGCAGCGATGCGCCGTGGTGCCCGAGCAATATCGAGTTCATCCGCCGGATCAACGGGCTCGGCGACGTCTCCGATGTCTACGACACGGTGTTCGGTGCGCAGTACCTGGTGCTGGGTCTGGGCGACGTGTACCTGGGCGCGCCGGTGGCCACTCCCCTGGATCCGCGACATCGACTGGTGACCACGAAGTACAACCCGGCCCGGACCTGGACACCGGAGAACGCCGTGGGCATCGGCGGGGCCTACCTGTGCATCTATGGGATGGAGGGCCCCGGCGGCTACCAGTTCGTCGGCCGCACCACCCAGGTGTGGAACCACTGCCATCCCGCCGGGGCGAGCTCCTTCGAACCCGGAACCCCTTGGCTGCTCCGGTATTTCGACCGGATCGAGTTCCACCCGGTCAGCGCCGCCGAGTTGGCGGACCTGCGTGCCGATATGGCCGGCGGCCGTGGGCACGTCGACATCACGGACGGCCAGTTCTCGATGCGGGACTACACGGCCTTCCTGGCCGAGAATGCCGCGCCGATCGCCGAATTCCGTGCCCAGCAGGGTGTGGCGTTCGCCGCCGAGCGGGCCGCCTGGGGCCGGGCCGGCGAGTTCACCGGCCAGCGGGCCAGTTAGAGCCGGCCGGCCAGGTACTCCTCGCGGCACGCCCGGCGCGCCAGCTTGCCGCTGGTGGTTCGCGGGATGGTGCCGGCGGCCACCAGTAGCACGTCGGCGATCGGCAGCGCGTGGGTGCGCGACACCGCGGCGCGGATGTCGGCGGCCACCGGGGCGGGGTCGGCCCTGCCCGCTCCGGCGGCGCGCTCGGCGACGACCACGAGTTGCTCGCCGGTATCGCCGGGCACCGCGAACGCAGCGACATAGCCGGTCCGCACCGCGGTGGATGCGGCGGCCACCGTGGCCTCGATGTCCTGCGGGTAGTGGTTGCGGCCGTCGACGATGACGAGGTCCTTGATCCGGCCGGTGATGTAGAGCTCGCCGTCGAGGTACACCCCGAGATCGCCGGTGCGCAGCCAGGTTCCGCCGACGGCGGAGCCCTCGGCGTGGCTGCCGGCACTCAACCGCGACTGCAACTTGTTGCCGAAGGTGTCGCGGGTCTCGCCGGTACGGCGCCAGTAGCCCCGGCCGATGTTGTCGCCGTGCAACCAGATCTCGCCGACCCGGCCGTCGCCCAGCTCGGCCTCGGTCTGCGGATCGACGATGACCGCCCACTGGCTGCGGGCCACCCGGCCGCAGGACACCAGGGCGACCGCCTCCGGCGCGTCGGGCGAAACCTCTTCGGCCACACCGGAACCGAGCTTGTCGCGATCCAGGTGCAGCACCCGCGCAACGGTCCCGGGTTCGATGGTGGACACGAACAGCGTGGCCTCGGCCATCCCGTAGGACGGCCGAACCACGGTGGGTGACAGCCCGTAGGGCGCGAATGCGTCGGTGAATTTCTGCACCGAGGTCATGTTGACCGGTTCGGAGCCGTTGATCAGCCCGGCCACATTGCTCAGGTCCAGCTTCTCGCCGGGTGCGGGGAGTCCGCGCTGGGCGGCCAGTTCGAACGCGAAATTCGGTGCGGCGGCGAAGGTCCGGCCCACCTCGGCATGGGCACCGAGCTGGGCGATCCACCGGGACGGCCGGCGTACGAACGCCAGCGGCGACATCAGTGTGAGGTATCCGCCGCTCAGCGCGGGGAACATGATCATCAGCAGGCCCATGTCGTGGTAGAGCGGGAGCCAGCTGACGCTGCGGATGCTGGGATCGAGCCCAACCCCGAGTGCCATCTGCAGGATGTTGGTGCACACCCCGCGGTGGGTGATCTCGACCCCGGCCGGGGTGCGGGTGGATCCGGAGGTGTACTGCAGGTAGGCGACGTCGTCGGTGTCCAGCGTCACCGGCGTGTAGTGCCCGCCCACCGAGTCGGGGACGGCGTCCACCGCGATCGTCCGCGGCCGCAGATCGCGGGGCCGCCCACGCAGGAAGGCCTGGACCGACTCGGCCGCGTCCGTCGTGGTCAGCAGGACCGTCGGGGCGGCATCGGTCAATACCGCACCGAGGCGCTCGGTGTGCCCGGGCAGTTCGGGTGCGAACAGCGGGACCGCGATGCCGCCCGCCTCGATGGCCGCGAAGAACGCGACGACGTAGTCCACACCCTGCGGTGCGCAGATGGCGATCCGGTCGCCGGGGGCGCAGATCTGCTGCAGCCGCGCGGCCACCGCCCGAACCCGGGCGCCGAGCTGGGCCCAGGTCAGGTCGATCGCGCGGCCGTCGCGGTCGTGGGAGTAGTCCAGGTAGCGGTAGGCCAGCTCGTCACCGAGGTCGGCGATGTTGCGATCCAGATAGGACGTCAAAGTGGCGCCCACCGGCAGTGCGATGTGCCCCTCGGCGTCGAGGAATGCCTCGGCGGATGTCACGCTCGACGAGATCATGACGCACATTCTAAGAGAATGCCTTAGGAAGATCCGTCACCCGACACGGTTGCAATACGGTCACCGACGGTGTTCACCCAGCTGTGGCACCCTGAGGACACCATGGCAGCCGCGCACAAGAAGTCCGGAAAGTTCACCGAGATCGAACGCAAGTTCGACGTCGATGAGACCGCAGTCACCCCTTCTTTCGACGGTCTGACGTCCGTCGCACAGGTGGACGCACTGCCGGTCCAGACGCTGGATGCGGTGTACTACGACACCGCCGGCCATGACCTGGCCCGCCACCGGATCACCCTGCGGCGGCGCACCGGCGGTGAGGACGCCGGCTGGCATCTCAAACTGCCCGCCGGCGACAACGCGCCCGACGCTCGAACGGAGATCCGACGGCCGCTGGACGGAGCCGGCGACGTACCCGCCGATCTGCGCGACATGGTGCTGGCGGTCGTGCGGGACCGGCCGCTGAACCCGGTGGCACGCATCGCGACCACGCGGCACGTACGGATGCTGTACGCCGCCGACGGATCGGCGCTGGCCGAATTCTGCGACGACGAGGTGACCGCCGGCGCCTTCCCCGACGGCGGCCCCGAGACCCCCGTGGGCAGCTGGCGGGAGTGGGAGCTCGAACTGGCCGAGGGCTGCGGTGACCGGGCGCTGCTGGACCGGCTGGGCCAGCGCCTGCACGACGCCGGCGCCACCCCCGCCGGGCACGGATCGAAACTGGCCCGAGTGCTCGACGCGGCGGCGACGGGCACCGAACCGGCCGACACTCCCGGTCCGCCGCCCGCCGACCCCATCCACCGGGCCGTCGCCCAGCAGGTGGCCGAATTGATCACCTGGGATCGGGCCGTCCGGGCCGACGCCTACGACTCGGTGCACCAGATGCGGGTGACCACCCGCAAACTGCGCAGCCTGCTCAAGGAGTCCGAGGAGTCGTTCGGGCTCACCGACGACGCCTGGGTCCTCGAGGAGCTGCGGCAGCTCGCCTCGATCCTGGGGGTGGCCCGCGACGCCGAGGTGCTCGCCGAGAAGTACCAGAAGACGCTCGATGAACTGCCGGCCGATCTGATTCGCGGGCCGGTGCGCGAACGCCTGGTCGACGGGGCGCGGAAGCGTTACGAGAGCGGTTGGCGGCGCTCGCTGGCGGCGATGCGCACGAACCGGTACTTCCGGTTGCTCGACGCGCTCGAGGAACTGGTGACGGCCGAGCCGACCGCCGCGGACACCCACGCGCCGGCCGAACACGCCCCGGTGACCATCGACGCGGCGTACAAGCGGGTCCGCAAGGCCGCCCGCACCGCCGAGGCCGCAGCCGCCGCCGAGAGCCCGGACCGTGACGAAGCCCTGCACCGAATCCGCAAGGGCGCCAAGCGGTTACGGTATACCGCCGCCGCTACGGGAAAGAGCGCGGTGTCCGATGCCGCCAAGACCATCCAGACGCTGCTGGGCGATCACCAGGACGCGGTGATCAGCCGCACGCACGTCGCCCAGCAGGCCGCGACGGCGCATGCCGCCGGCGAGGACACGTTCACCTACGGGGTGCTCTACCAACTCGAGGACGAGCTGGCCCAATCGTCGCGCCAGCAGCTTTCCGGCGCGCTCGAAGCACTGGCGAAGGCCGTCCGCAAGACGCGTTGAGAACGTGATGACGGAGGCTGCCGTCCCCCGAGAGCGGCAGCCTCCGTCATGTCTGTGGGGGCGCGGTCACCAGTTGCGGTGGAAGGGATTGCGGTGCCGGTGGCGGTAGCGCACCTCGTTGGCCGCGACCGCACCCTGGCCGGTGTGGAGCTGCGGGGGCGTCACCTGATCGACCGTGCTGACCACGGTGCTGCGGGCGCTCGCAGTGGTGGCGGCGTCGCTGACCGCGGCGGTGCCCAGGGCGATGAGGGCCGGCGCGGTGCTCAGCACGGCGGCGGCGGCGATACGGCGGAAGATGATGTTGGTCATTGTCGAATTCTCCTGTGCGAGTTCTGTTTCGGTGTTGGATCAACTTTCGCCCGGGGAGTCCGGAAAGTCAGTCGGGTGACCGGTGGATGCGCCGGGGGAATTCGGTGTCCCCCGATCGGTGGACATCCTCGGCGCCGGGCCAGAACGTTTGCCAGATCCGCATTCGGTTGCGGATTTGCGTGGCCACGGACAGATCGGTCAGAAGCTCTGTCTTGCAACGGAGTTCAAGCAGCATGGCATTTGCTCGAAAACCGGCGCGGGCGGGCGGGGCGAACGTACGCTGACCTCACAGTGCTCCGATTATCGGAATGCGCCCATACCGTAGGGGGTTCGAGATGCCGATGCACTCGAAGGCCGGAATGTTCGCCGCCGCGGGGTTCGCTGCGGCGCTGACGGTTTCCGCCGCGATGACCGCCGCGCCACACCGCACTCCGGGACCGCTCCCGATCCGGACCGCCGATGTGCAACTGGCGTCCGATGATTCACCGCTGCCGTGGTGGATGACCGGTGACCCGGCGTGGACCGGTACGGGCTCCGATCAGCCGCACACCACCACGATGTCCGCGTCCGCGGTGCGGCCCATCTTCGGGCGCGGCGGCTGGCTGGTCGGTGACGGGCGCGACGCTCTGGAACTCGACCCCAACTGCAACCTCCGGTGCAACGGAGAGGACGCCGGGTTGTTCGGCGGCAATGGCGGCAAGGGCGCCTACGGCGGCGTCGGCGGCAGTGCCGGCGCGTTGTTCGGCGACGGCGGGGACGGCGGCGACGGGATCGACGCGATCTATCAGGACGGGGTGCTGGTCGCCGCGGCGGTCGCCGGCGGCGCCGGCGGCAACAGCGCTCAGCTGTTCGGCCAGGGTGGTCAGGGCGGCAAGGGCGGTTCCGACTACAACTACGCGGGCGTCGGCGGGGCCGCGGGGGCCGCCGGTGGCGCCGGCGGTTCGAGCGGAATCTTCGGCGGTGACTCCGGCGCCGGCGGCGACGGCGGTGACGCCTATGCCATCTCCGGCGATGCGGTCGGCGGCAACGGCGGCGCCAGCGGCTATTCGTTCTCCGGGACCGCCGGCACGGGCGGCCACGGCGGCACCGCGTACGCGTACGAGGGCAATGCGGTCGGCGGCAACGGCGGCGACAGCGGTTACGGCAAGTACCACGCGGGCGGTGTGGGCGGCGACGGCGGCAACGCCTACGCCTACGACGGCGACGCCCTGGGCGGTGACGGCGGCCACGGCGGCGACGGGATATCCGGCAACGGCGGTGCGGGCGGCGCCGGCGGTGACGCGACCTCGACGCTGGGTTCCAGCGCGGGCGGCGCGGGCGGTAAGGGCGGTTACGACGGGACCGTCGGGAACGGCGGACAGGGTGGCGACGGCGGCAGCGCCGTGGCCGCGGTGGATGCCGTCGGCGGGGACGCCGGTGACGGCGGCGACGGTGGCGGAACCTTGACCGGCAACGGCGGCGACGGCGGCCGCGGCGGCGACGCGACCGGCGGCGCGAGCGCGACCGGCGGCAAGGGCGGCAAGGGCGGCTATGGGGGCGGGGCCGGATACGGCATCGGCGGGGACGGCGGCGACGGCGGCGACGCCACGGCCGATCCGACCACCGGCAAGGCGAGCGGCGGGGACGGCGGCGACGGCGGGGCGGGCGGCCTGGCCGCCGGAGTGGGTGGTCGCGGTGGCCACGGCGGGGATGCGTCGGGCAACACCACGGCCCCCGGCAAGGGCGGCGCCGGTGGCACGGCCGGTATCGGCGGCACCAACGGAACGCCGGGAACCGGCGGGTCGACCAACTAGCCCACTACCAGCACCCCCCTGCCAGCACCCCCCTGCCGAGCGGCCGTGTTTGTACGGCCTCCCGCGGCGTGTCGCGTACCAACGCGGACGCTCGCCATGCCTGGGGCTGCGTGGGCGAACGAGCTGGCCTGTAAGCCGGATTCTGTGCCGGGGGCCGAAACCCCCGCGGCGACCATCCATCTGGACACACCGTCACCGGGTGCCTCGAGCGGCCTACCCGCAGGCTCGGGCGAGCAGCCCTCGAACGCCTGCGCAGCCGCGCCAGGGGCGCGGCCTTCTTGGCCTTGCTTCGGGTGGGGTTTGCCTAGCCGCCCCGGTCACCCGGAGCGCTGGTGCGCTCTTACCGCACCGTTTCACCCTTACCCCCTGCGCCACGAGGGCGCAGGCGGCGGTCTGTTCTCTGTGGCACTTTCCCGCGAGTCACCTCGGATTGCCGTTAGCAATCACCCTGCTCTGTGAAGTCCGGACTTTCCTCGAGCCCTGGAAGACATCCAGGTCCCGCGGCCGCCCGGCCAACTCGTTCGCGTCGTCAAAAATACCTGATCAGCGCTGGCCGCCGTTACAGGTAGGCCGTCTGGTTCACCAGCCGGACCGACGCGGCACCGTCGCCGTAGAACTCGGCGATCGACAGCGACGCCAGATCCAGGTGCAGCCGGTAGAGCATCCCCGGACCGGCATCCAGGGCCATCCGCAGCAGCGTCTTGATGGGCGTCACGTGCGAGACCACCAGCACCGTCGACCCGCCGTACTCGGCGATGATCCGGCTGCGGGCGCGTCGCACCCGGGCGTGCACGGCATCGAAGCTCTCCCCGCCGGGCGGGATGACCGACGTGTCCCGCAGCCAGTTCCCGTGGATCTTGGGGTCGGCGGCGGCGGCCTCGGCGAACGTCAGGCCCTCCCAGGAGCCGAAGTCGGTCTCGATCAGGTCGTCGTCGACGGTGACGGGCAGGCCCAGGACGTCAGCGGCGGCGCCGGCGGTCTCCAGCGCCCGCTGCAGCGGTGAGCTGACAACCGCGGCGATGCCCCCCGTGCCGCCCAGGTAGGCCGCGGCCGCATTGGCCTGACGGCGGCCAAGCTCGGTCAACGGCGGGTTCCCCCGGCCCGAATACCGTCGCTGCACCGACAGTTCGGTCTGCCCGTGCCGCAGCAGGAGCATCCGGGTCGGAGCGCCGGTGGCTCCCGTCCATCCCGGTGACGTCAGCGCCGCGGCCTTCTCGGCCGACTCCCCCGGCGGATCGGCGTCGACGACGGCCGCGGCATCCATCGCCTCGTTGGCCAGTCGGTCGGCATGCGTGTTGCGTTCCCGTGGGATCCAGTTGAAGGCGATGTGTTCGAAGCGCGCCGCCAGCGCCCGGGCCTCGCGGTTGAGTTCGATGAGGTCGGGATGTTTCACCCGCCAGCGGCCCGCCATCTGTTCGACGACCAGCTTGGAATCCATCGACACCGCCACCTCGGTGGCCCCGAGTTCGACCGCCTCGGTCAGGCCGGCGATCAGGCCGCGGTATTCGGCGACGTTGTTGGTCGCCAGCCCGATGGCCTGTTTGCGCTCGCCCAGCACCGTGGCACGGTCGGCGGCCAGTACCACCGCGCCGTAGCCGGCCGGACCGGGATTGCCGCGGGAGCCGCCGTCGGCCTCGACGATGACCTTCACGCAACCACCATCACGAACCAACCCCCTTGACGCGCAACAGAATTGCGCTGCATTCCGGGCAGCGCAACACGTCGTCGTCGGCAGCGGCCGCGATCCGGGACAGCTCGCCCCGGTCGATCTCGATTCGGCAGGCGCCGCAGCGGCCGCCCTGCAGGGCACCCGCCCCGGCCCGGTCGTACAGGGCGGCCAGGTCGGGGCCGGCAACCGACACCAACTCGGTGCGCCGCACCGTGGCGGTATCGCGGGCCTGTTCGATCCCGGCCAGCGCCTCGTTGCGGGCGTGCATGGCGGCGTTGAGCTCCCCGGTGAGCGTCTCGATGCTCTGCTGTTCACCGGCCTGCTCGGTCTGCAGCTGCTCGCGGCGCTCCATGATCTCGAGTTCCGAATCCTCCAGGGCGGACTGCCGGCGCTGCAATGTCTCGAGTTCGTGCTGCAGTTCGGCGAGCTGCTTGGCGTTCGTGTCGGGTGAATCCAGCAGGGCACGGTCGCGGTCCTCCCGCTGGCGCACCCCGTCGATCTCCGATTCCAGCCGCTGCACCTGACCCTCGAGATCCTCGAGCGCCAGGCCGAGTACCGCCACCCGATCGGCCACCACCCGCTGCTGGGCCTCGAGCTCGTCGCAGCGCTGCTGCTCGGGCAGGTTGGCGGCGCGATGTGCGATCCGCGTCAGTTCGGCGTCGAGCTGGGCCAGTTCCAGCAGCGCCCGCTGCTGGGTCGCGTCGGCTTTCATGCGTGCTTCTCCCGTTGCGCGTGCAGATTCCAGGGGTCGGTGCGGATGGACGACGTGCGCACGGCCAGCGCATCGCCGAAGTGGCCGGCCAGCACCGCGGCGGCCTGATCGCACCACGGTTGCTCGCTGGCCCAGTGCGCGACGTCGACCAGGGCCACCTCGGAGCCGCGGCGGTGCTCGTCGGAGGGGTGGTGGCGTAGGTCGGCCGTGACGTAGACGTCCACACCGGCGCGGGCGACGGTGCTGAGCAGCGAGTCGCCGGCACCGCCGCACACCGCGACGCGGCGGACCGGCCGGTCGGGGTCACCGGCGGCCCGGACACCCCAGGCGGTGGCGGGCAGCCGCGCGCCCACGCGAGCGGTGAAGTCGCGCAAGGGTTCCGGCTCGGGCAGTTCGGCGATGCGGCCCAACCCGGTGCCGGCGGGCAGCGCGGCCAGGGGGATGACGTCGAAGGCCGGCTCCTCGTAGGGGTGGGCGGCGCGCATGGCCGCCAGCACCGCGGGCCGCGCGCCCGCCGGCGCGATGACCTCGACGCGGTCCTCGGGCAGCCGCTCGATCTGCCCGACCGTTCCGATCGCCGGCCGGGCGCCGTCGTGCGGCAGGAACTGCCCGACGCCGGACACGCTCCAGCTGCAACAGGAATAGTCGCCGATCTGTCCCGCGCCGGCGCCGAACACTGCGGCGCGGACCGCGTCGGCGTGCTCGGGCGGGACGTAGATCACCCATTTGTCGAAGTCCGCCCCGGCGGTCGGGTCCAGCACGCCGACGACGGTCAGGCCGAGGGCCCGAGCCAGCGCGTCGGACACCCCGGGGGCCGCGGAGTCGGCGTTGGTGTGCGCGGTGAACAGGGCGCTGCCGGACCGGATCAACCGGTGCAGCAGCGCGCCCTTGGGTGTCGAGGCGGCGACGGTGTCCACCCCGCGCAGCAGCAGCGGATGGTGCGCGAGCAGCAGAGCCCGCTCCGGTACCTCGTCCACCACCGCCGCGGTGGCGTCGACGGCCACGACCACGGAGTCCACCGGATCGCCCGGTTCTCCACAGACCAGGCCGACCGAGTCCCAGGATTGCGCCAACTGCGGCGGGTACGCGGCGTCGAGCACCTCGATGATGTCCGCCAGCCGCACCGTCACAGTGAAGAACAGTAGTGCGCGCAGAGCCGGGCCCCGGCGGTCGGGGAGAATGAACTCGTGACACCGCACTCGCCCGAACTCGTCCTGTTCGATCTCGACGGCACCCTGACCGATTCGGCCGAGGGTGTGGTGGCCAGTTTCAGGCATGCGCTGGGTGAACTGGGCGCCCCGGTGCCCGAGGGCGATCTGGTGTCCCGGATCGTCGGCCCGCCGATGCATGTCACCATGGCCGACCTGGTCGGGGACCGCGCGGGCGAAGCGATGACGGCCTACCGCGCGGACTACACCACCCGGGGGTGGGCGATGAACCGCACGTTCGACGGGGTTCCGGAACTGCTCGCCGACCTGAGGTCGGCCGGGGTGCGCCTGGCGGTCGCGACGTCCAAGTCCGAACCCATCGCGCGCCGGATCCTCGAGCACTTCGGCCTGGACGGCTTCTTCGAGGTGATCGCCGGGGCCAGCCCGGACGGCGTCCGCTCGGCCAAGGCCGACGTGGTGGCCCACGCGCTGGCGCAGCTGACACCGCTACCGACCCGGGTCCTGATGGTCGGCGACCGCAGCCACGACGTCGAGGGCGCCGCGCAGCACGGCATCGACACCGTGGTGGTCGACTGGGGTTACGGCGGCGCCGACTTCCCCGACGGCTCCCCCGCCATGGCGCACGTCGCCGACGTGGCGCAGCTGCGTGAGGTGCTGAATGCCCGATCATGATCTGCACGTGACGTTCATCTGCTCGGGCAACATCTGCCGCTCGCCGATGGCGGAGAAGATGTTCGCCCACCAGATCCGCGAACGCGGGCTGGCCGACCGGGTGCGCGTCAGCAGTGCGGGCACGGGCCACTGGCACGTCGGCGAGGGTGCCGACCGCCGGGCCCGAAAGGTGCTGGCCGCCAACGGTTATCCGGTGGAGCACCGCGTCGCCCAGATCGGCGACGATCATCTGGCGGCGGATCTGGTGATCGCCTTGGGCCGCAATCACTTCCGCTTCCTGCGCGCAGCCGGCGTGGCCGACGACCGGGTCCGGATGCTGCGGGCCTTCGACCCGCGCACTGGCGCCCACACCCCCGACGTCGATGATCCGTACTACGGCGGCGACGCCGAATTCGAAGAGGTGTTCCACGTCATCGCCGCCGCGCTGCCCGGTCTGCATGCCTGGGTGGACGACCGGCTGGACAGGTCATGACGCGGCTGGGGTTCCTGCTGCGGCCGGGCTGGATCGCCCTGGCGCTGGTGGTGGTCGGGTTCGCCTACCTGTGCTTCACGGTCCTGGCGCCCTGGCAGCTGGGCAAGAATACGACAACCTCGCGCGAGAACCGACAGATCAACGCGTCGCTGTCGGCCGATCCGGTCGCGTTGACCTCGGTTCTGCCGCATCAGGATTCGTCGGCGCCGGATGCGCAGTGGCGGCGCGTCACCGCGACCGGACGATTCCTGGCCGACAAGCAGGTGCTGGCCCGGCTGCGGGTGGTCGAGGGCGACCCCGCGTTCCAGGTGCTGGTGCCGTTCGCGGTCGAGGACGGCCCGACCGTGCTCGTCGACCGCGGATACGTCCGGCCCGAAGGTGCTTCGCGCGTTCCGCCGATCGCCGCACCGCCGACCGGCACCGTGACGCTGGAGGGCCGGCTGCGCGATTCCGAGACCGCCCCCGCGGACAAGCAGCCCGTCACCGAGCAGGGCTTTCGGCAGGTGTATGCCATTGACACCGGGCAGGTTTCGCAGCTGGTCGGGGTTCCGCTGACCGGCTCGTACGTCCAGCTGGGCGCCGATCAGCCCGGCGGGCTGGGCGTCGCTCCGCTGCCCCACCTGGACGCCGGGCCGTTCCTGTCCTACGGCATCCAGTGGATCGCGTTCGGGATCGTCGCGCCGATCGGGCTGGGTTACTTCGTGTACTCCGAGCTGAAGGCCCGTCGCCGCGAGAAGCAGGGTCGCGATGGCGCGGCCGGCGGTCCGGTCACCGTCGAGGAGAAACTCGCCGACCGGTACGGCCGGCGGCGCTGACCAGAACCGTCACGGCAACCACCGACGAGGCCTGCACGATGCGCGAGAGTCGCACGGCGCGACGCAGATCCGCGACCGTCGCCGGGCGGCCGTCCCCCAGCGTCGGCCTGATCTGCAGTTCGTGGTGATAGCGGGTGGGACCGCCGAGGCGCACTCCCAAAGCCCCGGCGAACGCCGCCTCCACCACCCCCGCGTTTGGGCTGGGATGCGCGGCGGCGTCGCGCCGCCAGGCCCGCCAGGCCTCGGCGGGCGACCCGCCGACCAGCGGTGCGCACCCGACCACCAGCGCGCCCGCCAGCCGCGCCGGCAGATAGTTGGCCACGTCGTCCAATCGTGCTGCGGCCCAACCGAACCGGGCGTAGCGCGGTGAGCGGTGTCCGATCATCGCGTCCAGCGTGTTGACCGCGCGGTACGCCAGCACCCCGGGCACACCGCCCAGCGCGGCCCACAGCAGCGGTGCCACCTGCGCATCGGAGGTGTTCTCGGCGATCGACTCCAACGCTGCGCGCGTCAGCCCGGCGTGATCGAGCTGCGCCGGGTCACGGCCGCACAGCGACGGCAACAGTTCCCGGGCTCGATCGATGTCGTCACGTTCCAGGTCGTCGGCCATCGCCAGGCCGGTGCGTGCCAGCGAGGTGCCGCCCAGGCTCACCCAGGTGGCTACCGCCAGTGCCGGCCACGAACGCCGGACCAGCTCCGCGGCCACGGTCACCGGCGCCAGCAGCAGCACGACGTGCAGCACGCCGGCGGTCCGGCTGTCGCGGTGGGTGACCCGTTCCAGTGTCGCGGCGGCGGACCCGAACCCAGCCACCGGATGTGCACGGCGGGGGTCGGCGAACGCCAGATCGGCGAGGTAGCCGAGCAGAATGCCCGCGACGCGTCGGGAAATCATCCACGGCAGCGTCTCACAAGGTGGTCTACTCGAATCCATGAGGCATGCCCGACGGGTGGTCGATCTGCTCAACCCGGCGTCGATGCTGATGCCGGCGTCGAACGTGATCATGCAGTTGTCCGCGCCCGGCGTCGGTTACGGCGTGCTGGAGAGCCCCGTCGATTCGGGCAACGTCTACAAGCATCCGTTCAAACGCGCGCGGACCACGGGCACCTATCTGGCCGTGGCGACCATCGGCACCGACGCCGACCGCAGGTTGATCCGGGCGGCGGTCGACACGGCGCACCGGCAAGTGCATTCGACAGCCAAGAGCCCGGTCTCCTACCGCGCGATGGACCCGAAACTGCAGCTGTGGGTGGCGGCCTGTCTGTACCGGTACTACGTTGACGCACACGAATTCCTCTACGGCCCACTGGATGACGAGTCCGCCGACGCCGTGTACGCCGACGCCCGCAAGCTCGGCACCACCCTGCAGGTGCGCGATAGCATGTGGCCGCCCGACCGGGTCGCGTTCGACGAATACTGGAAACGCTCGCTGGACGAGCTGGCCATCGACCCGCCCGTGCGCGAGCACCTCGAGGGGGTGGCCGGATTCGCGTTCCTGCCGCGGCCGATCCGCGCGGTGGTCGGGCCGCTGAACCTGTTCGCGACGACGGGCTTCCTGGCGCCGGAGTTCCGCGCGATGATGCGGTTGCCGTGGGGCGCGGCCGACGAACGGCGCTTCGCGGTGCTGATCTCCGGGCTGCGACTGGCCGACCGCGTCATCCCGCGCCGGGCCTGGCTGGCGGGATACCAGCTGTACCTGTGGGACATGCGGCTGCGGCACCGACTGGGGTTGAAAATCGTCTGATCCCGGCGAAGGCTGGGACGATGTCCGAATTCCCCGCCTTGACCCACGTCGCGGTCACCGTTCGCGATCTGGCAGTGAGCACCCCGTGGTACCGCGCGTTGTTCGGTACCGACCCCGCCCTCGATGAGGACACCGACGCCGGTTTCCATCATGCGGTGTGGGCACTCGGTAACGGCACGTTGTTCGGTATCCACCAGCACGACACCGCCGCACCCGACGAGAAGTTCAGCGAGTTCCGGGCCGGACTGGATCACGTCGCGTTCGGTTGCGCGTCCCGCGCCGAGCTCGAATCATGGGCCGCGCGGCTGGATCAACTCGGCGTCGCCAACGGCGGTGTGGTCGACGCGCACTACGGTTCCGGCCTGAGTTTCCGTGATCCCGATGGCATTGCCCTGGAGTTCTTCGCCCCGCCCGGATAGCGACTGCCCTCAGGGCAGCACCGTGTGCATCAGCATCACGTTGTACTCCGACCACAGCGACAGGTTGTAGTACAACTCGCGGCCCGTCGACCACGGATGCAGGAACGGCGCGTAGATGCCGCCGGGAATCTGCATCGAGGACACCAGCATCTGCTCGGGCCCCCAGGGGCCCTGCGGAGCGGGCGCGGTCCGCATCACGACGTCGTTCATGCCGTTGCAGTACAGCGCCAGATACTGCTTCAGGTACGAGTTGTACTGCGCCGACATCTCGCCGACGGGGCCCGGGATGACCGGGGTGGCCGCGGCCGGGTTCGCCGGTACCCAGGAGTCGCTGTCGGAACTCCAGTATTCGTACTTGCTGAGATCGGGAATCTGCGCCGGCGCGACCCGGGAGACGTACGCCGATCCCCCGCGGCCGTTCGGCGTTCCGAACGAGTAGATGTAGGGATCGCCGGGGCCGGGTTTGAGGAACGCTCCCATCTGGAACTTCTCGTTGCCCCCGGACGGCGGGCGAACGGTGCCCGGGTAGACGCCCCACGTCTCGCCGTTGTCCGCCGAGGTGGCGATGGCCGAGTAGTTCGTGGTCCACGCGCCGTTGTTGTCCCAGGTCTTGATGGACATGAAGTTCATGTACTGCCGGCCGCCGGCGGCGATGCCAGCGGTCGGGATGATGCCCGTCTCCTCTGGCGCGTAGTTGATGCTGTTGACGATCTGCTTGGAGATGCCCGGCCGCCAGATCGGTGAACCGGCGTACGGATTCTTGATCGCGGCGTCGGACACCGCGACGGTGTTGGTCAGCGAGCGGTCCTGCGTGCGCAACAACACGTTGTAGCGCCACTGGTTGCCGGGGACCACGCAGTAGCCCTTGGTGTCGCCGAAGGCCATCAGCACCTGGTCGTTGTGGGGATCCCCGTTGTCCCACATGATGCCGAGGTCGGTGCCGCTGATCGCGAACCGCTCCATCGTCTTGTTGGGGCTGTCGGGTCCGGTCACCCAGCCGACCACCGACGTGCCCGGCGGGGCGGTGGACGGCGGGCCCGCGGCCGCAGCGGGCTCCGGTGCGGTTTGGGCGGGGGCAGGCGCCTTGGCGGACTTCGACGGCGTGGTCGCGACGACGGCGGCCTGCTGTTCGATCTGGGCCGACTTCGCCGATTTGGGTATCACCGCCTTGAGCAGGGCCATCAGCTGGCCGAGCTTGGGGCTGGGCGCGTTGTCGTCGGTGCCGGCGGGCCGGTGTCCGGTCGGTCGGTCGAACGGCGCGATCCGGGACGGGCTGGGAATCTGGTACGCCTGTTCGGGAAGCGGTTGGGCGGTGGCGGCGGCGCCGGTGCACGGGTCGGCCTGCGCTGTGGTGGGTGGGACCACCATTGCCGCACAGAGGCCGACCGCGGCAACGGATGCCACCGAGACCGTGGGAATTCGATTTCGCGCCGACACGTCACACCTTCGAGGTTGGGACGTCTGGCTCGGACACGTGAGCTCGAGCCAAAAGGCGACGTCACCGGCTGGGACAGATGTGACGATAGTGAAAGCTGTGATTCATGTGATCAGTGCGTCATCAATCGATGCGGTGCCGTGACCGTGTCGCAACCGCCTGACCGATCTGTGCAGCGCTGTGTGCGACATCCACTCGCACAACGTGTCCGTGGCCGCTGAGCAGATGGGAAGCTTGCTCAGGTGAGGCCGATGTATACCGACTTGGTGTTGAAGTAGGCCTCGAGTCCCTTCTTGCCGCGCTCGCCGCCCCAGCCGGACTGCTTGTGCCCGCAGATCGGCATCGACGGGTCGGCCGCCAGTGCCGAGTTGACCCAGATCTGGCCGCCGCGAAGAGAATTCGCGACCCGATGGGCCCGGGACAGGTTCTCCGTCCAGATGGCACCGGCCAGCCCGTACGCGGTGTCGTTGGCGGCGGCGATCGCTTCTTCTTCCTCGTCGAACGGGATCACCGATCCGACCGGGCCGAAGATCTCCTCGGTGATCAGGCGCATATCCGGGGTGGTGTTGGTGATGATGGTCGCCTCATAGAAATAGCCCTTGCGGTCCATCGGCTTGCCGCCGGTGATCACCTCCGCGCCGCCGGCCACACCGTCGCTGACAATGCCCGCCACCCGGGTGCGCTGCTTCTCGCTGATCAGAGGACCGAGGACGGAGCTGGGATCTTCGTAGCCACCCATCGGCAGCATCTGTGCGAACCCGGCCAACCCCTCGACCACCTGGTCATAGATCTTGCGCTGCACATAGATTCGCGACGTGCACGAGCAGTTCTGGCCCGAACCGGCGAGCAGGCCCATTCCGGCACCCATGATCGCCTTGTCCAGATTGGCGTCGTCGAACATGATCAACGGCGATTTGCCGCCGAGCTCGAGGGTCAGGCGCTTGAGGTTGCCGGCGGCCGCGTGGACGATCAGCCGGCCCACCTCCGTGGACCCGGTGAACGCGATCTTGTCGACGTCGGGATGCGCGGTCAGCGCCGCGCCCGTGGTCTCGCCGTAGCCGGTGATGACGTTCAGGACGCCGTCGGGCAGACCCGCCTCCCGGAAGATCTCCTCGAGCTTCAGCGCCGACATCGGGGTTTCCTCGGCGGGTTTGAGCACCGCGCTGCAACCGGCCGCCAGCGCCGGCGCCACCTTGAGCATCGCGACGAAAAACGGTCCGTTCCAAGGGATTATCAGGCCCACCACGCCGACCGGCTCCAGCTGGGTGAACGTGTGGTATTCCTCGAAATGCCCGAGCAGGCCGTCGGACACGAGGTTGGCCGACTCGCCGTGGATCTTGCCCACCCAACCGGCGTAGTAGATCAGCATCTCGTTGGCCACCTTGATGATCTGCTGCGCGGCCAGCGCGTTCATTCCGTTGTCGCGGGCCTCGATCTCGGCCAGTTCCTCGGTGCGCGCCTTGATGATCTCGGCGGCGCGGAACAACACGTCCGCCCGGTGCGCGGCCGGCAACTTACGCCAGACGCCGGACTCGAACGTCTCGCGCGCTCGCGCCACGGCGGCGTCGACGGCCGCCTGATCGGCGTCGGGCACCTCGCCGATCTGCTCCTCGTTCGACGGATTGAACACCGGAATCGTGCCACCCGGAGCGCTCACTGACATCGATTTCCCTTCGCCCAGCCGCCAATGCTGAGCACTTGCTTAGCATTGGCGGCTGGGCGGCGTCAAGATCCGCTTCTGCGGTCTTTGCGATCAGATGCCGCCGTGAACACGGCGGCCCAGGGTGCCGGGCTGCTGCGCGAGCCGTCGCGGCGCGGGACGCCGGTTGGTCACTCCGGGAGCAGAGTGCGCCCGCCGAACAGCAGGTAGGAGCTACAGGCAGCGGCTACCTCGCGGGCATCGAACGGCTCGGCCGTGGCACCGTCCTTCATCGGCATCACCGCCATCGCCAGGCAGCTCACCACCACTTGGCCGGCGATCTGCACGTCCACGTCCTCGCGGACCCACCCGCGGCGCCGACCGGTCGACAGCAGCGCGGCGAATTGTGCGCCGAGTTCCTGGTAACCGTGGAAGATCGTTCGGTACGCCGCCTCGTCGAGTCCGGGCGCCACGAACGCCACGAATGACACGACCTCGGCGTTGTTGGCCACATGATCCAGCACGGCGTAGGCACGCGCCTCGAACTCGGCGACGAAGGCGTCCCGGTCGACCAGTGTGGACACATCGCCGGCGCCGGACGCGGCGGAAACCAGCCCGTCGATGGTGCGTTCGAGGATCACGTCCAGGAGGTCACGCTTGTTGCGGTAGTAGTTGTAGAACGTACCGGGGCTGACGCCGCACCGGCTCGTGATGTCGACCACGTCGACGCCGCGATAGCCCAGCTTGACGAACAACTCAGTGGCAGCGCGGTACAACTGAGCGGATCGATCGTCAACAGCGATGGCAGCCAGAACCTTTCGTAGCGAGGACTTCGGCGCCCTACCCCGGCCGGGTACTGCCCCAGAAGATTCCCTGACGACGATTGATTCCTGAACATTAGCAAATCAGGACCGGCCCGAAGGTGCCCGCGCCCGGTTGCCGACTCGGAGCCCGCACGGTCACGGTCGGTCCGAGAGAGGACGCTGGTCGTCCGTCAATTCGCCCATCTCGCCGGACCAGCGGTCGAGATCGATCTCCGCGGTGATCGCCGCCACCGCCCGGTCCGCGGCGGCCGCCTTGTCGCGACCGAACAGAACGCCCAGCAGTATGAGCAGCAACAGACTCACAACCCCAGTGGCCCACACGACGGCGAAGATCAGCACGATCGTCACAACCACGCGTCACCACCGGGTGAACCTGGAAGCCCAGGACTGCCGGGTGGCGCCGAGCACGCATCGGGGTACCTCATGACCACACCGTTCTCTCAACACCGAGCCAACCGTCGCCGCCTGACGACGGAGCCGGCCTCAGGCGGCCTTTAACGAGACTGACGACGCAGTCAGATAAATATGCTAGGACACCGCGACGTTGCTAGCAACGATGCGCTCGATGTTGATCCGTTTGCTGAAAGTGGGCACGGACGAGGGGCAGCCGCACTGGTTCGGAGCAATCAGCAGTTCGAGGCACACCACCAAGTGGCATCCGGACCTCTGGGCTCCGACATCCCCTGCGGATTTCTATCCGCGAATTTTGTTGAACAACCAAATTATTCGATATTAGATGCGCGGACCTCACGCCTTGGGGTGTGCCGGCATCCCACCGGAGCCGCGGCTGACGAATCCGTGGATGAGCACGCTGGACGAACAACTGCACCCCGGTTCGGCGGTTGTCCAAGACGTTACTCGACGACGGCGCTGGATACCTCGCGCCCGAGGGAGATTCGAGCCAGCCGGACGTCGCAACTGTCCGATAATCACCCGGGGGGCGGACCTCTTCCGTCAACCTTGGGCAATATCCGACCGTCATGCCTAATCGCCAAACGGAAACCATGCTCTGCCTCGGGCTCGTTCACACCCGGCTCCGCAAACATCAAACGAATAGATATCAGGCCGAAACCCTCTGTATAGCGATTGATTTAGCGAACTGGACCACGTCTCTGGCGAACGATGACAACTTGACGGGACCAACGGCCGACCGATAGTAATAATTCCGTGACTGGCATATCAGTCATACCGCGCGGAGTTGGCGCCCCTCACTCCGTGCGGGCACTTGGGCTGCCGATTGCGTCCTGGCGTGTCCTCGGCGAGGCGGCATGAGCTAGGAGAACACTTTGGTGTCACGGAGGCTGGCGGCCGTGGTCGCAACCACGACCGGCGCTGCGGTCCTGTTCGCGGCCACGGCGGCCGTTGCGGACCCAGAAATCATGCCTGACCAGTATCAACAGTTCACCACCGACGACGGATGGGTGGTCGATCTAACTCTCACGAATGAGCTGATCGACCACATCGACAACATCGCCGGCGCAAGCAATTCATGGCAAGCGCGAGTGTCCTATCGAGCTGAGGTGACCATCAGCGGTGCAGGGTCGTCGCCGATCCAGGATTCCCAAGTGGAGACCGGATATTTCGTCGGCTGCCGGACAGATTCGTCCGCCGGTGTAGAAGTTGGCGGCGATGCCGGAGTCGGCGGGTTCCAAGCGGTCGGCGGCGGCGTCGGGGCTGACCTCGGCGTCGGCGTCGGTGCCGGTGTCGGCGGCGGCGTCGGTGGCGGGGCCGGGGGTTTCCTGGGGTTACCGACCGGCGTAGGTGCAGGTGTCGGCGGCGGCGTGGGTGGCGGCGTGGGAGCGGGTGTCAACGCGGGCGTCAACGCCCAGGTCGGCGCCGTGGCCGGCGTCGAGGAACACCTCGGCGGCCACATCCGGGTGTTGCTCCGGCCGGGCGGTCTCGCCCAGCTGCCGATCGACCGCATCAACCTGAGAAACATGCACGCGGTCTCGCAGGTCCGGACCGTCAACATCGAGGCCGACGGGTGCGGCGGGCAGGTGCGCATTCAATCCTTCGCCACCGTTCGGGTCAGGACCGACAACGGTAACGACACACAGACGCTCTACGGCGAACCGAAGACCTTGTGATGAAGGGGGACAACATGATCGCGTTGCGTCAACTGGGGAACAGGGCAATGGTGTTCGCAGCGTTGGTCAGCCTGGGCGTTACCGCTTCGGCGGCCCGAACACCCGCCATTGCCGACGTCGACGTCGCTCCGCCGAACCCCGCGATCCGTCCGATGCCGGCAGATCCCCCGCGTGCCGACTACATCGGCGGGGCGAAGGTCTCCTCCAGCGCCCCGCAGGGCGAGGACAACGGGATGGGGCAGCCATTGGCCGCCGCAACCTCGCTGTCGACCTTCACGATGCCAATGTTCGCCAAGGACGGGATCTTCTTTCCGACGGTTCGTGCCGGCAACAACGTGGTGATCCATCTCCCCAACGAAATGCGGCTGCAGCCGGCCCAATGGGCGGGCGACGGAGGGGCGACCTATACGTCGAATGATGTCGATTATCAAGTGATTCCGTATTCGGGCGGTGGCGGTGACATCGTCGTCCACCGAAAGAGCATCAGCTCACCCAGCGATATGCAGTTCGGGGTTCGACTGCCGGCGAACACTCATTTACGCCAGGGCGACAATGCGTTCCTGCTCGAAACCGACCCGGCCCCGGGGAACCCCGCCTCCGTCATCGGAACCTTCTCGGTCCCGGTCGCCCATGATTCGAATGGGGTCGGAATCGCGGTAACTCCCACCCTGGCCGGCGGCTTCCCGAATCAGACGAACATTTCGATCGACCTCGGGCCTGCCAATATCCTCGCCTTTCCGGTCGATGTGATGGTCGCTTACCGTGCCTCGAACATTCCAACCGTCGGCGCGCTCTCGCAAGACTGGGCCGGTGTTCCGCCGGGCGCGACGGCACCGCAGATTGCGATAAAAACCGGCGATTACGTCTTGGACACCGATGGGCGATTCCGCCCCGACGGCGTCGATCCAGCGCTCTACGCACAACGCCACTCGGGGGTATGTCAGGGCGGCCCGAGCGGAGTGAGCATCGACACCGGGCGATCGGTCGATTTCACCGGCGCCTGCCGCAGCCAACAGATGTGCCTCGACATCACCGACCCAGGTCCGGGAGTCGACCTGTGTAACAACGCATTATTCGCGAATATGTCGGCCCAGTGCGTGGCTGCCGTGGGTCAGAGCGGGAGCGACTACGACACCTGCGTGCGCGTTGCCAACGACGAAACGCGTTGGGTGAAGGAGAATATGCGTACCGGTAAGCTGTGCCAGCCGGTCACGCCGGATTCCGATATCACCAAGGCACCGTCGAACGGCAATTCCTACTGCCGACCCTGAGACGGCCGTGCGCGATCGCAGGATTGACACGGTCGGCAGCGGGCCCGAAGCCGATTCCATGGGGATCCGCCGTTGACTGCAGTCTGCTGGGCAACGGCGCTCGTCATCACCGGCGCCATCTCGGCGCTGGTGATGAGGCGACAATCGCATCGACGCCGTAGGGACAGCGAGGCTGTCGACGACCCGCAATACCGTGCCGCACTGTCGATCCTGAGCGAGGGGTCGGTGCGCCGCCACTTCGATGCATATGCCGACATCAATTGGGGAGCAACCGAATTCATCGTACGGCGCGACGACCCCCGCTGGGTCCTGTCGAAGTCCGATCTACTCGGCAGCCACCGGTGGTATCAGGGTCAGTCATCGAGCAGGCAGATCGCCATCGGATTGGCCCGGCAGGCCAATATCGCCAAGGTGGCTGCGCAGTTCGAGAGCATCCTGGTCCGTGGCTTGATGCACTACAGCTTCCGACTGCCCAACGGATCACCCGAATTTCGTTACTGCGTGCACGAATCCGTCGAGGAGTGCAACCACATGTGATCGCGCTCATCGAAAATCCTCAGGTGTGCTCGCCGAAATTCCTCACCTGTGAGCAGCGGTCAGTGTAGTTGTCGGCGGGTGCCGGTGGTTGTTCGGCGTAGGGTTTCCGCGGCGGCCTGGTGGTCGCGTAACCGGTAGGACTCGCCGTCGAGGTTGATGACCACGGAGCGGTGCAGCAGGCGGTCGAGCATGGCGGCGGCCACGGTGGTGTCGCCGAGGATCTCACCCCAGGCTCCCACCCCGCGGTTGGTGGTGATGACGATGCTGGTCTTCAAATACCGTTGGGAGACAACCTGAAACAACGCCGAAGCGGCTTCGGCGGGCAACGGCAAGTACCCCAGTTCGTCGATCACGAGCAGGGTCGGGCCGGCGAAGAACCGCATAGTGGTGGCCCAGCGTCCCTCGATCGCGGCGCGGTGGCACCGAGCGGCCAGATCGGCGGCGGTGGTGAAGTAGGTCCGGTAGCCGGCATGTGCTGCAGCCCTTGCCAATCCGACCGACAAGTGCGTCTTTCCTGTTCCCGGCGGCCCGATGAGCAGGATGTTGGTCGCCGACTCCAGGTAGCGGCAGGTGCCCAGCTCGTCGATCAGCTTGCGGTCGATCCCGGCGGCGGAGTCGACGTCGAAGTCATCGAGGGTGGCCGGGGTGGGCAAGCAGGCGAACCGCAGTCGGCCTGCCAATCGGCGGGCAGTGCTGGCATCGACCTCGACGGCCAGCAGCCGCTCCAACGCGACGGTCAGCGACAACCCCTCGGCGGCGGCCTGATCGAGCACCGCGGGGAGCGCTTCGGCGGCCGCGGTGAGTTTGAGTTCGGCCAGGTGCGAGCGCAGCTGCTGATAACGACTTGCCGCCGCTGACGGCGATTCCTCGGCGGTGGTCGTAGTGGTGGTTTTCGGGGTGCGTGGGGTGGGGGTCATTGGATGGTCCTGTTCTGGGCGGCCCGCTCATATGCGGACAGGTCGATGACGGTGGAATCGGTTGACGGAGTGCAAGATTGATCAGCAGAACTATCGGCCTGTTTGATCTGGATCAGTTGTGCGGCAGCAGCTTTGGCCGCGGGTCCGGGTGGGATGCGTTCCTTGCGACGGTGTGGACGCCCAGTGGCCGCGGTGGCCATCGCGGCGGTGTCCAAGGCGATGACATGACCGCTGTCGCGCACCATCACCCCGAGCCCGTCGGCGGCCATCCGGTGCCGGGCGATCACGATCCCGCTCATGGTGGCGATATCGCAGAAGTCGGCCCCGACCGGATGTGACACCACGACCTGTGCGGCGGCGAGTTCCGGGGGTACGGAGTAGCGGTTGCCGCGGTAGGGCACCAATGCCTGCCGTGACGCGGTCCGGCGCTCGGAGACGATGACGGGATACGGGGTCGCCGGCACCGGCTGTAGCGGTTCGGCCTTGGCCACCACTGCGACCGAGGAGCGGCCGTCGGTGGTGGCCCGCAAACGAGTGTCACCGCGGACGCGGGCGAAGCGATCCAGGTTGGCCTGGGCCGCCTCGACGGTCATGTCGTCGGCCAGGGTGCGCCACCAGCGTTGGGCGGCGGTGTGGTTGACTTTCTCCACCACGCCCTTGCGGTTGCCGCGCCGCGGCGGGCAGATCGCCACCGAGACGCCGTAGTGCTTGGCCACCCCGGCGAACGATGCGGTCACCCGGCCACTGCCGGGGTCGCACACAGTGGCCATCCGATCGAAGCGCCACACCCGTGTGCAGCCGCCCAGGCCGCGGGTGACGCGGTCCAAGCCGGCGACCAGGTGCGGCTGATCCTCCGACGCCGCCAAATAGCCGCGCCACTTTCCGGAATGGGCCAGCGACCCGACCAGCAGGTGCGCGGTCTTGCCCCACCCCCATGATGCCGGTGGATCGGGCAATTCCAGCCAGTCCCATTGGGTTTCATCACCCGGCGGGTGCGGGATCACCGCGTTCGGACGCTGGGTCGCCGTCCGGCACGCCTCACAGACCGGGCGTAGATTGCGGGTGCGGATGTTGCGAGTCAGGCTTTGATACGACAACGGAAACCCCAGGTCCTCGAGTTCGTCGAACAGGGTGCGGGCCCACAGGTGCGGATCCTCGGTCAGTCGCGCGGTGACGTAGTCGACGAACGGATCGAACGGATCAGGGTCGGGCCGGGCCCGGACCCCGGGCTTGCCGTCACCGGCCAGATACTTGCGGACCGTCTTGCGATCGCGACCGGTGTGGCGGGCGATCGCCGAGATCGACCAACCACGTTTGCGTAGGGCATGTACTTCCACATCGTCCTCCCATGTGAGCATGAGAAAGCGGGCCTCCTTCGGTGGAGCAACTGGCGTCAGACACCAGCAGCTTCGAGGGAGGCCCGCCCTTCTCGGCGGAGCCACACGGGTGGGGAATTTCGATGAGCGTCAGTGGGGAATTTCAGCGAGCGCGGTCA